>NZ_CP136694.1:0-1390000 GCF_032922765.1 Nonlabens ulvanivorans
CACGGACCAGTAAGCGATGTGTCAGATAGTGATAATCCAGCTGATGAGGATAACGATATGGATGGTGATACGACGAATGATCCAACGATCACACCGTTAACACCAAACGATGCTATCGAGTTAGTTAAAGGTGGTGTTTATGCAGATACCAATGGTGATGGAGTTATTAGTGTAGGTGATATGATCACATATACCTTAACAGCGACCAACACAGGAACGACTACCTTGACAGGCGTAACAGTAAGCGATGCTTTATTAGGAGTTGTAGCTCAGGCAACAACACCAGATACTTTATTACCAGGCGAGATGGGAACATTCACAGGAATGTATACAATCACTCAAATGGATATCGATAATGGAGAAGTAGAGAATACTGCGACAACAGATGCAACGAGTCCAAACGGACCAGTAAGCGATACGTCAGATAGTGAGAATCCAGCTGATGAGGATAACGATATGGATGGTGATACGACGAATGATCCAACGATCACACCGTTAACACCAAACGATGATATCGAGTTAGTTAAAGGTGGTGTTTATGCAGATACCAATGGTGATGGAGTTATTAGTGTAGGTGATATGATCACATATACCTTAACAGCGACCAACACAGGAACGACTACCTTGACAGGCGTAACAGTAAGCGATGCTTTATTAGGAGTTGTAGCTCAGGCAACAACACCAGATACTTTATTACCAGGCGAGATGGGAACATTCACAGGAATGTATACAATCACTCAAATGGATATCGATAATGGAGAAGTAGAGAATACTGCGACAACAGATGCAACGAGTCCAAACGGACCAGTAAGCGATACGTCAGATAGTGAGAATCCAGCTGATGAGGATAACGATATGGATGGTGATACGACGAATGATCCAACGATCACACCGTTAACACCAAACGATGCTATCGAGTTAGTTAAAGGTGGTGTTTATGCAGATACCAATGGAGATGGAGTTATTAGTGTAGGTGATATGATCACATATACCTTAACGGCGACCAACACAGGAACGACGACCTTGACAGGTGTAACCGTAAGCGATGCTTTATTAGGAGTTGTAGCTCAGGCAACAACACCAGATACTTTATTACCAGGCGAGATGGGAACATTCACAGGAATGTATACAATCACTCAAATGGATATCGATAATGGAGAAGTTGAGAATACTGCGACAACAGATGCAACGAGTCCAAACGGACCAGTAGCAGATACGTCCGATAGTGATAATCCAGCTGATGAGGATAACGATATGGATGGTGATACGACGAATGATCCAACGATCACACCGTTAACACCAAACGATGCTATCGAGTTAGTTAAAGGTGGTGTTTATGCAGATACCAATGGTGATGGAGTTATTAGTGTAGGTGATATGATTACCTATACCTTAACAGCGACCAACACAGGAACGACTACCTTGACAGGCGTAACAGTAAGCGATGCTTTATTAGGAGTTGTAGCTCAGGCAACAACACCAGGTACTTTATTACCAGGCGAGATGGGAACATTCACAGGAATGTATACAATCACTCAAATGGATATCGATAATGGAGAAGTAGAGAATACTGCGACAACAGATGCAACGAGTCCAAACGGACCAGTAGCAGATACGTCAGATAGTGATAACCCAGCTGATGAGGATAACGATATGGATGGTGATACGACGAATGATCCAACGATCACACCGTTAACACCAAACGATGCTATCGAGTTAGTTAAAGGCGGTGTTTATGCAGATACCAATGGAGATGGAGTTGTAAGTGTAGGTGATATGATTACCTATACCTTAACGGCGACCAACACAGGAACGACTACCTTGACAGGCGTAACAGTAAGCGATGCTTTATTAGGAGTTGTAGCTCAGGCAACAACACCAGATACTTTATTACCAGGCGAGATGGGAACATTCACAGGAATGTATACAATCACTCAAATGGATATCGATAATGGAGAAGTAGAGAATACTGCGACAACAGATGCAACGAGTCCAAACGGACCAGTAAGCGATACGTCAGATAGTGAGAATCCAGCTGATGAGGATAACGATATGGATGGTGATACGACGAATGATCCAACGATCACACCGTTAACACCAAACGATGATATCGAGTTAGTTAAAGGTGGTGTTTATGCAGATACCAATGGTGATGGAGTTATTAGTGTAGGTGATATGATCACATATACCTTAACAGCGACCAACACAGGAACGACTACCTTGACAGGCGTAACCGTAAGCGATGCTTTATTAGGAGTTGTAGCTCAGGCAACAACACCAGATACTTTATTACCAGGCGAGATGGGAACATTCACAGGAATGTATACAATCACTCAAATGGATATCGATAATGGAGAAGTAGAGAATACTGCGACAACAGATGCAACGAGTCCAAACGGACCAGTAAGCGATACGTCAGATAGTGAGAATCCAGCTGATGAGGATAACGATATGGATGGTGATACGACGAATGATCCAACGATCACACCGTTAACACCAAACGATGCTATCGAGTTAGTTAAAGGTGGTGTTTATGCAGATACCAATGGAGATGGAGTTATTAGTGTAGGTGATATGATCACATATACCTTAACGGCGACCAACACAGGAACGACGACCTTGACAGGTGTAACCGTAAGCGATGCTTTATTAGGAGTTGTAGCTCAGGCAACAACACCAGATACTTTATTACCAGGCGAGATGGGAACATTCACAGGAATGTATACAATCACTCAAATGGATATCGATAATGGAGAAGTTGAGAATACTGCGACAACAGATGCAACGAGTCCAAACGGACCAGTAGCAGATACGTCCGATAGTGATAATCCAGCTGATGAGGATAACGATATGGATGGTGATACGACGAATGATCCAACGATCACACCGTTAACACCAAACGATGCTATCGAGTTAGTTAAAGGTGGTGTTTATGCAGATACCAATGGTGATGGAGTTATTAGTGTAGGTGATATGATTACCTATACCTTAACAGCGACCAACACAGGAACGACTACCTTGACAGGCGTAACAGTAAGCGATGCTTTATTAGGAGTTGTAGCTCAGGCAACAACACCAGGTACTTTATTACCAGGCGAGATGGGAACATTCACAGGAATGTATACAATCACTCAAATGGATATCGATAATGGAGAAGTTGAGAATACTGCGACAACAGATGCAACGAGTCCAAACGGACCAGTAGCAGATACGTCCGATAGTGATAATCCAGCCGATGAGGATAACGATATGGATGGTGATACGACGAATGATCCAACGATCACACCGTTAACACCAAACGATGCTATCGAGTTAGTTAAAGGCGGTGTTTATGCAGATACCAATGGTGATGGAGTTGTAAGCGTAGGTGATATGATTACCTATACCTTAACAGCGACCAACACAGGAACGACGACCTTGACAGGCGTAACCGTAAGCGATGCTTTATTAGGAGTTGTAGCTCAAGCAACAACACCAGATACTTTATTACCAGGCGAGATGGGAACATTCACAGGAATGTATACAATCACTCAAATGGATATCGATAATGGAGAAGTTGAGAATACTGCGACAACAGATGCAACGAGTCCAAACGGACCAGTAGCAGATACGTCCGATAGTGATAACCCAGCCGATGAGGATAACGATATGGATGGTGATACGACGAATGATCCAACGATCACACCGTTAACACCAAACGATGCTATCGAGTTAGTTAAAGGTGGTGTTTATACAGATACCAATGGTGATGGAGTTGTAAGTGTAGGTGATATGATTACCTATACCTTAACAGCGACCAACACAGGAACGACGACCTTGACAGGTGTAACCGTAAGCGATGCTTTATTAGGAGTTGTAGCTCAGGCAACAACACCAGATACTTTATTACCAGGCGAGATGGGAACATTCACAGGAATGTATACAATCACTCAAATGGATATCGATAATGGAGAAGTTGAGAATACTGCGACAACAGATGCAACGAGTCCAAACGGACCAGTAGCAGATACGTCCGATAGTGATAACCCAGCTGATGAGGATAACGATATGGATGGTGATACGACGAATGATCCAACGATCACACCGTTAACACCAAACGATGCTATCGAGTTAGTTAAAGGTGGTGTTTATGCAGATACCAATGGTGATGGAGTTGTAAGTGTAGGAGATATGATTACCTATACCTTAACAGCGACCAACACAGGAACGACGACCTTGACAGGCGTAACCGTAAGCGATGCTTTATTAGGAGTTGTAGCTCAGGCAACAACACCAGATACTTTATTACCAGGCGAGATGGGAACATTCACAGGAATGTATACGATCACTCAAATGGATATCGATAATGGAGAAGTTGAGAATACTGCGACAACAGATGCAACGAGTCCAAACGGACCAGTAGCAGATACGTCCGATAGTGATAACCCAGCTGATGAGGATAACGATATGGATGGTGATACGACGAATGATCCAACGATCACACCGTTAACACCAAACGATGCTATCGAGTTAGTTAAAGGTGGTGTTTATACAGATACCAATGGTGATGGAGTTGTAAGTGTAGGAGATATGATTACCTATACCTTAACAGCGACCAACACAGGAACGACTACCTTGACAGGCGTAACCGTAAGCGATGCTTTATTAGGAGTTGTAGCTCAGGCAACAACACCAGATACTTTATTACCAGGCGAGATGGGAACATTCACAGGAATGTATACGATCACTCAAATGGATATCGATAATGGAGAAGTTGAGAATACTGCGACAACAGATGCAACGAGTCCAAACGGACCAGTAGCAGATACGTCCGATAGTGATAACCCAGCTGATGAGGATAACGATATGGATGGTGATACGACGAATGATCCAACGATCACACCGTTAACACCAAACGATGCTATCGAGTTAGTTAAAGGCGGTGTTTATGCAGATACCAATGGAGATGGAGTTGTAAGTGTAGGAGATATGATTACCTATACCTTAACAGCGACCAACACAGGAACGACGACCTTGACAGGTGTAACCGTAAGCGATGCTTTATTAGGAGTTGTAGCTCAGGCAACAACACCAGATACCTTATTACCAGGCGAGATGGGAACATTCACAGGAATGTATACGATCACTCAAATGGATATTGATAATGGAGAAGTAGAGAATACTGCGACAACAGATGCAACGAGTCCAAACGGACCAGTAAGCGATACGTCAGATAGTGATAATCCAGCCGATGAGGATAACGACATGGATGGTGATACGACGAATGATCCAACGATCACACCGTTAACACCAAACGATGCTATCGAGTTAGTTAAAGGCGGTGTTTATGCAGATACCAATGGAGATGGAGTTGTAAGTGTAGGAGATATGATTACCTATACCTTAACAGCGACCAACACAGGAACGACGACCTTGACAGGCGTAACCGTAAGCGATGCTTTATTAGGAGTTGTAGCTCAAGCAACAACACCAGATACTTTATTACCAGGCGAGATGGGAACATTCACAGGAATGTATACAATCACTCAAATGGATATCGATAATGGAGAAGTAGAGAATACTGCGACAACAGATGCAACGAGTCCAAACGGACCAGTAGCAGATACGTCAGATAGTGATAACCCAGCTGATGAGGATAACGATATGGATGGTGATACGACGAATGATCCAACGATCACACCGTTAACACCAAACGATGCTATCGAGTTAGTTAAAGGTGGTGTTTATACAGATACCAATGGTGATGGAGTTATTAGTGTAGGAGATATGATTACCTATACCTTAACAGCGACCAACACAGGAACGACGACCTTGACAGGTGTAACCGTAAGCGATGCTTTATTAGGAGTTGTAGCTCAGGCAACAACACCAGATACTTTATTACCAGGCGAGATGGGAACATTCACAGGAATGTATACGATCACTCAAATGGATATCGATAATGGAGAAGTTGAGAATACTGCGACAACAGATGCAACAAGTCCAAACGGACCAGTAGCAGATACGTCCGATAGTGATAACCCAGCCGATGAGGATAACGATATGGATGGTGATACGACGAATGATCCAACGATCACACCGTTAACACCAAACGATGCTATCGAGTTAGTTAAAGGCGGTGTTTATGCAGATACCAATGGAGATGGAGTTGTAAGTGTAGGAGATATGATTACCTATACCTTAACAGCGACCAACACAGGAACGACGACCTTGACAGGTGTAACCGTAAGCGATGCTTTATTAGGAGTTGTAGCTCAGGCAACAACACCAGATACTTTATTACCAGGCGAGATGGGAACATTCACAGGAATGTATACGATCACTCAAATGGATATCGATAATGGAGAAGTTGAGAATACTGCGACAACAGATGCAACAAGTCCAAACGGACCAGTAAGCGATACGTCCGATAGTGATAATCCAGCCGATGAGGATAACGATATGGATGGTGATACGACGAATGATCCAACGATCACACCGTTAACACCAAACGATGCTATCGAGTTAGTTAAAGGCGGTGTTTATGCAGATACCAATGGAGATGGAGTTGTAAGTGTAGGAGATATGATTACCTATACCTTAACAGCGACCAACACAGGAACGACGACCTTGACAGGTGTAACCGTAAGCGATGCTTTATTAGGAGTTGTAGCTCAAGCAACAACACCAGATACCTTATTACCAGGCGAGATGGGAACATTCACAGGAATGTATACGATCACTCAAATGGATATTGATAATGGAGAAGTAGAGAATACTGCGACAACAGATGCAACGAGTCCAAACGGACCAGTAGCAGATACGTCAGATAGTGATAACCCAGCCGATGAGGATAACGATATGGATGGTGATACGACGAATGATCCAACGATCACACCGTTAACACCAAACGATGCTATCGAGTTAGTTAAAGGCGGTGTTTATGCAGATACCAATGGAGATGGAGTTATTAGTGTAGGTGATATGATTACCTATACCTTAACAGCGACCAACACAGGAACGACGACCTTGACAGGTGTAACCGTAAGCGATGCTTTATTAGGAGTTGTAGCTCAAGCAACAACACCAGATACTTTATTACCAGGCGAGATGGGAACATTCACAGGAATGTATACGATCACTCAAATGGATATCGATAATGGAGAAGTTGAGAATACTGCGACAACAGATGCAACGAGTCCAAACGGACCAGTAGCAGATACGTCCGATAGTGATAATCCAGCCGATGAGGATAACGATATGGATGGTGATACGACGAATGATCCAACGATCACACCGTTAACACCAAACGATGCTATCGAGTTAGTTAAAGGCGGTGTTTATGCAGATACCAATGGAGATGGAGTTGTAAGTGTAGGTGATATGATCACATATACCTTAACAGCGACCAACACAGGAACGACTACCTTGACAGGCGTAACAGTAAGCGATGCTTTATTAGGAGTTGTAGCTCAGGCAACAACACCAGGTACTTTATTACCAGGCGAGATGGGAACATTCACAGGAATGTATACAATCACTCAAATGGATATCGATAATGGAGAAGTAGAGAATACTGCGACAACAGATGCAACGAGTCCAAACGGACCAGTAGCAGATACGTCAGATAGTGATAACCCAGCTGATGAGGATAACGATATGGATGGTGATACGACGAATGATCCAACGATCACACCGTTAACACCAAACGATGCTATCGAGTTAGTTAAAGGCGGTGTTTATGCAGATACCAATGGAGATGGAGTTGTAAGTGTAGGTGATATGATTACCTATACCTTAACGGCGACCAACACAGGAACGACTACCTTGACAGGCGTAACAGTAAGCGATGCTTTATTAGGAGTTGTAGCTCAGGCAACAACACCAGATACTTTATTACCAGGCGAGATGGGAACATTCACAGGAATGTATACGATCACTCAAATGGATATCGATAATGGAGAAGTTGAGAATACTGCGACAACAGATGCAACGAGTCCAAACGGACCAGTAGCAGATACGTCAGATAGTGAGAATCCAGCTGATGAGGATAACGATATGGATGGTGATACGACGAATGATCCAACGATCACACCGTTAGCTACTCCAGGTAATGTTACAGGATTTGTATATATCGATTTTGATGGTGATGGCATGTATGATCCAATGGTAGATATGCTATTCCCAGCAGGTACGTTAGTAGAACTAACAGATGGATCAGGTACGGTGTTTACTACAACTGTTGATGCAGCAGGAAATTGGACAGCGACTGTTCCAGTAGGAGACTATACTATTGAAGTTATTGAAGCAACTCTGCCAGCAGGTTATACATTGACGACTACCGGTTCTAATCCAGAATCAATGGTTACTGTTGTAGCTGGTGCTACAACGACTACCGTAGATGATGGTTATCAGGGTAGTGGAGATATTACAGGATTTGTTTATGAAGATGTTGATGGTGATGGGGTTTATGATCCATTAGTAGATATGTTATTCCCAGCAGGAACTGTTGTTGAATTAACTGATGAATTTGGTAATGTGACTATTACAACTGTTGACGCCTTAGGTAATTGGATAGTGACAGTTCCAGCAGGGAATTATACAGTAGATGTTGATGAAGATTCATTACCAGATGGATATGATTTGACAACTGTAGGCTCTGATCCAGAAGCGTTTGTAGTAGTAAGTGTAGGTGCAACTACTACTACGATAAGTGATGGATACATGTTACTAGCAGACAATGATGGTGATGGTATACCAGATGTTGATGATATTGATGATGATAATGATGGAATATTAGATGTATTAGAAGGTGGCGGTGATTCTGATGGAGACGGTATTCCTGATTGGTTTGACCAAGACTCAGATAATGATGGTATACCAGATAATGTAGAAGCACAAACGACAGATGATTATATTCCACCTAGCGGAATTGACGCAGATGGTAATGGTTTAGATGATGCTTATGAATCTACTCCAGGTGCTGGAGAAGGTATTACTCCAGTAAATACAGACGGTACAGATAATCCTGATTATCTAGATGATGATTCTGATAATGACGGTGTGCCTGATAGCACTGAAGGATTCGATTTTGATAACGATGGTTTCCCAGACATTACTCCATCAGGTGTCGATGCTGATATGGATGGTCTAGATGATGCTTTTGATGGTGATTTAGGAGGTTATGAAGATCCTAATGGTTTAATCGTTGGTACAGATCCATTTACAGATTTAAACAATACTGATGGAATGGATGACGTTGATTATCGAGATACAGATGATGATAACGATATGATTGTTACTGGACCAGATGCTATAGATGAGGATAATGATAACGATGGTATACCTGATTACTTAGATTCTGACCCTAGAGGTATTAATATCTATAATGCAGTTACACCAGATGGAGATATGCAAAATGATTTCTTCCTTATTCAAGGAATTGAGAACTTTGATAATAATGTAAGTATCTTTAATCGTTGGGGTGTAGAAGTTTATAATGTTGATAATTATAACAATGCTAACCGCGCATTTAGAGGTATCTCAGAAGGTAGAGTAACGGTCTCTCAAGGAGATGCGCTTCCAGAAGGGACTTACTTCTACGTTATTGAATACATCAATGACCAGAATGAGACGAAGCAATTAGCTGGATATCTATATATTAATCGATAAATGTTATTGAACTCACCGATATTTCAATAGGTGAGTTCAATTATTTATAACATAAGAAATGATGAATAAATTATTAACTATTATATTATTGTTCGCTTTCGCGAAAGCGGTTACTGCACAACAAGATCCACAATACACGCAGTATATGTATAATCCAATAACGATTAATCCGGCATATGCAGGAAATCGCGGTGTGATGAGTGTTGTAGGGCTACATAGAAGTCAATGGGTAGGATTAGATGGCGCACCACGCACGCAAAGCTTGTCTTTACATACACCTATTGAGAATAGTCGAGTAGGTCTGGGATTAAGTGTAGTAAATGATGAGATAGGACCTAGTGATGAGACTTATATAGCTGCAGATTTTAGTTATACTTTACCAGTAGGTGATGAGGCTCGATTAAGTTTTGGTTTAAAAGGAGGAGTTCATTTATTAAATGTGGATTTTACAAAGCTGAATATCTTCAATACATCAGACCCTAGATTACAGGAAAATATTGATAATAAGTTATCCCCTACAGTAGGTCTAGGATTGTATTATCATACAGATCGTTTTTATGTAGGATTGAGTACGCCTAATGTTTTACAGACTAATCACTTTGATGACAGTAATGATACTAGCGCGACTACATTCATTGCAGAAGAGCGCATCCATTATTTTGCAACAGCTGGATATGTTTTTGATTTGAATGATGATATTAAGTTTAAACCAACAACACTAGTTAAGATGGTAAATGGGTCTCCACTACAGGTAGATTTAACAGCAAACTTTTTATTCAATGAGAAGTTAACATTAGGAGCCGCTTATCGTTGGAGTGCAGCTATCAGTGGATTAGTAGGGTTTCAGTTAAGTGATCAAATGATGATAGGATTTGCATATGATCGAGAAACTACAGAGCTAGGAAATGCTTTATACAATGATGGAAGTTATGAGCTGTTTGTAAGGTTTGAACTTTTTAATAGTTACGATAGAATAATAACGCCTAGATTCTTTTAAACACAACCATAATGATGAAAAAAATACTAATTACTCTTATTTGCCTTGTTTCTTTTATAAGTTACGGACAAGTAAAAGATGTAAAAAAGGCAAATAAAGAATTTGAAAAGTTTGCTTTTATTGATGCGCAGCAGATTTATTTAAAAGTTGTTGAAAAAGGTTATAAAAATGTTGAAATACTTTCGAAATTAGGAGATACTTATTACTTCAACGATGAGTTAACTGAGTCTTATAAATGGTATAAAGAGTTATTTGATTTAGACTCTGAATCACTTGATCCAGAATATTATTTTAGATATGCCCAATCTCTAAAAGCAGTAAAACGATATGCTGAAGCAGATGAATTAATGGCTAAGTTCAATTCATTTAAAGGGTTTGATTCTCGATCTAAGTCTTATAGCGATCAGCCAGACTATTTACAGATTATAGATTTTCAATCAGGTCGTTTTGAAATTGAAAATACAGCAGCAATCAACTCTACAGCGGCAGATTTTGGTCCGTCATTTTATGGTGGTGCAGATCAAATAGTTTTTGCTACAGCTAGAGATACTAACTCTTTTGTAAAGAGAACGCACAGTTGGAATGATCAAGCTTTTTTACAATTGTATGTAGCAGATGCTGACAAAGCGGGTAAACTGTCTAATGAAGAAAGATTCTCTAAGGTTATTAATACTCGATACCATGAGAGCACACCAACATTTACAAGTGATGGTAAGACGATATATTTTACTAGAAACAATTATAATGCTGGAGTTTATAGACAAGATATTGATGGTATCAATAAATTGAAGATTTATAAGTCTACCAAGGAAGGTAAGTCATGGTCGGATCCAGTTGAGTTACCTTTTAATAATGATGAATATTCAGTAGCACACCCTGCATTATCACCAGACGGTAAATTTCTTTATTTCACAAGTGATATGCCTGGAAGTATGGGTTATGAGGCAAATGATGAATTCACTAAATCCGATCTTTGGGTTGCTCCTATTAATGAGGATGGTAGTTTTGGAGATATTAGAAACCTTTCAGAAATTAATACGGAAGGTAGAGAATCGTTCCCATTTGTATCTAAAAAAGGTATTTTATACTTCGCATCTACTGGTCACCAAGGACTAGGTGGTCTAGACATATTTGCGAGCTCTATAAATCCTGATGGAACTTTAAGTTTACCTATCAACATTGGTAAACCTGCTAACACAGAAGATGATGACTTTGCATTTATCATAAATGATGACACAAATATGGGGTATTTTTCTTCTAACAGGCCAGGTGGTCAAGGAGACGATGATATCTATAGATTTGTTCAATTAGAAGATCTTAAAGATGCCTGTGAAATCATATTAACTGGTACCGTTACAGATGAGAAAACAGGCTTGCCTATGGATAAGGCGACTGTAATGGTAATGGATGCAAACAATAATAAAGTAGATCAATTAGTTACTAAAGCAAATGGTAAGTACGTTTTCAAATTAGAGTGTGGTAAACAATACTTTGTGAGAACTGAAAAAGAGGACTATTCGTCAGATGAGGATCTTTTTACAACTCCTACACAAAGTGATTTCTTAGATGTGCCACTGGCTATGGTGAATGAAAAAATTCAGATTGTGGATTGTGATGATATCGCACCATTATTAAATATTAAAGATATTTACTTCGACTTTGATAGGTTCAATATCAGACCAGACGCAGCATTAGAGCTGTCTAAAATACTAGCGTTTATGGAATTATATCCACAAACATCTGTGGAAATAAGATCACATACAGATAGTAGAGCTCCTGATGCTTATAATGATATCTTGTCAGAAAAAAGAGCACAAAGCACAAGAAAATGGTTGATAGAAAAAGGAGTCAACGCTTCTAGACTTACGGCAAAAGGTTATGGTGAGCGACAGTTAGTTAATAACTGTTCTAATGGAGTAGACTGTACACCAGAAGAACACCAATTAAATAGACGTTCAGAATTTATAGTGACAGGTCTCGGTCAATACAGTGATTGTAATTAGAATCTTTTAAATATTACTAAACAAAAAAAGCCTACGTTATTGTAGGCTTTTTTTTGTTTAATAAGTTGAAGTGCAGTTAGCTATGCTTCCATAGGTTCAAACTCAGATACAAAATGAAACTTAATGCTAGGATATTTTTGTTGTGTCATTTGTAACGAGAAAGAAGAATCTGCAAGAAAAACTAGTTGATCTCTCTTATCATGAGCAAGAAACTTAGCCTTTACTCTTTTAAAATCTTTAAATTCAGCGCTGTTAACGTCCTTTGTTTCTATCCAGCAGGCCTTGTATACATTTAAGTTTTCATAGCTACAGGATGCGCCATATTCGTGTTCTAGACGGTATTGTATGACCTCAAACTGCAGTGCACCTACAGTACCTATTATTTTTCGGCCATTAAGTTCTAGAGTAAAAAGTTGTGCAACACCTTCATCCATTAATTGATCGATACCTTTTGCAAGCTGTTTAGACTTCATAGGATCAGAATTGTTAATGTATCTAAAGTGTTCTGGAGAAAAGGATGGTATACCTTTATAATGCAACAGTTCACCAGAGGTCAGTGTATCACCTATCTTAAAGTTACCAGTATCATGTAGGCCTACGATGTCACCAGGGAAAGACTCATCTACAATTTCTTTTTTCTCCGCAAAAAACGCATTAGGGCTAGAAAATTTAAGATTCTTATTAAGTCTAATGTGTTTATAAGCTTTATTTCTCTCAAACACACCACTTACTATCTTGATAAAAGCTAAACGATCCCTATGTTTAGGGTCCATATTAGCATGTATTTTAAAAACAAAACCGCTGAAGTCTGCCTCATTAGGCTGTACTAATCGTTCTTCGGCCTTTTTAGGCCTTGGAGCAGGTGCGATCTCTATAAAACCATCGAGTAATTCTTTAACACCAAAATTGTGTAGAGCACTACCAAAAAAGACGGGTTGTAGATCTCCAGCTAGATATTCTTCTCTATTGAAATTAGGATAAATACCTGTAACCAGTTCTAGCTCATCTCTTAAAATTCCAGCGGCTTTATCTCCTACCAGTTGATCCAGTAACTTGTCATCTAAGTTTTCAATAGCAGTAGTGCTGTGAATATCTTTAGAAGATGCACCGGTGAATAGATTAATATTCTGTTTATGAATGTTATAGATCCCTTTTAAGTCATAACCCATTCCTATGGGAAAACTTAAAGGAGTAACTCTCAATCCTAGTTTTTGCTCAATCTCATCCATAAGGTCAAAAGCGTCCTTACCTTCACGATCCATTTTATTAATAAAAACAATCATAGGTATGTTGCGCATTCTACATACCTCTACCAGTTTTACAGTTTGTTCCTCAACACCTTTAGCGACATCGATCACTACTATAACGCTATCCACAGCAGTTAGCGTTCTAAAAGTGTCTTCAGCAAAATCTTTGTGACCAGGCGTGTCTAGTATATTAATTTTAATATTTTTATATTCAAATGCAAGTACAGACGTCGCAACAGATATACCTCTCTGTCTCTCGATTTCCATAAAATCACTTGTAGCGCCTTTCTTGATTTTGTTGTTTTTAACGGCACCAGCTTCCTGTATAGCACCACCATATAATAACAATTTCTCTGTTAAGGTCGTTTTACCAGCATCTGGGTGAGATATTATGCCAAAGGTTCTACGTCTTGCAACTTCTTTATCAAATAGTTTCTTATTCATAAGACCCAAAAATAGAGAATACTTAATCTTTAAAATAATTTTTATTATGCTTTCGCGAAACTCTAAGGATTATTACCTGCAAAAATTTGTTACCCGCCGCTCATCGAAAATTATAGTGTTTATATCGAAAGTTTAGTAATCCGCTTCGTTTTATTCTTTTTTGCGTTATATCAGCCTTTAATTCGCAAATTGTTTAAGGTGTAATTTTAATTTCCCCAGATGTCTTTAGTTTTCAAAATGTTCGATTTAAAAAATGAAAAGTTCATTATCCGTTTAACGCTGATGATACTTTTCTTACTCTTGGTTAGTTTTCAAGCTAATGCCCAGTGTGATACTTGTTCAAGTACACTTGGCTCTAATGTGGTAAATACTAGTTACACATTTCCAAGTGGTGTTACATGTATTCAAGGTGATGTCAATATTAATCAAAACAGTCAGGTGACTTTTGCGAGTGGATCTGTTATATGTATTCCTGATAATGCAAGTTTAACGATACAAGGAAATATTACTAGTAATTCAGGAACTAATACGACATGGAACGTTTTTGGAGATTTAAATCTAACTGGAGGTAATCCATCAATAGAAGGGAATTTGAATCTTACAATTGGAGATGGGGCAAGTTTAAATGTCACCAATACTTTTTCAATAAATGGAGATGTCAATACTCTAACGATTAAGGGAACAGGTGTTTTAGATGTTAATCAATCATTGAATTTTGGTCCAGGGTCTCAGTATACCTTCGATAATGAGGGTGTTGTCGATGTGGGTAGCCAGTTAAATGCGTCTGCAACAGGTGCAAGTGAGATTAGGAATCAAGGGGTTTTAACTGTTAATAATAATTTTCAAATAAGTCCATCTACTTTGGTTACGAATTGTGGCGTTATTAATTCTAATAGTTCTCTGAATATGAATTCTGGGACCATTATTAATACAAACATTATTAATATTACAGGTGGGGCTTTAGATGTTGGTGCGAACGGTAATTTAGAAAATTTCTCTCAAGTTTTAGTTACATCTAATCAGAAAGTTTCATTATCAACTGGAAGGATATATAATGAAGGGTACTTTTTAACAAATCAAGGTATCCAAGGTGGTGGAGGAATAATAGAGGGTCCAAGGGTAACTGAGAATAAAACAGGTTATTTTGATATAACTTCTTCTAATGATAATACAATTGAGTCTGGTTCTATTATCGGACGCGTGGATTTTTCTAATAGTAATGGTACAGCTGGACAAACTCAGAATGGTGATATAAGGATTTTTCAAAATGTAAATACTGTAGCTCCTGAGGTTTCTTTTGAGGGTTGTACATCTCCCAATGGAGGAGGTACTTGTTTTGCTCAAGATATTGTAGAGAATTGTGTGAATTTAGATGGGTCACCAAATGTGTTTCCTGTAGCTGTAAATGACTCTTATCAAACTGAAGAAGATGTAAATGTTGAAATAACACCTTTAAGTAATGATAATGATGGTGATGGAGGAGCAAATGGAGCTGTTGATTTAAGTGTACTCTCTATAAATGGAATTGCATTAACAGGGAACGCTCAGGTATTTGCTGTTCCGAATGGTTTGATAAGTATAGATGCAAGTGGTGTTATCACTTTTATTCCTGATGTAGGTTTTACTGGTGTTACGGCTTTTGATTATGAAATGACAGATAATGCAGCTGTTGATTCCGTAGATACAGCTACAATAACAATAACAGTAGAAGAAGCAGTTGATCCTTGTGATCCGTTATTATCAGGGAATCTAGATACAGATGGTGATGGTATTTCTGATGTTTGTGATTTAGATGATGATAATGATGGTATATTAGATGTAGATGAGTGTAATGAGTCTAATTTAATCTTAGGTGCAAATTTAATATTGAATGGTGATTTTTCTGATGGGTATCGTTATTGGACATCTGATTTTAATAGAGGTAGAGGTTGTGCAGATGGTAATTGTGCGGGGACTAATCCGTTAGATACTAGTGGTAGTTGTAGTACTCAAGGTTGGGTAGCCGTCTCTCCTTTTTCAAGTAGAAATGGAGGTTGTGATACTTACTATGAGTATACAGGTGGAGAGTCAAATGGTTCAATATTAATAACAGATGCAAATCAAACTGGTGATAATATTTATAATGATACAACAACGGCTACAGGAGGTGGGTGTTCTGTAGCTGGTATGTTGTATGAATTAAATACAGATAATACCACAGCTAGTGCAGCTAGTCCAAATAATTCATTGTATATAGATCCTAGTACTGCGGTTAATCAAGAATATTGGAGTCAAACAGTGGTGGGTGTTACTCCGAATACAGAATATTTTTTCTCTGTTGAAGTAATGGTTGTTGAAGAGGATAATAGTCTAGGTTTTATTTCTTTATCATTTTTATTAGATTCTAGTGTTAAAAGTACCACTGAATTATCAAGGTTAACTGGAGGAAGTAATGGGTCTGATGAGTGGCAGACAGTTACTTATGTTTGGAATTCAGGATCCACATCAGGAGATGTGAAGATATCAATAAGAAATAATTTATCTACTTGTTCTGGAAATGATATTAGAATTGACGATGTGTCTTTTTCTTCGATTTTAAATGCAGGAGATGCAGCTTGTCTGAATACGGATGGAGATGGAGATGGTTGTTTTGATGCACTAGAAGGTGGTGATAATGTACAGTTAAGTGATTTAGATAGTGAAGGCAGGATATTAGGAGGTGTTGATGGAGATGGTGTTCCTGTTTTAGTTAATAATGGAGGTGTTTCAGA
This sequence comes from Nonlabens ulvanivorans, assembly GCF_032922765.1. NCBI lineage: Bacteria > Pseudomonadati > Bacteroidota > Flavobacteriia > Flavobacteriales > Flavobacteriaceae > Nonlabens > Nonlabens ulvanivorans. Next base: position 17,093 of record NZ_CP136694.1, read on the forward strand.
TGTTGATGGCAATCAGGGGCAAGCTATAGGGAGTTCTCAAGTTGGTATTGATTTAGCTTTTATAGTTCAACCAACTGATCAACCGGTGGGTAATGGTACGGCTGCTATTTTTGATGTGACAACTTCAGTTGTTGAAACAGGTACTACAACAGTAATTACAACAGGAACAAATTATGAATGGTTTGTTAGTATAGATGGTGGTGTGAGTTTTGAGCCAGCGGCAATAGCGACTACTGAGGATCTTACAATTGCAAGTGGAAGTGCTTATTATGTGAATGGTTATATTTTTAAATTGTTTATTTCTCATACTGATAATGCTTGTGGATTAGAAAGTGATGAGGCTGAATTGATTATTTGTCCTTCATTAGAAGCAGGAACAAGTTCAAACGCGATTACAGTTTGCTCAACAGATAGTGTAAGTGAAGCAGATTTGTTATTAAATATCACAGGAGAAGACGCAGGCGGAGCTTGGACAGATTCAGGTAATACAGCCGTAAGTTTTCCAATCACAACAGCAGGGACATATACTTATACGGTAACAGGGACAGGTGTTTGTTCGTTAGAAACAGATACAGTAGATGTTGTTATCAATTTCGCATCAGCGCCAGAAGCGGGAATAAGTAATGGAGCGATTACAGTTTGTTCAACAGATAGTGTAAGTGAAGCAGATTTGTTATTAAATATCACAGGAGAAGATGCAGGCGGAGCTTGGACAGATTTAGGTAATATAGCCGTAAGTTTTCCAATCACAACAGCAGGGACATATACTTATACGGTAACAGGGACAGGTGTTTGTTCGTTAGAAACAGATACAGTAGGTGTTGTTATCAATTTCGCATCAGCGCCAGAAGCGGGAATAAGTAATGGAACGATTAATATCTGTTCAACAAATAGTGTGAGTGAAGCAGGTTTATTAGCAAACTTAACAGATGCAGATGCCGGTGGGTCTTGGACTGATTCAAATAGTAATGTGGTGACTTTTCCTATCGCAGCAGTAGGAACATATACTTATACGGTGACAGGGACAGGTGTTTGTTCGTTAGAAGCAGATACAGTAGATGTAGTTATAACAGCTTCCTGTATTGACGATAAGGATGAAAACTTAACAACAGCAGAAGATGTAACGTTAACAGGCGACTTGTTTGATAACTTAACAGATGCGGATAGTTCTAGTCATACAATCACCGGCGCAACGGTAGATGCAAATGGCGATGGAACAGCAACAGTGTTACCATTAGGAGTAGCAACACCATTGACAGATGCAGCAGGCGATCCAATCGGAGATATTACAGTAAATGCAGATGGAACCTTTGAGTTCGATCCAGCACCAAACTATAATGGACCAGTACCAACCGTCGGTTATGATATTGTAGATAACAATGACCCAACAGATGTAGATAGTAGTATGTTAGATATCACGGTAACACCAGTTACCGATGACATTGATGATTTAGATGAAAACTTAACAACAGCAGAAGATGTAACGTTAACAGGCGACTTGTTTGATAACTTAACAGATGCGGATAGTTCTAGTCATACAATCACCGGCGCAACGGTAGATGCAAATGGCGATGGAACAGCAACAGTGTTACCATTAGGAGTAGCAACACCATTGACAGATGCAGCAGGCGATCCAATCGGAGATATTACAGTAAATGCAGATGGAACCTTTGAGTTCGATCCAGCACCAAACTATAATGGACCAGTACCAACCGTCGGTTATGATATTGTAGATAACAATGACCCAACAGATGTAGATAGTAGTATGTTAGATATCACGGTAACACCAGTTACCGATGACATTGATGATTTAGATGAAAACTTAACAACAGCAGAAGATGTAACGTTAACAGGCGACTTGTTTGATAACTTAACAGATGCGGATAGTTCTAGTCATACAATCACCGGCGCAACGGTAGATGCAAATGGCGATGGAACAGCAACAGTGTTACCATTAGGAGTAGCAACACCATTGACAGATGCAGCAGGCGATCCAATCGGAGATATTACAGTAAATGCAGATGGAACCTTTGAGTTCGATCCAGCACCAAACTATAATGGACCAGTACCAACCATCGGTTATGATATTGTAGATAACAATGACCCAACAGATGTAGATAGTAGTATGTTAGATATCACGGTAACACCAGTTACCGATGACATTGATGATTTAGATGAAAACTTAACAACAGCAGAAGATGTAACGTTAACAGGCGACTTGTTTGATAACTTAACAGATGCGGATAGTTCTAGTCATACAATCACCGGCGCAACGGTAGATGCAAATGGCGATGGAACAGCAACAGTGTTACCATTAGGAGTAGCAACACCATTGACAGATGCAGCAGGCGATCCAATCGGAGATATTACAGTAAATGCAGATGGAACCTTTGAGTTCGATCCAGCACCAAACTATAATGGACCAGTACCAACCGTCGGTTATGATATTGTAGATAACAATGACCCAACAGATGTAGATAGTAGTATGTTAGATATCACGGTAACACCAGTTACCGATGACATTGATGATTTAGATGAAAACTTAACAACAGTAGAAGATGTAACGTTAACAGGCGACTTGTTTGATAACTTAACAGATGCGGATAGTTCTAGTCATACAATCACCGGCGCAACGGTAGATGCAAATGGCGATGGAACAGCAACAGTGTTACCATTAGGAGTAGCAACACCATTGACAGATGCAGCAGGCGATCCAATCGGAGATATTACAGTAAATGCAGATGGAACCTTTGAGTTCGATCCAGCACCAAACTATAATGGACCAGTACCAACCGTCGGTTATGATATTGTAGATAACAATGACCCAACAGATGTAGATAGTAGTATGTTAGATATCACGGTAACACCAGTTACCGATGACATTGATGATTTAGATGAAAACTTAACAACAGCAGAAGATGTAACGTTAACAGGCGACTTGTTTGATAACTTAACAGATGCGGATAGTTCTAGTCATACAATCACCGGCGCAACGGTAGATGCAAATGGCGATGGAACAGCAACAGTGTTACCATTAGGAGTAGCAACACCATTGACAGATGCAGCAGGCGATCCAATCGGAGATATTACAGTAAATGCAGATGGAACCTTTGAGTTCGATCCAGCACCAAACTATAATGGACCAGTACCAACCGTCGGTTATGATATTGTAGATAACAATGACCCAACAGATGTAGATAGTAGTATGTTAGATATCACGGTAACACCAGTTACCGATGACATTGATGATTTAGATGAAAACTTAACAACAGCAGAAGATGTAACGTTAACAGGCGACTTGTTTGATAACTTAACAGATGCGGATAGTTCTAGTCATACAATCACCGGCGCAACGGTAGATGCAAATGGCGATGGAACAGCAACAGTGTTACCATTAGGAGTAGCAACACCATTGACAGATGCAGCAGGCGATCCAATCGGAGATATTACAGTAAATGCAGATGGAACCTTTGAGTTCGATCCAGCACCAAACTATAATGGACCAGTACCAACCGTCGGTTATGATATTGTAGATAACAATGACCCAACAGATGTAGATAGTAGTATGTTAGATATCACGGTAACACCAGTTACCGATGACATTGATGATTTAGATGAAAACTTAACAACAGCAGAAGATGTAACGTTAACAGGCGACTTGTTTGATAACTTAACAGATGCGGATAGTTCTAGTCATACAATCACCGGCGCAACGGTAGATGCAAATGGCGATGGAACAGCAACAGTGTTACCATTAGGAGTAGCAACACCATTGACAGATGCAGCAGGCGATCCAATCGGAGATATTACAGTAAATGCAGATGGAACCTTTGAGTTCGATCCAGCACCAAACTATAATGGACCAGTACCAACCGTCGGTTATGATATTGTAGATAACAATGACCCAACAGATGTAGATAGTAGTATGTTAGATATCACGGTAACACCAGTTACCGATGACATTGATGATTTAGATGAAAACTTAACAACAGCAGAAGATGTAACGTTAACAGGCGACTTGTTTGATAACTTAACAGATGCGGATAGTTCTAGTCATACAATCACCGGCGCAACGGTAGATGCAAATGGCGATGGAACAGCAACAGTGTTACCATTAGGAGTAGCAACACCATTGACAGATGCAGCAGGCGATCCAATCGGAGATATTACAGTAAATGCAGATGGAACCTTTGAGTTCGATCCAGCACCAAACTATAATGGACCAGTACCAACCATCGGTTATGATATTGTAGATAACAATGACCCAATAGATGTAGATAGTAGTATGTTAGATATCACGGTAACACCAGTTACCGATGACATTGATGATTTAGATGAAAACTTAACAACAGCAGAAGATGTAACGTTAACAGGCGACTTGTTTGATAACTTAACAGATGCGGATAGTTCTAGTCATACAATCACCGGCGCAACGGTAGATGCAAATGGCGATGGAACAGCAACAGTGTTACCATTAGGAGTAGCAACACCATTGACAGATGCAGCAGGCGATCCAATCGGAGATATTACAGTAAATGCAGATGGAACCTTTGAGTTCGATCCAGCACCAAACTATAATGGACCAGTACCAACCGTCGGTTATGATATTGTAGATAACAATGACCCAACAGATGTAGATAGTAGTATGTTAGATATCACGGTAACACCAGTTACCGATGACATTGATGATTTAGATGAAAACTTAACAACAGCAGAAGATGTAACGTTAACAGGCGACTTGTTTGATAACTTAACAGATGCGGATAGTTCTAGTCATACAATCACCGGCGCAACGGTAGATGCAAATGGCGATGGAACAGCAACAGTGTTACCATTAGGAGTAGCAACACCATTGACAGATGCAGCAGGCGATCCAATCGGAGATATTACAGTAAATGCAGATGGAACCTTTGAGTTCGATCCAGCACCAAACTATAATGGACCAGTACCAACCATCGGTTATGATATTGTAGATAACAATGACCCAACAGATGTAGATAGTAGTATGTTAGATATCACGGTAACACCAGTTACCGATGACATTGATGATTTAGATGAAAACTTAACAACAGCAGAAGATGTAACGTTAACAGGCGACTTGTTTGATAACTTAACAGATGCGGATAGTTCTAGTCATACAATCACCGGCGCAACGGTAGATGCAAATGGCAATGGAACAGCAACAGTGTTACCATTAGGAGTAGCAACACCATTGACAGATGCAGCAGGCGATCCAATCGGAGATATTACAGTAAATGCAGATGGAACCTTTGAGTTCGATCCAGCACCAAACTATAATGGACCAGTACCAACCATCGGTTATGATATTGTAGATAACAATGACCCAACAGATGTAGATAGTAGTATGTTAGATATCACGGTAACACCAGTTACCGATGACATTGATGATTTAGATGAAAACTTAACAACAGCAGAAGATGTAACGTTAACAGGCGACTTGTTTGATAACTTAACAGATGCGGATAGTTCTAGTCATACAATCACCGGCGCAACGGTAGATGCAAATGGCGATGGAACAGCAACAGTGTTACCATTAGGAGTAGCAACACCATTGACAGATGCAGCAGGCGATCCAATCGGAGATATTACAGTAAATGCAGATGGAACCTTTGAGTTCGATCCAGCACCAAACTATAATGGACCAGTACCAACCGTCGGTTATGATATTGTAGATAACAATGACCCAACAGATGTAGATAGTAGTATGTTAGATATCACGGTAACACCAGTTACCGATGACATTGATGATTTAGATGAAAACTTAACAACAGCAGAAGATGTAACGTTAACAGGCGACTTGTTTGATAACTTAACAGATGCGGATAGTTCTAGTCATACAATCACCGGCGCAACGGTAGATGCAAATGGCGATGGAACAGCAACAGTGTTACCATTAGGAGTAGCAACACCATTGACAGATGCAGCAGGCGATCCAATCGGAGATATTACAGTAAATGCAGATGGAACCTTTGAGTTCGATCCAGCACCAAACTATAATGGACCAGTACCAACCATCGGTTATGATATTGTAGATAACAATGACCCAACAGATGTAGATAGTAGTATGTTAGATATCACGGTAACACCAGTTACCGATGACATTGATGATTTAGATGAAAACTTAACAACAGCAGAAGATGTAACGTTAACAGGCGACTTGTTTGATAACTTAACAGATGCGGATAGTTCTAGTCATACAATCACCGGCGCAACGGTAGATGCAAATGGCGATGGAACAGCAACAGTGTTACCATTAGGAGTAGCAACACCATTGACAGATGCAGCAGGCGATCCAATCGGAGATATTACAGTAAATGCAGATGGAACCTTTGAGTTCGATCCAGCACCAAACTATAATGGACCAGTACCAACCATCGGTTATGATATTGTAGATAACAATGACCCAACAGATGTAGATAGTAGTATGTTAGATATCACGGTAACACCAGTTACCGATGACATTGATGATTTAGATGAAAACTTAACAACAGCAGAAGATGTAACGTTAACAGGCGACTTGTTTGATAACTTAACAGATGCGGATAGTTCTAGTCATACAATCACCGGCGCAACGGTAGATGCAAATGGCGATGGAACAGCAACAGTGTTACCATTAGGAGTAGCAACACCATTGACAGATGCAGCAGGCGATCCAATCGGAGATATTACAGTAAATGCAGATGGAACCTTTGAGTTCGATCCAGCACCAAACTATAATGGACCAGTACCAACCGTCGGTTATGATATTGTAGATAACAATGACCCAACAGATGTAGATAGTAGTATGTTAGATATCACGGTAACACCAGTTACCGATGACATTGATGATTTAGATGAAAACTTAACAACAGCAGAAGATGTAACGTTAACAGGCGACTTGTTTGATAACTTAACAGATGCGGATAGTTCTAGTCATACAATCACCGGCGCAACGGTAGATGCAAATGGCGATGGAACAGCAACAGTGTTACCATTAGGAGTAGCAACACCATTGACAGATGCAGCAGGCGATCCAATCGGAGATATTACAGTAAATGCAGATGGAACCTTTGAGTTCGATCCAGCACCAAACTATAATGGACCAGTACCAACCATCGGTTATGATATTGTAGATAACAATGACCCAACAGATGTAGATAGTAGTATGTTAGATATCACGGTAACACCAGTTACCGATGACATTGATGATTTAGATGAAAACTTAACAACAGCAGAAGATGTAACGTTAACAGGCGACTTGTTTGATAACTTAACAGATGCGGATAGTTCTAGTCATACAATCACCGGCGCAACGGTAGATGCAAATGGCGATGGAACAGCAACAGTGTTACCATTAGGAGTAGCAACACCATTGACAGATGCAGCAGGCGATCCAATCGGAGATATTACAGTAAATGCAGATGGAACCTTTGAGTTCGATCCAGCACCAAACTATAATGGACCAGTACCAACCATCGGTTATGATATTGTAGATAACAATGACCCAACAGATGTAGATAGTAGTATGTTAGATATCACGGTAACACCAGTTACCGATGACATTGATGATTTAGATGAAAACTTAACAACAGCAGAAGATGTAACGTTAACAGGCGACTTGTTTGATAACTTAACAGATGCGGATAGTTCTAGTCATACAATCACCGGCGCAACGGTAGATGCAAATGGCGATGGAACAGCAACAGTGTTACCATTAGGAGTAGCAACACCATTGACAGATGCAGCAGGCGATCCAATCGGAGATATTACAGTAAATGCAGATGGAACCTTTGAGTTCGATCCAGCACCAAACTATAATGGACCAGTACCAACCATCGGTTATGATATTGTAGATAACAATGACCCAACAGATGTAGATAGTAGTATGTTAGATATCACGGTAACACCAGTTACCGATGACATTGATGATTTAGATGAAAACTTAACAACAGCAGAAGATGTAACGTTAACAGGCGACTTGTTTGATAACTTAACAGATGCGGATAGTTCTAGTCATACAATCACCGGCGCAACGGTAGATGCAAATGGCAATGGAACAGCAACAGTGTTACCATTAGGAGTAGCAACACCATTGACAGATGCAGCAGGCGATCCAATCGGAGATATTACAGTAAATGCAGATGGAACCTTTGAGTTCGATCCAGCACCAAACTATAATGGACCAGTACCAACCATCGGTTATGATATTGTAGATAACAATGACCCAACAGATGTAGATAGTAGTATGTTAGATATCACGGTAACACCAGTTACCGATGACATTGATGATTTAGATGAAAACTTAACAACAGCAGAAGATGTAACGTTAACAGGCGACTTGTTTGATAACTTAACAGATGCGGATAGTTCTAGTCATACAATCACCGGCGCAACGGTAGATGCAAATGGCGATGGAACAGCAACAGTGTTACCATTAGGAGTAGCAACACCATTGACAGATGCAGCAGGCGATCCAATCGGAGATATTACAGTAAATGCAGATGGAACCTTTGAGTTCGATCCAGCACCAAACTATAATGGACCAGTACCAACCATCGGTTATGATATTGTAGATAACAATGACCCAACAGATGTAGATAGTAGTATGTTAGATATCACGGTAACACCAGTTACCGATGACATTGATGATTTAGATGAAAACTTAACAACAGCAGAAGATGTAACGTTAACAGGCGACTTGTTTGATAACTTAACAGATGCGGATAGTTCTAGTCATACAATCACCGGCGCAACGGTAGATGCAAATGGCGATGGAACAGCAACAGTGTTACCATTAGGAGTAGCAACACCATTGACAGATGCAGCAGGCGATCCAATCGGAGATATTACAGTAAATGCAGATGGAACCTTTGAGTTCGATCCAGCACCAAACTATAATGGACCAGTACCAACCATCGGTTATGATATTGTAGATAACAATGACCCAACAGATGTAGATAGTAGTATGTTAGATATCACGGTAACACCAGTTACCGATGACATTGATGATTTAGATGAAAACTTAACAACAGCAGAAGATGTAACGTTAACAGGCGACTTGTTTGATAACTTAACAGATGCGGATAGTTCTAGTCATACAATCACCGGCGCAACGGTAGATGCAAATGGCGATGGAACAGCAACAGTGTTACCATTAGGAGTAGCAACACCATTGACAGATGCAGCAGGCGATCCAATCGGAGATATTACAGTAAATGCAGATGGAACCTTTGAGTTCGATCCAGCACCAAACTATAATGGACCAGTACCAACCATCGGTTATGATATTGTAGATAACAATGACCCAACAGATGTAGATAGTAGTATGTTAGATATCACGGTAACACCAGTTACCGATGACATTGATGATTTAGATGAAAACTTAACAACAGCAGAAGATGTAACGTTAACAGGCGACTTGTTTGATAACTTAACAGATGCGGATAGTTCTAGTCATACAATCACCGGCGCAACGGTAGATGCAAATGGCGATGGAACAGCAACAGTGTTACCATTAGGAGTAGCAACACCATTGACAGATGCAGCAGGCGATCCAATCGGAGATATTACAGTAAATGCAGATGGAACCTTTGAGTTCGATCCAGCACCAAACTATAATGGACCAGTACCAACCATCGGTTATGATATTGTAGATAACAATGACCCAACAGATGTAGATAGTAGTATGTTAGATATCACGGTAACACCAGTTACCGATGACATTGATGATTTAGATGAAAACTTAACAACAGCAGAAGATGTAACGTTAACAGGCGACTTGTTTGATAACTTAACAGATGCGGATAGTTCTAGTCATACAATCACCGGCGCAACGGTAGATGCAAATGGCGATGGAACAGCAACAGTGTTACCATTAGGAGTAGCAACACCATTGACAGATGCAGCAGGCGATCCAATCGGAGATATTACAGTAAATGCAGATGGAACCTTTGAGTTCGATCCAGCACCAAACTATAATGGACCAGTACCAACCGTCGGTTATGATATTGTAGATAACAATGACCCAACAGATGTAGATAGTAGTATGTTAGATATCACGGTAACACCAGTTACCGATGACATTGATGATTTAGATGAAAACTTAACAACAGCAGAAGATGTAACGTTAACAGGCGACTTGTTTGATAACTTAACAGATGCGGATAGTTCTAGTCATACAATCACCGGCGCAACGGTAGATGCAAATGGCGATGGAACAGCAACAGTGTTACCATTAGGAGTAGCAACACCATTGACAGATGCAGCAGGCGATCCAATCGGAGATATTACAGTAAATGCAGATGGAACCTTTGAGTTCGATCCAGCACCAAACTATAATGGACCAGTACCAACCGTCGGTTATGATATTGTAGATAACAATGACCCAACAGATGTAGATAGTAGTATGTTAGATATCACGGTAACACCAGTTACCGATGACATTGATGATTTAGATGAAAACTTAACAACAGCAGAAGATGTAACGTTAACAGGCGACTTGTTTGATAACTTAACAGATGCGGATAGTTCTAGTCATACAATCACCGGCGCAACGGTAGATGCAAATGGCGATGGAACAGCAACAGTGTTACCATTAGGAGTAGCAACACCATTGACAGATGCAGCAGGCGATCCAATCGGAGATATTACAGTAAATGCAGATGGAACCTTTGAGTTCGATCCAGCACCAAACTATAATGGACCAGTACCAACCATCGGTTATGATATTGTAGATAACAATGACCCAACAGATGTAGATAGTAGTATGTTAGATATCACGGTAACACCAGTTACCGATGACATTGATGATTTAGATGAAAACTTAACAACAGCAGAAGATGTAACGTTAACAGGCGACTTGTTTGATAACTTAACAGATGCGGATAGTTCTAGTCATACAATCACCGGCGCAACGGTAGATGCAAATGGCGATGGAACAGCAACAGTGTTACCATTAGGAGTAGCAACACCATTGACAGATGCAGCAGGCGATCCAATCGGAGATATTACAGTAAATGCAGATGGAACCTTTGAGTTCGATCCAGCACCAAACTATAATGGACCAGTACCAACCATCGGTTATGATATTGTAGATAACAATGACCCAACAGATGTAGATAGTAGTATGTTAGATATCACGGTAACACCAGTTACCGATGACATTGATGATTTAGATGAAAACTTAACAACAGCAGAAGATGTAACGTTAACAGGCGACTTGTTTGATAACTTAACAGATGCGGATAGTTCTAGTCATACAATCACCGGCGCAACGGTAGATGCAAATGGCGATGGAACAGCAACAGTGTTACCATTAGGAGTAGCAACACCATTGACAGATGCAGCAGGCGATCCAATCGGAGATATTACAGTAAATGCAGATGGAACCTTTGAGTTCGATCCAGCACCAAACTATAATGGACCAGTACCAACCATCGGTTATGATATTGTAGATAACAATGACCCAACAGATGTAGATAGTAGTATGTTAGATATCACGGTAACACCAGTTACCGATGACATTGATGATTTAGATGAAAACTTAACAACAGCAGAAGATGTAACGTTAACAGGCGACTTGTTTGATAACTTAACAGATGCGGATAGTTCTAGTCATACAATCACCGGCGCAACGGTAGATGCAAATGGCGATGGAACAGCAACAGTGTTACCATTAGGAGTAGCAACACCATTGACAGATGCAGCAGGCGATCCAATCGGAGATATTACAGTAAATGCAGATGGAACCTTTGAGTTCGATCCAGCACCAAACTATAATGGACCAGTACCAACCGTCGGTTATGATATTGTAGATAACAATGACCCAACAGATGTAGATAGTAGTATGTTAGATATCACGGTAACACCAGTTACCGATGACATTGATGATTTAGATGAAAACTTAACAACAGCAGAAGATGTAACGTTAACAGGCGACTTGTTTGATAACTTAACAGATGCGGATAGTTCTAGTCATACAATCACCGGCGCAACGGTAGATGCAAATGGCGATGGAACAGCAACAGTGTTACCATTAGGAGTAGCAACACCATTGACAGATGCAGCAGGCGATCCAATCGGAGATATTACAGTAAATGCAGATGGAACCTTTGAGTTCGATCCAGCACCAAACTATAATGGACCAGTACCAACCATCGGTTATGATATTGTAGATAACAATGACCCAACAGATGTAGATAGTAGTATGTTAGATATCACGGTAACACCAGTTACCGATGACATTGATGATTTAGATGAAAACTTAACAACAGCAGAAGATGTAACGTTAACAGGCGACTTGTTTGATAACTTAACAGATGCGGATAGTTCTAGTCATACAATCACCGGCGCAACGGTAGATGCAAATGGCGATGGAACAGCAACAGTGTTACCATTAGGAGTAGCAACACCATTGACAGATGCAGCAGGCGATCCAATCGGAGATATTACAGTAAATGCAGATGGAACCTTTGAGTTCGATCCAGCACCAAACTATAATGGACCAGTACCAACCATCGGTTATGATATTGTAGATAACAATGACCCAACAGATGTAGATAGTAGTATGTTAGATATCACGGTAACACCAGTTACCGATGACATTGATGATTTAGATGAAAACTTAACAACAGCAGAAGATGTAACGTTAACAGGCGACTTGTTTGATAACTTAACAGATGCGGATAGTTCTAGTCATACAATCACCGGCGCAACGGTAGATGCAAATGGCGATGGAACAGCAACAGTGTTACCATTAGGAGTAGCAACACCATTGACAGATGCAGCAGGCGATCCAATCGGAGATATTACAGTAAATGCAGATGGAACCTTTGAGTTCGATCCAGCACCAAACTATAATGGACCAGTACCAACCATCGGTTATGATATTGTAGATAACAATGACCCAACAGATGTAGATAGTAGTATGTTAGATATCACGGTAACACCAGTTACCGATGACATTGATGATTTAGATGAAAACTTAACAACAGCAGAAGATGTAACGTTAACAGGCGACTTGTTTGATAACTTAACAGATGCGGATAGTTCTAGTCATACAATCACCGGCGCAACGGTAGATGCAAATGGCGATGGAACAGCAACAGTGTTACCATTAGGAGTAGCAACACCATTGACAGATGCAGCAGGCGATCCAATCGGAGATATTACAGTAAATGCAGATGGAACCTTTGAGTTCGATCCAGCACCAAACTATAATGGACCAGTACCAACCGTCGGTTATGATATTGTAGATAACAATGACCCAACAGATGTAGATAGTAGTATGTTAGATATCACGGTAACACCAGTTACCGATGACATTGATGATTTAGATGAAAACTTAACAACAGCAGAAGATGTAACGTTAACAGGCGACTTGTTTGATAACTTAACAGATGCGGATAGTTCTAGTCATACAATCACCGGCGCAACGGTAGATGCAAATGGCGATGGAACAGCAACAGTGTTACCATTAGGAGTAGCAACACCATTGACAGATGCAGCAGGCGATCCAATCGGAGATATTACAGTAAATGCAGATGGAACCTTTGAGTTCGATCCAGCACCAAACTATAATGGACCAGTACCAACCATCGGTTATGATATTGTAGATAACAATGACCCAACAGATGTAGATAGTAGTATGTTAGATATTGAAGTGTTATTAGATGCTATCGAGTTAGTTAAAGGCGGTGTTTATGCAGATACCAATGGAGATGGAGTTGTAAGTGTAGGAGATATGATTACCTATACCTTAACAGCGACCAACACAGGAACGACGACCTTGACAGGCGTAACCGTAAGCGATGCTTTATTAGGAGTTGTAGCTCAGGCAACAACACCAGATACTTTATTACCAGGCGAGATGGGAACATTCACAGGAATGTATACGATCACTCAAATGGATATTGATAATGGAGAAGTAGAGAATACTGCGACAACAGATGCAACGAGTCCAAACGGACCAGTAAGCGATACGTCCGATAGTGATAATCCAGCCGATGAGGATAACGATATGGATGGTGATACGACGAATGATCCAACGATCACACCGTTAACACCAAACGATGCTATCGAGTTAGTTAAAGGCGGTGTTTATGCAGATACCAATGGAGATGGAGTTATTAGTGTAGGTGATATGATTACCTATACCTTAACAGCGACCAACACAGGAACGACGACCTTGACAGGTGTAACCGTAAGCGATGCTTTATTAGGAGTTGTAGCTCAGGCAACAACACCAGATACTTTATTACCAGGCGAGATGGGAACATTCACAGGAATGTATACGATCACTCAAATGGATATTGATAATGGAGAAGTTGAGAATACTGCGACAACAGATGCAACGAGTCCAAACGGACCAGTAAGCGATACGTCCGATAGTGATAATCCAGCCGATGAGGATAACGATATGGATGGTGATACGACGAATGATCCAACGATCACACCGTTAACACCAAACGATGCTATCGAGTTAGTTAAAGGCGGTGTTTATGCAGATACCAATGGAGATGGAGTTATTAGTGTAGGTGATATGATTACCTATACCTTAACAGCGACCAACACAGGAACGACGACCTTGACAGGTGTAACCGTAAGCGATGCTTTATTAGGAGTTGTAGCTCAAGCAACAACACCAGATACTTTATTACCAGGCGAGATGGGAACATTCACAGGAATGTATACGATCACTCAAATGGATATCGATAATGGAGAAGTTGAGAATACTGCGACAACAGATGCAACGAGTCCAAACGGACCAGTAGCAGATACGTCCGATAGTGATAACCCAGCCGATGAGGATAACGACATGGATGGTGATACGACGAATGATCCAACGATCACACCGTTAACACCAAACGATGCTATCGAGTTAGTTAAAGGCGGTGTTTATGCAGATACCAATGGAGATGGAGTTGTAAGTGTAGGAGATATGATTACCTATACCTTAACAGCGACCAACACAGGAACGACGACCTTGACAGGTGTAACCGTAAGCGATGCTTTATTAGGAGTTGTAGCTCAAGCAACAACACCAGATACCTTATTACCAGGCGAGATGGGAACATTCACAGGAATGTATACGATCACTCAAATGGATATTGATAATGGAGAAGTAGAGAATACTGCGACAACAGATGCAACGAGTCCAAACGGACCAGTAGCAGATACGTCAGATAGTGATAACCCAGCCGATGAGGATAACGATATGGATGGTGATACGACGAATGATCCAACGATCACACCGTTAACACCAAACGATGCTATCGAGTTAGTTAAAGGCGGTGTTTATGCAGATACCAATGGAGATGGAGTTGTAAGTGTAGGAGATATGATTACCTATACCTTAACAGCGACCAACACAGGAACGACGACCTTGACAGGCGTAACCGTAAGCGATGCTTTATTAGGAGTTGTAGCTCAAGCAACAACACCAGATACCTTATTACCAGGCGAGATGGGAACATTCACAGGAATGTATACGATCACTCAAATGGATATTGATAATGGAGAAGTAGAGAATACTGCGACAACAGATGCAACGAGTCCAAACGGACCAGTAAGCGATACGTCCGATAGTGATAATCCAGCCGATGAGGATAACGATATGGATGGTGATACGACGAATGATCCAACGATCACACCGTTAACACCAAACGATGCTATCGAGTTAGTTAAAGGCGGTGTTTATGCAGATACCAATGGAGATGGAGTTGTAAGTGTAGGAGATATGATTACCTATACCTTAACAGCGACCAACACAGGAACGACGACCTTGACAGGCGTAACCGTAAGCGATGCTTTATTAGGAGTTGTAGCTCAAGCAACAACACCAGATACCTTATTACCAGGCGAGATGGGAACATTCACAGGAATGTATACGATCACTCAAATGGATATTGATAATGGAGAAGTAGAGAATACTGCGACAACAGATGCAACGAGTCCAAACGGACCAGTAGCAGATACGTCCGATAGTGATAACCCAGCCGATGAGGATAACGATATGGATGGTGATACGACGAATGATCCAACGATCACACCGTTAACACCAAACGATGCTATCGAGTTAGTTAAAGGTGGTGTTTATACAGATACCAATGGTGATGGAGTTGTAAGTGTAGGTGATATGATTACCTATACCTTAACAGCGACCAACACAGGAACGACGACCTTGACAGGTGTAACCGTAAGCGATGCTTTATTAGGAGTTGTAGCTCAGGCAACAACACCAGATACTTTATTACCAGGCGAGATGGGAACATTCACAGGAATGTATACAATCACTCAAATGGATATCGATAATGGAGAAGTTGAGAATACTGCGACAACAGATGCAACGAGTCCAAACGGACCAGTAGCAGATACGTCCGATAGTGATAACCCAGCTGATGAGGATAACGATATGGATGGTGATACGACGAATGATCCAACGATCACACCGTTAACACCAAACGATGCTATCGAGTTAGTTAAAGGTGGTGTTTATGCAGATACCAATGGTGATGGAGTTGTAAGTGTAGGAGATATGATTACCTATACCTTAACAGCGACCAACACAGGAACGACGACCTTGACAGGCGTAACCGTAAGCGATGCTTTATTAGGAGTTGTAGCTCAGGCAACAACACCAGATACTTTATTACCAGGCGAGATGGGAACATTCACAGGAATGTATACGATCACTCAAATGGATATCGATAATGGAGAAGTAGAGAATACTGCGACAACAGATGCAACGAGTCCAAACGGACCAGTAGCAGATACGTCAGATAGTGATAATCCAGCTGATGAGGATAACGATATGGATGGTGATACGACGAATGATCCAACGATCACACCGTTAACACCAAACGATGCTATCGAGTTAGTTAAAGGTGGTGTTTATGCAGATACCAATGGTGATGGAGTTGTAAGTGTAGGTGATATGATCACATATACCTTAACAGCGACCAACACAGGAACGACGACCTTGACAGGTGTAACCGTAAGCGATGCTTTATTAGGAGTTGTAGCTCAGGCAACAACACCAGATACTTTATTACCAGGCGAGATGGGAACATTCACAGGAATGTATACAATCACTCAAATGGATATCGATAATGGAGAAGTTGAGAATACTGCGACAACAGATGCAACGAGTCCAAACGGACCAGTAGCAGATACGTCAGATAGTGATAACCCAGCTGATGAGGATAACGATATGGATGGTGATACGACGAATGATCCAACGATCACACCGTTAACACCAAACGATGCTATCGAGTTAGTTAAAGGTGGTGTTTATACAGATACCAATGGTGATGGAGTTATTAGTGTAGGAGATATGATTACCTATACCTTAACAGCGACCAACACAGGAACGACGACCTTGACAGGTGTAACCGTAAGCGATGCTTTATTAGGAGTTGTAGCTCAGGCAACAACACCAGATACCTTATTACCAGGCGAGATGGGAACATTCACAGGAATGTATACGATCACTCAAATGGATATCGATAATGGAGAAGTAGAGAATACTGCGACAACAGATGCAACGAGTCCAAACGGACCAGTAGCAGATACGTCAGATAGTGATAATCCAGCTGATGAGGATAACGATATGGATGGTGATACGACGAATGATCCAACGATCACACCGTTAACACCAAACGATGCTATCGAGTTAGTTAAAGGTGGTGTTTATGCAGATACCAATGGAGATGGAGTTGTAAGTGTAGGAGATATGATTACCTATACCTTAACAGCGACCAACACAGGAACGACGACCTTGACAGGTGTAACCGTAAGCGATGCTTTATTAGGAGTTGTAGCTCAGGCAACAACACCAGATACCTTATTACCAGGCGAGATGGGAACATTCACAGGAATGTATACAATCACTCAAATGGATATCGATAATGGAGAAGTAGAGAATACTGCGACAACAGATGCAACGAGTCCAAACGGACCAGTAAGCGATACGTCCGATAGTGATAACCCAGCCGATGAGGATAACGATATGGATGGTGATACGACGAATGATCCAACGATCACACCGTTAACACCAAACGATGCTATCGAGTTAGTTAAAGGCGGTGTTTATGCAGATACCAATGGAGATGGAGTTGTAAGTGTAGGAGATATGATTACCTATACCTTAACAGCGACCAACACAGGAACGACGACCTTGACAGGTGTAACCGTAAGCGATGCTTTATTAGGAGTTGTAGCTCAAGCAACAACACCAGATACTTTATTACCAGGCGAGATGGGAACATTCACAGGAATGTATACGATCACTCAAATGGATATTGATAATGGAGAAGTAGAGAATACTGCGACAACAGATGCAACGAGTCCAAACGGACCAGTAGCAGATACGTCAGATAGTGATAACCCAGCCGATGAGGATAACGATATGGATGGTGATACGACGAATGATCCAACGATCACACCGTTAACACCAAACGATGCTATCGAGTTAGTTAAAGGCGGTGTTTATGCAGATACCAATGGAGATGGAGTTGTAAGTGTAGGAGATATGATTACCTATACCTTAACAGCGACCAACACAGGAACGACGACCTTGACAGGCGTAACCGTAAGCGATGCTTTATTAGGAGTTGTAGCTCAGGCAACAACACCAGATACTTTATTACCAGGCGAGATGGGAACATTCACAGGAATGTATACGATCACTCAAATGGATATCGATAATGGAGAAGTAGAGAATACTGCGACAACAGATGCAACGAGTCCAAACGGACCAGTAAGCGATACGTCCGATAGTGATAATCCAGCCGATGAGGATAACGATATGGATGGTGATACGACGAATGATCCAACGATCACACCGTTAACACCAAACGATGCTATCGAGTTAGTTAAAGGCGGTGTTTATGCAGATACCAATGGAGATGGAGTTGTAAGTGTAGGAGATATGATTACCTATACCTTAACAGCGACCAACACAGGAACGACGACCTTGACAGGCGTAACCGTAAGCGATGCTTTATTAGGAGTTGTAGCTCAAGCAACAACACCAGATACCTTATTACCAGGCGAGATGGGAACATTCACAGGAATGTATACGATCACTCAAATGGATATTGATAATGGAGAAGTAGAGAATACTGCGACAACAGATGCAACAAGTCCAAACGGACCAGTAGCAGATACGTCCGATAGTGATAATCCAGCCGATGAGGATAACGACATGGATGGTGATACGACGAATGATCCAACGATCACACCGTTAACACCAAACGATGCTATCGAGTTAGTTAAAGGCGGTGTTTATGCAGATACCAATGGAGATGGAGTTGTAAGTGTAGGAGATATGATTACCTATACCTTAACAGCGACCAACACAGGAACGACGACCTTGACAGGTGTAACCGTAAGCGATGCTTTATTAGGAGTTGTAGCTCAAGCAACAACACCAGATACTTTATTACCAGGCGAGATGGGAACATTCACAGGAATGTATACGATCACTCAAATGGATATCGATAATGGAGAAGTTGAGAATACTGCGACAACAGATGCAACAAGTCCAAACGGACCGGTAAGCGATACGTCAGATAGTGATAATCCAGCCGATGAGGATAACGATATGGATGGTGATACGACGAATGATCCAACGATCACACCGTTAACACCAAACGATGCTATCGAGTTAGTTAAAGGCGGTGTTTATGCAGATACCAATGGAGATGGAGTTGTAAGTGTAGGAGATATGATTACCTATACCTTAACAGCGACCAACACAGGAACGACGACCTTGACAGGTGTAACCGTAAGCGATGCTTTATTAGGAGTTGTAGCTCAAGCAACAACACCAGATACTTTATTACCAGGCGAGATGGGAACATTCACAGGAATGTATACGATCACTCAAATGGATATCGATAATGGAGAAGTAGAGAATACTGCGACAACAGATGCAACGAGTCCAAACGGACCAGTAGCAGATACGTCCGATAGTGATAATCCAGCCGATGAGGATAACGATATGGATGGTGATACGACGAATGATCCAACGATCACACCGTTAACACCAAACGATGCTATCGAGTTAGTTAAAGGCGGTGTTTATGCAGATACCAATGGAGATGGAGTTGTAAGTGTAGGAGATATGATTACCTATACCTTAACAGCGACCAACACAGGAACGACGACCTTGACAGGCGTAACCGTAAGCGATGCTTTATTAGGAGTTGTAGCTCAAGCAACAACACCAGATACCTTATTACCAGGCGAGATGGGAACATTCACAGGAATGTATACGATCACTCAAATGGATATTGATAATGGAGAAGTTGAGAATACTGCGACAACAGATGCAACGAGTCCAAACGGACCAGTAGCAGATACGTCCGATAGTGATAATCCAGCCGATGAGGATAACGATATGGATGGTGATACGACGAATGATCCAACGATCACACCGTTAACACCAAACGATGCTATCGAGTTAGTTAAAGGCGGTGTTTATGCAGATACCAATGGTGATGGAGTTGTAAGCGTAGGTGATATGATTACCTATACCTTAACAGCGACCAACACAGGAACGACGACCTTGACAGGCGTAACCGTAAGCGATGCTTTATTAGGAGTTGTAGCTCAAGCAACAACACCAGATACTTTATTACCAGGCGAGATGGGAACATTCACAGGAATGTATACAATCACTCAAATGGATATCGATAATGGAGAAGTTGAGAATACTGCGACAACAGATGCAACGAGTCCAAACGGACCAGTAGCAGATACGTCCGATAGTGATAACCCAGCCGATGAGGATAACGATATGGATGGTGATACGACGAATGATCCAACGATCACACCGTTAACACCAAACGATGCTATCGAGTTAGTTAAAGGTGGTGTTTATACAGATACCAATGGTGATGGAGTTGTAAGTGTAGGTGATATGATTACCTATACCTTAACAGCGACCAACACAGGAACGACGACCTTGACAGGTGTAACCGTAAGCGATGCTTTATTAGGAGTTGTAGCTCAGGCAACAACACCAGATACTTTATTACCAGGCGAGATGGGAACATTCACAGGAATGTATACAATCACTCAAATGGATATCGATAATGGAGAAGTTGAGAATACTGCGACAACAGATGCAACGAGTCCAAACGGACCAGTAGCAGATACGTCCGATAGTGATAACCCAGCTGATGAGGATAACGATATGGATGGTGATACGACGAATGATCCAACGATCACACCGTTAACACCAAACGATGCTATCGAGTTAGTTAAAGGTGGTGTTTATGCAGATACCAATGGTGATGGAGTTGTAAGTGTAGGAGATATGATTACCTATACCTTAACAGCGACCAACACAGGAACGACGACCTTGACAGGCGTAACCGTAAGCGATGCTTTATTAGGAGTTGTAGCTCAGGCAACAACACCAGATACTTTATTACCAGGCGAGATGGGAACATTCACAGGAATGTATACGATCACTCAAATGGATATCGATAATGGAGAAGTTGAGAATACTGCGACAACAGATGCAACGAGTCCAAACGGACCAGTAGCAGATACGTCCGATAGTGATAACCCAGCTGATGAGGATAACGATATGGATGGTGATACGACGAATGATCCAACGATCACACCGTTAACACCAAACGATGCTATCGAGTTAGTTAAAGGTGGTGTTTATACAGATACCAATGGTGATGGAGTTGTAAGTGTAGGAGATATGATTACCTATACCTTAACAGCGACCAACACAGGAACGACTACCTTGACAGGCGTAACCGTAAGCGATGCTTTATTAGGAGTTGTAGCTCAGGCAACAACACCAGATACTTTATTACCAGGCGAGATGGGAACATTCACAGGAATGTATACGATCACTCAAATGGATATCGATAATGGAGAAGTTGAGAATACTGCGACAACAGATGCAACGAGTCCAAACGGACCAGTAGCAGATACGTCCGATAGTGATAACCCAGCTGATGAGGATAACGATATGGATGGTGATACGACGAATGATCCAACGATCACACCGTTAACACCAAACGATGCTATCGAGTTAGTTAAAGGCGGTGTTTATGCAGATACCAATGGAGATGGAGTTGTAAGTGTAGGAGATATGATTACCTATACCTTAACAGCGACCAACACAGGAACGACGACCTTGACAGGTGTAACCGTAAGCGATGCTTTATTAGGAGTTGTAGCTCAGGCAACAACACCAGATACCTTATTACCAGGCGAGATGGGAACATTCACAGGAATGTATACGATCACTCAAATGGATATTGATAATGGAGAAGTAGAGAATACTGCGACAACAGATGCAACGAGTCCAAACGGACCAGTAAGCGATACGTCAGATAGTGATAATCCAGCCGATGAGGATAACGACATGGATGGTGATACGACGAATGATCCAACGATCACACCGTTAACACCAAACGATGCTATCGAGTTAGTTAAAGGCGGTGTTTATGCAGATACCAATGGAGATGGAGTTGTAAGTGTAGGAGATATGATTACCTATACCTTAACAGCGACCAACACAGGAACGACGACCTTGACAGGCGTAACCGTAAGCGATGCTTTATTAGGAGTTGTAGCTCAAGCAACAACACCAGATACTTTATTACCAGGCGAGATGGGAACATTCACAGGAATGTATACAATCACTCAAATGGATATCGATAATGGAGAAGTAGAGAATACTGCGACAACAGATGCAACAAGTCCAAACGGACCAGTAGCAGATACGTCCGATAGTGATAATCCAGCCGATGAGGATAACGACATGGATGGTGATACGACGAATGATCCAACGATCACACCGTTAGCTACTCCAGGTAACGTGACAGGATTTGTATATATCGATTTTGATGGTGATGGCATGTATGATCCAATGGTAGATATGCTATTCCCAGCAGGTACGTTAGTAGAACTAACAGATGGATCAGGTACGGTGTTTACTACAACTGTTGATGCAGCAGGAAATTGGACAGCGACTGTTCCAGTAGGAGACTATACTATTGAAGTTATTGAAGCAACTCTGCCAGCAGGTTATACATTGACGACTACCGGTTCTAATCCAGAATCAATGGTTACTGTTGTAGCTGGTGCTACAACGACTACCGTAGATGATGGTTATCAGGGTAGTGGAGATATTACAGGATTTGTTTATGAAGATGTTGATGGTGATGGGGTTTATGATCCATTAGTAGATATGTTATTCCCAGCAGGAACTGTTGTTGAATTAACTGATGAATTTGGTAATGTGACTATTACAACTGTTGATGCATTAGGTAATTGGATAGTAACAGTTCCAGCAGGGAATTATACAGTAGATGTAGATGAAGACTCACTACCAGATGGATATGACTTAACAACTGTAGGTTCTGATCCAGAAGCGTTTGTAGTAGTAAGTGTAGGTGCAACTACTACTACGATAAGTGATGGTTATATGCTACTAGCAGACAATGATGGTGATGGTATACCAGATGTTGATGATATTGATGATGATAACGATGGTATCTTAGATGTATTAGAAGGTGGCGGTGATTCTGATGGAGACGGTATTCCTGATTGGTTTGACCAAGACTCAGATAATGATGGTATACCAGATAATGTAGAAGCACAAACGACAGATGATTATATTCCACCTAGCGGAATTGACGCAGATGGTAATGGTTTAGATGATGCTTATGAATCTACTCCAGGTGCTGGAGAAGGTATTACTCCAGTAAATACAGACGGTACAGATAATCCTGATTATCTAGATGATGATTCTGATAATGACGGTGTACCTGATAGCACTGAAGGGTTCGATTTTGATAATGATGGTTTCCCAGACATTACTCCTTCAGGTATCGATGCTGATATGGATGGATTAGATGATGCTTTTGACGGTGATTTAGGAGGTTATGAGGATCCTAATGGTTTAATCATTGGTACAGGTCCATTCACAGACTTAAACAATACTGATGGAATGGACGACGTTGATTATCGAGATACAGATGATGATAACGATATGATTGTTACTGGATCAGATGTTATAGATGAGGATAATGATAACGATGGTATACCTGATTATTTAGATGAAGACCCTAGAGGTATTAATATTTATAACGCTGTTACACCAGATGGAGATATGCAAAATGATTTCTTCCTTATTCAAGGAATTGAGAACTTTGATAATAATGTAAGTATCTTTAATCGTTGGGGTGTAGAAGTTTATAATGTTGATAATTATAACAATGCTAACCGCGTATTTAGAGGTATCTCAGAAGGTAGAGTAACGGTCTCTCAAGGAGATGCGCTTCCAGAAGGGACTTACTTCTACGTTATTGAATACATCAATGACCAGAATGAGACGAAGCAATTAGCTGGATATCTATATATTAATCGATAAATGTTATTGAACTCACCGATATTTCAATAGGTGAGTTCAATTATTTATAACATAAGAAATGATGAATAAATTATTAACTATTATATTATTGTTCGCTTTCGCGAAAGCGGTTACTGCACAACAGGATCCACAATACACGCAGTATATGTATAATCCAATAACGATTAATCCGGCATATGCAGGAAATCGCGGTGTGATGAGTATTGTAGGGCTACATAGAAGTCAATGGGTAGGATTAGATGGAGCACCTCGTACTCAAAGCTTGTCTTTGCATACACCTATTGAGAATAGTCGAGTAGGGCTAGGTTTAAGTGTTGTGAACGATGAGATAGGACCTAGTGATGAGACTTATATAGCTGCAGACTTCAGTTATACCTTACCAGTAGGTGATGAGGCCCGTTTAAGTTTTGGTTTAAAAGGAGGAGTTCATTTATTAAATGTGGATTTTACAAAGCTGAATATCTTCAATACATCAGACCCTAGATTACAGGAAAATATTGATAATAAGTTATCCCCTACAGTAGGTCTAGGATTGTATTATCATACAGATCGTTTTTATGTAGGATTGAGTACGCCTAATGTTTTACAGACTAATCACTTTGATGACAGTAATGATACTAGCGCGACTACATTCATTGCAGAAGAGCGCATACATTATTTTGCAACAGCTGGATATGTTTTTGATTTGAATGATGATATTAAGTTTAAACCAACAACACTAGTTAAGATGGTAAATGGGTCTCCACTACAGGTAGATTTAACAGCAAACTTTTTATTCAATGAGAAGTTAACATTAGGAGCCGCTTATCGTTGGAGTGCAGCTATCAGTGGATTAGTAGGGTTTCAGTTAAGTGATCAAATGATGATAGGATTTGCATATGATCGAGAAACTACAGAGCTAGGAAATGCTTTATACAATGATGGAAGTTATGAGCTGTTTGTAAGGTTTGAACTTTTTAATAGTTACGATAGAATAATAACGCCTAGATTCTTTTAAACACAACCATAATGATGAAAAAAATACTAATTACTCTTATTTGCCTTGTTTCTTTTATAAGTTACGGACAAGTAAAAGATGTAAAAAAGGCAAATAAAGAATTTGAAAAGTTTGCTTTTATTGATGCGCAGCAGATTTATTTAAAAGTTGTTGAAAAAGGTTATAAAAATGTTGAAATACTTTCGAAATTAGGAGATACTTATTACTTCAACGATGAGTTAACTGAGTCTTATAAATGGTATAAAGAGTTATTTGATTTAGACTCTGAATCACTTGATCCAGAATATTATTTTAGATATGCCCAATCTCTAAAAGCAGTAAAACGATATGCTGAAGCAGATGAATTAATGGCTAAGTTCAATTCATTTAAAGGGTTTGATTCTCGATCTAAGTCTTATAGCGATCAGCCAGACTATTTACAGATTATAGATTTTCAATCAGGTCGTTTTGAAATTGAAAATACAGCAGCAATCAACTCTACAGCGGCAGATTTTGGTCCGTCATTTTATGGTGGTGCAGATCAAATAGTTTTTGCTACAGCTAGAGATACTAACTCTTTTGTAAAGAGAACGCACAGTTGGAATGATCAAGCTTTTTTACAATTGTATGTAGCAGATGCTGACAAAGCGGGTAAACTGTCTAATGAAGAAAGATTCTCTAAGGTTATTAATACTCGATACCATGAGAGCACACCAACATTTACAAGTGATGGTAAGACGATATATTTTACTAGAAACAATTATAATGCTGGAGTTTATAGACAAGATATTGATGGTATCAATAAATTGAAGATTTATAAGTCTACCAAGGAAGGTAAGTCATGGTCGGATCCAGTTGAGTTACCTTTTAATAATGATGAATATTCAGTAGCACACCCTGCATTATCACCAGACGGTAAATTTCTTTATTTCACAAGTGATATGCCTGGAAGTATGGGTTATGAGGCAAATGATGAATTCACTAAATCCGATCTTTGGGTTGCTCCTATTAATGAGGATGGTAGTTTTGGAGATATTAGAAACCTTTCAGAAATTAATACGGAAGGTAGAGAATCGTTCCCATTTGTATCTAAAAAAGGTATTTTATACTTCGCATCTACTGGTCACCAAGGACTAGGTGGTCTAGACATATTTGCGAGCTCTATAAATCCTGATGGAACTTTAAGTTTACCTATCAACATTGGTAAACCTGCTAACACAGAAGATGATGACTTTGCATTTATCATAAATGATGACACAAATATGGGGTATTTTTCTTCTAACAGGCCAGGTGGTCAAGGAGACGATGATATCTATAGATTTGTTCAATTAGAAGATCTTAAAGATGCCTGTGAAATCATATTAACTGGTACCGTTACAGATGAGAAAACAGGCTTGCCTATGGATAAGGCGACTGTAATGGTAATGGATGCAAACAATAATAAAGTAGATCAATTAGTTACTAAAGCAAATGGTAAGTACGTTTTCAAATTAGAGTGTGGTAAACAATACTTTGTGAGAACTGAAAAAGAGGACTATTCGTCAGATGAGGATCTTTTTACAACTCCTACACAAAGTGATTTCTTAGATGTGCCACTGGCTATGGTGAATGAAAAAATTCAGATTGTGGATTGTGATGATATCGCACCATTATTAAATATTAAAGATATTTACTTCGACTTTGATAGGTTCAATATCAGACCAGACGCAGCATTAGAGCTGTCTAAAATACTAGCGTTTATGGAATTATATCCACAAACATCTGTGGAAATAAGATCACATACAGATAGTAGAGCTCCTGATGCTTATAATGATATCTTGTCAGAAAAAAGAGCACAAAGCACAAGAAAATGGTTGATAGAAAAAGGAGTCAACGCTTCTAGACTTACTGCAAAAGGTTATGGTGAGCGACAGTTAGTTAATAACTGTTCTAATGGAGTAGACTGTACACCAGAAGAACACCAATTAAATAGACGTTCAGAATTTATTGTGACAGGTCTAGGGCAATACAGTGATTGCGACTAGTATTCTTTAAATATTACTAAACAAAAAAAGCCTACGTTATTGTAGGCTTTTTTTGTTAACATGATGACTAGGAAAAGATATAACGTCATTTCGTAAATTTGAAACTATAATTAAAATAATGGATAATAAAGAGTACGTTATATTAGTAAATCCTGAGGATGAAAAAGTAGGCCTTATGGAAAAAATTGAGGCCCATGAAAAAGCACTTTTACATAGAGCGTTTTCAGTTTTCATTATTAATGACAAGGATGAAATATTACTTCAACAAAGAGCGCTAAGTAAATATCACTCACCTGGCTTATGGACTAATACTTGTTGCAGCCACCAACGTGATGGAGAAAGTAATATTGAGGCTGGCAAGAGAAGACTTGTAGAAGAAATGGGTATGACAGCAAATCTTAAAGAACTTTTTCACTTTATCTATATAGCTCCATTTGACAATGGCCTTACTGAACACGAGCTAGATCATGTTATGGTAGGATACTCAAATGAAAATCCTAATATTAATCCGGATGAAGTAGCAAGTTATAAATGGATGACGGCAAACGATATTAAAGAAGACATGATAGCGCAACCAGATCTTTATACAGCATGGTTTAAGATCATTTTTGATAAATATTATAATCATATCTCATGAGAATAACGGCATATCGTAAAGCGCACTTTAATGCAGCGCACAGACTACATAGACCTGACTGGAATGATCAAAAAAATGCGGCTATATTTGGTAAGTGTAATAATCCTAATTTTCATGGTCATAATTATGATCTTGAAGTAGGTGTTACTGGAGAAGTTGATCCAGAAACAGGATATCTTATAGATTTAAAAATTTTAAAAGATGTCATTAAATCTGAGGTTGAAGATGCATTTGATCATAAGAATTTAAATATTGAAGTCCCAGATTTCAAAACATTAAATCCCACGGTAGAAAATATAGCTTATGTGATTTATAATAAAATAAAAGCAAAACTCGACTCAAAGTACGATATAGAAATAAAACTCTATGAAACAGAACGCAACTTTGTAGTCTATAAAGGAGAATAATGAAATTATACCCGTTAAGTTTCAAGCCTATTTTTAAAGAAAAAATTTGGGGTGGAGAAGAACTCAATACAATTAAAAATATAGAGCCACCCATATCTCAATTAGGTGAGAGTTGGGAAATTTCAGTTGTTGAAAATGATGTTAGTGTCATTAATACTGGTGCCTACAGCGGTCTTGATCTTAATGAGTTGATTGAAAAATTTCCACTAGAATTGCTGGGTAAAAAAGTTATTGAACTACACGGCAAACAGTTTCCACTACTTATCAAATATATCAACGCAGCACAGGACTTATCGATTCAAGTACATCCAGATGATTCTGTAGCTATGAAGAAACACAACAGTTTTGGTAAAACTGAAATGTGGTATATCATGGATGCACAGTCAGATTCACGATTGATTCTAGGATTTAAGGAAGAGAGTAATAAAGACGCTTTCGCGAAAGCGATTTCTGAAAATACCGTAATGAATCTATTTAATCAAATCAAGGTGAAGGAAGGCGATTCTTTTTTTATTAAACCTGGTTTGATACATGCTATAGGTGCAGGTATTACACTGGCCGAAATTCAACAGTCTAGCGATATTACCTATAGAGTTTATGATTTTGATAGAAGAGATCACTTAGGAAATGCAAGGGAATTACACATTGAAGATTCTATTGAAGTAAGTGATTATCAAGAATCTCATAACCATGTGATTGATTATAATCCCTCACAATCGGGAAAACAGAATCTAGCCACCAATCAATATTTTACTACAGATTATCTTTTCTTCAAAGGATGCAAACGTATTGCGGTAAATACTCACCAAAGCTTTATGGTATTAATGAATGTAGGTGAGTCTTGCGATGTTTTTTGTAATGGTGTAAACCATAAATTAGAGCCTGCACAAACTATTTTAATACCAGCTGCAGTTCCTTATATATTAGTGAAATCGAGTAATGAGGCAAAATTGTTGAGCGTTCATCTATAGCGTTTAATTTTGGTGTATTTTTGCATAAAATAATTTACCATGGCAAGTATTAGAGACCTTAAACAAGATATCAACTTTGTAATAGGAGATATTATAGACGCAGCATTAATTCAACAAGATGCTAACCCAGATGCAGATGTAGCAGCAACTGAAGCAATTGTAGACGACAGTATCGTTGTCTTTGATGAATTAATCGCAAAAGTGAACGACAAAAGTGTTGAAAACCGTAAAGCTCACTTAAAAAGTGTGCGCACAGATCTTGAAACTAAAGGTGGAGAACTTATTGAGCGTATCAATAAGTTATAATTCCTCTTTTCTTTCTTTAATAAATTCAGACAGTTGTTTTCCATAACGACTGCTCTGAATTTTTTTTGGCATCATGTTATAAGCACTATCTAGATATACTGGATTTGCTTCATAGCCTTCTTTTAATAGTATAAACGGTGCTATTTCATAATCTTTATTAAGCATTGCAAAATTTAAGGCATAACCTACTTTTCTTTTCAGATGCTTATTGATATCACTGGACAATGCATTGATAGAGTCCTGATCTCTTACCTCTGCTTGACTCAAATTCATACTGCGCTTAAATAAATCTGTATAACGTTCTGATAGCTGCTTGTTCACCTCATTAAACTCATTATATAATTTTTGGTTTTTTGAACCAGAAACGACTGCGTTAGTTTCAAATTTATCGAGTGTTGTATTGATTGTAATGATCGTATCCTCTGCAAAAAATGTTAGTCTGTCATCATAAATGGTACCGTCTTTTTTATCTAGATATAAGTACATTAATTGTGGTTCATCTATAGTCGCGCTCATTTGAAAAGGCGCTTCTCCATCTACAATAACAGAATCTACGTTTACTAAAGTAGTATCCTGCAATTGTTGTAGGTATAACTTACCTATCTTAAGTCCATCTACGGTTCCATTAACAATCAGATTACCGTTCTTATCATTACCGCAAGAAGTTAAAATTAATAAAGTAATTATGGCTATATATGTGTTTTTCATGAGCTTTTTATTGGGCTGCAAATATGATGTATAAGTTTGACTTATACCATATAGTCATTTGAAATTGTTATTCTAAAAATCTTTAAGATGTCGCTACAATTTGCATTAGAATCGTACAGGTAAGAGCACCTATAGTACCTACAACATAACCAAATACTGCTAGTAATACACCGACACTAGTCAGTGAAGGATGAAATTCGGCCGCGACGATAGGAGCACTGGCTGCACCACCTACATTTGCCTGTGATCCTACCGCAAGGAAAAAATAGGGAGCTTTAATCAGCTTAGCCATAAGGATTAATAATCCAGCATGGATAGCCATCCATACTATGCCTACTAAAATTAATAACGGGTTTTCTACAATTTGTGTCAAGTCCATTTTCATTCCTATCGTTGCTACTAGTACATAAATAAAAATACTTCCTATACTACTAGCACCAGTGCCTTCATAACTCTTTGCTGGTGTAAAGGATAATATGATACCTATTAATGTAGCAATAGATATCATCCAGAAAAATTGACTGGTTAAAAAGCTTAAATAAATATTATCAGAAATTCCATCGATGTTACTTGTTAAATCAGATAGATAATTTGCTCCAAAATGAGCTATGGCGACAGCTCCAAAACCGATTCCTAACATTACCATTGTATCGGTAAAAGTAGCTTCTCGTTTTACACTTGCTGTATAATCGGATACTCGTTTTTTAAGATCTTCTATCGCACGACTGTCCGCACCAAACCATTGATCAATTTTTGCAGCTTTACCTATCCCAAAAAGAAGAATACCCATCCATAAGTTAGCCACCACTATATCAACCAGTACCATACCACCATATTTGGCTTGATTAAATTCATATACTTCAAGCATAGCTGTTTGATTTGCGCCACCACCTATCCAACTACCAGCAAGAGTAGAAAGTCCGCGCCATACTGCGTCAAAACCTTCGCCACCGACTGTCTCCGGAGAAAATGAGCCTATAATTAAAATAGCGATAGGTCCACCGATAACAATTCCTATCGTTCCTGTAAGAAACATAATAAGTGCCTTAGGTCCTAGATTAAATACGGCCTTTAAGTCTATAGATAAGGTCATCAACACTAGTGCTGCTGGTAATAAGTAACGAGACGCCATGTAATATAAAGATGAGCTATTCTCGGTAACCGTACCATCCTCAGCTATAGTAGTCCATTCTGGAGCAATAATTCCCAGCGAGCTTAAGATAGATGGTAATAAATAGCACATTAGTAAAGCCGGAACAATTTTATAAAATCCAGCCCAAAAGCCTTTTTTTAAAGAAGAAGAATAAAATACCAATGCGAGACATATCATCAATAAACCAAAAACGATGGTGTCCTTAGTGATGAAAGGAGTTGTGTCGATGGCCTTTTCTACTATCTCTTGAAAAATCATAAAGTCGTATTTTGAATGATTGCAAAATACGACTTTATATATATTGTGTGGTTGAAATCACGCTTTCGCGGAAGCGTAATTATTAAGAAATTATTCCTTTATAAAGGCGACCATTTTTTCTATTAAAACAGGATGAATAGGGAAATTTACATCGGTATAACTTTTGGCAGCTTCTATATCATCGTTACCTACTTTTTTAAGTACATGGTTCAATCCTTCTATGATTTCTAATTGACTAGAAGGCGCAGCAGTATGTAGTATTTTTGCCTGTTCTATAGATACTTGAAAATCGCGATCTCCATTAATAATCAAAACAGGTGTTTTTAATTTTGCGATTTCTATTGCTGGATCATACGCCATCCAGGACTCCATAAAAGGTTGCATTTGCGGACCTTGTAATTGCATCAAATAAGGATTTACATCTTCTACAATTTCTTCTTGAGCACGCATTTTATCAAAAGTAGTTCTCGCGATGGTGTCCAGTCCGGGACTTTGTGCTGCTATTTGAGAGACAATGACGTTATCAATAACTTCTCCAGCACCAGCTAGTGATATAAATCCGTCAATATTTTTATTAATGGCTAGCATGCCTACTAATGAACCTTGACTATGTCCGGCGATGTAAATTTTTGAAAAGCGTTTGTTTTTCTCAAAATAAGATACGATATCACGCGCATCAGTTACAAAATCGTCAAAACTGGTATTAGGATCTACTTTTTTCTTTTTCATTTGTGTTACTACTCGCTTGTCATATCGATAGGTAGCAATACCTTCTTTTTTCAAGGCTAGTGCAAGTTGTTTATGACTATCGTTTTTAGTCATTACACTATTACCATCTCTATCATTAGGACCACTACCAGTTAACATAATCACTAGTGGTGGATTAGACTCTCCATCAGGTAACCATAGTGTTCCTTGAACATTTTCTGTAATGTTTAATTCTGTAGGATCTTTTTCTACTTCTTTATTGCCTTTATCAAATAGGTTTTGTGAAAAACCCATTAGAGGAAGTAGTGCGAATAAAATGATTATTTTTTTCATGATTACTGTAGTTTTTTATAAAGTGTGTAACTATAAATAAAGGTCCATGCTACTATGGCAAATGCTGTGCCAATGGTTGCATAGAAAGCGATTTGCATATCAAATAGCAATGATGTGATCAGTATTATAATGCCAGATGTAATAAATAAAATAGCACCTACACGATGTGTCTTGCGCCATACATTCTCATTTTCAAGTGTCCATGGTGTTCTTATGCCTACAAAATAGTTAGGTTTCATAGCTGGCATGTAATTCCCTAAAACTATAAATAATAGTCCGATGAGCATAAAAATCCACGTAGGGGAACTGGTATCACCATCCTTATAAGTGGTAGACATATATATAATACCTACCGCAAGTGCTGTCTGAAATATAGTTATAGCAACTCTTAAATGTCCAAATTTGTTACCCATTTTTTTAATTTGACCTTTTGGATCTAGTTTAGGCACACATTTAAGTATAACGTACATCAATCCAGTAAGTAAGATAGGAATTAACCATAGTTCTCTTTTGTTACCCATACGGTCCACTTCACCTTGTGCATTCCAATGCATAGGTAAGGTGTCTGGTAAATCGCTATAAACCAGTCCTAGATAGATAAAGGGAATCAGTGTAAGGATGATAATAACCGTTTCTTGTAAAGATGAATTTCTCATTTTTTTTAGTCTTTAAGTTTCATAATCCATTGAACTAACTCATCCATAACTGTAGTGTTAATAGAGTAGGTGATGTACTGCCCATTTTTTATAGCCGTTACTAAACCAGCTTGCTTTAATAAATCGAGATGATGCGATATGCTGGGTTTAGAAATATCAAAATGATTTGCTATTTCTCCAGCGTTGAGGTCGTTTTCTTTGAGAAGCTCAAGAATCGCTCTTCTGGTATGATCATTTAAGGCTTTAAAAAGGCTATTCACTTAATTAGGTATTTAGACAAATTTCTAAATAAGTATGTAATAAAACTAATTTGTTACAAATTATTTGATGATTTTTAAGAAAACAATCTAATTGAAAATAATAGCCATAAAAAAAGGAGCAAACTAAGTTTGCTCCTTTAGCTCCTTATAAAAGAATTATAATTATCGTTTTGATACTTTATTATTTGATATATGACGTTGTCTAGAGCAGCGGAAACGGTCCATTTCTGGATCACGTTGTGCAACATGTTTTGTAGATCGACCTTGAACTCGTGCTCGCCACATACGGAAACTACTTTCCTTCATCTGGTTACGCATGATTTTAATTACTTGACTTTCTGTAACGCCAAACTGTGCCTCGATAGCATCAAAAGG
This sequence comes from Nonlabens ulvanivorans, assembly GCF_032922765.1. Taxonomy (NCBI): domain Bacteria; kingdom Pseudomonadati; phylum Bacteroidota; class Flavobacteriia; order Flavobacteriales; family Flavobacteriaceae; genus Nonlabens; species Nonlabens ulvanivorans. The sequence continues at coordinate 51,274 of NZ_CP136694.1, forward strand.
CGTACGATCTTCCCAGCCCATTTCTATAATACGGTCTATTGCTCGTTCATCTAGGTCTCTTAAAATATCTTTTGCTCTTGCCATATGAGTGAAGTCGTAAATAATCCCTAAGCTTTACGTTTTGAGAAAACTTTATTTTAAAGGGTCACACCAGCATTATCAACGCTTGCAGGTTTGTCTTTTCTAAGAGAGAAATTTAAATCAGTCCATCGAGTTCCTTTAATTCCTTTGAGCTGCAATCCATTACCGCTTTTTTGAACAGAAAATAGAAATAGAGCTAGGCCTTTATTAGGATTAGTATCTTGATTTTCTATAACGTTAAGACCATATGCATTTACCATTCGGTCGTTTTCATTATTGGATAGGGTAAAGCTTAACGTCTCCCAAGCACAACCTTCAGTACAAACTAATTGGAGTTCGTTGTTTTCTAGCATTTCTATTGATATTAGAAATTCCTTCTCATCGTTTTTTACTTTTTCAGATGAAAAAAGTAGACTACTAGAAAATAAAATAAGAATCAAATTTATCGTAACATATGTGATTTTCATAAAATAAAATTTGATTTAAAGATAAGTATAAATGATTTTACAACTCAACGATCTTTCTAAAAGTAAGGTTGATGCGTTCATCAATAAGTCTTTTCGTTTTGGCAATTTGATGTTTATAGGTATGTTGTGTTTGACTTGCCATAACTAATAAGCTACCATGTTGTAGTGGGAATTTAAATTTCCAGTCTTTATTATTACGATGTTTTAAATGAAAAAACCTTTCTTGACCTAGACTTATAGAAGCAATTACCGGATTGATTCCTAGTTCTTTTTCATTATCTGCGTGCCAGCCGTTGGAGTCTTGTCCATCTCTGTACCTGTTGATTAGACATATATTAAAAGTTGCGCCTGTAGCTTTTTCAACATCTTCTTTGATTTTTTGTAATGTGGTAGTCCATGGTAAAGCATCATAAGAGATATTGCTGTATCCATATTTTATTCCTGGATCGCCATAGAGTTGCGTTAGCCTAGGTTCGTAGTGTTCTTTACCATAAACCGTAATCTTATTTTGTCTCCATGGTGTTTCGTTAAGTAGTTTGGATAGTAGTTGTTGCGCTTCCGCGAAAGCGTAAAAATTACCATCATAATGCACTTGAGCATCTGGTATTTCTGGAAAATCTGATGGGAACAAATTGTTATGCATGCATATTAAATTAAGGAAAACTTCTAGTGCCTTATGAAGAGTAGGTCTTATCTTGCGACCCTTACAAAGATAAATATGTATACTTCTCGCATTACCGGAATGGGAAAATATGTCCCAGAAAATATAGTTACTAACGATGACCTTTCCAAATTAATGGATACTAACGACGCGTGGATTCAGGAACGCACTGGTATTAAGGAAAGACGTCATATTAAAAAAGGTGACGGAAATTCTACTGCTGTCATGGGTGTTAAAGCTGCAGAAATGGCATTAGAACGTGCTAAGATCTCGAAAGATGACATCGATATGATCGTGTTTGCCACCTTATCGCCAGATTATTATTTCCCTGGTTGTGGTGTACAAGTTCAAGAATTGATGGGTATTCATACCTGTCCGGCGATAGATGTGCGCAACCAGTGTAGTGGTTTTGTATATGCTCTGTCAGTTGCAGATCAATTTATTAAAACCGGTATGTATAAAAATGTACTCGTGATAGGATCAGAGAATCATAGCGGTGGATTAGATTTTACGACTCGTGGTAGATCTGTGTCAGTGATTTTTGGTGATGGTGCAGGAGCTGCAGTTCTTTCAAGAAGTGAAGTGGATGGTCATGGAGTTCTTTCTACACACTTACATAGTGAAGGAAAGCATGCGCTAGAGTTATCGCTCAAAGGTCCATCTACTAACCATTGGGTACCTCAATTAATTGAAGAAAATCCGCAAGAGGATATTCCTTACTATCCATATATGAACGGTCAGTTTGTGTTTAAAAATGCAGTTGTACGTTTTAGCGAGGTGATTATGGAAGGTTTAAAGGCAAACAATCTTGAGGTAAGTGATATCGATATGCTAGTTCCACACCAAGCGAACTTGCGTATTTCTCAATTTATTCAAAAGAAATTTCAGTTATCAGACGATCAGGTTTACAATAACATCCAGAGATATGGTAATACCACTGCGGCTTCCATTCCTATCGCTTTATGTGAGGCATGGGAAGAAGGTAAGGTTAAGGAAGGTGATACGGTTGTATTAGCAGCCTTTGGTAGTGGATTTACGTGGGCTAGTGCTGTGATCAAATGGTAAAATAATTACGACCGCTTATTTATAAAATCAAAAACCCGAGCCTGCAAGCTCGGGTTTTCTAAATCGTATAATAACACTAACCATTAATTATGAATCATACGATTGTTATCTTGAACTTTTCTTTTTCATAAAATTCAATCTTAATCAAATAAATCAAAGGGTAATCAACCTCTTCATCTAAAAGACGATACATTTGTATTATTGTTACAGCAATTATCTTAAAATATGTCTAAAAAAACATTAGTACTTGGAGCGTCACTTAAAGAAGAGCGTTATTCTAATATTGCCATCTATCGGTTACGCAAGTTCAATATAGAGACTGTTGCTATAGGTATGCGCACTGGTATGGTAGATGATGTTAAGATTCACAAAGAATTATTACCATTTATAGGTGTTGATACGGTGACGTTATATCTTAATGCGCAACGTCAACCACAGTACTATGATTATATTATAAGCTTAAAGCCACAACGTGTAATTTTTAATCCTGGAACTGAAAACCCAGAATTTTATGAAAAACTGAATCAAGCTGGTATTAAATCTGAGGTAGCTTGTACATTAGTGCTTTTAGGTACAGGACAATATTAGTTTTTTGTAAATAAGGATGCAGTTAGTAGTCCAATAAACGTCAATGCTCCATTAAGTAGCAAGATAAAAAAGCCAAATTCAAACCCGAACATTTCAATAGCTAGCCAACTTAATATATAGGCTATAAATGGTGATGCTACCGCAATAAAAGGTGTTGCGATATGATGTACTTTGAGTCTCGTCAAGATTCCGAATGAGAATAACCCCAGCAATGGACCATAAGTATAACCTGCAAATGTGAACAGCTTATTAATAACGCTATCATCTTTTATCAGGTATTCAAAACTCACAATAACTAGAATAAGAATTACTGAAAAACTTACATGTATCAATTTGCGCAGTAGGTTTTGCTTTTTTACTTCATAGCGTTCTTCTATTTTTAAGATGTCGACAGAAAATGAAGTGGTAAGTGATGTAAGTGCACTGTCTGCGCTAGAATAAGCTGCAGCAATTAAACCTAATATAAATACGAGGCCTAGACCTATTCCCATTTTGGTCTGTAATGCGATCGTAGGGAATAAGGCGTCTTTGTGAGCATCTATTCCAGTTGATAAAGCATACTCTGTCAATAGAACTCCTAATCCTAAAAAGATCAGATTGACAAAGGTCAATACGATGGTAAACCAAAACATGTTCTTTTGTGCCTCTTTTAAACTACGGCAGGTTAAGTTCTTTTGCATCATGTCCTGGTCCAGTCCTGTCATAACTATAGCGATAAAGGCACCAGCCATAAATTGTTTGACAAAATGTTGACCGCTTTTCCAGTCATCCCAAAAGAATATTTGTGACATCTCACTATCACCTATAAAAGAGGTGATTTCTCCTATTCCATTTAAACCTAGTCCGTCCGACACAAAATAGATGGCAACTCCTACAGCAATAAGCATAAAGAGAGTTTGCAATGTATCAGTCCAGACAATCGTTTTGATTCCAGATTTGAACGTATATAGCCATATAAGTATAACCGTTAATGTAACCGTTTGCCAGAACTGAATTCCCATACTTTCAAAAACAAAATCCTGTAAAACTCCAGCAATTAAGTAAAGGCGGAAACTCGCACCTACGACTCTAGATAATAAAAAGAAACTAGAACCTGTGTATTGTGCTGCACTTCCATAACGGTCGTTCAAATAACTATAAATAGAAGTTAGGTTCATCCGATAGTACAGTGGTAACAGTACTAGTCCTATAACTACATAACCTAATATGTAGCCCAGCACCACTTGAAAATAATTCATTGCGCCCAGTTCTACCGCGCCAGGCACAGATATAAAAGTCACACCACTTAATGAAGCGCCTATCATCCCAAAAGCTACTACATACCACGGCGAGCTGCGATTACCTCTAAAAAATGTAGCGCTATCGCCTTTACGACCTACAATGAAAGAAATCAAAATAAGCACGGCAAAGTATACCGCAATGGTTATAAGAATTTGAGTAGAAGACACAGGTTGAATTTTAATGCTAAAATACTGATAGAATTTTTAATTTTAGAGACAAACGCTTTAGTGATTTAGTGATATTACTGGTTTTATTTATAGGTGTATTTAATAACTACTTTTTTAATATCTAAATAGGATGCGTTTCATGGGTAAATTAAAATTGATCAATTCCTTACCACACAAGACTTATCGCTAATAACACATCTCTTATATTTGTAGCACATGAATTTTTCCTCAAAAATATTAGAAGAAGCTGTTAATCAAGTCTCGCAATTACCAGGTATAGGTAAGCGCACGGCCTTGCGATTAGTATTACATTTAATGCGACAGCCCGCAAATCAGACAGACGTTTTATCACAAGCGCTTACTAATATGCGTCATGATTTAAAATTTTGTAAAAACTGTCATAATGTAAGTGATGTCGATATCTGTGAGATATGTGCCAGTCATAATAGAGATAAAACCATCGTTTGTGTGGTAGAAGATATACGCGATGTAATGGCGATAGAAAATACCAGCCAGTATAGAGGTTTATACCATGTTCTTGGTGGAAAAATAAGCCCGATGGACGGTATAGGTCCACAAGATTTAAATATTAAGTCTTTGATACAACGCATTCAGAATGATGGAGTTCAGGAACTTATTTTTGCGCTTAGTCCAACTATAGAAGGTGACACGACTAATTTTTATATATTTAAACAGCTCAATGGTTTAGAGGTGAACACATCTACCATAGCCAGAGGAATCGCTGTAGGAGATGAACTAGAATTTGCAGATGAGGTTACTCTAGGGCGCAGTATCTTACATCGTGTTCCTTATGAAAACTCGCTAAAAAACTAAATTTGGATTTATCCATTATCATACTTAATTATAATGCTGCAGCTTTTCTAGAGCAGTGTTTATATAGTGTTCTAAAAGCGGTCAACAATATTGATGCAGAGGTAATTGTGGTTGATAACGACTCTACAGATCACAGTATTGAGATGTTGCAAAACATTTTTCCACAAGTTAAGTTGATTACAAATCATGAAAATCTAGGGTTTTCAAAAGGGAACAATATAGGAGTGCAACACGCGCAAGGTGATTACCTGTGCATTCTTAATCCCGATACGGTTGTTGGAGAAACAGTGTTTGATGAGGTTCTCGCTTTCGCGAAAGCGAATCCACAAATAGCATTCACTACTACACAGCTTATAGATGGTACCGGAACCTACCTGCCAGAAAGCAAGCGCAACGTCCCAACTCCACAAATAGCTAGACAAAAGATTTTAGGTAATGATTCTAAATATTATGCTAGCCATTTACAAAAAGATGATAATGGAGAGGTTGAAGTCTTAGTAGGAGCAATGATGGTTTGTAAAAAGTTGGTTTATGAAGAATTAGGTGGTTTTGACCCAATGTATTTTATGTATGGTGAGGACATTGATCTAAGTTACACTGCGTTACAACATGGCTATCAAAATTATTATTTGGGCAAGCTTAAAGTCATACATTTTAAAGGCGAAAGCACGGTAAAGGATAGAAAATACTTAGAGCGTTTTTATGGCGCGATGGGGCTGTTTTACAATAAACATTTTAAGAAGTCTAAAATTGAAAAAGCATTAGTAGATTTGGCTTTAAAAGGTATTATTGCTACAAAATCTATTGAAAATGAAAGCGTTGTAAGTACAAGTAACTCATATAGAGTTTTGATTACCAATGATAATAAGCTTCAAATAGGTCTTTGTGATAAGGTAGCTACTTATAAGCAGTTGTCTGATCTTAAGTGGAATTCTCAAACACAATTTATCTGGGATACGGCCACACTTTCCTTTGATGAAATGATCAGTTTTATGGCAGACAATACATCTTCACAGTATACTTATCGCTTCTTGAACGTTAAACGTAATTTGATTATAGGAAGTGACAGTAGTTCTTCTCGCGGAGAGGTTAAAGAGCTGATACTTGAATAGCTGAAACTTAAAATAGTCCTAACGCGAGATAAATTGTGCTTTTCTTTCTTTAGAATTCTTACTTTTGCAACTTCTAAGAAAACGATATAGTTACTATACGATATGGCAAAATTTGAACTTAAATTACCTAAAATGGGTGAGTCTGTGGCTGAGGCTACAATTACTTCATGGCTTAAAAATGTAGGTGACACGATAGAGGCTGATGAGGCCATTCTTGAAATCGCAACAGATAAGGTAGATAGTGAAGTCCCTAGTGAAGTGGATGGAACGCTTGTAGAGGTACTCTTTCAAGTAGATGATGTAGTTCAAGTAGGCCAGACGATAGCTATTATTGAGACAGATGGCGATAACGCATCTGCACCAGCACCAGCTGCAACAGAAACTACTGCACCAGCAGCGACAACTGTTGAGACAGCGAGTGCACAGGTAGAAAAAGGTATGGAAACTGCTGCACCAGTAGATTATACTGATTCAGATAGTTTTTACTCTCCATTAGTAAAAAACATTGCCAAAGAAGAAAATATTTCTCTGCAAGAACTAGAGTCTATAAAAGGTACGGGTAGTAATGGTCGTGTTACTAAAAATGATATACTTAGTTACGTAGCAGATAAGAAAGCTAGTAAAACAACTACCGCTGCTGCACCACAAGCTAAAACAACTGCACCAGCCAATGCGGCAGTTCAAAAACCAGCGGCGCCGGTTAGTGTAAACGGTGGTGATGAGATAATTGAAATGACGCGTATGGGAAAACTTATTTCTCATCACATGATTGCATCAGTTCAAACTAGTGCTCATGTTCAAAGTTTTATTGAATGTGATGTTACTAATATCTGGAACTGGAGAAAGAAACATAAAGACGCCTTTGCAAAAAGAGAAGGAGAAAACCTGACGTTCACGCCTATTTTTATGGAAGCCGTTGCTAAGGCTCTTAAAGAATTCCCGATGATGAACATTGCGGTAGATGGTGATAACATTATCAAGCGCAAGAATATTAATCTAGGTATGGCAGCTGCTCTACCAGATGGTAATTTAATTGTACCAGTTATTAAAAATGCTGATCAATTAAATCTTATGGGAATGGCAAAGGCTGTAAATGACCTGGCTAGAAGGTCTAGAGATGGTAAGTTAAAGCCAGACGATACTCAAGGTGGAACTTATACAGTTACTAATGTTGGTACTTTTGGATCTGTTTTAGGAACTCCTATTATCAATCAACCGCAAGTTGGTATTCTTGCGCTAGGAGCAATCAGAAAAGTTCCTGCGGTTGTAGAAACACCACAAGGTGATTTTATAGGAATACGTATGAAGATGTTCTTGTCACACAGTTATGATCACAGAGTAGTCAATGGAGCGCTAGGTGGACAGTTTGTTCAACGAGTAGCGCAATTATTAGAAGGATTTGATGATAAACGTGAAATCTAGAATTAAATAATTACTTTATCATATTTTTATAGAAAAACCGCTTCAGTATTCTGAAGCGGTTTTTCAATTTACTTAGGTTTCATAACTCATGATTCATAAACAATTACTTAAAAACACCTTACCTTTGTCACATGGAAAAAGATATCTACTTACAGCAAATCGATTACTTTAAAGGTGCTAGGGTACTGCATTATTTTGAGTTTGTAGAGCCACAAGAAGTGAAGGACGAATATTTCAATATTCATGAAATTCACGCTGTTGTTATCTGTGATTATGAAGGCGAAGAAACTATGTTGTTCTATCTAGATGATGGTCTAGAAGTGGTCTTAGAATTCGAATTTATGATTCCTAAACAGGCAAAAGAACAAGCTGCGACAGATTTCAATGGTATCGATATCCAGTGGAAGAATAGATAATCCACTTATTTTTGGATTTCTTTTTTAAGCAATATATAAAGCCTGATACTTTCTAGCAATGTCAATGGCGTTATGATGTCTCTCTATAAATTCTCTAGCTTCTCTACCTAATTTAAAAATTTCATCAGGATGATCGATGAGGTTAGATAGTTCTTGCACTAGATAATCAACATCTGGTTTTGCATCTATAAGTGGAGCCTTTTCAAGTTCATAAGCCTTTAAAAATGGCGTCCCAGCTCCTGCAAAAACAACTTTACCTTGTGCCATAGCTTCTAGCGCATTATAACCTTGATCATAACTAAGGGCTTGATCTAGTAAGATGTGACTTTTTCGATAGGATTTGATATATTCATCATAAGGCAAATTTTCGGCAATAGTGATGTTTACTTTTTGGCCATATTTAGATTTTAAAATATCAAGAGCTTTTTCAAAATAAGGAATCCCTTTTTTAAAATAGTTACCTCTATTAATTCCCATAAAAATTTCTATAGGTTGCGCGATATGATTTTGATGCAATTCAAGTTGCTCCATAATTATTGCACTGGGAATCATATCAGCACATTTAGACTCGTCACTTAATGCCATTTGAAAATCAGTATGAGATGGTATGATGGCTTTGCACTTGCTTAATAATCTATTATAATTCTCTCGATATCCTTTTTTAAGGTATTTAAAAGTATGGAGATATTGGTTTTTTAGAGAAGTGTCTTCTAGATATGGGGTCAGTATACTGTAGCCTTGATGTTTTTCGGTTAGAAACTGTGCATATGGATAGTCATCTCCACAAGCTACTAAAAAAGCTTTGTTATTATTTTTGAGAAGGTAATCAATCATTTGCCACTCGATCGGTGGTTCACAACCCAACGCGTTTGAATTGATAAATTGAACGATATCATAACCTTTCATAAGATGCTCGCTTTCGCGGAAGCGTGCTAAACGGATATTGTCCTCTAGATTATGACCGGTGAGTTTCCACCAGGCTACTTTAACTTTTTCTCTTAACCAGTCTCTTCTAAAGTAATCGCTGCCTACCTCTATGTCTACGGGAAATTTTTTAAAACCATCACCATCGCCCACAAGGGTTACCTCGTGACCTAATTGTTGAAGTCCATATTTAAGAGAATTGTGAAAACCACTGTACTCGCCTATGAGCAAAATGCGCATAAAAGTTATCTTTGACGTAAAGATACACTGTTGAATTCATACACTAATCAAGATTTACAAATCCTTATCGCAACGATGAATAGGAGCGATCTATCTTTTCTTGAGGCTATGTTTCAATGTAGGGTAAGTGAGATTAAGTATCGTCTTATTATTGTTAATCAGTCTAAAACGACAAACCTTACCTCAGAATACGACAATATTGAGGTTTTTAATGATCAAAATTTTGGTCTTTCTCGCAGTCGCAACCTTGCTATTGAAAAAGCTTCTACTGCTATTTGTTGGATATTAGATGATGATTGTATTATTATGGATAATGCTGTTGACAAAGTTATTGCAGCTCATAACCATTGTGAACAAGAGATAATTACTTTTCAGACAGCGATTGAGAAAGGTTTGCTTTTTAGAAATTATGGTGTTGTTGAAGAAACGCTTTCGCGTAAGCGTGTAAGAGAAGTGCTTTCTCCAGAAATAACCTTTAAAAAAGAATCTATTCATGCCAGTTCAATTCAATTTGACACGAGGTTTGGATTAGGTGCCCAGTTTGGAGATAGTGAGAATTATGTATTCTTGACTGATACTATTGATAAGAATCTAAAAGTTCAATTTGTGCCGGAAACCATTGTTAAACATGATGCTCATACTAGCAGTGATGAGCCAGCAAATAATCGAGTGATTTATGCACGTGGTGCACTAGCGGCTAGAGAAAATCTATGGACAGCACAAATGAAGCAGTTTAAATATGTATTTTTCTTGTGGCGTAAAGGTTATGTAAAAGGCTGGCGCAATTTATATGATAAATACATGGTATTTAATCTCGGCATCAATGATTACCTGACTGGTTTTGAAGGTCATCGTATTGGTCATCCAGACTTATAGTTATATTTACCACATGCACGCAAAAATTATAGATGTTCCTAAAATTACGGACCCAAGAGGAAATCTTGCGGTTATAGAAGGTGATACCATTCCTTTTAAAATGGAACGCGTCTACTATTTATACGATGTTCCTAGCACCTCACAACGTGGTGGTCATGCGCATAAAGAGTTGAGACAGCTTATTATAGCGTTAAGTGGTAGCTTTGATGTGGTCCTAGATGATGGTAAAGAACAAAAAACCATCACACTTAATAAGCCAGATAAAGGTCTGTTAATACCTACCATGGTTTGGCGCGAATTAGAGAATTTCTCTAGTGGCTCTGTATGTATGGTTGTCGCTTCTATGGAGTTTAGTGAAGATGACTACATCAGAGACTATAATGAATTTAAAGACTTAGCCAGTTCTTAAATCTAACCCAATTACTTCAAGAATTTTTTTGGTCTTGTGAAGCGCTTTAAGTTGCAAACGACTCATTTTTAATAACTGTTGCTGTTTACTTGATAGATGGTCTAAGTCAATTTTTCTTTGATAATATACAGCTCTTTCAATAAGGCCGTACATTCTATAATTTACTGCTATTGAGAACCTATTAATGTCTAGATATTTTTTTAATCCTTCAATGTCTTTATATTTTTCTTCATAACAGTCAAAGTTGGTTACCGTTCTTTTAAGAATGTGTACAGCATCAGATCTGTTATCTGCTTGTTTGTCAATAATTACAGTAGCTTTATTATTAAAAGCAACAGTTTTTGTTAACCCGACTTTTATTAAAAAGTCAGTGTCCTCAGTATGCGTCAGTTCTTCGTTATAATAAATAGGGTCGTTTCCTATTAAACGCATGCAGTAGCTAGAAGAGCTTAAAATAGAGTTGAGGTAGTTTGCCTTAAAAAAAGGTTTCACTATTTGAGATTCTTGATCTTTAAGGTTGCTGAATTTAGTTCGGTTCCATCGCGATTCACCTATTTTAAGGTGATAGTTATTTGCAAATACAGAAGCTTCTGGAAATTTTTCAATCAGCTGTTCTATTTGCTCCATGTGATTGTCTAACCAGTAATCGTCAGCGTCTAGAAATGCTACATATTCATAACCTTTTTTAAGAGCAGTTTTAATTCCTCTATTTCTAGTAAAACTCACACCATGATTAGGCTGTGATATATAGGATAGTCTAGGATTATCAACTTTTTCAACAACTGAAGCGCTATAGTCTTTAGAACCGTCATCTATAACTAGTAAATCACAAGAAACAGTTTGTGCTAAAACTGAATTTATAGCACGTTCAATAGTCGCCTGTTTATTGTATACAGGTATAATAACAAGTATGTTAGGGTTACTCATCGAGTTATTCTTGAAAACAATCCTTTCGTTATATTAAAAAGAACTTTCAGTTTACTATTTCTATTTATTGTGTTAAGGTAATAAATTGAAAACAAGTCTTTTCTAAAGTAATGATCTTTTGTTCGAGAGCTGTAATCACCATCTGCATAATGCGCAATAACTCTGTTGAAATACTGATTTATTTTAAAAGGATTAAAGTTAGTGGATTTTATGAGCCTTAAAAATTATAGTTTTCGCATTTATGATGTATCAGAAACAATGCGTCAGAAGCATTTGTTAAATAAATGAATAAGACGCTACGTAATTATATAAATAGTTTCAACATCAAATAAGGACTGTGTGGCTACTGTGGTGTTTGCTTGTTTGCTTGTTTTAATAGGGAATAATGATACAATTTAAGCAAATCTAGACAGATGAGTTTCGGTTTTCTAGATCGTAGATTCTTATCTAACACTGCTTTTGTTTTATCCATTACTTTTATGAATAACTTTATGGCACCTGTTTTTTTGATTTTAAGATAAGCGCGCTGTACAGGTCTAAAATCATCGGGAATCAACCCAACTCGTTCTGAGTGAAACGTAGTATTAATAGCTTCTATCGATTTGTATAAATATACTAATGTAGGTTCAAGGCCTTTGTGAATTATAGGGTTTTCTATATGAGTGATTTGGTAATTTAAAAAATTGATTCGGTAAGAAAACACAATATCATGGCCATAATAATTGCCGCTAATAGCAGTAGATATTTTTAAAAAGGCATCTTTTTTAATCATAAAACCCATAGAAATTAGGTTTTGATAAACGTCTTTTTTGCGTTTTTCTACTGGTCTGGATTCTCGTTTAGAGCCATAAGTCCATCTTAAAAGATAAGCTTGTTCCGGAACGTTTTTACTATACGCCACTCCACCATAGATGATATCGTAACTATTAGAAATACAGCTTTCATAACGTTCTAAGAATTTATTATCTGGTAAATAAACATCGGCATCTAAAAAGATGAGGTTGTCAAATTTTGCTGCAAGTGCTAATTCTTCTCTTGCTTTATTGCGACCTAAATTCTCTGTAGAATTTATTATTGAAACTAGAGTTGACTCGTGTGGTACAAATTCTTTTTTTGAAGCATCATTAAAGACAATGATTTCATAAGGCAAGAACAACTGAGCAGTCTGTTCAATTAATTGCTCCAGTAATGGATTGCAATCATAATTATAAACAGGAATGCATATACTTATCATATCGCTTATAGTGTTTTTTGAACTACTTCAAATACTTCGCCACCATCGCATTTTAAAGTTTTTGACGGATATTTCAATAACAATGCATAATCATGTGTCGCCATAAGAATGGTATTTCCATTTTTATTGATTTGTTGTAACACTTCCATAATCTCGACACTAGTTTGTGGATCCAGGTTTCCTGTAGGCTCGTCTGCAATGATAAGTTCTGGGTCATTTAAAAGCGCTCTTGCAATGGCAATACGTTGTTGTTCTCCACCAGATAGCTCGTGCGGATATTTAAATCCGGTCGTTTTCATGCCTACTTTATCCAGTACTTGATCAATTTTCTCTTCCATCTCTGCCTTTTTCTTCCAGCCAGTGGCCTTTAAAACAAATTTGAGATTGTCCTTAATTGTACGATCAGTTAAGAGTTTAAAATCTTGAAAAACCACACCTAGTTTACGTCTTAAATACGGTATGTCACGCTCTTTTAAGGTCGATAGATTATGTTCTACTATGTTTCCTTCGCCCTTTTTAAGTGGTATATCGCCATAAAGTGTCTTCATTAAAGAACTTTTACCACTACCTGTTTTACCTATAAGATAGACAAATTCCCCTTTCTTAATACTCAAGTTAACGTCCTTAAGTATCAGATTTTCTTGCTGGTAGATGTCTACATGGTTCAATGATAAAACGTGGTCTGACATAAGTATAGGTTTTGCTGTAAAGTTACACAATGCTGTGAATAAGATTATGAATAATTAAACAGACTTTATGACGTTATAGTATCGTAAGATTTTAACTTTACTTTCCTATAAATAACATAACCCGTTATGAAAAAAATCGTGCTTACTCTGTTGCTGGCTGCTACTTCTTTTATAGAGGTTAACGCACAACAGTCCAAAATATTTACAGATGACCTGCGCACTTATAATCAGGCGATTGATTTATATCAAGAGCAGCAATATATTGCAGCGCAACGTTTATTTGAAAAAGTAAAAAATCAGGTAGAAGATGATGCCATTCAAGGTAATGCGGCATATTACATCGCAAATTGTGCCGTGCGTTTGAACCAGCGCAATGCAGACGCGCTTATGGAGTCTTTCGTTGAAGAGTACCCTACTTCTACAAAACGCAATACGGCTTTTATCGATGTGGCAGATTTCTATTTTGACAATGGTAAATACAACCAGGCGGCAAAATGGTATGAAAAGGTTGATGAGAGCACGCTTTCGCGAAAGCAAAAAAGCAGATACAATTTCAATACTGGATATACTCTAGTGCAAAGCAAAAAGTATGAAGAGGCAAAACCTTATCTCAATCGAGTTAGTGATGATCCAGAATATGGCTCACAGGCTAAATATTATCTAGGATACATCGCTTATGAAGGCGACGATTATCAAGAAGCTAGTGATTTATTTGATGAAGCTGGAGAATCACCGGATGAGGATGAAAAGCTTTCTTACTATCAGGCAGACTTAAATTATAAGTTGGGGAATTTTGATAAAGCAATAGCGCTAGCGACTGAGCAATTGCCTAAATCAACTAAAAAAGAACAGTCTGAATTAAATAGAATTATAGGGCAAAGTCTTTTTAATCAAGGTAAATATGATCAGGCACTTCCTTATCTTGAGGAGTATAAAGGTGTACGTGGCAGGTTGAATAATAACGATTACTATCAGCTAGGATATGCTTATTATAAACAAGGCGATTTTGAAAAGGCTGTAGAGACTTTTAATAAAATCGTAGATGGTGAGAACAAAACGGCACAAAATGCATACTACCATCTAGCGCAAAGCTATATTAAACTTAATAAAAGTGAAGATGCATTGAACGCTTTTAAGAAAGCGAGCGAGATGGATTTTGACGCTCAGATCCAGCAAGATGCGAGTTACAACTATGTTAAGATCAGTTATGAATACGGCAATCCATATGATAGTGTGCCTGCTGTAATACTGGCTTATCTAGAAAAATATCCAGACACGGATAAAAATGCAGAGATGAATGAATTCTTAATCGATTCATACTTCTCTTCAAAAAACTATACTGAGGCTTTGCGCCTTATGGAAGATGGACGTATTGCTGGTAATGAAGATGTATATGGTAAAGTGGCGCTTTATGAAGGTTTGAGTCAATTTAAATCAGGAGATTATAAAAAATCTATTGAAAACCTTAATAAAACCATTCAATATGCGCAGTCTGTAGATTTAAAAAAGAAAGCAACTTTTTGGAAGGCAGAAAGTTATTATGAACTCAATGATTTTCCGGCAGCACTTACCGCTTTTAATGCTGTGAAGAATATGAATAATAGTATTGAAGAAGATGAATTATTAAATTATGATCTAGCGTATACACAGTTTAAACTTAAAGATTATGCTAATGCTATCAATACATTCACGTCTTATACAAAGCAATCTGGTATTGATAATGAGCCAGCTAGATTGAATGATGCTTACCTGCGTATAGGTGATGCAAACTTTGTAAGTAAGCAATACTGGCCAGCAATGGAGGCTTATAATAAATCCATTTCAATGAATGGTTTTAATGCAGATTATGCGGCATTTCAAAAAGCTATTTCCTATGGATTTGTAGGTAAGAATGATCGTAAGATTGAAGATCTTAACGGGTTTTTAAATAAATTCAATAAATCTGCTTATCGCGATGACGTGTTGTATGAATTAGGAAATACATACATCAACACAAATAATGTTGATAAAGGTATACAGACCTATGACCGATTAATTAATGAATTTCCACAAAGTAGTTACACCTCGCAAGCGATGATGCGTAAAGGGTTACAGCTTTATAACGATTCAAAACTAGATGATGCATTAGTTGTGTTTAAAGATGTTGTAGCAAAATATCCAGGTACACCACAAGCAAATGAAGCGGTAAGTAGTGCACGATTGATTTATGTGGATCAAAACCGTACTAATGACTATGCCGCATGGGTGCGCACACTGGACTTTGTAGATGTGAGCGATTCTGAGTTGGATGATACGGCTTATGAAAGTGCAGAACAGCCATATCTACAAAATGATATGTCTGGTACAACACGTTCTATGAGAAAATATCTAGAAGAATATCCTAATGGTAAACACGCATTACAAGCACACTTTTATCTAGCACAAGCATTGTTTTCTCAAGATAAAAAACAAGAGTCTATCGCTAGTTATGAATATGTGATTAATAAAGAACGCAGTGAGTTTACAGAACAAGCTTTGGCACGTTTAAGTGAGATTTACTTGGGCGATAAAGCTTATGCAAAAGCGATTCCAGTGCTCACTCAATTAGAACAACTAGCAGATTTTCCTCAAAATGTAATTTATGCACAATCTAACCTGATGAAAGCATATTATGAGCAAGAAAATTATAACCAGTCTGTGAGTTATGCAAATAAGGTGTTGTCAGACCTTACTATAAGTGATAATGTAAGATCAGATGCAAACGTGATTATTGCTCGCTCAAGTTGGAAAACAGGAAATGAAGCTGCTGCAAAATCAGCTTATGAAGCGGTAAGATTGAATGCAAGTGGTACACTAGCGGCAGAGGCTACTTACTTTAAAGCTTATTTTGAACATAAAGCAAGTAATTATGACGCTGCCATCGCTACTGTGCAAAGTCTTACTAAAAACTATGCTGGTTATAAATTATGGACCTCAAAAGGTTTAGTAATTATGGGTAAATGTTATAACGCACAAGGACAAACATTAAATGCAACTACTATACTAGAATATGTCGTTGGTAATTTTGCTCAATACCCAGAAGTAGTCGCTAGCGCTCAAGCAGAATTAGACGCTATAAAAACTAACGCCGCCAAAACAAATTCATCAGTAGTTCCTGCAGGAAATTAATAAGAAGCATTATGAAATTATATCAATCATATATATCAGTTGTCATCGCATTAATAGCTTTTAGCAATGTGCAGGCACAAGTAGAAGAAGAAAGTGAATTGAATGGAGGAACCATTACGGTTGTAAAACCTTATGATCCTACCATTAGTGATGCTTTTAAAGTAAAAAGCACGCCATCAGTAAATGATACTACTAAGGTGAAGAAAAAGCCAGTTACCTATAGCATTTTCTCTGTGCCGGTAGCATCTACTTTTACACCAGACAAAGGAAAATTGTCTAGACGCAAAGCTCCTAAAAGAGCAAAATTCTTTGATAATTATGCACGATTAGGTGTTGGTAATTACGTGAACATCTTAGGAGAGTTTGCAGGTAATTTTGAAATAGATAGAGACTCAGATGTAGGCGTGTTTTTTAATCATAACTCATCGCAAGGTGGTATCGATGACATTGCTTTTGACGATGATTTTTCAGATACGTCTCTAGACATATCTTATGGAAAACGCAACCGCGATTCAAATTGGGGAATTACCGCTGGTGGTAGGTATCAAACCGCAAACTGGTATGGTGTAGCACCAGTAGCGTTATCTAGTGTGCCTATGGGGATTGAGGTAGATGCTGGAACTTCTTATTTAACGATAGGCTTGTCTGGTAAAGCACAGTTCTTTGATTCTGTTTTAGAAAAAGTTGAGGTAGGACTTTCTAATATAAGTTCTGGTAATGATGGTTCAGAAACTCGAGTAAGATTACAACCACAATTAGCATTTGAAGTGCTTGAGGAAGAAATTGCATTAGGAGTTGAGGTAGATTACTTAACCGGTTCTTTTGATACACAAGGATCGCAACCGGCGCCAGACGCATATTCTTATTTAAACATAGGAGCAAATCCTAGTATCAATCTTTATGGCGACAAGTATAAAGTAGAGTTAGGAGCTCGATTAAATTATATCACAGACAGTGAGAATTCTGAAAGTAACTTTTATGTCTATCCAGATATTAATGCCAGCTATATATTGATGGAAGAAAAAGTGATTGCTTATACGGTCATCGGTGGTGGATTAGATATGAATACATTACAAAATTTTGCAGATGAGAACGTATTTATCGCTCCAGCAATAACCGTAGCGCCTACTAATCGTCAAGTAGATGCACAATTAGGGATCAAAGGAAAGCTGTCTTCTAATTTTGGTTACAAGCTTTATGGAGGTTATAGCTTAGAAGAAAACAGATATTTCTATACTAAAGATAATAATGCCATTTTTACAGGAATCGGAGTTGAGCGACCATCCTACAATTATGCAAATACATTTGCGACTCAATATGGTGATTTAAACACATTGACTTTTGGAGGATCTGCAAGTTTAGATTTAAATACTCAATTTAATCTAACTTTAAATACTCAGTTCATGAGTTATGATGTCACTAATGGCGACGATTTTGATAATGTAGCATCGCAGTTACCAACCTTTACGGCAGATATTGTAGGAAACTATGATATCAATGATAAATGGAACATCGGGACAACGCTATACTTCGTCGGAGAACGTGATGTTTTCAGAACCGGTAACACAACGGCAACAGAAACTTTAGATTCTTTTATAGACTTGAACCTAGATATCAATTATAAAATCAATCCTAAGTTGACCGCTTTCTTAAGAGGTCACAATCTTACTGGCGGCAACTACCAGTATTACTTAGATTATCCAGTACAGAATTTACAGATTTTAGGTGGTGCTGTATATAAGTTTGATTTTTAAAATTTCGCTTCGTGAAATAGCAAAGAATAAACCTTTTAAAAAATTAATTTTTTGATTTAATAAAGGTATCAATAGATTTCAATGAGATAAAATCAGTATTCTAAAGTAGGAATAGACAATATATAGAGTCTATATAAAATTAATACTTTATTAAATAGAAATGGCAATTATTGACGCAGGTACAGGGTTTTCAATTGAATTAATTAATTGGCGATTAGAATTAAGAGGAGAATACAAAGGACTTCCTTTATATGAAGCTATAGGAGGACAAGTAACAGCAATTGCTTTGGTAGAGACACCAGCAATTGGACAAAAAGCTAAAGTGGATGAGAAAGATCAAAAACTAGTAGGACCCGTAATGATTCCCGACTTGAAAATGTTTAGAAATCAAGGGGCTAACGGAAAGGAAAATTGCTACTGGTATTTTTCTGCAGAGACGATAGAGAAGCTTCAAAAAAGTTTTGCAGGTAAAATTAAGATTGGACATTAACTAAATAAAACATTTTTTTAGAAAATACAATGTTTTTCGACTCAAGTGGTGTGTCTTATTTAAAACAAATACAATTAAACTTTCACAGCATTTTATATTTCTGTTCGTTTTCTATGGCTTAATTTTCGGTCATGAAAAAAATCTACCTACTCGCACTATCTATTATTTTAATTTCTTGTAATAAGGAGCAGCAAGCAACTGCCGATTTAGTTATTACCAATGCAAAAATTTATACCGTAGATAATGACTTCTCTATGGCAACAGCAATGGCTGTAAAAGATGGTAAAATCCTCGCTACAGGAACTGACGCTGAGATGGAAGTTTATAAAGCTACACAAAACATAGACGCTCAAGGAAAAGCCATTGTTCCTGGATTAATAGACGGGCATTGCCATTTCTATGGATTAGGACAGCAATTACAACGCGTAGATCTAGTAGGAACTAAAAGCTATGATGAGGTGCTAGAAAGAATCTCTAGTTTCCAAAAAGAGAAAAATAAATTTTTTATCATAGGTCGTGGTTGGGATCAAAACGACTGGGAAATTCAAGAATTCCCTTCAAATCAAGAGCTTAATGAAATGTTTCCTGACACACCAGTCGCCATTACTCGTATAGACGGTCACGCCATGATTGCAAATCAGGCCGCACTAGACGCAGCAGGAATAACCACAACTACAGACGCATCTGGCGGAGCTATTGAGATTAAAGATGGCAAACTCACAGGGATTTTAGTCGATAATCCTATGGAATTAGTAGAGGCTGTTTTTCCTAAAGAAACAACTCAAGAATCTATCGCATCGTTAATGGCGGCACAAGACATCAATTTGAGTTATGGATTAACCACGGTAGATGATGCAGGATTATATAGAGAAACTATAGAGTTAATAGACAGTTTACAACAAGCTGGAGATTTAAAAGTTAAGATGTATGTGATGATTAGCAACACGCCAGAGAATCTAGATTATTACCTCAATAAAGGAATCATAAAAACAGATCGTTTAAATGTAAGATCTGTTAAGTTTTATGCAGATGGTGCTCTAGGAAGTCGTGGTGCAGCGATGAAGGAACCTTATTCTGATAGACACGATCATTATGGAGCGCTACTTAGCCCTATAGAAACCATTAAAGAAACAGCGGCTCGTATTGCAGCAACAGAATACCAAATGAACACGCACGCCATAGGTGATAGCGCTAACTACGTGGTTTTAAAAACCTACCAAGAATTATTAAAAGATAAAACAGACAGACGCTGGAGAATTGAACATGCTCAAATCGTTGACTCTGCAGATTTCAATCTTTTTGACGAGCAAAATATTCTGCCATCTGTACAGCCTACACATGCGACCAGTGATATGTACTGGGCACAAGATCGAGTAGGAGCAGACCGAATTAAAGGTGCCTATGCTTATCAAACCTTATTAAAACAATCTAACAGAATAGCTCTTGGAACTGATTATCCTGTAGAACAAGTGAATCCGTTTTTGACATTTTATGCCGCAGTAGCTCGTCAAGACACCAGTGGCTTTCCAGAAGGTGGTTTTTTACCAGAACAAGCCTTGAGTAGAGAAGATGCCTTAAGAGGTATGACTATTTGGGCGGCTTATTTCAATTTTGAAGAAACAGAAAAAGGAAGTCTAGAGCCAGGAAAAGCCGCAGACTTTGTGATATTGAATGATAATATCATGGAGATTCCAGTAACTCAATTACATCAGGCAACTGTAAAGTCAACATTCATAAATGGAGAACTGGTTTATGAGTCTAAGTAGCAAATACCTGACTCATATCCTTGAACGCTTTGAATTCTAATGCATTGCCACTAGGGTCTTTAAAGAACATAGTGGCTTGCTCACCTGGCAATCCTTCAAATCTTATGTATGGTTCTATGATGAACTCGATGCCTTTTTCTTGAACCGCTTTCGCGAAAGCGTGAAAAACATCCCACTCTAGCACCACACCAAAATGAGGAACTGGCACAGCTTTTCCATCTACGGCATTTGTTGCATTTACAGGAGCATTGTCAGAAATATGAATCACTAGTTGATGACCGAAGAAATTAAAATCTACCCAATGGTCTGAACTACGTCCTTCTTCACAACCTAAAGTATCGCGATAAAATGCACGGGTAGTGGTGATTTCCTTAACAGGAATAGCGAGGTGGAAAGGTGTTAATTTCATAATAGCATAAATTTAAAAAGCCACCCTAAATATAAGGTGGCTTTTTAAAATATCTTGAAATGTTTTATTAAACGATGCCATCTACAATACCATATGCAACAGCTTCATCTGCTCCCATCCAGTAATCACGATTAAAGTCTTTCATTACCTTTTCAAATGTTTGGCCACAATTGTCTGCAAGAATGTGAGCGCTTAGTTCTTTAGTTTTAAGAATTTCGGCAGCTGTGATTTCTATATCTGCACTTGTTCCACGTGCTCCACCACTAGGCTGGTGTATCATAACACGACCATGCTTTTGAATAAAACGGCGTCCTTTTTCTCCTCCAGAAAGTAAAAGAGATCCCATAGATGCGGCAAGACCAGAGCATACCGTGCTTACTGGACTTTTAATTTGCTGCATCGTATCATAAATGGAGAAACCTGAAGTCACATAACCACCTGGGCTATTGATGACAAATGTAATTTCTTCATGGCTTACTGAATCTAGATAAAGTAATCTATCTACACAATGCTTTGCAGTTTGATCATTAACCATTCCCCATATAAAAATTTTACGTTGTTCTATATGGACATTATCTATCTTATCTTGAAGTTTAGATGTTTTGCTCATTCAATTTTATTTAAGTGTTAAAAATAAGGAATCTAAAAAAAATAATTACCGATTTAACAAGACTATATGGTCTCACCTTCTTTACCGTATTCGTTTTTATAAATTTTTAGAAGTAGCAAAAATAAGCTAACTAAAAGTGGTCCAAAAATTAAACCTATGAATCCAAATAAAGGCACGCCTACAACGACACCTATTAATGTAACCAAAGGATGTACATCTGCGAGTCTTTTTTGAACAACGAGTCTGAACAGGTTGTCTGTAGAGCCTACCACAATCACGCCGTATATTAATATACCGATTGCCGCTGCAGTTTCTCCTTGAGAAAATAATAAAATAGTCACTGGTAAGATACCCAATGCTGTTCCTACAAAAGGTATCATACTTCCTATAACTGTAATTACAAACCAGAAAAACGGATTTTCAACTCCAAAAATGAAGTAGCCAATCAGTGCGACGATACCTTGTAATAATGCCACTAGCGGTATGCCTATAGCGTTAGATTTTACTAAGTCGATACTTTCTTTTCCAATAATTTTTAAATTCTTTTCTTTTAATGGCATATAAACTAATGCTGCTTCAAGCCATTTTTTACGATCAACCAGCATGAAGTATAATAAGAAAAACATGATCCCTATAGAAATGGAAACGGTAAGACTAGAGTTAGCAAGATTTTGAACATTACTGGATACCCAACTGCTCACTTCTTCAGTATTGATGTTTTCAGACACATTCACTCCTATAAGATTCTCTGTTTCTGCTACTTTTGACTTTATGGTTTCTGTGATTTGAGTACTATTATCAATAGCGGTCTTTACCTTTGAACTCATCATTAAACCTATACCTACTATAGGTAGTAATATGATTACAAAGGAAAATACGATAAGAAGTGAAGAGGCTACAGACGGTTTCCATTTTTTTGCTTCTAACCATTTTTGCACTGGTTCTAATAGCACGTATAAAGTAATCGCACCTAGCAAACCACCTAGGTATGGTGCTAGCTCTTTACCAATAAGGTAAAGGATATACATTATCACAATCAGAATAAATATCTGACGTATTTTAATCGTAGGGATTTGACGAGACATAGGTTAGTTATTACGCAAGGCGTCTATAAGTTCTTGTTTATTCATATTGGACCTACCATCTATGTCTATTTCCTTAGCTTTCTGGTAGAGTTCATCTTTTGTTCTAGACTCATAGTTACTAGCTTTACCGCCTTTTTCACCAGCTTTTTTAGTATTAGCAATGCGAGCCGCTTTTTCTTTAGAGTAACCTTGGTCACGCAAGGCTTCATACTGATCTCTATTCTTAATTGAATCCATTTTTATTTTTAAGATAATTCAATCTCAATAATAACTCTGTTAAAATGACTCTAATTAAGCTTTTGATAAGAAATCAAGAATGTGCTTAGTGTTTTCTTCAGTATGCAAACTATGGCCACCTGTTTGTGTCTCAATATAGGTAGCGTTTTTCATGCGTCCTGCAATAGCTTTACTCGCTGAGCAAGGAACTATTGCGTCTTGTTGAGCATGTAATAATAATGTGTCAGCCTCTATATTTACTGCAAAATCTGCCGCATTAAATTTCTCTATTTCATAACCAAATTTCTCTTTTAGCGTTGCGTTTAACCCATTATAAACACGGTTATTGAAACTGAGTAGCTTTTGATAGTCTTGCATAATTGTCTCTAGTGAGTTAGGGCCACCTAATAAAATTAATTTTTTAAGACTAGGAGAAGGATGGTGGTATTCATTATAAATGGTCGCCATCGCGCCTACACTATGAGAAATGATTATTTCTGGTTCGTACAATTCAATGGTTGATTTGATAACCTTTGAGTACTTAATAGCGGTAAATAATTTACCGCTAGAATTACCATGAGCAGGTCCATCTACAGCAATAATGTTTAAATCTAATTTCTTTAAATCATCAAATAAATATTTCCATCTAAAAGCGTTTGATTCCCATCCATGATTTAATAACACAGTAGGACCATTACCTTTCCAATGATAAAGCATAAAGAGACAATCTTCAGACGTGATGCGCTGTTGACGTGCCGTGTTTAAAAATGTAGCCTGATGTTCTAGAATACGACCTCTACGAGGTGTGCTAAAAACTTTTAGGGCTAGTTGTGCTGCCTTTTTCTTTGAGAATAGGCTTATGAGGTTAAAATAAAAGCCATACAGTTTAGGTATGGCTTTTTGTAATAATTGTTTCATGAAATAATTTTACCAGCTTACAAAAACATATTTAGGCGCGGCTGTATCAGGAATCATTGTTTTTTCAATAGGTGCCGTCATATCAAATCTGATTTCTGGTGGCAACAAGTCTTTACTGATCGTAAAGTAAAAATTTTGATCGTCTATTCTTACGACAGCATCTTTTATCATATTATCAATACTTGATACATTGTATGCAGAACTTATCGTTTTATAATCGCTTTCAATAGTGATGCCTTTTTCTGTAGTATAACGATTATCCCTTATGCGTACATATTCGATTGTAGATGTGCTGTCCTCTTCCACAGGTGTAAGTGTCAACAAATGTTTACCGCCTTTTTCATAAATTTCAATAGCACTTGGTCCATTACTGAATTCATCACCTTTGATGTTTTTTACAATACTATCATTAGAGTATAAGCTGTCTAATTGATAAACCATCATTTCTTTAGTCAGATGTCCTACTCGATCTTTGTTCCATTCAAATGGATTTTGTTTTTTAGTACAGGATGCTACTGCGATGACTAGGATAAGTAATAAGAGAGTCTTTTTCATGCGGTGGGTTTTTTGAAGTTGCAAAACTACTTTTAGTTATGATAACAAACGATTAAAATGATTATAAATTTTACTTGAGAGCTTTTCCTAATATTCCCATGACACCTCTTATGAAACTGGCACTAGTAAGCACTTTAATAATAGGGTTTTGTCTAGTGCTAGTGCGTCTAGAGGAGCTTTTTTTAGCTTTGGCTTTTTCTACTTTAGCCTTTTCTTTTATTTCGTCTTCGTTTGCTTTTTCTATTTTCTCTTGAAGAATTTCTTCAGCGCTTTCACGATTGATTTCTTCATTGTACTTATCAGTCAGTTCAGAGTCTGCGATGAGGTCACTTAACTCTCTGTCGGTTAACACATCCATTCTACTCGCTGGTGCTCTTAAAAGAGTTACCGCAAGTGGACTAGGTCTTCCTTTTTCATCTAGAGCAGATATTAAAGCTTCTCCAATTCCCAAAGAAGTTAATACTTCGGCAGTATCATAAAATTCTGTTTCAGGATAGTTTTGAGCAGTCAGTTTAATAGCTTTACGATCCTTGGCTGTAAATGCACGTAATGCATGTTGAATTTTAAGACCTAACTGACTCAAAACACCTTCAGGTATATCCGTAGGATTTTGAGTTACAAAATAAAGACCTATACCTTTTGACCGTATTAACTTTACAATACTTTCTATTTGATCTAATAATGCACCACTCGCTTGATCAAAAATCAAATGCGCTTCATCAATAAACATGATGAGTTCCGGTTGATCTGCATCACCTTGCTCAGGAAATGTGCTATAAATCTCCGCCAGTAGGCTCAACATAAATGTTGAGAATAATTTAGGTCTATCTTGAATATCTGTCAGACGTATTACATTAACATAACCACGTCCTTCTCTGTCTCTACGTACTAAATCTTTTACTTCAAAACTGCGTTCACCAAAGAATTGATCTGCACCTTGTTGTTCTAGTTCAATAATTTTTCTTAAAATCGCTCCTGTTGAAGAAGTTGATATACGCCCATATTCTGCTTGAAACTCTTCTTTTCCTGTTCCAGTAGCATATTGTAATACTTTTTTAAGATCTTCTAAATCTAATAGTGGTAATTTATTATCGTCACAATATTTAAATACTACTGAAATAATTCCTGCCTGAGTTTCTGTTACGTCTAAAATTCGCGAAAGCAATACTGGCCCAAATTCACTGACCGTTGCTCTCATTCTTATTCCTTCTTGCTCAGAGATGGTCATGATTTCGACAGGAGAGTTGTGTGCGGTATAATCAAGGCCTATTTTTTCATGACGTTCATCAATCTTAGGATGTCCATCACTAGCGGCAGCTATACCCGATAAGTCACCTTTAATATCCATTAATAAAGATGGAATTCCTTTTTGAGAAAGCTGTTCTGCTATGATTTGCAGGGTTTTAGTTTTACCAGTTCCTGTTGCACCAGCGATAAGGCCATGTCTGTTCATGGTCTTAAGTGGGATTTTTACATGTGCACCCGTTAAGGTTTCACCGTTGAGCATGGCTGCACCCATGATGATTGAGTCACCTTTTGGGTTATAACCTTCAGTTATTATTTTATGTAAAGAATCTTTATCTGACATTATAAGTTGATTTAAAATCAAAAATAATCAAATTAAGACGTAACAAAGTTAGCCCGTCTGGGAATTTGTGAATTTATGAGACAATGAACTCTGCAGTTTAATTCAGTTTTACGATACTGATATTACAAAAGTCTAGGTTTTCTGTACTGCCGCTATTTAGCCAAAATTCAACCGTGATGGTCTGATTTGCATTTAATTTAAGTGTTACTGTACCTGATGTACCCCAGTAATCTGAACTAGGTAAAGTTGTATAACCTCTACTTAAATAACCAGATCGAGAGCCGTTTATAAAAGCTGCCAATATATATTTATGAGTTCCAGCGGTCATACTGCGTATAGATATACCGCCAGATATCTGATAGATGCCGTTTTTTAATACGGTAATGCTGCTGTCACCATTTATAGTAAAGTCAGCAGTGTCTGTTTCAGCTATTTCTGATGTTGACGCTCCTATAGGTAAATTGTTGAAGGTGCCATTTGATGGAATTGTTTCAGAGCCAGCAAAGTTTCTGTTAAGTACAACGCTAGAATTATTTTTCTTTGATTCCCAACTTCCATTGTTGAAAATAAAAAGCGCAGATTCTGTCGTGTTGAAAATAATACTGCCCTCGAGTGGTGTAGGTATAGAAAGCATTTGTGAGGTGTTCATTCTGGGAGGTACCAAACCGCCAGTAGTACTTTCTATTTGTAATGCGCTACCATCATCAGGTGTGTCTGTATTAATTCCTACCTGCGCGGCACTCAAAAAACTTATTAATAATAAAATGTGTACCAGTATATTTCTTTTCATTTTGCAAATAAAAGATAAAAGATTTTCAATTAAAATGAAGATCAAAAATTTAACTAGAATATAAATGGTCGCCGATTATATATAAGTCTTATTTTTGCAGTATGTTAGAAAAATCAATTTCTCAAGCAGTTGAAAAGGGTGAAATGCTTCCGCTTATGGAGGAGTTTTATACAATTCAAGGTGAAGGTAGTCATACAGGAAAAGCAGCATACTTCATAAGAGTAGGTGGTTGTGATGTAGGTTGTCACTGGTGTGATGTGAAGGAAAGCTGGGATCCAGAAAAACATCCACCTACAGCGGTTGATGCTATTGTTGCTAATGCGGCAAAATACAGTAAGACTATTGTTGTTACTGGTGGAGAACCTTTAACATGGGATATGGGGCCCTTAACTACAGGGCTTAAAAGTGAAGGAATGCAGGTTCATATTGAGACCAGCGGTGCTTATCCGCTTTCAGGTTCTTGGGATTGGATTTGTCTATCTCCTAAAAAAATGAAAATGCCATTGCCTGAAGTCTATGAGGCAGCTCACGAACTTAAGGTGATAATATTTAATAAGCATGATTTCGCTTTCGCGAAAGCGGAAGCCGAAAAAGTTTCCTCAAACTGTAAGCTTTATTTGCAACCAGAATGGTCTGTACGTGAAAAGATGATTCCTTTAATTACAGAGTTTGTAATGGATAATCCAGAATGGCACGTCTCTTTACAAACACACAAGTATTTAAACATACCTTAAAGTTGGGCAACTTGTATAGGTAAGTTCACTAGCGTGTCATCCCATCCCATAAACAAAATAAGTCCATCTGGATCTTCAACAAAACTGATTGAGAATTCTTCTATGGTTTGCGGTGATGGCATGCTATCCATCGTTACTTTTAAAACATCTTTTTCAGGATCGTGTTTTGTTCCCCATTGATTAGTCTGTGAGTTAAGAATGAATGTCCATTTATCTTCACCAGGGATTGTGTATATAGAGTATGCGCCAGCTTTTACTAAATTTCCGTTTATGGTTACATCATAAAAGAAATCTATTTCTGTAGCTTCATTTGCGCCTGTACGCCATACTTCTCCATATTTTACCAATTCTCCAAAAATAGTGCGATCTCTTTTTGCAGGCCTACTGTAAATCACGCGAGCGATAGCTTGATTGTTGTTATCTCTGTGAATAACCACGTCTAGTGGGCTTTTATCTATTTTAGAAAAAGCTATTTCTTGAGCTTGAGTAGCACTAATTGCCGTGAAAAATGAAAATATAAAAACAAAGTATTTCATGTGGTGATGTTTAAGTGACTGTAAGTTATAAAAATCAACAATTAAAAAGAGATTTGATATTAATAATTTGTTAATAACTTAGGGTCATAAATAAGGCTCAAAAGCCTATAAACCTTGATGGTTCCTTATATTTGTTTGTTACGGAATTTAAGTAAAATTTACACTCAAATTATGAGCGAAGAAAACGATAAAAGTGGATATGGTGCTGATCAGATTCAGGCACTAGAAGGTATGGAGCACGTACGCATGCGTCCATCGATGTATATCGGTGATGTAGGAGTGCGTGGATTGCACCATCTAGTGTATGAGGTGGTAGATAATTCTATTGATGAAGCGCTTGCCGGTCATTGTGATAATATTACAGTGGCAATTAATGAAAATAATAGTATTACCGTTACCGATGATGGTCGTGGTATTCCAGTTGGAATACATAAGAAAGAAGGTGTTTCAGCCCTACAAGTTGTAATGACTAAGATTGGTGCTGGTGGAAAATTTGATAAAGATTCTTATAAAGTTTCTGGTGGATTACACGGTGTAGGTGTTTCTTGTGTGAATGCACTTTCTGATCATTTAAAAGCAACTGTTTACCGTGACGGTAAGATATGGGAGCAAGAGTATGAACGTGGTAAGGCGATGTATCCTGTTAAAGCAATAGGTGATACTGATAAAAGAGGTACCGATGTGACCTTTTTACCAGACAGAAGTATTTTTACACAAACTACTGAATTTAGCTATGAAACTTTAGCAAATCGTTTAAGAGAATTAGCTTTCCTTAATAAAGGTATTAAAATCATTCTTACTGATAAACGTCATAAAGATGAGGAAGGAAACTTTGTTACAGACGTTTTTCAATCTGAAGAAGGATTAAAAGAATTTATACGTTTTCTAGATGACACGCGTCAACCTATCATTGCAGATGTGATCTCTATGGAAGGCGAGAAAAATGGTATCCCTGTAGAAGTAGCTATGATTTATAATGATAGTTATGCAGAGAATCTTCATTCCTATGTAAATAATATTAATACTCATGAAGGTGGAACACATTTAGCAGGTTTTCGTCGTGGATTAACTTCAACACTTAAAAAGTATGCAGATGCGTCTGGTCTTCTTGATAAATTGAAATTTGATATTGCAGGTGATGATTTCCGTGAAGGTTTAACCGCTATTATCTCTGTAAAAGTTCAAGAACCTCAATTTGAAGGTCAAACTAAAACTAAACTAGGTAACCGTGAGGTTACCAGTGCGGTGTCTCAAGCTGTTTCTCAAATGCTTGAAGCATATCTAGAAGAGAATCCTAATGATGCCAAAACGATTGTGCAAAAAGTTATTCTAGCGGCACAGGCACGTCATGCCGCTCGTAAAGCTCGCGAAATGGTGCAGCGCAAGACCGTGATGAGTGGTGGTGGATTGCCAGGAAAGTTATCTGATTGTTCTGAGACTGATCCTACGTTATGTGAGGTGTTCCTTGTTGAGGGAGATTCTGCAGGTGGAACGGCTAAGCAAGGTCGTGACCGTGAATTTCAAGCGATTATGCCGTTGCGTGGTAAGATTCTAAATGTAGAAAAGGCCATGACTCATAAGGTTTTTGAAAATGAAGAAATTAGGAATATTTATACTGCATTAGGTGTAACTATAGGTACAGAAGAGGACTCAAAGGCGCTTAATCTAGAGAAGCTTAGATATCATAAAGTAGTCATCATGTGTGATGCCGATATTGATGGTTCTCACATTGCTACTTTAATATTAACATTCTTCTTCCGCTACATGCGTGAAATGATTGAGAAAGGTTATATATATATTGCTACTCCACCTTTATATTTAGTGAAAAAAGGTGCTAAGAAGCGTTATGCATGGTCTGATAAAGAGCGTGATGAAATCGCAGAGAGTTTTGGTGGTGGAGTGAATATCCAACGCTATAAAGGTCTAGGTGAGATGAATGCTGATCAGTTATGGGATACAACGATGAATCCGGAATTTAGAACTTTAAGACAAGTGACTATAGATAGCCTTCCAGAGGCAGATCGTATATTCTCTATGTTAATGGGTGATGAGGTGCCGCCACGTAGAGAATTTATTGAAAAGAATGCTATCTATGCAAATATTGACGCATAGTAATTGTTAATTCTTATTATTTTAATAAAAAGGGTCCTTTATATTTAAAGGGCCTTTTTCATTAATTGAACCATTAACTCTTTATTTTCGTAATTATTAAACAAAATATGATTGGTGTGAAAAAGTTCTTTTTATTATTAAGTGTTTTATTAGGTTCTATTATTACAACTGCTCAAGACGGATTCTCAGACATACTAGCCGCTGGTGTAGAAGCTGGAGAACGTTATTCAAATTCCTACATGGCACCAGCAGGTGAAGCATTAAGTTTTAACTTAAGTTCTGGATGGTACGATGACGCGCGAGTTTTAAAGCCTGGTAAATTTAAAATTCAGGTTAAAGCCCACGGTACATTTGCGCCTGATAGTAAAAAGAATTTTCTTCTAAATCCTGCTGAATATGAGGCTATTATTCAGGATAGCTATGATAACACTAATAATCCGCCGGCAAATATAGAAGTTAGTTTTGGTGATGGCTCAACAGCGCCACGTTCTATTGCGACTGCTTTAGGAGAAAATGCTATGGAACAACAATTAATAATAAGGAGTAGAGAGGCTACAAGTGGGATTTTATTACAAGAAGATGTTATTAATTTACCAAATGGTTTAGGTAATGAAGGTTTAGATCTTGTTCCTACTGCTTTTTTACAAGCTGGTGTAGGATTAGGTGCTGGACTAGAGTTAAAAGCAAGGTTAGTTCCTAAAATAACCTTTGAGGAGGCAGAAACCAGTTTGTATGGGGTAGGACTACAATGGGAATTTACTAAACTTTTACAACCTAGTGATGATTCAACGCTACCTATAGCGGCATCATTTCTTGCTGGTTATACTCGTTTAGACGCTTCCTATGATTTTGAAGATGGAGTTGTCGTTGATGGAGCAAATCAGTCCATAGAGACACAAATTAGTAGTTTAAACCTATCAGCAATAGTTAGTACTAATTATAAGGTTCTTAATTTTTATGGTGGTTTAAATTATAATAGAGGAACAACTCAAACGGACTTACTAGGTACGTATACATTTGCCTCTAATACAGTTATATTTCCTGTAGCTGCAACTGTTGAAGATCCAATATCAGTAGATACAGATATCAATGGCTTTTTAGGAACCGCAGGTGTAAAGCTTACTCTAGGAGCATTTAACATTAATGCAGGCTATACTTTTGGAGAATATAGTACAGCAACAGCTAGTATATTTTTCAGAATTTAATCTTGTTAATAATTCCTTTTTTCATAAGCTCTAATTCTAATATGTGGTTGCCGTTTTGTATTTTTACAATCTGCTGGAAGTCCAACAGATAGACCATTTAATTTAATAAATTTAAAAAATATAATAATGAAAGTAACCGTAGTAGGAGCAGGCGCAGTAGGCGCAAGTTGTGCAGAGTATATCGCTATTAAAGACTTTGCAAGTGAAGTAGTCATCTTAGATATTAAAGAAGGATTTGCAGAAGGTAAAGCCATGGATTTAATGCAGACGGCTTCTTTGAACGGTTTTGATACTAAAATTACTGGTTCTACTAGTGATTATTCTAAAACTGCAGGTAGTGATATCGCAGTAATTACATCTGGGATTCCTCGCAAGCCAGGTATGACTCGTGAAGAGTTAATAGGTATTAATGCAGGAATTGTTAAGTCGGTAGCGACTAGTTTAGTGGAGAACTCGCCTAATGTAATTCTTATTGTGGTTTCTAACCCTATGGATACCATGACCTATTTAGCTCACAAAGTAACAGGTTTACCTAAACACCGTATCATAGGAATGGGTGGAGCTTTAGATAGCGCTCGTTTTAAGTATCGTCTGGCAGAAGCTCTTGAAGCTCCTATATCAGATGTAGATGGTATGGTAATCGGTGGTCATAGTGATAAAGGTATGGTGCCTTTAACACGTCTAGCTACTCGCAACTCAGTGCCGGCAAGTGAATTTTTAAGTGAAGATAGACTTAATCAAGTTTTAGAAGATACTAAGGTAGGTGGAGCAACATTAACTAAATTATTAGGTACTAGTGCATGGTATGCACCAGGTGCAGCTGTGTCAGGATTAGTGCAAGCAATCGCATGTGACCAGAAAAAAATCTTCCCATGTAGTGTATTGTTGGATGGTGAGTACGGGCTTTCTGACCTTTGTATAGGAGTGCCAGTTGTGTTAGGTCGCAACGGTATTGAAAAAATTGTTGAAATTAACTTGAGTGATGCAGAAAAGGCAAAACTTCAAGAAAGTGCCGAAGGTGTTAAAGTAACTAACGGCCTTATCTAATATTTCCCTTTGGTATAAGCTTAAAACCGCTCTATTTTTAGAGCGGTTTTTTTATGGAAGAAATGTTATTCTTCAGTGGTTACTGGTATTACGCTTTCGCGAAAGCGTGAGTTAAAAGACAGCTTGGTATATCATTATTGTAAGCAGAAGAATTAGCTTTTTGCCCATCATTTCTAGAACTTTCTATTTTGTTATATTTGCCGCATGAGTTTTAAATGGTACATAGGCATATTTATTGGCCTTATTTCAATTTTTGTTGTCCAGCAACAGGAATCTATGGTGCCTAATCAGGAAATTGTATTACACTTTAATAATGATGCGATTTCTACAGAAGACGTTCAGTGTTCTCTCAGTTTATTGAAGAATCAACTTACCGATGTTGGAGTTGTTGATATTAAAACTGAACTACAACCTAGTGGTGGTTACAAAATTAGTTACCATAGCGATCTTAGCGTTACTAGTATTAAAAATCATATCGATGTTGATGCTTTTACTGGCTTTATAAATCAACAATCACCTTTATCTGATGTTCCTGTTCAGGATGATGAAGTGGTGTTGTTAATGGATGTATATGATATCCAGCAAGATGCAGGTGGATTTGCAGATACTGATAATGCACTATTATTTGAAATCAAACAGGATTATTCACGTGGTTCTCAAGTAAGTCACCCATTTTTTTCTGGTGAATTATATCCAAGTTTAGATACTGCATTTATAGATTCTTTGCAGGACACAAATTGTGTTTTAGGTCATGCTATAGCAAATCGTCCATATGCTGTTCCCGCTGTGAGAGCTGGACCCATTTTATCTTAAGAAAGACTATTTCTTTCTGTTTTTTATAACCTTTAACCAAGGTCTATTTCTTTAACTATTTCTTACCGTTAAAGAATACCATTATTTATATCAAAAAAATCACATACAATCCTATGGCTCACTATATATTTGCCGGATTGAAAAATTTTATTAAAAACAATTAATTATGCAAAATAAAGGACTGATCAGAGTTTTTGCGATCGTTTTTGCATTGGTAAGTATTTACCAATTAACCTATACTTTTATTACTAATAAAGTAGAAGGAGATGCAGATACGTATGCAAATACAATTGTAAACGCAGATGATCAAAATGCAGCCACACTAAGAGATGAGGCTACAAAATCTTATCTAGATTCTATTGCGTCTAAAGACGTATGGGGTGGATATACTACCTATGCCGACGCAAAGGAACAGGAGCTTCAAAAAGGACTAGACCTTAAAGGAGGAATTAACGTGATTCTTCAAATTTCTGTAAAGGATCTATTAATAGGTATGGCAGATGGATCTAAAGACCCAGATTTCAGAACAGCTTTAGAGCGAGCAGATGAGCGTATAAAAGATGGTCAGGCAGATTACTTTGACTACTTCTTAGAAGAGTTTAATGCTATCGATGGTGCAAAGCTAGGTTCTCCTGATATTTTCTCTAATCAAGAAATGGATGGAGTAATAGACTTTAATATGTCTAACTCAGAAATTGAGCCTAAATTAAGAGTAAAGCTTAAAGAATATATGGTTAGTGCTTTTGAAGTACTAAGAAAGCGTATTGATAAATTTGGTGTAACTCAACCTAATATTCAACGTTTAGGTGATTCGGGACGTATTTTAATTGAATTGCCAGGTGCAAAAGATATTAAGCGTGTTGAAGATATTTTAACAAGTACGGCTCAATTAGAATTCTGGCATGTGTACAAGGCTTCAGAAGTTTCACAATTTGTGATTGAAGCAGATACTTACTGGGCAGAAAAGTTAGCTGCAAAAAATCAAGAATCTCAAGCAGCTGATTCTACGGAAGCTGACGAGGTGGCTGACGCTGTTGCAGACGCTGTTGCAGATGCTGCAGATGAGGCTGTAGATGCAGTAGGTGATATCTTAGGTAATGATGCTACAGCAGATGTTGAAGGAGATGACGCAGAATTTAATTACGACCAAAATCCAATCTTATCAAGAATGCTTGCGCCAGGTAATGGTACAGGTCCAGTTATCGCAACTTTTAAAGCTTCTGATAAAGATTTAATAGTAGGTTATTTAAATGATGCTCAAGTTCGTTCTAAATTACCAGCAGAATTGCGTAACGTTAAATTTGCGTGGGGTTTACCAGTATTAAATGATGAGTTAGGATATGAAATTACAGACTTATATGCGATACGTTCTAACCGTGAAGGTGAAGCGCCATTAGGTGGAGCTGTAATTACTGATGCACGTCAAGATTTTGAAATGAGTGGTCAGGTAGTAGTAAGTATGTCTATGAACTCAGAAGGAGCAAAAATCTGGGAAGACATGACTACTGAGGCTTATCAAAATGGGTCTCAAATAGCGGTAGTTTTAGATGATACTGTTTATAGTGCACCTGGTATTACTAATGGACCTATTACAGGAGGAAGCAGCCAGATATCTGGAAACTTTACGGTTGCAGATGCTGAAGATTTAGCAAACGTTTTACGAGCTGGTAAATTACCTGCAGGAGCAGAAATTATTCAAAAAGCAGTAGTAGGACCATCTTTAGGTAAAGAGGCTATTAGTAGTGGTTTATGGTCTTTTGGTATTGCATTATTACTAGTATTAGTTTGGATGGTGTTTTATTACGGTAGAGCTGGACTTTATGCAGATATTGCATTAGTAGTGAACATCTTGTTTATTTTTGGTGCACTTGCTTCTCTTAAAGCAGTATTGACCTTACCTGGTATTGCCGGTATCGTATTGACCATAGGTATATCTGTGGATGCAAACGTTCTGATTTTTGAACGTATTAGGGAGGAATTAGCAAAAGGTAAATCTCAAGCAGATAGTATTAAAGATGGTTTTAATAACGCCTTAAGTTCTATTCTTGATGCAAACATTACAACTTTCCTTACTGCATTAATTCTTTTCATTTTTGGTACAGGTCCAATTCAAGGATTTGCAACAACTTTAATGATCGGTATTCTTACTTCATTATTTACGGCAATTTTCATCACTAGATTATTTATTGATGGGTACGGTAAAAATGGTAAGTCACTTGCATTTTCAACACCTATAACTAAGAATTGGTTCAGAAATGTAAATATTGATTTCTTAAAGAAGAGAAAAGTAGCATACATGATATCTCTTGCTTTTGTATTGATTAGTGCTATCTCATTATTTACAAAGAGTTTGAACTTTGGTATTGACTTCTCAGGTGGTCGTACGTATACAGTTCGTTTTGAACAACCAGTTAACGCTACTGAAGTAACTAAAATGTTGTCTGCAGAAGATGTTTTCGGAAGTGCAGAGGCTAAGACTTATGGTTCAGATAATCAATTAAAAATTAGTACAAAGTATGGTATTGATGGAGTAGATGCTGAGGTTACTAAAGAGATTGAAGATAAATTATTTGCAAACTTGAAGCAATATATGCCAGCCGATATGGATATGGCTACGTTTGTTGATGTTAGTAAAGACGATAAGCAATATGGTATTATGTCTAACTTCCAGGTTGGGCCTACAATTGCAGATGATATCTTAACAGGATCGCTATATGCTATTTTTGGTTCTCTAATTGTAGTATTCCTTTATATCTTAATTCGTTTCCGTAAATGGCAGTTCTCTTTAGGAGCGGTTATCGCTGTGTTCCATGATGTATTAATAGTATTAGGTATATTCTCTTTAACTTATGATATTCTACCATTCAATATGGAGATTGATCAAGCTTTTATTGCAGCTATACTAACGGTTATTGGTTACTCACTGAATGATACGGTAGTTGTATTTGATAGAATTCGTGAATTTATTAACGAGAGAACAAACTGGGAATTTGCACGTACGGTAAATGCAGCAATCAGCAGTACTATCTCTAGAACATTGAATACATCGTTAACAACATTAATTGTACTTCTTGCTATTTTTACATTCGGTGGTGAGTCTATTCAAGGATTTATGTTAGCATTAATTATAGGTGTTTTAGTAGGTACGTATTCATCTGTATTTATTGCAACTCCTATCATGTTTGATACTATGGAGAAATCAAATGGTAAATTACTTCCTAAAGAGCCTAAACAGGCTAAGGAAGAATTATAAGAACATTTTCCTCTAAATTTAAAACCGCTGTGATTTTTCACAGCGGTTTTTTTATATCCATTAATAGCTTTTTTTTACTTTTTATCTAACGCAAAAGTTCATTCTTAATAATAAGTTAATAGAATTATTCATGATATAGCTTGGTGTCATACTATTTTATTATTTTGCATGGTGTTTTAGCGAGAGCAAGAACACTCTATTACTAACTGAGATTAAACTCTAACCCATGAAAAAATTATTACTCTTAACTTTAAGCTTGTTGTTTACAGCCACGATAGCAATTGCGCAAGAAATTACTATGAATGATGGTAGAATCTCAACTTGTCAAGCAATATTTACTGATTCAGGAGGTTCCATGGGAGACTATGCTGCAAGTGAAGACTTTACTCTTACTTTTTGTTCTCCTTTTTCTACAGATCAGGTACAAGCAACATTTACTTCATGGAATGTAGGAGCAGGTGCTATATTGCTAGTTTATGATAATGATGCAGCGATTGGTTCTCCTATAGGTGTTTTTAATTCAGCAACTGTTCCAACCGTTATCGCATCTAGTCCAGGGAATACTACAGGATGTTTGACCTTTAGATTTTTGAATCCAGGCGCGAATACTAGTGCAGGGTGGACGGCTGATTTATCATGTGTAGATAACTGTCAATCAATTGTTAATTCAGTGACAATTGTTCCAGCTGTAGATAGTGATGGTATACTCAGAGCATGTCAGGATGAAGTAATTAGTTTTACAGGGACTACTACATTTAGTATTGATGGTGCTGGAGCTATAAACGAGTGGGTTTTTTCTGATGACCCAATGAATCCTGTAGCTGGAACTTCTATCAGTAGGTCTTTTAGTGATCCTGGGATATATACGGTTGATTATATAACTACAGATTCAATGGGTTGTCGTGATCGTATCATAGAAGATCTAGTAATATATATATCTACCACTCCAGATTTTGCCGGAACTCTCGCGATGGATACTTCAATTTGTTTTGGTGAATCTACAATTATTTCTGGTTTAGTTACGACTACTGAATTTGTGTCTGATGTTGCTCCACCTATTTCTGATGTTCAACTTCAGCTAGGTGATGGAAATACGCTCGGTGTTCCGTTTGAGTCTTGTATAAATGTTACCGATTTTCCACCAGGTGCGACTGTGCAAAATGCTAGTGACATTGTTAGTTTTTTCGCTAATATGGAGCACTCTTATCTTGGAGACGTGACTTTAGAGTTGGAGTCACCAAATGGTACTATTATAACTGTGATTCAGTATCCCAACGTAGCAGGTGGAACATATTTAGGCGTTCCTGTTGATGTTGAAGCCACACCTTTAGTTCCTGGAGTAGGTTTTTTATATAACTTTACTGAAGCGCCTAGTGCTACTCAAACATTTAATCAAGCATCTGCTGGACTAGCTACATTGCCAGCAGGAGATTATCGTACTGAGAATCCTTTTTCAGATCTTATCGGTTCTCCACTTAATGGAGACTGGTGTTTAAGGTTTATTGACGACCTAAATTTAGATAATGGTTTTTTGTTCGAATGGGGAATTAATTTTAATCCTGCTATTGTACCTTCTGCTTTAAGATTTAAACCTAATGAAGTGGGGAATTCTTGGACTACAAATTCGGATGTAATAGCTACTAATGGTTCTGATATAACGGTAATGCCTACAATGTCTGGACAAAATTGCTATGATTTTACGCTTACAGACGATTTTGGTTGTACATATACAGAAACAGTTTGTATCGACGTAGCACCAGAAATTACAAGTGTTCAACCAGCAGATATTATTGTTTGTCAAAATACTGGATCTGTTACGGTTGACTTAACGGCCAAAGATGATGAAATCAGAAATGGCTTAGTCGCTACAGATTATGATGTGACCTATTTCAATAGTGATGCAGATGCACAAGCAGACACGAACCCTATTTTAACACCAGATGC
Organism: Nonlabens ulvanivorans; assembly: GCF_032922765.1. Classification (NCBI taxonomy): domain Bacteria; kingdom Pseudomonadati; phylum Bacteroidota; class Flavobacteriia; order Flavobacteriales; family Flavobacteriaceae; genus Nonlabens; species Nonlabens ulvanivorans. The sequence continues at coordinate 89,639 of NZ_CP136694.1, forward strand.
TTTTGCGGTTACTACTAGTACTACGGTTTGGGCAAGAGTATTTGATAATGTAAATTCTTGCTTTAAAACAGAACAAGTAAATGTTACTTTCCAAGAAGTGAATTATAATACCGTTGCAGATCTTGAACTTTGTGATGATTTATCTGCAGATCAAGTAGAGACATTTGACTTAACATCTCAAATTGCAGGCATATTAGGTTCACAGTCAGCTGCAGACTTTAATATTGCCTTTTTCAATAGTCAGGCAGATGCAGATGCTAATACAGGAGCGATTACAACTCCTGCAGCATATGATAATGTTTCTAATCCAGAAGCTATATATGTTCGTGTTTCAAACGCTCAAGATCAAGATTGTTATCAGACAGGACAATTTAATATAGAAGTATTAAGTGCTCCATCGATAGGAGCAGTGTCTGACGTGTCTGACTGTGCTACTAATCCTATCACAAATCAATTAGATCTAGTACTTGCAGACTATGACGCCGCAGTATTAAATGGACAGAGCGCAGCAGCCTACACTATTACTTACTACAATAGTGAGGCAAATGCACAAAGTGGAGCAAGTGCATTAAGCTCGCCTTATGCATCAACAGATCAAGAAACAATCTATGCACGTATTACAGACAACGCTACAGGATGTTTTGACTACACCTCATTCAACATTACTGTTGAAGTATGTGAAGTAGTGATACCAGAAGGATTCTCACCTAATAATGACGGAATCAACGACACGTTCTCTATTCCTAATTTACAGCAATATCCTAATTTTGAGCTAACTGTATTCAATAGAAACGGTAGTACTGTTTATGAAACTAAAGCGTCTAATTATGAAGAGTTTGCTGGTGTGCCTAATAAAGGAGCATTAGCAGGCGACGGACTTCTTCCAGTAGGAACCTATTTCTATGTAATTAAGTACAACGATGCCGAAACAGAAGATGTAGCTAGTTGGGTTTATATCAACTATTAATAATGTAGTAATTACGCTTTCGCGAAAGCGTATTACAGACATCTGAATTTTTAAAAAGAGCCTTTCATTTGAGAGGCTCTTTTTATTTCGTATTTTAGATTAAAGAAATTTCATGGGTAAAATGGCGTCTATATTGTTTACTCTCTTAATGCTATTAAGTTGTTCTGAAAAACCTGTGCCATGTGATCGTTTAGATGAAGCTAGTGAGCAGGCAAGAGGTCTAGTTGCTGCTGAAGGTTTAGATGATAATTTAAAATCGCAATTTAATGATAGGCTTAAGTACAGTTTAGAAATTCTGAATGAACAAGAGTCCATAAGTGCTTTTTTGAACGATCAGTTCTGTTTTAAACAACTCGTTTATGTTGTTGAAAGTGGAGAGGTTGTAACTGAGTTTATGTATTACTTTTATGAAAAGGATGAAGAATATCTCGCATTCTTTATTGTGCTGTCGCAGGATTGGGAAGTGAAAGAATTAAGAGCTTTAGAAGAGCCAAAGTTGTTTTTGAAAGCCATTAAAACTCATCGTCAATTAGAATCTATTTGGTCATCTGATTATAGTATGATTATTGATTTGGAAAAAAATAGCGTGGTGGTTTATGAGAATATGTTTTTCTAGTAAGATCTTTTTTCCAAATATTAAACACATACATGTAAGAATTGAAGACCTTGCAGGTTGGGTTTATGGGATGCCACTCTAGTGTCGTTTTCGCGAAATCGTATCACAGACATCTGAATTTAAAAAAAAGAGCTTCTCATTAGAAATGCTCTTTTTGTTTCATACCTCCTAAAAATTATGAAATCGATTACCATAAGAAATGAATTTTTGTAATTAGAAGGTAAACTCAACTTATTAAATTTAGTCCACAAATATATCAAGACACTTATTGGTTAAAAAATAGTTAAACTAGATTTTGCGAGGTAACAAATCATGTCTTTAGTGAACAACTTTCCTTTAAAGTTTGTACTATGATTAAAGCTTATCACCTTATCTACTTAATGTTTTTTCTCTCCTGCTCAGTTAATGCACAAAATTTTCAACAGCCAATTCTTACGTTGGTACCTGAAAAATATGTAGGTGGTTTAGAAAATGGTCTCAGTTTGATTAATTATAATTTGCCCTTGACTATTCAAAATGATTCAATTAAATCAGTGTTTTCGTCAATTCATAACAATAATAACGAAGGGACTTTATTTGTTACTTATCAATACGAAGAAGAAAATAAGGATGTTTCTCTATTCAAATTTTCGCACGGAATGTATGATCTACATGTGAATCCACTGCTAATCACTACAGCAAATGATTTGAACCTTTTTGATGCTCATAAAAGATCAGGTAAAATTATATCTATAATCTACACAGAAAATGGAGTTAATAAGTCTTCTCAATTAGTTATAGATCAGTTGGGGAATAATAATGTTCTGGAATTTCTTTATTATAAAGAAGCGTTAAGTTCTTTTAATCGTAGAAAAGTAGAATCTTATTTATCTATCAAGTCTGGAATTTCATTAGGTAAAGGAGAATCTTATTTAAATAGTAATGGTGACACGATCTGGGACAGTAACATAAATTCTGAGCATAATCATCGTGTTACAGCAATTGGTAAAGATGAAATAGTAGGACTAAATCAAAAGCAATCTAAAAATATTGAAAATGAATTTTTAAGCATTTCATTAGGTAAGCTTAAAAAAAGAAATGATTTAAACTTAGGGGAACAAAAGGATCAATCTTTTCTGTTCTGGTCAGATAATGATGGTGCAATTATATTTAATGAAGATGAAATAGGAAATAATGTCTTGGAAAGAGAATGGTTGATGAGTCCTTACGATTTTGAATCAGATGATGACATAGAAATATTAATCGATCCATCTGCTATGTTTAATACTGACGATTTTAATCCAGATAATCCACAATTATGGATCGCTATCGACCATGTTACGAGAAATGGGTTTAGTTTAGAAAATGCATCTGTAAAAAGATATGATAGATTCGAGAACGGAACTTTTATTTTTAAAATCCCTCAGGAAATTTTTAAAAGTAGATTCTATTTTACTTTAATGAATAATGTATCGCAGACTGAAGATATTATTCAAACTGATGATCTACTGACAAATCAAATTAGTATTTACCCAGTGCCCGTAAATTCTGGTGAAAAATTTAATCTCAGTTTTAATCTTAATAAAAAATCAGACCCATTGGTTGTCATAAGTGATGCAAGTGGTCGCTTAGTAAGTGAGAAGCAATTAAAAGATATTAAAGAAAATGTTTTTTCTTATTCCTTAATGATTCCTGGAGTATATATTATGTCTGTGCATATTAATGGAAATATAACCTCTTTCAAATTATTAGTTCAATAAATAATAGTCACTATCCAACCTGAGAAAAATCAATATGAGTAAGTATATAAAAGCAAAATCATTAGTTCTATTCTTTATAATTTTCCATTATTCTATAGCTGTTCCAGCAACTAAACTAATTAACGACGTTGATAATCTCAATAGCATTATCAATTTCTCCACACTACCATCTAATAATTTAGGCAATAATATTTTATCCATTTTGGAGACTGATTCATTAGAACTTATAAATGAAAACAATTATTCAAAAGGTGCCCATAAATTCTTTGTTCGGGCTGATGTCAGTGAAGGAACAATAGGAGCAAAGTCATTACAAGGGACAGATGATATAAATGATAATATTTTCAAATTTAATTTAAAGAAATTTGATATTGAAAATTATACAGTTGAATTACAGTATGAATTGTTTGGCTTAAAAAGCCTAAGCGGTGTTTCTAGAAGTATCAACGCACAGCCTTCTTATGGAGGATATGAAAGTGCTACAAGTGATTCTTGGTCCTTAATTAAAGAACCCTTGAATAATAATTGGGTTGATAAACGTATCAATACCATTATATTCAATAACTCTAACCAAAACATTTTGAATTTTAAGGTAAAAAATGTAAAACTGGTTTTTACCAAAGCAGAAGTTAAATCAACAACTAATTTGATTATTACTAGTAAAATTATAGATTCTCAAAATCAAATTTATTTTAGAGGATTCTTAATCGATTATACAGAGGAAACTTCCTTAATTTTAAATGATAAGGAGATTAATTTATATGAAGGTGCTTTTGAAACTATCATATCTAACAATATAGAATATCAAGGGTTCATAGACCTTTCGGTTAGAGAAGGGAGCAAATTAAAAAAGAATTATAAAATCTCAATCTCTCAAAGTGATAGGATTGATTCCTCTCTGAAAACAATAGAAAAGTATAGTGTAAAGACTTCTGATGTGCCAATGAAGACTTCTTTTAACATATCAGGTGATGATTATAAATTAATTATAAATGATAGTGCCTTAAGTGAGAACAAAAAAATAGCAGTAAGCAAATTAAGAAAAACAGATTTACCTCCTATGTCACCTGGCCTCATAAATGTAACTAAAGGAGCCACTGCATTCCGATTTTTACCTGATGGAACTAAATTCAATAATCTTATTTCATTGCACCTTGGTTATGATGAGAATTTATTACCAGCAGGTTTTGATGAAAACGATATCACCACTTTTTACTTTGATACAAATGCAAAAAAATGGAAGCCCATAGTCAAGGATTCTGTTATTATAGAGTCAAAAATGATAGTTTCAAGAACAGATCATTTTACAGATTATATAAACGGAGTAATCCAAGCACCAGAAAGTCCAGAAACTGCAGGTTTTACACCTACATCATTGTCTGATATAAAAGCGGTAGATCCATCGGCCCAAATGACTTTGATTAGTCCACCACAAGTGTCTCAGTCAGGAAGTGCCAATGTTTCATTCCCTATAAAAATTCCTTCAGGAAGAAATGGTATGCAACCTCAACTAGCAATTTCTTACAATAGTGATGCAGGAACTGGTTGGTTAGGACAAGGTTGGAGTTTGAGCATGCCTGCGATAACTATAAACTCTTCCTGGGGAACACCCAAGTTTAATTCTGCCAACGAAACTGAAATATATTCAATGAGTGGTGAACAACTCATGTATCCAAAAAGAAATGGTAGCGATTGGATGCCTCATAGGCACGCAGACGTCAATGGAACTACTTATGTGACACCAGATGTGAGCCCTTTACCTAGAACAGCAGATTTAGAATTTACATTGAGAAAACAAGGAAGTTTTACTCAGATAATTAGGAAAGGAAATTCGCCGTCTACCTATTATTGGAAAGTAGTTGCTCCTGATGGAACTATTCATTATTATGGTGGTTCAAACGCTGTTGATCCAGATGCTGTAATTACAGATGTTCAAGGTAACATTGTTCACTGGGCTTTAGTTCAATCTATAGATGTTTATGGGAATACTGTTGCCTATCAATATGATACAGATGAAATCACTGGGTTATCAGGCGATAACCAGAATTTAAATGGTGGTATTTCTCATTTATTAAATAATGTTAAGTATAATGGTTTTAATAATTCAAATTATTCTTATGAGGTAGAACTTGTTAAAAGCACTAGTATTAGAAATGATGCTACTATTGATGCCAGTTTAGGAATTAAAATTGTTGATGTTTATCAATTAAACGAGATTAAAGTCAAAAATTTAAAAGAATCTCAATTAATACGCAGTTATAAAACGGTTTTTGGTCAAGGAAGATTAAGTAAATCGCAACTTAGATCTGTTGCAGAGCATGACGGAAGTGGTAATTTCTTTTATGAGCATACCTTTGATTATTATAATGATTTAGGAGTCGGAAATGAATCTTCATATTTTGATGGTGCTATAACCATTGAAATTTGTGATGAAGTAGATCCATGTATAGATAGCGATGGTGATGGAGTATGTGATGACGACGATCCATGTCCAGACGTTGTGGGGTCAATTTCAAATAATGGTTGTCCAGAAGAAGAGTTAATATGCTATACACTACAATTACCTACAGGAGGAAATTGGGAATCAGAGTGTTATCCTTTAGGTAGTTTTGTTCAATTAGATGGAGTGACATTAAATAACAGTCATGTATACGGACCACAACAAATAACTAACTTATTAGCTAGTAATATAAGTGGAACGGTTTCTCTCAATACAACAACAAATGAAGTAACCATTAACAATACACTTAATGTGTTACAAAATCTGAAATTATATAATGATTTTAGCAATGGGGTTTATTCGACTTGTGTTGAAGATATTCCTTTCGTTCAAGTAAGTTGTGGAGATGGTGCAACTATTCCAGTGGATACTTATACAGTGATCGACGGCGCCATAGATGAAGACTGTCAAGACTTTTTATTTAATTGGGATTTCTTGATTACAGGAAGTACGCCTACATTTAACAGTAATGGTTCTCCATTGGGAAGCAGTAAAACGACAACAAAAGCTGTTGGTTTTTCAATTGGAGCAGGAATTGGTACAGATCCCACTTCAAAAAGTACTTCTATAGCTTTTCAAAAAAATTATTCAGCTAATAAAAGTAAATCGCTCTCTTCATCCATAGATATTGATGGTGACGGCTTAGAAGACTTGGTATACAAGGAACATGATAAAGTTTATTACAAGAAACATGTAGTTGAACGTGTGGTAAATTCACTAGGAATTGTGGTGCCTCAACATAGTTTTGAGCCTAAAAAGCAGGCCATTGGAATTAATGAATTCTATAGAGCCCATGGAACATCAAGAACAGAAAATATACAGGTTACCGCAGGTCAAGGAAATGCAGGTGTTTTTCTTGGAGGTGATCAATCAAGAAGTAAATCAACCAATGATATTTATTTCACTGATGCTAATGGTGATGGATTAATTGATGTTGCAAAAAATGGAGTAATCTACTTCAATCGGCTAAATGCCTCAGGAATTCCAACTTTTGTTCGTGAAAGTGATGGTTCTGAAAATCTAGTGATTACTGCTGCTCCTGCAACAGTAGTTATTCCAGAAGAAATAGACGAGTTTGATTTTCCTAATTTAGATGTGGTAAAAGTATGGGAGGCACCTGAAGATTCAAAAATTAGAATTGATAATGATGCAATATTGTTAGATTTAAATTCAAGCGCTATTTTAACCATCGAAGGAAGGATAGATTTATCAGCAGAAGATCCAAATACAAATGAAGGAGTTATTTGTAATGATAATGTAAGGAATATAGGGTTAATCCATGGAGTAGAGCTCAACTCAAGTCAACCAACTTTTACAGATACTTTAGGAAGTAATTTAAATAATATCTTTGTCAAAAAGGGTGATAAAATCTACTTTAGAATTCATTCTAATGATGGAAGTAATCCTAAAGTTTCTTGGGACCCTAAAGTTACTTTAGCTCCAAACCCTTATTTTAATTATCAAATACAATATGATGCAAATGGAATAACACCTCTAGTTAATCGTTATTCTGAATCATTTGTTTTAAATGATAATAAACCATTAGTTTACCCTAGTTTTCAAGCAGGAACAGCTTCAATAACTTGGGATGCGTATAACGTCACTCCTACGGATGAGATGGTTTTTTCCGTTCATCAAAAGGTGTTAGAAAAAAATTCTAGTAATTCCGATCAATTACCTACAGTAATTAGCGATACAACTTTGTATACCCTAGTTTGTCCTCCTAATGTTACTACGGCTGTTAATGCATTAAATTTAAATAACATTGCAGTAGTTCCTCAATTAATCGGTAATCAGCCTAACCTAGAAAGAGAGACTGTTTTTGAATTCAGAGTAAAAAGCACCTCAAATGTTGATTGGCAAACCTATCAATGGAAGCCTCAGGTAGAGTTTAACTATAACGAGTCTATTAGCACGGATACAGATAGAAACCATGTTGAAGGTGTTCATCAATCAGTTACGACTCATTTCCCTGTTGTTAATCATGATTTGTACCGAATGTTTCCTTGTGGACCTATATTTAGATTTCAAAAGGCTTTAATAAGTAATTATCAAAGTTCCACCTTAGGTTTATCTCCAAATATCAATAATTTATTTTCAAACGGTGACAATGGAATCATTAATTTTATAGTGAAAAGAGGAAATCAATTTGTCGATAAGAGAGTTTTACAAATCACAAATGGAGTGGTTACAAACAGTAATAATAACCCTATTATAATAACAGGTTCTGGTGCGGATGAGTTTGAGGTTATGTTTACAACAAATGATGAGAATAGACCATATACTGATAGTTCTTTACTTCAAAATCTAGCAAACGTTGGAAATACGCAGTCGATTGTAAATATTCAAGAGAATGGAGTGTATAGTGCATTTAGTAATTATTATGTAGCCCTTTATCAGAAAGGTAGTCCTATTCAAGGGGCGTTTTATAGAAGTTGGGGCCAGTTCATGTATGATGCTAGTAAAGTAGTAGACGGAACACCTACCGGATTTGGGGATACTCAGCTCATAGATGAAAAGAAAATAAACATCAATTATATCACTGCAAATATGAGTCAAAGTGATTTGACTGATTTTGAAAATGATCTAGAAAATGTTGATGAAAACACAGACTTAGACGCTTTATATCAATCTTCACTAGCTCTTACTGGAAACTTTGCTTTATATCCAGCAAAGCCACTTAGAAAGGTAATTCCAAGTGGGTTTTTGGAAAAATGGATTGGAGATAGTGAAGAGAATTACAGCAGCGCTCTAGGTGCAAGAGCTTCAAGTGTTGAACAATCTATCGATATACTCGCTGATGAGGATATGTCCATTTATCAAGGTCCTTTATTTACAGGAGCTTATGCGATTGATAGAAAAACGAGATCTAACAGTATTCCTAACATTGCTCTAGGTGGAACTTTTGGAGTTGGTGGTGTAAACGGTACAACTTCCGATAATGGAAGAAGTATAAACCTTTCTGATTACGTGGATCACAATGGAGATCGTTATCCAGATTTAGTGACTATTGATGAGGTGCAGTATACTAATAGTACTGGTGGGTTGATTGCTAAAGTAGATGATTCCAGATCCTTAGGTGATGGGGAAAATAGTGGTGTTGGTTTTAGTGCAAGTGGTTCTTTTGGTAAAAGTGGAGAAAGCGGAGGTGATGCTAATTCAAAAAAATCTACAGCATATATAGACTGGAATAATGGAAGAACAAATAATTCCATGGGGTTCTCTGGTAGTTTTAATACTAGCGAAAATGAAACCAATCACCTATGGTTGGATATAAATGGTGATGGCTTATCTGATGAGATAGAACAAAGTATTAATGGTGCCTCGGTAAGATTAAATTTAGGACCGACAAATCACACCACACAACAAATGCCCACGACTAACTGGGGTACATTGCCACTAATAGATGGTGATGGTAGTTCTGTATCTGGTGGGTTAGGTCTCAATCTAAAGGTTGGAAGTATTGAGATAGGAACTAGTCTATCAACTTCATGGTCAAATTCAGAGAATTTCATGACTGATATAAATGGCGATGGACTCATTGATATCATAGATGCTAAAGATGATCTTGAAGTAAGATTAAATTTAGGTAATAAATTTGAAACAGGAACCTCTACTTGGAGTGATTTTAACATGAAAAAGGAGTCTACCTCTACAAGTAGTTCATTAAATATAGGCGCGACTATCGCTGTTGTAGTTCCTCTAATCTTTATTAACCTTAAAGTACTCGTTTTAAATGCAAATGGTACCCCATATTCCAGTTCCACCAACAAAACTAAAAAAGCTCTAACAGATTATGATGGTGATGGATATTTAGATATTGTTGAGTCGATATCTAACAGCACGGTTAAAGTTCGTCATTCAAGAATAAGAAGAACAGATAAGTTAATGACGGTAAATAATCCACTTGGCGGTAGTTTCACCATTGATTATGAAGTACAACCAGTTACTTATGATAATCCACATGCAAAATGGACGATGAGTGAGGTGATTATTGATGATGGTTATGATACGGTTAACGATGGAGAAGATCAGTATAGCAAGTCATTTACTTATGAAGGTGGAAGATACGACCGTCGTGAGCGTGCATTCTTTGGATTTGCAACGGTAAAGGTTCAAGATTTTAAAGAATTAAGTAATGGAAATAGAGAAATTTACCGCACTACCGTTTCTAATTATCACAACCGAACCTATTTTACAAACGGTTTGTTAGAAAGTAGTTATGTGTTAAAAGGTGATAATTCTAATCAGATTTTTTCTAAGACTTTAAATGAATATACGATTTACGGACTGAATGACACAAATGATCAGTTAATACTTAATGATGTGAAACCATTTGATTTTGATTCTGGTGGATCTGAAGGACGTAGATCTGCAGCGGTATTTTTGACTAAAACAAGAACAGAGCATTATGAATTAAACAATTCACCGCAACTTATTACTGAAAATGTAATGACTTATAATATCAAAGGTGAATTAGCTGTTGTAGATAATAAAGGAGATATTACCACAAATTCAGATAACGTTAAAACTCAAATCTATTATCACAATAATACAAACTTGGCTAGCAGAAACATTCGTAATGTCCCTTATGTCATTCGCGTTAGAAACGCTTCAAATACATTATTAAGAGAACGTAGAGCATTTGTGAACTCAAATACAGGTCATGTAAATAGAATGTGGGCTAAAATCGGTTCTTTATGGGCTTGGACAGATATGAAATATGATCAATTTGGAAACCTCACTAGAATTATTTACCCTGAAAACACCGCAAACCAGCGTATGTCATATACCTATACCTATGATAGCAATTACCATAAATTTATAACAGATATTACAGACTCATTTGGGTACTCTTCTCAATCTGATTATGACGGTAGCTTTGATCACGTAAATGAAGTGACCGATTATGCCGGGAATAAAATGATTTATTCTTATGACACTTTTGGGCGAACCACGTCTGTTCAAGGACCTAAGGAAATAGCTTCTGGACAACCGTACACCATTAAATTTGATTACTATCCATATCAAAGTTTATTGCCACAAAGTGCAAATATGACAGCAGCAGAGTTCGTGCCAGTAGCCATGACCAGTCACTATGACCCAGAATGGCCTAGTAATGATATAGAGACCTATACTTTTATTGATGGAATGTCCAGACCTATCCAGGTGAAAAAAGATATTTCATATAATATAGGTTCTATAAATTCACCTAATATGATTGAAGCACTTTCCATATCAGGTAAATCAACTGCTGATGAGTTTGGTCGTGGAATTGAACAATTCCATCCTACTTGGGAAAGTAAGACTTTTAGCACCAACTTTAAATTGAATGAAACTGCTACCGCTTATAGCTCAACAGTTGAATATGATGAGTTAGATCGTACTGTAAAAACTATAGATCCCGAAGGGAACGAGTCTACTATGTCTTATGACATAGATACAGACGTAGATGGTACTATGGCTTTTAAAACAGTTGCAAACGTAGATCAAAATGGTTCTCAAAATGTAATTACAGAATCCTTTGCAGACGTTTTTGGTCGTACGATCTCTACTAAAAATGTAGATCCAGTTAACGGTGATATTTGGACCAAGTTCTCTTATAATGCGATAAGTGAATTACAATCTTATACTGATGCTGATAACTTGACCACCACTTATAAGTACGATATGTTCGGTCGTAAAACCGAAGTGAACCATCCAGATAATGGAAAAACGACCTATACCTATGATAAAGTGAATTTGACAAAGTTGAGTACAGAAAAACTCTCTGTTGCAAGTCAGTTCATTTCTTATGAGTATGATTATTCTCGATTGTCTAAAGTGATATTCCCAGAGCAATCGCCAGGTGTACCTAATCTTGCAAACGTAGAGTATCAATATGGTGCCACTGGGAATCAAACGGGTAGATTAGTCTATCAAAAAGATGCTACGGGAACTCAAACCATGGAGTACGGTAATTTAGGTGAATTAATATATTCATCACGTACTGTGGTAGGGCCCAATATCCCTACTAGAGTTTATGATACTCACTTTGTGTATGATACCTGGAACAGATTGCAAGAAATGACCTATCCAGATGGTGAGGAAATTGATTTCTACTATGATTTTGGAGGAAACATGAATAAAATGGTCGGTGAACTCAATGGAGCACCATATGAATATGTAGAACGTTTAGAGTATGATCATTTTGAACAACGCACCTATTTAAAATATGGAAATGGTACAGAGACAAACTATGAGTACACACCAGCGTTGCGTAGATTAAACAATCTCAAAGTTCAAGAAGCAAACGGGAACTATATTTTTGATAACGATTATGGTTATGATAAAATAGGAAACGTTACCTCACTAAATAACAGTGCGAGTAGTAGCAGTCATAATAATATGGGAGGTAGTTATACCCATGAGTATGGATATGATGCACTGAATAGATTGATAGAGGCAAACGGTGAGTTCTCTGGTCACTCAAGCCAGTCCTCACAAGGTAACGACTCTAGCGCAGCCTACAGTTTGAGTATGAGTTATAATAAAACACACTCTATAGTCACTAAAAATCAAAACCATAATAAAAATGGCACGGCATTCCAGCCCAATACATTTGAAAACAGTTACGATTTAATCGCAGGAACACATCAGGTAGAAAAAGTGACCGATGGACTTACAGGTGTAGAAACCACGTTAGAATATGACTTAAATGGTAACGTAGTTAATAAGTCTGTGACAGAACTAGATGATACTAACTATTACTGGGATGAGGTAAACCGTTTACGTGTAGTAGCTCAAGGCGAAAACTCAATGCAACACTACATCTATGACGGTACCGGCAACCGTATTCTTAAAGCTGCAACAGACTATGAGGCCGTATATGAAAACGGAACCTTAGTCGATGGCTCTGGTAATATTAATATTATTGGATATAAGAGTTACCCAAGTGCTCATATAGTGGTAGATGAAAATGGTATCTATTCCAAGCATTATTACTTAGGCACACAGCGCATAGTCAGCCGTTTAGGAGATGATAATGCCTCCATATTTGAGGTAGAAGGTGGCGGCGAGAGCGAGTCTTTAAAATCCTTTAAAGGCGATGATGGAGCAGCAACTTTAAATCCCAAAGACTTACAAAACGCTCAAAAGTCAGATTTGGTAAACCTTTTAAAAGAAACCAGCTTCAATAATTTTGTCTATAAAAAATATGAAGGCACAACCATTGAAGAACAAAAGAATCGATACGAGCGATTAGATCAAGGAAAAGATGAAAAAGAAATAGAAAAACGAGCACCAGTAGACGTTCCTATCTACTTTTACCATCCAGACCATTTAGGAACTACAAATGCCTTAACAGACGTAAACGGTAATATGTACCAGTTTTTCCTTAACTTACCCTTTGGAGAAACCATGGCAGAGCAAACATCCATATCATATTACCAGACCGAGTTCAAGTTCAACGGTAAAGAACTGGACAATGAAACAGGTATGTATTATTACGGAGCACGCTATTATGACCCTAGTTTAAGTATATGGATGAGTGTAGATCCACTCGCAGAGCAGTTCCCTAACTTCTCACCTTATAATTATACCATGAACAACCCTATCAATATGATAGATCCGGATGGTAGAGCAGCTGAAGGGCCTGATCGATATGGTCCAGATCCCGATAAGGTAAAGAAAAAGGAAAAACTAATTGCCGCTTTCAAAGCAATAGCCGAGTACATTAAAAAAAGCGACGAAAAGATTGCTGCTCAAAAAGCTGAAGCAGCAAAGGCCGAACAAGAAAGAATGGCTGCTACCCCATGGATGGATACAGCAAGGTCTCAATTAGGAGTGAAAGAGACTAAAAGAAATGGAGGAACCAAAGTAGATAAGTACTTGAAAACAACAGGTCTTCCTACGGATAATCCTTGGTGTGGAGCTTTTGTAAATTGGACTTTGGAACAAAACGATATGGAGACAGTGCCAAATGCTGCGGATCATTCTACACATAAGGCTAGAGCTAAAAGTTATAGAACATTAGGTGTAAGCCTAACTAAACCTGCAATAGGGGCAATTGCTACTAAAAGTAGAAAAGGTGGTGGACATGTAGGTTTTGTGGCAGGTATAACATCGGACGGTAAAATAGTACTTTTAGGAGGTAATCAGAATGATTCAGTAAATTACACTGCATATTCGAAAGACATCTTACAATTTAATTACCCGAATGGATATACTCCAAATTACACATTGCCAGTTTTAACTGTTTCCAAAACTGGAACCATAAAAGAAGATTAATATGATGAAAATATTGTTAGTTTGTACTTTGATTTTTAGTTGTAAAAGTTTGAATCAGGTTGATAATTCCGCTAATCGTGAATATTATAACTGTTTTAATGCAGATGGTTTTCTTGATTTTCAAAATGATATTCTCGAGCCTAGCAAATGGCAAAATTATATAGATTTTGATAATGGAAAGATGCCAGTAGGAGTCTTGCTTTCTTTTAATTCAGAAGAAGAAATAAATTTATATGAATTGAATCTCCAAGATTTTCTAAAGTATCAAAATCTTGTGTTTCCAGAAGATTTCATAAACGGAATCAAATCAATCAATGGAGCTGCTCTTTTTAAAAATGGAGAAACAGAATCTGAGTTGATAAGCAGCGATTTAGATGTGGACAGATTTTACTTTAAAACGACTTATAGTTCTAGTTCTAACGATTTAATTGTAAAGTTGAATTATGAATACATAGAAGATGGCAATAAATATGAATCGACTGTTAATTATTACTTTCATTTTGATAAATGTAAAATGATTCTGGAAAAGGTTTTAGTGGTTAATTAAGCCCTTTATAGTGATAACCCACGTCGCGCGCGTTTGCAACGCGTTCGTTAAAGTCTAGCATTTGTAATGCGATACACAGTCATTATAAAGTAATTATTAAAAAAGGAAAGCTAGAAACAGTTTTCCTTTTTTTATGAATCATAGAAGTTAGTTTAGTGAGTTGTTTAGAATTACTTTTTCGCAATAGCGTACTAAAAAATCTAAAAAAGCTTCTCATTTGAGAAGCTCTTTTTATATACTGTCATTCTGAACTCGTTTCAGAATCTGCTGGTGCTGGAAAACTAAGGGTAATTAAGATGATCATCCATCGTCTCTGTAAAATGAGATGCTGAGATAAACTCAGCATGACAACTTAAAAGAAGATTTTCAGAATCGTTTGAGAGTTTTTAATTGATAAAATCAGAAGCATGTCCGCTCGACCAAGCATCCTTTTTTACCTGTCATTCTGAACTCGTTTCAGAATCTGCTGATCATGAAAAGCTAGAGATTGAGTTGCAAAATAAGTCTTCATCGCTGTAAAATCAGATGCTGAGATAAACTCAGTATGACAGAATATTTCTTAGTAAGACTTGATTATTTCTATTCCCAAACAAAAACATCACCTACATCTAGGCCCCATTTTTCTGCAAGGCCAGCTTTTATTTCTAAGGCATATTGTGCAGGTCCAGCACTAGGTAATAGTGTTTCATCCATAGGTTTTGCGTTCTCGACAAAGCTTACAATAGTACCATCTGCTTTAAGATAGATGATGTCAAGAGCGATTTGCGTATTCTTCATGTAAAAAGAAAGTTCTTGTTCTTCTTTAAAAACAAATAACATCGCTTGATCATTATTCATGCTGGTACGGTACATCAATCCTGTTTGAATATCATAATCTGTATCGGCAATTTCAACCTCTAGAGTTTGTATCGTATCTCGAGTAGCTTTTTTGATCAAGTAACCTGTAGCTTCTTTGGTGAAAGAGATTTCGTTAGTGCTTAGGGAAGCAGATTTTTCATCGCGACAACCTGTAAGTGCTATGGCAGCAATAAGAATAGTAAAGATGGAATTACGCATTGGCTTTAGGTTCTGGGTTTTTGAATAGCCCTTTAGGACTAAACATTAAAAAGAGTCCGATCAGTATAAACGGTATACTTAAGAATTGACCAGTATTTAAACCGTATTCTAAAAGCAGTTCTTGATCTGCGTTTGTTTGCGAAGCTTTGATAAATTCTATAAAGAAACGTACTGTAAATAAGAGAACAAAGAAAAGGCCAAGGATATAACCTAGTTTATGACGTTTCTCTGTTTTCCAATAAACGAGATATAAAATTACAAATACACCGACATAACATATAGCTTCATATAACTGCGCAGGATGTTTAAAAGGTATGGACTCTAGAACCTCAGTAAATTGCGGATTATTTACGACCGTATCTATGGCTTTATCGGTATCAGTATAGCCCGTTTTTTGTAATGCGGCAGCCACATGTGGATCTGACGTATCCCTTACAAATTTAAATCCAGCCCAGAAATCTCCACTTTCCTTTCCGTTAATCTCACTATTGAATAGGTTTCCTAATCGTACAAAAGTTCCTCCTATTGCGGTAGGGATTACAATACGGTCCAATACCCAAAACATATGTTTTTTTAAATGTTTTCTACTATAAAAAAACATGGCTATGATGATTCCTAATGCTGCACCATGACTAGCCATACCAGCAAATCCCGTCCATTCAAATGGGTCTAAAGAAAAAGGTAGTAAAACGTGTAATGGGTCATTAAAAAGTACCTCTGTCTCATAAAAAAGATAATGCCCGATACGCGCACCAGCAAGGCAACCTATAACGGTATACATAAACAAAGGATCTAACTTATCCATTCCTACACCATCGCGCTTAAAAATTGGTTTAATGATATACCAGCCTAGTACAAAGGCAATGACATAAGATAAACTGTAAAAATGAATGGTAAAAAATCCTAGATCAATCCCTTCTAATGGGTTCCAGATAACTTTTAATGAATACATATGCTTTTATTGAGTGGCTAAATTAAGGATTTTAGTTGTGAGGTTTTAGTTTTTGAGTAGCGAGTTTGTCTTGCAATAAGAATGAAAATGTGGGCTAAGATATTTTCGGATTTTAAAGTTGTTATATAATATGATTATTATAAAAGTAAAAGCCGTGTTTGGTTTAGTGACAGTCGATACCTAGATATATTTCTATTTTATGGTATAATAACTTGTAAGTGAGTAAAAGGAAAATCTGTAGCTTTTAAACTTAAACTTAAACTTAAACTTAAACTTAAACTCAAACTCAAATTCAAATTCAAACTTAAATCAGGGAACCGGATCATAACCACTGCCGCCCCATGGATGACAGCTCAGTATTCTTTTAAGGGCTAGCCAGCCACCTTTAAAAGCACCATGTTTTTTTAAGGCACCGACAGCATAATGAGAGCAAGTAGGCGAGTACCGGCAACTCGCTGGTGTGAAAGGAGATATCGCAACTTGATAAAACCTTACAATCCACAATAACGGATATGCCAGTATCGAATACTTCATTTTTATTTTACGGTATAAGTAGTGCCATCTGCACCATCTTTTAATTGAATACCTGCAGCAACTAATTGATCTCTTATCTGGTCACTAGTGGCCCAATCTTTATTAGCTCTTGCTTGCGTTCTTAAATCTATAATTAATTGCATCGCGCCATCCAGGTGTTTAGAGTCTGTAGAGCCCGTTTTTGAACTGGTTTCTAGACCCAACACATCATAGAAAAATGCATTAAATGTTTCCTTAATCAATTCTATGTCAGCAGCTGTAGCCGTTTGTTTACCTTCTTTAACCGCATGAATCATTTTGGTACCTTCAAAAAGCTCGGCGATAAGAATAGGTGAATTAAAGTCGTCATTCATGGCTGCATAACAACGCTCTACCCATGCAGGCACGTCTGTGCTGCTTTCTTTACTTGATGTTAGATCAGCGATAGTTTTAATGGCTTCACTTAATCTATTGAATCCTTTTTCTGCTGCTAGGATCGCATCGTTACTAAAGTCTAAAACACTTCTATAATGCGCTTGCATCATAAAGAAACGTACGACACTAGGTGAAAATGCCTTTTCCATAAAGTCATTATCGCCAGTAAAGAGTTCTTCTGGTAATATAGAATTACCAGTAGATTTAGACATCTTTTTACCGTTAAGCGTTAACATGTTAGCGTGCAGCCAGTAATTTACTGGACTGTGGCCATGCGCTGCCTCACCTTGTGCAATCTCACATTCATGATGTGGGAATTTTAAATCCATACCGCCACCATGTATGTCAAAAGTCTCTCCTAGATATTTTGAACTCATAACAGTACACTCTAGATGCCATCCTGGAAAACCATCGCCCCATGGACTAGGCCATCGCATGATGTGTGCTGGACTTGCTTTTTTCCACAATGCAAAATCCTGTGGATTATCTTTTTCACTCTGCGCATCTAGCGCCCGAGTATTAGCAATCATATCTTCTAACTTACGACCGCTTAGTTTACCATACTCATGGTCCTCATTAAATTTAAGAACATTAAAATAGATAGATCCATTACGTTCGTAAGCATATCCGTTATCAATAATTGTTTTGATAATTTCTATTTGTTCAACGATATGACCAGTTGCTGTAGGTTCAATATTAGGCGGTAGATTGTTGAATTTATTTAGAACGTTATGAAAATCTAGCGTGTATTGCTGTACGATTTCCATAGGTTCTAGTTTTTCTACACGAGCCTTTTTTGATATTTTATCTTCACCTTCATCAGCATCATCAGTTAGGTGACCAGCATCTGTAATATTGCGCACATAACGCACTTTATAACCTAAATGCTGTAAATAACGATAAATCATGTCAAAAGAAATGAACGTACGACAGTTTCCTAAATGTACATTGCTATATACCGTAGGACCGCAGACATACATGCCTACTAGACCTTCGTTTATAGATTTAAAAATTTCTTTTTCTCCCGTAAGAGAGTTGTATAATTGGAGCTTTTGATCTTGATATCGCACCATGATTTATATATTATTTGAAGTAGTTGTAGGTGATTGATTTTTAAAAATACGCTTTCGCGAAAGCATAATATAAAAGCTTTTTACCCAATAAAATTTATGGGGCAAAACTATCTACAAACTTACGATTCTATACTAATTAAAATTTTGTTTCCATTTTAATGTAATCGAGAAATTCTCGACGTACAATAGGATCTTTAAACGCACCGCCAAATTCACCGGTCACCGTACTGCTTTCTATATCACGTATACCGCGACTATTAACGCATAAGTGTTTTGCATCGATAACGCAGGCTACATCTTCTGTATTCATGACCTGTTGCAGTTCACGTACAATCTGTATGTTTAATCGTTCTTGAACCTGTGGACGTTTTGCATAATAATCTACAATACGGTTCATTTTAGAAAGTCCAACGACAGATCCGTTTGAGATATAAGCAACGTGTGCTCTACCTACTATAGGAAGTAAGTGGTGCTCACAGGTAGAATAAAGTACAATGTTCTTTTCTACGAGCATCTCGCCGTATTTATACTTGTTGTCAAAGGTAGATGCACTAGGTTTTGCATCTGGACGTAAACCGCCAAAAATTTCTTTCACAAACATTTTTGCAACACGGTTAGGTGTACCTTTTAAACTATCATCAGTCATGTCCATTCCTAGTGTTTCAAGGATATGGTGGACATCTTTTTTAATGATTTCTATTTTTTCTGCATCACTTTTTTCAAAAGCGTCAGGTCTTAAAGGAGTTTGTTCGTTTGATGATAAATGATCGTGATCATCTACATTATTAATTAAGTCTTCTATTTTCATGTGCACATTTGCTCTAAAAGGAGCCATAAATATTAAAAAGCAAAGGTATGGAATACGGACGTAATACGGGTGTTTTAAGGGATTTAGACTAAAGAAAAGTGTTGTTACGTTAAGATGGTGTTAAGGATTTTCTGCATATTTGTAGAAGCAGATGAAAAAGTGAAAAAAGCAAATTTAAAACGATGAGACATTTATTAACAATTGCGATAATCTTTATAGGGTTATTTGCCACTGGTCAAGGAATTATTAATATGCCCGATAATAACGGTGTTCCTACCAGGTTTGTAACCTGTAGTGGTTCCTTTAATGATGATGGTCAAAATGGAGATTATGGAAATAATATAAATGGTTATGCCGTTTTTTGTCCAGGTATACAGACCGATAGGATGCAGCTTAACTTTATCCAAATGATTATCCAAACCGGAGATGTGTTAACTATCTATGATGGTGATTCTACAGCAGCGCCGCAATTAGGAACTTTTACTAATACGACTACCGCACCAGGAATGTTTCAGGCTAGCGCAGGAAATCCTACGGGTTGTTTAACGGTGACCTTTACTTCTAATGGTAGTGGAACAGGTGCAGGATGGAGAGCTGGGATAAGCTGTTTTGATCCTTGTCAAGCGATAAGCACTACAATTTTAACAACACCAGCACCCGATGCGGATGGGATTGTTCGTATTTGTCAAGGTGATACTGTAAACTTTGATGGGTCTGCAACCTTTAGTGTTGACGGAACTGGAGCTACCTATGAGTGGGATTTAGGTAACGGTGGAGGATTAAATGCTGGAGCAATTCAAAGTGAAACTTATACCACATCTGGTATTTATTTAATAGACTTTGTAGTTACTGATGCAACCGGTTGTTCTGATCGAGAATCTAGAGATGTCGTTGTTCATGTATCTACAGATCCAGATTTTACAGGAACCGCAGCGGTAGATAATACCATCTGTTATGGAGAGTCTACTGATATTAATGGTAATGTAACACCTATAGAATTTGCAATAACGCCATCACCACCTATTACTGGTAGAACATTTTTACCAGATGATAATGGGACAACCAGTTATCAAACTTGTGTGAGTGTTGATTTGTTCCCACCTGGAGCGACTATGACTAACGCATCTGATCTTATAGATATCTTTTTAAATATGGAACATTCCTATTTAGGTGATTTAGATATATCAGTTACTGCACCTAACGGAGCAACTGTTTCTTTACATACCTATGGAAGTGGTGGTGGAGGAACTTTTTTAGGAGTACCTATTGATATTGATACTGATTTAAATCCAGGTACTGGATTTGATTATGTTTTTACAGAAAGTGCAACGCAAACTTGGGCGCAAGCTCAGGCTGGTGTAACTACTTTGCCAGCAGGTGATTATTTGCCAGTTGATCCTTATAGTACCTTTGTAGGTACACCGCTTAATGGACAGTGGTGTATTAACATTACAGATAATTTGTCGTCTGATAATGGTTATATTTTTTACTGGGGACTTAATTTTAATCCAGCAATTATCCCAGCAGACTTATCATTTACACCTAACGCGACCAGTGAGCAATGGCTAGCAGATCCTTCTATAACTAATACGGTAGGTAGTACGATAACAGTAACGCCTACTACTGAAGGTGTGAATTGTTATACTTATGAATTTATTGATAATTTTGGATGTACCTATACTGATACGGTTTGTATTACTGTACTTCCAGAAATAACTAACGGTGTTCCATCTGGATTTGTCATTTGTGATCCTACAGGAACAGCCGCTACAGTAGATTTAACAACTCGTGATGTAGAGATATTAAATGGTCTTGCAGCAACAGATTTTCCTATTACTTATCATTTGACACAGTCAGATGCAGAGAATGGAGTAGGAGCAATAACAACTCCTACGGCATATACAAACACATCAAATCCACAAACTATTTATGCAGCAATCACAGATAGCACAACTATGTGTGTTGTAGTTGAATCATTTGATATCTCTGTGGGTAGTGCAGCTTATAATACAGTTCCAGACATTGACTTATGTGACGATCCTAGTAATGATGGGTTTGAGACTTTTGATTTAACTTCACAAGAGGCTGGTATCTTGGGTAGTCAATCGGCTATGGATTTTACCGTTACTTATCATACTACTCAACTAGATGCTGATGCTGGTATAAATGCTATACCTAATCCTACTAGTTATGTAAATGTGCAGACACCAGCAGAAACAATTTATGCGCGTATAGAAAGTGTTACAGATGCTACATGTAATGATACAGGAAGTTTTGATATCACTGTTTCTCCTACACCAATAGCAAATATTCCTATGGATATAATTGCGTGTGATGATGTGTCTAATGATGGAATAGCTACGTTTATTCTTTCGTCTAGAAATAGTATGGTGTTGGGAGCTCAAAACCCAGCAGATTTTAGTATTTCTTATCACAGTACTCAAGCTGATGCAGATTCAAATACAGCAGCTTTAACTAGTAGTGGTTATATGAATGCAGGTACTGGTCCTGAAACCATTTATGTTCGTATAGAAAGTGTACTTAACGATGCATGCTATAACACAACTTCATTTTTAATTAGAGTTGATCCTCAAGCTGTGTTTAATACGGCTCAAACTATCAATTTGTGCGATGATACTTCTAACGATGGTTTTGAAATTTTTGATATAACAAGCAATGAAACTGATATTTTAGGAACTCAAAATCCAACAAATTTTACGATTACTTATCATAATACTCAGATGGATGCAGATATGAATACGGCGTCCATTCCTAATCCAGGAAGTTATACTAATATTTCAACACCTGTTGAAACCATTTATGTTAGAATTTCTCCTAATGGAAACGTGAATTGTTATGCAACGGGTACCTTTGATATTGAAGTAAGTCCTACAGCTGTTGCAAATCCTGTTACTGATATGACATTGTGTGATGATTCTTCAAATGATGGTACTGAAGTATTTGACTTATCTACACAAACAGCAACGGTATTAGGAACACAATTACCTGCTGATGTTGAGGTGACTTATCATGCGTCACAAGCAGATGCTGATGCGGACACAGGATCTTTAGCCTTAAACTATCCTAATACTTCAAGTCCACAAACAATATATGTTCGTGCAGAAAATGTTAATAATACTGATTGTTATACAACGACAAGTTTTGATTTAATATTAAATCCAGCACCTACTATTGCAGCTGCTGCAGATTTACAATTATGTGATGATCCTAGTGGTGATGGTGTAGAGAATTTTGATTTAACGGTTAATGAAACTGCAATTCTTAATGGTCTAGCACCAGCAGATTTTATGTTTACCTACCATATGAGTCAAGCAAATGCAGATGCTGATGCGCCATCCATTGCAACAGCTTATGATAACACATCCTCGCCAGAAACAATTTATGTAAGAGTAGAAAACATTAATACAGGATGTTATAACACTACTAGTTTTGATTTAATAGTAGATGCTATTCCTGCTATAGCAACCGTTTCTAATCTTGAGGAATGTGATGAAGATGGTGATACGGTTGCGATATTTTCTTTAAGCGATCGAGAGTCCGAAATTATAAACGGCCAGACCGGTGTGACTGTATTATATTATGCTTCTAATGCAGATGCTTTAAATAATACCAATGCATTAGATGAAAACTCTTATTCTAATACCGCAAATCCTCAAACTATAAGTTATAGACTAACTAATGCTTCTGGCTGTTATGCAATAGGGGACTTTATTATTGAAGCAGTTGCGGCACCAATGGTAATTACTCCTATGGATGTAAATAATTGTGACGATGGTACTGGAAATGCTATTGCAGATTTAGCACCAGTTACTACTCAAGTGATCGGTACTCAAACAGGTGTTACTGTGAGTTATCATGAGTCACAAGCCGATGCTGACAATGATTCAAATGTAGTAGCATCCACTTATGCTTACAGTTCAGATACCACTTTATTCATAAGAGTAGAAGATGATAATACAGATTGTGTAAGTTTTACCACTGTTAATTTAATTATCGATTCATTACCACAACCTAGCTTGTTGTCACAATACGTTTTATGTATTGATAATAATGGAGTTTTATTAAATGGTCCAGAGGTTCTGGACACTGGTTTGAACAACATAGATTATACCTTTGAATGGTTTTTAAATGGAGTTGTTATCGCAGGTTCTAACAGTGCTTCACACGATGCAATAGATCCTGGTGACTATGAAGTAATCGTTACTAACATTGCTACTGGATGTGATAATTCAACTACGACCAATGTGAGACAATCAGGTATTCCTACAGCATATAGTGTCGACGTAACAACAGAAACCTATGCAGTAGATCATCAGATAATCGCGACCGCAACAGGACCAGATGAATACTGGTTTAGACTTGATGATGGACCATATGTAAACAATGGAGTGTTTAATAACGTATCACCAGGATTACACAATGTAACGATAGCTGAACGTTCTGGTTGTGGTGAAATAATCGTTGAGGTGTTTGTGTTTGGTTATCCGGACTACTTTACACCTAATAATGATGGTTATCATGATACTTGGAATATCATCGGTGCAGATCGATTACCTATTACAACCCTATACATCTTTGATAGATATGGTAAATTGTTAAAACAACTAGATACCGTAGGACCTGGATGGGACGGGAATTATAATGGACAGCCATTACCTAGCTCAGATTATTGGTTCAAGATAGAGTATGAACAAGATGGAAGAAAAGGTGAGGCAACTGGTCACTTTGCATTGAAACGATAGATTAGTTTGTATTTCGCTTTCGCGAAAGCAAAATCATATTACCAATATGAATCTTTTAATCTTCGTTAACAAAAAAAAGCCTTTGAGAGATTTCTCAAAGGCTTTTTTTGTTATGTCCAATAGTTTCTAGAAATTAAAACCTATGGTAGCGATAATGTTATTTTGAACGTTATTAATTGCAGCGCTAGAAGTTAAGCCAGACTCAAATAGTTGCTGGCTGTAATCTCTTTCTGCACGATCGTAAGAGATGTCTAGCGTAGTTTGTCCCCAAGTGTATCCTAAACCTAAGCTGTATCCAGTTAGATCATCCATGATATCTTTGTTTTTATAAGGAGACTGCTCATTACGGTATCCTGCACGTAATGACCAATTGCTAACTCGGTATTCTCCACCTATACGTAACGTACCAGCATTCGTTAAATCTTGATTGATTTGTCGATTGTTTTCAGCAAAAAGAGGATCGCTGGAAGGCTTAAACTTCAGACTAGAGTAGTTTTTTGAACTGTAATCTATGCTTATTAGACCTTTCTTTCCAAAGATGTAAGCGAGGCTTCCACTGATACTGCCAGGTGTTCTTAAATCGTAAGGTGCAAAGATATTAACTACATTAGGGTCAATAATCTCAGTTATGGTGCCACCACTTCCATCAGCACGTCTTGCAGATACAGATTGTGTGATAGATTCTTCTACATCATACCATGTAGGCGATTCATAAGCAGCACCTATTCTTATGGCGTCTGTTAATTTTGCTATAGCGCCTACTTGAAGAGAGATACCAGAGGCTTGAACATCTATATAATTATTAAATCTTACAGCATCTACTAGTGCTCCATTGTTATTTTGTTCTGAAAATGATGTAGAACGTTGATAGTCTATATAATGAGTGTTTATGTTGAGTCCTAAACTCAATTTGTTTTTAATTTCTAAAGCTCCATTAAAAGATAATTTACTCTGATATCCAGAAGTGTTTTGAGAAAGTTGTTGGTCAAATGTTCCTGTCCCAGTATTAGAAACATAGGCAGTATTAAATTCATCGTTGTTATCAACGGCATCAATGACAAAAGATTGATAACCTAAAAAACCCTGTTGAGCTCCAAATCCTTGATCTTCACCTAAGAATCGATAAAGGCCAGAAACGGTTTCATCAGGCCTTAATTGAAAATTATCGAGTTCGACTCCATTTGCAAAACTTAAAAAATATTCAGAAATAGAGATGTTATTAGTGCCAGCTATAAAAAGATTGTTATCGTAATTACGAGTATCGTCATAATTAAGTCCAAACGAGAACTTTGTTACAGCTGCGTTCTCATTTTGATTTTTATATACTAAAACAGCTCCAGCTTGGTTTAAGGTAAAGTCATTATCGTTATTTTCTGCAAATGAGCTGTTGAAATTACTGTCTGTCTGATTACCGGTATACCCTAGCGAGACACTTGCGTAATGGTTAGCAAATATGACAGATCCTGCAGGGTTGCTTCCTATGGCTGTAAGGTCTCCTCCTAAGGCTCCAAAGGCTCCGCTCATACTACGATAGCGAGCGGTTCCATATGAGCCTTGTTGGCCATATAATAATCCATCAGCTATCGTTTGTCCATAACTGCTTACTGCGCCTAAAAGGCAAGCGCATAATATTATTGATTTTTTCATAATAAAATAATGAGTTTAAAACTATCCTCTACGACCACTAGATCTTGTTCCGCTAGATGATCTTCCAGATGAACTACTAGATGATCTTGTAGAACTTGAAGAGCTTCTGCTACTAGAGCTTGAACGTCCCATAGTGCTGCTTCTAGAAGAGCGACTAGATGAATTGTTTCTTGCTGTTGTATTACTTCTTGACCTCGTAGAACTACGTCTTGATACTCCTGTGCTATTTCTACTAGTACTACGAGAGTTCGTTGCAGTTGTTGAGCGACCTCGACTTACACCGTTAGTACCTCTACCTACGTTACGTCTTGTTGTGTTTCTATTGTTCACCGACGTTGTTCCTCTAGAGTTTCTTGAAGTATTTCCTATGGCATTTCTAGAATAGTAATTTCTATTACCATTTACAAATGCGTAATTGTTTCTATTGTAATAGTTGCCCCAGCGATTACCCCAAGCAAAGCCGTTGTTGTAACCCCAATAATTCCAACCGAATCCGCCGCCCCATCCAAAGCCTTGATTCCAACCCCAATTGTTCCAACCATATCCACCGTGCCATGGGTTTCCCCATCCAAATCCTCGATTCCAACCCCAATTGTTCCAACCGTAACCACCATACCATGAGTTTCCCCAACCGAATCCTCTATTCCAGCCCCAATTATTCCATCCGTTATCGTAATAGTTAATAACTACCGTACTTGGAGTTTCACCAAAACCACTTTCTCCACCGCCATAATTTGAGGTATAGTCTGGATTAGATTGATCATAGCTTTGAGAAGAATAACTGTCTACATCTGTAAACACACTGTCCTGACCAAAGTTTTGTCCATATTGTTCAGCTTTTTCAGCAAATAAATTTTTATAATAGGATCCGCTATTCTCTTCATAGCTCACTTGATCTATTTCTTCGTCATCGTAACTATCGCCGTAAATTCCATCATTATAGGATACCGCATCAAACGAGCCACATGATGTTATAGTTATCATCAGTGCCATTAGGGCATAAATGCTCAATAATTTTGGAAATTTTAAAGTAGATGTTCTCATAGCGTAATAATTTATGATGATAGTATAAAAATAAGTAGTTTTGAGGGCTAAATAAACCTTTTAACAAAACTTAATAATAATCATCAAGTTTTGTGCCAAAATAAAGTACATGGGAAAGAACTTAACCAGTAGAAGTGAAGACTATTCAAAATGGTATAATGAGCTAGTTGTAAAAGCAGATCTAGCAGAAAATAGTGCGGTTAGAGGATGTATGGTCATTAAACCGTATGGCTATGCAATATGGGAAAAGATGCAAGCAGAGTTGGATCGTATGTTTAAGGAAACAGGACATCAAAATGCTTACTTTCCACTTTTTGTTCCTAAAAGCCTTTTTGAAGCTGAAGAGAAAAATGCTGAAGGATTTGCAAAAGAATGTGCTGTTGTAACTCATTATAGGTTACAAAATGATCCTGATAATCCTGGTAAGTTAAGAGTTGATCCTGAGGCAAAACTTGAAGAAGAGTTAGTGGTAAGGCCTACAAGTGAGGCTATAATATGGAATACTTATAAAGGATGGATTCAATCTTATAGAGATTTACCATTACTGATTAATCAATGGGCTAATGTCGTAAGATGGGAAATGCGTACTAGATTATTTTTGCGTACAGCAGAGTTTTTATGGCAAGAAGGGCATACGGCTCATGCAACCAGAGATGAGGCGATTGCTGAAGCAGAGCAGATGAATGATGTTTATGCAGAGTTTGCTCAAAACTTTATGGCGATACCAGTGGTCAAAGGGCTTAAGACTGAGAGTGAGCGTTTTGCTGGGGCAGACGAAACTTATTGTATTGAGGCTTTAATGCAGGATGGTAAAGCATTGCAAGCAGGAACATCACATTTTTTGGGTCAAAATTTTGCTAAGGCTTTTGATGTGAAATTTACTTCGAATGAAGGTAAGCAAGAATATGTGTGGGCAACTTCTTGGGGTGTTTCCACGCGTTTAATGGGTGCGCTTATCATGACTCACAGTGATGATAAAGGATTGGTTTTACCGCCAAACTTAGCGCCTAATCAAGTAGTTATTGTTCCTATTTTTAAAACAGAAGAGCAATTTGATGAGATTACAAATGTGGTAAATGGATTGATAAAATCTTTAAGATCCAAAGGTGTTACTGTGAAGTATGATAAGAGAGACACTTTAAGACCAGGCGCAAAATTTGCTCAGCATGAATTACAAGGTGTTCCGTTAAGAATCGCTATAGGAGCTAGAGATCTTGAGAATGGAACGGTGGAATTAGCGAGGCGAGATACCCTTTCTAAAGAGACAACTGCTATAGATGGTATAGAGGATAAAGTAGTGGGGCTTTTAGAAGAAATACAGTCGTCGTTATATAATCGAGCATTGGAGTATAAAGATACACATACTACCAAAGTGGATACTTTTGAAGAGTTTAAAGATGTGCTTGAGACTAAAGGTGGGTTTATTTCTGCGCATTGGGATGGAACAATTGAAACAGAAGATAAAATAAAAGAAATTACTAAAGCTACAATCAGGTGTGTGCCTTTAGATACTGATAATGAGGAAGGTATTTGTGTTTTTAGCGGTAATAAATCTTTAAAAAGGGTGTTATTTGCAAAGGCTTATTAAAATTTTTTAAAAAAAGTTGCCTTTGATGTTTGCGAGATTGAAAAAAGTACTTATTTTTGCATCCGCTAAACGAGCAAAACATTAATGGCCCGTTCGTCTATCGGCTAGGACGCATGGTTTTCATCCATGTAAGAGGGGTTCGATTCCCCTACGGGCTACAACAAATTAGGTTTTAAAAAACCACATTTAGAAAGTATATGGCAAATCATAAAAGTGCTTTAAAAAGAATTAGAAGAAACGAAGTTGCTAGACTTAGAAATAAGTACCAGCACAAAACAACTCGTAATGCTATTAAAAAATTACGTGAGACTGAAGATAAGTCTGAGGCTCAGAAGCTTTACGTAGAAGTTACTTCTATGGTAGATAAGCTTGCTAAGCGTAATATCATACATGATAACAAGGCTTCTAATATTAAGTCAAAGCTTGCCAAGTTTGTTAATGCGTTATAGTATTTGCTACTTTTAAAATTTAAAGCCTTTCATTTATGAAAGGCTTTTTTGTTTTCTGTTAGTCAGAACGATTTATATGTTTGTTATCAAAGTTGATCCTATTTAAAAAGTAATCCTATTCCTTATATTTTAGAATGTTATTTTTATAAATACTTTTTAATTTTTTATGATAATGGTCTAAATAAAAAAAGGTCATTCTGAACAGAACGACCTTTTTTAAGTTTAAGGAGTGTAAAACTATGTTTAATTATTCCCAGTATTTTTCTTGCGCTCATTCATTAATTGTCTACTTAATTGTTGCTCCTTTTCTAAAGATCTACGTTTATAACTTTCAAGTTCTTCTTCTGCAAGTTTTAAATTGGTCTGTGATACGTTGGTGATTTCATTGCTACTACGATATTTAAATATAAAAATAACGAGTGCTAATAGCAGTATGCCAATTATAGACCATAGTATTAAATTGTAAGTGACTTTGTCAAGCATAATACCGAATAAAGAAATAGAATCTTTTTCTTGGTCTATTTTTTCTAATTCAGCATCTTTTGATGTGATCTGATCTTCTAAAGCTATCGTTTTTTTATCTTTAGTTACTATTTGTTCTTCTAATACCTTTATAGAGTCCTTAAGGCCATCGATGCGCTCTACGGTCTGTTTTTTAAGTTCTTGAAGCTTACTTTGTTTAATTACTTTAAAATCTTGATAGCGATTTGCTTCGTCAATTGTTTGCTCAAATTTCGCTTTGATAGTTGTTGTCTCTTGGATAGGTTCGTTTTCCTGAGCCAAGGCATTTAAACATAATAAAGAACTAAGTATTAATGTGGTGTGTTTCAATTTTTTGATTTTTAGGGTAAAATGCCCTTAAAAATAGTGATTATTTGTTTTTAATATCTAATCTATTAGTACTAATCCATTAGTTTGAAAGTTTACCCTTTTTACAAATCCATAAAAAAAAGAGCTTATTATTTAATAAGCTCTTTTTTAAAAATTTGATTTGTTTATCGTTAGCTATTCATCGTAGCGATAAATTCTTCGTTATTGCGAGTTTGTCTCATTCTTTGAGAAATAAATTCCATGGCTTCAACAGCATTCATGTCAGCAAGATACTTTCTTAGAATCCACATGTGTTTGATAGCTTGTTCATCTAGTAGTAAGTCATCACGTCTTGTAGAAGAGGAAGTTAAGTCTATAGCTGGGAAAATACGTCTGTTTGAGATATTACGATCTAATTGTAATTCCATATTACCTGTTCCTTTGAATTCTTCAAAGATAACCTCGTCCATTTTAGAGCCAGTTTCTGTTAATGCGGTAGCAATAATTGTTAATGATCCGCCGCCTTCAATGTTACGTGCTGCTCCAAAGAATCGTTTTGGCTTGTGTAATGCATTTGCATCTACACCACCAGATAATACTTTACCACTAGCAGGTTGGACAGTGTTATAAGCTCTAGCAAGACGTGTTATCGAGTCTAATAGAATCACAACATCGTGTCCACATTCTACCATACGTTTTGCTTTCTCTAAAACTATGTTTGCCACCTTTACGTGATCATGAGCCTCTTTATCAAATGTGGAAGCAATGACCTCTCCATCAACATTACGTTGCATGTCTGTAACTTCTTCAGGGCGCTCATCAATAAGTAGAACTAGTTGGTAAACCTCTGGATTATTTGCTGCGATTGCATTTGCGATGTCTTTTAGTAACATCGTTTTACCAGTTTTAGGTTGCGCTACAATCATTCCACGTTGACCTTTACCGATAGGTGCAAAAAGATCCATTATTCGTGTTGAAAGGGATGATTGACGTTCTGCAATGTTAAACTTCTCATCAGGAAATAGAGGTGTTAAGTGTTCAAAAGACACGCGATCTCTAACTACACTAGGGTCTAATCCATTAATCTTAATGATTTTGATTAGTGGAAAATATTTTTCTCCTTCTTTAGGAGGACGAACCATTCCTAATACGGTATCACCAGTTTTAAGTCCAAAAAGGCGTACTTGCGATTGTGATACATAAATGTCATCTGGTGAAGCGAGGTAGTTATAGTCACTACTGCGCAAGAATCCATATCCATCAGGCATCATGTCTAAACATCCTTCACTTTCTATAATTCCGTCAAATTCAAAATCAGGATCACGATAGCGATTACGGGTATCTTTATTGCCTTTGGGAACGTTGTTTTGATTATTGTTGCGCTGATTTTTATTACGGCTATTACGATCATTTCTATCGTTGCGGTCGCCGTTTTGATCATTGCGTTTATCGTTTTGAGAATTCTTGGCCTTTTTGTCATTTGAGCGATCAGACTTTTCATTACGATTGTCGTTTTGCTTAGGACGTGGTGTGCGAGCCTCTTTTTTAGGGGAATCTTCCTTTTTATTAGTTTCCTCTTTATTAGAGTTTGTCTTGTTTTCTTTAGGTTCTGTTTTCTTTTCAGCCGTTTTTCTAGGTCTTGGATTGGGCTTGCGCTGTTGCTTAGGAGCTTCTTTTTTCTCAGTAACAGGTGCTTTTTCGACTAGAGCAGGTGTAGCTTCAACATCTAGTTTTTTCACCACATCTGGATTTGCGGCTTGAAGATCTAGTATTTTATATACGAGGTCTAATTTTCTGAGCTGCTTGTATTTAGGTACGTTAAGTCCTTTGGCTATTTCCTGTAATTCAGGTAGCTTTTTTGATTTTAAATCAGCGATTTGAAACATAAATTATAATGTGTGTGATATATCATTCTATAGATGAACCGAAAGAATAAGAAATTATTTTGGGGTTAGTTAACCTAGTAAGAGATGGTTAACCAATCGGTGATACAATAATACATATAAATATTAATATGGGCTATGCTTTTTTAAGGATATATATTATTTTTGGCAATAGTTAAGGAAAGCTAATAGCCTACTTTTATTTTATGATACAACGTATTCAAACCATTTATTTAATACTAGCAGCAGCTGTTTCTGGTGGTCTTATTTTTTTAGTGAGTTTATGGATTGATGGAGAAGGTAATGAAGTTGTGGCCATGGATGAGTCTAGCTATTTTGGTGCCTTTGTTGCTAGTGCGCTGTTATCACTAGTGGCTATATTTATTTACAATAACAGAAAGTTACAAACGGTAATTAACCGTCTTAATATTTTATTGAACCTTATTTTGCTAGGAGTTTTCGTTTATCGATCGCTAACTATGTCTGGAGAAACGGCGGTTTCTGAGAAAGGCATTGGGATGCTTTTACCTATCTTATCTATCGTTTTTTTAGTTCTGGCAAACAGAGCTATTCGTAGGGATGAGCAACTCGTAAAATCTGCAGATCGTTTTCGTTAAACACTGTATCTTAGTTTATTTAGTGAAAAACCTGCGAGGCGCCACCTTGCAGGTTTTTGTTTTTATGCTTTCGCGAAAGCGTCATTATTACCATCTGTACTCTTTCAATTTTAACGATCTTTCTCTATTAATTCTAAATTTGAAATCTTTCCCTCATTAATTTCAAACCGCAACATGGTGCGTTTCTTATGAAATCCATGTATGCCGATAGCTCCGGGATTGATATGTAGACAATTAATTTTTTTATCGTTGATTACTTTAAGAATGTGTGAGTGGCCACAAATAAATAGATCTGGTGGATTATTGTAGATCTCTGGTCTTACTCTCTGGTTGTACCTGCCAGGATAACCACCTATGTGGGTAATCCATACGTCCATACCTTCACATTTAAAGCGATTATGTTCTGGGAACTGCATTCTTGCTTTATCATCATCAATATTTCCCCATACCGCACGTAGCGGTTTGATTGCTGCAATCTGATCAGTGACCTTTAAATCACCGATGTCGCCAGCGTGCCAGACCTCATCTGCTTGTTTTACATACTTAATGATGAAATCATCAATATGACTATGTGTATCTGAAAGAAGTAATATTTTCATAATTCAAAGATAGTGTGAGAATATGTGTTGATAGAGTTTTGTAATGGTTTATACTTCCTGTCATTCTTAGGTCTTTACTAGTTATAAAACTGGTTCATTATTCGGCATATCCACTTATCTTTGTATTGATGCAAGAGAAAAGACGTTATTTTATTGAGCTCGCTTATGATGGAACAGCTTATCATGGATGGCAACGACAACCACAAAGTATTTCTGTGCAAGAAGTCTTAGAAGATGGATTGAATAAAATGCTGAGAGAAAAAATAGCGATTCAAGGTGCTGGTAGGACTGATGCTGGTGTGCACGCGGCATTTATGGTAGCCCATTTTGATTATAAAGGAGAAATAGATCTAGAACATCTAGTTTATAGATTAAATAGGTGGTTGCCTAAAGATATTGCTGTGTACGAAGTGAAACCTGTTGTAGAAAATGCACATGCGCGATTCCATGCTTATAAAAGATCCTATGAATATCATTTTTTATTAAGACCAGATCCTTTTCAGGTAATGCAAGCTTATGTCCTGTTTAGAAAACCTGATTTTAAATTAATGCAGGAAGCTGCAGCCATTTTACCAGAGTATAAAGATTTTGAATGTTTCTCAAGGTCTAATACTGATGTAAAGACTTATATCTGTGATCTGACAGAGGCCTATTTTGAATTTAAAGATCATAAAGTGATTTTTCATATCACCGCAAATAGATTTTTACGTAATATGGTTAGGGCAGTAGTTGGAACTTTATTAGACATTGGGTATGGTAAAAAAACAATTGAAGATTTGCACGAAATAATTGCTTCTAAAAATCGTAGTAATGCTGGCGCAAGTGCTCCTGCAGGAGGATTGTTTCTTACTAAAATTCATTATCCAGAGGAGCTGTTTTTATGAAAGGTAAAATTATATTTCAAGAAAAGCAACGTTTTACGCAGTGGTGGTTGTGGCTGATAATTGCAGGTTTAGTAGTAGTCATAACGTTCCAATTTAATTGGGATGAAGATCTTCTAGGTCAACTCACTATTGATAAAGTTATGCCAAGTGTTATTATAGGTTTTATTTTGGTTTTATTTTTATCACTCACCTTGACAACGACAATAACGGACGATGAAATTACCGTTAGATATATTCCTTTTATTAAAAAGGTGTTTAAATGGTCTGAATTGTCAGAAGCACAAGTGATTGACTATGGTTTTGTAGGTGGATGGGGAATAAGATTATGGACTAATTATGGAACCGTTTACAATGTAACTGGCTCAAAAGGATTGCATATCAAAATGGCTGATCGTCAATATGTAATCGGTACACAAAAAGAAAAAGAATTGCAATCTAGTATTGCACATTTATTATAATAATTATGGCATCTACTACAGGTAATGCATTTAACTTTAAATTGTTTAAGAGGCTGATCTCTTATACAAAACCATATAAGACTACATATTATTTTGTAGCTGTTTCTGCTATTTTACTTTCAGGTCTTGCTATTGCAATGCCATATTTAATTAAAGTTTTAATAGATGACTACATTATCCCACAAGAATTAAGTGGTATTTATATAGTGATTTGTGTAATGATCGCTGCTCTGTTACTTGAGGTGTTATTACAATTTTCATTTATATTTTATGCAAACTGGTTAGGGCAACAGGTGATTAGAGATTTGAGGTTAAAGCTATTTAGTCACATGCTCAGTTTTAAAATGAAGTACTTTGATAAAAGTGCTGTCGGTAAATTGGTAACGAGAGCTGTAAGTGATATAGAGACTATAGCAAGTATTTTTTCACAAGGACTATTTGTGATTATATCTGATTTATTAAAAATGCTTGTAGTTCTTGTTTTTATGGGTATTTCTAGCTGGCAACTAACTTTAGTTTCTCTAATTGTAATGCCTTTTATACTTTATGCAACTCGGGTTTTTCAAAAGGCAATGAAAAAGGCATTTGAAGATGTGCGTAATCAGGTAAGTAATTTAAATTCTTTTGTTCAAGAACGAGTAACTGGAATGAAAATCGTTCAGATTTTCAATCGTGAAAAAGTAGAGTACGACCAGTTTAAAGAAATTAATGATAAGCATCGTAATGCATGGGTTAAAACGGTGTGGTATAATTCTATATTCTTCCCTATTGCCGAAATGGCTTCAAGTATAACGATAGCACTAATTGTGTTTTTAGGTTTTAAGTTGATGGTTTCTAGTGAAACATTAGAAGATGCTAGTTTGCAAATAGGTACGATTGTAATGTTTATACAGCTAGCTCAAATGCTCTTTAGACCACTACGACAGATCGCAGATAAGTTTAACACGCTGCAAATGGGTATGGTGGCAGCAAATAGAGTATTTGGTATATTAGACACAGACTCTACTATTGAAAACACTGGTAATGTGCAGGCTAATCACCTTAAAGGTGAAATTGTTTTTGAAGACGTAAAATTTAGTTATGTTGATGATGAACTTGTACTCAAAGGTATTAGTTTTAAAGTTAATCCTGGAAACACTGTTGCTATTGTTGGGGCTACAGGTGCTGGTAAATCAACAATCATTAATTTGCTATCTAGGTTTTATGAGATAGATGCTGGCGATATTTTAATTGATGGTGTAAATACAAAGGACTATGATTTATACAGCTTACGATCAGAAATTGCTGTGGTCCTTCAAGATGTTTTCCTGTTTGCAGACACGATACTTAATAACATTACACTCAACGATATTAATATAACAGAAGATGACGTTGTAAATGCTGCTAAAGAAATAGGTGTCCATAAATTCATATCGTCATTACCTGGTGGATACCACTATAATGTTAAGGAGCGTGGCGTGATGTTAAGCTCTGGTCAGCGACAGTTAATCGCCTTTTTAAGGGCATATGTGTCTAATCCTAGTATTCTCGTATTAGATGAAGCAACAAGTTCTGTAGATGGTTATAGTGAGCAATTAATACAAGTTGCTACAGAAAAGATTACAAAGAACCGTACTTCAATAGTTATAGCTCATAGGCTGGCTACTATTAAAAAAGCCGATAAGATTATTGTGATGGATTCTGGTCAGATTGTTGAAATAGGATCGCATTTAGAACTTCTTCAAAAGGAAGATGGCTACTACAAGAATCTTTATGAGGTTCAATTTGCTCAAGAAGAGGTCGCATAATTTCAAATACCTTGTTGTGAGTTCGCTTTCGCGAAAGCGTATTTGTAAATCTATTCTTAAGCTGGATTCACATATTTTTTATAAATAACAACAACTATTATAGTAATTATTATACCTGCTAAAAATGAAGTTATTGCAAGAGCAACCGATATCAGAATAGCGATAAGTGCTTTAAGGATAGCTTCTTGCCAGTTTAAATACATGCATTTTTTATAGCAATAAGTATTGTATATGAATAGCATCGGGTATGCCATCATGGACCACACCATTAAAATATCTACATTAATAAAACTTAATAATATTGATATAGGAGTTGTTACAATTACAAAATGACTGTAAGTGTACATATGAAATACCAGATGCTCTGTAAAGTTGTATTTCTTGTTTTTCCAGAACGTAATACGTCCAATAAACGCTAGTATAGGTAAGGTCATGAAAATGATTAAGCCTTGATACTTAGTGACAAAATCAAAAACTTTACCATTCATTACATTGGTTTCGGCTATTCTTTCTTCAGTATAACCTAATGATCTGTAAAATTCATCGTTATTGGCAAGGCCTGCGGTTATGTCGATATTAAAAGTTTTCACAACAAACATATAGATACCACTCATGAAAATAGCGATAAAGACATATCGTATGGCGTCCACATAGTTCATGCGGGCACCTTTTATATATCCATTAATGACGTGGTGTGGTTTAGTGAATAGGTCTATGAAATTACGTCCAAATTTAGTATCTATTCCCAGATACATGTCTGCGACATCAGCACCTACATTGCGCATTGTGATACGTTTTTCAATCCATTTTGCACCACAGTCTGCACAGTATGATTTACCAGCATATACGAGACTTCTACAGTTTTTACAGTTGCGTTCCATTCAATTTGATATTAAGACCTTCTAGTAAATCAGGATAAAAAATAACTATACCTGCAATTATAATCATACCTATGATTAAAGTGATGATGGACTGTACAATAAAGTAGAGGATGGTCATTAAGAAAGTTTTCCAAACCGTTTTCCAAAATGATAATTTAAATATCCTTTTATAGTACCAACCTATTAAAATAAAAGAGAAAATAGATAGAACCGAAGACATCTGAAAATAATTCAGAGATGTAATAATGATTACAGGCGTTAATAATACCGTTATCAGATTTATTAATCCAAAAACATAGCCAAATAGCACAAGATGTTCTACAAAATTATATGATTTTTTATAAAATGTCACCCAGCCAGTTAATGCATAAAAAGGGATGAATAATGAGGTTAATAGCCCCATATAATCATAGAAATAGGAAAGGTATTCCTCTGCGTTTTTTTCATTTGAAGATACTGTGTCAAACCCTAGTAATTCTGGGTAAAAGTTTTTAAGCACAAATATGTGAATTCCGAATAGCGTTAAACTAATAAAGAAGAAATTAATCACATTAACATACTTCTTGCGTTGTCCTGTGATATATCCATTTATAACATCTTCAGGATATCGGAATAGTGTAACACAAGTTTTAATAAAAACATTTTCAGTTCCTAAATAACGTTCAGTAAACTCTGCTGTGATTTTACGAGGTGTAAGTCTGTAGTCCAACCATTGTGCACCGCAATGCGGACAATAATTGAATTTACTAGAGTATCTGGTGGTACAATTTTTACAGGTTTTCACTCGAGATGTTTTTTTATCCTTACAGATAGGTCTTCTAAATTCTCAAAAGTTTCAAATTCAGCATTATTAATTAGAGAAATTTGACCGGTTTCTTCACTTACCGCAATAGCGATGGCATTACTTCTTTCAGTAACGCCTACTGCTGCACGATGACGTAATCCAAAACGTTGAGGGATACTTCTATTATCAGATACCGGTAAAATAACTCGAGTAGCAGTGATACGGTTGCCTTCAATGATCATGGCACCATCATGTAATGGCGAATTTTTAAAAAAGATACTTTTAATAATTGAAGTGTTCACTACGATATCTTGCTCATCACCAGTGTTTTTTACAAAATCTAGTGATCCATCTCTTTTAATTACTATTAATGCACCTGTAAACGTGTTAGACATCTCACCACAGGCCTTTACAATTTGATCTACAGCAGTATGATCTGTATCGATATCATCTTTAAAAAAGTGAAGCTGCTTTAAGAAACCTTTACGAGAAGTAAAATTTGTAGAGCCCAGCATTAATAAAAATTTTCTAATCTCTTGTTGAAATACAACAATCAAAGCAAAAACTCCGGCACCAGTAAAAGCACCTAAAGCACGACTAAGTAATTCCATTTTAAGCGTTTCTGTAATGCTATAAATGATATAGATAATCACTATTCCAATAAAAATGTTTATTGCAGGTGTGCCTTTTACCAGTCTATATAGATAAAAGGTTAGTGCTGCCACTAACAAAATATCTATAACGTCGAGAATTCTTAAATCTGGTAATTCCAATGGTATCGGTTTTTGTAAAAATAGAGTTTAATTTGATTCTAATATATGATATAGTTGAATCACTTCCATGGCTTCTTTAACATCGTGAACGCGTAAGATAGAAGCTTCTTGTTGTAGGCAGATCATATGTAAAGCACTAGTGCCGTTAAGTGCTTGCGATGCTTTAATGTCTAGTGTTTTGTATATCATGGACTTACGGGATATACCTGATAGGATAGGTACATCATGAAATTTTAATAGTCTTTGGTTTTTAAGTAAATGATAATTTTGATCAATTGTTTTTGCAAACCCATAGCCTGGATCAATAATAACATCATTAATACCTGCAGCCCTTGCGGTAGCAATGCGTTGGGAAAAATAAATATTAATATCTTTTATAAGGTTGTCATAATCAGTTAAAGACTTCATAGTTTGTGGTGTGCCACGCATGTGCATCATTATGTAAGGAATTTGATGATGAGCCACCGTTTCTATGACTTTTTCATCTAGCGTTCCAGCACTTATATCATTAACCATATTTGCGCCATGTTGTATTGCTTGGTCCATTACTTTAGCTCTGAAACTATCTATACTTATATTCAGATTATTAAATTCTTTACTCAATACTTCTAGCACTGGAATTACACGGTTCAACTCTTCGTCAACTGATATGTTGACTCCATCGGGTCTAGAACTATAACCACCTATATCTATAAATGTAGCGCCATCAGTTAACATTTTAGTGACCTGATTTAATAGATCTGAGTCTGATTTTAATTTACCGCCATCATAAAAAGAATCTGGTGTCACATTAACAATACCCATCACGCGTGGTGTGGACAGGTCTATTAATCTACCGTTACAGTTGATGGTATGCATTAAATTATGGTTATTTAAAATTTAAAGCCGAAATTTACACAAAATATTATCCGTTTATGTCCCAGACCAGTCAGCAATATGATGCAGTAGTTACAACCTGTAGAGATCTTTTCTCAAAGAAAATGAAAGATTATGGTAGTGCATGGCGCATTTTAAGACTGCCATCGCTTACAGATCAGATTTTTATTAAAGCACAACGCATTAGAGGATTACAAACACTTGCAGAATCTAAAGTTGACGAAGGTCAGGAAAGTGAGTTTATAGGAATTATCAATTATTCTATCATGGCGCTAGTACAGCTAGAAAAAGGTGTGGTAGAGCAGCCTGATTTAACGTTAGAGCAATCTTTAGAATTATACGACCATCATGTAGCAGTTACTAAAAAGTTGATGATGGATAAAAATCATGATTATGGCGAGGCATGGCGAGATATGAGAGTAAGCTCGCTTACAGACTTAATTCTTCAAAAACTTTTAAGAGTAAAACAAATTGAAGATAATAAAGGTAAAACCATTGTCTCTGAAGGACTAGACGCAAATTATCAGGACATGATTAATTACGCCATTTTTGCGATGATTCATTTAGGTCAATAATTCAAAGCCTAAAGTTGCTGTATCAGGTGTCATCAACTTTAAAACGTGCAACCTTAATTAGATCCATTTAATACCACAACCCATACTAGGTTTTTGAACTGTAGGGACTTTTTTATTTCCCATTATGGCATCCATCGCTTCTCTTAAAGAACGTCCCGTTAATGGTATGCCATTTCCAGGTCTAGAATCGTCTAGTTGACCTCTATAAACCAGGAAGTCCTCACTATCAAAAAGATAAAAATCTGGAGTGCACGCCGCATCATATGCTTTTGCAACTTCTTGACTTTGGTCGTATAAATATGGAAAAGTATAATCGTTTTCCATAGCCGTTTTATACATCATATCTGGTGAGTCTTGTGGATATCTTTCAATATCATTACTAGATATCGCTACAAATCCAAAACCAAGGATTCTGTAATCATTTGCCATTCTTACAATTTCCTCATTAACATGAATAACAAATGGACAGTGATTGCATATAAACATGACTACAGTTCCTTTTTTGCCTTTAATTTGATCAAAAGACAACATATCACCACTAATAGTATCCAGTAATTGAAATTGAGGTGCCTTTGTGTTTAAAGGCAGCATGGTAGAAGGAGTTAGAGCCATTTAGTTTTTTATTATTAGTAGTATGAAAATGATTTTTGTTACGCTTTCGCGAAAGCGTAATTATAAAAAATAGCCATAAAAAGATTACTTAAAGTTTTTTTAAACCTGTAAGGATTGGTTTTAATTTTTTTAAATTTAAAATAAAAAGATGAAAAAAGGATACGACACAGTAACAGAAGCAGTAGAGGATTTACAGTCCAAAGGATACACGATAGATTTTGACTTGGTAGAAGATGGCGTGCATTCTAAACATTTAAAAAAAGAATGGAAGGCAGGCGAGATAGAAGTTGTGCAATTTTTTAGATTTGAGGGAATGACTAATCCTGGTGATAATATGATATTGTATGCACTGGAATGTTCAGATGGTGAAAAAGGATTATTGTTAGATGCTTATGGAGCAGATGTTGCTATATCTCGTGAAATGATAGAGAAATTAAGAATGCATTAATGGAGATTTCTTGGAGCGATTTTGAAAAGATAGACATGCGAGTAGGAACTGTGCTTACGGTAAGTGATTTTCCAGAGGCTAGAAATCCTGCTTATCAATTACAAATTGACTTTGGTCCTTTAGGTATTAAAAAAACAAGTGCTCAAATCACAACGCGATATGATAAAAATGAACTGGTAGGAAAACAAGTCGTTGCTGTGATAAATTTCCCCAAAAAA
This sequence comes from Nonlabens ulvanivorans, assembly GCF_032922765.1. Lineage (NCBI taxonomy): Bacteria > Pseudomonadati > Bacteroidota > Flavobacteriia > Flavobacteriales > Flavobacteriaceae > Nonlabens > Nonlabens ulvanivorans. The sequence goes on from NZ_CP136694.1 coordinate 130,809, forward strand.
CAAATTGCAAATTTCATGAGTGAATGCCTTGTGTTAGGAGTAGTAGGAGATAATAAAGACGTGATACTTTTACAGCCCAGTGCGGCTGCAAACAATGGTGATAGAGTAGGTTAGTGTCGTGAATTAACTAATAGCATTCATAAAAAAAGCAGCTCATTATTAATGAGCTGCTTTTTTATGCTATTTAATGACTTACTAATTCACCGTGTATCGGAAACGTTCTATTTCACCTTTAGAATTTTTCATTTGAATCAATAGCGTTTCATTTGGAACAACATCTCTTAAAACAGCTTGTATATCATCGATATCGGTCACATCAGTATCATTTACTTTTGTAACGATGTAATCACTTAAATTGTAACGTGATAGTTTACCTATCGTTTTTGTGATTTTAACACCATCTTTTACATCAAAAATCTTTTTTTCTTCACCAGTTAAGTTTCGCAATTCCATTTCTATTTGTGGAATAGTTACCGTGTTATTCTTTGAGATAGTAATAGGTATAGTGATCAAGTTATTTTTCCTTATTACTTCGGCATTTACTATATCACCAGGATTTTTTGTTTTTATATAACCAGATAATTCAGAGAACTTACTGATTTTAACACCATCTAGAGAAGTGATTACATCTCCTTTCTGTAAATCACTTTTATCGGCACCGCTATCTTCTACGATTTCTGCTACATATATTCCTTCAGTAGAGTTAAGGCCAAATTCTTTAGAGTTTGTCCCGTTTAGGTCCGTTCCTCTGATACCTAACATACCTTTTTGTACAAAACCAAACTCCATAAAATCCTCGATGATTTTGCGAGCATTATTAGACGGCACTGCAAATGAGTAACCTATATAAGAACCTGTTTGAGATTTAATTGCTGTATTAATTCCTATAAGTTCACCACGTGTATTTACTAGCGCACCACCAGAGTTCCCTGGATTAACTGCTGCGTCTGTTTGAATAAACGATTGGACTTTTGAATCACGAGATTCAAGGTCACGACCTTTTGCGCTTATAATTCCTGCGGTTACTGTACTGGTAAGATTAAAAGGGTTTCCTACTGCTAATACCCATTCTCCAATTTTAGCATTATTAGAATCGCCAAAAGGAACAAACGGTAAATCCTCATCGGTATCAATTTTAATTAATGCGATATCACTTTCTTCATCTGCTCCTATAAGTTCTGCCTTATAAGTTTGATTGTTGTTTAACGTCACTTGTAAATGGTTAGAATTTTTAATCACGTGATTGTTAGTGATTATATAACCATCAGGTGTGATAATAACACCGCTACCTGTTCCTATAGCCTCACGGTATGGAGTGCGTCCTGCCCATACATCTGCCATAGACATAGGTGCTCTAGCGACTGTTTTATTAATTACATGTACCACAGAGTGTACGGTTTTTTCTGCTGCTTCAGTAAAATCTACACCAGCAATAGAGGTGTTGCCTGTGTAAGAAACAGGTGTTACCGGTAAAGGGCTTTCTATGATAGATGATTGAGTGATGGCACCATTAGATTCTTCATTTTGTACCAGTTGGTAACCGCCTAATGCGACTATTCCACCTAGAATAGCCATTCCTAGAGATTTGATAAATGTTTTCATTTGCTTTCTTTTTCTATTATGACTTAATAACTTAAAATTAGTTTAGTGATTGTACAATACAAATTAGTTTAACCTTATTTAACAGTTGAGCATAAGCTTTTTAAGAAATAGATTTCTTTTTTAATTTTATAACAGCTGTATCATCTATTTTCCTCTTTATTATGATCATTAAGAAATTGCGGCCATAAGCGTTAGAAAAAAGTTTTCGCTTTACCTTTGCAATTATGAGCCATATACAATTCTATAAATACCAAGGAACCGGTAACGACTTTGTCATGATTGATAATCGTGATCAATTATTTTCCAAAAACGATACCAAACTCATAGAATTATTATGTGACCGAAAATTTGGCATAGGTGCAGATGGACTTATTTTGTTAGAAAATCATCCTACGGCAGATTTTAAAATGGTTTATTTTAATGCAGATGGCCAGGAAAGTACCATGTGTGGTAATGGAGGAAGATGTCTAGTACGATTTGCTCAATTTCTAGAGATAATAAAAGATACGACAACCTTTGAAGCTATCGATGGTTTGCATCACGCTAGAGTTGTGGATGATATATCTATCAGTTTACAGATGAGTGATGTTACAGATATGCGATTAGAAAACAGCTATGTTTTCACAGATACTGGATCACCACATCATGTTCAACTTACTGAAAATTTGACAGAACTAGATGTTTATAAAGAAGGAAAGTACTTGCGAGATAAGGTATATGGAAAAGCTGGTGCAAATATTAATTTTGTTCAGCTTCAAGATAACAACACCTTTAAAGTACGTACTTATGAGCGTGGAGTAGAGGATGAAACACTAAGTTGCGGTACTGGCGTTACAGCTGTTGCTATTGCTATGCACAAGACTAACCACACAGCGTCTAATGAGGTGACTTTAGAAACACCAGGTGGTGTTTTAAAAGTATCTTTTGAAGCTTGTGATACTGGATATGAAAATATATGGCTCACAGGACCTGCGCTGCAAGTTTTTAAAGGAACCTTTACAGCATGATGCTACAATCTCAATATTGCTTTTTAAGAGCTGTAGATCCTGAAGATATGGAGTTTATCTATAGACTAGAAAATAATTCCGAGTTATGGGAAGTGGGAAATACGTGGACGCCATTTTCAAAATATACGATCAGAGAATATCTAGAAAACGCGCATCGCGATATCTATGAGGTCAAGCAATTGCGACTTGCCATTTGTAATTTAAAAGAAGAAATAATAGGTGTTGTGGATCTTTACGATTTTGATCCTTATCATAAACGTGCTGGTGTAGGAATCGTGATATCTCAACATGCAGATCGTCAAAAGGGTTATGCCTCAGAAGGACTACAATTAATGATTGATTATGCCTTCAAGCATCTTAGGTTACACCAGCTGTATGCTGGTATTACAGAGGATAATAAAGCTAGCAGAAAGTTGTTTGAGAAATTACGCTTTCGCGAAAGCGGAATAAAAAAAGACTGGATTGCCACAGAAACTTCTTATAAAAACGAAATCACCTACCAACTTATTAATGAATAAATATAAAAACGTAATCGTAGGAGTAGCCCTAGTGGGCTTGATCGCAATGTCTTTATTTGCCTATAAAGTTTATAGCACCTTTTTTAGTGCAAATACCAACTTTGAGGCTCAAACTTATGAAGTTTTCATTCCATCGACAGCAGACTATAATGCCGCTTTTATGCTAGTGGCAGACGCTGTTGAAGACCGAGATGCATTTCATGAAACTGCGGTGCGTAAAGGTTACAACTCAAATGTAAAACCTGGACATTATATTCTTAAAAAAGGAATGAGTAATAATGATATTATCAATACCATACGTATTCAGAACCAACCTGTTAAGGTTCGATTTAATAATCAAGAACGATTAGAAAATCTTGCAGGTCGATTAGCACAGCAGGTTGAACCAGATAGTCTCACTCTATTAAAAGTGATGAAAGATTCAGCTTTTTTAAAAAAACATGGGTTTACAGAAGAAACTGCACTGACCATGTATTTGTCCAATTCTTACGATTGTTACTGGAATACTAGTGCCGTAAAACTGAGAGATAAGATGTTAAGTGCTTATAAAAATTTCTGGAATGAAGACAGACTCGCAAAAGCAAAAAAGATAGATCTCACACCTCAAGAAGTTTATACACTTGCCAGTATAGTCCAGAAAGAAACGGCTAAAGCAGAAGAACGTCCTAGAGTTGCAGGTGTTTACATGAATAGATTGAATAGAGGAATTAAACTCGATGCAGACCCAACTGTAATTTATGCTAAAAAGCTAAAGGAAAAAGACTTTAATCAGGTTATCAAACGTGTATTGTATGTTGATTTGACTATCGATTCTCCTTTTAATACTTACAAATATTCTAGTTTACCACCTGGACCTATAGTAACACCAGACCTGAACGCTATCGACGCAGTTCTTAATTATGAGAAGCATGGTTATTATTATTTTGTAGCCAATGTTGAAAATTTTGGGTATCATAAATTTGCTAAGACCTTAAGTCAGCATAATGCAAATGCAGCTGCTTATCGCAGATGGGTGAGTAGGCAAGGAATAAATAGGTAAGTTGTTTCTTCTAGAAAAGTCATTTCATTAACTGGTTTCCATTCAGAATTTATAAAATTATCTTTAGTTAAGTTTTTTAAAATCTATACTAGATACTGTGTATGATTTTGGTTTTCAAATATTTATGAGTCTGTTAGGACTAATTTAACATCTTAAAAATCCACAACCGTTAATTAGTCGTAAATTTGCGCCGCGTTAAAGAAAGGGTGACAGTAACTTTCGAAAACAAAATTTATGAAATCACGTCATGTGTATTTGGTTGTTTTACCATTAGTGTTAATCTTTTGGTCTTTTAGTAATAACCACTTGAAATTAGATTCTGGTGTTTTTAAAACCAGTGTTAATAATATCAATGAAGAGTTCTATGATGCAGATGCTTTTATAGGTCCTGTGACAAGCTCTAATTTATTTGATGTACGCTATTACTCTTTAGCGATTACACCACCAGATTCATTTTTAACCTTTAGAGAAGCTTTAGCTTTTAAAGAATCCCAAGGGAAATTTTGGAAAGTGAATAGTCTAGGTTATATGGGGAAATATCAATTTGGTATGGCCACATTAGAAACTTTAGGTGTTAGAGATTCCTTGCAATTTTTAAGATCTCCTAGATTACAAGAACGCGTGTTTATTAAAAATTTACGTTACAATCATGAAATTTTAGAGCCATATATTAAACAATATGCTGGCAAAAAGATAGGTGGTATTCATGTAACTGAAAGCGGCATTCTTGCTGCAGCACACCTATCAGGTCCTGGTGGTGTAAAACGTTTCTTTAAAACTAAAGGTCGTAAGTCTAATCGTGATGCTTACGGTAGTTCTGTAAAGACGTATATGAAACGTTTTGGAGGTTATGACTTAAGTGAAGTTATTGGTTATTAAGATTTTTTTAAGATTTGATTAAACCTTTACATGAAATTAAAGTCTAACCTGAGAAATAAGACTTTAATCATGAAAAAAACTTTACTACTCTTTTTGCTATTAATTCAAGTAGCAACGGTCTATTCTCAGACTCTTTATGATATGAATACCATCCAAGACATTAGAATTGTCTTTGCGCAAAGTAATTGGGACGCTTTACTAGATGCCGAAAAAGCTGGGGCAGATGGTTATATAGCGGCCACTTCAGTAACTATCAATGGTACCGTATTTAACAATGTAGGTGTGAAATATAAAGGGAACAGTTCTTATAGAGCAAACCAAACTAAAAACCCTTTTCACATCGAGCTAGATACCTATGTTGATCAAGATTATGAAGGCTACACAGATCTTAAACTAGCCAATGTTTATTTTGATCCATCATTTGTTAGAGAAACAGTTTCCTATAATATTGTCAATAAGTACATGGATGCGCCACAAGCAAACTATGCTAATGTATACGTAAATGGAACATTGATTGGGTTGTATACTAATGTAGAGTCAATTTCTAAGAAATTCGTCAATAAGCACTTTAACTCAAATGATAATGCATTCTTTAGTTGTAGTCCACCAGCAGGCGCAGGACCTCAAGGAAATGATTTTCCTAGTTTACAATATCTAGGAACCAATTACACAAGTTATGAAGACGCTTATGAAATAAAGTCAGATGTGACAGGTACTGGATGGGATGATTTAATAGAATTAACTAGAATATTAAATACGGATATAAACAATATTGAAACTGTGCTAGACGTAGATGCTGCGTTATGGATGCTTGCCTTTGATAATGTGATGGTAAATCTAGACAGTTATCTAGGTCAGTTTAAACAAAACTATTATTTATATAAAGATGATAACGGTAGATTTAGACCAGTAGTTTGGGATTTGAACATGTCTTTCGGAACCTTCGGTCAGACTGGATCTGGAGGATCTTTGAATAGTACTACGCAGAAAAGTCAGTTAACTCATTTGTTACATGAAAATGACGCTGCGTGGCCATTGATGAGTAAGTTAATGGCAGTACCACGTTATAAAAAAATGTATCTGGCTCATTTTAAAACGATTTTAACTGAAAATATATCGAACTCTGATTATTTAACTAGCGCAAATGCTTATCAAAATATTATTGACCTTGCCGTACAAGCAGATAATAATAAGTTTTACAGCTACGCACAGTTCAATAGTAATATCAATTCAGATGTAAATGCACAAATGAATACTGCTAGTGGATTAACAAATTTAATGAGTGCGAGAAGTACATATTTATTAGCACAGTCTGACTTTACTGCCATACAGCCTTCTATTACCGCTGTAGCTCCATCTATAGCTACACCAATCATAGGCAATACGATAACTGTTACTGCACAAGTAACTAATACGAATACAGCGGCTGTATATTTAGGATATCGTGAAGGTGATTTTGTACCATTTACTAAGATTTTAATGTATGATGATGGAGCACATAATGATGGGGCTGCTGGTGATAATGTTTATGGTATTGACTTACCGATTACCAATTCATTGACCCAATATTATATTTATGCAGAAAATAACAATATAGGGGCATTTTCACCAGCAAGAGCTGAATATGAGTATCACTCTACAGTAGCAACTTACACAACAATTACTCCTGGAGATTTAGTTATTAATGAAATAATGGCATCTAACAGTACAACTGCTGTAGATGATGATGGTGAGTATGAAGATTGGGTAGAGCTTTATAATAACTCTTCTTCAACTTTGAGTCTAGATAACTTATACCTATCTGATGATACTACCGATCCTTTAATGTGGCAATTTCCTAGTGGAACAACCATAGCGCCAGATAGCTATCTAATTGTATGGTGCGATAAAGATTTAACTCAAACAGGTCTTCATGCCGACTTAAAATTTTCATCAAATGGAGAGGATGCTGTATTGTCATACGATAATGGAACCGTAATAGAGTCCATCACATTTGGTGCACAAACCACTGATATGGGATATGCTCGTGTACCTAATGGTACTGGTAACTTTGTGATTCAAGCACCTACTTTTGGTACTAATAATGAAACATTGAGTAATAGCGACTTTGAACTTAATACAGATTATGCTATTTATCCTAATCCGGTTAACGATGTGATAAACATCAATACTAATAATGGAAGTATTAATCAAATAGCGCTGTATAATTTACAAGGACAACAGTTGATGAGTCTCAAATTTGATGGAGAACAACAAAGTCAATTAGACTTAACAAACTATACTCAAGGAATCTATTTATTGACCATTAATAATCAACAAACGGTTAAGGTGATTAAGCAATAAGTTCATAATTATTTGCAACAAAAAAAACCTGCAAAGCTCGCTTTGCAGGTTTTTTGCGTTTAAATAATTTCTATTTCTTCTCTATACTTTCCAGTTGGATTGATAGTGCTTTAGTAGATAACTGCACCTCTATAAGTGATAGAATAAGTGATATCATTAAAGCCAATAAACTGATTCCAAAAACTAGATTTGCCCAAAAATCCAATTCTATATAAATTAAAAACATCGTGATTACCGCAAGTAAGAAACTTAAAATAGCAACGGCTTGCATATTTTTAATAATGGTCAGTCGCTTTCTTAATTTTTGAACTTGAATACGTACTTTATCTGATGGATTTTCTTCGTACTTAGCATGTAGATTTCTTATTAACGCAGCAATGGCTAGATAACGTGCGTTATAAGCCAGCATGGTTAACGATATGGCTGGGAAGAGTAGGGCTGGTATGCTCAGGGATAATTCCAAAACTTGATTTTTAATTAACTATTGATTTCGTTACAGGGAATTGAAAGTTTTATATCTACAGAAAACGAAGTGTTTAAATAAACACTGTGGTTAAGCTCTACTCCCAAAAATCGCACTACCTATGCGTACCATCGTACTACCTTCTTTCATTGCAATTTCATAATCACCTGTCATTCCCATAGAAAGAGTCTTAAACTCATGAGAATCACTGATTAGGTGATTGTCGTTGATATGGTCTAGTAGTGTTTTGAGACTTTTAAATTCTTTACGTACTTGTTCTTTATTATCTGTAAAAGTGGCCATGCCCATCAGTCCTGTGATGCGCACGTTTTTATAACCTGCAAAGGCATCACTACTCAATAACTCGAGCAGTTCATTTTGATCAAAACCAAATTTTGTTTCTTCTTCAGCAATATGAATTTGTAATAAACAATCGATGACTCTTTCGTTTTTTGCGGCCTGTTTATTAATTTCTTTAAGCAATCTTGGAGAATCGACACTGTGAATCAAATGAACGTAAGGCGCCATGTATTTGACCTTATTCCGCTGTGTGTGACCTATCATGTGCCAGTGAATGTCCTTAGGTAGCGTTTCCCATTTTTCGGTCATTTCCTGAATTTTATTCTCACCAAAGTGTCTTTGTCCAGCATTATAAGCCTCTTGCAGGTCGCTAATAGGTTTGGTTTTGCTTACAGCAACTAGAGTGGCTTTGGGTTCTATGCTTTCGCGAAAGCGTAATAAATGATCTTTTATGCTCATGATTCAAATTCGTAAATGGTAAGTCCGCTAGGTAACTTAGGTCTGATGTAAGTGCTCTTAGGTGGCATGATTAGAGACTCGTCTGCGATGGATTTCATTTGCTCTACTGTGGCAGGGAATAAACCAAAACCAACGGCAAATTCATTTTTATCTACTCGATCTTTAATGCGCAATAAATCTGTCTGTCCATAACTGTAGGCGATACGAGAATCGTTGCGCAAGTCCTCAATGCCCAAGATAGGATTTAAGACCAAATCAAATAACATTTGAGTGTCCAGATCATCGAGTGGCGTTTCAATGTTATAAATGTCTTTACGTAAATACAAACTGTAAAACTCGCCATCTAGATACATAGAGAAATGGTGTTTTTTTGATGGCTTATACATCTCTAGACCACGATTCTGTATACGGAATTTCATATCCAGTTGCATGAGAAAAGCTTCTTTACTCAATCCGTTTAGATCTTTAACGAGTCTGTTAAATTCATAGATGCGCAACTGACTTTGAGCGATGAGGTAACTCATAAAATGATTATAGCTGTCGTGCTTTTCTCCCATCTCACTAGCGAGTAGGGAAGAGCTGGCGCTACGGTGGTGACCATCTGCAATATAGACGTGTGGCATCGCTGCAAATTGCTGTTGCAATGACTGTATATGATGGATGTCTTTTATCACCCATAGTTTATGACAACTGCGATCTGTGGTAACAAAATCATAGACAGGTCTGTGCTTTTTTTCTTGGTCAATTACTTCATCAATGACGTGATCATCTGGATAGGTGAGTAGTACAGGCTCTGCATTAAAGCCTACTGTTTTTAAATAGTCTTTAAATAGTTTTTCTCGTTTTTCTAAGGTGTCTTCATGCTTTTTTATCTTTCCGCTATCATAATCTACAGTGGAAGTTCCGGCAATGATTCCTGTGTAAGAGTGTACCGCATCTGATCTTTCATAGATGTAAAATACAGGCGATTCATCTTGAACAAGGTATTGTTCTTCCTTAAATTCTAGATACCGATTGCGCACTAGATTAAATCGCTCTTCTCCTTTAAGGCTATTACTAAATTTATAACCAGGATTAAGGATGTGCAAAAAGCTAAAGGGATTATATTTTAAAATTGCCTCTAGCTCTGTGTCACTATAATCTTGATATGTGCGCGATATGACGTGTGACGCCATATGCGGTGCTGCTCTTACTCCTTTAAAAGGTTTTATGATGGGCATTTAATCAATTTTAATAGTGAAAAAGCTATTCATAATCTCAGTGTCTTTTTCATTAAAATATTCAAAGTGGATTTCATCAAATTCTTTAATGTTAATTATATCTATTTTAATGATATTATAAAGCTTTTGCGATTCTATCGCTTTGATACTGTCATTGGATATCATTCTATTTCTATAGTCATTAATTGAAATAGTGATAAAATGTATTCTATTTATTTTATCTACCGTATATCCGCAGCTTATTTCTACATCTTCTAAGGATTGTTCTAGAGCTCTACTTAATTTTCTTAAGGTCGATGACTCATCTTTTATATACTTTAAAACCGGTGTGTTATCTTCCTGTTCTGAGTATTCATTCAGTTGAATTGATGAAAAGGTAAATGATAATAACATTAGTAAAGAAATTATCTTCATCATTTCCTATTTAAAACTACCACTCACTTTCTCAGCTTTTCTCGACTCACTATAGTCATAAAAACCTTCTCCAGATTTCACACCTTTTTTACCAGCCATGACCATGTTTACTAATAATGGACATGGAGCATATTTAGGGTTTTTAAATCCATCGTACATGACGTTAAGAATAGAAAGACAAACGTCTAATCCAATAAAGTCTGCTAGTTGTAATGGTCCCATAGGATGTGCCATACCTAACTTCATTACGGTATCAATTTCTTCTACACCAGCAACGCCATTATATAAGGTTTCAATAGCCTCATTAATCATAGGCATCAAGATACGATTTGCTACAAAACCTGGGTAATCATTTACTTCAGTAGGTGTTTTACCTAGTTGTTTTGATAACTCCATGATAGTAGTAGTGACCTCATCACTAGTAGAATAACCTCTTATGATTTCTACCAGTTTCATAATAGGCACCGGATTCATAAAATGCATCCCTATAACTTTTTCTGGACGATTAGTAACCGCAGCGATTTGAGTAATAGAAATAGATGAAGTGTTAGTAGATAGAATACAGTCTGCTGGTGCAAACTCGTCCATTTCACTAAATATTTTTAGTTTAAGATCTACATTTTCTGTAGCTGCTTCTACAACTAAATCTGCTTGAGCCACTCCAGTTTTTAAGTCCAGAAATGTAGTAATGTTTCCTAGAGTAGCTGATTTATCAGCTTCAGTAATACGTTCTTTGGCAATCATGCGGTCTAGATTCTTAGAAATAGTTCCTAAACCTCGATCGATAGCTTCTTGTGTACGTTCTACTAGGGCTACTTTAAATCCTTTTTGAGCAAATGTATGTGCGATACCATTTCCCATGGTTCCTGCTCCTATTACGGTTATATTTTTCATTATTATAGCTGTTTATTTTTTTAATAATTTGTTACCATATTCTTTTAAAATGGAATCGATAGCAATAAAACTATCATAAGCTTCCTGACTATTAAAATCAGTATTTAAAAAGGTGATTTGACCTATACTAGTTTTAGGATTAAAATACATTAAGGTAGAAACGCCTGGATCACCACCAGAGTGACCTATGCCATCTCTTTCATAGGTGATAAACATTCCTTTATTAAAACCTTTCTGAAAGTCGGCTAGCGATTTTTCTGTTTTAAACATTGATTGATTTAGTTGCTTTTTATATAACTGTACATAGGTGGACGTTTTTAATAAAGTTCCCTTACCGTTATAACCATTAATAAGTTCAGTAAGAATTATTCCTAGATCGTTAGGTGTGGTATATAAACCACCATCTGCAAATGTGATTAATCGATACACAGGATAACGCAGTTCTAGTGTGCTGTATAAAGTGCTACGTTGACGCGAGTCTAGGTCTGCAACATTCCAAGAGGTGTTTTTTAAACCTAAAGGATCAATGATATGCTTTTTAGAATATTCTTTAAAAGAAGTTTTAGTGGCTTTTTCAATAATCAATGCTGTAAGTCCAGCACCTATGTTTGAGTATGAATATGCGGTACCAGGTGCAAACTGATGAAAGATATAGGAAGTCTGTGTGGAGTCCACTGTCTGCAAACCTTCTTTTAAATAGGCCTCAAGACATGGAGCCGTTTTCTGAGAATGAAAATAAGCAAGTTCTTCTTGATCAATTTTAGGATTATCTACAGCGTCATCTTCAAGATTGATATAGCTCAAATCATAATAGTCACCGTCTAGAATACTACTTGTATGTGAGGTTAAATGCCTTACTAAAATGGGATCATCTGGAAATTGAGGATTGCGTACGTTAAAATCAAGATAATTGTTAATATCATCATCCAGTTTGATGTGTCCGTCTTCTACTGCTTTAGCAAGAGTTAACCCTAAGATTACTTTTGAGATAGAAGCGATGTTTTGAATAGTGTTTTCTGTATAGTCTGCTCTTATCTTACGATCTAGATATCCAAAACCTTCTTGAAAAACAGGTCCTTTTTCATTAACTATAGAAACACCTATACCATGAAATTGTTTAAGTTGGTGTATGCTATCTAATTTTTTATCCAGTTCTACTTCAACAGCTTTTACAATGATGTTTTCATCAGTAGCGGTAGTATCAGCATTTTTGCAGCTGCTCAAACCACATAAGATTAATAAGCTAACCAGAAGTTTATAATTCATTACAGTGATTTAAATTCCTTAATGATTTTTAAGGCCACATCTAGTGCCGCTGTTCCATCCTCTAGATTTACTACTGGTCTGGTGTCATTTTCTATAGCGTCTGCAAAGGTCTCTAGCTCATCGAGTATGGCATTGTTATCTGCAACATCAGGATTGTCAAAATAGATTTGTTTTTTCTCACCTTCAGCATTTTTAAGAATCATATCAAAATCTCCTGGAACCTCTGGAGCGTCTTTCATACGCACAACTTCTACTGCTTTAGTTAAAAAATCAACAGAAATGTAAGCATCACGCTGGAAAAAACGTGCTTTACGCATTTTCTTAAGACTGATACGACTAGCGGTTAGATTTGCAACACAACCATTTTCAAATTCTATACGAGCGTTAGCAATATCCGGAGTTTTAGAAATTACAGAAACACCACTAGCACTTACAGATTTTACAGGACTTTTTACCACACTTAAAATGGCATCAATGTCGTGTATCATTAAATCCAGCACTACACTTACATCTGTACCACGTGGATTAAACTCTGCCAGGCGATGAGTTTCTATAAACATTGGGTTATCAAATCGATCTACTACAGATCTAAATGCCGGATTGAAACGTTCTACCTGACCTACTTGACCTTTTACATTACGCTTTCGCGAAAGCGCAATTAAATCATTTGCCTCTTCTACAGTAACCGTTATAGGTTTTTCAACAAATAAGTGCTTGCCAGCCTCGAGAACTTTCATTCCACTCTCGTGATGATAAGAAGTAGGAGTGACCACGTCTATCATGTCACAGGCCGCGATAAGTGCGTCGATGTCTGAAAAATATTTGTAACCAAACTCTGCCTCAATGGATGCTGCATACTCGGGATTTGCATCATAAAATCCTATTAATTCATAACGCTCACTTTGTTCAAGAAGTCTTAAGTGAATTTTTCCGAGGTGTCCAGCACCTAGCACGCCAGCTTTAAGCATAGTTTATGGGTTTTCCACAAAAATAAGGATTAGCAAGGAGAAAATTATCTTAAATCTTTTTGATAAAATGTGCTGTGATTTTTAAGTAGTCATTATAAATTAGCGGTATCAAAGATGACTTCATACATAAAGGTAAAAGACGCCAGCTGGTAGAGTTGATGCGTGAGAAAGGAATCAAGGACCAGCGTGTGCTGGATGCCATGAATAAAGTGCCTCGCCATGTATTTTTAGACAGTTCTTTTCTAGAGCATGCTTATCAAAATAAAGCATTTCCTATAGGTGCTGACCAGACCATATCGCATCCTTATACGGTTGCTTTTCAAAGCGAACTTTTACAAGTTAAGCCTAATGATAAGATTTTAGAGATAGGAACTGGTAGTGGTTATCAATGCGCAGTGCTTTTAGAAATGGGCGCACAGGTTTATACTATTGAACGTCAGAATGAATTGTACAAAAAGACCAATCTGATTTTTAGAAAATTAAATTATAGGCCTAAAAGATACTTTTTTGGTGATGGATATAAAGGTATGCCAGAAGATGCACCATTTGATTCTATTATAGTCACATGTGGTGCGCCTCAAATCCCTCAAACTTTATTAAGTCAGCTTAAAATAGGAGGTCGTATGGTCATACCGGTCGGTGATGACCCACAAATCATGACCTTATTGATTAGAGAATCTGCGACACAGTTCTCTAAAGAAACTTTTGGAGAGTTTAGGTTTGTTCCATTTTTAGATGGGAAACAATAAAAAAAGCGATTCAAGTAATTTCTCAAATCGCTTTTAAGTTAATAGACCTATAATTAATCAAATAAATTAGACTCTTTTCTTTTTATAGTGTCTGCCATACCATAATAGAATTCCCGTAATGGGCAAACTAGCGGTAAGGAAACTAATTATAAAGGCAATTATTTTGCCTACAATACCACCTATAGCACCTATATGAATGTCATAATTCATGCGTTGTATCTTATCTGCTACTTTTGCATTTTTATATTTTCCATAAATACTAGGTGTTTCTATTTCTTCTAAAGTATGTTGATCAAAGAATCTAAAGTCAGCATCATAGTAAAGTCCATTGCTATTAGTAACTTCTATATAAATACTTTCTTCTTCAGTTTTAGGATAGTGTAATTCAAATGCTTCTGCCTCTGGATTTTCTTTATGAAGCTTTACTATCAAATAATCCATGGGAATAGTTTTATTATCAAGTGACGTATCACTATTATTTTGCGGTATGATAAATCGAGCTTCTTTATCGCCACCAGTTGATTTATAAACCACATATTTAAGCCAGTTATAAGACATCATAGATCCAGTAAATGCAAGCACTAAGGCAAATGAACATATGTAAAATCCTATCACGGTATGCAAATCAAAATTTTTACGTTTCCATCTTGTGGTTTTTTTCCAATCAAATTGGATGCGTTGTTTTATATTTTTTCTCTTCTTAGGAATCCAAAGTATAAAACCTGAAATGATGATGAACATGAATAGTAATATAGAAACACCGACCACTTGCTCGCCGATATCTTTAGGTAACCACAGGCGCATATGACCTTTTAGAATAAAAGCAAAAAAACCTGATAGATGATCATCTACTTGTATAACCTTACCAGTATAAGGGTTGAGGAATACGCTTTGATAAAATTCTGGTTGTGCGTCATAAAAAATGACCTCAATGGCATCATCTGCTTTTTTAAAAACGGTACCATGTACGGTATTATTAGGGAAAACCGTTTCAGCTATATCTCTGGCTTCAGTAGGCGTTAATATAGGTGCATTGTGTGGTTTAACTTTTTTATAATCATCATATAGACTTTCTATCTCTTCTCTAAATGCCCAGCAACAACCAGTAATGGCTACAATAAAAACAACAATCCCTGTGGCAAGACCCAAGATTTTGTGTAACTGAAATACAAATTTTTTAAATGTCATTTTATTTTATTTTAAAAAGAGCAACTCTACATGGAGCTGCTCTTTTTGACAATTGGCTAATTAAAAACGATAAGAAATGTTAGCTAGTAATGCTCTAGGCATTTGTGGATTAATTGTAGTCCAACCTTTATAATATTCTTTATTAAAGGCGTTATTAAGCTTTAAACCAACTCGATAATGATCTGCTTGATAAAAGACAGATGCGTTTACAATCGTATAACTAGGTAAGATAAAATCACCAGTAGAGGCATAATTTATGGCAAATCGCTCACTGGCTCCATTAAGACCTAGTCCTAGTCCAAAGCCATCTAGATTTCCTTGTTGAAATTCATAATTAGCCCATAGATTATATAAAGTTTCAGGTCCAGCCTCTAGTGGTCTTTTATTTAGTATCTCTGTATTGTCAGACTCAGTTGTCTCACTATCATTTTTACTAAAACCAGCTCTTATATTAAGTCCTTTAATAGGATTTGCATTGATTTCTATTTCAAAACCACTGCTTACAACTTCGCCGCCTTGAATTTTATTGAATGGAGAAGAAGGATCAGTTATTACTCGGTCTTTTACCTTAATGTCATAATAGCTTATGGTGGCATTAAGTCTATTTTTAAAAAGATTTGTTTTGATTCCTACTTCAATCTGATTGGCTTGCTCTGGATCAAAAGTTGCTAAAGTTTGTGCTCCTGCAGATGGATCACCAACCAGTTGAGGTGCTACGTTAGTAAAACCGTTTTGATAATTTGCAAATACTGATAGTTGATCTTTTATAGGTTGATATAATACACCTAACTTAGGTGAAAGTGTCGTCTGATCATAATCATCATCAATCGTTGCAAGGTCGCCTTCATTATTAAAATGATCAATTCGTAAACCAGCCATCACAGACAGGCGATCACTAATATTTAATACATCAGACGCATAGACACTGTAAATTTCATAATTTGATTTTACGTTACTAACACCGATGCCGGCAAGAGCTGCATCAACACCAGAAGTTGATAATGGATATACATCTTCCTCAATAGCAGTCGTAAATGGATTGTCACCGTTTGCACCGCCGTCTGGTGTAATATTGCCATAAAACGCATATCCTGTACTATTATTAGTCTGTGATTCATTAAAATAATCTAGGCCTATCACCATTCTGTTGCGCAGTTTGCCTATTTTAAAGTCACCTATGAAATTTTGTTGAATATCTGTTGTTTGAGTATTTGCATTTTGTTTATTGATGTATCTTGAATAAGTGTCTCCTTCTAGGATTCCAAAATCAAATAGGTAAGAATAATATCCTTTTGTTGATGTGGAACTCTTAGATAACAATGTTTGTGATTGCCAGGTATCAGACAGTTTATAATCCATCTCGATACGGTAGTTTTGTGTTGGGTTTTCTAGAGTTAAATCATTACTTGTAAATGATAATTTGTTGTTGTAGTTCAGTTCTTCTAGATTACGAGCTGCAGTAGGTGCACTTCTATTTAAGAATAAAAAAGTTGGATTGGTTTGTTCTGCTTGAGTTATCTCACCATAAAATGAAAAAGACAATCTGTTATTTACTTTGTAGGATAATGATGGAGCCACAAAAAAAGATTTTCTAAAACCAGCATCTTGAAAACTCTGCTCTGTACTATAAGCTGTATTAATCCTGAAGTATAAATCATCTTCCTTACTTAAAGCTGTATTGTAATCACCTACTATCTGGTTGAGTCCATAGGAACCCGATGTAAAGGATAGCTCACCGCCAGAGCCTGCATATGGTTTTTTGGTCACTACGTTTATTAATCCACCATAAGAGCTTACAGCATTACCAAATAAGGTAGCAGATGGACCTTTTAAAACCTCAATACGTTCTATGTTTGCCGGATTAATCGTTCCGTTAGTTAAACCAGGTAATCCATTTACTAATTGTGGTTGTACAGAAAAACCACGCAAAGAAAAATATCCTGCGCCATCGCCACCACGACCAGTAGAGGTCCATAAGTTTTCTACACCAGTAGCGTTTTTAAGTGCGTCATCAAAATTGGTGACAATCTGTGATTGTAAAAGTTCATTGGTAACCGTGCTGTAAACTTGTGTGTTCTCAATATCCTTAAGTGGTAATTTAGACACATATGCAGTCTTTTTTCTAGAGAATTTATTACGTCTTTCTCCATCAATAACTATTGCACTTAAGATTTCATTTCCCTCATATAGAATGATTGTTTCTACTTTTAAATCTTTTTGATTGATAATAGAAAAAGGGATTTCTCTAGTCTTAAAACCTAATGAAGATAATATAAGTGTGTAATTTCCATCTTTTATTTCCTCAATTTTAAACTGACCATCAACATCTGATTGCACACCTTTCGTGGTGTTTTTTAAAAATATGTTCACTCCTAATAAAGGAGTATTGTTACTGTCTGTTACCTCACCTGTTATCGATGCTTGTTGACATAGCGCTATTTGTACGCTAAAAAATAGTAGTAAAATGGATATTAAAGTTTTCATTATTTTTATTTAGACTTATTATTAATAGATGAATTTTGTGCAAAAGTATATGCCTCTTTTTAAGTAACCAAACTATTTATAATAAATCTAAATAAGAGTTTTATTACCTCTTGATTCTGTGCTGCTTATAACAGTATAAATTTTAATGATGATGTCCGTTTTTATCGTTTCATGCACTTTATGCAGATCGTATTTACGCTTTCGCGAAAGCGAGTTAATA
Organism: Nonlabens ulvanivorans; assembly: GCF_032922765.1. NCBI lineage: Bacteria > Pseudomonadati > Bacteroidota > Flavobacteriia > Flavobacteriales > Flavobacteriaceae > Nonlabens > Nonlabens ulvanivorans. The sequence continues at coordinate 148,822 of NZ_CP136694.1, forward strand.
AAAGACCCTACGTTTAAACCTTTTGATTTATTTAAAGTCATAGTGATAAAATTATCTGGACCAATCTTTAATGAAAAGTATCAAATTCTATTACGTGTTTATCATGTTGATTACATTGAGTTGTAAAAATCAAGATTCTGATCGTCAGGTATTTGAATCGAAAGAGTATAGTCACGATACAATCGATATTGTCGATTATAATGGGTTGCAACCTTATCTAGAAACTGAAGATGACCGCATCCATGTAGTTAACTTTTGGGCAATGTGGTGCGCGCCGTGTGTCGCAGAACTACCCTATTTACAACAGGTGGTGCGTCAAAATCCTGATATAGATATGTTACTAGTAAGTATGGATTTTACAAATGATGTTGAGACTAGGTTAAAACCTTTTTTGAAAGATAATAATATCAAGTCACGTGTTATTTTAATGGATGATCCCGATGCTAATTACTGGATTAATCAAATAGATCCCAGTTGGTCTGGTGCTATACCATTTACCATCATTTTTAATAAAAATAAACGCTTATATCTAGAACAGTCCTTTGAAAATGCAGAAGATTTTCAAAATCAAATAAACCAATTTTATAACTAAACAATTTTTGAGATGAAAAAAATATTATTAAGTATTGCAGTAATGTGTTTTACTGCATTAACCATACTTTCTTGTAAGAATGAGGCTAATGAGAATAACAATTTACAAACTGAAAATCATCATAGCGATAAAGATCATTCTCATCACGATGAGGAAAGAAAAGGACCACCACCACATGGTGAGAGAAAAGGACCTCCTAAAGGTGGTAGCCCAGAACAGACCAAAACTCTCGAAGAGATCGGTGGTTATGCCATAGGAGATGTTGCAACAGATTTCAACCTTAAAGATGTAGGTGGTTCTATGGTATCACTTGAGAGTATAGAAAATGCCAAAGGTTATATCGTTACTTTTACTTGTAATGAATGTCCTTTTGCAAAAATGTATGAAGACCGTTTGATAGCGTTGCATAATGCTTATGCACCTAAAGGATATAGCGTAGTTGCCATTAATCCTAACAGTCCAGAAGATGAAAAAGAAGGCTATGCAGCGATGCAGCAAAGAGCAAAAGATAAAAACTTCCCTTTTCCTTATTTAGTTGATGAAGGACAGAAAATTTATCCGCAATATGGAGCAGTGCGCACACCACACGTTTTTCTGCTAGATCAGGACCGTAAAGTGCAATATATAGGTACCATCGATGATAATGCAAAATCTGCCAAGGATGTTAAAGTCAAATATCTAGAAAACGCCATAGATGCGTTAGAAAGAGGTGAAAAGCCAGAACCTAATTTTACAAAGGCAATAGGTTGTCCCGTTAAGGCAAGCAGAGCTTAATTTATTGATATAGCTTGTTAAAGCTGTCTATAAAAAATAGCAAGTTATAGTTTGATTTGAACGCTATTTTTAAGACAGCTTTTTTGTTGTATATACTTGCCAAAAATCGTTTTATAGAGATTATAGCGTTACGCCATTTAGTATTACTTATCAGCAGAAAGACAACCGCTATAGGCTTCTATTATTATGGACTGATTATTAAAATCTATAAGTTTAACATGGCGTGAGTTTAACTTTTCGATTGAGGTATATGGGTTAAAGAAAAGATCCTCAACCTCTTTATTTTCAATAGAATGTTTAAATGTACTTATTTGCCACAATATAAATCCATTAGGGTCAATACCATAAACATTTTCATTAGTACTGGATTGATGATAATCTGTCATTATCACATAAAAGTCGTCATATTCTAGTACTTCCATAACTTGGTCAGGAAATGTAATCATCTGACAATTAACTACAAGGTTTTTATGAAATGTTTTAAAACTCATCTACTGATTAACCATTTATCATTTAAAAAACATTTTTCTAATCCCTATAAAGATCAATACCATCACGGTATAACATAAAAAGAAGGGAAGAATGAAAGCTTTAAATCCTAGAATGAGCATTACTGAAATTATAAGTAATTGAAATCCTAAACCAAAGGTGGATACACTGGTCATAAACCATTTAGGTAATGGTTTGCCATAACCTGCTCTAGGATCTAAAACATATATTGCCTTATCAAAGGCGCCATATAGAAATTTATAAAGCTTAAAGAGCACATCAACATGTTGTTGCTTTTCACCATCTAATGCTATCGGAGTTTTGTTTTCAAACACACGACTGGTTCTATCACCATTAAACTTATTGCGCAGGATGACATAATAGTAATTATATAAGGTACCTTGTAATTGAAGCCCTATAAAAGCGGTGATACATACCCATAAACTAGTGTCTGTGACATACCATATGGTTAAAAAGATGATGGCGTTAAGCAAAATGTCTGCTACAGAATCTAGATAACGACCTGTGTAAGATGGCTTTTGTTTAATTCGAGCCAGCTCACCATCTGCTGCGTCTAATATGGACTTAAGAATAAGAAAGAAACCTGCAATCCAGTAGTAACCTATTAAGATGCAATAAACAGCTATAAGACCAGATATTATAAAACCTATGGTCACATGAACTGGTGTTGCTGCTGTATTTTTTAATGAAGTAGCTATAATTTTTGCTATCGGTCGTCCATAATCGGACAGATCGATAAATTTATGCTCTTGAGGAAGTTTGGACATGTAATGTCATAGAAAGCAGTAATGTGGAATATACCAATTTTAACGGTTGCAAATATACGACCTAAACAGCTTTATAGTACACTACTGTAGGTTACTTCACGTTTCTCTATTTCTACATCTTAATCTCTTACTTGTTGAATAACATCTCATCACTATCTAAATTAACTTACTTTTATATCACGTCATAATTAACTCATGAGGCTTCTTTTTTTCTTTCTACTAGGTTTACTATTTCTTAGCTCTTGTAAAAGTTTACAATATCGATTACCCGATGAGGCTATATATTCCGCTTTCGCGAAAGCAGACATACCAACCAGCATCTCGTATGTTGAGATTGATAGTCTGGATTTAAAGGTCCGTGTGCAAAGTGTCACGCAAGGTTTAGAGGATTACAATCTAGTTTTTTTACATGGATCGCCCAGCTCCTTAACGGCATGGCAGGCTTATTTAAAAGATAGCACGTTGCGTCATACCGTAAAGTTGCACGCTATTGATCGACCTGGTTATGGCTATTCAAATTTTGGAAAACAAATGATCTCTATAGATACACAGACTAAGGTTATAAGTGAGGTTATAAATCAATTGAATCTTAAGAACGTTATAGCCATAGGTACTTCCTATGGTGGTCCAGTAGCTGCTCGATTACCTATAGAAAATGATCATATAAAAGCTGTTGTAATGGTGTCGCCAGCGATTGATCCAGACAATGAAAAAAGAGTCTGGCAATCAGATTTTACACAATGGTGGTTAACACGGTGGCTAGTTCCTACAGGTTATCGAGTGGCTGGAGATGAGAAAACCGTACATGCACAAGAACTGGCTGCTATAGAAAAAGATTGGTCACAGGTTAACGTTCCTGTAATGCATATTCATGGTGATCGTGATGAACTGGTGCCTTTTATTAACGTGGCATATAGCCAATCTGTTTTTTCAAATGTTGAGGTAGTTCCTATCTCAGGTTTGGGACACGAGATTGCCTGGGCAAGACCGGAACTGGTTATACCTTATTTGCTAGAAATGATTAAAAAAATAAAGCAAACCCAGTAGCCGATCGTGGTGTTGCTTTCAACTTAAGGTTTATTTAAGCGAGATTATATTCCCATTTAACACCGCTCAATCGATCGTGGTATTCAATGGCTTCATTGGTGCGTACCTGACCAATTTCTTTTACCAGATGACAACTAGAAGATCGTTGAGATTTCAGTTCATAATCATGAAGCCAATTTGTTAATTCTTGTTGCTGTACGGCTGTCCTGTTTGGGAAAATTACTTTAATCCTTTTTAAATTGATGCGATGCGGTTTAGGTGTTAATCTTGCGCGATAACAATTCTGTTTTCTGCACAACCAGCGGTATAAATGATCTGCGTTAAAATCTCTCATCATGCGCTTTGATTCATAACTCCTAGGATCAAAATCTTTATTAGTTACTAAAACACGATAACCTTTTGCGGTCTCGTATATTCTGAATCCCAGTTGATGATAATCCTTTTTTTGTGCTGTTTTCTCAATCTTGCGCAGCATTAACTGTTTTTGAGAATACGATCTTCTGAAGATAAGGTCACTTACAGAAGATGAGTATTCATCAATATCAATAAACATTAATTTTTTAGAATTTAATACCAGTGCACCATATCTATTTCTGGTAATGATATTATCTTGATTAATTGTTTCTATAATCTCTTCTCTGATGTCTGCTTCATAATCTCTATTTCTGCCTAGCTCGCCATTGATTCTTTTTTGAGCGTTGTTAAGTTTGAGAATAGCATCTTTAATAGCTTCATCTTCAGAGATATTAGAACCTCCATAGGTGGTAGAGAGTTGTTTAATTCCATTTATAGAGAGTTCTCTAGAATATTTCATCCAAAATTTGAAAATTCTCATAACTAAAAATTCAAGTCACCTAATAAATAAGCGAGAAGTAGCGATAACCCAACGATAATTGCTATTCCTACTATTACCGAAACCCAAGACGTGCCACCTTTCTTTATAATAAGTTCTTTTAATGCAGTAGGGTCTTGAAATTGTTCATTCAATTTCTGAATTTCTCTTTCGGCATGTTTGAGGTAAAAGTAATTTGCCGTAAAACCAATGGCTAGTGAATAGAAGATTCTAATTGCTATATCTACCGCACCATTCTCACCAACAAGATTAAAAGTAACCTCGGACTCAACAAGGATGATGGCAAATAAAATACCTGCTTCACGATACATTTTTCTATAAAGTAGCCAAGTGATACCAAATAAAAATGCGTAGAAATTAAAAGATAAAACACTACCGTTTTTTAAGCTTTCCCATTTCTCTAAATAATAAGCTCGATTCTCACCTACAAAGGCGGATAATTCCCAGTTGGTTTCTCTGTCTGTATTTAAAGGGTCGTTCATAATTTTAATCTATTAATTTTATGGATGGTCGTATGATTTGGTTTCAATAATAGTACCTTGCCGATTGTATGTTTTCCAAACACCAGTTTTTTTAAAGTTGGTTTTAGTGCCTTCTTTATATAGGGTGCCGTTTTCATAATACTGTTTGTATACGCCTTCTTCAACACCTATTTTGAATTCTTTCACGCATTGTAGTACGCCAGTGTCATAGTAATGATTCCATAAACCATGGTTCTTACCATTAACCAGTTTTCCGGTACTACTTATTTGACTATTTTTAAAGTATTGTGTTTGCAATCCATGCGCTTGATTGTTGACATGATTTTCAATTAAAGATAATTCACCACTGTCGTAATAACTTTCCCATTTACCAGTACTATTGCCCTTGTTATCAAAATGTTTGAGATACTTAAGCTGTTGACTATCTTTAAAGTAACTTTTCCAAGTGCCAACTTTGACACCTTGCTTAAAATTGCCTTCCATGTAAAGTTCTTGCGAATACAGTATTTTTTGAAAACCATCCAGAACATCATTTTTATAATTTTGAATTGACTTTTCGTCTCCATTTTCAAAATAAGAAATCCATGTACCCGTTTTTTTATCGTGAAGTAATTGCCCTTTTATTTTAATATTTCCTGAAGGATAATAATCAGCAAAAGCTATAGGCGTACTAGTCTCTACTGTTTTTAATTCTTGAGGTTCTTTTAATACTGAATTGGAATCTTTGCACTTTATAAACATTACACATATTAAAACACATTTTAGTATTGATACAAGTCTATTAATAAAGTGCATAGATGAGTGATTGTGGTATTAACTTAATGAATAAATATAAAATTAATTTCTTGCTAATTTACTGTCACTGTTTAAATTAATATTCTTCTTTTAGAGTAAGGTCTTCAAATAATTCAAGATTCAATAATTAAGAAAATTATCTTGCATCTAGTTTTAATAGGTATTCTGTCAATTTAATTTTAGCATCTATTTTTGCTTTAAAATCACCATCACTAGTTCCTCCATAATTGTAAGTATATGTTTTACCGTTAATATTTAATGTCCCTAATCTGTTTTCTGATCTCTGTTCTGGAATATTAGATATTAGATGTCCAGCATTTTTATATTTTACATTTTGCAATTTAAAGTTAAAATGGTGTTTTTTTAATCGCTCCTCAATTCTATGAGCCATTTTAGCAGATGGCCATACCTGATCGTCTAAGCCAGAAAATAGAAGTATAGGTCCATTAATTTGCTCTACTTTAATTGCGGCATTATCTGCTATATCTGATTTTTGTAATCCATCTTCCCAATAGTTTAAAAATGTAATTTGACTAGTGTTATTTCCTTTGATCTTTTTCATAGGAATATAAGGGACGTCAATTCCTTGATAAGTCCAACTAGGTTTAATGGTATCAGAATTATAAGGTAAAACAGTATTGGACCATGATACAGAACTAGGAGCATAAGCAATTACACCGCTAGTAATTTCTGGATATGTAGAGGCAATTAATAAAGCTAATTCTGCATTTCTAGAAGCGCCCATGACTACAATCTTTTCTGGGTTCACAGATTTTTGTTGTGCTAGCCATTGGATTGCTTTTTCAAAATACTCTAATTTAATTTCTTCAGGTAATCGAGGTAAATTCTCTTTACCTGAATAAGGTAATGATAGCCCTACTAGACCTTTTTGAGCAAATTCTTGAGCCCAATAATCTCCCCAAACACCACCACCAATTAGAATTACAGCCGTTTTGTTCTCTATGTTTTCTTTAGTAAAGTAACTTCCTTGAAAACCATTTTCATTTATAGATTTTGATCTTATACCACTGAAAAGTGCATAATCAACTACAAGGTAACACAGTATTAGTGTGATTAAAACTCCAAATAATATAGTAAGTTTTTTCTTCAAAGTGGTTGTATTTTAAATTTATAGAGTTATACCATCTTAAATCGATAGTAAATTTTTCTCTATTAAAATTTAGGTGAAGTTATCATAAAATAATTTGTAAAATAAGGCTCTTAAATTACATCACTGGAAGGTTGGAAACTCAGAATTTGAATAGTTAAAAAACTAGTTTTGTTTGATATGAATCCATCTATCTATTAGATTAATTATATAGTACTAACTAATAATTGTTGATGATAGTTTTCTATTCTACTATGTGCAGTACCATCAATGAGCAATATTACAATCAACATGGCTATAGTCGTAATACTAATGGAGCGCCACATCGTTGAATTAATAAATAATAGTATTAAAGTAGCAGCTATAATTATAAGTGGAATAGCTTTAAAAACTATAGTGTCGTACTCTTTTAATGTTTTTTCAGTTCTATCTAATTCTGATTGAATAAATGCTGTTGCGTTTTCATTATAAGCTTTTTCAAACTGAGTTATTCTAGACTTATTTGTGTAAAATAGACCAATTCCAATAGTTAATAGCATTATACCAGCGACTAGGGTAGGGATGATGTAGGATCTTGCTAAATCGGTTTTTCCTAATTGCCAAAAACCAATACTAGCAATAATAAATAGTAGTCCAAATAATATAAAGAAACGCGTAGAGAAGACTTCAGATTTAGCCCATTCAGTGGCTAGTTTAAGTATATCCATAATTAATTCATTTTATATTTTTCAATGTATTGTGAAGGACTAATCCCTTCTTTCTTTTTAAAGAGTCTGGAGAAGTAGTGCGGATATTCAAACCCTAGTTCATAAGCGACTTCAGCAATTGTCTTATGTGGTTGAAGTAATATGTCCTTAGCCTTGTCTATTAAGTTCAATTGTAAATGTTCTGTCGTGGTTTTACCAGTTTCTTTTTTTAAAGTATCACTTAGATAACGTTGAGAGACGTTCAATTTATCTGCAATTTGTTCTATTGTGGGAATACCGTTTTCTGATAGTTTTCCTGATTCAAAATACATAGCCAATTGAAAATTAAATTTCTCTAATAAATCATTAGACAGTTCTTTTCTGTTTAAAAATTGTCTCTCATAAAAACGGTTAGCATATTTAAGTAAGGTGCTTAATTGAGAAATAATGATTTCCTTGCTGAATTCGTCTTGATTATTTTGATACTCGATTTTGATATTATGAACGATTGACTCAATCTGTTTCTCTTCTTTTGGAGATAGGTGTAGCGATTCATTAACTGAGTAGGAGAAGAAGTTATATTTTTTTATTTGGGTAGCTAATTCTGTACCTTTTAAAAAATCTTCATGAAAATTGATAGAAAATCCTTTCTGTTCAAAAATGACACTACTATCCCATTGTAACACTTGTCTAGGAGCTATAAAAATTAATGCACCATTTGTAAAATCATAGGAGGTTCTTCCATAATTTAAATCACCCTTAACAATTTTCTTTAAGCTAATGGAGTAACAATCATTTGTTATAGGCGGCGAGCTTTCTCTAGGACATGGAAGAAAGGATTCTTCTTGAGCTACGTATATACTAAACATAGGATGCTCTGGAAGTGGTAGTTCCATATATTGTAGAAATGACGAGAGTGTTTTAAAATGTTTCATAATACTAAGTTATAGATTCCATTGAAAATCTGTTGCTTTCTCAGAAATGATCCAAAGTTTTTGCATCACGGCTTTATCTTTTGCATGTGATTCTAAGTCACACTCACCTACAGGTCCGGTCCAGTAGTTGCGACCAGTAGGGCCATAAAAACCGTTTTGATCTAAATTAGGCTCTGTAGCACACATTAGTTCTGGATAAGAACCTTTTTCTGCAGATTGTACAAATGGAGATAATTTCATCATTTGCCAAATGAATCGGGTCATTAAACTTCCGCTGGTTTTAATTAATGAAGTTCTCGACGCACCTGGATGACATGCATAAACCTTAACATTTGATTTTCCGGCATTCTTAAGTCGATCTTGCAACTCATAAACAGACATAATCTGTGCTAGTTTACTTTGACTATAAACAGTATTGGGTTCATAGTTATCGTCCCAATTCATGTCATCAAACTTTATGGTTTTTATTCCCATTTTATATCCTTCACTTCCGACAGTCACGATACGTCCGTTAGATTTATCGATTAAAGGAAAAAGCAATCCTTGTAATAAAAAGTTTCCGTAATGATTAACACCTAACTGACTTTCAAAACCGTCAACAGTAAGTACTTGTTTTGGGACTTGTGCAATAGCAGCATTACAAATCAATGCATCAATATGAGAAATTGTGGAGAGTACCTGTTCAGCAGTTTTTCTTACTGATGCTAATTGTGCTAAATCCATTTGAATATTAGATACTTCAATATGATTACCCAACTCACTTTTGAATTTAGCAATGGTGTCTTGAGCTTTAGCGTCGTTACGATTTAACATAACAACTTTAGCATCCTTAGCAAGTAAAATTTTTGCAGCTTCTAATCCAGTACCACTAGTAGTACCTGTAATTACATATGTTTTACCTTTTAGGGAACCTATAATGTCTGGTGTCCATCCATTTTTGCCAAATTGATTCTTGCTCATAATAGTTTGTTTAATACAATGATATTTACAGTGCAAAATTAGATTAACGATCATCTTTGTGACTTACACACATTTTCGAAATTGATATACTTTTTGGGGCATGATGAGATTGCAATAGGTGACACAGGTCATGTAAAAACATTTGCATTTGTTGATTAAAGCCTATAAAAAAGCTCTAAAATCCTGTGATAGAATTTTAGAGCTTTTTATGCTAAACGAAGTGTAAATAATTAATGATGATTAATCATAAATTCTGATAATTTCGCCATTACCTTTTCCATTAACACTTCTCACGTAACCATTAATTACCTTAGTCATAGGGATCGGATTGTGGCCTGGGAAATAGTCTTTATATTTATCATAAGCATCTTCCACCATTCCAGAGGAAACCACATTTACTCTGATTCCATTTTCTATTTCTAGAGCTACTGCTTTTACGAAACTATGTATACCGCCATTTACCATCGCTGCACTGGTCGTTTTTACTACAGGATCATCTGCAAGAATTCCTGTAGATAAAGTGATAGAGCCATTACTGTTTAAATAATCTTGACCTATACGGACCAGATTGACCTGTCCCATGAGTTTGCTTTTAAGACCTATGTAATAATCATCTTCTGTTAGGTCGTTAAAAGGCGCCCATTTTGCTTCTCCTGCAATACAAATGATGGCATCTAATTTACCCAACTGATCAAACATGGTTTTAATTGATTTTGCATCAGCAATATCGACTGTTATATCACCATTAGTACGACCAGCGATAATGATTTCATTCTCATCTTGAAAATGTGAAACAACTTTTTTTCCTATGGTACCATGACCACCAATAATCAATATTTTCATCTTTTTTTTTAGGTTAGACAATTATTTTTATTGCATTTCTTCTTGTTCTTCTTTTTCATGTTACTAGATCTATAGATCGTTAATGTAGCGATGATACTCCATATTAAATTAGTAGTAAATGGTGGTATTGCACTATAGTAATAGCAATTAGTAGCTATTAAAATTCCACCTACTAAATTTAAATATTTTCCATAATCTAAATACTTCTTATTCTCTATTAAGGTTAGGGCATAAGCCAGAATTATTAATCCTGAACCTGACCAGCCTATAATGTCAATTAAAATTTTCATATTTCGTTATATCTATATATGTCGATGTGTTTGTTTAATTTTTTTTATTTCAGAAATTTGATAAATTTCTCAATAGTGTTTTCATTTCGTTTCAGATAAGACCACTTTCCGTGTCTTGTAGATATAAGTAATCCGCATTTTTCCATATTAGTCAAGTATGTAGAAATAGTGGATTGTGAAAGTCCTGCTTTTTCTTGAATATACGTAACGCAAACACCTTCATTGAAATGTTTAAGTGTCTCATGCGGTGGAAAGTTCTTTTCTGGTTCTTTCAACCATTCCATGATCTGAAATCGAGTCTCATTAGATAAACATTTTCCTATTTCCGTAGCTGTCTTAATATCCATGGCACAAACATATCTATAAATAGCGATATGTCAAAATGTTTTATACTTTATATAACACTTAGTGGCTTTAAGTTCTGATTTTTAATCCTAGTTTTTCAATTCCAGATTTGAATTTTTCTGAAAAGAATATTTTGGTAGAGTCATGATGTTGACCTGTACTTTTTGCTTTGATATTGATATGATGCGTTTTTAAAACCTGTTCTAAACTGTCCGGATTATTGGTGAGTATTGAAAAGTCTCTTGTAGCATGGAATTCTACAACTCCTTTGCCTTGATAATATTCAAATTCATTTCTGAAATTTTGTAATAATGCTTTGTCACTTTCTGCCAGCCATGAAAAAGACAGTGTATTATTTAATCTATTGACTCCTTGTTCCTTCTTGCCGGCTAAAGTTTCTAACATTGCATAATTGATCAATGGATTTAAATCCTGCTGATTAAAAACTACTGGAACTTGGGCCAGGTTCAAGGCTTTTTGATAACTTTCTATTGCTTTTTGACTTTGACCATTGTAGTCATAAAGTCCACCTTCCACATGATAGTAATCTGTTGATTCTCTTTCTTCTTCTGGGATTTGTTTTAAAACTTGAAAGGCTAGGTCTAAAGTATCTTTCTCAATATAAACACCTATTAAATCATATTGTATCGCAGTATTCTTTTGATCAATTTCTAACGCCTTTAGGTAGTTAACTTGTGCTTGATCTAAATGACCATTCATTCTATGGACTTGTGCTTTACGGATCAATTCAGAAACTTGTTTTTTTTCTGTGTCTGATAAGTTACCCTTACAACCGATAACTATTAGAAATAAGAATAATAAGTAAGTAATGTTTTTCATTTCTATAGCAGATCAATGTTTCTGTTAATTCAACTAAAATAGCTTTATATACTTAGTGCTTAAATATTAGATCGTAGAAAATTCTTCTAATCATTGCAAATACTGTTAAATACCAATAAAAAAGACCCATACACAAGTATGAGTCTTTTACTTAGAAGTTAATTATTACCACAAGGTGTTAGCGTCTAACTTTTCGCGCAAGCGGTATGTGTATTATTGTATTATAGGCCAAAGTTAATACCGACCACAAAGGCGCCATAACTGCGACCACTGGTGATACTGTGTACATAGTCCACACGGAACGGTCTGAACTTACCAAATCCAATATTATCAATTCCGGCACTGGCCTCAAAATAAGGTTTGCGGTCTGTAAACAGCGCTTTACCACTTAAAATGAGGTCATAGTTAAGCTTATTTAATCCTGGGATTTTACCTAGTATAAAGCCTTTAAAATCGTGTTGTAAGTGTACTTGTGCATAATCGCTGTTTGTACTGTAGTCATAGTAGTTCAATAGACCAAAACCAAAGGGATTTAAGGCTTGTAACTTATAACGTAACCTATTCCCATTAAAATGCTGGTAGTCTAAAAATGAGATGCCATCTCCATTAATAAAAGTACCACCGTTTACCCAGTAACTACTGCGTCCTACATTACCCATGTCAAATGATTGATAAAGGCTTGCTCTAAACTGGTGATAGTCATAATTGCTGTTGTCTGACGCGAGTGCACCTTCATAGTTAAGTGTAATGGTTGGGTATTTTTCGTTATTAATGTTATACTTCTGATCTGGATAGCTCTGGAATTTCTGTCCTGGTCGTATGGTCAGTCCTAGACCTACTTTTACCATCTCGTGCTCATCGATTAAGGCAAGTCTGCTGTTGTCCAGCTGTAATGGATTATTGCTTGTATAGTCTACGTCTGACTGTGAGAAGAAAACCTGGTCTGTTGTGTTGGTTAACGGCTGGCGTCTTTCATAACCGACATAAGCGTTTGCAAATAGTCCATTGATGAGTTCTTCACTATAGCTAGCTCGGGCATAATCGACTTCATAGAATTTGGCATAATTGCGTTCAAACAGTAAGCTGGATAACGTGTTTTCCATCGTCGATATAGGATTACTGTTATTGATTTGCTGTACAGCGGTACCACCAGACAGTCGCAGGCTACGCCTGTTTGTTCTATTAAATCGATAATAGATGGATGCGTTGTAACGCACGCGATCATCAGAGAATCCGTAGTCTGCATCGACACTGGCATATAGGTATTTGTTATAATCCTCATCATATCCTTTTGAATAAAACAGTCCAGTACCTAGTACATAACCTTGTACTGTATTAAAACCTTTAAAATCTGTGACACCTTTATAACCTATAGAACTGCGGTTATTTGAGTTGCGATAAGTATAACCGGTCAGTATTTCTAGCAGGTCTAATTTATTATTTACGGCATCAACACTGTCCTTATATTTTGGGTCGTTGCGCACGGCAGATATACTGTCCTTCTTAACGTACTCATCAGTCTCGGCAACGGTAAGTGGTGTAGGACGTTTTGCATTCCAATAGGTGCTGTCCTTTTTGTTAGCACCATCTGCAAAGCTCAACACTTCTGGGCCAAAATATTTTTTATCAAATTGTGGTTTAAAGTCATAGTTAGTATAGTTTGCTATAAAACGACCGTAACCTTTAAAGCCAAAAAAGGCAAATTGAAAATCGATAGACTGCGATCTTTTTATCCAGTCACCACTTGCTTCTTCATAGGTGAAAGATTGATTAAAGACCAATTCTTCAATGATAGGAACGTTGATGTTCTCGCCACGAGTGGTTAACTCTACACCATAAATGGTCCAATCATCTTCTACAATATAAATCGTACCGTTAAAGGTGTTGTCCTTAGGTCTGCGAGAGCTCACCTGTATTTTATTGATTAAAAAATTATTATCGTCATAAAAGGTACCTAGCAATTTATATTCATAGTATCCTAGTGCATAGTCTGCGATAGGCGATACGATACGATTGTTTAAATCTATATTATTGTTATAGAAGTCAAAGTTGGCGCTCTCGGCACTGTTAACAGAAAAGCCATTATCATCACCACTGACTTTGCTGGCCACGATACGTTCTTTAAAATTGTCTGGTGCGTCATAAGCGATTTCGCTCACGGTTTCAGATAGATAAACGATACCGCTGCGTGTTAAAGAATCTAGCGATCCGTCTAGATCACCTATCTCTTCACCTAGAAATTTCTCTGGGACATCATCCATATACCAGAAACCACGCGAGTAAAAATCTGCCGTATAGCTCGAGAATTTCTTACGGTTAGCTTCTCTATTGTTAATCGCCTCACGTATGATGCGGTAAGCAGGATCTTCACCATTTGTGATTACCACAGCGTCGAGTGTGGTCAACTCTTCAGTAAGCGTAATATCTTTAGTAACCGCAGCACCGTTAAGCACTATTTCTACTACTTGTGTTTTATAACCTAGCGATTTAAAAACGACATTATAGGTTCCGTTTTCTGGAAATGTAAGTGTGTATTGACCACTATTATTAGTAGTTGTTCCTATGTAAGTACCTTCAACGTATATAGAAGCAAAGGCGATAGGTTCTTTTTGATCATCATATAAAGTACCAGATAATTGCGCTTGCGCGAAAGCAAAACATAAAAGAATTACGGTACATAGAACATTTTTCATAGAAGAGTTAGTTTGGTGGTTCACCTACAAACGAATTTACGGCTCGTTTTGTATATAGACGAAACATTTTTGAAATGGTTGTCTGAAATTTAAAATTGAAGGGTGAGATATATGTGAAATTAGGTCAGTGTATGTTTGTTGAAGATGTTTTTATCAAATAAAAGAATTTACTCATTCCTGTTTTTCTTTTGATAAATTCTTGCTGCAAGTGCGGTTTTCCTTTTTATTCTTTGTCGTAAGTTTCTTGGTTTAAGGACTTCAATCGACTCGCCGAAACCTAGAATTAATCGCTCTAATTCAAAGTTTAAATTTACAAATATTTGAAAAGTCATACTACCATCTTCCTGCAAAGAGATAATTTCTTGAGAATGGTGAAACGGTTTAGTGACAACATAAGGAGCATTTGTCTTATTGACCTTAAAGACTACATGAGCCGTATGATGATGGTCTAAAACGGTAACACCTACTGTATTTTTATAATAATCTTTGGGGTTGATTTGAGCATATTGATAGTCGATTTTTAGATCATAATCTATTTCGATAATTCTGTCTAGAGCTAGCGTTCTAATACCATCCTCATTTTGCACTAGTCCTATGACAAACCATCGGTTATTATATTCTCTTAAGAACTGTGGATGAAAAGTCATATGTTGAGGTTGTCTAGCCTTAAATGATTGATAGGTTAGAATAATGACTACTTCTTTTAAAATCGCCTGGTATAATTCGTCTAGGTAATCCAGACCTTTTAAATTCTCATTTTTTTCTAAATAGATGATGGATGGTTTCTCACTATTCTCAGTGTGAATTTTATCTTGAAGTTTATTTATGATAACTTTTAATTCATCAAAGAATGAAAAATCCTTAAACTGACGCAGCATTTCCATGGTTTCTGTTAATACAGACATGTCAGCTTCTGTAACTGGAATATCTGTAATGGTGTAATTAGGATCACTGTATCTATAATACTTACGGTCATACACCTCAATAGGCGCATTATAACCTAGTTTGTCACTACGCATCATTTGAATATCAAGCTGGACAGTTCTTGTACTTACAGAAACATCTCGCCCTTCATAATCATATAAAGTTTGCGAACAGTATGCTACTAAATCTGCTAGTGTCCATGTGCGATAAGTGTTTTGTAAACATTTATCAATGGTTTTATACCTGAGTAATGCATTTTTATTTACAGCCATGATTTTTTAAAATATTGATTATTAGGCACCTATTAGGTTTTTGAATGTGTCTACATGCAATGATAGATATTTAAATTTTAACTACGCAAAAAGACTGCGCAGTAAGGTGTGCATATTTGTATCATAGTTAAACAAAGGGTATGAACCCGTAATGAGGTGCTGCGTCATACAGAGGATATGGCGCAGCTTATTAAAAGAGAAGATGGAAAAAGAAATTAAAATAACAGGAAAAGAGATAGTTGCATTGGGTTACCCTAGCGCACATTGGTTTAAAGATGCGATAGCTTTTATCAACCAAAATCAATTAAATCAACAAGATATGGAGGCTTATTTAGAGCAATTTAGATTGCCACCAGAGATGGAGTTATTTAAGAAGCCTATTTCTTATAGCTTAAACATTCAAGCCGAAAATGAACAGGAGCAGGATAATGTAGATAAAGTGATAGCAACAATGGATGCTGTAATGAGAACTCCGACAGTAGTTAGTGGTGCCGTCATGCCAGACGCTTGTCCAGCAGGTCCGGTAGGAACGATTCCAGTTGGAGGAATAGTTGCTACTAAAAATGCTATTCACCCAGGTATGCATAGTGCAGATATTTGTTGCTCAGTTATGCTTACGGATTTGGGAGACATAGATCCTAAAATCGTCTTAGATATGGCTCATCAAACTACTCATTTTGGTCCTGGTGGCAGACCTAGAGGAAAACAGTTTGCCTTACCTACAGAATTGAAAGAAGAGTTTAAAAACAATTTCTTTTTACATTCTGAGAGAGGTTTGTCTCTTGCTCAAGAACATCTTGGAACTCAAGGTGATGGTAATCATTTTCTATTTGTTGGTAAAAGTTCATTAACAGGTCATACAATGCTTGTAACTCATCATGGTTCAAGAGCGCCTGGAGCAAGACTTTATTCTCAAGGTATGAAAGTTGCAGAGAAATTCAGGCAACTAATTTCTCCACAAACTTTAAAACAGAACGCGTGGATTCCATTTGAAACTCGTGAAGGCAAAGAATATTGGAAAGCTCTTCAAATAATTAGAAAGTGGACTAAATTAAATCATGAATTAATCCATGATACGATAGCTCAAAAAGCTGGTGCCGTGATTGAGAATAGGTTTTGGAATGAACATAACTTTGTTTTTAAAGATGAAGATATTTTTTATCATGCTAAAGGTGCGACACCGTTGAATCCTAAGTTTATGCCCGATATTACAGGTCCTCGATTGATACCGTTAAATATGTCAGAGCCTATACTAATTGTCGAAGGAGATACTACAGATGATAATTTAGGATTTGCTCCTCATGGTGCAGGTAGAAATATGAGTCGATCACAACATAAAAGAAACTTAGCTCATAAAACGAATGAACAAATTTTTGAAGAGGAGACAGAAGGATTAGACATTAGGTTTTATTCAAATGAAATTGATATTTCTGAATTACCTAGTGCTTATAAAGATGCTGATTCTGTTAGAAGTCAAATGAGTGAATTTGGTTTAGGTAAAGTGATAGAGAAAGTGATGCCGTATGGTTGTATCATGGCAGGCGATGTCGATAAGAATGCCCCATGGAGAGTGAAAAGACGTCGTAAACAAAAAACAAAATAATGTTTGAAAAGAAAGCTCTAACTATGGTTAGAGCTTTTTTAATTCATCTACTTAATACGCATAGTTGATGATTTTAAACTTCTATAAATGGTATTGCCATAGATTCTATAGTTTTTGAAGTATTGTACTTTTATATATTCTTGATTTGAATTTATTGTGAAATTAATTGAAATAGCCTGATAGTCAATTCCCATTATAAGACCGGTGTGAGATAAAGTCGCTATGCATGGTTGATGCTGTTTTGAATTATAACTTATGACATTCAAATCACTGAACCAGTTATCTTCAATAGATATCTTTATGTTACTAGAATTTAGAGGTTTTACATTAAATGATTGTAATTCTTCTTGTTGTTTTTTAGATACTTGGAATATGGTTAGAACTAATATAATAATGCTTAAAGCTTTGTTTCTATGTTCAAACACATTTTTTCTATATTTAATCAATCCACCGATCACATGAATTAAATACCCAAAACAAACCAGATTGAAAATAGCTATTAATACATGTATAATATTGTCTAACATTATTTACTTTTAATTAACCCAGCATCCTAATAGCCCAGCAATCTAAAACTTAAAATAAAACCTACATCTCCTCTGCAAAGAAAATAGCATTCATCAATAGTTTATTTGTTCCATACCAGAAAGCTCTAAACTGTGTGTTGTCAGTAAAACCTATAACATCACCTCGCCCATAATTGTTATGCTGAAAAGGAACCGTGTTTTTCAACGCTTCTAAATTCAGGTCTGAGATATAACCACTCATTAAAGGGTTGTCTGTATAACGTATCGGGTTTCTAAAAGAGTCTGAATGAGGTTCAATAAATAGTCGTGTGTTTCTAAACATAGGTAATTGATCATCTTTAAATCCAAATGCGATAGGATGTGAACGATCTAGTTGAGTTTCAAAAATGGCACCACCTATATTTTGTGCTCCATAAAAATCAGAACGTTGTTCAAAGGTGATGTTGTTTGCTGGATTATCGATACTCTTAAAAGTAAGCGGTAACAATTTAGAACTACTCATCCATCTTAACGCACTGCGATAACCTATTAAAGTTCCACCAGCACGTGTCCATTCTTTAAGTTGATCGACAACCTCATTTTCTGGGCTACCATAGGTTGCTGGAACAATAATGGTGTTGTAGCGCGATAAATCTTTACGATTAATATCATTAACATCTATCTTAGTTACCATCATGTCATAACGCTGGTCTAGTAAGTGCCAAATCTCGCCAGCATCATAAGGATTAACTCCATCGCCTATTAATAAAGCAACTTTAGGTAAGGTTAATGCTCTAAACTGTCGAGAACCTAGATCGATGCCTTTAGTAAGTCCAGATTGAACACCATAAAAGCTTATGCCTTCATGGATGGCAATATCACCTAGACGATCTGCAAACTCAGACGCATCCCATTTTTGATTTTGAACAGGAATTAATATGGTTCCATAGTCATAATCTTTACCTTCAATAGTAAATTCTTTCATTGCCACCTTTGCGCGTATTCCTTCAGAAAGCAAAATATTTAAAATCTTAGGCGTTTTATACTCATTCCACGGCATGAGATAAGCATAGTCAGACGAATTTATTTTACCAATACCGTTCTTATATGCTATTTCATCCATAGCATCATTTAAACTAGCATTCTCATCATAATCCATATCAAAGGCTAGCGGAAAAGTCCACGCACTGATATCATAAAACAAACTGTCTTGAAAAGTGGTGCGTTTTTCAAACATCGCTTTAATCAATCGCGAATTCTTTTGATTTTTTGGAACGATGTAAGCATAGTCCTTTTTATAAGTTTTACCGTTTTTAGTGACATCGTTTTTTAAAGAACGCACTTCTATTTTGTGCCTCATTAAAATATCTGCAAGTGCATCAGTTCTACCAGCATCAGTATAATCTCCGAAAATGATGGCACCACTATTATTTTCTTTACGAGCATCGGCATAAAACTTTTTGTGATAATCTAGGATTTCTTGACGCATACGTACTGCGGCTTTTAGTGTAGAAATGCCTGCCGTAAACTGGTTGCGTATAGTAAATGGAAATGTCAACACTCCATTTTCAGAATTTTGAGCATGTCCACGAGAACTAGCTTGCTCAAAAAGAATTCCTATAGAGCCATTAACGTCTGGGAACGTTGATCCTTTACCATAGTAGAAGTCGTCATAGCTTTCTTCAGTATAATAAAGTGATCCTATTTTATCTAATTCGGCTGCATGAAAATCTCCTATTTTACGAGTCAGCTGTTGATTCATTGCTGGTGTTAAGGGATGTGTGCGTGATGGAATTCCTGGCTGGAAAAAGAAAGTTGCATTAGTTCCCATTTCGTGATGATCTGTTAGAATATTAGGCATCCAATTATGAAAGGTCTCAATTCTTGCTTGAGATTCTGGTAATTGAACAGGTAGCCAGTCACGATTCATATCAAACCAATAGTGATTAGTGCGTCCACCAGGCCATGCCTCGCTATATTCACGGTCATAAGAATCTGGATTTATATTCTCATTTTTATGTTGGTTGACCCAACCAGCAAATCGCTGCAATCCATCTGGATTAAAACTAGGATCAAAAAGTATGACGGTATTATTCAGTAATTCATCCATCTCAGCTCCTTGTCCAGCAGCAAGATGATAGGCGAGAAGAAGAGCAGCATTTGATCCACTGGGCTCATTACCATGTATAGAAAACCCTTGATAAACTACGATAGGCATATTTGCGGTAGATGCATTGCTGCCATCAGTTAATGCTATGTGATCAGCCTGTATCTGTTCAATATTTGCATGGTTTTGAGGCGACGTAATTGTCAGTAGCAACAGTGGTCTGCCTTCATAAGTGTTTCCACGATTTTCTAGTGTAATGCGATCAGATTCTCTAGCTAGTACACGCATGTATTCTGTGAGTTTATCATGCGTTACATGCCATTTTCCCGGTACGTAACCTAGTACTTCTTGTGGTGTAGAAATCTCACTATTATAAGTGGTTGATGGATTTGGTAAATAATAGCTTAATGTAGGATCGACTAGTGTTTGTGCTGTTAACGCTTTCGCGAAAGCGAGACAAGCCACCATCAGTATTGCTTTATACATAGTAGGTTGTTAAAGTTTAAAAATAAAAAAAGCCTTTCAAAATGAAAGGCTTTAAGAAATCTTTGTGATGTAACTTATATGTCATCAAAACTAACGTCTGTGAAGCTTTGTGCTGCTTCAGTAGTTTCTGTTTGTACCGTTTCTGTTGCATGAGCAGCCGGATTATAATCTGCTTGATGTCTTTCTGAAATGACCGTATCACCTTTTTCTTTGATGATGAATTGTGTCATTTCTGCGAGAGTACTTTCAAACTCTGCAAAATCTTCTTTATAAAGATAAATTTTATGTTTTTTAAAGTGAAAACTACCATCGTCATTGGTGAACTTTTTACTTTCAGTGATGGTTAGGTAATAATCATCTGCTTTAGTTGACCTCACGTCAAAGAAATAGGTGCGTCGTCCTGCACGTACTACTTTTGAAAAAATATCTTCTTGATCTTTGTAATCTCTATCGCTCATTATGCTATTTCAAGGTTGTCAATAAGTCCAAAAATATAAAAAAATGTTAAATGGGAAAGAGATTATCGGTTTATTGTGTGAAGTAGTTGATAGTTTGTGGTTTAAAATTCGATTTAAAAAGGTTAAACTATCATGTTTTTTAGAATCGCTAGATTCTAGATTATTTAACGATCGTCTTCCATCATTTGATTTGTATACAGTTCTGCATAATAGCCATTGTTTTTAATTAAAGAGTCATGATTGCCATTTTCGACAACACGACCTTCATCTAACACAATAATTTGATCTGCATTTTTTGCACTACTTACTCGGTGACTAACGATGATAGTGGTAGTGTTTTCAGTCACCTTTTTGAGGTTATTTAGAATTTTTTCTTCAGTTTCTGTGTCTACCGCGCTTAGACAATCGTCAAATAATAAGATTTGTGGTTTTTTGATAATGGCACGAGCGATAGATACACGTTGCTTTTGTCCACCACTTAAGGTTATACCTCGTTCACCTAATACCGTATCATAGTCTTTAGTGAAGTCTATAATGTTTTTGTGAACTACTGCATTTTTTGCAGCTTCAATTATTTCATCCTTACTAGCATCCTTTTTACCGAATGCAATATTATTACCTATTGTATCAGAGAATAGAAACGCATCTTGCGGCACATATCCTATAGCCTGTCGTAATCTATCTAGGTTAAGGTCTTTAATAGGGTAGTCGTCTACTATTATAGTGCCGTCGGTAACATCATATAACCTACCTATTAATTCAAGTACGGTAGATTTACCACTACCGGTTTTACCTAAAATGGCTAATGTTTTACCTGCTTCAATAGTGAAGCTTACATCTTTAAGTGCTTGTATATTAGTATCCTCATAAACAAAATTCACATGGTCAAAAGTGATGTTTCCGGTAACCGGCGTATCTGTTTCAACCAGGTTTTGAATTGCGGGATTGATATCTAGAAATTCGTTGATACGTTTTTGCGATGCGGCGGCTTGTTGTACCATATTAGTCACCCAACCGACAACGGCTACTGGCCAGGTTAACATGTTGACATAAATTAAGAACTCTGGAATGACACCTACTTCAATAATGCCTTCTGCTGCTTGTTTTCCTCCTATATATAAGACAAGAATGTTACTAAGGCCTATAAGTAAGACCATTAAAGGAAAAAACAAGGCTTGAATACGAGCTAGATCTATGTTTTTTTCTTTACTGTCATTTGCAACAACAGTGAACTGCTCATTCATTTGCTGTGATAAATTGTAAGCCTTTATAACAGATATTCCACTAAAAGATTCTTGGGCAATCGTGTTTAAACTAGAGAGTTGTTCTTGAACCAGTTTTGAACGTTTCTGAATCTCGCGGCTAACTAAATATATCGCTACTGATAAAAAGGGAAGTGGTATGATGGTGTAAATCGCTAGAGTAGGAGCCGTGTAAATCATGGCAGGTATCACTACAGCAAATAAGGTAATCATATTAACACTATACATTAAAGCTGGTCCCATGTACATGCGTACTTTTGAGACGTCTTCGCTAATACGATTCATTAGATCACCAGTTCGGTTTTGCTTGTAAAAGCCTAGTGATAATCTTTGATACTGATTATAGATGATGTTTTTGAGATCATATTCTAAATGTCTAGATACCACAATAATTAACTGACGCATTACAAAAGTAAGTCCTGCAGAAAGTAATGTTGTGCCTAGAATAATACCGATGTATAATAACAATTGATCATTGAGAAATGACTCATCTGTGATGTTACCATTACCCCAATCATTAAGTAAGTTGATGATTTTACCTATATATTTAGGTAAGAAGATGGAAAGTACTCGTGCAATTATGGTTACTAGAAATCCTCCTAGCAGTTGCCACTTGTACTTTACAAAAAGTTTATTGAGCTTTTTAAGTTCCTTCATAATAGGTAAAAATCCTTCAAAGAATTTACTTTCTATATTCTAAACGCGAATTTAAGTCAGTGTTATTGTTAAGTTGCTAAAATGACGTTATTTTTGCACGCTTTTTAAGAGTATTTAAAACAGCCATTAAAAAATCATTCATGTCTCAACATACTACATTGGAAAAGATTATTAACCAAGATCCTGTTTTTGGACAGTTGTCTTTTGACGATCACGAACAAGTCGTTTTCTGTAATGACAAAGATACAGGTTTAAAAGCCATCATAGGAATTCACAATACTGTTCTAGGTCCAGCTTTAGGTGGGACACGTATGTGGCAATATGACAATGAATGGGCTGCATTAAATGACGCTTTACGTCTTTCTCGTGGAATGACATTTAAAAGTGCTATTACAGGATTAAATCTAGGTGGAGGAAAGGCCGTTATAATTGGTGATGCCAAAACTCAAAAAACTCCAGAAATGATGCGTCGTTTTGGAGAGTTTGTACATTCTTTAAGTGGAAAGTATATCACTGCCGAGGATGTAGGAATGACTACAGGTGATATGGATACAGTGCGTGAGGTAACGCCATATGTTACCGGTATTTCTCAAGAAAAAGGTGGAGCAGGTAATCCATCTCCTATAACTGCATATGGTGTGTTTATGGGAATGAAAGCGGCTGCAAAATATAAATATGGAAGCGATGTTCTAGAAGATAAAATTGTTTATGTAGAAGGAATAGGTAATGTTGGAGAAACTCTTGTAGAATATCTTACTCAAGAAGGAGCTCAAGTTTATATCGCAGATATTAATCAAGATCGTTTAGAAGAAGTAAGTTCAAAGTACGGAGCAAAAATCTATACAGGCGCTGATCTTCATGCCGAAAAGATGGATATCTATGCACCATGTGCATTAGGTGCCACGGTAAACGATAATACCATCCAGAAATTACAAGCAGATATTGTTGCTGGAGCAGCAAATAATCAACTAGCAGATGAAAGTAAACATGGTATGCTTCTACAGCAACGTGGTATTGTTTACGCACCAGATTTCTTAATCAATGCAGGTGGAATTATTAATGTTTATGCAGAGTTAGAAGGTTATGACCGTTCTGAAATCATGCGTAAAACAGAGAACATATATACTACGACCATCGAGATTTTAAACAAAGCGCAACAAAATGGTGTGACTACTCATACCGCAGCGTTGCAAATTGCACAAGCCCGTATTGATGCTCGTCGTCAGGAAAACCGTGGATAAGTTGCCAGTAAAGTAGTAACTTTGTCCTTTCAATTATGGTCCGTTGGGCCTTATTAATATTTAAATAACGCTTCCGCGAAAGCGTATACTTAAAAAACGTTCTTATGCTTACCCGTCGACAACTACGTATCAAAGTGATGCAAGCCATTTTTGCTTTTCAGAAGCAGGAGAATGCAGAGATTAAAGAATTTGAAACTTTCTTAAATCAAAGCATGACAAAGACCTATTCTTTGTTTTTGTACATGACTCAATTACTTGTAGAAATACACAAATTAGCAGAGGATAAAGTAATTAAAGGACAGCAACGTCATCTGGCAACAGATTCTGATCTTAATCCAACCCGTAATTTTATAGATAATAAAATACTAACGAAACT
Source organism: Nonlabens ulvanivorans (assembly GCF_032922765.1). NCBI lineage: Bacteria > Pseudomonadati > Bacteroidota > Flavobacteriia > Flavobacteriales > Flavobacteriaceae > Nonlabens > Nonlabens ulvanivorans. The sequence continues at coordinate 173,234 of NZ_CP136694.1, forward strand.
GCGAGAAAGTCAGGCTCTAGTTGATGCTCTTAAACAGCGTGATCTTAAACCATGGCATCTTAATGTTAGATATGTAGAAAATCTGTATAACCAGATTACAACGAGTAAAACATATGTCATCTATATGAGTGAACCAGATCAGTCGCTTAAAGCAGATCTTAAATTCTTAACTCAAATATATACAGATATAATTGCTCCTAACGATGAAATTCTTGACTTTTTAGAAGATGAGAATATCACATGGACAGACGATTATCCATTAGTAAACTCTGCTATGATAATGTTCTTGCGCAAGATAAAACCTGGAAAGGAAATTAAATTACCAGAGCTTATTAAAGATGAGGATGACGTAAAGTTCACGATGGACCTTTTTAGAAAAACTTTGTTTAATAGAGAAGAGTTTCTAGAACGTATTGAAGGAAAAACACCTAATTGGGAACAAGATCGTATTGCACAAATCGATCTGGTATTAATCATGATGGCGCAATGTGAGTTCCTTAAATTCAATAGCATACCAGTTAAAGTAAGTCTTAATGAATATTTAGAAATATCTAAGGATTATTCTACTCCTAAAAGTAGCTTCTTTATAAACGGTATCTTAGATAACCTGTCTAAAGAATATGAAACAGAAGGTGTTCTTAATAAATCAGGTCGTGGCTTGATGTAAATCGTTCTTTTAGTTACATTTGCAATACTCTAAAAAAGAATTTAAAAATTATATTATGAAAAAATTGGTTTTAATGGTAGCTGCTATAGCTACAATGGCAATTACAGGTTGTAATGAGAAAGCTGCTGCAACGATTGATGAAGCAAACTTAACTGCCGCTGCAGAGCGTGAGTCAGTTGCTGGAGATTTTCCTGCAATGACATTTGAGCAGGTAGAGTATGATTTTGGTACTGTTGATGAAGGTACTGTTGTAGAGCATGAATATAAATTTAAAAATACAGGTAGCGCACCACTTATCGTTGTTAACGCAAAAGGTAGCTGTGGATGTACTGTTCCTACTTGGTCTAAAGAGCCTATCGCTCCAGGTGAAGAAGGATCTATGTTAGTTAAATTTAACACTAACGGAAAACCTAATAACCAGACTAAAACGGTTACAATTAAGGCAAACACTGAATCTGGTACTGAGTCTATTCGTATCAAAGGATTTGTTACTCCTAAGGCTAAGCCTGCTGCTCCTAACGCATAATTGATGAATCAAGATTTGATCATGCAATGGGGACCTATTGCACTTATGGTGGTGATTTTTTATTTCCTCATCTTAAGACCACAGGCCCGACGCAGAAAAGAAGAAAAAGAGTTTGCAGAGACTCTTAAAATAGGTGATAAGGTTATTATGTCCAGTGGGATACACGGAAAAATAAGCCAGATCAATGCAGATAAAGACACTGTTCAAGTTGAAACCGGAGCAGGAAAAATAACTTTTGAGAGATCAGCGATTTCTACTGAGTTATCTAAAAAGCTAACTGCAGCAGCTAAAGAAAATTAAGAAGTTTTACTTCGTAAATAAAAAGCCCTTGAGAAATCAAGGGCTTTTTATATTTAAAATTGTCGCTGGTTATAGGTTGTATTGAAGACTTAAAAGAAAGCTTTGCTAGTTATAAGTGTTTGTCCATACCGGGCAACTCTTTCCATCTACCATCTTCGGCGACCTGTTTGAGTGTCAAATTACGCTGCTCTAATAATTTAGTCATATAGTTTTCTAAGAAAAATTTATCTGCAATTTTACCTAAAAACCACAATGGTGAAGTGTATGAAAATACATCACGCATAAAAGTGTCACCATTTTCCAATTGTTCGAAATGATGCTCGTGTCTGAAACTTTTAAAAGCTCCACTGATCATTTCATCTGCAAAAAAATGATGAGGTTCTACGTCAGTGATATGACTAGTAAGTTTTTGCGTTGTTCCTAGATGTTTAGCTTGCCAGGTTACGGTCTCGTTTTTCTCAACTAGGCCAGTAGTTCTGCCTGCTACCGCTTTTTCATTAGTGTGTTCTAGTGATAGCATGTGTAAATCGATGCTTCTAGCTAGATCAAAAACTATTTCAATAGGTGCTTTTATATAAGTCTTTAAATGTAACTCTGGCATTATGTATTATTTTTTTCTATCGCGATAGCCTCTATAATATATTCTTTAAGTAATTCAATATCTACCATGTCAGATTCACAATAGCGTAATTGTCTTAATAATTGGGTTTTGCCAGGTTGCGCATTTATCAATGCATTTTTATTGTCTTTTAAAAGAGCACCTTTGTGAAACCATACGGCACAATGATTTTTAAAACCTACCATGCCTATTAAGTTTTTACCTTTTAAGGTATAACATGGTGCTCCCCATTTTATGGACTCTTCAAGTTCTGTGTTTTGTAACACATTGTAAATAGTATTGAAATGAGATTTCCATTTTGGAAAAAAGGAGATGTATTCTTGTGTATTCTTTGCCTTAGGATTTGCCATGTTAACTGATATTAAGGGTTGTGGGATAAAAAAAACGAGCCGCTAGGCTCGTTTTAAGTATAAATTTCTAATTAGAATCTCCACCCGAAGTTGACTCCACCACGACCAGTAACGGCTGGTAGTTCATAATCTTGTGGGTCACTCGCAATGCCTAAATTACGACCAACTCCAAAACCTACATCTATTAAAAAACCACTGTCGCTTACCCATTTCCATCCTATACCAACACCGATGGCAGCCTCGGTATAAGACTCAGTCCTGTAGCTTCCAGAACCAAAAATATCATTTTCATAATAACCGTCATCAAAGGTGAAAACTTTTACAAATCCTTCTCCATAAAAGCCTTTAGCACCATAATCTTCTTTTGAAAAAAAGTATTGTCTATAATACGGCGTTAAACTAAATGTTTCTATGTATTCAAAATTATCATCGTTATCAAAAATCCCGATATTAAGATCAACTCCAACACCAGAATACCTTCCTAAAACATACTCATATCTTGGGTTGATGCCTAAACCACCTATAGCTGCGACAACATCAAGACTGACTTCATGTTTTTTAACAGAATTGAAACTTTCCATACGTTCTTGTGAATCTGTTAGTTCTTCTTGTTGCCCCATAGCAATGCTTAATGTACAAAGTGCAATCGCTGTTAAAATTATTTTTTTCATAGTTTAGTTTGTAGTGACTAGATGTAATTATTGAGAAAACGTTGCGTCGATATCTAATTTAAAGTTAACCGTTAGCGTCCATAGCGATTAACTCTGCTATTTTCACAATAACTTCTGTAGCTTTCATCATGCTTTCAACTGGCACGTACTCATAAGGTCCATGAAAGTTATGGCCACCTGCAAATATATTAGGACATGGCAATCCCATATAACTTAATTGAGAGCCGTCTGTTCCGCCGCGAATTGGTTTGATAAGTGGTTCGATACCTAGTTCACGCATAGCTTTCTCTGCCACATCAACAATATGCATTACTGGCTCAACTTTTTCACGCATGTTAAAATACTGATCTTTAATTTCAATGGTTACAGCCTCACGATCATATTGTGCATTTAAATCAGTAACAAGTTTCATCATTACTTCTTTACGGGCTTCAAAATGGCCACGGTCATGATCTCTAATAATATATTGTAGTTCTGTTTTTTCCACTGCACCTTTCATGTTGTGTAAATGAAAAAAGCCTTGATAGTCCTCAGTATGTTCTGGAGTTTCCATTCTAGGAAGTGACTCGATAAACTCTTGGGCGATGTACATTGAGTTAATCATCTTACCTTTTGCATATCCTGGATGTACAATTTTACCATGGAATGTTACCACGGCTCCAGCAGCATTAAAGTTTTCATATTCTAGCTCACCTATCTGACTACCGTCCATTGTATATGCCCAATCTGCTCCAAATTTTTCTACATCAAATTTATGTGCGCCACGTCCTATTTCTTCATCAGGTGTAAAGCCTACTTTAATAGTACCGTGTTTTATAGACGGATTATCAATCATTATCTTCATTGCAGTCATGATTTCTGTGATACCTGCTTTATCATCTGCTGCGAGTAGGGTAGTACCGTCTGTGGTTATTATCGTTTGCCCTTTATATTGAGTTAAAGATTCAAAATAGTCTGGTGTTAAAATAAGGTCACTGCCTTTAAGCGGTATATCTCCACCATCATAATCATGGATGATTTGAGGTTTGATATTTTTTCCTGTAAAGTCTGGCGTGCTGTCAAAATGTGATATGAAACCTATAACCGGAACATCATGATCAACATTAGATGGCAGTGTAGCCATGACATATGCATTCTCATCAATACTCACATCACTCATTCCCATGTCAGTTAGTTCTTGATGAAGCTTACGTGCTAGATCCCATTGCTTTTCGGTACTAGGTGTAGTCTCGCTGTTAGGGTCAGATTCTGTATCAATAGTGATGTAGCTGATAAATCTGTCTGTAATTTCTTGTTTATTGATCATTTAATATCTGTAAATAGGTCTGTATAATTGATTAAAGTAACTCTGTCGTCGCAGTTGTTGAAGCGTGTAGTTTGAATTACTATAGTACGGATTTTGAGCGGTAAGACTCGATGGTCTAGATAAAGTACTTTGTTGTTGTTCCTGCTGTTGCTGTCTTTTACGTTCAAAATGAGCAACTACAAAAGGTATGTATTCTTTCTCTTCTAAATCTTGTTTTTCTCTATAAATAGCCATCATATCTATTCCTTCTCGACCTGGTGTTACAGAGAATGCTCTAGGATCGTTGCGCAGTATTCTACTATCAAAACTTAGTTTGACCTCAATCTGTGCTTGTGGCAATACATATAAATTGAATTGTTCTAGGTTGCTGTCGTTGTCTATTTGTGAGTTAGCGTTCCAACTTATCAAATACAATAGAATAATATATAAAACATTCCTTTTCATAGGTTAAAGATAGCAATTGTGTTCCGCTTTCGCGAAAGCGATACTCTTAAAGTTCTTCTACTTGTGTAAGGCCTAGTTTTATACCTTTTTCAATCATAAAAGCATAGGCTGCATCATGTTCATTAGGGATATCGCCATCGAGGATGGAGTTTTTAATCGCGCTTTTGATCATACCTATCTCTCGACATGGTTGTAAGTTAAAAGCTTTCATGATTTCCTCTCCACTAACTGGTGGCTGAAAATTACGTACATGATCACGTTCTTCAACTTCTATAATTTTATCTCTCACTTTTTGGAAGTTGTTATGGTACTTTTTAAAGCGATATGGATTTTTTGTAGTGATGTCTGCCTCACATAATGTCATTAAGTCTTCAATGTGATCGCCAGCATCATGGACTAGTCTGCGTACAGCACTATCTGTAGCACTTTCATCAATGACTGCTATAGGTCTAGAGGACATGCGCACCATTAATTGCACAAATTTCATTTTATCATTAAGTGGCATCTTTAAACGTTTGAAAAGATGATAGACCATCTTTGCTCCTTTAAATTCGTGACCATGGAAGGTCCAGCCTACTTTTTTACTAAATTTCTTTGTCGGCGCCTTACCTATATCATGTAATAAAGCAGCCCATCGCAACCATAAATTGTCTGTATTGCGAGAGATGTTATCGACTACTTCTAGGGTATGATAAAAGTTGTCTTTATGTTTCTGACCTTCTACTTCTTCTATGCCTTTTAGTGCAGTAAGCTCTGGCAAGAAATAAGATAGCAAACCTGTTTTCTCTAATAAAATAAATCCATGAGATGGCTCATTACACATCATGATTTTATTTAATTCTGTGATAATACGTTCATTTGTGATGATTTTAATGCGACTTGCATTATTCTTTATACTGTGAAATGAATCATCGTTAATCCTAAAGTTTAATTGAGCAGCAAATCTAATGGCTCGCATCATGCGTAATGGGTCATCACTATAAGTAACGTCCGGTGCTAATGGGGTTTTAATAATCTTTTTTTCAAGATCTGCCATTCCATTAAATGGGTCTACTAAAAGTCCGTAGTTTTCTGGGTTTAATGAGAAAGCCATGGCGTTAATGGTAAAGTCTCTACGGTTTTGATCATCTTCTAGAGTACCATCCTCAACGATGGGATTGCGGCTGTCTCTAGTGTAACTTTCTTTGCGAGCACCTACAAATTCAAGTTCAAAATCATCGGTTTTTACCATGGCGGTACCGTAGGTTTTAAAAACAGATACCTTAGTGCTTTGCGGTAACAATTCTGCTACTTTTTGAGCAAGTTCAATACCGCTGCCTACTGCGACGATATCGATATCTTGTTTTGCACCACGTTTGAGAAAATAGTCTCTTACAAATCCACCTATAACATATGCGTCAACTCCTATTGCTGCTGCAGCTTCACTAATGGTTTTGAATACTGGATGTGAGATTGCATCTTTAAATTGCAGTTGCTCCATGATGTTACTTTCTCAATATTTTCATTGTTCCATCATTTGATATTTTAATGATGGATGATGGTGGGACATTAGTTTTGGCAAGTGGTAAATCTAAGATATGATCTATTCTACTTTTCAATTCTTCACTTATATCTATAAATCCTACGGGAGTTTTTTCTCCACTTAAGTTTGCGCTAGTTGAAACGATAGGCTTTCTTAATCCTCTGATCAATGCACGACATACTGGATCGTTAGTCACTCTTATGGCTAGTGTATTATCTGTGGCGATTAGATTCTCTGCAACAGCTTTAGGCCTGTCATAGATTATAGTAAGTGGCTTTTTATTTAATTTTAAAACTTGCCATGCCATCTCTGGCACTTCTTCAATATAACGGTCTAGCATGTCAAAACTATCTACTAAGATAATTAGTGATTTTGCTGGATCTCTTTCTTTAATTTTATAAAGTTCTTCTACAGCATCATAGTTAGTGGCATCACAGCCTATACCATAAATCGTGTCTGTAGGATAAAGAATAATTTTACCTTTCTTTAAAGCAGTAACTGCTTCTCTTACATCTTCCATAGGTAAGTCTACAACTTCTTGCTTTTTCTTGCTTGGAGTACGTCCTCTTACTTGATCTCTTCTGTTTCTATCGCGTTCACTGCGTCGTGGCATAATCTACTGTATTATTAGACTTCTAGGTATTCAAAAGCTCTTTTGGCAAAATTACGATTAAGCTCACGACATTCCTCTAACAATCCGTCCTTTATCGTGGCATTCTTAACTTGTTTAAGAGCGTTGTCAAAATCCGTAAATACAGGATCGTATTTAAAATCGTAAAACTTAGAAGAATTAGGAATAACGGCTACTTTTTTTCCTAATAACATGGACCAATACATAGCATGATAACTATCTGTTATAATGTGTTCACTTCTTCCTATAAAATTTATTAATCCTTCTAGGTCAACAGTATTAGAGGTGCTAGGGTATTCTTTAAATTTTGAAGTTATACTAGGTTGCTGAATCGTTTTTTTATGGAAAATAACACCTATTTCTTGTGTCGTTTTGTATGAATTATCAAATAGTTCATGTAAACAACTCACGCATGGTAACCATTCTCCTGGCCTTTTATAATCTCTTGTTCCGGCCATTCCAAATTTGGTTACATCCACATCATATGAATTGATCTTGCCATAAAGACTGGATTTTTTCTCATTATGACCTATACCCCATAAGACTGTTTTTTTTCCTTGCTGGGCTAGTTTTTCATAAAATTTCATTTGATTAGTAAAACTTCCTCTGTTTAATAAACCACCACCGCCTATAATTAAAGAATTATCAACGATGTCGTTTACTAGCTGATTTCTGTCTTTTTGATCAGTGCGTTTATATAAAAAAATATCAGAGTATTTACCTTCTAGTTCTTTAAAGTATTGATGTGGTGCGCAATAAAGATCACCTACGTTGGACACGTCATAACGATGTATGTTGATAACGCCATCATTTTTTTGATCCATACCTAGAATCTTTTTAAACGTTGCCTTTTTATAATAACTTGATTTTATTTTCTGAATCATCGAGGTCTCTTAGGGTACAAAAATCGGGATTTACTATTTTATGTAGGTATAGATGTAAAGATAAATGAAAACAAAGGATGTGTATTTATCAACTTCTCGTAGTTTTGACACATGAAAAGCGTTTATCAAGATTCATATCAATATTTAAAACCTTCAATAGAAGGAGCGATTACTCGTTTTGACCAGATAGGAAGGTCATTACACGATGGACGTAATGTGGTAAAAGTTATTGATGTAGATGGTGAATCTCTTAATTTTAAGAGATTCAGAAAGCCTAATGCTATTAATAAAATAGTATATAGATTTTTCAGAAAATCAAAAGCACAACGTTCTTTTGAGTATGCTACAATCCTTATGGAAAAAGGAATAGGTACACCAGATCCTATCGCTTATCTAGAACAAAAATCCTTGTTTAATTTTGGTACTAGTTTCTATATTTCAAAGCAATTAAATTGCGATTTTACCTATCGAGAGCTTATTAATGACGACTCGATAGAAGACAAAGAACAAATTTTAAAAGAGTTCACTAGATTTATTTATCATATGCACGAGTCCGGTGTTTATTTTTTAGATAATTCACCAGGAAACACCTTAATCACTAAGGTAGGTGATCATTATGAATTTGCTTTGGTCGATTTGAACCGCATGAAGTTTTATGAGATTCCGTGGGATGACCGTCTTAAAAATTTTGAAAGACTATCACCTCATAAATGGATGTATGAAGTAATGGGAAAGGAATATGCTACGCTTTCGCGAAAGCGTCCTGAGGAAACCATTGCTCAAATGTGGAAGTACACACAGGAATTTCAAGAAGCTTTTCATCGGAAGAAGCGTTTGAAGAAAAAGTTTAAATCTTTAATTAAAGGAAAAAAGTAATTATGAAATTAAACGAAATACCTAATTCTTTAATATCATCTTTAAAGATGAAGTTTAAAAGTCTTAAGGATCTTAGAAAAAGAGAGTCAGACCAAATACCTGTGATAGTAACTCTGACAACTATCCCGAGTAGAATAAGTACATTACATTTAACAATAAGTAGTTTAATTTTACAAGATGCACAACCTGAGAAAATTGTGTTGTGGCTTAATGATGACTTTAAAAATCGAGTCCCTAAAAATTTAAGTAAACTAGTAGGTGATGTATTTGAAATTAGATTCTCTCCTTATCTGTTTTCTCATCGTAAATTGATTCATAGTTTGGATGCCTTTCCGGATAAAATATTAGTCACTTCAGATGATGATTTAATATATCCTAGTGAGACTTTAGGGAATTTATATCAATCACATTTAAAACAACAAGGTCATGTTGTAGCTCATAACTGCCGTGAGATTACTTATGAGAATGGTGAGGCACTACCATACCTGAAATGGCCTTTTACTAGAAAACCTTTAAGGAATGAATTGTTGTTAATGCCAGTAGGTGCATTTCTAGTATTATATCCACCAGGTATTTTAAATAAAGACGCAACAAATATTGATTTATTTACAAAAATATCGCCGCGTAGTGATGATTTATGGTTTAAAACAATGACTATTCTTAACCACAAAAAATCAGTAGCATCGATAATTCCTGCTCCAGAGCCTATTCCTATTTGGGGAACGCAAAAAGTAGCATTAAAGAAGACTAATAATAATTTAGATCAAAAACGTGTTCAATGGGAACAGATAGAGAATCATTATGGCAAAGAGTTATTAGATATTATTAATCCAGACCGCGACGATAAAGCCATAACTTTACATAACGCATAAATATTCCATAGCTTCTCAAGTAAGCGATAGAGAACCCTACAAAACCGTCTAAAAACCCTAGTTGTACAAAGTAATGTTTTGTAAAACCCCACATGGGCTTAATAACGACGTGAAAGGCTGTTATTTTCCCTACTTTTTTATCAAAATCACGAGCTTGTAAACCTGCGTATCGTTGTAACTTATCGACATGATGATCGATGCTTATATACTTGTAGTGTAATAGTTTGTTTTCTAACCAACCTACTTTACCATCGGCCTCAATTTCTGAATGTACATGTTTATCAACATATTTACATTTAGATTTTTTAAAGAGACGTATAACGCGATCATTTTTCCATCCACTATGGCGTATTTGCTTTCCCATGAAGAAGTTGCGACGCTTCATCCAGTAACCTACTTCTTCACGATCATCTATAGTTTCTAGTAGTGTGAGGATTTCTTCTCTTAATGCAGGCGTTACTCGCTCATCTGCATCTACTAATAGAATCCATTCATGTTTTGCTTGCGGGATTGCCCAGTTTTTTTGAGAAGCACTATGTACGTACTCTCTAGTTAATAGTTTTGTTATATGTGGTTGTGCTAGTTCTATAGTATTGTCAGTACTATTACTGTCTACTAAGATAACTTCATCACAAAAATCAACACTCTTTAAAACTTCAACAATATTGTGTGCCTCATTGTATGCAGGTACTATAGCAGATAATGAAACTTTGGACATATGGCAGGTAGGTTCTGGGGTTTACTGAGCAAAAATAAACTTGTAATTCATATAACCGCTTATGAATCACTAAATTTGTCGAAATTTACAGTATTATTCTTTTTTATGATAGAAAATCCGTCTATATCTGTTGTCATTAGTACATATAACTCAGTAGAGTGGTTAGAAAAAACCTTGTGGAGTTATGAGCATCAAATCTTTAGGGAATTTGAAATCGTAATTGCAGATGATGGAAGTGGTCAAGAAACTAAAGATTTTATAGATCATTATAGAACCATTTCTTCAAAACCTATCATTCATGTCTGGCATGAGGATAATGGTTTTCAAAAAAGTGAGATTCTTAACAAAGCATTGATGGCTTGTACTTCTCCATATGTAGTCATGACTGACGGAGACTGTATTGCTAGAGAAGACTTTTTACAGATTCATTACGAGCGCCGTTCGCCAGGATATTTTCTATCTGGTGGTTACTATAAATTACCTCTTGATTTATCTCAATCCATTACTAAGGAAGATATAGCAACGCAAAAGTGTTTTGATTTAAAATGGTTGAAAGAAAATGGGTTGCCATCTTCTTATAAAAACCAAAAGCTTACTTCAGGATTTGTTCAGGCAGGAGTTATGGAACGTTTAACACCTACTAATGCTAGTTGGAATGGTCACAACTCTAGTGGCTGGTTAACCGATTTAAAAGCTGTAAATGGTTTTGACGAGCGTATGCAATATGGCGGACAGGATAGAGAATTAGGAGAACGCTTATTCAATTATGGTATTAAGTCTAAACAGATTAGATATAGTGCTATATGTCTACATTTAGACCATGCGCGTGGTTATAAAAACCAAGAATCAATAGATAAAAATCTAGCCATAAGAAAAGCTACTCGCACTGAAAAGAAGGACTACACGCCTTATGGAATTGTGAAAAAATCTTAATTGAGACGGTAATTTTAATAATTCCCATCCACGAACTTTTTCAAATTTTCAAACATTAACTCAGGCTTAAAATGTTGATATAGTTCTTGCGCTTGTTTTTTAAAAGCACTCGCTTTTTTTGTGCCATAAAGTTCTGGCTTAAAGTCTTTAAGGTGAACAGAAATGTGTTTCTTTCCATCTTCACCAGCGTTCCAAGAACGTTTATTGATCCATGGGCTGAAAATAGCAAAGCTAGGTATATCCAGTGCCTTACCCATATTTATAGCGCCACCTTCATTGCCTATTACAGTAGTACAGTGGTGAAGAACTTTTAGATAGTCACGTAAACTAGGAGTAATCGCGTTTATAAAAATATGTTTTTGTGTTTCAGATAGACAAGCATTGTATATTTCAAAAGCTTGATCTTTTTGCGAAGGCAGGTAATTAAAAAGTACCTGACTACCAGTTTCTTGAACCGTTAGGTCAACAACTTGTGCCATATAAATCAAAGGTAGAGTCTTGTTCATACTAGACCCTAAAGCACTCACCATTGTAATAGGTGAGTTCAAATCAAGCCCGTTTTCTATCAACCAATTCTTACCTTCCTGCTTTTCGGATTCAGAAAGATGAATTTTAGGTAATAAATCCCATTGTACGTTTTGAGTCAATGATGCGGTTAAAAGCAAGCGACTACCTAATGATAATCCTGTTTTATAAATTTCAGGATCAGGACTATTTTTTATAGCGGTTGTGTAAGCCCATGGTGCAAACCACTTTTTATATCCTATTCTTTGAACAGCGCCCACTATTCTAGATAGTAATGCGCTGTTATTTTTTCCATAGGCATCTATGGAAATAGAATAGTTGTTTTTTTTGAGCTTTCGCGCAAGCGTGAACACACCTCTCCAGCTATCAAACTCTTTATTGTCTACACAAATAAATTTATCAATAGCTGTGTTACCTTCTACAACAGCAAGTGCTGTTTTAGAAATCAGATAATGAATTTGAGCGTCTGGATAGATGATTTTTAACTGCTCTGCGATGATAGTACTGGTCAGTACATCACCTATCATTTTATATTGAATGAGCAGTATATTCACTAAACTGCTACATTATACTCACGCAACGCGTCGTTCAAAGAAGTCTTTTTATTAGTACTTTCTTTGCGTTTACCTATGATTAATGCACATGGTACATTATAAGTTCCAGAAGGAAACTCTTTTGAATAACTGCCAGGAATCACTACTGATCTTTCAGGTACACGTCCTTTCATCTCAACTGGCTCATCACCGGTAACATCTATAATCTTTGTACTCATTGTAAGTACAACATTTGCACCTAACACGGCTTCTTTTTCTACATGTACTCCTTCTACAACGATGCATCTAGATCCTATAAAAGCGCCATCTTCTATAATTACTGGTGCGGCTTGTAATGGTTCAAGAACACCACCTATACCTACACCACCACTTAAGTGTACATTTTTTCCAATTTGAGCACAACTACCTACGGTAGCCCAAGTGTCAACCATGGTGCCTTCATCTACATAGGCACCTATGTTGATATAACTAGGCATCATTATGACACCTTTTGAAATATAAGCACCATGTCTAGCAACGGCATGTGGTACAACACGTATTCCTTTATCTGCATATCCAGTTTTAAGTGGAATTTTATCGTGAAATTCTAATGGACCACATTCAATAGTCTCCATTTTCTGTATAGGGAAATAAAGAACTACTGCTTTTTTAACCCATTCATTTACGACCCAACCATCTTCACTAGGTTGTGCCACTCGCAAAGTACCGCGATCTAACATTTCTACAACCTCTCTAATAGCAGTTTGAGTTACTGCATTCTCTAGCTGGGAACGATCATCCCATGCTGCTTCTATAACGTTTTGTAATTGATCCAAAGCTTTTGATTTTTTACAAATATAAATGGAAACATTTATAGGTTTTCATGCCTTGGCTCGATTTTAGCAACTAGTTCACAAATAACCTTATTTTTGCAGTTCTTATGAGTAGAATACTGGCTATAGATTATGGTAAAAAACGAACCGGTATCGCGGTAACAGATCCTATGCAAATTATTGCGTCTGGACTGACTACTGTTGCGACGCATGAATTGTCGGTTTTTATAGAAAAGTATTTAAAGTCTGAAGATGTAGAAACCATTGTCATTGGTGAGCCTAAACAGATGGACTATACAGATAGTGAGTTGGGTAGTGTTATTCACGCTTTCGCGAAAGCGTTACAAGAAAAATATCCTCACATAACTATCGAAAGAGTCGATGAGCGATTTACTTCAAAGATGGCTTTTCAGACTATGATTGATAGTGGATTGAGTAAATCCAAGCGTAGGAATAAGGCGCTAGTAGATGAAATAGCCGCGACTATTATATTGCAAACATTTATGGACAAGAAAAGTCCTTTTTAAATAGAATTATTAAAATTAATCATTCAGAACACATGATTTATCCTATAGTCGCTTATGGCGATCCAGTATTAAGAAAAGTAGCAAAGGATATCACGCCTGATTATCCTAATCTAGATAAAGTTCTAGAAAACATGTGGGAAACCATGTATGGAGCGAGTGGAGTAGGGCTGGCGGCACCACAGGTAGGTATGCCTATTCGTATTTTTTTGGTAGATACATCACCTTTTGGAGATGATCCAGATTTATCACCTGAAGAGCAGAAACAGTTAGGTTCTTTTAAGAAGGCTTTTATAAATGCGCATATCGTAGAAGAGAATGGAGAAGAATGGGCTTTTAATGAAGGTTGTCTAAGTATACCTAATGTAAGAGAAGATGTTTTTAGACCAGAAGAAGTGACTATTAGATACAGTGATGAAAATTTTAATGAAGTAACCGAGACTTATACGGGTTTAATGGCTCGTGTTATTCAACATGAGTATGATCATATTGAAGGAATTCTATTTACTGATAAAATATCTTCCCTAAAAAAGCGATTAATAAAAGGGAAGCTTGCTAATATTTCTAAAGGAAAAGTAAGTATCGATTATCGCATGCGTTTTCCAGAAGTGAAAGGAAGAAAATAATCACCATTTTAAAGATGAGGTTTAATATATTTGCCGTCCTCAGAAAAAGAAGAATATGAGTTTAGAAAACATTTTATCAGTAACAGGTAAGCCAGGTTTATATCAATTAAAGACTAAAACCCGTAATGGTTTTGTAGTCGAATCTTTAATCGATAAGAAAACAGCTATAATAGGAATCAACCATAACGTGAGTGTACTTAAAGATATCTCTATTTATACTTATGAGACTGAAGTACCGCTTAAGGAAGTGTTTCAAAAGATTGCTGAAAAAGAAAATCAAGGTCCTTCAATCAATCACAAAGTAAGTAAGAAAGAACTACAGTCTTATTTTAGTGAGGTGTTACCTAACTATGACGAGGATCGAGTATATGCTAGTGATATTAAAAAGGTAGTGCAATGGTATAACTTACTTCAATCTAATGATTTATTAAATTCTCTTAGTCAAGAAGAAGAATAGAGTTAGATTATGATATAAGAAGATAAAAAAAGCCTTTCTGAATTGAAAGGCTTTTTTTATAAGTGATAGTTTAATGCTTTTATTTCTTAAAAAATGGAATACGGTACATCAGACCATAAGTATAACCTACACCTATTTCACTAGTGTCATAAGTTTTACCAAAGCCTGGTACATACAAGTTGTCAAAATTATCAGGAGTTTTTTCTGTAATCATTCTCTTTAACTGCACGTTTGCCACCATATATAAATTAGGTAGTACTTCAACCTTAATACCTAGTTGTAATTCTAACCATACTGCGGTAAGACCTTTAAACTCTCTGTCTACAACATTAGTGAAAACAGGGAAATAACTATTGTCTTGAGCATAGTCATACCTCAATAAATTCTGTGAAAAATTTGCGGCACCTAGTCGTGCACCAAAATAAATCATGTTATCCATGTCTAGCCAGTTTTGATATAGGTTGTAATCAATACCTGCTTTAAAATATGAACCGCTGGTTTTAAAATCTATTCTGTCAGAATTACGATCTATATTTTCATTACCTAATTCCCCAGCGATGTATAACTTATTTTTTATTCTGTAATCTCCTAAGATTTGAAACCCATTATATTCTGGATCAATACCAGTGCGTATTAAACTGGCTGCATCTATTCCTAACCGCAAACCATAGGTGCGTTTATACTGAACGCTGTCAACTGCAGTTTTCTCTTGCGTTTGTGAAAACGCTACTAAACCTACAAGTAATATTAATATGTTAGTGACGTATCTCAATGTGTATGTCGTTATTTGATGTAACTTCAGGAGTAACTACTTGAATGTTTATAATCCATTCATCACCAGTAGGTTCTGGTAATCTGAATGCGCCTAGTTCATTATAAACAATTTTAAAACCACATGCTCTATTAATGTAAATTTCATCAAGATTATAATTAAAGTCTATGCTATCTATATTAGTGCCGTCATCATCATCTAAGAAAAATTCATAGCTAGTGTTATTGCTATCTGTTCTTAATGGTATTGCAATAGAGTCAACGGCGGTGAGTAAGGTTGAACCTTCACTGTCTAAAGGAGCAAATTCTGTAAAACCTATCTCTCTTATTTGTAATTGTTCTACCTCTTTAGATTCTTCTGGATTACCTATATCAGTGAATTTAATAATTAAACGTGGTGTTACGCTTAATGAAGGGTCGCATAAATCATCTTTTTCACAACTAGATAAACCAGTCATTAAAAGGATAATACTTAGTAATAAAGTGTAGTTATATTTCTTCATTAATTAAGCCTGTAAGAATCTCGGTAGTTTTAGCATAACTAGGTCTGTGAATGTAGTCAGATAAAACGATGTCTCCGTTTTTATTTATAATTGTGTAAGTAGGAAAACCTTCTAAATTTATTTGTTTGAAGATAGGTCTTGATTGATCTTCAGTTAAAAAGTAATGCTTTCCAGCGATTTTGAATTTTGAAATAGAAGGTACATAACCAGCTTCCTTACTTTGGTGACATAAATACACAAATTCAACATCATCCTTAAATTTCTCATGCAATGCTGGTGAGGCATTTTTAAACTCACTTTTACATGGTCCACACCATGTTGCCCAATTATCAATATAGATCACTTTACCATTAGCATTCGTGATAATTTCATCTATGAATTGAGTAGCATCTTCAGATTTAAAAGTTAAAAGCTCTGTATCTACAGGTAATTCTGGGTTATTAAGTAATTTTTTTACTTCGTCATATTTCTGTGACACTGTTGCTAGAATAGGAGTATTATTAAAAACAAGGTCAACTTCATCTTTATGGTTTTCATAAAAAGAAACATTGTTGTCTTCTAACTTATTCATTACCTTACTTTGTAATATTTTCTTTTTTAAATAGTCATTGTTTTCTAACGACATTAAACGGTTCATAAAAGCTTTTTCTCTCGACTCAGTTGTATTTTCTAAAGCATCTACTTCCCATACATAACCTAGATAATTTGCAATCATCGCAGGGTTATTGGTGTTGAGGTCATATTCTTTTTTGTACTCTGGTAAATTATTAAAGCTATTTGTGAATGTACTATCGTTTAACGCAACAGCTCCTTGTGGACTATAAAGAGCATAGGCAAGTTTTTTTGCAGGTATTAAAAATGCCTCTTCAGACATTACATAATCTTGTAAAACTTGCTGGTCATGATTAGCTAGAAAATCCTTATTATAAGATTGAACTTCAATAGATATACTGTCTAGTAATAAAGCATAATCTTGTGGAGATAAGACTTCTTCAGATTCTAATAATTTCTCTGTTGGATTGTTGTCTTTATAGGCAGTAAGTGCTGTGTTGACATCGCCACCTTTCCCATCATACGTTACCTTTTCAAATCTCGCATCTGTAGCAATATGAATAGAATCACCAGGGCTAATCAGTAATTGAACGCCATAATCACCATATATAGATATACTCATAGATCTGTCTACCGGTAGTGTAGATGTAAAAGCACCATCCTTCCCTACTTCAATTTCTATCTGGTCATAATCTGCTTTGGTTTCATTGTATAGATAGGTAACCAATTTTTCTGGAATATCTATTGAGTCAACAGCAGTGATTTTACCTGATATTTGAGCTTCTTTACGTATCGATTCGTTATCTTGTTTATCACCACAGGCTATAAAGCTTGCAATAATTAGAACGATAAAGAGTGATTTTTTCATAATAGAATTATTTTATTATTTCTAAAAGCACAACACTTTCTACATGATGCGTTTGCGGGAACATATCTACTGGTTGATATTTTACCACTTTATATTGTTCTTTTAATAACGCAAGATCTCTAGCTTGTGTTGCACTGTTACAACTTACATAAACGATTCGTGGTGCAGCAAGAGCTAGTAATTGTGCTACAACATCTTTATGCATACCATCACGTGGTGGATCTGTGATAACCACATCTGGTGCGCCATGTTCAGCGATAAAATCTGCAGTAAAAACATCTCTCATATCACCAGCAAAAAATGTGGTATTGTCTATATTATTGTGTGCTGCGTTTGCCTTTGCATCTTCAATCGCTACAGGAACAGATTCGATTCCTACTACATGTTTAGCCTTCTTTGCTACAAATTGTGCAATAGTTCCAGTACCTGTATATAAGTCATAAACTAATTCCTTACCTGTTAATCCTGCAAAATCTCTTGTGATTTTATATAATTCATAGGCTTGCTGTGAGTTAGTCTGATAGAAAGATTTTGCGTTGATTTTAAACTGTAATCCTTCCATTTCTTCAAAGATATGATCACGTCCATCATAACATATAACCTCTTGATCATAAATAGTATCGTTAGCCTTTTCATTTATAATGTACTGCAACGATTTAATTTGAGGAAAAGAAGTTTTCAAGTGCTCCAATAAAGCTATTCTAGCATTTTCATCTTCCTTAAAGAATTGTATCACAACCATCGTTTCTCCTATGGATGACATACGCAGCATTAATGTCCTTAAAACACCAGTTTTTTCTCTAGGATTAAAGTATTCTATATGTTCCGCTTCCGCGAAAGCGTGAACACTCAACCTTATCTGCTCTCCAATGGTAGGATGTAAATGACATTCATCTAGGTGCAATATTTTATCCCACATTCCTGGAATGTGAAAGCCTAACGCTTTTTTATCTTCGATTTGAACATCACTCTGGATTTCTTCTAAGGTCAACCATCTGCTGGCTGAAAAGCTGAATTCCATCTTATTGCGATAGTAATACTGATCTGCAGATCCTGCAATAGGAGTAACCTCTGGTAAGTCTAAATGACCTATTCTGGTAAGGTTTTCAACAACTTCTTTCTGTTTAAAAAACAGCTGGCTATCATAAGCCATATGTTGCCACTTACAACCGCCACAGGTTCCAAAGTGCTTGCAGACCGGCTTTGTACGACGATCTGAAAGGGTATGAAACACAGTCGCTTCTCCTTCATAAAAAGATTTTCTCTTTTTGAAAGTTTTGATGTCTACTACATCACCTGGCACTGCATTTTTTAAAAATATCACGGCGCCATCTTCAGTTTTGGCTACGCTTTTCCCTTTTGCTCCGGCATCTACTACAGGAACATTTTCAAAGGTTTTATTTGCTCGATTTCTTCTTTTTGACATGTGTCCAAATTTAAGAGAATAGACTGAGGTGTAGCTCATAATTTCTATAAAATTTAAGCTATAGCTTCATGTCTTGGACAGCTCTTTTTGTAAATTGCAACTTAGATAAAAAACAACTTATGAGCACAGCGACTAAAAATGGAAGTCAACATTACATAGATCTAGAAGATGAACATGGAGCACATAATTATCATCCACTACCAGTGGTACTTGAGAAAGGTGATGGTGTATATGTATGGGATGTAGAAGGTAAGCGTTACTATGACTTTTTAAGTGCTTACTCTGCAGTAAATCAAGGACATTGTCATCCTGCGATTGTAGATGCTATGAACCAGCAAGCACAAACATTAACCTTAACATCGCGAGCTTTTCATAACGATAAGTTAGGCGTTTATGAAAAATACATGACCGAGTATTTTGGCTTTGATAAAGTACTGCCGATGAATACTGGTGCTGAAGCAGTGGAGACCGCTATCAAAATTGCTCGTAAATGGGCTTATGAGAAAAAAGGTGTTGCAGAGCATGAAGCAAAAATTATAGTTGCCGAGAATAATTTTCACGGTCGTACTACAACCATTATATCATTCTCAAATGATGAAGGTGCACGTAAGAACTTTGGTCCTTATACTCCTGGTTTTATTAAGATTCCTTATGATGATACGGCTGCCCTAGAAGAAGCATTGCAGCAAGATAATGTGGCAGGTTTTCTTGTAGAGCCTATTCAAGGTGAAGCTGGTGTTTATACTCCAGATGATAATTATATGAGAGCATCGCAAGAACTTTGTAAAAAGTACAACGCTCTTTTTATTGCAGATGAAATACAGACAGGTATCGCTAGAACTGGTGCTTTACTTGCGGTATGTGGTAAATGTGATTGTGCTGGACATTGTGAAAAGCAAGCCGCAACTTATGCGCAGCCAGATGTTCTGATATTAGGAAAAGCTTTATCTGGTGGAGCTTATCCCGTAAGTGCAGTACTGTCAAATAATGAAATAATGAATGTCATTAAACCTGGACAGCATGGAAGTACCTTTGGTGGTAATCCAGTAGCAGCGGTAGTAGGTATGGCAGCACTTGATGTTGTAAAGGATGAGAAGTTAGCTCAAAATGCACGTGAATTAGGTAATCACTTTAGATCTCGAATTAATGAATATATAGAGACTACTGATACAGTTACTTTAGTAAGAGGTCGTGGTTTATTAAACGCGATTGTGATTAACGATACTGAAGAAGGTGATACAGCGTGGAACATATGCTTAAAGCTTCGTGATAACGGATTGCTAGCTAAACCTACACATGGTAATATTATTAGATTTGCACCACCATTGGTAATGACTCAAGAGCAACTAGATGAATGTATCGATATCATTATTCATACTCTAAAGAGTTTTGAATAAACCATATTAATTAAAATAAAAAAGGCTCGCAATTGCGAGCCTTTTTTATTTTAAAAGATGTCGTAATATTACCTACATCCTGCTTCTTCCATGGCATCGTATAATGGAGCTAGTTGCTCTTCAGTAACGCCTGGATTATTTAAAGCAAATTCTATATACCATTCATAAAATTCACATTGGTTGAAATAAAACCAAATGATAAACGCTAATCCGATTAGAGAAATAACTAATGATACTATAGCTAGTGTTTTTGCTGTTTTCATTGCTTTTCCATTACTGTAAAGTTCAGGATCTGCATTGTACTTAGCTAGTTCTTTGTTTGCTAGAACTAGTGCTATGATGGCTGCAATAGTACCTATTCCATAGAAACAACAACATAAGAAACCAACAACCGAAAGGATGTATATGGCAGTGGTGTTTAATTTTTGCATGATTTATATTTTGATTAAAACGTAAAAATAATAAAAAAGGGAACGCATTGCGTTCCCTTATAAAATTTATGAAAAGATCGGATTAATATCCAGCGTCTTCCATCATTTCTGGATCCATACCAAATTGTTCTAGCATTTCACGTTGTTGTTGAGCTCTTTCTTCTGGAGTTGTAGAAACAAAGTTGTAAATACTATAAAGAGCCATTAGTCCTGCTATTACAGTAACTACTAATGAAACAGTTTTTGCTGTTTTCATCGCTGGTCCATTAGAGTATGCCTCTGGATTAGCTTCATATTCTTTAACTCCTTTGTTTGCAAGGTAAAAGGCTATTCCGGCTGGTATCACTCCGACACCACTGAAGCAACAGCATATAAAACCTACTACAGATAGTATGTAAACTAGGGTTGTGTTTAATTTTTGCATAATGATTGATTGGTTAAAAGATTAATTTAATGATATAGTTAATTAAAATAGTTCCTATGGTGAGTATAGCGAGTGTAAGCTTGATTTTCTCTCCATGTTTAATTTTAAAGAACCAGTCAAATGTAAGAAAAACAAAAAGAAAAAACATCGGGTAAATTCCCGGATACATAAAGAATGCATCAACAACTTCGCCTTTCATTAAAAAGGAAATGGACCGCTGGATACCACATCCAGGACAGTCCATTCCAGTCATTTTTTTACTCATGCATGGTAGCATCCAGCTATCATCGGCATTTAGTATATTCATATTAATTACTGATACTCACTTTTACAGCAGCTTCTCTTTGGTCCGCAGTAATCACTCTTACGATGTAGATTCCTGTGCTAAAGTTACTTGTTTCAAAAGTATAAGCATTATTAGAAGTTCCTTCCTTACTTGAGATTAGTTCCTTTCCAGCAAGATCAAATAAAGAGATGTTGCTTACCTCGATACCATTAGGATTGAAGATAGTTAATTCTTGACGACTATTGTTTTGTACTATATCAAATTCTTTTTCAGCGTTAACAATTTCATCATTAGAAAGTGTTGTCGGGTCTTGAAAAATAATTTCAAAACGATCATCAATAGTTCCTGCTGATAAAGAAATAGTAGATGTACCATTCTTTAAGTCATAAATCGTATTAGTTTGTTTGTCATGCAACAGAATAAATGGTGTATCAAAGTTTTCTAGTGTTTTGATGCTGAAATCAAATGAACTATTACTAGTAAGATCAAAACTTAATGGCACTTTTTTATCTGTAGAAAAAGGAATAGAATTAATAATTAATCCTTGATTTGCAACTGGCATATATACATCATTTGCTTGTTTGTTTTGTGAAACAGGTGCTTCCCAACCTATATCTCTACCCATCGTAGTTGATGTATGGAATTGAAGTACTAATTCACGAACATATAAATCATTAACCGCGACATTAAATCTTATCTTAGGTAATACATGTGCTGGTGTGCTGTTGATAGGATTGTTATTGTTGCTACCTGGAGCAGCTGCGAAAAATGAAAGGCTACCATCGCTTTCCTTGTAAAATGCGCGTTGTGAATTATTAAATTCTACAGAACCTAAACCGTCTGATACATTAAAACCATCAGGATTTGTTCCACTTACTAGTGATCTTGTAACAACAAAACCTTGACCTATTGGTGCGTATCTTCTACTTAATGTTCCGATAGGTCCTGTAAGACCATCAGTACCACCAGTTGTACTTCCTGATGAAGGTGTTCCATCAGTATTATATCTACTATAGGCAGCTTGAACATAAGTACCGTTGTTGTCATATCCATCTTCTGTTCCTGGATCAAAGCCGTTAGGCACATAAGAACCATAGCCACCTATGTAATCAGTAAGTTGATGACTTGTGCTTTTTGATTCCCAGAAATAAACCACTGCGTCAATCTGTGACATACTAGTGTCAAAATTACCTACCCCATCATAAGCTACATTATCTTCCAAAAAGCTTTTTAAGTCTAATGCAGAAGGGTAAGGATTACCAACTACTGCAACATTATCCACGTTAACATTTACGTTAATCGTTCCGTTATTAGGTCGGCCTCTAAAGTCATAACGCTGCCCAAAGAATGTGCTGTATGTACCTACATTTACTAGGTTAGGACCAGAAGACTGTGCCACACCTTTCATTGTAAAACCGACTCCTGGTTCTACGTCTGTTGAACCTTGAACACTTCTCCATGATCCATAGGAAGCGGTAGCGCCGCTAGTGTCATATTTATACAACCATCTTCCTGAAATTTTTAAAGGATTAGTTACTGGGTCTCCTGGCAATAGACTAGCGTCTTGCGCATCCGTAGTTCCTGTCGCGTCAGATGTGCCAGAAATAGTAGCTATACTAGCATCAATAACTAGATTAGTTCTCAAGTCTGCGTTAGGAGCACTTGAATTAAAAGCTGTTTCCGTAAACCCTTCTTGTAATGTAGGGAAATATAATTGTGAGTTTAAATCAAAATCTTGATTACCGATACTGGTGGCTTGTCCAACAGGCGAACCCCAATAATTATAAGTGTACTCATTTGATGTTCCTTCTTGAAATACAGATAAAACACCAGCTCCTTCATTATCTACATCATCACCTTGAATTAATTGAGCTTCGTTTCTTAAATATAACTTTCCGTTAGTAGAAAGATTTATTTTCCCTTTAGCATATAGATTAGTCCCTTTTGAATAAATAAATCCATCACCTACATATACCTGTGCAGATAATGAACTGATAAATAGAACTGCGAGAATGCTTAAAATAAAATTTTTCATATAAATACTATTAACTAGCGACTACAAAATAAAAGCTTTTCATACCTATACCGTAAAAGTTTTATGTAAATATTAATTATGTACACTTAAATTAGATGTATGGTGTAAATTTGACGATGAATATGATATGTATAAAACAATTTAACGGGATTGCACTCGTCGCAGGGATACTATTTTTCCTGTGCTCTATGTATTTTGAAAAAGGTGTTTTGTTCTTTCAAGTCGCTGGAATAGTTTTACTTATGATTGCTGCTTATCTTTATAGTCGTAATCGAGAAGATGATAATTTTGAAGAAGATGAGTGAATTTCAAATAGGTGATCGAGTATTGGTGTTGGACGATGAGTTTGGTGGAGTGGTCGCTTCCGCGAAAGCGGAACAAATAACGATTATTACTGACGACGATATTGAAATTGAATATAATGAATCAGAGCTTATTTTAGATCAAAGGTTTAAGGTAGACCGTGTTGTTGTTAAGGAAGAAGTACCTATTCAAAAAGGAAAAAAGCGACAGGTTTCTCGTAAAAAATCTAAAGAAATACCTGCCGTTGAGGTGGATTTACACATACATCAATTAGTAAAGAGTGAACGTGGTATGGATGCCTATGATAAGCTTAATACACAAATGGATACTGCTCGATATAAACTAGAATGGGCTCGTAAAGAACGCATTCCTAAGCTCGTTTTTATTCATGGTGTAGGTGAAGGTATACTCAAAAAAGAGCTAGAATTTTTATTTGATCGTTATAGTGATATTACCTACTATGATGCAGATTTTCAGAAATATGGAAGAGGCGCCACAGAAGTATACATCTATCAGAATCCTAAATAAATGTTCTAAGGAACAAAATTAGGTGTAATTGTCTTAGTAATTGTCCTTACAAACGTTCCGAACTCATAAAAAGCTATGATGATTTCCCGACTATCACTAGTTGCTGTTAAATCTTCAATAGTTATTTCTAGACTTGCTGAGCTTGAGTATTCATGTGGTCTAAAAGTGTCGATGGCTGGACTAGCCATTTCTGTAGAATTGATAAGGTAGTAGGGTTGTAAGTCTGTACCGACTAAAAGACGGTCGTTTGCTGGGCTTAGATCACGGTTAAGGTCTTCTTGTATGGTAGGGATACCATCGTCATCGTCGTCATTATCTAGATAATCTGGCGTTCCATCACCATCAGTATCTTGACTTAGCGCAAGGTCGGTAAGGTTAATACCTTCATTAATAGTTAACACATTATCACCATCATCATCTTCATCGATGTAATCTGGTAATCCATCCATATCTGTGTCTTGTAACGTGGCTATTCCTTCGTCCACAGCACTGATTCCATCATTATCTTCTTCTTCAATACTGGTTGTAATATAGACATCGCCATCTTCTCCTATAAAAGTTTGTAATGTAGTAGGGCTCGACGGTGGTATATCATTACAAAAATAATCACTACCTGCTGCGTCACTAAGTTTACGGTATTCTAAATCATTAGTAATTAAAGAATATGGACCATGTGTTGCCTCAGAACTCAAAATATCGTCTATTGTAGATAACTGTAATGATATTGTTTCGGTATCGTTAATCATATAGAATAGATAGTCTGATGTGTCACCATCTTCAGGGATTTCACATGCTTGAACAGTTGCGCCTTCAAAATCTAAATCTTCTAGAATTAAGTCGCCATCATCACAGCCTATTAAAGCTATAGGGATTATTAGGTAAAGCAGTTTTTTCATATCTTCAAAAATAAGGATTACTATTCGAGCTTTAAAGTTAATTTTTAAGGTCATTTCTTTTACTTTTGCCGGCATGAGACAAGTATATTTAGATAGTGCCGCTACCACACAAATGAGAACTGAAGTAATCGACGAGATGACTCGTGTAATGCAGGACGTTTATGGTAACCCTAGCAGCACACATAGTTATGGTCGCAGTGCAAAATCATTAATAGAAAATGCTCGTAAGAACATCGCAGCTCAACTAGGTGTTACAGCAGCAGAAATCATTTTTACATCTGGTGGTACTGAAGCAGATAATCTAGCCATTCACAGTTGTGTTCGTGATCTAGGAGTACAACGTATCATTACCACAAAAATTGAGCACCATGCTGTTCTTTATATTGTAGACTACTGTAAAGAAAAATATGGAACTCATGTTGAATATTTAGATTTACAAGATTGTGGAACGCCTAGTTATGACCACTTACAAGAGTTACTTAAAGATGAGTCTCAAAAAACTCTTGTAAGCTTGATGCATATTAATAATGAGATAGGTAATAAATTAGATATCGATCGAGTAGGGAATATGTGTAAAAAATATAATACACTTTTTCATAGTGATTGTGTGCAATCTATCGGTCATTATGAAATGGATTTCTCTAAACTACCTGTTGATTTTACCGCGGTAAGTGCTCATAAGTTTCATGGTCCTAAAGGTGTTGGATTTGCTTTTATTAGAAAAGGTACCGGTTTAAAACCATTAATTTTAGGTGGTGCACAAGAACGTGGTTACCGCGCTGGTACAGAAAGCGTGCATAATATTGTAGGTATGGATAAGTCTTTATCTATGGCTTATGAAAATCTAGAAAAAGAACGCGAGTATGTTAAAGATCTTAAAGATTATTTTAAAGCTCAGCTTTTAGAAAAAATACCTGGTGTGAAATTTAATGGTAACTGTGGTGATCATGAAAACAGTACGTTTACCTTATTAAACGTCTGTCTTCCTTGTCCTGCAGATAAGGCAGCGATGTTGCTTTTCACAATGGATCTTAAAGGAATTGCTTGTTCTAAAGGTAGTGCTTGCCAGAGTGGTTCTCAAAAAGGCTCTCACGTATTAACTAATGTTTTGGCAGACGAGGATTTAAATAAACCTAGTCTGAGATTTAGCTTCTCTATTTTTAATACCAAAGAAGAGCTGGATTATGTGGTGGATGTTTTAGTAGAGTATTTAGAGTCTATTTAATACGCTTTCGCGAAAGCGTCATTTCAAAGCTATACTTTTACAATCTAGCTACCAATCTTACATTAAATACTCGTGGCGTTAACTCATTAGGTATAGCAAATTGCTGCTGGCTAGAAACGTCTCTTACCCAAATATTAGTGATCGAGTTACTTTCATCAAAGATGTTATAAATCTCTGCACCTATGGTTACTTCTGCAAAATTGCTGAATAATTTACTAGATTTTTTATCGTCTTTCAATACTAAATTAATACCTATATCTGCTCTACGATAATCCTGTAAACGAAACTGAAAATCATATGGGTCTGCATAATTAGGTGATCCACCTGGTAAGCCTGTATTATACACTAAGTTTAAATACATTTTTAAATGCGGCATGTTAGGAACATAGTCTTGAAATAATGCAGCAAATTTTAATCGCTGATCTGTTGGTCTGGCGATGTAGCCTCTATCATTTAAATTCTCTTCTGTCTTTAAATATCCAGCACTGAACCAGCTTTCGGTACCTGGTACAAATTCACCATTAATGCGCAAGTCTACACCATAGGCATATGCAACGGCATCATTATTTGCTCTGTACCTGATGCGTACGTTTTCTAGCGTATAAGTATTTACATCTGTCAGATCTTTGTAATAAACTTCAGTTGTTAATTTAAAAGGTCGTTTTTTACCATCGCTAGATATCCAGTTAAAACTCCAGTCGTTTCCTATTACAGCATGAATGGATTTTTGTGCTTTTACAGCAGGATTTACTGCACCTTGCTGGTCACGTAACTCTCTATAAAATGGTGGTTGGTAATATAGTCCACCAGAAATACGGAAGAGCATATCAGTATTATTCCAGGCTGGTTTTATAGCGAGTTGACCACGTGGCGAGACTACCGTTTGTGTTGTGCTTTCAATTCCATTACCACTTACATTCCAGGTATGAGAACGTATCCCAGCGTTCCAAAAAACTTCTGTGTCTTTGATATAACCACGACTGCTATATTGACCAAATAATTGATAGCGTGTCACCTGTACATCATTATCTGCACTCGTAGATTCAAATGGGATTAGTGGACCTGTAAACGGCTCGTAGGGTTGATCATTACCTAAATCAGGTAATGGTGGTCTTATGTTAAATCCAGCGCTGTCTATTACATTATATTCTCGTACACGATCTCTTATATCTTCTTTAGAGAATTTAATTCCCCAATCGAGGCGATCGTTTTCTTTTTTATCACTTGGGAATTCTAGCGTTCCTCTATGTTCTGCAGTAACAATAAGTGCGTCTAGATCATTACGACCATGCTCTAACTCTGAACCTATAGCTGTGGTAAAATCTACTTGTCCTAAGTCTGCGCCACCTATATCCGTGTTTGGTCTTCCAAGACCATAGTTAGCTAAAATATCATAATGCTCTTGTTCTTGAGTATGATAAACACTAGTAATAAACCTTAGGCTTAAATTTTCGGTAGCGTCATAACTAGCTTTAAGGGCTCCAAAATAGGTTTCATACTGATCATCTTCACGACCTTGATAACGTATCACGATAGCTTGTGGATCTTGTAGTGTTCCAAAATTAGTTTGTCTAAATCGTGGCTCAAATTCATAACTGTTAATCGCAATGTTACCTAAAAAGCCCAGTTCTAACTTTGGATTGATTTTATAAGTCAAGTAGGTCTGTGCGTCAAAGAATCTTGGTATAGCATTAGCTTCGGTTTCTCTAGAATTTACTAATAAACTGTTATCTCTGTAACGCACACCTAGTATTCCTGTAAACGCTTTCGCGAAAGCGTCTCCTTCAACAAACGCATTAACACCTAGTAAACTGGCATCTATTCCTGCACCAAAGGCTGTAGGGCGACGGTAATCAATGTCCAATACAGAACTCAGTTTATCACCATATTTAGATTGAAAACCACCAGCACTAAAGTCTACACTACGCACCATATCTGAATTTACAAAACTCAATCCTTCTTGCTGACCGCTGCGTATTAAGAATGGTCTATAAACTTCAATTTCATTGATGTAGACTAGGTTTTCATCAAAGTTTCCACCGCGAGCACGATATTGTGTGCTTAATTCATTGCTGCCGCTTACACCAGGTAATGATTTTAAAATGTTCTCTACACCAGGCTGTGCTCCAGGGATTTTACGTATCACCTTTGCACTTATGGTTGTAATACCTTCTAGGTCCTCACGTGTGGTAGTGTTTAAAACTACTGTGTCTATAATCTCAATACTTGAAACCATCACAGGATTTAATTCATAAACCTGAAGATTTTTAAGGGTTAATTCCTTTTGTCCACCTTTATAACTTATTGCGGTAAATGTGATGACCACTTTTTGATTTGCAGGCACTTTTAATTGATAGAATCCATTTTCATTAGAGGCTGTTCCAATTGTAGTGCCTTGTATAGATACATTTACATCTTTTACAGGTTCATTAAATTCATCTAGAATAACACCTTGTATAGTGGCTTGTTGAGCCATTGTGATAAGGCTTAAAAGGAATGCAGCGAGGAAAAGGTAGGTCTTCAAATGTCTTAATTAAATCTTGCGGAAAAACGTAGCTTCAAATGTAGTGCTATTTCCAGCATTGTCCGTTACGATTACTTTAAGGTGGTTTTCACTATCTGTAACGACATTATCTGAAAAATCGTGTTTTATGATGCCAGTTTTATAATCGTACTCCATGAGAATGAATTTGCCATTTACTGTTGCTCGATATCCGTCAATGCCACTGTCTTTATCTGCAATAGATAATTTTAATGTTTTATTCTTACTAATCCATTGTTTGTTTTTAAAATTGATGGGTTTAATAGTAGGTTTTTTATCATCCTTAGTAATGGCATAAGTCCCCATTATTTTACTGTAAGCAGTCAGTTTGTTGCCATTGCGTTTTGTGTTAACGTGATAGGCTGCACCCCATGAGGTAATACGTGCAATGTAGTATTGACCCAGATTATCACCAGCTTTTGAGCTTATATCATATTCAAGTATAAAGTTTTTATGCAACGGTACAATGTCTCTATGAATAGTTATGGTGTCTAAGTTTTCTTTGATTTCTAATAGTTGGTCTTCATATAAAGCACCTTTGGGAATTGTGAGGTTAAATTTCCCCATTTTACTATTGAATGTGGTTGAATGACTTACATATTCTAATCCGTCATTATCAGGTGCTAATAATTCCGTAGGCGGTTCATCATTAATGATGTCTACAACAATCTTACTGGTATTGTTTTGGTAATCTTTGATTTCAATATGATAGCTACTATTAGATCCAGGTTCATAAAGGGATAGTTTACCATCATTAATTGAATTGCCGTAAAGGCTTAATGGACTTCCTGGTGGAATAAATAATTTTGAAATACGACTTTTCTTTTCTTTGAAAAACTCATAATCAATCATTTGATTCAAATATCTGGTCTCACTAAATGCATAAGTGTCAAAACAAATTTCAAAATTAGGAGTACCGTTAAAGCTGGTTTTAATTTGATAAACACCATTCTGGTTATTACCACCATTTTGACGGTCACTGGTATTAACGCCTATACCTATCGTACCATATGCATTTAGCTTTTCTGTTTTAAACCCACCAGTTTTTAAAGGTATAAGCCTTAAAAGAGTAGGTTCATTCTTTCCATTTATAGTTGCGTTTTCATCTAGTGGATAGGCCATTACTTGCTTTACTAACGGCTTTTTAGTGTCTGGTACATTAATACCCATCATCATTGGGTTGATAGGTCTTGCAGCACTGTCCCTAATTTCAAAATGTAAGTGAGGACCACCGCTACCGCCACTATTACCACTAAAGGCAACTACCTCACCTTGATCGACTCTCAATTCAAGATCAGTTGGGAAAAGTTGGATTTCATAAGTTTCATTATCGTACTGTCTTTTTTTAAGATACTCTTCTATACGAGGAGATAATTTATCTAGGTGTGCATATACGCTAGTGTATCCGTTAGGATGTGTGATGTAAATAGCTTTACCATAACCATAGCGTTCAATTTTAATACGACTAACATAACCAGGTGCTGTAGCATAAACTTTTAAACCAGTGCGCTGGTTTGTTTTAATATCTAAACCACTATGAAAGTGATTAGAGCGCAATTCTCCAAAAGTTCCAGATAATTTTAATTCAATATCTAGTGGATTCTTGAAATAACCTTCAGGAATATTTTTTTGGTTTTGGCTTGCGCCAAAATTGGACACAACGAGTAAAGAGAAGAAGAAAATTATTTTTTTATGTAACATAGGCTAAATATAATAGGCTTGCGCCAACTTGCAAAGAGATTTCTTACTGGTCTTTCAAACTTTGTTCCAATAATGTTTGATAAGTCTCGCGGTAATCCTAATTTTGTAAGAACAGTATAAAATTTGCTCAAGTGCCAACACTTTCTTCCCAAATTGCAACCATAGAGCTTAAAATCAAAGCTTTAATTGAAGAAAATGTGCGATTAAAAACGCAGAATGAACAGCAAAAGGCTGAAATGTCCTTGCTAGAAGACGATAATAAAGAGCTCGTTGAGGCGTTAAAAGTTAGTGAAGAGAGAATAGTGGCACTTAAAACCGCAAATGCTATGCTGGGTAGTGACGATTATAAAACAAAAACCAAGCTCAAAATAAACGCATTGATTCGTGAACTCGATCAGTGTATAGATCAAATAGCTTCATAGTGGCAGATAAACTAAAAATAAAGATTTCAATTGCAGATCGTGTTTATCCACTAACCATAGATCCTTCTCGTGAAGAAGGTTTGCGTAAAGCAGCAAAAAATATCGAGGCGATGATTAAACAGCTTGAAAGCAGTTATGCCGTAAGAGATAAGCAAGACGTTCTAGCAATGTGTGCTCTTCAATTTGCAGCAAAAGCTGAACAAATAAATATAGATAGTAGTGAAGATGTAGCCCAGGTACAAGAACAGTTAGAAGTCTTGAGCCAGTTATTATCACAACAATTATCTTAGTCGTTCTTTAAACATAAACAGTTACTACCTGCACTTGTTTCATTTTTTGGTGAACTCAACACGTAATTCTTTAAAAAAGGTGAGTCGTGGTTGTAAAAGCAAGCCGAACTTATGAGTCGGATCCTTGATCAACCAGTTAACCTTAAACTTTATTTAAGGAGTTCATTCAAAACCCAACTTGTGCAGGTTTTTTTATATATAATAACCAATGGAAACATCAGCAATGACACCAATCATATATGCTATCGTAGCATTAATAGTAGGTCTAGCAATAGGCTACTTCATAGCAAAATCAATAGTTGAAAAAGGCAAAGCCTCACAACTTATAGCCGATGCACAGAAAGAAGCAAAATCTTTAGTTAAAGAAGCCCAAGTAGAAGGCGAAAAAATTAAAAATGAAAAAACTTTTAAGGCAAAAGAGAAATTTATAGAGCTTAAATCGCAACATGAGAAAGAAATCATGAATCGCGAAAAGAAAATGAGCGATGCTGAAAAGCGTACAAGAGATAAGGAGTCTAAAGTGTCTAGTGAACTTGCAAAAACTAAACAATTAGAGCAAAAATTATCCAATAAAATAAATGACTTAGATTCTAAAAGAGAGTCTATTCTTAAAAAACAAGCCGAAGTTGAAAAAATGCACGTGTCTCAAGTAAAGCAACTTGAGGTAATCAGCGGTATGTCCGGTGAAGATGCTAAAAAACAATTAGTAGAGTCTCTTAAAGATAAGGCAAAGACCGAAGCGATGAGTATAGTGCAAAGTACTATCGAAGAGGCAAAACTTACAGCAACACAAGAAGCACGTAAAGTTATTATTAATACAATACAACGCATAGGTACTGAAGAGGCTGTAGAAAACTGTGTATCTGTATTCAATCTTGAGTCAGATGATGTAAAAGGTCGTATAATAGGACGTGAAGGTCGCAATATTAGAGCTATTGAAGCTGCGACTGGTGTAGAGATTATAGTTGATGACACACCAGACGCAATTATTCTTTCTTGTTTTGACTCAGTACGTAGAGAGGTAGCTCGTTTGTCATTACATAAATTAGTGACAGATGGACGTATTCACCCAGCTAGAATTGAAGAGGTAGTTGCAAAAACTAGAAAACAAATTGATCAAGAAATTGCTGAGGTTGGAAAACGTACTGTGATTGATTTAGGAATACATGGTCTACATCCAGAGTTGATTAAAATGGTAGGTAGAATGAAATATCGTTCTTCTTATGGACAAAACTTGTTACAGCATAGTAGAGAGGTAGCAAAATTATGTGGTACTATGGCAGCAGAGTTAGGGTTGAATCCTAAACTTGCAAAACGCGCTGGATTACTACATGATATAGGTAAGGTGCCAGAAACAGAAGATGAAACTCCTCACGCAATCTTAGGTATGAACCTAGCTGAAAAGCATGGTGAGAAACCAGAAGTTTGTAATGCTATAGGTGCTCACCACGATGAAATTGAAATGACATCATTACTTTCTCCTATCGTACAGGTGTGTGATGCTATAAGCGGTGCACGTCCAGGAGCTAGACGTCAGGTGCTAGACTCGTACATTCAGCGATTAAAAGATCTTGAAGAAATAGCATTTGGTTTCAACGGTGTTGAAAAAGCATATGCCATTCAAGCAGGACGCGAGTTACGTGTGATTGTAGAAAGTGAAAAAGTAAGCGATGATAAGGCAGCACAGTTATCGTTTGAAATTTCACAAAAAATTCAAACAGACATGACTTATCCTGGTCAGGTTAAAGTAACTGTTATAAGAGAAACTAGAGCTGTTAATATAGCAAAGTAATTAAGCTATGTTTTTTTAAACTAAAAAGAGCGCTGCATCATGCAGCGCTCTTTTATTATAAAGTAAAACTCTAGTCGCCCCTACACGTCTAGAGTTTTCTTTTTGATCACCTTTTTACAGGTTTTCATATTCATAATAATTAGTGATGTGATTAAAATAAATCTCTCACAGCTTTTTAATTAATGCGTACTTAAAAAGTTTTGCTTAATTACTACGGTATAAAGTTAAGAAAATCTAGCTCATAAAAAATACCCTTTAAAGGGTATTTTTTATGTAACATGTTTAATTACATTAAATTAAACATTTGTTTATTCGTCATAAATATTCTTATAACCTTTTTCTTCGACTTCAAAAAACTTACCAGTTACATACCTATAATGTTCATCGAGTTGGGCAAGGTTTTTAAGGTCGTCTTTATCTAACTGTAATTGTGCAGACTCAAGATTTTGCTTAATCCTACCTGGATTTGTAGATTTAGGAATCACGGCAGTTCCTCTTTGAGCTGACCAGTTGATTAGAACTTTTGCAGGAGAAACATTATGCTTATTTGCAATATTTTGAACTTCAGTTTTTTCAAACATATTAGGTTCGTTCTCTTGTTTCATTCCTTCAGATCTGTCTCCACTACCTAGTGGTGAATAGCCTGTAAGATGTATTCCTTTATTACTGCAATACTCAAAAAGTTCATTTTGCTGTAATAATGGATGAAGCTCAACTTGATTCATTTCAGGCACTTCATCTGTATTTGCGATAAGTTCTTCTAATTTTTGTTTACTGAAATTAGAAACTCCTATATGTTTTGCCAGACCTTTTCGTTTTAATTCTCCCATGGCGTTCCATGTATCAGTGATAGGCGCCTCCTGTGGTGTTAAATAATCTTCAGGACCTTCTGGCGACTGTACATCGGGTTTAAATGCGACTGGCCAGTGTATTAAATATAAATCTAGATAATCCAGTTGTAAATCCTTGAGCGTTTGTTTCATCGCTGGCTCTACATCTTTAGGTAAGTGAGCATTGTTCCATAGTTTTGATGTAATCCATACATCTTCTCTTTTTATTTCTCCTTTAGAGAATACCTCATTAAATGCTTCTCCTATTTCTTTCTCATTACCATATATAGCGGCGCAGTCTATGTGTTTATAACCGGATTCTAAAGCGCTGATTACAGCATTTTTAACCTCGCCTGGTTTTGATTTCCATGTTCCTAATCCTATAGGGAATAGCTCATCACCATTTTTAAATTTTAAAGATTTCATAAGTTTTAGTTTTTTTATAAAGTTAGCTTTCGCGTAAGCGAGATAAAAGCAATTCTACTACTTTGACATAACTTTAATAGAAAATAACTAAGCCCTAGGATGGTGTTTTTCCATAATTTTAGTGAGGTGAGCACGATCGACGTGCATATATATTTCTGTGGTGGTGATGCTTTCATGTCCCAGCATCATTTGAATAGATCTAAGGTCAGCACCATTTTCTAAGAGGTGCGTGGCAAATGAGTGTCTGAAAGTGTGTGGACTAATTTTTTTTGTAATACCTGCCTTAATTTTAAGCTCTTTTATAATGTGAAAAATCATTGCTCTAGTCAGTCCTGCACCACGTCTATTAAGGAAAAGAGTGTCTGTATGTTGTGGTTTAATAGGTATGTGGCAACGTATCTCATCTCTATAAAGATTGATAACGTTTATAGTAAATTCTCCTATAGGTATAAATCGTTGTTTATCTCCTTTACCAGTTACCTTTATAAAGCCTTCTTCAAAAAATAGGTCACTTATCTTCAGTGTAATGAGTTCACTCACGCGTAGTCCACAACCGTACAATGTTTCTAGTATAGCACGATTGCGCTCGCCTTGTGGTGTAGATCGATCTATGGAATTAATAAGTGTGTCAATCTCACTTGTGCTTAAAGTGTCTGGAAGTTTGCGACCTATTTTAGGCGATTCTATTAATTCTAGTGGGTTGTCTTTTCTATAATCTTCAAGAATTAGGTAATTGAAAAATGCTTTTAAACTGCTTAAAGCTCTTGCTTGGGATCTGGCAGATACGTTTTTTGCGAGTTCAT
Organism: Nonlabens ulvanivorans; assembly: GCF_032922765.1. Classification (NCBI taxonomy): domain Bacteria; kingdom Pseudomonadati; phylum Bacteroidota; class Flavobacteriia; order Flavobacteriales; family Flavobacteriaceae; genus Nonlabens; species Nonlabens ulvanivorans. The sequence goes on from NZ_CP136694.1 coordinate 208,502, forward strand.
AAATATAATCTCTGATTGTATTTGTGGTAATGTGTGTCGGTGATTGAGATATCTTGTGATCTGTTAACCAAGTCGTAAACTTCTCTAGGTCGCGTTTATAAGCTTTTATGGTATTATCTGCTAGACTGCGTTCCAATCTAGAGTATGTCAAAAAGTCCTTAATGCTGTTTTCCCATTTCATAATTGTAAAGGTAGAAGTATTACCATTTATAAATTAGGATAATGAGGTTGTGTTAATTAAAAATTAATACATCGGTTTAAAATGCTGACAGTTAATAATTGGTATTTTTCAATTAACATCCTTTAAGACTCCTTATATTTTTTTTAATACATACCGGTTTAGGACGCAATTATATTTGCACCGAACTAATAAAAAATCAAAATATTATGAAAAAAATTGCATTAAGTTTAATTTTAGGGGTGTTTGCTTTTGGATTATCATCAGCTCAAGAAATTGATTTTGGAGTTAAAGGTGGTGTTAACTTTGCAAAATTAACAGGCGATAGTGTTGAAGACGCAGATGGTAGAACTGGTTTTCATGTAGGTCTTACAGGTGAATATATGTTCAACGACACTTTTGGATTACAAGGTGAGGTAGTATACTCTACGCAAGGATTACAATCAGAAGATGAGATTTTAGGGCAAAATGTTGAACAAGTATTAAAATTAGACTACATCAATGTACCAGTGTTAGCTAAATTTTATATCGCTGATTCTGGATTCTCTATTGATGCAGGACCACAAATAGGTTTCTTAGTAAGTGATAAGTATGAAGTTAACGGTGAAAATGTTGATGAAGAACTTAATGCAGAAACTATTGATCTAAGTGTAGGTGGTGGACTAGCATATAAATTTAAAGAAGGTACTTCTCTAGAAGGATTTAACGTTAGCGCACGTTATATGATTGGGCTAAGTAATGTGTATAAAGATAATAACACTTTCGGTGATGATATCACTAATTCAAATTTACAGATTTCATTAGGATATAAATTCTAAGGAGATTATAAACGATGATTTAAAAAGCAGCCGCAGGGCTGCTTTTTTTATTTCACGCTTTCGCGAAAGCGTAATTACCAATATCTTTAAACCATGAAAATACACATCATTAATGGTCCTAATTTAAATCTATTAGGGAAGAGAGAGCCAGAAACATATGGTTCTAAAAGTTTTGAAGAATATTTTAGAGAGCTACAATTCGCTTTTAAAGAAATTGAGCTTTCATATTATCAGTCCAATATTGAAGGAGAACTAATTAATGAATTACATGCTGCTCAAGAAAATGGAGTAGATGGTGTAATTTTTAACGCTGGTGGTTACACGCATACCTCTGTAGCGATAGGAGATGCCGTTGCTGGTATAAGCGTTCCTGTAATTGAGGTCCATATCTCTAATGTGATGGATCGGGAAGAATTTAGACATGTCTCCTATATCTCAAAAAATGCTGCTGGGATCATTAGTGGTTTTGGTCTTAAAGGCTATGAACTAGCCATTAAAAGTTTTAAGTTATAAAAAAAGGCCACTAGAAATAGTGGCCTTTTTAATAATGTCGAGAACTGATTTCTACCAGTTGTCAGAAAGTATTTGAATACCATCAACTAGCCACCATATACCTATACCACCTAAAGTGATAATGAAAAGTACATTCCAGTACCATGGGCTACCTAAGTACCATCTGTGAGCAGCAAATCCTCCTAAGAAGAACCATAAAGCAGCTGCAATCCACATTTCTTCATCAAGTGCCGCAGCAGCTGGAGAAGAAAGAGTAACAATTGTAGTAGATTCTTCAACAGTTGTTGCCGTGTCAACTGTAGTAACAACGTTGCGTTCTACTGGGAAAGAAGCAAAACTTAATGTGCTTACCAGCATGAAAATGCTCATAAGAGCTAGAGTCAATTTAGTTTTCATATTAGAAAATTTAGTTAGTTATATTTACCAAATATATAATTTATAATGAATAAGCACCTTCTTTTTGTAGTAATCTTCTTCTCAATATTCTCTAATGCACAAGAACATGAGTACCTAGGTTTTTTGAAATTACCAGACAGTACATTTATATCTTATAAAGTTAATTTTACTGAGAAAGAAGGTTTTATTAAAGGATATTCTTATACAGATATGAATGGAGATCACGAGACTAAATCGTCAATTGTTGGACGATTTAATGATCGTAAGAATACTTTAGAATTTAGAGAGGTTTCAACTATTTATACCAAGTCTGATATTACCGAACTTGATTTTTGTTACGTGTACTTTACTGGTAAAACTAGAAAACTTAACGGTAAGGCTGCAGTAGAAGGAACTTTTAAAAGCTACTATGATGACTTAACGAGTTGCATTGATGGTGAGTTGAGTCTTAACGCTGCTGATAAAATTGAAAAGCGAACTGAACGATTTGAGAGATTAGTCGCAAAGTCTAATAAAATTGCAGATAGTACCAAGCAAAAAATAGACATGAATCAATTCATGAGTCGTTTTGAAGATAATAGGTTGAAAGGTGGCGAAAAGGTAAATATTATATGGAATCAGGATTATTTAAAATTGATGATTTGGGATCCTGGTACTGTAGATGGTGATATCATAAAAATCACTTTAAATGGTAAAGACATTTTGTCTTCCTATAGTACGGTAAAGAAGCAAAAAGAAATAGAACTGCAACTTACAGAAGATGTCAATACAATTATTGTCACAGCTTTAAATGAAGGTAAAGAGGCGCCTAATACCGCAAAAATCAAATTATCTGATGGAAAAGGAGAGACCATCGATTTATTATCAAGTCTTGTTGTAGGTGAAGAAGTTACTCTAGTCTTTTATAAAGAAAAACCACAGATCAATAAAAAATAAAAAAAGCTCTAAAATATTATTTTAGAGCTTTTTTTATTTTTTAAAATGTTTTTAAAGACTAAACACAATTCCTGCATTTATACTACTGCGGCCATTTCTAGCTGCTTCACCGTTATTTTCCTTAAACACATCGTTTAATCCGGATTGTGCATCGTATTCAAAGAATATTTTTGCTTGATCTGAAATAGGAATGCGAACACCTATACCTGTATTAAATCCAAAATCGGTACTACTAAATGCTTCAGAAACATCCGAGTCATTTGCAAGAGCTGTTGCATCATTTAGAAAACCTACATAACCTCCAAAGTGTAAATACCAATTATCACTTCTTCCAAAATGTAAAACACCAGTTACAGGAATTGTCGTGTAGCTGAGTCTGAAGTCTGTTATTAAAGTACCGAATTCATCAGAGATAAAACCATCTGCCCAGCCTTTTTGATCTAGTATAATTTTAGCTTTAATTCCCCATCGATCACTAAAATAATACTCTGCACCTACAGCTGCGTTAAAGTTGAAATCAGATTTAGTATTGTCAAATGCATTAGAGACGTTAGAGATGTTTAATCCTGCACTTCCCATCACTTCAATAAGCCCTTTTTCTTGTGCTTGTCCAGTTAAGCTTAATGATACACAGGTGATTAAAGTTAATATTAGTTTTTTCATGTTATAAATTAGGTTAGTTAAGGCCCTAAAGTATCTAATTTATTAAATAAAAGTTCAATTTATAGGAAAATACTTTGGTTAAGATATTCATTTGTTAATTGGGAGTATTTAACAGTTTGATTAACAAATAATTATATTTTATATGCCGTTATCTTCTGAACTAAAAAACTAAATGATGAAAGACAAACTTTTTGCAGCCATGCTGCTCGCATTTTCTTGTGTCTTACTTACAAACGCGCAAAAAGAGAGATCGACAGATTTATCCTATTTATTCCCAGAACCCAAGTCATGGGATTTTGGATTGCAAGTGAATCAAGGATTAGAGCGAAGTTCTTATTCTAATTTTCAGGGCACAGGTGGTTTTTCTCAAACTGATGGAATTACCAGACTAGCATTTTTTGCACAGTATCAAATCAATAAGAATTCCAATCTTAAAATGGAATTAAGTGCTGGTTTATACTACAGATTAGCTCCTACCATATCTATACAATACGGTTATCAATTTGCGCCTCGTTGGACTGCTTACGGTGGTCTGGCAGTTGAGTATGCTGGCAGTTATAATTTCTATGACGGTAGAGAAAATAATCCTCAATACAGATCCGTAATGCCTAGATTTCAACTAGGTGTCCGGTATCAGGCAAGTAAAAGTATTTTTATAGATTTAAGGTATGAAGGAGATATTCTTAAAAGAACTCAGCTTCAAAATTTATCTACATCTAGAGGTAGGATACATACAGTTACATTAGGTATGGGAATTAAGTTTTAAAAGTTTAATTTCTAAAACAAATTAAAAAAGCCTCAATTTCTTATTGAAATTGAGGCTTTTGATTTATTATCAATCTAAACTTTATAAGTGAATCACTTCTCCATAAGCGTCTGCTACAGCTTCCATTACCGCTTCACTCATTGTAGGGTGTGGATGTATCGCTTTTAATACTTCGTGACCAGTAGTTTCTAGTTTACGACCTAGAACTGCCTCGGCAATCATATCAGTAACACCAGCTCCTATCATGTGACATCCTAACCACTCGCCATATTTAGCATCAAAAATCACTTTTACAAAGCCATCCTTTGCACCAGATGCGCTTGCTTTTCCAGATGCGCTGAATGGGAATTTACCAACCTTTAATTCATAACCAGCTTCTTTAGCTTGTGCTTCTGTCATTCCTACACTTGCAATCTCTGGAGTAGAGTATGTACAGCCAGGTATGTTTCCATAATCAAGTGGTTCCACATGCATATCTGCAATTTTCTCTACACACAAAATACCTTCGGCACTTGCCACGTGAGCTAGAGCTGGACCAGCTGTAATATCACCAATTGCATAATATCCAGGTATGTTAGTTTGATACCAGTCATTAACTAATACCTTACCACGATCTGTAGAGATTCCTACTTCTTCTAGACCTATGTTAGATAAGTTAGTCTCAATTCCTACCGCACTTAATACGATATCAGCTTCAAGAACTTCTTCTCCCTTTTTAGTTTTAACCGTTGCTTTAACTCCATTACCAGATGTATCTACACCAGTAACCTCGCTAGACGTCATAATTTTAATACCTGCTTTTTTAAAGCTGCGTTCCATTTGCTTTGAAACATCAATATCTTCAACAGGTACAATACGATCTACATACTCTACTATAGTAACCTCAGTTCCCATAGAGTTATAGAAATAAGCAAACTCAACACCTATCGCTCCAGATCCTACTACGATCATCTTCTTAGGCTGCTTTTCTAAAGTCATAGCTTCACGGTAACCTATTACTTTTTTACCATCCTGTGGTAAATTAGGAAGTACACGAGACTTTGCACCAGTAGCGATAATGATATGGTTTCCTTCAACAGTTGAAGTAGATCCATCTTCGGCCTTTACTTCGATTTTCTTACCTTTTTTCACGGTACCATAACCCATGATGACATCTATCTTATTCTTTTTTAATAAGAATTGTACACCTTTACTCATTCCGTTAGCAACATCACGAGAACGTTTCACAACCGCGTTAAAATCTTTATCTACACCAGTAACTTTAAGACCATAATCTTCGGCATGGTTGAGGTAATTGAAAACATCAGCACTTTTAATTAGTGCTTTTGTAGGGATACAACCCCAATTCAAACATACTCCACCTAGAGATTCCTTCTCTACAATAGCAGTTTTCAAACCTAATTGAGACGCGCGTATTGCAGTTACATATCCACCAGGTCCACTACCTAAAACGATTACATCATATTTACTCATATCTGTCAATTTTTAAGAGTCACAAAAATATGGAATAAAGTCCAACGGATTGTAAATTTGCACAACCTTATTCTTATGTATAAATCTATAGTACGACCGTTACTTTTCTCCTTTGATCCAGAGGCAGTTCATCATTTTTCTTTTAAAAGCATCAAATTATTGAGCAAAGTGCCTGGTTTTAGTGCGCTTTCGCGAAAGCGTTACAAACAAAATCATCCATCTTTAAAAAGAGAACTCTTTGGTTTACAGTTTGAGAATCCAGTAGGAATGGCAGCAGGATTTGATAAGGATGCTAAAGCATTTAAAGAATTTTCAAATCTTGGTTTTGGATTTATAGAAATAGGAACGCTGACACCAAAGCCGCAAGATGGAAATCCTAAGCAACGATTGTTCAGATTAAAGAAAGACCAAGCGATTGTAAACAGAATGGGATTCAATAACGGTGGAGTAGATGCTGCTGTAGAACGATTGAAAAAAAATCCAAAGCTAGGCCAACCTAATCACGTCTTAATAGGCGGAAATATTGGGAAGAACAAACTCACGCCTAATGAGGATGCGGTAAACGATTATATCATCTGTTTTGAAAAATTATTTGATCACGTTGACTATTTTACTGTAAATGTTAGTTCTCCTAACACACCAGGATTGCGCGAACTTCAAGATAGAAAGCCTTTAACGCACATACTTCAAACACTTCAAGACTTAAATAATAAAAAGGTTAACAGAAAACCTATACTTCTTAAAATTGCTCCAGATTTGACTGATGATCAGTTACTAGATATCATAGGAATAGTAGAAGATACTCAAATTGATGGAGTCATATCTAGTAATACAACCATTTCTAGAGAAGGATTGCAATCAGAAGAAAGTCTAGTAAAACAAGCTGGCGGATTGAGTGGTGCGCCACTTACTCAAAGAGCCACAGAAGTAATTGCCTTTTTACATCAAAAAAGCAATGGCGCGTTTCCTATCATAGGTGTAGGTGGCATCATGACGGCTCAAGACGCCATTGACAAAATGAATGCTGGTGCCAGTCTCGTACAATTGTATACAGGATTTGTATATGAAGGGCCTAAGTTGATTAAAGATATTAATAATGCTATAGTTGCTCAAGGATTGTGATAGAGTCACTGGTATCTTTTGCATTTGCAACCTTACTGCTTGCCATTTCTCCAGGACCAGATAATATTTTTGTCCTTACACAATCGGTAGCTCGTGGTTCTAAATATGGAATTGCCATTGCTAGTGGATTGATTACAGGTTGCATAGTTCATACTTCTGTAGTTGCATTTGGTTTTGCCATTGTCATAAGAGATAACGAGTGGTTGTTATATGCTATAAAAATAGCTGGAGCCATTTACTTACTTTACTTAGCTTACAAAATTGTTAAGTCTGATGCTTCTATAGAATTTGGAGCTGAAAAAGCATCTAATAAAAGTCTATGGAAACTCTACAAAGTCGGCATCACCATGAATTTGCTAAATCCTAAAGTAACCTTATTCTTTCTAGCTTTATTACCACAGTTTGTAATCGCAAACTCTTATCCCGATTGGATTCAAATCTATTTGCTAGGTGGCATTTTTATGCTCGTTTCTTTACTGACTTTTTACACGATTGCTTTGCTTGCCGGTAAAGCAGCAAGTTTCATAAAATCTTCTCGATGGTTTGCCCCAGCTATGAAATGGGTGCAGATCGTAGTTTTTATAGGGATTGCGGTCGCGATATTGATTCCTTAAAAAAGCGATGATAAACAATTTCCACTTTTTAAATTTCTTAATTAGCTATCCTTTAAGGTTTTTGAAAAATTGATGGCAGTTTCTATAAGCGCAAGATGTGAATAGGCCTGTGGAAAGTTTCCTAGTAGCCTTTTGGTTTCAAAATCTATATCCTCACTAAATAATCCCAAGTGATTACTGTACGATAACAACTGGTCAAAATACTTACGAGCTTTCTTGGTTTCTCCTATTTTGTTAAGACTATCTATAAACCAGAATGAGCAAATCGTAAAACTAGAAGACGGCTCACCAAAGTCGTCTTGATTCTTATATCTATACATTAATCCATCACGGCATAATTCTTTTTCTGTTGCTTGTACGGTGCTTATAAAACGAGAATCAGTGGCTTTAATAAATCCATACTGTTCCATTAATAACGTCGAGGCGTCTAAATCTTTTGAACCATAAGATTGGGTGTATGCTTGTACTTCTTCGCTCCAAGAATTTTGGTAAATATCCTCATAAATTTCTGCTCGTAATGTTTTCCAATCTTTCAAAGGTTCATTACGTCCTAATATTTCACCTACTTTAATAGCTCGATCGATGGCGACCCAACAAAGTAATTTTGAAAACGTGAAATGTCTATCTTCTGTACGCAACTCCCATATACCTTTATCTGGTTCTTGCCAGTGCTGTTCTACTATTTTAGTAATTCCTTTAATAATGGTCCACAGTTCTTCGCGGTTTTCTAGAGTGGTTTCAAATTCTACAAACTGGCGATATATAACCTCCATTAGAATCCCATAGATATCATTTTGCTTCTGTATGTAAGCAGCGTTGCCTATGCGCACAGGCTGCGAATTCTGATACCCATCTAGATGGTCTAGAAAACTCTCTGTAAGGTCACGCTCACCATTAATTCCATACATGATTTGAATTTTTTCATCTTTATCAGGTATGGTATTTATAACAAATTGTAAAAATTTACGTGCACTTAATGGATGCCCTAAATCTGCAATGACTTTAATTACCATAGAAGCATCTCGTATCCAACAAAAACGATAATCCCAGTTTCTTACCTCACCGATGGTTTCTGGTAAACTTGTGGTAGCAGCAGCTAGTACAGCTCCAGATTTTTCATAAGAAAGTACTTTGAGAGTAAGAGCACTACGTACAATTTCATTTTGATAAATCGGATAGCGAGTCGTTTTTTCACTCCAGTCCATCCAGTAGGTTTTAGTACGCTGGAATTTAAGATAGCATCTGTCTAGACTTTGCGGACTCAATTTCTCATGATAACTCACTAATAAATAGGCGTTACCAGTCAATGTTATAGTTTGCTGGTTGACAATGTCGCTATAATTGAGATCGCTGTATAAAAACAAAGAATCATATTTACCATCTTTAGTCTGGCTATGGATATACTCTTCTTCAATCGTAGTAAATACTTTACTAGAAGCATATTCTAGACGTGGATCATACTGTACGGAAAATTGGGGTTTTCCTTTTAACAGTCTTATAAACCTTATGATATCTGGCGGCGTATAATAACTACCATCTTCTTGCTGGTAACGTGGCATAAAATCAATTACCTGAAATGCATCGATTCCATTATCGTAAGTGGTGCTTAGGATATTAGTTTGCCATAGATATTCCTGAGATATAGAATAATCATCAGTGATTATAAAACTGAGAGAACCACCTTTTTTGTCATCTAGTAATTTTGCAAACACAGATGCAGAATCAAATATGGGAAGACAGCACCAGTCAATTGAACCTTTTTCAGAAATAAGGGCTGCGCTTTGGCAGTTACCTATAATTCCATAATTTAAATTATTCATAATAATCGTATAATTTTCTTTAGGGCAAACAGATTTTTCCGAAATTTAAGGATTAATCAATAATTCAAACCAAAGGATTTATCTTTATGTTAAAAACATTAATAGTTTCTAATAGATTACCCTTACAATTAAACATTGAAAACGGTAAAGTTTCCTCTTCTCCTAGTGTTGGTGGGCTGGCTACAGGACTTAAATCTGTACATAAAGAGAGTAATGGAATATGGATAGGGTGGAATGGACTTATACAGGAAGATGTTGATTCACAGTTAGAAAGTGCTGTGGAAAAAGCGGTTCAAGAGCAACAATGTGCCTCTGTAGCATTTTCTCAAGAAGACTTAGACGGCTTTTACTATGGATTTAGCAATCATACCATATGGCCCATGTTTCATTATTTTATGGAATATGCAAAATTTAGTAACAAATATTGGGAATCCTATAAAAGGGTAAATGAAAAATTTGCGCAAGTAGTATTAGAAAACTTAGAAGAAGGTGATACCGTCTGGGTGCATGATTATCAACTTATGTTGTTGCCACAACTTATAAAAGAACAACGTCCAGATGTATCTGTTGGTTTCTTTTTACATATTCCATTTCCTTCGTTTGAAGTTTTCAGAACAATTCCATGGCGTGAGCAGATTTTAAATGGACTTTTAGGTGCTGATCTTATTGGGTTTCATACTTATGATTATGAGCGACATTTTTTAAGCTCGGTAAGTAGGATTTTAGGCTATGCGACTAGTTTTAATAGTATCACTCTGGCAGATCGTGTCGTGACAGTAGATTCCTTTCCTATGGGTATTGATTATGAAAAGTTTTCTTCTTTTTCAAAAGCGAACCAACAACAAACAGATATAACGCAGAGTGAACTACAACGCAGATTATATCATCATCAAGAAGAAACTCCTGAGGCTAAAATGATTCTGTCTATTGATAGACTAGATTATACAAAAGGTATCGCAAACCGTATCAAGGCTTATGAGCGGTTCCTAGAGAAATATCCAGATTATATTGAAAAGGTGCGACTAGTCATGTTAGCGGTTCCCAGTCGTTCAAACGTTAAACAATATAAACGATTGAAAAAAGAAATTGACGAGCTAGTAGGACGTATCAATGGAAAATTTGCCACCGTAAGTTGGACGCCTATCTGGTACTTCTATAGGTCTATGCCATTTACCAACTTAATAGATCTTTATACTTCATGTGAGGTGGCTCTTATAACACCTATACGCGACGGAATGAATTTAGTTGCTAAAGAATATATCGCCTGTCGTACTGATCGCACAGGTGTATTGATTTTAAGTGAGATGGCAGGTGCAGCAAAGGAAATGAATGAGGCATTACTCATTAATCCTAATGATCTCGAATTGATTGCAGACACCATAAAGAAAGCTATAGAGATGCCTGTGATTGAGCAAAAAAAACGTAATAAATATATGCAAAGTCGCCTGAAACGCTACAATGTAGAGAAATGGGCAGAAGATTTTATGAACAAGCTTAAATCCGTTAAAAGAAATGAAGAGTTGGTAAAGACTAAATTAATAAACTCTAATTGTAAAGAGGAATTGTTACAACGATATAAAGAATCTCAGAATAGAATCTTCTTTTTAGATTATGATGGGACTTTAAGAGGTTTTGTTAACGACCCTAGCGAAGCACATCCAGATGAAGAAATTTTAAATTTAGTACGCGGTTTAAATGAATTGCCACGTACTGAAGTTGTGATTATCAGTGGCCGCGATGCAGATACTTTGGGAGAATGGTTTAAGGATATTCCAGTGGTTCTTATTGCGGAACATGGAGTGCTTAAAAAGAACCTAAGTGATGAAAAATGGCGTCTAACTGAGACCATGAATACAGACTGGTTTCCGACTATAGAGCCTATTCTTCAAAAATATGTTGATCGTACTCCTGGTACATTCATAGAGAAAAAGAAATATTCCTTAGTATGGCACTATCGTAAGGCAGATCCTGATTTAGGTGAGCAACGAGCTACAGAGCTCTCTAACGTTATTAAAGAGCTAAGCATCAACCGTGGTTTAAGCGTTCTTTATGGTAACAAAGTCATTGAAATAAAAAGTATGAATGTTCACAAAGGTAAAGCGGCAACTAATCATATATTAAGTTCAGAAAAAGATTTTGTTTTTGCTATTGGAGACGACTGGACTGATGAATTTATGTTCCAAGATCTACCAGAAGATGCCGTTACTGTAAAAGTAGGACGTGTAAATACTGCCGCACGATATTATATAGAAAGACAAGAAGATGTTGCAGGTTTGTTGAGTTTGTTTATATCTTAAAAAAGAGTGGTTGTAATCAATTAAGTGGCGTTGTGATAATTATGTGATTCTTATCATTCATATTTGAACTCAGATTTGATAGAAAAGAAATTACAATTGAAAATTAAACTTCCCCTTAATTTTTGCTTGAACCTTAAGGCCTCTTAGTTTTTAAGAGGCTTTTTGCGTTAAAAATAAGAAGTTGAAATCGTTTTCGTAAACCTTAAAACCACATTATCTTTACACTCTGATGGAAAAGGTGAAAATCATAGAATGTCCGCGTGACGCAATGCAAGGAATTAAAGAAATGATTCCTACAGATTTGAAGGTGCAATACCTTCAATCCTTATTGCGATGCGGATTTGATACCATAGATTTTGGGAGTTTTGTATCTCCTAAGGCAATACCACAACTAGTGGATACGGCTGAGGTTCTTTCAAAACTTGACCTTTCTAAAACAGAATCTAAACTGCTTGCCATTATTGCAAATCTACGTGGTGCAAAAGCGGCATGTGAGCATCCAGAGATTCAATATTTGGGTTATCCATTCTCGATTTCAGAGAATTTCCAGATGCGTAATACCCATAAAACTATTGCACAAAGTGTGGAGTTGTTGCAAGAAGTAATTGATCTCGCACAAAAGCATGATAAAGAGTTAGTAGTTTATATCTCGATGGGATTTGGTAATCCTTATGGAGATCCATGGAATGTGGAGATAGTAGGAGAGTGGACAGAGAAATTATACAAGATGGGCGTTAAGATTTTATCGCTTTCTGATACCATAGGTAGTTCAGATCCTGAGACGATTACCTATTTGTTCTCTAACTTGATTCCTAAATATCCTGAAATAGAATTTGGCGCACATTTACATACCACACCTACCACGTGGCATGAAAAAGTAGACGCTGCTTATAAAGCTGGTTGCCGTCGTTTTGATGGTGCGATTCAAGGTTTTGGCGGTTGCCCTATGGCAAAGGATGAACTTACAGGTAATATGCCTACAGAGAAAATGGTAAGTTATTTTAACGCCGTAAAAGCAGATTCAAACGTAAACGCGATGTCCTTTGAAAGCAGTTACAATGAAGCGACAAAAATCTTTACTAAGTATCATTAGGCTATATTTAAACAGTGACATTTCTAGAGTCATTGGGATCGCAATTTAATTTTATTCATATTTAAAATCTTATCAGAATCTTAACCTAGCACAGGTGTTTAAAGGTCTATTTTTGGAATAAACCACTATTTCATGGCACTTTTAGGTCCTATTATTAAGACAGCATTAAATCTTCACGAGACGATTACCGCGACGTCAGACCATGTGGTTGCGCAACGCAAAGTATTGGAGCATTTATTAAAAACGGCAAAGAGCACTTCTTTCGGCTTGTATTATGACTTTAATAGTGTTTTAGAAGGAGATGATATGGAGCACGCTTTCGCGAAAGCGGTACCGTTTTACGACTATCACAAAATGGACGAGCAATGGTGGTCTCGCATGAAAGAAGGAAAGCCTGACATCGCATGGCCAGGCGTACCAAATTTTCTTGCTAGATCTAGTGGTACTACAGGTAAAAAATCTAAAACAATTCCAGTCACAGATGAGATGATTGCGGCGATAAAAGCTGCAGGAACCAGACAGGTAAGCGCATTGACTAATTTCAATTTGCCCACAGATGTATTTGAGAGTGAAGTCCTAGCACTAGGTAGTTCTACAGATTTGAGTGAAGAAAATGGTTTTACGATAGGAGAAATTAGTGGAATATCTGCGAGTAATATTCCAGAGTTTTTAGACTCTTTTTACAGACCAGGAAAAGAAATATCTTCCATAGACGATTGGGATGAGCGCGTTCAAAGAATAGCAGAAGAAGCTAAAAATTGGGATATAGGTATGTTAAGCGGTATTCCATCATGGTTAGAAATGATGCTTAGAAAAGTAATGGATTATCACAAGGTAGATTCTATTCATGAAATATGGCCTAATCTTTCGGTTTATACTTCTGGTGGTGTAGCATTTGAACCTTATCGCTCGAGTTTTGAGAAGTTGTTTTCAAAGCCTGTACAGATAGTAGATACCTATCTAGCTAGTGAAGGTTTTATAGCCTGTCAACAACGTCCAGAATCTAGTTCTATGCAGTTGATTACCGATGGTGGTATTTATTTTGAATTTGTGCCTTTTCAACCAGACTATGTTGAACAAGATGGTAGCATTTCTCATGATGCGCCAGTTCTAACCATGGCTGAGGTAGAACCAGAGGTTGATTACGCTTTAATCATATCGACAGTATCTGGTGCATGGCGTTACTTAATAGGTGATACAATAAAATTTACAGACGTAGAAAAAGCCGAAATTAAAATAACTGGTAGAACTAAGTTTTTCTTAAATGTAGTAGGTAGTCAGTTATCAGTTCTTAAAATGGAAACCGCGATTACAGAATTGCAAGAAAAATTTAATACCAGTATCAAAGAGTTTACAGTAAGTGCCAAAAAGATAGACGGAGAATTTCAGCATGTATGGTATCTAGGTACAGAAACAGAAACTTCAGAAAAAGAACTTGCTGAGGCTCTTGATCAATCGCTACAAGAAGCTAATAAAAACTATAAAGTAGCAAGAACCAAGGCACTAAAAGGTGTGCAAATTCATAAAGTACAACCAGAAACGTTTGCACAATGGAACGATCACAATAAGAAAAAAGGCGGTCAGGTAAAAATGGAAAAAGTAATGGACGAAGTGAAGTTTAAAGCCTGGGAAGAGTTTGTGAGTAGTCTTTGAGTCCTTGAGAAAATAAAGCTGTTGACAATTCACCAATTCACCAATCCAAGACTAATTAGGCGCTAGTTCATCTTGACTAGGCTTTTCTCCAGTTTCCCCATAGCGATTGATCAATTCTAAAATCTCTTCAGGAGATAGGTAGAATTTACGCATGTGTTTTTTATATTTTTCAGATAGACTCGTGTGATTTAAAATAAATTCTTTAGTCTTTAAAATATATTCACCCATACCGTGACGCACGGCATAGTCGTCTGCGGCACGTTCTACTTCTTGAATGTGTGCATGTGAGTATAAGTATTTTAACCCAAAGAAAATCATATCTACAGTAGATCGAGAACGATAATCCATGACATGGCCTAGTTCATGACCCAACCATCCTGTAAGGACATCGCTTGGTATTTCGTTTATAGTAAAGATTTCATTTTCTACTTTAAATTCTTTGCTTATTAAAATAATATAACCGCGATTTTCTTTACTTCTAAAAATACTTTTATAAGTAGGTTGTGCTTGCATGAAATTCTTGCGCACCATATCATTGAACTTAAATTCTATTTCAGTATCCTTTAAAGCAGGATAAAAAGACATCGCTTTTTCGGCTTCTTTTAAAATGGAATCTGGAGCTGTAATATTAGGGTATTGCATATATAGCAATATACGAGAGGTAATGATTTGATGTCGTGAAAATAGCGTTAAAGGTTAATTAACGATACCATAAAATGCATCCTTAAAAAAGGCGCTTGCTTTCCAAACTAACAAGTGTTAGTTTTGTGTGAACTTAACGACCTAATATCTGTGAGCAACTTTCATAACATAACATTATCTCAAGTCTATAAAGAGACAGATGATACTACGGTAATCGCCTTTGACGTTCCACAAGAACTTAAAGAAGAATTTAACTATCGTCCAGGTCAGTTTTTGACCTTGCGCGCTATGATAAATGGTGAAGATGTGCGACGCAGTTATTCATTATGCAGCAGTCCGCTGGATAATGAGTGGAAAGTTGCGGTTAAAGAAATCTTTGAAGGTAAATTTTCAACTTATGTAAATCGCGAGTTAAAGACCGGTGATGTGTTACAGGTATCAGCACCTAGTGGTGATTTTGGAATCGAAGTATCAGAAGAGAATGATGCCAAAAACTATATCGCATTTGCCGCAGGTAGTGGAATTACACCTATGTTGAGTATTATTAAGACACATCTTGCTAGCGAGCCTAATGCAAAATTCAAGTTATTCTACCTCAATAGAACCGTAAAATCAATTATATTTAAGGAAGAGATAGAAGCACTCAAAAACAAGTATTTAAGTCGTTTTGAAGTCTTTTATTTCTTAAGTCGTGAGCATAGAGATATTCCATTGTTTAATGGACGTTTTGATCAAGAAAAATTACAAACGCTTACTAAAACTTTAATAAATGCACCGCATACAGACCATGCTTTTATCTGTGGTCCAGAAGAGATGATTTTCTTAATAAGAGATGAATTAGTCGCTGCAGGAATGAAGAAAGAAAATGTTCATTTTGAACTCTTTGTAAGCGGATTAAGCGATGCAGATAAAGCTCGTGCCGCTGCTGCACTAGAGAAAAAGGTCGATGGTGTAGATGTGACCATTATAGACGGTAGTAAAGAATTCCATTTTGTACTAGGTGATGATTATGATAACGTCCTAGATGGTGCCATAGGAGCTGGAGCAGATTTGCCATATGCCTGTAAAGGTGGTGTGTGCAGTACATGTAAATGTAAAGTGGTAGAAGGAAGTGTGGCCATGAAAGTGAACTATGCACTGACTGATGAAGAAGTTGAGAAAGGATTTGTGCTTAGTTGTGTAAGTGTACCAACGAGTAAGAAACTTGTTGTAGACTACGATGTCTAGAGTATAAAAAAAGTATGTTGTTATATCGCTTTCGCGAAAGCGGAACCGCAACAAGTATATAGAAAGAAAAGTAAGTTCGCATCGCATGCGAACATGAACAAAGTATCATAGACGCATGCGATGCGTCAATAACATATAAACCATGAGTGAAGCAGAAATCAAAAATTTAGAAGCGCAATTTGATGCTAAAATTGCGAGAGATGAAAAGATTGAGCCTAAGGACTGGATGCCTGAGAAGTATCGCAAGACGCACATCAGACAGATATCCCAGCATGCTCATTCTGAAATAGTAGGGATGTTACCAGAAGGGAACTGGATTACTCGTGCGCCGTCATTGCGACGCAAAGTAGCGCTACTGGCAAAGGTGCAGGATGAGGCTGGACATGGACTCTATTTATACAGCGCTTGTGAAACTTTAGGTATCACTCGTGAGCAACTCTATGAAGATTTGCATTCTGGTAAAGCAAAATATTCTTCGATTTTCAATTACCCTACGATGACTTGGGCAGACATGGGAGCGATAGGCTGGCTAGTGGATGGTGCTGCGATTATCAATCAAGTACCGTTGTGTAGTACATCTTTTGGACCTTATGCTCGTGCGATGGTGCGTGTATGTAAAGAAGAAAGTTTTCACCAGCGCCAAGGATATGAAATTATGTTATCCCTATGTAACGGTAGTGAAGAGCAAAAAGAAATGGCACAAGATGCATTGAATCGCTGGTGGTGGCCGTCATTAATGATGTTAGGTCCTACAGATGCGGCAAGTACGCATACCGAGCAATCCATGAAATGGAAGTTGAAGCGTAAGACCAACGATGAGTTACGTCAGCAATTTATAGATCAAACAGTACCACAAGCAGAACTTTTAGGACTTACTATTCCAGATCCAGATTTAAAATGGAATGATGAAAAGGGAAGTTATGATTTTGGCGCAATTGACTGGGACGAATTCTGGCAAGTAGTAAAAGGCCACGGACCGATGAATAAAAAACGCCTAGATGATAGACGTAACGCTTGGAACGATGGCGCTTGGGTGCGTGAAGCAGCTACTGCTTATGCAGCAAAACAAAAAGCACAAACTGCTCAGGCTATTTAATCAGCGTACGGGCAAATTTTTAAACTTAAACTTAAGTTTAAACTTAAATTTAAATATATATGAGTCAAGAAATTCCACTTTGGGAAGTTTTTATAAGATCTAAAAACGGATTAGAACACAGACATTGCGGTAGTTTACATGCTGAAGATGCTGAAATGGCAATGAATAACGCTCGCGACGTTTACACACGCAGGAATGAAGGTGTGAGCATATGGGTAGTAGAATCTAAAAATATAACAGCCAGTAGTCCAGAAGCAAGTGGCGAGTTATTTGAACCGGCAACAGATAAAGTTTACAGACATCCTACTTTTTATGAGTTACCAGAAGAATTAAAACATATGTAAAAAGCAAAGCTTTTTACATATGTTTTAATTCTTAAATCCAAACTTAAGTTGAAATTTAAATTTAAAGGCAATGAGTAAGGCTTATGATTTAGAAGAAAGATTAATCAGCTTTGCTGCTGATGTGGTTTTAGTTTTTGATAAACCAGCAAAGACCTATGCTTCTAAATATTATGCTGAACAATTGATAAGATCCTCAGGTTCTGTATCTCTAAATTTTAGTGAGTTTGCTGGAGCTGGTACTGAAAAGGATAAAATTAATAAATTAAGAATTGCTCTTAAAGAAATAAAAGAGTGTAACAATAATTTGAGAATTCAACTAAGAGCTGGTTTGGGAGATGTTAAGCATTTGAAAAAACTTCAAGATGAAGCTGAACAGATTGTTAGAATTCTAGTTGCTATTATAAATAAACGATAAACCCTTTTAAATTTAAATTTCAGTTTAGATTTAAATTTAATACCACAATATCCATTATGGAAACCATTTCAAATTCAAAAACAAAAGTGATTTCAAATTCTGCAGTGCCTATTAAGGAATTAAACCCACAATTCCTTGAATCAACAGAAAATAAGAAACACCTGATCGACTATCTTTTAGGTGTGGCAGATAACTATTTGATTCTTGGTCAGCGTCTAGGAGAGCTTTGTGGTCACGGACCTAATTTAGAGCCAGATATCGCGCTTACTAATATCTCACTAGATATGCTCGGTCAGGTGCGTAGTTTTTACCAGTATATAGCGCAATTAAGAGGTGATAAGTCTACTGAAGATGATATCGCATTTTTAAGAAAAGAACGTGAGTATAAGAATGTATTACTGGTAGAGCAGCCTAACACAGATTTTGGTTATGTAATTGTACGTCAGTTTTTCTTTGATGTATATAACAGAATGTTTTTAGGAGCATTACAACAAAGTGCAGACGAGACCTTAAGAGCTTTGGCCTTTAAAGGTATCAAAGAAGCGAGCTATCATGAGCGTTTTTCTGGAGATTGGTTAAAACGTTTAGGTGATGGAACTGAGGAAAGTAAAACACGTGTGCAACAAGCTGTAAACGATCTGTGGATTTATACAGATGAGTTGTTTCACACCACCAAGGCAGATGATGCTATGATTGAAGCTGGTGTAGCACCAGATATGTTACAGTTAAAAGAATACTACTATGATAAAGTAGGTGAGTTGCTTTCTACAGCAACACTAGAATTTCCGGAAGTAGAATATTTCCAAAAAGGTGGAAAAGAAGGTTTACACAGTGAACACATGGGTTACATTCTTGCCGATATGCAGTATATGCAGAGAACGTATCCGGATTCGAAATGGTAAACTTTTGAACTCGAATTCGAATTCGAACTCGAATTTTAAATAAAGATTATTAAGAAATGGCTTATCAAGACCTCGCTGACAGATTGGAGAATTTTGCAGCTGAAATTATAAAGCTGTATGAAAAAATGCCTCATTCTTATGCGGCTCAATATCTTGCACAGCAATTGATTCGATCAGCTTGCTCATCAGCTTTGAATTATGGAGAAGCTTTAGGTGCAGGGACTACAAAAGATCGAGTTAATAAGCTACGAATTACATTAAAAGAACTTCGAGAAAGCTTGAGAAACTTAAGAATTCAAAATAAGGCAAATTTGTTAACTTTAGAAAAATCTAAAACTTTACAGTCTGAAAACGATGAACTTATTAGAATAGTAGTAACCTTAATTAAAAACTCAAATGACTAATAATTCAAGTTCAAGTTCGAGTTCAGATTCAAATTCTTCAAGAATGGCAAACGAAATATTTGGTTCTTTACCTAAACCTATAGTAGCCATTCTGGAATCTGTAAAAGATCCTGAAATACCTGTATTAAACGTGGTAGACCTTGGGGTAATCCGAGAAGTTATAGTTGAAGGAAAAGAGATTACTATAAAATTGACACCTACCTATAGTGGCTGTCCAGCGATGGATGTTATAGGTGATGATTTAGAACGAGCATTTGCAGTTCACGGTTATACAACTCACATACAGTTAATTATGAGTCCGCCGTGGACTACAGACTGGATTACCGAGCGTGGTCGTAAAGCACTGGAAGAGTATGGAATCGCCGCACCACTAGAAGAAACCGCCGATAAAGATGTATTGCTCAACGATAAGAAATTAGTAAAATGTACAAATTGTGGTTCACAAAATACGAAGCTGGTCAGCCAGTTTGGATCTACGGCTTGTAAGGCCATGTTCCAGTGTGAGGATTGCTTAGAGCCGTTTGATTATTTTAAGTGTTTGAAATAACCTCGCTTTCGCGAAAGCGTAACAGAAATCAAAAAACTATTTCTTTAGCAACTTCAAACTGATAGTCTGATCATTATTATTCACTTTTAGAATATATAATCCAGCATGGAGATCATTAAATTCTATCCGTCCATTCTCAACATTTCCGTTCCAAATTTCTTTTCCGTCTAGTGAATAAAGCTGTGCTTTACCAGTATTAACCTTATTTAGAAAAAGCGTATTGCCTACAAGTGGAATAGGGTAGACAGCGATTTCATAACTATCATCAATAGAAGCTGGAGCATCAAAGGTAGTGGTCCATGTTTCGGTAACAACTGGTGGATTATAGTCGAAGAATATACTTGCATTTGCCTCTATAACATCGCCCACTGTAAATCCAGGCAACGGCTTGACTCTATACTTTATAAAACCATTACTACCAGCTTCATCCATCGACTCTGGTGGTAATTGGATATTATCAAAGAAAAAATCTAAAGAGTTCTCATCTTTTTGATAAATAAAATTATGACTGGTAGTTATTATCTCAAAAGTCGAATCATCAAGTCTTGAATCAAGATTAGATAATACCCTTACAAACTGCGCACTAGCGGTTCCTAAGTTTTGAAAACGAATCGTATATTCTAAGTAATCAGTATTTGAAAATGTATTTATAGGTATAATTTCGCCTCTAACTTCAGTTACGTCATTAGGGTCATAAGAAGCAACTATATCTACATTCAAAGTAGAGCTGTTATTGGTAGAATTGTTATCTAATGAAGATGGGTTTATAGATCCAGTATGAGTAAACGTATCTCCTATTTGAATTCCTGTTACTGGCGTGGACATGGTAACTGTAAGTCTTTGTTGTCCAAAACTATTTATAGAATAAGGAATCGTAAAACCTCCTGAATTTAAAATAGCGGTTCCATTATTTAACAAGTCTGTACTGTTTGAATCAGTTATTGAGAGAATAGTAGCTCTAGAATCGTTGTTAAACTGTAACGTCCCACTTGCGGCTCCATTTAATGTGTTATCGATAATAATACTTGTCACACTATTAAATCCAGGATTCGGCGGTATATTACTAATCATATTTAATGCAGTATCCCTGTTTGCAGTAGAGTTTTCGGTAACTGCAAATTTTAATTCTGTCGTTGTACCGCTAGAGGTCAAAATGTCATCAAAATTGGAGGTTGTAATCGTATAATAATTATCAAATCTGCCTAGTGAAGCATTGATATCATTTAATTGATTTCCAGGATCGGTATCAGATTTTAAAACTGATATACCGATTCCGTTATTCAAAACAATTCTAGTAGTTAGGTCATTATTTGCAATAAATTCAAAGTTAGTATGAGGAACGTCTATCTCAGCAGCATCCCTTGTTCCATTATTGTTTTCGTCTAGAAAAGCGGTTGCTCTCATCAACCCATAATTAATAGTTCCATCCGTATAACCATGAGAGTAATCAAATGTCATAGCGAGAGGATAAGCAAGAGGAAAAGGCGAGTCTCCATCAACTATTTGATAACCTATTGAAGCTGTGGGAAAAGAATTAAGATCTATAACTCCTACAAAATCTCCAACGGTATTAACCATACTTTGAGGTATATCTGCAAACCACCATCCAGTTTCATTAGTTGATACAGAAAAATTATTCCCATTCTGATCTCCAAAATTGATTACCGCACCTGCAATAGTATTATCTATGCCTAGATCATAGCTGTTATTTAAATCTACATCTATATAGATAACTCCGTAGCGATGCGGTACAGAAGCCTGATAAAAAGAAGCTCCATCTTCAACTCTAAAACCATTAGGCCCTTTACCATCTGATAGTTCTGAAATTGAATTTGTACCACTTAAACCAGTAACCGTTGCTTGAGTAGACCCAAAAATAACTCCTAGAGGTGGAGCACCACCAGCTACAGCAATCCGACCAGTGGTAGTAATGGTGGCCCCAGGTGCTAGTGTTGAAGGGCTCAGTGATAAGCTAGGGATTACAGCTTGTGGATTTGTTATAACAAGATTCGTAATATCGCTAGAAGAAATATTGGTAATAGTGTAGGAGAGTTCCGTATAGCCACCTATTTCACCTCCAGAAGTTACATCCATATCAAAATCAAGTTCGTTTTGGCCGGAGGCAAAAAGAGAAAATAAAGTAAATAGCAGAAAGTGAGATAGTTTCATGGTGGTTATTTCTTATAAAAATACTAATTCGTTTTCGAAAAGCAATTTTTTGCTTGTTAATTGTAATTTTAAATATGATTAATTGTTTTTGTCTCGCTTTCGCGAAAGCGTAACAACCACTATCTTTATAATCAACTTTAAAAGACCAACCTTTTAATCAGATTAAGTCCGTGATTAGGGTTGAAACTATAATAAAATAATATGTCAGATTCTATCCTAATGCAAGTCGATAACGGCGTTGCAACTATAACTTTAAAGAGACCTCAAGTATTCAATTCTTTTAATCGTGAGATGGCGTTTTCGATGCAAGATGCATTAGATAATTGTGCTTCAAATGATGAGGTTAGAGCCGTACTGATTATAGGAGAAGGAAAAGCATTTTGTGCAGGGCAAGACATTCAAGAAATTACCGATCCAGAATTGAACCCAGGTTTTAAAGCCATTCTAGACGATCATTATAATCCGATTGTACTCAAAATCAGAAATCTTGAAAAACCAGTTGTAGCTGCCGTAAATGGTGTTGCCGCTGGTGCAGGAGCAAATATAGCCTTGTGTTGTGATGTAGTAATTGCAACAGAAAGTGCTGCTTTCATTCAAGCGTTCTCTAAGATCGGACTAATTCCAGATAGTGCTGGGACGTTCTTTTTGCCTAGATTAATTGGTTTTGGAAAAGCAAGTGCTGCCATGATGCTGGCAGATAAAATTACAGCACAAGAAGCTGACCAAATGGGAATGATTTATAAAGCTGTTCCTGACGCAGAATTTTTAAATACCGCCCAAAAAACAGCACAAAAGTTAGCCGCATTACCTACAGTAGCTTTAGCCAATACAAAAAAAGCACTGAATCAATCATTTTACAATACGGTAGAAGAGCAACTAACGCTTGAGTCTAAACTACAAATTGAAAGCGCATCTACAGAAGATTATGCTGAAGGTGTGGCTAGTTTTATGGAGAAACGTAAGCCTGTTTTTAAGGGAAAATAGAACCGTTTTTATAATTTAAAATGATTTTTTAAGTATTCAAAGGCCTCTTCTATAGTTTCAAAAGTCTCAGATTCACTTACCAGATCTGGTATGATATCAATCGATTCTAATTTATCTTTAGGTTGTTCTTGTAAACCGGTAAGAACTACCCTTACATCACGTTTTTCTAAATCTAGAACCGCATTTTCTAAAGCATACAAACCAGATTGATCTATGTAAGGAACTCGATCCAGACGAATTATCAACGCTTTTACTTCTGGAGAAAGAGCTTTAATAGTTTCTTGAAAGTGTGAGGTGAAACCGAAGAACAGCGGTCCATAGAGGTGCTTTATATAAATTTGATCCTTAAAAGTATTATATAACTCTTGCTCGTCTTTCCAAGGTTGTTCACCGTCAAATCCTGCAAGAGTTCCTACTTCTAGTCCTTTTTCTCCTAGATCGCTTGCGCGTTTCATAAATAGTAAGGATGCCAGTATAACTCCTATACCTACCGCTTGTATTAGACTACCAAATGTAGTCATCAACAGTACGATAATTAATACTACGGCATCTGCACGTGGTACCGCAAGTAAATGCTTAAGTCCTTTTGTATCTATAATTTTAAAACCGATAGGAATCAAGATTCCGGCAAGAACCGCTAGAGGAATATGCGCTGCAAGACCACTTAAACCTAGCAAAACTGCTGCAAGAAATAATCCATGTAACACACCTGATAAGCGCGTTTTTCCACCAGAATTTATATTTACTACTGTTCCTTTTGTAGCTCCAGCACCTGGAATACCACCAAATATCGCAGCAACCATGTTCCCTATTCCTTGACCTATTAATTCTCTATTGCTATTATGTTTTGTTTTGGTCATATTATCTGCAATGACTGATGTAAGCAAAGAGTCTATAGACCCTAAAACAGCTAGTACTAAGGCATATTCGGCCACAAGTGCATAGGCACTCGAGTCAATATCTAAAATTCCATTCAATTTTAAAGAAGGTAATCCAGATGGGATATCGCCTATGATAGGCACTTGCCACGGTAAGAAATAAGCAACAACAGAAACAACAATCAACGCCACAAGTGCACTAGGTATTGCTTTAGTAATTTTAGGAAATGTATAATAAATGAATACAGTTAACGATCCTAATACTAGTGCTTGCCAATTAAAGCCTTCTATTAATAACGGCATGTCACCTAGAACTTTCAATGTGTTTTTAGGCGATACCATTCCAAAAAGCGGGAATATTTGAAGTAAAATAATGATTAAACCTACACCGCTCATAAAACCAGAAACCACAGGATAAGGGAAGTATTTAATGTATCCAGCTATGTTGATAAAGCCAAAAAGCATTTGAATAATCCCACCAGTTAAAAACGTAAGTATGATTATAGGCATCGCGGCTTCTACGCTGCCGGTAAGTTCAATAGCTTTTACCACTAAAGCAGCAGATACTACCGTCATAGGTCCAGTAGGTCCACTGGCTTGAGTTGCAGTACCACCAAAGATAGCTGCAAAAATCCCAACTGCGATAGCACCATATAGTCCAGCAATAGCTCCTAAACCAGATTGAACACCAAATGCTAGTGCTAGCGGTAGTGCAACAACACCAGCGACTAGACCACCAGTGAGATCACCTTTTAAATTTTTAGTATCATAAAAAGAAGAAAGCATAGTACAATGTTTTTTAGTTGGCAAGTTATAAAAGTAACTTAACGTCTTGAGCTTATAAACAAATCTAGGTCCTATTGCCCAATAGTTCAAAACAATTTATTTGTAAGGGCAAATAATCAACGTGTTTATATTCTGTGTCCGGTCAAGACTTATGAGTTTATTAGATAACTTCACTAACTAACTTATTATATTTGGTGAGCAAAAGAAACTAATAATAGCGAAAAATTAAAGGTGAATTATTAAATCTATGGATATAAATAAAGTAGGAGTCATAGGAGCAGGAACAATGGGAAGTGGTATTGCTCAAGTAGCTGCCACAGCTGGCTGTCAAGTGAAATTGTTTGATGTAAATCAGGCGCAACTGGATAAAGCGCAAGCTGCTCTTGAAAAGATAATGAACCGACTTATTGAGAAAAGTAGAATAGATGTTGCTGAGAAAACTCGCATACAATCTAATATCTCTTATGTCAATACGGTAAAGGATCTAGCGGACTCGGATCTTACTATCGAGGCGATTATTGAAAACCTAGATATTAAGAAAAAGGTATTTCAAGAATTGGAATCTCACGTGTCTGACGACTGCATTATTGCTTCTAATACATCTAGTTTAAGTATAGCGAGTATTGCAGCATCACTCGATAAACCAGAGCGCTGTATAGGAATTCATTTCTTTAATCCAGCGCCATTAATGAAACTCGTTGAGGTAATTCCTGCCGTACAAACTGCTCAAAACGTTACAGATACTTGTGTGGCTACTATCGAGAATTGGAAAAAAGTAGTTGCCGTAGCAAAAGATACTCCTGGCTTTATAGTCAATCGTGTGGCGCGTCCATTTTACAGTGAATCCTTGCGTATTTATGAAGAAGGAATGGCGAGTTTTGCCACTATAGATTATGCCTTGAAAGGACTTGGTTTTAAAATGGGACCTTTTGAATTGATGGATTATATAGGTCACGATGTGAATTATGTGGTGACAGAAACTGTTTTTGCAGCTTTCTACTTTGATCCACGTTACAAGCCGTCGTTAACTCAGAAACGATTGGTTGAGGCTGGCTGGTTAGGCCGTAAGTCTGGAAGAGGTTTTTATGATTATGTGAATGTGGATAGTGAGCACGCTTTCGCGAAAGCGGACCCAATAAAATCTCCTGAACTCATAAAAGAAATTCAAGATCGAGTACTCATAATGCTTATCAATGAGGCGGCAGATGCTTTGTTTTTAAACATCGCAACGGCACAAGGAATAGATAGCGCCATGACCAAAGGTGTGAATTATCCAAAAGGATTGCTCGCCTGGGCAAATGAAAAAGGAATAGAATGGTGTGTAAACGGACTGGACGCGATGTATGATTTATACAGAGAAGATCGATATAGATGCTCACCAATATTACGTAAAATGAAGGCTGCTGGAACTAAATTCTCACTATAATGAGATATGTAGCGCTATTGCGCGGCATTAACGTAGGTGGTAAAAATAAGCTACCTATGGCGTTACTGCGTGATGCTTTAGGAAAGGCCTCTTTTTATGGTGTGACTACTTATATACAGTCTGGAAATATCGTTTTTAATAGTGATTTAAAATCGGCGCAATGTGCTGATATTATTAGCGAACTATTGAAGTCAGAATTTGATTTAGCTATTCCTGTTATGGTAAAGAAACAAGAAGAAGTTTCTGAAATCTTAAAAGCAAGCCCTTTTAAAACGAGAACTATAGAGAATTCAAAGTTCATGAGTTTTGGCTTTTTAAATGAAAGTCCTGTTCAAGAGAAAGTAAACGCTACTGAAGAATTTTCAACTGAATTAGAAACTTTTAA
This sequence comes from Nonlabens ulvanivorans, assembly GCF_032922765.1. NCBI lineage: Bacteria > Pseudomonadati > Bacteroidota > Flavobacteriia > Flavobacteriales > Flavobacteriaceae > Nonlabens > Nonlabens ulvanivorans. The sequence goes on from NZ_CP136694.1 coordinate 235,049, forward strand.
AATAGTAGATGATGTTATTTATTTCTATTGTGGAGTAGGTTTTGGCAAGACTAAAATGACTAACGCTTGGTTTGAAAAGAAACTTGGTGTGACATCAACAATGAGAAACTATAATACGACACTTAAATTGACAGAACTTTAAAAAGATGATAGACGGAAAAAAGATTCCAGCAAAAATGCTTTCACTTGATCCTTATTCTACTTGGTTAGGAATTGAAATCCTGTCGGTTGAAATAGGTTGTGTAAAGTTAGGAATGACCATAAGACCAGAAATGCTCAATAGTATGGGAAAAGCACATGGTGGGATTACATACTCGCTGGCAGATACTGCTTTTGGTTTCTCATCAAACACGCATGGTAAATTTGCCGTATCTATAGAAACAAGTATCAACCACATAGAAGCACTAGAAGAAGGCGACTACATCACAGCAGAATGCACTCTAGATAAAACCAAAACCAAAGTAGGTTTTAACATCGTTGAGGTTAAAAAAGGCGATGAGCTGGTAGCGCTTTTTAAAGGAGTTGTATATCGAACAGGTAAAGACTGGACATAATGGCGAAAAAAATCACTTATTTATTTGGAGCAGGAGCAAGTTATAATGCTGTTCCTATTTTAAATTCTTTGTCCGAGTCTATGAGATCAGTTGCTCATGATCTGGCAATAGAATCATTAAATTACGACAATGTCAAAATTTTTCAAAGGAAATTAATTGAACTGGCTAACATTTCCGAGGAATACGGAACAGTTGATACTTATGCGAAAAAATTATTTCTTAATAGAGAAGCCAAAGAGTTGAAAGAAATGAAATTTCTTTTAAGTATCTTTTTTGCTATCTGGCAAGGATATTATTACAAAATAGAATTTCCTTTGTCTGCTGGAGATTTACTAGCTAATGTTGAAAAGAAAAAATCATATGATCATTTAGATTATAGATATAAAACGTTGTTAAGTAATTACTTAGAGTTTGATAATAGAAGTTCTTCGATTAAACTTGATGATAACATCAATTTTTTGACCTGGAATTACGATTCTCAAATAGAATTAGCCTTCCAATTATTTAATAATGATAAGTGTGAATTAATTGATATAAATAAATATTTTAAATTTTTACCAACTACTAATGATAACTCAAAAAATAGAATTATTCATTTAAATGGTATTTCAAATATTATTAATAATTCAGGAATTTTAAATAATCTTTTTGAATCTTCAGATTTTATTAGTAAAACCATGATGATATTGAAAATTAATAAGGTTTTTGAAGCAAGTTTTATGAGCGTGAATAAAGCTCTTATAGACTATTCTTGGGATGACAATGATGAAATAGTTGATGCTGCGATACAAATAATTAAACAGACCGATATACTTATTGTTATAGGTTATTCGTTCCCGACATTTAATAGAGCTATAGATTCACAGTTGCTAAGTGGTTCTGGAAATTCTTTTGATAAAATTATTTACCAAGATCCAAATGCTTCTGAAGAATTGCTGGAGCTTTTTCATATTAATCTTAGAAATAAGAGTAAAGATGTGAATGGAAATTATGTCAATTATAAAATTTTAAAAGAAAAAGGTCAATTTTATATTCCACCTGAATATTTTCCTCAAGGTGAGGAACAACCGAAATATCACGTATAATAAATATACAAAATGAAAAACACATATATAATAGATGGTGTTCGTACACCGATAGGAAATTATAAAGGAACATTATCCACCATTAGACCAGATGATCTTGCAGCTCATGTAATCAAAACCGTAGTAGAAAGAAACCCTAATATTCCAACAGATGCTTATGCAGACGTGATAATGGGTTGTGCAAATCAGGCTGGAGAAGATAATCGTAATGTCGCTCGTATGGCAGGATTGCTTGCTGGGTTACCAGTTACAGTTCCAGGAGAAACGGTAAACAGATTATGTAGTTCTGGTTTAAGTGCCATAGTTCATGCGCACAGAGCAATACAAACCGGTGATGGAGATGTGTTTATATCTGGAGGAGTAGAGAACATGACTCGTGGACCACTAGTTATTGCAAAACCTAGTAGTGCTTTTGGAACTGATTCAAAGATGTATGATTCTAGTTTTGGATGGCGTTTTGTCAACCATAAAATGGCCGAAATGTATGGTGTAGATGGTATGGGAAACACGGCTGAAAATCTTGTAGAGAAATTTACAATCTCTCGTGAAGATCAAGATGCATTTGCAGCATGGTCACAGCAAAAAGCAACGGCAGCACAGCAATCAGGAAGACTTGCTAAGGAAATTGTAGCTGTAGAAATACTACAACGTAAAAAAGACCCTATCATCTTTAAAGATGATGAGTTCATTAAGCCGACTACTACAAAGGAGGTTCTAGCAAAACTGCGTCCAGCCTTTAAAAAAGAAGGTGGATCTGTAACTGCAGGGAATTCTAGTGGTTTAAATGATGGGGCGGCTGCAACAATTATTGCTAGTGAAGATGCTGTAAAGAAATACAACTTAAAGCCTATGGCTAGAGTGGTAAGTAGTGCTGTGGTAGGAGTAGAGCCTCGTATTATGGGTATAGGTCCTGTTACAGCTAGTAATAAAGCACTTGAAAAAGCAGGTCTAACTCTAGCTGATATGGACGTGATAGAACTTAATGAGGCATTTGCATCGCAAGCACTAGCCTGCACAAGAGCATGGGGACTTGCCGACGATGATGCACGTGTAAATCCTAACGGTGGATCTATCGCGATAGGTCATCCACTAGGTGTTACTGGAACGCGACTTGCTTATAGTGCTGCATTAGAATTACATATGACAGGAAAGAAATACGCGTTGATCACCATGTGTGTAGGTGTAGGACAAGGATATGCTATGGTGATTGAGAATGTTAGCTAAGATGATTTTTTAACTGTTTGATGTTAAGAAAAAAGCCCTCTAAATCTTAATAGATTTAGAGGGCTTTTTAAAAATAGATTAAGATTTTATTAATCTAGTCTTTCAATGAATACAGAAGATGTATTTGAACTTCTCAAATAAACATTGCCTATTTCTTGGGTTCTATTTACGTTAACTGTTATGACGTCATTAGTATTTAAATTTACTATTTCTGTTAACTCAATGCTACCATAATCTGGAGAAGAACTATTTGGTGAGATCATTTCACTACTTCTATAAATACCACCTGTAGCGGTACCGTTAATATTCAGTACAGCTTCTACAGCTAGTAATCGTTCGCTGGAATTATTAGAATATCCTACTAAAGATAGGTTTATAATTATCTTATATCTGCCAGCAGCTCCTATTCTAATAGAATTTGCAGAAATAGACGGATTAATTATTTGATAAATTACGGCATTATCATTAAAATAATTAGCTCCGAAAAGCTGAGCGGTTGTAGATCCATTGTTCAAATTATTTGATGAAGCACCACTAACTGCATTAGTGAATTTGGCCATACCACCTACCGTACCAAAAATAGGTTCCCATCTATTATTTTTAAAGAAGTAATAACCAACTCCAGTTGTAGTATTTGTATTATAAACTATTGTTCCATCTTCTGTTCCTATAGGTAAGGGAGTTACTGTAGATAAGTCATCGATGCTAACCTTTGGAAAAAGAACACCAGATGTTCCTGTAGAATCTTCAATAGTTAAGGCAGCACCTATAGCTGGAGTATCAGTGCCTATTGCCACTTGCGCATTTAAATTACTGTAGACTCCAATTAAAATTATAAAGAGTAGAAAAATATTTTTCATAGTATTTTTAAAAGTTAGTTTTGAATTTATCTTAATTTTTCAATAATAAATGCAGAGTTTCGTTCTGGATGCTCATTTACAGAAACAAGATCTATTCCTTCTAATCCACGGCAAGCAACCGAAATTTTTTCATTTGCATAAATTTCGATTACTTCTGTAAAATACAAAGTCCCATCGTCATCTCTATTACCTCCATTTCGATCCATCTCGGTACTTCTATGTAAACTACCGTCATATCTTATAGTAGGTATTGTAGTTGAATCATCGGTAATCTTCAATCTTCCTTGAATTGCACTCGACCCTGTGTTTTCCTGCTGCTCTAAACTAATAAAAACAGTAATTCGATAACGTCCGTTTTGTTGAATTCTAAGACTATTTACACTTCCAGAAGGATCAGGAATAGGGGTGAATAAGGTCGCGTTATCATTAAAGACGACACCATTCATCAATTCAATGTCAATTTCAGTTGTTGTGTTCAAATCTAAAGTGGAATCTCCATCTACTGATTCATCAAAATCAAACTTGGCTGATATGTTATCGAATAATTGAATAGGTGCCCACACAAAACCATTCCAGTAAAAATATCCTTGACCAGTAAATGTATTTGTATTATAAACCATCATGCCTTCTTCTGTTCCTGAAGGAAGTGGTGCTATAGTGTTTAAATCCACTATATCTGCATCAGGAAGTTTTACACCTTCTGTTCCACTACCATCGTCTACGTGGAGAACAGTTCCTGGAGCTGGATCTGTAGTTCCTATAGCTACCTGAGCATTAGAATTTAATAGAGTAAAGAGTGTGATTATGAGTGTTATATAAGGTTTCAATATAGTGGCTATAAAATTTTGCAACTGCTAAATTAGTTAATAATACTCCTTCAAAAACCTGGATATTAGAAAAGCTCAAATGTTTTCTACCACTAGTTGTTTTTTAAGGACGAAGTGCGGCAAAGTTTCTAGTTTCACTATTTTTCTTTTTTAATTTTTATAGGCTTAATCTACTTTAACTAACAAGTGTTAGTCTATTCGGTTGCTTTTCGTATTTTCGTAGACATATATAAGTGTTACGCTTTCGCGAAAGCGAGATCACAACCATCTATTAAAAAGAATATGATCTTAGAAAGTTACATCAATGGCCAGTGGCAAGCTGGTGAAGAGAAATCTACACGTAATATGTATGACGCCATTACTGGTGACATCATAGGTCTTACAAGTACTGAAGGTTTAGATATTGCTAGTGCGTTACAATATGGTCGCGATCATGGTAAGGTGTTGAGAGATATGACCTTTCAGCAACGTGGTAATATGATTAAGAAATTAGCACTTTATCTCAATAAAAGAAAAAAAGCGTTTTACGACATTAGTTACAAAACTGGTGCTACACGTGCAGATAGTTGGGTAGATATAGAAGGTGGTTTTGGAAATCTATTTGCAAATGCTAGTTTGAGAAAACTCTTTCCAGATCAGAGTTATGCCGTAGAAGGTGATCCTATTGATTTATCGCGTGGTGGTCGTTTTATGGCACATCACATTCTAGTACCTCGCAAAGGTGTCGCCGTGCATATCAATGCATTTAATTTTCCAGTTTGGGGAATGTTAGAAAAATGTGCTGTAAACTGGATGGCTGGTATGCCAGCAGTAGTTTTGCCAGCGCCGCAAACAGCGTTTTTAACGGAAGCTGTAGTGCGCGAAATCATAAATTCAGGAATCCTTCCAGAAGGTTCTTTACAACTCTTAAGTGGTCTTACTACAAGTATTCTAGATACGGTAAACTCGCAAGACGTTGTAACCTTTACAGGTAGTGCGCATACAGGTAGAAAATTAAAAGCACATCCACGATTATTAGAAGAATCAGTTCCATTCACGATGGAGGCAGATTCATTAAATTCATCTGTCTTAGGACCAGATGCTGTTCCTGGAACTCCAGAATTTGACATATTTGTAAAAGAAGTACGTAAAGAGATGACCTCTAAAGCTGGACAAAAATGTACAGCGATTAGAAGAATTCTTGTCCCAGAAAACCTGATGGAAGACGTGCAAATCGCATTAGGAAAACAGCTTTCTAAAACCGTTATAGGAGATCCATTATTGAGAGAAACTCGCATGGGTGCTCTTATTAATAACGATCAAAGAGAGACTACTAAATCACAAATTTCAAAAATTGCTCAGACCGCACAAATGGTTTATGGTAACCTAGATGAGGTAGAAATTTTAGGAGATCGCGCCCAAAAAGGAGCTTTTATGTCACCTATTTTAATGCGAGAAGATCAACCGTTTAAAAATACCGCAGCTCATGAAGTAGAATGTTTTGGTCCTGTGAGTACGTTGATGCCATATAAAAATCTAGATGAGGCGATTGAACTGGCTCATATGGGTAAAGGCTCGTTAGTAAGCAGTGTCGTTACTGGTGATGACGCTTTCGCGAAAGCGTACACCATAAACGCAGCATCTTCACATGGTAGAATATTGACTTTAAATAGAGATAGTGCACCACAATCCACAGGGCATGGCTCTCCATTACCACTGTTAGTACATGGTGGACCAGGACGTGCTGGTGGTGGCGAGGAAATGGGTGGACTGCGAGGTATTAAACACTATATGCAGCGTTGTGCCGTTCAAGGAAGTCCAACTTCGTTAACTGAAATCACTGGAATATATCAGCCTAATGGAGCTTATAAAAAAGCAGAGAATCATCCATTCTCATACCATTATGAAGATATTAAACCAGGAATGAGCCTAGAGACTCATAAAAGAACACTGACTGATAATGATATCCAGAATTTTGCAAACTTAACTTGGGATCATTTCTATGCGCATACAGATATTACCAGTTTAGATGGTAGTATTTTTAAGAAACGTACCGCACACGGTTATTTTATAATCAGTGCAGCAGCAGGATTGTTTGTTTATCCTAATAAAGGACCAGTGAGTGCAAATTATGGTCTAGAAGACATCCGTTTCTTAAGACCGCTGTATCATAATGACACGATTTATGTACGATTGACTTGTAAGGAAAAACGAGAAAGAGACGTTACTGGTCGTGAGCATCCTTCTGGAATTGTAAAATGGTATGTAGAAGTTTTTGATGCAGAGCCAGTAGATTATGAAAATGGTAAGACTGATGAAGAAGCAACAGCACTTGTAGCGGTAGCGACTATTCTTACTATGGTAGAGAAAAAACAAACCGTTTTTCCAGAAATTACGGAAGGTTACATAAAGTCTGCTTTATCAAAACTTAGCGAAGATTCAAAACCACAATGGGGTACAATGACACCACAGCACATGGTAGAACATCTAGAGATGAGTTATAGAATTGCTAGCGGAGAGATCCAAGATTTTGAAGTCGCTACACCAGATGAATATCTAGAAAAAGTAGCAGCGACTTTGTGGAATTATGATAAAATGCCACAAAATCACAAAATGCCATTAATGAAAGATGGCGAGCTAGAAGACTTAAAGCATGAAGACTTAGAAACTGCAAAGCAACAACTTCTAGAAGCTAGAAATGAATATCTAGATTTCTATAAAAAGAATCCAAAAGCAACTACTATGAATGCTGTTTTTGGACCGTTGAGTAAGTATGAGTGGACTTTGTTGGAGAGAAAGCATTTGAGTCACCATTTTGAACAGTTTAATATTTCCGCGCAGGCGGAAATCTTTTAGTACCATCGTAATGAATATTAAATTGTACAATCCATAACAGTGAAAACCTACTATGTTTACATAATGTCTAGTAAAAATAATAGAATACTTTATGTAGGTGCAACTGATGATATCAAAAGAAGAACCTTTGAGCATAGACTAAGAAATATAAAACATCTTTCTCCTCAAAATACAATGTAGATTGGTTAGTTTATTACGAAGTAGTAAAAGGAACTTGGGAAGAAGCGCATAAAAGAGAAAAACAACTAAAAAAATGGAATCGAGCTTGGAAAATAAGAATTATAGAAGAAAAAAATCCAGAGTGGATAGATTTGAGTTCAGATTGGGATTTGAGTTTTGAGATGATGAGAATAAAAATATAAGTTTAACAAGAGTAACTTCTTGGTTTGTGAATTTCATAAACGGTAGTTGCTCAAATAAAGAGACATCCGCCTGCGCGGATGCAGCCTACGGCTATGACTAAGGAATACGTAAAAACAACAACAGAAAATCAAATACAAACCATAGAATTCTTTCACCCAGCGCACAACTCGTTGCCAGGTGATATTCTAGCACAACTTGCGCAAGCTATTACAGATGCTGGTAACGATGACGCTACTAAGGTGATCATCCTAAAATCTGGTGGAGAACGCACTTTTTGTGCAGGAGCTAGCTTTAAAGAATTAATAGCTGTAAACGATGCAAAAACAGGAGAGATATTCTTCTCTGGTTTTGCAAATGTGATTAATGCCATGCGCAAGTGTCCTAAATTTATACTAGGTCGTGTACAAGGTAAAACCGTTGGTGGTGGAGTAGGTATAGCAAGTGCAACGGACTATTGCTTTGCTACTAAATTTGCCAGTATTAAATTAAGCGAACTCAACATAGGAATCGGGCCATTTGTGGTAGGTCCAGCGGTGGAACGTAAATTAGGTTTAACAGGAATGAGTCAGATTGCTATCAACGCAAACGAATTCTACACACCGAAATGGGCAAAAGAAAACGGCCTTTTTGCTGAGGTTTATGATTCTTCAGAAGAAATGGATGCAGGAATAAAAGCATTTGCCGAAAACCTTTGTACTTATAATCCAGATGCCATGGCAGAAATGAAAAAAATGTTCTGGTCTGGTTGTGAAAACTGGGATCAATTACTTTTTGAAAGAGCAAAAATTTCAGGGAGACTTGTTTTGAGTGAGTTTACAAAGGAAACGTTGAAGCGCTTCGCTTAGGTTATAGGTATGTGTGATGAGTTTCAGTTAAAACATTATGAATAGTCAATATCATTTTAAATTTGAAGATTTGTTGGTCTATCAAAAAGCTATGAGTTTTGGTGAGGAAGTAGATCAATTGGTAATTAATTTTCCGCAAAGAGAATTATATGCCTTAAGTTCTCAATTTAGAAGAGCAGCTGACTCTATTGCACTTAATATTGCTGAAGGTTATCCAGGAAGTGATGCACAATTTGTGAAACATATTAATCATGCACTGCATAGTTCAAACGAATGTGTGTCAGCAAATGAGAAAGCTTTAATGCGTGAGTATATCTCCTATGAACAAAGGGAAGAAATTCGTAAACAAATCACTACAATACAGAAAATGTTGACAAGTTTGCGATCTAAAATTCGTCAGCGATTGAGTGAATCATAATTTACCACATACCACATACCACATACCACATACCACATACCACATACCACATACCACATACCACATACCACATACCACATGATCTACTCTTTCAAATCCCAGATTCCAGTAATTCACGAGTCCAGTTTTGTTCATCCACAAGCTACAATTATTGGTAATGTAATCATAGGTAAGAACTGTTACGTAGGTCCTAGTGCTGTGATACGTGGCGATTGGGGCGAGATTATATTAGAAGATGGTGTTAATGTTCAGGAGAACTGTACCGTACATATGTTTCCTGGTAAAAGCATTACACTTAAAGAAAGCGCTCATGTAGGTCACGGCGCTATTATTCATGGTGCAAACCTAGGAAGCAATTGTATGATAGGTATGAATAGTGTGATAATGGATGACGCAACTATAGGAGATGAATGTATAGTTGGAGCTATGGCATTTGTAAAAGCCGAAGCTGTTTTTGAACCACGCAGTCTTATCGTAGGGAATCCAGCCAAAAAAATCAAAGAAGTCTCAGACCAAATGATTGCCTGGAAAACCGCTGGCACAAAATTATATAAGCAATTACCAGCAGATTGTCACGAGACGATGAGAGAAGTAAAGCCGCTGCGTGAAATCCCAGAAAACAGACCGATTCAAGAAGATTTTTATAAGACGCTACAAGAGATAAAAAAGGAGTAGTATCTCGTCTGTTTTTTGTGTTATTTGTAGAGATTACATCATTTGCGTATTGCTTTTTTTGATAAATGAAAATTGTGTAATAAATTAGGTGATTGATAATGAGTAGTTTACTTATTTTTAACCAACTTAAATTTATTTTTATGAAAAAACTATTAGCAGAATTTATTGGAACTTTTTGGCTTGTACTAGGTGGATGTGGAAGTGCAGTACTCGCAGCTGGCATTCCAGATATAGGAATAGGACTCGTAGGTGTTTCTTTAGCTTTTGGACTTACCGTATTAACAGGAGCATATGCATTAGGACATATATCTGGTGGACATTTTAATCCAGCTGTATCCATAGGTTTGTTTATGGGCGGTAGATTTGAAGGCAAAGATCTTCTAGGATATATTGTTTCACAGGTATTAGGTGGCGCTGTAGGTGCTGCGGTACTTTATCTTATTGTAAGTAGCTCTGCAGATTTTACAGGACTAGGGTCTAATCCAGGTGCGTTTGCTACTAATTTTTATGATGCAAATGTTTACGGTGTAAACTTTGGATTAGTGGGAGCATTAGTTATCGAGGTTGTTATGACTTTTATGTTTTTAATAGTGATTTTAGGAGCGACACATAAAAATGCTTCACCAGGATTTGGAGGTATGGCAATTGGTCTTGCTTTAACTTTAATTCATTTAATAAGCATACCAGTAACTAACACATCAGTTAATCCAGCTCGTAGTACAGCCGTGGCTATTTTTGCAGGCGCAGACGCTATGGGGCAATTATGGTTATTCTGGGTAGCACCTATTGTAGGAGCAGCTCTAGCAGGAGTCGTCTATAAATTTATGGCTCCTAATAATAATTAATATTTAACAAGTCATAAGTTATTTAAAAACCAGAGTCAATCGCTCTGGTTTTTTTATACTTGATGATTTACAAAAAAGGTTGTTTATTCTGGTTGACGTAATTCTTCTAATTCTTTTTGAAGCTGTATTCGTTCATTTTTAATCGATCTATTTTTCTATTATCCTGATAATTCCAGACAAAATAAGCGATAGTCATACATGCAGCGTACCATATTGCGATGCATAGTACAGTTCCGAAATATCCAAAATCGCTAAGATCTAACGCCGTAACACTCTTTTTTCTATAAACACCGTCAGCAACACTTGTATAAGTAGGTCCTACAAAGCTGATAAAAACACCAAACAATAAAACATTAATCCAGTTGCGTCCTATCCAATTTTTGGAGCGTTCTGCTTTTTCAATTTTATATTGATTTGCTAGCAGCGCTTTTTCCTTATAATGAATTTGCATTCTTTCTTCTTTAACAACGTGAAAATAAGTAATGATTTTTTGATTTTGAGAATTCCGCTTTCGCGAAAGCGGAATTACAACAAAATTTATGCGACTAACAAGCGTTAGTTTTCTTATTTTTATACCATGGCAAAGACTATGGATTTTTTGCTCCCAAAAATGGGAGAATCAATAACAGAAGGAACAATACTTAACTGGCTAGTTCAAGAAGGAGAAGCTTTTGAAGAAGGTGATATTCTTGTTGAAGTAGGTACAGATAAGGTAGATAATGAAGTGCCAGCACCAGCGGCAGGGATAATGTCTAAGCATTTATGCGCTAACGGTGATGTGGTAGAAATAGGTAGCGTGATTGCTCAATTTGAAGAGTCAGATGGGTCTGTAAAGACGGTTGCCGCTCCAAAATCTGCTGATTCTAATACGGTAGTTAAGAGTGAATCTTCTGTGAGTAAGCAGCCTAAACCAGTAAAGACAACTTCAAAAACTACTTCGGTTTCTAATTCTTATGTGAATCAAGATCTTTTTGTGAGTCCGCTTATTGATAGTATGGCGCGCAAACATCATATGTCTTATGAAGAACTAGCTCGCATACCAGCAACTGGTCATGAAGGTAGATTGAGGAAAAGCGATGTGGTGAACTATCTCAACGAAGGAAGATCTTTTCAATTTGCACAAGCAGTAAATAATGAACCAGATCCTACGGCATATCGTATACCACAATTAAAACTGGATAAAGGAACTGGAACTATTATAAAAATGGACCGCATGCGCTCTATGATTGCAGATCATATGGTGTATTCTAAACATACAAGTCCACATGTGACTGCTTATGTGGAGGCAGATCTTACAGATTTAGTGAACTGGCGTAATAAAAATAAAGCACCTTTTCAAGAAAAATACGGTGAGCGATTAACGTTTACACCGCTTTTTGTAGATGCGGTAGCGAGAGCAATTAAGGAATATCCTAATATCAACGCTAGTGTAGATGGTTCCAATATCATCGTTAAAGAAAATATCAACGTAGGTATGGCGACGGCATTACCATCAGGTAATTTAATAGTACCTGTGGTAAAAAATGCAGACCAAAAATCTCTACAAGACATTGCAGCCGATGTGAATCGCATGGCAAACCTAGCACGTGAGAATAAATTAGGTGGAGACGATATTAAAGGAGGAACATTTACGATATCAAATGTGGGAACTTTTGGTTCATTAATGGGAACACCTATTATTAATCAACCAGAGGTAGCTATTCTAGCAACAGGAATCATTAAAAAACGTGCTGAGGTAATGACACGCGATGGAGTAGATTCTATAGAAATACGTAGTATGATGATGTTATCATTATCATTTGACCATAGAGTAGTAGATGGATTTTTAGGAGGTAGTTTTTTAAAGCAAGTGGCTTTGAATCTAGAGGCAGCGCCTGATAAAGATTATTAATGAAATTGATTTTCCGCGCTCGATGCGGAAACTGCTAGTTTTATCTAATGGCCAGTTACGAGCACAAATATTATGTCTATTTACTTTCTAACAAGAAAGATGGTGTTTTATATGTAGGAATGACCGATGATATAAAACATAGAATAAATCAGCACAAGGAAGAAAAATATAAAAAAGCATTCTCTAAAAGATACCAGACTAAAAAACTGGTCTATTTTGAAGAATTTCAATGGGTTCAAGAGGCACAAGCAAGAGAGAAAAAGCTGAAGAAGTGGAAACGGCAATGGAAAATAGACCTTATTGAAAAGGATAATCCAGAATGGCTAGATCTTGCAGAGGCTTGGTGGGATGATGAGAATTATTAATTAGTATGGAGTAAGTATAATCAGATTCCGCATCAAGTGCGGAAATTCAAGATATTATGAAAATAAGTAAAGAAATTTTAGAATTCGGATATAAAAACCTAACCACTGCCAAAGCTATGGCGGAACTCTACGAAGAGAACTTTAAAACAGTTTCTAAGTATGTGCATGCCACCAGTCGTGGTCATGAGGTGATTCAGACTGCGCTAGGAATGCAGTTGTTACCACAAGATTATGCTTTTCCATATTACCGCGATGACGCGATGTTACTTTCTATAGGGATGAAACCTTATGATCTAATGTTGCAATTGCTGGCTAAAAAAGATGATCCTTTCTCTGGTGGACGTACCTACTACTCACATCCATCGTTGAATGATATCGATAAACCTAAAATACCACATCAATCTAGTGCTACAGGAATGCAGGCTATTCCTGCTACTGGTGTAGCGTTAGGATTTCACTATCGAGAGAGTTTAACTGACGAGCAACGAGCAGCTATTGATTCAAGTTCGAGTTCAAGTTCAAGTTCTGATTCCATTGTAGTTTGTTCTCTAGGTGACGCATCAGTAACAGAAGGAGAGATTGCTGAGGCTTTTCAAATGGCGGCTTTGAAACAGTTGCCTATTCTTTATTTAGTACAAGATAACGGTTGGGATATCAGTGCAAACGCTGCTGAAACTCGTGCACAAAATGCTGCCGAATATGCTGCGGGATTCCACGGTATAGAAGCTATTTCTATCGATGGGACTGATTTTCGAGAAAGTTACAACACCTTAAACGAGGTGATTGAAAAAATAAGAACAGAACGTAGACCGTTTCTGGTTCACGCTACAGTGCCGTTATTAAATCACCACACGAGTGGTGTAAGAATGGAATTTTATCGCGATGATTTGGAAGAGGCGAGAAGCCGTGATCCATATCCGCGTATGAGACAGTTACTTCTCGATAATGGATTTAGTGAGCAGGATTTAGATGGTTATGACGCTTTCGCGAAAGCGGAATCTGAAAAATCTCTTGATCAAGCAATGAAAATGCCCGATCCTGAGCCAGCAGATTTATTCACACATGACTTTGCACCAACGCCAATAACGGAAGAAAAAGGAGAGCGCTCTCCATTAGGTGCGGAGAAAGTCGTGATGGTAGATTGTGCTCTATTTGCCATTGAAGAATTGATGAAAAAACATCCAGAATGCTTGTTATATGGGCAAGATGTAGGTGGTAGATTAGGTGGTGTTTTTAGAGAAGCAGCAACGCTAGCGCAAAAATTTGGCGATAATAGAGTTTTCAACACGCCTATTCAAGAAGCATTTATAGTAGGTAGTACCGTAGGAATGAGTGCCGCAGGTTTAAAACCGATTGTAGAAGTGCAATTTGCAGATTATATCTGGCCTGGATTGAACCAGTTATTTACAGAGGTTTCTCGATCTAATTACTTAAGTAATGGTAAATGGCCAGTGTCAATGATATTGAGAGTACCTATAGGTGCTTACGGTTCTGGTGGTCCTTACCATTCTAGTTCTATGGAAAGTGTGGTTTCTAACATAAGAGGTCTTAAAATCGCCTATCCATCAAATGGTGCCGATTTAAAAGGATTGATGAAAGCTGCTTATTATGATCCTAATCCGGTGGTGATTTTTGAGCATAAAGGATTGTATTGGTCTAAAGTAAAAGGAACTAAAGGCGCTACAAGTGTAGAACCTAGTGAGGACTATGTGTTGCCGTTTGGAAAAGCATGGGTACTACAAGAAATCTGGAAAAAAGAAGAAGAAGAAACCTTGAGTATTATTACTTATGGAATGGGTGTGCACTGGGCAATGAATGCTACAGAAGAACTTGGTTTACAGGATAGAGTAGAAGTAGTGGATTTAAGAACGCTGCATCCACTAGATTATGAAACGGTTTTTGCGAGTGTAAAGAAATGTGGTAAATGCCTGGTAGTTACTGAAGAACCTAGTGAGAATAGTTTCTCACGTGCCTTACAAGGTCGCATTCAAGAAGAATGTTTCAAATACATCGACGCTCCGGTAATGGTCATAGGATCTGAAAATATGCCAGCGATTCCATTAAATTCTGTTCTTGAGGAAACGATGATTCCTAGTACAGAGAAAGTAAAAACTAAGATTGAGGAAATTCTTAATTATTAAAGAGCGAAAATGAAAGTACAAATAGAAAGAAAAAACACAGAATATCTACTAGAGGCAAAAGGTGTTTCTGGAAACACCGTGATGATAGACCATAGCGGTATGGAAACAGTTCAAGGAGTAAGTCCTATGGAGTTACTTCTTATGGGTGTAGGCTCTTGTAGTGCGATAGATATTATCGCGATTTTAAAAAAACAACGCCAGAATATTACTAGTTATAAGGTTGAGGTCACTGGAGAGCGTTATGAGTTAGATGATTCTAAGCCATTTAAATCTATGCATGTTCTTGTGAAATTAGAAGGAGACATCAATCCAGATAAAGCTCAAAAAGCAGCCGATTTAAGTTTTGATAAATACTGCTCTGTTTCAAAGAGTTTTGATAAGTGTGTGGAGATCACATATGAGGTTAAAGTGAATTAATAGATTTAATATTTATAACAATTTAATTTCAAATACATAAAAAGGAATTGTCATAAATATAAAATGAGAATTAACCTTACTGCGGTGGATATTGCATTAAAATTTCTTGAACAATCTTATTGATTCGTTCTGTTTTTTTAACTGGATCATTACTACGTATTGGTGCAGTTCCTACACCTTGCCATATCAATTCTTTTTTCTGTGCATCTATAAAGTCAATATGTAATACACCTTCATTTACTGTATTAACATTATTACCGCCAAAACCGTTATTCCAACCTAATCCGCCCCAGCCCCAACCAAAGCCAGCATTCCAGCCCCAATTATTGTACACATCTACACGCTGTTGAGTTTTAGTAAAGATATTAATCATGACGTCTGGAGTTTGTGATTTTGCCCAGCCGCTTGCTAGCATTTGTTCATCAATTGCTTTTAAAATACGTTTTTTATCTAAGTCGTTAATGTCGGCCTCATCGATACCTTGTTTAAAATATCCGTAGGTCTTAAATTGATTAAAATCAGTTCCTACTGCATAGTCTTGAGAAACTCTCACGGTTTGACATCCTACTAGCAATACGATTGCTGCGATTAGTAAAGTAGCTTTTTTTATCATGGCTTTATAGATTGCGCTTTCGCGAAAGCGTGATTACTAATCAACTTTCTCAAAAGCAATTAAACTTTATTCAATAAATCATCACTCACGCTATGCGGTAAGGTAACTTGCAGCTGTGGATTTAATTCCATAGCTCTTTTAATGGCAAAAACAGCATTGTCATTTCTAGCCCAGTTACGTCTAGCAATACCATTATTAACATCCCAAAAAAGCATAGACTCAAGTCTCGTTTCTGCTTCAATAGTACCATCAATAAACATGCCGAAACCACCGTTAATGACTTCGCCCCAGCCAACGCCACCGCCATTATGTATAGAAACCCAAGTTGCACCTCTAAAACTGTCTCCTATTACATTCTGTATCGCCATATCTGCTGTGAAACGAGAGCCATCATATATATTAGAGGTTTCTCGATAAGGAGAATCTGTTCCAGAGACATCGTGATGATCACGACCCAGAATAACTGGCCCTATGTAACCATCGGCAATGGCTTTGTTAAATGCTCTTGCTATTTCTATACGTCCTTGCGCATCTGCATAAAGGATGCGTGCTTGAGAACCTACTACAAGTTTATTCTCTTGAGCGCCTTTTATCCATTTTATATTATCCTGCATTTGCTGTTGGATACGTTCAGGTGCATCTTGTGATAATTGCTCTAATACATCTGTCGCAATTTGATCTGTTTTCTTAAGATCTTCGGGATCATTAGATGCGCAAACCCATCTAAATGGACCAAAGCCGTAATCAAAACACATCGGTCCCATAATGTCTTGTACATAAGATGGATATCTGAACTCTGTGTCTTCACCAGCGATATCAGCATCTGCACGGCTAGATTCTAGTAAAAATGCGTTACCATAGTCGAAGAAATAGGTGCCTTTTGCAGTATGATTATTTATGGCTTTAACATGCCTGCGCAAAGATCGTTGTACTTCTTTTTTAAATTCATCTGGACGATTACTCATCATCTCATTAGATTCTTCAAATGATAAGTCGACGGGATAATAGCCACCAGCCCACGGATTGTGTAAACTAGTCTGATCGCTTCCTATCGAGACATGAATATTTGTTTCAAAAAGAGTTTCCCATACATGCACTACGTTACCTTCATATGCAATAGAAACAGTTTCTTGATTTACTTGCGCTTTTTGAACTCTGGAAATTAAGTCTGTAGGATTATTAATTACAACATCAACCCAGCCTTGTGAATGTCTTGTGTGAACCGCTTTAGGATTCATCTCTGCACAAATTGTGATACATCCAGCAATATTACCGGCTTTAGGTTGTGCACCACTCATACCACCAAGACCTGAGGTAACAAAAATATTACCAGTAGGTTTTTGTTTAATTTTTCTAAAAGCATTCAATACAGTTATAGTAGTACCGTGCACAATTCCCTGAGGTCCTATGTACATGTATGAACCAGCAGTCATTTGTCCATATTGAGTAACACCTAGTGCATTAAATTTTTCCCAGTCATCAGGTTGAGAATAGTTAGGAATCATCATACCATTAGTTACTACGCAACGTGGTGCGCCTTTATGAGAAGGGAACAGTCCCATGGGATGACCACTGTACATAGCCAGTGTTTGCTCATCTGTCATCTCACTTAGATACTTCATGGTCAGTAGGTACTGTGCCCAATTAGAAAAAACACCACCATTACCACCATAAGTAATCAACTCATGTGGATGTTGTGCTACAGCGTGATCTAAGTTGTTTTGAATCATTAACATTATTGCCGCAGCCTGTTTTGAGCGATGTGGATAATCCTCAATATTACGAGCCTTGATTTCATACTCTGGCATGAAACGATACATATAGATACGCCCATAATCATCAAGTTCTTTCTTAAACTCTGGAAGTAAAATAGCATGATGATGTGGTTCAAAATAGCGTAAGGCATTACGTAGGGCTAGTTCTTCCTCTTCTGTAGAAAGAATCTTTTTACGTTTAGGTGCGTGATTTACATTTTTGTTATAAACATGAGGTGCTGGTAATGTATCAGGAATTCCTTGTTTTATGCTTTCGCGGAAGCGAACTAAGGAATTATCTACGGCTGTTTGCATTATTGTTTTTTTTTAATATTGTCTGATGATTTATCATATCCGTAAGGGCAGTGGCGACAACCACTTTTACAACAATAGCCTCTTTTAAGGTGGTACTGCTCAGTAAAGCATCTGTAACCTTGAGGTGTCAGGTAGTAATCTCCTTCTTCTACGGGAATGATTTTTTTCATTGTATAAAAATACGATTCTGTTGGCGGTCTATAAAGTATTGTAGTAGCAGAATCCTAGAAGTGGTATTTTTGTTCCATGTTTATAAGACGCGTTACATTATTTAAATGGGTAAATGGAATGGTGATATGGCCATTTTTATTAGTTCAAGATAAAAAGTCCATAAAAGATCCAGTTTTTATGAATCATGAGCGCATCCATGCTAGACAACAATTAGAGTTGATATTAATACTTTTTTTTATTTGGTATTTAATAGAGTATTGTGTCTTAAGACTAAAGTATAGTCATGGTAGAGCTTATCGCAATATTGTTTTTGAAAGAGAAGCTTATGCTATGGAATGTGATCTGGATTACTTAAAATTCCGTAATACATGGAGTTTTATAAAGTTTTACTCTCAAAAATATAGGGTATGAAGCTTTTTAATGTAAAAAATGCAGTGAATCAGCGATATCGTGAATTTAATGATGGAGCGATTATAGTGGATATAAAACGCGAAGATTTATTACATACTCAAGTATCTGGAAATAAACTGCGCAAATTGAAATACAATATTCTAGCAGCGCAACGACTAGGTTTAGACACGTTACTCACATATGGTGGTGCTTTTTCCAATCATATAGCAGCAACAGCCGCGGCTGGGAATATTTGTGGATTTAAGACGATAGGTGTTATTAGAGGTGAAGAATTGGGACATGACCTAGAGAAAACACTTGCCGGAAACAAGACTTTAAATGCCGCACAAGCATTAGGCATGCAATTTAAATTTGTCTCTCGTTCTGCTTACAGAGGTAAGTATGAAGATTTTTTTCAATTTGCCTTGAAAAAGGAATTTGATTCATTTTTCAATATTCCTGAAGGTGGAACTAATGATCTCGCAGTTAAAGGAACTGAAGAAATCTTAACAATTAAAGATAAAGATTACTATGATTATATATGTGTTGCCGCAGGAACTGGCGGTACTGCTGCTGGAATTATAAATAGTACTGCACCACACCAGAAAGTGTTGGTGTTTTCTGCATTGAAAGGTGATTTTATGTTTGATGAAATTGCACAGTATACAGATAGAGCGAATTTTATGGTTTTTGATGAGAATAGATTTGGTGGATATGCAAAGTCTAGTGACGGATTGATTAAGTTTATGAATGGACGCTTTCGCGAAAGCGTAACTGAGCAAAATCCTAAGGGAATACCACTTGAACCTATTTATACCGGAAAAATGATGTATCGATTAGAACATCTTGTTAAGACTGGCGTTATATCTGGAGAAACTCGTATTTTAGCCATTCATACTGGTGGTTTACAAAGTGTCGCAGGATACAACGCCATGCTTGAAAAGAAAGGCAAAATTACCTTAGATTATATCAATGAAATTTAAGTCCATACTCTACATCGCACTTATTAGTTTATTTATAGCTTCTTGTGGCTCTAATAAAAAGGTAGTTACTACCAAAAAGCGTGACAAAACATCCAAAACACGTAATGACAACCAAGCTGATGAACCGCAAAAAACGGTTGTTACAAAAGATGAAGAAAAGGTAACAGAAACCATTAAGCCACGTAGTGGTGATAAGGTGGCTAACTATGTCAACGAATTTAAGGGTGTTGCTATGAAAGAAATGCATCTCTATAAAATTCCAGCAAGTATAACTCTAGCCCAAGGGATTTTAGAAAGTGGATCTGGATTTGGTAGATTGTCGGTAGAGGCAAATAACCATTTTGGAATTAAGTGTCACACTGCATGGACAGGTGAGCGTATCTATCACGATGATGATGAAGATCAAGAATGTTTTAGAAAATACGTTTCGCCAGATTATTCATACCGTGATCATTCCTTATTCTTAACACAGCGTAAAAGGTACGCAAGCTTATTTAAGCTAGAAAAAGATGATTATAAGGGTTGGGCCTATGGTTTGCGCAAAGCAGGATATGCCACAGATAAAAAATATCCACAAAAATTAATAAGCCTTATTGAGAGGTATGAGTTATATCAATATGATGCCATTGTTTTAGGGAATCCTGTGAAAACCTATACAGAAACGACCACATCAACAGATAAAACTGAAAATCATATCGTTAAGTCTGGAGATACACTTTATGGTATCGCTAAAAAATATAATATTACTGTAGCACAATTAAAAACTTATAATAGTTTGAAGTCTACAACCTTAAGTATAGGACAAGTCCTAATTGTTAAACCAATTTCTAAAGATTTTTAATGTCATTTAGTTACCAACGTAGTAGTGCGCTTTTTAAAGAAGCGCAAAAAGTAATTCCTGGTGGAGTCAATTCTCCTGTTCGTGCATTTAATGCTGTAGGTGGTTCTCCTGTTTTTGTAGATCATGCTAAAGGCGCATATTTATATGATGTCGATGGCAATAAAATTATTGATTATATCGCCTCATGGGGACCTATGATTTTAGGTCATGCCTTTGATCCTGTTGTAGATGCAGTAAAAGCAGCCGCAGATAAAGGTACCTCGTACGGAATGCCTACAGAATTAGAAACAAAAATTGCAGAGCTTGCCGTTTCTATGGCGCCTAATGTGGATCAAATACGTATGGTTAATTCTGGTACTGAGGCCTGTATGAGTGCAGTAAGACTAGCTCGAGGATTTACAAGGCGAGATAAAATCATCAAATTTGCAGGATGTTATCACGGGCATAGTGATTCATTCTTAATTCAAGCAGGTAGTGGTGCGGTTACCTTTGGTAGTCCTAACAGTCCTGGTGTAACTCAAGGTACTGCAAAGGATACTCTGCTAGCACAGTACAATAATCTCGAACAAGTTGCTGAGATTTTCAAGCAAAATGAAGGGGAAATAGCTTGCGTAATCATAGAGCCTATCGCTGGTAATATGGGATGTATTGTACCGCAAGAAGGTTTTCTAGAAGGTATAAGGTCTTTGTGTGATGAGAACGATTCCTTGTTCATTTTTGATGAGGTAATGACAGGTTTCAGACTTGCTGCAGGTGGCGCGCAAGAAACAACTGGCGTTAAAGCAGATATTGTTACTTATGGAAAAGTGATAGGTGGTGGATTGCCAGTAGGAGCATTTGGTGCGAGACAAGAAATCATGAATCATCTAGCACCTCTAGGTCCAGTATATCAAGCAGGAACCTTGAGTGGAAATCCGCTGGCGATGAGTGCTGGTATAACAATGCTATCTCATTTAAATAACAACCCAGATATTTTTTCAAGTCTAGCCCAAAAAACAGAACGACTTCATAAAGGAATTGATACTGTTTTAAAAGAGAAAGGAATGCCTTATCAAATCAATAGATATGGTTCAATGATGTCCGTGCATTTTACAGATCAGCCTGTAATCGACTTTGCTAGTGCAGCCACTGGAAATAATGAATGGTTTAAGAAATTTTTCCACGGACTTTTAAAGCGTGGTGTTTATTTACCACCGAGTGCATTTGAAAGTTATTTCTTAAACAATGCCTTGAGTAATGAGGATATAGACAATACTATTGAAGCGACTAGAGAAGTAGTAGCAGATTGGTAGTTTGAAGAATTTAAGTATAAAAAAAAGCCGTTTCATTTGAAACGGCTTTTTTTTAAATATGAATTAAAGTTTTACTTAGGACTGATCGCATTTTTTACCATTGCGTATTTTTCTTCTCCTAAGAATGCTTTTAATTTTGTTTCAAATGAATCGCGTATGTCATTAATTTTTGACTGCTTTGCGATATCAGAAAGATTCTCCCTTTTAACACTTAATGTTTGAGTCTCTTTTTCGTGAACTAGCTCAAGTAATTCACCTCTTCTTTTAGCATCTACATTCCCTAATGTCATGATTTGATCTACTTTTTGATCTACAATTGCATTAAGCTTATTGTTCTTTTCTGAGATTACACGACTGTTTTCTAATTGAGCGTCAGTTATTTGAGGTGTTTGTGCATAGCCTAGACCTGCAACTGATACTGCTATAATAAAAAGTAATTTTTTCATGATTGTTGTTTTTCAAGATTTTAAAAATAAGAAATAAAATAGTTAAACAAAATAAAAGCCCTTAACATTCTCATGATAAGGACTTTTAAACCAAACTAAACTAAATCAAACTAATCTCTATTTCTTCTTTTTTTATCGCCTTTACCGCGTTTTTTTGCTCTTTGTTGCATCATTTTCTCCCATTCTGCATACTGGTCGTTGTTAAGAATCTTTTTCATGTTTCTTTTGACGGCTATTTTTTCATCTAGCATTTTTAATCGAGCTTCTTTCTTTTGATCATCAGATAATTTCTCACGATCTTCACGTGAAATTTTATTAGCCTCTCTTTTCTCTGCTTGTTTAAAAAGTACTTGATATACTTCTTTTTCTTGTTGATCAGAAAGGTCTAATGCTAGTGTTAATTTTTTAGATTGAACTGTTGCCATTTCTTGAGGAGTAACATCTTTCTTTTTTTCTCCTTGATCTCCTTTTCTACCTTGTTGTGCTTGAGCAACTGTCATTGCCATTAAGGCAATTAAAACGATTATCTTTTTCATGTTATTTATATTATTTGTTACACTTCTATGACTAGTGTATAGATAAAAAGGTTTAATCACAACTCAAAAAAAAAGTCAAGCACATGGCTTGACTTTTTAATTTTAATAAAGATAAAATATTTGTAATGTCTTATTCTTCAGTTGCTTCTTCGGTTTCTGAAGACGTGTCAGTTGAACTGTTTTTACTTTCGTAAGAAGTGTTTATTTCTTTAATAACAGTTTCAGTTATATTACTAGATTCATTCCCGTAGATTAACCCACCAGATTTATTTTTACCTAAAACGAATGCATAATTGTTCTTTTTTGCATGAGCTGCAATAAATTCCTCTACATGAGTATCGAGTTCTTTCAAATCATTTTCAAGTTGCTCTTGCATGCTTTGTTCTTGAGTTTTGATTTGCGATTCTATCATCTGCCATTTTTTACCAAAAGCTACAATTTCTGGATTTGTTTGCTGTTGTTGTTGACTCAGGTTATTAAATTTGGCTTGAAGAGGTGCGGCTTCCATTTGGTAAGCCATCGCTAGGCTATCTGTTCTCTTTTTAAAGTCCTCTTGTCTTTTAGTTATAGACGCTTCTAAATCTATTTTTTCTTGATATTCTTCATAAACTTTAGCATTATCAATGAAAACAACTTTTTGAGTTTCTTGACAAGATGCCGCAATTATTAAAATGGCAACTAAGGATATAATATTTTTCATGTATATTTTTTTTATATTTTTAAAAACGACTCATTATGTATTAAATAGTCTTGATAATTAAAGATTCATCAGTCTTTTCAACTTTAGTGATCTTTTTTGCGTTCAATCCTTTTACGGCTTTGTCCCATTTTTTATTACTTAAACCAACTTGTCCTTTAAGTTCATTTAAATCCATTTCTGTTTGTTTTTTAAGAATATCAAAAACGGTTTTTTCATCTTCAGTAAGGTCTAGTGCTTTCTTCTCAGGTTTCATTTGAGGGAAGAATAATACTTCTTGTATAGACGGGTTATTGGTTAAGAACATGATTAAACGATCCATTCCTATTCCTAGTCCACTGGTAGGTGGCATACCGTACTCTAGTGCTCTTAAAAAGTCTTGGTCGATGAACATCGCCTCATCATCACCACGGTCTGCTAGTGCAACTTGAGCTTCAAAACGCTCGCGTTGATCAATAGGGTCATTCAACTCAGAGTAAGCGTTTGCAATCTCTTTACCACATACCATAAGTTCAAAACGTTCTGTAAGTTCTGGGTTATCTCTATGTGCTTTACATAACGGTGACATCTCTTTAGGGTAATCTGTGATGAAGGTAGGTTGGATATAGTTTCCTTCACACTTCTCTCCAAAGATTTCATCGATAAGCTTTCCTTTACCCATTGTGGCATCTACGTCTATTCCTTCCGCTTTCGCGAAAGCGTATAACTCAGCCTCACTTTTTCCATCAATATCAAATCCTGTAAAATCAATGATCGATTGACGCATGGTGATTCTAGGATAAGGAGCTTTCCACTCTATTGTTTGATCTCCAAATTGACTATTTGTTTTTCCATTAACAGAAACAGCACAATGTTCTAAAAGACGCTCTGTAAAATCCATCATCCAGTTGTAGTCCTTATATGCTACATAGATCTCCATTGCGGTAAACTCTGGATTATGAGTACGATCCATACCTTCATTACGGAAGTTTTTACTGAACTCATACACACCATCAAAACCACCTACGATTAATCTTTTCAAATACAACTCATTTGCAATACGCATATAAAGCGGTATGTCTAATGAATTGTGATGTGTAATAAAAGGACGTGCAGCAGCTCCACCTGGGATAGGTTGTAGGATAGGAGTTTCTACTTCAAAGTACTCTCGCTCATTAAAGAAGTTGCGCATTGCGTTGAAGAGTTTAGTACGTTTTACAAAAACTTCTTTCACCTGTGGATTCACCACTAGGTCTGCATAACGCTGGCGATAACGCATTTCTGGATCTACAAATCCGTCATGTACTTTACCTTCTGCATCAACTTTAGGTAGTGGTAATGGTTTTAATGCTTTAGTAAGAAGTGTGAATTTTTTAACCATGATGGTCATTTCGCCCACCTGTGTTTTAAATAATTCTCCTTCTATGCCTATAATATCTCCTATATCTAGAAGCTTTTTATAAACATCATTGTATTGTGATTTATCGTCACCAGGACAGATTTCATCACGGTTGAAATAAACTTGAATGCGACCATCACTATCTTGAAGCTCTGCAAATGAGGCTGCTCCAGCGATACGTCTAGACATTAAACGTCCTGCGACGTTTACCTGTTTACCTTCTTTGAAATCTGCTTTTATGGATGTAGATGTGTTATCTACTGGATATAAAGCTGCAGGATAAGGATCAATTCCCATCTCACGCAATTTGCCTAGTTTCTCGCGGCGTATGATTTCTTGTTCAGAAAGTGGATTCATGTCTTAATTTATTAAGCTTGCAAAGATAACTTGCTTACATGGTGTAACAAAATTGTTTTTATAGAGTCCTATTTTTAGTTATGGGACATTTTGTTCCTTAAATCATTTACTATTTAAGTATAGTTTTAATTTTTTTTCCAACTGATTACTGAATAAATATATGAGTTTCTGGCGTGTATTACTTGCAATTATTTTTCCTCCATTATCTGTGATAGGAAAAGGATGTGGTTCTATTTTAATTGTTTTTATACTGACCTGTCTAGGTTGGGTTCCTGGAGTGATTGCTGCACTGATTATTTTAAATAAAAACAACTAGCCTTTTTAAGCAACCTATAAGTTAAACACGCATCTATGATATTGTAAAAGCATTACCTTTTATATAATTGTCCAATTTTATGAAACGTCTTATTGTTTTATTTATCGCTGTAGTTACTATTATTTCTTGTTCGATTGAAGAAGATTATAACACGTTTAATGTAACTAACAACTCTAGTGAAGAGATTTATATCGCCTTTGATTTTGATAATTCTATAATTTCTTCGTTTGAAGATTCTAGTCTTGAATCTTCAAGAATAATTCAATCTATGAGCAGCAATCTGTTTTGTGGATGAAAGTGTCTTTTCCGGGAATAAAGAATTAACGCTTATTATTATCACCAAAGATGTCTATGATACAAATTCATGGCTAGATATTGTGAATGATAATCTATTTGATGAGCGATATGATTTAACCTTGAGTGAATTAAGAGAAATAAATAATGAGATTGTATATAATTAGATAGGTCTTATTACTTTTTTAAGATACTAGTCCGATAGTTTTAAGACTGCAAGTTTTACCTTTGCTATATGAATAAACAAGTGCAGTTTAAAGATTTGGGTCGCAAGGATTATAAAGAAACTTGGGATCATCAAGAACAACTTTTCAAAGATATTATTGATGTAAAAATTAAGAATAGGAGAGAAGATGCAGGTCTAGAAACTGATAATCATTTACTATTTGTAGAGCATGATCACGTATATACATTAGGTAAAAGTGGTGATTTTGAAAATTTACTCGCTAACGAAAGTTTGCTTAAAAACATAGGCGCTACTTTTTATAAAATCAATCGTGGTGGTGATATTACCTACCATGGGCCAGGACAGATTGTAGGTTATCCTATACTAGACCTAGAAAACTTCTTTACAGACATTCATAAATACTTACGTTTCCTAGAAGAAATCTTTATTAAAATCCTTGCTGATTATGGTCTTAAAGGAGAGCGTAGCGATGGAGAAACAGGTGTGTGGCTGGATGTAGGAACACCATTTGCTCGCAAGATTTGTGCAATGGGCGTGCGTGCTAGTCGCTGGGTGACCATGCATGGATTTGCATTTAATGTAAATACAAACTTAGGCTACTTTGATCATATTATCCCATGTGGTATAGAAGACAAAGCAGTCACTTCACTTGCTGCAGAGTTAAAGCGACCAGTGAATGAAGATGAAGTAAAAGAGAAAATCAAACTTTATTTTTCAGAATTATTTGAAGCAGAACTCGTTTAAAAACCTGAGTTTACTACGCTAATTGTTTCAGAATTAGCCTTTTTTTATGTTTTGAAAGTAGGTTTCTGGTCTGTTTTTAAGTCATGACTTTATCACCTGATCAAATAAAAGAATGCCTTACTCAACCAGAAGCAGCGGCTCAACTAGCAAATCTAGTGTATATACATAACGATCATTTAAATATTTACCGCAAAAAGTATGGTAGAGGATTCACTTACTTAATTCATAATAAAGAGCGTCTAGTTGATAAAAAACAGCTTAAAAGAATTAAATCTTTGGTGATTCCACCGGCATGGAGTGAGGTTAGGATTAGTGAACTGCCTAATGGGCATTTACAAGTAGTAGGTCGCGATGATAAAGGTAGAAAAGTCTATTTATATCATGACATGTGGTCGCTATTACGCAATCAAACTAAGTTTTTTAAAATGTCTGCTTTTGCAAAGGTGTTACCTAAAATAAGAAAGAGATTGGAAAATGATCTTGATCAAGATGGAATGCCACAATCTAAGTGTCTCGCCCTAGTTTTAAGCATCATGGATCAAACTTACATAAGAGTAGGTAATCAACACTATGCAGATAAGAATGATACTTATGGCTTATCAACCATGCGCACCAGACATGTTAAGGATACTGATCAAGGTGTACTGTTTTCATTTGTTGGGAAAAAAGGTGTGTCGCAAGAAACCAGTATCGAGGATCCAGATCTGGTAGATCATATCCATCAATGTGAGGAAATACCAGGATGGGAATTATTTCAATACTATGATGAGCATGGACAACATCAATCTATAGATAGTGGAATGATTAATGACTATATTCATGACGTTGCAGGTGATATTTTTAGTGCAAAAGATTTCAGAACTTGGGGCGCGACACGTGAGTTTTTTAAAAGTCTTATAGAATTAGATCTTTATGATGATGAAAAGGGCTGTGAGAAAAATATTCTTAAATCATTGGACGCAGCTGCAGATGCTCTAGGAAACACGAGAACGGTATGTGAAAAGTATTATGTGCATCCGCAATTACCAGAATCTTATAGGAATGGTTCTTTTGAAAAGTATAGGGCTAGGTATCATGCTTCAAAAGATAGTGAGTACTTTGAATCAAGTGAGAAATGCGTTCAAGAAATTATAGCAGATTTTGAAATTGAGTTTGATGTCTAAATCACAATTTACCACTTATAAATAATAATGTCATCACCATCTAGAGTCGTTAGGAGATTACTCTTAGATCTTGCGATAGCAGTATTTTCTTTACCATATACTGGAAACGAGTTCAAAATTGCACCCTTTTTATCAAGTAAGTAAACTTGATTTTCGCCAGAATCTATTAGGTGTATATACTCTTCTCTTAACAGCTTATCAACTTTTATATTGTTGTATGTGCCGTAAGGTAGCTCTATCGACTTTCCATTAATTAATAACTTATTATTGTTTTGAATGATTTCAATACCATCAAGAGCGATATAATACTCGGTTGCAGAAACTGTTTTACCAGAATTTGTAATTTTACCAGTAACTGGATTTAGATAAATCAGTTGATTACCATCTAGCATCTTTATAAGGTTTTTTTGAAAACTCATCGCTCCAGTTAATGATACTTTTTCTTTAACCTTAGTTCTTACCTTACCTGTTCTGTTGAGTAGTGAGATGGTGTTGTCAGCTTTCGCGAAAGCGATGTAATCACGACTTCCTACTCTATAATGCTGTGGCTGGCTTATGATTTCATCTTGCTTCTTATACTTAAATCCTTTTACTACTTTACCATTAATATCATACATGGTAAGTGTTTTACCGTGTGTCACTAGAAAGCGATAATTGCGACTATTATCATAGTCAAATACACTGAGTGGTTGGGTGATGCCACCTTTAATTTGAATAGGATATTTATTGACATCTTTACCATTGCGGTCTAGATAGTAAACGGATTTACTGGTAGAAAAAGCAAGTTGTTTACGACCATTTTTATAACCGTCGACAGCATTTATTTGACCTATTATGATGGCGTCTAACTGCTTACTCCAGTGTTTTTTACCGGTATCTGTTAATAGATGTAATTTAAAATCTTCATCTTGGAAAGCGACATCATGTTTTCCTGTGAGGTGATTGGGAAATAAAAATGGACCTGCAATAATCTTGCGTGGTGATTTATAAGAACCAGTTTGAACGATTCCTGTATTCTGTATGCTGGCATCTATTTGAGGTATGCTGGTGTGGTAATGTGCATAGCCCTTTTCATGAACGTACTGACTGACCATGAAAGGGAAATCTTTACTTGATATTTTATTTATAATTTTAGAATCACCTTTATCTGTTACAGACTCTTGTATAATATTTAAGCTCGTAAAATACATGAGCGTGCTAGAATCGCTTATGTTGTTAGATAAATCTTCCCACCAAGCTTGCTGAGATAGTGCAGATTTATTTTGGTAACTGACGATAAATTCTTCTGGCGCAGTAGCTGTGGTCGATAGAATTAAGTAGTCTTCTATTACTGTTAAGAACTTATAGTTATTGACAGGCAGCAGTGGTTGCATACCTTGAGTTTTAACAGGTTCTCTTAATTCATAAATGGTGAAATTGCGATAATCAAATTTTGCACTGGTGGCGCTGTCCATATCCATGAACAAGGCTTCAAATGGTTTAAGTGAAAATACGAGTGCGTCTGTTTTAGGTAAAGCAACTTGTGCTAGCTCAGTACTGTTGTCCAGTATTAACTGAAGGGTTTTATTGAGTTTTGAGGTAGTGCCATTGTAATGATTGACCTGTCTGTGTAATTTATGTGCATCTTTATAGGTTACAATTACTGCTTGATCCACATTACTAGGAATGATGGCAGGAACCCTATTTTGTTGTGCTTTCAAATCATTAAAAATAGCGTGGAACTGCTGTGAAGAATCTGCATAAGTGAAGATCCCATCAATATTAAATACATGATCTGTTTTACGTGGTTCTAATTGAAACCAGTGGCCTCTAACTTTAGAAGTACGAGAGTTTTGTTTCAGTAAAAAATGCTGTAACCAGTCCTTTTGAGAACCATGGATATATATACTCAAGTCTGATCCTGAGGTACGATCATAAATAGACGCAAATTGAGAATCAAAGATATAATCTTCTACATTGCGACGTATTAAACTTTCAATGACTAAACGTGAGGTACTCGCAATATGAAAGCCATTATGATTAAGATAATAATAAGGAATTTCATGTGTAGTATCTTCGGCATAAGTGATCTGGTCATAGGTATGAACAGACATGCTATCTGCTTTAATGATTTTGCTTTCTAAAATGTCTGTAATTAATGTAATGGCAATATCGTCCTTGCCTTCTGGACTAATTGCGATGATACTTTCCCCTTTTAAATCATAATCAAGTAAAAAAGCGCTCGCTGTTTTTAATTCCTGAATGCGTTCCAATTCTTTAACCTCTTCCATTAATGCGCTAGAGGAAAGAACATCGTTAAGGTTCTTTACATCATTAGTAGCAATGATTATTTTTGAATCTGTAGGGATGCGATTTAAAATCTGTTGATTAACGGTCACATTATCATTACAACCTATTAAAAAAAGACTGATAAAAAGGACGGCAATAAGGCCACGCATAGTTTAAGTATTTGCACAAAAATAGAAAGATAATTTACGATAACATCACAGTTTGCAATAAGTTATAATGTAGATTTTAATTCTTCAGGTAAAAGTTTAAAGGTCATTCTATGGTAATGAGTAGTTCCAAATTCTCTAATTGCTTCTCGATGTTTTTTAGTAGGATATCCTTGATTTTGATTCCAACCATATTCGGGAAATTCTTTAGAAATCTTTTCCATATAATCATCACGATATGTTTTAGCAAGTATAGATGCTGCAGCAATATGTAAATATTTACCATCTCCTTTAATTACTGTAGTGGCATCAATATCAGCATATGGTTTAAATCGGTTTCCATCCACAGCAATATGTTCTGGTCTTGTTTGTAAACCGTCAATGGCTTGATGCATGGCTAGAATACTAGCATTAAGAATATTGATTTTATCAATAGTTTCCATCATAACATGGGATACATGATAAGCGATAGCATGCTCTTCGATTAGACCGCGTAGTTGATATCTACGCTTTCGCGAAAGCTTCTTACTGTCATTCAATAAATCACTTTTAAAATTTGGCGGTAATATTACAGCGGCAGCAGTTACAGGTCCACAAAGACAGCCTCGTCCAGCCTCGTCAGTACCGCATTCAACAATGTTAGGATGTATTTGATTTAAAAGCATATGCTAAAATATGAATTATAGTTATAATCTTTTTAGGAGTACTGTTATGATGGTGCTTTAAAACCGCATCATATGTTTAGTGACAAATTCTATGAATATGAAGTACTGTTAATTTTAAGCCTTACCAGATTGATACAATTACACGGGTTAATCGTTTTTCATAATACGACCACTTTAAAAGCGTTATAATGTTTACTTTTGATGCCTTGAGCAGCTATGCACATGAATAAGAATATTTTACTCTTTTTACTACTACCGCTTTGGGCTTGGGCTCAACTGCCTACCCAAACTACAACAAGTGGTCTCGGTAACAATCGCCCACAATTCGGTAATGAAAAAGATTTAACGGTTGAAGGTGAAAAACCGCCCATTACGGATTATTTAATCATATCGCAAGATCGGGATACGACCTTTGTAGACACAACTCTTACTATGGCCAAGGATTATAAATATAATTACTTGCGTCGTGATGATTTTGAATTAATGCCTTTTCATAACATAGGTAGACCTTATAATAGTTTAGGAAGAAACTTTGATTTTGATTTACTGTCACCACGTATGGGTGCACGGGCAAGACATTTTAATTATATCGATATTGACGATGTTTTAGATTACCACGTCCCGACACCGTTAACTGAATTATACTTCAAAACCGTTGTAAATCAAGGTCAACAACTAGATGCCCTTTTTACAACAAATGTGTCGCCAGGATTGAACTTCTCGCTATCATATAAGGGTTTAAGAAGTGCAGGTAATTATGTAAATACATTGACTAGCACAGGTAACTTTAAGTTTACTACAAATTATGTGTCAAAAAATCAACGTTATAGATTAAGGCTGCATAGTGTTTTTCAAGACAACTCAAATCAAGAAAACGGTGGTCTAGATCTCGAATCATTAGAAGGTTTTGTGACAGGTAATGAAGATTTACAAGATCGCGGTAGGTTAGAACCTAATTTAACAGACGCTACTAGTTTTTTAGAAGGGAAACGTTATTACCTCAATCATGATTATGAGATTATAGGAGATAAAGACTCTACATCTTACTATAGTGCACGCATTTATAATACTGCGTTTTATGAAGATAAACTTTATCGTTTTGAAGAGAGCACCGCTAGTAATAGCTTTTTAGGTGATTCTTATGTGAGTAGCAGTTTAAGAGATCAGACTGATCTGGAGCAAGGCGCTATTGAAGCAGGAATAACTTATGATCATTATATACTAGGTTATTTTAAAGCTGGTATTGTTAGGCAAGAGTATAATTATGGTTACAATAGAACATTAGATTTAGGCTCTGGTAACTTTATTACAAACCGACTAAAAGGTGAGCTGTATCAGTTTAAAGGCGCCTTTGAAAAGCGTATAGGTAAATTTGATATAAATGTAGCTACTGGAATTAATGTTGCAGGTGATCTGGATGGTCAGTACCTCAATGGAAGTGCTAGTTATAAATTTAAAGATGTTGAGGTCAATGCAGGAATAGCAATTAGTTCTAGAGCGCCAGATTTTAATTATCAATTATTTCAGAGTGACTATGTCAATTATAACTGGCAAAATAGTTTTAGTAATATTGAAAAACAACAACTATCATTTAACGTTCAGTCAGAAAAATATCTTGATTTAGATATAAGCTTCACTACTTTACAAGACTATGTATATTTTGAAGAAAATCAAGTGCTAGATACAGATAATGAGGTGACTGGTTATAATGCTAGTCCAGTTCAGGCTTTAGATGATATTACTTATTTAAAAATAAAAGCACATAAGGATATTAGGTTTTTCAGGCATTTTGGGATTGATAACACCGTCATGTTTCAAAGTGTTTCACAAGGATCAGATATTATTAATGTTCCAGAATTTACAACTAGAAACTCGCTGTATTATAAAGATCGTCTTTTTAAAAATGCTCTTTTATTACAAACAGGTATTACGTTGAAATACTTTAGCAGCTATTATATGGACTCTTATGATCCTGTATTAGGTGAATTTACTGTACAGACAGACCAAGAATTGGGAGCATTCCCTATGGTAGATGTTTTTGTAAATGCTAAGGTAAGACAGACTCGAATCTTTTTTAAACTTGAACATCTTAATCAGCTATTTGCTAGTGGTGACGATTACTTCAGTGCACCACGTACACCATATCGAGATTTTACTGTTCGTTTTGGTGTCGTTTGGAATTTCTTCTTATAAAATCACCTTCCTCAGGTTCTAAATGTTTTCTTAAACACTGTTAATTTTTGAATTTTACTTGAGCTATGAATGCAGTAAATTCGTTTAAAGTGTTAAAACCTATTTAAAACCGACAATTAGATAAAACCATAAGAACTGTTCTAGCGTACATATTGTAACTAACATTAAATAGTACAACTATGAAAAAGCAAATTATTGCCATCGCAGTATTAAGTCTTACCATTTTCTCATGTTCTAATGACGATGATAATGGAGGCAACAACACAAAAAGAGCTGAACTTTATGCAACAAGTACAGCAAACGGAGATATTACCGTTTATGATTTTGCTAGTGGTGCAAGCCCTACTACAAGTACACTGACAACGGCATCTACTTCTAATGAAGGTATACAATACAGTGCATCTCAAGACGAGCTTTATGTAGCCTCTAGAAGTTCTTTTAATTTAAATGCCTATTCAAATATTGAGGCTCAACTTATAGTGACTACACCTGCAATTGTAGGTGTGAATGGATCAATCGATTTCACAAGTCCTAGAGCTCTAGCGGTAAATGGAAATTCAGTAGTAGTAGCAGATAATGGAAACAATCAGCTATTTGTATACAAAAGAACTTCTAGTGGTTTATCATTAGCAAATACCTTTGATATTTCATTTCCAGTTTGGGGTGTTGAATTTGTAGGTAATGATCTTTATGTAGTAGTAGATACCACAGGTGATCTTGCTGTATTTAATAATTTTCTTAGCAACTCTACAGATGGAGCGCTTGCAGCATCTAAAAGAATTACAATAGAAGGAATAGTTAGAACACATGGTATCGCTTACGATGCGTCAGATGATTTATTAATCATGACTGATATAGGTGATGCAGGAAGTGACTCAGATGGTGGTTATCATCTTATACAAAATGCAAGTTCACAAATTTCTGGTGTTACTAATGGTGGTACACTAGCAGTAGCTTCTCAAACTAGAATTGCAGGATCTAATACTTTATTAGGTAATCCAGTAGATGTAACATATGATACAGATGCAAATGTGGTTTATATCGCAGAGATTGCTAACGGTGGCGGTAGAATCTTAGGTTTTCCAGTAACAGCATCAGGTGATGCGACACCTAGTGTAAATAATATGTTGACTTCTGCAAGTTCTGTTGACTTTTATAATGAATAGTTGATTGGGTAACACTAATATTATTGAAAAGCTGCTATTTTAATAGTAGCTTTTTTTTTATGCCTTTATTTAGAATTAATTAAGAATTAGTAGTCTATATTTGGGGTTGATGAAATTTAGATTATTCATATCGCGTCTTTTGCTAACCATTTTTGTAATGGTTCAGTTATCGGTATTGCATGAATTGCAGCACGATGATGCATCGCACAATTGCGATATTTGTATGATTTCTCATGATTTTCAATCAGAATCATTTCAATTAGCAACAACAACGACTGTTTCTACAGTTACTCAAATACCTGTTGTTCAAAGAAAAATAGATGTTTATTTCGCTTTCGCGAAAGCGTCTTACACACCTTCACATCTTTCCATTAGGCCACCGCCAGCTGTTTAATCTTATTATTACTCTTACGATTAACAGTTAAATTATTACAATGAAATTACAAACATTGTGGTTGTTTGTGATGCTTATTTCAGCATCATGGGCAACAGCACAAGACTGTACCTATATATTAGAAGGTACTGTTAAAGATTATCACGACAATAGTTCTCTTGAACTAGCTACTATTTATGTTGAGAGCTTACAAAAAACAGTAAGTACTGATGCAAATGGCTATTTCATTTTAAAGGGATTATGTACTGGTACTTATAATTTATCAATAGCTCATATCGATTGTGAGCCTAAGAAAATTACAGTTGACCTGACAGGCTCGCAAAAAATTGAAATATTGCTAGAACATCATGTCGAGGACCTGCAGACCATTCAAGTTATTGCAGATGTACATGATGATCACTCAAATACACAAGCAACAACACGCATTAAGAAAGAGATATTGCAAAACTTTAGTGGAGCAACTTTAGGCGATGCTCTAACTAGTGTTGCTGGAGTCAGTTCATTAAAAACAGGTAATAGTGTCGTTAAGCCTGTGGTGCATGGTCTTTACGGAAGTAGAGTTGCAATTGTGCATGATGGAATCCGTCAACAAGATCAAGAATGGGGAATCGAGCACGCGCCTAATATAGACGTTAATACGGCAAACAGTATACAAGTTATTAAAGGAGCAAGTGCTTTAAGATATGGTGGTGATGCGATAGGTGGAACAATAGTTATAGAACCAGCAAGAATTATTTCAAAAGATACCTTATCAGGATCTATTATTAGTCAATTACAAACAAATGGACGAGGTGGCTCTATTACAGGATCCATCAATAATTATCGTAAATCTGGTTGGTATCAACAAGCTACTGTGACATATAAACGATTAGGCGATTATGATGCGCCAGATTATGTTCTAAGTAATACCGGTAGTGAAACAGCAGCATTTAATTTGGGATTGGGATTCAAGACATTTGAATTTGGAGCAGATTTAAAATATTCTTATTACGAATCGTCTTTAGGAATTTTAAGAGCTTCACATATAGGTAATGCTGCCGATTTAGTGCGCAGCATCAATTCAGGAACTCCTACAGTGATTAATGATTTTACCTATGACATAGATGTGCCTAGACAAGAGGTAGCACATCACAGTTTAAGATTTAGTGCTTTTAAAAGGTTTGCAGGTTTAGGAAAGCTAGAAGCAGATTATTCTTTACAGTTCAATAACCGAAAGGAATATGATATAAGGCGAGGAAGTAATGCTGGTAGAGCATCGCTAGATATGGATTTGATGACACATATCGCCGCAATAAACATGTTGTTTGACTCAAATAAAACTACCACTATTAATGTAGGTCTTGATGGTATGTATCAAGTTAATACTCCAGATTCTAATACTGGTGTGCGACGCTTAATTCCAGATTATGATGCTACTAAAGTAGGAGCTTACATTAGTATTAATCATCAGCTTAAGGATAATTGGATTATTGATGCTGGTTTGAGACTCGATTCCTATAAAATTGATGCTGATAAATTTTATTTTCAAACTCGTTGGGAAAGTTTGGGCTATGATGAGCAATTTCCACAATTTGAAAGAAGGACAGAAGGAAATCAGCTGCTTACAAATCCTGTTTTAGACTACGGTCTGTATGCATTTACAGTTGGGACTAAATATTTCTTTAATGACCATTATGATATCGCGGTTAATTTAAGTTCGGCAAATCGTGCGCCTAATCCTAGTGAGTTATTTAGTGATGGATTGCATCATGCGCTAGCAACGATTGAACTAGGAAGATTGGACCTGGCGAAAGAACAGTCTTATAAACTCAATACTACATTTCATGTCAATCACAAAAATCTAGATCTAGAATTAAATCCTTACTTGAACTTAGTAAATGATTTTATTCAATTAGTACCTACATCTATTGAGACAACAACACGAGGAGCATTTCCTGTTTATCAGTATGAACAGTTGGATGCACGTTTATTAGGAATAGATGTAAGTGCTGGCTACGATGTGTATACTAAAAAAGAAGCTGATGTGACCGAAGAAGGTGGACTAAACCGTAATCAACAAAGGCTTTTAAATTTTAACTCGCAATTTTCATATATACATGGTACAGATGTGGATGCAAATGAGGCACTTATAGATATGCCGCCAGCGCAGTTTAGTAACACAATAACTTGGTTTAATGCTATAAATACTGGATTAGACTTTCATTTGACTAATCAAACCACTCTTGAACAAACACGTTTTCCAGATAATGATTATGAGGTAAATGTTCCGTTAGAAACAGGTGGTTTTGAAATGCGTGAAGTTAATATTTCTCAACCACCATCAGCCTATAGTTTATGGAATGCAGGCGTGAGTTATAGTTTTTTCTCAAAGAAAAATCCCAAGGTTAAAAGGTCCTTATTAAAGTTAAGTGTGTTTAACATATTTAATACTAATTATCGCAACTATCTCAATAGACAACGATTTTATGCCGATGATATAGGTCGTGATATTCAGCTTCAATTCATCTATAATATTTAATAGTCAACCATAATAACAATTAATTAAGCAAGTAAACAATGAAAACAATTAACACAAGTACAATGAGATCAAATGCAATTAAAGTGCTAGGATTACTAGCAGCAACAGCAGTATTTACATCATGTGATAACGACGATGATATTAGCGCTGAAAATGAAGAAGAAGTGATAACCACTGTAGAATACACATTAACTAGTACTACAGATGCTACTAACGTAGTGGTATTTACATCTGTAGACGCAGATGGTGAAGGACCATTAGCTCCTGTAGAAACAGTAACAGGAACTTTAATGGCTAGCACTGTTTATGACGGAAGTATAAAATTCTTAAATGAATTAGAGTCACCTGCAGAAGATATTACTGTGGAAGTAGCAGAAGAAGCTGATGAACACGAAGTTTTTTACATCGATTCTATAACAGATCTTACTGTCGCAAAAGTTGACACAGATGCAAATGGTAATTCACTAGGATTAGATACTACTTTCACAACTGGAGCAGCTGGTACAGGAACTTTAACTATCGTCTTAAGACACGAGCCTTTAAAGCCTAACGATGGTACATTATTAAATGCCGGTGGGGAAACTGATGTGCAAGTTGAATTTGATTTAGATGTTCAATAAGAACCTTTGAATATAGCCTAAGAAAAAAGCCATTCTGTAAAGAATGGCTTTTTGTTTATGATATACAGTACAACTAGTCTACTGCATCTTCTACGTCATCTGCAACGCTTTCAACTGCGTCTTCAACTTTATCTCCAGTGCTTTCTTCACGACAACTAGATATTGATATGGTAAATAAAGCAACTGCTACTAATACGATTGATTTTTTAATCATGATTCTGTTTTTTTAATTAGTGATTAATTATAGTGGTTTCTTACCTGATATAATATTGTAAAGAATTACGATTACCGCGATTACTAGTAAAACGTGAATAAGGTTACCCATTCCCATTCCACCACCTATGCCGGCTAATCCTAAAACCCAAATGATTATACAAATTACTGCTACAAGCCATAAAATACTTCTCATAATTTAAATGTTTAATTGGTTACAAGACTAATTTATAACTATTCTTCTATGAATTTATTAATATAATCAGAATTCACATTAAATTATGTTAATAATTGTAAGGATTTTTAATAACGTCATTTGCTCTTGATTTATGCGCTTCTAATTTCTCAGTATCCATTTTTTTCAACAAATTCATCATCATGGCCATGCGGTGATTTCCTTTAAAGTATTCCTTTTTTTCATCTAGGAAATTCCAGTACAAAGAATTGAATGGACAGGCATTATCCTCAGCATTCTTCTTAGATACTTTGTAATGACATCCTTTACAGTAGTTGCTCATTTTATTAATATAACTACCACTAGAAACATAAGGTTTAGTAGCGACTATTCCGCCATCTGCCCATTGAGACATGCCGCGTGTATTAGTAATTTCTACCCATTCTATAGCGTCTATATAGACGCCTAGATACCATTCGTCTACATAACTAGGCTCAGTCATGGTGAGTAACGCATAATTGCCGGTCACCATTAATCGTTGAATATGATGAGCATATGCATTATCTAGTGAGTTATTAATAGAGTGACTTAAACAGTTCATCTTAGTCTCTCCAGTCCAGTAAAAATCTGGTAGCTTATTATGATTTTCTAGTTGGTTTTGACTTTGATAGCTAGGCATTTCCTTCCAGTATATTCCTCGCATATACTCTCGCCATCCTAGTATTTGTCTTATAAAACCTTCTACTTGTGAAATGTCAATTTTTGGTTTCCCGCTTTCGCGAAAGCGAGACAAAACAGCATCTATGACTTCTCGTGGGCTTAATAGTTTGCAATTCATGGCAAAGCTTAACCTAGAGTGATATAAGTAGTGCTGATCAGTGTGCATCGCATCTTGATAAGTACCAAATTCTATTAAAAGATTCTCACAGAAATAATTTAATACATCAAGTCCATCTTGTCTAGTGGTAGGCCAGTTAAAGTTGTGTTCATCGATGCGTCCCATGGTTTTGACATCTGCTTTATGGAGCAGTTTTACTATAGCAGTAACGTCTTTTCTAAAACCGCGCTCATGTGGTATATCAGTCTCGCCTTTCCACTGGTTGCGATTGCTATGGTCATAATTCCATTTCCCACCTTCAGGTTCTAGATCATCATCAATCATGATTTGATGTTTCTTACGCATGTCTCGATAGAAGTACTCCATTGTCATACGCTTTTTACCTTCAAAAAATTTCTCAACGTCTTTTCTTTTAGTAAAAAAATGTTCGGTATCATAACCTTGCCATTCGATTTCTAGTGATTTACAGAATTCTTTGAGCTGTTGATCAAGTCTGTATTCATCTGGAGCTAAGTATTCAAACTTTTCAATCTTTTGTTCCTTGATGATTTGGTTGAGGTTCTCTACTAGATCTTGGGTATTCTTATCATCATCGAGATGGTAGTAAATACTGTTCCAGCCGCGATCATTAAACCATTCATTAAAACCGCGCATCGCCATAAAAAAGGCAACTACCTTCTGTATATGATGTGTGACATAATCTGTTTCTTGACGCATTTCGGCCATGAAATAAATGATTTTTTCTTGATCATCATCAAACCACGAGTGCTTGTGGTTAAGTTGATCGCCTAGTATGAGTCTTAATGTTTTCATTTTTTAAAATTTCAGATTGGGTCTGTAATGGTTTTTTACCTAAGGATTTGAACTATTATAAGTGAGATTTAAAACAATTCCTCTTGTAACCACATTCTTTGATATGTACCATCACTATCATATCTACTTGCTTGTAATTCTATATTAAAGGTTCTATTTCTAGGGTCATTACCTACACCGCTATTATACATCCAGTTGCCATAATTAGAATGCACGTCATAGTCGATTAAAATATGTTCAAAATATGCAGCGCCTATGCGCCAGTCTTGTTCTTTATGCATCGACCAGTAACTGGCAACGTTCTGTCTACCGCGATTACTCATCCATCCAGTGGTAGCTAGTTCTTTCATGTTTGCATTTACAAAGCGTTCATGTGTTTCACCATTGATCCATTTTGATAATTCACGTTCACTGCTTTTCCACTCATATTCTTTTTGTAGGATACCACCTAATTTGAAGATGTCGTTCCCATTTTTTAGTGAAACATATTTAAAGAAGTCACGCCATATAAGCTCAAAAATTAGCCAATAGGTATCTTGATTTTTTTTCACTTCTTTTTCAAATCGTTGGACTTCCCAATAGATTTCTCGAGCGCTTATGCATCCTATGGACAACCATGTGCTTAACTTGCTACTGTAGTCTATACCTACTAAACCGTTTCTAGTTTTTTTATAATATTGAAGTTTGCCCGTATCCCAGAAATAATGGTTGAGTCTTTCCCATGCTGCAGTTGCGCCACCTTTCCATGGGAAAGCGCTACGATGGTCCTTTTCAAAACTTTCTAAGCCTAAATCTTCAAGTTGTGGAATAGTAGTCACCACAATGCTGGGCGATTCTTGCTGATAATCTTTTATATCAACTAATGTTCTTACGTGAGATTCTTTCTCACATTTTTTACGGAATTGCGTAAAAACGGTTGGGATTTCTTGAAAGTTGGAGTAGGGAACGTCATCTGGATGATAAAGGAACTGATCATAAGTCCGATGTCCTTTAGGTTTTACTTCTAGCAGCTTGAGTGCGTTGCCCAATAGCTTTTCTTGCTCAACTTCATCGCGTGTCCATTCTTTTTGTAGATAGATATTTGTGATGTCGTATTCCTTAATGATGTCTGGAAATACATTTACTGGGGAATCATGATAGACTAATAAAGGAATGCCGTGTTTATCTAATTGTTTGCGTAAATCTTCTATAGCTTCTATAATAAATTGTGCTCTAAATTTTCCCGTTTTACCGAAAGGTAATTCTAGATCGATATCAAGACCAAAATTACTATTCTGATAAAAAATAGGGTCAAAACAGTATACACCTATTACTTTACCGTCATTATCGCATGCTTTTTTAAGGCTATGATTATCAGTTACTCTTAAATCATTTCTAAACCAGACGAGATTATTCATATATCAATTAATGCTATTTATTTGCGCTACACTTTTTACTACAATACTTTACAGTTTCCCAATTCTTTTCCCATTTCTTACGCCAGGTAAATTCTCTATTGCATACCGGACATATTTTAGTAGGTAAGTTGTGTTGATTACGCATCATTGTCAATTGAAAGTTCTTCTAACTCTTTATCAACTTGCGCATAAGACAATCGCTTCTTTGTTTTGGCGATGGCATAACCGTCTAAACCGTTTATAGCAACGCTACCTGCTTTACTTATGTCTAGCCATCCGTCTTTGTGTAAAATATCTGGTTTTATAAAAATGTCAGTGATTTTACAAATGACTAGAATACAGTTATTCTCCTTAATTGGATATTCGTTTACATATTCTGCCGCGACTTGTATGGTCGCTTCATTTACAAATGGTACTTTGAAATTATCGCGACGAAGTAATTCTATATCTAACTCATCAAATTCTGAAATATGTTCAGCATATTTTGCGCTTGATTGATGTGCTCTATCTACTAAGTTCATATTCACATGGTTTAATGTGATTTTACCAGTAGCTTTTAAGTTCTCATAGGTATGCCCGACTCCATGTCCTAGTGGTCGTTGTACAAAACTAAACATGGCTGGATTACTTCCTAAATGGGTGACACTACTAAACATGGCTACGTTGTCTATTTCATCTATGGAACGAGTGGCAAGTAAGTTTGCGCTCTTAAATCCGGTAACACTATTAATAAGGTTGCCGCGATAAAAACGGTCCATAGATTTTATAGCAATGGCATCAATATGCTTCATTTGTTTAATATTTTATCTCAAAGTTAAAACAAATTATTCATGAGCGTCATTTTCAAATGTTTAAACTTTGCTAAATTGCGATATGGATTTACAGGAAGCATTTGAAATAAATAAGAACACTTGGAATCAAAAAACAGCTATACATTTTGAGAGTGAGTTCTATGATAAGGACGCTTTCGCGAAAGCGAAAAATTCACTTAACTCCTACGAGTTAAACGCACTAGGCAATGTAAAAGACAAAAAGTTACTGCATTTACAATGTCATTTTGGTCAAGACTCCTTAAGTTGGGCACATAAAGGTGCTGTGGTTACTGGAGTAGATATAAGTGATGAGGCTATAAAACTTGCCAGAAAATTAAGTGTTGATCTAGGTATACCTGCGCAATTTGTTTGCTGTAATGTGCTAGAAACTTCAAATTATATTAAAGAAAAGTTTGATATCATTTTTACTAGTTATGGTACGATAGGCTGGTTGCCAGATTTAAAGCCATGGGCACAGATGATCAGTGAGCGATTAAATGATAACGGTGTTTTTTATATTGTTGATTTTCATCCTATCGCATGGATGTATGATTATAATGTGACACCACCAGTTATGAAATACCACTATGCTAGAGAAGAAGCTATATATGATGAGTATGAAGGCACCTATGCAAATAATAAATCTAAAATGGTTAGTAAAGAGTATGGTTGGAACCACAGTCTTAGTGAAGTCGTACAGTCACTTATTGATGCTGGTCTCTCTGTAAACTTACTGGCAGAGCATGATGGTAGCCCATACGATGTGTTTCCTAATATGAAATTGAGGGATGATGGGTTGTATTATTTAGACGGTGGATTATATCCGATGCTATTTGAAATTAGTGCTGTAAAGGCATAAAAAAATGCCCTACTTATGAATTAGGGCATTTTAGGGGAAAGCATTTTGAATTAACTTTACAAAACGTTAGCAATTTAGTAAAATAGTTTTCTAGATACAATAGAATAAAATGAAAATATCCTAATTATTAGTAAGAATATTCTAATATATGTAATTTGGGATAGCAGGTATTAAGAATATAATAATATTAAAGATTGTTTTCTCAAATCTTAATCTCTAGAGTTATGTAATAATTACGATTAGGAGAGGTGATAATTCCAGGTCCTGGATAACCAGTTGCTCTTCTTGTAAAATAGGAGTTGTCTAGCACGTTATTAATTCCAGCTTCTAATTTAAACCTGTTGTATTTATATGAGGCCGAAAAGTCTAAAACATCATAAGCTGGTATAGCGCCTATTACACCACTAAGATTCCCATCAGTAGCGTTTGTAGCATCTGTGAATTGTTGCGATAGATATGAGTATTGGATACTAGACATGAAGTTTTTATATCCTAATTGAAAACCTGTTTTAAAATTTAATTCTGGTATAAACTCTACTTTATTTCCTTCAATACCGTTGGCATCAGAATTTGTGTATTCAGAACTTACTAAAGAAGTGTTGAAAAATAGATTGAATTTATAAGCTCGGTTTTTAATGAGTAGCTTTTGTAGATTAAGATCTACTAGACTTTCTAGTCCATAGATAACAGCGTCTCCTACATTACCTCGTTGA
Organism: Nonlabens ulvanivorans; assembly: GCF_032922765.1. NCBI lineage: Bacteria > Pseudomonadati > Bacteroidota > Flavobacteriia > Flavobacteriales > Flavobacteriaceae > Nonlabens > Nonlabens ulvanivorans. Next base: position 278,682 of record NZ_CP136694.1, read on the forward strand.
CTTTTTACACGACCATCATCTGCAACGACTTGTGTAAAACCTATTCGGTCATTATAAAATAATGCAAATGCACTAGCGTCATAAGATATGAAATCGTTAAAATTACCACGAGCACCTATGTCTGCAGTAAAACCTTTCTCGTCGTCAATGTTGGGATCAATTTCAAAAGCAGGATTAATAGTGCTTATATCGGTAAATGTTACAGACCTATAATTTTGTGAGATATTACCGTATAATTCTATCGCATCATTTGCTTTATAACTAGTTCCTAAACCTAGTAAGGCAAAGGTTCTTTCATTAGATCTACTTTCATCAATTAATTCGTTAAAAATAACATTACCAGCAGCGTCAGTTCTTATTTCTCTAGTAAAACCTTCACTTTCTGTTTTGATATACTCTAGTCTAAAACCAGGAGTAAATGAAAGCTTATCGTTTACATAAAAGATGTTCTCACCGAATAGCGAGATATTTAAATTAGGATATACAAAGTCGTTTTGATTTGAGTAATTAGGATATTCATCAAATCGAAAGTCAAAGTCTGCATCGCTACCATCACTTCCAGGACCTTGAGTACTTGTGTTGTTTGCTTTATAAAACTTAGAACCGATTAAGAAAATATTTTTCTTATTTGCAATGTTATAGGTGCTTAAGAATCTCGCCTCGGCACCATAATTATTAAAATCTCCTTTTATTAAATCTCTTTCTGTACCAGGATCAATTTGATCGACACGATTAGTTCTAAAGCCTAGTGCATTACGCTGTGCTTGTAATCCAAAGGCGTTAAAAGTGAATTTTGTGTCTTCAGTAAAATCATGAGAGAAATTAAGATTGTATAAAAACCAATCTACTTCAAACCAGTTACGTTCTCGATTACTTTGAAAAGGATTTTCCTCAAATTGTCGATCATTTAGTCCACCAGCTTGTTGGGCTAGGTAGTTTAGGTAAGTGATTTCTCCTGTGACCTTAGTCTGATCATTAAATTGATATCCTACATGAGCATAAATATTCTTAGATTCAAATTGAGAATTAGGTCTAAAGCCATCACCTTTTTTATAATTAAAAAAAGTATAATAACTCCATTTACCACTAGTACCACTTAGACTTGTGAAATTAGTGTACAATCCATTAGAACCTATAGTGTTTCTGGTAATAAGCTCTAGAGGTTTAGATTGATGAGGTTCTTTCATAACAAAATTCACTAAACCACCGAATTGAGTACCATATTGTAATGATGCTGCACCACGTATTACTTGAATACTCTGTAGACCTTCTGCCGGTGGAGCATAGTAACTTTCGGGATAACCCAACACATCTGCGCTTATATCATACCCATTTTGTCTAGTGTTAAAATTTGCAGTTCTATTTGGGTCTAGTCCACGTCCACCGATGTTTAATTGCAATCCAGCATCATCATTTTGATAGATATTAAGACCAGCAACTTGATTAAAAATTTGACGCGCATTATTTGCAGCTAGATTTGCGGTAGAGTTTTCAATAAGAACCACTTCAGTTTTCTTACCGGCATAAATAGAAGTGCCTTCAACATCTTTTAAACGCTCTAGTTGAAATAGTTTTTCTTTGCGCACTGTTAATTCAATGGCTGTTAACTCTTCACCTAATTGTTGTAATTGTACATTTTTAATAAGGTCATTGTTGATAGTAAGAGATTCTTCTAGAACAACATATTCATAACTGAACCATATTAGGGTTAATTCTTTTTGAGTAGTTTCAAATCGATATTTCCCATTTATATCTGTAATGGCTAGTTGTCCAGCATTTTTATCATAAATAGCAACGTTTTCAATGGCAGTACCAGTAATATTATCAGAAACGGTGCCTGATATTTGATATGACTGCGCATATGATATAGACCATGTCAATATCAATAGTATTAAAATACTATAATCCTTTAATTTCATCTTCTAATGGTAATAGCCAGTCTTTATGCTGGAATGAATCTTTAATTTGATATAAGTTTGCTTTGGGGTCTACTAGTCTGCGACTGGTTCTACCATTCAACGCGGCATAACAGTCTACATAAACTTTTACATCCTTATATCCTTGCGAGCTATAATGGTCTCCTAAAAAGTGTGCGTATTCTAAAATAAAGTCAGGTTGAAAGCTCATTTGCTTCTCTTGAAACGACGTTAGAAAATCATCATTTTGAACATAAAATGACTGTCCAGATCCGTCAACAATTTTAAACTGTGTGTTTCCCATTTTTTCCATCAACATCACACGCCACGAGAATCTATAGCCTTCCTCAGTCCAGAACAATTCTCCAGGATACGCGAGGTATCGCCATGGTAATACTAATTGAATTGTGAAAAATATCACTAGTACTGGTATTATAACTTTCTGATATTTAATTACAAATGGTTTGTTGTTGGTACGCTTTCGCGAAAGCGGACCTAATAAAGTGCTTAAAGGACTTAAAAATCTTCTTAAATAAGCAATAATTTTTTCATGTAGTGAACTGTCAAAAAACACCAATGCACTTACAATCATTATAAAAGGAAACATTCCTATCGGGAATAATACACGAGTTAATACATGGAATATAACCACAGCTATAAATGCCCAAAGCCGCGTTTTTTTATAAAGTAATAAAAAAGGAATGAGCAAATCATAGAGCATACCAGTCCAACTGAATGCATAATGTACCCATTCTTGTTGCATAAGGTTGCCTAGAAAAGGTAAATCATATTTAGAAGGCAACCATATTTTTAAAGGCATGGCTTTTAAAAGCCAGTCGCTATTAATTTTTGCTAATCCAGCATAGAAGTACACGATACTTAATAGCAATTTAATGCTGTCGATACTCCATTGCGGGATTGTTGGTGTCTTTAAGATGAGATCAGTTGCTTTAGGATGATCTATTGAGAAATGCCTATTTGCAGGTAAAAAGATCATTAAAAAACTAAGTAGGCTGATGAAGTAATAATGATTAAGATAGGTGGTTTTATCCATGAATTCTATATAAGTAAAGCTTAAGAAAAATAGAATAATGGACAACCTATACTTAAATCCTATGGCAATGAAAAATGCGGCTATACCGCATATAGTGAATAATAAATAAGTGAAGGACCCTAATGGTTTTACCCAATCAAATCCATAATAAGAGAAATGAAATTGAGGTGTTATATAAAGACTATTGATCCAACCATGTGCAGCAAATCTAATGATGCTATAAAGCATCATCAACCCAAAGCCAATGCGGAAAACCGCTAATGGCGCAGCAGATGCGCTTTTATCTAGATATGATTGTATCGTTTTATTCATAACCTAAAAAAAGGTTGCCTCATACTTTAATGTGAGGACAACCTTTTTTAAAATTTATTGATATGGTTTAATCACCGTCAGCATCAACATAATCTACGCTTATATTAAGTGTTTGCAACATGTCTACTTTTAATAAAACAGTGACGCGCTGTAACTCATCATAAGTCATTAACATAGCTACATTATTATTGTTCACCTGATTATATAGATTATTATCTAATTGATCAAGCTCAGTTCTAGCGGCTTCTATCTGACTGTTTATAGAGGCTGTAAGGTCAGAAGATCCACTATTATCCCTTAAAAGAGTTACATAACTTGCATAACTTATACCAATTGTTGAGTTATTATAAGCTTTACCGTTAAAAAAGTCTTGAACTGCTTGTAGAGCAGTTAGGGCAAGTTCTTTAGAGTAAACTTTACTGTTTAATCCTTCCACTTTATCTGCAAGTGGTGTTGTAGAAAAAACTCCTGCAGGTATGCCTACTTTGTTAGCACGCAATCCCTTTTCATAATAAAAAATGAAATCGTTCACTAGCATATTTACAGAGCTAGATGCTGTGTTTGCCGTACTGCTAACAAAAATATCTCTGTAAGAACTGGTCCAGTCTGTTAATACTGTAGTAGTTAGATTTTCCATCTGGTCTATCACATCGCTGAGGTAATTTTTGTAACCTAGCGCGTTACTGTCAGTGGTATAAAAGTCTATTATGGCACTGTCGTCATTACCTAGACCATATAGTAAGTAATCTAAAGCAGGGAAACCTACGGCATCATTATTATTAGGACTAGTAAGGTCATAAGACCCAGACGCGATATTGTTTTGGATATCTGTCGTGTTAGTCGGATAGATGTTCATCTGAAAACTATATAAAATTTCTTCAGCCTTACCAATGTTAAACATCTCAACGTACTGCCATGTTTTATAAGCTGCTAACCAGTCAGTTCTTAGGTTATCAAGATTTGTTGGATTAGGTGTTGTTATAAAAGTCTCTTTTGAAGCTTTTAAAGCTGTTAAGTCAGAATTCAAATCTTGTAATGCAGGAATGATGATGTTATCTGCTGCATTTTCTAAAAGAGCCTTTCTATCAAAGTTATCAGATGATCCGCTAGTAGAATCATCGTTAGATTCTGTACACGCGGTGATCAGTATGATAGAAAACAGTGCTAATGCTAATTGCTTGATTTTCATTATTAATTTTTTAAAAGTTTGCAAATGTACCGTTGTAGTCGAGAGTATGTCCTATTAACTACATTAAATAAATGATAATTTAATTGCTAGCTTGTGCTGTTGTGAAATTAAATCTAGCCGCAATGTCATCTGATATTTGATCTAAAGTGGTAGGTGTAACATCCCAGAATCCATTACCAGTCATTAATTGACTTAAATAGGTGTCTACTTCAGTTTTGCTAAAATATGGTGCGTCAGTATCAGGATTACGTGTAAATTGAAGGCTATAGATAAATCCATAAGCTTCAGATAATCCATGAAATGCTCTTGCTGGATCTGCTGTTAAATTGTCTTTACCATTTTGTAAATAAAACACCGCTCTTACAGCTGGAATTAAAGAGACGTTCTCTCTTATAATTGCTGCTTGTTCATCTCTAACACTGTAGTTTCTTTCAACTATCGCTGCACGTCCTAATTTGAATGCATCATAAATTGTAGCTGCGATTCCAGCAAAATCTGTATCACCTTCTACACGATCAATGTATTCACTTAAAAAACTATCTTGATCTAGAATAGGCATTGTAGCATCTGGTTCTGCACCGTATAAATAGCCAAAAGCCTCATCCCATTTATGCTCCATGTTGGTATAACTTTTACCTGATACTAATACTTCGTTATCATTATCTGCTCTATTAGTACTTTCATCAAGAACAGACGTGCTTAAATAATTGTTCAAAATTTGATCGGTCATTAAAGCCCCTAAAAGCCCTTTAGCAAACGCTTGGTCATACTCCAGACCTTTTGCGTTTACATATCTAATAGTTCCACCACCAGCTTGTTGAATCTGTCCTGGTACACCAGCGCTAGCTGTATTGTTCCATGCTGGGAAAATATCATTTACTTGAGATGATATATAATTATCAAAATCTGCTCTAATCGCAGCAGCATCTGTTGCGTTGCTAGAAAAATAGTCTGCACTAGCAGCTACTTTACTACGTACACTTTTGTCAGAAGAATTTAAAGCTGCATCACTAAAATCATTTGCTCCTGCTACATGCGCAAACATGTTAGTCAATTGTGTTTCGGTAGTAGATGTTTCTTTAAAAGCGGTCTTGATTTCTTCAGCCATTGCTATACGAGTAGTCTGGCCAGAATAGCTAACGGTGCTTTCTGTTCCTCTATTAAAAGAATATGTTGCTGGTGCTATAACGTTATTAACGGTTAGATCATCATCATTATCACATGAGGTGGTAAAGAAAGTTGCTATAGCGGCAGTGGCGATTAAAGATATTTTTTTTAGAGTCATTTTGGTTTTATTTAGACTTGATATAAATAGTTGAATTGATTTCGGCTGCAAATTTAAGTCCTTATTTAGATTTAATAAAGATAAGGTTGGAAATTCGTTATTGATATTTCTGATACTATATAATATTCGGATTGATTTTCATTATTCATATTGATTCTAAATTGGTAAGTGTTTGAATAGTTAAGTATTGTATTAATCCATATGAATACTCACCAATTAAATAATGTATATTTGCATGCAATAAAATTCTATTGCATGATTTCCCACGATTCCAAATTTCTAGGTGAAGGTTTAACCTATGATGACGTACTACTTGTACCTGCTTACAGTGAGGTGCTGCCTCGAGAAGTAAGTATAAAGACTAAATTTTCAAGAAATATTACTCTTAACGCACCTGTAATCAGTGCTGCTATGGATACCGTTACAGAAAGCCGCATGGCTATTGCTATGGCTCAAGAAGGTGGAATAGGAATCTTGCATAAAAATATGTCTATTGAAGCTCAAGCTCAGAAGGTGAGACGTGTAAAACGAGCTGAAAGTGGTATGATCATCGATCCAGTTACTCTTACTATTGAGGCTACCATAGGTGATGCAAAAGCTAGTATGCGTGAGCACAGTATAGGTGGGATTCCTATAGTGGATGATGCTGGTTATATAAAAGGTATCGTAACTAATAGAGATTTACGATTTGAAAAAGATAATAGTCGCTCAGTTACTGATGTGATGACTTCAGAGAATCTAATCACAGCAAAAGCAGGGACATCTTTACATGATGCAGAAGCGATTTTGCAAGAATATAAAATAGAGAAATTACTAGTTGTTGATGATCAAGATAAATTAGTAGGACTCATAACCTTTAGAGATATCACTAAGCTAACTTTAAAACCTAACGCTAATAAGGATCAGTATGGTCGTTTGCGAGTAGCGGCTGCAATAGGTGTTACAGGTGATGCTGTTGATAGAGCTGGTGCATTAGTGGAAGCTGGTGTAGACGCTGTAGTAATCGATACGGCACATGGTCATACTAAAGGTGTTGTTGATGTTCTTAAAAAAGTGAAGGCCGCTTATCCAGATCTGGACGTTGTGGTTGGAAATGTTGCCACTGCCGAAGCTGCAAAATATCTAGCAGATGCTGGTGCAGACGCTGTAAAAGTAGGAATTGGTCCTGGTTCAATATGTACAACTCGTGTTGTAGCTGGTGTTGGTTTTCCTCAATTAAGTGCTGTAATGGAAGCGTCTCATGCATTAAAAGGTACTGGAGTGCCTGTCATCGCAGATGGAGGAATACGTTACACGGGTGATATACCTAAGGCAATAGCGGCAGGAGCAGACTGTGTAATGCTAGGTTCTATGCTTGCTGGTACTACAGAGTCACCAGGAGAAACCATTATATATGATGGTCGTAAATTTAAATCTTATCGTGGAATGGGATCTGTTGAGGCGATGCAACACGGTTCTAAAGATCGTTATTTTCAAGATGTAGAAGATGATATTAAAAAACTAGTTCCTGAGGGAATTGTAGGTCGTGTACCTTATAAAGGAGATCTAGTAGAAAGCATGACTCAGTTTATAGGTGGATTACGCGCCGGAATGGGTTATTGTGGTGCTGGTGATATTGAATCCCTCAAGAATAATGGCCGTTTTGTAAAAATTACAGCAGCTGGTGTAAATGAAAGTCACCCACATGATGTGACCATTACTAAAGAAGCGCCTAATTATAGCCGTAAATAATTATGAAAATTATTTGCATCGGTCGCAATTATACAGAACATATTGCAGAGCTTCAAAACGAGCGACCTACTGAGCCAGTCGTTTTTTTAAAGCCTGACACTTCTATTTTATTACATAAACAGCCGTTTTTTATACCTGCATTCTCAAATGATGTCCATCACGAGGTAGAAGTTGTAGTGCGTATTAATCGTATCGGTAAGCATATCGATAAAAAATTTGCACACAAGTATTATAATGAAATAGGCCTAGGAATTGATTTTACAGCAAGAGATGTGCAACAACGTTGTAAAGAAAAAGGATTGCCATGGGAGAAAGCAAAATCTTTTGATGGAGCAAGTGTAGTTTCTAGAGAGTTTATCAATAAGGAAGAATTAGGTGATTTAAATAACTTGTCATTTGAATTGTTTAAAAATGATAACTTGCAGCAAAGTGGTGATACCAGTCATATGCTTTGGAAAATAGATGAAATCATAGAGCACGTCTCTCAATTCTTTACACTTAAAATAGGGGATCTTATATTTACGGGAACTCCAGCAGGTGTATCAAGAGTAGAAGAGAATGATGTTTTAAAAGGAACTCTTGCTGGTAAAGAAATGTTCCAGATCAAAGTAAAATGAAGCAAAACCTATACGATCTACAAAAATTAATAGAGCTCTCAGATAATGATGCAGACTTTATTAAGGATATGGTAGAGATGTTTATTACAGAAATACCTAAAGATCTTGAGCATCTTGCGGTCGCCATAATCGATGACGATAGAGCACGTGTTCACGAGTACGCTCATAAAATGAAACCCAGTGTTGATATGTTTGGGTTAGAGTGCTTGTCCGACATATTGATAATTGAGGCATGGGGAAAATCAGATGATGAAATGGAGATTAAAGAACATTTCATGCGTGTTAACCAAGAATTGGATATGGCCTTAATTCAACTTAAAAGAGATTTCTAAATGCAAGCAACTATAATTACTATAGGAGATGAAATCCTTATAGGTCAAATTGTAGATACCAATTCTGCATGGATGGCAAGCGAACTCAATAAGATAGGCGTTAACGTTTATGAGATTATCTCTATTAGTGATGGTCGGGAACATATCCTTTCCGCTTTCGCGAAAGCGAAACAAGAATCAGATATTGTGCTTGTTACAGGTGGTTTAGGTCCAACTAAAGATGATATTACAAAGAAAACGATTTGTGAATTCTTTGATGATCAACTCGTACTGGATCAAGAAGTCTTAGACCACGTGATTATGCTTTTTGAAAAATTTGTAAAAGCACCAATGGTCGATATGAATAAAGACCAAGCGTTAGTCCCTTCTAAAGCACAGGTAATCTCTAATCAGTATGGGACAGCACCTGGATTGTGGATTGAGAGTGAAGGAACTATTTTTGTGTCTATGCCAGGTGTACCATTTGAAATGAAGGCCTTAATGTCTGATGGTGTCATACCTAAAATTCTTAATATAGGTGAATTACCATTTATACATCATCGTACAATTCTTACAGCAGGTCAAGGAGAAAGTACAATAGCTACTCGATTAGAGCAATGGGAAAATGATTTGCCTTCTCATATTAAACTGGCTTATTTACCTAGTTTAGGAACTGTACGTTTAAGATTGTCTTCTCGTGGAATGGATAAAGATCTTATTCTTGAAACGGTAGATGATCAGATTCAGAAATTGTATGCGATTATCGAAGATGTCATTGTAGGTGAAAGTAATGATGAAAGTATAGTGCATGCTGTGGTTCAATTATTGAAAGAGAATAACAAAACGGTCGCCACTGCAGAGAGTTGTACAGGAGGAAAAATAGCTAGCCTTATTACAGAAATTCCAGGAGCGTCTAAAGTTTTTATGGGTAGCACCGTTACTTATGCTACCCAGTCTAAAGTTGACATGCTAGGTGTGGATCCAGCAATTATTGAAAAATATAGTGTAGTAAGTGAGCAGGTAGCTCATGAGATGGCTTATAAGGCACGATTAAAGTTTAAATCAGATTATGCCGTTGCAACTACAGGTAATGCAGGACCTACTCAAGGAGATAGTGATGCTCCTGTAGGAACTGTTTTTATAGGGATATCGACACCAGAAAAGACATATGCGCTACAGTTTATGATGGGTAATCATAGAGATAGAGTGGTTCAAAAAACAATTAATAAATCACTAGAATTATTGCAAAAAGAGTTGATAGCTCAGTAATAATTACTGTTATAATAGAATATTACACGCTGATTTTAATGCTTGAATAGTAGGAAAATAGGCGTTTGAGAAAAAATTATAAAAAAGGGTGCAATTTAGGCTTGTGAGAACGAATAAATAATCGTTATTTTGCAGTCCGATTTTAAACACAGATAATCATGTCACGAGTTTGTGAACTTACAGGTAAGAGAGCGATGTCAGGAAACAATGTTTCCCACGCAATGAATAAGACTAAACGTAGATTCAACGTGAATCTTTTTACTAAGCGTTTCTACCTTCCTGAAGAGGATAAGTGGATTTCACTTAAAGTATCTGCTAAGGCGATAAAAAACATCAATAAATTAGGTATTACTGAGGTAATGAAGCAAGCTCGCGCTAAAGGGCTTCTTACCAAGTAATCTATTAATATACTAGAAGATGGCAAAGAAAGGTAATAGAATTCAAGTGATACTTGAATGTACAGAGCACAAGGAGTCAGGTAAAGCTGGAACTTCTCGTTACATCACGACTAAGAATAAAAAAAATACGCCAGATCGTTTGGAGATTAAAAAATTCAACCCGATCCTTAAGCGTATGACTGTTCATAAAGAAATTAAATAATACGACATGGCAAAGAAATCAGTAGCAACCCTACAAACTGGGTCAAAGAGATTAACGAAAGCCATCAAGATGGTTAAATCACCTAAGTCAGGTGCATATACTTTCGTAAGTGCTATTATGGCACCTGAATTAGTAAACGATTTCTTGAAAAAGAAATAAGTTGGTTAGTTAAGATGATAAAAGACCGCTCTGCTTGCAGAGCGGTCTTTTTTTATGGACCATTTGTCAGTCATATTTCTGTGGCTCGCAAATTGACTACACAATATGATGCTTCTATAGTATCACATATATGATTAACTTTGCAACGACCAGAAACAGCCAAAAATGAGTTTTTTTAAAAAGATATTTTCAAAAGAGAAAAAGGAAACCCTAGATAAAGGACTAGAAAAAACCAAAACAACGTTCTTAGATAAATTAGGTAAAGCCGTTGCCGGTAAATCTAAAGTCGATGCAGATGTGCTTGATGATCTTGAAGACGTTTTAATATCTAGTGATGTAGGTGTGGCTACCACAATTAAAGTCATTGATCGTATTGAAGAACGTGTAGCAAAAGATAAATATTTAGGCACAACAGAGCTCAACGGTATTTTACGTGATGAAATCGCAGGTTTATTAAGCGAGGTTAATAATGGTGACGCTACTGATTTCACCATTCCTCAGCAAGATGGACCTTATGTAGTTATGGTGGTAGGAGTTAATGGAGTAGGTAAAACAACTACCATAGGTAAGCTCGCTCACCAATTTAAGCAAAAAGGTCTTAAGGTCGTGCTAGGTGCTGGAGATACATTTAGAGCAGCAGCTGTAGACCAATTACAAATTTGGGCAGATCGTGTAGGTGTAGAAATTGTTAAACAAGATATGGGTAGTGATCCAGCTAGTGTTGCATTTGATACTTTACAAAGTGCCGTCGCTCAAAATGCAGATGTGGTTCTTCTGGATACTGCAGGTCGTTTACATAATAAGGTCAATTTAATGAATGAACTTACTAAGGTAAAACGTGTGATGCAAAAAATAATTCCTAATGCTCCACATGATGTAATGTTAGTTCTTGATGGCTCTACCGGTCAAAATGCTTTTGAACAAGCAAAACAGTTTACTGCGGCGACAGAAGTGAGTTCGCTAGCAGTTACAAAACTGGATGGTACTGCAAAAGGTGGTGTAGTTATAGGGATTTCTGATCAATTTCAAATACCTGTTCGATATATAGGAGTAGGAGAAGGAGTGGATGATTTACAAGTTTTTAATAAATCAGAATTTGTAGACAGTTTCTTTAATTAGAGTGCTCATTAAACAGTTTATAACTCTTATACCTAGCCTCGGTTAGGTTTAAGAGTTTTTCTATTTTTAAGAAAAATATTTTATGCGTTTTATATTACTTTTTTTAGCGTTCACAGTATGGAGTTGTAACTCTCCTAAAGCTGTAAATGAAGTCTCCCAAACTATTAATCAGGATGATGAGCAATTTAAAGTCTTGGATTCTAGATTTTTGAAAAAAGAAGATGTTATTGCTCCTTTTAAAGATGATTTATCCAGCTTTCGCGAAAGCGAGGAACTAAAATCTTTAATACTAGAAAAAAGCATCCCTGAAATTCAACAAGCTGTATATGATGGTAAGCTTTCTTACCAACAATTAACCTTATTCTATATCAATAGAATTGCAAAGTATGATAGAGAGAACAGGAAATCATTAAATTCTGTAATAGCTCTAAATCCACAGGCAATGGAAGATGCATATGCTTATGATTTGAGAATTGATGAATTCAGACGTGGAGAAGGTAAGTTTAACCCTTATAGTTTAATGGGTATGCCTATTTTGTTAAAAGATAATATCAATGCCGAAGGTATGAAAACAACTGGTGGCGCTGCTGTTTTAAAAGATCTGGAACCTCAAAATGCGCGTATCGTACAGCGATTAATTGAAGCAGATGCTATTATTTTAGGAAAAGCAAATCTAAGTGAATGGGCTTACTTCTTTTGTGGTGATTGTCCTAGTGGTTATAGCGCTATGGGTGGACAGACTTTAAACCCATATGGTCGTAAGGAAATAGATACTGGCGGATCTAGTAGTGGTAGTGGTGTTGCAATAGCAGCTAATTTTGCGGTAGCTGCTGTAGGTTCTGAAACCGCAGGTTCGATATTATCGCCAGCGTCACAAAATAGTGTAGTAGGTTTAAAACCATCAGTAGGTACTTTAAGTGGGATAGGTATTATTCCTATATCAACTTATCTCGATACAGCAGGTCCTATGTCTAAAAATGTTGTGGATAATGTCATTTTAATGCGTGGGATGTTAAGTGATAAACGCATGTTTAGTGATTTATTTATAGCAAATTTGGGGACCTCTACGGTTCAAGGTCGTGTTTTTGGAGTTTTTCCTGGTTATAAGAAGAATCCATTATATGCCAGTGCTGTAGAACAAATTATAGCTTTAGGTGCAACTGTGGTAGAATTAGAAGAAAAACAACCGCAACTAGATGGATTTGTTTCTTTACTTAATGTCGATATGAAAAAGGATTTGCCTGCATATTTCATGGGATTAGGATTGCCTGAGTATCAAGGATGGGATGTGGCTAAGGTGATGGAATTAAATAAAGCAGATTCATTAAATTATATGCCTTATGGTCAACGATTGTTTAAAGGTATATCAGATGAAAAGGATTATTCTCCAGCAGAATCTGCGGCTCTTAAAACTAGATTAACAACTCAAGCACAAGAGTATTTTGATTATTACATTCAGTCTCATAATCTGGATGGTTTCTTATCAGTTAATAATTATAATGCGGCAGAGGCTGCTGTGGCTTTTTATCCTGCTATCACTGTACCTATGGGATATGATGAGAATGGTCAGCCTTTTGGATTAACTTTTATTGCACCTACCGAAGAAGAGAAGATGCTTTATCAATGGGCAGCTGCTTATGAAAAAGCAACCCAACACCGTAAGATGCCTAAAGGTTATAATTAAAATCATCAGTCATTGAAAGATTCAACTCAAAAGCCGTCGTTGCTTAGCTCTAAAAGCCTCGTTATTCTAACGAAGTTTATGGCAATCTATGCAGCCTTTCATATTATAACCGTGTTAGGAAAAACTTATGTAGATTCCCTATCTGAAGAATCAACAATTGTGGATACCTACCAGTTGCCTATATATATAGTCGCTGGTATACATTTTATCATGTTGCTAATTTGTGGTGCGATGCTAATGACTAAAAAGTATTATTGGTTAGTTACCGTGGCCTGCATAGTGATCTCACTGTATACACGATTCTTTTTTGAGGATATTGTAACTTGGGTGAATTAGATTAATGATAACTGATTTACCAAGTTCCTAAACTATAAGATATACCTAGGCTTACTTCTTCATAATTCTTGATATGGTGATATCTCAAATTGATAATCCAATTGTATCTTATTTTGTATTCTCCATTCAATTCAACTTCGTTAATTCCATTCCAGTACGTATATGCCGAGTTAAGGTATAAGCCACTAATTAATCTTTTTCTTAATTCAATTCCTGCTCCTAAATCATGTTCATTTAACTCATTGTTTTGAATTTTAAGCTGGCCTAGTTTAATCTTTAAATACTGAAAAGGATCCCGATTTCTTCCTATGTTTTTTTTTAAAAAACAGTTCATTTTTCTTAAAATTATTAAAGTTAAAATCTGCTTGTTCATGATTTAAACCTACTTTAAAATAAAAAGACTTTACGCTTAATGATCTAGACAAAGAGAATTCAAATTTCTTATTGATATTAAAATCACTGCTTATTGAAGCATTTAAATCTATATATAAAGGGTGCCATATACTTTTATAGATTCCAAGTCCAACTGTGTTGTAATTGAATCCATAGCTTGTAGAAACTTCAAATGTTTTTTGATAATAGTGAACAATCGCATGTACTGTAGTCAAATCTTCTTCAAGAACTACGTGTATAGTATTTTGAGAACCAACTAAAATCTCTTGAGGTTCAAACCCGGCATAAGAAAACACCAGAACATCTTCAATACTTGCAACAATAGAATAATTCCCGTCAAAATCTGATACTGCACCTATAGCAGAGTCCTTAATAGCAATAGTAACTCCTAAAATTGCTTCACCATCTGTATCACTCACAGTCCCAGTAATCGTCCTTTGAGCGATGCAGGTGATACAATAGAGTGATAGAAAAAGAACTAGACTTATTTTCATTAAAATTAGAAGTATTGAGGACGTTTTACAATCGATCAAAATTAGCACGCACTTCTTTCTCTGACGTTAGGTTCTGTTTAGCAGTAGATGGTCCAGTGATAGGAGCAATTTGTGGTTGAGGCATTTTTTCTGCCATTTTAATCATTCCTTCTATCGAGTAATGTAAGGTACTTAATGCATGCATCGGGTGACTGTATTGTTTCCAGTCCATAGCGTTAGTGACAGCCTGCTGTAATTCAATATATTTACGTTGCTGTTTTTGATTAAAACCTACATATCGATCACCTATTATGGGGAGTAATTCTTTATAATGGTTAAGCCAGTCGTTACCGTTATAAATTCCGTAATACATGGCTTTCCAATAAAAATGAACGGTAAAAAATGTATACTGTGGTACAATCGCTGCAGTTTGAATTAATTTCCAATATTCTAATTGTGTAGTGTCAGTACCTGATTTTAGTAAGGAAAGAGCCTCGTGAGCTTCAGACCATGCAGTCTTCATAAAGCTACGTTTCAAACGGAAAAAGGCCAACGGAATAGCAAAAGATACCATCATAAATATATAGCGAGACCAATGCGCTTCTGGGCTCAAACATAAAATGATGCACAAAGCTGTGAATAAAATCCACGTAGGAATAAAAAACAATCTTCCGTTAACACCAAAAGTTGCTGTGAGCATGCAAATCCATGCACATAAATGTGCTTGAAATATAACTGCCATAGGTCGCGCATTCCCTATCTCACAGATGCTGTCATCTATGTTAAATAAGTATAATATAAAATAAATGACACCAAAAAATAAGGCCAATAATAGTCCTTGAAAAAAAGCTGCTCCGTTGAATATTACCATTTGATTTACTTGAGATTGTTGAAAATACTAATTTTTATGAATACGCTTTCGCGAAAGCGTGATCAAAAACAACATTTACATCTAGTTAAGTCGTAAATTTGCAGCCGCTTATGAGAACAAAATCAAGAAAAAAGAATAAGATTAATGTCATCACTCTAGGATGTTCAAAGAACGTCTATGATAGTGAAGTGTTGATGGGACAGTTGAAGGCCAGTGGCAAAGATGTGGTTCATGAAGAAGAAGGGAATATCGTTGTGATAAATACCTGTGGTTTTATCGATAATGCTAAGGAAGAATCTGTAAATACAATCCTAGATTTTGTAGAGCGCAAAAATAACGGAGAAGTAGATCAGGTATTTGTGTCAGGTTGTTTATCAGAGCGTTATAAGCCAGATTTGCAAAAGGAAATTCCAGATGTGGATCAGTATTTTGGTACCACAGAGTTGCCATCATTATTAAAAGCGCTAGGAGCTGACTATAAGCACGAGTTGATAGGTGAACGTGTAACTACGACTCCTAAAAATTATGCGTATTTTAAAATCGCCGAAGGTTGTGATAGACCATGTTCTTTTTGTGCAATACCATTAATGCGTGGTGGTCATAAAAGCACACCTATAGAACACCTGGTCATTGAAGCTGAAAAACTGGCTGCAAATGGTGTTAAAGAGCTTATTCTTATCGCTCAAGATTTAACTTATTATGGACTAGATTTATATAAAAAGAGACGTCTTGCAGATCTTTTAAAAGAACTGGTGAAAGTAGAAGGAATAGAGTGGATACGCATGCACTATGCATTCCCAACTGGTTTCCCTATGGATGTTCTTGAGGTAATGAAATCAGAGCCTAAAGTGTGTAATTACTTAGATATACCATTACAACATATTTCAACACCTGTTTTAAAATCGATGCGTCGCGGTACTACATTTGAGAAGACTAATGCGCTTCTAGAAGATTTTAGAGCGACGGTTCCAGAAATGGCTATACGTACTACTTTAATTGTAGGATATCCTGGAGAAACAGAAGAGGATTATCAGATTTTAAAACAATGGGTAAAAGATCAACGTTTTGAGCGTATGGGATGTTTTACATACTCTCATGAGGAGAATACACATGCATATAAGTTAGAAGATGATGTACCAGAAGAAGTAAAACAAGAGCGTGCAAACGAGATCATGGAAATTCAATCACAGATTTCTTGGGAATTGAATCAGCATAAAATAGGTCAGACTTTTAAAGTTATTATAGATCGCAAAAGAGGTAATTATTTTGTAGGACGTACAGAGTTTGATAGTCCTGATGTGGATAATGAAGTATTGATTGATGCAGAGAAGCATTACCTGTCTGTAGGATCATTTGTAAATGTTACTATAACTGAGGCAGAGGATTTTGATCTTTATGGTACGCCAGTAGAGTAGTGTTTGTATTTTAATACACTATTAAATTTATAAAAAATAATGCTTCTTTGGGTGAGAACTAAAGAAGCATTTTTTATTTGTTGTTGAAATAGTTTATTTCAATATTGTCGATGTATAAAAGTTATTCAATCAGAACTTGGCATCTTCTTTGAATACTGTAATACGTTCTACAAATCCGTATTTTTGACTTATGAAAAAGGTGTTTTTTATTATTTTATTGATCAGTGCAGCTGCATTGTCTCAAGCGCAAATTACTTACTATCAGATAGAGGATGGAACTGTGATGGATTTTTTTGAGTTTGAAAAATATAAAAAAACATTATCCACAGGTTTAGTAATACATAATTCAGTTAGTACGCGAACGGCTCAGGATTCTGTAATTCAAACGGTTAAAGTTACTGTGGTAGACAGTAATCCAGATTCCAATTATTATGATCCTTTTTTAGTGCATCGCAAAAAGATAGGTGATCTCTTTCCTATGGAGGAGTTTATAGCTAGTGATAGTTCTGGAATTGATGATGTGGATTATACAGGTAAGCCTACGGTTGTTAATTTTTGGTTTACGCGATGTGGACCTTGTATTATAGAAATCCCATATTTAAATCAATTAGAACAAGAGTTTAATGGAGAAGTTAATTTTGTAGCTATCACTTTTGATAAAGACTATGTGGTCAATCATTTTCTAGATAGAAAAGCATTCAATTTTGAACATATTACAGATGTGCGACCTGCAATTGATGCTTATGGCGTTCAAGCTTTTCCTATGAACTTACTGTTAGATAAAGATGGTAGAATTGTTCAGGTTTATGGAGATATTATTGCAGAGCATTTGAACCTATCTGCAACATTAAGAGAAATGGTAAATGAGTAATACTATTTCTGTTGTTCTTTTTTACGATCTTCTAGTCGGGCTTTAAAGCTGCGTCTATTTTTTGTTCTAGAGCGGCCATGTGTTTTTCGATTCCATAATAGGAATACAAAAAAGGCAATGATAACAGCACCTATATACAGCCAGTCTTGGTAGTCGCTTAATCCTTCCATTCTTTATTTCTAATGTCTGTTTCAATAACGCCATCACGTAGTCTGATGACTCTATGAGCATGCTCTGCAATTTCCTCTTCATGCGTTACTAGAATCACTGTATTTCCATCGGCATGAATCTTGTCAAAAAGAGCCATTATTTCAACACCTGTTTTAGAATCTAGATTTCCTGTAGGTTCATCTGCTAGAATAATCGATGGATTATTAACTAAAGCTCTACCTACGGCAACACGCTGTCGCTGTCCACCAGATAATTGATTAGGCTGGTGATCCATACGATCGCCTAATCCTACACTTTCAAGTACTTCAGTGGCGCGTGTATTACGTTCTTTCTTAGACTTACCGGCATAAACCATGGGTAATGCGACATTATCTAATGCTGTTGTACGAGGTAAAAGATTGAAAGTTTGAAATACAAAACCTATTTCTGTATTTCTAATATCTGCCAGTTGATCATCACTTAAGCTAGAAACGTCTGTGCCATTTAATTTATAAGAACCAGCTGTAGGCGTGTCTAGACAGCCTAGTAAATTCATTAAAGTTGATTTTCCAGAACCTGATGGTCCCATAAGTGCGACATAATCACCACGTTTAATCTCGAGATCTATTCCTTTAAGCACCTTGACAACTTCTTGTCCCAGTTTAAAATTACGCACGATACCACGCACATCTATTACATTATCACTCATAGGTTAAAAGTATGGAATTATTAGCCTTTCTCATAGGACGTTCAAATTCTGATAACGTTACAACTTGATGTCAAAACGTTCTTGTAATTGTTCTTTTCTTAAAAATAAGAGTCCTACATCATATAGGTCTATACTAGCGGTGACGTTTACATGTTGACATAGTTGACTCCATGCATCTGTCATATCTCGCGACCAGTATATATCGTCCAGGATAAAAATAGTGTCTTTGTGAGATAGTTTTAGACAAGCATTAAAATAGTCTATGGTTGCCATTCCATCGTGATGCCCATCAATGTAAATCAGGTCATATGTTGTACCTAATTGATTTATAAGAAATTCATCAAACTTACTGCAAACACTTTTTACCTTATCAAGGCTAAATTTTTCAAATTGCGATTGTGCAAATTTTTGAACTTCAGGACTACCTTCAATTGTGGTTATATGAGCACCTGATAAAGCCATAGCATGTGTTGCTATACCTATGGAAGTGCCAAGTTCTAGAACATTGTTTACTTTAAAATAGTTACACAACCGGAATAACATTTCGGCAGATTTTCTATCACTGGAATTGTATTTCAGAATATCGCTCACACGACGTTCATCAGTTTTAAAGATTTTGCTTCCAGCTCCATAGTCTTCTATGTGTAAAATGGTGTTGTTATTTTTCACGCTTTCGCGGAAGCGTCTCATAACATCATATTGCTCATAAACGGCTTTATCTCTTAAGCACTTTTTCTCGAGTGTAAACACAAACGGCGAGTGAATCCCATGTAAATGAAAGGATTTAATGCTGTGTTTTATATAGTTCTTGAGTTGGTGTAGCAAGAGGAAACTATTTCTGCGTTACTATTTTCTGTTTATTTAAAAGTAGTATTTGAATCCAATTTTAATTTTATAAAAATACTATCCAATCGACTCCGTAAGTTCTAACCATTCCATTTCTCTTTCTTCTAAGTCTGCTTTTACCTGATCTAGTTTTATAGAATTAGCTGCTAGTTCTTCTGGTGTAAGAGAAGTGTCTAGAAACGACTCCTGAAGTTTCACACGTTGTTCTTCTAGTTTTTTAATGCTGTTTTCTAATCGGGAAAGTTCTTTTTGCTGTTCACGAGTAGGGCCTGTGCTCGTGGTAGCGGCTTTAACTGCAGGTTTTTTAGCAACTGTTTTTTCGCCTTGAGCACTATCATCCTTGTCTAGTGCGAGATCAGTGTTTCCTACATAAGCACGGAAATCACTATAGTTACCAGGGAAATCTGTGATGGTTCCGGACTGATTGAAAACAAATAGATGATCTACAATCTTATCCATAAAATAACGGTCGTGACTTACCACCATTAGACAACCAGGGAAATCCATTAAAAAGTTTTCTAAGATATTTAAAGTAGGGATATCTAGATCATTAGTAGGTTCATCAAGAATTAGAAAATTAGGGTTTTGAATGAGTACTGTACATAAGTAAAGTCGTTTGCGTTCACCACCACTTAGTTTTTCTACAAAGTCATGTTTCTTTTTACTGTCAAACATAAATCGTTCTAACAGCTGACTTGCACTAATGATTTTTCCTTTATTAAGAGGAATGTATTCACCGTACTCTTTAATCACATCAATGACCTTTTGACCAGGCTTGATGTCTATTCCACCTTGAGTATAGTAGCCTATTTTTACTGTTTCACCTTTCACTACTTTACCAGAGTCTGGTAATAGATTCCCAGTGATCATATTCAGAAATGTCGATTTACCAGTTCCATTTTTCCCTATAATTCCTACTCGTTCTCCTTTAATAAAGTTGTACGAGAAATTATCGATAAGCTTTTTACCAGGGAATGATTTAGATATTTTATGAAGTTCAACCACTTTTGTGCCTAAACGCTCCATGTTAATTTCTAATTCTACTTTATGGTCTTTACGACGGTTGTGAGCAGCTTCTTTTATTTGGTAAAAATCATCAATACGAGATTTAGATTTTGTTGTACGTGCTTTAGGCTGGCGGCGCATCCACTGTAACTCTTTTTTATAAAGTTGCTGCGCTTTTTCTTGTGTAGTTTGTTCAATTTCTAAACGTTCTTCTTTTTTCTCTACATAATAAGAATAGTTCCCTTTATAGGTATAAAGTTTCCCATTATCCAGTTCTATAATTTCGTTGCAAACACGATCTAAGAAATAACGATCGTGTGTCACCATAAGAATGGTGTAGTTTTCTTGCTTGAAATACTCTTCTAGCCATTCGATCATTTCAAGATCTAGGTGGTTAGTAGGTTCGTCCATGATTAATAGCTGTGGATCTGATAGTAAAGCTATAGCCATAGCGATTCGCTTTTTTTGTCCACCACTTAGATTTTCTACTTTTTGAGAAAGATCATCTAGTTTTAATTTAGAAAGTATTTGTTTGTATTTAGTTTCAAAATCCCAAGCATTTGAAGAGTCCATGGCGTCAAAGGCTGCTTGATACTTATCTGCATCTTCCATATTTTGCAGTGCCTTTTCATAATTTGCTATGATCTTTATAATAGGAATGTCAGAATCTAAGATGATTTCTTCTATCGTGGCATTGGGATCTAAATCTGGTTCTTGTAGTAAGAATGCCATACGTAAATCATTACGACGGTTTACAGATCCAGTATTAGGCATTTCTTTCCCTATAATGATATCAAGTAGCGACGTTTTACCGAAACCGTTTTTTGCTACAAAACCTATTTTCTGACCTTCATTAATCCCAAGTGAGATATTGTCAAACAACACGCGTTCTCCAAAGCTACGAGAGACATTTTCAACAGATATATAGTTCATGAAATCCTATGTTTTAATGGATTGCAATAATACGTGTTTTTTTGAGGGGTTTGATATTTAAGATTACTGGTTTTCTATGGGTTATTGTATCAATTTTATGTAAAAATTGAAGAGTCTTTTTTATTTACGGATCAAATAAAAGTAATTAATGAATGTTGTTCATAGAACTGTAATGATAATAGCATGGTGTTTATAGGCATTTTAAATAGATAATTTTATATTTACAGCTTATTCCGAGAAGATTTATGCGTACCGTATTAGGTTTATTAATTATAGGTTTGGTTTTAATGGTAAGTTCTTGCGTCCCTACACGTAATATGACCTATTTACAAGAGTCTCCAACTGTAAAAAATGACTCTCTTATTACCATTCAAAAAGTACAGCCACCTTATAGATTACAAATTAATGATGTTTTAAGCATTCAAATAAAGGCACCTTATGATCCAGAGTTAGTTTCTATGTTTAATGTTGGAACATCAAATAATGCGACTACTTCAAATTCGGTTGGAGGGCTTTATTTTTCTGGTTACACCATAAATCAACATGGTGATATACGTGTCCCAAAATTAGATAAGATTAAAGCTATAGGGTTAACGCTGGAAGAGTTGAGAGAATTAATTGAAAAACGTTTACTAACTGAATATTTCAAACCAAATGCAGACTTATTTGTCACGGTACGTCTAGGAGGTTTACGTTATGTAATGGCTGGTGAGGTAAGTGGTAAAGGAGAACAAACCATTTATAGAGATCAAGTTACCATAGTCGAGGCCATAGCAAACAGTGGAGGAGTTCCAATAACGGGTGATTTGACCAACGTTCGTATCGTAAGGCAGTATCCTGATGGTGTAAAAGTGCACCATTTAGACTTAACGCAATTAGATGTTATCTATTCACCTTATTATTATATACAGCCCAATGATATGATTGTAGTAGATCCATTACCGCAAAAATCTTTAGGTACAGGAACTACAGGTCTTGCATCCTTTACTACAATAGTATCAGTGTTGACTACACTTGTTACTACAGTACTATTCTTTACGCGTTTATAATATGGAAGATGAAAAAGAAATTAATTCCTTATCTGGAATATTCGATATACGTCAGTTCTTTAGTAAGCTAATCAAGTTATGGTGGTTGTTTATTTTATGTATTGGGATAGGTCTTGGATATGCTCATTATAAAAATCAGTTCATTCAGACTGTTTATAGCGCAAGCTCTTTAATCAGTATTAAGGATAATTCAAATCCATTGTTTACAAGTAATCAGAGTCTTACGTTTAATTGGGGTGGGACAACAGATAAGGTGACAACTGCTATAGTACAATTTAAGTCTCGTACTCATGCAGAACAAGTTGTTGACGAGTTGCAGTTTTATATTAATTACACAAAAGAAGGAGATTACTATAACTACGATGCATACAAAAAAACACCATTTTATATTTATGCAGATAGCAGTAAAGCGCAATTATCAGGAAAAAATATAAGAATTAAAGTATTAGATCAAGAACGATTTGAGCTTTCTACTAGTTTTTCTAATACTACAGCCTCAGGTTATCATTATGGATTGAAAAAAGGTCAATCTGTAACTGTACCTGAAGGAGATTGGAAGCAACAATTCAAATTTGGCGACTCTATTCAATTGTCTTTTCTAAATGTGGTCATTGATAAACGTACCGAGTCCATTAAAACAGGAGAATGGTTGTTCAATTTTGGTAATTATTGGGGTACAGTAAATAGATATAAAGGTATATCTATTAGACAGCAGCCTGACGGATCGTCTATTTTGTTATTGAGTATGTCTGGTCGCAATAAGCAAAGATTAATCGACTATATTAATACGAGTTCTGTTATTTTAGAACGTGGCGAGTTGCAGCGTAAAAATAAATTTGCTGTTAGTACGATTAAATACATAGATAGTTCACTTGTAGTTCAAGTGGCGGCTCTTAAAAAGTCCGAGCAAGACTTAGAAGATTTTAGAGACAAGTCCCAAATACTGGACGCTACTGCTCAGAATACTGACTTCAATCAAAAATTAACAGAATTTGAAATTCAAAAACGTGGTATTCAAAACAAATTGAATTACTACGATAATCTAAATCAATATTTACAAAACAGGACAGACTATACTATTATACAAGCTCCATCAGTAGTAGGTATAGAAGAGGGAAACATATCTGCTGCAGTAGGTCGATTAATATCTTTATCAGAAGAACGTAAAAGAAGAGAGTTTGCGATGAGAGCAGATGCTCCAGTTTTTCAGCAAATCGATCGAGATATTAATGCTGTTAAGGATGTGATTTTTGAGAACATCATCAGTTCAAAATCATTATTAAATAAGGAGCTTAATACGCTTTATGGTCAAATAGGAAAAGTGGAGTCTCAAATTAAAAAACTGCCTAAAGAACAACAAGAGTTTTTAAAGATTCAAAGGCAGTTTGATGTGAATCAAAATACATACAATCTGTTTATGGCTAAAAAAGCGGAAGCAGAACTAGTTAAGGCCGCAAACGTGTCTGATGTATACGTTATCGATGACGCAAAAGATACAGGTGGTGGCGGAACTCGTCGCGATTCAAACATTAATTATTTAATGGCTCTACTAGTAGCTTTTTCAATACCTTTCAGTATGGCTTTTGTTTTAACCCTACTTGATTTTTATATTCATTCTCCTAAGGATATTGAAAAATTATCTAAAATACCATTAATAGGTGTGGTAGGTAAAATGGAACATCCTACTAATTTAATTGTAAAGGATAAGCCTAAGTCCACTATTGCAGAGTCTTTTAGAGGAATACGCTCCAGTTTGCATTTTATATATGATCAAGAATCACTACACGGTTCACGTACGATTATGGTAACCAGTAGCGTGAGTGGAGAAGGAAAAACTTTTACAAGTATCAATCTTGCAACAGTTTTTGCATTAAGCGGTAAACGTACTTTATTAGTTGGTATGGATTTAAGAAAGCCTAAAATCTTCGATGATTTTGGTATCGTGAATGACTTAGGAGTTTCTAATTATTTGGTGAACGATTGTTCCTTAAATGAAATCATAAAATCTGCTGGTATGGAAAACCTTGATATCGCCCTTTCTGGACCGGTACCACCTAATCCAAGCGAATTAATTATGTCCAAGCGTGCTGGAGAAATGATAGAGCAGTTCAAAATGGATTATGATTATGTGATTCTCGATACACCACCATTAGGTCTAGTGGCAGACGCAATGGAAATAGCAAAACATGCAGATGCTTCCCTATATATGGTCCGTCAAGGATATACTAAAAAAGGAATGCTGGATGTAGTTAATGAAAAATACGACCGTAAGGAAATTAAAAACCTAAGTTTCGTCTTTAACTATTTCAATGAACGCGGTAAATATGGCTATGGCTATGGCTACGGTTATGGCTATGGTTATGGAGCTTATGGGAATGGATATCATGAAAATGATCTGAAAGATGGTTTTATTGCAAGAATCAAAAAAATAATCAAGGGCATTTTTAAACCTGGATAATTTAAAGGTATCGCTTTCGCGAAAGCGGAATTACAACAAACTATGAGTAATCAACAAGAATGGCTGTATGAAATCAAGCCTAAGGGCAAGTTAATCGACCTTAATCTCAAAGAGATCTGGCGTTATAGAGATTTGCTTGTGCTATTTATTAAACGCGATATTATTACGGTTTATAAACAAACCATCCTAGGACCATTATGGTTTTTAATACAACCGCTTTTTACTAGTGTTGTTTTTACACTCGTATTTAATGAAGTGGCAGGAATAGATAATGGAATCATTCCTAATTTTTTATTCAACTTAACCGGTTTAACGCTATGGAGTTATTTTAAAGAAGCACTTAATGCGACGAGTAATACCTTTAAATCAAATGCAGGGCTCTTTGGTAAGGTATATTTTCCACGCTTTATAGCGCCGGCGTCTAAGGTGCTATCGGGACTTTTTAAATTTGGAATACAGATTTTAATCCTAGTTATTTTTTATTGTTATTATGTGTTTTACAAAGATGTCGCGATACAGCCATCGGTGTTTTTACCTTTGATCATACTAGTCATATTTATTGTCATACTTATGGCGATGGGAATAGGTATGATTCTATCTGCCTTTACTACTAAGTATAGAGATCTAACCATCCTTATAGGATTTGGCTTAAATCTATTAATGTATTTAAGTGCCGTGATGTATTCTATGGAAGCTGCTCGAGATAAATTAGGAGAATATTATTGGGCAGTAGAGTGGAATCCACTAGCGCATATTATTGAGAGTTACCGCAGTTTATGGTTTGATAATCTAGAGATTCACTGGACTGGAATTTATGTAGGTTTGGGATTAGGACTGGTACTGTTTTTTATAGGATTGATTGTTTTTAATAAAACAGAAAAAACCTTTATAGATACTGTATAATGAGTAAATCGATACGTTTATACTGGTGGAGTGAGGTTTTAATCCAGAAAAAGGATTATGAAAACTACGGTGACCTGTTAGGGAAATACCTTGTGGAAAAAATATCTCACAAAAAAGTAATCTGGCAACGAGCTCACAAGTTTTACCTTCAAAACTTCTGGAAACCATTATACGTGACCATAGGTAGTATTTTAGAGCATATAGGTACGCATTGTACCGTTTGGGGTAGTGGTATTATTTCTAGAGACGCTCAAATAGCTGGCGCAACATTTTTGGCGGTTAGAGGTCCGCTTTCGCGAAAGCGTATACAAGAACTGGGCTACGATTGTCCAGCCGTTTATGGTGATCCTGCATTGCTATTACCGCTGCATTATAACCCTATAGTAGAAAAAGAATACCAATTAGGAATTGTACCACATATTAATGATTATGAACTGGTTCAGGAGTGGTTTAAGGATAATGATGCGGTAAAAATCATTAACTTTAAGACCAATGATGTAGAGCAAACGACTAGCGAGATTATTTCTTGTGAGCGTATTTTATCTTCTTCACTACACGGTATTATAGTAGCGCATGCATATCAAATTCCTGCTGTGCAAGTACAGTTTTCTGACCGCATTTATGGTGATGGAGTCAAGTACTATGATTATTTAATGTCTGTAGGTCTAGAACCATATGATCCAGAATTTATAAGTGAATTGCATAGCGTAGAAATGGGAATAGAAAAGGTGAAGCAACACGAGCAACGATTACCACAAGCTGAAATGATTCAAGAAATTCAAAATAACTTAATGAAAGTATGTCCTTTTAAACCTACTGACTTATGATCGATGATGATATCATTTTAAAAGCAGAGAATATTTCTAAGCAGTACCGTCTAGGTCTGGTAGGAACAGGTACGTTAGGACATGATTTAAACCGTTTCTGGCATAAAGTACGAGGGAAAGAAGATCCTTATTTAAAAATAGGGGCTGTTAACGACCGCAGCGCAACAGCTAGTTCTGACTATGTATGGGCATTAAGAGATATCAATTTTGAGGTAAAACGTGGTGAGATATTAGGAATCATAGGTAAAAATGGTGCTGGTAAATCGACCTTACTCAAAATTTTATCGCGAGTCACGAGTCCTACCACAGGATCTATAAAAACTCGAGGACGCATCGCAAGTTTATTAGAAGTAGGAACTGGTATGCATCCAGAACTTACCGGTAGAGAAAACATTTTTCTCAATGGTGCTATCCTGGGAATGACTAAAAGCGAAATAGCAAGTAAGATTGATGAAATCGTTGAGTTCTCTGGTTGTCAAATGTATATAGACACGCCTGTAAAAAGATACTCCAGTGGAATGCGCGTGCGATTAGGATTTGCCGTAGCCGCATTTTTAGAGCCCGATATTCTTGTAGTAGATGAAGTACTCGCAGTAGGTGATGCCGAGTTTCAAAAAAAGGCCATAGGGAAAATGCAAGATATTTCTAGTTCTGGTGGTCGTACAGTGCTTTTTGTGAGTCATAACATGACATCGATAAGACAATTATGTACTAAGGCTATTTTACTTAAAAATGGTTCTGTTTCTTTTGAAGGTAAAACTGAAAAAGCTGTGAATTTATATATGGCCGACAATAAAAAAGAGAAGACTAAAGGGATTAAAAGTGATATTATTAATAGCTTAAAATTTTTTAAGGATAATGTCGAGAGTGATACATTTTATATTGGCGATGATATTAATGTTGAGGTGGATTTTCATGATTTTAAATTAAATATAGATTTGAATTATTGCTTTCTTGCTTTTTCTGATAGTAATGAAAGACGAGTTCTATCGGTAGGTACTCATCAAGACGGTTCATTTAATAAACTTATAGAGCCTAATTCAACATTGAAAAGCACTATCTTAAATGTAAACATTAAGCAAGGAGATTATGATGTTCTATTAGCCGTAGGAACTAAAACTCCTCGACAAAACTTTGAAATAATTGAGTTTGCTGGAAAGCTCACCATATTGAACAACGATTACTTTAAAACAGGTGAAGATCTTTTACATGGTCAAGGAGATGTTATTTTAAAGTCTAGTTGGAGTTGAATTAAGTAGAATAAAATTTGTTTCAATGAATAAAACTATAGTGGTTGTACCAACAGATCCCGTAAAAGCTTATGATAGAAAGGGTACTTCTGGAGTAGTTAAAAGAATCTATAACCCTAACAATTACTTTGATGAAGTAATTATTCTGTCACCATTTGAGGATGAAGAATTTGTTTGGGAAGGCTTAAAAGTAATTCCAACAAAAACTTATGTAGAGTTTCAAAAGCATTTAAAAAGAATTAATCCTCTATTTGTAAGAGTATATGGTTCATATCATAGTTGCACATTCGCTATTCACGCAAGACTTCTTAAATATCCTATTGTTGTAAGTATACATGATGATAGAGATAGTTTTATTCACGATAGTATTAAATATGCTGATAGGATTCTAGCTGTTAGTGATGTCTTAAAGGATATTTTGATTGTAAAAGGAGTTAAGAAGAATAAAATTACCGTGATAGGCAATAGAATTGATTATTCTACTTTCAAGCCTTTAGAAGGTAATTCTCATAACTCAATTGTTTTACCAAAAGGTAGAAATATTTTACATATTGGTAAAAAGACAAATCAAAAAAATTTAGACAATGTTATAAAGGCGCTGACTTTCCTGCCAAAAGACGTTAATTTGATTGCAATAGGAAGAGGTGATGACAGTGTTTACCAAGAAATCGCAGAAGAATATGGTGTTGAAAAACGCTTAGTTCTAAAACAGTTTATACCAAATCATGAACTTAATAATTTGTATAATTCATGTGAAGTATTCTGTGTTCCAAGTAGAAATGAGGGTTTTGGTGTTGTTTTTATTGAAGCCGCTGCAGCAGGTTCTAAAATCGTCACTAGTAATAAAAAACCTATGAGTGATATTTTACCTCGTGAGTTTAAAAATGTTTTTTTAGTTGATAATTTTGAGTCGCCAGAAGATTTAGCTAAGTCAATAAATCAAGCTCTTGCAGTTAGAAAAAGTGACGTTAAATCAGATGCCATAAGACTAAGAGGAATTCATAAAGAGAAATATAGTTTTGAAGCAGTTGCAACAAAAGAGGTTAGTATATATCAAAATTATCAGGCCCAAACTACTGGCCTATCTTTGTTTATTAAATCAAAAGTTTTCACAACTATTTCAAAATTGAGGCAAAAATTTAATCACTAATCTATCCTAGGCTTTATGAGTTATTTTAAATTATTTAAGAATGATTAAGAAAAAGGTTAAAAATATATTGAAATCTCTTGGGTTAGAGATAAGAAGGATTGGCAATGATAAATTTGAAAATGTAAAA
The DNA here is from genome assembly GCF_032922765.1 of Nonlabens ulvanivorans. Classification (NCBI taxonomy): domain Bacteria; kingdom Pseudomonadati; phylum Bacteroidota; class Flavobacteriia; order Flavobacteriales; family Flavobacteriaceae; genus Nonlabens; species Nonlabens ulvanivorans. Next base: position 307,694 of record NZ_CP136694.1, read on the forward strand.
TCTTCAAAGGTTCCTATGTATCATAGGAATTTGAAAAAAAAGCACATTGATTTTGTGATAGATAAAAAAGTTGCTGGGGTTGATTTAGTAAGGTTGGATGGATTTGAATTTAATATTAAAACAGATGAAGAATATTATATTCTCAACGAAGTCTTTTATGAAGATTGTTATAATTTAACCTTACCTAGTAATTCTGTGTTTTTTGATATTGGATTAAATGTGGGAATTACGTCAATTTATTTTGCCCGAAAAGTTGAAGTCAATGCAATATATTCTTTTGAGCCAGTCCTAGAAACATTTGACGATGCAAAGATAAATATAGGTCTAAATAATGATGCTAAAAGTAAAACAACTATTTTTAATTTTGGTTTAGGTCGTGATACTAAAAAGGTCAATTTTAATTATAATCCAGAGTTTAAAGGAAGTGTCGGAGTTATTAAATCTCACAATATTGAATCAAGTGGGGATAAAAATCAAGTGGTAGAAGTTGATATTGTCAACGCAACTGAATGTTTAGAGCCTCTTATTCAGAAGCATAAAGATGAAACAAAGATTCTTAAAATTGATTGTGAAGGCGGCGAATTTGAAATTATTCAAAATTTATTTGAAAGTCAGTTGATTAATCAATTTCAAATAATATTAGTGGAATGGCATCAGCGTAGTCCTAAGAGCATAATAAATCAATTAAAAAAATCCAATTTTGCCATACATGAAAAGAGTGTCTCTAGTGCTTTAGGTATGATTTATGCTTTCAAAATTAATGGTTAGTAACAACGATTTAATATCAATAATACTTCCGGTGTACAACGGTGAGAATTACATAGCTCATACGTTAGCTAGTTGTATGAAGCAAACATATGAAAACTGGGAATTGATAGTAGTTAACGATTGTTCTACAGATTCTACACTTGAATTAATTGAAGAGTACTCTAAAAAAGATCCACGAATACTTATTGTAAATAATAAAACAAACCAAAAACTACCAAAGAGTTTGAATGTAGGCCATCAGATGGCAAAAGGTGAATTGATGACATGGATATCTCATGATAATATTTTTGACATTAATTTTCTCGAAAGAATGCGCTATCATTTAAGCTCTACACGTTCTGATATTGTTTATTCTGACTTTCAAATTATTGATAAGGAAGAAGTAATTACTGGAACCAGAAAATTATCCAGCTTAGATAATCTTTTATTAGGAAATCCTATACAGGCCTCATTCCTTTATAAACGAGAAGTTTTCAAATCTCTAAACGGTTATGATGAGAATTTGTTTCTGGTAGAAGATTATGACTTTTGGCTCAGAGCAAGTTTAAACTTTAAATTTTCACATTGTAATGAACAACTTTATTTTTTTAGAAAACACGAATCAAGTTTAACTGAAAATATTAACAGAAACACGACAAAGTTTCAACAGTATTCCAAAGCTTTGACAATGTCTTATGGTAATTTAAATAATAATATGTTTTCAGAAACCACGGTGGATTTATTGGTTAATTTACATTTGACTGATCGTAAATCATCAAAACTGAGTGGTTATAAAGTAATTAAATTTTTGAATTTAACCATTGAAGAAATTAGTGAGTTTGAAAAAGTAATAGGGTTAACAAAAACTAGTTGCAGCAAAGTTTTGATTGAAAAAATCAAAAAAAACATCTTCAATGGTCGTATTGAAATTAGTCTATGTGCACTGTTATACTGCTCTTTTTACTGGCCTGAGACTTTGTTGTTAAAGAATAATTATAATTTTAAGAGACTTGTTAGGAGTTATTTAAATAACCCACTTCGAATATGCTAGCCATTGCCATCTGTACCTATAACCGTGTGAAGCTTTTAAAAAAGTGCCTGGATGCTTTATTACCGCAAGTAAATCGAGATGATGTTGAGGTGATTGTAATTGATAATAATTCAAAAGACACTACTAAAGGTTTAGTTGAAGGTTTACAAAAGGAATATTCTTTTCTCAAATATGTTTTTGAAGAAAAGCAAGGATTGTCAGTTGCGCGTAACACAGCATGGCAACAGTCCAGTGCCACATGGATCGCTTATCTCGATGATGATGGAATACCGCATGATAATTATCTAAAGCGATTGATTTATGTAATAGAGAACTATGATTTTGATTGCTTTGGAGGAATGTATTATGGGTATTACGAAGATGAAAAGCCACGGTGGATCTCTAATGATTTTGGAACTAAAAAATTGATACGAGATGATATAGGTGTTATTGAAAAGAATACGCTTTCTGGTGGTATTTTTAATGTAAAACGTGATCTCCTCGAGCTTTTAGATGGGTTTAAATTGGACTATGGAATGACAGGAACTGTCATGAGATATGGTGAAGAAAGTGAATTGCAGTATCGCATAAGAGAAAAAGGTTTTGTCATAGGTTTTGATCCAGAATTGAAAATGGATCATATTGTTCATTCTTCTAAGCTGGCTTTAGGATGGCATTTAAAAAGAATTTATACAGAGTATCGAGATAGCGCCGTATTAAAGACAAATGATAAGAATATATTTGATTTGATAAAAGTGTTTGTAATATCAATCTTTAAAGAGTTGCCTCGTTGTTTTAAGAAATGGTTTTTTAAAAAGGATTATTACTTTCAAAATTTCATCATTGACTTTTTGAGGCCTTCAATAATCTCACTGGGAACATTAAATAATTCTATTCTAAGAAAATAAATAATGATCAGTATAATCATACCTGTTTTTAATAGAGTGGATCTAGTGAAAGATACATTGGGTTCTATTACTCAACAGTCTTATCAAAACTGGGAATGTGTCATAGTTGATGATGGTAGTACTGATGGTAGTCAAAATGCCATTCAAAATTTTATAGCAATAGATAAGAGGTTTCAATTCATTCAAAGGCCTCAAGAGGTGCAAAAGGGAGCGCCATCTTGTAGAAATATGGGTTTAAGTCATGCCACTGGCGACTACATACAGTTTTTTGATAGTGATGATATTATGATTCCTTCTATGTTAGAAGATAAGTTGGCATTACTGGAGAGTGGAGATTACGACTATGTAATATCTAAAACTCATGGCTTTCAACACCCAAATGTTTCAGATATTATCGTGAGTTATGACAAGTATTATCGATTTGATTCTTTTGGAATAACAAACTATAATTATGTGAGTCAACATATCAACTGGCTTACTCCCGATTTTTTAGGGAAGTCTTTTCTCTTTGAAAACTTAAGGTTTAATGAGAATCTTAAATCAGGCCAAGAGTTTAATTTGTTTTCAAAATTAACGTTGAAGACCTGCAAAGCGGTAGTTTTAGATAAAATCACAACACTGAGAAGGATGCATGATTCATCTATACGTTCTAAATTAAATAAAGATTCAAAGAAATTAGTAAAACAGAAATCTGAACTGTTCAAAGAAACTTATGTAGAGTTAAGTGAAAGTGAAGTGAATCAGGAATCTTTAGATAGTATTATTCTCCAAATGGCAGAAAATTACCTTGTCAACTCTCATGTTACCAATGAGTTTAGTTTTATGATTGCTAAGTTAATAAGCATAAAAGGGTTTTTATTTGCAATACAATATTGTGCATACCTCTTTATTTTTAGCAAGTTGAATAAGGGATTTTCATTAAAAAAGAATCTTTTAAACGGCCTTGTAAGGGATGAGCTATGAGAAATCAGAACACCACATATTTAGTGAGTATTATCATCCCTGTTTTTAATAGGGAAGCGCTTATCGTTGAGACCTTACATAGTATTAAGAATCAAACCTACCTAAATTGGGAATGTATTCTTGTAGATGATGGTAGTACAGATCAAACAATAGAAGTGATAAAATCTTTTATAGAAAAAGATCAAAGGTTTGTTTTATTAAAACGTCCAGAGCTTGAAGAGAAAGGGGCAAACGTTTGTAGAAATATTGGGATGGCTAAATCTAGTGGTGATTACCTTGTCTTTTTTGATAGTGACGATTTGATGGTTTCTACTTATCTAGAAAAACAATTACATAATATAGTAAATAATAACGCTGATTTTAGTGTTTGTAAAATGGATTTTTTTGAGAAAAATGACCACTATTTTACTCGGGAAAAACCTTGCTATCATAAAGAATTATGGGAAAACTACGTCACTAGACAATTAACCATCTTAACCGGTTCTGTGATGTGGAGTAAAGCCTTCTTGAGTTTACATGGTATGAGTTTTAATATAAAGCTTCAAGCGGCTCAAGAATGGGATTTTATATCTAGAGCACTATTACATAGTCCTGTTCATGCATTTGCAGATTCTTTGCTTTATCATTCTAGAATGCATGAAGATTCTATTTCTTATGCAGACCATAAGTTGAGAATAAGAGAATCTAGTTATGTGCTAGCAAGAAAATTATATTACAGTGAATTTCATGAAATTTTTACGGATCGACTTAAATTGTACTTTCAGAAATATTTCAAGGACGAGTTTAAGAAGAAGCAAAGATTTGGATGGATAAGTGAAGCTCTAGATTTATATTTTTATAATCTGAAGTATTTTTATTCCTCTAGGTTTTTGATAGTAGGAATATTAAGTATATTCAGTTTTTTCTTTTTTAAGAAAGGTGAAAATTTATTAAAGTTGTTAGATTTTAAGAAATTACAATCATGATGAAGGTATTGAGTGTCTTAGTAAATTTTGGTGAAGAGCAGTTGTCTTACTTAAAAGAGGTTGTTGAGGAACTAAAAAGCTTTAAGAAGTATGAAGTATATATCGTGGTACAATCTAACATACCGCTCGATATAGAAGGAATAGATGAGGTGAATGTTGTAAAATTAGAAGATTATCAGCTATTACCATTAACCTGTAGATCTGTCATTTGGAAATATAGAAATGATTATGAATTGTTTCTTTATGGAGAAAATGATCACTTATTTAAAGAGCATCACTTAGATAATCATATCAAGTATTCTAATATCTTGCCTAAAAATCGCATCGCTGGATTGATTCAGTATGAATTTAATGATTTAGGGCGCTATTATCCTGCGTATCATTTAGATTTTGACTGGGATTTTAATTCTGTCGAAGAACATGGAGGCAAACTCTTTGCTCATTTTTCAAATTTGCATCAGGCTACTTTTATAATTACGAAGGATCAACTTGAAAAATTGGGTCAGGCTATTGACTTTACAACTTTAGTGGATGAGAAACCGTCATTGGTTTCTAAGGTCGTCATCAAGTTCAAAAAACTCACAGGAATTCAAGTAACTAGAGCGAGTAGTTATAGTGTGAAATGTAAAGTGAATACAGATTTATATCGCTATGGCGGAATGAAGAAAGTAATTTGTATTACTGATTTTGAAGAAAATCTTATTCACCATTTACCTAATCTTTATATAGATGGAGATAAAGGAAGGCTCAAACTAAGATCTGACGAAATGAGAATGACCGATGCCTTAAAGCGTCTCTTAAATTAAGTATCCATGCAGTTATCGGTTGTGATTTTATCAAATATTACAGATTCAGCTTCTGCTGAGCTACTCGTGGATGCGGTAAGTTCTTTATCCAGTAGTATTTCACATAATGATTATGAAGTCATTGTAGTTGAAAGTGGAGATCTTTTTCAATCAGAAAATATCATTGGTAAACGAGGTATTGTTATAGCTTATGACTTTAAAGATTTTAACTTTCACAAAGCATTGAATCAAGGGTTTATAAAAGCAAGAGGTGAATATGTTTGTTTCAGCAATAACGATGTGATTTTTCATGAAAACTGGTTTGAAAATATTAAAAACGTTTTAGAAAAAAACGGTTTAAATGCTGGTTCACCAGTAGATCCTAAGGATGATAAACTATGGATGTTTGATAAAAGTAATTTGAGTTTTATAGAAGGTTATGAAATTCAAAAATTTTTTAAAGGATGGTGTTTTGTAATTGAAAATCAATCGATGAAACGCTTGAAGAAATTTGATGAAAGATTTCAGTTTTATTTTGCAGATAATGACTTTGTTCTAGAACTACTTAAGTTTAATATAAGACATGCTGTGGTACTGAATTCCTTTGTGGAGCATAGGGAAAAGCATCAGGTTAAAATGATCGAAAACCTAGAAGAACTAAAAGAAATAAATGGTCGCTTATTTGATACTATTCCACCCGAAATCATCGAAAATAAGCATTTTTGGAAAATCCAAAATACTAAAATGACTGCTGGGCTTATAGAATTTCATAAAAAATGGGGTACTATGTCCATGTTACACAGAAAATTTAAAATTGCCCTTTTGCTAACTAAATATAGGCTTGGATTCTTGAACAGATTGGTTCTATTCTCCAGTCATCAAAGTTGATTTATAATGAGGTTAAAACCATATTAAAGTATATTTGTAAATATGAATAAAACATTAATCACCGGAGTAGCTGGAAATGTAGGAAGTGCTCTTGCTCATTACCTTTTAAAAAAAGGACATCAAGTAGTAGGTGTAGATAATTTGAGTACTGGGAGTATTTCAAAATTACCTGAGGACAAGAACTTTACTTTTATAAAATTAGATGTTAATATATATGAGGAACTTGCAGAGGTAATGTTATCTCATAAATTTGATTATGTCTTTCATTATGCTGCTATGGTAGGAGTTCAACGCACTCTTGATAATCCTATTAAAGTTTTAGAAGATATCGATGGGATTAAAAATATATTACGATTAAGTAAAAATACAGGAGTACAAAAAGTAGCATACTCGTCGAGTAGTGAGGTTTATGGAGAGCCAGTGAGCTTACCCCAAATTGAAGATGAGACACCTTTAAATTCTAAGTTGCCCTACGCGGTAGTCAAGAATCTAGGTGAAGCATATTTTAGGTCCTATTATCAGGAATATGGATTAGACTATACTATTTTTAGATTTTTCAACACCTATGGTCCACAACAAAGTCAAGATTTTGTGATTCCTAAATTACTTCATCAAGCGCTTCATAATGAAGATATCACGATCTATGGAGATGGATTGCAATCTAGAACTTTTTGTTACATAGATGATAATATTGAGGCTAGTTATCGCATCTTCAGTGATGATTCCTTAAAGAACGACGTGTTCAATATAGGAAGTGATTTGGTTTATAATATTAAAGAACTCGTAGATGTTATTCTGAAAGTCACAGGTAGCAACTCGCAAATCATACACTTACCTGCACTAGAAGAAGGTGATATGACGCGCAGACAGCCTGATAATTCAAAAATGAAAGCTATTTTAAATAGAAAATTAATAACACTAGAAAATGGAATCGTTAAATTAATGGAGCATCTTAAAAAATAAGCTCTTATGCGCATAGGACGTAGTAATACCCATGATAAAAAGTATGAAGGAAATAAAGCGCAACATAGAGTTATCGTTCCTTTATACATTCCGCATGAAGAAGATTATTATAAAGATTCTTTTAAGATATTTAAAGCCTGTGTTTTAAGTTTAAGAAAAACTACTAGCGCTGGTACACCTATAAGTGTTATTGCAAATGGCTGCTCACCATCCATTCATGAGAAGTTACTCGGTCTGCAAAATGAAGGACTTATTGATGAATTACTTCTTGAAACAGAACAATTAGGAAAAGTAAATAGTTTACGTCGAGTGATAGGTGCTAGCGATGAACCCTACGTTACCATAACAGATGGTGATGTGATGTTTTTAAAAAATTGGGATCTAGAAGTAGCTGCCGTTTTTAAAAATTTTCCTCGAGCAACGGCAGTTTCTCCAGTGCCTGTTTTTAAAACTTTCAATCAATTTACGAGTAATATTTGGTTGGAAAATTTATGGTCTGGTAGAGTTAAATTTAAGACGCCAGGTGATCCTGAAGGATTAGAGAAGTTTGCTAATAGTATAGGATGGTCTTATCTTAATGATGAGCAAAAAAACACCATACTTACTATATCTGACGGAACTTCCCAAGCTATTGTAGGTTGCAGTCACTTCTGTACTACTTATAAAAGAGAGGCTTTGTTATTTGCACCACAAGTGCCGTCAGAATTTTTATTGAGTGGAAATTCTGAAGGGGTTTATTTAGACATACCTACTATTAAAAACGATGGATACAGACTTTCCTGTTTTAAAAACCATGCCTATCACTTGGGTAATACTTGGGAATCATGGATGGATACGGAATTGGAGGCTTTAGAAAGCAGCACGCCATCTTTAGTTGAATGGTCTGTTTATAAAAAATTATCTCAAAAGAAATTTAGCTATTGGTTAAAATTTGAATTTTTTAAAAAAATTCTTTTCAGAAAAAGGTTTTACAATTATGCAATGAATAGATTCAAGGTTCCTGTAATCTATAAAGAACATTATTTAAAATAGAATGGAAAAACTCACTATCGTTATTCCTAATAATAAGGATTTGAAGATCATTAACTAAAGTAGCATGAAAAAGATACTAATTGTTATTGGAACCAGACCTGAGGCTATTAAAATGGCACCTGTCGTTAAGACATTTTTAAATTTACCTAATGAGTTTGATACACATTTATGTGTAACTGGACAACACAGGCAAATGTTAGATCAGGTTTTAGATTTCTTTAATTTGATTCCAGACACTGATTTAAATGTTATGCAACCTAATCAAAGTCTAAGTACTTTGTCTAGTCGTTTAATGGATGGTATCACATCTGTGATTAATAGTTTTAATCCAGATTTTGTTTTTGTTCATGGAGATACAAGTACGGCGATGATTGCGGCATTGTGTTCGTTTTATCTTCAAAAAAAGATTGTTCATATTGAGGCTGGATTACGAACTTACAATATTAATTCACCATTTCCAGAGGAAGCAAATCGACAAATTATATCTAGACTCGCATCTTTACACATTGCACCAACTTTAAATTGTAAGATGGCGCTGATAGAAGAGAAAATCCCTAAAAAAAATATTATTGTTACAGGTAATACCGTAATAGATGCCTTGTTTTTAGGATTGAAAATTGTGGAGAATTCTCCTTCTAGAAAATTATTAGAATTTAAAAGAGAAATTAAGAATTCAAAAGTTATTTTAGTAACGAGCCATAGAAGAGAGAATCAAGGTTTAGGTATTCTTGAAATATGCAAAGCTTTGAAAATCATCGCTAATGATTTCCCCGAATTTCAAATTATTTTTCCTGTCCATCTAAACCCTAAAATACTGACTCCTGTTTATGAAGAACTAAGTGGTCTAGATAATATTACATTATTAGAACCTTTAGATTATGAGCTTTTTATTTGGATGATGAAACGTAGTTTTTTAATTATTACAGATAGTGGTGGTATTCAAGAGGAAGCACCTTCACTAAATAAACCTGTTATAGTAATGCGAGACATTACCGAACGTCAGGAAGCTGTAGAAAGCGGAGCAGTAGTTCTAGTTGGAAATAAGAAAGAGCGTATTGTTAATGAGGTACGTAAATTAATTAATAATAAAGATTATTATGATAAAATGGCTAGTGCTTTAAATCCTTATGGGAATGGAAATGCAGTCAGTGAAATCATTGATTTAATTAGAGAATTGGATGGATAATATACTCACTATCGTTATTCCTAATCGCAATCGGGATTTAAAAATCGTAAAACAATCGTTAAAATCTATTCATCCTCAACTAATAGATCATGTAACGGTTACTCTCGTGGATTATGGTAGTGCTCTTTCATACCAGGGCCAGCTCAAGGAACTTATTGATGGTTTTAAAGGAATAAAATTGATTACTTGCCCAGTTCAAGGTCAGCTATGGAATAAATCGCGCTGCATTAATTTGATATTAAAAAACACGACAGCAACACATTTAATGGTGTCAGACATGGACTTAATATGGCATCCGGATTTTTTAGAAACAATGGTGCCGCAGCTCGATAATAAGAGTACATCTTATTTCCCAGTTGGTTTTATGTCTCAAGAAGAGTCTGTGAAGGATGTGAGTTTTGATCAAAGAACCATCAAGTTTATGTCTAATAAAGAAGCTACTGGAATCTCTGTTTTTCCAGTTCATCAGCTGTTAGAAATTAATGGTTTTGATGAGTTTTATCACGGTTGGGGCAGTGAGGACACAGATGTTCATTTGCGATTGAGAAATGCTGGTTATGAAGTCCGCTTCCGCGAAAGCGAGATTTACTTTAAACATCAATGGCATGAAAAGGCTTATAGAAGTTTAAATCTAGGATCTATATTTCACACACAACTTGAAAAAATCAATCATCAACGTACCGAAATCGTTAAAAAACACAAACTTGTCCAGTCAAACCTACATCATAGTTTTGGACTCATGCCTGTTGAGCAAGATTATGGTAGACTAGAGACTACTGAAGAATTAATATCTGTAAACTTTGAGAAGAACAATGTGATTGCCACGCTAGCTAGTTTGCCTAATATAGGTCTTAACAAAGTGATTGAGATTCATTTTATAAAAGAGGAAGTTTCATGGACTGCTAAAATCAAGAATTATTTAAAGCCCAAACAATATTTTCTAGATGCCACAGCCGTAAACGATATGATACTTCTAGAAATAGTCAATCGTTATAGAAACTTACCTTATTTTTATAGTTATTCAAAAGAGTCTATATCTCTTAAAATTATGCTTTGTGAGTAGTTCAGATAAAAAACCAATCTATGTTACTAAATCATTTATTCCACCTATAGAGGAGTATCAAAAAAATGTAGATCGAGCATTTAAAAAAGAGTGGTTGACTAATCGAGGTGAACTAGTTCTAGAGCTTGAACATAAATTACAGGATTATCTAGGTGTGAATCAAATCACGTTGCATACTAATGGGACTTTACCTATTCAAATAGCCCTAAAAGCACTCGGTATTCATAAAGAAGTAATTACAACTCCATTTAGTTACGTCGCTACAACGAGTGCCATAATTTGGGAAGGAGCAAAGCCCGTTTTTGCAGACATAGACCAGGAACACTGGACTATCGATCCTAAAAGAATAGAAGAGAAAATAACTGAAAACACTCAGGCTATTCTTGCGACTCATGTTTTTGGTAATCCATGTGATATTGAAGCTATTGAAGAAATTGCACTAAAACATGGGTTAATCGTAATTTATGACGCTGCACATAGTTTTGGTGTGAATTATAAAGGTGAAAGCTTGTTTAATTATGGACATGTAAGTACTTGTAGTTTTCATGCCACCAAATTATTTCACACGGCCGAAGGTGGAGCTTCCTTCTGTAACGATGAAAAATTAAAACATCAACTTTTTTACCATCATAATTTTGGACATAACGGTGCTGAGGAGTTCCATGGATTAGGTATTAACTCTAAGATGAGTGAGTTGCAGGCAGCCATGGGTTTAACCGTATTGCCTCACATGGAAATGATTTTATCAAAAAGAGAAGCTGTAAGTAAACGATATGAAGAACTTCTTTCAAATGTGGAAATTACTTTCATAGAATGGAGAAAAGGAGCTACTAGAAATTATTCTTATTTCCCGGTCTTGTTTCCCAGTCATCAAATCATGACTCAAGTAAAAGAAGCTCTCGAAAAAAATAAAATTTTTCCTAGACGTTATTTTTATCCTAGTTTAAATAAATTACCATATTTAGATCATCTAGTTACTATGCCAGTAGCTGAGGATATCGCTGATAGAATTCTATGTTTGCCATTATCTCATAATATTTTAGGATCTGATGTGGATAGAATTATTGAAATAATAATAAAAGAGATGCTATGATAGTTATAGGTTCTAAAGGGTTTGCAAAAGAAATACTGGAAGTCATACTGGAGGGAAAATTTTCTTCATCTAGTTTGTCATTCTTTGATAACATTAATAATTACGACAACAATGTTCTATTTGATAAATTTAAAATCTTAGTTTCTTTTCAAGAAGTGCAAGAATATTTTAAACTTCATGCAGATTCAAGGTTTACATTAGGAATAGGAAATCCACATAATAGAAAAAAACTTACTGCTGTTTTTGAGGATTTAGGTGGTTTAAATACAACTTTTATTTCTAAATACTCAAGAATAGGGAGTTTTGACACAACTATTGGTAATGGTGTTCAAGTGATGCAAGGCACAGTTATTACGAACAGTGTAATGATAGGTAATGGTTGTTTAATCAATCTTAATTGTACCATAGGACATGATACAAAAGTAGGATCCTTTAGTGAGCTTTCTCCAGCTGTAAATGTTTCTGGTAGATGTACCATTGGTGACCTAGTAAGCTTAGGGACTGGAGCGATTGTTTTACCAGACATTACTATAGGAGATAACGCCACTATAGGTGCTGGTGCTGTAGTGACAGAAAATATTCCTGCAAATGCAGTTGCAGTAGGTGTTCCTGCTCGAGTTATTAAATACAAATAAGAATTATGAAGGTTTCTGTATGTATGATTACTTATGGTCATGCTTCATATATAGGCCAGGCAATTGAAGGAGTGCTTTCCCAAGAAACGAATCACGAGATAGAATTAATCATAGCAGATGATACATCACCTGATGCTACTGAAAGTATTGTGAATCAATTTATGGTAAATAACACTTCTCAAATCCATATCAAATATTATAGGCATGCTACTAATGTAGGTGCGATGGAAAATTTATTATTTGCCATTAAAAAGTGTACTGGAGATTTTATCGCTATGTGTGAAGGTGATGACTACTGGATGGACAACTCCAAAATAGAGCAACAAGTCGATTTTTTAGCTCAAAACCCGCAGTACAGCTTATCATATACTCATTCTTTATTTTTAAATAATTCCAGTGGTACGCTATCAGATCATCCACTTCGCAAACCTTTAACAAGCAAAAAAGCAAACGCTAGACGAATGCTTGATTCAAAATTTGTAGAATTTGCTACCTCAGTGTATCCTTCACAGGTACTATTTAATATTATTGATTGTATCAAACATGAATTAAAAAATGCCATCATAGCAGATACTAGAATTTTTCTTGAAGCAACTTTATTAGGTGATTTTCATTACATTGATCAACCTATGTCTGTATACAGGATATTGGAAGATAGTGCAAGCCATTCTAATAAGGCTGAGAAGTTTATTAAAATCAAAAAAGATTCTTTACTATGTAGAGAGCAATTTGCAGAAAGAAATAAACTACCTGAATCATGGTTGCAACATTATTTAAAGGGGCATAACACTTCATTTATTAATCGCGCTTATTTTGTTAAAAACAATAGGGATCGTGTTGAATTAATGAAAGAGATTAAGTTAGGGAGTTTAAAAAATCTATTTCAATTGAAACCTAGGGTTATTCTTAAGTATGTTTTAGTTATTATTGGAATACATAACTTAATTAAAAAGAAGTAGCGCAATGATATGTTCTAAAGATGAGCTTCTTACCGTCGTTGTTCTTACTTATAATCAAGAGCAGTTTATTCAACAAACCTTGGACGGTATTTTGAATCAAGAAACTGATTTTAGTTTTAGGATTTTAGTTTGTGATGACGGTTCACAAGATGATACACATTATATCTTAAAAAAATATCAGGAAAAATATCCAGCTATTGATCTTATTTTAAGGGATAAGAACATAGGAATATTACCCAATTTCATAGATGCCATAAGTAAATGCGATAAAGAGTTTATTGCATTTTGCGATGGAGATGACTACTGGATAGATAGAGAGAAATTAGCTACTCAAATAGATTACCTCAAAACACATAGAACAACAGACATTTTAGGAACTCAAGCCTCAATTTTGTTTCCTGATAACAAGTGGAAAGAACCACCACAAGTAGAACAAGTTAAAAGTTATAACTATGAAGACTTAATCGCTTCAAATATGCTTCTTGCATCTACAGTAGTTATGAGAAATAAACACGTTAATTTACCTCAATGGTTAATGAAGAGTTCTTATGGTGACTGGCCTTTATATTTATTATCTGTAGAAAATGGTCAAGATATAAGAGTGCTAAATAAAGTCACAACGGTTTATAGAAAGTCTATAGGAGTCACAAAAAAAACAGCAACAAGTGATATTAAATTTTTAAAAGCAGACTTGTATATTTATGAAAACCTGATGAAGAATCATTTGAAACACGATTGGGATGCAGTCTTAATAAATCAGATTTTTGAGAGAAACTATCTTTTAATGGGGAATTATAATCAACATTATTATTTTTTAAATTCTTTTAAGTTATTCATTCTCTTATTTTTTAATAATCTAAATCAGTCTGGTAGAATTTTTAAAAGATATTTTAAAACATTAATAAAAAGATGAAGATTCTCCTCGTTTCAATGAACTCTATTCACTTCCGTCGTTGGTCTGACCAGTTGCGAGATAGTGAATTTGACGTTTACTGGTTTGATGTGTTGGATCAAGGTTATGCACCATCTATGAGCTGGCTGACTCAAATCACGGGATGGAAAAAAGGATTTCTCAAAAAACGTGGTCGTACTTTTCTAAAAAGTAAGCTCCCTAAATTATTCAATGCGCTCGTTCATAAATTCGATAATCATGTGGAAGACGCTTTCGCGAAAGCGTTACAAGAAATCAAACCAGATATGGTGCATAGTTTTGCATTGTATATAAGTGCATCACCTATACTTTCTGTTATGCTTAAGAACAAGATTCCTTGGGCGTACTCATCATGGGGAAGTGATTTGTTTTACTATAAAAACAAACCAGATTACCTAAAAAGCATTCAAGCCGTGTTGCCACGAGTAAATTATATGTTTGCAGACTGTAAGCGCGATCAACAAATAGGAAATGAACTAGGTTTTAATGGAACTCATTTAGGAGTCTTTCCTGGTGGCGGTGGTTTTGATTTGGAATTAATTGAGAACTATAAAATCCCTTTTGAAAATCGTGAAATCATTGCTGTTAAAGGAAATCATAATCGCTCGGGAAGAGCCCTACAGGTATTAAAAGCATTAGAGCAACTTGGGGAACATATCGACCATTTAGAAGTTATTGTTTTTGGAGCTACTAATTCTCTAATTTTAAACTTTGAGACAGATCAGATTAAAAACCTAACTATAAAAGGGATTTTAAATCACGACCAAATACTGGAGCTTTTTGGGGAATCCTTAATTTATATTGGGAATTCAAACAGCGATGGAATGCCTAATACGCTACTAGAAGCTATTTGTTCTGGGGCTTTCCCTATTCAATCTAATCCTGGTGGAGCTACAGCTGAGCTTATAGAAAATGGCGCAAATGGATTGCTTATAGAAGAATGTGAAGATGTAGAACATATTCAAGCAATTATTCATAAAGCAATTTCTAATAAAACTCTTTTAGAAGTTGGAGTAGCTCATAATACAACTCATGTTTTACCTATGCTTAGTCATTATAAAATTACACAACAAGTCTTAAAAGCCTATACTTCGATTAACTGTTGATTATATTAAATTATATTAAGGTTATCGTCTTGATTCCTTAAATTTGCTCACAACCCTATATCTATGAAATCCATAGGATTTATCCCATTACGCGCAGGCTCAAAAGGCATACCAGGTAAAAACAAAAAGAAGCTTTTAGGAAGACCTCTTTTTTGCTGGACACTTGGTGAAGCCATTGCCTCAAATCTCGACGAGATTTACGTTTATACAGATGATCAAGACATACTATCTTTTATAGATAAAGAGTACCATTGGACTACTAAGGTAAAAGCGATAAAACGCAGCGATGCCAGCGCTACAGATACCGCAAGTACAGAACTAGCAATGATGGAATTTGTAAACAGCATTGATTCCACATTTGATTTATTCTGTTTACTTCAAGCGACTTCACCTTTTACCACTGCTGTTGATGTCAACAACTGTCTAGATGCCGTTGTAAATGGTAAGAATTATGACAGTGCCTTAACCGTCGTAAATTCACATCGATTCACCTGGCATGCAGACGGTACTCCTAAAAACTATGATATTTTTAATAGACCTCGTAGACAGGATTTCGAAGGACTATTAATTGAAAACGGTGCTTGTTATGTGACTACTGATTCCGCTTTACGCGAAAGCAAGAATAGAATAAGCGGTAATATAGCAACTGTCCCTATGCCTGAGGACAGTCTTACAGAGATTGATTCTTTAACCGACTGGAAAATAGTTGAAGAATTATTAGCAGCTCGATTAAAATCAAAGAAACAAAGCAACCGCATCACTCATTTAATTCTGGATGTAGATGGCGTCTTTACAGATGGTTGTATTTATTACGGTGCAGATGGTGAGCTGATGAAAAAATTTGACATGCGTGACGGAATGGGCCTAGAAATTCTACGTCAGTATGGAGTAGAGGTAATGGTCATGACTTCTGAGGATTCTCAAATAGTCGCAAGCCGAATGAAGAAATTAAAAATTAAAGACGTTTATCTAGGTGTAAAAGATAAATACAGTTTGCTCTCCAGGATAGTAACTGACAGGAACTTATCATTCTCTAACATTGCCTACATCGGTGATGACGTTAACGATATGGCAAATATTTGTGCCGCTGGCTGGTCATTTACTCCAGCAAATGCAACACAACCTATAAAAAATCACGCAGATGTCATTCTGCAAAACAATAGCGCCGAAGGAGCCATCCGTGAGGCTACAGAATTTATTATAAAATATAACAACCGATATGAGTCATTATAAAGCACCATATACCATTGCAGAGATAGGTGGAAACCATAAAGGCGATATGGAAATCGCAAAAGAGTTGATCAAAGTAGCTGCCATTTTTTGTAAAGTAGATGCGGTAAAGTTTCAAAAACGTCATAACATAGAATTGTTAACTAAAGAACAATACGAGGCACCGCATCCTAATCCAGTAAACTCATATGGAGATACTTATGGAGCGCATCGAGAATTTTTAGAATTTGATGTCAATCAGCATGCAGAATTGAAAGCCTATTGTGAAGAGGTTGGTATTACTTATTCCACAAGTGTATGGGATGTTACCAGTGCTAAAGAAATAGCAGGTCTAAATCCTGATTTTATTAAAATTCCTAGTGCTTGTAACAATCACTACGAAATGCTAGGCTGGTTGTGTGAAAACTATAAAGGAGAAATTCACTGTTCTACAGGAATGACTACTAAGGATGAGGTGGAAGAACTCGTAGCGTTTTTTGAAAAGCATCATCGTGCAAAAGATCTTGTGCTTTACAATTGTACTTCAGGTTATCCAGTACCATTTCCCGATGTGTGTTTACTAGATATCACCACCATGATTCAAAAATATGGTGATCGCGTTAAAACAATTGGGTTTTCTGGTCATCATTTAGGAATTGCTGTAGATGTTGCCGCATATACTCTAGGAGCAAATGTGGTAGAACGTCACTACACACTTGATAGAACGTGGAAAGGAACCGATCATAGCGCATCTCTAGAACCAGCAGGAATGAGAAAATTAGCTCGTGATTTAAAAGCCGTTTATCAAGCATTAGATTATAAAGCGACAGACATTTTACCTATTGAGCAAGTGCAACGTGATAAGTTGAAATTCCGTAAAGCTTAAATCGAACTCGAATTTAAATTCGAACTTGAAAAATACAACCGCACTGTGTCAATTTATAATTCTAAAAAGTCAAAAATATTCATTCTTTTCCCAGATGGAGTAGGACTACGCAATTTTGCGTTTACTCAATTCAAAGAAATCGGTGAGCAACAAGGCTTTGATATTACATATTGGAATAATACTGTTTTTTCTCTTGAAAAAGAGTTGGGCTATCCAGAATTAAAGATAGAAAGTACTAGAATACATCCTAAAACACCGGTAATCAATCATGCTCGTAAAAGAGTGGAGTTATCGCTTTCGCGAAAGCGGACTAAGGATAAGGTGTATCCTACCTACAGATTTCCACTAAGATGGAATGGTATTAAGAATATAGCTAAAAGTTCTTTTGTAAAGTTTCATGAAACCTTTAGCGCTACACCTAAAGGCTGGAAACGCTTAATGGATGACATGAATGCTGCCGAACGTTCTACACAACGGTATCAAGAAGTTAAGGCACAACTGGAAGAACACCGACCAAATCTGGTTTTTTGCACCACTCAACGAGCAACACAAGCTATAGCACCTATACTTGCTGCAAAAGATCTTGGGATTAAAACTGCGTGCTGGATTTACAGTTGGGATAATCTACCTAAAGGAATGACTACCATTGAAACTGATTATTATTTTGTTTGGTCAGATTTGATGAAATCGCAACTGCTAGAATATTACCCTAAAACCAGAGAAAAACAAATATTTGTTACAGGAACACCTCAATTTGAGCCTCATTATGATGCTTCTATATTGCTTTCGCGAAAGCGTTTTTGTGAAGGTCATGGTTTAAATGAAGACACTAAATACATCTGTTTTTCAGGAGATGATCAGACGACATCTCCGCTAGACCAATATTATTTAGAAGATACAGCTATCGCCATACGTAAGCTGCGTGAAGAAGGTCGAGATGTGGCGATTATTTATCGTAAAGTACCTATAGACTTTTCGGGTCGTTATGATAAGGTACTTGAAGAATATAAAGATGTCATTACACCTATAGATCCTTTATGGAAACCTATGGGAAGCCAGTGGAATCAAATAATGCCTACCAAAGATGATTTTACATTATTAGTGAATACTTGTCACCACAGTGAACTTGTGGTTAACATTTGCTCTAGTATGGTGTTTGATTTTGTGGCGCACGGTAAGCCCACTATTTATCCTAACTATGAGCAACCGCAACTCAAAAAAGGAATACGTGATATAGGACAAAATTATAAGTATGTCCACTTCCGTTCTATGCCAGATTATGATACATCGGTCATTTGGGCGATGAATAAGTCAGAAATATATGATGGAATTAAAGGACTGCTGGATGGTGATTTAGATCCAGTACCTATTACTAAAAAGTGGTATGGAATAGTTAATAAACCTGAATCTCCAGAAAAAGCGAGTGAACGTATATGGGATGGGATTAATAAAATAGTTACTTGAAGAAATTTTTTAATCATATATCAATTTTTTTTCTTGTCCTTATAATTGTGGGTTATGGTTTAGAACCTGTTATAGATTACGGGCTTCATAGTCTAGAAGGAAGTGTTTACGCAGAATGGCAAGATCTTGTAAATGGTAAAATTAATACAGATTTAATTGTAATGGGTAGTTCTAGAGGTGTGGTTAGCTATGACGCAATGATGATAGAAAAAGAGTTAGGTATTTCTAGTTTCAACCTAAGTTTTAATGCTGGCTCATATAATTTACAGCAGGCTAAAATGAACGCTTACTTGATAAGCAACAAGGTGCCAACAGTTATTTTTCAAAATATAGATTTAGCTCATTTGTCAAAAAGTGAAGTCATTCCGTTTGAGCAACAATTTATTACTTCCATTAATTCTTCTAACTATTTAGAAATCGATAAAAGATTATCAGGAAGTCTTAAAGACTTTAGATTCAAAGGAATTTCAAAATATTCAATTGATAGTAGAAGGTTGAAACTAAGTATTTTAAATTTATTATGTTTAGAACCTAATTATTTACGCAAAACGAAAGGTTATCATTCTGTAGATAAGAGTTATAAACCAGATACTTATAATCTAGCTCGATTAAATAATTCTGCCTCTGTTGATATGATATATGGGTTGGAAGAAACTATAAAATATTACCAACAAGAACGATTCAATAATACTGTTGTTTACATTATTTGGGCGCCAGAATATGAGGTAAGAAGAAAATTAAATGAAGAGCTTGCCCAGTCGGTTAAAGAAATTATTAAGTCTAAAATTATAGGTATTGAGAATATAAAATTTATCGATTTAAGAAATGATGAAATCGGTGACGATTTAAAGAACTATTACGATTCTTTTCATTTGAATGCGACGGGCTCTAAAATCTTCACTAAAAAGTTGATATCACAATTTAAGCAGTTTTAAAACATGTTTTTTAATTCCGTAGAATTTCTAATTTTTTTACCGCTATGTTTTTTAATCTACTGGTTCGTGGTAAACCGTAGTTTAAAACTACAGAACGCCTTTATTCTGCTAGCTAGTTATCTTTTTTATGGCTGGTGGGATTATCGATTTCTAGCTTTAATTGCTTTTAGTACAGTTGTAGATTATTTTATAGGACTCACCATTGATGAGTCGAACTCAAAGTCAAGAAAAAAGGCGCTGCTCTTCATATCATTAGTAGTGAATTTAGGGCTGTTAGGTTTCTTTAAATACTATAACTTCTTTGTAGACTCCTGGGTAGATGCTTTTGAATCCTTAGGTGTAGAAATACACCGTAGTACCTTGAATATAATACTACCGGTAGGAATTTCTTTTTATACGTTTCAAACGCTTAGTTACACTATAGATGTTTATAGAGAGAAATTGAAGCCGTCAAGAAACTTTATCAATTTTGCAGCTTACGTTGCTTTTTTTCCACAATTAGTAGCTGGACCTATTGAACGAGCTACAAATTTATTACCTCAATTTTCTAAAGGACGGGTGTTTAATGAAGAGCAAGGAATCTCTGGAGTTAACTTAATTCTTTGGGGACTTTTTCAAAAAATTGTGATAGCAGATAGTTGTGCACCTTATGTAAATAGCATTTTTGATAATTATGAAAGCATGAACAGTTTAAGTCTTATTTTAGGAGCTGTATACTTTGCATTTCAGATTTATGGAGATTTTGCAGGTTACTCAAACATAGCAATAGGGACTGCTAGATTGTTGGGGTTTGACTTAATGCGTAATTTTAATTATCCATATTTTTCAAGAGACATGGCAGAGTTCTGGAGGCGCTGGCATATCTCATTATCTACTTGGTTTAGGGACTATGTCTACATACCATTAGGTGGTTCTAGAGGATCTAAATGGGCGCAACTACGCAATGTGCTCATTATATTTATGGTAAGTGGCTTTTGGCATGGAGCTAATTGGACATTTGTGTTTTGGGGATTTTTACATGCTATATTTTTTATTCCAATTCTATTACTTGATAGAAACAGAAAAAATGTAAACCAAGTAAGCGAAAATAGAATTTTGCCTAGTTTAAAAGAATTTACCCAGATGTTGACTACTTTTAGTTTAGCTTGTTTAGCTTGGGTATTTTTCCGTGCTAATAGTATTACAGAAGCTTTTAATTATCTCAACAAAATAGTAGCGGATTTTAATTTTAACATCCAGTATTTAAATATAGAACGCTACAACGTGGAAATGTTATTGATTCTATTAATATTTATATTAATAGAATGGTTTCATAGAAATCAAGAACATCCTTTTACGGGTAGGTGGAAGTGGTTTAAAATCGCAGGAATACTTATTATGTTACTTACTCTAGGTGTTTATTCAAAACATCAAGATTTTATATATTTTCAATTCTAATGAGCCGTTTTTCTAAATATATCTTATGGATGTTGTTGATTCTAGGAATTATCTTCTTAGCTGCTGATTACATTTATGATTATATATTCCTCAACACTAGTCCAAGAGATAAAGTGCAACTGGCTATAAAGCAAAAACAAGGTCACGTAGATTACTTATTTCTAGGTAATTCAAGAGTTGAAAACTATATAGATTGCTCTATCATTGAAAAAAGAACGGGTAAAACTTGTGAGAATTTTGGGGTGAGTGGTAGCTCCTATCAAGATTCCTATGTGTTGCTTAGTTTACTAAAAGAAAACGGACTAACCTATAGTCATCTATTTATTCAACTTGATGCATCGGTGAAAAATGAAACTATGACTAAAAGCTTTAAGGCCTCATTAGTTCCATTTATAGATTCCAGTATTCAAATGAAAGATGTAGAATTAAAACTATCCTGGTCCGAAAAGAATATTCCATTCTATCAATATGCTAAGTATGATTATTTATATGGTATGAGAGCATGTTTTGCGCAACTGTATAAAAATAAGCGTGACGATGTTAGTCTAGGGTTTATTCCGCAATATGGTGTAGGGGATAATTATGCTAATCAAATTGTGCTGTCTGGATTAAAAAACAAATATGTGAAATACCTAAAAGAAGATGCTATTCAAGATCAGGCAAGTATTCATTTTTATACATCACCTTATTGTGCTAAAATGAAGAATACATTTGCCTTCAATAAATTTAAGGATGACTATAAAGATTATATCAATTACGCCTCTTTTTATAAAAATGAAGATTACTTTGCAAATTGTACGCATATGAATTTCCAGGGTGCACAAATTTTTACTAGACAACTCATTAAAGATTTTAATTTATAATGCATATTGCTTTTCTTACACCAGAATATCCACATCGAAAAACCAGTCACTCTGGCGGTATGGGGACGAGTATTAAGAATTTAGTAACTCGATTAATTCAAAAGGAACATGAGGTAAGTGTGATTGTATATGGTCAAGAGCGTGATGAGGTGTTTAATGAGCTTGGCATTCATTATCATCTTGTCTCTCAAAAAAACTATAAAATCGGTGGCTTTTATTTTTACCGTAAACACATTGAGAAATATATTAATAAACATCTTAAGGACGTAGACCTTTTAGAGGCACCAGACTGGACAGGAATTACTGCCTTCATGAATTTAAAAACGCCATTAGTAATACGTTTTCATGGTAGCGATACATACTTCTGTCATATTGAGAAAAGAGCTCAAAAGAAAAAGAATAAATTCTTTGAGTTTAATGCTATTTCAAAGGCTCAAGCTTTTATAGCACCTACTAATTATGCAGGAGTGACTTCTATTAAACTGTTTAATCAATCAATGGAATTACTTAAGGTAATCCCATACGGACTAGATTTAAGCCAGTTTGTAAATAATGATATTTCAATTTATGAGCCTTTTACTATTCTTAATGTAGGAACCATAATTCGTAAAAAAGGAGTTTTCCAACTTGTTCAGGTATTTGAGAAAGTGTTAGAACAATTTCCACAGGCTAGGCTTACTTTTATCGGTGGTGATAGTAATGATGTGAAAACAGGCGCCACTTCA
The DNA here is from genome assembly GCF_032922765.1 of Nonlabens ulvanivorans. Classification (NCBI taxonomy): domain Bacteria; kingdom Pseudomonadati; phylum Bacteroidota; class Flavobacteriia; order Flavobacteriales; family Flavobacteriaceae; genus Nonlabens; species Nonlabens ulvanivorans. The sequence goes on from NZ_CP136694.1 coordinate 330,467, forward strand.
ACTTGGAAATTAATACAAGGTCAAACTCAGGCACATGTACTTGAAAAAATAAACTATTTAGGTAAAGTACCCTATGCTCATGTGCAAAACAGTATTAAAAACGCACATGTATGCGTATTTCCATCCCTAGCCGAAACGCTGGGTATGGTAACGATTGAATCTATGGCTATGGGGAAAGCAGTAGTAAATACAAATATAGGTTGGGCAAAAGACCTCATAAAAGATGGAGAAGATGGTTATATGCACCATCCAGATGATATAGATAGTTATGTGAGTATTATTTGTAAACTCTTAGGAGATAAAAATGAAGTTACCCGTATAGGTCGAAATGCCATTAAAAGTGTTACGGCGAAATTTAATATAGATGATCTAGTAGATGAAAATGTGAAGTTCTATCAATCAATTTTAGAATCATGATCATTATTGTGACGCATAGTAATCCTAAACTAGATAAAGGGTATTTCAATGGAGATGAAATTGAATTATCAACTGGATCTACGTTTGAACATTTACAAGAACTTGCTCGCAAATTTCCTAACGAGCATATAGGGTGGACTGTTAGAAAGCGTCCTGAATCAGACTGGGATGAATTAGTCCAAAAGGCAACGGTTCCATATAAAGTATTGAGTAGAGGAGCAGTACCTGCCTTTTTATCTAACTCCATAGATTATGTAGAGGATACACCTTTTATAAACTTTGTAGATGATCAATGGTATCCTACCTGGTTGATGAGTGAAGATATGGGATTAATTCATGCCAGCGTTTTACAACAAGAGTTGACCTTTAAATCTTCAGGAAAATGGATTTATGATTTGAATCTTTTTACAAAATCAGTACAATCTCAAGGATTATTTTGCTATTCTCAACTTACAGCATCAACAACACAAAAGAAATATTCAGACGTTTATTCTTTTATAGCCCAAACTAAAAAGAAATCATGGATTTTCTTCTTGCTACTTTGTCACGTTTGGTATGAACAGCGCTTTCCTTTCTATGCTTTAATGAAAGCAATCTTGAAAAAGCAATTAAGCCTAACACTGGATTTTGAATCAATTCATAATAATTTATATTGTGATCATATAAAAAAACAGTACGACGTTGTTATTCCCACAATGGGTCGAGTAACTTATCTTAAAGATGTTTTACTGGACCTAAGTAAACAGGTTATTAGACCACAAAAGGTAATTATTTTTGAACAAAATGGAGATACAAATTCTAGTTCAGATCTAGATTATTTAAAAACAGAAGAATGGCCTTTTGAAATTGTACATGAGTTTATTCATCAAACTGGTGCCTGTAATGCTAGGAATAAAGCGATTATGCGCACTAAGGCTCCATGGGTATTATTCTTTGATGATGATGTGCGTGTTACAACTGACTTTACAACTCAAATAATAGAAGAATTAAATAGAACTGATACAAAGGTCCTGACATTTTCATGTCTTCAAAAAGGAGAGCAAGAGAATAGAAAAGTAGTTAGTCAGTGGAGCGCATTTGGTTCAGGTTGCTCCATTGTTCATAGAGAAGTTGTAGAAAAGTGTTCTTTTGATGCTGCGCTTGAGCATGGTTATGGAGAAGATACGGATTATGGAATGCAAATACGTAATGCAGGTTATGACGTTATTTATGCACCTCAAATTCAAATGTTACATTTAAAGGCGCCTGTAGGAGGATTTAGAAAACCACATGTTTTTCCGTGGGAAGGAGATGTCGTTTTACCTAAACCATCTCCACAAATTATGTATCATCGTACTAAGAATTCTACTCTGCAACAACTGAGAGGATTTAAAGTCACCTTGTTTATTAAGTTCTATAGAGATTATTCCATTAAAAATCCTATCGCTTATTATAAATACTTTAAAAAAGCGTGGAGTAAAAGTCTCTATTGGTCACAAAAATTAGTGGAAGATGCAACAGTATAAATTAAGTCTCATCATATGCACCTATATGCGGCCAGAACCTCTAAATAGGTTATTGGAGTCTGTCATGTCGCAAACTCAAGTGCCTGATGAGATTTTAATTATCGATGGTTCTACAGATGATGATACGGGATCTCGCTTTCGCGAAAGCGGAAACAATATTATAAAATATCACAAAGTGCCGCCAGATCATCGTGGTCTTACCAAACAACGTAATTATGGTATTGAACGAGTGCAAGGTGATATGGATATTGTCGCTTTCTTAGATGACGACACGATTCTGAATGATGATTATTTTGAAAGACTTTTGGGAACCTACTCTCGATTTCCAAAAGCAGTAGGAGTAGGTGGTTACATTACAAACGAAGTTTCTTGGGAAGAATCATCAAAAGAAAATCCAGCAGATTTAAACTACTATTATTACGATGGTTATAGGAGAGTTGAGAGTAGTCGTTACAAACTAAGAAGAAAATTAGGACTGGCTCAAACGACACAACCTGCTGTTTATCCAGAGTTTGGCCATGGTAGATCTATAAGTTTCTTGCCTCCATCTGGTAAAATTTATGAAGTAGAACAGTTAATGGGTGGTGTTTCTAGTTTTCCTCTTGCTGTTTTAAAAGAGCATAAGTTTTCAGAATATTTTGAAGGTTACGGCCTTTATGAAGATGCAGATTTTACATTGCGATTATCTCATATAGGAGATTTGTATGTAAATACAGCAGCCCAATTAGAACACCACCACGACGCAGCGGGAAGACCTAATAAGTATAGATATGGGAAAATGGTAGTGCGCAATGGCTGGTATGTGTGGCGTGTTAAGCATCCCAATCCATCGTTTAAAAACAAAGTGAAATGGTATCAAATCACCATTTTGCTTACTGCTATTAGATTTCTCAATATCTTTACTACTAGTGAACGTAAAGAAGCTTTTACAGAGGCGATGGGTAGAACCGTTGGGATCCTAAGTTTGCTATTCAATAAACCTAATTAATGAAGTTTTCAAAAGACATTAAACGATATACAGATTACAGTGGTAAGTCTGCATTAATCATGTTGTTGACTCAGCAAGGATTATGGGCGTTACTACAGTATCGTTTCTTCAATTGGATTTATACTTCTAGATGGCCTAAAGTAGTAAAATGGCCTTTATTAGGGATAGGAGTCCTTAAATTGAAAGGTATTGAAGTGTTGACAGGGATAACCATTCCATATAGCGCAACCATTGGAGAAGGTTTTTACATAGGTCATCATTCAGGGATTATTATTAATGCCAATGCTGTAATCGGTGTGAACTGTAATATCTCTCAAGGAGTAACGATAGGAGTGAGCGGTCGTGGAGAAAATCGAGGTGTGCCAGTCATAGGCGATCACGTATATATAGGAGCCAATGCTACTATTGCTGGCAATATCATTGTAGGCAATAAAGCGGTTATAGGTGCTAACAGTTTAGTTATTAAAGATGTGGCAGAAGGCACAACTGTTTTAGGGGTTCCAGCCATAAAAGTTAGTGATAAAGACTCAGCCGACTATATTTTATGAAACTGCTCATTATATCAGACGCTCCTATTTTGCGTCTCTCAGATAAAAAAGAAGCATATGCACCATATGTTCGTGAGATGGATTTATGGATGCAGCATGCTAGCGATATTTCATTTGTATGTCCTACGCGATATCAACGCAAACTATTAACACAGCCTTTTCAAGAACAAGATTTTAAAATAACTTCCCTCAGGCGATTAGAGTTTCATAACATTATTTCGGCATTAATTTCGTTAATCACAATTCCTTATCAGACTATTATTTTATGGAATGCCATGCGCAAAGCAGATCATATCCATGTAAGATGTCCAGGGAATTTGGCTTTACTTGCCAGCATTGTTCAAATTACGCTTCCGCGAAAGCGTAAAACTATAAAGTACGCAGGTAATTTTAGTCCTAATGCATCTCAACCTCTTTCTTACAGATGGCAGAAGCGAATATTGTCAAATACTAGTCTGTCTAAAAATATCGATGTATTAGTTTATGGAAAATGGAGTGGTCAGTCTAGAAATATCAAATCGTTTTTTACAGCAACCTATTCAGAAAGGGATAAGAAATACTTTAAAAAAGAGTTTAAAGAACCACTACAATTTATTTTTGTAGGGACACTTTCTCCTAATAAGAATCCGCAATTATTAGTCGAACTTATTAAGCTATTGAATCATAAAGGAATAGTATCTCAAGCTCATTTTTATGGAGATGGTATTTTAATGGATAAGCTTAAAAATGAAAGTTCATTAATTGAAGTAAATAGTTTAAACGGCTCAGAAAAAACTTTTTATTTCTATGGTAATCAACCTAAGGAAGTAGTTCAGAATGGTTATAAAAAAGCGCATTTTTCATTTCTTGCCTCACAAAGTGAAGGCTGGCCCAAGGCTGTTGCAGAATCTATGTGGTATGGTTGCATTCCTATTGCGACAGCAGTAAGTTGTGTCCCATGGATGTTAGGTGTAAGTGATAATAAAAGTTTAGGTTCTAGAGGTATTATTTTCACAGATATAGACAACACCATTGAAATTATAAGACAATTTTTAAATCAACAAGAAGACATCAATTTATTATCTCAAAACGCACAAGAGTGGTCACAAGATTATACATTAGAGAGGTTTGAAGATGAAATAGTTAAATTGCTTCGTTCATGAGAATCATTCAAATCATAGATAGTCTCGATGCTGGTGGAGCTGAGCGTATGGCGGTGCAAATTGCAAACGAATTGCAAATCGCAGGACATGAATCGCACATATGTGTTACAAGAAGAGAAGGATTACTTATAAAAACAATTAATGATGAGGTAGGTTATCTATTTATAGAAAAAAAAGGTAAGCTAGGTATTAAGGCGATGACCAAGTTGAAAACCTATATTGTTAAAAATAATATTGATACAGTTCATGCGCATAGCACATCATTTTTTACAGCAACAATTATAAAATGGTGGATACCTTCTGTTAAGTTTATATGGCATGACCATTATGGTAATGCTGAAGATCTAGATAATCGTAAAGTTGGTTTCTTAAGGAAATCCTCACGTTTTTTTGATGGGATTATAAGTGTGAATCAAATTTTGAAAGATTGGTCTATCCGTAATTTGAAACCTTCAAAAGTTATTTATTTAAGAAATTTTGTTTCTAATTCCCTAGAACAGCAACTATTAAAACCGTTACCTGGTTCATCAGGTAAACGAATAGTACATTTGGCAAATCTGAGGCCTCAAAAAGATCATACAACTTTAATTAAAGCATTTCAAGAAGTAACTAAAAATACTACCGGATGGAATCTATTACTAGTCGGAATGGATTTTCAAGATGACTATGCTCGAAACATTAAATCTACAATAGAGGACTTAAAATTAGATGAACACATACACTTGTTAGGTTCTCGAGAAGATACGATTGCAATTCTAAAAGCATGTGATTTAGGAGTGTTGTCCTCAAAGTCTGAAGGTTTGCCGGTGGCAATACTAGAATATGGACTTGCAGGTTTACCTGTTGTGACAACAGATGTAGGAGCTTGTAAAGAAGTGGTGTTGAGTTATGGTAAGGTAGTACCGTCTCAAGATATCAATTCGTTATCTCAAGCCATTCAAGAATTTATAGATAATCCTGAAGAAGCAAAATCAATGGCTCACTCTTACCAACAACATGTAATGACTACCTTTGGAGCTGCTTCTTACATCGAGAAGTTAGAGACTTTTTATAGTTCCTTATAATGATTCAATTTGAGAAATTACCATATCCGTTATTGATTGCTGGTCATATCATTTTGACCATATTCATGATTACAGTACCATTTTTGATTCCGTTGTTTTTTTATGCCTCCATTATTTATTTTGGACTTAGGGTTTTATTACAAAAAGATTCAGGTCAAGAAGCACTTTTAGCCTGCGCTTACTTAGTGACTTTAGAGGTTTTCTTAAGGATGAATCAAGCCTTAATCTTTTATGAATTTATGAAATACCTAGTCATCGTTTTTATGATTATGGGGATTATCATGAGAGGTTTTTCATTAAAGTCCATTCCCTATGTTTTTTATCTTTTGTTATTAATACCTAGTATAATTGTTGCTGCTGGAAATATTCCTTTAGGTGAAAGCTTGCGTAAAGCTGTAGCATTTAATTTAAGTGGCCCAGTAACTTTAGGGATAACTGCGATTTACTGTTATCAAAGGTCAATTACAAATACGAGATTAGATCAAATATTAAAACTTTGTGTGGGACCTGTAGTTATGATAACCACGTATTTATTCTTAGTAACGCCAGATATTAGAGATGTGGTAACTAATACGGCTTCAAACTTTGCGACATCTGGAGGATATGGTCCTAATCAAGTAGCTACAGTGTTAGGGATAGGTATGTTTATCACCTTTGTTCGTTTCTTACGTATTAAGAATTTAATGATTAATATTTTAGATATTGTTCTCTTTCTAGCCATGACTTATCGGGCTTGGGTGACTTTTTCCAGAGGTGGCGTTTACACCTCATTCTTAATGATTATAGCGGTGATTGGAACTTTGTTTCTTTTAAAAAGAAGCGAATTCAGAGCTTCTTTTATTCCAAAGCTTGCGGTTGTTGGATTAGGTTTAATAATGGCTTGGGGTTTTACCTCACTAGTAACAAATGGGCTGATTGATAAGCGCTATGCAAATGAAGATGCTGCTGGTCGTGCTAAAGATGATTTGTCAACTGGACGTACTGAGCTTATATCAATTGAATTAGAAGCTTTTTTTGAAAATCCTATTGCAGGTATAGGTGCTGGACAGGTAAAGTATTATAGAGCAAAAAAAGATGGAATTATAGCTGCATCACATAATGAAACCAGTAGATTACTTTCAGAACATGGAGCTATTGGGATTTTCTCTTTGTTAGTTTTAATATTTACACCATTGTTTTTTAGGCTTTTTCATCGAGGTAATATTTACTTCTATGCTTTTTTAATTTTTTGGATAGCAACTATAAATCATAGTGCGATGCGTATTGCAGCACCAGCATTTTTCTATGGAATGGCTTTATTATATGTTAGACCTATGAAAATTAAAAAGAAAATATCAACTGTAAATATTACAGATAATGCCCTTCTCGTCTAATGAAAAACATTCTGTATATAGGGAATAAGTTAGCTGGTAAAGGACGCACTGCCACAACGATCGATATACTTGGACCTTTGCTTCAAAAAGAAGGTTTTAATTTGAGATACGCATCTTCCGTAAAAAATACCAATGCTAGATTATTACATATGATGCGTCTAACTTTTTTAAGTAGAAACTGGGCACATTATGTCTTAATTGACACTTATAGTACTCGTAATTTTTGGTATGCTATAACAATCGGGCGGTTATGTAAATCTTTAAAAATCAAATATATTCCTATACTTCATGGTGGTAACTTACCAGATCGATTAAGTAAAAATCCTAAAGCTATTCAAGCTTTTATTAATAATGCTCATACTGTGGTGAGTCCTAGTGATTATTTGATAGACGCTTTCGCGAAAGCGGATTTTAAACAACTTGTTAAAATACCTAATCATATCGATTTAAATAAATATTCATTTAAGTTGAGATCTGAGATACAACCTAGATTATTATGGGTTAGGTCTTTTGCTGATATTTATAATCCTGAAATGGCTTTAGAAGTTCTCGATTTGATATCTGAAAATTATCCCGATGCCAAATTATGTATGGTCGGACCGGATAAGGATGGGTCGATGAAGAATTGTATTTCAATAGCAGCTCAAAAGAATTTATCGGTAGAATTTACTGGTTTGCTTGATAAAGAAGATTGGATATCATTGAGTAAAAACTATGATCTATTTATAAACACCTCTAATTTTGATAATCTACCAGTAAGTGTCATTGAAGCCATGGCATTAGGATTGCCAGTAATATCTACAAATGTAGGCGGTATTCCATTCTTAATAAAACATGGTGAAAATGGATTTCTAACGCCACCTTTTAAGGCTGTTGAAATGGCTAACCATATTAATGACTTGTTAGAGAATAATCATTTAGTTACGAGTATCGCTCAAAATGCCATGGCAACTGCTGAAAATTTCAACTGGGATAAAGTTAAAGGATTATGGCTTCAATTATTTGAAGGGTAATCTTATCTTTAGAGCCCTAATTTGAACGATGTCCCAACCAGGTTCTATACATTTTGAAATCTCTGAACGCAAGGTTTTATTGCGTATCATAGATGTAGCCGTCGTTTTAGGTGCGCTTCATCTAGTAGGTACTGTGTTTAATTTTGATTATTTTAAAATTAATGAAGAACATTGGTCTTGGATTATTTTGTTAGGTGCATATTTATTGTTCTTTGCGACTGTTTTTGAATTGTATCATTTACAACGCGCTAGTCGAATTACTTCTACTTTGAGAGGTGTGGTTTTTACCAGTTCTATTACTTCGTTAATTTACCTGTTGACACCTTTCTTAACACCATCTTTACCAGAGAATAGATTACAGATTTTATATTTTTATCTAGCCATCACTTTATCACTTTTAATCTGGCGAGCCTTTTACATTAAGTTATTTTCTAGTTCTAGATTTTATAAGAACATACTAATTATTGCAGATGCCACAGACGCTGCTCAAGTAGCAGAAACACTACAGGAAGCTGATCCTAATTATAAAATTGCAGGTTATGTTAATACAGATCGAGAACTTGAAATAGGTTATGATGATCGTATTAGTATATTAACGATACCAGAAGCAAAAAACAGATTAGAAGGTCAAGAGGTGAGTGAAATTGTTATAGCTTCTTCAAATGTTGAAGGGATCACGCCAGAGCTGTATGAGTGGCTTATCGAGTTAGTAGAAAACGGTTTTTCTGTAAGAGAATATACTCAGATTTATGAGGAGATTACAGATCGAGTGCCTGTTCAATATGTAGGTAAAGATTTTTATAAATACTTCCCATTTGCACGTAGCAATCAGAATAAACTCTATATGGTATATCATAGATTGTTTGACATCGTTTGCTCCATATTAGGTTTGATTTTTGGACTAGTTTTATTGCCTTTGATTTTTATCGGTAATATAATGGGTAATAGAGGTCCGTTGTTTTATAAACAAGAGCGTGTTGGTAAAAATCGTAAGTCTTTCCAGATTTATAAATTTAGAACAATGGTCAAAAATGCTGAGGTTGATGGAGCTCAATTTGCCACTAAAAATGATAGTAGAATTACTGTTTTTGGAAAGTTTTTAAGAAAGTCTCGTCTTGATGAATTTCCCCAGTTTTATAATATTTTAAAAGGTGAAATGAGTATTATTGGACCTAGACCAGAAAGGCCTGTATTTGTAAAACAACTTTCTGAAAAGATTCCTTTCTATGAAACCAGACATGTCGTAAAACCAGGATTAACTGGTTGGGCACAGGTCAAAACTAAATATGGAGAGTCAGAGCTAGACAGCCTAAGAAAGTTACAATATGATCTTTATTATATTAAACATCGCAGTTTATTCCTAGACTTAAGAATCATCGTTAAAACTTTAAGTACTATCATTTTTTTTAAAGGACAATAGGTAACATTAAAACTTTCACTTTACTCAATAGACATTGAAGTCATTTTATAATTATTCTATTTAGGAACGTTTTTTTCGGCGTCTAGTAAAGCCAAATAATAGAGTAAATACACCCATAAATATCGCAATACGAGCTATGTAATCACCATGTTGTACATAAAAAGTGATGTCATCACGTTTTCTTATCGTACCGTTTATGGCGCCTTGTTTACCGTATCCCAATGATTGTATAATTTTTCCACGGTGATCGATGATAGCGCTTATGCCCGTATTAGCGCTTCTTGTAATCCATCTTCTAGATTCTATAGCACGCAGCCTAGCTAAACTTAAATGTTGTTGATGTCCTTGAGTATTTCCCCACCACGCATCGTTAGTGATAATGGCAAGAAATTGCGCTCCATTATTTATATATCCAGTGACGTATTCTCCATATACAGATTCGTAACAAATTATGGATGCTACTTTAGATTCATTTAATGAAGTAAAGACACTACGTTCTTTTTGGGTGGTTTTAGTAGCTACAGTTCCGCCTAGATCTATCATGGCATCACCTAGTATCGGTTTAAGAATACTTTTATATGGAAAGTTCTCTATACCTACAACCAACTTAGATTTATGATATAACTCAACAGGTCCCAGCTGGTTAAAAAACATCGCGCTGTTATAATCGTCATAATAGGTCACTCCATCACTAGCCAGATTTGTTTGATTGGTAGCTTGATCAGGATTTTTAAATACATCAACTAATGATATACCACCTAAGTAGCTCAGGTTGGGATAGGAGGCAAAATTACCTCTCAGACTTTGTAGTGTAGGATGATAATTAACTTGACTTATCCTTATGTTATCAGCGATCACAGTTTCTGGAGCAATTACAAACTCAGTATTTTGTGTTATTTCAGGTAAAGCAAGGTTTGTGATGAGTTGAGTGACCTTATCATTTGTAAAGGTGTATTTCTCTTCATAAGGATCTATATTAGGTTGCACAATTACTACATCAGTGCCGCTATCTTTATTTACTTCAAAATAACTGAATAAAATAATATGAGATATTCCTATGGGAATTAAAATCACCAACGCTGGTAATACTGATTTTTTAAGAGCTTGAATCACAGTAAAGCTATAATTCTTCAATTTGAAAATGGTATAAAATAGGATTACATTTAATAACCAGATCCACAAGGTACCACCAAAAGTACCAGTATATTCATACCATTGAATCCAGCTTACATATTCACTGAAACCATTACCCAAATTGAGCCATGGCCATGAAAAGTCCCATTGCAAGTGCATGTACTCAAAGCTAATCCATAAACAGCTTAAGAATGTAAACGCAGCACCTTGCGATACTTTTTTAGCAAATTTATGATAACATAAAAATACTAGAGCCATCAATAAACTGTTTACTAAAACAGCAAACCACATTCCAAATCCAGTTGCAAGATAGAGCCACCAAGTGGTTGAAATGTTCCAAATAAAAAAACTGAGATACGAAAGTCCTAAAACACGCCATCCTTTGAATCTTAATTCAGATTTTCTGATATGAAGTTCTGCAAATAGTAAAGGGACAAAGGCGCCAAATAATAGTAAAGGAAAACCATAAGTAGGCCATCCTAACCATAATAATATACCTGATAAAAGAGCGAGAAGAATACTAGAGTACTTCATATATAAACTAAGATGCTAAGGTATCAAACTTATCTAGAAAATGTAGAAAGATCTACCTTAAGAGAGAAAATATTTGAATAAAGCGCCTCGCTAGAATCGCCTATATCTGTCAGTGCATAATCTACCGCAATACCTTTGTACTTAAAGCCTATTCCTATATTAGGTTGAAAGTTCACGTTATCACTTCCATCGAGTTGTTGCACGTTTTGAAAATTACCGACTCCAGCTCTCACAAAAACTAAATCTGTAAATCCATACTGTAAGCCTAATGCTGGTGTTGCACTTACTGCACTACTAGATATAATATCATTAGTTTGTATAAAGCGCATATTTAAATCAACTTCGGCAGTTAGAATATGGTCGTAGTGAAATGTGAAAGTACGAGCAACACCTATCTGTAATTTAGGTAATGTTATTTCTGTTGTTTCTGGTAAATCTTGATTTTGATTTTCCACGGCTCCTTGTACTTCGGCATATTTTTCTTCATCGATGGTCCAGGTATTGTAGGTTGTTGTAATGTCTCTAGCCATAAAACCTAGTTCCCAGTCACCACGTTTAAACTGTGCGCCTACATCAAAGCCAAAACCCCATGCATTTGCAAATTCTCCTATAACTCGTCGTATGACTTTCACATTACCTCCATAACTAAAACCATCTAATTGTGATTCTCTTGCATAAGAAAATGTGAAAGCCCAATCTGCAGTTGAGAATGTAGAAATACGGTCATAATTAATATTTCCTTGTTGATCAATTAATTGAGTTGTATTTAATATGTCATCTACAGAAAATCGTATGACAGAAAACCCAAAGGCACTAAAGTCGTCTATAGGCATGGCAAATGCACCATAATTGTACTGTGCAATATTTGCAAAATAGTTAGCATGCATTACACTAATCTCTTGTTCTTGAACACGCATTAATCCTGCTGGATTCCAGTAACCAGCATTGACATCATTAGTGCTAGCAACCACTGCGTTGCTCATACCTAGTGCTGCTGCATCGACTCCTATGTTTAAGAATTCGTTAGAGTATGCTCTAGAGGTTTGTGAATACGCTTTCGCGAAAGCGAGAACGCAACACAATACAATAATAAAATTAGCTTTTCTGGTCATATATAATCTAGCTGCAAATATCTAGGTTTCTCACTAAATAACTAGCAAAACCCTAGGATATTGCATATCAAGTTGAAACAAGTATCGTAGAAAACTGCATATTTGTAGAATGAAGAAATGGACTCCTAATTTAATAACGATGTTAAACCTATTGTCTGGTTGCATCGCTGCGGTATATGCTTTCAAAGATGAGTTGATACTTGCTGGTGTTTTTGTGGCGCTAGGTATATTTTTTGATTTCTTTGACGGTCTGGCAGCTAGATTATTAAAGGTTTCTAGTGAGTTAGGTACGCAGTTAGATTCACTTGCAGATATGGTTACTAGTGGTGTTGTGCCTGGTATTGTCATGTGTCAATTACTTGCAGATGCTACAGGTCACTCTTCTACATTATTTGCTGTGAATGGCGATCTAGGATGGAGTAGTGCAACCAGTTTATTTAAGGAAATTACTTTTTTAGGATTTTTAATTACTGCGGCCAGTGGTTATCGACTGGCTAAATTTAACATAGATACCAGACAGACAGATTCTTTTATAGGTGTACCTACACCAGCAAATGCTATTTTAATCATCTCACTAGGGATTATTGCTCAAATGACAACTAGCGATTTTATTTTTGGATTATTAAGTAATCCATATGTTTTAATACTAATCACGATTATAAGCTGTTACTTACTTAATGCAGAATTACCGTTGTTTGCGTTAAAATTTAAAACCTTCGGCTGGAAAAGCAACGAGATAAGATGGATTTTTATAGCGATATGCATTGCAATGATTGTGATACTTAAAATCTATGCGGTTCCTTGTATTATCGTTCTTTACGTGTTGATGAGCGTTTTTAATAATTTCAGCGCTGTAAAATCGTAAGGTTAATCCTTAATCAGCAAACAACTTCTTCTTGCGCAGCTCAAAATTCTGACCTAGGTATACTCGACGTACTACTTCATCTTCAGCAAGTTCTTCTGGACTACCATGTTTAAGAATATTACCTTCAAACATCAGGTAGGTACGGTCCGTAATAGCCAGCGTTTCTTGAACGTTATGATCAGTGATAAGAATACCTATGTTCTTTTTAGTTAGTTGAGCGACAATACGTTGTATGTCTTCTACAGCTACTGGATCTACTCCAGCAAATGGCTCATCTAGTAGTATAAATGTTGGGTTAGTCGCAAGTGCGCGAGCAATCTCTGTACGGCGTCTTTCTCCACCACTTAATAAGTCACCATTACGGTTGCGTCTATCTTCTAGACTAAATTCTTCTAATAACATCTCGCAACGTTCTCGTTGTTCTTTTTTAGTCAGGTCAGTTAATTGCAGTACGCCCAGTATGTTCTCTTCTACCGTTAATTTTCTAAATATAGAAGCTTCTTGTGCCAGATAGCCTATACCATTTTGTGCACGTTTGTACATCGGGTATTGAGTAATCTTTTTATCATCTAGCCACACATCACCACCAGTAGGTTTAACCAGTCCTACAGTCATGTAGAAAGATGTTGTTTTACCAGCACCGTTAGGCCCTAGTAGACCTACGATTTCGCCTTGGTTCACTTCAAAAGAAACACCTTTAACTACTGGTCTGCCTTTATAGGACTTCTGTAAATTATCTGCTCTTAGTTGTTGCATAAAACAAAGATACTTTTTATAATTCTGAATTTCTTAGATTGCACTATTATTAAAAACTAAGTTAAGGTAACCTAGAGTTTTAGTAAAACTGCTGCGACAGCAACATTTTACAATTCTCAACGATAACATATAATTCATAACTAGTAACATGGCTTTCCCTAGATTTCTTATGGGCGATAACGCTCACCATCCCGAAGATATTTTTGTAGTACACCTCGATTATCCTCGATTTGTGATAAATTTAAAAGATGATACTCTAGAATTTCTAGAAGATATTGAAAAGAAAGATAAAGAAGAACTTGAGGAAGAAACCAAGAACCTAATCGAAGAAGCTAGTCGATTCTACGACGAGCAGTGTGCTATCTATGATAAAGAATAATGGAAGATATTAAACAGCTAGACTGGGATTTAATGCTTTTGTTGAATGATTGGGGAAACGATACCGTTGATTTAATTTTCAATATCATTACTTATAAATTCTATGCAATCCCACTTTATCTGTACTTGTTTTATGTACTTTTTAAAAAGTTAAATAAAAAAGAATTGATTATAGCGTTAATCACTATTGCATTATTAGTTGCGATAAGTGATCAAGTTGCGATGCTATTTAAGAATACATGGGTACAGCGATTAAGACCGTTTAGAGAACCAGCTTTAGAAGGGTTGATCTCTAAAGTAGGTAAAAGTGGTGGTACTTATGGTTTTTATAGTGGACATGCTAGTAATGCCATGGCACTTGCTGTATTTATGTGGCATATGCTCAAGCAGTCTCATAAAACTACTGGAATATTGCTTTTTATATGGGCTGTGTTAGTGGCTTATAGTCGCGTTTATTTAGGAGTACATTATCCAGGTGATGTGTTGATGGGGATGTTTATGGGAACTGTAATAGGTTGGTTATGTTATCGATTATTCGCTTTCGCGAAAGCGAAATATGCACCAGCTTCTTCATCATCCACGGCACTTTAGAATGAAAAAAGAATTCTTTTTCGAGGTACAAACTCAGTGGAAAAAAGGACAATTTAAAAACCATAAAACTCATACCTCTATTATAGAAGGGAAAAAAGATATCATCGTATCTGCAGCCCGAGAATTTAAAGGAGATAAGAATAAACACAACCCAGAAGACCTTTTGTTAAGCGCATTGTCTTCTTGCCATATGATGTCTTATTTCTACGTGTGCCAGCAGCATGGTATAGATGTCTTAGAATATACAGATAAGGTTTCAGGTACTTTATTATTAAACGAAGACGCTAGTGGTGCTTTTCAAAAAGTTATTCTTAATCCCGAAGTCTTAATTCTGGATGCTCAACAAATAGATATAGCTACAAAATTACATGAAGAGGCACACCAACTTTGTTTCATAGCAAATTCTGTCAATTTTGCGATTGAGATAAAACCTATAGTTAAAGGTGTTTAATACTTTTTTAAGTATTGATTAAACCTTTAGAGTTTTTATTAGTCTAAGTATTATATCAATTAACAGCGCTTGAATCGAAAGCGCATAACACTTAAGTTTATGAATCAATCAAAAAATAAATCTTTCCTTATGTATATAGGGATTTCGATAATGGCTATCGCAGGAGCCTATTCTTGTACTTCAAGCGATGACGATAATGGAAGTGCAACTGATGATGGAAGTGGAAATGGTACAACAGAATTACATGCCGCTTTTGCTGAATTTGACACAGATAATGTCACGATCATGATGAGTGGTACTTCATCTGTAAATATTGAGACTAACGGTTTGCCTAATCACACTTCACCTTACTGGTCCAGCACAAATGTACGTACCATAACTGGTCCGAATGGTAATGCGGTTGTGACAGGTCCTGCCGCTACTGACCATCCTTTATATGTGGATCCTATTGTTACTAGTGGAGATCAAATGGCACCTGGTAACATAGACGACTTTAACGGTTCCTTTTCTTTAACAGTTCCATCAAGTCCAACGTTGGCTAGTAGTTCCTCAACGACTGGTTTAGGAGCCATAGGTATTGCTGTTAGCGGTTCAGTAATTTATAATGATGAAGAAGGACCTAATGTACCACTAGATAGCGCGGTAGGCTCGTTAGATTATACCGCAGCGCATACAGGACCACAAAGTTACCACTACCACTTAGAACCTAAAGCTTTTTCTGATGATGATGATGCACTAGTTGGTATCATAAGCGATGGTTTCTTTATTTATGGTAGAAAATGTACATCTACAGGAACATATCCTACTGATCTAGATGCTTCTGGTGGGCATACCTCTACTACACAACATACAACAACTGCAGAGTATCATTACCATATTCAGAATACAGTATACTTAAATCAATACTATATCATATTCCCTGGCGATTATCAAGGCACACCTAATAACATACAGTAGTATATTGATCTTATTGCTTTTATCAAGCTGTAAAACAGATTCAAATCATGTTGTAAAAACAACTGAAAAGTTAGAGATTGATAAAGCAACTTTAGAATTAAGACCTAATGAAGGGCTCATGTATTATAACAACGAGCCCTTTACAGGATTCTCTGTAATTAGTTACTCTAATGGATTAACTGCAGAAAAGATTGAGTATCTCAATGGATTACGCCATGGATTATATGAGAAGTGGTTTAGGGATGGAACTTTGAGTTTTCAATCTCGATATGAGAATGGACTACAGCATGGTAAAACAATATCCTGGTGGAATAATGGTCATAAACGTTCTCAAAGTAATTTTGAGAATGGTGTAGCTCAAGGTGCCCAGTTTCAATGGTATACTAACGGTTCTATTTTTAAAGAAATACATCTAGTCGATGGACGTGAGCAAGGCATGCAAAAATCTTACCGTCAGAATGGTAAACTTTATAATAATTATGAAGCAAAAAATGGTAGAATCTTTGGACTCAAAAAAGCAACACTTTGTTTCTCTCTCGAGAATCAAGAAGTCGTTACTGATACTTTGTAATGTTGCCTTAATAGTTAGTTGTGGCTCTAAAGAACAGAATAATAAACCCATTGAAGAAGAGGTAGTAAGTAGAGTAGAGGCGTTGCCTTATTACCAAGAGGCCACTTTTACACCATACTGGCTTTCAAAAGATAGTGACTCGCTTATAGATTTTCATAGAATTCCTGATTTTACTTTTATCAATCAAAATGGTGATACCATCACTCAAGACTTCTATAAAGGCAAAATTTATATTACAGATTTCTTTTTTACCGTTTGTCCTGGAATTTGTCCTGCAATGACTAAAAATATGAATCGTCTTCAAAACGAATTTTTAGAAGACGAAGAAGTGTTATTACTTTCTCATTCTGTCACGCCAGATTATGATACGCCCGCTGTTTTATTGGAATATGCACAACGTAAAGATGTGAATGTTAAAAAGTGGAATCTCGTTACTGGCGATAAGGATTTAATTTATGATCTAGGTAGAAATCATTATTTTGTAGAAGAAGACCTAGGTACCACTAAAGATATCAATGATTTTTTACACACTGAAAACTTTATTTTAGTAGATAAAAACAAACATATTCGTGGTGTTTATAACGGTCTTAATAAAGCATCAATAACTCAACTTATTGCAGATGTAAAGACTTTACAAGCAGAGTAAGTATAATAATTAATTCACCGATACTATATTAGTTCAACACATCAAATGATAATTTCAAACCTGAAATAATCATACTAGTACCTATTATCGCAATAATTAATCCCATCAATTTTCCGATTACAGAAATGACATTATCACCTATTTTCTTAGCGATGACATCACTTAGTGAAAATGCGATGTAATTCAATAAACACATCAAAGCAAAAACAATAAGAACTACAGCAATATCAGCATACGATGAGGTGTTTGCCACAAAGTTAGTTGCGGTTACTATAGTACCAGGACCTGCAAGTATAGGAATAGCAAGTGGTGATATAGCGATATTCTCATCATAATTTACCGTTTTGAGTCTTTTGATGTTTGACTTCTTAGACTGCAGCATTTCAAAACCTACAAAGAATATTAAAATTCCGCCTGTAATTTTAAAAGCTGGAATAGTAATTCCAAATAGCTCAAAAATGTAATTTCCTAAAAGCACAAAGGTGCTAACAATGATAAAGGCTACAATTATCGCTTTTAGATTAATTCTTTGCTTCGTTTCTTTATCTGCTCCTTCAGTAATCGTTAAAAAGATAGGCATATTAGAAATAGGATTCATAATAGCAAAAAAACCTGTAAAAACAGTAAACGCAAAGGTTAGTAAATCTTCCATTAATTTGTTTTAATATCTCTGTGCAGAAAAATTGATGATACCGCTCAATTTTGAAAATATCCTGTACTTATCCTGCAATAATAAGCAAAATGAAGGTCTAAGCTCAATTATAAATCCAGCATTAATGATTACAATAAACTAATGGTGCTAATAAAATTTTAAAGCGGTTGCAGTCATGTGTGCTGGAATATCAAAAGCATCCACTAAATGCTGACTTTCTTCTTTTAATTCTTTACACAGTTTTGAAACTAGCTTATTAATAGCAAGAGATTTTGAACCTGATATGTAATCGTGTTCTAGATACCAGCCTTTATGTTCCTCTATGCGATGCAGGGCATATAAATTTTTAAGTGAAGTAAGAACTTCTTTTACGCTATTCTGTTCTTGTTTTTTAATGGTTTCTATAAAATGTTCTAAAACGATGCGATCTATATAAGCACTAGCCATATCTATTAAATGTACTTGAACATCTAGAAAAGCTTCATAGCTATCCATACCACTTTTAATCTTTTTGTTTAGTCTCATCGCTAGAGTACGCAAGGAATATTCTTCTCTATAAGTGAACGCTGCTAGTTGAAATTCATTACCTAATAAATGTTCTTGAGAAGTATCTCTTGTTACAAGAGCATTAAGTTCAGTTAGATTTGTAGACGCGATGTTGGAAATATATTTAAGGGTATCCCACCAATCCATTCGGCCAAATTGCTTTTTGAAATAGGTCAGACGACTTTTTGCCGTGAGTTGTAACAATACTGTATTATCACCTTCAAAGGTCATGAATATATCTGTGTCAGCTTTCAAACGGTCAAAATACATCTCGCTTAAATAACCTTTTCCACCACAGGCTTCACGACAGGTTTGAATCGTATCTGTAGCATTCCATGTACTTAGTGCTTTTAATCCAGCAGCAAGCGCTTCTATTTCTTGAGCATCATGATCTGAATGGCTGGTATATTCTCTTAGCAAGTGTTCATGTGCAAAATCATATGCATAAGCATTTGCAATTAACGGCATTAACTTTTTTTGATGCGTTGGATAGTCCATAATGGACTGTTCTGGTTTACCTGGTGGACCAAATTGCTTGCGATCCAGTGCAAAATAGATAGCCATATTTAGAGCTTTTTTGGCAGCAGTGTTTCCGGCAATAGGAACACAAAGTCTTCCACCTACTAGTGTTCCTAGCATAGTAAAGAAACGTCTAGATGAGCTACTTATAGGACTTGTGTATTGTCCTTCTTCATCTACATCACCAAATTTATTGAGCAGATTTTCTTTTGGGATTTTAACCGTATTAAAATGTAATGTCCCGTTGTCTACACCATTGAGTCCCATTTTATGACCATTATCGCCTATCGTAATTCCAGGCATGGTTGCACCTTGTTTGTTTCTAATGGGAACTAAAAAAGCATGTATTCCATGTTCCTCGTCATCGACTATTAGTTGTGCAAACACTGTAGCCATTTGGGCATGCATCGCGGCGTTCCCTATATAAGTTTTTCTATCATTATGTGTTGGTGTATTAATAATAAAAGATTGATCATCTGGTTGGTAAATAGCAGTAGTTTGTAATGCTTTTACATTGCTGCCATGGTGCATTTCTGTCATTGCAAAACAGCCTGGTAAAGCCATCGTGCCTATATCTTTTAAATATTTATCATGATGATAATTAGTTCCTAAAGATTCTACACTGCCACCAAATAATCCAAAATGAACACCAAATTTTATAGTCAGACTCAAATCATATTTGGCCATTTCTTCAAATACGGCTGCATATTGTACCATGGAATCAGATCCTCCATAAGCAGATGGATAAGCAAGTTTACCTAGTCCAGCATCAGCAAGTTCTTGAGTCCATTGCAATACTTTTTCACGTCTAGAATACAGATCGTCACTATGGCTTTCTATCTCTTCTTTATGTGGATCTAGAATGCTTTGTACTTTATTCTTTAAATCAGTATTTCCATGTTGTAGCAAAGTCTTTAAAGCCTTGGAGTATGGCGCTTCAGACCTTTTTAAATTAGAATCTACCTTAAATAATGTAGGATTAAAATCATCTATAAATCGTATAGCTTCATGACTTGAAACACCTAGGTAATTTTCAATTTGCTGTAACGACTGTTTTGTCTTTTCGTTTGCCCATTCTTCTAGGTTCGGTTTTTTAGCCAGTACCGTTCCTAGGGAATATAAATCTTGTTTTTCACTTAAGTCCAGCACATCAGCATGCTGTTTTATATACTTTTTCCAATAAACTAATTCTCTTGCAGATGGTGGATGACTAGGGTCTAACCACTTTGAAATCAGTTGTTTTGTTGCGTCAGTGATGGTGTTGTTGTCATCAATCTGATTTTTAATATAATCGATTTCATGCTTTTCTAATACGCCATCAGCCCATGCGATATATAATAAAGGTAAAAATGGTAATAGAGAATCTTGAATGCTGATAGAAGTTTTCATAATGCTTTATATCTTAATCGCTGGTTTAACAGGTAGTAAGATACTTTGCAATTCTATATTATCAGCATTAAAAAATCTTAAAAGAATGAGTAGTTTTAAATAATACCGCTATGATCCTTTCCGACCAAAACTTGCTCTCGCTCGTTTTGTCCACCTATGCATTCCTCTCGTTCCGTAAACTACACTCGTCGAATGCAGGTGCCAAGGAAAGGAGTTGTGATATTTAGAATGTGCAAAACTCCTCGCCTTAGATCTTGTATCCGACGAGCTTTTTCAGCTAGAGGAATGCGCAAGACAGGTTTAGCAGCTTTGATGCAAACCAAGAGTGGTTGAAAGATGCTCGAAATAGCACACATCTTATACTATCTCACAATACTTTTTAATATCCTCTAACACATGCTCCAATTCACTAAAAACATATTGATTTTCATATCTTAAAACAGTAAACCCCATATTTCTTAAATCCTTATCTCGCAATTCATCTTTTTCTAATTGATTGGGCTCATCATGATAATCTCCATCCAATTCAATGATCAGATTATATCGAGCGCAGTAAAAATCTACAATGTAATTTTTAATAGAATGCTGCCTGCGGAATTTTAATCCATGAAACTTTTTAGTTTTTAATTCATTCCACAAAAAAGCTTCAGCAGGAGTTAAGTTTTTACGTAGTGATTTGCGATGATCTCTTAGATATGGCAAATTGTGAATAGGTTTCCTACGTTTCATCGCATGAATTTATTAAAATAAATTTAGATAATAAACAGCATTACATCGATCCTATCCGTCTTTGACTCTATCGAGTCCAATCCACCTTTCCTTTTCCAAGGAAAGGAGTTTTTTAATATTGAGAATGTGAAAAACTCCTCGCCTGAGAACAGGCGAGGTGGGATTTCGCAGAAATCTCGGAGTGGTTGAAGGATGCTAGTTTTGAGAGAAATCTCTATTCTATTCCCAACATCTCATCCACTGTATTTGCGGTAACACTATGGTAGTTACCTCTTGCAGTTTTGTAAATTTCTTTGGCTTCTTCTATTCGTTCCGCTTTCGCGAAAGCGTTAAAAAGAGTCGTCACATACCAGCGACGTCCTACAGTATTTAAGAACTCAGCGATTTTTGTATCTACGTTATTATCATGATAATTGTTCAAAATAGATTGCTCATACCAAACCATGGTGATGTAGGAGTTCGTAGAATCGGTCAAGTTGAAAGTGTCATCCAATGTTTGCATTTGTGTTACCGTAATATCTTCTGGGAAATTGCGCACAAAATGAACCCATTCTTGCGGTGTCCAGTTTTCAGTTTTAGTAACGTCTATTTTGTTTGTTTTTAAGAACTCTTCCAGCGTTTTCTCGACATTTGAAAATGCATCAGAAGTTATGACAGCAGCGTTTTCTGGCACACTAGGCTGGTAAATCCATTCCTCAGTATTGAAGGTGATGTTGTTTTTATCTAGCAAATTCTCGTTGAGGTAAGTAATGAAATCCTCTGTGTTTGTAGTGGAGAAAGCATTCTTTTTAAAGTAGGATTTTAAGAATGCATCCATGTTGTCACGTCCCACTTTTTCTTCTAGCGTGCGTAAAAACAGATAACCTTTATCATAAGCAATACTGTTCATTCCATCATCTGGATTGCGACCTTTTAAGTCTAGTTTTAACTTTGTGTCGTTAGGTGACTCTTTTAGAGCTTCCAGTTCATCTTCAAGATCTTGTCTGCCTATTAAGGCAAGCATATTAGCACGGTCTTTTCCATACAATGCTTCCATGATTCTAATCTCAAAATAAACGGTAAAACCTTCATTAAGCCAGAAATCATTCCAAGTGGCGTTGGTTACTAAATTCCCAGACCATGAATGCGCCAACTCATGCGCCACCAGCGATGTTAAACTTTTATCGCCTGCAATAACCGTAGGAGTCGCAAAGGTCAACCGCGGATTCTCCATACCACCAAAAGGAAAACTAGGTGGCAATACAATCACATCAAATTGATCCCAATCGTAATCGCCGTATAGATTCTCTGCCGCAACAACCATTTTCTCCATATCTGAAAACTCTTCATGGACTTTATGGAGCATTGATTTCTCCGCATAAACACCAGTGCGTTCACTGATGGCTTTATACTCGATATCACCTATAGCAAGTGCAATTAAGTATGCCGGAATAGGCTGTTTCATTTTAAAATGATAAACGCCATTTCCGTTCTTTTCCTTAGGATTCTCAGCACTCATCACTGCCATAAGCTGTGAAGGAACTTTTACAGTCGCCTCATAAGTAATACGTATTTGTGGACTATCCTGAATAGGAATCCAAGTGCGCGTTAAAATCGCTTGACCTTGTGTGAATAGAAAAGGATTTGTTTTGTCTGCTGTTTGTTGAGCAGTAAGCCATTGTAAAGCTTCTGTTTTTGCCGTGGTAGAGTAGGTGACAGCAATTTGTTTAGTGTCTTCTTTAATGGCAACGGTTAACGGTTGCCCTAAAGATTCATCAAAATCACCTAAATCAAACTCTGTTTGTTCACCATTTTGAGTAACGCTTTCAATTTCTAAGAATTTACTATCTAGAATGATTTGCTCACTGCCATTATTCTCAATATCATAAGTCGCTGTTCCACTAATAACTTGTGTGTCAAAATCTACATTAATGTCTAAATCTAGATGAGTAATCACTGCATCATTAGGTTGTGCATAGGAATGGGATTCTTCTAGGTAGTTAGGTAGTTTTTGGAATGATTCTTTGTTTTTTTGGCAGCTGTAAAGCGTTAATATCAATGCAAGACTTAGGACACTTGTGTTTTTCATGAGTTGTTTTTAGGTGGATGTAGGATAAGATTAAAATTAATGGGATTACTATTCAATTCTAATAAGTGAATTACTAACTTAAGTAGCAGTTTACATTAAATATTTATCAATACTAACTATTTCGGTCGCACGAGTAGCTTCCTTTTTGTTAAGCTCTTTATACTTTATAGCTAATTTATCATCCATCTGAATATAACCCCAACCGTTCCAACCAGATTCAAAAGAATCTACATTTAAGTAGAATTCATTACTTGAATCTTTCGCAAATAAATAAGAAGGCATACCATAATAATTTTGAGGTATTCTGTAAACTTGAACTATCGTATATCCTTCAGATAAAAGTTCATCAATATGTTCTTTATCAAAAGCTGTTTCGGAATCAGATTTATACCAAGAAACTTGCCTAAGAGGGTTTTGCTTATTTTCAAAATCGAAATTAAATAAAGTTTTTAGAAAATCTTGATTATCAGTTGAATCAATGTTCTCATCTTTAACTATTGAAATCATCTCAAAATAGTTCTTTGAAACAAATAGAATAAATCTATAAACAAACTCCTTATTGTACTGTGATATAAATGAGAAAATTGATCCCATTTCTCTAATTATTTTTACTCCTTCTACACACGCGATAGCTGAGTAGTTTTTAGATTCGAAAATTTCATCAAAAATGTCTAGTATCTTATTGTATGCAATTTCTCTTTCACCATCACGATTATTTTTTCCTTCAACAATTCTTCTGTAAGCAGAAGCTCTATATGTACCAAGCATTATATCCCATGAATGAGTTTTCCAATTAGAGGTGAATTCGATAATTTGTTGATATTTACCTTGAAATAAATAGGACAGCAGATACAATTTTAAAAGAGAATAGCTAAATTTTCTTGATGATTTTTCTATTTGATCCAGTTCTCTTTCTATGAGTCTTTGAAAAATATCATTGGCTTCATCGTAAGCGCCGGAGTTGAAAAGATTTAATCCTTGGGCTTTTAAAGACCTTGGATTACGATCGTCATAGGCAAGGGACCTTGTAATTAAATCCATTTCACTAGCAGAATCTTTAAGATGGTTGTAGATTCTAGAATAGTGATATAATAATTCATGGTTTTTAGAATTATGATTTAATAAGTCACTAAATCTATTTTTTAAATTAGAAATTTCTGTTGTATTTCTTGCTTTACGATTTAAGTATTTATTTAAATCAGCTATGGCAGCTTGGATCGATGGATCAGCATTTGAATCAACGAAATCTTCATCGAAAGAGGTTATACCTAGTTTTAGGTTTCTACTAATCTGTTCTTGAATTTTTAAATTTCGAGTTTTTAAACTAAAAGCAATCTTATTTCTAATTTCAATATTTCTTGGATTTGTCAATAATAAATCTCTTATTGAATTACTCAAATCAAATCTATCATTACCAGATTCACTGGAACTACGAATTATCAAACTAGTTTTAGATAGTTCATTTATTGATTCTGATACATCGTCTTGAGATGTTTCTAAAAGTTCTACCAAATGGTTTTTACTAGAAATTCCTGATACGTAGATAGCTTCTAGAATAGAAATTGAGGTTTCAGTCATCGATTCTATCAAATTTGAATAGGAGAATGCAGCTATTTCCTTCTGTGAAGTCGATATAGATTTGGTAATGTCATTTCCTTTTATGTAAAGATCAATGGTAAGTCTAATAGCTAATGGATTATTGTTAGCTTTCTTTGCAATCGTTTCTAAATCATCCTGCTTAAAATCACTGAATCCTCTTTTTCTAAGGTAACTTCTACTTAAATGAATAGCATGTCTTTTTCCTAATGCTTGTAGTGGTACCGTCGTGGCTGAGTCAATAGAGATTCTGCTAGTGACAATCACTCTCCATAGTAATGGAAGTTGCTCATTAAATTTTTTAAACTCCTCTTGATTGTCGATAAGTAATGTCTCCAAATTATCAATACATATTAAAATTTTCTCATTCTCTAATTTTATACATGCTTGTTCGAAACTTAAGGTATCGTCAATACCATAAATTCCTTGAAGGTCAGTTAATATACTTAATTCTATTTGTTCAATTCCATCAATTGCTTCTATGCTTTCAATCCCATCAGCTGTTAGTTTCTCATTTTTTAAAGAACAAAATAGAATGGAATTAATTTTTTCTGCCCATTTTGGGCTTAAACTAATATCTCTTAAAAACTGAAGAATTAACGCCGTTTTTCCAACTCCACCAGGTGCGACTACAGCAATTAAATTATTTCTATTCTTCGATAATGTTAATTCTAAATCTTTGAACTCTTTATCTCGTCCAAGGAGACCTGTTATTTCGTGATCAAAAGCATTAGGAAGAGTGTTTAAAATAGCCCATGAAACATTATTAATCCATTCTTCCGGTGGTGCAGAAATTTTATCTTCTAAAGCAGAATTAAGGGATTGCCTCACTTCATTAAGTCCGAGTTGTATTATTAATGGGTCACTTGCTATTGCTGCTGAACGAAACCAATAAACATCTGGAAAAGGTCTGTTTGGGTGACTAATTGCGTTCCTGATATCAAAAATGTTAAGTAATGAGCAGTATTTTTTTAACTGTTTCATTTTACTTTCCATTGAAGTACTAATAGTCGCCTTTATCGCTAAAGTAAAGATGTCATCTAAATAGCTTGATTCTACTAGCATTTTAATTCCAGAATCTTCTGTCAACAAAATGTTTGATATGGAATTTACACTATCTTCATTTTTCTCAAACGATGTCAATCCTAATTCTGAATTTAAAACATAGTTTCCTAATGTCTTTTCCAAGGCATAAATTACCATTGCACTCTTGATTCTTAAAATGTGTTGATCTAACATATGGAATAGTTTCAATTTTTAGAAATTAATTATTTTATATTAATTCCTGATTTATTTTCAATTTACCTAAAAGTACTTTATTCAATTTATGGAAATCCGTAATTCATTTAAATTAATTCTCAACCCCAACAATTCTCCAGCCGCATTAAAAGGACTTTTTACCTTACTCAAAATTTCTTGTTCTAGAACTGTCAGTTTTGCAATCACTTCTGGGCGGTTATAGAAGTTGGTTTTAATGGCGTCTTCTATCGGTTGATGGAACCAGTAAGGATTACTTTAAAATATGTTCAGCAATACTTTCTGGCCAAACCACAAATTTCCCATATTGACCGCTTTTTTCAATCCCGCCAACTTCTTTTCCTCGTTTGGTAGTAATCCAATCGTCTTCTTTCTTGTACATCAATTTTTTATCGGTAAACCAGCTGTTTACTTTACGGCTGCTTAAACCTGTTATTTGGGATAGTTCTTTTGTAGTCAATAGCTTAGAGCTAGAGCTGTTTTTAGTTTGTACAATTTCTGATATTGTTTTTTCAGCCTGTTTCTCAATATTTTTATCAACTTTCGTTACAGACACTCTGATTTCTTCACTGATGGTTAATAGTCTTTGAACTTCGTCAGAAATGTCATTATATAAATCAGGATCTTTATCTTTAGTAACATGAATTCCCATTTCATCGTTATTTTGCTGTGAAAAGGAATATAGGTTCATAGAAGTTACAATAGCTTCGTTTTCATTGATGTAACATTTTGCGTGAAGGGAACTGCAAAGGCTAGTTCTAATGCCTATTTGACTTTCTAGCCAATTGCTTTCTGCTACTTGAAGTTTATTCTCTCTGTAGATAATTCTTATATCTCTTTTCTGAATATTTAAATTTTCTAGATGATCCTTTACTCTTTGATGGAACTGTAGATATGGACTTATTAAAATTAATCTATCCTTTGTAGTTTTAATAAGTTCTTCTAAATGATATGATACACCTGTGGTATTTAAAAATTTAGCCATTTTGAGTTTGATTTATAATATTTAAAGATTTTCTAAACTCAAACCTAACTCTTTTCCTACATTATCACAACCCCAACAATTCCCCAGCCGCATCAAAAGGACTTTTTACTTTACTCAACACTTCCTTTTCTAAAACAGCTAGTTTTGAGATTACTTCTGGTCTGTTATAGAAGTTGGTTTTAATAGCGTCTTCTATCGTTTGATGGAACCAGTACAATTCTTGTGCGTTGCGTTTGATGTTAAAGCTTTGGTTATTGGTAGCGTGTGTTTTATAGTTGTCAATTTCTTCTATGACTTCTGTGATACCTACACCATTTAAACCACTGCAAGTCAATACCTGTGTAGGCCAGCCGTGGTCTTTTTGTGGCATGAGGTGAACGGCGTTTTTGAACTCGCGTCGGGCATGTTTTGCGGCGGTTTGATTCTCGCCATCGGCTTTATTGATGATGATGGCGTCTGCCATTTCCATAATACCTCGTTTGATACCTTGTAAATCATCGCCTGCACCTGCGAGTTTTAAGAGTAAGAAAAAGTCGGTCATGGAATGTACTGCGGTCTCGCTTTGTCCTACGCCTACGGTTTCTACAATGATAAAGTCGTATCCTGCGGCTTCACACAAGATGATCGCCTCGCGTGTTTTACGTGCCACGCCGCCCAATGTTGTTCCTGCAGGACTTGGTCTTATAAAGGCTTGGTCGCTTTTAACCAATTCTTCCATTCTGGTTTTGTCTCCTAGAATGCTTCCTCGTGAGATGTTGCTGGATGGATCTATAGCGAGTACGGCGACTTTTTTACCTCGCTGAATGAGTTCTTTTCCTATCGCTTCGATAAAAGTGGACTTTCCCACACCTGGCACGCCAGTTATTCCTAGTCTAAATGATTTCCCTGACTTTGGTAAGGCTTGTTTTATAATCGCTTTCGCGAAAGCGGAATCACCACTAGCGGTACTTTCTACCAAAGTGATCGCACGACTTAACGCACTTACCTGACCAGCATGTAAGTCCTTAAAAAGTGAATCGACATCAACAGTTCCTTTCTTACGTCGTGCTCGAGGATTAATATGTGAATTAGTGACCAATTATGCTTTTTGTGTGTGTTTTATTGCTAGAGTACCGCCTATGTAGGCCATTGGAATATATGCCAGTGCGATATCCATAATGGTAAACCATGCAGGACCTGGCAGCTTCATATTTACAGCGATACCACCGATGAGAAAAAAGACACCTATTCCCATCGCAAATTTCATTTTGTGAGTAGCAGCAAGACGTGCTGCTATGTAAGCACCTACCAAGGTACCTAAAGCATGGGCTAAAAATGGAAAGATAAAATTTTCAATACCAAAATTGGGCATGGCTTTTTTTAAAGCTTCCATATCACTTACATCTACACCTTCAATAGGGACCACAAAATTACCCAATTCTATAAATCCCATGTTAACAACGTTACCTATGACTACTCCAGCAAGTACGGCTAGAATGTTTTTTACAATTGGATTCATAATGGTTGGCTTTTAAGATTTAAAAATAGGGATTTTTAAGTTGTTTGAGTTTCTAAAGAGTGTCGGTTTTTCAACCTTTCCGACCAAAACTCGCTTTCGCTCGTTTTGCCCACCTTTCCTCATCTGAGGAAAGGTGCTTTTCTTAGTATAATTACAAACAAAAAAATGCCTTACTAAACAGAAAGGCATTTTTGAAATTATCTTTTCGCAATAGCGAGATTATAGAATTATCGTTCTAGAACCCATTCTCCTTTATTAATCAAAGGGATAGCGGCTTTATACTTCACTTCTTTAGTCTCGCCGTTCATTACATTCTTAATAGTCACTTTATCATTACGGCCAATTTTAGGCTGGTCACGAGTAATGGTTTCAGTTACTGGTGGACGTTGTCCTGCGTTACTAGCTCCAGCACCTACGGCACGGTTTTGTGCAGCACGTTCATCACTGTTTAAGATTTCTTCTTTTTGAGTAGTGGTTTTTTCTACCTTGCGTTGTTCTGCCTCTTGAATAGCTGCAGTGTCTCGTGTAGGTAAATCGCCTTTAAACATAAAGCTGATCACTTCTTTATTTACCTTATCAACCATTTTCTTGAAAAGCTCAAAAGCTTCAAACTTATAGATTAATAATGGGTCTTTTTGCTCGTGAACGGCTAGTTGAACACTTTGCTTTAATTCATCCATCTTGCGCAAGTGCGTTTTCCAAGAATCATCGATAATGGCCAGTGTAATGTTCTTTTCAAAATCAAGGACTAATGATTTTCCTTGAGATTCATAAGCCTCATCTAAATCTGTAGCAACGTTTAAAGTTTTTATTCCATCTGTAAATGGTACAGCGATGCGCTTGTACTGGCGCTCATCATTTTCATATACATTTTTGATGACTGGATACACCTCTGTAGCGGTGCGTTCCATTTTTTCTTTATAATGCTGGTAAGCTGCTTTATAAACTATACCGGTAATGGTTTGCTCATTTTTAGAACCGAACTCTGCTTCAGAAACTGGGCTACTCATTGAGAAGTAACGCATGATTTCAAATTCAAAGTTTTTGTAATCTTGAGCTTGTTTATTAGTCTCGGTAACAACCTCGGCAATATCATAGACCATGTTTGCAATATCTACTGCAAGACGATCGCCAAACAAAGCATTATAACGGCGCTTGTAAATCACTTCACGTTGCGCGTTCATCACATCATCATATTCTAGTAAACGCTTACGTACACCGAATGCGTTTTCTTCTACTTTCTTTTGAGCACGTTCAATAGACTTAGAAATCATAGAGTGCTGAATTACTTCGCCTTCTTTCATTCCTAATCTGTCCATGGTTTTTGCCATACGCTCAGAACCGAAGAGTCTCATTAAGTTATCCTCTAGAGAAACATAGAATTGAGAGCTTCCCGGATCACCTTGACGACCAGCACGACCACGTAATTGTCTATCTACACGACGTGAATCATGACGTTCTGTACCTATAATGGCAAGACCACCAGCGGCTTTTACCTCATCAGACAATTTAATATCTGTACCACGACCAGCCATGTTAGTAGCAATGGTAATCTGTCCAGGATCACCAGCTTGTGCTACAATCTCTGCCTCACGTTTATGCTGTTTTGCATTCAGTACGTTATGATCGATTCCTGCACGTTGTAAGGTGCGACTTAAAATCTCAGAGATCTCAACTGAAGTTGTACCTATTAATACTGGACGACCAGCTTGTTTTAATCGTGTTACTTCTTCTATTACAGCGTTATACTTTTCACGTTTTGTTTTATAAACTAAATCCTGACGGTCATCACGTGCGATAGGTCTGTTAGTAGGTATTTCTACTACATCGAGTTTGTAGATTTCCCAGAATTCTCCTGCTTCTGTTACCGCTGTACCTGTCATACCAGATAGTTTGCGATACATACGGAAGTAGTTTTGTAATGTAATGGTAGCAAAGGTTTGCGTTGCATCTTGAATTTTTACATTCTCTTTTGCTTCAATCGCTTGGTGTAGTCCATCGCTATAACGACGACCATCCATGATACGACCGGTTTGCTCATCTACAATCATTACTTGCATTTCTTGCACTATACCATTAGGTGTGCGTTTCTCATGCGGTTGTACTACATACTCCGTATCTTTTTCAAATAAGGTATAAGCTTTAAGTAACTGGTTTAAGGTATGTACACGTTCTGATTTTATGGAGAATTCACGGAAAAGATCTTCTTTTGCTTCTGCTTGTTCTTCTATACTTAAACCAGAGTTTTCAATTTTTCCTATCTCCATTCCCATTTCTGGCATGACAAAGAAGTTAGGATCATCCTGACCAGATAGGTAATCGATACCTTTATCAGTAAGTTCTACTTGATTATTCTTTTCATCAATAACAAAGTAAAGAGCCTCATCTACTTTTGGCATTTCACGATTGTTATCTTGCATATAGAAATTCTCCGTTTTTTGAAGAAGAGTTTTAATACCTTCTTCACTTAAGAATTTTATAAGCGCTTTATTTTTAGGCAGTCCTCTATATACACGCAATAATTGCATTCCGCCTTCTTTAAGGTCGCCATCAGTAATTAATTTTTTTGCTTGTGCAAGGGTTTTGATTAACTCAGTGCGCTGCACTTGTACAATACTTTCTACAGGAGCTTTGAGGACATCAAACTCTTGACGGTCACCTTCTGGAACTGGTCCAGAGATAATTAATGGAGTACGTGCATCATCAATAAGAACAGAATCGGTTTCATCAATAATAGCATAATTATGACGTCTTTGAACTAGATCTTTAGGACTGTGCGCCATGTTATCGCGCAGGTAATCAAATCCAAACTCGTTATTAGTTCCATAAGTGATATCTGCGTTGTAAGCATTTCTACGTTCTTCAGAATTAGGTTTGTGATAATCGATACAGTCTATCGTTAAACCATGAAATTCAAATAATGGACCTATCCATGCGCCATCACGTTTTGCTAGATAATCATTTACAGTTACAACATGAACACCATTACCTGAAAGAGCATTAAGGTAAACAGGTAAAGTAGCTACAAGAGTTTTACCTTCACCAGTTTGCATTTCGGCAATTTTACCTTGATGCAATGCGGCACCACCTATAAGTTGTACGTCATAATGAATCATGTCCCATACGATAGGTTTACCAGCGGCATCCCACGAGTTTTGCCAGACAGCATCATCACCTTCTAGACTTACATAATCTTTATTTGCAGATAGGATACGGTCTTGTTCTGTTGCTTTTACTTTTATCGTACTGTTGTGGAAAAAGCGTTTTGCAGTTTCTTTTACAACGGCAAAGGCTTCAGGTAATAATTCATTTAAAGTGACTTCACCTTGTTGATAAGCAACATCTTCTAATTTATCAATTTCATTATAGATATCTTCTCGCTTATCGATGTCACTTTCATTGTCAGCATCGGCTTTTAGAGCTGTGATTTTAGCAACAGTATCAGCTTTTGCAAGAGCGATTTTTTCTTTGAATTCTACCGTTTTATGCCTTAATTCATCTATTGAAAGTTTTTCCATAGACGGCTCGATAGCTAGGATTTTATCAACTAAAGGTTGAATATCTTTAACATCCTTTTTGGCTTTATCGCCTACAAATACTTTAAGTACGGAATCTAATAGTCCCATTATGTGGTTATTTAATTGGTTTATAGTGGTTTATAAAAACACACGTTCCAGTTGCAATATCTAAAAATTAAGGCAAAAAAAAAGCCTCTTTACGAGACTTTTTAAGCAGCGATTACCGCTATTAATATTCGTCCTCATTCCAGAGGTAGTCATCGTCTGTAGGGTAGTCGGGCCAGATCTCTTCAATAGAGTCGTACATTTCACCTTCATCTTCAATTGCTTGAAGGTTTTCTACCACTTCCAGAGGAGCACCTGTGCGAATAGCGTAATCAATAAGTTCGTCTTTCTCAGCAGGCCAAGGTGCGTCACTTAAATAAGATGCTAGTTCTAATGTCCAGTACATAGTTTTACCGTTTTAATTTTTGCAAAAATAAACTTCTTGTGAATTTATGCAAGTTATTTTTGAATTAATGATATCAAGATTTACAAGAGCGTGTAAGCTTTTGAGAATCAAAATGTTTTTGCTGAAAAATACTCTTCAGTTGCCCCACGTTTTTAATACTTCTTTGGGATCCATTTGATTTCTTCTGCTTGTAGGTCTTGTGACAATTTACGTGCCAAGACAAAAAGATAGTCAGATAGTCTATTTAAGTACTTTAATACTTGAGTATCTATAGGTGATTGTGCATGTAATTCGGTCGCGAGTCGCTCTGCACGACGACACACCGTACGTGTGATATGACAAAATGACACCGATTGATTGCCGCCAGGTAAGATAAAGTGAGTCATAGGTGGTAACTCTTGGTCCATGGCATCCATTTCCTTTTCAAGTACTTCTATTTTCTCATTGTTTATTTTAGGGATGTTTAATCGCTCTTTACCATTTTTAAGTATAAGTTTTTCAGGATCAGTTGCCAGTATGGCACCTGCGGTAAACAAATCGTCCTGTATTTGAATCAAAATACTTTTAGTGTGGTCATCTACAGGTTGATCTCTTATAAGTCCTATCCATGAGTTTAATTCATCAACGGTACCATAACTATCGATACGTAAATTATGTTTAGGTACTCTAGTGCCGCCAAATAATGCTGTGGTTCCTTCGTCACCTGTTTTAGTATATATTTTCATTTTTGGTAGGTTATGCATTGAAATTTAAGAATCATCTTTACTTCATCTCTCTGCCTTCTCTGTTATCTTTAAATCTAGCTTTTAAATTATTGCGATAACTTTTTCTTTTTTGTAGTCGCAACTTACGATTCTTATTACTTAACCAAATAAAAAAGAAGATTCCGCCAAAACCAAAAAGTCCCCAATAAAACATAAATGCTAATTTCTCAAATATAAAATAGAGCAACTAGAGTAGCCAATTTCTATTGATGTTGATTATAAAAAAAACTTCTATCCTGCATAGGATAGAAGTTTTGTAAATTTCAATAGATCATAAATGATTATGATTGTTTCTCTACGGCGTCCCAGTACTCATATGCACGTCGTAAATGCGGTATCACGATGGTTCCACCTACTAATGTTGCAATGGATAGAGCTTCAATAACCTCTTCTTTAGTCAGGCCAGCTTTGTGGCTTGCTTCTAGATGGTATTTCACACAGTCGTCACAACGCAGTACGGTACTGGCAACAAGGCCTAATAACTCTTTAGTTTTTTTATCCAATGCACCTTCTGTAAATGCATTAGTGTCTAAATTAAAGATACGTTTGATGATCTTATTGTTGTCCTCAAGAATGGCATCGTTCATTTTCTCACGATACTCATTAAATTCTTCTACGATTTTACTCATTGTTTAAAGCAGCTAATTTCTGTTTGCGTTTATTTCTGAGTACAAACATCGATATAAAAATGCTTAGCTCATATAAAATTAACACAGGTATAGCAACTATGACCTGACTTTGTATATCTGGTGGTGTAATAACGGCTGCTACAATAAGGATAAGTACTAGCGCATATTTGCGATACTTTCTCATTCCTTGTGGAGTACAAAGACCTATTTTAGTTAAAAAATAAACAATAACCGGTAGCTCAAACATGAGTCCGCTAGCAAGTACACTAGCCCTTATTAACGCGATATAACTCTGTAAGTCTGGTTCAAATTTAATTCCATCACTCAAATCATAAGTAGCAAGAAAATGAACAGATAGTGGTGCAATGAGGTAATATCCAAAAACAACACCCATAAAGAATAGAATCGAGCTTATAATGATAAAACCACTGGAGTACTTGCGCTCATTTGCTTTAAGGCCAGGAGATATAAATTTCCAGAATTGCCATAGGATCCATGGGAATGCCGCAACAAAACCTACTGTTATAGAGGTCCATACATGTGCGCTAAAAAGATCAGACATCTTACGTGATTGAGGCATGAAGTCTAGTTGAGGATCACAAAATTCACTTTCTACACCTATAAATCGCCCAACATCACACAAAGCGCCATAAGTAACAAAATCTTTACTCTTAGGGCCAAAAATAATAGTGTCAAATATAAATTCAGTAAAAATAAATGCAACGATAGCTGCGATAAGAATACCTAATATAGAGCGTATGAGAGACCAGCGCAGCTCTTCTACGTGGTCTAGAAATGACATATTGTTAGGGTCTGCCTTTTTACGTGCCATGTTATAAAATTCCTTCTCTGATTAAATCGTGGATATGAACCACTCCAGCATATCCATCATCATCAACCGCGACTAGTTGAGAAACATTATACTCTTCCATCACTTCACGAGCTTGCACAGCCATATCGTCTGCAGCGACGGTTTTAGGTGATGTGGTCATAATATCTGCGGCGGTAAGACTATCTATGTCTTTTCCGGTAGATAACATACGTCTTAAGTCTCCATCAGTTATGATACCTGTTAACTTAGAGTCATCTACAACGACGGTCATTCCTAAGCGATTCTCTGATATGTTAACAATTACATCTCTAAGAGAACTCTTTGAATTTACTTGCGGTTTTGTGTTTTGATCTATAAGTTCTTGAACTCTTAAATATAACTTTTTTCCTAGCGCACCACCTGGATGATAACGAGCAAAATCTTTATCTGTAAAGCCTTTTAATTCTAACAAGCAAATCGCAAGCGCATCACCTACCACTAGTTGAGCAGTTGTGCTGGTTGTAGGGGCAAGACCGTTAGGGCATGCCTCTTCTTCAATAGGTGCATGAAGAATAAAATCTGCCTCTTTACCTAAAAAAGAATCTCTATGACTAGTGATCGCTATTAATTTATTTTCAAAGTTTTTAATTAAAGGAACCAGAACTTTAATCTCTGGTGTGTTACCACTTTTTGAAATACAGATAACGACATCGTTCCTTTGTATAATCCCTAGATCACCGTGAATAGCATCAGCAGCATGCATGAAAATAGCAGGTGTGCCTGTTGAATTCATTGTTGCTACTATCTTCATCGCTATTATGGCGCTTTTACCTATACCGGTAATTATAACTCTTCCTTGAGCAGTATGGATGTGTTGTACCGCTTTCGCGAAAGCGGAATCTAAACTATTTTCAAGGTTTTTAACCGCCGCAGACTCTATGCGAATCGTGCGTTTTGCTACTTCTAAAATATTATTCTCAGTGTCCAAAAAAGTTAATTGTTTTTTATGGTTTGTAGAAAAAGATAAAAATCGTAAATTTCAAGTTACAAAGATAAGTAAAACGTATCAGCCCCATGCCAGAATCGTCTACAGGACTAGAGGAACAATTAAAGAAGTATTTCGGATTTGACCAATTCAGAGGATTACAGAAGAAAGTAATTACATCACTACTTAATAAGGAAGATGTATTTGTAATAATGCCTACCGGTGGTGGGAAATCTCTTTGTTATCAATTGCCAGCATTAATGCAAGAAGGAACCGCTATTGTGGTTTCTCCTTTAATAGCATTAATGAAAAATCAAGTAGATGCCATACGTGGTATCAGTGATTATGATGGAGTAGCTCATGTATTGAACTCTTCATTATCAAAAACAGACATTCAACAAGTAAAGGATGATATCTCCAATGGTATTACAAAATTACTTTATGTCGCTCCAGAGTCACTTACTAAAGAAGAATATGTAGACTTTTTAAAAGGTGAGAAGATTTCTTTTCTTGCTGTAGATGAAGCGCACTGTATAAGTGAATGGGGACACGATTTTAGACCTGAGTATCGCAATCTGCGCAAAATTATCGACCGTATTGATGAAGGTATCCCTATTATAGGGTTGACTGCAACGGCAACGCCTAAAGTGCAAGAAGATATTCTTAAAAATTTACAGATATCAAATGCGACTACTTATCAAGCATCTTTTAACAGACCTAATCTTTATTATGAAGTACGACCTAAAACATCGCAGGTAGATGCAGATATTACTAGGTTTATAAAACAACATGAAGGTAAAAGTGGTATTGTTTATTGTCTGTCACGTAAACGTGTAGAAGAACTAGCTCAAGTATTACAGGTAAATGGTATTGATGCCGTTCCTTATCATGCTGGACTAGATGCAAAAACTAGAGTATTACATCAGGATAAGTTCTTAATGGAAAACTGTGATGTCGTTGTAGCTACCATCGCTTTTGGGATGGGAATTGATAAACCCGATGTACGATTTGTTATACATCATGATATACCTAAAAGTATTGAGTCCTATTATCAAGAAACTGGGCGTGCTGGACGAGATGGTGGAGAAGGACATTGTCTAGCGTATTATTCTTATAAGGATATTGAAAAGCTTGAAAAGTTTATGGCTGGAAAGCCTATTGCTGAGCAAGAAATAGGTCACGCTTTACTACAAGAAATGGTTGGGTATGCTGAGACGAGTATGAGCCGTAGGCAGTTTATTCTTCATTACTTTGGTGAAGAGTTTGATCCAGCTACTGGCGATGGTGGTGACATGGATGATAACATGCGTAATCCAAAACCACAAAAAGAAGCTGTTGAAGAAGTTAAAAAATTAATACATGTAATTAAGTCTGCCGGGCAACGTTATAAGGCCAAAGACATCGTGAATATAATAATAGGTAAGTCCAATGCGATGATTAGCTCTCATAAGCTAGATCAACAAGACTTTTTTGGTAGTGGTAAAGACAAAGAACCTACTTACTGGATGGCATTGATAAGACAGATACTAGTCGCGCGATACATAAAAAAGGACATTGAATCTTATGGAACTTTAAGGCTATTAAAAGAAGGTGAAGAGTTTTTAAAGAATGGGAAGTCATTTATGATGACTGAAGATCATACCTATCCTGAAAACGCTAGTACCACAGTGATTGCTGCTGGTCAAGGTGGTGCAGTAGATGCAGCACTAGTTAAAATGTTGAAGGAACTACGCAAGAAAGTAGGCGCCCAAAAAAATGTTCCACCATACGTTGTTTTTCAAGATCCTTCCTTAGATGATATGGCTACTAAGTATCCTATTAACATGGAAGAACTAGCAAACATTCATGGCGTAGGAGAAGGAAAGGCTAAAAAGTATGGAGCAAAATTTATTGAGCTCATACAGCGCTATGTCGAGGATAATGACATTACAAGGCCAGACGATTTAATTATTAAATCAACTGGATCTAAATCTGGAAACAAACTTTATTTTATTACTAGTATAGATCGTAAATTGAGTTTTGATGATATAGCTAGTGCAAAAGGAATGGAAATCGATCAGTTGATTGAGGAATTAGAAAGTATAGTCTATAGTGGTACTCGCCTTAATGTAGGTTACTGGATTGATGAAGTACTCGATGAAGATCAACAAGAGGAGTTACACGAGTATTTTATTGAGTCAGAATCAGACAAAATAGAAGATGCCATGGAGGAATTTGACGGTGACTATGAAGAAGAAGAAATACGATTATATCGCTTAAAATTTATTAGTGAAGTGGCAAATTAAATAATTGCTTTTAGTACAAATAATCAAAAACGCTCTTAAAATTTAAGAGCGTTTTTTTATTCAGTATATTATTTATAATAAAGTTAATTATCACGATTTCAATCAGTTATTGAAGAGTGGTTTATGTTTTACGCAAACGTTTGCGTAAATGGCACGAGATTTGAAACCTACCTAATAAGCGAACGCCGAAAAGCTTATAGAGTAGGCAAAACCCTAAATATTAAAGTCATGAAAAAAATGATACTTTTAATGGCAGCTGGTCTGATGATGATGACTACTGCACAGGCAAACGAAGTTCTTGTAAACCAAGATAATTTACAGGGTGAATTAACACGTTACCGCAATGCGCAACCAGTTCTTTTTGCTCTTAATAATGTAGACTATGCTGTTTTTCCAGATGGTCGTGTTGAGTTTGAATTACCTAATACAAGACAGGTTTATGGTAATAACAGTAACTATCGCAGATATGATACGAATAGACGATCTTCAAATCGTTCTAACAATCGCATAAATGTAAAATACAACCGTAAAGGTCAAGTAACTAAAATAGGCAATACTCGCATCTCATATTTTGCAAGTGGTCAAGTGGCTCGTATAGGTCATCTTAATATGGATTATACTCGTAGAGGTGGAGTTTTAAATCAAGTTGGTGGATTAGAGGTGAGATATAACCGTAATGGTAAATTAATAGCAGCTCGTGGTCAAATTAACTTAAGAGAACGTTTAACTCATAATCAAGATTTTGGTCATTTTCCAGATGATAATCACGATGATTGGGATGATGGAGTTTTCTTTAAGCGAGGAACTACAGAATAATTATTACCAATATATATTAGTAAGCCACCACAACAAAATTGTTGTGGTGGCTTTTTTTATAAGAATTTGTGAATAAGCTATGAGTTAGACATTACGTTGATTGCGTATCTTTGCAGCCTTAAAAAAAGAAGACATGCAAGAAGGTATTTATGCAAAATTTAATACGACTAAAGGTTCAATTCTGATTCAACTTCACTACGATAAAACTCCTGGTACAGTTGGAAACTTTGTAGCCTTAGCCGAAGGTAATCTAGAAAACAATGCTAAACCACAAGGAACACCATATTATGACGGGTTAACTTTTCATAGAGTAATTCCTGATTTTATGGTACAAGGTGGGGATCCACAAGGATCTGGTGCAGGTGGACCTGGTTATAAATTTGATGATGAATTTCACCCAGAACTACGTCACGATGGTCCTGGAGTATTAAGTATGGCAAATGCTGGTCCTGGAACAAATGGTTCTCAATTTTTTATTACCCATGTAGAAACGGCTTGGTTAGATGATAAGCACACCGTTTTTGGTAAAGTTGTAGAAGGTCAGGATGTTGTAGATGCTATCGCACAAGGAGATTCTATTGAAACTGTAGAAATTATTAGAGAAGGTGAAGCAGCGCAATCTTTTAATGCTGTAGAAGAGTTCCGTCAGTTTGAAGGAGCTGCTAAACTACGTGAAGAGCAGGCACGCAAGCAAGCTGAGCAAGATCTAGATGAAATTGCTGCAGGATTTGATAAAACAGAAAGTGGATTGCGTTATAAAATTATTCAAGAAGGTAATGGTGCGCAGGCAGAGAATGGTAAAACAGTTTCTGTACACTATAAAGGAATGTTGCCTAACGGTAAAGTGTTTGATTCAAGTTTTGAGCGCAAGCAGCCTATTGATTTCCAATTAGGAGCAGGACAAGTTATTTCTGGATGGGATGAAGGTATTGCATTACTTAAAGTAGGAGATAAGGCTAGATTAGTCATTCCTTCTCATATAGGTTATGGTAGTGCAGGAGCTGGTGGTGTTATCCCACCTAATGCTACACTAGTATTTGACGTTGAATTAGTAGGGATTAAATAATCCTTAGTTACTATACTTTTAAAAGCATCGGTTTTAAAAAGCCGATGCTTTTTTTATTGCTCACCTTTTAGAACACCACTAAAAATCTCATAAACTAAACCAGCAAAAGCCGACAACTCAGCCCTAATTCCTATATTTGAATAACTAAAAAAATATAATGAAAGCACTGGTTCAATTTTGCAGATGGTTTGTAGGTATCCTGTTTATTTTTAGCGGATTAATTAAATTAAATGATCCACTAGGTTTTTCTTATAAACTAGATGAATATTTTAGTGCTGCGGTTTTGGGATTAGAATTTTTACAGCCGTTAGCCTTACCTCTTGCTATATTTTTAGTCATTTTTGAAGTGGTTTTGGGTGTGATGTTGCTCATAGGTTTTCAAAAGAAATTTACGATTTGGTCCTTATTATTAATGATTGTATTCTTTACGTTTCTTACCTTTTATTCTTGGGCATTTGATAAAGTGACAGACTGTGGTTGTTTTGGGGATGCCATACCTTTAGTGCCGTTTGAGTCTTTCCTTAAAGATGTATTGCTTACTATTTTAATTGTGATCATGTTTTTTAATATGAAGTATATTCAACCGCTTTTCGCGAAAGCGTCTTTGAAATACATCATTTTAGTAGTCACTATATTTTGTTTTGCAATAGCTTATTATGTGTTAATGCATTTACCAATCCTAGATTTTAGAGCATATAAAGTAGGTGTGAATATTGAAGAAGGAATGGCAGAAGATCCTAATAATCCAGATGTATATGCATATGATTGGTATTATACTATAGATGGAAAAGAGGAAATCGTCTCAACTGAAGGAGCGCCGCCTAGCGGTTATCCAAAGTATGATAAAGTGGAGCCACGACTAGTTGAAAAAGGATATGTGCCACCTATTCATGATTTTTCTATTGAAAGAAATGGAGAGGATTTTACTGCAGATATACTTTCTAAAGAGAAAATTGCTGTAGTAATTACCTATAACTTAAGTAAGTCTGAGAGTGAAGGTTTATATAAATTAAATGCCTTTATTGACCGTGCAGAAAGTGCTGGATATGAAGTCCTAGCATTAAGTGCGTCTAGCGATAGTCAAGCACAAGAGATCATGAAAAAGTATGGATTTGAAACTACTTTCTATGTTACTGATGAAACGGCACTTAAAACTATTATACGATCTAATCCAGGAATCATGCTCTTAGATAAGGGAACCATAATAGCAAAATCACACTGGAACGATATCGATAGCCTAGAGTTATGATATCATATGCGCTGCGCAAAATAGGCTATGCTTTACTTACTCTTTATGGAGTTGTAACAGTAGTTTTTTTACTCTTTTACCTATTGCCAGGTGATCCTGCACAAATGATGATGGGACAAAATGAAAGTGCAGACCAACTAGCCATTGTAAAACATAAGTATGGTTTTGATCAGTCTATTGGTACACAGTATCTATATTTTTTAAATGATTTATCACCGTTATCCTTTCATAGTACAAAGACATCTGATTTTACTTATGATGACGGCTTAAAATATACGAGTGTGGCATTGCTTACAATTGGAAATATTAGGACTGTTTTAAAATTTCCTTATCTACGTCAGTCTTTTCAGAAAACAGGGAAAAATGTAAGCACTGTCATAGGTGAAACCTTGCCTAATACAATGATCCTTGCTGTAGCAGCGATAAGTGTAGCACTAGTTTTAGGCTTATTCTTGGGTGTGATATCTGCATTATATCGTGATGGCTGGTTAGATAAATTCATACAGGTAGTAAGTACCATGGGGATGAGTGTACCATCCTTTTTTAGTGCCATTTTATTTGCATTTTTATTTGGCTATGTCTTGCATGAATTTACTGGATTAAAAATGAGTGGAAGTCTGTATGAAATGGATGATTATGGAGAGGCAATGCACCTTCAATGGCGCAACTTGATATTACCGGCTATTGTTTTAGGGATAAGACCGCTTGCTGTTATTGCTCAATTAATGCGCAATAGTTTATTAGAGGTGATGAGTCAAGAGTATATAACCACCGCATATGCAAAAGGTCTAACAACCTTACAAGTTATAAAAAGGCATGCTTTTAAAAATGCTTTAAATCCAGTAGTTACTGCGGTTAGTGGTTGGTTTGCTAGCATGCTTGCTGGCGCAGTATTTGTTGAATATATCTTTAATTGGAACGGACTAGGAAAAGAGATTGTGGAGGCACTTAACACATTAGACTTGCCCATAATAACAGGAGCAGTTTTAGTTATTGCTACGCTCTTTATAATTATCAATATCTTTGTAGATGTAATTTATGTATGGCTCGATCCTAGAGTTAAATTAGATTAATATCATTTTAAAAATAATACGATGAGAAAAAATATAGTTGCAGGTAATTGGAAAATGAATTGTGATTTATCCATGACGCAAACCTTAATAGGTGACCTGAAAAAAGGACTTAAGGCAGATTATAACTGTGAGTTGATGATAGCACCTTCTCATCCATGTCTATATCCAGCATTCAATAGTACATTAGATACACCTATAGAAGTAGTGGCTCAAAATGTATGTGAACAAGAAAAAGGAGCTTTTACAGGAGAAGTTTCTATTGATATGCTACAAAGTGTAGGTGTTAAAACTGTTATTGTTGGACATTCAGAGCGACGTGATATCTATGCAGAATCTGATGAGCTGCTTGCTGCAAAAACTCTTGCTGCAGTAGAGAAAGGTATGCGTGTTATTTTTTGTTGTGGAGAGCATCTAGAACAGCGTAAAGCTGGTAATCATGTAAGTACAGTAACGGCACAAATTGAAAAAGGTCTTTTTCAATTAAATGCTTCTCAAATGGAACAAATTGTAATAGCATATGAGCCAGTATGGGCAATAGGTACTGGAGAAACAGCTAGTCCAGAACAGGCGCAAGATATGCATGCAGATATTAGATCGTTTATTCAGGCAAAATATGGGGACATGACGGCCAGACATACAAGCATACTTTATGGTGGTAGTGTGAAACCTAGCAACGCTGCAGAGATTTTTGCAAAGCCAGATGTTGATGGCGGATTAGTAGGTGGAGCATCACTAGACGCAAAATCCTTCCTTGCTATTGCAGATGCATTTTAAAACATTACTGTTAACCGCGTTTCTTTTAATCCCATTTGCCGGAATTTGTCAAACTACTTTTGGGTGGCAACTTGCGCATGCTGCAGATGAACTTACTAAGGATGATGTGGTCTATAATGGCGCATATTTCTCAATAGATTATCCTGGCGGCGATGTGCCATCTGGTTATGGAGTTTGTACAGATGTCATCATAAGAGTATATAGATCAGTAGACATTGATCTTCAAAAAGAAGTACATGAGGATATGAAGAAAGACTTCAGTGCTTATCCACAAAACTGGG
Organism: Nonlabens ulvanivorans; assembly: GCF_032922765.1. NCBI lineage: Bacteria > Pseudomonadati > Bacteroidota > Flavobacteriia > Flavobacteriales > Flavobacteriaceae > Nonlabens > Nonlabens ulvanivorans. The sequence continues at coordinate 373,873 of NZ_CP136694.1, forward strand.
GTTTAACTCGTACAGATAGTAATATAGACCACAGGCGCGTGCCTAATTTGAGACGCTTTTTTGAACGACATAACAGCTCTATAGCAGTTACTTCATTAGAGTCAGATTATTTACCAGGAGATATAGTAAGTTGGGTACTATCTAATGGATTAACTCATATAGGCATCGTGAGTAGCAATAAAATTAAAGGGACTAATAGATATTATATAGTCCACAATATAGGAGCAGGACAGGTATATGAAGACTGTCTGTTTCAATTTAAAATAACAGGACATTACAGATATGAGCCATAGCGTCACAGATCAAATTTACATTGAATATCAATTTACAATAACACCGCTTCAGCCGTGGAACGATGTTTTAATAGCTCAACTAGGTGAGGCAGGATTTGAAAGCTTTGTTGAAACAGAAACAGGTGTAACAGCTTATGTATTGAAATCACTCGATAATGATTCTATACTAACTGATGTAGAGGTTTTGAGCAATGAGTTAGTTGATATCGCTTTCGCGAAAGCAGAAATAGAACCTACCAACTGGAATGCTGAGTGGGAAAAGAATTTTAACCCAATCACTGTAGACAACCGCTGCGAGGTAAGAGCGCCTTTTCATGAAGCGACTGGTGTAGAATACGATATCGTTATTGAACCAAAAATGAGTTTCGGTACAGGTCATCATCAGACCACTCATATGATGATCCAACATTTGTTAAATGAAAATTTAACCGGATTAAGAGTCTTAGATATGGGTAGTGGTACAGGAGTGCTAGGTATTCTTGCCCAAATGCGTGGTGCAATTGACGTCGATGCAATAGATATCGATACCTGGTGTTATGAAAATGCTATCGAAAATGTTGAACGTAATAAAGCCGATAAAGTAAAAGTGATCCTAGGTGGTGCAGAACAGTTAGAAGGCAAAATGTATGACTTTATTATAGCAAATATTAATAGAAATATCTTACTTCAAGATATACCAGTGTACGGTGAAAGTTTAAAATCTGGTGGAACCATACTTTTTTCTGGATTTTACACCGAAGACCTAGAATTAATTAAAGAAGCCTGTAATAAAGTAGGTATTCAATACGACTCACATATGGTTAGAGATAACTGGGTAGGGTTAAAAATGATAAAGAATTAAAATTTAAGACGCTTTTAAAATTTAGATTAATATCTTTTTTAACTTTGTAATATGATGATTATGAGTACAAAAGAAAAAGTGTCTCCAGAGTTAGACTTAGAGATACTAGAACAAGCAGAAAATAAGATCGTTCTTTACAATGATGAGGTAAACACCTTTGATCATGTAATAGATATGTTAGTAGCGGCATGTGACCATACTCCATTGCAAGCAGAGCAATGTTCTATGATCGTCCATTATAAAGGGAAATGCAGCGTTAAAACAGGTGCGTATAAAGATTTAGAACCACGCTGTACAAAACTGCTTGAGGCAGGATTAACGGCAGAGATTGAATAGAATAATCTCGATTTCATTTTAGAACCTGTGAGAATCACAGGTTTTTTTATATCTCAAAATTAAATGAAAGTCTTGGTATTGTTAAATAATACTAAAACTATTTATCATTAATAGTAATACTATTATGTTTGTATGGTAATACAATCACTATGGACCAATTACTACAAAACCTGAAGGTGCAGATCAATGATAAAATCTTTGTCAAAGATCCTGAATCGTCTGAATTAGGCCAGCGTATCATTAGCAACAGTATAACTATGATTCATGAAATGGGCTTTGAACAATTTACCTTTAAAAAACTAGGTAAGTCAATAGGCTCTAATGAGAGTTCTATTTATAGATATTTTGAAAATAAACATAAGCTATTGTTATATCTAACTTCATGGTATTGGGGCTGGTTAGAGTATCAATTAGTGATTGAAACTTTAAAGATTACAGTGCCCACAGGTCGCTTGAGTAGAGCGGTTGAGATTATTACACAACCTATAGAGCAAGACTCAAAGTTTGAACATATTGATGAGGTTGTTTTAAATAAAATCGTCATTGCAGAATATTCTAAATCATATCTTACAAAAGAGGTCGATGAAGAAAATAGAAGCGGCTACTTTACTATTTATAAGAGATTAGTAGAAAGAGTAAAGGATATGATTTTAATGGTGAATTCAGATTACCCATATCCTTCTTCATTAAGTAGTACGATATTAGAAGGTGCTTTACATCAACATTTTTTAAAAGATCATTTTAAAAACTTAACAGATTGTAACGATCAAGTATCTCCTACAGACTATTTTAAACATTTAGTATTTCAAACTTTAAAATAAATCATGGCAAAAAGTAAGAATATTTTAACCGCATGGCAGCGCTTAGTAAGAATGCTTAAGTTGGATAAAAAAGATGTGCGTCAGATTTTTTATTATGCCATATTTGCTGGATTAGTTGGTTTATCCTTACCATTAGGTATACAGGCAATTATTAATTTAATACAAGGTGCACAAATCAGTACCTCGTGGATTATACTGGTTATTTTAGTAACCTTAGGAGTTGCTTTTGGTGGTGTATTACAATTAATGCAAATTAGAATTACAGAGAACATACAGCAAAAGATTTTTACACGTTCTTCTTTTGAATTTGCATATCGTTTTCCTAAAATGAAAATGAGTGAACTGCATGGTATATATCCGCCAGAACTAGCAAATCGTTTTTTTGATACACTTACGATACAAAAAAGCCTTTCTAAGATTTTAGTAGATTATCCTACAGCTTTATTGCAAATTATCTTTGGTTTACTATTACTCTCGTTTTACCATCCATTCTTTATAATTTATGGATTTCTACTAGTATTGCTGGTCTATATCCTGTTTAAATTTACAGCACAAAAGGGTCTCGATAGTAGCCTTATGGAGTCTCAAAGTAAATATAAAGTAGCACATTGGTTACAAGAGGTAGCTCGATCAATTGTAAGTTTTAAACTATCTGGGAAGACAACACTTGCAGTAGATAAAAACGATCAACTTACGTCTGAATATTTAAAGCATAGAGAAAAGCATTTTAATGTTTTAATCAGCCAGTTTACACAGATGATAGGTTTTAAAGTTCTAGTTACTGCAGGATTGCTGTTAATAGGTGGTATTCTAGTATTGAGTCAGGAAATGAACATAGGTCAGTTTGTAGCTGCAGAGTTGATAATCCTTATTATTATCGGTGCTGTTGAAAAATTAATCACAGGCCTAGAATCGGTTTATGACGTTTTAACATCATTAGAAAAATTAGGTAACGTGGTGGATAAAGAATTAGAGCCTATGGATGGTGAAAAGCCATTTAAAGATGACGATAATTTTTCTGTTGACTTAGAGCATGTTACCTATGAAGTAGAGGACAGAAGTTTGCCTATCATAAATGATGTTTCACTTAAAATTACTCAATCCTGTAATATCGCTTTAAGAGGTAGTAATGGTAGTGGTAAAGCAACTTTATTGAGACTCATAACCGGTATCATTGAACCTACACATGGTAATATATATGTCAATAATACAGATTTACGAGGTGTCAATTTAAATTATTACAGGTCTCACATAGGTCAGTCACTAACTGAAGAGTCACCATTTGAAGGTACCTTAAGGGAGAACATCACCTTTGGTGATCCTGAAATTACAGATGATCAAGTATACTGGGCTTTAAGTAAAGTAGGTTTAAACAGTTTTTTGAAAAAATTACCTCAAGGTTTAAAGACAATGTTATTCCCAGAAGGAAAACAACTATCCTACACCGTATCTAAAAAAATCGTTTTGGCTCGCAGTATAGTGCGCAAGCCTAAGATGTTAATACTCAAAGATCCATTAGATCAATTTGATGATGCCGAGGCAGATAGAATTATGGAGTTCTTAACAGATAAAAGTAATGGATGGTCCTTAGTAGTAGTGAGTCAAAATCCAGCGTGGATTACTAAATGTAGTCGAGTAGTGACACTTGATCAAGGAAAATTAATAGAAGATAAATAAAGAACGATGCTCAATATTTCTCAAACAGAATTAGTTAAAAGGCTAGATCTTATTAATTATAAGTCGGGTCAGCGTGTTCTAGAACGTAGACACTATAAATATTTCAATAGATTTTTAACGGGTGCGGCTATTGCTTGTGTAGTGATCCTATTTTTACCATGGACTCAAAATGTCACTGGTAATGGGTATGTAACTACACTTACTCCAGATCAACGACCTCAAACTATTCAATCACCTATTCCTGGTAGGATAGAGCAGTGGCATGTAAGAGAAGGCGATTATGTTGCAAAGGGTGATACCATCCTACGCATTAGCGAGATTAAAAATGAATACTTTGATCCTAATCTGGTAAAACGTACCGGACAGCAAATTGATGCTAAAACGATGAGTGTTTCATCTTATGGTGAGAAGGTAAAAGCATTAGATAATCAGATTGCTGCTCTAGCACAAGAAAGAGAGTTGAAATTTGAACAAGGACGTAATAAGTTGATGCAGTCACGATTAAAGGTGACCACCGATAGTATTGATTATATCGCTGCACAAACTAATTTAAAAATAGCCGAAACTCAATTACAACGTGCTCAAATTTTAAATGATGAAGGCTTAAAACCCATGACTGAGGTTGAAGAAAAACGGTTGAAAACTCAGGAGACCCAAGCCAAATTAATATCGCAAGAAAACAAATTATTAACCAGTCGTAACGATATCATCAATGCACAAATTGATTTAAACCGCATACAGCAAGAATATGCCGAGAAGATTGCCAAAGCACGTAGTGATCAATTTACAGCACAATCAAGCCAGTTTGATGCAGAGGCGCAAGTATCTAAATTAGAGACGGACCGTACAAACTATCAAATGCGTAATGATCTTTACTTCATTACCGCACCTCAAAATGGTTATATAAATAAGGCGATATTTGGTGGAATAGGAGAAACTTTTAAAGAAGGAGAACCATTAGTAAATGTGATGCCAGCAGACTATGACCTAGCTGTAGAGACCTTTGTAGAGCCACTAGATTTACCTTTAATTCATCTAGGTGAAGAAGTACGAGTTCAGTTTGATGGCTGGCCAGCTATTGTTTTTTCAGGTTGGCCTAATGTTTCCTATGGTACCTATGGCGCAAAAGTGGTTGCTGTTGAAACTTTTATCAGTGATAATGGAAAGTATCGTGTTCTATTAGCACCAGATGAGAACGATCATCCATGGCCTACCGCATTGCGCGCTGGTTCGGGTGCATATACCATTGCATTGTTAGAAGATGTACCTATATGGTATGAACTATGGCGACGTTTAAACGGTTTCCCGCCTAATTATTATCAGCCTAAAACTACAAAAGATGCCGATAAGAAAAAGAAGTAAATACCTAATCATTTTAGGGACGTTTATAAGCTTTATGATCAATGCTACGGTGTTAGAGAGTCCGCTTTCGCGAAAGCGTATTCAACACACTACCCAACAATCAACTGTTGCTCTGGATTCTACTGAAATGAGTTTTAGAGAGTACATGGGATTTGTAAAAGCACATCATCCTATAGCAAAACAGGCGCAACTATTAATCGATGGTGGACAGGCTAATTTGCTGCGTTCTCGTGGTGGGTTTGATCCAAAAATTGAGGTAGACTATGACCGTAAAGAGTTTAAAGGAACAGAGTATTATGATCAACTTAATGCAATGTTTAAAATACCTACTTGGTATGGTGTAGAGTTTAAAGCTGGTGTAGAACGCAATGAAGGTACTTTTTTAGACCCGTCAAATACAGTTCCAGAAAATGGGTTGTATAACGCTGGTGTGAGTGTTAATCTAGGACAAGGGTTTTTGATTAATGAACGTATGGCAACATTGCGCAAAGCCAAAATTTATAGAGAGCAAAGTGTAGTGGATCGCGACTTGTTAGTAAATGCGGTGTTATATGAAGCTGCACTAGCATATTTTAAGTGGTGGCAAATCCATGAAGAATATAAAGTTTATGATCAGTTTTATGAAAATGCTCAAATCAGATTTCAAGCAGTGAAAAGTAGTTTTGTGGCTGGTGATAAAGCAGCTATCGATACGGTAGAGGCTGGCATTGCGGCACAAAACAGAGCGCTTAATAAAGAGCAGGCACGCATACAGCTAGTTAAACAGCGCCTCGAACTTTCTAATTTTCTATGGCTTAATGAAGTACCTGTAGAATTACAACCTAATATAGTGCCCCAAGAAGATTTAAATAACGAGATAGATGCAACGCTAGAGATTTATGGTTTTACTTTAAATGAGTTTACCATCGAGAATCATCCTAAGTTGCGCTCCATGAATTTTAAGATTGATCAATTAGATATCGATAGACGATTAAAGGCAAATAAACTACTGCCTAAGTTAACACTCGATTATAATTTTCTTTCACCAGAGTGGAATGAGTTTAATAGTTTTCAAGCAGCAAATTATAAAGGTGGTATTACTTTTTCTATGCCCTTATTTTTAAGAAAAGAACGTGGAGATTTAAGACTAGCAAAAATTAAAATTGCAGATGCACAATACGATCTAGCATCTTCACAACTAGAAATTAAGAATAAGGTGACAAGTATTTTTAATGAGTTAGATTCTTATAATGTTCAAGTAAATATGATTACTAATATTGTAGAGTCATCGCAAATTATGTTAACGGGAGAAGAACGTAAATTTGACTTAGGTGATAGTTCCTTATTCCTCATCAACAGTAGAGAGGTTAAATTAATCGATTCAAAACTTAAAGAAATTAATACATATAAAAAACTCTTTATATCAAAAGCAAATTTATTTAAGAGTCTAGCAGTAATGCCAGAGAATCTATAAAAGTAGGAAACTTTTTCACGCAACCATCTGGTTATTAGTTCATCTATGGAATAAGTCAGTAGTCTAATAAAGGTCGTTCAATACCTGAAATGACCATGATTTCAACTAACTTATAACCATAAAACTACCGCCATGAAAAGAATTTTACTCTTAACAGTACTACTGTTGACTACCATTGCTACAGCACAAGTAACTGCTGGTCCAGTTCCAGATTATATTTTATGTGATGATGTTTCTAATGACGGAACAGAAGTTTTTGATTTAACATTTTGGGACGCTACAGCATTAGCAAACCAAAGTTCAGCGACACATAGCGTCACTTATTTTTCTTCTCAATTAGATGCTGTTAATAATGTAAATCCATTACCAGCAGGGAATTATTTAAATACTTCTAATCCTGAAACAATTTTTATTAAAGTAACAGATACTGTCACCGGCACTTCTGATTTTACAACAGGTAATATAATCGTTGAGTCATTACCTGTTGTTAATAATTTACAGACTTTTACGTATTGTGGTTCAATTACTGCCACTGGTGAAGTTCAAGTAGACCTTTTTGATATAGAACCTTTTCTTTCAAACGGACAGAATAATTTACTTTTTACTTACTTTTTGAGTTATCAAGATGCAGATACTAATTCAAATCCGCTGTCGACTACTTTTATTAATCAAGCAAACATTCCCACAGATTTATTTATAAGAGTACAGACTACATTAAACTGTCATGTAGTCATTAATGTAGTCGCAATTCTAACAGACTGTAATCAGAATTCTCAAGTAATCGATTTAGAAGAGTGCGAAGATCAAAATAATTCAGCATGTTTTGATTTAAACGTGAATGATTTTCCAGCTCTCGGAACGCTTTCACCAAACCAGTATAGTGTCACTTATCATATTTCTCAAGCAGATGCTGATAACAACGTAAACCCATTAACTTCTCCTTATTGTACATCTACAACGCAACCTATCTTTGTTAGAGTTCATGATCTTACTACAGGAAGTGGAGATACTTCTCAATCTTTTAATTTAGTCGTTAATCAGGTACCACCACCTTACAACTTCACACCATTAACTGGTTGTGACGATGATGGTGATGGATTTATAGAATGGGATTCCAATTCAGTAATTGTTGAGACCACTAGTATTCCTAATAATGTGCACTCATGGTTTACTGAATATTACCTGACGGAGCAAGACGCTTGGAATCAATTGAATTCATTAGGTTTTTTAACAAATTTTGTAACTGATGTAAATACACTATTGATTTATGTGCGCACAGAATTCTCTCCTACAGGTTGTGTGGGTGTTTCACCTTTACAGTTACAAATTGATCCTAACTGTTTCGCGATTGGTAATCCGTCACATTTACTACTATGTGCCGATCCTGGTGTTCCAGTATGTTTTGACTTGACTCAACATGCTGCTCAAATCATGGCAAACAATAATCCATCAGACTATACTATTTCTTACCACACTAGTAATGCCGATTCAAATGCAGACATAGCAGCTATAGTAACACCTAGCAATCACTGTATTAATACAAATCAAACCATTTATTTTAGGTTAGAAGAAAATGCTACAGGTGCTTACCAAGTTGGTACTTTTGACCTGTTTATTAATACATATCAGTATGATAATAGTATTACTCTAACTCTTGATGAATGTGACGCAGACCTTGATGGAACTGTAGATTTTGATCTTACTGTAGTGGCAACTCAACTTAATACCGGTAATGTATTGACTTACTACGAGGATATTGTAGATGCTCAAAATGAGACCCAATCAATTACTAACCCTTTGCTTTATAGTTTCCCAGTTAATAGTCCATTCAATACAATATTTGTGAGAGAAACCGTGGCTGGTGATTGTGATGTGATTTATTCCATACAGTTAAATGCTCAAGGGAATTGCAATAACTCTTATTTATGTGATAATGCACTTTCATTATGTGATCGTATTGGTCAACCATTCATTAATATTTTTGACGGTTCAACTGCCGAAGCCGGGAACTATTATCCGTTTTCTTCAGCTACAGGACCTCGCAATCCGTCATGGTTCTATATTCCCATCGCAACAAGTGGTGACTTAACTATTGAGGTGTGGCAAAACACACAACCTGACTTTTTAGGGCAAGACTTAGATGTTGATTATGCCTTATATGGTCCTTTTACAACCGCTACTGGTGGTTGTGCAAATGGAATTACACAGGCTAATTATGTTGATCATAGTTTTTCTGTAAACATGCCAGAAATCGGACAAATAAATAATGCACAAGCTGGTGAATACTATTTATTGTTGACTTCAAACTTCTCAAATACTCCAGGTTTCTTAAAAGTAGAAATAGGCACAGGTAGTACGGCTACCGTTAATTGTGATGGGATCAGAATGCAATCTATCCTAGATGTTAACTTAAATGGAGTAGTGGACGCAACAGATGTACCTTTTCCATTGGGGATTTTTGATTGGGAAAAGAACATGAATGGTAGTGTCATGCAAGTAGCAACACCACTAGCAGCATATAGTATCTATGATTCAGACCCAACAAATAGTTATGATTTAGGTTATACTGTTTTACCAGCTTATGCATCAAACTACTCCGTATCACCAGCAACATATACAGCACAAAGTATTCCTGCAGGATCAGGAGTCACTACAAGAGATTTTCTAGTAACACCTCTTGCTGCTTATGAAGATGTAGTGGTTTACATTATACCGCAACAACAACCTCGACCAGGTTTCACTTATAAAGAAACCGTCGTTTATGCAAATCTAGGAACTACACCTGTGGCAATGGGACAATTACAATATACTTATGACACACAGCTCTCTATAGTTGCGGTAGATGATCCAGCGGCAGTCATTAACCCATTGACTGTGGACTTAAATTACACTAATCTATTACCATTTGAATACCGCACGATGGAAATAGAGATGCAAATTCCTGTAATACCTAATATTAACCTAGGAGATGTTTTGACAAATACCGCAAGTATAACACCTGTTGCAAATGACATCACGCCTAATAACAATTCAAGTATAAGTTCACAAATCGTCATAGGTAGTTATGACCCTAATGATAAAATGGAATCTCGTGGAGCGTTTATTAACCCAGCAGAATTTGGTCCTAATGACTATTTCTACTACACCATCAGATTTGAAAATACTGGAACAGCCAGTGCGATTAACGTGCGCATTGAAGATACACTAGACGCACAACTGGACTGGAACTCTATTGAAATGATAGACGCAAGTCATGCATATGTTATGGAACGTATGGAAGATCAAGTAGTTTGGAGATTTGATAATATTTTATTGCCAGACGCTGCCACAGATCCAGTAGGCGCAAATGGTTATGTATACTTTAAAATCAAACCTATAACATCAATAGAAGGAACGGTAATACCTAATACGGCCGAAATTTATTTCGATTTCAATCCGCCTATTATTACTAATACGTTTACATCAACTTTCCAAACGCCATTAAGTATTGATACACTACAAACAGTAAACTTCAGTCTAGTACCTAATCCTACTTCTGGAAGCGTACAGGTAAACTTGCAAAATGGTATGTTAGAAAACGCACAGGTTGTTTTATATGATGTGAGAGGTAGAATTACGCTTTCGCGAAAGCTAACAAACAACCATCCTCAAATAGATCTTACTGAACTACCTGCAGGAATTTACATTGCTGAGTTGCGTAACGGAGATGAAACTTATACCACTAAAGTGGTGAAACAATAATTGAAGACGTAATTATATTTAATAAAAAAGCCTCGATAATTATCGAGGCTTTTTTATCTATTATGGATAGGTTAATCTACTTCGTCAGAAATATTATTTTCTTCTTGATATATTTTTGTGCTCTCTGCAGTAAGTCTGTAGATTTCATCTAGTTCTTCTTTAGTTAAATCACGATAAGTACCTTTAGGAATATCTAGCTCTACATTCATAATGCGTATACGTTTCAATTTAGTTACACGATAATCTAGATACTCACACATACGACGTATCTGTCTGTTTAATCCTTGCGTTAATACAATTCTAAAGGTCTTACGTCCTATTTGCTCTACTTCACACTTTTTAGTTACCGTGTCTAGAATAGGTATTCCTGATGCCATTCTTCTAATAAATCGGTCATCAATACTATGGTCTACAGTAACAATGTATTCTTTACCATGATTATTACGAGAGCGTAATATTTTATTAACGATGTCACCGTCGTTAGTTAGAAAAATTAAGCCTTCGCTCATTTTATCTAATCGTCCTATGGGAAAAATACGAGTAGGATAATTAATGTACTCAATAATATTATCAGGTTCAACACGTGTGTCTGTTGTACATACAATCCCAGTAGGTTTGTGAAATGCGATGTAAACAGGTTTTTCTTTCTTTTTTGAAATAGGTTCACCATCTACAGCAACTTTATCATCAGGTTGAACTTTAGTTCCCATTTCAGGAACAGAACCATTGATGGTGACGCGCTGTTGCTCGATTAATCGATCTGCGGCACGACGTGAGCAAAAACCTTGTTCACTCAAGTATTTATTAATGCGGATTCCTTTGTTTTCAGACATGTGGCAAAGGTAGGATTTTGAGTTTATATTTTCTTCTTTAAAGATGTTATTGACACTATAGTTCAACCTACCTTTGTGCTTTAATTTATTTCCATGACTCCACAAGAACAATTCTTAACGCAAACCCTTTTCAGCGACCTTAATTATGAGGTGAAAAAGGAATCTATTTATGTGTTTAATGCAGACCATTTTAAAGAACTTATCAAACGATGTGCAAGTAATGGAGTAGGAGCATATCGATTGCTAGTATGGAAAGATAATGAAGTGGTTAAAATAGCAACGCATGATGAGTACAACAAGAAAGCAACTGACGTAAGATGGTTGAAGACTGCTTATTATAAATACTTTTATGAAGATAAAACGTATAATTTCAGTACAGAATTTAAGGTGTCTGATAAGCTTCTAGAACGCACAGAAATGTTTGTTCCTAAAGTTGAAGACGAAGAGGAATAATTATAAGATGATTATTTAAAAATGTCTCTGATAATTTTTAAATGATGCTCTGTATGAATGGCAAGGAATTTTTGAGATTCTTTTAAATCTAAATGCCCAAATAAGGGATGTTTAAAATGGCATTGTACATCTAGCTGTTCAATATCATTAAGGCCATTTTCTGCTAGCTGTATTTGTTGAAGCAAATCAGTTTTTGTGATATGATCTTCTGGTAACACATGTTTAGGAGCACGACCTTTTCCTCTAGGGATTTTCTTAAATGTCATGATCGTCCATTTAAGAAAAGACCATTTAGGTTCAAAATTTTGAGGATTTGAGTTTTTTAAAGCTTGTGGTATACCATTAAAAACACGTAAGGTATGATCAATGTGCCAGTAGCTACCTACTTTAGATATTGTTTTATTTTGCTTATCTCCTAATTCAATAAACTTTTGAAGTTCTGTGAGTTGTTGTTGTAGCTTTTTCATGACTAGTAGATTTCTTGAATCGTAAATTTTTGATCATTAAAGCTTATGATATCATTATTCTTTTTATGTTTTAAAGCTACTCCTATAGGTGATTGTAGAGAGATACAGAATATGGCTTCTCCATCTACCATAACTTTTCCCATTCCAGCACTTACATAAAACCAGCCGGCAGGCAACTTTAAAAGTGCACCAGGTTCTACCATATCACATTTTTTTACAGCATCTATTTTTTTAAAATGCTCTATTATTTTAGAGGTGTCTGCAAGTTGCCTTTTGAATAAATCTTCCTCATTTTGAATCATGGCCATACCTGTTTCATACTTATCACCAGCACTACTTTTGGTCTCATTTTGTTTTGAGTCCATCAGGCGATCTAGATTTTTAGTAATGGTTGCCATTCGGTCTTCTAAAATATGATGACAGTGATCATAAATTTCTTTTTTAAAGGCAGTAGATTTCATAAAGGATATTAAACTGTAAAAGTAAACAATATCAACGCGAGATTTTATAAAACAAAAAAGCCTCACGCACGAGGCAATGAGGCTTTTTCTCTACTAACCTAAAAGTTTATGGTAGCAACACGTTATCTATTGCGTGTACTACACCATTAATTGCTGTAACGTTAGTTACAATAATGTTTGTATCTCTTGTTTGTGCATCTGTAATTACTGTTCCTGTAATAGAAAAAGTTCCAGGTCCTATAGGATCTACATTTGCGCCGTCTACAATATTTTCGGCTCTTACCGCTGCACCACTCACTACGTGGTAAGTAAGTACATCTGTTAAATTAGATAAAGCTAGAACGTCTGATATATTATTTAATCCGTCTGTTGTGCTTTCGTCTATTAATGCTTGAAAAGCATCATTAGTAGGAGCAAATACAGTAAAAGTTGCTGTGTCATCGCTTAATGTAGGTACTAATCCTTCCTGGTCTACTGCAGTAACTAGATTTGAAAAACTAGGGTTAGCAGCTGCTAGTGTTACAACTGTAGGTAAAGCAATTACCTCATCCACTACATGAACGACTCCATTATCCACACTTACATCTGCCATAGTAACCTCTGCACCACCATTAAGTACTACACCAGCTGTAAGGTCTACGTATAAATCTAATGCGTCACCATCACCGTTTGTTGCACTGGTCTTTACATACCCATCAGTAAGGTCTGTTGATCGTGCCACAGTTCCTAGTACGTGGTTGCGCAATGTGTTTCTTAAAATTAAAACTGGCACATCATCTATAGTAGCAAATCCATTTGCTGATAAAAATGTTTGGAAAGCTGTGTCTGTCGGTGCAAAAACGGTAAATGTTCCACCTGCTTGATCTAGTGTAGCGTCTAATCCTGTTCTTAATAATGCCGCATTAAGAATAGTAAAATCAGCATTGTCTACTGTTAAGTCATAAGCAGAATTGTTATTATCTAATACTCCGCCGTTGTCATCATCATCTGTACAAGATGCTACACCTATGGTAAGTGCCACAAGCATCAATACCTTGAAATTGGTTATTAACTTTTTCATGAGTTTGGGTTTAGTTTTTTTATTTGTTCAAAGATAGTCTCAAACACTTTCAATTATGTTTAATGATTTGTTAAAAATATTAAACAATAAATTAGGACTGTTCATTATCAATTTTTATCATGCTCACTATAAGAAAAATCAACCTGCCTACAAGGTTAACTGTAATACATATGAATTATTTTTGCAGCATGGCAAAAGTAGTAGTAGGACTTTCAGGTGGAGTAGATTCTAGCGTCGCGGCATATCTTTTAAAAGAGCAAGGCCACGAAGTTATAGGTCTATTTATGAAAAATTGGCATGATGATACCGTTACCATAAGTGATGAGTGTCCATGGTTAGAAGATTCAAATGACGCGATGTTAGTCGCAGATAAGCTAGGGATACCGTTTCAGACTGTAGATTTAAGTGAACAATATAAAGAGCGTATCGTCGATTATATGTTTGATGAGTATGCACGTGGTCGCACGCCTAATCCAGACGTTTTATGTAATCGTGAGATTAAATTTGATGTCTTTATGGATATCGCTTTAGAATTAGGAGCAGATTATGTTGCTACAGGACACTACTGTCAGAAGACAACCACCACGATAGATGGTAAAGAAATTCATCATCTTATGGGTGGTGCAGATCTTAATAAAGATCAAAGCTATTTTCTATGTCAGGTGTCACAAGAGCAGTTAGCTCGTACGTTATTCCCTATAGGGCATCTTCAAAAACCTCAAGTTCGAGAAATTGCAGCTTCACAAGATTTAATTACTGCAGGTAAGAAAGACTCGCAAGGATTGTGTTTTATAGGTAAAGTACGTTTACCAGACTTTTTGCAGCAACAATTGAAACCTAAAACAGGTGATATTATAGAAATTCCGGCACAGGTAAGTATGGATAAAGCTGAAGTTGTGGAAGATGAGGATACTATGGTGACGCTTTCGCGCAAGCGACACTATCAACCACATGAAGGTAAAAAACTGGGCACACATCAAGGAGCTCATTACTTTACACGTGGACAGCGCAAAGGCCTCGCTGTAGGAGGAACACCTCTACCATTATTTGTGATAGAGACAGACGTAAAGAGTAATACTATTTATGTAGGACAGGGAAAACAGCATCCAGGACTTTACCGTCGTGGACTTTTTATAGATAAAAGTGAGTTGCACTGGATACGTGAAGATCTGGCACTTCAACCAGGACAGACCATGGATGTGATGGCTAGAATTCGTTATAGACAGACCTTAGAAAAGGCAGTTTTAAATGTAGTAAGTGATGGCGCTTATTTGATTTTTGACACACCACAAAGTGCTATTTCACCTGGACAGTTTGCAGCATGGTATCGGGATAATGAATGTTTAGGTTCGGGTGTTATTTCTTAACTTGCTCACATGAGAGTTATTCTGTGTATTGTTTTTTATCTCGCTTTCGCGAAAGCGTATGCACAAGAACTTCATGCATGGATTTACTTTACGGATAAGCCTAATGTCACTGCTAGCATAGCGTCGCCACAAAGTATACTTACTCAAAAGGCAATACAACGCAAGGCAAGGCATGGAATTGCTATAGATGATCGAGACGTGCCTGTCAATCAAAGTTATGTCGCACAAATCCAATCGCAGCCTGGTATCACTTATAAAACTCAGTCTAAATGGTTTAATTGTGTACATGTTACGGGTTTAGAAACAGATATTAATGCATTAACAACATTTTCTTTTGTGTCGAGCGTGGATTTTGCAGATCCGACTAAAATGGCTCAAATCAACAACCATAATAAATTTGTCCAGACTACGATGCCGCCGCTCACGTATGGTAATGCATTGAACCAAATTAACATGATAGGGCTTAATGATTTACATGATTTGGGTCATACAGGAACAGGTGTTACTATCGCTGTAACTGATAGCGGTTTCCCTAACGTAGATACTAATCCTGCATTTAATCAATTGCGTAATAATAATGGAATCGCTGGTGGTTATGATTTTGTAGCAGGCGATAACAGTTATTATGGAGATCATTTTCACGGTGCACGAGTGTTGAGTATTATGGCAGCACAAGAGGCTGGTAATTATGAAGGAAGCGCGCCTGATGCGCAATATTATCTATTCAGAACTGAAGATGTTGCAACAGAAACACCAGTAGAATTAAGTTATTGGGTTGCCGCAGCAGAACGCGCAGATTCGCTAGGTGTTGATGTTATCAATGTGTCGCTAGGTTATTTAGGATTTGATAACCCTGCAGAAAGTTTGAGTTATACAGATCTGGACGGACAAACGGCTTTTATATCACGTGGTGCAAATGTGGCTTTTGAGAAAGGATTGTTTGTCGTGGTAAGTGCCGGTAATTCTGGAACGTCGACTTCGCATCCCTATATAAGTGCACCTGCAGATGCTGATGGAGCCTTTAGCATAGGATCTGTAACAGCAACGGAACAGTTGTCTAATTTCTCTAGTATAGGTCCAACGTTTGATAATCGTTTAAAACCTAACGTAGTAGCTCAAGGAAGCAGTACGGCACTAATTACTGAAAATGGAGCTTTAGTTTCTGGTAGTGGTACCTCTTATAGCGCTCCTTTAGTTAGCGGTGCTATTGCCTGTCTGATACAAGCATATCCTAATGTAACACCTTTACAAATTAAAAATGCTGTAGAACAAAGTGCAGATAATTTTATGACTCCAAATAATCAATTTGGATATGGTATTCCTGATTTTGGCGCGGTATTTCAAATTTTGAGTACAATACAGTTAGAAGGTCTAGAATTGAACCACTACATCAATGGTAGTAAACAGTTCGTGATTGATTTACCACAAAAGCATCCAGCGGTAAAAGCTAGACTGTATAACCTTATGGGCCAGTGCGTGTGGAATGGCATGCTTGAGAATGAAAAGCCATTAGATTTGAACTCTTTTAATTCTGGTATTTATATATTCCATATCGAAGATATGAATAGATCAATAAAAGTAGTTTTTTAAGTATTTATTGCATCCATTCTCTAAATTTTAAGCTCCACACCTCTCAATTTCTTTTAAATTTGCAGGAGTAAACACAAGCTATGGAAAATAGAATTACTTCGTTATTTGGTATAAAATATCCCATAATTCAAGGTGGTATGATATGGGCTAGTGGTTATAAACTGGCCAGCGCCGTATCCAATGCTGGTGGATTAGGTCTTATAGGTGCAGGATCCATGTATCCTGATGTATTGAGAGAACATATTCAAAAAGTAAAAAAAGCAACAGATCAACCTTATGGTGTTAACGTTCCATTGCTGTATACTGATCTAGAAGAAATACTTCAAATAATCATAGAAGAAAAAGTTCCTATCGTATTTACCAGTGCTGGAAATCCTAAAACTTATACCCAACGATTAAAAGATGCAGGAATCACTGTAGTACATGTGGTAAGCTCTGTGAAGTTTGCTTTAAAATGTCAAGATGCAGGTGTAGATGCTGTTGTTGCAGAAGGATTTGAAGCTGGTGGACACAACGGTAGAGAGGAGACCACAACACTTACTTTAATTCCAATGGTAAAAGCAGCTTTAAAAATCCCATTAATTGCTGCTGGTGGTATTGCAACAGGTAGAGGTATGCTGGCCGCGATGACATTAGGAGCCGAAGCTGTTCAAGTAGGAAGCCGTTTTGTAGCCACTCATGAAGCAAGTAGCCACCTAGCATTTAAGCAAGCTGTAGTGGATGCTAAAGAAGGTGATACGCACTTAACACTTAAGGAATTAGCGCCAGTACGTTTATTGCGCAATAAATTCTGGGGTGATGTACAAGAATTGTATAAAACAGGGCCAACAACTGAAGAATTAAAAACCTTACTTGGTCGAGCAAGAGCTAAGAAAGGAATGTTTGAAGGAGATCTAAATGAAGGTGAACTAGAAATAGGTCAAATATCTGGATTGATTGATGATATTATTCCGGCAGCACAAGTCGTTGAAAATATGGTGTCTGAATATGAGGAAGCTAGAAAAGAAATGATGAATAGGTCACTACATGGCTAGAGCACAGTCACCACTAGAAGAAAAGTGGAATGTCATCACACATGGCTTTGGTTTTTTACTAGCCTTAATAGGTGCTGTATTATTATTTTTAAAGATAGAAGATAGTAATCAGGCATATGTATATCCTGCTATAATGGTATATGCATTTTCACAGATTTTTCTCTATTTCTCGTCTACTTATTACCATTGGGTTGCGGTAGGGTCAAGAAAAGACGTACTGCGCAAGATGGATCATATAGCGATATATGGATCTATTGCAGGGACTTATACGCCTATGTGTTTATTAATGTTACAAGATAGTAATGGCTGGATGATTTTGTATGCCGTATGGGGAATCGCATTATTTGGTCTTGTTTGGAAACTGTTTTTTACAGGTAAATATGAGGCGTTTTCGAGCATCCTTTATTTGGTGATGGGCTGGTTGATTGTTCTAGATTTAGAAAGTGTGCAGATCTTATTTACAGACTCGATGATTTTTTGGTTAATCGCAGGTGGCGTTTTCTTTACCGTAGGAATCATTTTTTATGCTTGGAATAAACTCTATTTCAACCATGTAATTTGGCACCTATTTGTTTTAGGTGGTAGTATTAGTCATTTTTTAATGGTGCTTGAGGTGGTTTCAACTTAAACCAAAAATCCCAGCACAGCACCAATTAACATCACTAAAATCTTAGCAAGATTAAATTTGTGCGCCTCACTCGACTCTAAGATAAGAGTGGTTGAAACATGCAATACTACACCAGCAACAATAGCTTTGATAGGTGTCATATAAGCATCAAAAAAGCTCAGCTCACTAGCGAGTAAACTACCTAGCGGTGACATAACCGCAAATAATAATAATATAACAATAGCCTTCCATCGTGACATGGCGCTGTTCAATAAAAAACTAGTAAAAATAAAGGCTATAGGTATTTTATGAATTGAAATTCCATATACCATACCACCATGATCTTGTAATGGCATACCTTCTAGAAATGCATGCAAACACAAACTACCGAAAAGTAGATAAGGAAACTGTTGAATCTCTTTATGCACGTGTAAATGTCCATGTTCAGCTCCTTTTGAAAAGAACTCTAATATGATTTGTATAAAAACTCCAGCAATAAGATAAATACCCATATTGCTATCGCCATCTTCATAAATTTCTGGTAAAAACTCTGAAGCGACACTACTTAATAAAAACGCACCAGAAAAAGCCAATAGCAATTTCATTCTATTTGCAGCTGGTGATTTAAAAAACATGGCTGCTCCAGCTCCTAATAAAACTGCGATAAATGGAAGTAAAAAATTCAAGTCAGGTTATGTATTAAAGCGTAAAAGTAATGTTAATGAATTATCTGTGAGGTGATTTATAGTCTGAATAAAGAATTGGTTTAGTTTGGATTTACTTTCTGACTATCATAATTAGCCGCTCACTAGTTGCAGCATCATAACTGTTCAAATGATAATCACCATAAACCTCTATTAATTCTAATCCAGCTAATTTAAAATAGTTCGTAAAATCTGCTAATTCTAGGGCGCTCACACGTTCTGTGAAATGGTAATCACGTTCTTGATCAGTAAATTTAATATCTTTATAGATATGACCTTTTTCATAACGACGCCATTGTTTAAAGGTAATACCATCCTCAATTTTCTCATTATAGGCAACTAGATTTTTAATGACAAAAGGAGCATTCATAAAATCGATAACTCCATATCCACCAGGCTTTAAATTTGAATGTATAGCTTTAATGGTATTTACATTATCTGCCACATCATCAAAATAACCAAAACTAGTAAAGAGATTAAATACCGCGTCAAATTGACCATCATAGGGTACTGTCATATTATGTACCTCA
This sequence comes from Nonlabens ulvanivorans, assembly GCF_032922765.1. Classification (NCBI taxonomy): domain Bacteria; kingdom Pseudomonadati; phylum Bacteroidota; class Flavobacteriia; order Flavobacteriales; family Flavobacteriaceae; genus Nonlabens; species Nonlabens ulvanivorans. The sequence continues at coordinate 393,503 of NZ_CP136694.1, forward strand.
AAATTAATACGGCTTGCATCGATTGGTAAAAGCGATTTATCATTTTCTATATCTGAGGTAGAAGTCGTGTTGTCTCTCAATTGTGCTTTTGCAAATGCAATACTAGATGGACTTAAATCAACACCAGTTACACGATATCCTAAACGATTTAAATACATACTGTGTCTACCACGACCACATGCTAAGTCCATGATATGAGAAGACTTAGATAAGTGAAGGCTGTCTGTAAGTCGACGCATAAATGCGCCAGCCTCTAGATAATCTCTATCTCGATAAAGAATGTGATAATATGGAGTGTCAAACCAACTCGCGTACCATTGATCTGTTTGGGATGCAGTGCTCATAGGCAACAAAAATAGCTTAATTTTGCGGCTCAAATCTGTGAAGAATGTCCCAAAGTTTTAAGATGATTGCCAAAACACTTTTTGGCCTAGAAGAAGTCCTTGAGAAAGAACTGCGCCAGTTAGGTGCAACACGTATTGAGAAAGGTGTGCGCATGGTGAGTTTTGAAGGCGATCTAGGCTTTATGTACAAGGCAAATATGATGTTGCGCACCGCGATACGTATTCTAGTACCTATACATTCTTTTAGAGCCCGTAATGAGGTAGATTTATATGATGGTATTTATCAGATGGATTGGTCTAAGTATCTAACGGCACACGATACACTTGCCGTACATGGTACGGTAGCGTCACAATACTTTAATCATAGTCAGTATGTTGCTTTAAAAACTAAAGATGCTATTGTAGATCAAATACGTAATAATACTGGTAGACGTCCAGATGTAGACACAAAACATCCAGACTTAAGAGTATCGGTGCATATTAATGATCAAAAAGTAGATGTTTCTATAGATTCTAGTGGTGAGCCGCTCTTTAAACGTGGTTATCGTCAAGAAACTAATATTGCACCTATTAATGAAGTGCTTGCAGCAGGTTTGATATTACTTAGTGATTGGGATCAACGATCACAATTTATAGATCCCATGTGCGGTAGTGGAACTATAGCGATTGAGGCCGCTATGATTGCAGCAAACATTGCTCCTAATTTAAACCGACCAGAATTTGGCTTTGAAAAATGGCCCAATTATGATAATGCTCTTTTTGAAATGATTCAAGAAAGCTGTCTAAAGAAAATGCGTGAGTTTGAAGGACCTATCATCGCACGCGATGCAGATGGGTACACGTTAGAAAAAGCAAAAGAAAATGTAAAAAATGCTAATCTTCAAGATTTTATAAAACTAGAAAAAGGTGATTTCTTTAGAGATCATCAAAGTGCACAAGCCTTTATAATGTTCAATCCACCGTATGATGAACGTATAGAGATCGATACCGATGCATTTTATAAATCAATAGGCGATACATTAAAACAACGTTATACTGGTTCTACGGCATGGTTGATAACCGGTAATCTCGAGGCATTAAAATCTGTAGGATTGCGTCCATCGCGCAAGATTAAAGTATATAATGGTAAACTAGAAGCACGGTTTGTAAAATATGAAATGTATCGCGGTACAAAGAAACTCCATAAATTAGTTGATGGAGACTCTAAGTAATGCAATCATTAGAGAATTTTAAATAGTTAATTAAAAGAATACAACATAGAGATTTAAAGGAAGTCATGTTTGTAATAATATCAATTTAATTACTTGTTCTTTCCTTCTTATCTTTGAAATTGAAAAGAAGAATATATGGCGATGAATAAAAATGGCGTTTTAGGCTGGGCAACTTTAATCATGATTATCATAGGACTAGGGCTTATAGCACTGGGCGCATTTAGATACAATCAGGTAGCTGGCTATGGATTTGCTGCAGTAGGTGTAGGTTTCTTTGCTATCGCTTGGGTTTTTAATGCATTAAAAGGTCGAGTTTAGTGAAGGAAAAAATTCAATTTGAAGATCTTACAGCTCTTAAAGTAGTTGTTCCTACTATTATAGCTGTAGTTTCTTGTTTTGTTTTTGGAACCTTAATTATAATAGACGGTGCTCACCTTTATTACATTATACCTGCATTTATAGGGATTATCCTCATCGGTATTCCACAAATCAAAAATATAAGACAGCGCAACACGATTAAATTTACAAACACAGGTCTAACGGCAAAATTATTAGGTCATAAAACCTTTGGTTTTCAATTTAAAGAAATAGAGCATTATGACCTTACAGAAAAGGGCATGACTCTTAAAGTGAATAAGATGGATGAGGTGACGCTTTCGCGAAAGCGTTTTCAAGAAGATTCTCTCACACAATTACATACATTAATACAACAAAAAACAGCGCAATTATGAGCGATGATAAACAAGTAATATTTTCCATGTCAGGTCTTTCAAAGACCTATCAAAGTACAGGGAAACAAGTTTTAAAGAATATTCACCTTAGTTTTTTCTATGGTGCAAAAATCGGTATTTTAGGTCTTAACGGTTCTGGTAAGTCTACATTGATGAAAATCATTGCAGGTATTGAAAAGAACTATCAAGGTGATATTCATTTCTTACCAGGTTATAACGTAGGTTATCTTGAACAAGAACCAGAACTCGATGAGACCAAGACGGTGATGGAAATCGTGCGAGAAGGAGTTGCAGAAACGGTAGCTATACTGGACGAGTATAATAAAATCAATGACGATTTTGGTCTAGAAGAAGTGTACTCTGATGCAGATAAGATGGAGAAGTTAATGAACCGTCAGGCAGAACTACAAGATAAAATAGACGCAACCAATGCTTGGGAACTAGATACTAAACTAGAAATTGCCATGGATGCCTTGCGCACGCCACCTGGAGACGCAAGTATCAAAAACCTATCTGGTGGAGAGAAAAGACGCGTAGCTTTATGTCGTTTACTATTACAACAACCAGAGATTTTACTGCTGGATGAACCTACTAACCACCTCGATGCAGAGTCTGTATTATGGTTAGAACAACACCTTGCTCAATATAAAGGAACGGTAATCGCTGTAACGCACGATAGATATTTCTTAGATAACGTTGCTGGATGGATTCTTGAACTGGATCGTGGAGAAGGAATTCCATGGAAAGGTAATTACTCGAGCTGGTTAGAGCAAAAAGGTGACCGATTAAGAAAAGAAGAAAAAACAGAGTCTAAACGTCAGAAAACGCTTAAGCGTGAACTTGATTGGGTACGTCAAGGTGCAAAAGGTCGACAGTCTAAACAAAAGGCACGTTTAAATAACTATGATAAGTTATTGAATGAAGATCAAAAGCAAAAAGAAGAAAAGCTGGAAATATACATCCCTAATGGACCACGTTTAGGAACCAATGTTATTGAGGCAAAAGGAGTAAGTAAAGCCTTTGGCGATAAATTACTTTATGAAGACTTAAATTTTGTGTTACCACAAAATGGTATTGTAGGGATTATAGGTCCCAACGGTGCTGGTAAAACAACCATTTTCAAAATGATCATGGGACAAGAGCAACCAGATAAAGGATCATTTACAGTAGGAGAAACGGTAAAACTAGCTTATGTAGATCAATCGCATAGTGATATCGACCCAGATAAATCGATTTGGGAAAACTTTGCCGATGGGCAAGATATGGTGATGATGGCAGGTAAGATGGTCAACTCTAGAGCTTACTTAAGTCGTTTTAATTTCTCAGGTTCTGAACAAAATAAGAAAGTATCTACACTTTCAGGTGGTGAACGCAACCGTTTACACCTAGCGATGACGCTTAAAGAGGAAGGAAACGTTTTATTACTTGATGAGCCTACTAACGATCTAGATGTAAATACATTACGTGCACTAGAAGAAGGGCTAGATAACTTTGCAGGTTGTGCCGTTATCATATCGCATGATAGATGGTTTTTAGATAGAGTTTGTACGCACATCATCGCATTTGAAGGAGATTCTCAAATCTATTCTTTTGAAGGTAGTTTTACAGAATATGAAGAGAATAAACGTAAACGATTAGGTGATGTAACGCCTAAGAGAATCCGTTATAAGAAATTAATTAGAGACTAGGATTGAGATCTTAAGGTTTTAAGCATAAAGTCCGTAGTTCAAATTTGAACTACGGACTTTTTTTATTTAATTTGAAAAAATATAATATATGATTCCCCATACGGCAGACTTAAGAGCTCAAATAGAATATTATGCACAAGAAGTAAGCAGTGGTAAGATGGATTTAAGTGCTGTACGTAACAAGCTTAAAAATCAAATGATGGACCTAGAGGACGTGAAGTATACGGTTCATAGAGTTGATAAAAGAGCTGCTAGATTAACAGAATTAAAAGGGATTCATCAAAGTGGAAAAACGAAGCTATGGATAGGTATTGCTTTGGTATTTTTTGGTTGTGTTTTCCCGTTCATTTATAATGTGGTCACCTTAAATAAATTTGTGGTTGCTGTTTATACATTTCCATTTGTGCTGGGACTTTATTTAATATGGAATGGTCGCAATGATATGGCGCGGTATTAATTTTCAAAAATCCATTCGTCCTTATAAAGTAAGGCAGTTTTTAAATAATTGAACAATACTGGGAAACCAGATTTAAAGTCGGCTGGCGATTCAAAGAAGTATTCTGTAAGTACAGATAGAAATTCATATTCATTTGTAAATGCATATTCTCTGAAGTATTTAGTGTTATCTAGTCGTTCTCTTACTTCAGGTTGCATGATATGATGTAATATCTTTTGCTCGTATTTATGGAATCTAGCAGAATCTACATCTGTACTATGCTTACTTTCAAAATGCATAACGTGCATAAATTCATGTAGTCCTAAATGAAGATTATCGTTATCAATAGCCATACCTGTTAAAAAGTCTTCCCAGGATAGAGCAAGTACTTTAGCTCGTGGATTGTATTCACCTTTATGCATTGCCTCATTGGTAGGGCTTTGAAATGCCTGTGGGAAAAACAATACCGTATTCATCATACTATACAAATAGTTTGCTCTACCAAAACTTAATTGTATCGCCACAGCAGCGCTAAAAGTAACTTGTGCATCAGATACTTCATTTTCATAACGATGTCTGAAGTCTTTATCTTTTATAAAAGCCACCATACGATGTTCAAACTGTCGCTGGTATTTTTTAGAGAGCTGTTGGTAGAAAGGATATGTTTCTAGAATACGCTTTCGCGAAAGCGTTAACTTGCGATACGTTACGGGTTGTCTATTCCATACAAAATCGTTCTTGTGCTGTAATTTGCGCAAAATGAGGTGTCCAAAGAAAAATAAAAATCCGATGGCTACAGCCGCAAATGCATATGGCGCCATCCATTCAGTCTCTGGATTAAGAACAAGTATGTGAGAGAGAAATCTAATCTCTTGAGAATATACTCAGTAAATACCAGAATAATAACATCAATGATGCAAATAGACCTAGTGAAGCTCCTACATGTTGATCTGTACTATATTTGTGTACTAAGTTAGAGGTTTGATAAAGTATAGAACCTGCAGCAAGAACTACCATACCTGCACTAAAAGCAAGCCCTAGATTAAAACCAAATATCATACCTGCGATAATTAAACCTATAGCTATAAAAAAGCCTACCATCAGTATGTTGCGCAGGAAACTAAAATCCTTTTTAGTAAATAATACAATCGCACTCAAGCCTGTAAATAAAGCTAGAGTCATTACAGCTGCTTGATTAATGATGGAATTGTCAAAGATATTCATGCTTCCGCCAGAATAAGCAATGGCAATCCATATCATGGGAAGAAAAATAAATGCCTCTGCAATCACATAAAGTAATAATGCGAGATATTGTTTGGTTTTATCGTGTGATTTATGCGCAATATTTTCTGCATAGTTTGTTGCTAGCATAAATCCACCCAACATTAATAACCATCTCCATCCTTGTGTCATGGATAACGCAAACTCTACCAATGGCTCAATGCGTAAAAATATAGACTCTACTATTATAAATAATAAAACGGCTAGTGCAACGTGCGCATAGGTGCGTTTATAAAATGCTACTCTAGTATCATCGCTAGCGGCAATAAGTGGTTGATAAGAAGAAATATTATTATGATCCATGGTTAGTTTATATTACAATTAGTGAAGATAATTAAACTACTTTTTTACAACGCTAAAACATTAATAAAATTTTCTGCAATTGAATTAAACCTTATCTTTCTTTTTGAGTCATAAGGTAGACTATGATAGCAGATAAAGAATACGAGATTCTGGAACTTTTAAAAGTGCCTCATTCCACAGAGGCTGGCTACCGCATGCTTTTAAAGGAGTTTCAAGAGCAATTATACTGGCAAATTAGAAAGTTAGTTATAGATCATGATGATGCACATGATGTGTTGCAAAATGTATTTGTAAAAGTTTTTAAAGGAATTAAAAATTTTAAAGGCGATAGTAAACTTTCATCATGGTTATATCGTATCGCATATAATGAAAGCATGACCTTTCTTACTAAAAAAAAGAAACAGCTTCAAATAAGTGACGCAGAGCTACAAGCTCATTTAGTAGAACAAATTGAAGCAGATGTATATTTTACTGGTGACGAAATCCAATTAGCACTACAGAAAGCACTCGCTCAATTGCCTAAAAGACAAAGCGAAATCTTTAAGATGCGTTATTATGATGAGGTTAAATTTAAGGATATTGCAAATTTGTTAGAGTTAAGTGAAGGAGCTGTTAAGTCTAGTTACCATATTGCTGCAAAAAAAATTGAACAATTTATTAAAGAAGATTAAACTATTTGAGAACTTAAGAGTCTTAAAATCAGAACATGGAAAAAGAAAATAAACATAATAAGGATTTAGGTTTTCAAGTGCCTCAAGACTTCTTCAAAAATTTTGAAGAGGACATGATGACACAATGGAATCTTGAAGATAAGCTAGGTAAAGAAACTGGTTTTGAAGTGCCTGATGGTTATTTTGAAACTCTAGAAGAACAATTATTACCGGTAGTTGATGATAAGGTAAGACAATTACCTAAGAAGTCTAATGTCACTACTTTCTTGTATCCAGTCCTTGCAATAGCGGCAATGCTGGCTATTGTTCTAACTTTAAATAGTGGAAATGAGTCAGTAGATATAGCAAGTGTAGATACTTCAGTACTAGAAGATTATCTTATTGAAGAATCTTTTTTATATGATGACGCTACAGTAGATATATTATTTGCAGATAACGATATATTAGACAATATTAGTCTTACTGAAAGTGTTGACACAGATGTGTTGTATGACTATCTAGAAGATGAAATGGATTTAAACGAAATTATTACAGAATGAAAAAGTATATATTAATAATAGCTGTTCTTATAAGTACTATAGGTATGGCTCAAGGACCAGAAGGTGATCGAGATGATCATCGTCGTATGAATAAAGAGAAAATTGAAGCACTAGCTGTAGCTTATATCACTGAGCAACTAGAACTGACACCTGATGAAGCTAGTAAATTTTGGCCTGTTTTCAATAAATTGAGAGAAAAGCGTCATGATTTAGAACGTAAAAAGAAAGCTTTGATTCGCGAAATGGAAGCTAAAATTGACACCATGTCAAATAGTGAAGCGACAAATTATGTAAGTAAAATTACAGATTTAGATAATCAAATACACGCTTCTAGTTATGAGCAAAACAATGCTGAGATCGTAAAAATTATAGGAGCAAAAAGGTTCTTGAAATTAATGAAAGCCGAAATGGATTTCAGAAAAAAGATGTTGAAAGAATATAAAGAACGTAGAGGTAGAGACAGACCTTAAACAACTGTTGGTTTATTTGATTTATTAATGGATTAAAGCCTTTTCAAAAAGCAATTGAAAAGGCTTTTTTAGTTTTTAAAATTTAATATCAAAGCTTAAATTTGAATAAAAATTAATAATCATGAAAAAGTTCTTTTTAATCTTTTTAGTAATAGGATTAGCATCGTGCAATCAACAGGATTCTACAGCTACTATCGAGGCGACAGACGGCATTAAAAGCAGTCAGGCATATCAAGATTATGTGGTAGCCTTTAATGAATACCAAGCTTGCAAAGAAGAGCGTCCAGGAATAACCAATGCCTACATGAATAAAGAGCTTACAGCACCAGAGTTTGAAAAAGCGCTAGAGAAGAATGCTAAAATGTGTGCTCTTAAAAAACAAATCTTTAATACAAGATGGCAAATGTTACAAACAGAATATGATAAACTGTCTGAAGAATATCAAATCAAAGCAGACTAATCTTTAAATTCGGATATTTCAGTCGCGTTTTCTACAGATTTACCATCATAAACAACGGTCCATCCCATAGAATAACTTAAAACAAAAATACTTGTTAATTCTGATAATAGTCGATCATCTGCGTTTTTGAGGATATCACTATTTCTAATTTGACGCTCAATATCTTTCGATATTTTTTGCTTCATGCTATTGAAATCCTTAGCCTCAAAAGTATTGAGTATTCCGTTATCTAATTGATAGAAGTTTAGATTAGGGTTGATGTTTATGGTAGCATCAGGTAATTTTGAAAAAATAATTTCTTTGCGCTCGCTATCAATAGAATACTCTAGGTTTTTTAAATCATAGATCACTTGTGCTTTTGCATTTGAAATCACAAGGGCTGTTTTCTGGCTAGAGAAATAATCCCAGCCATAGGACTTTGTGTTTTCATAAGTGTAGACCTTACCATAGCTAGCCTCAGTTACGATTAATTTACTGACACTGCGCACTTCTTTTTCAATAAGTTCTGTTTGCGCAATAAGGTTTGCTTGCTCTGTGCGATAACCTTTTATATAGTCATAAATCAAAACGATGGCAAGCATCATCAAAGCACCTAGAACTAGTGTTTTTAAATTTTTCATAATTCAACTTGAGGATGTTTTTGTTGCAGGCTTATCAGAGATTTTTCAATCTGTTCCAGATGTAAATCAGTATTTGAAGGTCGATGCGCCACAAGCTTACGATGTTTATCTACGGCTTTCATTATAGGTAAGCAAGTTGTAGAAATCACGCTTTCGCGGAAGCGTTCCCAGACCAACTCAATGCCAATTTCATTTAAATGAACCATATCACGACCATAGAATCTATAGTCACGCAGCTCATCCATAGTAATCTCATAGGCTGGAAAATAACAAGCTTTATCTAGATCTACTATAGTTTGAATGGCTTCAAAAAGTCTTGCTTTACTGCGTTGATTTTCTGTAAATCCATCTTTAATATGACGTACTGGTGATAATGTGAATGTTACAGTCGCATCTGGTTTTACCTTTTTAATGATGGAGATGATGTTACTTAATCTAGTTATAATTTCTGCTATAGATAATAGTTTCTTTACAAATAATCCTTGCGGTTTTTTATGACAATTTGCGACAATCGATTGTTGCTCAATATGCTCATATACCCAAGCCGTACCTAGCGTGATAAACACATGTGAGGCTTTTTTAATCTGTTGAGTAAGTAATGTTCCAGCAGTATTCAGATTATTTAAAACCGCATCTCTAGTAGAACCATTTAAATCAGAATGCGCGAGGTAAGAAAAATGAGTTTCTACATCCTCTAGAGTAAACAAGTCGCCACTCAAAGAACGCTCGAGCAATACCAGTAAACTATGAGGATTAAATATAATCCCAAATGGATTTACGCAAGTCTTAAAGCCGTGATAAGCCATTTTGCTACCTATATTTTCTGTAAAACAACTACCTAAAAATACCAGAGAACTGTCATAGTTAATGGCAGGTTGTAATGGAGTAATAGGAACTGGTGTGGTAAGTTGCATTGTTATCTTCACATTTAATAACATCAAAGGTAAAGCAATGCTGTAGTTATAAAAATAACCACCAATAAATTAAGAGTAATAAAACGATGGTGAGTATTAATTTGAGGTACCAGAAGCGTTTGTTGTCACGCTGGTCTTTAAGCGCCTTTGCTATTACTTTTCTTTTAGTACTTGCGACTTGTTCTGGTGTAAACTGCAGACTCATTTTTGAACTCGTCTGCTCATTGTAAACTGAATCACGTGCATCATTTATTCTGTTGGTTCTACGTTGCGCCGCTTTATTTTGAATAGCCTGTATTTTTTTATAGAGATGATTGTTATAATACATACGGCTTAAGAATTAGACTGAAACTTCATTATTTCATATAGCAAGGTGCCAATTCCATAAAAAATGATAGGTGCCGCGATAACCGTTATGATGATGATAAGAAGTGATTTTCTCTTATCCTTATCTGCCTGCTTGCGTATCTTGCGTTTTGCTGCTTCTACTTCTTGAAGAGTGTAATTTTTTTGAGAAACTCCTGCAGTATAGGCGGCTTTTAATTTACTATAATTTTTAAGACGTGTTTTTTTATTAGATAACAACTTTTTGTTGTTTCTAATCGCCGTAACCATCGCTTGTGCAGATCCTCCAAAACTCATAACACTTTATAAGTCGATGAATTAGAGAAAAAGTTACAGGTTGTTATTTATTGAATTTTGATTCAATAGTACTTTTAATGATTCAATGTGTTGTGTTTCGAAATATTGAATTGGTATCATAAGTGACTGTTTTTTACCCACGTAAAACTTAATCATTTGATATTCCTTAGACACTTTTACAATTCCTGACCAATCAATAGTTGATGAAGCTACAGGATTAGTTGACTCAATTCCATTGTGGTTGAGTATAAGTTTAGATTTAAGACCTGAACCAGCATGATTACTATATATTTTACGATTTCTACCTTTAATAATAAAAGGTTCAAAAAGTGTATAGCCAAAATATAAAATTAAAATACCTAATATGTATAGACTTGAAAGTTTGTCACGCAACACGACTAGCGCAATTAAGCAAATTATAAAACTCAATATCCTGACTCCAACCACCATTTTTTTCCAGGGTTTATCAAAATAAACCTTGAAATAGTGATTAGCAAATTCATCCTTCGTAAGGATATAATCAATCTCAATACTTTCGGCCTGGAGATCCATTTAAACCATCTTCTTAGCGGCATCAAGCGCTGCACTAATTCCAGCAGGATTCTTTCCTCCAGCAGTTGCAAAATGTGCTTGTCCGCCGCCGCCGCCTTGAATGTGCTTTCCTAGTTCGCGCACCATAGTTCCAGCATTCAGATCTTTTTCTTCTACTAGATTTTTAGAAATCATAACGGTTAAAGTCGCTTTCTCTCCATCGCTTGCTCCTATAATAAGGAAAAGGTTTTCCATCTCGCGTTCAATTTCAAAAGCTAGTTCTTTTACAGATTTAGCATCAAGATCTGTTTGTGTCGCGATAAAGTTGACACCATTGATATCTTGTGCACTTGCCATTAAATCACCTTTTAAGTTACCGGCTTTGGCTTTTAAAAGTTGTTCTATTTCCTTTTTAAGTGCTGCGTTCTCATCTTGTAGTTGAGCAATTGCATCTGCAGGGTTTTTAGTATTAGATTTTAAGATGGTTTTAATCTCATCAAAATGTCTAGATTGTTCTGCAAAGAAATCTTTAACGGCATCACTAGATATAGCCTCAATACGACGTATACCTGCCGCAACAGCTCCTTCACTCATGATTTTAAAATGCCACACATCGGCAGTGTTAGCAACATGCGTTCCACCACAAAGTTCATAACTCTTACCAAACTTTATAGTACGTACCACGTCCCCATATTTTTCACCAAATAAAGCCATTGCACCATCCTCGACAGCGGCGTCATAGGTATTGGTTCTATTTTCTTCAAGTGGTAATTGCTCTCGGATACGGGCATTTACAAAGTTTTCTACTTCTTGTAATTGTTCTGGTGTCACCTTTGCAAAATGAGAAAAGTCAAATCGCAAACTCGCACTACGTACCATAGAACCTTTTTGTTCTACATGATCTCCTAATACCTTGCGCAATGCTTGATGTAATAGGTGAGTAGCTGTATGGTTAGAGCTTGTTCTATGACGTTGATTTGAGTCCACGGCAGCTTTATGAGAGCCTTCTAAATCTTTAGGTAGATTCTTAGTAAGATGTACGGTCTGTCCGTTTTCTTTCTTAGTATCTATGATATAAACGGTATCACCACTGGTGCTTTCTAGATATCCTTTATCACCAGTCTGTCCACCACTTTCTCCATAAAATGGTGTCATGTTAAAGACCAGTTGATATAAATCACCATCTTTTTTAGTAGTTACTTTACGGTAACGAGAGATGCGTACATCTGCCTCAAGTTTATCATATCCTATAAACTCTTGAGTGTCATCGCTGCGCAATTCTGTCCAGTCTGTAGTTGTGGTTTCACTAGCAGCACGTGATCGTTGTTTTTGAGCAGCCATTGCTTTCTCAAATCCAGCTTCATCGAGTTCCATCCCTTTTTCACGCAGGATTAATGCCGTTAGATCGATAGGGAAACCATAGGTGTCATAAAGCTCAAATGCTTTATTTCCGTCAATGATATTTTGTGAGTTACTTTTTGCCGCAGTAATCATGGAGTCTAGAAGAACTAGCCCTTGATCCAGTGCACGCAAAAATGATTGTTCTTCTTCTTTAATCACGTTAAGAATCAAATTCTTTTGTGATTTAAGCTCAGGAAAAGCATCGCCCATTTGTTTAGACAACGTATTTACGAGCATGTATATAAACGGTTCTTTTTTATTTAAATAGGTAAATCCGTAACGTATCGCACGTCTCAAGATTCTACGTATCACATATCCAGCACCATTATTAGACGGTAGTTGCCCATCTGCAATAGAGAAGGCTACAGCGCGTACATGATCTGCAATTACACGTATGGCGATATCTTCTTGTTCTGTCTTACCATAAGCATGACCAGTGATCGTTTCTATTTCACGTATTAATGGTGTAAATACATCTGTGTCATAATTAGATTGCACACCTTGCATTACCATAGCAAGACGTTCAAATCCCATTCCTGTATCGACATGTTGTGCCGGTAGATTTTTAAGAGAACCGTCTGCCATGCGGTTGAATTGCATGAAAACGAGATTCCATATTTCTACTACCTGTGGATGGTCAGCATTTACAAGACTAGCGCCATCAACAGCAGCTTTTTCTTCAGCCGTTCTTATGTCTACGTGTATTTCAGAACATGGACCACAAGGACCTTGATCACCCATTTCCCAGAAGTTATCTTTCTTATTACCGTTTAGGATTCGATCCTCTGCGATAAATTCTTTCCAATAATCGTAGGCTTCAGTGTCACGTTCTAAGTTTTCACTGGTGTCACCTTCAAAAATGGTGACGTATAAACAGTCTTTATCAATTTTATATACCTCAGTAAGCAGTTCCCAAGCCCAAGCAATCGCTTCTTTTTTAAAGTAATCGCCAAAACTCCAGTTCCCTAACATCTCAAACATTGTGTGATGATAGGTGTCAACACCTACTTCTTCAAGATCATTATGCTTACCGCTTACACGTAGACATTTTTGAGAATCTGAAATACGGCTAAATTTAGATTCATTTATGCCTAAAAAGTATTCTTTAAAAGGGTTCATTCCAGCGTTTACAAACATTAAAGTTGGATCATTTTTAATCACCATAGGCGCGCTGGCCACAATCTCATGTTGCTTGGATTTATAAAAGTCTAGGAACGTTTGTCGTATCTGTTGTGATTTCATGTGCAGCTTTAAAAGCGGTTAATGGTAATTTGTTATTTTTGTTGAAATGGAGTAGTTGGGTTGTTGAGAACTCGCTTTCGCGAAAGCGTAACAATCATCACTTTTATGCGTTATTAAAACAATCCATTTAACGACACAAAAATAGCACTTTATACCATATGTCAAAGGTCAAGTATTACTATGATGCAGAAACGCTTTCTTACCGCAAAGTAGAGAAGCGCAAACGCAATACTTTTAGAAAAATAGCTCTGTTTACAGTGGCCAGTGCATTGTTTGGTTTTTTGTTTTTTAATCTGGCATCACAGTTTTATGAATCGCCACAGGCGCGTAAATTAAAACGTGAGAATGAGTTTCTTAAATTAAGTCTTAAAGAGTCGCAAGAAGATGTCAATGATCTTGCAAAGGTGATTAAAAATGTAGAAGAGCGAGATAATTCAATATATCGTATCTATTTTGATGCGGCACCTATATCTGATGAGCAGCGACAGTCGGGTTTTGGTGGTGTGAATCGCTATAAGGATTTTGAAGGTTATGATAGTTCTAAAAAGGTCGTAGGTCTTAAAGAGTCTATTGATAAATTGAAAAAGCGTGTTGCTATACAGTCTAAATCACTGGATGAGATTGAAGAATTAGCAAAGAGTAAGGAAGAACTTTTAGTTTCTATTCCTGCAATACAACCAGTGCGTAATGAAGACTTAACGCGCATGGCGAGTGGTTATGGTTATCGTACAGATCCATTTAATAAGACCCGTAAATTCCATTATGGTATGGACTTTACAGCACCGCGTGGTACACCTGTGTTTGCGACTGGTGATGGAGTAGTGGATAGAGCAGATGCAAACAGTGCTGGATATGGTAATCACATACGTATTGACCATGGTTTTGGCTATGTGTCGTTATATGCTCACTTAAGACAGAATAAACCCTATAATGTTAGAGTAGGACAACGTGTAAAGCGTGGTGATATCATAGGTTATGTAGGTAGTACAGGTCGTTCTCAGGCACCACATTTACATTATGAAGTGTTTAAGGATAAGGAGCGTATCAACCCTATTAACTTCTACTATGGTAATTTAACTCCAGAAGAGTTTAACTTACTATTGAAAGCTTCTCAACAAGAAAATATCTCGTTAGACTAATGTATATAGACCTGCCCGATAAGTTGTATTATTCTATGGGAGAGCTTACTAAAGCTTTTCAGGTAAATGCATCATTAATTAGATTCTGGGAAAAGGAGTTTGATATTCTACAGCCTAAAAAGAACTCTAGAGGTAATCGCAAGTTTACTAAAGAAGACGTAAAGAATTTACAGACCATCTATCATCTGGTAAAAGAGCGTGGTTTTACTCTAGAAGGTGCAAGAGAATATATGAAGTCTCATAAAAACGAATTGTCTAATCTAGAGATCATCAAGAAACTAGAGCATGTCAAGGCAGAACTGTTAAAAATAAAGGATCAATTATAAGGTCCGATATTGAAGTTTTTTAGGGAATACCGTTTTAGCTTAAGTCGTAATTAAGCAATAAACTTTATGTTGATTGGATATTTGTAAAAATTACCTTCAGCAGCTTTAACCGCTCCTATGATAGGGAAAACGATGGTTAATATTGCTAATCCTATCAATAATGGTACGCCTATAATGGCACAAGTTAAAATCAAACCTAGAATACCATATATAAAAGAACTAATCATCCAGTTAACAATCTGTTTACCATGTTGATCAACTATATAGGATTGATCTTTATTAGTTAACCACATCACGATAGGCAATACAATGCCTATTAAGGGAACGATATATCCTGCAAATTGTGAAAGATGCATCAACATACAAAATTGGTTGAGTTCCATTCCCCAAGGCCTGAATTCTGGGTAATTCTGATTCATTGATCTCTTTTTAAAATATCAATATTAATAAGATAGTAATCGCAGCAGGAATGGTTTGAACAAAAAGTATTTTACGTTCCACTGTTAAAGCACCATAAATACCAGCGATGGCGACACATGCTAGAAAAAATAGGGCAACATATGATTGCCATATATCATCAGTGATCAATAAACTCCATATTAATCCTGCGGCTAGAAAACCATTGTATAAGCCTTGATTTGCAGCCATGGATTTAGTAGGAGCAAATAATTCTTTGGGGAAGCTTTTAAATACTTTTCTTCCTTTAGTTTCCCAAGCAAACATTTCAAACCATAAAATATAGACGTGAATTAAAGTAATAAAACCTATTAAAATGGAAATGAGAATCTGCATATAAGGATTTTGAAAAATGAGTAAGGTATAAACAAGGCTAAATATAAGAATTAATACATGTTTTAACTTTTACATTTATCTGCCTTCTCTCAAATAATAAGAACTGTCAACATCGTAAATCACTGAAATTAAAAAAAGTTTAATGGTATGCTACTAATAAATCTGCCACTTTCAGTAAATCTGGAGCATTGATTTCCGTTTGTGGAGCTAGTGGAAAAAGTTGTTGTCCTGGTCTATTTACAAATGCGGCACGCCATCCAGCCCATAAAGCACCAGCAACATCCCATCCATGAGCAGCTATTAACATACAGTCTTTTGGCTGTACGTGAAGTTGATTTGCAGCCCAATCATAAGTATCGGTAAAAGGCTTAAATTTTTTTACGGGTTCAATACTTAGTCTGCGATCAAAATAGCTATTCAATCCAGCGTTTTCAAATTGATGTTGTACACCTTCATCAGATGAGTTAGTAAGAGAAACTAATGTGTATCCAGCTTCTTTTAATTTTGATAAGGCTTCTTTAACTTCGGGATGTGGTGGTAAGTTGCGCAATCCATTAATGACAAGATTTCTAGCATCTTCTTCGGTCATCTTAATATCGTGGTTTGCAGCGACCATTTGTAAAGCTGCCGCACCTATATGACCGAAAGGTTCATATCGACCACTCGCAGACATTACTAATGAATATTGTAACATGGTTGTAAACCACAGCGGTAATAAATGATCATTACCTCCTAAGGCATCTGCAACCTGTTTTTTCATTTGTGTAAGGTCTAACAAAGTCTCATTGACATCAAAGAATAATACTTTAGGCTTGGTTTTAGGTTCCATGTTCAAATGATTTATCTATGCTTTCAAATGTTTTAATGTAGATAGTATATCTGTTCCTTCTGCTCTTTCTTTATAATCTGCATCTAAAAAAGCATATTGAATAATTCCTTTTTGATCGATGACATAAGTTGCAGCAAGTGGTAATTCATTACTATGATCACCATTTTTCTCACTTAATTTAAACCCAGCTTCATATATCGCAGCAACATCTTCAGTTAATTGATAAACTATTCCATATGCTTTACCTACGGTATTTCCTATATCGCTTAAGACGTTGAATTTCAAATTATTCTTCTCAGCTGTGTTCAATGAATTGTCAGGTAGTTCTGGTGTTAGAGCAATTAATTGGGCATTAAACTTTTCAAACTCAGGTAATATTTCTTGTAAATAGTGCAAGGTAATATTACAATATGGACACCATCCACCTCTATACCAGGTTAAAACAATAGGACCTTTTTCTAGCTCATTATACAGAGAAATGGACTGATTTATAGCATTTTTAAGTTCAAAATTTGGGGCTTTATCACCTATGTTTAATGCTTTTTCTAAAACACCTGAATTTGCAACACTTTCAATACCATCATTATAGATTTTATTCTTTTCGGCTGTAAATTTTGCAATTCCTGCCTTGCGCTGTGGCTCTAGTAAACGGTCTAATGCTCCATTTTTGGTTTCCATTTTTCTTTTTTTATAGTTGAGTTTGGATATTATTCTGCAATGATTTCAGATAGTACTTGTTTAAAAATATCTACAGGTTGAGCACCAGAAACAGCGCTTTTTCTATTAAATACTATTGTAGGAACTGAACTTACTCCTAAGTTTTGCCAGAATTGTTCCTTTTTTCTAACTTCTTGTTGTGCTTCAGGTTGATCGATTAGTGCTAAAGCTTCTGTAGCATTAAGACCTACTGAAATCAATGCTTCTTTTAAAACATCGCGTTGAGAAACATCTTTACGATCACTAAAAAAGGCTTTGGTAAGCTGCATTTTTAACTCGGTTTGCTTTCCAAAATCTTTTGCATACTCAAGTAAGATATGAGCATCAAAGGTATTGACCATGCGCATCTCATCAAAGTAATCAAAGGTGAAACCTAGTTCTGCTCCAGCCTCTATCATATGTTGTTTAGATGCTTGCTGCTGTTCTATAGTGGAACCATACTTTTCAGTGATATGTTCATTAAGGTTTTGACCTTCAACGGGCATATTAGGATTCAATTCAAATGGTTGCCATTCTATTTCGACTTGATCTTGAATGCCTAGTTCATTAATAGCCTTTTCTAATCTCTTAAAGCCTATCGTACACCAAGGGCAAACAACATCAGATACAATATCTATTTTTAGTTTATCAGCCATTAGGATAGAGTTATAAGTTCGCTAATTTGTAATTCGCCATCGACATTGCTATAGTTTTTTACATCTGCCGCAAATGTTGCAGCATGCGGAGCAAAAGAAGATTTAAAACTAGCGACATCGTCAAACAGTAAATGCGCGATTGCAACATAAGGAGCTAGTTCATCAGGCTGTCTTCCTGCAATTCCTACTTCAAATTCTAGTCCTTTTAAATCTTTACCTAATGATTTAGAAATCATCGGTAAATGACTGTTTTTGTAATAATCTGTATCAAACTGAACGTCTTTGCCATTAGGATACATTACAGATACTTTAATCATAATAATGATATTTATTTTAGTAAGTTAATAAACCTTCCGCACTTAAACGGAAGGCTTATTGTTATAAATTGAGATTTAGGGAATCAACAATTTATTTTTTCCAAGCAAATTTTTCAAATGCAGCATCTACTGGAGTATGAGCGATGTGATTTGTATAATTACTGATTACTTTTTGTGACATTCCTAGAATGATGTCCAATACTTGTCTCTCTCCATAACCTGCAGCATAAAATGCGTCTAAGTCTTCTTGAGATACATTACCGCGATTGCGTACTACAGATAAAGTCATGTTGCGTAGGGCTTCTAATTTTGAGTCTTCTAATGGAGTCTCATTACGTAAAGCATCTGTGATGCCATCGTCTACTTTCATCATTTTTGCAATACCAGTGTGTGCTGGTACACAGTAATGACAGGCATGCTCTACATTAATAGTTTGCCATACAACAGTTAATTCATCTTCATTAAATGATGAGTTTACAAACAGTTCATGTAATTGCTGGTATGCCGTTAATAATTGTGGAGAAGCTGCTAGTACACCGTGTAAACCTGGAATCATTCCATATGCTTTTTGAGAATTCTCTAGTAAAGCTTTGCTTTCTTCTGGTGCGCTCTCAATGTTGTGAACTTTTAAAGTGGTCATAATTTCAATTTTTAATTTATGTTAATTTTAACTAAACAATCGTTTAGTTATAGGGTAAAAAATATATTACAATCTATCGAATGTCATCTCGATGTAATCTTCAATTTCTTTGGTGCTGTTTACTCTAGAAGCAGCGGCTAGACCATGCTTTGCTAACAATAAAAAATTAGCTTGTTTTTGAATGGTTTCTTCATCCTTAGATGAATCCATTCTCAATTTTTCTATAAATACTTCTTTAAGGTCATTCATAAAAGCATTCATCTGTTCTTTAATTAATTCATCAGGACTTTGTGAAAATTCATTATAGGTGTTTGTGATTAAACAACCCTTTGCTGACTTTTCATCACCGCGACCTAACTGAACAGAATCATAGAAGAATTGTTTGATATCCTCAACACCATTTGAAGCATTTTTCAGTTTATCAAATACATCTTTGACCTTATTTTTGTAGCTTTTTAGGCTTTCTATAAAGACGCCATGTTTGCTGCCAAAACTTGAATAAATAGAGAATTTGTTAATGCCCATTTCTTTCTCTAGCATTTGCATAGAGGTGTTCTCATAGCCATTACGCCAAAAAAGAGTCATCGCTTTTTCAATGACTTCACTCTCGATATATTCCTTTTTTCTAGCCATTATTTCTAATACGGTACAAAACTAACCAACCGTTTAGTATTAAAAAAGCTTTTAACTAATAATTATCAATAACCTTATTTCAGTTTAAGTAAAACATTAATATTAATGGATTTTGGCTGGTACAATTATCTACGTTTTAGACAACGACCTCTAGGTTCATCACCTTCATGAAGTACAACATCAGAATGTAGAAATTGTGCTGCGGCAGCCGAATCTTTCACTTTAGTAGCGGTACGTTGAAGCATTTCAGTTTCAAAGTCTTTTAAGACACTTTTCTTTAATCCTACTTCTCGCCAGTTGGATTGTGGTCTGCAACCCATAGTGATACAGCGAGCTAAGGATAAAGCATCCAGTAAAGCTTGATTTGCGCCTTGTCCTTTAAATGGACTCATAGGATGCGCCGCATCACCTATTAAGGTCACCATTTTACTATGACTTAATAAGTCTGGATTTAAGAATTCACGATCATAAACAGGATAACCGGTAATGTCTGATTCTTTAGTAGCTTCGAGAATGTGCGGAATAGGATCATGCCATGGAGTTCTTAATTGGGCTTCAGTCTTTAGGGCTTGAGCACCTTTTAAACTTAAATCTTTAGCTTCTTGTTTTGACATCGGGAAACTGAGTTGCCACATTACAGAATGAGCATCATATGGCATCATATAGATTCTCTCATTTCCATTGGCAGTTTGAAAAACCGTTGCCGAATCTAATAAAGAACTTTCCACATTCTTAAGTTGGTCCAAAGGGCAAATACCTAAAATCACAATGCAGCCTAAGTATCTTAAAGGTGTGTGTTCTTCTCCTATAAGTTGTTTGCGCACCGTACTGCGTATTCCATCTGCACCTACAATTAAATCTGCTTGAACGGTTTTCTTTTCTCCGTCGACATTAAAAGTCAATGTTCCACCGTTTTCTGGGTCAGTTTGGACATCGATTAATTGATGATTCCATTGAATATGTTGAGGTCCACCTAATTGGTTGATTAATTCTAATCTAAGGGATTGTCTCGCAATATGAATATTGGTTCGTTTTGGATATGGTTTGTTTTCTGATGGTAACCATTTTCTAATTCCCCATTCACCTACAACATGACCTTCAGGTGTATGTACTACATGTTTTGTGGATATCACTCCATCTTTAAGCGTTTCGATTCCTAAGCCTTCAATAGCTTTGCTAGCTTGTTGTAAGGTTAATCCATATCCTTGTGATCTTGCATCAAAACTACTGTCGCGTTCATATAAAGTAAACGGTATACCACGATGTAAACAAGCTACTGCAAGTGCCACACCACCGATTCCGCCGCCGATAATAGCCACGTGCGGATAGTTCTCTGCGTCAGGTGTTGGGAAATTTGTAGAAGGGATAATACCTTTTCCATGACATATTTTACAAATGTGTAAATGCGCTTTAGGTCGAGTAGGAGCGATGCCTTTCTGATCACTGTTTTCAAATTGCTCTAAAGCTTTTTGATAAGCCAACTTATCTTTTTTGCGCAAGCGGCCACTTTTCTTGCCTCGACCTTGACAATCTGGACAGCTGGTCCAGCAAGAATGATGTTGCTGCTCGTTACTCAATGGTATTAGAAATCTAAAAATTATGGAATGGTAAAGATAAAGAAGCTTGAAGTATCGTTCATAGTTCTTTTTATTCAGCTCTCAATTCAATTAAGTGCTTTATAAGTGGATGATTTTCTGATTTTTTTAATTCTCTTAAAGTTCTTTTTCCAATTCGCTTATCAACTACTGCAAGTGCTTTTATTATTGGATTATAACTTTTAATCGCTTCTTGTACATTAAAGCTCAAAAAGTAGAAAGCATTGTCTGCAAAATCATATTTTGAAAACTCGCCTTTCTCCACTATATTCCCTTCTATTCTATCAGTTGATTTTATTCTTTCGTGAGAAATGTAATGAGTTTCGGCTAATTCATTTGAGTAGCTCTAAAATTCATTCCATGTGTCTTGATTAGAAAAATTTAAAATCTCTTTTCCATCCCAAGTAATCCATGCTCTTCCTAAATGACCTGTCGATTTTTGATATGTAGTCAAATGATAATCAAGTCTGTCTTTTAAATTATCTGCTAGTCTATTTTTTAACTCTTTTCTTAATTTACTCCATTTCATCAGGTCACATTATGAAAAATGATTTTGTGTATTGTTTTATAATTCTAGAATAATAGTATCTCAAATTATTGAAGAGAACCAATAAGAATAGTTTTACTCAATTTTTAGATGTACTCTTATCTGTCCATCATCATCTTCAAATTCTTGATTATATACTTTCTTACCTATTATTTCTTGACCATTTTTAATGTCTGTTAATTCTCCGGCCAGTTCAAGCTTAAATTTATTAGGTCCTGTATGGTTTTCAGTTTCTAAAAAGTCAGAAACATATAGATAATACTTATCTAATATATCTTCTAGCGGATATTGGTTGTTGGTTTCATTATCAGGTTCTAATTCATAACAAATAGTCATTCGGTATTTTGTATCATCATTATCTTTTAAATCTTGATAAATACCATTTTCAATTGGTTTGAATTGTTCAGAATTCTCATATTTAAGACTTTTACCTATTGAGATATTTTTCATGACATTATACTCTAATCTCATGTCTTGATTTGTTGAGTTTTCAGAAGACTTCTCTTTTTTGCTTCCAAAAACTTTGTCAAATATTCCCATTTAACTCCTTTTAGTTTGATTTAATAAATTCATTCCATAAGTTTTCAGCATCTTTTTTAGTCAATATTTTCTCAATTCCATTTTTATGATCAATTTTTATTAATGGAAATTCAGGTTGGTTTTGACCACAAAGAGTTACCTGTTTACCCAATCTTAGACTAATCGATTTCATAAAATTAATAAGATTGTTTAGTTCTTTTACGCTTTTGATATCTGTTGGGGTTATATCAAATTCGATTTGGTTTTCAATAAAAAAGTAACATTTAATAACAATCCCATTTAGATCAATCGTAGCAGTTTTAGTTTCTAATTCGCCAGTTTCATCTTTAAACATCGTTCTGACGAAATCAATGTCAATCTTGTTTTTTAGATCATCTTGATAAACTCCGAATGTGATTTGGTATTTAGAGTTTAGCAAGTCTATTACTTTTTCCCAATCAGAAACTGTTGTGTTTTGGACATAAATATCTCTTAATGCTCCGTCATTTTCAAAAATCCATTTATTGTTTTTCCAGTTTCTCATCTTAATTAAATGATATACAACTTGTTCTAAAACCAATTTTACAACTTTATCAATTAGTTTTTATTAAAATCTCATCTTAATTATTAAAATGCTATTACATAGTGTTTTAATGACTTAAAAGCGATTTAAACCATTACAAACGTAAATAAACGTAAACAAACGTTTAAAATACTTATACAGCTTTTAACTCGTCACATATTTGCACCGTCATCAACAAACAAACTGTGATGTCACGATATATAAACTAATTTAATCCATACAAAAACAATTTAATTATGAGCACATTAAGAAACAAAGTACAGTTAATCGGTAACCTAGGTCAGACTCCAGAAATCAAAGTTTTAGACTCTGGTAATAAACTGGCAAAATTCTCTATCGCAACAACAGATCGTTATAAAAATAAGCAAGGCGAGCTAGTAAACGATACCCAATGGCACAACATTATCGCCTGGGGAAAAACCGCAGACATTGTAGAGCAGTACGTTCAAAAAGGGAACCAAATAGGTGTTGAGGGAAAACTGACCTCTAGATCTTATGAAGATAAAGATGGTATCAAAAGATACGTTACAGAGATTGTATGCAGCGAGCTACTTCTTATGGGAAATAAAGCTTAAACCACTTTCCATTTTATATTTAAAAAGACCTGAGCAATCAGGTCTTTTTTTATGAATGCATAGGAAAGCTATCTGCTGTTTCAACAAGAATATAGTATTCTTTAAAATAATAAATCTACAGCATTAAGATCGCAAAAAAGCGTTTAACAGATACAAAACTCACCTTAGTCGGATAGCATGCAACATCCCGATTCCTTTTAACAGTCCACCATTCTTTTTTGTAACTTTAGACCTTAATTAGATACCAATCAATTACATTAAATAAAAGATTATGAGTAAAGCAAAATTTGCGGGCTTAGGCTGCGCAGGATTAGGATTAATAGGTGTAGTGGTTATCGCCATTATTATCGCGATTAACGCATACAGCTGGTATAACAACGCGATAGGACTTAAAGAAAATGTACAAGCGCAATGGGCAAACGTAGAAAGTAGTTATCAACGTCGTGCAGATCTTATCCCTAATATAGTCGCAACGGCCAAAAAATATGCAGAGTTTGAACAAGAAACACTGACGCAAGTGATAGAGGCTCGTGCCAAAGCAACTTCTATTAACGTCGATGCATCAAACTTAACCAGTGAGCAAATTCAAGAATTCTCTCAAGCACAAGGTGCGGTAAGTTCTGGACTAGGACGTTTACTCGCTACCTATGAGAACTATCCAGACCTTAAAGCCAACGAGAATTTCCTAGAACTCATCAACGAACTAGAACGTACAGAAAATCGTATCAATACAGAGCGCAACCGTTACAATGGTGACGTTAAAGCATATAACGCACACATAGGTATGATACCAGGTAGACTTTATGCATCATGGTTTGGCTTTACTGGTTCGCCATATTTCCAGGCAGAGGCTGGATCAGAAACCGCACCTGTTGTAGAAGACTTATTTGACTAATACCATGGGTTCTAAAGTAGAAGATTTTCTCACTGCCGCACAAGAGCAGCAAATCATTGCCGCCATTAGAAAGGCAGAACGTACCACAAGTGGTGAGATAAGAGTACATCTCGAATCTCACTGCGCTGGTGACGCTTATGTACGTGCGCAAGAGATTTTTCATCTACTTAAAATGGATAATACAAAGGATGAAAACGGTATCCTCTTTTATATAGCCGTTACAGATCGCAAATTTGCCATTATCGGTGATCATGGGATACACCAGCATGTAGGAGACGATTTTTGGGTAAGTATTAAAGAGTTGTTGGTATCACGCTTTCGCGAAAGCGTATTTCACAAAGGCCTTATAGATGCCATACACCTTACCGGTGAACAGTTAGCGTGCTATTTCCCATGGGATGTAGATGATGTCAATGAACTACCAGATGAGATAACGACCAGTTAATGAAGAAGCTCCATTTTATTATAGGATTGTTGTTGCTGGTTACTTTACAGGCATATGGGCAATTTATCATTCCGCCAAAACCGGTAGATAATTTACAGACATCACTGTATGATTATGCCAGTTTGTTGGACCAGTCACAACGTGTATCGTTGGAAAATAAATTACTGCGCTATGCAGACTCTACATCTACACAAATTGTGGTCTTTATCGTTACATCTACTAAAGGCGATGATATCTCTATGGTGTCCACACAATGGGGACAAAAATGGGGCGTAGGTCAGGAAAAAGAAGATAATGGAATCGTTATTTTACTGGCTGTAGAAGATCGTAAAGTCGATATATCAACTGGTTATGGTATAGAATACCGCATGACAGACTTATTGTCTGAGCGCATTATTAATGGCGTTATGATACCACGTTTTAAGACAGGCGATTATTACGCTGGTCTTAACGATGGTGTAGATGCTATTTTTAAAGTATTAATTGGAGAATTTACAGAATCACGAGATTTTACTAAAGAAGATTTTCCATGGAGCTCTTTGATCATTTTTGGGGTTTTTCTCTTTTTCGTCATTTTAAGCGCTAGTAAAAATAACCGCAATAATGGTGGTCGTGGTGGTGGTAATCCATCTTTACTTGATATTATCATCCTGAGCAATATGGGGCGTGGTAGTATGGGCGGCGGCTTTGGCGGTGGTGGTTTTGGTGGTGGATCGTCTGGCGGCGGCTTCGGTGGTGGCTTTGGCGGCGGCGGCTTTGGTGGTGGTGGTGCTAGCGGTGGCTGGTAGTGGATGGACTACAATTTATAAAGACTCTATTGCAAGCATAGAAACGGTCACAATCACGATAGGTTATCGTTGCAATCTTTGAATTTAGATTTGTGATGTTCCAATTAACAATTAACAATTACCAATAACCTATTTATTCCAACTGTAACAAATCTGCTTTATCCCATACTAACTTTTAAAATAAATTAGATGGTTCAAGATATTCTCGATTACTTTAAAAATCCCGATTGCCTTAAAGGTGATAATGTTTTCAATACTCAAAAGGTAAAATTATTCTGGACATCGTTCTGGATGATCATGGTTGGTAACATCGCTTTTTCCATTCTTATTTATGGTATTGAAGCTCTAGGTCTTATTGATACCGATAATCATGCGGTCATGGACATGGTAAAGAACGAGTCTGTCTATTTTATTTTGATGGCTGCTGTTGTGCTAGCGCCATTGCTAGAAGAATTAATTTTTAGAGCACCTATAACACTTTTCCGTACGGTAGACCGCAGTGATTTTAGATGGATATTTTATTTGTTTGCGTTAGCCTTTGGTGCTGTACATATCTCAAACTATGGAGTTAGTTTAACGACCATACTACTATTGCCTATCATCACTGGACCACAAATCGTGACTGGTTTATTTCTAGGATTGATACGTGTAAAGGTAGGCTTACTTTATTCTATGCTGTTTCATGCTTTGTATAATGGCGTATTAATGATACCATCTATTTTGTTTGTGAAGTATTTTGAGATGTAAATAGAGTAGTAGTGTGCGGTTGTATAAAAGGGCTCAAATAATAGTACATTTGTGTTGTAATTACTTTTTCGCATAAGCGAAACCTTTAACCAACCTTTTACCTCATTTCATGAAAATTCTATTAAAAGCATCCTTCATTTTTATATTATTAACAACTTTATCTAGCTGTCTAGGTGGATCTAATGCACCTGAAAAACTAGATGTAGAAAAAGACTTTAAGCTTTTTGAAAGTAAAAAATTCAGCATTAAAGTGCCTGATTACTTAACAGAAACAGCAGACTTAAATGAAGATGCAGAAATGCAAATGCAAAACATGTTCCGTGAGACCTACATGATCGTCATGGCAGAGTCGAAGACTGATTTTGATTTTGCTAGTGAAATCTTAGGTATGGGAAATGATAGTCTTTCTTATGCAGAGAATTATATGGACATGCAATTAGAGTCCATGACTGAGGCTTTTACTTATGATATAGTAAAAGAAAAAACTACAACGGTTATTAATGATATGCCTGCTATGATAGTAGAGGCAAACGCTTCTATTGATGGTCTTAATGTATCCTACATAATCACAACTATTGAAAGTGATCACGATATATTTTATATTACTTGCTGGACTTTAACAGATAGAAGAGATCGTTATTTTCCAGCTTTTTATCAATCGGTTGAAACGATCCAGCAGTTAGAATATGACGTAGAGAGTGATGATAGTGGTTTACAAATCGATTATGATGAGTTGCTTAAAGAGTTAGAGCAAAGCGCTGGTGAGTAAGTAAATCCTGAGGTGAGTAAAATCATTCTGGCAAAGGTTTTGATATAGCTAATTAAAGCCAGGATTATGAAAAATTTTACGAGACTTATTTTATTGATACTTACGACTACGGTAATGATGAGCTGTGATCCTGTCACAGACTGTATTGTTAATACACGTCCACACTTACCTCATACGGACTTTGTAGATGGTAGAGAAGGCGTTTACTATGAAGACTTTATTAGAGCCGAAATTAGAAACGAACCTAGAGACCGCGATTACTGGTATTATTTTACAGTAACTGGTTTGCCCGCTGGAATGGATTATGAATTTGTAGGACAGGACTTGTATATTTTTGGTACACCACAGTCACCTGGTAGATACAGTATAGAAGTTTTTCTAGAAGTAGAACCACAATATCTAGTGTTTGATGATGATGACGGTCCATTAGAAGATGGAGATTCCCTATGCTCTTATACCGATGAGCGTTTTTACTCATTGCAAATACAATAATAAGCTGGGCACGTTTGCCCAGCTTAATTAGTTTACCTTTGTAGCTTAATACAATTCATGACATTTAAAGAACTAGGGCTCGTAGAGCCTATCTTGCGTGCGCTGCAAGACCAAGGATATGAAAATCCTACACCTATTCAAGCGCAATCCATTCCTGTTTTATTAAAAGGGAAAGATTTATTAGGAGTTGCACAGACAGGTACCGGTAAAACAGCCGCGTTTTCAATTCCAATTTTACAACATTTATATAACGGTGCACCGCCTAAAGGGCGCAGACCTATTAAAGCACTAGTAGTAACACCTACACGAGAACTTGCTATACAAATTGATGAGAATTTCAAGGCCTATGCAAAGTATACTGATATTAGAAATACGGTTATTTACGGTGGTGTTAAACAAGCACAACAAGTCAATAGACTTAAAAGTGGTATCGATGTTCTAGTCGCAACACCTGGTAGATTACTAGATTTAATTAATCAAGGTTTTATTACCTTAAAGCATATTGAATACTTTGTCCTAGATGAAGCAGATCAAATGCTGGATATGGGTTTTATCCATGATATTAAAAAACTACTGAAATTATTGCCTCATGAGAGACAGTCGCTTTTCTTTAGTGCTACCATGCCTAAAACTATTGTAGAGTTATCTAGACAAATCTTAGGTGATTTTGAGCGTGTGACTATCGCACCTGAAAAAACAACTGCAGAGAAAGTAGAGCAACAAATCTATCATGTTAATAAAAAGCACAAGACAGCATTATTAATCGAGCTTTTAGAAACTAAGTTATTAGATTCTACACTCGTGTTCTCACGTACAAAACATGGTGCTAATAAGATAGTAAAAGATCTAGAAAAAGCAGGAATCGGTAGTGCAGCCATTCACGGTAATAAATCTCAAGCAGCTCGACAAAGAGCTCTTGGTGATTTTAAAGACGGGAAAATTCAAACATTAGTAGCTACAGATATTGCGGCACGTGGTATCGATATTGATGAGTTGAGCTATGTAGTGAATTATGACTTGCCTAACGTTGCAGAATCTTATGTACACCGTATAGGTCGTACCGGTAGAGCAGGTGCTAGTGGTCTAGCAGTCTCTTTCTGTATGCTTGAAGAGCGACCATTCCTAAAAGATATTGAGAAATTGATACAACAACAAATTCCTGTAATAGAGAATCATGAGTACCCTTTTAAAATGGAAGACGCTGCAGAGCCTAGTTTGAAAAAACAAGGTCAACGTGGTCGTAGACCACAACGTAAAACGGGATCAGGTAGTGGGAAGCCTAAATCTGGCGGATCAAAAAATACTGGTGGCAATAAGCCGAGAAGAAGATATTAATTACGATTTTCTAATTCCATCTATAAAAGCCACGATTTAAACCATTGAATCGTGGCTTTCACTATTTAAGGGAATAATCAATCATTGATAGGGAACAACACATCTTCTCAAAACCTTGAAGTCTTTTCATCTTTGTATCATCATTAATCATAAAACGATACATCATGAAAAATCCCGTAAAATCATTATTCAATCTTATTGAAATATTTAGAAAAGGCGCTTATAAAAATCAATCACCTCTTATTGCAGAGAAACATTGCGAAAACTTAAGCTTACACGATTACTACTGTGATCAAGATCACTTGGGTATTTAACATTAAGCCTTTACGGTATGGCAAGTGTTGATGGATATACCTTATCAATTATTGATTACGCTTTCGCGAAAGCGTAATTCACATTATTCTTTTTAAAGACGTATTTTTGCACGCTTAAAAATCAAGCAGCATGCGCAAGATCTTCAATAATTTTACAAAGAACCCTAAAGACGATATTCTTTCAGGTATCACTGTTTCTCTCGCGATGATTCCAGAGGTAGTAGCATTTGCTTTTGTCATCGGGATTGATCCTTTAGTAGCGCTCTCTGGAGCCTTTATGATCGGTTTGATTACAGCTCTTTTTGGCGGTAGACCAGGATTGATATCTGGTGCGGCTGGTGCTGTTGCTGTAATTTTTGCAGATCTAATTATAGAAGGTCATGAAAAAGGTCTTGCCATGGAAGTGCCTGTGGATAACATGCAGTACATCTACCTGTTTGCTGCAGTTATTTTAATGGGTATTATTCAAGTATTAGCTGGTGTTTTTAAGGTAGGGAAGTTTGTGCGATTGATTCCACATCCTGTGATGATGGGATTTGTGAATGGTCTAGCTATAGTCATCTTCTGGGCACAAGTAAAAATGTTTAGAAACAGAACGGCTGTTGTTGATGAGAATGGTGTCACGGATTATGTTGCGAGCTATATGGAAGGATCCCAGCTCTATATCATGATAGGGTTAGTGGCGCTTACAATGGCGATAGTCTTCTTTCTACCGAAACTTACAAAAAAAATCCCTGCTGCGTTGACCGCTATTATTGTTGTTACTGCAATTGTTATATTGGGTGACATGGAAGGAGTAAGCACAGTAGGTTCTTACATAAGAGATGGTGGTGGTACTGGTTTAAAAGGTGAATTACCAACTTTTAATACAGAGTTATGGGAAAAACTACCAATAGGTCTAGAGACTTTTAAATTCATACTGCCTTATGCATTTCTCGCAGCAGCCGTAGGATTAATTGAATCCTTAATGACCATGAATCTAGTTGATGAACTGACAGAAACACGAGGTAGTGGTAATCGTGAGTGTGTCGCTCAAGGTGCTGGTAATATCGTTAGTGGACTCTTTGGTGGAACAGGTGGTTGTGGTATGATAGGTCAGACCGTTATTAATATTAATGCTGGTGGACGAGGACGCTTAAGTGGTGTTATGATGTCCCTAACATTGCTAGTTTTCTTACTTTTTACAGATCAATATATTGAGCAAGTGCCTATTGCAGCTCTAGTAGGTGTTATGTTTATGATGGTAATAGAAACCTTTGCATGGTCTAGTTTTAGAATACTGGGTAAAATACCTAAGTCTGATGCTGTAGTTTTAATTATTGTGTCTGTAGTAACAGTAATATTTGATCTTGCTATCGCTGTATTTGTAGGTGTAATTATTTCAGCCTTAGTGTTTGCATGGGAAAGTGCAAAACGCATTAGAGCTCGTAAAAGTATTAAAGATGACGGGACTAAAGTTTATGAAATATGGGGACCATTATTTTTTGGTTCTGTAACAGATTTCAATATGAAATTTGATCCTAAAAATGATCCAGATAAAATAGAAATCGATTTTATAGAGGCTCGTGTACAAGATCATTCTGGTATAGAAGCATTAAGAGGTGTAGCTAATAAATACTTAGACTTAGGTAAAGAAATTAAGTTAACACACCTGAGCCCAGAATGTAAGCAGTTATTAATTAAGAATAGTCCAGAGTTTGATACTATCATAGAAAGTAGTATCGAAGACCCGAGATATCACATCGCAACAGATTTACTAGATGCTGAGGTTTAATATCACAATCATAATACACAAAAAAAGGTGGACTGATTAAGTCCACCTTTTTTATTTCATTCTATTAAGTTATTACTTTAAATCAAAACGATCTAAGTTCATCACTTTATGCCACGCAGCGATAAAGTCTGCTATAAACTTATTCTTACTGTCATTGCTGGCATAAACTTCTGCTATAGCTCTCAACTCTGTGTTAGAACCGAATATTAAATCAACACGTGTACCTGTCCATTTCAAATCACCAGTCTTACGATCACGTCCTTCAAATAATAAATCTGCAGACGATTTAGATTGCCATTTTGTGCTTAGATCTAATACGTTAACAAAGTAGTCATTAGTTAACTGACCTGGTCGATCTGTGAAAACACCATAGTTAGACTGATCATAGTTAGTATTCATTGCTCTTAATCCACCTACTAGGACAGTCATTTCTGGTACTGATAAGCTCAGTAAGTTAGCTCTATCAATCAATAAGTCTTCACCAGCCGCTTTTTGTTCACTACCTAAGAAGTTTCTAAATCCGTCTGCACGCGGCTCAAGATAAGTAAAAGATTCAATGTCCGTTTGCTCTTGAGTAGCATCTGCTCTTCCTGCGTTAAAAGGCACAGCAACGTCATGTCCAGCAGCTTTTGCAGCTTTTTCAATCGCAGCATTACCACCTAAAACGATTAGGTCTGCCATAGAAACTTGTTTGCCTCCAGTTTGTGCATTATTGAAGTCGCTTTGGATTTTATCTAATGCATCAAGAACCTTATGCAATTGTTTTGGGTTATTTGCTTCCCATTGGTTTTGCGGCGCTAGCCTTATACGTGAACCATTTGCGCCTCCACGTTTATCGCTATCTCTATAAGTTGAAGCACTTGCCCATGCTACAGATACTAATTCTTGAACCGTTAAACCACTATCTAAAATTTGAGATTTCAGATTGCTAATATCTTCATCATTGATTAATTCATGAGTAACTTCTGGAATTGGGTCTTGCCATAATTCTTCTTTTTCTGGGATGTCATTACCTAAGTATCTTGTGGTAGGTCCCATATCTCTATGTGTTAATTTAAACCACGCTTTTGCGAAAGCGTCTTCAAACTCATCTGGATTTGCTCTAAAGTGTTGAGATATTTTAAGATATTCTGGATCTGTTTTTAAGGCTATATCTGCTGTTGACATCATTAAATCCTGACGTTTTGAAGAGTCACCAGCCATAGGAGCTCGATCTGCATTAGATGCGTCAGTAGGTCTCCATTGATGAGCGCCTGCTGGACTTTTAGTGAGTTCCCATTCATAATCTAGTAACACTCTAAAGTAATCATGATCCCATTGATCTGGATTAGGAGTCCATGCACCTTCTAGACCACTGGTGGTAGTGTCATCACCGTGTCCAGTACCATAGCTGCTATTCCATCCTGTACTCATTTCTTCGATACGAGCACCTGCTGGTTCTGGTCCCATATACTTCTCTGGGTCTGAAGCACCATGAGCTTTACCAAAGGTATGACCACCAGCTACCAATGCAACCGTTTCATAATCATTCATAGCCATACGACCAAAGGTTTCTCTAATGTCGTGTGCGCTACCCATTGGATCTGGTTTTCCATTAGGTCCTTCTGGATTTACATAAATCAATCCCATATGCGCAGCACCTAGAGTTCCTTCTAATTCACCATTTTCATATCGAGCATCGTTTCCTAACCATTCTGTCTCACTACCCCAGTAAATATCTTGTTCTGGTTCCCAAATATCTTCACGACCACCAGCAAAACCTAATTTTTTAAGCCCCATAGATTCCATCGCAACATTACCTGTAAGTATCATAAGATCTGCCCATGAGATACTTTTTCCATATTTCTGCTTAATAGGCCATAATAACAATCTAGCCTTATCTAGGTTACCATTATCAGGCCAGCTATTTAAAGGAGCAAATCGTTGACTACCAGAACATGATCCACCACGTCCATCACCGACACGGTAGGTACCAGCACTATGCCAAGCCATTCTCACGAAGAATCCACCATAATGCCCATAATCTGCTGGCCACCAATCTTGTGAATCAGTCATTAATGTCGTCAAGTCTTTTCTTAACGCCTCCATATCTAAATTATTAAACGCTTCCACATAATTAAAATCTGGATCCATTGGGTCTGATTTAGGTGCGTTTTGGCGCAAAACATTTAATCTTAATTGATTAGGCCACCAGTCTTTATTGCGTGTACCACGACCAGCTGTATTAGGTGTAGCGCTGCCCATAAAAGGACATTTTGCAGCGGCATCAGAATTATTAATGTCCCATACTTTTGTATTATTAGAGGAATCCATATGTTGAATTTTTTAAATTAGATTATGGTTAAAATTAGGTATAAGATAGGTTTCGTTTTAAGAATGTTAATTTCTTATAGTTACATTGATATAAGTAAAAACTATCATGTAATAAAAGTCAATATATTTTGATTATAATTTATAAATATTGAATTAAGAAAATTCAGCTCTTACGGATTTCACAAACTCCACATAATAATCTAGATCCTTTTGTGTGGTAGCAATGCCTACAGAAACACGAGTTGCACCACGCATATTTTTTAATTTACGTACTAAATCTTTGCGATTACTATTATCAGAGGTATAAAATTCATTCTCGATACCGTCATTTGTAATGCGATTATTAAGTTCATCAATTCCAGGATTACAGAAACATCCAGACCTTAAAGAGATATTCATAAGGTTTGCTTTTTCTTCAACATCATAAACAGATATTAATGCTCCATCAGGATTAAAAAAGTTCATAATAATTGTCCCACCAGTAGTCTCACGACATGATGGACCAAATAAATGTATAAACCTAGAGCCATCGTTATAACATATGTCCTTAAGAGATTGATATAAGTACTTAGTCATAGAGGTGATGCGTTCATTAATGCGTTGCATACCTATTTTACTGATGTAATTAAGGCCTATGGTGACCGCAGGAATATCTAGATAACTTATGGTGCCATTTTCAAAACGTTCATAGTCATCTGCCAGAAAATAAAAAGGATTGCTTACACTCGCGTACTGAACTGTGCCGCCAGCAAACCATTTTTTTTCTAATTTATGAAAAGCAGATTTTTTTATTAATAAACAACCTAGACCTGTAGGATATCCAAATATTTTATAAAATGAAACAGCAACAAATTCTGGTTGATATTTTTTTAAATCTAAAGGGCTGCTGGGTACATAAGCTGCGGCATCTAGACACACATCCCATCCATTACTTTGTGCTTTGTTAATCCATTCTAGATCATGTTTTACTCCAGATACATTAGATTGTGCCGGATAAGTAAATAATTTATTCTTTTTATATGCGTGTTGTTGAAGACTTTCCTCCAGATCTTGATCGCTTATCATTAGATCTTCATAGTTAAGTGGTGCATAACTATAGCTGCCATCTTGCTTGCTGCAATACTCTCGCATGCCATGCACGCTATTATGATTATCTGCAAGCATGAGTAAGTAACTATCCTTATTATGAGGATAACATTCTCCTACAATCTTTAAGGCTCCACTGGCATTTTGTGTAAAAACGCATTGATAGTCTTCACTAGCATTAAAAAAAGTAAGAACCTTATCTCGGGCTTCTTGAACTAATTGTGTAGCTAATAAACTAGAAGGGTTTCCAGAATGTGGATTACCTAATACATTATTGCGCAATAAAGATTGATGCTCATCAAGTTGTGATTGAGCATATAAGTTACCACCAGTAAAGTCTAGATACGTATGTTGCTGTTGACATAGACGCGAGTACTCTTTGCGTCTTAAATCGTTAAAATATGTATCATGTAGTAAAGTGGGTTTTTGGGCTGTTTGTTTTTTATATAGGCTGCTTAACATGACTTATGTTAATGGTTAGTTTTCAATGTCTTGCCTAAGTTAAGAAAATATAATGGAGGAATTAATGTATAGCTATTTTATTCTATGAGTTTTACCCGTTTTAAGGTGGTGTTGTACTCTTTACCATCACGTAAATAGATGATATCTATCGTTTCTAATTTTTCTAAATCAAAATCGTTATAAATGTCACAGGACGTTTGATCATTAAGTTCTCTTAAATTATAGTCGTTGATACTTAATAGTTGATCGCCTATTTGTAAATCTAAATCTACCTCTTTAATCACAGCTACTACAATAGCTTTGTTTTCTTTAAATCTTGTTTGGAATCCAAAAACA
Organism: Nonlabens ulvanivorans; assembly: GCF_032922765.1. Taxonomy (NCBI): domain Bacteria; kingdom Pseudomonadati; phylum Bacteroidota; class Flavobacteriia; order Flavobacteriales; family Flavobacteriaceae; genus Nonlabens; species Nonlabens ulvanivorans. The sequence goes on from NZ_CP136694.1 coordinate 428,590, forward strand.
CTTTTCTCTCCTTTTTCATATTCGTTTATTTTTTTGAGATAAATAAGGTTAGAAGACCAATCCATAATCATGTCATGTTTATTCATAAAGTCATTACCTATTAAACTACCATGATCCAGTTCTACAATTTGTTGTCCCATATCTATATCGCCTATTCTTAAACTATCTATCTTTATTGTTCTAGTAGAAATAGAATCTTTTACATCGTACAGCCCGACACTAGAACTGCCGTATTTTACAAAACCTATGGCATCATCAAAATCTGCGATATCACTATCAACATCTAGATGCCCAGCAAATCCTGTATCAAAAGTGTATGTCGTAGAAACACCATTTACAAATCCGACTACATATGGAGTTTTTTGATTGCTAGTAAAGAAGTTAAGACGATCCTCATAACTGGTAATATCAAAATTAGCAAGCTGGTCTGTTATTGTTATTTCATGATTTTGATAATCAAATTTCCAAAAAGATTTTGCCATCTGATTAGCGCCTATAATTCCATCGATTCCCATACAGTTGAATTCAAAAACATCGCGCAGGTCTGCAACTATAGCTCCTATATCATTGTAAATTAGATTTCCTATCCTTACTTCTGGTATAATAACGACCTCTTGATTATTGGACTGTCCTTGGGAATCTGTTACGCTCGTACTATTTGCCGGTTTAATATTAAGGTCCTTATAAATCTGGTTAGAAATAACGGTAGGAGCACCGGTATCTACTAAAAAAGTATAGGTTTTTTGATTGATCACTACATCTATTAATGCAAAATTATAATCATAATTAAATTTTATAGTTTCCATATAATCATCCTTTGCCACCTTGCCACCATTGAGTGTTTTAGAAAGACTATTACAACCTATAATAGTTAGGATTAATATTAAGTAGACCAGTTTTTTCATAATCAATAATTTAACTTTTAAAGATAGAGGTTAAGATGGGTACGCTTTCGCGAAAGCGTAATAATTCACATTTTTCTAACATCTAAAATCGCTATTTTTGAGCAAACATTCTATACATGGACATCAACTTCAATAAAAACGAAGATCATAATAAGTTACTACTTTCAGATTTAAAGCGTAGGCTAGGTGAAGTTCATCTAGGTGGCGGAAAGAAACGCATTGAAAAATTGCATTCTAAAGGCAAGATGACGGCGAGAGAACGTATTGATTATCTGGTTGATAATCCAGAAGATTGTATTGAGATAGCGGCATTTGCAGGTGATGGAATGTATAAAGAACACGGTGGTTGCCCTAGTGGTGGCGTGGTTATTAAAATAGGTTATGTAAAAGGCAGACAAGTAATGGTGGTGGCAAATGATGCTACTGTAAAAGCTGGAGCCTGGTTTCCTATTACTGGTAAAAAGAACCTGAGAGCACAAGAAATTGCTATGGAAAATAGATTGCCTATTATCTATCTAGTAGATAGCGCTGGTGTTTATTTACCAATGCAGGATGAGATTTTTCCAGATAAAGAACACTTTGGACGCATATTTAGAAATAATGCCGTGATGAGCAGTATGGGAATTACTCAAATTGCTGCGGTTATGGGTAGCTGTGTCGCTGGTGGTGCTTACTTACCTATAATGAGTGATGAGGCACTTATCGTTGATAAAACAGGAAGTATTTTTCTTGCTGGTTCTTATTTAGTAAAAGCTGCAATAGGGGAAAGTATTGATAATGAAACCCTAGGTGGAGCAACTACACATTGCGAGATTAGCGGTGTGACTGATTATAAAGCTGCAGACGATAAAGATGCACTTGATAAAATCAAAAACATCATCGATAAAATAGGTGATTATGATCGTGCAGGATTTAGTAGAGTAGAGGCTGTGAAACCAGCTCTAGATCCTGAAGAATTATTTGGAGTACTTCCTAGAGAACGATCTGCACAATATGATATGATGGAAATCATCAATAGAGTGGTAGATGCAGATACTTTTGAACCTTATAAGGATGGCTATGGACAGACTATTATTACAGGTTATGCTCGTATTGATGGTTGGGCGGTAGGAATTGTAGCAAATCAACGTAAAATTGTAAAGACCAAGAAAGGTGAGATGCAATTTGGTGGTGTGATTTATAGCGATAGTGCAGATAAGTCTACACGCTTTATAGCTAACTGTAATCAGAAGAAAATACCACTTGTGTTTTTACAAGATGTTACCGGTTTTATGGTAGGTTCTAAGTCAGAACATGGTGGAATCATAAAAGATGGTGCTAAGATGGTAAATGCTGTTTCCAATTCTGTTGTTCCTAAATTTACTATCGTGATTGGAAATAGTTATGGAGCTGGAAACTATGCAATGTGTGGAAAAGCTTATGATCCTATATTAATAGCAGCATGGCCTAGTGCAGAGCTTGCTGTGATGAGCGGTAATAGTGCCGCAAAAGTACTGATGCAAATTGAAAAAGCATCGCTAGAAAAGTCAGGTAAAAAGCTGACTGAAGAGGAAGAGAAAGCACTATTTGCAAAAACAAAAGATCGTTATGATGAGCAAGTATCTCCATACTATGCTGCGTCACGCATATGGACTGATGGTGTTATCGATCCACGAGATACACGTAAGTGGATCTCTATGGGAATTGAAGCAGCAGATCATGCGCCTATAACAAAAGATTTTAATTTAGGGATTATACAGACGTAGGAATGAGATTTTTATATTTTCTTATTATTTTTCTCTTAGCTTATCAAACAAGTTCTCAGAGTTTGTTAATGAGTAAAGCACGTAATTCTTTACAAATAGAATTAGATGTGCCATTTGATGTTATGGAATCATTTGATAGTATTGAATCTAATAAAGAAGATTTTGAAGTTTTAATTTCAAAGGATTCAATAAAAGGAATTGAAATTTATATTAAAAACATTAGTAATGATTCCATAGAATTGCAAACTCAAAGAGGTTCCTTGTTTCTAATTCAGGAAGCTAAAAACGAATTAGGAGATTGGAAACCAATAGAATACTGGCTTTATTCTGATTCTGGAAGTGCCTACTCACATATTATTCTTGAAAAAGGTGAAATAGTTAAGTCAATTTCTAATTCTTATGAGGGAGAATTTGAAACTGAAATAAGAATTAAACTTTATACAAGTGATAAAGTATATTATTCTAATTCTATTAACTCATTCATAAAACCTGGTCAATTTCTGTTGCCAGATCAGATAATGAAATACAGAATGAGTAATATTTTATATGATTTAGGTGGTGAAGATTTATTACATAAATACCTTTTTCTAAAAGCGAATCATCGAAAACATTATATCAAACTCGAAGAAGAAGAAAATAAAAATTAATTAATATAAAATAATCTGAATCTTCTTTATAAAAATAATATTCTATGAAATTCATTAAAAGACTGCTAGTACTTGTTGTAGTAGGCTATATTTTAATTTGTGGATGGTTTTATTTTTGTCAAGAGAACTTACTTTTCTTTCCTGAAAAATTAGGTCAAGATCATCAATTTCAATTTGCAAACGAATTTACAGAGAAAGATTTAATCACTCCTAAAGGAGATACCATAAATACACTTTTATTTAAAAGAGAAAATTCTAAAGGAGTTATTTTCTACCTGCATCGTAATGATGGTAGTTTAAAGTCTGTAGGTAATGTATCAGAACATTTTTTACCTTTAGGTTATGATGTTTTTATGATGGATTATCAAGGTTATGGGAAAAGCTCAAATGTACTCGAGAGCGAGCTAGAACTCTATGATGATATACAATTCGTTTATGACTATTTGAAAAAATCATATTATGAAGATAATATTGTAGTCATAGGATATTCTATAGGAACTGGACCAGCGGCTTACCTAACTTCTCAAAATAATCCTAAAGCACTTGTACTCCACGCACCATATTATAGTATGACAGATATTATGCAACGCAACTATCCAGTGATTCCAACTTTTATACTAAGATATGACCTTGTGATTAATGAATATTTAAAAAATGTGAAAGTACCGGCCTATATCTTCCATGGAGTAGATGATACTGTAATTCCTGTAGAATCCTCAGAGATGTTAAGCGAGGAATTTGATATCCCTTTTTATAGATTAGAAAATCAAGGACATGGTGGAATCTCTAGTAATGTGCAAGCGCTTGAACAATTATCACTTATTTTAAATGCATAGAAAAAAACTCATTTGGTTCACTATCATCGCCTTACTAGCTTTCTTAGGCTATCAAGCGATAAGCTTTTTTGCGATAGAAGAAGATAAAATTAACTCGGTATATTTAATACCAAGTGACGCTATCTTCATCATGGAGTTTGATGAGCCGCTAGAGAATATTGAAACGCTCTCAAAGAGTGCTCTATGGGATCATTTACAGACTAATGATCAAATTCATGAGATGTCTACCAAAGTTAATGCACTAGACTCTTTGTTTCAGCAAAAAAGTGATCTCTTTAATATGATAGGAGAACGCGATGTCCTACTATCTGCCCATATGATTAAGCGTGATGATTATGCTTTTCTCTATGTAGTGGATATGGATAAGTTATCGCGATTAGGCGTTATTAAAAATAATATTAATCAATTACTCAATAAAGATTTTAAAGTAACCAAAAGAAATTTTAAAGAAGTTGAAATTACAGAAATCACTGATCTAGAGTCCTTTGAAACTCTATCCATTGCATTTGTAAAAAACCAAATGATTGCCTCATACACACATTCTCTAGTGGAGAAGTCCATAGATGAATATGAAAATCCACAAATCGGTAGAGATTTACAATTCTTAGAGATCCAAAAAGAGCTCAAAAAGAAAGGTTTATTTCGTTTATATCTTAATCATAAGCAACTCACCAGCTACTATAAAGTATTCTCAAATGAACCTAGTGCAATTATTGAAACACTAGAAACCAATTTTAATTTCTCTGGATTTAATATAGATGAAGATGATGATCGTTTGTTAACCGCCACAGGTTATTCTAGCGGTAATGAGGTAATGGATGCGCTGGTAAAAGCGCTTGATGATTCGGGCACTGGTTCTATAGATGCTATAGGTGTTTTGCCTCAAGAAACAGCGCTGTACATGAGTTTTGGCTTTGAAGACTTTATCACACTACACGAGTCTTTTTACAATTTATTGGGTGAAAAACAGCCTGATATGGTCAAGCAGTATGAAGATGGAAAAACTAGAGTAGAAGAGTTCATAGACATCGATTTAGAAAATGATTTTTATAGCTGGATTGACGATGAGATCGCTTTCGCGAAAGCGGACTTCCCACAACTCAACGATAAGGACGGACTTGCCATTGCCTTTAAAACTAAAGACGTAGATGATAGTAACAAGCATTTACAGCACATAGAAAATCAGATTAGAAAAACAACTCCGGTAAAGTTCCAAACGGTAGAGTACAAAGGATATGATATTCACTATTTAAATATCAAAGGCTTTTTTAAATTAATATTGGGTTCGTTATTTGAAAACATAGAAAAACCATATTACACCACGATTAATGAGTACGTAGTTTTTAGTAATTCACCTATAACCTTGAAACTATATATAGATGCTTATGAGTCTCAAAAAACCTTGTTTACAGACGAGTATTATCGTGATTTTATAGATGAATTTAGTAATTCTAGCAATGTGTTTTTATATGTAGACACCAACAAGCTAGCGCACGCTTCACAATCATATTTAAATGCTGATTCTAAGAAGGAGCTTCAAGATAATGAGAATTTCTTCTCGCAATTCACACAGTTAGGACTAGAGCTTAAAGCAGATGGGAACCATTTTAAGACTAAAGCCGTAATTCATTTTGATACAGATTATGATGTAGAGGCACAACGTCTTGAAGAAAAATCTGAAGGCATACCGTTTTCGGTTTTAGAAATTGAAAAGGAGGAAATTAGCAAGGAAACGATTTTTGATATTCCTGAGATTTTCCCTAACGACTTTACAGCAAATAGTTATGTAACTAAATTTAATACCGGTAAAACAGAAATGAAAGTATACCTAAAAGATGGTATACCACATGGACGCTATAAACTCTACTACTTTAATGGTCAATTAAAGATTTCTGGTCGTTTTAATAAAGGAGAAAAAACAGGAACCTGGCGAGCTTATACTAGAGATGGTAAATTATATCATAAAAAGAAGTTTTAGTAAAGCTAAATCTGTCACGCTGAATTTATTTCAACATCTCACTTTACAACGACGCTAGTGAATTGCTGCCACCAACCATAGAATTTCATTAACGGCAGATTTTAAATCAAGTTCAGAATGACAGATTACAATAATCCAGCCATTTGCTGCTGTAATTCTATCGCTTTAGCACGTGCAGCTTGAGCAAAGTCTTTTTCTTGAGATGCATAAATAATACCTCTAGAGGAATTCACTAATAAACCTACCTGATCATTCTTACCGTATTTTACAACCTCACTTAAAGAACCACCTTGAGCTCCTACACCAGGAACTAATAAAAAAGCATCTGGTACAATAGCTCTAATGTCACTTAAATACTCAGCTTTTGTAGCACCTACTACATACATCAAGCGATCACTATTTTTATATTGTGAAGCTGTTTTAAGAACCTCTTGATATAGAGGTTTTCCGTCAACTGATTTAGTTTGGAAATCTGTGCTGCCTCCATTTGAAGTAAGTGCCAGAAGAATCGCAAACTTATCCTCAAAATCTAGAAAGGGCTCTACAGAATCCTTACCCATATATGGAGCAATCGTTACACTATCAAAGCTTAGGTCTTCATAAAAAGCCTTTGCATATCTAGTAGAGGTATTGCCTATATCACCACGTTTAGCATCGGCTATGGTAAAGTGGTCCGGATAATTCTCGTTAAGGTAATTAATAGTTTTTTCCAGTGCTTGCCAGCCTTTCACACCATAAGCTTCAAAGAAAGCCGTATTAGGTTTATAAGCCACACACAAATCATGAGTAGCGTCTATAATCGCCTTTGCAAATGCAAAAATAGGATCTTTTTCCTGCAACAAATGAGCTGGTATTTTTTCAAGATCTACATCTAAGCCTACGCATAGGAAGGATTTCTTATCGTGAATTTGCTGGGTGAGTTGGGATAAAGTCATCGTGGTTGCATTGTCTCGGCGGATGCAATCCGCCCTTACTGGTTAGGCTACTTCGTTTCTAGTTTCCGCTCATTGCATGCGAGGTTACAAACCTTCATCTGTCATTTTTAACTTCTCGGTATTATCCACCAGTTGAAGTTCATCTATAATCTTTTGAATATCACCATTAATGATATTGTCTAGGTCATATAAAGTCAGGTTGATACGGTGATCTGTAACACGACCTTGTGAGTAGTTATAAGTTCTAATTTTGGCACTACGGTCACCAGAACTTACCATGCTCTTACGCTTCTCAGAATCGGCTTCCATTTTCTTTGCAAGTTCCATTTCATATAAACGAGAACGTAAAACCTTTAAAGCTTTCTCCAGGTTTTTATGAGATGATTTTTGATCTTGACAACTCACGATCATTCCAGTAGGCTCGTGGTGTAATTTAATCGCACTATAAGTTGTGTTTACAGACTGTCCACCTGGACCAGTAGAAGTTGTACGTTCTATACGTACTTCAGTCATATCTAGTTCTACGTCAAATTCTTCTGCCTCTGGAAGAACCATAACTGTTGCTGCACTCGTGTGTACACGACCTTGAGTTTCAGTTTGTGGTACACGTTGTACACGGTGCACTCCAGCTTCAAACTTAAGTGTTCCATAAACATCTTCTCCATTTACTTCTAGAATGATCTCTTTATAACCACCACTAGTACCATGACTGGTATCAACTACACTCGTGCTCCATCCTTTACTAGAGCAGTATTTTTCATACATTCTAAAAAGATCTCCAGCAAAAATACTCGCCTCATCACCACCAGCACCAGCACGTATTTCCATTACAGCATTCTTAGCATCTTCTGGGTCTTTAGGCACCAGCATCATGCGTATTTTTTCTTCTAATTCAGGTATAGCATCTTTAGCCTCATCATACTGCATCTGCGCCATTTCAACCATGTCTGCATCGCTACCATCTGCTATGATTTCTTTTGCTTCATCAAGATTTGCCGTAAGAGTCATGTACTCTTCACGTACTTCCATTAAAGCTTTAAGGTCTTTATATTCTTTAGTAAGTTGAACATATCGCTTTTGATCAGAAATAATATCAGGTTGGATGATTAAATCATTAACCTCGTCAAAACGATTTTTTACTATATTTAATTTATCTATCATGGTCTATATCAAGTCCTGCGAAAATACAAAATTCGGCCCAATTTTTTACTATATTAATCTCTATGAAAACAATTCTCAAAATAGGATTAGGTGGCGGCTGTCACTGGTGTACTGAGGCTGTTTTTCAAGCAGTGACTGGTGTGGTAAAAGTAGAGCAAGGATACATTTCTAGTGAGACACCTTATGATTCTATGAGTGAAGCTGTTATCGTTCATTTCTCTACTCTAGTTGATCTAGAGCAACTCATTGACGTTCATTTAGAAACGCATGCTTCAACACAACAACATAGTAGGAGAGAAGACTATCGTAGTGCGGTATATTTCTTTGATGTAGAGACTGAAAAAAAGGTGAAGTCTATTATAAACACGCTTTCGCGTAAGCGTAATAAACAATACATCACTGCAGTGTTACCTTTTGTAGCATTTGAACTATCTCGCGAGTCCATCCAGAGTTAATATAAAACCAGACCAGACGCGCCATTTTGTAAAAGATATATCGAACCGAAGTTAGAAATTGTTAAGTACGTAATAACAGGCTGATGATAATATGCCTTAGTCTGTTATAATGAAATTATGTCAATAACAGAAAAGTGAAATTGTGATTATTATTGATTAAAACCCGATTGATTTAAAGTCTTCTTTGCCACTTTTTAATTTCTTCTTTAAATTTTGATATTCATCTTCTGATATGATATCTCGCTCTCTAAGATAATTGTAAGCATTAAATTGTTGTTCTTTAGGTAAATCAATATCTACTTTAGCATATTTTTCTTTTAGAAAATGATTAATTGATTCTTTTAAAATAGTTAAGAAATTGTCTACCGTTTTTTCGTCAGGAATGTTTTTATACAACACTATTACACCGCTGGTAGATGGGATAATTATGTTATTTCGGTAATATAGAAACGTTATAAAACTACTGCAAAGGAAGCCAGATAATAGAAAAATAAGGACAGGTATGAGTGTAGTGCTGTCACCTTCATAATTGCTTGGGTTGAAAAGATTTATAAAAAAGAACAGCCCAAAAAATAAACTGATACTTAAAAATATTATTTCAAACTTTTTTTCATTTCTAATTTTAGTAATGTCAATTTCTTCAAACAACATGTAAAATGTTTGAGAGCTATTTAAATCCTTAATTGAAATTTTCAGCTTGTCCTTTTCAATCGTTAACACTTGAGATTTAAATATTCTCTTTTGAGATAAAGTATAGTCCATGGTTAATATTCAAAAACTCCAAATTCACTATCAATAGTCAACTTTTTAGAGCTTGCAGCTTCTACACGGCCTATGATTTGAGCATCGACATTAAAGGATTTTGAGATATCAATGATTTGTTGAGCAATAGATTCATTTACATAAAGTTCCATGCGGTGTCCCATGTTGAAAACTTGGTACATTTCTTTCCAATCTGTACCAGATTCCTCTTGAATCATTTTGAAAAGTGGTGGTAATTCAAACATGTTATCCTTGATGATATGCAAGTCATTTACAAAGTGTAAAATTTTAGTCTGTGCGCCACCAGAACAGTGTACCATACCGTGTAGATCTGCACGATTTACATCGCTCAAAATCTTTTTAATAATAGGAGCATAAGTTCGAGTAGGAGAAAGGACTAGTTTACCTGCATCTAGAGGACTACCTTCAACTGGATCGGTCAAATTTTGAGATCCAGAATACACTAAGTCTTCTGGTACGGCTGCGTCAAAACTCTCTGGGAATTTTTGAGCTAGTGTTTTATTAAATACATCATGTCTAGCGCTAGTGAGACCATTTGATCCCATACCACCATTGTATTCCGTTTCATAAGTAGCTTGACCAGAACTAGAAAGCCCTACGATAACATCACCAGCTTTAATATTTGCATTATCGACTACATCGCTACGTTTCATACGTGCGGTAACGGTAGAGTCTACGATAATGGTTCTTACTAGATCACCAACATCTGCTGTTTCTCCACCTGTAGATATGATTTCTACACCATGTTTTTTAAGATCTGCAATAAGCTCTTCAGTACCATTAATAATCGCACTGATCACCTCGCCAGGAATTAAGTTTTTATTTCTACCTATAGTGCTAGAAAGTAAAATATTATCTGTCGCGCCTACACAAAGCAAGTCGTCTACATTCATGATAAGTGCATCTTGAGCAATACCTTTCCAAACTGAAATGTTACCTGTTTCTTTCCAGTACATGTATGCTAGACTGCTTTTAGTACCGGCGCCGTCTGCATGCATGATAAGACAATGATCTTGCGAACCGGTCAACGAATCAGGAACGATTTTACAAAAGGCTTGTGGAAACAATCCTTTGTCTACATTTTTTATCGCGTTATGTACGTCTTCTTTGCCAGCGCTTACACCACGCTGCGCATATCTTTTGGAAATGTCTTGGCTCATATGGCAAATTTACTATTTACATATAATTATGAGGTATGAAGTTCTAAGTATTAAGTAAAAAGTATGAATAGGTTGTTAAGAAATGAATTTAAATAAAACCATTCTGTTTTTTAAAATGTGGTTTCTGTTTCTTGAAACCACGCTTTCGCGAAAGCGTATATTTAAAAAAGCCTCTAATAATTAAATTAGAGGCTTTTATATCATTTATAATCTAGCTAGATTAACGTGTAAATAATAATTCACGGTACTTAGTAAGTGGCCATAATTCATCGTCTACTAATAATTCTAGTTTATCACAGCTATAACGGATCACGTCAAAGTAAGGTTTTACTTTATCACAGTATTGAGCTGCAGTATCTTCAGCACTCTTTGCGTTATTTGCTTTTTTACGAGCATCAGTCATTTCTGTAATTCCTTTATTGATCTTCTCAATATGCTCTGAGATTTCTTCAATAAGAATCATTTGCTCTTTTGCTACTTTCTTGAATTCTTTACCGTAGATTTCTTTTAATCCTACTACGTTTTCTATCAATCTGTTTTGATATTTAACTGCCGTAGGAATCACATGATTACGTGCGATGTCACCTAGGATACGTCCTTCAATCTGGATGCGCATTGCATATTCCTCAACTTCAATTTCATAACGAGATTCTGTCTCGATCTTACTCATGATGTTTAGGTCTTCATAAAGCTTTATAGTTTTCTTAGAGACTTTTGCTTTAAGCGCAGTAGGAGTCGTCTTGTTATTGCTTAGTCCGCGTTTTTTAGCTTCTTTTTCCCATGCTTCTCCATAACCATCACCTTCAAAACGTATCTTCTTAGATTGCTTGATGTACTCACGCAGTACATTAAAGATAGCCTCGTCTTTCTTAAGTTTCTTGTCCTTAATAAGTGCGTCTACTTCTTCTTTAAACTCTATTAATTGTTTTGCAACTATCGCGTTAAGAACGGTCATAGGATTTGCACAGTTTGCTGTAGAACCTACGGCACGCAATTCAAACTTATTACCTGTAAATGCAAATGGTGACGTACGGTTACGGTCTGTGTTATCAAGAATTACTTCTGGAATTTTACCTACTACATTAAGTTTAAGGTCTGTTTTTTCTTCTGGAGAAAGTTTTCCGTCAGTTACTTTTTCTAATTCGTCAAGAACCTTAGTTAATTGAGAACCTATGAATACAGAAATAATTGCTGGAGGCGCTTCATTTGCTCCCAAACGATGGTCGTTTGATGCACTAGCGATAGTTGCTCTAACTAACTCTTCGTTATCGTGCACAGCTTTAATAGTGTTTACAAAGAAGGTTAAGAACTGTAAGTTCTTCATAGGTGTACTACCTGGAGAAAGTAAATTCACACCAGTGTTAGTCGCAAGTGACCAGTTATTGTGTTTTCCAGAACCATTTACTCCTGCAAATGGCTTTTCATGGAATAATACTTTAAAATTGTGACGTGAAGCTACTTTGCGCATCACATCCATTAATAAAGAGTTATGATCTACCGCTAGATTTGCTTCTTCAAAAATAGGAGCAAGCTCAAACTGATTAGGAGCCACCTCATTATGACGTGTTTTAACAGGTATACCTAATAGCATACATTCTGTTTCCATGTCACGCATGTAGTTCAGTACTCTAGATGGTATAGAACCGAAGTAATGATCGTCTAATTGTTGTCCTTTAGCAGATGAGTGACCTAATAATGTACGACCAGCTAGTTGTAAATCTGGACGTGAGTCAGCAAGTGCAGCGTCTATTAAAAAGTATTCTTGTTCCCATCCTAAGGTGGCGATTACTTTAGAAACGTTTTTGTCAAAATATTTACAAACATCAGTTGCTGCTTGATCTACGACTTGTAATGATCTTAAAAGTGGAGTTTTATTATCTAGGGCTTCTCCTGTGTAAGCGATAAATACAGTAGGAATACATAGGGTGGTTCCCATTATAAAAGCTGGAGATGTAGGATCCCAAGCAGTGTATCCACGAGCTTCAAATGTGTTTCTTATTCCGCCATTAGGGAAAGAAGAGGCATCTGGCTCTTGTTGAACTAATTGTCCGCCACCAAATTTCTCAATCACTTCACCATCCATTTCTAGTTCAAAGAAAGCATCATGTTTCTCTGCAGTTCCACCGGTAAGAGGTTGAAACCAGTGAGTATAGTGTGTAGCGCCATTCTGAATAGACCATTCTTTCATACCTGTAGAAATATGATCTGCTACTTCACGGCTTATTTTAGTGCCGTTTTCCATAGCGTCTATGACACTTTTGTAAGCTTGCTTAGTTAAGTGCTGGCGCATCGCATATTTGTTGAATACATTCTTTCCGAATATATCGCTACGACGTTTTGGTTCATTCACTTCAATAGGCTGGCGATTGAGTGTTTCTTTTAAGGCATTAAATCTTAATGTAGACATGATGTGGTGTTATTTTAATAATAATACACCGCAAAAGTAATACTTTTTATAAATCAACCCTTGTTTTTTTAGGGATGTAATATCAACAAAACATTAAAATATGTGAATAACCCCTTATTTATGATAGGGTAGCGAAGGCGAGGTAAATGAATAGCAGGTAAGCTGCTAGATATAGTATACCTTTATATCTTGAAATATTATAAGCTTTAGGTAAAAAGGCTAGTGGTAATAAAGCAAACGAGATGCCTAGCATCCAGTAGATATCATTATTTAATAATCCCATTCCTTCTGGGTTGATTTGTATAGGTTGGATTAAAGCGGTGATACCGAGAACTGATCCTATATTAAATATGTTTGACCCTATAAGGTTACCTAATGAAATTGCCTTCTCTTTTTTTAATGCGGCAATTATAGAAGCTGCTAGTTCTGGAACAGATGTTCCTAAGGCTACCATAGAAACCGCAATTATACTTTCGGGAATTCCTAGACTAGCTGCAATATCAACAGCTCCTTTAACTAGTAACTCACTTCCTTGCCATAATGCGAGTCCTCCTAAGATTAAAAACATGAAAATCTTCCACCATTTAGTTTCTTGTAATTCTTCTTCTACATTAACAGCTTCTGGATTCTTGCGAGCTCGTCTTATAAGTAAAACTAAGAAAATGACTATTCCACCTAATAAAACGCCACCTTCCCATCGTACTAAGTTGTTGTCAGATAATAAAAGAATATATAATACGATACTAAAAGCCATCATCCATGGCCAGTTAAATTTAAAGAAATCTTTGTCAATGGCTAGTGGTGCGATGAGTGCTGTTGCTCCTAATACCAAAGCGATATTTGCAATGTTAGAACCTATAACATTACCTAAAGCTAATCCTGAAAGTCCATCTAATGCAGATTGAATACTGACAATTAATTCTGGAGCACTAGTAGCAAATGATACTACTGTGAGCCCAATGATCATTCTAGATAGTTTTAACTTTAAAGATAATCCCACAGATGATCTTACTAGAAATTCACCACCTATGACTAAAAGAACTAAACCTATTAATAAATAAAATAAACTCATAAAAGAAGAAGGTATAGAATGATTTATAGAATAACTAGGATGGTTTAATTATGGGGTAACCTCACATATACAACGGAAACCTGTATTTAGTTCTTTAGCCTCATAATAAGATAGTGACTTATGTAAAGGTAAATAAGGTCCATTTTTAGACAATTCTTTCATTTCAAAAACAGCCATGTGATAGTCGTCTTGAATTCTTCTGAATTTGTAAAAATCTCCAGCATAGCTATAGATCTCATCTTGATAGGTAAGTAGTTTTAATTGCTTGTCTATTAAGTTTTGAGCAGCAATCATCTCTTTCTCACTAGGTAGTCGATAAGAAACTTTTGTTGGATATTGTGATCTTTGATTCTCATTCTTACTGCGTATACCATAAACTGCGTTTACCATATCTGTGCGCCATTTACAGAATAGCTCAGCTTTTTCTTGTGATACGTGAACTACAGGATGCCATTGATAATATGGGTGGCTGGTATAGTTTCCTAGTGTGAGTTTAGGTGTTACCATTAATCTAGGGTCTAATGTAGCTCCTATCATTAGTCTAGTGCTACCATTATAAGGTTGAAAAACAGAGTCTGCTTCTAATCCATAGGATGGGTAAAATTTCATTTTCTCATGTTTCTTCTCAGACCAGTAGTTGCCTAAATGATCTAAAAATTCAGAATACATAAGGTTAGTAACAGGTACTCTATCAATGTACAAGTTGTCGGTAAGTTTAATGGTCCCAGGTGGGATTGATGTATCTTCTATCTCAATCGCAACTTCAGTATTGCTAGGTTTAGGTCCACAGCTGATGGTTAAAATAATAAGGATAAATAATGGTAATGGTAATTTTTTTAATAAACTCATTTAAGTAAAACTTAGCTGTTAAAAACATTTAATATCTTAAGACTACAAGGTTACAAATTTAGACATTACATTGACGACTTTTGCAACTACTTAACATCAACTTTTATAATAACACATCACAACTATGAAATTTTTTATTGACACCGCAAACCTAGATCAAATTGCCGAAGCCCAATCGATGGGTGTCCTAGATGGAGTAACCACTAATCCTTCTCTTATGGCAAAAGAAGGTATAACAGGTAGCGAGAATATTTTAAATCACTACAAGAAGATATGTGATATTGTTGATGGACACGTAAGTGCCGAGGTGATTTCAACAGATTTTGAAGGGATGGTTAAAGAAGGAGAAGCACTAGCTGCAATGAATGACCAGATCGTTGTAAAGTTACCTATGATTAAGGATGGTGTAAGAGCTTGTAAGTATTTTAGTGATAAAGGTATTAAGACTAATGTCACTTTAGTTTTCAGTCCAGGACAGGCATTACTTGCAGCAAAAGCAGGTGCCACTTATGTATCTCCATTCATAGGTAGATTAGACGATATATCTACAGATGGTTTAAACCTAATTGCTGAAATCAGAATGATTTATGATAACTATGGTTTTGATACAGAAATTCTGGCTGCATCTGTAAGACATACCATGCATGTAATTGATTGTGCAAAACTAGGGGCTGATGTAATGACTGGACCATTAAGTTCTATTGAAGGTTTATTAAAACATCCATTAACAGATATAGGTCTTGCAAAATTTCTTGCAGATTATAAGAAAGGGAATTAAGAGATAGCTCAGTTATTAAATAAAAAAGGCTCGCATTGCGAGCCTTTTTATTTAATCTTTATCTGTTAATATAACCCAACAGCGTTGTTTCTATCTGATAATGAAATAGATTAATACTAGGGTCTATTATCGTGAGATTTTTATCAATTACCATGCTGCGATTATCATTGCGCAATGCTAATTGTGCGGTCACCGGTGAGGTGTTTAGGATTTGATACTCCATGTTAGAGTTAAAACTATAACGCTCATAAGCTTCTTCCCATTGATTACCTTCAGAATCATCTAGATTAATACCTATAAAATCAATCTTAGGATACTTAAGTCTTAAATCTTTAATTTTATCGTGTACTCTTATTGCATATTCACGCTCATCATCAGACCAGAAGAATAAGACCGTCAGTTTCTTTACACGCTCAGATAATTCCATTTTATCCCTATTAGTGTTTTGGATCTTAATGTTAGGCATTTCATTACCAGGATCCAGTTTAATGTAGGTAGATGCTGTAGTAGTAATTCTGTTTTTTAACTCAGCATCGTCAGTCATGCTTGTGAATAAGTCAACTAATTCATTAATCTCATTAGCATTTTTACGATTCATTATGAAATGTTGCGTAATGTTAGAAGCAAAAATATCTTTAACTATTCCACGTGAAAATAAACTATCAATTACAGCTAGTCTCTTCTTTTGATATTTTAAACTAGATCGATCTACCAGCACACCTGATCCTAATTCTTTTGCCAGGCTAGTAAAAGCAAGGTTAGAAATCAGGGAATTTACATAAGGTCTGAAGGCAATATTATTAAGTAGTGATTTGTCATCTATGTCAAAATCTTTTCTGTAAGAATAGAATGAAGGCGGCAATTCTTTACTTTCTAAAAAATCATTTTTACCATAGTGTACAAAAGGAAAGCGCTCTATTTTTGACCACATTGAAAATTTAAAAACCTTATCTGCATGGCACAAAAAATCTGGATCTAGTGAATGTTCTTCAGCAATAGATTCTAGATTTAATATTCTAGCCTCGGTAATGCTATCTAACACTTTTTTAAATTCTGTATGTGATAACTTATAATTATTAAGAAATTCACGATCATCTTTTTCAATTTGCACAAAAAGATTAATAAGATAATTATTTTCTTTTGAATGTGTTCCAGAGAAAGCTAGAGTCTCATCAAAGGCCTTAGTATTAAGCCTTAAAACAGTGCTGTCTCCAGGTGAAAGATATACAGACTGATATTCTCCAGGATGTGCAAATGTGTATAGACCAGGTTTAAGTGAGTTATACGATTTTGAAAAAGAACCATCTGCTGCTAAAGGAATTGTATCTGTTAAGCCATTAAAATCTTTTAAGGTTACAAATTCTTTATGAGCATTGATAATTTTACCTGAAATATGAGTGACAGCATTAGAATTATCTTCCTTACATGAGGTAAATAGTAATAGTACTCCAGTAATTAAGGAGCTAATAAGAAGATAATTACGCTTTCGCGAAAGCAGACTATAAAAAATCATTAACGGTACTCATTTGGGCTAATAGCAAAAGAAACATTTATATGTGCGATAACTAGTTAATGAGCTGTTAAAAACAACAAAATCAATGTGGTAAATACCTAATAATATCAGTACTTTTGCACGCTCAAAGACAAAAATATGTTATCAGTTTCTAATTTATCTGTTCAATTTGGTAAACGCGTCCTTTTTGATGATGTTCACGCAAAGTTTGGTGGTAGTAATTGTTATGGAATTATAGGTGCAAATGGAGCCGGTAAATCTACATTTTTAAAGATTTTAACTGGACAAATGGAACCTACAAGCGGTCATGTCTCGTTAGAGGCTGGTAAACGCATGTCTGTTCTTGAGCAAAATCACAATGCTTATGATGAGGTTACGGTTCTAGAAACGGTGCTGCAAGGTAATAAGCCTTTGTATAAATTAAAGACTGAAATTGATGCTCTTTACGCAGATTATACTGATGAGAATGCAGAGAAGATAGGAGAGCTGCAAGTACAGTTTGAAGAAATGGATGGATGGAATGCAGATAGTGCTGCGGCATCTTTACTTTCTAACTTAGGTATAGGTGAAGAGTACCATTACACCTTAATGGGTGATATGGATAATAAACTTAAAGTACGTGTGTTACTTACTCAGGCATTATTTGGTAATCCAGATGTTCTTATAATGGATGAGCCTACTAATGATCTGGACTATGAAACAATCTCGTGGTTAGAGCACTTTCTAGCAAATTATGAGAACACAGTCATTGTCGTATCGCATGACCGTCACTTTCTAGATGCTGTATGTACACATATTGCAGACATCGATTTTGGTAAAGTAAATCAATACAGTGGTAACTACACGTTCTGGTATGAATCTTCACAACTTGCGGCTAGACAAAAAGCACAAGCTAATAAGAAAGCCGAAGAGAAGAAAAAAGAGCTTCAGGAATTTGTCGCACGTTTTAGTGCAAACATGGCAAAATCTAAACAAGCAACTTCTCGTAAGAAGATGATTGATAAATTAAATATTGAAGAAATCAAACCTTCATCACGTCGTTATCCTGCAATTATTTTTGAAAGAGAAAGAGAAGCTGGAGACCAAATCTTAAATGTAGAAAAACTTGCTGCATCAATTGATGGAGAAGTGCTGTTTAAAGATGTCGATATCAACCTGGCAAAAGGTGATAAAGTAGTTGTGTTTTCTAGAGATAGCCGTGCAACGACCGCTTTTTATCAAATAATAAATGATAAAATGAAAGCAGACGCAGGTACTTTTATGTGGGGAATTACTACAAATCAAAGCTATTTACCAGTTGATAATGCTGAGTTTTTTGATGTTGATTTAAACTTAGTGGACTGGTTAAGACAATATGCTCAAACTGAAGAAGAGCGTGAAGAAGTTCACTTACGTGGATTTTTAGGTAAGATGATTTTCTCTGGTGAGGAGGCACTGAAAAGTGCTAGAGTACTTTCTGGAGGAGAAAAAGTGAGATGTATGCTATCTCGTATGATGATGAAGAGAGCAAATGTTCTTATCGTCGATGAGCCTACTAACCACCTTGACCTGGAATCTATACAAGCTTTAAATAATAGTTTAAAGAATTTTAAAGGTACGGTACTGCTTACGACACATGATCATGAGTTTGCACAAACGGTAGGTAATAGAGTGATTGAATTAACACCTAATGGAGTTATCGACCGTTACACAACATTTGAAGAGTATATGGATGATAAAGCAATTAGAGAGCTAAGAAATAAGATGTATAATTCTTAAACTTCCAATATTATAAAATTAAAAAACCCATTTCTATTTTTAGAAATGGGTTTTTTAGTAGGGTATATTTTAAGTCTATTCAGACTTAGTTTTTTTATTTTTAAAATACTCAAATCCTCGGTATAACCCTAAACCTACCAAGAAAATGGAACCTACTAGTTGAAAATTAGAGACGTCTTTATTTAACATAAATCGCTCATAAATTTTCCAAGCTCCTAATCCTAAAAAAGCGAGTCCTAGAAAAAATTTGATGGACTCTTTATTCTGCATTTTTATTAATCAAAGCATTATAGGCTACGACAAGCCCGTAAACTACTATTGCTACTGATAAGACTACTCGCCATGTGGGCATTTCTTGTCCTAGAATAAAATGATTGTATAGTCTCCAAGAACCAAATCCAATCATTACTGCGGCAATGATACTTCCTAAAAATGGGTTTCTAGTTTTCATATTTAAATATATGAAAGCAAGATAATAAAAAAACGCTCCTATTAAAAAATAGGAGCGTTTCATTGCCTTGTTTTTGAATAAGCAATTAGGCGTTAAAATATTTTGAATTCCATATGGCGGTATTAAAGTTTTTACCTTTTGCAAAAGAATAGTAGAGAACTATTGCCGCAACTGATTTGAACATAAAAAAGAAAATTAATACAAATTGAATCCCGCTAGTTTCTGGTGAGAAAACGCCACCAGGTACAAGTGCACTTATCAATAAACTCACTAATAAAGTAGAGACTATTAAATTTTCAAAACATTTAAAGGACCAAGCCCATATTTTTCTCATCGGACTTAAATCATTTCCCCATTTATGAATCAAATAAAAGTATCCATTTCCTATAGGAGCAAAAAGTAATGGGTCATCAGCATTTTCTAATTTAAACATTTTTGAAGGAGCGACTATCTTAAAACCTTTCATAGTGATATGATGTCTCTTTTCCATTTGCTTAATAATGCTCACGGCTTCTTGAGGAATCTCGTTTTTAAAATACTTAGTATCTAGAAACCTCAATCTATAATCCACACATATGTCCCTTATTTGATCAATATGATATATGCGATTGGTCTCTAGTAAATCAAGGTTAAATTGATTGCGAGGAGTTGGTTTTTGAGGGCTTTTCATGCGAGCCATAATAGCATCCTCTTTCAACTGATCGTCTTTGAGAATTTGAGATACTTGTTCTAGAATATCAACCTCTTGATACTTTTTATCTCTAGCTTTCTGCAGTTGTTGTTCAATATCTGTGCGCTCAAACATAAATTCCTATAATTAGATATTTAAAAATATGAGGATTTTTTTAAATTTAAAAACTCCTTCACAAACTATGTCGTAAAGGAGTTTAAAAGCTATCAGTTAAAGATATATTTTAGCGTAGTTCTACTCCAGCTTGTTTTTCTAGTTGCTGTTGTATTTTTTGCATCGCTTTATCGATTTGTTTATCAGTAAGTGTTTTTACTTCATCTTGTAATAAAAAACTTAATGCATAGGATTTTTTACCTTTTGCAAGATTTTTCCCTTCATAAACATCGAATAGTTGAACCTCTTTGAGGAGTTTTTTCTCAGTTTGTAAGGCAATATCATGTAATTCCTTAAAGCTAGTCTCATCGTTAACTAATAAAGCTAGATCTCTTTTAACAGCAGGAAATTTAGGGATTGCGGTTACCGATTTGCGATCTTCTTTTACTAATTTCAATACTTCATCCCAATAGATATTTGCATAATGCACAGTTACATCTATATCAAATGATTTACATACCTTCTTTTTGACAACTCCAAGATCTGCGATTTTAGCACCGCTATTCAATGATATTCCTTCACTTAAGAAATCCATCTTAGTAGGTTTCTCATTTATTTTAGTAATACCTAATCTTTTAAGAGCACTTATTACGGCACCTTTTAAGTAAAAGAAGTCAGCCGTGCGAGATGTATTATTCCAACTTTGTTCATGTATAGCACCGGTAGTTACTAAACTTAAATGCTTTTGCTCTGTAAATTGTCTTTCTTGATATTGATGATACGTATTACCGAATTCAAACAATCTTAAATTCTCTTGTCTACGGTTAATATTATGAGAAACAGCCTCTAGAGCCCCATAGATCATGCTTTGACGCATAACAGATAAATCACTACTTAAAGGATTTAACATGCGCACTTCATTCTTTGGAGATATTTGCTCTGTAAGTGTATGGTATTTATCAGAGGTAAGGCTATTTGCCATCATTTCATAAAAGCCTTGACCAGCAAGTTGCTGTGCTACTAGGTTTTGTAGTTTATGATTGTCTAACCTCGAACTTTTTGCAATACTAGCATTTAGTTTATCGTTAGTTTCTATGCGATCATATCCATAAACACGTAAAATCTCTTCAATGACATCTGCTGGTCTAGTAACATCATTGCGATATGCAGGAATTGTCAGACCTAATCCTGTTTCTGTTACATTATTAACGTGAATATCTAATGTTCTAAGAATACTCTTGATTTCTTCTTTAGGTATTTCCTTTCCTATTAAAGAATTGACTTTAGAAAAGGGAAGAAAAACCTGTTGGTCCTCAATTTTATGAGAATAAACATCAGTGATATCACTACTTATTTCTCCACCAGCGGTTTCTATTATTAATAAGGCAGCACGCTTAAGCGCATATTCTGTAATATTAGGGTCTATGCCACGTTCAAATCTAAAAGAAGCATCTGTGTTAAAACCATGACGTTTTGCCGTTTTACGTATGCTTACTGGATTGAAATATGCAGATTCTAAAAAGATAGAATTAGTCCCTTTTTTAACACCACTATTTAATCCACCATAAACACCTGCAATACATAATGGTTTTACACCATCACAAATCATTAAGTCCTCTTCATGTAAGTCATGTTCTACCTCATCTAGAGTAGTGAACTTAGTTCCAGCCGGTAATGTTTTTACAACAATCTTATTTCCTTCAATGGCGCTTAAATCAAAAGCATGCAGTGGTTGACCTAACTCATGCATCACATAGTTAGTTATATCAACGACATTATTTTTAGGAGCAATACCTATGGCTTTTAATCTATTTTGAATCCAATCTGGAGAATCTTTTATAGTTAAACCCGTAAGTGTAACACCACAATATCTAGGTGCAAGTTCTGGTTGATCAATTGCTATATCAACTCTGTGTGAACGGTTGTCTACATGAAAACTACTTACAGATGGCGTGATAAACTCTAACAAATCTCCTTCAATCGCAAGTCCTGCTCTTAAATCACGTGCTACACCTAGGTGTGACATCGCATCAGATCTATTAGGCGTCAGTCCAATCTCTATAGTGTAGTCATTTTCTATATTTATTACTTCACTAAATAATGTTCCTGGTTCTAATGATGCGTCTAGAACCATGATACCATCATGTGATGTACCTATGTTCAGTTCATCTTCGGCACAGATCATACCATGGCTTTCTTCACCACGTATTTTTCCTTTTTTGATTTTCCATGCCTCACCAGTTTCTGTGTATAGTGTAGTGCCTATGGTGGCTACCGGTACTTTTTGCCCAGCAGCTACGTTAGGTGCGCCACATACAATCTGCACTGTTTCAGTGCCTATATTTACTTTGGTAAGTTTAAGTTTATCAGCATTGGGATGTTTCACACATTCCAGTACGTGACCTACTACAATACCTTGCAATCCTCCTTTTACGCTTTCAAATTTCTCAATACCTTCTACTTCTAAACCTAGAGAAGTGAGCAAAGCTGCGTGCTCTTCAATTGATTCAGGAACAGTTATAAATTGACGTATCCAGTTGTAAGAAACCTTCATATAATTGTAGTTTTTTAAGGCAGTAAAGATAGTATTAATGGCGCTTTCGCGAAAGCGTATCCAGTATAATCACACTAGGATTATATCATCCAGTGACCATGATGTACTATTTCTAAAACAGCGATGGCAAGTAGCCATTTTTCCTCTTCTGGAGATGGCGTGTTAAGTAAAGACATTATGGGTTGCCCTATGGCGTTTTCATTAAAATTATTTTTGAAAAGACCTTCATGAAAATCTGCATAGTTAGGTGCGACATAAACGGTCGCTAATCTCTTTTCATTGATGATAACCTCATAACTTGAATCGCCAAAACGATATCTAAAATTACCTGAACTTAGAGAAACCTTTGTAGGGTGAACAGCGTTACCTATGTATTTTTTTTGTGCGTCAAAGAGGCCACCAGAATTTGTAATACTACCTAAATATTGATTATTAAGAGTGATGTAAATGGTGTCTTCCTTTACTTCATAGCCCAAGTTAAAGATAGATGATCCTACATAGAACTGACCATCTGATCTAAAACCTCGCTCTACACGACTGAAGGCCATTATAGGTTTTTGATCTGTGGCATAGACGGTTCCTATCAAGCGTCTCGTCATTCCTTTAGAGAATTGATAGGTCATCCATGAAGAGATATCTGTAAAACTGCGGTCTCCCCATGGGGCGAGAGATTTTTTCATGTAATCTACTCGTGCTAGCAGCTGCTGTTTTTCATTTTGAGTCTGCTGTGGAGTTTTTTCTTTATTTGCTTTTCTTACTAACCACCTTATTAAGAAAAACATTCCTACTACAAATCCTATCATGGCTAGGGCAGTTAGTAAAAATGTAAGATAAATGAAGGTTTCCAATCTGAAAATTATTTAATGCAATATTCCTAGTATTCCCATTTACGTTTTTGATTCAACTCTTCCATCTCTTCTAGTGTTTCTTGAGGAATTACTTTTAAAAATGATGGGTGCTGTTCAATAGCATATTCAATTTTTTCTACGATGGATTCTACGCTTTCATTTTCATAATCGATATCTAGTGGTTCTTTAATGACCATAGATTGTAGAATATTACGTTTTTTAATACGTAGTCCTTTTTTATCAAAACTTCTACGGAAACCATCAATTACGATAGGGACAACAATAGGTTTATATTGTTTAATAATATGGGCAGTACCTTTTCTAATAGGTTTAAATGGTTTTGTAGTTCCCTGAGGAAATGTAATAACCCAGCCATCATTTAAGGCGATACCTATATTCTTAGTGTCATCTGGATTAACAGATCTATTTACTTCTTCTCCTTTTGCACGCCAGGTACGTTCTACGGTAATCGCGCCTACGTAAGCAAACACTTTCGGTAAAAATCCACTGGTCATGGTTTCCTTTGCGGCTACATAATAGATATTAAGTTTTGGGTTCCACAGATAACCTACGTTTTTAATAGAATCTTGTCTGCCAGATAAGGCAGCATTAAATACATGAAACATGCTTACCACGTCTGCAAAATAGGTCTGATGATTTGAAATGAAAAGAACACCTTGTTCTGGTAGGTTTCTCAAAATCTCACTTCCTTCAATCTGTAATTCATTAAAACCTCTAAAACGTCTGTGAGATAACACACCTAAAAAGCGTATTAAAAAACGTTTAATCCATAGTATATGTCCGAAAGGATTTTTTTTGAATAATCCCATAGAGTCATTTAAGTTTAAGGGACGGCTAAGATAGGGATTGTAAGGATACTAGCTGTTAATCACATTTAAAATCGTTTAATTTTTTAACACTTTTCTATAGTAAATTTTATCATTTATGTAGATATGAGCAACATAATAACCTGATTGTAAATCTTGTAAGTTAATCATGTTTACAGTATGGTGATTTTCTAATACTAATTGACCTAGTTGATTATAAATTTTTACTGTTGAAATAGGACTCGTAGATTCTAAGAATAGTAAATGTTTAACCGGATTAGGGTATAAGGCTAGCTCAATCTGTTGTTCATCAGGTATAGATAGTGCTGCGTCCACCTGTGTTTTAACAGTGCCGTGTATGTCTTTTAATAGTAGTCTTTCATAAAATATTTGATGAGCCTCGTTTGTAGCGTGCACACCATCACCACTATTATATGCTGGTAATATTTGATTTCCAGCAGTGTTACCTATACCTGTCCAAAAATCTACAGCAAAAGTTCCAAAAGTATTATATGTTTCTGTGACCATTTGTGTTTGTATGGCGACTTGACTTCCGTTTGCTGGAAAGTTGCGTGGTTGTGGTGTTGCCACCCATAATGGTATTTGATTTTGAGAAGCCGTTTGAGAGATTAAACTATAATTATGCAATTGATCTGTTACAGGATAGTTTCCAGCTGCATCATTAGATGGTAGATTGATGATAATTCCATGTGCATTAAGGTTGACAGCCTTAGTTATATTCTTATCTACATTAATGGTTTTATTAACACCTGCAGGTATTGTGGTTCCAGTAGGTAAAATATTATAGGTAACAAATCCACCTTGTGCCAGATTTATAACCTCATAACGTGTGTCTAATTGTTCTAAGTAACGACGGTATTTCCATACCCAAGCGTTATACTGGTTTGAAGGACCACTTCCAGCAGCTGTAGAAGAGCCTAGCACAATTATACGATAAACCGTATTGTTATCTGGTATAATTGTAACAGGTACACTGTCTATTACTTGGCTTCCATCACTTAATCTTATAATCACATTACTAGAAATGGAATTGGGAACGGTAAAATCATAGCTCCGATCTGTGGAAGGAACTGTTGCTATATTGTTGAAGGTATTTCCACCATCGATAGAGTATTCTAAGGTAACCTGATCGATACCTTCACTAATCCACGATAATGGAACCGTTTTACCTACTTCCCAAGTTGATTGTTGGATGGGATAGGTGAGTAGCAAATTTTGTTGTGTAATGAATTGAGAGATAGGTGTGTTATCGATTTGTATTTCAAGAGCGTTGAGATAATAAAATCCATAACTGTTTGTATTGTTTGCACCAGCTGTTGCAGTAATCTCTATCTCGCCATTACTGTCTGGTTGCATATTATAAACCTCAATCTTTTGAGTTGTGTTATTTGATGCGTTTAGGCTTACGATTTGAGTTGTGTTACCATTAACTGTATACGAAGTTTCACGATTATCAGTTACATTCATTCTAGAAGCAAAAAATGAAAAGCTGTAAAACTTATTAGGATCTAATTGTCTTAATTTAAATCCACCTGTCACCTGAGTGCCGCCATTAAATGAACTTGTGGCACCAAAAAAACTATCTCTACTTGCAGATTGAGCAACGTTCACCTGAAATGAAGGGTCTAATGAACCTGATAGGTTAATATTTAACCAAGCGTCATGCACTTTGAGGTTAATTCCTGACGAAACACCTAAATGATTATATAATAATACACCGTTTGAATAGCCAGCTTGATAACTCGTTGAAATATTGTTGATGTATTCCCGACTTGCTAGATCTTCATTAGTAGAGCCAAAGTCTATAAATACACGTTCTTGAGCCAGTGCCACAATTGAAAGTAGTCCCAGTAGCACTGTTATAAAAAAAGCCTTTTTAGTCATGCCTTAAAGATAAACTTTCTTGTAACATAGTTTTAAATTCTGAAAGCATCATTGCAGTAGCACCCCAAACGACTTGGTTTTGTAGGTAATAACATGGTACTGTTATATCTGTTGCATAGCTAGTAGAGAGTGTATGTTGGCTCACGTTTATAGGGTCCATTAACTCATGTAATGGTACCTCTATGATAGATTTAACCTCGCTAGGCTGTCTTGTGAATTTTAATTCCGCTTTCGCGAAAGCGAGAAAAGGAGCTACCATATAATTACTAGGAGGAATATAGATAGGAGTGCCTGCAGTGATAATTTCCTGATGTTCTGGCATTATGCCTACTTCTTCATGAGTCTCTCTTATAGCGGTAACAGCGTCATCTTGATCTTCTTCTTCCTTACGGCCGCCAGGAAATGCTATCTGACCACTATGAGCACCTTTAGAAATCATGCGTTCGATGAGAACAAAATGAGCGATATCTTTTACGGGATATACTAGCATCATAACAGCAGCCTTGCGAGGTGTTTTTTTACGTAGCGACTCGTGTTGCAATTCTTCTAGTCGTTCTACTGCAGCCATTTTAAGTTGCGCTTCAAAACCTGGTAAAGGCATTTTCTTTATTTTTGAAACCGAATCCTTAAATGCGTTAAATGAAATCAAATGGTCTGTTTTTTATATTAGTGATACTCTTTACTTTAAGTTGTAAAGATAGTTCACAAAAAGAAACACCGGTACATGTTATAATAGAAGAGACACGTACTAAAGAACAGGTCTTAAAAGAACGTAAGGAAAAAGAAATTGCTAGGTTCTATAAGCGCAGTGTTAATAGAAAAGGAGATAGTTTATTACCATATATTCCTCAAGATTCTGTAGAGGTTTTTTTTACTAGATATGCTCAAGAACATCCCGAGACTATGGTGCGTATGACAACGACGTATGGTGATATAGAAATGGAATTGTTTGAAGAAACACCTTTATATCGAGCTAGTTTTCTGTTTTTGATTAATAATAGATATTTTGATGAGACCGTAGTACATCGAGCAGTTAAGGGATTTATAGTTCAAGCTGGGAATAGTGATAATATGATTACTGCACAGAAAAAGGGTAGTGCAGGAAATTATCAATTACCTATGCATATTTTACCCGACGTAAAGCATTCTTATGGTACTTTGAGTAGTGCAAAGTATTGGGAGAATAACCCAGAAAACTGGCATAATCCTTTTGACTTTTTTATTTCACTACGTGCTACAAAACATCTGGATGGTGAGCACACTATTTTTGGTCGTGTTACTAAAGGCATGAATGTCGCCGAAGCGATTTCAAAAGTTGAAACCGATTCAAGAGACTGGCCTAAAACGGATATTTATATTGAGATGAGTGTGATGGAGTAAATGTTTTTAATCCTTTGATTTTGAATGCGATAAAAGTTATATTATAGGATGGTAGTTTTAAAAATAGAACATAAAAAAACACCTTTTCAATAGTTGATAAGGTGTTTTTTAAATTATTATTAAAGGTCGTTTTTAGTAACGATATACAATGGCGTTAATATTCATACCAGCACCAACACTTGCAAACATGACTACATCACCTTTTTCTACTTTGTGTTGAGGCATTTTACCTCGTACTACTAGATCCATTACCGTAGGAACTGTAGCTACAGAGCTGTTTCCTAGTTTATGTATAATCATAGGCATGATATCACGAGGTACTTCCATATCGTACAACTTGTAGAAACGTTCTACGATAGCCTCATCCATTTTCTCATTTGCCTGATGAATAAAGATTTTTTTCAAGTCTTTAATATCAACACCAGCTTGATCCATAGCGGCCTTCATACCTTCAGGTACTTTAGAGAGTGCAAAGTTATAAATACGACGTCCATACATTTTAATGTATTTAGTCTTGTCTTGTAAGTCTTTATTATAAGAGGTTTCATTAAAAATAAAGAATGCCTCTTCTTCAGTATAAGTTGCTGTTGTCTGACCTAGTATACCGTGTTCGTCAGTGCTAGGTTCTACTACCACCGCACCAGCACCATCAGAATAAATCATCGAATCACGATCATGAGGATCTACTACTCTAGATAGGGCTTCAGAACCTATTACGAGGACTTTTTTTGCAAGGCCTGATTTTATAAAAGAGTCTGCTTGAGTCAAACCTAAAACCCATCCTGGACACCCAAAAAGGACATCATATGCTACACAAGCTGGGTTTTTAATACCCAGTTTGTTTTTAACTCGGCTTGCGAGACTAGGAACCATATCACTAGAACTACCGTCTGCTTTTACGTCTCCATAGTTATGAGCAACTATAATAAAATCTAATGTTTCAGGATCACACTTTGCATCGTCAATGGCTTTTTGTGCTGCAAAAGTTGCAATATCACTAGTAACGAGTTTGTCGTCCATATAACGACGTTCTTCAATACCAGTAATTGCTACAAATTTTTCAATTATAGTAGCATTGTCACTACCGAAGGAACTACCATCATTATTAAGGAACTCATGATTCATGAATTCTTCATTTTTTCTCACTACATCAGGTATATGACTACCTACTCCTGTAATTTTTGCTCTCATGTTCATCAACTTGTAAAGACAAAAAAAGTGATAAATGCGATGTTTTCCTAATAATTGAAAGCTTAATATATAGAACTTTTCTGTTGTTTAAGAATTTTCTACGTTTACAACGATTTCGTTGCGAATAATATAATGCACTGCATAGTAAATACCTGTTAAATTGCTGTATTATTAAAAAAGGCCAAATTAACTGCTGGTCAATTTGGCCTTTTTTTATTAAAATGTATAAACATTAAATGCTACATATACTCTTCCATAGGCTCACAAGTACACATTAAATTACGGTCTCCATAAGCATCGTCTGCACGACGCACGGTAGGCCAGAATTTATTATCTGCAATGTATTCTAATGGATATGCTGCATGTTGTCTAGTATATGGTAGTTCCCAGTCGTCACTCGTTATCATTTGTAAAGTATGAGGACTGTTTTTAAGAACATTATTAGGATTATCACTAGAGCATTCTGCAATTTCTTTTCTAATAGAAATCATAGCGTCACAGAAACGATCCATTTCTTCTTTAGACTCAGATTCAGTAGGCTCAATCATCATCGTTCCATTTACCGGGAAGGACACTGTTGGTGCGTGAAAACCATAATCCATTAAACGTTTTGCGATATCAAC
Organism: Nonlabens ulvanivorans; assembly: GCF_032922765.1. NCBI lineage: Bacteria > Pseudomonadati > Bacteroidota > Flavobacteriia > Flavobacteriales > Flavobacteriaceae > Nonlabens > Nonlabens ulvanivorans. The sequence goes on from NZ_CP136694.1 coordinate 458,135, forward strand.
TACCTCAATACCATGTTCTTTAAAAGGACGACAGTCTATAATCATCTCGTGTGCCGCACGACCTTTCTCGCCAGTATATAAACATTCATAGCTGCCTTTTAGTCGCTCTTTAATATAGTTTGCATTGATGATTGCATACTCTGTAGATCGTTTTAAGCCTTCTGCACCTAACATACAGATGTAACCATAAGAAATTAAGCATACAGATGCGCTACCGTATGGCGCAGCACTGATAGGTGTAATAGCTTGATAGCCACCTGTAGGTATGATAGGATTACTAGGTAAGAATGGAACCAGTTGTGGCGCCACACATATAGGTCCTACACCAGGTCCACCACCACCATGTGGGATAGCAAATGTTTTGTGTAAGTTAAGGTGACATACATCTGCACCGATGTTACCAGGATTAGTTAACCCAACTTGCGCATTCATATTTGCACCGTCCATATAAACCTGTCCACCGTTCTCATGGATGATACCTGTTATTTCTTTAATGGCACTTTCATAAACACCATGTGTAGAAGGATAAGTTACCATTAAAGCACTTAAGTTATCTTTATGTTTAAGGGCTTTTTCACGTAAATCATCTACATCGATATTTCCGTTTTCTAGTGCTTTAGTTACAACAACTTTCATACCTGCCATTACTGCACTAGCAGGGTTAGTACCGTGTGCACTAGATGGAATAAGGCATATATTTCTATGTTGATCTCCACGACTGTGGTGATAAGCACGTATAGCCATTAAACCTGCAAATTCTCCTTGAGCACCAGAGTTAGGCTGTAAAGAAGTACCTGCAAAACCAGTTGCTTCATTTAATTGAAGCTCTAATTTCTTCAACATTTCTTGATAACCTTGAGCTTGGTCTATTGGTACAAATGGGTGAATATTTCCCCATTGCGGATTTGAAAGTGGTAGCATTTCTGCAGCTGCGTTCAATTTCATCGTACAAGAACCTAGCGCGATCATAGAGTGATTTAATGCTAGATCTTTACGCTCTAATTTTTTAATATAACGCATTAATTCTGTCTCAGAGTGATAAGAATTAAATACCTCATAGGTCATGAAATCTGTTTGACGTCCTGTTCCTAAGTGAGTGCTTTCTAATAAATTTGTAATAGGAGTAAAGTCTTTATTTACCGCTTTCGCGAAAGCAGAAACAATGTCATTCAAGTCTGCCAAAGAAGTAGTTTCATTTAAAGAAACTTGAACTGTTTCAGCATCTGGATAATAGAAATTGATTTCTAAAGCCAAAGCCTCTTTTTTAACAGCCTCAGCATCTACTTTAAAACTTAAAGTATCAAAGAAGTTTTCGTTAGTTTGATAAATTCCTAATTTCTCAATTGCATCTGCAAGTGTTGCTGTTTGAGAATGTAATTTATTTGCGATAAATTTCAAACCACGTGGACCGTGGTAAACACCATACATACCAGCCATAACTGCTAGCAGTACTTGTGCGGTACAAATGTTTGAAGTTGCTTTATCTCTTTTAATGTGCTGCTCACGCGTTTGTAACGCCATACGCAGTGCACGTTTTCCATCTGTGTCTTTTGTAACACCTATAATACGACCTGGAATTTGTCTTTTAAATTCTTCGCGTGTTGCAAAATATGCTGCGTGTGGTCCACCATAACCTAGTGGTATCCCAAAGCGTTGTGTTGTTCCCACAACCACATCTGCACCCCAATGTCCAGGAGCTTCTAGTAGTACTAAGGAAAGTATGTCTGCAGATACTGCTATACGTATATTGTTCTCTTGGCATTTTTTTGCAAAAGCGGTATAATCTACTACATTACCACTAGCACCAGGATATTGTAATAGAATACCGTAATATCCTGCATTTACGTCTATTTCTTGTGGATTACCTTCTACTAACTCTATACCTAGAGGAATAGCGCGAGTTTTTAAAAGCTCTTTAGTTTGTGGTAAGGCATCTTGATCTACAAAGAACTTTACAACCTTGTCTTTTTTCTGAGCTCTTTCTCTTACAGAAAAAAGTAATGTCATTGCTTCGGCAGCAGCAGTAGACTCATCTAGTAAAGATGCGTTTGCTAGCTCCATACCAGTAAGATCAGTGATCATGGTCTGGAAGTTAAGTAAAGCTTCTAGACGGCCTTGAGCAATCTCTGCCTGATAAGGTGTATAGGCAGTATACCATCCTGGATTTTCCAATATATTTCTTTGGATTACCGCAGGTGTTATAGGAGCGTTATAACCTAGACCTATATAAGATCTAAATTGCTTATTCTTATCACCTAATTTTTTAATATGAGATAAAAACTCATATTCACTCATAGCAGTATCTAGCTGTAAATCTTGTTTAAGGCGTATGTTTTCTGGAACGGTTTCATAAACTAGTTGGTCAATAGATTCTACACCTATTGTTTCTAGCATGGGCGCAAGGTCTGCCTTGCGAGGTCCGATATGTCTTAGGGCAAAACGATCTGTATTCATAGTACTTATATGGTCTATTTGAGATAGTGCAAAAGTAGTCGTTTAAGACTTTTAAACTAACAAGCGTTCGCAAGAAATGGATGTATTTTTCAACCTTTTTAACCTAGTTATTAACTATGCGCTGTAAATTTGAATGATGAGGTTATTAAAATTAATTCTAGACTTTTATATACGCAGTAGTTTACACGTGGCAATTTGCTTTGTGGCTTTGGCTATTGTTTATAATAACGTCTATGAATTATATGTTCCTTTTGGGTATTATATTTTTTTATTTTGCTCTGCCATTGCAGGATATAACTTAATTAAATACGGCTTTTTATGGCTTAAAAAGCCACTAGGGTTTAACATCACTTATAAGTTGTTATCACTTATGGCAACAGTAACTGCTTTAGCAGTTTTAATAAAACTAGAAATAAGTGGTTATGCGTTGATTTTATTAATGATGATAACAGCGATCAACTTGTTATATGTTTTACCCATTTGGAAAGGTCATGGATTAAGGTACAGCCCATTTTTTAAATTGTTTTCTGTTTCTATTGTTTGGGCTATTTTAATTATCGCTATACCTCAATTCTTATATTATGAAACAATACCTGCTGCACACCTGATTAATGACTATAAATTGAGTTTTTTGCCTAGCCATTATATCGAGCTTCATACTTTAAAAATTTTCATTTTAGTAATAGCGCTTTGTATACCCTTTGAAATTAGAGATTTAAAATATGATGAGGAAGAACTACAGACATTACCACAAGTACTAGGAGTTCAAGTATCTAAATATATCGGATTGTGTTTATGTGCACTTTATCTCTTATTGCTGTTTTTTCAAAATTTTGAAATTGAAGATATTCAATACAGCGAGATCATTATGGTTACTATAACTGGAGCAGCTATATGGTTTTCAGGTAAATTTAAGTCAGATTATTATGCTAGCTTTTTTGTTGAGGCTATACCATTATTATGGTTAATAATATTTTGGGCGATATAAGCTTACTTTTTCATGGCAGCTTTCAGTTTGCTTTTAATAGAATTCTTTTGAGATTTAGACAGTTTAACCCATCCTAAACTGTTGATTGTTCTAGAAAATAAACGTGATTTTTTATCAAAATTTCTGCATCTCAAGCAGTGTCCATGATGTAGACTTTGCCTAAATTTTTCTTTGGAAGAAAGATCATTATACTGATCTCTTGTGCTTAAAATACTCGCCTCATCACACGAGATAAAAATTCTACTCATTTTCTTAATCCTTCTTGTACCATTTGCTATTTAAGCAATCCATTAACTGTACGCGTGCACGGTGAATGATTACCCATAGGTTGGACGCTGTGATATCATGTTCCTTACAGATAGTTTCTGTATCCAATTTGTCAATGGTCTTTTGGACAAATATAGTAGCATATCTCTCAGGTAAAGCAGCAATACAATCATTTAATGCTACACCCAATTCTTTTTGTTCAATTTTATCCTCAACATTTGGGTTGCGCAGGTCTCTAACCTGTTCTTCCATCCAGTCACCATTCTGATCTCCATTATCTAGGTAACTCATGCGCACTTCGGCCTGACCCTTTTTTGAATTAGATTTACGATAGTGATCTATTATTTTGCGCTTGAGAATCGAGATTAACCAAGTTCGTTCTGTAGATTGTCCCTTAAATCTATGAGCACTTTTTAAACCTGCCAGAAACGTTTCAGACACCAAGTCTTGAGCCATAATAGAGTCATTTACTCTAGAAATGGTAAAATTAAAAAGGTAGTCACCATATCGGTCTACCCATTTTTCAGGTATCAGTTTTACTTCTGGCATCGTTTATTTATGTAACGAGTCCTGCTCTTTTAAGCAGGGCATCTATTTTAGGTTCGCTTCCGCGGAAGCGTTTATATAATATCATAGGGTTTTCTGTTCCTCCTTTTGATAAGATATGATCTTTAAAGCTGGTTGCTGTCGATCTATCAAAAATCCCTTTCTCTTTAAAAACTTCAAAGGCGTCTGCATCGAGTACTTCTGCCCATTTATAACTATAATATCCCGCACTGTAACCACCTTGAAAAATATGTCCAAATGCCGTACTCATACAACTGGAAGAAACATCTGGATATAAATCTGTTTTCTCAAAGACTGTCCTTTCGTGAGCTTTTACATCTGTAATATCTGATGGATTAATACCATGCCAGCTCATGTCTAACATACCAAAAGATAACTGTCTTAAGGTCTGCAAGCCTTCTTGAAAATTTGCCGCTTTTTTAATTTTTTCAATGTACTCTAGCGGGATCACCTCATCGGTTTCATAATGTCTCGCAAAAATCTCTAAGGCTTCTTTTTCATAACACCAATTCTCTAAAATCTGGCTAGGTAATTCTACAAAATCCCAGTAAACTGATGTTCCTGATAAACTACGATAACGTGTATTTGCTAACATGCCGTGTAATGCATGACCGAATTCATGAAACAAAGTAGTTACTTCATTAAACGTGAGTAATGACGGTTTTGTATTTGTAGGTTTAGTAAAATTACAAACGATAGAAACGTGTGGACGTTCATTTTTGTTGTTTTCTACATATTGACTTTTAAAAGAGGTCATCCAGGCACCATTGCGTTTCCCTTTACGTGGGAAGAAGTCTGCATAAAATATAGAATTTAAACTTCCATCTTCATTTTTAACCTCATAAGTCATAACATCATCATGATATTTATTTACCTGTGTTGTCTTTTCAAAGCTTAGTCCAAAAAGACGATTTGCCACCTCAAAGGCACCATCGATTACATTTTCTAGTTTAAAATAAGGTTTTAATAATTCATCATCTAGTTCAAATAATTGTTTTTTCAACTTCTCAGCATAGTATGCGGCATCCCATTTTTGAAATTTTGTAATAGGTTCACTCACATCAGATTTTGAAGCTGCGGCCATAGCAAAATTTTGTAATTCTAAAAAGTCACGTTCTGCTGCTGGTTTTGCTTTTTCTAGAATATCGTTAGAAAATTCCATGACCTTTTCTGGTGTCATGGCCATACGTTCTTCTAGCACAAAATGAGCATGCGTCTCATAACCTAAAAGTTGTGCTCTTTCATATCTTAAAGCAGCTATTTGAAGTACATTATCTTGATTATCAAATTGGTCTTTAAAAGCTCTAGACCCAAAAGCCATTGATAGTTCCTTACGTAATTCACGATCATCAACATATGTCATGAAAGGGATATAGCTAGGGTAGTCTAATGTGAAAATATATCCTTCCTTTTCTTTGGCTTTAGCAAGCTCTGCTGCAGCTTCCTTAGCACTCTCTGGTAAACCAGCTAATCTTGAATCATCCTTAAGATGTAACTCAAATGCATTAGTGGCTGCTAGTACATTCTCACCAAATTTTAAGGTCAACTGGGATAGTTGACTATCAATCTCGCGCAAGCGTGATTTTTTATCTTCACTTAAATTTGCACCATTACGTGAGAAACTTTTGTACTTTTTATCTAATAAAGTAGCTTGTTCTACATTTAAATCTAGATCTTCTTTAGATTCATAGACCTCTTTAACACGCTTAAATAATGACTCGTTTAAAGTGATATCATTACCAAATTGTGAGAGTTTAGGACTTACTTCTCTAGCAATACGTTGAATCTCATCATTAGTCTCGGCACTATTAAGATTAAAAAATATACTTGATATGCGACTTAATAAATCTCTAGATGCATCAAGGGCTTCAATCGTGTTTTCAAAAGTAGGAGCTACAGTATTATTAGTTATAGCATCTATTTCTTTACGAGCCATTTCAATGGCAACATCAAAAGCCTCTTCAAAATGCTCTTCTTTAATTAATGAAAAAGGAGCGGTATTTTGAAAAGTATCAAATTTTTCTAATAAAGGGTTTTTAGTAACACTCATGATATGGTAAAATTAATCTTCAAAAGTCGATATGTTCCATGTAGAACTGTTAAACTTTTGTGCAAAAAGGTTAAACAAAATAATTTAAACAAAGAAGTAGCCATAGCCACCTAGCGTAATCATTAATATACTGTGTATGATACCTAGGTAATTATAACGTGCTTTTACAAATTGTCTATTAATAATGATAGACATTAAGAAATGAATACCACCAGCGGTTAGAAATTGCCATTGTGGTGTGTATTTATCCATTCCCATAATCATAAACCAAACAATGGTAAGGCTTATGATTATAATAGATGCTATTTGAAAAGATCTAGACATTGTTGCGCATCTCTTGTGCGGCCTTAGTTACTTTCTCCTTAAGACTTTCTTTATAAGCAACAATACGTTCACGTACGTCTTCTTGTGTGGCACCTATGATTTGTGCAGCAAGAATTCCTGCGTTTTTTGCACCATTAAGTGCAACCGTTGCGACAGGTACGCCACCAGGCATTTGTAAAATTGAAAGAACACTATCCCATCCATCAATAGAGTTTGATGATTTTACAGGAACACCTACCACAGGTAAAGGAGATAAACTTGCTACCATACCTGGTAAATGAGCAGCGCCACCAGCACCAGCTATGATAACAGCAATCCCATTCTTATGGGCGTTTTTACCAAAATCATACATTTTCTCTGGTGTACGATGTGCACTTACAACATCTACATCGGTCTCTATTCCTAATTCTTTTAAAACGTCTATAGCGTCCTGCATCACTGGCAAGTCACTAGTAGAGCCCATTATTATTGCTACTTTTTTATTCATGCCCTAAAATTAGCAATTATGCCGTAAAGGCAGTCGCTATTTAAGAGCATTTTTTATTTTCTTTTGTTTCTGCAATCATTCCTACTTACTGTTTACTTATCTGCAATGTTTTTGTGATATAAACGACATAATACTTAACAAATCTTAAAGAACCGAAAACTCTTTAATCACGTAACTTTACTTAAAAATAAGACATGAAATATTTAATAATAGCTTTAACGATTATTGCAGCTATAGGTTGTAAAACATCAACAACAGATTTAGCACAGAATGATACTCAAGAAAAAGTATATGAAGTACAAAAATCTGATACACAATGGAAAGCAGAGTTAACACCAGCGCAATATGATGTATTGCGTCGTGCAGGTACAGAGCGACCTCACACGAGCCCTTTAAATAAACAATACGCCGCAGGAACCTTAATCTGCGCAGCTTGTAATGCTCCTGTTTATGATAATGCAAACAAATTTGATTCTGGTACGGGATGGCCTAGTTATGACCAAGCGATTGAAGGTCAAGTGGAACGCGATGTGGACTATAAAATAGGCTACGCACGTACAGAATTAAAATGTAATACATGCGGTAGTCACCTAGGACATGAGTTTAATGATGGACCTAGCGATACAACGGGTAAACGCCATTGCATAAATGGAGTAGCTCTACAATTTATACCTGAAGGTGAGGCAATTCCTGCTTTAAATAAATAATCCCATGAGCTAGTATTGATTACGCTTTCGCGAAAGCGTATTTACAAATCAAACCGAACAAACAATAGTATTATGTTAGAAAAAACAGAAGCTGAATGGAAAAAGGAACTGACTGCAGAGCAATATAGAGTTCTAAGAGAAAAAGGAACAGAGCGACCATTTACAGGTGAGTATAATACGCATTATGAAGATGGAACTTATAGCTGTGCCGCTTGTGGAAATGACTTATATAAGTCTGAAACTAAATTTGACAGCGGTTGTGGATGGCCATCTTTTGATGATGAAATAGAAGGAGCTATTATGCGCAAACGTGATGTATCTCATGGTATGATACGTACCGAGATTATGTGTGCTAACTGCGGTAGCCATCTAGGCCATGTTTTTAACGATGGACCTACAGCGACAGGAATTAGACACTGTGTAAACAGTGTGAGTGTGGATTTTAAGAAAGATTCTTAATTTTTTAATTCTTGTCTTTCCGGAATTCTAGGTTTAGGATAATTCCAGTATTCTAGAACTAAAATTCTTTCTTTTTTAAGTTCGTCAAGTTCTTTTAGGTTTAGTTTTTCAAGGTTTTTGTAGAAACGGTTTAATGCGATGCTATCCATGTATTTATTATAAGACGCTACAAATGATTGAAGGACAAGTTTACTTTGACTTAAATCTGCTTTTTTATCTCTTATAATGATAAGTCCAGTTCTGTTTTTATAAGCATATTCATTTTTATTCTTAATAACTCTGTCAATTTTTAAAAGTAAATCTGAAGTGTCATTTACAAATTCTTGTTCAACTAGTATTTGATTATCTCTATTAATAAGCACCTCTACATTCAATTTTAGGCCACAGAACATAGGCATATCACATGGCTGTTGAAATCTTGCTGCAATAGTTAAACTATCAATTTTGAGATTAAAATCTTTAGAGGTTTCACAGCCATCTGGCATTAATTCCTCGTTTAATTGAACGAAGAATAACGAATCGGGTTTATCAAATTCTATTTCTAAAGTGGGAACATTTTCCTTGTGACTTAGTAAATAACTCGTGTAATCAAGATGAGAATCAATATCTATTATAGGTTTTTTTTCTTGTTTGCAGGAATAAAGAAATAATAATGATAAAAATAGGATAATCAATTTAAGCTGTTTCAAAATCGAGGGAAGTATAATGCTAGGTGATATTCATTTTTAATGGCTTTTAGTTCATCTATTCTCAATCTACTAAGCGGTTTGTTATGTTTCCTAAAGCTAAATTCTTCCAAGGTCTGTAGATAAGCTTTCTCTACTTTATTTAAGATGAGAGCAATTAATTCTTGATTAGCTTTTTTATCATGAACTATTGAGATTCTATTTCCCTTAGTTTCTTCTAAATTTGTTTTGAAATCTTTATATAATAATTCGTTTAATTCTTCAATAGAGTAAAGACTTGAGTCATATAATATTTCATTTTTTGAATTTATAATTATTTGAGTGGTTCTTAAGCGTACTAGCGGAATTTTATCATGTTTATAATCCCATAACTCTGAAGCGATTGTAAATTCAAATACTTGTGTATTAAAATCATAAATAGGTAGGTTCATATTTTGATAAGCTTTTTTAACTATCGGGAAAGCTTGATCATATTCTAAGTTTTCCATTTTAATAGTCGGTACATCATCATCATCATCATTCCTCAACAAATAAGCTTTGTAATCAAAAGTAGGCTCTTCAGTAATAGCTGTTTTCACTTCTTTTTTACAAGAACACAAGACAATGAGCGATAGAAATAGAAGAAATTTTTTCATGAGATGATAGCATCAAGTTTTGTGCCTTTAAGTATTTTAAACTTAAACTTAAACTTAAACTTAAACTTACACTTGATACTGCGCTGCGAGTAAAAACTTAAAAAAGACTCAAGACCTACTTAGAATTCCACTCCGGCAAATCCTCAGTCCATACTTTAATCTTCATCTTCTTCTGAATCACTCGCCAGTGGTGAGACTCTTCTGAGCTTATGAACGTAATAGCTTCTCCTGAATTTTCAGCTCGACCGGTTCTTCCTATACGGTGAACAAAGTCTTTAGGAGATCGAGGTAATTCATAATTTACTACAAAAGGTAAAAACTCGATGTCTATTCCGCGAGCGAGAAGATCTGTAGAGACTAGTGCTGTTAACTCGCCAGTTTTGAATTCGGTGAGCGCAGAGTTTCTGGCACCTTGACTTTTCTTACTATGAATGGCTTTTGAGGCGATACCATTCTTTTTGAGCTTGTCGTTTACATGATCTACTTGGTAGGTAGAAGAACAAAAAATGAGTACTTGGGTCATCTCTTTTTCTTTCATTAAATGTCTCAATAGAGCACCTTTTTTATTCTCAGTTACTCGATAACCTATTTGCTTAATTAAAGAAATATCTTCATCCTTTTCTTCTACAGATGCTGTTACTGGATCATTCAGCAAAACTCTTTGTAATTCATCAACATCTTCACTCAACGTGGCAGAGAATAACAAGTTTTGTCTTTTGTTAGGTAATAGTTTTAGTATCTGGTCTAGTTCCTTTTTAAAACCTTTAGTTAGCATTTTATCGGCTTCATCGAGGACTAAAGCTTTCATATTTTTTAATTGCACTGCGTTTGCTTCAATAAGTTCTAACAATCTACCAGGTGTCGCTACTAGAATATCGACGTTATTCATCTTACGCATTTGTGGATTAATGGAAGCACCGCCATAAACAGCCATAGTAATCAACGGCTTTGTTAAAGCTTTAGAGTATGGAATAAAAACCTCACTTACCTGCGCTGCTAGTTCTCTGGTAGGTACCAGTATCAATGCGGTAATATGTCTGTTTTCAGATTCAATTCCTTCTAATCGCTGTAAAAGCGGTAGGGCATAGGCCATGGTTTTACCAGATCCAGTTTTTGCAATTCCTAGCACATCTTTGCCAGCCAGAATATCAGGTATGGCTAGCTTTTGAATAGGTGTAGGGTGAGAGAATTGATTTTCTCTTAAGGCAAAAAGTAATTGGTTAGATAATCCTAAGGATTCAAAAGACATATGTTGATTTTATACCATGCAAAGATAGCTCGTTTTTGCAGTAAAATGCATCTGTCTTAGTATGTGTAACTGATATGATATTTAGTATTAAAATTTCAAGTTTAGGCTATGAAATCCTCAAGTTGACTATTTTTAATCATCTTCACGTATTCCGGTGATGTGAATCTCAACTCTACGGTCATAAAAATCACCTTTTCCGGTTTTAAAATTAGCCTGTTTCCCTACGGTCGTTAGACGATCAGCAGCGACTCCATATTTGACGAGAAAACGTTTTACTTGTTCTGCTCTAGCTTGTGATAGATTCCATTGGCCTGTGTCCATGTCTCGTCCATAAACACCAGCAGATAGACAACATATATGGCCTTGTATCTCGATTTCATATTTTTTATGAAGTAATAAAGAGTTGATAATAGAGTCCATTACTGGAAAAGAAGATTCTCTTAAAACATGCCTGCCGGGATAGAAAATGACATTGTTAAATACTAGTTTATCACCTATTTGAAGACTGTCTTTTAAAATATCATAAGAACGGTATTTTTCAATACTATCTGAAGCAACGGCTATAGGTTCTACTCTAGGCTCAGGTTCTTCTTCATAAGTTATTGTTATATCTACTCGTCTATTTTGAGTGCGTTGTTGTTTAATGTTTGAACTGGACTGTAATGCAACTTCTCCTATAGATTGCTCGCTAAATGCACCGTATGCATAATTAGGTTTCAAATAATCAATAATAGACCAAACTCGTTCCCATGCTAATTGCTCGTTATAAACAACGCTACCACGGTCGTCACAATATCCTGATAGGGAGATATTTGTGATTCTAGAACTTTCAGAATTGATAACATAGGCGTTAATTATATCCAGTGATTGAGTATTTAAAACAGCACTATCGGTATCAAAATAAACCGAAAACTGTTCGGTCTTTTGTTGAGCGGTAACCACGACAGAAAAAATTAAGAAAAAGTATTTTATCATCTTCATAACAATAGAAAAACGTTGCAAGCATTAATTTAGTGTTTTCAATCCAAAACGATGTCTGAGAAGTTAACTATATCATATTATCAACATCACGATGTCGTGGAATTATCTCGAGATTTAATAGGTAAAAAGATTGTGAGTAACATTAATGGAGAACTAACAAGCGGCATAATTACTGAAACTGAGGCTTATCGTGGTTATGATGATAAGGCTTGTCACGCACATTTAGGTCGTTTTACAGATCGTACTAAGGTGATGTATGAACCAGGTGGCGTTGCTTATGTTTACTTGTGTTATGGCATCCATCATTTATTTAATATCATCACAAATACTGATGGTAATGCAGACGCTATTTTAATACGTGCAGTAGAGCCTGTAGAAGGTATAGACATCATGCTAAAACGCAGAGGTAAAAAGAAACTAGATAAGACCTTAACCTCAGGACCTGGTAATTTTAGTAAAGCCTTTGCACTCGATAAATCGTTCTATGGAGCAGATTTAACCGGTGATGAAGTATGGATAGAGAAGAGTGATTTATTCCGCTTTCGCGAAAGCGATATTATATCAACCACTAGAATAGGAATCGACTATGCTGGTGAAGATAAGAATTTGCCATGGCGTTTCTACCTAAATACTAGCGATTATATAAGTAGGCGATAACTCTTACGCACTGCGGAATTTTTCTAAAAACTCTGCACGTTTTGCTCTTGCGACAGGTATGGTCACATCACCTGTTAACGTTACATATCCATCGTTTAAATACTTAATAATATGATTAGTGTTTGCTACATAAGATTTGTGCACATGGTAAAAATCTGGATGAGATAATAGCTTTTTGAAATGTCCAATGCTGCTGGAGCTAAGAATGGGTTTACGGTTTGTGAAGTGAATTTTAGTATATCCATCAACGCCTTCACAATGCGTGATACTTTTAACTTTTACAAACTCTAATCCATCAGTTGATGGAATGACAATTTTCTTTTTTTGAAAGTTTTCTTGATTGATGTTTTCCAGTAGTTGCGTGTTTTTAACTAGTGCATTTTTTTGCTCGATATTTGTTGATGCATTAGTGACTGCTTCTACAAGGTCTTCATTATCAATAGGTTTAACTAGGTAGCCTATAGCGCACTGTTTAATAGCGTCTAAGGCATATTGATCAAAAGCTGTGGCAAATATAATTTCGAATTGCGGTTTTTTAAACTGTTCCAATACATCAAAACCGCTCATGCCAGGCATGGCGATATCTATAAATACTAGTTGTGGTTGTAACTCGTTTATGATATCAAATGCGAGCGCTGGTTTTTCTATCGTTGCCACGATTTCCAGATCTGGGCATAAGCGTTCAATTTTATTTTTAAGTATCGCGATAGCCTTAGGCTCATCATCTATTAAAATAGTTTTTATGCTCATAACTCACTTAAATTTTGAATGGTTAATTGAACGATGGTACCTGTACCGTCATCAATATCAGATCGGTCATTGATAGAGAAGGAGATGTTCCAGTCGCCACTATCGTTTAAAATATCTAATCGTTCTGCAATAACAGCACTAGAGTGTGCCTTTGCCGTACCAGTGGTGTTTTTATTGTGTTTTTTAGTCTTATTAATACCAATACCATCATCTTTAATAACTATTTGATATTGATTATCCTCTTTAGTTGTTTTAAAATCGACTTCTATAGTACCCGTTGAGGTTTTATGAAAGATTCCATGATTTACCGCGTTCTCTAGTATAGGCTGTATCATCATGGTAGGTATGTTGAGGTCAGTAGTATCTAGCGATTTATCTATATTAATATAATATTCAATTTTATCTTCAAACCTTAGTTTTTCAATATCTAGATATTTTTTAATGAAGGCTATTTCTTCTTTAAGTGTAATAGTTTTGGTACGAGAATAATCAAAAAAGAGACGCATTAATTTTGAAAACTTGGTAAGATAATCTTCGCTTATCTCGACCTCATTGCGCTGGATATAATACTGGATAGCATTTAAACTATTATGTACAAAATGCGGATTGAGCTGACTGCGCAAGGCATTAAGCTCACTCTCGTATTGTTTCTTTTGTGCGGCCAGTTGATCTTCTAGTTGTTGTTGAAGAAGCTGGTTTTTACGATTGTTGAAGGTTATAAATAAAAACACCATTCCTAGCACAACAACCAGTACTAAAATGAAAAGTAAAGTATAAGTTAATACTAGATTATCCATAATCTTTAGATAGCTTTATTCCATAAATGATACCACTATAAAGTAATACGCTTACCGTTGTAATAATCGTGAAATAAATGTTAGTAGTAAGTTTAAGTTTCTCTTGTATAAGAAAGAATACAATAACTAGATTTATTTGATAGATAACTATACCTATTGATATCCAGAAAGCCGGCGTTTTGTTATAGCGCACTACATTATCTGAAAGCAAGAGCTTGTATAAATAGAAAAATACATTAATTAATAAAATGATAGAGATTATAAAATTTGCATAATAAAATATCTCTCTTAAAAAATTTTGTTGAAAGGCGCTGATGAAAAATGATAAAAAAATGGTAGAAATACTGATAAAGAGCAAGACTTTATTTTTAATATGTTTATAAAACCAATAGGACAATATAAGATTGGAAATTAATATAATAAGATTGCTGAAAACCTGTAGTTTAGAACCATGATAAAGTCTAAAATATACACCAGACAAGTCAAGAATGGTAGTTACCAATAAAAAAATAAGTATCCATAATTCTGGTTTATTTTTAATGTGATTCCAGTTAATTACTGCATATAATAATGCAGTAATCATACTAGAATACAGAATATAACTCGTTACTTCTACTAATGTCATTGTTTAAGGATTAGATAATCCAGTACCTACCGGAGGCATTCCTGCATTACCATGATTTAATAAGTCAGCACCAGGAATATTAGGTGCTTGTGGGAAGATTGCAGAGCCAGTAGTTACCACTGGATATCCTGTAGGAGCAAAAATAATGGTCGTTTTATAGTTATTAGTTGTAGGGTCATTTTGAGCAGCTAGATATGCTCTTATTCCTAAGTTTTCATATTCTCCTTCAAAACTCTCCACGTATTCAATAAAACATTTCATATCATCTAAGTTAAAGTGAACTTCAGGTGTATGAGAAACATTAATGGAATCACCGTTTGTATTTATATAAGGTAAATTTTCATTCATAATCGTTTGATTGATTTGATTAAAATCATTGACCATTTGAACTCCTTGAGGTCTTTGAATAATTCCATGTCCATCACCTGAACAATCTAGAGCTGTTTCTGGTGTGTCAGTTGGCCAGTTACAAGCGGTTACTAATAGAACAATACAAGCCAGTAATAGATAGTTAATTTTTTTAGTTTTCATAAGGTTGGGTTTTAAGTAAGTTTTAAAGGTATATGTTTTTTTATTATCGTTTGATTCGCTTTCGCGAAAGCGAAATAGTATAAAAGAACCAGCGCAGTGAGATTGCTCTGCACTACGCTGTCCCCTTGAAATTACATTCTACAAGAATAGAATTCTGTGATTACGGCGGTATTACCGATAACAGTTCTAGTTTCGGTTGTGACCGTTTGTGACCATCCTGATTGGTTTGTTATCCTTACGGTGTAGGTTCCATCGGCTAGGCCAGAAAAGAATATATTTCCATTAATGTCAGTAGTTGCAGTTCTAATCACTGTATTTGAATTATCTAATAATTCAAAGACCCAATTGTCACCTATACTGTCTGTAATAGCGTTGAACATTCTATCGCAGTTTACCTCTTCAAGAACATTTTGTACTGTTATAGTATTGTTCTCACAACATTCTTCACTGTTATTTGAAATGACAACCTCGCCATTACTAGTTACCATATCTCCTAAAAACGAGAAGCCTAAAATTACTGCACCGGTATTGATTAAACTTCCTCTTATACTATAACTACCAGCAGGTAAATTAAAATTAGTTTGCGACCATGCAGGTATTGCAGTTCCTGTCCATATATAGGTAGCACTTGTGTCTAAAACTGCACCTGTATTATTATCTACTAATTCAAAATACATACGATCGTCTGCCTTGAATACAAAGTTGTAATCTACTTGAGTGTCCTCAAGCACGCAGAAGGAACGTTCAAACACAAAAGGTACTTGAATACCAGCATTATTTACGGCATTATTACAACCAAAAGATCCGTTAGGTCCTAAATCAAATGGAGCTAGAGTTCCAGTACCAGGTTGATTTACCCAAGCGCTGCTTCCCATGGCGCCAAAATTCATGGAATAAGCATCATTTGAAAATGTTCCTACAGCTGCATTAGTACAAGGGTTACTTGCGTTTCCTTGAAATAATGGTGGTTGATTAATTACTTTCCAGAATGGATCTATTGCTCCAAACGCAGCGGCTATAGGATCTCCATTTGCATCGATTCCACTAGATAAGTTTAAACTTCCTTTTAGATCACAGCCTTCTGGAAGAATGGGCTCGTTTGTTATACACTCACAAAACTCGTTTACCGTTCCGTCTAGTAAGGTGTCACCATTACTGTCACAATCATCTCCTATGTTTGCTTCTAGGTTAGGGCAATCGGGATCATTATCTCCAGTGTAGCCGCAAACTTCATCGCCGTCGCAGGAAAGAATCATAATAGCTAAGAAGCTTAATCCTATTGTTTTAAAATTACTTACAATATTTTTCATGTTTTCTATTTTTAATCTCTGCCACATCCGTGACAGAGATATTGTGTTATAAATGAATTATTCTGGACAGATTACTTTCATCTCTGTTCTACGATTGATTTGATGTTCAGCAGCGCTGCATTCAATACCGTCTGCACAGCGGTTTAAAAGTCTGGTTTCTCCATAACCTATTCCCACTACACGATTAGCATCTATTCCTTGAGAAGCGATATAATCTCTAGCGGCACTAGCACGGTTTTGAGAAAGTGTTTTATTATAAGCGTTTGAACCTCTAGAATCTGTGTGAGATGATATTTCTATGTGAATACCTGGATTGTCCTTCATAAATTGTACAAGTCTGTTCAATTCAGGTTCAGCATCGGCTCGTATATAGTACTTATCTAAATCATATAGGATGTTTTTAAGAGCGATTGCTTTACCACAGTCTGCCTCTTCTAGACATACTTCTAATTTTACAAATAGAGTAGTGCTACGGTCATAATTTTCTGTAGAAATCGTTTCTGTTTGTGAGAAGTAGTTTGCTTTTTTACCACGTAGAGAATAGGTAGCTTTTTGCTTTACATTGAAAACAAATTCTCCTTGAATATTTGTGATGGTGTTTTTTTGCTCTGCATCGGTAAGATTATTTAAAATTACAGAGACTCCATCTAGCGCTGTTGTTGTATTGCATACTACTGCATTTCCTTTAAGAATAAAGTTTAGATCGCTGTATACAATTTCTTTTTGGAGAGTTTCATTTGCCTTGAACTCATTTTTTACTGCTGTAGTTCCCTCTAGATTTACATCATATAATTTTCCTTCTATAGTATAGTCATCTTTTTTAATATCGTTAAAAACAACTGCACCATAGGAGTTTGAAGTTCCTGTTTGAACTATATTTCCTTCTGTATCTTTAAGAACGACCTCAGTATCGGCTAATAGTTCTTTGGTGAATTTATCTCGTGCAATTACAGTTAAATTGTACTTATCACAAACTTGACATTCTTCTTTATCATGTTTATTGAGCTTAAAAGTAACACCAGCAAAAGCTCCTACTGAAGAAATGTCACAATCACATGGCTCTTCTCGCTGTCTATAAGAACGCTGTGTTAAAAAAAGAGCTCCTTGATCGTCATTAAATTCATGATATCCAGTAGAAATGCCACTTTCTACAGATTCTGTTACATTGAGATGTCTCATGTAATAAGCACCAGCATGGATTCCCCACGACGAGTTGAAAAAGTAAGTTAATCTAGTTTGTAACTTAAAGGTCAAGGCACTACCTACGTCATATCCAGCATGAAAGTTTAATGGAACATTTGTGCTATTAGCAGTAGAACCTTCATGAGAGACACGTCCGCCTTTTATGGACGCAAGTCCTACACGAGAATTGAACTCGGCACTGAAGTTTCTATTTGCGTTGCGATATTGAAAATTAGGTCCTATCCCATAGAAAAGTCGGGTGATTCCATCTTCTGTCACATTAAATGAATTAAAGACAGAACCGTCAAAATCGATGAGGCCATCTGTAGGATAAGTAGTTTCGGGACTGTTCTTGATGTAATCTACATCTATACCTACACCTATCCAATTCCAATAATAATCAACACTTATTCCACCTTCAAGACCACCATTGTAATCTATGTATGGTGTGTTATTGCGATAAGTTGGAAAATCATAACCGATACGAGGTGATATTTGAAGATAATTGTCGGTCGCATGGTTCACTTGCGACCATGAAATGATACCTTGTAATAGGATTAATAAAATAAGTAATGGTTTATAAAATTTCATAATTCAGAGTTTTAAGAGTTTTATTTATAAAGTGAAAGAGCGATGATTTATTTTTTTGGCTAATCCTTAAACCACAGCTCTGTCACTGTTATTTTTGGCTTTCCACGGTTCAAATATGAAATCTAATACAAGAGTTAACTAGAGGTAATTGATGAACGGTAGCATTCAATACAGCAATGGTTTTTTTGAAAAGCTGATAGATTTTCAGTTTTGCTGCCACCTTGTCATTTTGTTTGAAATGGTACTGCCTTTGAGTAGTAGAAGGAAGATGAATAATCCCGCTTTCGCGAAAGCGTAATTACAATAACTTAAAGAATAACACATATTATGTCACAAAAAGGAACCATTAACGTGGCGGTGGAAAACATTTTTCCGCTTATTAAGAAGTTTTTATACAGTGATCACGAGATTTTTCTACGTGAGCTTATTTCAAATGCTACCGACGCAACGCTCAAACTGCAACATCTTGCTCGTATAGGAGAAGCAAAAGTAGAATTGGGCGAGCAGCAAATAGAGGTGAAGATTGATAAGGAGGCAAAAACATTGCATATTATTGATCAAGGTTTAGGGATGACAGAAGATGAAGTGCAGAAGTACATCAACGAAGTTGCCTTTTCTGGAGCTGAAGAGTTTCTTGAAAAATATAAGGACACCGCAAAGGATAGTGGTATTATAGGACATTTCGGTCTGGGATTTTATAGTGCTTTTATGGTGGCCGATAAGGTGGATATCATTACTAAATCATTTAAAGATGAACCAGCAGTACACTGGTCATGTGATGGCTCACCTAATTATACAATTGAACCAGCAGATAAGACCGATTTTGGGACAGAGATTGTATTGCATATTTCTGATGATGAATTAGAGTTCCTAGAGGAATCTCGTATCACAGAGTTATTAAATAAATACAATAAATTTATGCCTGTTCCAATTAAATTTGGAATGAAAACAGAAACTCTACCAAAGCCAGATGATGCTAAGGAAGAAGATCCAGCGCCTACTCAAGAAGTAGATAACATCATTAATAACCCTAATCCAGCATGGACTAAACAACCAGCTGATTTAGAGGACCAAGATTATAAAAATTTCTACAGAGAATTGTACCCGATGCAATTTGAGGAGCCTCTTTTTAATATTCATTTAAATGTAGATTATCCTTTTAATCTTACAGGTATATTATATTTCCCAAAAATGACTCAAGACTTGAATGTACAAAAGGATCGTATCCAGTTGTATCAAAATCAAGTTTACGTTACTGACAATGTGGAAGGCATCGTGCCTGAATTTTTAACCATGTTACGTGGTGTGATAGATTCTCCAGACATTCCTTTAAATGTGTCCAGATCATATTTACAAGCAGATGGCGCGGTTAAAAAAATATCTAGTTACATTACCCGTAAAGTTGCAGATAAGCTTAAATCCCTATTTAATGAAGATCGCGCTGCTTTTGAAGAAAAGTGGAACGATATAAAGATAGTCATTGAGTATGGTATGTTGAGTGAGGAGAAGTTTTTTGAAAAAGCAGATAAGTTTGCACTTTATCCTACTGTAAATGGATCTTATTATACTTGGGATGAATTAATAGAGAAAATTAAGCCTACTCAAACGGATAAAGATGACAAGACAGTTGTATTGTATACTTCAAATAGAGAAGCTCAACATAGTTATGTAAATGCAGCATCAGATAAAGGGTATGAGGTATTGTTGTTAGATTCTCCTATAGTATCTCACTTAATGCAAAAACTTGAAAGTTCTAAAGAGAATGTTTCTTTTGTGAGAGTAGATGCAGATCATATAGATAATTTGATTAAGAAAGATGAAGATCAAATTTCAAAATTATCAGATGAAGAAAAAGAATCCTTACAAAAAACCATAACTGACACGATTAGCGACGCGAGCTACACTGTTCAAGTAGAAGCAATGAGTAGTGACTCAGCGCCTTTTATTATTACACAGCCAGAGTTTATGCGACGTATGAAAGAAATGCAAGCCACTGGTGGCGGCGGTGGTATGATGGGCTTCGGTAATATGCCAGATATGTACAATTTAGTTGTTAATGCAAATCACGATCTTATTCAAGAGATTTTTAACTCAAAATCTGATGAAAAGAAAGCGAGTTTAATTAAACAATCAGTCGATCTAGCTAAACTTTCTCAAGGTCTTCTAAAAGGAGAAGCTCTTACAGATTTTGTTAAGAGAAGTTATGATTTAATAAAATAAAGTAGCTTAAGTTTAAGCTAACTAACAAAACACTCACTCAAAAGGTGAGTGTTTTTTTGTTGATATTTTTGAGGTTAAAAACTGATAGTTTACCAGCTTAATGCAATAGACATTTTTGTATTAGTAATTAGAAATCATTAATTAATGTAGGATAAAGATGTGAATTCTTTATTCTTTGTTTAATTTTATTAAGTTAATTGTTAAACGAAATCCTTTTCGAAACCTACTTATTTTCGGAATTCACCTACAAAATATAGGTTAACATAAAATTAACACAATCTGTTAAGTGTTGTTTTTGCTGCAAAAATTTAGTTTTTATTAATAAGTGAAAGAACTTTTCTTTAAGCGCATTTGCATATCTTTAGAATTCGCTGTTATCTTTGATGCGTAATTAAGAAACAGCTCAAGTTTTTTAAAAACAATTGGCAGATATCCCTATCTCCTGTCATAATTAACCCCTTAGATTAATGAACCTTGGTTCGCAAATGAATTATAGCATGTAAGGCTATTTTCATCGCTCGCAAATGTGTTTATATTAATTCTAAATATTTAATTATGAAAAGAGTAATCATGAGTGCCGCGGCACTTGCAATAGGAGGATTTGTCTTTGCACAGACTCCGCAGACAATCGCACCAATAGTACAGCAGTCATCTCCGACAGCATCAGCTACAGTAGGTGGTAACTATTCTGACATCGACCAAAAAGGAACGGGAAGTGATGCAAAAGTTCAACAACAAGGAACAGCAAACGCTTCATTTATCGAGCAAACTGGTACTGATGTAGCAAATCGCAACTCAGTAGATGTACTACAATGGGGTAATGTACAACCTAGTATAAGTGGACACCTTAACTATTCTGATATCAAGCAAGATGGTGCAGGTAATGATTTCATGGCAACACAACAAGGTGATGAAAATGAAATTTCAGGTTTACAAATCGGACTAGATAACGCTGCACTTGTACAACAAGGAGCAAATACTCCACAGCAAGCCGAAAACAATTTAGCTAAAGTTGATCAAGATGGTAAAGATAACTATGCTGAAGTTCAACAACGTTATGATGATAATGAAGCAAGCATTCTTCAAAGAAATGATGCTGCAGTTGGTGTAGGTAACCGTTCTTATCAAGACCAAGTTTCAAATCCTAACCAATCTGCAGGTCAAGTTGCGATAGGTGAGCAATGGGGTGATAATAACGAGGCTGTACAAATTCAAGATAGTGGTTCTCCTGCATTAGGTGGTGGAAATCATGCTGAAATCCAGCAAGGTGATGCAACGAAAGACGCAACTGATGCATTTGCACAACAAGTTCAGTCTGGTGCAACTAACGAAGCTTATGCTACACAATTCTTATCTGGGGACACTTCTTTCCAAGAGCAATTAGGTACAGACAACAAAGCGGTTGTAAATCAAAATACTGCTGGATCTTTAAATGGTGGTGATAACCTGGTTGAGCAATTCCAAGATGGTGACCGTAACGAAGCACGTTCTACTCAAAACGGTAACAATAACATGGTTAACCAGGAGCAGTATGGAATGGATAACTATTCTCGTGTAAGTCAAGGAAATGGACAAGCAGTTGGTAACATGGCTACTTCTATTCAAGATGGTGCTGATAACAATTCTGTGATTAACCAACGTGCAAATGGTAATATGTCTATGGTAGATCAAACGGGTAATGGACAAACAAGTTTAATCAACCAAAATGCGCCATTAGCAGGACAACCAGCATTAACTTCTGGTCAAAACACTGCAACAGTTATTCAAAGAAATGCAAATGTTGCTTTAACTCCTCAAGCTAGAAGAGCGGCAGCAACAAAAAGACACACATTTTAATATTATTTAATAAACCAGTAGGGACGGTTTAATGTGATTTTAAAGGAGGCTAAGGTATTTGAGAGCCTTAGCCGACTTTTAAAATATGAGTTCTAATATCTCAAACCAATTTAAATCTAAATATCAATAATTATGAAAAGAGTAATTTTAAGTGCTGCGGCACTAGCAATCGGTGGATTTGCATTTGCGCAAACTCCTCAAACAATCACACCAATCGTGCAGCAAACGTCTCCGACAGCAGCAGCTACAGTAGGTGGAAACTATTCTGATATCGACCAAAAAGGTATTGGTAGTGATGCAAAAGTTCAACAACAAGGAACTGCAAACGCTTCATTTATCGAGCAAACAGGAACTGATGTTGCAAATCGCAATTCAGTAGATGTGCTACAATGGGGTAATGTACAACCTAGTATAAGTGGACACCTTAACTATTCTGACATCAAGCAAGATGGTGCAGGTAATGATTTCATGGCAACACAACAAGGTGATGAAAATGAAATCTTAGGTTTACAAAATGGATTAGACAATGCTGCACTTGTACAACAAGGAGCAACTTCTCCACAACAAGCTCAAAACAATTTAGCTAAAGTAGACCAAGATGGTAAAGATAACTATGCTGAAGTTCAACAACGTTATGATGATAACGAAGCTAGCATTCTTCAGAGAAATGATGCTGTAGCTGGTGTAGGTAACCGTTCTTATCAAGATCAAAGATCAAACCCAAATCAATCTGCAGGACAAGTTGCGATAGGTGAGCAATGGGGTGATAACAATGAGGCTGTACAAATTCAAGATAGTGGTTCTCCTGCATTAGGTGGTGGAAATCATGCTGAAATTCAGCAAGGTGATGCAACTACTGAAGCTACTGGTGCATTTGCACAACAAGTTCAGTCTGGTGCAACTAACGAAGCATATGCTACACAATATCTTTCTAGTGATGAGTCTTACCAAGAGCAATTAGGAACAGACAACAAAGCTGTTGTTGACCAAAACACTGGTGGAATTTCTTCTGGAGGAAACAACTTAGTTGAGCAATTCCAAGATGGAGATCGTAACGAGGCTCGTTCTGATCAAAATGGTAACGGTAACACTGTTAACCAAGAGCAATATGGTCAAGATAACTTTTCTAGCGTGAAGCAACGTTATGGTCAGGATGCTGGTAACATGGCAACATCTATCCAAGATGGTTCTTTAAACAACTCTGTAATCAACCAACAATCTCATGGAAACATGTCTATGGTAGATCAAACAGGTGATGGTCAAACTAGTTTAATTAACCAAAATAACCCAACGACTGGAGCAGCTGCTGCAGCAGGTGGTTATAACACAGCAACTGTTATTCAGAGAAATGCTAATGTAGCTTTAACTCCACAAACTAGAAGAATCGCTGCGTCTAAAAGACACACATTTTAATTATTAAACCAGTAGGGACGGTTTAATTTAAATAAGTACTTAAGGATGGTAATCGTATCATACCATTACCATCCTTTTATTAATATTTCTAAATATTTTATATGAAAAGCTCAATAATATACGGATTATCACTTCTAGTTAGTGGTATCGCAATCGCTCAAACATCACAGACACCACAAACAATTGTGGCGCCTGCTCAACAAGTTTCTCCGACAGCTGGTGCGACAGTAGGAGGTAACTATTCTAACATCGATCAAAAAGGAATCGGTAGTGATGCATTAGTTCAACAACAAGGTACAGCAAATGCTTCCTTTATAGAACAAACTGGTACAGATGCCGGTAACCGTAATTCAGTTGATGTCCTTCAATGGGGAAATGTATCAGCCTTAAGCGGTGAAGAAAACTATTCTGAAATCAAACAAAATGGTGCGGGAAATAACTTCACGGTAACTCAACAAGGAGACATGAATGAAGTTTTTGGTACTCAAAATGGGTTAGATAACACAGCAATTGTTCAACAAGGTGCTGATCTTGCTCAACAAGGTCAAGATAATCTTGCTTTAGTTAATCAAGATGGTAAAGACAACTTTGCTGAGGTTCAACAAAGGTATGACAACAATGAATCTACTATTACTCAAAATAATGATGTTGTAAATGGAGTAGGGAATAGATCTTATCAAAGTCAAATCTCTGATGGAAACCAAACACCAGGTCATAAAGCAATAGGTACTCAATATGGAGATGATAATGAGATAGTTCAAAGTCAAGACAGTGAATACCAGCCATTTGGCGGTAATAATTATGCGGAAGCTAATCAAGGAGATGCAGCGATAACAGCAGAGAGAGCATTCTCGCAACAAGTACAATCTGGTGGTTATAATAATGCATTCTCTACACAATATGGATCAGATAATACTTCTTTCCAAGAACAAAATGGCTTAGTGAATACGGCAGAAGTACATCAAAACATATCTTCTACAGGCGGAGATAATTATGCCGAACAGCATCAACTAGGCGGCTTAAATGAAGCATATATAAATCAAAACGGTCAGAATCATTCTGCATCACAAGAACAATATGGGGTTTTAAACGAAACTATTGTTATACAAAATGGTGGGCAAATGGTAGGAAATCAAGCCTTGACTATCCAGAATGGATTGAATAACGATTCTTACGTGAATCAGATGGCAAATGGAAATATCGCAGATGTTGATCAACTAGGAATGAATCATGTATCTGTTATTAATCAAAATAGCCTAGGAACTGCACCAGGAACAGGAGGTAGTAATACAGCTACAGTAACTCAAAGAAATGCAAATGTTTCTTTAACTCGTCAAACTCAACGTGCTGCTGCTACTAAGGCTCACACATTTTAATATTGCTTAATTACTTAAACTGAGAAGCCCAATCGGGCTTCTCAGTTTCATTAAAACTATCATTATGAAAAAACTATTTTTCTTACTCGTTTTCACCACATTTACAGCTTTTGGACAGACTTATGTAGATGATAGTCAGGTAATCAATACAGCAAATTTACAAACTACAAATGCGCAGCTCAATCTAGCTTCTGATCAAAATTCATCAGCAACGACAACGACTCAATTTGTTAATCAAAATAGTGTGTTTATTGAACAGGTAGGTACAAGTAATAATGCTACCGTAAGCGTTTCATCAGATGACAGTCAGATTACCATATATCAAAATGGTACTCTTAATAGCACTGTTTTAAATCACTCTGCAGATCGCATTAGGCAAAACATCGTACAAATTGGGAATTCTAATGTAGTATACGACTATAGTACTATTAGTGCTGCAAACCATTCATTAGACATTATTCAGAATGGAAATTTTAATACATCGATTACTGCGGGTTCCAATGCCATATCTGAAAATATGAGAATTAATCAAACTGGGAACGGAAGATCTGTTTTTGTAATCAACTTTTAAGTCACTATGAAGATTGCTCTGAATTTATTGGTCCTACTTATTTTTTGCTCCTTGCACGCTCAATCGCAAGAGCAAAAATCCTATTATAATCAGGAGATAAGTGGAGAATTATTTTTAGAACAAAAAGGAGATTATGTTTCTATTCAAGGTGTTGCTTTAAACCTTACAGATGTATCGGCAAGTATTAGGTATGAACTTACCGTTTTCAAAAAAGATAGTCTTAATAATACCTCAAAGAATAAACAAGAAGGACGTGGGGTTTTAAATGCAAAGACTAAAGCGATTCTATCCACAACTACTGTAAATATTAACAGCCCCTCAAAAATAACTATCATGTTGCTCATCTATGATTTAGATAACAAACTGGTAGGTAAAGCAGTCCAAGTATTAAAAGAGAACTCTCTGCAACTAGAAAAAGAAGAAATAATTTCTAATGATGGAGTTGAGATTAGAGGTATTGTTATAGAGAAAACAAGAACAAAACCAGCTAGAGATTTTTACGATTATTTCTATGGAGAATATCATAAATATAAAATTAATGGTAACCGCATTGTTACTGTAGAGGAAGAATTTGGTCAGGGAAGAAATTCGTTAATTAAAGTTACCGTAGGTAGAGAAGTGGTTTATGAATTTTTTGTAACCCCTAAAAAGAAGTACATGAAACAGATGGCGGATAACGCCATACGCTCTGTTTTTCAAAAATTTTTACAACTTCAAAAAGAAGAAACTAATTAAATAAATATATTATGCTCACAAAATCTACAACATTGCTCTCGTTGTTATTTTTAGTTCTCGCTTATACAGCGTGTAACGCACAACAATTTACTTACAAACCTATTAACCCTGCATTTGGTGGTGATACATTTAACTATCAATGGTTAATACAAAGTGCTGAAGCACAAAATAGGTTCACAGATCCAGCAGAATCTGCTATAGATGATACATCTGAATTGGACGCCTTTACTGATGGTTTAAATAGACAACTACTTAGTGGTTTTTCACGTCAGATTTTAAATCTTCAATTAGGAGAAGAAGAATTAAGACCAGGAGTTTTTACGATAGGATCTTATGAAGTTGAAGTCTTGGAATCTTTAGAAGGATTAGTAGTTAACTTATTGGACACTAACACTGGAGATCAAACCCAAATTATTATTCCTAATAATTAGGACCAAAGAACTCTACTATGAAATCTTATAAAAACATCATGATTCTCATGATGCTTACCATGCTATTATCTGCTTGTGGAGCATACATGAATCAACCCATGGGAACTCAACCAGCCCGTATAGGAGAAGCGACTGAAGTCTCTAAGAGATTAATCGCTCTACCAGAACCTAGTGCACCTGCCGTTGTCGGTGTCTATGAATTTGAAGACCAAACTGGTCAATTCAAACAGTCAGAAAATGGAAGTACCTTCAGTAACGCTGTTACCCAAGGTGGAACAACCATATTAGTAAAAGCGCTAGAGGATTCAAAATGGTTCACACCTATTGAAAGAGAAAATTTAGGAAATTTACTTCAAGAACGTAATATTATTCTCAATACTAGAAAAGATTATGCAGCACGCAGTAATACGCAGGTTAAGGAACTAGATCCATTATTATATGCAGGCGTGCTTATAGAAGGAGGAATTGTTTCTTATGATACTAACGTATTAACGGGTGGAGCAGGAGCGAGATATTTTGGCGCTGGTGGTTCTACAAAATATAGACAGGATCGAGTGACCGTTTATTTAAGAGCCGTTTCTACAAAAACGGGTAAAATAATGAAGACCGTTTATGTGTCAAAAACAATCTACTCTCAAGCGGTAGATGCGAGTTTGTTTAGATACGTAAGTTTCAAAAGACTATTAGAAGCAGAAACTGGTTTTACAAGAAATGAACCAGGACAATTAGCAGTTAAAGAAGCAATTGAAAAAGCTGTTGAAGCATTAATTATTGAAGGGATCGATGCGCAATTATGGTATCCTAAAGGAGGAAAACCTGTGGCCGATCAGATGGTCGCCGCTTATAAGGAAGAAAAATCGGTAGCAGAAAACACAGACGTCTATCAACGTAATATGGTTAACAGACGTAGTAAATGGCGAGTTGATGTTGGTGCCGGTGGTACTTTAATTAATGGTGATTACCCTAACGCTTACTATGAGTATGCACTAACTTTAGGAGCACAATATAATTTTTCACCTTATGTAGGAATTCATGGATCGGTACATAAATTTAGACTGAAGAATACAGATTTATTTAATCGAGAATTTGCTGCATCAGAACTTAATGTGCATTTAACCATGCTACCTTATGATAAATTCACTCCTTATGTATATGGTGGTGGTGGTTTAAATCATGCAAACTGGTTTGAACAGAATGACTTAAAGGTCCAAGCAGGATTAGGTCTTGAGTATACCTTATCACCATCTATAGGTGTTAAATTATATGCTGATTATAATGCAGTTTTATCTGATGATCTAGATTATATAGTCGCTGGTCAGCGTGATGATCATTATCTCAAATTTGGTCTAGGTGTCAATATCTATCTAGGTGGTAATGAAGCAAAGGATAATGATGAGAAACGTAAAATGAGAAAATACCGTCGTACACAAAGACGTATTGAAAAAATGAAATTAAGAGTTCAAGCAGAGCAAGAAGTTGCTGGTGACACGCTCTCGCGAAAGCGTAATAATTCAAACTTCCCTAATCCATAATTAAAAGATAGAAAAAATGAAATTACTGCAATATATAGCTGGAATTACCATCCTACTTTTAGTAATAGGATGTAGCGAAGATAAATTACAAATTAATGGTAAAGGAACCTTGAAAGGTCGGGTCGTAGCTGCCGAGACCTTTTTACCACAAGAGAATGTGAAAATATCAACTAATCCTAATACGAATACAGTGTTTACTGATGCTGATGGATTATTTGAATTTGAATTAGAAAATGGTCAGTATTCTGTACAAGCTGAGAAAGATGGTTTCTTAACAGACTTTGAGAGTGCTACAGTTGAGGTGGATGAAACAGTTGAAATCGTATTTGAGTTACAAGTTGAAACAGCAAATAATAGAGCGCCAGATACTCCTGTACTAGTATCACCGGCAGATAATGAGGTCGACGTATCGTCTAATGTAACGCTGGAATGGCTAGCAACTGATCCTGAAGATGATGATTTAACCTTTACAGTTGAATTGAGAAACACTTCAGATAATACGGTAGAAGTTTTTGAAGATATCACAGAACCTATGCTGGACGTGACTCTGGATTTTGGTACTACATATTTATGGCAAGTAAGAGCAGATGATGGAATCAACCAGACTATTAATAGTGCTTTATTTTCTTTTAGTACTTCTGATTTTCCGACCAATAGATTTCTATATGTACGTAAGGTTAACGGTAATAATATTATTTACAGTAGTGATGAGAATGGTACAGAAGTAGCCCTTACCACAACGACTACTAATAGCTGGCGACCTAGAGTAAATAGACAGGCTAATAAAATAGCATTTCTTAGAAGTGTCGGAGCACAGGTACATGTGTTTACCATGGAATTAGATGGGTCACAAGTACAGCAAGTGACTTCTACAGTCGCTGTTGCTGGTTTTAATCTAGATGAGCTCGATATCTCATGGGCTTCTAATGGTTCTATAATTTATTACCCTTCACTAGATAAATTATATACCATACAGCCTAGTGGTGCTGGTCTAACACAACTTTATCAAACATCTAATGGTAATATTATTACCGATGTAGATGTTAATGAGCCTAGAATAGCCGTGAAAACTAATGATTTTGCAGGTTACAATGTTGAAATTTTGATACTAGATATGCAGGCTACTGTGGTGCAAACCGTTTTAAGTGGTATGCCTGGTGCTGCTGGTAGTATAGATTTAAGTGCAGACAACTCTACCATATTATATTCTAGAGATATTTCTGGATTTGAAAACATAGCATACAGACTGCTAGACTCTAGACTTTTTGTTTATAATTTGAACACTTTGCAAGAGTTAGAAGTGTCATTTAATAAGCCTGCTGGAACCAATGATCTAGATGCTCGATTTTCTCCTACAGAAGGTTTAGTAATATGTAAAAATCAAGATAATGATGGAAACTCTGCTCCGATAATACAAACTCTAGAATTAACTATAGCAGATACTAGAGAAGATTTATTTACAAATGCTATAATGCCAGATTGGGAATAGGCGCTTTTTATCCTTATGTAGTAAATGCGTTATCTACATAGTGGACTTGAGTCCCTGAGCAAGATTCAAATATGTCTAGGGTAACTAACTATGATACTTACGCAATTATCAATAGTTCTGTGCCTATTCCGTTTTGGTATTAATATTAAAAGGTAATGCCCAGTAAGAATGTAGGGATTCTTTACTGGGCATTTATCATTTCTAAATATCTTGAAAAGAAATATATTCTTGTTTAAGATGAGACAAACATATACTTTAATCTGTTGTCTCGCAACTTTTTTAAGAGATTTTGACGTTCAAAGGTCGTATTTAACAGATTTTTGGTAGTATAAGTCCTTTTTATCGATGTTTTAGTCGACGGTTTATCCAGCGCTTAGATCGGTCGATTCATAAGCACCTGCGTCAGGAGCAGAGCTTCTAGAATTACCTAAGATATCATTAGCCGTCGTATTAGCGGGATTTGCAATTCCATTTGCTCCGCCTGTACTATCGATCTGTAACTGACTATTATCCTCATCTTTAAAAATAGGGTCGATATTAAAGAAACTTTGATTGTATAAACTAGCATTATTAAAATCATAATTTGCAAACCCTACAAAATCATCAAAGCGATCATTAAATTTAATTAACGAATTCTCAAAGCTGAAATTGAATTGTGACACGCCATCATCTGCCAGTATAAGTTCTATATCTCGATCACCATAAATAATACAATTAGTAAATCGAGCTTGTACTAAATCCTCTGTTAAATCCGTGTTAGGGATAATGTTAGAAATAAATAGAGTAGGATCTTGTCTAAAACTATTATTCCAATAATTTGCTATTGTACAATTGTTAAAGGTGTATTCACCACCTAAACGTAATACCAAAGAAGATTGACCAGAATTATTAATGACAAGATTTTCTGCTTCTATATTTGCACCAGTTGCTATTAAACCAGAGTTTGAACTATTATAAATTTGTGTATTACTAAGTTTTAATGTTGCACCTGTAGAAGTTGTATTAACACTATCCATGATAATACCTACACTCGCATTTTTAATAGTAGCGTTATTGATAATATTATTTTTACTGCCAGCGGTAAGCCATATAGCGCCCCATTGACCAGCTATGTCTGCATAAGTAGGCTCTAATCTGTCGCCTTCAAAGATTACTTCATTTTCAAGAGCGTCTGTAGTAGACGGTAATCCATTTACTTGAAGGCTTCCTTCGTTTGCCACAATAATACCACTACCAGCGTGAAAATATAGTCTTGCGCCAGCTTCTATAGTAAGCGTTTTATTTGCTGGTACGGCTGCAAATCCATAAATCACATAGGGTTTTGCTGCGGTAAGCGTGAGTTCAGTATCATCTAGTACAAAACCACTTATACTTATTCCATCTGCAGGATCTCCTATGGGTAGCGTTTCTTCTATACCTTGTGCATCTCTTTCTGGGAATAGAAATATGGCATCTTGTACCAGTGTTACTAGCTCAACTACTTGCTGGTTAGGTCCATTATCAAACTCTATAGTATCGGTATATAAAAATTCATCTCCAGAAGAGAAGTCATTGATATCAATTGTGGTCTCTACAAATACAAAAAGAGAATCTTTGGCAAGTAATTCTACATTTTCAAATATGCGGCCTGGTACACCATCTACAGCCAGTCTGTATTTTGAGTTTTCGCCTTGAGCGAGAGCAACACGAGGAATAACAATATCATTACTACTGTTATTATAAACTTTAAATGTACGAGTACTCGATCCTATATTAGTAAATACAGTATCTAAGAAAACGGTGTCTTGAGAAAAGCCTAAATCTCCCGTACTGTTTGAAAAAGCAAAATCATCTCTACAAGAAGCAAAGATGATACATAGGATAAGAGACGGAATGATTATAAAGTATTTCTTCATGTAAGTGTTTCAAAAAGGTCTCTTAACTCTTGAGATATTTTTACAGGTTTCCCTTTTTTATTAATAGCACACCAGACAGATTTAGTCTTGACTAATAGCTGTTCTGTTGTGGCGTTATATATTTCTATAAAACGCTCGTATTTAACATTTGTTGCCTGACCTACTTGAGTCTTAATCAATATAGTATCACCTAAAAATGCAGCAGCTTTATATTCTAGATTATGCTTAATCATTACCCAGTCAAATTGCTTTTTTAAAGCCTCTGTACCTACGTTTAACCAGTGTTCTATTGCAATTTCATTTGCCCACTGATTATAAACCACGTTGTTAACATGGTTAAGATCATCAATTTCTGCATCTGTAACTTTTCTAGTTACTGTATATGTTGGTAAATCTGCACTAATCACTATTTCTTAATTTTAATTTCAAACATTTTATCCCATCTCTTACCAGTTACAAAAATAGTACCGCTCTTAGGGTTAAAAGCTATACCATTAAGTACGTTATCATCCTTATTTGCATTTGGAATTTGAGCGGTTAATGATTTTAAATCGACGATACCTTCTACGACACCAGTTTGTGGGTTAATAATGGTAATACCATTAGTTTGATAAACATTGGCATAGATTTTACCATCAATCCATTCTAGCTCATTAATCTTTGTGATACTATTTTTAGTAGAAACCACTTGTACATAACTTATTTCTTCAAAAGTTATTGGATCAATCTTCCAAATTTTATCAGTTCCATCGCTTTTGTAAAGGAATTGTCCGTCATTGCAAAGTCCCCAACCTTCTTTGCTACGCCCATATTTAAACTCGTCTATGCGATTGAGAGATAAGTCATAAACATAGCCATAACCAGCTTGCCACGATAATTGATAAACCTTATTGTCTAGAATAGTCATTCCTTCTGCAAATATGTGGTCTGGTAATTCAAATTTCTTTAAAGCCTCTCCGGTATTTACATCTGTAATTCTTAGGTCACTTTCTTTAAACTGTCCGGTACTCTCATAAAGTGAGTCGCCATAAAACTCAAGCCCTTGCGTGTAAGATTCTGTTTTATGAGGATAAGTAGCAATTTCTTCTATTTGATAAACTTTTACATTATTAGGAGCTAATCTTGTAATATGTGCAGACTTAGTCACCACTTTATCGTCTTTATATATCGACGCTTCAAAAGTTAGTTTTCCATAGGGTTGAGTATCCAGCTTTCGCGAAAGCGTATTACTATTCTCTCCCATAACTTTACCAGCATTTATATGCCAAATGATGCTGTCATTTCCTATTTCTGACGCATCTATAACTGATAAATTGATCGAATCTGAGTTTGTATACGAATTTTTAGGGTTAGTTATCTCTAAACTATAATTGTCTTTAAAGGTATCGATATCATTCTTACAGGCTGTTAACGAGATGGTTGCTAGTAAGATTATAGCGGCATTTTTCCAGTTCATATATGGTTTTTAAGAGGTCGAAATATAACGATAAAATTGCTTGCTTAAAATCTTTGCAGAGTATAAACTAGGTATTATATTTGCACCTGGCAAGTCCTACACAACTAGCTCCTGTTGAACTCCTCCAGGGCGGGAACGCAGCAAAGGTAAGCGGTCGTAGCAGTGTGATGTAGGTAGCTTGCCTTTTTTTGTGTCCAATACTCAAATCTAATCATCTCAATAATAGGTTGTTATGAATAAAGTTGTTCTTGTAACCGGCGGTTCTAGCGGTATAGGAAAGTCTATTTCTATTTATCTTAAAAGTAAAGGTTATACCGTTTATGGAACGAGTAGAAATCCTGGTAGCTATCCAGACAGTCCTATTGACCTTGTTGCTATGGATGTCAAAGACCCAATATCTATCGAAAAAGCTGTTGCGGAAATTATCAATAAAGAAGGTAAAATTGATGTTCTTATAAATAACGCTGGAGTAGGAATTACTGGTCCTGTTGAAGAAACGCCTATTGAAGAAATACATGGCGCGATGGATACAAATTTCTATGGTCCATTACGAGTGCTGCAAGCCGTGTTACCATATATGAGAAAACAACAATCTGGTAGAGTTATTAATATAACCAGCATTGCTGGGTATATGGGATTACCTTATCGAGGTATTTATAGTGCTAGTAAAGGAGCTTTAGAAATCGTTACCGAGGCGTATCGTATGGAATGTGCTCATTTAAATATACATTTTAGCAATGTAGCGCCGGGAGATTTTGCTACTAATATTGCAGCAGGTCGTTTTCATGCTCCGGTTGTAGAAGGTAGTGATTATGCTACTGGATATTCTCAAACTTTAAAGCTTATTGATGAGCATGTAGATGATGGTAGTGACCCTATGGAAGTCGCCTATAAGATTTATGATGTCCTACAAGAAAAAAATCCTGGAATACATTATAAGGTTGGTAGTTTTTTACAGAAATTTTCGATTGTCCTCAAAAAAATCTTGCCTGAAAAGCGTTATGAAAAAATGCTCAAGAAACATTACAAGCTTTAAAAGTCTTTAGTCAACTCTTCTAGAGCATCAAGTTGTAAAATTTTGATGTTTTTTCCTTGTGTTGTAATGTAGCCTTTCTTTTTGAAGTCAGATAATAGCCTAATGCATGATTCTGTTGCAGTGCCTATAGCTGCTGCGAGATCTTCTCTAGAAAGAACTAAGGTTAAATCACCCGTTAAAGGATCTTCGCCAAATTGTTTTTTTAGATATAATAACGCTTGCGCTAGACGCTGTTTCACGGTCTTCTCAGATAAGTTGACAATCATGTCATCAGCAATTCTTAATTCTGTAGCCATATTTACCAATAACTCTTTTACAAAAAGAGGATTGTGAGCGATTCTATTTTTAATAGCAGACTTAGGTATAAAACACACTTCCATATCGTTAAGTGCGGTAGCGCTTAAATTTGCATTTTCATCACAGACTATAGATCGTTGCCCTAAAATCTCACCTTTAGAAGCGATTTTTACAATTTGGTCGCGACCTGAGGCTGTTATTTTAGATAATTTTGTAGCTCCATTGCGCACGCAGTAAATACCGCTTAAACGTTGCCCTTCTTTAAAGATCATATCTCCTTTTGATACAGATTGTAGCTTTTTAGTGGCATTAATTTCAGCAAGGTCTTCTGTATTCAATACTCTTAATGCATTGTATTGTCTAATGACGCAGTTTTCGCATTTTGTACTCATGGTATTATCAGATTAGGCAGTTACAAAATTAAAGAATGTTGATGAGTGAAGTCTATTTCCTAATGTGATAATTATCATGTTTTAAATCTGTTTTTAAAATGACATTTGCAATAGGTATAATGAGCAAATAAATAAATTATGGATAATTGTTTCCATTGTGGAGATCCATGCACAGAACAAACTATCATACATGATGATAAGAAGTTTTGTTGTAATGGTTGCAAACTGGTTTATGAAATACTAAGTGATAATGATCTAGGCAATTATTATGATATCGAGAATAATCCAGGTACATCTCCTTCTTTTTCAAAGGATAAATTTAACTTTCTTGAAAATGAAGAAATAGTTCAAAAATTACTAGAGTTCAATGAGCAAGAGGTTCAAGTGGTGCAACTATCCATACCATCGATACATTGTAGTTCTTGTATTTGGGTATTAGAAAATTTAC
Organism: Nonlabens ulvanivorans; assembly: GCF_032922765.1. Lineage (NCBI taxonomy): Bacteria > Pseudomonadati > Bacteroidota > Flavobacteriia > Flavobacteriales > Flavobacteriaceae > Nonlabens > Nonlabens ulvanivorans. Next base: position 493,559 of record NZ_CP136694.1, read on the forward strand.
AACGTATTCATCATGGCGTTAAGTCTTCTCAAGTAGATTTTCCTAAAAAAACAGTAAGAGTTACCTTTAATTCAAATGAGTTAGATCTTAAAGCACTGGCAATATTGTTAGCCTCAATAGGTTATGAGCCTTATATATCGCTTGATGATTATGAAGAAAAAGATAAAAAAGTTGATCGTTCTTTAATCTATAAATTAGGTGTAGCGGGATTTGCTTTTGGGAATGTTATGTTTTTATCGTTTCCAGAGTATTTTGAGGTACAAGAATTTTGGTTAGATCAGTTTAAAGGGCTTTTTCGTTGGATGATGTTTGCGTTTTCATTACCAGTCGTATTCTATGCAGGTATCGATTATCTTAAATCTGCTTATAAAGGAGTTACATCAGGTGTCTTAAATATTGATATCCCTATAGCCTTAGGGATTATCGTGTTATTTGTCCGCAGCACGATTGAAATTGTGTTTGACTTAGGAACTGGGTTTTTAGATAGTCTTACGGGTTTAGTATTCTTTCTATTACTAGGTCGATTTTTCCAACAACGTACCTATGCATACCTCTCTTTTGATAGAGATTTCAAATCTTATTTTCCAATAGCCGTAACTAGATTGCTTAAAAAATATGGTCAAGTAGAAGAAGATCAAGTACCTATTTATAAAATCGAAAAAGGAGATAGGTTGTTAATTAGGTCTGGCGAGATTTTACCGGTGGATGCTGTCTTGTTAAGTGATAAAGCATCGATGGATTATAGTTTTGTAACGGGTGAGTCTGATCATATTACTAAATATTTAGGCGAGGTACTATATGCTGGTGGTAGACAACAATCAGGACTTATCGAGGTGGAAGCTATCAAAAATGTAGAGCAAAGTTATTTGACCAGTCTGTGGAGTAATGATGTTTTCAAAAAGAAACGACACTCTAGTTTTCAAACACTAGTTGATCGTATCTCAAAAAAATTCACAGTTACCATTATCACCGTTGCGGTAATAGGAGCTTTAATATGGTTATTTATTAATCCACTTACAGCTATTAATGTATTTACTGCAGTCTTAATTGTTGCTTGTCCTTGTGCTATTGCTTTATCTACTCCATTTACGATGGGTAATATGTTGCGCATCTATGGCAATATGGGATTATATCTTAAAGAATCTGTCATAATAGAGCGCATGGCTCAAATAGATACTATCGTATTTGATAAAACAGGAACGATAACAACCAGTTCTACCTCACAAATAGAATATCAAGGTGAACCACTTAATGAGGTTCAAGAAAAAAACCTAGCCAGTACTTTGCGCGGTTCAAATCATCCATTAAGTAGAGCATTGTATAATGAACTTAAAAAAAATGATATCCTACCAGCTCTCGATGATTTTAAAGAGGTGGCAGGTAAAGGTCTTATTTCTAGAATTGATAAAGAGGTCATTAAAGTAGGGTCTCCATCATTTACATCATCCTTATCGGCTCAAGAAGAACATGTGGAGACAGCTGTACATATAAACTATAATCAACAGTACAAAGGGAAATATACTTTTAAGAATAAGTATAGAACAGGTGTGGATACTTTATTTGAACGTTTGTCAAAGGACTATAAATTGCATGTGGTATCTGGTGATAATGCCGGAGAAAAAGAGCATTTAGAAAACCTTTTACCATCTCGTGTAGTTCTTAAGTTTAACCAGCAACCAGAAGAAAAACTTAACTATATTAAAGAGTTACAATCTCAGGGAGCTAGAGTAATGATGGTAGGTGATGGTTTAAATGATGCAGGTGCATTAGCACAGTCTGATGTAGGCATTTCAATAGCCGAAAATGTGAACGTGTTCACACCAGCCTGTGATGGCATCATGGACGCAAGTATTTTAGATCGCATGGATGAGGTGATTACGCTTTCGCGTAAAGCGGTAAGCATTATCAACTGGTGTTTTACCTTATCATTATTTTATAATTTAATTGGTATATCCATAGCACTAAGCGGGAACTTAACACCTGTGATGGCAGCTATTTTAATGCCATTAAGTTCATTGAGTGTTGTGGCATTTACAACGATTATGACTAATTACATGGGAAGAAAATTTTCTAATAAAACTTCTCAAAACTGATAATTGTCATGTTTTAAGGAAGGCTATAGAAATATTTTTGTAACGATAATTCAAAGAGGTATGAGTATCATATATATGTTATTAGCTGTGAGCGTTGTGGTAGCGCTACTATTTTTTGTTCTATTTATAGTTTCTGTAAAAGACGGGCAATATGATGATACGTACACGCCTAGTGTGCGCATGCTATTTGATGACGAAGTCGTTAAAACTAAAGAAGAAAACAACCAAATTAATTCAAAATAATTATGCAATTAGAACAATTCCATTACGATAATAAGATCGTTAAGAATTTCCTTTATGCTACCATACTTTGGGGTGTAGTAGGGATGACAGTCGGTTTATTACTGGCGTTTATGTTTCTTTTTCCTAACCTGACAGATGGCATCTCATGGCTTAGTTTTGGTAGATTAAGACCTCTCCATACTAATGCGGTAATATTTGCCTTTGTAGGTAATGCTATTTTTGCAGGTGTTTATTACTCTACACAACGTTTGCTTAAAGCACGTATGTGGAGTGACTTTTTATCAAAAGTTAACTTTTGGGGATGGCAATTAATTATAGTTGCTGCCGCGATTACCTTACCATTAGGTATGACCTCTTCAAAAGAATATGCAGAGCTTGAATGGCCTATCGATATTGCGATAGCATTAATTTGGGTAGCGTTTGGAGTTAATTTAATTGGGACATTAATAAAGAGAAGACAACGCCATTTATATGTAGCTATCTGGTTTTATATAGCAACCTTTGTTACAGTTGCTGTTCTACATATTTTTAATAGTATGGCCTTACCAGTTAATATGTTTAAGAGTTACTCTGCATACGCTGGTGTACAGGATGCGCTGGTACAATGGTGGTATGGTCACAATGCGGTAGCATTTTTCTTAACGACACCTTTCTTAGGATTGATGTATTATTTTGTTCCTAAAGCAGCAAATAGACCTGTTTATTCTTATAGGTTATCTATTATTCACTTCTGGTCATTAATATTTATATATATCTGGGCTGGTCCTCACCACTTGTTATACAGTGCTTTACCAGATTGGGCTCAAAATTTAGGTGTCGCATTTTCAATTATGTTATTAGCGCCTTCTTGGGGTGGAATGATCAATGGATTATTGACACTACGTGGTGCATGGGATAAAGTACGTACAAGTCCAGTTTTAAAGTTTATGGTAGTAGCTATAACTGGTTATGGTATGGCGACTTTTGAAGGTCCATTATTATCACTTAAAAATGTAAATGCAATTGCTCACTTTTCTGACTGGATTATTGCGCACGTTCACGTTGGTGCACTAGCATGGAATGGTTTTATGACATTTGGTATCATATATTATTTAGTTCCTATACTTTTCAAAACAAAGTTAGCTTCTACTAAATTGGCAAATTTCCACTTCTGGATAGGGACGTTAGGTATTATTCTATATGCACTACCTATGTATGTAGCAGGATTTGTTCAAGCATTTATGTGGAAACAGTTTAATCCAGATGGGACATTGGCTTATGGTAACTTCTTAGAAACTGTGAATGAAATTATGCCTATGTACTGGATGCGTGCTATAGGTGGAACTCTATATATCACTGGTATGCTTGTACTAGTGTATAATGTAATAATCACTATAAGACAAGGTAGCGCAGTGACTGATGAGCTTGTAGAGGCTGCTCCATTAACTCGAGTGTCTAAAAAGAGAACAGCAAGTGAAGGATGGCATACTTGGTTAGAAAGAAAACCATTAAAAATGACCTTGTATGCAACGGTAGCTATATTAATAGGTGGATTAGTGCAAATTGTACCATCGTTGATGGTAGATGATTACATCCCTGTAATTTCTAGTGTGAAACCTTATTCTCCATTAGAATTAGAAGGTAGAGATATCTATATACGAGAAGGTTGTGTTGGATGTCACTCGCAAATGATAAGACCTTTCCGTAGTGAGGTAGAACGATATGGAGAATATTCTAAAGCTGGAGAATATGTTTATGATCACCCATTCTTATTTGGTTCTAAAAGAACTGGACCGGATTTAATGAGGATTGGTGGTAAGTATAATGATAACTGGCATTTGAATCACTTCTATGATCCTCAAACAACCAGTTCAGGTTCTATAATGCCATCTTATAAATGGTTAATTGAAAACGAACATGATCGTAGCGAGACTCAAGATAAGATGGAAGTAATGGTAAGTCTAGGAGTTCCTTACTCACCAGCAGATATAGAAAACGCACCAGAAACCATGGCAGCTCAAGCTTTAAAAATTGAATTGAGCTTGATGAATGATCCTGATTTTGCAAAAATCTATAATGCTGATAAGAAGTATGCTCAAGAAAATGGAGAAGAATTCGTAGAAATGAGAGATAGAGAAGTGGTGTCTATTATCGCATATCTACAACGACTAGGGACTGATATAAAGGTTAAAAATGCAGATGATTTAAGTATTAACCTAAACGACTAAAACATGCTCAAATTTATTAAAGGAAACCTAGAAGCAATAGATGGCGTGTCCATTTATCCAATTATATCACTCATTATCTTTTTTACATTCTTCACTTTGCTATTTGTTTATGTGTTTACTGCAAAAAAAGATCATATCAACTCACTAAGCGAGATGCCGTTTAACGAACCAACTAAAAAACAAGAAGATGAATAAATCAGCACTTTTTAGAATAATCATTTTTATGATTCTAGCTTTAGTTCTATTTGAACTAGTAGCTGGTAAGGAAGGAACTTGGGCTGTACAAGAATATCCACTAATATGGTTAATCCTTGGAGTATTATTTCTTTGCGCTTACTTATTAGAGACTAGTGTGAAAACTCTTGAAAGAGTTCTTTACAACACCTTAAGTGATGAAGCGAAAGAGCGTTATGATGCAGCTACAATAGCACGCAAAGAACAAGAGTTTTCAGGTATTAAAAGTACTTATGCAAAAATGTTAGGTAGTAAGCCTATTGAAGATGAAGGTGAGATAGAATTAGATCATAATTATGATGGAATACGTGAGTTAGATAACAACTTACCGCCATGGTGGGTTTATTTATTCTATGCATCAATAGTTTTTGGGGTTGTATACCTTGCTAAATATCATGTATTTGATATCGCACCAGATCAAGCCGAAGAATACCTACAAGAGGTAGCTATAGCCGAAAAGGAAATAGAAGAATACAAAAAAACTGCAAAAAATTTAATAGACGTCAATACAGTAACCTTACTTACTGACGCATCAGATCTTAAAGCTGGTCAAGGTATTTTTCAAGACAATTGTATAGCATGTCACAAAGCCGATGGTGGTGGTGGTATAGGACCTAATCTTACAGACAGACACTGGATTCTAGGTGGTGGAATTAAAAATGTTTTTAATACCATAAGTGAAGGTGGACGTGATGGTAAAGGAATGGTGTCCTGGAAAGCAGATTTATCACCTAGCGAAATGGCGCAAGTAGCAAGTTATGTAATGTCATTTCAAGGAACCACACCTGCAGAGCCTAAAGAGGCAGAAGGTGAAATTTGGGAAGATCCAGATGCACCTAAAGACGTTGCACCAGCAGCACCAGAAACTCAAGTAGATTCTACAGCAGTAACTTTTAACGATTAAGTTTAAAGAACGATAAAATGGAGACACCAGAAAATGAAGTTTTTAGAGACAGTATCGGTACCATTAATGAAGATGGTAAGCGTAACTGGTTGTATCCTAAAAAACCAACAGGTAAATTTTATGACTACCGTAAATGGGTGAGTTATGGATTACTTGCATTTTTACTGGCCGCTCCGTTTATTAAAATAAATGGCAACCAGTTCATTATGATGAATGTACTGGAAAGGAGATTTAATATTTTCGGATTTCCATTCTGGCCACAAGACTTTCATCTATTTGTTATAATGATGATTATCGGCGTTGTGTTTGTCATTTTTTTTACAGTTGCATTTGGTAGAATATTTTGTGGCTGGATGTGTCCACAGACTATTTTTATGGAAATGGTCTTCCGTAGAATTGAGTATTGGATAGAAGGTGATCGAGGAAAACAAATCAGATTAGATAAACAAAAATGGGATGCCGAAAAAATACGTAAAAAAGGAACTAAATGGTTCATATTTGCAGTCATCTCTTTTATCATCGCAAACGTATTTCTTGCCTATTTGATAGGTAGCGACCAGCTGTTTAAATATATTAAAGATGGGCCACTGGCTCACTTAAGTACATTGTTATCATTAATCATTTTTACTGCAGTATTTTACTTTGTGTTTGCATGGTTTAGAGAACAAGTTTGTATAATCGCCTGTCCCTATGGTAGGTTGCAAGGTGTATTATTAGATGATAAATCTATTATTGTTGCATACGATCATAAAAGAGGTGAAAAAGAGGAAGGTCGTGCCTTATTTAAAAAGAATGAAGATCGTGCAGCAACAGGAAAAGGTGACTGTATAGATTGTGGGCAGTGCGTTCAGGTATGTCCTACAGGAATAGATATTAGAAATGGAACACAACTAGAGTGTGTTAACTGTACGGCATGTATTGACGCCTGTGATCAGATTATGCAAAAGGTAGACCTTCCTAAAGGTCTGATACGTTATGCAAGTGAAGATAATATTACTAAAGGTAATAAATTTGAATGGACACCTAGACTTAAAGGTTATGTCGCAGTTCTAGCTATTTTATTAGGTATATTTTCTGGTATGATGCTACTGCGTAATGATGTAGAAGCGCGAGTTTTAAGATTGCCTGGTTCATTATATGAGCATAAAGGAGAAGACGTGATTAGTAACGTGTACACCTATAAATTGGTGAATAAGACGATCGTTTCTATCGATGATATTCATTTTAAATTATTGTCCCATAAAGGAGATATTAATCTAGTTAAAAATCAAGGTTTTAGTATAGCAAAAGAAGGCCTTGCAGAAGGGACTTTATTTATAGAACTAAAAACAGGTGCTATTAAAGGTGATAAAGAACGTGTGGAGATAGGGATCTATAGTGGTGATGACTTGATAGAAACAACGACTACATCATTTTTAGGGCCTAGAAGTTATAAATAGAAAATTATTGAATTAGTAAACGCTTTCGCGAAAGCGTAATAACGATAAACATTACCATCATGAAATTAAATTGGGGAACCGGTATAGCGATTGCGATAACACTTTTTATAGGTTTTATAATGGTGATGGTTGTAACGATGCTTGCAGATAAAGGTTTTGACCACGATATGGTCACAACTGAATATTATAAAAAGGAATTACTATTTCAACAAGAAATTGATGCAGAACAAAACGCAAAGAATCTGGGTGAAATAAATGGTATGAAAACTACCACTGGATGGGCTATTGAGTTTCCAGAAAGCATTAAAGAAACTGAATTTAAAGGAACAGTGTCCCTATATAGACCGTCAGATAAGCAACTAGATTTTGACTTGCCTATTGTCTTATCTGGTAATTATTTGCTCATACCTGACAATCGCTTAATCGACGGTCGATGGGACATTCTTATAACGGGTACCTTAGATGGTAAACCGTTTAAATATAAAGAATCTATAATCTATTAATATGTTGTGGTCTGGTTTCATATTAGGTTTATTGGGCAGTTTCCATTGTATGGGAATGTGTGGTCCTATAGCCTTTCTGTTACCGGTAAATCATAAAAACCCAACTCAAAAAGCATTTCAAGTTAGTGTTTATCACGCTGGAAGATTATTTGCTTATGGCTTGATAGGTTTTTTATTAGGCTTGCTAGGTAAAAGTTTTGACCTTTTTGGGTGGCAACAGCAATTGAGCATTGCAGTGGGAATAGCGATGATAGTAATGGTAATAACTACCTATTTCATAGGTATGAATTTTACAGTTACTAAACCGTTATATAGACTGGTAGGTAAATTAAAAAGTGCGATGGGTAAGGAGCTGAAAAAGAAAACTTATGATGCTTTTTTTACTATGGGCTTTTTAAATGGTTTATTACCATGTGGATTGGTATATATGGCAGTGATAGGAGCAGTGGGATCTGGAAATGCAATGGAAGGTGCTGCTTATATGATGTTTTTTGGATTAGGTACGGTGCCATTAATGACGGCAGCCGTTTATTTAGGTAATGTGATATCTGTAAAAGTAAAGACATTTATGAGAAAAGCAGTTCCTGGGTTTGTTATCCTAATTGGATTACTTTTTATCGTGAGAGGTCTAGGTCTAGGTATCCCATATCTATCGCCTAAAAATATGAAGAATCAACAGTCTGCGCAGCAGTCTTGTCACACACCTATAGTTTTAAATACAAATCAAAAATAAAAGTTATGAATATGTTACCTCTAGTAGATTGGACCATGGGAGCAGTTTTAATAGGTGTGTTTGCACTGGTATGCGTCGCACTGGTCGCGATAGTTATGAATATGATGAAAACAGATAAAACAAAGGATGAAAGTACTAGGGCTGAATAAGTCCGTAGTGAGAATGTTTCAGGACGAGCTGTAAGGCCCGTCATGATTTATTTTGGTTAATTGGTTGAAAGAGGTATTCTGTATAGAGTACCTCTTTCTTTGTAATGAGCTTAAATATTTTAACAAGAAACTATCGACTTTAAAGCAAAAAAAAATCTCCTAGTTAAAGGAGATTTTTTGAGATCATTGAATTTATTTACCATATTAAATCGTCATAGAAAATAATTGTGTGTTCGGTTTTTTACGTTTTAACCTAAGATCAAAAGCCATACAAATATTGCGTACAAATGGTCTACCTTTTTCAGTAACGCTTATACTATTAGATTCTAGAATAAGTAATCCGTCTTCTTCCATCTCTTTAAGACTAATTAATATATCTGGAATCTCTTCAAAATATAATTCTCCATTCTTTTCCCATTGGGTTTCAAAATGACACATTAAATTCAGGATGTGTTTTCTGATGATTAAATCTTCATTGTTTAATAAATGTCCTCTATAAACTGGAATTTGATCTTGATCCAGTAACTTTTTATATTCTGTAATACTTTTTACATTTTGAGAAAATCCGTACCAGCTATCACTGATAGAAGAAACTCCTAGACCTATCATAGCTTGTGTACTACTAGAACTATATCCCATAAAATTGCGATGTAAGTTTTTTGTCTCCATAGCTATGTTCAACTCATCACTAGCCAGCGCAAAATGATCCATGCCTATCTCAATATATCCAGCGTCTTCCAGCATTTTTTTTCCGATCTCATATTGAGCTCTTTTTTCATCTGGACTAGGTAAGTTATCCTGACTAAAACCACGTTGCCCGTTACCTTTTATCCATGGCACAAATGCATAACTATAAAAGGCTATACGATCTGGTTTGAGTGCTATCGTTTGTTTAATAGTATGTATAACATGTTCTTTTTTTTGAAAAGGAAGGCCGTAAATTAAATCATGTCCGACAGAGGTGTAACCTATTTCTCTTGCGTTAAGTGTAGCGTTTAGAACATTCTCAAATGGTTGCACTCTGTGAATAGCCTTTTGGACCTCTAGGTTATAATCCTGAACTCCATAGCTTACGCGATTAAAACCTAATTCAAATAAAGTCTTTAAGTGTTCTTTTGTTGTGTTATTAGGGTGTCCTTCAAAACTAAGAGCCGCATTTTTTGCTTTATGAGCATTTTTAAAAATTCCATCAATGAGAATTTGTAAATTTTCTGGAGAGAAAAATGTCGGAGTTCCTCCACCTAGATGTAATTCACTGATGATAGGAGTTTCATCTAATAGTGCCAAGTATAATGACCACTCTTTAAGCACATTTGATATGTAAGGTAGCTCTACATTATGATTTACGGTTATTCTTTTATTACAGCCACAAAATGTACACATCGCTTCACAGAATGGTAAATGAATGTATAAGCTGATTCCTTCTTTTTGATTAGATTCTTTAATGCTTTTTATAACAGAACTTTCCCAATCTGATTTAGTAAAAGAATTCTCTTCCCAGTAAGGTACTGTAGGATAACTAGTGTAACGTGGTCCAGCCACATTGTATTTTTGAACGAGTGAAGACATACCTGATTTTTAATATACACACCTCTTAAATGAGTCCTATGTGTGCATCGTTTAAGGATTCAAAACTAGCGGTATACCTATTTTAAAAAAATGATAATTGTCAGCTCTTAAGTTGTTACAAAAGATTTTTGATGTTTTGAGATATACTGCTATTGATTTAATATTTTTACAACTATTCTTAAAACAGAATCATTGGAAGAGTACTATCTATATTTCAAGTCTTTACACCTTATTTTTATTGTAACATGGTTTGCAGGTCTCTTTTATATTCCTAGATTATTCGTTTATCAAATTGAGGCTCATCAAGAACAAGAACCAGCAAAATCAATCTTGTTAAAACAACTTCAATTAATGACTCGTAGATTATGGTATATCATATCATGGCCTAGTGCTGTTCTAGCCACTTTATTTGCAATTTGCTTGATTTATATCAACCCATCGATAATTGAAGCTCAATGGATGCAGGTTAAATTGGGATTTGTGATGTTACTTTTTATATATCACATAAAAACCCATTTTATCTTTAAAGAATTAGAGAACAATATAGTAAAATGGACATCAAACGGAATGAGATTGTATAATGAAGGTGCGACCCTTATCTTATTTGCAGTAATATTTTTAGTGATACTTAAAAGTGCTATTAATTGGATTTATGGAGTAGTTGGGATTTTCTTGCTAGCGGCTATTTTAATGATTCTATTTAAGATCTACAAAAGGTATAGAGAACTCTATGAATAAATATTGTTTTTTGAGTCGATTTTAAAACTTGATAAATACTTATATTAATTAAAAATGATTTGAGTTAAAGAGTTTTTAAAATGACCAATTTACTTCTTAAAAGGCTCAACCAACTGCTCGCCAAAACTATCCGGATAGTGTTCATCGCCATGAAATCCTAATTCTAGATGAGCATCGTGATAAGGAACATGAGCAGTGCCAAAAAGGTAATCCCAAATACTTAAGGATAATCCATAATTTACACCGTACTTATGGTCAGCAGGTAAATCTCTTGCATGATGCCATAAATGCATTTTAGGATTATTGATAATGTATTTTAAAGGACCATAATCCCAATTCAAATTTGCATGGTTTAAATGTCCGATAAAGACACTGAGCATATGGACTATAAAGAATTGTTCAATACCAAAGCCTAACATAGCTAATGGTATGTATTGAAGACTTTTATAAATAATAGTTTCCATAAAATGAAATCTAAATTGCGCCGCAAATCCCATCTCTTTAATACTATGGTGTACCTTGTGAAACTCCCATAACCTAGGCACGCGATGTAATAAACGATGGATGTTCCATTGTATAAAATCTGCAATAATAAACATGATAAGCAACTGGCTCCATACGGGAAGGCTACCCAATTCGATGGCAACTAGATTTTCAATTCCTATACTTTTAAGACCATCATTAAATGCTGCAACGGCAACATTTGAAATAGAGTTATAACCGACTAAAGAAAATAAAAAGAAATTGAAAAACAAATAAAATAGATCTAACCAAAAATCACGACGTAATACTTTCTGATCCTTGCGCCACGGCTTTATAATTTCTAAGGTAAATACTAATAATGAAAGTCCCACTAGCCAATAAAAATAGTTGGTCCATGATGGCGTGGTGATTTCTTTAACGAGATAATTCCAATAATCAGAAAAGGAATTAATAAATAGATCGATATAATCTTGCATGTATGTAATGTCGTTTTATAATGTATAAAATTACTACTTGTTGCACTTACTACAACGTTATCTCAATATTAGAAATCTATTCTAGTATAAAGTACTGTCTATCCTTTATTTTTGAGCAAGTAAAATTAAATTCATGAAAAACTCCATTCTCTTTCTATTTTTAATATTAGTAATTTATTCCTGTAAGACTGAGGTTGAAAGTAAAACCATACCACTAGAAAAAGAGCAGGCTCATTATGACTGGAGTGCAGCAAATGTCTATTTTCTACTGACAGATCGTTTTAAAAACGGTGATGTTTCAAACGATACCATTATAAACAGAAATAAAGAGACAGGTAAATTACGTGGATTTAAAGGTGGAGATTTTACCGGAATCATTGAAAAAATAGACGATGATTACTTTACAGATTTAGGAGTTAATGCCATTTGGTTAACACCTATCTGGGAACAAATTCACGATGGTGTTGATGAAGGAACTGGATATTCTTATGCCTTTCACGGCTATTGGGCAAAAGACTGGACTGCAGTAGAACCTAGTTATGGCACACAGGCAGAATTTGAATCATTAGTTCAAAAGGCGCATGATAAAAATATAAGGATTTTACTAGATGTCGTTATAAATCATACCGGACCTGAAACAGATATGGATTCTGTATGGCCAGCAGATTGGGTGCGTACAGGTCCTTCTTGTACCTATCAGGATCAAGAAACTGCTGTAAGTTGTACATTAACTGATAACCTACCAGATATAAGAACGGATAGTAAAGAAGAAGTAGAATTACCAGAACATTTGGTTCAAAAATGGAGACAAGAAGGCCGCCTTGAAGCAGAACTTAAAGAGTTAGATGACTTCTTTAATCGCACAGGGTTACCACGCACACCGGTTAACTATATTATTAAATGGGTTACTGATTATGCTCGTGAAACTGGTGTCGATGGATTTAGAATTGATACGGTGAAGCATGTAGAAGAAGAGGTTTGGAAAGTCTTTAATGAACAAGCCACTATAGCTTATGAAGATTGGAAGAAAGCCAATCCTGAAAAGAAAATACACGACGATGCATTCTTCATTCTAGGAGAGTTATACGGTTATGAGGCGAGTGGTGGTAGAAAATATTTTTTCAATGATAACCCAGTAGACTATTTTGATTATGGCTATGACGCGATGATTAATTTTGGTTTCAAGAGACATGCCATAGCGCCATATAAAGAGCTATTTAAAAGATATGATGGCTTTAGAGATAGCTTACTTCTAGAAAACCCTAAAGATCCTGCTTATTTTATGAATTATATCAGCAGTCATGATGATGGTCAACCATTTGATGCAGCTAGAGAACGTACATTTGAGAGCGCTACTAAGCTATTACTCTCACCAGGAATGACTCAAATCTATTATGGTGATGAGATAGCAAGACCTCTTATCATAGAAGGAACTCAAGGCGATGCCACATTAAGATCCGTTATGGACTGGGATTCTATCGATAAAGATCTATTGAGCCACTGGCAAAAATTAGGTAAGTACCGTAACAATCATTCTGCGGTAGGTGCAGGCAGCCATCATTCCCTAGAACATGATGGACCGGGAACCATTTTTGCTAGATGGTATAATAAAAACGGTTTTAAAGATCAAATAATCGCTGGAGCAGGATTAAAAGACGGTAGTTTAACTATAGATGTTACTCGTGTTTTTAAAGATCTTACTCAATTACGTAATGCTTATACGGGAACAATTTTAGATGTGATAGATGGAAAAGTTACCGTTCAAGTTAGTCATGGTATTTTTCTTTTAGAGAATGTTTAATTAGTAATTTATAATTACACTTTCGCGTAAGCGTAATTATTATAATCCATTAAGGATGCTTTATCTTTAGAATCTTAACTAAGATTTAAAGATGAAGTATTTTTTTTATTCGCTTATAGTATTGGGTTTAATCGCATGTAAAAATGAAGTTGAAGAGCAAAAGGTGGATATCGTTGATGAAATTGCAACTCCTCAACTACATTTAGATCAGGCCAATAATCTTGCGGCATTACCTTTACATTGTATTGAGACAGAGTATCCTAATAAAATGGGGCATGTTACCGCAGCACCAGAAGATCAAAAAAGACCAACAGACCAGCATCCGGTATTTTATGGTTGTTTTGACTGGCATAGTGCAGTACACGGCTATTGGAGCGCTGTGACTTTAATTAAGCAGTTTCCAAAACTTGAAGCTAGAGAAGAATTACTAGCAAAAATAAAACGCAATCTTACCACAGAGAATATCGCGGTTGAAATAGCGTACTTAAATACGGAGAATAATAAAACATTTGAACGCACATACGGATGGGCATGGTTGCTTAAATTACAACAAGAACTGGACACCTGGGAAGATCCTCAAGGACAAGAACTAGCTCAAATTCTAAAACCTTTAAGTGATGTCGTTATAGAGCGATATACAGACTACTTACCTAAACTTAATTATGCCATAAGAGTAGGTGAGCATTCTAACACAGCATTTGGGATGGTATTTGCCTGGGATTATGCCACACATGCTGGTGAACAAGATTTAAAAAATGTAATTGAATCTAAAGCCAAAGAATTTTATACTGGTGATACAGACTGCCCATTATCTTGGGAACCTAGTGGTTATGACTTCCTATCACCATGTCTAGAAGAAATTGATATCATGAGGCGCATTTTACCAGCTGCAGATTTTCATCAATGGGTTGCTGCGTTTATACCTAATATTCAACATGGAGATTTAGAGATTGAAATAGGACGTGTATCAGATCGTAGTGATGGTAAACTAGTGCATATCGATGGATTGAACTTAAGTCGTGCATGGGTGCTTTATGGCTTGATCAGTCAGTATCCACAGCAATATGCTGCATTACAAGAAACTGCAGATGCACATTTGACCAATACGTTACCTAATCTCGTGGCAGACGATTATGCCGGTGGACACTGGTTGGGTAGTTTTGCTATTTATGCTTTACAAAATGCATCGCATGTTCCAGAAGATCTTTAAGAATATAGGTCCTGGTACTTTAGTAGCTGCGGCTTTTATAGGTCCTGGAACTGTTACCGTATGTACTCTTGCTGGTGCAAACTATGGTTATAGTCTGCTCTGGGCGATGTTGCTTTCTGTTTTTGCGACGATTGTATTACAAGAGATGGCCGCTCGATTAGGATTGATTACTGGTAAAGGATTACCAGAAATATTGCACAGTACAATTAGCAATAAAATCATAAGAATGGCTATAATTATTCTTGTACTAGCTGCCATTGCGGTAGGTAATGCGGCTTATGAAGCTGGTAATATTTCTGGTGGTGTGCTAGGATTAAATATCATTTTCGGTACACAATGGTATTTTCCGTTACTACTAGGATTAATCGCTTTTTGTTTACTCATTTATGGTAATTATAAGGTATTAGAACGTGTGTTAATCACGCTAGTCGTTATCATGGGAATATCGTTTATAGCAACCGCAATAGCGATAGAACCAGACTTTAGTTTGATTTTAAAAGGTTTATTTACTCCTTCTATTAATGAAGGTAATTTGTTAACCATTGTCGGTTTAATAGGTACTACCGTAGTGCCTTATAATCTTTTCTTACATGCATCATTAGTAAGTGAGAAGTGGAATGAAAGTACAGATTTAAGTGCCGTTAGAAAAGATACTGTTATAAGTGTCATTTTAGGAGGATTAGTCTCTATGTCTATCATTGTTGCGGCAACAGCCTTACAATCCACTAAAGTTTCTACAGGAGCAGATCTAGCCAAAGCTCTTGAACCGATTTTCGGTTTGGCGTCAACTTATGTGTTTTCTATAGGTATTCTAGCAGCCGGAATTACCAGTGCGATTACTGCGCCTCTTGCTGCTGCATATGTAGTAAAAGGTTGTTTAGGCTGGCATGGTAATATGAAAAGTTGGTCTTTTAGAGCGGTATGGATGATTATACTAGCACTAGGAGTGCTATTTTCTAGTATAGGTTTAAAGCCACTAGATATCATCACTTTTGCTCAAATAGCAAATGGATTGTTATTACCTATTATGGCTATTCTATTACTTTGGCTGGTGAATCAGAAGTTTTTAGGACCATTCCAAAACAAGATCTGGCAAAATGCTATGGCCATAATTGTTATCGCGATAGCCATTTTATTGGGTGCTAAAACACTTTTAAAGGTATTTGAAATTATCTGATATGGTTACGATTGATGTTAATATGGATTTAGGTGAAGGAATGACTATTGAAAAACAGGTCATGCCGTTTATAAGTTCCTGTAATGTTGCATGTGGTGGCCATTATGGTAATTACAATTCTATTAAAGAGACCTTGCTTTTAGCTCAAAAACATGGTGTTAAAACAGGTGCGCATCCTTCTTTTGAAGATCGAGAGAATTTTGGTCGAATTCATTTAGATTGGAATGAAGCACGCTTTCGCGAAAGCGTATCTAAACAAATCCAACAGTTCCATGATGTAGCTTTAGAGCTAGGAATAACCATGAATCATATTAAGATGCATGGTGCCTTATATCATGCCACAGCACACCTTACCGATTATGTAAAATGGACTGTTCAATTAGTTAAAGATAAATATCCTGAGGTTAAATTATATGTACCACCTGGTAGTCTATTAGAACTAGAATTAAAGAATCATGGATTATCCTATGATCGAGAAGCATTTGCAGATAGGCGATATGTTTGTGAAGGGAAATTAGTTTCTCGCAATGATGCTAATGCTGTTATTGAAGATGTATCAAAGCTTGTTAATCAACTATCAATGATGGTTCATGAACATAAGGTGATTTGTATAGATGAGCAGGAAATCCCCTTAAATGCACAAACCTATTGTGTGCATGGAGATAATCTATCGATAGTTCACAATTTTAATGAGGTAATTACTGCATTGAATTTAAATCGAATTAAAATTGGATAGCTTCATTTTATATCATCAATATAATGAGAATAGTCTACTGGTTACTATCGATGTAGATACTAATGTACAGGAATATCGTTCATACATTACGAGATTAATTAATGATCAATATAGGCATAGGGTTGTATTGAATCAAGGATTTAATTCTGTTCTCATATTATGGCGTGAAGAGTCTGTAACTCGTACTTTAATCGATGAGGTAAAATTGCTATTAAAAGGCATTACTCCATCACCAGTGCGTGTTATTAATAAATGGAAATTACCGGTTTATTATGATCGTCTTTCCGCAGATATACGAGCGGTATCAAAGTATACAGATTTGGAAATTGGTGAAATAATTCGTCTACATCAACAAGCAGTTTATACTGTTCATTTTATGGGGTTTTTGCCTGGGTTTCCGTATCTAAATGGATTGCCTGAGATATTATCCATTCCTCGTAAGGTGACACCATCATTACAGGTCAAAACAGGATCTGTAGCTATTGCGGCAGGAATTTGTGGAATCTATCCACAAAGTAGTCCTGGTGGCTGGTATGTATTAGGGAATTGTCCTGTACCACTATTTAATAGAGAACGAGAACAACCTTTTTTACTATCGATCAATGATCAAGTTGAATTTTATGAAGTCGATCAATCGTTTTTTGAAGATTTAGAACAAAATTTAAATCCTTTAGATATTAATCAATTTAAAAATGGCTAGACTTACAATTCTTAGTTCAGGATTTAATTCTACTATTCAAGATATGGGTAGACTAGATTATAGAGAATATGGTGTGCCACATAGTGGTGCTATTGATCAAGATAGCTCGCGTCTCGCAAATCGATTATTAAATAATAGGGATGATGATGCGGTAATTGAAATGACATTATTAGGTGCAGAAATTATCTTTTCAGAACCTACACAAATTGCAATCACTGGTGCGTATTGTAAGATAGTAGTTCAATGCATGGGATATGAAAGTCCATGTGTTATAGCAGTAAAAACAGGAGATGTAGTTAAAATAGGCCCAGCGATAAGAGGTAATTTCATTTATATGAGTATTAAAGAAGGTTTTCAATCTGAAGAATCTCTAGGTAGTCAATCTTACTATCCACATATTTTAGACAACGCATTACTTAAAAAAGGTGATCACCTTTCTTATCATCGAGCAGAAAAAAGTATAGACCAATTTGATGAAATACCATCAAATTTAAACGCTAGTTTAAAAGCATATGCAGGTCCAGAATTTCATTTGCTCAATAGAAAACAACAAGAACAATTACTAGGTACCTCTTTTACAATTTCAAAATTATGGAATCGTATGGCGTTTCAATTAGAAGAGACTTTGGTTCATACTCTATCAGCTATTAAAAGTAGTCCTGTATTACCAGGAACGATTCAGTTAACACCAGACGGTAAATTAATTGTTTTAATGAGAGATGCACAAACTACAGGTGGTTATCCTAGAGTTCTACAACTTACTGAAGAAGCTGTGAATATCATTAGTCAAAAAAGAGTAGGAGAAGCCTTAGATTTTATAATCAAGAATTAATAGAATTTTAAGTTAAACTATATCTAATGCTATTGGAATACTTAAGATTACTTCTTTAATTCGTAGTAACATGCTTAAAAGAAACAATGTCTCAGCAAAAATTTAAATGGCTTCATTTGCCGTCCATTTTATGGGAAAGTGCAAAAAAATGGAACGATGATGATGTGTGGCAATTAAGTGCTAGTGTTGCTTATTATACAATACTAGCACTACCAGGATTGCTAGTCATTATGATTAACATCGTGGGAGCGGTATGGGATACTGAAATTGCCACAGGTAGATTGACCTCTAGCCTTACATCATTAATAGGGTATGATAGTGCCGAAAGTATCAATGGGATTTTACAAGCGGCAAGCCGAGATTCAGACAGTTGGTTTGCAAAAATTGTTGGGATATCAACATTAGTTTTTGCTGCAACAGGTGTCTTTTATCAGCTACAACTTTCTTTAAATAAAATATGGAAGCTCAAAATTAATCCTAAAACACCGTGGTGGAAAATCATTACGGATCGCGTAAAGAGTTTTGGGTTTATTCTCGTTCTTGGGTTTTTAATTTTAATAAGTTTCATCTTATCTGCGGTCATCGGTGTATTACAGGACTGGATTCAAGTCCATATTGCAGATTATTTAGGACAACTAGCCTTACTGGTCAACTATATCGTTTCTTTGGGGATTATTTCATTTCTATTTGGGTTGATGTTTAGATATTTACCAGATGCAAGACTACAATGGAAAATGGTATGGCCTGGTGCCTTGCTAACGGGAGTTTTATTTGAAACCGGTAAGTTCTTAATGGAAATATATTTCACACAATCCTCGCCAGCTAGTGCTTATGGCGCAGCAGGTCTTATTGTATTATTACTTTTATGGGTGTCTTATTCTTCACTGATTCTTTTCTATGGGGCTGAATTTATTAAAATTTATGCTTCTCGTTATGGTAATGGAATCTCACCGAGTTCAAAATCCTTAAAGTATAGAGAAGAGCTTATCATCACGGATAAAGGAGCAGATGTTACCGAGAAAGAAATTGAAGAATTGATAAACTCAGATGATAATCCTATTGTGGATCGCTAGTACGCTTCCGCGAAAGCGTAATGAACCTAACTGAATAACTCGAGAAAAGCCTGTTTGTATGTCTTAGTTATTGGTACACGGTATTCATCGCCGATCACAACATAACCTTCGTTTTCAAAGGCTCTTACAGCTTTTATATTTACTATGTGAGACTTATGACACTTAAAAAAATAGTCGTCTAGGTAGTCGTTAAATCTACCTAAGCTATAGGAACTGGTAAGAGTTTTACCATCTGCTAGATGTATTTTTGTATAACCTTCATAACCTTCTAGATGTATAATTTCTTCTTGCGGAATGAATGAGATACCTTTTTGGGTAGGAACTTTTAGTTTATGATCACGATCGATTATCTTATTGAGCAACTCTACAAGATTTGAATTTTGATCTGCGTTCTCTTTTTCTATATTAAAAATTGCTTTTTCTAATGCCTCTTTGAGCTCTGTGTTATCAACAGGCTTAAGTATATAATCAACAGCACTTTTTTTGATAGCCTCTAAAGCATATTCTCCATAAGCGGTCGAGAAAATGACTTGAGATTTTAATTCATTAATACTATTTAATAATTCAAACCCATTAAGGCCAGGCATTTGAATGTCTAAAAACAAAATGTCTGTAGCATGTGAATTGATGTAATCTAATGCCATTTTGGGATCCTGAAATGTTGCGATCACGTAAACGTTAGGGCATACTTTTTCAATCTTCTTTTTAAGATTTTGTAAAGCAGAGTGCTCGTCATCTACCAGTATAGCTTTATAGGTTTTCATCATTTAATTTTTTTAGATTAAAAATCACTTCATGTCCAGGATATTCAATATCGCTTGATGCTGGTCCTCTTTTTAATTCTATTTCCCATAAACCAGAAGCTTTTAAGTATCTCAAACGATCTTCTAAAACAGATGATGATTTATACCTAACATCATCCTTTTTAAATTTAAACCCTACACCATCATCAATGATATGAATTTGTATTTGTTTTTCATCCAGCTTTATAAATTTAACAGTAATCAATCCAGCAACCGATTTATTAAAAATACCATGATTGACAGCATTTTCAACAATAGGCTGTAAGAGCATGCTAGGGATAATGTCTTTTAAGTTTAAGTCAGGATCTACCTCGATGTTGTAATTGAGCTTTTTATTAAAACGTAAAGATTCTAAATCTAGATAGTTTTTTAAAAGTTCAATTTCTCGTTCTATAGTAATGTGTTGTTCTTTACTGAGTTCAAAAAATTCTCTAATTAATCTAGAAAACTTAACTAAATATCGATCTGATGTTTCAAAGTCGTTTTCATTGATATAATACTGTATCGCCGTAAGAGAATTGAAAACAAAATGCGGATTCATTTGAGAGCGTAACGCCTTAAGTTGTAATTCTGATAGTTTTTGAGCCTGTAATAAATCTCTGTTCTTCTTTTCTTCAGATCTTTTAGTTAATGCCTTTGTTACTAATATGATAAGTGTCACTACGGTCAATAGAGTCATTAAATAGAACCACCAGCTTTGATACCAGCGCGGTTCTAGTTGAAAATTAAAACTCTTATTAATTCCTTCACTGCGCAGTTCCAAATTATACTCGCCTGGACTTAAATCTGAAAAGGTCAGATTAGAAGAATTTGCAACGGTCCATTTTTTTTGAGTAGGTAATAACCTGAATTCATAGTACATTTTCTTATTTACTCTATAATCTATATTATTAATGACGAGTTGAAGATCACTATCTGGAATATAACTGGTGTGGTTGTTAAGTTTTAAATCGTGACTTGCATATAGAGCCTGATCTACATATATATCTATTAAATTTTGAGAAGAAACATAATCAATAGGGTAGTGGATGATACCTTGATTAGTAGCAACTAATAATTCATTATTGACCTTTTCAATTCCATTAATCTTATCAGTAGGTAACCCATTAGTATTATTCCATGAATGCTTAAATTGATATTTGCCATCAATGAATTCATAGTAATAAATACCTTTGTTTGTAGATAAGTACAGTTGATTTTCTGAGATACAGGGATTATTAGATTTTAAAAACTCACTTCCTTCTAGTAGTGTAATAGTTTTTAAATCAGTTTGATATACACCATATCCACTAGTAGAGACGATTAAAGTTTTATCATTAACGCTAGCGATATCAATTACAGGCTTTTTAAAATTAGTTAAAGATTCAATTCCAGTAATTTTATCATTTACTAACTCGTACAGTCCATTAGATCCTCCAAAAATTAATCGGTCTTCCATGGTTGTTGAGCATCTCACACCGCTTAAACTATAGGGTTTTATTTTTTCTAAGCTATATGGTGCTATTTTATTTATACCTACTGTATAGTGACCATAAATGAAGCCTTTATAAAAAGTCATTGATCGTGCTCTCTCATTAACCAGGTCAAATTTCAGATTGAGAGAATCGTTTTTTGTGATTGAAAATATGTTCTTTTTTGTTATAAAATGAGAAGTGTTCGTTTTCTTTATATATTCGGCATCATATAAAAAGTCATTACTATCCATATAGGGTTGAAAAGTATTGGTTTTCTCATTTAATTGATAAAAACCTTTTTCATTTACTAGCGCAATAATTTTGTTATTAATACGCTTTATATCAACAATTTTAAAATGTTTTAATTCTTCTTTGATTCTATTTTCATTTATGGAATGTTTATAAATACCATTTGAAAATGTGGCAATCCATACAGTATTTTCTTTATCAATGAAGGAGTAATGCGATTTCAATTCAATAGGAATTTGAACAACCTCTTTGACTTTTAATAAATCATCAAGTATTGCAACAACGTGCTCACCAGTAAGCTGTATATTGTTGTTTGCTAGATGTAATCGAGAGTATTTTAAGAATGGTACGTTTAATTCACTTTCATAGGTATATCTCCTTGTTTCTAAATTATTAAAATCTATAAAGCCATAAGAATTTTTGGAGTTACCTACATAAAGTGAGTCTGTTAGTTGACCTCTAGAATGGCTGTCAAATGTAAATAATGAATCCTGTAACGGTTGTAAATTATTATCTCTGGTCACTAAATTAAGTCTATCATTATCTAACACACTTCGTACGATACCTTTATATTTTTTATGGGATAAATAAGATACATTTGAATAATCCTTATGAATATTATAATTGATTTCTTCCCATTTGAAATCTGAATTAAGGTTATGAGATCTAAAGGTTCCCGATAGTATTAAAGAATCACCGGTGAATCCGCTATAGATTGGATCAATACTTACATCCGCCTCTTTGTTTACGAAATTATGGACCACGTTATCGAGAATGTATCCCATGCTAGTACTTTTTGCGATGTACCAAAGTTTACCATCCTCAGCAGGAAAAATATTCCATATATCATTAGTAGGTAGGCCTTCTTGAGTAGTGAAAACTTTGAAGTCAGTGCCATTATATTTTACGAGACCTTCATCTGTAGCAATCCATATAAAGCCATTTGAATCTTGTGTGATTTTGTAAACATGATTACTAGGTAAACCATCTTTTTCAGAATAATTGGTATAAGATTGTGCAGCGCTCCAATTAAAGGCGATAAAAAAAGTAACTAGAATCCACGACTTTATCATTCTGTCTAAAAATACTATTAAATACTTACTTCTTTACTTAATTTAGATTGCCCACCGTCAGTTGTAAATACTTTAACAGCATAGATGCTTTTATTTTTCTCGCTTTCGCTGAAGCGTAATTTTAACGACCTACCGTGTCTCACAAACTGACCATCTTTATTTTTCTTATAAATCACAAAATAGGTTTCTTCATTTAAGTCTTTATAACTCCAAACTAGAGTAACCTCACCATTTTTAGTAGTAATTCTTAAATCTTCTACAGTTGGTCTAACACCAGTCTTATAGGTTTTACCTTGTACCGGAACTGCATATTCTGATGCATTTTCACTTTCATCGATTGCTCTCATACTATAATAATAAATCGTTCCTTTTTTTACATTTTTATCTATGAAGGTAAGTTGGTCATTTTTTAAAATTTGATATTTTTCCCATGGTGCTTTAAGGTCTGTTTTACGATAGAGGATTTGTTCTTTTACGTCTATACTTTTACTCAAGGCAAACTGTAATTCGATAACATCTTCAGTAGATTTTATTTTTTTAAATACTGGAGTGGTAGGAGCAATTTTATCTGGTCTTTTGACTTTCAAAATTTCTGAAAATTCGGATGTGTTGTGATTAAAATCAAGAGCTTCAACTCTATAATATATATAAGGAGTTAAAGACTTTAAAGTAACGGTATCTTTATATACGGTTTTTACATCTCTTCCCATACTATCAATAGATAGAAATCCTTCTTTAATTGCAGAAAATTCATGCTCTGCAGCGTTAGATCTATATAATCTATACCCCATTAAATCCGCCTCTGGGTTTTTCTTAATATCAACAGTAACGACACCAATGGAATCTATTTTACCTTTAATAAATATAGGTTTACTAGGTGGAATGCTATCAATTAGTGTTACCGCTACAGGAAAAGATGAACTTACATTATTTGCGGTATCGACTGCCTGTACGAGATAGTAATTAGTTTTATCCATCAAGAATGATTTGTCTATAAATTTACGAGCTGTTTGCGGTAATAATTTATCGTGCAGTAAGGTAAATGTACCGTTGTTTTCTTCAGATCTTGATATGGCAAAACCTTTAAAATCTCCAGCAATAGGTGCTTGCATTTCCCACTCGATGTGTACCTCATCAGGTTGAGCATGCTGTGGTTGCTTTAAAAAAGGTTGCTGTGGTGGCTTTCTATCGCGAGGCATTCCTGTTACTTCTGCAAACTGTACTCGTTCTCCAAAAAGAGTTTGAGCATAGAAACGATACGTATATTTTTGATAGTTAACTAAACTGTCTTCATCAAATCCAGTACGTTTAGGGCCGTCATAGTCGCTACCTCTTATGGCATAAATAGGAGCCTTGTTAAGTTTAACGTTTTTACCATTAATAGTACGTTCTACATCCACACCGCTCAAGTCAGGATGTTCATTCCAGACAAACCCTAGTTCTGTATCACCTGTTTTTATGTAAACTTTATTTTTAAGGGCATCTGAATTATTAATTGCTTTTATACTGAATGGAATAGATTCTATTTTATAAATTGTTGATGGTGCAACTAGTTTAACTCTATAAGTGTAATCAATTCCATTCTCTACAGTCTGGTCCACATAAGAAAACCCTAATCCTTTTGCAGCTTCGGCATTTTTTATAGCGGTAAGTAAAGAGATCATTAGTTGAAAATCTTCAGCTGCTTTTTGATTCTTAAGTTCGCCTATACCGTCATTAAAACTCATCGTACCACCATTATCCTCAAGTACATCTAGATAAAAATCCATAGCAAGTTCTATTTCGTTCATTTTATCTTCATTTGGAGCAGCGTTCATTACTTCTAGCCACTGCGCTTCACTATATGGTGTAGTACGACCTATTTCTACAAAATTTCCTGCGCTACCGTTTGCTCGCTCAATTATAAAACCAGATTTAAATGCAAGTTTCATGGTACTTTTTCTGTCAGGAAAAAATCTTAACTCAACGGTATTATTAATATACCGTCCTTTGGTTTTTATTACGGTAGTCGGTTCTTGTTGCGCTTTCGCGAAAGCGGAAAACAAAAATAAAAAGCTGATAAATATGATTGATAGATATTTTTTCATGTCCTTTATTTAAAATGTTGAAGTACTAGCTGCTACTGCGACCACCGGTCCCGTACTGAATGTTTTAGTGATTGTTTGAGTTACAGGAGTTCCATCGTTTTTAACTGCGGTAACCCAACTGTTTCCTACGTACTCTTTTAATGTTGCTGTTACCGTAAATTTATATCTGCGATTGTACAGTAAATCATTAATTACAGGATCTGGATCTGGTGGTAAGTCGTCATAATCACTGCTAGGTGTTACCGGAAATGAGGTAAGAGAACTAGGTCCAGTAACTGCGGTTGTAGTAGATAAGCCAGATATTCCCATTGCAGGTGAAGAAGTATATACTGAAGCTGCTGGGGCAATTCCTAAAAGCCCAAAACTAGGTGCAGGTGGCATAGCTACTGCAGCTATAGTAGCTGTCATTGTACTAGCTTGTTTAATATATAAGTATTCACCGAGGTTATTTTGTTTTTGTGCTAAGTTTACAAATTCCCAAGCTCCTGTCGTTTCATTTTCAATTTTAAATGATTGAGTTTTTACCATTTTGAAAGTACGCATTTCTACGGTACCGTTTGATTGTTGCTCGCTGACATCAAACGCAACGTCTGGAGTTAAACCAAATTTTGCAATAACAGGCTGCTGTAAAGGGAAATTAGCACCAGGACTGGCTTTTACATAAGTAATTAATGCATTTTGCTGTTCTGCAGCGGCATCTCCTTGTGTCACTGGCGCACCAGAACTCGCACTACCATTGTTACAATAAGTTCCGTATTCAAAAGCTTGATAAAAGTCAAAGGAAATAAGATCATCAAAAAGACCTACTTCACCTTCTACCGCACCAGCGGCATAGACTGGTTTCGGAAATTCTCCCGTTATCCAGGCGCCAGCTTTTATAGATGCGATGTTAATATTCCATTTTGTACTTCCGTTCTTTTTATATCTTGTTACTCTAGCACCAGCAGTACCGTACATTCCTAATCCGCCTTTTGCTCTATAACCGTTGATACCTAATGGAGTGTACCCACCACAACTACCTACATACTGCATGTAAGAGAGATGTAGTTCTGCTCCAGCGGCTAGATCCCATCCTAATACATGTTTTTTTTCTCCGCTATTGAATTTTGTGACCTTATATTCTCCACTTTTATCAAACATAAAACCTATTCCCATAGCAAATCCTTTTCCTTGCTCTGTATTACTGCCTACACCACCAGAACCAGTGGTTCCTGCATAAGGATAGTTCCCTACGGCACTGTAATAGTTATTCTTGAATCTCGTCGTAAATCCACCTGGAAATGGGATTTTATTTCCAAACATGAGATATTCATATAAGGAAACTCCACTTATATTAACGGTATTTAGATAATCGGGTTCTCCAAATTTGAAGAACCATTCATTCTTCTTTCCATCAATATCAAGAATCAAGTTCATAGGTGATGGAGTCGTGATAGGTGGTGCATTTATATTTACAGCTGCGGTTAAAATAAATTTCTTGTTTGGAAAATTATAACTAACACCTACGGCACCATCTATTTTGGCTTTACTGCGATCTACAATTTTTGCTCCTACAAAGAAGTCTCCGGTAAAAGCAATATTGGTCATACCGCCACTACCAGAAAAGGCAGCCAGTAGTCCTACGTCTGCATTAAAAGTCTCTTCTTTAGGAGTCGTTGCGATTACTGCATTTGCTCTGAAACCTAGTTGATCATACTCTGGTGTGAATATAAACTCACTTCCATCAGGTGTCGCAATCATATTTTGAAAAGCACCACCGCCAAAACCTCTAAAGGCAATTCCCGGTAAAAATGTAATTCCTGGAGCAGGGAAAGTCGCTGCAGCTTCAACACGCCAGTATCGGTAAGGACTAGTGTGATTGTAAGTGGTATTTCCGAACTCTGCCAGTGCACTTACTTTAATACCACCAGCTTTGAACTCGGCTTCTAGTGTTCCTAGAAACCCATTGCCATATTCAGGATCATCGGTTCTAAAAGCGAGCATTCCATCTATTTTCACGGCTGCTAAATCTGCAGAGACATGAATTTCATCTATGACTACACCTAATAATTCTGGATCAAAAGTTTTCCCACCACTAGATTTAGTGTCTGTAATGGCTCCTTCTATACCTAATGTTGCTCGTCCTCCTATTTTCTTGGATAGGTTGAAAATCAAATCAAAATTTAATTTACCGCGCATTAATTGATTGCCAGTAGTAGTCATTTGATTGAATTTAATTTCTTCAATCGTCACAGGGAAATTTGCAGCTTTCTTTTGTGGACTTGCAAAAGCCCAATTTCCTGCATCAAAGGATAATTTATTGCTGGATAAACTGCTGTCATAATCAAATCCTAGACCTTCAAAACCTAGTGCCATGTTGATTTGATCTACAGGCCCTACGGTAGCATCTTCCCACGCAAAATCACCATTAAGATCCATGGTAAAGGTTCTTTTATCTTTATCAAAGTAACCTGATAAGTTTGAAGTCTCATCAAGAGTAAATTGTCCACCACCGAAAAGATCATTCTGTATAGGTTGATCTGGTTCTAGAATTATTTGAAAATTGTTATTCAACGCTGGATCTAACGGGTTGTTAAACAAAGCAGTATAAGCAAGTGAGTTATCAATTCCATTTCCTTCATTTACTGGTATAGCGATACGACCTTCAACGCCAGCTTCTACAAAATTACTAGATAGTATTTCTAGATAAATACGATCTACACTAGCAACCATATCACCTACTTCTGCACCGCCAAAAGCGATGAGATTTTCTACCTCAGCAGTTAGTGTGATTCCGGTATCATCTATGATCATGTCATTAATGCTCACTTCTATAGGGCCACCACTTGGTGTATTCATTTTATTAGGAGAGAATTTTACCGTTAATTCATCCATATAAAAACCTCTAAACAGATTGGTAGTTTCACCAGTGTAAATAGGAGGAAAGGACATTCCAGGCGTGTTCATGGTATCAGACATATCCATGGCAATCTCGTCGGCAATAATAATAAAGTCATGTGCTCCAGAATCTGTAGGTGTACCATTATCTGGATCGGGTATTGTAGCAGATAATATAGATTCTTCAAGATTACCAGTAAGTACTATTCCTTCCCATGCAGTTCCTGCACCTACTAGGTTTGCGGTTGATTTTTCTGTTCCATCAATTTCATCTACAGGAATTAACCATTCTCTAGTAAAATCTACATCCAGTTCAACAGCATAGTTTGTAATTCCTGAACTGCCCCATTCTATAAAACAACCAGGACTAGTTCCTGGTACTGGAGCTTTAAATGTGAAGGTGATTTTATTATTGACATTTCCTATACTAATATCTTCAAGTAATTCTAGTCTTTCTGGTGGCCATACAGGTGCTGCTAGATGAAAGTCTGTATCACAGGCTTTAAATCCTAATACTTGATCTGGATTCACGTCTGGCTCAAATTGTTTGATGACTAGTAAATTAAACTCTGATTTTGTAGGTTTAAAAACCATAGAACTTACTGCGATAATATCACCACCAGGAAATTCAATTCCAAATGGAGCTTCTAAAGGTGCAAGAAAGGGTAGTGCAGGTGTGTACTCAACGATAGCTCCATCTGTAGTTAACCAATCTTGAATATCATCGGCATTATCGTGTCCCATTCCTACACATCCATAAGGATAAGCAGGCGCTGTATCGGCTACTATTACTGTGATTTCTCCAGAAACAAGATTTGCATCTGCGTCTACGGTAATATCGGTAAATTCTACAGCCACGTTTGCGAGTAACCATGGGATATGTGTGATTCCAGTTCCAGAATATGGGCCATCTCCTGTGATGCTGTCTATGACTATTTCAAACTCACCTTGTCCATCCACATGTTTACCTGCAAAAATGCTATCTCCATCAGCGATGTCTCCATCTCCTTCAGCTGCAGTATTTAATGCTAACCATTCTATAGGCACCGGTAAACACTTAGTTACCTCACACGCTTGACCATCGCTTGAAGGGAATAAAGGCGTTATGGTAAAGGTTACACATATTTCAGATGGAATTTGATGATCTTCTGTATCATAAGCATGTGTAAAAGGTCCAGCATTTACTATAGACTCTTCGTCATGGTCTTCGTCCCAATTAATATTGACTTCCATAGAGTGAGTAGAAAGGCTGTAATTACTATTACAATTTAATAAGTAATCTCTATAAGCCGTAATTCCGCCGAATAAAATTTCTCGAGGTTCCTCGACAACATCTGGTCTTAATAAGGTAAGTGCTGGCTCAGTAAGCGTTGTGTCATCATCACATTCACATTCTTCTGTCCCGTTTATCGCGTTATATGCATCATGTGGTACAGGCACGTCTTGTGTGAAATAACAATCTATCCCAGCATTATCATTTACAATATGAAAAGTTACGGTCACAAATTCTGCTAGTGGTTGATCTGTGTCCTCTAGAACGGTAAATATATGTGTGTTACTAGGGTCATTTATAGCGTCTGGTATATGCCATTCATGTGTTACTGTTCCTGTAAAAAAATGTTCTTGATAATTATATTCTGGATGACCATCCATATTTTCCATACCTTCAAATTGTTCAATTGTAGCCATACAATCTATAATGGATTGTAAAGCTGCTGGTGAACCAGGAACAGTGAGTGTATGTTCTGTGCCAACTCCATTTGCGGTATAGTCCATGGTAAGATCTGGAATAGTCACACTGCTTTTATCTAGACAAGCACAATCTTCTTCGCCAGCTTTGTCGTTAACGTCTGAATTATCATCATCTCCTGCGCCTTCATCATATTTTAAATCGTCTAACGCTCTCTGAAATTCTTCTGATAATTCAAGGCAATAAGTTTTCTCGCACACTATAATTTCTCCACGTATTTTTCTTTTAATAGTATAGGTAAGGCAAACTTTTTGTGGTATTTTTCTTCTAACGCAATCTTTAGTATACGTATGGGTTATAGTGCTGTCTTCACCTCTATCAATTTGAGGATCATGAACTTCCTCATAAGTAGGTTCATGATAACCATTATCGTAGCTTACATTTAACTCTGCTTCATAATGATTAACTCCAGGATACAATAGTTCTCGTCTAATCTCCTCGGTAAAATCTGCCACATTAAATATTTCAATTTTTAATGGATCAGAGTTTGGATCGCTGTTGATAATACTTACTGCACGTTCAAAATCTCTTTGTGAAGGAAAATCACATTCCTTTAGTTTATCAATTTTATCTTGATCAAAAGTTGAATCTTTAAGCTCCACAGGGACAATTTTTACACAGACCATTCCCGATTTAAGAGAAACGAGTCTAAAGTGAATATTTATTGTAGTAGGAATCGAAAAATTAT
The DNA here is from genome assembly GCF_032922765.1 of Nonlabens ulvanivorans. NCBI lineage: Bacteria > Pseudomonadati > Bacteroidota > Flavobacteriia > Flavobacteriales > Flavobacteriaceae > Nonlabens > Nonlabens ulvanivorans. The sequence continues at coordinate 523,840 of NZ_CP136694.1, forward strand.
TATGAATACTTGAATTATAATCATGATATATATCTACGGCGTTTGCTGAAATAATTTCCATAGGATGAACTTGATCCCATTCGATATGAGTAGTCAATTGATAATCCATAGGTTTATATCCACCTACTGTTTGTAACCAATATTTTTGTTGTATAATATTTAATCCAGTCAAATGATATTTATAACTAAGACCGGTATCCATAAATATGATATGATTGCTCAAATTATTTGGGTTCCCTGGATATTCTGGATTAGCATTGCAATTGATTACTTCTGGAATGAATGGGTCTTTATTATTTTTAATAGAATTGTCTCCATCTTTATCATCTCCGCTTTCATTACCACTTTTATTATTACTAATAAAATCGTCATTTCCATCACCTTTTTCATCACCGCTTTTATTATTGCCGCGTACGGTAAACACTCCATAATCTACAAAACCATTGTTTTTTTCTCGATAAGTATTACCTTCTCTAGTCATAGGTTTAATTCCCCAAACATATTGTTGATCCTCATCTGGTGCTGGGATATCTAGTGGCCATATGAATTGCGTCCCGATGGTTACTTCTTCTTCTATAATCGGGTAATTCACACTGAATGCTTGACTGGGCGTTTGTCCAGGCTGCACTTCACTTACGGCAATTAGGTAAGTGATACCAGTCATGGCATCTGGTACAGGAACTAGTGGTGTCCATTGAAACATTAGACTGTTAATCAATAAAGGATCGATTACTTTATCATCGTCAGGGGAAAGTAGTTCTGGCATTTGATAATCTGTAATGATCATAGGTCTACAGATTTGTTCTGGTTGCGTTAAACTGCGACCTTCTTGATCTAATAACTCGACACAAAAACTGTAGGAGCCAGGTGGTAACATACCAGTACGAGACACTTTATCTTTAAACTTAGCATCTATAAACTGTACCGCAGTATATGGGATCAACTCATCTGCAAGAAATGTTTCTGTACCTAGATCAGCCGTCATATATGGTACAGATCTATCGGTAGTTAATTTTACATCACCATCTAATAGTAGACTAACTTTAATTTGGTAATCTATAGTCAGACCAGCAACTGGATTAGTCACCGTTAAAATGGCGAGATTATTACGATTTACCCATTCACTTAATTCTGGAGTAGGATTTGAATCTACATTAAGTGTGGCTTGTAATTGTGCTTGAGCCCATTGACAACAGCATGCAAAAACTAATATTAATAATATCTTTTTCATAATCCAGTGTATTAAAATCGTTGTTGAATAGAGAATTGAACTCTATTTTGATCCAGTGCGGCACCAGGTTTAGAATTACCGTATCTGAAATTTGTGTAGCGATACTGCAGTTTACATTGCAGTTTTTTAGTCAGTTTATAACCCAATCTTAGGTTTAAATTTTTTCTATAATCTGTAGTGAATCCAGGAACGTCTACATGAGCAAAGTTGAATCCTATGGAAGGCGTTAATTTTTTATCTAGCATTTTGTAGCTGGCTATAAGACCATAATTCAACATGGTAAAATCTCCAGTAGGTAATTGGTTTTCTAGATAGATGCCTTGTAAACCGATGCTCAAAGGCTTTTCTAAGAAAGAGATATTATAATTGATAGAGTAGGTGGTATTTTCCGCTTTCGCGAAAGCGTTACTGACGACATCAAATTGCTCAAAACTGGTCAGCGCCACATTACCTGTAATAAGGTGCATGTACTTTTCTGTTTTAAACGTGTAGGAAGGCGATACCGTGATGGAATTATTGACTAGTTCTATGCGTTGATTCAATATGTTAGCATCGTTTTTGAATCCAAAGTTGCTGTAATTGAGGTTGACAGAGAAAGATTCTGTCACTTGCGCAAATAGATTTGCATTAGAAATAATGCGTTCTGAAGACGATAATTTTGTATCGTTTAAATTATTAGTTCTTATACCAAAACTACCTGTAAAGTTTACTTTGTTGTCAAATAGTTTCATACCAGTATTGACCTTATAATCTAGGATGTCGCGTTCTACAAATCGATATCCCACAGGTAAAAATCCTGGACCTATATATTGTACTTCACCACCTAATTGAAATTTATCTCCTTTCCAGTCTATACGTGTGTTATGAGAGAAGTCTGCGGTAGTACTTGCATTAACGGTGATAAAATCTTCTACTGCCGTTATGTAATCTTCATCGATGACTCCATTATTAAAGAGATCTTTGGTAAATATAGATCCAGCAGTCTCTGTACGGATGTTTAATTTTTTAAACACTTTAAATTCTGCATAGGGTGAAATGGTCAAACCTTCAATAGGTTCTATTCCTATGGGATTAGCAAGTACAGAATTTTTATGATCTCTCACACGTACTACGTTAATCGTGAATTTAGAGCCTTCTATTTTTCCTACTCCTATACGTGCCGTGATAATACTTTGTTCATAGGCGCCAGGTATGTTTAATAATATATCTGGTTCGATAGCACGTTGAGATTTCCCTACTGCTGCAGATAGAATAAATTTACCTGGGTTTATTTCTAGACCAACTCCAAAGATGGGTATGTCACCAGTAGTTAGTGGTGTGTACATAGGTGTTTGCGTACCAAAAAAGCCTTGAGCCCATTTGTACTTAGGATTGATGCTTATGTTGTTTGCTGGATTTTGAATATAATCTAGAGCACTTTCTTCTGGTACACTAGGTAAATTATAAATAACGTCTTGATTAGTAACGTTGACACTTATAGGTATGCTAAAGTGCTTGCCAAAGTTGATGCTCATTTGAGCGTTAAGTCTTAATAGATTTTCGGGATATCGAGGTCTAAAACTTGCATAGTTTTCTTGTGTATAAGAATAGTAGTCATAGTAAAAACCTAAACTTCCTGTAACCTGAATAGGTGACTTTTTATCTTCTTTTTCATCTTGTGCCTTACTAACATGAAAACCCATCAATAAACACAATAATAATGTAAAAACGATTTGAACATTCCTCCCCATAATGTTGTAGTCTTGATAAAAAGTCACCTTCAATTAAATAATTAATTCAGGCTTCTTCAATTTAACAAGAACAATTTGAGACTTTCATTAAGAAAAGACAATCGCTATTTATTCAATGGTTGGTTTCATTCCATGAAATGCTTATTTGGTTCCTTAACATATTTTAACATTCTTAGAGCATTACAAGTAGAGGATAAATTGAGTGTAAGTATTAAAGTGTCTGATAATAATCATATTAAATGCGGATATGGTTGTTGATACTTCTAAAAAAACGAGTTAATTCGTAATTAATTAAGAGTATTACCAATGATGTGTCTGTATGTTTAAAATAAAAAATGAGTTCAGAAAACCTATACCAAAGAGAAGCTTTAGAGAAATACTTAGAATTATCCAGATCGATTGAGACCAGTATGATGCTTACTAATCTAGGGTCAAAGCCAGTCGACAGTATACCTATGACGCCTAAGAGAATTAATGATAATGGATCGATCTTATTTTTCAGTAAAAGCACGAGTGATCACAATAAAAACATCCAAAAAGATGCAGATACTCAATTGATTTTTAGTGATGTAAAGTCTAAAGAGTTTTTGAGTGTTTATGGATCTACTAGTATTAGTAAGGATCCTGTTTTAATTGAAGAGCTTTATGGAAATCTTGATAATAATTGGTTTGATGGAAAAGATGACACAACAATAACGGTATTGACCTTCACACCAGAACAAGCGCAGTATTGGGATACTAAAACAAATTCAATTGTAACCTTAGCAAAATTAGCCTACACAGCTATTACAGGCGATGAAACAGAAATAGGAACTAGTGGAAGTTTAAAATTAAAAGAAATGACTAATTCATATTTTTAATAAATTCTTAATCTATTAACATAATTAACAAATGGACTTAACATATCCATTTACAATTCAGCAGCAATCTCTTCATGAATCACATTTTGCTCACCATATTTTTTAAGGTAAGCTCTGATAATTTGATTGGTATGAAAGTTTGCAACCTTGCGGTCTATAAAATCTTCACAGTCTGATAAAGAGTTGATCGTTGCATAACGATCTACATAACCATAACCTTGATATTCACCATCTTTTACGAGAATAAAACAAGATTCTTCATGGGTTCTACCAGGCTGTTTAATGATGTAATTAGGATTCTGATTATGTAAAGATTCTATCGCCTGTTGTGCACGCAAATTGTATAAAGAAACAAGCTCTTCTTTTTTACACACGCCTTTACAGTTCTTTAATTTATAATGTGATGTACAATCCTCTTTGGTTTTAAAGCTACAATATCGAGGACATAGATTATAATCTGCACAAAGCTGTTCTAGTTGCTCTACGGCATGAGCGCGGTTATAATGTGTCACTACAGAATAATCATAGGACTTAACTAATCCTACTGCAAATTGAATAATCCCTAGCTGATTTTTATAATGTAGGATTTGATAGGCCGGTTTAGGTTTTTTTTGAACCACATTAAAACGTGGATAGTGCTTTTTAATCAAATCAGATTCTTGCAATAAAGCAACCAGCTCATTACCCGTCACGATATGATCAATATGAAAAATCTCTTGACACATTAGGTAAGACTTAGACGTTTTAGAATAGAAATGAGACAATACACGTTTACGTATGTTTATGGCCTTACCTATGTAAATGATTTTATGTCCTTTATCTTTAAAAATATATACACCAGCGATTTCAGGTAATTCATCAAATTGTGAACGTTCCAGATGTGGCGGAAAAGTTCCTTCTTTAAAAGTGCCTTTAACAAATTTGTCAAACGTCACACCATTATCATCTATTGCGAGTAACTTTTTAAAAAGGATGACTGTCGCATCCGTATCACCTTCGGCGCGATGTCTATTGATTAATGGAATGCCTATCGCATCACATAATTTTCCCAGACTATACGATCTCATTCCTGGTATTAATTCTCTAGATAATCTTACCGTGCATAATTTTTTACGTTTAAAGTCGTGATGTAGTCTTTTAAACTCGTTGCGCAATACGTTGTAGTCAAAGTTGACATTATGAGCTACAAAAATGCAATCCTTGGTAAAATTCAAGATCTCTTCGGCAACATCTGCAAATACTGGTGCACTGGCCACCATAGCATTATCTATACCTGTTAAAGTCGTAATGTAATCTGTGATTAAAACTTCTGGGTCAATTAAAGAGCTGTATTTATCCAGTATGGTATCGCCTCGCATACGTACTATGCAAATTTCGGTCATACGATTACCGCTCATACGGTTACCAGTAGTCTCTATGTCAACGACACAATATAAATTTTCAAGATGATTCAAATGCTGTAATTTGGAAATGTTCCAAAATTATGGAATAATTCCAACATTTATATTCTGAATTTGAATTTTAACATACTTAAGATATCATCAAGCTATGACTCAGATATTAAAATCTCTCTAATAAAAATTAACTACTACAGCTCAACATGCTACAACCTACTTTGTTGCGAGCCCACTTAGGTCGCAGATCATACCATTTGTCAAATTCTGGTTGCTCGTCATACGGTCGCTGCAACATTTTGTAGACATCGTTTAATAAAGTATAATCTCCTCTGTCGGCATCATCGATGACCATTTGTGCGATGTAATTTCTAAGTACGTATTTAGGATTTATAGCATTCATTTGTTGTTGTTTCGCTTTCGCGAAAGCGATACCATCCATACCCAACGCGTCCTGTTCTAGCTGTAATCGTTTTAAGTAACGTTCTAACCATTCTAACCAGCTCCATTGATGAGGCTCGCTGATGTTCTCAAGATCATAGAAAGCCATTGAAATAGTTACAAAAGCTTTATCGGCATCCATTTGTGGTTCAACTAAAGATAATTCTCTGAAGAACAAGGTCATGTCGGTCTCGTGTAACTGTAAATGATGTTCTAAAGTAGCGATCAGCTCTTGATCATTTTCTTGCGATGTTTGAAGACCCAATTTACTTTGCATCATCGTGAGATACTGCGACTGGTAATTTGTTTTATAATCGTTTAAAATCGCTTCTAATGCAGGACCATCATTAATTAATTCATACAATGCATTTGCCAGTTGTAATAGGTTCCATAAACCTATCTCTGGCTGCGCACCATAGCGGTATCTCTTGTTTTGTCGGTCTGTCGTGTTAGGTGTCCATCCATGATCATAAGGCTCTAGCCAGCCATAAGGTCCATAATCTATGGTAAGTCCTAGAATAGACATATTATCGGTATTCATAACACCATGTACAAACCCGACACGTTGCCAGTGAATGATGGTATCGAGTGTGCGAGCGGTAACTTCTTTAAAGAATTGTAAGTAGGCCTCTTTACCGGTCGTGGTAATATGACTGTAAAATGTTTTAATGGTATAATCTGTAAGCTGCTTCAAATACTCTGGATTGCCTTGCGCTGCCGCCCATTCAAAATTCCCAAAGCGTATAAAACTAGGTGCCACACGACATACAATAGCGCCTTTTTCATGTGCAGCATTGCCATCGTACAACATATCACGCAACACCTGATCACCACTTAAAGACAATGATAAAGAACGCGTGGTAGGTATGCCCAGATGATGCATCGCCTCGCTACATAAATGCTCACGTATGCTACTGCGCAGCACGGCAAGTCCATCGCCACTACGAGAATATGGAGTAGGACCAGCACCTTTTAATTGTAATGCCCATCGCTGGTCATGATGCAACATTTCAAATAAATTGATGGCACGTCCATCACCTAACTGTCCAGCCCAATTGCCAAATTGATGTCCGGCATATGCCATCGCATAGGGTGCAACGCCATCAGGGAATTCTTGTCCAGTTACTATATTTTTAAAAGCAAGAGACTGCACTTCTTCGTCTGTAAAACCCAGCTCTTGTGCTAGCTTAGATACATGAATGACTTGTGCGTTTTTAAAAACTAAAGGTTGCGCTAGGGAATAAGCAGCACCAGTAACTTGTCTGGTGTAATTTTCTGTTATTGGGTCCTGTGGTAACGCGTCTGTAAAGCTGTTATTGATATGAATGTCGTGCATCATACAAAGGTAGTAGAATTGAAAGGAAACTAGATTTAATGACATGCCAAACCATATATAAAGAAATCTCAAAAATCCCCCATAATGGGAATGTTTTACTATTCAATTGCGATGTAATTTTCATCATTAATCAAAAACGGTGAATTATGAAAAGTTTGATGATCAGTATAGCCTTCGGTTTATTTATAAATATAACGATGGCACAGTTTCCCAATTTTAGAGCTAGTGATAAGTATTATTCTCCTGTAATTTCTAATGATGAAGGTTCTGTAAAATTTGGTGATAGCATTGCAGCAAATAAAGTAGTTTCTATTTATAAAAAAGATCTTGATGTATTCTTAAAAGAGAAAATTGATCCAAGCCTAGATTATGATGTTTTGCAAACAACAGACCTGAGTACTTTTCAAAATAAAATAGCTACAGCAAACGGTAGAACCTTAAGCGCAGACCAAATAGCTTTATATAATTTGATTCAGAAAAATGTAGAAGATCTAGATGGCCATATTTTAAACATCAAATCTGTAGATTATGATAACGCTACACTAGATCATTTTATCAATACGCATTTAATTGCAGAATCTTTACCAGCATCTCAAAGTAACTTTCCTCTTTTAAAATTCAAGTACCATCAAACGCTAAAACAATTAGATTCGGTTAGAAAGAAGAAGCGCACCTTACTGGATAATCAAGAATTTATTGAGGCAGAGAGACTGACGATAATAGAGAAGAAGTTTCAAATAAGTGCTGATACTTTAAAAACACTGTTTCACGATGCCCGAGATTCTACAAATATCAAGTACAATATTTTTAAAGAGAATCAGATAGATCCAGTACAACAAATATATGCTCGAGATCATGGCGAGTTGTATTTTGTTAATGAATCAGCCCTACAATTTAATACCGATGCAGCAGTTGTTAATACTGAATTTGCAGCGACATTTTTTGGACCGTTGCGCGTGAATTTTGGAACGGTTTTAAGTACTGGATCTAATGATGAGGTTGCGGTAATGGATCCTACCACTCCTATTGTGGAAGAGGTAAAAGTAAGCGAAGAAAGCAAACAACGTTTAATTACGGGTGGAGGAAACACTTATCTAGGACTAGAGCTTCCATTATTATATTACAGCTCCCATCGATTTACGTTTTTTGGTTATATGCGTGGTAGAATGTCTTTAGAACTTAATGATTTTTCAGATGATGTCGATACCAGTTCTGGTGTATTAAGCAGCACTGGCCATATGGTACTGGCTATTAATAGTGATGATCGTGCCTTTAATTTTTATGTGCAAGCCAGTTATGGCGCATATACCGGAGCGAGCGCTTTTAGAGAACGATTAGGTGTTGAGGAAAAGGTTTTTGATTTTGGATTAATAACTGCTGGCGTGACGATTAAAGACTCTATGAGAATATCTGTAAATCTTAAACCGATCAGTTCACAAAACCAGTTAACAGATGGAAAGTTTACTTTAGGAATTCAATTCCTACCCAATCTCTTTAAAATTTAAAAGAATTCGTATTATTGAAGAACAACCATGAAAACATTGCACATGAAAATTTTAAAAGCTTTGAGTCTTTCCGCAGTTTTATTTATGTTTCTAACTTCCTTTGCAGCATCAGTGGGCGATAGCGCACATGTAGGTCTTTGGAAAGGTGAAGATAAAGGCGATATGGGATATCTAGAATTGACCAGTGATGGATATGCCACCTTTGAATTTCAAGGAGAAAAAATGGGTGGTAAATCATATTATAATGATGGACTAGAACTCGCTATGACTTATGAAATTGACAATAAGAAAACACCAGCACATATCGATTTTATAATGATAGATAAAAGCGAAAATTCTGAATTAGGACGCCTTAAAGGAATTATAGATATGAAATCACGTGATCAATTGAATCTCGCAATAGGCTTCGGTGGAGGATCACGTCCTGCAGATTTTACAGTAGACGCATTACTTTTCACTAGGGTGAAATAAGTAATCTTATATAAACCAATATCGTTATAAGTGACTAGTTTTGTGATAAAAAAAACACTCTTTTGAACTGCCCTTGCGATTCCCAGCGACTCTATAAAAACTGTTGTGCCATAGCGCATCATCACATCAACGACGTTAACACAGCACAACAATTGATGCGATCGCGTTATAGCGCCTTTGTAATGGGTGACATCGATTATCTACAACGCAGTCATCACAGCTCTAAAAGGCCTAGTAAAAAAGAAGCTCGCGAGATGAAACAATGGACTCAATCTGTAGAATGGGTGAAATTAGAAGTGTTGCAAACCAGTCATGGGCTTGAAGATGATCTTACCGGTACGGTAGCGTTTAAAGCATTTTATATGGAGAATGGTCGATTAGAAATTATCCACGAGCATTCTAGATTCTGTAAAGAGAATGGACATTGGGTCTATCTAGACGCGTTGGTATAATAGGCAGATGGGTTGTTGGATTCCGCTTTCGCGAAAGCGTACTGAAACAACTAAGCCTCTTTATTATTTTGCCCAGCTTTTACAATAGCCTTTAAGCGCAGGGCACGCGCCTCTTTCTCTTGGCGCAATTTATTTTTCTTGCGATTCATAAGCTTAGTATGCTTACTCTTGTTTTTAGTGTTTTTTTCTTTTCCAGCTTTTGCCATGAGGATATCATCAGGCGACAAAGGTAGTCGATATAGAATACTTGAAGATAGCACTTACCTTTACAAACAAAAAAACGATGACCGTAAATGATCTGGTAGGAACTTATAAAATTAGTGGTCATAATCAAGATCGTGCCCAAAGCAGCTATCGCGGTATCCTTACCTTATCACTAGATCAACATGATAGAATTGTTGCATTATGGCAAATAGGTGATGATCAAGTGCAACAAGGAGTAGGCTTTTATAAAGATCATATTCTGGTCATTAACTTTAATTATAAGTCTGATACCGGCACGATATTTAAAGGTGTTGTGGTGTATAAATGCCTGACTAGGGATGTTCTAGACGGATTCTGGTCAGAAGAACTAGGTGATCCAGACTATCTAGGAGTAGAACAAGCCTATAGAATTAAGGAAACCGATGACTTACTGAACTAAATATAACAATATCACTATTCTTTGTGGTGATTCATCTCCTTTTCTGGTATTTGGTAAGTAGTAAAGAATATTCTTATATTTATTTTAGTTTAAAACTAAATTGAGCCTAGTTTCGTATTTGATATAACCTTACTCAAAGCGTTTTAATCATACACCGGTCAGGTAAACACAATGAATCAATACTTTTTAATAGGCCTACTCATTCTCTTGGCGTTTCTAATTATTAGGATCTACCTGTCTGTAGAAGCTATTAAGAAAAAGCGTACTACCGGTCAGAAAAGCTATAAAGATAAAATGTATTATAAATACTTTCTCAAGTATTTAATGAAAGACATTCCAGATTAAGCGGTTTTAACCTTTGTGTTCTGTCCTTATAAGATTCCCTATAAAGGGTATGTTGATATTCAAATCATACTCATATATTTGAATACTAACCGTTTTATTATGAAAAAAACTTGGGGAATTATCATTGTCGTATTGTTAATCATTATTGTAACTGCAGGTCGATTGTATAAAAAATACGATCGCGATCAGCGATTGCAAGAAGTAAATGCGGTGTCGCAAGAGCAAGCACAACAATTGATACAAAACCAACGCCAGGCAGAAATTGATGCCCAGCTCGCAGAACAAACCCGATTAAGAGACTCTGCTTACCAGGTTGAAAAAGCCGCTCGAGAACAACAAATGGCAGATCTTAAAGCTTTAAGAGAACAACTAGAAGCAGAAGCTGCTGGGAATTGATTTTTACCAGTAGAAACTTGAAGGATTTGTAGATGGTTGCCGTGGGAAACTTTAGTTTGATAGTGGCGGTTTTCCTGTACGTGCTACTATCATAATTATACTTTTCATTTCCCATTTATTTTTAATTCTCTTATATTCACATTCCCCTAAAACACAGATTTTCCTACATCATTGGATAAGTGCGTTTTAGGGTTTTTTGATTTAAATTACGCTTTCGCGAAAGCGGAATTACAACACACAAACCACAATCACCTCAACATTTTAAGATTTTGAAGTGTCTGATTCTAACTTTTCAAGGTTAATATTGCATTTTAAAATTGAATTGCGAGGCGTCTATGAGCGAACTGGAAATCCCCATAACCGAGATTGAGAATTTTATTTACTGTCTAGAGGTCGTTCCCGATGCCGCTATTACTGATACGACTGAGGTGCTTACCATACTAGAAGATATGGCACTGCAACAACATATCACCAGTATCTATAAAGCTTGCGATACCATTGAAGATCTAGAAGATAGTATCAATCATTTACTATATGATGATCATCATTTTAAAGATTATGAAATGATTTATCTGGTCTTACCTGGTGAGGCTAATAATATATTAATCAACGGTTACTACTACAGTATTGAGGAAATCGCAGAGCTTTTTGAAGGTAAAATGGATGGTAAAGTCATACACTTTGCAAACAAAAAACTACTAGACCTTACTGATGAGGAATCACAGTATTTTCTTGATGTCACTGGTGCAAGAGCCATTTCTGGTTATGGAGTTTCATCGGCTCACATGACCAGTGCGTTTACGCTAGATCGTTTGTTTTTCAGTTTGTTCTATGAGAACGATGATTTAAAAGAAGTCGTGGAGCGCTTGTTTTATAAGCAGTATAAACTGTGTCAACTGCTGGACTTTAGGTTGTATTATTAGTCTGTTGTGATCCTTAGTTTTTTTGAAGACGCTTTCGCGAAAGCGATATCCATCAATTGTATAAAAGAGGAATCTTAGGGATAAAAACACATTAATTATCCCGTTAGTTTTTACTTCTTGATATGGTCTAATAGAATTCAGGTGTGTTTAATATATATTGAGGGATCTTACTGCTATGGAAGCGTAGTTTTCAATTTACAATTTTGGAAGAATTAAATCTTTGATTGTTCTTAATGTGCTCACCTTTTTGTGAGGCGTTAAAAGATTTCACCAAACATGATATGGCACAATAGAAAAGCAAGTACAGAGCTTATGATCCCAATTAAAAATACATTGAATGACTTTCTTAAAAGCTTGAATTTTCTATCCATAGTTTTACCTAGATAGTAAGTGTCTTTTGCTATGATTTTATATAACTCATCACCTTCATTCATTAAAGTGGTTATATTTTCAACATATTCATCTTCTTCCATATCTTGAAAATTACCATAGAACATTAAATTGCGAGTTTCTTTTTTACCATGAATTAATTCTGGACGTGTTGCAAATATGGCATAGGTAATGGATACTAGATTTGTGATCATCATCATTACTACAGGGAAAATCAAATGAGGATCTGTATCTAATTGACTCATTACGGTTCCTAAGATCAACGAAATAATCAAAGCATTAATAGATAACAAAATATTAGATTTTGTATCTATCATTTTATTCAATGTATATTGATTTTTAGATAGTAGTCTAAACAAGGTCTCAACGCCTCGCTCAGAACGTGGTTCTAGTTTTGCAAGTTTCTTTTTTAATTGCTTAAGCCCTTCTTTATCTACATTGAGCTCTTCCATTAGGTATTTGTCTTCTTCTTTTTTGATTTGTTTTTCGCTCATAATAAACTTTTATATATTAGGTATTGTGAACTCAGTTCACTGTCTGAATTAGTGTTTAAGTATTTATTTTCTTGTTTTGCATCAATTAATCTTCCCTTTATATGATCATTCAATTGTAGATTTAAAATATTTCTTAATTTGAATGCAATGTCCTTATCTAAGATAGGTGTAATAACCTCAATTCTATGATCTAAGTTACGAGTCATCCAGTCTGCAGAGCCTATATACATTTTTTCTTTTCCTCCGTTTCCAAAGATGTATATTCTACCATGTTCTAGAAACCTATCGACTATACTTGTAACTTTTATATGTTCGCTTTGACCATTTATTCCTGGAACTAGACAACATATTCCTCTTATGAGTAGTCTAATCTTTACACCAGCATTATTTGCCTTGTAAAGCAGTCTTATCATATCTTGATCTTGCAGGCTATTCATTTTTAATGTGATGTATGCATCTTCTCCTTTTTTAGATAGTTTAATTTCATTTTTTATGAGCTCTTCAAAAGTTGATCGCGTTGAAAATGGAGATATTAATAATTGTTTTGTTTTAGGTAAAAAGAGCTTGCGCTCTAAAACCTGAAAAACCTGTAGAATTTCTGATGTGATTTTACTATTTGATGTTATTAAACTGAAATCAGTATATATGGTAGCTGTTTTTTCATTAAAATTACCGGTGCCTATAAAGGCATAACAGGTGGGATTGTCATTCTCATTACGTTCAATGTATAGTATTTTAGAATGTACCTTTATACCAGGATAACTATATTTTACGTCAGCACCATTTTCTTCTAATCGTTTTCCCCACTTAATATTATTTGCTTCATCAAAACGAGCTTTTGTCTCTATAAAAACGAAAACATCTTTTCCATTTTGAGCGGCTTTGACGAGTGCTTGTGCTACTGTTGAATCATTAGAGACTCTATACAAGGTGATTTTAATACTGGTAACAAAGGGATCTACAGCAGCAGTTTCTATAAAATTTAAAACACTATCATAAGAGTCATAAGGGAAGCATAGTAATTGATCTTTTTCATCAACTGCTTTAAAAATATTCTCGACAGATTTTAATACCTTGTTTTTTACAGGTGGTAAATCTTTGAAATATAGGTTCTTATTTCCTAATTTAGGAAAGCCAAAAAAGTCTTTAAAGTTATGGTAAGCTCCTCCTTTAATAATATCGGTCGCATTAATGTCTAACTCCTTTTCTACTGCCTTAAGTAGTTTATGAGGCATCATTTCATCAATTAAAGCTCTAGTTACCTGACCGGTGATTCTATTAGGAAGTGCTTCTTTTATTTTCTCGAGTAAATCTCCCGAATATTCATTATCAATATATAACTCTGCATCCCGAGAGATTTTAATAGAATAAAAATCTGTTTGAAATTCTTCTTTTAAATGAAGCTTAAGGATATCATCTATAAAAATGATGCAAGATGATTTATCACTAGTTGGGATTTCTAAAAATCTGGAAGTATTACCACTGATTTTAACCCAAATTAAAGCATCATCTTTTAAGTGACCTACCAGATATAATGCTTCATTTTCTATAAATGTTTGAGCTTTATCTGTCATCGGCTCAAAAAGGTGTTTGACTTTTTTATAATACGCTTTCGCGAAAGCGAGACCTTCATCATTTAACTCATGAATATTTTTAAAGAAAATATCTTCTTTTTCTAAAGCAGGTAATAGTATTGTATAAAATATTTTACCAAATTCTTTTTGTTGCAGATCAACTTGTGTTTTAATTTTTGCCAAAAGTCTATTAGGTTTAGTAATAAGCTTTTTTCTTAAAGGTTTATCAAGTTCTTTTATTTTCCTGATTTCAGAAACGCGTACTTTAAAGAATTCATCTAAGTTTGATGAAAATATGGCCAGAAATTTTAATCTTTCCACTAGTGGATTTCTATCATCTGCAGCTTCTTGAAGAACACGATGATTGAAACGCAACCATGATAAATCTCTATTGTATTCTTTTTTTGTGATTAAGGCCATAGGTCTAAATTTTGAAGCGTAATCCAGTTCTTAAATAAAGGTCATTTGTGTTATCGAGTCCTTTAATGTTATTACGACTATTATCTCTGAAGTTTACGGAACTACTTATAACATATGAAGATCTGGCATAAAACTGAAGGTGGCTAGTGACATGAAACTCGTACTGTAAACCACCTAATAATAGAGACATATTGATACTCTCTGCAACTGTTGAATTATCGATAAGTACACCTTGTTGCAGGTTTGCCGTAAAACCATCTAGTTCGGTATATAATTTTAATCGATGCTTTTCAGAGATATGATATTGTAAATTTGTTTTAGGTATTCCAAGGTTGTAAGACCATTTTTCATGAAATTTTCTATAGTAACTGATAAATGGAAGAGGGAAAGGAAAGCCGCGATTACCAGAATAGGATACTCCTAGTATAAGACTCCAAGGTTTATCTGCATTAGGGTCTTTCTTTTTGTCTTTAATAAAAACGACATCACCAGAGATTATAACGTCTTCTAAACTCAAGTCATTTGCGGTTAAGTTAGAGCTAAATCCTGGTGTTAACCTGACACCTAATCGCCAGTCATTTTTTAATGGTGTTGTGTAAGCTATATTCAAATCTAATATTTGAAAGTCACTAATCTTTTCTGTATCAAATGATAGATTGTCATTCATATCAAGTTTAATGTTTGAATAATCGAGCCCTAATAATAAATAGGCACCTTCTTTTTTTAGTTTTACAGGATAGTTGAATAGTCCTCTTACACGACTATACTCTACGTCAGAAGTTCCTGCGGGCAGTATGGTGTAGTCTACTCTTGCTAGATCGCTCAGTTGTGCATATCCTAATGTAGATGAGAAGATCAAAAAGACTAGTGTTATAAATGTTACTTTTTTCATTTCTTTTGATATAATTTTTGAGCAAAGACACCTATACTTAATCCTTGTACTATAATTGAAAAGATCACAATGATATAGGTAATATGAAGAATTAGATTCCCAGAGAACTGGTCACTTAAACTCAGTGCTAGTGCTATAGAAATACCACCACGTAAACCACCCCAGGTCAATATAGCTATGGTTTTAATAGGTTTATCTTCTTCATGTTTAAGTAAAGAATAAGGTAAGAACACAGAAATAAATCTTGCTAACAACACAATGATAATTGTTATTACACCTAGGTAGACATAACTGCTAGTAAAATCTAATAAGTGAATGGCAAGACCTATAAGTACAAATAGAATACCGTTAAAAACGTCATCTAGAATGGCCCAAAATGAATTGATAGCTATTTGTACTTCACTTTTATTTTCACTGACATGGATCTTGTTACCGATTAATAATCCTGCGACTACCATAGCTAGTGGAGCAGAGGTATGCATTAAAAAGGCTCCTGCTGTTCCTCCCATTACTACAGCAAGACTCATCATTACGGCAAGTTGTGGGTTATCATTTAAGGACTGCATACATTTTAAGCCTATAAAACCTATCAATAATCCATAAAGTATGCCGCCTACAGCTTCTTCTAAAAATAGAATACCTATTTCAGTTCCTATTTCGGTACTATTAAACTCTCCGGTGACAGATGCTATTATAAGTATTCCTGAGAAAACAACCACGCCTATACCATCATTAAAAAGCGATTCTCCTTCTATTTTAATTCCTAGACTTTCGGCAATATTTGCTTTCTTTAAAATAGCCATAACAGCGATAGGATCGGTAGGTGATATTAATGCTCCAAAAAGAAGTGCATGTATAAATGGTAAGTTTAAGTCAAAGAGTTGTGCTGTGAAATAGGTTAAAGAACCTACTATAACGGTAGATATAAGAACGCCTAATGTTGCAAACAAGATGATAGATTTTTTTTCTTTGGCCAGTGAAGCAAGGTTAACATGCAACGCACCAGCAAATAGTAAAAAACTCAATATACCGTCTAATAAAAGTGTTTTAAAATCTGCATTAACGATAATGTCACAAAAGAATTTATAAAATTCAGGAAAAATAGACTCACTTAAGGTGATAGGAATGATGAGTAGCAAGCTTAAAATCATTAAACCTATAGTGGTAGGTAATTTTAACCATTTATAATTGATGTAGCTAAAAAATGCTGCAATAGTAAATACGATACTGAATGACTCGAACATTTTATTTTTATTTAGTATTAATATATTTCCCTACAAAAACCCCAATTACAATAGCTAGATAAAATTGTCCAATGATATTCATTACTAGTGTAAGTGACTGCGCAGGTGCGGTTAACGGCGTAATGTCTCCATATCCTACGGTTGTAATACTTATGAAACTGAAATAATAGAAACTAAAGCCAGAAAATCCTTTGATGAGTTCGAATGAACTAGGATCAAAAAAATGAATTAATTCGAATAGAGTTCCTCCAATAATACCTAAATAAAGAAATCCTAAAATTGGACCTAGAATAAACTGAAGATTTATTTCTTTAATTTTTAAAAGTTGCCTTACAAGAATGATACAGAAACAAGCAAATAATAAAAGAGAAAGTACTAACCTGCAAATCAAGATTGATTTAGAATCAGAATTATTAAATTCTAACCAAATAGTTGAAAGTGTTAAACACCCCAAAATATAAGTAACGATTTTTGATGTCTTAATTGATGCAATTAAGGAACTACTTAAAATAACCAGCGTATAATTTACAACTACTATATATGCAGGATTAAAGCCACTTATCATAATATGAATAGGAGTTAAAAGAAAATTGAAGACGCTTAAAAGCGCGATTAAATACTTGAAATTTTCTTGTAACATTTTAACCTTATTCATCCTCTATGAAAATTGTTTGTTATGATTTCATTACTATAGAATTATACTTTACTATGAATATTGACATTACTTCTTTAGTAATAATTTAAGTTTATATATAGAAAGCACAGATAGAATTATAGCAATAACAACTAGCATGATATCTGGTTGAGGTCTAGCAAAAAATTCCATAATTAGACCACCAATCATTGTAGATAGCAGAAAGAAATACGCTATTTTCCCTAAATTAACTTTCTTATTGATTGTAAAAGCGATGAGTAATATCGCAATCAAAAGCTCGACGGAGCCTGTAAATATTCTAAATACATCTGCATCTAATGGTACTAAAGATTTAAACTGTTCAAAACCTTTAACACTCTTTTCAATTCCTATTAGTTTAGGGATAGCGAAGAAAAGCATAAGTCCTCCAGCTACTAAATTGGTGATTGTATTAAATTTTTTCATGTTGTATGGCTTTAATTATTAATTTATATCAGGTTAACATCGGTAATAACTTCTAGTAGTGCAGGACCATCATGATCACGTAGTTTTTCCATTGCTGGAACTAGATCTTCTAACTTTTCTACACGTATTCCTAGAGCGCCGCAATTCTCTGCATACTTTGCAAAGCTTGGGTTAGAGAGTGATGTTTGCCATACATCTACCTCGGCAGCACGTTGTTCTTTAGATATTTTTCCTAGTTCAGAATTATTCAGCACGACGTGTTTAATATTCATATTGTACTTGACTAGTGTATTGATTTCGGCTAGATACTGTCCTAGACCAGCGTCACCAGACACAGACCATATAGGTCTTTTATCTCCTTGTGCAGCCCATGCTCCCATAGCTGCTGGTAAAGCAAAACCTATAGAACCTAAATATCCAGACATTAATACGGCTTGATTTGTAGGTTCAAAATACCTTCCAAAAGAGTAGGTGTTGTTACCTACATCTACCGCTATAACAGCGTTATCTGGAGTAACTTTATTCATTGCGTTAAATACAGAAATAGAGCTCAATCCATTACCACAATCTTTTAAACGACTTTCTTTTTCTTCTCTCCACAGTTTCCATCGTTCTTTAATTTCTTCGGTTTGATCTATGGCTGCGGTTTTATCTTTAGTTTGAGTAGTAATAATATGAAGCGTTTCAGAAATCTCTCCCCATAATGCCACATCTACTTTATGGTGTTTACTCAATGCCATAGGATCGTAATCTACCTGAATAATAAGTTTCTTAGGTGTTATTCCAGTATGGTTAGAGAACGATGCACCTAACACGAGCATAAGATCACATTCATTCATAAACCAAGATGCGATAGGAGTACCGCTTCTTCCTAGCACACCACAACCTAATGGATGACTGTCTGCTATCAATCCTTTTGCTTTAAATGTGGTTATGACTGGACAGTTTAACGCTTTCGCGAAAGCGGTAATAGCATCCATCTCAAAACGTGCTCCATGGCCTACTATAATTACAGGCCTTTTTGCTTTCTTAAGTAAGTTAACCGCCTTTTCTACCATTTCCTTGGGAGGCGATATATTAAAAGGGGTAATTCTATTTTCTGGTGTTTGCGCTACGGCATGTTCTGGCTTTTCAGTAAAGGCTACTTCATCAGGAAAAGTTAAGTGTACCACATCTCTTTTAATTAAAGCGGTCTTTACTGCTTGAGACATTAACTCACTATGATTAGAGTTTAAATGAACCGCATGATTAAATTGTGTGACACTGTCAAAAGCCTTAACGAGATCCACTTCTTGAAAAGCTCCTGTTCCTACTACTTGTGTATTTACTTGTCCAGAAAGGGCTAGCATAGGTGCTCGATCTACTTTGGCATCCCACATTCCTGTAAACATATTGGTTGCACCAGGACCAGCTATCCCAAAACATGCAGCAGGTTTTCCAGTTAATTTTGCATAACCAGATGCTGCAAACGCTGCGGCACCTTCATGTCTTATCCCAAAAAACTGTAGTTTTTCTTTCTCTTCTTGTCGGCGCATAGCATCTGCCACAGCAAGATTACTATGTCCTACCATTCCAAAAACGGTATCTATGCCCCAGTTTACCATGGTTTCTATCATGACGTCAGATATCGTGTCTTTGTGAGACTCTTCTTCTGGTATGGCAACATAAATGGCGTCGCCTTCTTCTTTTACTTCAAAAGTGATAATGCTATCATCATGACCACCTGGCGACTGACCATTGCAAGGGTCAAAATCCCAACCGTGCCACGGACATCGCAGCATACCGTTTTCTATAGAACCTTCTCCTAGAGGACCACCTTGATGTGGACAGGCGTTATCTAGCGCAGAGAATTTACCGTCATAATGGGTTAAACAAATACCTTGATGACCAGCAGTTACGGTTTGTACACGTCCTTCAGGCAATGTATTTCTATTATCTAAAACTTTATACCACTTTTTATTATCCATAATCAAGTTGATTTAATTAGATCTATTTTTAAATTGATTTTGATGAATATTCACAGATCTAGTTGAATATATAATCAATGATACAAGCCCAAACGTTGCTACTGCAATCGCACAAACTCCTAAATAGGTTGCTATTTTATAGCTTTGATTTATACCAGCGATCACTCCTGAAATGAGTAATAAGAAGACCGCTATATAAAAGTAAATCATAGCTCTATTCAATAATTTTAACTGTCTCAGTTTGCGACTTATTAAATTATCGTCCTTACAATTAGTTATTAATTTGTCCAACTCATCACTAAGCGCCACCATTAAATTAGATGTCGATAGAATCAAAAGACCTATTCCTGGTATGATTGTTATGGGTAGATACCAATGCTCCATATTAAACAAAGTGTTTGAGGTTATAATTGCAACACTCGCTAAACTTTAAGCTTAATGTAGATTGTCCAGATTGTACGCAGAAATATTCATTATTCTGCATCGTAAAATCAAGAGAATCCATTAGATTAAGATTTCTTAAATTGTTCAATTGCTTCTTTAAAGAAAGTACTCCATTCTTCTTCTTTTAAGTCACCAACAGGAAGTATAGCTCCTTTAAAGCCATCATTTTTCCATTCTCCTTTGCTCAATTTATTAAAACTACTTGTTTCAATCAACTTCCCATCCTTGTAACCACTTATGTATAAATAATGATCACGACTTAATGTATCTGGTATTGCTAGACCTAAACCTATTGTAATTTCACTATCGTTTAATCTAGTATAGATACCGGTATCAAAGTGATGTGGCCATACTCTTATAGAGGTATGGAGTTTATAATGCTCAACAATATGTTCTAGGCTATGCTCTGCTAAAATTCTAAGGTGAGTTAAGTCAGCTAGTTCTGATTCGTCATCTTTCCTAAAAACAGCTGCACCTTCCATTTTATATGGCATGTCATAATGAAGATCGTAATGATATTCTTTATTCAATTGGTTTTTTGAAGTTTCTTTAAGCCATTTTAAAACATCTTCATGTGTTGCTCCATCTAGATTGAAGGATGTTTTCCCATCATTAGAAGTCCATTCTAAAGAGAAATCACGAAAATTGAGTGACAATAAATCTCCATTATTTGATAATGGATGCGTTTCTAAGCAGCCGTTATCTGTATTAAAGCCAGCGTTTGTGTGGCTATCATCTTCTTTTTTATCAAGAAAACTAATTCCTGCGGCTGCTAGATATTGCGCAGCCATGTGTAATTGATCTTTCATTTTTTAGTTTTTAAATTCCAGCGTATTTAATTCCAGTTAGAAAATGTATGTCTCTATCATATGTAGAAAGGTCTTCTTGATTAAATTTAGATATATCATCATAACCACAAGCGCGAGCTACAACTCTAATTAAATCGTTTGTTGCTTCAAAGTAATTCTGTAATTGCTTTGCAGACTGGTCTATTATTATTCTACTTCTTAAAGACTCTTTTTGTGTAGCAATACCAACCGGACAGTTATTAGAACCACAGGCTCTCATACCTAAACAGCCTATAGCTTGTAATGCAGAGTTTGATACTGCGATAGCATCTGCACCTAACATCATCGCTTTAGAAAAGTCTTCTGCTACACGTAAGCCTCCTGTGATAATAAGTGTTACGTCGTTAGCACCCATTTTATCTAAATAAGTTCGGGCTCTTGCTAGTGCAGGAATGGTTGGTACATTTATATGATCTCTTAAAATAGTTGGAGCAGAGCCTGTTCCACCACCACGGCCATCAAGAATGATATAATCTACACCTACATCTAGTGCAAACTGTATGTCCTTTTCTATATGACTTGCGGCTAGTTTAAAGCCTATAGGGATTCCACCGGTTCTTTCTCTTACCGCTTTCGCGAAAGCTTTAAAATCATCAACTGTATGAAAATTAGGATTTGCTGCTGGTGAAATAGCAGTTTCACCTTCTTTTAATCCTCTAACCTCAGCAATTTCTTTACTTACTTTACTACCTGGTAAATGTCCACCAGTTCCTGTTTTTGCACCTTGACCAGCTTTAAAATGAAATGCTTGAACATTATCTAATTTATCCCAAGAGAAACCAAATTGAGCTGATGCTAATTCATAAAAATATTTTGAATTACTAGCTTGTTCTTCTGGTAGCATTCCACCTTCTCCAGAACAAATTCCTGTGCCAGCAAGTTGCGCTCCTTTTGACAGAGCAATTTTTGCCTCTCTGGAAAGTGCTCCAAAACTCATATCACTAACAAAAAGTGGCATGTCTAATTCTAATGGCTTTTTTGCTTTAGGACCTATAACTACTTTAGTAGCCACATCTTCATGATCTAACAACGGTCTTGAAGCTAATTGGGCTGGTAAAAACTGGATATCATTCCATTTGGGAAGTGTATTTCTATCCACGCCCATGGATGCAGAAAAACCATGATGACCAATGTTTTGTAGCCCATTTTGAGCCAGTTCTTTTATATAACCAGTATAAGGTTCTGTTTCTTCAGGATGCGTGTCGGCATAAGCTCCTAAATATTCATCACGATTAAATGGTTGTGGGCTATTAACTAAATAGGCGTCTATTTCAAAAGCATCTACATATAAGTTGTCTCCTTCAATTTTTGTAGAAAACTTATGAAGCACTTCTTTATTATTATATTCTGATACACCAGAATCTACTCTGTAATCCCAGCCGTGTACTCCACAAATTAGATTATGACCGTCCACATAACCGTCAGACATAAGAGCACCTCTGTGTAAACATCTACCGTAAAGTACAGAAATGTCATTATCAAATTTCACTATAACTAGGTCTAATCCATTAACTAGAGCATGCTCAGGTTCTTTATTTTTTAAATTACTTACTTGAGCAATTATTTGAGGTTTTTTCATGTTATTTTATTTTTATAATTAAAAAGCAAAGCCTAATACGAAAGCTATTCTTCCACCATCACTACTACCGTAATAGCCTAAGTTAGCAGTAAAAGTTTCTAAACCACTAACCCAAAAAGAACCTCCAACATTGTTGTGCCACTTATCTGAATTATCATCTTCTAACCATACTCTTCCATAATCAAATCCTCCAGTAATCCCATATTTGAGAGGTAGTATACTCGTTTTAAAGTTCCCTAAGACTAATCTTAAATCTGTGTTTTGATACATGGAATATTTACCTAGAAAACGTTCTTTTCTAAATCCTCTTAAACTACTTCCTCCACCTAGGTCTGCTGCGTGGTATAGTTCAAAATTATCTCCTAAGATTGCTTGACCACCTATTTTTGTAGCTAGTACTAAACTTCCACTATTATTTAATCTATGATCTATTGCAATATGTGGCGTGATATATGCAAATTCATTATCAAAATCACTGTCAATGTTTGTTTTATAACCAGCTGTAAGACTGACATCTAATCCCAAAGTAGGGAATGAACTATCATTTTTATTTTTATAGCTATAATTAACCTCAGCACCAGCATAAGTTTGTTGCTCAAATACACTAGAGTTTGCAGGTAGTGCAAGATTGATAAACCGATCAGATTCATCAGTGTCAACTTCAAATGATTCAATTAAAGGTTTGAAATAGAAAGAACCTCCATCTCTACCGCGCCATATTAAAGAAATAGCAGTATTCCATTCCTTAATACTTACACGATTAAAGTCTATTTCTACTTCATCTTTATCGTATTCTGTATTGTTACCAAATCCAAAGAAGTTTTGCGCAAAATTTGGACTTGTATATTTAGCCTCAATACCAAAATTCCAATTGTGAAAAATGTTTGAAAACTCACCTTTATAAGATAAATCATAACCAGAATTCCCAGTATAATATGATGCACTTACAGAATGTCTTGTTGTAAAAGGATTGCGTTGAATACCGTAGGTAGTATAATTATTTGTAAAACCTATTTGGAACCCATCATCTGGATTTGCGCCTATAATAGGTAAAATTTGATTAATTCCATATTTACGCTTTTTATAATCGTAATTGTTTATTTCATAATCATCCACCAACCATTTTTTTGATTTTTTATTTACAATAGTATTGTCTTTGCCTTTATAATCATAAAGCTTTACTTTTTTTATATTCTCAAAATTATAAGTGTCATTTTTCTTACCACCTAAAATTTTAATGGTGATCAAGTTATCACCATCTCCAGTAACATTAAATGTGTCCTTACCATCTAAACCGTAGATCCATATTTCTTTAGTTTCTTCTTTATTAAAGGTTCTAGTAAAAACATCTAAATCCTTTCTATGTACCTCTATAGTAGTTTTACCATCGGCATGTCTAGTTACATTAAATGTATCAGACTTTTGAGTTCCTGTAATTACTGCGTGTTCATTTGTGAATTCATAGTATCTACGAGCTATATCTACAATGTTCCCTCGTCTTCCTTTTAATTTCCTTTTAATTCCCTCAATAGTTTCACCCTTCATTTCTTCTGGGATATTTTCAAATGCTCTTTCAATAACTTCATCGGTTAAACCAGTTTCCAGAGTTTTTGCTTCTCTTTCCCAATCTTCCCAATTTGATTTATTAATGAAAGTCATATCAAGAGGATATGGTTCAAAACTAAACCACTTAGGACTGCGTAAGTCATCGTCAAATGACTGCATCATACGCAGACTCGGTACCGCGTGATTTAAAAAATTCAATATCGCTCCGTCAAAAGTCGAGAACGCTTGATCTCTATCTCTAGGGATAGGCTTACAAATTTCTGTGCCATCTTCTTTTTCAAAAAGTGCCCATCTCCACTGGTCTTCATGTCTGTCCCAATCTCCGATAAGCATATCAAATAGTCTAGCTCTTATGTACGATGGTTCATCTACAATAGATTTACCAGTTTTATTTATTTCTTGAAGCACATCACTAGTGCTTAAAATATCTTTAGGTTTTCCAAAGCTTGCTAAATCTTTATGTCCAGACTCTACACGTTCTTCAATCAGATATAGTTCATCACCATATTCGTCATTATATTCACCTAGAGCTTCTTGTTTTGGGATATAATACAATTCAGGATTTGTATGAAAAACATCAACAGCATCAGAAAGAGTAGCTACTACGGTAGGTGTATATGGATGTGCGGTGGTATAGAAATCTGAAAGAAAATCATCTGCATAACTACCTTCTAATTCTTCTTCGACATACTTATCTTGAAATGCAGTGGATTGTAAAAATTTAATGGCGCTTTTTCTAAGAGCTCTCATTACATATTGTTTACCATCTTTGGTTTCTAATCTTAATGATTTAGATTGATGACCACCACCACGTCTTACAGGAGTTAATCCTCCTTTTAAAGTGTCTATAAAAGCAATTTTTGCGCGTACATCTTTACTATAAAATTTTCTATAATGTTTACCCCAAAGAGCTTTATATAGTCCACTTTTTTCTGTTTCTTCTATTGAATAAACGGATGAAGTAATCGAGGTTTCAAAACTATCTTTTTCTTTATAGTCTGTAAACACTTCTCTTTTAATAGGTTTAATTAAAGTTTCGGTATAAGGTGTTGAAACACCTTGAAAAGTAACACTTACTTTACCTCCTTTATAAATATCAATTCTAGCATAACCGTTTTCGCTTGATGCGAAATCATTATCATTGTTTAAAGGTGTTTTTCTAGTCTTACCTGCAGCTCCACTAATAATTTGAGGTATACCGTATTTGTTGATATATTGTAAATTTTCATCATGTCCAGAAACGAAGAATATATCTTCTGTTTGTCTAGCTAATGTGATTAATCGATTTCTAAACTTTCTATTTTGTTTATTTTGAAAATTGTGTAATGATGTCCCACCTGTTCTTGCTATCAATCCCTCATTTGTGTTAGAAAAAATAGGGTGATGCATTGCAACCATAATTATTTTCCCTTGAGATTTTTTAAGGATACTTTCAAATTCTAAGAAAAACTCGGTTCTATTTTTAATATCACAATCCTCATTTAGATAAATATGATTATTCCAATCTTCAAGGTACCATTGAGAATCAACTGTGATTAAAACTACATTATCTGCGATATCTGTTTTTTTGATAGGACAACCTTCATCAGGATAGAATTTTGCGGCACTATTCTTTTGAATAAATTTCTCTAAATCTCTTACATCTCTATGGCCATTAATAGCCCATTCATTTTGTCCTGGTGTAAAAATAACTTTACCATTGAAAGATTTTAAAGTCTCAAATTGTTTTGTCACATCAGTTTTTGCATCTTCTGTGTACCCATCTTTTGAGACAAAATTCCCTAATATTAGTAGGTTTGAATCGTTCAATGTTTGAGACTCTTCATTAATCTGAGACAACACAGTTATATCTTCCGTTGTTCCAGTGTTTCCTGTTATGAAGATAGAAGTTTCTAATTCTTGAGCTGTAGTAAAGAAGCTGACAAGAAATAGTATATACAGTAGATTAATTTTAGTTAGGTTAGGGGTTCTCATATTATTGGTTATTTGGTTTTAAATGATGAACTTTGGTAACGACCAGTACACTAAATATTAATAGTGAATAATAACACATAGGTGTTCCTGAATCTGTTTTAGGACATTCGGTATATCCGGTAAACTGCATCGTGGATGCTATCAAAGCAATACTGCCAGCTAGTCCTGTGAATAAAAAGTATAACAAATTCCATTTTTTCAATACATGTACTCCGAGTGGGATTACTAGACAAATCAGAACAACCAAACATACCGGTATATAAATTATTTTGGGACAGCCTTCACCGGTTAGAAATTCCTCAATAACAAGAACTCCAGCTCCGTATAATCCTATTAGTAGAATTATTAAAATTAAAATATAGGTAAGTCTTTTATTCAATAGCCTTTATTTTTAATTACACATGTTGGGCAAACTTTACCGTTGATACTACTCTTAAGTTTAATTCCCTTCATATGGGTTACTATAAAATTTTGAACAAAGGCATAATTAGCACTATGATTGTTAACGCTTATTTGAGCATCCTTATATTTTTCTCTTACAAGATTGTCATACTCTTGATCTCCCCAACAGTTAGGGCAATAGGCACTGGATAATTCAGTAATTTTCTCATTATTTTTATGGGTTAGTAATTGTTTAATAAATCTCATCCTTGTTAGCTACTTTATTGTCGTTTATTTATTTTTTTCCTTCAGTTTTGCTATATCAGAGCCTCTGAAAAATAATTTAATAGGTTGTTTAACTTGTAGATAAAATGCCATTATACCTTTGTATATATTAGGATACAATTTACTGCCTTAAATGAACGGAGTAAAATTGTATTTTGCCAATAGTTACTTTGAACGACACTTTGCAAATATTCATTTCAACCTTACTGATATTTAATTTTCTCGAACATCTTCTCTAGAGATTTTTACTTCTTTATCAATTTCTGATCTCAAATTAATCATGCTATTAACTTTTGGATTATCAATGCTAATTTCTTGATCATTAGATAAAATAACTTTTAGATTTAAGATCCTACTTTCTTTACCTAGTCCAAAGTGAACTAACGCGGTTTGATCACTTGCTAATCCTTCGCCTGTAACTAACCATTCAGTTAAAGTTTTTGTAGGAGTTGTAATAGTAATTTTAGCTCCTTGAGCATTAACGGACTCTCCTAGATCAACCTGCAGGTAGTTGTTGGTGCCACCTTTATTTATATAGGCTAATGAAGGCGAGTCAATATTAACCCATATCATATCTAAATAACCATCCTGATTAAAATCGCTTACCAATGAGGTAATAGCATAATGAGGATTGGTAACTCCACTTTCTTCTTCTGTAGGAGCGAATGTGCTATCTTCTTTTTGAATTAACACACGACTAGGTAATTTAAATAACTTGTTAGGAGGAAAGTCCACATAATTTTCGGCAACCATTAAATCTTGTAATCCATCATTATTTAAATCGGCAAAAGTGCAACCCCATGCAAATTCATAGTCTGCTATTTTAGCATCGGCTGCTACATCAGTGAATTTAAAATCACCGTCATTTTTAAATAAGATCCACTTATCAGTAAACAATAAAGGATCCTTAATATCCCCTTGTGCAATTATGTTAGGAAGGGTGCTTCCGGTGTTAGAAAACATAAAATCCACTTTTCCATCATTATTATAATCACCTACAGCTAGTCCCATAGGATAAGCAAACTTCTTAGTTGTGGGATTAGATTTCATAGTGAATGTTAAGTCTCCATTGTTCTTATAGGTGCGAACTTCTCCAGTATCGTGTACAACAATTAAATCTAACCAACTGTCATTATCGATATCAACAAAAACACCTTGAAAAGTATTATGAACATATTCTAACCCTGCGGATATGGTAATACTTTTAAAAGTATTGTCTCCATTATTAAGTAACAGTTCACTGGTGGAACCATAACTGTAATCCTCAAAAATGTTTTGACCTTCCATCAATTCCTTTTTAAGATAAGTAGCTAAGAAAATATCTAAATCTCCATCTTTATCTATATCACCTACCGTGATTCCTGCAGGATTAGATTTTTCGTTTACCGGCGTGGCAATAATTTTTTCTGTAAATTGACCACTCCTATTATAGTATATATGCAGCCCATCTTCTCGACTTAAAATGATGTCAGAAAATCCGTTGTTGTCAAAATCAGCAGATACGACACCTACAGTGGTTGTAGAATTTCCTTTTTTAGGCAAATTTACTTCGGTAGAAATATCAACAAACTCATTATTCCTGTATGCAAAAATGGCATCTTCTTGATTCATTCCACCTCCAAAAAAGACTTCGTCCACATTGTCATTATCAATATCAATCAATGCAGATGGTGCAAGTGGTAGAGATTTCTCTCCATTATATTTATGAATAAAGTCTAAAGGAATTGATTTGAATTCCGGGATTTTTTCTTCAGAAATTGAGGTATCATATTTATCTGAAACAGAATCTCTCCAGAAAAAGCCCAAAACATAAAGGATAAAAAGAATAATAATTATACCGAGTATTTTAAGTGTTTTTTTAAGCATATAGTTGGTTTTTAGAATATTTTTTTAATTGATAAATTGACAATGTGAAAAGTATAAAATGTGTAACGTTCATAGCTATAGGAACTAAATGTTTTGCTACATCTTTAGCAAAAAACATTGTTGAGAAAACGAGTGCTAAAATTACAATTGGATTAAAAATGGCCATCCATTTTTTATAATATGTGCCTCCTTTTAAAATAGCAATAACAAATAAAGTAGATAAAATGGCGATCACCACACGAAGTACTTGTACTAATACCTCCATATGATTAGTGTAATGTGTAATCAAGTTTTCATAGCTTTGATTGTCTATAGAACCTTTTAAATGGATTATGTTACCTATTGAAGCTCGTGAGCCTATCCAAACTCCACCAACAGCAAAAGCAATAAATCCTGTTGCTAAAACTAATCTGGCTAAGATTTCATTTCCAGGTTTAAGCATTCTATAAATATGAAGATAACCGGCAAAATAAAATGGTAAGCCTATTACTGCTAGAAAGTGACCGATAGTAAGGTTTTCTAAAGGCACAAATTTGAAAAATTCATAATGTTCCGAATGCCCTAAGATATCTGAAGAATAGTGTAAAAAGTATTCTCCTAATCCTACGAGAATAGATGCTAGAATTCCAAGATAGCCTAATGATTTGGTAAGATTCATTTTATATTAAATTATTTGTAACTATTTGATTAATATGGTTTTATTTCAAACTAAGTGTTTAGTTATTATGTAAAAAATTATAGCGTCTTAAATGTGTTATCTATATAATTTTCTAATTGAGTATCGATAGTAATCTTAGAAGCTGATGATAATCCAATCATTGATATTAAAAGATAATCTGCTTTTTTTTCTGCGATTAATAAACTTTCGTTATTCCCAGTAATAAGCTTATTTAAAAAAACTTGTCTTATATCATCACGAAAACTCTCTACTTGTCTCAATATCTTATTATCAGTTTCTTTATCAATATCCATTAAAGTATTAGTCATTAAACAACCTTTACTGAAACCTTTTCCTGCAGACAGTTTTAAAAAATCATAGAAATACTGTTTAATTGCTACAACTCCTGCCGAAGATTTTTCAAGTTGATTAGTTATTTCTCCTACCTTTTTTCTATAAAGTTTTAAACTTTCAATAAATAGGTTTTTTTTTGAGCCAAAACTAGAATAGATTGAAAATTTATTTATCCCCATCTCTTTCTCGAGCATTTCGAGTGAAGTGTTTTCATATCCTTTTATCCAGAATAAATTCATAGCCTTTTCAAGAACTTCTTCTTCTTTATATTGTTTTTTTCTTGCCATTTTTGAAATAAATTCAAACCTAACTAATCAGTTAGATAAATAAAAGACATTTTATAAGAAATTTGTAACAAGTTCATTATAAACTCTTCCATTTCAATTTTCTCTAAAATTAAATCTTATGTTACACTTTATTTTTACGTATTAGTAAATTTATTCGTTATAAGACTTTTGAAATAAACTCAACATTATAATCAATTACTCCTTCCTTTCGCATTTTACTCAAAACATTGCTCACTGTCTGTCTTGAAGTATTAGTTAGGTTTGCTATATCCTTATGAGACAGTAAATTTTTAGCTTTTGATTTACCTGATTTATCAATTTCTCCAAACTCATCTAGATAATCCAAAATAAACTCTTTAATTCTAGTAGGACTATCTTTAAACAATAAATCATTAAGTCTCCTCTCTAGCTTTTGAATACGTAATCCATAAATTTTAAGTAAACCATTTTTAAGTGATTTATGTTTTTCCATAAGAGCCTCCATTTGATCAGACTTTATATAACAAATCACACAATCTTCTAGAGCAAATGCAACCTCTTCAATAGCAGCTTCTTTATCAAAAAGGGCAAGCTCTCCAAAAACATTACCACGTTTTACTACATACTTAACGGTTTCACTACTGTTATCTATTATTTTAACACTACCTCTTTTTAAAAAAAATACACTGTTCTTATGCTCTTCCTTAAGTTCGATACGTTTGCCTTTCTCAATATTATCCATTTCTAGAATCTCACATATCTTCATCATGTTGAGCATTCCAAGCTTTCTAAAAAGATTAAAACCTTCTAAAAACCAATATTTTGTTATAGCTTTCAATTATCATCGATGTTTACGTATTCAAAATTAACATAATCATTTAATTTCTTAATATTTTATCTTGTCAATTGTTACTTCAGACGACACTTGAGTTATGTAATTCGCTATAATTACATTAAAATTTTAAATAATCACTAAGAATATTAGTGATTAAAAACACTATAAGAAATATAAGTAGATGATTATAAACGTAATTAAATTTTTCATTTTATCGTGCAATCATATCTATCTTGGTGTGATAAATAGATTCTAATAAAGAATATTTTTATTTATTTTAAATAGTTTAGGTAAAAGAAAAAGCCTAATTACATGAAAAAAGAGATTTAATAGACTTAAAAATTATACTTAAGACACAATGATCCAAATAGGTCTGAAGATTGAATTGATAATTTAAAAGTTATAGTATTTGTAAATGAGGTGTGAATTCTTGGTACTAATAGTAGATAGGATTCTGACTGCAAATTAAAATATTGACAATAAGTTAGTACATTAAAAATAACAATTACTTCCCAATACAGAACTGACTAAAAATATTACCCAACAATTCATCATTAGTAATCTCACCAGTGATAATGCCTAAGGACTCTGCAGTGGCACGTATGTCAATAGCTAGAAATTCACTAGAGATATCATTTTCAATACCTTCTTGAACTTCTAGTAAAGAACTATAGGCTTTTTGTAAGGCATCATAATGTCTAGCATTGCTCACAATAGTATCATCTTGTGATAGAGCACCACTTTTAAAACTACTAACCAGTGCTGTTTTTAATTCGTCCACACCAGCACGAGATTTGGCACTTAAAGAAATTAGAATCGTCTCTGGTGACTTTGAGTTAATTTGTTTGGTGATTTCAGCATGTTCTAGACCGGTGATTTGATCAATTTTATTGACGATCACTACTAGTGGTTTGTCTGGAAATTTCTCTCTTAAAATCTGTATACGCATTAAGCAATGCATGATTCTAGGTGCCGTATTAAGCTGTGTGGCGTCTAGTAGATATAACACTAGTTTAGACTGTTCCGCTTTGGCATAAGAACGCTGTATTCCCATACCTTCAATGGTGTCTGTCGTTTCTCTTAATCCTGCAGTATCTATTAATCTAAAGCGTATGCCATCGATATTAATTTCATCTTCTATAGAGTCACGAGTGGTACCAGCAATATCACTTACGATAGCCTTTTCTTCATTAAGTAAAGCATTGAGTAGGGTAGACTTACCTACATTAGGTTCACCTACTATCGCAACAGGAATACCTGTTTTAAGTACATTTCCTAGTGCAAAGGAGTCGATTAACTTACGCAAGGTTTGCTGACTTTCTGATAATAACCTTTTCAAGTCTTCACGATCTGCAAAGGCGACATCTTCTTCACTAAAGTCTAATTCTAGTTCTATCAAGCTGGCAAAGTTGAGCAGTTGACCTCGCAAATCTTTAAGTTCACTAGAGAAGCCACCGCGCATTTGTTGTAACGCAATTTGATGTGCCGTCTCACTTTCACTAGAGATGAGATCTGCAACAGCTTCTGCCTGATTAAGATCCATTTTTGCATTTAAAAACGCTTGTAAAGTGAACTCACCAGCGTTTGCCATACGGGCGCCGTTTTTAAGGCATACCGCAATAATTTCTTGTTGTATGTATATAGAACCATGGCACGATATCTCAACAACGTGTTCGCCTGTGTAAGATCGTGGTGCGTTAAATTTAGTAAGCAGCACTTCATCCACCATGCGATTACCGTCATAGATATGACCTAAAGTAACCGTGTTTGCTCCTAGATTATTATATAACTCTGATGTTGATTTTGAGTCCGCTTTCGCGAAAGCGGGAACAAAAATCTTACTTGCTATCTCATGAGCCTCAGAACCTGATAATCTTACAACGGCAATAGCTCCAGAACCTGCTGGTGTTGCCAGCGCTACAATGGTATCGTTTTTATACATAGTACAAAGGTAAAGAGAAGCCAGCAGTTCTATCTTAATCCCATGACAATTCTTAAATTAAGATATTATTGAAACCTTTTATAGAATCTATTAACCGGTAATATTATAACCACCATCTACATGTCTTATTTCACCTGTAATGCGACTTTCTGGTCTAAAAAGGTGTGCAATTTCATAAGCTAGATCGATAGGTAAAGCATTCCCCAGCGGACTCATTTTATGGGATGTGGCGACATCTTCTTCTTTTAGTGTTGCATTTCCTGCTTTACTTCCCATGTAAGGTGAGAACCTTATGGCATTTACACGTATACCGTGCTTGCGTCCTAGCTCATCTGCTAGTTCTACGGTGATACGTTCTAGAGCGGCTTTGGCAATACTTATATTCCTATAAGGATGGAACGTCACTTTTGCAGCTGCAATATAACTTAAGGAACAAATAGAAGCACCAGACTGTAAGACGTCATGTTTTAAAAGATAGTGTGTTACTCTTATTAAGGAATAAGCACTTACATTCATGGTATCACAAAACTCATCTAGTGTGACGTCTATAAGTGGTTTTACTTCTTTTTTACGTATGGTTTTATCCATGGCAATGGCATGGAGAAATCCATCGAGTTTAATGTTGCGTGCGGCTAGTTCTTGAGCAAATGCTTCTATATTCTCATCGAGTGAAACATCTAGGATCTCCACCATGGCGTCTCCTAAAGAATTATGAACCGAGGATTTAAAATCTTCAAAGTTTTTATTTAGGAACGACTTAGCTTTATCTGATAAATTTTCGTGAAAACGACTTACGCCTAGACCTGTACAAACGACCTTACCGCCATTTTTTATAATTTCTTTTGCAGCATACATGGCTAGAGAATGCTCGTCTGCTATTCCTGTAATTAAAAAAGTTTTATTTGAGAACATCATGTGATGTGAAGTTTTAGTATTAAAATAAAATTACCATTTATAAAGTGAGGTTGCCCAGGTCCATCCAGCGCCTACGGCGGCAAATAATACCATGTCACCATCCTTAAGTTTTCCTTTTGAAACGGTTTCATGAAGCATGATAGGTATAGTACCACCAGAGGTATTTGCATAACGATCCATATTAGTCATTACTTTTTCCCATGGTAAAGAGACACGTTTTGCAACTTCTTCAAGAATGCGCACACTAGGTTGATGTGGTATGAGAAAATCAATATCATCTATGTGAGTATTGTTTCTATGAAGCAATTTTTCAATAGATTCTGGAACAACTTTTATCGCGGTTTGAAAAACGGCTGGACCATCCATTTGAAAATATTGAAGCCCTTTTTCTAAAGTTTCTGGGGTAGTAGGAGTGAGAGAACCACCAGCAGGTATATTCCAGCAATCCTTACCACGACCATCTGTATGTAGTAAGAAATCTATAAATCCTTTATCCTCATTAGTATGAGAGATTACCATGGCACCAGCACCATCACCAAAAAACACAGCGTCTCTACGATTCCAATCTGTGATGTTTGAAAAAGTATCTGCTCCTATAACAAGCACATTTTTATACATTCCAGATTTTATGTACTGTACTGCGGTAGTAGTAGCAAACAAAGCACCTGAGCAAACAGCAGAAATGTCAAAGGCTACAGCATTAAACGCTTCTATTTTTTCTTGTACAAAACAGGCGCACGATGGAGCGAGCTTATCTGGTGTTGCGGTGGCAAGAATGATTAAATCGATATCTTGAGGAGTGAGGCCAGCATTTTTAATAGCTTCCTTACCAGCCATTGCAGCAAGGTCGCTGGTAGTTTCACCTGTGGAGATGCGTCTTTCTTTTATTCCTAAGTTTTTTTGTATCCAGGCATCATTAGATCCTACAGATTCAAAAAAATCGTTTTTCACTATGTTTTCTGGAGCATAGGATCCAGTTCCTTTAATATATGCGTTATTCATAAATGAGTATAAGCGCATAAAAATGTGACATTTAAACAATAAAAAAGAGTAATATCTAAGAAAATATCGGTAAATTAAGATATTCGTAAATTAATCCGTAATTCATTTTTGTTTACTTAATAATATTGCATTAAATCATCAAATTGATAAAATAAAAAAGTCTCATTTCTAGGATTTACTCTTTAATCACATTTATTTTTGCAAAATGTATTCACGTGAAGAAGCAAAATTAGTTAGACAGCAATTCTGGACCATGTTTGGTAAACGATATGATCGTAAGTGGTTGTTATACAATACTAAAATTAAAGATGTGGTTCTTAAGTTCTCTTTTGAGGATCGACGTGCGCTGGTTTCCATGGATATAGAACATGATGATACGTTTTATCGTGAGTATTATTTTGAAAAGCTTATTAGTCTTCAATCGATTCTTAAAGAAGAAATCTCACCAGATATTATTCTAGATGCAGACTATGTTCTAGAGTCTGGCAAGCAGATTTCTCGGGTTTATGTGATGCTAGAAGGTGTTAAAATCCAGAAAAAGACGCAGTGGCCAGAGGTCTATGAGTTTTTCTATACCTATATGGATAAGCTGGAATTATTTTTCTGGGAATACAAAGATTTTATAGAAAGTTGATTTATTCGTTAATAAAGCTAGCCATCTCTTTTATCGATTTGCGTTCTGGAAGTTCTTGCTCCTCATAAGGATATGTTCCTAGATAGAAAAAGCCTAAAAACTGTTCGTTATCTGCGACATGTATTCCTTCTAGGTTTTTAATGTTTGCAAACGGTTTAGGAGAACTCCAGTAGGCGCCATATTTCATATTATGACTAGTTAACCACATGTTTTGCACGCTCATGGATACCGCTGCTATTTCTTCCCATTCTGGTACACTTTCATTGATGTCACGATGCATAAATATCAAGATGACAGCGCTAGCTTTGATAGGATTTTCTTGTAATTTCTTTAGTTTAAACTTTTTATAGCCTTCCGTTTGGGCATAAGATGTCGCCATAAAGTTACCTAACCTTTCTAATGCTTTACCAGTCAGTATTTTATAACGCCACGGTTCTGTCTTACGATGATTAGGTGCCCATCTGGCGCTATCTAAAATTTTTAGAATATCTTCTCTTGGTATTATTTCTCCGGTATACTGCGCAGGAAATACACTACGACGCGTTTTGATGATTTGATCTATCATTTTTTAATAAAGATAATATGTATATGGTAGACGATAACGGGTTTGCAAAAAGCTTTAATGCCGATTTAACAAAATTATGTTAGCTTTATATCGAATTATGAATTTTAACCCCAATTAATTTTAGAGTATTATGTCAGAAAACACAATCCCATTAGAACAAGCCCAACAATGGCGTAGCAACTGGAAAGCATCTGGTAAAGAGTGGATCCAAGCACAAACAGATGGTTTACAAGGATTTTTAGTTCCAGGAAGTGACCTTTCTCAAGTAACTGGAGAAAACGGAGTAGATTGTAGAATTTACTTAGGTCTTACTGAGCCAGGAACCGGCGGCGTGGCAAAAGTAATGTTAGTGGCTGTAGGGAGCGACGGTAAAGACTTGATAGATGCAGAGAATGGATATTATATCTACGATAATTCGAGCAGTATTCCACCTAATGGAGATTCATCAAGTCCTTTAAATTAGATTTAAACATTGTCTTTTTCAGATTTCATTGCTGATTTATACTATTTACTATTGATACTGACTACGATTGTGTTTTCAGTATCAATTGTTTATGGTGCCAGAAAGTTTTTACCTATTACTATTTGTTTAATCATAGGTTGCTTATGTGAATTCTTTACATATTTAATACGTGAGCACCACTTATTAATTATGGGAGAACAAAATAACGCGATAGTTGGTCATGTTTATAAATGGACTTCTTTCTTAACTTTTGGGTTCTTTTTATACAGTGTTCAAAAAAGTAAGGCAACAAAAAGATATTTTGTTTATCTATTTTCCATTTGTGCGGTAATAGGTATTTTTTCTCAATCAAGATTAAAACATTATTGGTTAGAAAATGATCCATGGTTAGCTTTCTCTTTAATGTCAACTATCATCATAGCTTCGATGGTTTATTTTATTCAATTGTTAAAAGCTAGAGATGGTTATCCTTATATCACAACAGGGATTTTCTTAGTGTCGGGTAGTTTTTTAATATCTAGTGCTGTGAATGGTACATATGTAGGTGTTGATCTTGAAGTTTGGTTTTTTAGAGAGTCCATTAATAGAGTGGTTTTAATTATTATGTATGTCATGTTTTTGTTAGAATCATATTTATATTTTAAAGAAAGTGACGTTATGAAGCTACAACGTTTACAGCAGTAATGTATGATTAACTAATGGAGTCATTTTTAGACCATCTTTCTACAGTTTATAAAACCCTATTGATTCTCGCTTTTTTATTTTATACTATAGCGATAAGTATGGGGAAAAATGATTTCAAGCCTATCTTTTTATATCTTATGGCTGGCGCATTTACTGAGGTCATGAGTAAAATGATTACTTGGGATTATTTTCTAGTTTTAGGTGAGAAAACAAATGCGCCCTTTTTCTTTCTTTTCACTATTTTGCAATTTGTCTTTTTATCTTATTTCTTTAAGAAAGTAATCGACTGTCCTGTTTTTACTAAATATTTTAAATCCTCGGTAATCATAGTTTTAATAATTGGTATCATACCATATATTTTTAATCCATCATGGATATTAGAATTCTCAGTTTGGTTACCTTTAATGACTATACCTTTATTATTG
This sequence comes from Nonlabens ulvanivorans, assembly GCF_032922765.1. NCBI lineage: Bacteria > Pseudomonadati > Bacteroidota > Flavobacteriia > Flavobacteriales > Flavobacteriaceae > Nonlabens > Nonlabens ulvanivorans. Next base: position 561,333 of record NZ_CP136694.1, read on the forward strand.
TTTTTTAGCGCATATTATTTTATAGAATTACTTAAAAATAAAATGGGCTATCCTTTTATTAATATTGGTTTATTTATAATGCTAGGAACAACTTTGATCTTTTTTATGACGATGCAGTTTTATGAAGGTGTTCCTCCAGATGTGAAAATTCTACTCAGAACTCTTCATGTTTTACCATTAACGATTTTACATACCTTATTTATTTACGAATGCCTGTTATACTTCAAATCTCAAATACATCGATTAACTATATAGCTATAGGGTTGATGATTTTTATTATTCTATTTTCTATAGGTATGGTTATTTTTTTCCTGCTTTCGCGGAAGCGTATCACAGAAGCTGATCTGGAAGTAAGGGACACTCAAATTAAAGCTCAAAAAGATGTCATGTCTGCTACACTTGTAACTCAAGAAAAAGAAAGACAGCGCATCGCGAGAGACTTGCACGATGAAATCAGTGCAAAATTGAACGTGATTGCCATGAATACTAACATGCTTAAGGAAGAATCTTTATCTATTGAAGAGCGTGAAATGTTGATTTCTCGTATTGAAACAGCAACAGGTAAAACATTAGAAAACGCACGTAAAATAGCTCATAACCTTTTGCCTCCAGTACTTGAGAAATTTGGTTTATGTGCAGCACTTACAGAGGTTGTTAAGAGTATTAAAGGTGATAAAATTGATATTTATTTCTCCTGTGACTGGAATGAAGAGCAGTTAAATCCTGATTCACAATTACATGTGTATCGTGTCATACAAGAGTTACTCAATAATACCATTAAATATGCACAGTCAGATAAAGTATCCATAGTACTTCATGAAGAAGATCATTATCGACTAATTACCTATAGTGATAATGGAATAGGTTTTCAAGATAATGCTCAAATAGGTCTAGGAACTAGTAATATAAGCAGTAGAGTAGACCTGTTAAATGGAACCTATCACCTAGAAACTAGTGATGGTAATGGTGTTATATATACTTTTAAATACCCTAAAACTTAAACCCATATGATAAACATCGCCCTAGCAGATGATGAGAGTTTATTTCTAGATACCTTAAGTTTTATGCTGCAAAGAATTCCAGATTTTAATGTGGTTTTTACAGCAACAAATGGACAGGATCTCGTAGATCAACTTTCTACTCAATCGCCATTACCAGATGTAGTGGTTACCGATCTTAAAATGCCAGAATTAAATGGAGTAGAAGCTACTAAAAAGATCAAAGAACTTTTTCCAGAACTAAGTGTTATCGCATTAAGTAGTTACAATACAGATGTGTTTATTTCTAATATGCTAGGTGTAGGAGCCGCGTCATATTTAGTGAAAAATACCACGCCTGCACAAGTTGAGCTTACCATCAGAGAAGTCGCGGCAAAAGGATTTTATTATGATAAAAATGTTTTACGCATATTACAGGATAATTCTCAAGATGGAAATTATAAGCGCAGCACACTAGATCATAATTTATTAACGCCACGAGAATTAGATGTATTACAGTTAATTTGTGAGCAATTTACAACTGCCGAAATTGGAGAACAACTTTGTGTTTCTAAACGCACTGTGGATGGGCATCGCAATAATTTATTGGTTAAGACAAAAATGAGAAACGTCGCTGGACTTGTGGCTTATGCCATACAGAATGCCATTATCACAGTCGAAATTTGATTTTCTATCAAAAAACAGGTATTTATACCTATTGTGTACACCTCTTAAACTGTCTAAATTTGAACAAGTAAAATAAGTAAAATAAGTAAATAAGAGAAGTTGAAGACTCTTTTTGATTTTGTAGGGGAAACCAAGAAGATATCTCAACTTTGAACACTAAAATAAATTTTTGACGCATCAAAAATTTATTTTTAGAAAAATGTAAATGAGGCTTAGGCCTCATTTACTATTTAATGACCTTAATAAGTATTGATTTTCAGTTTGTTAATCGATATAAATAATGTATATTTAAGTAAGTAGTTTTAACCAGGTGATTTTCTTGTTTTTGTAGGGGAAACCGAGAGACTCTTCTGATTCTGTTTGAAAACTACTTATTTAACCTTCCAGAATCATATTCTAAGGCAATGAAAGTGAGGCTTCGGCCTCATTTTCTATTTCGTACTATTTGTTCAATATGCAAAAACAGGTATTTATACCTATTTCATGAACGATGAGGTATGCATAACTTTGAATTGTAATTAAGCTAGAGTTCTTCTTTTATTCAGTTTTGTAGGGGAAAAGGTTTATGAGTTGAACTTGAAATTACACACTCTGTATACAGAGTATTTAAAGGGGAAGGGAAATGGGGCTAGTGCCTCATTTCTGCTTTCCTTTTTAAAAAGGAATCGTATTTGAATTGAGTGTTTTTAATAAGTTTTGCTAATTGTTTTGATGGTTATGGATCGTCTAGTTTTCGGGGGAAAAATGTATCACTCCATCAATTTAAGGTTATCAAATTACCTGCATTAGCAACACATTAACTGCAAGAATGGGACTTAGGTCCCATTCTTTGTATTACTATATATTAGATTTATAATACTTCTGTTAAATTTCCTACTTTTAAACCATAAACCTATAATATGCTCACAAAAGTCTATGGAAGCGCCGTTTTTGGTGTAGAAGCAACAACTATAACAGTAGAAGTTAATAGTGTAAAAGGAATAGGATATCACCTCGTTGGGTTACCAGATAAAGCGATTAGCGAGAGCTCTTATCGTATCGCAGCAGCATTGTCTAATGTAGGATATAAGCTGCCAGGTAAGAAGATCACTATTAACATGGCGCCGGCAGACTTACGTAAAGAAGGAAGTGCTTATGATTTAACACTTGCCATAGGTATATTAATATCCTCTGGACAAATTAAAGCAGACGAAGTAGACCAATATCTTATTATGGGTGAGTTATCTCTAGATGGTAGCTTGCAACCTATTAAAGGCGCCTTACCCATTGCCATAAAAGCTAGGGGAGAGAAGTATAAAGGATTTATACTGCCAGCGCAAAATGCTCGCGAGGCTGCTATTGTTGATGGACTAGAAGTTTATGGGGTTGATAATATATCACAAGTGATAGACTTTTTTAATGAAGGCAAGCCACTAGAACCTACCATAGTTGATACGAGAGATGAGTTCTTTCAGGCTTTAGAGCATCCAGAATTTGACTTTGCAGATGTAAAAGGACAGGAATCTATTAAACGATGTATGGAAATAGCTGCAGCCGGTGGACACAACATTATCCTGATAGGACCACCAGGTGCAGGAAAAACAATGCTAGCAAAAAGACTGCCGTCCATCTTACCACCTATGACATTACATGAGGCATTAGAGACAACAAAAATTCATAGCGTTGCCGGTCGTACTCAAGAAAAAGTAGGATTGATGGCACAACGCCCATTCCGCAGTCCACATCATACCATATCAGACGTTGCCTTGGTTGGTGGTGGAGCATATCCACAACCTGGTGAAATTTCATTATCACATAATGGTGTTCTCTTTTTAGATGAATTGCCTGAGTTTAAACGTACTGTACTAGAAGTGATGCGACAACCTCTTGAAGATCGCGAGGTCACTATTTCTCGTGCAAAATTCACGGTTACTTATCCATCTAGTTTTATGTTAGTGGCGAGCATGAATCCTAGTCCAGGCGGATATTTTAATGATCCAGATGCACCTGTGCAAAGTAGTCCAGCAGAGATGCAACGATATCTTAGTAAGGTATCTGGACCGTTACTCGATCGTATTGATATTCATATTGAAGTTACACCAGTACCATTTGAAAAATTAACGGAAGAACGACTAGCAGAAAAATCAAATGTTATTAGAAAGCGAGTGACTGCGGCTAGAGATATTCAAACATCACGCTTTCGCGAAAGCGAGAAAACACACTACAATGCTCAAATGAGTGTAAAGGATATTAGGAAATACTGTATTCTAGATGATGCGAGTAAGGAGTTACTGAAGAACGCGATGGAACGATTGAACTTGAGTGCAAGAGCCTATGATCGAATTTTGAAAGTATCAAGAACTATTGCAGACCTAGAAGGTAGCGCAGAGATCACAGGTACACATATTGCAGAAGCTATACAATACCGCAGCCTAGATAGAGATGGCTGGTTGGGTTAAAATAATTATATGAAATGAGTGAAATTTTAGAATTAGAGACCCTTAAAGATAACTTTGGCGATGATGTTGAAACGTTTGTACAAATACTAGATATTTTCTTGCATGAAGTTCCAGTAGATTACCAACTACTTAAGAAGCAAATTGAGACAAAAGACTATGAAAATGCTGGTGAAATAGCCCACAAGATAAAGTCTAGTTATCGGTTGTTAGATATGGAAATGGAAACGATGTTATTACAGGAAATTGAAAATAGGGCCAAGGCAGTACAAGATACTGATGAAATTATCACGCTATATGAGCAATTTCAAGCAAATTATGATACCGGTATTGATATGGTGCAACAAACACGAGATGCATTTGCCTCAAAAAGCTAAGCCTTGACTATAACTGATTTGATAATCAGTTGATTATTAATTAGCAAGTAGAGCTTTTAATTTGTATTTTTGCAAAATATTTAAAAGAAGTTATTTGAAAAATTTTGAAGTCTTAGGACTCTCACAGCCGTTATTAGACGGCCTCGCTGACATGGGTTTTGAAAACCCAACAGAGATTCAGCAACAGTCTATTCCCATTTTATTGAAGCATGACGGAGACTTTATAGGTCTTGCTCAAACCGGTACGGGAAAAACTGCTGCTTTCGGTTTACCCTTATTGGATCTTATAGATGTTAATTCACGTGAAGTACAAGCCCTTATTCTGGCACCTACTCGCGAACTTGCTCAACAGATTTGTGGGCAAATGGAACAAATGTCAAAACACCTAGGTAAATTGAATGTTGTTCCCGTTTTTGGTGGAGCAAATATTATGAATCAAATTAGAGACATACGTCGTGGCGCACAAATTATTGTGGCTACACCAGGTCGTCTAATGGATTTAATGAAACGCCGTGAAGTAAAACTCGACGCTTTAAAGTACATGGTACTGGATGAAGCCGATGAGATGCTTAATATGGGTTTTAAAGAGGATATCGATTTTATTCTCTCAAAGAGTGATACTGGTAGAAATATCTGGTTATTCTCTGCAACAATGGCACGTGAAATTAAGCGCATAGTGGATACCTATATGGTCCAGCCTGAAGAGGTGCGTATTAATCCTAAAAACATTGTAAATAAAAATATTGAACACCAATCGATACAATTAAAAGCATCTGATAAAATTGAGGCGTTAAGACGTTTCTTAGATTATGATCAGGATATGTTTGGTGTTGTATTTTGTCGTACAAAACGTGATACTCAAAACGTAGCAGATCAGTTGAACAACAATGGTTATGCCACAGAGGCTTTACATGGTGACATGTCACAAGCGCAGCGTGATGCTGCGATGAAACGTTTCCGTAATAAGAATCTTAAACTACTTATTGCAACAGATGTTGCAGCACGTGGTATCGATGTAGATGATATTACTCACGTTATACACTTTGCTTTACCAGATGATCCTGAATTTTATACACACCGTTCTGGTCGTACTGCTCGTGCTGGTAAAAAAGGTGTTTCAATTGCGTTAATCACTCGTGGTGATAATCGTAAGTTAAAATTTATTGCTAGTAAATTGGGTATTGAATTCACACAAGGTGAAGTGCCTGCTCTAGAAGCTATTACTCAAAAACGTATTGCTCGCTGGTCAGATAACATGATCAAGCAAGAAATCAATGAGAAGATAGGTGAGGACTTACTGACAGCAGTTCAAGAAAGCTTTGCCGATGTAACTAAAGAAGAGTTGATAGCAAAGTTATTGACTAAAGAATACAACTCTATTTACAAGCGTAATTCTATTTCTGATCTTAATGATCGTTCTAAAGGACGCGATAGAGATGATAGTCCAAGACGCGAGCGCGGTAAACGTACAAGTCGTGGTACTGAAGAAGGTATGAAGACTTACTTTATCAATTTAGGTCTTAAAGATGATATCAATAAAGGAGCTTTACTAGGATATGTATGTGATACCACAGGTATATCTGGCGCTCAAATAGGTCGTATCGTTATGGATAAAACACATTCTTATATGGATGTAGCAGAAGATGTAGCGTCACAAATACTGACATTAGATGGTAAACAACGTAACGGACATGATCTAAGAGTTAATGAGCATAAAGGTGTTGTAAAAGAACCAGCTCGTGAACGTGGTGGTCGTGGTGGTCGCAGTGGTGGCGGTTTTAAAGGACGTCGTGATTCTAACGGTGGTGGCGGCTATAAAGGACGCAGTAATTCTGGAGGCAGTAGCCATAGAGGAAGACGTTCTGATTCTGATAATAGCGGTTCAGGTAATAGAAGTAGTCGTCGTAGAAGTGATTCTTCTTCTGGCGGTAATGATAGTGGTGGTAACCGTGGCGGCTTTAAAGGTCGTAAGTGGTAATCATATCATTAATATAAAAAAAGCCTGTTTAGTAAATGCTAAACAGGCTTTTTTATTTTAATCTAATCAAGAAAAGGTAGAATGTGATTTTTTAAGTCAATTTCGCAGTCCTTTTTTACGTTGTTTTTTCTTTAAGTCTTGTCTACGATATTCTTCTTTATAGTCTCTTAATCTAGAACGAACTAACCATAGCCCAAATAGGATACATAGAATGCTACCTATGATAATTTTATAATCAATTATAGGTGCTGTGATAAAAAGTACAAAAGGAATTATAAAGAGAATCAAGGCAAATAAAAAGATCGATTGTAATCTACCTGTTAAAATACTACAAAGCATTAAATGGGTTTCTTTTAAAATATCAGACCTTTTAATCATTCTTATTTTACAATCAACTTCAAACTTTGTGACGCATTTTCCGTTTGAACTTTCACTATATATAAACCTATAGGTAAGTCGTGTTCAAAGGTCGTGTTTTGATCAATATCTCTTTTAATAGTAATTCTTCCTAATTGGTCATAAATAATTACCTGAGTGTCTTGTTCTATCCCAGAAATATGAAAGTTATTTTCGCTAGGGTTAGGGAATAGTTTCACTGTTGTCAATTCAGTACCCTCATTAGATAATGTAAAGTTTTGTCCTACCTGATTTCCCCAGATGTATTCTACTAATTCTGGATTATCAATGAATGGATTACGATTGATTTGCCATGTGTAGATTACATTGTTACGATTCATTTCAAAATCATCTGGCGGATCATTTCTATGCCATTGTAATAATGTCGCTAGGTCACCGATCTGTCCAACAGTCGAATTACTAGGGTTTCCATTGACAACATCAATATTGTTATAACGCAAGGTCATGTAAAATATAGCTCGGGCTACATCACCATGCCACGAACCTTGGGTACCATTAGGTCCATCATATTCTGGATAATCTTTATTACCTCTTGAACTATTCTCACCACCATCCGTAGCTCTTAAATGATGTGCATCACTTTGCCCGTGTCTCAAGCTATCTACGTTAGTATCAGTCCATACAGCCATTCCATCAATGGTTTCATCATATTCAATTTCATAAAAGCCACCTCGTGATCGTGGATAGATGTGCTCACGATTCCATTTTCCAGTACTGTTGCTTCCGGTTTGATAATCTGCTTTAGATCGTTGTTGTTCAGTATACATTAACCATACTTGATTAGAATTTAATGGTGACTGATCAGATTCTTTCATGATTTGAACGATATCGTCATAAGTATGAATGCGTACTACAAACTCTTCTGCTATGATGTTGGTTATTGCATTTTCTAATTGTGGACTAGCTAACCCATCGAGAGAGTCGTAATAATTTGCTGGTGCCGTGCTGTTAACAATTCCATAGGTAGGTGCTAGAGGAGTACCATAAGCAGCTACTTGAAAATCATTATCAACAACTAGATGGCGCTCATTGTCTTTCAATCTTTTAAAACCTACAGGAACATTATTATCTAGATTGACACTTAATTCCTCATCACCTTCGTCAATGGTATCGTCTATTATGGTATAACTAGCAACGACACTAGTTTGTCCAGCAGTAAAAGTTACTTGAGAAGGACCCGTATAATCTGAACTATCAAAGTTTCCTAAATCGATAGTATAGTTAAGAACAAAGTCGGTTGTTTGTGGTTGTGATAAAGTAAAAGTGATATCAAAATTAGAGCCTTCAGAAATAGGTAATGGTGCTACTGTAAATCCTATACCTGTGTAGGTAGGTACTGTAGCATCATTTAAAGAATGTGGAGTAGGCGCTTTGGTCTCATATGTCCCATCTGCTTTACGTTGAACAGATTCAGTGGTTTTATTCCCATTCTCATTCTCGTTATATTGATCATTAATGCCTAATAGGCTCATTAACGCCATATTATCAGCATCATCGGTATCATAAATTAATGCACTGATAAGGTTGGTTTGAGAAGCAAAGGTTTGATCTGGCCAGTCGGTGTCATTTCCTGCATAAATAGCAACAGCATCTGCACCTATTTGAATATTACTTTCTGCTAGATAGCGATCTGGTACAGGAGAAACTAATGAACTTCCTAATACAACCAGTCCATTATCGTCTGTTGTAAGACCATCTAGGTCTACGGTATAATAGCTGCGGCCCATCCCAGTAGAAGCACTAGTTGAACCATTAAAAAATACGAGTACATAACCGTTGAGAGAAAAGAATGGAACGTCAGATTTGAGTTCTACAAACTGCCTATCGTTTGTACTAGGCGTATCTGAGTCTAGCTCATTGATGACTACTTGCGCTTTCGCGAAAGCGATACCAAATATAGCAATCGTAATAAAAGTGATTAGCTTTTTCATTCTAGGGGATTTTAGGCAAAAATACGGTTGTTTCTGCGCTTCCTAGAATAAGAAATAGTTAATTATAAAGTAGTTATTCAATAATTAAAAGCGTAATGATAATCCTATAGAAGTACCTGTTGAAATAAAGGAAAGTTGAGCAGATGGTTCACTAGAAGGATTGAGACCTGAATTGTAAAGATCTACAGCAGTTTCTATTTTCCTAGTCTGCCTAATATTGATAGGGATAGCGATCGCTATTAATCCAGCACCGAGAAATCCTTGTACGTTATCAAAATCTTTTCCAGCAATTAAGTTTCCTAGTTGATACCCTATTAATGCACCACCAGCAAATCCTAATATTTGAGATATGCCTCTATATTGTCTAGCATCGTACAACAATCGATGGGCCTCTTCATTAGATTCCAAAACTCTATCTAAATCAGATATGTTAAGAAAATCATCACCTAATTGATAGTGATAGCCACCAGTAGAGATTTTTTTTATTTCTTGTCCTTGTGAGAGGATGAGATTGAAAAATAATAATAGTAATGTAAAAATGATCTTCATAACTCAATTTAATATGGTATAAATGTAGTCTATTTCTGCTGTAATAATCTGAGTTTAATAAGTAATTGAGGTTTATTAGGCTATTGTCTCGCATGATTAATAAATGTAAGTTTGAATATGACAAATAATGATTTTTATCGTGATCTATTCATCCAGCATATACCAATTCAAGAGGTATTGCTAGAGCCTTCTTTATTTGAGGACGTACCTGATGACTGGAATATCATTGTTACCGATGTGCAGAATTCTACAGCTGCCGTTAATGCCGGAAATCATCAACTTGTTAATCTAGCCGCAACAGGTAGTATTGTAGCGTGTCTTAATATTGCTCGAGATAATGATGTAATGATTCCATTTTTTTTTGGTGGTGATGGCGCGACGATTATAGTACCTGATATTATTCTCAAGGAGTGTTTACATGCACTTATCCTACATCAAGAAAACTGTCAATCTAATTTTGATTTCTTCTTAAGAGTCGATTCTTGTAAGGTAGGTGACATGTATAATAAAGGGGCTACTTTAAAAATTACAAAAGTAAAATTGAATGATTTGCATATTATACCTGTCGTTTTAGGTAATGCCTTGCAAATGGCTGAGGATGAGGTAAAGTCTAAAAGCCGAAAGATTGGGTTAACAAATATTCCATATAATCTTAATTTAAAAGGTATGGAATGTAAATGGGATAAAATAGCACCGCCCGTAGACTCTAATGAAATACTAACGCTTATCATAAAAGCGCAAACCACTGCTTTACAAAGTTCTGTTTACAGTGAGGTTTTAACTAAAATGGAATTTATATACGGTGATGTTAAGAAGAGACATCCTATTACCATCGAAAAGTTAATTATGATCAATAGCCTAGGACAGCTCAAAAATGAGGTTATGATGAAATTTTCAGAGCTTAAATGGGTAGAAGTATTTACGAGTGCTATACGTTCCTTTATCGCTCGATGGTATTTGAAAACTAATGAAAAAGGACGTAATTATTTAAGAGAATTACCAGAGTTAACGGAATCTTTAATGGTGGACGGTACGATAAATACTGTCATATCGGGAACTGCAAAACAGCGAGAGTTATTACTCTTTGAACTACAAGCCATGCAGGATAAAAACTTATTGCGATATGGTTATTATGTAAGTAATACTAGTGTGCTTTCTTGCTATGTAATCGCTATAGATGATTATCATGTACATTTTTTAGACGGTGATCAAGGTGGTTATACACAAGCTTCTAAATTGCTTAAACTCTAGATTTTTAAAAACATATTATTGACATAGTTAATTGATGTGTAGTGACTTAATATTGTTTGTTAGATTATTATTTATTCAATAAAAAAGCCATCTCAATTGAGATGGCTTTTTAGTTTTATAATATACAATCCTAGTAGTACGTGAATCGTCTAACTTTAGCGATGTATTTTGCTAATCTTATTACTTGATGACTGTATCCATACTCATTATCATACCATACATATAGAACGACATTCTTACCATCTGCACTGACAATAGTTGCATTTGAATCAAATATAGATGGAGCATTAGATCCTACAATATCGCTGGACACTAATTCATTATCAATTGAGTACTTAATTTGCTCTACAAGGTCACCTTCTAGTGCATATTTTTTCATTATTTGATTGATACCTTCTTTACTAGTAGTAGTTTCTAGTTCTAGATTTAAAATAGCAAGAGAACCATTAGGAACAGGTACACGTATCGCATTAGAAGTTAACTTACCTTCAAAAGATGGTAGCGCTTTACTTACTGCTTTACCAGCACCAGTCTCTGTGATCACCATGTTTAAAGCAGCAGCACGCCCACGACGGTACTTACTGTGCATATTATCTACTAAATTTTGATCGTTAGTATAAGCGTGTATAGTCTCTAAGTGTCCTTTAACAACACCAAAGGTGTCTTCGACAGCCTTTAATACTGGAGTGATCGCATTAGTGGTACAACTAGCAGCAGAAAAAATATCTATTTGATCTGGATCATTTTCTAACTGGTTAACACCATGCACGATATTAGGGATCCCTTTTCCTGGTGCAGTAAGTAAAACTTTATGAGCACCTTTAGCTTTTAAATGACGAGCAAGAGCTTCATCATCTCTAAAAGCGCCAGTATTATCTATAATTAAGGCATCATTAATTCCGTAAGATGTGTAATCGATATCCTCAGGTGCATTTGCACTAATCATTTTAACAGTGGTACCATTAATGATTAATGATTCATTTGCCACATCATAACTTACCGTACCAGAAAAATCACCATGTACAGAATCTTGAGCAAGCAATGATGCGCGTTTTTCAAGAACAGTTTCATCGATTTTACCACGAGTAACGATAGCTCTTAATCTTAACTGGCTTCCTTTTCCGGCTTTTGTCATTAACTCTCGAGCTAATAAACGACCTATTCTACCAAAACCATATAATACCACATCCTTTGGCTTAATATCATTAGCCTGTTGTGCATCACCTAACTTACTTGCTACAAATGCTGTAGCATTTTGATAGTCATTATCTTCTAGATGGTACTCATAAGTTAATTTACCTATGTCTAGTTTTGCAGGAGGCATGTCCAATTGTAGAATAGCCTGAGCAATTTCTACACTATCAAAAACCGAAATAGGCTTTTGTACAAACTCACCAGCATACTCATGCAGGTTGATGATCTCACTCACGTTACGATCAATCAATTGATTTCTAAAAAGCACCAGCTCTATAGACTTATCATACCATAAATCGCTTACGGCTTTAATAAATGCAACTGCTGCGCGACGCCTGTCAGTTTGAAAGGCGAGCTCTTTTTCATAAGTATCTAAGCTACTCATTGAATGGGTTTTTGTGGGTTTTATTTGGCTGCAAAAGTAATACTTCTACAACGTTTTCGTAACTGGTTTTAACTAAATATTTAGAAGCATATAGTCTTCATAAATTTATAATTATCTATTCTCTAATTTATAGCAACCATGAATTACTAAAATTTATTTGTAAGCTTTCTTAATTTGATCTAGGCGTTTCTTATTATCACGATCTTTGATAGTCTCTCTTTTGTCGTGAAGCTTTTTACCTTTTGCAAGAGCGATGTCCATTTTAGCAAGTCCTTTATCATTGATAAATAACTTAAGTGGTATAATCGTATTACCACTAGAATTGACATCTTTTTCTAATTTTTTAAGTTCTTTACGGTTCAATAGTAGCTTGCGAGCTTGTTTAGGCTTATGATTAAAATAAGTAGCATGAGAATATTCTTGTACTGTCATGTTAATTATAAAGAGTTCGCCGTTTGTAAATTCACAAAACGCCTCGGCTATACTAGCCTTACCTAAACGTATAGCTTTTATTTCAGTACCGCCCAAAACGATACCAGCCATATACTTATCTAGTATTTCAAACTCAAATCGCGCTTTGCGATTTTTAATCTCTATGTTGTTCTTAAATTTCATATAACATTGGCAAATATAATTTAATGGTCCTAAGTCATCGTTATATATTTGTGAAATGAAAAAAATCCTATTCACATTTCTTTGTATTTCCACAATTTTACTACAATCATGTAGTAACTCACCTTCATTAAATGCAAATCAAATTATTGATAATGCTATAAATGCTCATGGTGGTCATTTATTAGAACAATCTACGATGGAATTCGATTTTAGGGGTGTTAAGTATCAAGCCTTACGTGATAATGGCTTGTTTAAGTTTACCAGAACGCGTGCAAAAGATAGTATAACGGTTGTAGATATACTTGATAATCAATCCAGTCAACGTACCATAAATGGAGTGCCTCAGAAGGTTGCAGATTCAATCATGGCTGGTTATGCAAGTAGTGTGAATAGCGTTATATATTTTGCGCAATTACCATACAGTCTAGACGGTAAAGCCGTTTATAAAGAGTTAGTAGGAGATAAGATTATTAAAAATGAACCTTATTATAAAATTAAGGTGACTTTTGACCCTAATGGTGGTGGCGAGGATCATGAGGATGAATTCATATACTGGATTCATAAAGACACTTTTTTTGTAGATTATCTGGCATATTCTTATTGTGAAGAAGATTGTGGATATCGCTTTCGCGAAAGCGTTAACCGCAGGAACATAAAAGGAGTAACTATCCAAGATTATAATAATTATAAAGAAGCTATTCAAGATCCTGATTTATCACAAATGGATCAACTTTTTATGGACGGTAAGCTTGAATTGTTAAGTGAGATTAAGTTGGATAAGGTACAGTTGAGTTTCTAGAATTAAATCTTAAAGGTTTTTGGTAAGGATAAATGAAGGTCGTTCACTATTGAATTAATAATCAAAACTTCATATAGTGGTCTAATTATTAAAGATATAGCACTATCATTTTGAATTCTACAGTGTTTGTAATTTCTAGAGATTTTTGTGGGAATTTTTACGTACTTACTTGGTAAACACTATATTTGAGTCTTAAATATTGCTCATATTTTATCTTAAAAAAGATGCTCAAATTTTATTGCGTTACAGTTCTTTTTATTTTAAATCATTTATTGGCTTCTTCTCAAGTAGGTATAGGTACCATTTTACCAGAACCGTCGTCTATTTTAGATATAGAATCGACCACTCATGGTGTATTGTTTCCCAGAATGACCACAACAGAAAGAGATGCCATCACAACTCCTGCCGAAGGTCTTTTTATCTATAATCTAGATAGTGATTGTTTTCAATATTACAAGGGTACATCGTGGTCTGGTTGTTTAAGTGAGACACCGGTAAATGCATTAGTCTGTTCATCTACATCTGTAAACGGTACATATGTAGCTGGTAATCCTTTAAACGCGAGCAATACAATAACCATTGATGTTATTGTTAATGTAATTGAATCCTACACCATCAATACCAATACTGTAAATGGTTATAGTTTTACGAGTTCTGGTGTGTTTACTCATATAGGTGTTAATACAATCACTCTTACTGGTTCAGGAACACCTATCCTTCAACAAACAGATGATTTTACAATAACCTTCACGGGTAGAGGAGATACCTGTCTTACAAGCATTAATATAACCACAGTTCTACCTAATTGTCTAGCTTATTATAACGCAGGCTCTACTACAGATGGAGTTTATACGATAGATCCAGATGGTGCTGGTGTTAATCCTGCTTATGATTGCTATTGTGATATGACAAATGATGGTGGTGGATGGACACTGGTATTCAATCATAATACCGCTGGTGGTTACTGGGCAAACAACACGGAAGCCAATGAATTCAACATTGCTTCACCTGGTTTAACGACTAATAAATATTCTATTTTAAGCAAACTTGATGAGCTTATAAGTGGATCAGATTATGAGTTCAGGTTATATTACCCGACTTTAGGTTTAACAAATCATTGGTCTCAAACTCTTGATCCTAGAAGTAGCGCTTCGGGTATTAGACCGGTCGCTGGTTATAATCCTATAAGCGTTAGTATGACTAACAGTAATTGGGGTGGATTAGAATTATCAGGTGGTAACACATACATAGATGGTTCCGTTAATTCAGGTAGTTGGTATTATTCTATAGGTAGTGTTAATCAATGGAATGGTGGTATACCGGCTAATGCAAGTGCGGTGAATACTGTCCAGCTATTTGTCAGATAATACTAAAAGATCATCTTTAAAACCTCATTTATAGGATGACAAATATCATGTTAATTAAGGAAGCTGTTATTTAATTTTGAATGAATAACAAAAACTAATAACATGAATAACGTAGAAATCAATCAAGGAGAAATTAAAGTAAAACTTAAAGGTTTAAGTGATGGTAAGCTATCATTTGCTGCGATGGGTTTTGAAAAGGATGTGGTGAATTTAGAAAGCGGATTACTACGTCTAGTTTTTGATCTTAAGGATATAGGTGAACACAACTACTATCAAGTGCCTACAATTGAAGTTTTCTATGAGGAGAATATGTCTGAGACTCATTGGATATGTGAGTTTAATGGAAAAACTATTTTAGATAAAATGGATCATCATGGTAATTCTACCATCTTGTTATTAAATAGAAAAGTATTGAGTGAACTAGAGCAGCATCATGAGAACGCTATTATTGTGCATGCAGAGTTTCCTCAACCAGCTAATATTAATTTGGAGAAGTCGTTCATACATTTCTTTAAATAAAAGTTGAGAAATCATAAGTTTTAAAACCTCAATGACAATTCATATAGTCGTTGAGGTTTTTTTATCGTGAAATGATTTAATTAGAGACGACTTTCAAACCTACAATAGATATTATTAATGTTGAAATAAAGAATAATCTCCATAAAGTAGCAGGTTCTTTAAAGACTATAATACCTAATAAGACTGTTCCTACAGCACCTATTCCTGTCCATACGGCATAAGCGGTACCTATAGGTAGTTCTTTAGTCACTTTAACTAGCAATATCATACTTATAGATAGACATACTATAAAGCCTATATACCAGTAGGTAGTCTGTATACCTGTACTTTCTTTTGCCTTTCCTAAACAGGTAGCAAAAGCTACGTCAAATAAACCTGCAATGACTAATAAAATCCAATTCATAAAGTGTGATGTAATATTGTTAGAATCTTTTTTAAATACGATGCTACCTAAATTGGTTCTTGAGCAAAATAATTCTAACACGCTATAAGGAATAAGATAAGACGATTTTAAAGTACATAGTCTTCAAATAATTCCTCTAATGTTTTTTCAGGGTCATCGGTTAGACCTGGATGTGTTTTAGAACTTTGAATAATCGTACTCCTACAAGCAGATAGCCATCTGAAACGATCAGATAGTTCCATAGCTCCTATTTTACCACCTGATAAACTTCCATCACAAACTAATTTCCACGCCTTAAGGTAATCTTCAAAAACTGTAATGTTGGCATCTGGATCAAAAGCTTTTAATTTATCTAAATCAATGTGATATTTAATACCTACGTATTTTTTGCGCTTGCAAAACATTATTACACCTACATTAAAAAACTCTTCTCTTTCAACTCTAGGAACTATTCTTATAACAGCGTATTCAAATGTAAATCTACCTTGCATCTATAGCTTCTTTAATAAGTGCATCAATTTTAGATAAACGCGTCTTTAAAAATAAAGTGTAGGCATTTTTAATCTCTAGACCAGTCATCTCGTCTGTTTCACTTGTCAACCAGTCTGCGGGAATACTTGAGATTATATCTGTAATCTTCTCTAGACTCAGTGATTTTTTAATAATTGCAGCAGCTTCTTCTAGTTTAGTTGCTTTAGATAATAAAACATGATCCTTAATTAATGGAAAAGTTCTTGTTAAATGACTTTCCCAGGTGCTCCAGTCATGATGAAAGTAAAAGCTTGCGCCATTATCAATGATCCATAATTCTTTATTCCAGTGCAATAAATTAGTGTTTTTTGCAGTGCGGTCTATATTACTAATAATACTATCCAGGAGCACCACCTTTGAGGCAGTAAGAGCATCTACTTCACTTACTAATGGATCGTAAGTTATAGAGCCAGTTAAAAAATGTAATCCTAAATTTAAACCAACGCTAAATTTAAGTAGGTCTTGTATCTCTTCATCTGGTTCTGTTTTACTGAAAGAGTCATCTAGATTCATGAACACGATTTCAGGTACGTTAAGACCTACAGAGCGAGCCATTTCTCCTCCTATAAATTCAGAAATTAGAGCTTTTTTTCCTTGTCCAGCACCTCTGAATTTTATGACATAGAGAAAGCCATCATCTGCTTTAACGATGGCTGGTAGTGAGCCGCCTTCTCTTAAAGGTTGTACATATCGTACTACATCTACGGTACGAATTTCAATTTTATTCATAAATCTAATTTACTAAAAAAGCGTCTGATACAGGCTTTTTTCATCGTACAGTTTATTTTTTACTCTTACGAGAATTGCGTCTACCACGTCGGGTACTTTTACGGCTATAAACTATGTCAATAAATTTAAGTAAAGGCAATAATAGGATAGGAGTAAATCTAGAGAGGATTACAAACTTTAAAGAAACGATTATCGCTAGTAACCATATGAAACTCGCTGCTAGATCTCTAGACTTAATCCATTGTAGGGTGATCTTTTCTTTAGGATTATTTAATAAGCCATCTTTCTGAATCCTATATACCATTAAATATTTGAACAAGCTGAGTGCTATTATATTCGCAGAATACACCATAAATGGTTCGTTTATATAAAATGTTTTGCAATAGAAAGCTGTTGTAAACGGCATTAATACTACCATAAACAATAGCATGATATTGATCCACAGAACCGATGTAGTATAATGTTTAATATGCTTAGAAATATTCATGTGACTAACCCAATAAACGGCTATCACAATAAAACTAACTGTATATCCTATAAAGTTAGGAATCAGTTGGGAAATATTAAAAGCAAAGGTTTTGGTCTGTATCGCTTGATAACTAGGAACTGCGAGGTCCAATACAAGCAATGTCATGGCTATAGCAAATACGGCATCAGTGAAGTTGTTAACTCTGGTTTTGTCGTAGGTAAGATTCATTTAGTAAATATATAAGATTTTAATAATTACGCTTTCGCGAAAGCATAAACTAAAATCCTATCCTAATACTTCATTGAGTAATGCCGCTAGTCGTACTCCACCTTTCTGCAATTGTCCTTTAAGGACATCAAAATAATCGTACATATACCTGTAACCCAGTTTTTGCCCTACAGTAGTATTTGCATAAATATCTTTTACCACTATGCGACTATCTTCTAACCAGTCTCTATGGGTACCACTAGCAATAGTTTTGCGTTCTTTTTTGGAAAGTTGTGGCATATTCATCGCTAGTTCACTATAGGACATCCCATAACTTTCAATCATTTGTGTATCCCAGACGCGATGCAAATTTGTTCCATCTTTATACCATCGTACTTGAAAATCGTTGCCGCCTTTATCTTCACTTATTCCTGTGTGTAATGGCTGGTGTAGATCACCTATAAAATGAACTAATAGACGCAGCTGAAAAGCTTTTTCTTCCTTAGTGGCAGTATCTGACTTTAAGGTAGCGATGCAGTGGTCTATGGCCTGTATAATATCACCTTTTTCACTATGTGGATGTGTGTCATACGTTTTGTCAAATGGTACATTTACATAATGCTGTGGCCCATAGGCTCTATATAGCGTATCGCTCTTAATATCGTCTGCATAAGTAGATACTAAGGCAAGGGATTCTCCATCTAGTAACTGGGCAATCGCTTTACGAGCTTTTTTATTGAGGTATTGCTCTGCAATCGCACCAGTAGCGCGATGACCTGTTTTTCCCCAATCGTCTGCTTGTGCAGTAAAAGCTACTAGAAATACTAAGAAAGTGATGATAAAACGCATGAATCTATTTTTGTGGCAAGTTACTATCGCCTTGATTTAATAATGTTAGGTATTTATTAATTATTCCTCATCTGGCGTAAAACATTTTGACAACATTTGATAGATGTCTGGATGTTTGCGTTTCATTAATTTGGGTCTCGAGAAAAAATACTCTGCTGCAACCGCAAAAAACTCTATCTGACTACTACCACCATAATGACGTATATCTGATTTATCTTTATTAATGCGCTCCATTTCTTCATGCATTAAGTTAATCCAAGGTATGACGTATGATTGTTCTAATAAAGCATGAGGTATACCATCAATAGTACCATCCATTTTATCAATAAGGTGTACAAACTCGTGTATAGCGGTATTTAATTTATCGGTTTCATTTTTAAAACCATGGTAAAGTGCTTCTTTAGAAAGTATCATTTTATGATTCCATTTACCAGTTCCTACCATACCAAAAATGCGTCTTCCATTTCCATGACCTTCAAATTCTAGATCTTCATTAAAATGTTCTGGTAAAAGAATAACTGTTTTTAAGTTACTATAATGCCAGTCTGGAAATTCAAAAACAGGAATGATTGCGCTTGCCGCTATTAATAAAGCATCTGTCTCTGTAGGTTCTGTTTCTATAGTTTCAATCTCAATCTCATCTAAGAAAGCCTGCATGCGCAGTTTAAAAAACAATCGTTCTCGAGGCTCGAGTTTTTCAAAAAAGTTGACATGTTCTAATAATATTTCGTCCCAATGATCTGTGGATGGAGCTGGTGACTTTTTACGGAAAAGATTAAAAATGGGCATGCAAGAAATGTATTATAAAAGCTAAATATAATAGCCGAAGAGTGATTTTTTACAATTGAGTTGTGTTTTTCTACAATTGGGTTATTATGACTTTATATAAAGAGAAGACTGCTTCATATTTGTGCTGTTCTAAACGAATAAAGTATTTTTAGAATTACAAACAGAAAGTATGTCATTTAAGAAATTCATAAAATTTATAATCGCAGGTATAGTTATCTCTATTGTCATTAATTTAATTAATGCATACATGAGAGGTGGCTTTTTAACCATCGTAAAAGAAATAGAAGGTTTTGGTATCAACTTTATGTTTTCTATCGTATTAACAGTGGGAAATCAATGGTGGTTTGATTTAATGACCAAAAAGTATTCTTGGAAAGAACATACTTTAAAACGTATTGTTCTTGGTGCAGCAGGATCAGTAATCATTACTATGGTTTTATTAACCATACTTAACTTTTTTACTTATGTGGTCATCTATGGAGGTAGTTGGGATAGCTTTGTGAGTAATCAGTCTATAGATTGGTATTTGTTTGGGTTATTTATTACCCTAGTGATGACACTTATCTATCATGCTATTTACTTCTATAGATTGTCTCAAACTCAAAAAGTAAATGAACAAAAAGTTATTGCAAGATCTGCAACCGCACAATTTGACGCTTTAAAAAATCAGTTAGATCCTCACTTTTTATTTAACAGTTTAAATGTGCTCGTCTCTTTAATTGAAGAAAACCCTAAAGCGGCTACAAAATTTACGACATCGCTTTCTAAAGTATATCGGTACGTACTAGAACAACGTAATAAGGAATTAGTAACTGTAGATGAAGAATTGAGTTTTGCTAGGGCTTATGTAGGTTTACTTAAAACCCGATTTGAGGATAGTATAGAAATAGATATTCCACAAAAAAGCTCAAATCCAGAGATGAAGGTAGTACCATTATCCTTACAGTTACTGCTAGAGAATGCCGTAAAGCACAATGTCGTAAGTGATAGTAAACCGTTAAGGTTGCGCATTTATGAAGATAATAATCAATTGATTATTGAAAATAATTTACAGAAAAAGCAAGTAGCTACTACTAGTAGTGGTGTAGGACTACAAAATATAGCGTCTAGGTATCAATTACTGACTAAACGTAAAATGAGCATCGCACAAGATGATGAGTTTTTCAGAGTACAAATTCCTATTCTAATTAAATCACAAGATGTATTAACCGCAAATATAGAAGACATGACACCAGTAGAAGACATAAAATTAATCAAAGCAAAAGAACGAGTGGCCAGCATTAAAGAGTTTTACGATGATGTTGTTAAGACAGTAGGTATTTTACTTTTTCTAGCCGCTATCAATTACTTTACATCAGACTTTCCATGGGTGATATTCCCTGCGATAGGTATGAGTATAGGGTTAGTATTTCAATACTTGCGCACTTATGAAAACAATGCGTTTCTAGGTAAAGGCTGGGAAGATCGTAAAATCGAAGAATTAATGAACGATAAAAACTTTTAAGATGAAAAAAGAAGAAACATATCAAGAACGTTACACAAGAGCAAAGGCTCGAGTTGAAGAGATTAGATCATTTTATAACCACTTATTAATCTATATCATAGTTAATATAGGCATCGCTTCACTCAATTATTATCAAAATGAATGGGAATATGCATGGTTTTTATTTCCATTAGGTGGATGGGGAATAGGTTTACTAGGTCACGCACTAGGCACATTCAGCGCAAATCCATTTACGGGTAAGAATTGGGAACAGCGCAAGATCCAGGAATTAATGGAAAAAGAACGTTTAAATAACTAGTTATGGAATCTAAATTTAACGAGCAAGAAGCACGTGAAAAAGCCCAGAAACGTGTCAAAGATATCAAAGGGTTTTATGATCACCTGATTGTATTTATTATCATTCATTTGTTAATTCTAGCAGCGGTACTTTATTTTAATGGTGATTTAAGGTTCTTTATAACCTTTACATTATTAGGTTGGGGAATTGGACTATTTATTCATGCACTAGTCGTCTTTAAATGGAATCCATTTACAAGTGAAGATTGGGAAAAGCGTAAACTTAAACAGTTTATAGAGGAACAAGAAAAACAATAATGATGAGCGACGAGTTAGAAAAGGCAAAGAGAAAAGTTAGAAATATTAAAGGTCTTTATAACCACTTGATCATTTTTGTGGTGATGAATTTAATATTCCTTGCGGTAGTGCTATACATTGACTTTAGTGTGAACTATTTTATTAACTTCTTTGTTTTACCATGGGGAATGGGCATCTTTATCCAGTGGATGATTGTCTTTAAGTGGAACCCATTTGTAAGTAAAAAATGGGAAAAACGTAAGATTAAAGAATATTTAGATAAAGAAGATTAATATGAAAGCTATAATCATAGAAGACGAAAAACCGTCTGCCAGAAGATTAAATCGCATGTTAGCAGATATCGGTATTACGCCAGAGGTGATGCTACATTCTGTACACGAGTCAGTAGAATATTTATTGAATCATCCTGCACCAGATCTAATTTTCTTAGATATACAATTAAGTGATGGACTGTCTTTTGAAATATTTGATCAGGTGGACATCAATAGTGCTATAATTTTCACCACTGCATATGACGAGTATGCATTACAAGCTTTTAAGCTTAACAGTATTGATTATCTATTAAAACCTATTGATGAGGATGAGTTAAAAGCAGCAGTAGAGCGATTTCAAGTACGCTTCCGCGAAAGCGAGAAAAAACAACACATAGATTTTAATGAAATAGCAAAAATGTTAGGTAACCCTGTAGATCGTGTTTATAAGAAACGATATACTGCTAAAGTGGGTGAACATCTTAAATTGTTTAATACAGATGATGTACAACTTTTTTATTCTGAGAATAAAGGTAGTTATCTAAACTTAGAAAATGGTCGCAACTACCTTATAGATGATAAACTAGAAGCGATAGAGAAAGAACTAGATCCAGCTCAGTTTTTCCGCATATCTCGACAAGCGATAATAAATGTAAATGCAATAGATGATATGATATCTTACACTAACTCGCGCCTCAAGATCAAAATAAATTCTTTTAAGGAGATGGACTTAATAGTAAGTAGAGAACGAGTAAAAGATTTTAAAAACTGGCTAGAGAAATAAATAGTGCTTTAAGTATTTGATTTTAAGCGACTCACTAATAGGTGAGTCGCTTTTTTATGTATTGGGAAGATTGTTTAGACATTAAGAGAGTTTTAACAATAGAATTAAAACTGCATCTAGTAATCCTGCGTAGGTAAGGTATATAACAATTTATAAAACCCAATTAACATGAAAAAAATTGCCCTTTGGTCTAGCCTTGCACTTGCAGTATGTGTAGGAGCGTTTATCGCAGCAGATCACTTAGATGCACCAGCTGTGGCTAATACAACAGCAGACATCGCAGATTTTTACGCCTTTGAAGGTGCAGACGCTAACTCGACAACATTTGTTGTGACATTACCTGCAGCAAATGCATCAGCTCAATTTGATGAGAATGTTCTTATTGAAATTAACATTGATAATACTGGTGTCGATGCAGGTACCACAGGTGTTACAGAAGATTTAGTAATTCAAGCATTGCGTCAAGGTGATAAGATGTATTTCTTTGGTCCTTATGCACCTTCATCAACTGGCCTTAACAGTACGATTGATACTAATGAGCTTGCTGCTAGTGTAGACATAGGATCTATGACTACTGTAGGTGGCGTTAATTATTTTGCTGGATTAAGACAGGATGCATTCTTCTTTGATTTTGAAGCCTTCAATAATGTGATTAGTATGGCACCAGCTACTGGTTTTGGTACTACTGGTAATAACACATTTGCGCCATTGAATGTAAATGCAATAGTTATTGAGGTACCTAATAGTATGTTAGGAACAGCACCTACTCACATCGTTGATCAATTACTTGCCCCTAATGGTCCTGGTTTGCCAGTGGCTTATAACGTATGGGTAGAAACTAAAAGAAGATAAAAACTAACAATTTAAAATTTACAAAAATGAAAATATTTAAATATTTAATAGCTCTTACCGCTGTTGCTGCACTTACAGTATCATGTGGTGATGATGATGATATAGTAGGAGGTAACCCAGCAACGACAGACTTTTCTGGAACTTTTACACAACAAGATCAAATGGGTCGTCCAGGAATCAATACTGTTTTTACACCTACAGAAGCTGATGAAAATATGTTTAACGTGACAGTTCCGGCAAATGGAATCGCCATGTTTCAACCTACGTTTCAAGCTCGTATAGAAGCATATTATAATGCATATGGAGCAACTTATGAAAATAATATTCTAGGATTGGATTTACCTACTTTAACTACAGCACTTGCCTTAGACGTGCTACAAGTATCTCCAGATGCGCCTACTTCTTACTTTAGTGCCGCTGGTGTACCATTAACAGGTCGTGCCATTGAAGATGATGTTATCGACGTGTCATTAATATTACTTTTCGGTGGTAATACAGGAGCAAGATTTGATGGTAATAACGGTACTCCTAATCTTGTTTCAGATAATGTTGCACAAGAAGCAGGTACTTCTTCAACAACATTCCCATACCTAACTGCAGCGCAGTTCTAGATCAATTATAATTTATAACTAGGCTTCCCTAAAGCCTAGTTATAATTTTAAGTACAACAACCCCAAATCATGAAAAATCTCATCACTCTTTTATCTTTATTGCTTCTTATTTCTTGTGCCACGGCACCAGATCAAAACCAAGCAATAATTACAGACATTAACGACTTTCAATCCTATCTTGATAGCGATAGAGATGCCCTAGTCGCAACATTAAAATCAAAAACAGCTCCACTAAAATTAGACATTGAGCAAGACTCTACTCGTATTGTACAGATGTCTCGATTAGCAGGATTAAATAATCAATTGTATGACCTAACTGGTGATATCAGCTATTTAGAACAAGCTGTAAGCTTGCGCGAAAACGTACTTAAAAGAACAGCGATAAAACCAGAAAGTGCGCGAAGATCACTCGCACAGATGTACATTAAACAACATCGTTTTAAAGAAGCAGATAGTTTAATGAAAAACGAGGTAGCAAACGAAAAGCAAGATCATCTAGTCAAATTTGATATTGCCATGGAGTTAGGGAATTATGTTGAGGCAGAAGAATTATTAAACACTTTAAGAAACTTAAATGATTATAATTATCTGATTAGAGCGGCAAAGTGGAACGATTATAAAGGCAATCTAGACGATACTATTAGACTAATGGAAAAGGCCATGGAACTTGCTGAAGAAAGTGGTTCAGAAAACCTGATGTTATGGAGTTATTCCAATATTGCAGATTATTATGGGCATCATGGAGATCTCGCTTTGTCTTACAAATACTATTTGAAAACACTCGAGTTAGATCCACAAAATGATTATGCTTTAAAAGGAATATCGTGGATAGCTTATTCTAATGATGATGATACAGCATTAGCAACACAAATTATAAACAAGTTACAATCTCGTCATCATATTCCAGATTATAATCTCATTCTTTCAGAATTTGCATCTTATCAAAATGATGAGAAAAAAGCTCTTGAATTAAGGGAATTATTTTTAAAAGAAACAATTAAGCCTGCATATAGAGGTATGTATAATACCTATAGAATTGAAAATTTATTGGCAGGTACTGAAGCACAGCAAAAATCTGGTCTAGAACTTGCGATTATCGAAGTAGAAAACCGTGCCACTCCAGAAACTTATGATTTGTTAGGATATGCATATCTGGTTAATAAAATGCCTGTAATTGCATTAGAAAATCACAAGCAATTTGTGCAGAATAAAACATTTGAACCTGTAGCACAACTACATCTAGCTCAAATTTTTAAAGAAAATAAATTAGTTGACGTTGCTCAACCTCTTAAGAATGAATTATTAGAGGCACGATATGAATTAGGTCCAGTCACTTATAAAGAAGTAGAACAAATTTGATAATCGTTAAAGAATCATCAACTCATAAGTAAGTAAGTAAGTAAGTAAGTAAGTAAGTAAGTAAGTAAGTAAGTAAGTAAGTAAGTAAGTAAGTAAGTAAATAAATCAGAATGATGATTCACTTTCCTCTCAAATTGTAAAGTCTAGGAAGATGCATGAGTATTTCTAGATGGCTTTGGGGAAAGTCTTTTTGGTTGGTTAGTTGGGATTCCCGATTTGCGTTTGCAGGTCGGGTTTCTGTTTTAGATACCAACTTATATGAAAATTTGTCTTTTATATTTTGGTGTTATTATCGTCACTTCTTTTGTATTTCTATTTTGTAAATTAATGTCAATATTTGATTTAAAGAACATCTCGTTTTCTGTTTTATAGATGATTTGTTCTTGATTCTCGCATTTTTCAAATTCTTTAGTGGTAATTAGTTTTCCTGTGGATAAATTATAATCCATAGTTAACCAATATTCACAAAGCTTAAAATAGTCGCTGGTATAACCTATAAGCTCAAATTCATTATTTTTATATCTATATTTATCGGTATAAGACCATTTCCAACTACTGCCGCCAGAAAAAGCTATCAATAAAGTACCATGATCTATTTCAATTCCGTCAAATGGATCACTCATCATAATGTCTTTCTGATATTTCAAAATTGCATTCTCTGATGAATGCCACATGATCCAAATCCCATCCATATTTCTATAGATTTGAATAAATCTTATATTTCCTGACTCTGATTTTTCAACAGTTTCAAGAACTGAAACTTTTTCATCGATTCCATCGCCATTCAAATCTCCATATGCTCCAGCAATGATTTTATACTTACCTGAGATGGTATTCTTTTCACTTGTTAGATGAAGGCTTAAAATAATTATTGTAATAATGATAATACTTTTCATCATAAAAGGATAATATAAGTTACCATGTTGGTGTATAGGTAACCTTATAAAAATAGAACAAAAAAAACCAGCTCTTTAATAAGAACTGGTTTTAAAATACAATCGATAATAGTATTATCCTTTATCTATTACACCTAATGTGTAAAGTCGTTCTAGGGTAGGAGCATCGGCACCACCAGCTTCCTCTAGAGTAATTCCAAATGCTTGAGTATCATATGCGTTATCTATTCTTAAAAGCTCGTTATAAGATTCTTTTTCTATAGGTAGAGTACCTAAACTAGTAGGCGTTAATGGATCTAGAGTTAAAGACCATAATTGATATACCATATTTTCTGGCACCTCTGGTAAACCTTGAATATCTACATAAGTAACATTTTTCTCATTGTTATAAAAGGCAACGGCGTTACTAGATTCAAAACCAGCCTGACCAGCTAAATTTACTTTAACCGTTTCAGGATCTGATAAAACTTGTAGGGTAGATGCGTATTGCGAATTAATACTTTCTATTTCTATATTCTCAGTTTCTAGAAATTCCTTTTGTTGCTCAATTTGCACTATTTCTTCATTTGCCTCATTATTTGCATTATAGAAATAACCAGAAGCAATTAGTAACAAACCAGCTGCAGCCCATCCTATATAAGTACTCCATGAGCTAGTTGATTTTACTACCTTGTTTTTAGCACCTATAATCGCTTCTAGCTTAGCATAGGTTTCATCGTTATGATCTGGTGCAAGTCCTGCAGCCAGTCGCTGATATGCATTTTCTATACTTATAATTTCTTCCAGTACCTCAGGATGCTGTTTTGAAATTTGTGCGATTTCTTGAGCTCTATTTGCCGGTAATGCACCGCACACATATAATTCAAGATCACCACTGTCTATTAATTCTTTTGTGTCTATCATTCTCCCATTACATTACGTAATTCATTTACACATTTTCTGTGCCTAGTTTTGAGAGTGCCTTCTGGAATATTTAATTCGGCAGCGCCATCTTTAAAAGTAAAGCCTTTAAAGAAAATCAAGTCTATTATTTTAATGCAAGTAGGCTTTAGTTTATTTACCCATTTCATTATACCTAGACTGTCCGTTTGCACTTCCATTTCATCAGTCGCATCCTCTGGGATATTTACGAAATAATCACGACTAAGGTTTTTAAGATTATTCTTATGTGCTTTAGATCTTAGATGATCTATAGCAGCATTACGCGATATATTTAATGCCCATGTAAAAAAGCGTCCTTGCTTTACGTCATATGATGATGAGTTATTCCATATTTTCATGAAAACATCCTGTAAAACTTCTTCAGCAACAGCATCATCTTTAACCACGGCAAATATAATTCCTCGTAAGGCCTCATTATATCTTTCATAAACACGAGAAAAAGCCATTTCGCTTCCTTCTTGCATTTTGAGTATTAGTAAATCGGGTTGATTACTCATAAATAAATATTGTAGAGTTCAAGATGCAAAAAATCCGCGAGTTTCCACGCGGATTTTTAGTTAATTATTTTGAACAGAATTACTCTATAACTCCGCAAGCTACTCTAGCACCAGCAGCTCCACTAGGTTGTGATTCAAAGTCATCTGCAGTAGCATGTACAATAAATGCTTTTCCTAAAACATTGCGTGTATCGTCATCACATCCTATACACCATTTATCAGTGTTAAATGTTAGTGTTGCTCCACCTTCATCATTTGCGATTAGATTACCTATATCTCCCATGTGGTGATCGTGATCGCCCCATTTACCGTGATCTTCTGTTGTTGGATTCCAGTGTCCACCTGCACTTTTACCATCATCACTACTACAATCACCATTTTCATGGATGTGTATAGCGTGTTCACCAGCAGTAAGACCTGTTAATGATACGACCATATTGACCTCTTTTTCGCCTTGAGTTAAAATAATCTTACCAGTTACATCACTACCACTTTTAGAGCCCATCGCTACAATAACCTCTTTACCTATCATTAAAGTATCACCATGATCATGGTCGCCATCATCGTGTGAGTGTCCTCCATCATCATCGCCACCATCGTCATCATAAGACATATCGTCGGTGATATCGTTAACTTGTTCTTTGGTAGATTCTTTACAAGAGTTTAAACCTACTATTAATCCTAGTGCCACAATGGCTAGTGTTATTTTTTTCATGGTTGTTTAATTTTGATTTAAAAATAAGCAACTCTAGTTGATTTTCATCATAAGAGTTTCTCAAATTTGATAGGATTATGATTTCCTATTTTAAGGTTTTCCATAATGTTTAAGGCTATATCAACACGTTTTTGAGAGTCAGTTACTCGATAAACCATAAAGATGATGTTACGTTGTTTACCTGGTAATAGAGATTCAAATATCTCATAAGCTTCATAATCACTTAAAAGAACAGCTTCAAGTTCTTCTGTCATAGGAGCTTGATATTTACTAGTGTCTTCTCGCATGTCAATTTTTAACGAGTCTCCTGCGGTCACTCCTAGTGTTTTTTGATTGGCCTTTGAAAACATCATGTAGATGACGCCATGTTTTTTTGCAATACCTGCATATAGCGTAATTTCTTTGTCGTTTGCTATTACAGTGGCTACAACTCTTTTAATTTTATCTGTAGCTAGTTGTGCTGCGATATCATCAGGTATTAAAATGGCTCCTGTATAACCATTATTACCTATAGACGTTTCAAAGGAAAAGGTCATTAACGTACTAATTTAGTAACTACTTGAGTGTCGCTATGCAAAGTTTTGTGAACTGGACATTTATCTGCTATTTGGAGAAGTCGTTGTAGTTGTTTTTCATCTAGGTCTCCTGTAATTTTAATCTCTCTGGTAAAGGTGTCTATTTTTGCACTTGATTCCTCACAATTCTCACAATCTATCGCATGTTGTTTATCATAATCTACATGACATTCTACATTCTCGATCAACCATTTTTTACGTCTAGCGTACATTTGAATGGTCATGACCGTACAAGCTGCTAATCCACTGGACAAAAGCTCGTATGGATTAGGACCAAAGTCATTACCACCTATACTAGTAGGTTCATCAGCTATAAAATAATGATTACCTGCTCTCATTTGTGTAGTAAATAAGCTATCATTATTTAGACTGGCCACTACATTGTGTCTTGTTGCTAATGTGATATCTTCCTCAATATCAATATACCTAGAGGACCATCCTGCAATGACCTCACCTACATATTTAGAATCTTTCTTATCCATTAATAGATGGTCTGCACCATCTAAGCTAACAAAACTCTTAGGATGAACTGCCGCATGATACAACTTCTCTGCGTGCTCAATACCTACTGTTTGATCTTGTGGAGAGTGCATGATCAGTATAGGTTTACGTAAACTTTTAAGTGTTTGTGTCACCTTTTGTTCATTAAGGTCTTTAAGTAATTGCTCTTTAATTTTAAACGGTCTGCCACTTAATTGTACGGTAGCCTCTCCATTTTCTACGATAGCATCAAGTTGATCACCAAATAAATGTCGAACATGTTTAGTATCACTAGGAGCACCTACCGTAGCTACCGCTTTTATGGAGTCTGCTTTTGCAGAGGCATATATCACAGCAGCACCACCTAGACTATGTCCTACCAGTAGGGAAGGAGCTTTATAATGTTCTTTTAAGTAATCAATTGCCGCCAATAAATCATCAACATTTCCTGAGAAATTGGAGTCGGCAAAATCACCGTCACTATCGCCCAATCCTGTAAAATCAAAACGCAATACACCGAATCCTGCACTAGTCATAGCTCGTGTAATATTCTTTGTGGCACTGAAGTTTTTACTACAAGTAAAACAGTGAGCAAAGACGGCATAACTGTGTGGATGCCTGTCTGCAGGTAATTCTAAACGGCCACTAAGTTCATAACCAGCGGTATTTTTAAAGTTGATTTTCTCAAAGTTCATGCGTTTCTCTATTTATCTCTACAATTTACAACATCACTATATAACACTAACTATGGGCGGGAATTATGCGTAAGGAATCAGGAAATTTTTGATGATTTTATCATTGTGTTTAATTCCTAATGTATAGTTCATATTGTAATGCACGATATTGAGCTTAAACTGTTTTATTTCATGCTATTCCCATAGGTCTATTGTCACTTCTTTCATCTCAACTACAAAAGGGTCCCAGTTTTCAGTAAGCCATGTTTGTGACTCAATAATTCTTTCGTTTGCTAATTCTCTAGCTTGATTAAATAATTGTGTTTCTGTAGCAGTTTGTGGACCTTGACGGCTGCTTATGTATTGATTTGCTAATCCTATACGATTCATTACAGTGACTTCAGGATTACGAGTAATTCCCTGACGTTTATCAGGTGTACCAAAATACTTATTCTGCTCAAGTTCAATACCTTTTATAATAGAATCGGTTCTTTTGATGTGATCTTTGTATGCTTTTTTATCCTTATCCTTCATCAACTTAAGGAAGGTTTGGGCTTTCTTTTTATTTTCGGCCAGTTGCTCAGTGATTCCAGATACGGTAATCGATAGGGCTTCTAATCTTTTTTGTGCATCATATTTAGACGTCATGTCTGCCATGCTCAGTTCATCAATCCTAGGATCTTCTTTAATAGTAATACTTGTTTCACTTTTAGTATTTCCATATTCTAATACGGCTCTATAGGTACCTGGTAATACACGGACACCACTAGGTTCCCTTTTTGAAGTATTAACTTTTCTTGATGGTCGATCAGCACCTTTTTCTCTCATTCTCCAGCTCCAGGTCTGTATACCTTTTTCTTTAGGAGTTTTGCTCGATAACGTGCGTATTAATTGTTCATCATCATAGATTTTTAAATAGATTGAATCTGATTTTACGGTATCGTTTTTTGCTTTTAATTCTTTGTCAAAGAAATATTTAAATTTTGCACCACTACCACGGTTTTCTCCATGGAACATCGCGTCTGCGCCAAATCTACTTCCAGTAGGTTGTTGATATCTAGCAAAGTATGCAGTAGGTGGCTGGTATAGAGCAATAGGTTGTTGAGGTTGCGCTTTCGCGAAAGCAACAAAAGGGGCAAGATCATCTAAAACCCAAGCCGCACGACCAAATGTACCTATCACCAGATCATTCTCGCGCTCTTGAATAGCAAGGTCTTTCACAGAAACGGTAGGGAAACCATTAGTGTATTTTACCCAATCATCGCCAGCGTTAATACTTACGTATAGACCATCATCAGTACCCAAAAACATCAAATTGTTCTCTTCTGGATGTTCAATGATACATAAGGCGTAGCTTTCTACATCATCACTATCTACAATTCTAGTCCAACTTTTACCATAGTTAGTCGTACGATATGCATAGGCCTCAAAGTTGAATCTACGATAATCATTTGCCACGAGTAGGGCATGACCTTTTTTAGTTTTTGAGGCTTTTATTTGAGTAATCCAGCTGCCTTGTGGTAGACCTTTTAGACCTTTTGAAATATCATCCCAACTATCACCACCATTTTTTGTGATGTGTACTCGGCCATCGTCTGATCCTGTGTACAGAACATCACGTTCTACAGCACTAGGTTCTATGACTAGTATAGTTGTATGATTCTCTGCTCCAGTAGCATCCATGGTTAATCCACCAGATTCTGATTGTTTTTGCTTCTCAGGATCATTAGTTGTTAAGTCTGGAGAAATCACTTTCCACGTCAGTCCTTTATCTGTAGATTTATGAACAAACTGACTACCGAAGTATAAGGTAGCGCTATCAAACGGATCCATGTTGATGGCAGCATTCCAGTTAAAACGTAATTGTACATCTGGATCTGGATGTGTAGGTCTAACACTATAGTTATTACCGGTTTGCCAGTCATAACGGCTTACATATCCTTGCTGACTCATAGAATAACCGAATCTACTATTATCTGGATCTGGAACGACATCAAATCCGTCACCAAAGCTGATTTCTTGCCAGTAACTATTTCTGATACCTTGCGCACGCCATGAGTATGCCGGTCCACGCCAGCTACCATTATCTTGCATACCACCATAAACGTTATAAGGCACTTCATTATCTACATTAATATGATAGAATTGTGCCACAGGTAGATTCCCTATAAATCGCCATGTCTTACCACGATCGCGTGTGATGTTTAAACCTCCATCATTTCCATCGATCATAAATTTACCGTTAGTAGGATGGATGTACCAAGCGTGGTGATCTGGATGGACACCATTATCTGCATTATAAGCAGGCATCAGTTGTTTAAAGCTTTTTCCACCATCTTCAGAGACGTTTATGTATGTGAAAACAGAGTACACACGATTCTCGTTTTGTGAATCCACATATATTTCAGAATAATAGAAAGGTCTATTACCAATATCACTTTTATCATTGATCTTTTTCCACTTAAAACCACCATCTGTGGATTTGTACAATGCATTTTTCTTTGCCTCTACTAGTGCATAAACAACATTAGGCTCGCTAGGAGCAATGGCAACACCTATACGACCTAGTTCACCTTTAGGCAATCCATCTTCATCGGTAATTTTTTTCCAGTTTTCTCCACCATCATGGGTCATATACAATCCAGATCCTTCACCACCAGATTTAAAAAACCATGGATCACGTTTGTGTTCCCACATGGCAGCAATTAATTTATTAGGATTTGTAGGGTCCATTACTAGATCTGCCGCACCAGACTTATCGTTGGTGTAAAGAATTTTTTTCCATGTTTTTCCACCATCAGTGGTTTTAAAAACACCACGTTCTGGATGAATTCCCCATGGTGAACCTATCGCAGCGGCATAAACGACATCTGGATTAGTTGGGTCAATAATGACTCTATGAATGTTACGGGTTTTTTCAAGTCCCATAGATTTCCATGATTTACCACCATCGAGTGACTTGTATATACCATATCCACCGTTCAAAGAGTTACGTGGATTTCCCTCACCAGTTCCTACCCATATCACACTAGGATTGGATTGTTGTATGGCTACAGCACCTATAGAAGCAGTAACTTCATCTTCAAAAATAGGTTCCCAGGTCACGCCACCGTTTTGTGAACTCCACAGTCCTCCACTAGCTGTACCTGCATAAATGATATCTGGATTATCGTGTACCACATCTATAGACGTCACACGACCAGACATACCGCCGGGACCTATGTTGCGAGGTTCTAGATTTTTAACTAATTCTAAATCAAGTTTTTGAGAAAATGCGAAGCTGGAAATCAAGCAAACGCATAAGAGTAGAGTTCTTTTCATGGTAAAAATTATAGAACTCTAAAGATAAGTCATGAAACCGCTTTCGCGAAAGCGTGTTAACAAAGCATTTGGATTCCGTTAACTATTTGAAGAAACTATAAATTCAAAAACAGACTGTGCCCTTCTAACGGCACCTTCCATATAACCTGCGTATTGAGAAGCAGTTTCAGTACCGGAAATGATTAGTTTATTGTTAAAGTACAAATGATTATATACTGAATGGCCATTGTTTTGATGAGGTGATAATAAATAATGACTTTGCGCCCGAGTGAATTTTTCTTGAGCCCAACATTGTTCCTCATAAGAAATGAAATCTAGAGCTTCTTTACCTAAAAAGTCCTCTAATTGACTTAAAATCATTTTTTTGCGCTGCGATGATGATAAATCTGTAAGCGCTGGTTTCATAAATCCAGCAAGTGCAAAACGATTTTCATTATCATTCGTATGATCATATAGTTCTGTAAATGAACCTACATTGCTGAAACAAGAACCGGAAAGGCCTTTCTCTTTCCAGAACGGTTTATGGTAAGAAAGCCCAAATTTTATAGAGTCTGCCATCCATGTGTGTGTGTTATTTGCAATGTTCACTAAAGAGTCTGGAAGGTCAGGAGTAAACTCAATATTGTTAACTAGCAATCTTGGCGGAATGGTTGAAACAACCAAATCAGCTTGGTAAGTAGACTTTGAAGTCCTTACATCCATTTGATGAACATTTTCTTCAAGGTTTAATACCGGTTCATTAAGTTTTAAATCTATAGAACTCAATACGGAGGAAAGTTTTTTAATGATAGAGTTTGTGCCACCAGCCATTCGATAACTGGGTTCTTGGTTTTCTGGCAGTTGAAATAGTTGTGGTGGCTGGCTAGCCATGGATTGATAATAAGCGTTACCAGTCGCAAATTGTTGATGTATAGGTATCTCTAGTTCTTTAAGGAGATTGAGAAGATTGGTGTTTTGGTTCCATAACCATGCTGGACCTAAATCGATAGGAGTTTCACCTGACGTATTTTTAGTAAGAATGCGTCCTCCTAAACGATTTCTTGCTTCAATTACCGTGATTTGATAATTAGAGTTTCTAAGCAAGTAAGCCAGTGTAAGTCCGCATAATCCAGCTCCTAGGATGATGATATTTTTGTTTTTCATAAAAGACAAAGCAAGGTCTTAATAATTCTATTAAAACCTTGCTTAAATGTATTTAGAATATTTTAATTTCTTCCAGCTCGTACACCACCATCAGTATCCCAAATCGCTCCAGTTACCCAAGATGCTTTATCAGACAATAAGAATGTAATCGTATTAGATACGTCTTGTGCGGTACCATTTCTACCTATAGGATGAAAGGCATTGAAACCTTCAAGTGCCTTTGCTGCTTCATCAGATCCACCGAAAACGCCATCGTAAACTGGTGTATGAACGACAGCTGGTGATACTGCATTAACACGTATGTTATGATCTGCAAGTTCCATCGCAAGATGTTGTGTTAAGGAATGTAAACCAGCTTTTTGCATAGAATAAGCACTTGAAGGTGTTGCTTTTACGGCTTGCTTTGCCCACATAGCGCCTATATTAACAATGGATCCACCTTGAGTTTCTTTCATTTTATTTGCAACGGCTTGTGTAATAAAAAAGAATCCACGGTTTAAATCTTGATAAGAATCATAATCTGCTATAGTATGATCTAAGAATGGTTTAGGTCCAAAGATACCAGAAGCATTTACCAGATAATCCACGTTGTCTAATGTGTTTATCGAGTTTCTAAAGTTCTCTACTTCAGATTTGTTAGTAATGTCTACTTGATGTTTGAATAGATTGGGAACATCTGCTACTTTATCTGTATTACGACCTACAATATGAACCTGAGCTCCTTGTTGTAATAAATCTTGAGCAGTAGCATTTCCTATTCCACTGGTTCCACCTATTATGATGGCTACTTTGTTTTTAAATTCTGACATAATAAAAGTTTAATAAAGACAGAACAGTCTGTCTCTTTTAGATTAAAAAAAGGGTTAAATAATTTTGTTACATAATTGTTTTGAAGAATTGATAGGCCATACATCCTTATGTAAATGACTTTCTGAAACTGCTGCTTCATATAAGAGGTACACTTGTTTTGCCATCATAAAACTTTCTTGAACGTTAATATCTTGAATGTTGTCAATAATTAGCTGCTCAATAAATCGTATGAAATCTCTTTTTTGGGTTTGAATCTCGGCTAAAATAATCTTGTTATCTCGAGGGATTTCAGCAACGGTTTTGATACACCAGCAACCGTTAAAATCCTGATCTTCAAAAAAGAGTTCCAAAAATTCAAAAAGAGCAAGGACTCTACCTTTACCAAGTTCTTTTGATAAACAAAAGGCCTCAATTTGTTTTATAAATGAATTGTTTTTGTGTTGTAGGTAAGCTACACAAATATCTTCTTTAGATTTGAAATGATTATATAATGTGGCTTTTGCCACGCCAGAAGTTGAGATAATCTCATTGATACCAGTAAGATTATATCCATTGCGATAGAACAGCTGCGAGGCTGTTTCAATAATGTGCTGTTTAATTTCTGATCGTTTCACGATGCAAATATAGAAAACATTTATAAAAACAGACAAGTCTGTCTATTTTTTATTTTCAATCACCTTAGTCTTAGAAAATATATCGTGAAAACCGTCTTTCATAAAAGCAAAAGAGAAGGCTTCTAAAGGAATAAAACGACAAGCCGTTCTCATTAATAATTCGGTAATACTAGGCTTTTGGTCTTTTTCTGAAACGACAATGGTACCAGTCACAATTTTACCTAGTGTTTTATTCCAAAAGAATTCTTGGATAAAATAATACAGAAATAGTATAATAGAACCTATAATACGCTGGTAATTGGACCAATTATACTTAATACTATCAGAGCCAAAATTCGAAAGAATAACATGTATTAAACTAATCAAAACTACAAAACTGAAAAAGTCAACGATAAAGTTAATAAGCCTTAATCGTATCGATGCTCTGTTGTCAATTACTTTTTCTTTTTTAGAAATTCTGAAATAAGTGTCTCTATCATTAATATATAGATAGATGTCAAGACCTCGCTTTTCTGCAATAAGTTGCGCTTGCTTTATGTCAGCTAATTTGTGAGAATCTTTGTCATCGGTGATGATGTTTAGGATCTCTAGGTCAGATAAGGATTCCAATATTATTGTGAAATAAGGTAATCACCTAATTCTGTTTCTTTCCACATCTCTTGACTGAAAGGTTTTAGCTCCATACTGCCGCTTAACTCGTCATATTGGATGCTAGATTTATTAAAACTAGGTCTTCCATTTGCCATAATGTCTTGAAGACATGCCGCTAGTAGTGGTTCATTTATATCACCTAAAACTCCTAGGTTTTCAAAATCCTCACGCAATGCTATATCAGGAGCAAGGCCATTAAAGTAATCTGTAAATCCAGCGCTGTTGATACTTTTTAATACTAGTGGCTGTAATGCATATCTATGAGCAGGATTTGCACCAGATCTACCAAAATCGCTACTGTCATATAAGGTAATACTTGCTTGAAATTTACCTGCGGTATCATCACCTACTTGAATAACATCTACATAAGGTTCTAAAGCGGCAATAACTAACTCACTAGCACTAGCGCTGCTACCAGTTGTAATGACATGAACTTTAGAAAGTCCTAGAGTATTTAAAGCTGTGCCAGCATTAGTAGTTGTTTTAAAGAAATTAGTCAAACGATCTGGTTGATTGTTTTCAAAAAATTCTTGCACATCAGGATTCCATTCTTCTGTCGAAAAAACGTCTGTCGTAGGTTGTCCTGCTATAAGGCTTCCTAAGATGATGGAAGTATTTACAGATCCACCACCATTATATCTTAAATCTAATACCAGATGAGTTACTCCTGCAGATTGTAAAGTCCCAAATGCATCATTTAAT
Source organism: Nonlabens ulvanivorans (assembly GCF_032922765.1). NCBI lineage: Bacteria > Pseudomonadati > Bacteroidota > Flavobacteriia > Flavobacteriales > Flavobacteriaceae > Nonlabens > Nonlabens ulvanivorans. The sequence continues at coordinate 598,766 of NZ_CP136694.1, forward strand.
TGTTCATCAAAATTTGACGTAAAGCTATTATACATTAAGTATCCTATTTTTTGTGAACCTTGATCTATAATGGCAGTTCTGAAAACAGGATTTTCAGTTATGGATGTTTTATCTAAGGTGATTGTCATTCCATTACTAGTAGCAACACCAGCATTTAAATCTGCTAGTCCTATGGTATATGAATCTTGTCCTAACAATACACTAAAGTTATCACGTGTTAATTGAATTCCATCTATTTGATTAAATATCATTCCACGTGCAACACCTTGTGTACTAGCACTCGAGTTGGGTAGAACATAACGTACATAACCCCATACATTAGAAGCGCTACCTGTTTCACCTACCAGACCGAATTCCATACCGTTATTAAGCGTGGTACCAGCAAATAATTGTTCTAATGCTATATAGTCACTTACAATAACGCTGAATCGGTCTGTAAGGGATCTATCAAAAACTAATGATTCAAAAAAGGCCTCTGGTGTATCATAAATACTGTGAAACTCTTCTAATTCTGGAACAGTCGCAAAACGATCGTCTGCCAGTTCTGGAACATCTGGTTTATATAAATAAAAAGCATTCATACCTCTGTAAACAAAGTTTTTTATTGAAGTAGAAGAAGCAAAATTATCGTCGTTATCCTTAAAACAACTTACGGTAATTAAAACGGTAAGGCATAATAGGATTATATTTTTATAAGATTTCATCATTATTAGTGCTTATAATTAAGGTTTAAAGGTAATTGTATTCTAGATAATGATCTAGTCACCACAATTATCATTGTAGAATTCTATAGCTTCAGGAATTCTTTTCTTTTTCATTTTTCCATCTTCGAGTTTAGAAACGAGCTCTGGACAGTCTTTCAACATTTTAAGATGTCTCTTTTTAAGTTTAGTCCCTATTCTCACAAAACGATCGTCTATGACCATAAAGTATATTGTGTACGGCTCTTGATCTACATAAACAGGTTGTAAGTTAGTACCAGGTCCAAAACCTATACTAGAAGTGCCGCCTTGCATGTATAACCCGTATAACATGATTTTTCCACTTTCAATCTCTAGATAAAGTGATGGTGGATCAGTACGATTAGTCCTTACATACCTGTATTTTAATCCATCAATATCAAAACCTATGATGTGCTTATGGTCATAGACTACGGTTTCATCTTCTTCATTTTCTTTAAATTTCACACTGTCATTTGCTCGTGTTTTAATGAAACCAGCCTTACTAGTGTTATTATTAAAGATAATGATGCCTTCTTGATACTGCGCTTTTAACGAAATACTACACAGTAAAAAAAATGCGAAAAGAATAATATTTTTCATGAAAACATTTTCGGATTTAGAACTCAAAGATAACGAGCAGTTATCACACTTACATAACGTATTATTCTTTTATTTAGTTTGATTTTTCAGGATTCGCTTTCGCGAAAGCGAACCCATAATACCCATTGAATCTTTATTAAAGGATGATATTTGAAAAAAAATAAAGGATCTTGTAACAATAAAAGAACATGCTCGTCATGGTAGTATAACCAACACAATGAACCAACAAAAATTCATAGCTGTTTTTAAAGAAGTACAACACAAAATGTACTTTTTATCAAAACGCTTGCTTACCTCGCATGAAGAGGCAGCAGACGCTGTGCAAGAAGTAATGGCAAAGTTATGGGAGAAAAGAGACACTCTAGAAGAGGTGAAAAATAAAGAGGCATATGCCATGCAAATGGTAAAAAACTTTTCTCTAGATCGCTTGAAGAGTAAACAGGCTGGGCATTTAAGAATTGTACATAGCAATTATGAAGATGACCATCGCAATGCTCAAGAAGAGATGGAACGCAAGGCAAAAGTCACAATGGTACAGAATGTGATTAATACCTTACCAGAGCAGTATAAAGTGGTGCTGCAACTGCGAGATATACAGCAATATGACTTTGAAGCCATAGAGCGCATATTAGATATGAAAGCCACCGCAGTAAGAGTCACTTTAAGTCGAGCCCGTAAAATGCTCAAAGAAAAAATTGAAGAACAGTATCAAATAGACATCGCATGAACGAACTATTACATAAATATTGGGAAGGACAATCCAGTCTGGAAGAAGAGCAAAAGCTCATAGCTTACTTTAATAGTGAGGCTGTAGCTCCAGAACATGAGGTCTACCGCAGCATCTTTAACGCCTTTGAAGAAGAAAGCGTGATGAAAGAGGAAATAGATTTTGATGCTTTTGCAAAACTTGCACCAGAAGAAAAACCTAAAGATCACTCAAAAATCAGAGTGCTTAAAGGATTAGGTATTGCCGCAGGATTTGCTGCGTTGATAGCTGTAGGTTCTAATTACATAGGAACGACTGAAACTAACACGGATTTGGGAACCTATGAAGATCCTAAAGAGGCGTATCACGCAACGGTAGAAGCTTTACAGTTGGTGTCTACTAAGTTTAATAATGGACGTAAAAATTTAAAACCACTAAGTGAAATTAATAATAAGACAGAGAAAGTCTTTAAAACTAAATAATTAAAATCAAGAATCTCTTAAAATAAAAAACATGAAAAATTTAATTTACATAACAGCTTTCTTGCTTACCAGTGGTATAGCAATGGCACAAAACTTCAGCGCACTAGATAATCTTAAAAACACATCAGAGACTGTTGTGACCGATGAGATGTTTGCATTAATTGCAGGAGTAGATATCGATAGTGATGATAAAGAATTCAACGAGATTAAAAAAATTATTGATAATCTTAAGGAATTACGCATTTATGCTACAGATAACCCTACTAGTGCTGCAACCTTAAATTCATTTGCTCAAAAGTATATCGCAAATAATAACCTTGTGAAATTAATGCATGTTAAAGAAGATGGACAGATGTTCTCTTTTCACATGCGCAAAGGTAGTAATGATAAAAAAGTACGTGATCTAGTCATGTTGATTAATGGCTCTGGTGATAATGATGATAAAGACACCGTATTTCTTATTATATCTGGTGATATTGACTTAAACCAGATTTCAAAGCTTACTAAAATGATGAATGTTCCAGGTCAGAAGCAAATAGAAGACGCTACAAACTAATCATTTATCTATACCTGATAAGCCAGATAGTTGACCAGTATCTGGCTTAATTTTAAAACCATTAAAACATACCATTATGAATAATCTTATTATACGAGTCCTAGCACTAGGAATTACCTTAATCCTGTTTCTTACCTCATGTAGTTCTGACCCAAGTCTACAACAATACTTTGTGGATAGTCAGGAAAAGCAAGGCTTTATCACAACAACCATCCCTAAAAGTATACTAGGATTAGATGTTTCTCAAATGAGTGATAAATCACAAGAGGCTTATAATTCAATCGATAAGGTAAATTTACTTTATTATCCAATTGATAAGCAAAATACAGCCGCTTTTGAAAAAGAAAATACACAACTTAATGCGATTTTAAAAAGCGATGATTTTAAAACTTTAATGACTCACAAGTCTGATGGTGTCAATATGCGTTTTTTATATGACGGTTCTAGTGAGAGTATTGATGAAATGATTATTTACGGTTCTTCTCCAGAAATGGGATTAGGTGTCGCTAGAGTATTAGGTGATGATATGAAACTGGGTTCTATTATGAAAATGATGGAAGAAATGAAGGATGTAAATCTAGACCAGACAGGTATCAATAATATTCTTAAAGACATAGGTGTAGATTTAAATGAAGAAGGAGAAATCGATGAAGAAGCCGTTAAAAAGATTATGGCTTCAAAAGGTATGGATACTACTAATTTGCATATCGACATGAATAGTAAAGAGTAAGAGAAAGTAAATTTGTTTAAAAACCGCTATAGTTTCTATGGCGGTTTTTTTGTGTTTAAAAGTGAATATTTTTAAATATAACAAATTGCAAGAATCGGTTTATATTTGCACGCCTTTTAAGATAGTGATGATGGTTTATCTCGCTTTCGCAAAAGCGCAATAACAACAAACATTACAACACATGAAAGCAGGAATAGTAGGATTACCTAACGTGGGAAAATCTACCCTTTTTAACTGTCTGTCTAACGCCAAAGCGCAAAGTGCAAACTTTCCGTTCTGTACCATAGAACCTAATGTAGGTGTGGTAAATGTACCGGATCCTAGATTAAAAAAGTTAGAAGAGCTAGTTAATCCAGAACGTGTGATTCCAGCAACTGTAGAGATTGTGGATATCGCTGGACTAGTTAAAGGAGCAAGTAAAGGAGAAGGATTAGGGAATCAGTTTTTAGGTAATATACGTGAGACAGATGCTATTATTCACGTTTTACGTTGTTTTGATAATGATAATATTATACACGTAGATGGTAAAATAAACCCTATAAGTGATAAAGAAACTATCGATATAGAGTTGCAGTTAAAAGATCTAGAAACAGTAGATAAAAAACTAGAAAAAGTAAAGCGCGCAGCTCGCACAGGTAATAAAGAAGCTCAAAAAGAAGAAGAGGCTTTAATGAAAGTTAAAGATGCTTTAGAAGCTGGTAAATCTGTACGTACGATAGAATTTGATGAAGCTATTCATGATGAGTTTATCAAGCCATTACAGTTTATCACAGATAAGCCTGTATTGTATTTATGTAATGTTGATGACGCATCTGCAGTGACAGGTAATGCATATGTTGATCAGGTACGTGAAATGGTAAAAGATGAAAATGCTGAAGTACTCGTTCTAGCTGTAGGAACAGAAGCAGATATTGCTGAACTAGACGATTATGAAGAACGCGAGATGTTTCTAGCCGATATAGGTCTAGAAGAAGCAGGAAGTGCAAAGTTGATACGTAGTGCTTATAAATTACTGAATCAGCAAACTTATTTTACGGCTGGAGTAAAAGAAGTGAGAGCATGGACCGTAAAAATAGGAGCAACAGGACCACAGGCTGCTGGTGTCATCCACACAGACTTTGAAAAAGGATTTATACGTGCAGAGGTAATCAAGTATGACACCTTTGTAGAATATGGGTCGGAAGCAAAAGTAAAAGAAGCAGGAAAGCTTAAGATAGAAGGTAAGGATTACATCGTGCAAGATGGTGATGTAATGCACTTCTTGTTTAATGTTTAAAAAGTTAAATATAGAGGTTTAACTCGAAATATAATTGATAAAAAAACCGAATCTACTTTATGTAGATTCGGTTTTTTATTGCTTTAGATGATTCATTAGTTTATCTCTTAAATACTCATTTTGGCAATTAATAATTGAAGTAACTTCTCGGGATTTTTACTTAACAGGATAATACTTTTAGAAATTCCATTATGATCAAATTGAATTTGGATTTTCATACGATTTCTCGTTACTGACTTCAAGTTTTGTATTGGTATTCTATGAAGTAAGTCAAACCTGTCTGCAATACTTGCCATAAAGGTGTTTGTAGTAATCCATAATTCTTCATCAGTAACTCTTATTCTTAAAGCTTTATTTGCACCGCCATATTTTGTAATAAAAGATTTTGTTGAATAGCCAGAAGCACCATCTTCTTGATAGATAAAATTGCAATTATCCAGTTTAGGAAAATGTTTTAGCGCTTTTCTACCGTCAATTACAAATTTTGTACAGATCAAAATAGCTGCAATTAGCCATATGATTAAGAAAATATACTGTGGTTGCATCGATTATTCTTCTTCATCTACAGGAGCGCAGGTCTCTACCCAAAGTGCTTCCACTTTATCACGAGCCCATAGGGTACGCCTTAAGAATTTTAAACTTGACTTTATAGTAGGATCAGTATTAAAAGAGTTGATTCTTATACGGTCGCCCAGCTCATCCCAGCCAAATTTCTCAACGAGATCTTCAACGATTTGAGCCAGTTTAATACCGTGTAACGGATTGTTAGGTTGTTTGCTCATTTATAAATCATAGTTTTTTTCCAGGGCAGCATCTAGTAAAACGTCAAAGTTCTTATTACTAGGGAAAGTAAATTCAGAATTTGCTATCGTGCCATCTGGAGCAATTAGAATGAATCTAGGTATGCTGTTGATACAGTAAGAATCCATAAAACTATCTATGTTTTTCGCTCTTATTTGTAAGATGTCAGAATTCATTTCTACAAGATCTTCAGACCAGCTACTTTCTTTTATGTCTACATTGACACTTGCAAAGATGATGTTTTGCTCTTTGTATTTCTGGTATTTACGCACATAAAATGGTTCTTGATATTTACAAGGTCCACACCAGCTTGCCCAAGTGTCTAACATGATAAACTTCCCTTTGAAATCAGATAGGTTATAGTTTTTACCACTCGCATTATAACTCGCAAAGTCAATGGCAGGTTGCCCTATGTTCAATTTATTGAATTGTTGTCTTTTAAAGTTTGCCAGTTCAACAAATCTTTCATTTGAAATCTCAGATTTATATAAGTTGTAAATTGAGTCACGTTTTTCATTACTTGTTTCTGCCTCTAATTCGGCAATTAAAGATGCAAAGAGCCATTTATCCTTGAAGTTGGAATTTTCTTTATCGGCTATCAAATCAAGTCTATTTGAAATTGAATCTTTTTTATGTTTTATAAGCTCCTTTGTGATATAATCAATAAAAATATTGTTGTTGAGTAAGCTTTCATTATTTAAATCGATGTAGCTAAGTAGGTCTTCTATTTGGTTGTTTTTTGCAATCACAACATCAGGATGATAGAGCTCCTTTTTCTTTAAATAACTGTTCCAATAATTTGCATAGCGTACAGCAATTAATTGTTTTGAAATGTTTAAAAAATCATCTCTAGCTACAATATGGTCCACACTTATTTTGCTGCTTAGTTTACTTAGGTCATTCTTATAGTCTCTTATGATTTGCTTTATATAAAACTCAGGTTCATCAAGCCTGGTGTTCCTGTCTAACATAGTTCCTACATAACTCCAGTCACCATTATAATAAACTTGTTGGTTTTCAGTTATGCGAGTACCAGTAACATAGACATTGCCGCTGTTATTTCCGTATTGTTTGTAAATAAGCCGAATACTATCATTAGAACTCATAAATATTTTGTCTCTATGATAATTCCCAAAAATAAAGTAGTAATAATTGGCAGGTAGTTCATTTTCATATTCCATTCGGAATGTATTATCTGTTACTGGAATTTGAGCTATAGTATCTTCAGTAATAGGTTCTATCATTAATACCGAAGAAATGGATTTATCGGTGTTCAACTTTCCTTTTACTACTGTTTTTTCAAAAGACTCAGTGGTGACGGTTCTAATTAAAAAGTGAGAAAGAGAAATTGCTATAATGAGAACAGAAATACTAATTATGAAACGTTTTGGCTTTTTTAAAAATGCATAAAAAAAACCTTTATAACGATACCAATTAAAACCTATAAATAAGAATACAATAGAGTAAACAATACTCAACCATTCTGCTTTAAGTATAAAATCACCTATCTGTCCGCCACTTGGGTTAGCGCCACTTACCAGTAATGAATTATATGGAAACCACCTTAAAGATATACCTGCATCATCTAGCAACAACTGACCTAATAGCATAGCAAACCCTAATACTAGAGACCATATGAAATTTGAAATTATAACAGAAATCACATATTGTAATGCAATGACGGCTAATGTTGAAATGAAAACCCTAAAAGAGGCATAAATAATAAATTCAATATCAATATGCATGGAGTAATTTTCATGTATATTATAAAATATAGAGTATACCCAGCCGAATACAATTATGGCAATAGCATAAAGAATAATGGACTTTAGGACATTGTAAACCAATATAAGGTACTTAGAAAAGAAAATCGCAAACTTAGAAATGGGTTGAGTCTCCATTAATTGCCAGCCTTTATTTTTATGATCTAGCTGGGCTATTTTACTAGCGGTAATAATAATGAGTAGCGGTAGAAAGAAACCTGTAAATGCCTCAAGCAAGCTTGTAAATAATGAATTAAAATATAAGATGCCGTTATTAACAGGTTTCATCGCATATTCTCCTTCAAATAGATTTGCTGTTATAAATGCTATAGGAAGTAATATGCCCAGTATAGTTCCTAGCGTCAATATATTTGACCGTTTAATTTTAATAACCTCAGCTTTAAGAGTTTTAGTTAACGTACTTATCATTCTTTTGAATCTATTGAGTAAGTGATAAAAACCAATTTTCTAATCCATCTTCACTACGAATTTCATATATCGGGATTTCTTGACTCGTTAAATAACTTACCATTTTAGGTATCTCTTCTTTATCCTTTAGTAAAACTTCAATTTTCTCATCTTTAAGAACTTTAAATTCATAGTAATTTTGAGTTAATACTTCTACTGCTTTTTTGCTAGCAGTGGTTGTAAGCGTAACTTGATGTTTTTGTTGTAGGTTTTTCAAATCATTTATAGTTCCTTCAAACTGTAGTATACCATGGTTAATAATCCCAACATGAGTGCACATTTTTTCAATTTCGCTTAATAAATGACTAGAAATGAAAATAGTTGTTCCTCTATCTTGATTGAGTTTAACGAGTAATTCACGTACTTCAGTAATTCCCACAGGATCAAGACCATTAACTGGCTCATCAAGAAAAAGAATCTCAGGATTACCTAGTAATGCCATACCTATTGCAAGACGCTGTTTCATACCTAAAGAGTATTTCTTCACCTTAAGACTACCTTTGTTTTCCAATCCTATGATTTCTAAAACCTCCGGAATTACCGTCTCGTCTATATCTTTAAGTGTGCAGATGTATTTAAGATTATCATAACCAGTTAAATGCAAATACAACGCTGGAGACTCAACAAGTGCACCTATGCGATTGAACACCTCAGGTGTTTGTTCCTTTAAAGGTCTTTCAAAAACATTTATGGAGCCATTATAATCTGATAAAATATCAGTGAGAATTTGCATTGTTGTGGATTTTCCAGCACCATTAGGACCTAGAAAACCATAAATAGAACCTTGCGGTACATTTATATTTAGATCTTTAAGAATATGGCTTTTTTTTCCGTAGAAGAAATTGAGATCTTTGGTCTGAATGGAATAAATCATAAATTATAGAAGAACTTAAATTTTTACTTTTCGGTTTATTTTTAAAATCAATCCTCCATAAAATCCATAGATTCCTTAACACCACTGGACTTACCCGATCCGCTAACGCGCACATAGAAATAAGAGTCGTAATCGTTATCATCTAATGCGTTATAAATGCTATCATTTTGAAGCTGGTTAGTATACTCATTAATCGTATTACTATGTCCAAAAAGAGCAACCGTTTTACCTCTATACTTTTCTAGTAAATCTAGTGCCTTAACCGTGCGCACATCATAGATTTCCACCTCCATATCGTGTGCGGCAGCAAGTGGTGCAGCGGTCGCTTTGGTACGTTTGTAATCAGAGCTTATGATGTTGTCTACATTTTTAAGGAAAAAGTAATTTACCCATGCATCAGCACGTTTTTTTCCTTCCTCAGTAAGTTCAGGATCGCTACCTTGATCAGTGCGTTTTTCTGCATGTCTTATAAAATAGAAAGTAGTGATTCCTTGATTGTCAACTGGTTCACCTTGTTTAGGGCCTGTGTTACAAGACAATAGGCTTAAGAAAGTGAGTAGTAATAATAACTTTTTCATGATTTTTTAATAAAGCTTAAAACTACTGCTTTTTAGACTTTTATGGTGTCTAGATAGCTGTTGATATTTATCCACAATTGAATTAAAAATGATGTTAATTAATTTCGCTTTCGCGAAAGCGAAATTCAAACAGATATACTTATATTTCGGGAAAGACTGCAGAATTAATTTATGGCTGAAAACACGCAATATACAGAGGATAACATCCGCTCACTGGACTGGAAAGAACACATCAGAATGCGTCCTGGAATGTATATCGGGAAACTGGGCGATGGATCCAGTGCAGATGATGGAATTTATATTTTAGTTAAAGAAGTCATCGACAACTCTATTGATGAATTTGTAATGGGATCTGGTAAAACCATTGAGGTCTCTATACAAGGTGAACGTGTGACTGTACGTGACTATGGTCGTGGTATACCACTGGGTAAAGTAGTAGATGTTGTTTCTAAAATGAATACTGGTGGTAAATATGATAGTCGTGCGTTTAAAAAGTCTGTAGGGTTAAATGGAGTAGGTACTAAGGCTGTAAATGCGCTATCGAGCTATTTTCGTGTAGAATCTACTAGAGATGGGAAAAGCGCCAGTGCCGAGTTTTCTCGTGGTGAGTTGAATGATCAAGAGATGTTAGAAGAGACATCGCGACGCAAAGGAACTAAAATGACCTTTGTGCCCGATGGCGAGATTTTCAAGAATTTTAAATTCCGACCAGAGTACGTAGCGCGTATGTTGAAAAACTATGTGTACCTCAATCCTGGATTAACCATTATGTTTAATGGTGAAAAATTCTTTTCTGAAAATGGTTTAAAAGATTTACTGAGTGAAAATATTTTAGACACTGATCGTTTATATCCTATAATTCACTTAAGGAGTGAAGATATTGAAGTAGCAATTACTCATAGTAGAACGCAGTATAGTGAAGAATATCACTCTTTTGTAAATGGTCAAAATACAACACAAGGAGGAACGCATCTAGCCGCGTTTAGAGAAGCTCTTGTGAAAACGGTAAGAGAGTTTTATGGTAAGAACTATGAGGCCAGCGATATACGTAAATCTATAGTCAGCGCTATTGCGATAAAAGTTATGGAGCCTGTCTTTGAATCACAGACTAAGACTAAGCTAGGATCTACAGATATGGGTGGTGATTTACCTACCGTACGCACATTTATAAATGATTTTTTAAAAACTAAACTAGATAATTACCTTCATAAACATAGCGATGTTGCAGAGGCTTTACAACGCAAAATAGTTCAAGCGGAACGTGAACGTAAAGAGCTCTCTGGAATAAGAAAACTAGCAAAAGACCGTGCTAAAAAAGCAAGTCTACACAATAAAAAGTTACGAGATTGTCGTGTTCATTTAACGGACAGTAAGAAAGAAAATAATCTAGATAGTACCTTATTTATTACCGAAGGTGATTCGGCTAGTGGATCGATTACAAAATCTCGTAACGTTAATACACAAGCCGTTTTTTCCTTGCGTGGTAAACCACTTAATTCTTATAACATGTCTAAAAAGATTGTTTATGAGAACGAAGAATTTAACTTGTTACAGGCGGCTCTCAATATTGAAGACAGTATGGAAGATTTGCGATATAATAAAATCGTAATCGCCACTGATGCAGATGTTGATGGAATGCACATTAGATTACTACTTATCACATTCTTTTTACAATTCTTTCCAGAATTGATAAAGAAAGGACATATTTATATTTTACAAACGCCTCTTTTTAGAGTACGTAATAAGAAAGAAACTAGATATTGTTACACACCAGAAGAACGTGCAGCTGCTCTAGCAGACTTAGGAAAAAATCCAGAAATCACCCGATTTAAAGGACTAGGTGAGATCAGTCCTGATGAGTTTAAGCACTTTATAGGTGAGGACATGCGTCTAGATCCTTTAATGCTAGATGATAATATGAGTATTGAAGATTTACTAAGATTCTACATGGGTAAAAATACACCTGATCGTCAAGAATTTATCATTGATAATTTAAAGGTAGAGCTCGATATAATTGAAGAGGATACTGTGTAGTACGCTTTCGTGAAAGCTTGATTTAACATGATGATAAAATATAAATACATTATAATTATTGCAGCATTAGGGATTATTGCTAATACATTAGGTGCGTTTATTAAAATTTTACATTGGGAATTTCCATTGTTCGGAATGGCTATAGGTGGATCAAATATTTTGGCTTTAGGGACAATGTTTTGGATTGCCGCGGCTATTTTATTGATTTTCAAGGCAGTATTTGCTAAGGATAGTGATTTTTTAAATAAATAACCGTTAACCGATAACCGTTAACTAACAAATGAGTGAAGAAAACGAAGAATTAGAGTCCACAAATGATGGTGAAATACTGGAGCCTATTGAAAGTATAACTCGTATTACGGGAATGTACAAGGAATGGTTCTTAGATTATGCGAGTTATGTAATATTGGAACGTGCGGTACCAGCGATTGAAGATGGTTTTAAACCTGTTCAAAGACGTATCATGCAGTCTATGAAAGATCTAGATGATGGACGTTATAATAAGGTAGCAAACATTGTAGGTCATGCCATGCAATATCATCCACATGGAGATGCTAGTATAAGCGATGCCATGGTACAAATAGGGCAAAAAGACATGCTCATCGACATGCAAGGAAACTGGGGAAACATCTTTACAGGCGATCCTGCAGCAGCTTCTCGTTATATAGAAGCAAGATTGTCAAAGTTTGCGCTAGAAATTCTTTTCAATCCTAAGATTACAGAATGGCAATCTAGTTATGATGGCCGTCGTAAAGAACCTGTTAACCTACCGGTAAAATTCCCGTTACTACTCGCACAAGGAGCTGAAGGAATCGCAGTAGGACTAAGTACTAAAGTGTTACCACACAATTTTATTGAGTTAATAGATGCTTCTATAAAGCATTTACAAGGTAAAAGATTTACTATATATCCGGATTTTCCGACTGGTGGAGAAATCGATATCTCTAACTATAATGACGGTTTGCGTGGTGGTAAAGTGCGTGTGCGCGCAAAAATGCACGCACCAGATAAGAATACGATAATCATCACTGAAATACCGTATTCAACAAATACAAGCTCTTTAATCGACTCGATTTTGAAAGCCAATGATAAAGGTAAAATCAAAATTAAAAAGATAGAAGATAATACGGCAGCAGATGTTGAAATTATGATACATCTTCATGCTGGAATTTCTCCAGATAAAACGATGGACGCCTTATTTGCTTTTACAAATTGTGAGTCCAGTATCTCTCCACTAGGTTGTGTGATAGAAGATAATAAACCATTATTTGTAGGTGTTACAGAGATGTTGCGTCGCAGTGCAGATCATACTGTTGATTTATTAAAACAAGAGTTAGAAATACAACTTGATGAAGTAGAAGAGCAGTGGCACTTTGCATCATTAGAGCGCATTTTTATTGAGAATAGAATTTATCGCGATATTGAGGAAGAGGAAACATGGGATGGAGTTATCACTGCGATTGATAAAGGATTAAAACCGCACATAGGTCATTTAAAAAGAGCTATTACTGTAGATGATATCACGAGATTAACAGAGATTCGTATTAAACGTATTTCAAAATTTGATATTGATAAAGCACAGCAAAAAATAGATGCCCTTGAAGAACGTATTGCACAGTTAAAGCATCACCTAGAGCATCTTATTGAATATGCGATTGATTACTTTAAATCTCTCAAAAAGAATTATGGAGAAGGAAGAGAGCGTAAAACAGAGATCAAGACCTTTGACGATATCGTAGCTACAAAGGTAGTGATGAGAAACACTAAGCTCTACGTAAATAGAGCCGAAGGCTTTATAGGTACTTCATTAAAAAGAGACGAGTATGTTACCGATTGTGCAGACATTGATGATATCATAGTATTTACTAAAGATGGAACGATGATGGTGACTAAAGTAGATGCTAAAACCTTTATTGGCAAGGATATTATTCATGTTGCTGTCTTTAAGAAAAAAGATAATCGTACCATATATAATGTGATTTATCGAGATGGTAAAACAGGACCTAGTTATGTAAAGAGGTTTGCCGTAACCAGTATGACCAGAGATAAGGCATATCCTATGGGTAAAGCAGATAAAGGATCTCAGGTACATTATTTTAGTGCAAACCCTAATGGAGAGGCTGAGGTTGTAAGTATAAATCTGCGCCAGCAAGGAAGTATTAAGAAAGTAAAATGGGATTTAGATTTCTCTGAGATTCTAATTAAAGGTAGAGCATCCAGAGGTAATCAAGTGACTAAGTATAACATTAAGAAAGTAGAACTTAAAGAAGAAGGTGTAAGTACCTTGAAACCACGTAAAATTTGGTTTGATGATACGGTACAACGTTTAAATGTTGATGGAAGAGGTGAGCTTTTAGGTGAATTCAGAGGAGAAGATCGATTGTTAATTATCAATCAAAAAGGATTAGTTAAAACTATAATTCCTGAGGTAACAGCTCGTTTTGATGACGATATGATAGCTTTAGAGAAGTGGTCTCCTAAAAAACCGATAAGCGCTATATATTTTCATGGGGAAAAAGAATTATTTTACGTTAAGAGATTCTTAGTTGAAAATGAGGAAAGAGAAGAAACATTCCTGCCAGATGTTGAAGGCTCTTATCTTGAAGTTATTTCTACAGACTATAAGCCTGTTGCTGAGCTAGTGTTTAATAAACCAAGAGGTAAAGAACAACCACCTAATGAACCTGTCGATATCGACGAGTTTATAGCGGTTAAAGGAATAGGTGCACAAGGGAACCAGCTTACTAAAAGTAAAGTGAAACAAATTAACTGGTTAGATCCATTACCGTTTGAAGAGCCAGAAACCACTCCAGCGGTTGATGTTGAAGTTAATGACGAAACGGTAGTGTCTACTACTGAACCTTCAAATGCTAATGCAGCAGCAAAACCTAATAAAGAAACTAAAGATGATAATGCGCCAGATCCGGATATCGATGATAGTGGACAGGCTAGCCTCTTTTAAAAGTTAAATATTTATATAATCCTGCTTTCGCGAAAGCAGGATTTTTATTTTTATATCACAATTAAAAAAACTATGGGAATACTTACTGAATTTAGGGGATTTGCTGTAGAAGGGCATATGATTGATATAGCGATAGTTATCATTATAGGGATTTCTGAAGAATAAATATTATATACAAATGGATATTAAAATATAAAACTATACACGTGAGTAGTTTACCTTAATTAATTGACGCTTTATCGCATTCTTTTTATTTTATTTTATTTTTTTTGATTAAACTATAACGAAGGTGGTAGTTTTGCTTAAAATTAAATTTCATTTAATGAAAACCTTATTTAAAATATTTTTTTTAGTCGTTCCTTATGTGAGTTTCGCTCAAGTAGGGGTTAATACTGCAAATCCAAATGCAAATCTTGACATTGTAGCTGATATACCTAGTTCCCCTTCTGTCGAAACAGGTGTTTTAATACCACGAATAAGTAATTTCTCTTCTGTAAACCCTGGCTTAGAACAACATTCTATGCTTGTTTATTTAAATAATGATGTTACGAGAAATATAACAGGTACAAATAGTTTGTATGGACAAGGTTTCTACTTCTGGGATAATAATTTAAATGATTGGATTCCTTTTAATAGTTCTAATGGTAATATAAATACATCAGGATGGCAAGTCGAGGGGAATAATAATTTAACAACAGGAACACATTTCATCGGCACAACTGATACTACAGAATTGGATTTTAGAGTTGATAATAAACAATTGTTTAGAATGTCTGCAAAGGGACAATTGGAAATATTACCATCTGAAGGTAATATTTTAATAGGTGAAAAAGCAGGTGAGAATATATCTGGTGGTCGAGAAAATATAATAATTGGTCAGAATTCTGATGTTAATGCGACAGGATTTAAAGAGACGGTTGTTTTAGGGAATGGAATAACGGCCTATGGAGATAATGCAACAATTATAGGGTCTGGTGATTCAAGAGCTACTACTGACGGTATTTCAATAGGAAGGTCTGCTAAAAGTCAGGCAACTGAAGCAATATCAATCGGTTATTTATCCGAAGCTAATAGAAATGGCGCAATTAGTATAGGTAAAGGAGCTATTACTAAAACAAGTGAATCTATTTCGATTGGGGTAAATGCTAAAGTAGAATCTAATTTTGATAGATCTATCGCTTTTGGGGTAAATGCCAATGTAAATAAAGATAATCAATTAATGATTTCAAATGATATTAAAGAAATAAGTGCAGAGCAAGCTACGGTAAGAGCCCGTCAATTTTTTGCTACCGCTTCTAGTTCTACTTATGCAGATTATGTATTTGATATCTACTATGAGGGCAAATCAGAATTGAGTAAAACTTATACATTTCCTACTATTGATGAAGCAGAAGCTTTCGTTAAGGCTAATGGACATTTAATAGGAGTGAAGTCTATTGAGGATATTCAAGCTCAAGGCATGACAGTAAATGTTACAGAGACAGCACTGAAAAACTTAGAAAAATTAGAAGAACAATTTCTTTATATAACAGAACTGCATTCTAAATTAAAAACTCAAGAAATAAGAATCCAAAAATTAGAACAATCACTGGAGCGTATTGATGCATTAGAAAAAAAACTAGATGCTTTAAGTAACGATTAGAAGTATTCATATCGCTTTCGCGAAAGCGGAATTTAATAAGCCCATCTATTATGATGGGTTTTTTTTATGTTATGACTAAACTATTGCACAATTGTTAAGTCAAATAAGAAAGCCAATTTATATGAAAGCACTTAAATCAGTAGCAATAGCAGTAGGAGTTGTAATATTAACGAGTTGTGGTTCAACAAATACAACTGAAAAATCAGCAACTTCTAAAAATGGAGAAAAGCCTGACGCGGCAACTCTCATCCAGCAAATGGATACAAACAAAGATGGAAAGTTATCAAAAGATGAGGTTCAGGGACCGCTTAAAAATGACTTTGATACTATAGATACAGATGATGACGGTTTTCTATCATTAGAAGAGCTTAAAAACGCTCCTGTACCAGAAAGACGATCTGGAGGACCTGGTCAAGGCGGTAGGCCTAACGGTGGTAGATAAATATTATCACTTCATTAAAAAGCGCCGTAAATTAATTATTTACGGCGCTTTTTAAGTTTTAATTAGTGAGTGGCTATTTAATGATTTCATCTTCCTCTAGAAGGTCTGTAGTTTTCTTATGTTTAATTTTCTTTCCTCTTAATTTAAAATTTAAGAACTCTATGAACATGGAAAAGAAAATAGCAAAGTATAGGTAACCTTTAGGAATTGTACCGGTACTTTGATTAAAGATAACTAGATCGGCCATATGAGCACCTTCAGCAATAAGCATAAACCCAATCAATAATAAAAAGGCAAGTCCTAGAACCTGTACCGATGGATGCTTATTTACAAACTTTCCAACAGGATGAGCAAATACCAGCATAATGATAACAGATATTACGATTGCTATGATCATTAATAGTAAAGCTCCATCTGGATCATCACTCAAACCATTTGTCATTCCTATAGCTGTCAGAATACTATCAAAAGAAAAGACAATATTAATCATAGTGATTTCCATGATAACTTTTGATAGTGCAGATGTTCTCTTGCGTTTGACCTCTCTTTGATCATGTCCTATGTCTTCAACTTTTTCATAAATCTCTTGAGTAGATTTATATAATAAGAATATACCACCAGCGATAAGAATTAAAGACTGCCCAGATATGGATCCGTGAGCCCAGCCCCAATCAAATATAAACCATGGAGCCTGTAGAGATATCAAAACGCTAATCCCAAAGAGTAGTGCGATACGTAAAATCATCGCAAGCGCTAAACCTATGTTAGTAGCTTTCTTTCTTTGATCTGCTGGTAACTTGTCTGCCGCTAGGGAAATAAATATGATATTATCTATACCTAGTACAATTTCTAAAAATATCAATGTTACTAAAGCGATCCACGCGTCTGCACTTGAGAAAATTTCAAACATAATATGTGATTTATTTTTTTACGGCAGTACCTTGATACGTTTGTTCACGACCAGATTGTTTAAATTCAAATGTATAAGAATCTTCAGTCGTGTTTAATATTCTAAAAAGATAAGCTCTACTATCTGCATTTGTTTTTGGATTGATAGGAATAATTCTCCACTCACAATCATTTATCCACTCTACTCGAGAACTGTCAATAACACCTTCATAGGTTTCAATTTGGAATTCTTCTGTTCTTGTAAAAGTTGTTTTCAATAATTTACCACCACTTTCTTGTTCCCATATAAAGGTACCTGTTCTGAAATTTGAACAATCTCTTTCAACTTGATAACATGAACTAGTCATCAAAACTAGCATAAGAATTCCTAAAATACGCATCTCTTATTTTTAAACAAATTTAAGCAATAGCTCATCTATTCTGGGAAGTAATCTTTAAAACTTCCGTCACTATACAAGACGATTATTTTTGATATATTTTTCCCTTTAATTAATGTTTCCGTTTCTTTGGTAATCTCGGGTTTTGGAGTGGAAAATAAATCTGGTGATGGAGTGACTGGTGGATTTACAGCAGCGGTTGTTTCAATTTTATCTTCTTTTTTAACGGTAGGAGCTACTGGTTGAGCAGCAGGAGTCTCAATCATTTCCTTTTTAGGGTAAGAACCTTTACCGTTTAGTAACCAGTATAGATCTACCTCTGGAAATTGATCTACAATATTCATGACTAGATCTAGACTAGGTTTGTTACGTCCAGATAAAATATGTGAGATTGAACTGCGACCTACGTGTATAGCTTCTGCAAATGATGATGCGTTCAAATCATTTTTTTCCATGATTTTATGGATTCTCTTTGTAAAATCAGCTGAATTGACCATGTGTTACATTTGTAAACAAAAACAGTGTTGTTTTATTGTTTACAAAACTAAACAATATGTACGTCATACGCAATACGTCCTTATGATTGTAGGTTTATAGTTGAATCTTTAGTGTACTTGGGTGTAATTAATCTACTGAATTAAAGATTTTTACTATATCAAAGTGTAGTGATAATGGTATGTGGTAATGTTCCAGTGGTAAGGTCTACAGTTCAACAATTGATATTGATTACAGTTGTAAACAATTCAATGCATCGTTTTGTTTACAATTGTAAATTAAAAGGTGTTTACATGTGTAAACTGCGGATGAGTTACATTTGTATCACTTATTTTGTCACAATGAATACAACCTGCTTTAATACTAACGTCATGGCACCTGTTCTCGATAAGCGTTACTTTATATATGAAGATTTTATTAGTTCCTTAGATACTCTTATAGGTAGTTTTAAGGGGTATCACTCTATTAAAAGTGAACTAGGGAAATCTGTTTTAGGTAATTCTATTTATAATGTGCAATTAGGATCTGGTTCAATTAAAATATTGATGTGGTCACAAATGCATGGAAATGAATCTACCACTACTAGAGCGTTGATTCCTTTTATGGATTGGTTTGTAAAGTCAGATAATTTTAAAAAATATTCATTATATATAATTCCTGTTTTAAACCCTGACGGATTAAAGAGATGGACCAGGGAAAACGCAAATTCTGTAGATTTAAATCGAGATGCTCAGAATCTTTCTCAGCCAGAAAGTGTTCTTTTAAAAACTGCATTTGAGGTTTTTCAACCTGACTATTGTTTCAATCTTCATGATCAAAGAACGATCTATGGAACACCAGATGGAAGTAAAGGAATTCACTGTTCTTTCTTATCTCCTGCAGCCGATGAATCTAGAGAGGTGACACCTGCACGTTTAAAAGCAATGAATGTTATCAATCAATTAATTGATTGTATTAGCCATGATTCAAATCACATCATAGGTAGATATGGAGATGGTTTTAATGCAAATAGTGTTGGAGATACGTTCCAATCTCTAGGTGTTCCTACAATACTATTTGAGGCAGGACAGGCAGATGATGATTATTATCGTACCGAAACTGTTCATTCCATATTTAAGTCATTACAACGTGCTATTGAGGTTATTGCGTCAAGTGATGATGTAGATTCTCCAAAAGTGCTTAGTGAGTATCATTCGATTACTCCAATAGAAACTAACTTTTGTGATATTCTCATAAAAAATGTCCCATCAGGTAAAAGTACAGTCGATTTATCTATAATGTATCGAGAGATTTTGAGCGATGATATTCTTTACTTTGTTCCGTTTCTTACTGGTGTTAATGATACTACAGTAAAAAATGCGCATCGCATTATAGATATGAGTTTAATTGATGCAGTTGTTGACTTTGAGATATCTACAGGGCAAAAGATTATTAGTAATAGTTTAGATATTCAGATTTTCTATTAATTATATGATAAAACTGACTTTTTGTTCGGGTTTATCTTAGTTTTTTGTGTTTTTTTGTAAATAATTGATAAAATAAAGAAATGGCAAGGATTGACGACATAGATAAGCAAATACTTGATGTGTTAATTGAAAACACGAGAACACCTTTTACAGACATCGCAAAGCGATTAAATATATCGGCAGGAACAGTTCATGTACGAGTTAAAAAGATGGAAGAAAGTGGAATAATAAAAGGATCTTCTCTAACTGTGGACTATGAGCAATTGGGATATACATTTATCGCATATATAGGTGTCTTTTTAGAAAAAACGTCACAGACTCAATTTGTAATCAGTCGTATTAAAGAGATTCCTTTTGTTACTGTAGCGCATATTACGACAGGTAAGTTTAATATCTTTTGTAAAATTAGAGCTCAAGACACCACTCATGCAAAAAAAATTATTTTCTTGCTTGATGATATTGAAGGAGTTAGTCGTACCGAAACGATGATATCGTTAGAAGAAAGCATTAACGATAAGAAAAGATTACTTCATAAAGTTTTTCAAGACCTTTAAATAATGACTCGTAAAGAACTTCAATCAGAAGAGTACAATAGCTACTACGATCATTATTTAAATTTAGTACCAGAGGCAGCAACCATTGATACGATTCTTGAAACTAGTTTAGAGGATACCTTACATTTTATAAAAGCGATAGACAAGCCTCTAGACACTACATATGGAGAAGGAAAGTGGTCGATAGGTGAGGTGTTGATGCATAATATCGATACAGAACGTGTGTTTGCTTATCGAGCCCTTAGATTTATGAGAGGTGATGTAACACCTTTACCAGGATTTGATCAAGATGTATTTGCTAGAGATTATAAAAATTACGCTTTCGCGAAAGCGGATCTATTAAATTCTTTTCAAGCTACAAGAAACGCTACTATTGATTTATTTAAGTCTATTACGGTAGATCAACTTATGATTAAAGGTATTGCGAGTGATAGCGCTATGAGTGTACGTGTGATTCCTTTTTTAATTGCTGGTCACAATAAGCATCACGAAAACGTGATAATGGAGCGGTATTTAAGTTAATTTTTGCTAAATCGGTAAAATTTAAGAGCCTGCTAAGTAAATCTTAGCAGGCTCTTATTATATAAACACATGGCAGTATGTGACTTTTGTAGAGAATTTAAAAATAATATATACCATGAAAAAGAAAGTAGCTATATTAGCCACAAACGGATTTGAAGAAATAGAATTAACCAGTCCTAAAAAAGCATTAGAAGATGCAGGTGCGACTGTACATATTATAAGCCCTTCAGGAGAGTCTATAAAGGCGTGGAATGACGGAAATTGGTCAGAAACGTATGAGGTAGATCATGCAGTGTCAGATGTGTCCGCAAGCGACTATAACTCTTTGATGTTGCCTGGCGGCGTATTGAATCCAGATCAATTAAGACAAGATGATGCATCCATAGGATTTATCAAAGACTTCTTTAAACAACATAAGCCAGTAAGCGCAATTTGCCACGGTATTCAACCCTTGATAGATGCTGGCGTATTAAATGGACGTAAGTTAACATCTTACCCATCGTTGCAGAAGGACATTGAAAACGCAGGAGGAAATTGGGTGAATGAAGAAGTCGTCGTTGATGAAGGCTTTACAACGAGTAGAACACCTGATGATTTAAATGCATTCAATGCAAAGCTTATAGAAGAAGTAAGAGAAGGTAAACATGAAGAACAACATGCGTAATGTTATGTTAGATATAAATAAAAAAGGCTCGCATTAAGCGAGCCTTTTTATTTATATAAAGTAAGTGCTTTTATTGATTAAGCATTACTGGCATCACAAGCATAGTTACATGTTCACCTTCATCTAGACCATCTACTGGTGTTAAGATTCCAGCTCTATTAGGCATAGACATTTCAAGAGAGACATCTTCACAGTTTAAATTGTTCAACATTTCAATTAGGAAACGACTATTAAAACCTATTTGCATATCATCTCCTTGATAATCACAAGTAAGCCTTTCATCTGCCTTGTTGCTGTAATCTAGATCTTCTGCAGATATGTTTAACTCTGCTCCAGCCATTTTAAGTCTGATTTGGTGAGTTGTCTTATTAGAAAAGATACTTACACGTCTCACAGAGTTTAAAAATTGATTACGGGTAATCACTAATTTATTAGGGTTTTCCTTTGGAATAACGGCTTCATAGTTAGGATACTTACCGTCTATTAGACGACAAATTATACTCGTTGAGTCAAACGTAAATTGAGCATTACTTTCATTATATTCTATTAAAACCTCTGTCTCACTACCTTGTAACATTGATTTTAAAAGATTCAAGGGCTTTTTAGGCATAATAAATTCTGCTGTTTCACTAGCAGATAAATCTTCTCTACGGTATCTTACTAATTTATGAGCGTCTGTTGCAACAAAGGTTAATGAATCTGTTGAGAATTGAAAGAATACACCAGACATTACTGGTCTAAGGTCGTCATTTCCAGCAGCAAAAATGGTTTTATTTATTGCAGTTGCTAGAGTGTCACCTAATATAGAGGTACTACTCGGATCTGTTAAACTTACCGCTTTAGGGAATTCCTCACCATTTGCACAGGCTATTTCAGAACTACCTTTATCATGGCTTACCGTCATGATACCATTATCTGCACTGAAAGTGAGAGGTTGTTCAGGAAAAGTTTTTAAAGTATCAAGTAATAGCTTTGCTGGTATAGCAATGCTGCCGTCATCTTCACTTTCAACTTCTAGGGCGGTAAGCATGGTTGTTTCCATGTCTGATGCAGATACTTTAAGCTCTTTACCATTTAACTCCAATAAAAAGTTATCTAATATAGGTAAGGTGTTGTTACTGTTAATAACGCCACCTAACATTTGAAGGTGTTTCTGTAAATAAGAACTTGAGACAATAAATTTCATATTGTGTTATGCTTTTGTGATACTATTATAGCTTATTTGTTTCATTAGAATTAGTTAAATACAAACCAATTGTAATTTTTTTACGTATTTTTCGACTCTAATACAGTAATTTCTGCAAAGATATTTTAATATCGATAAAGCTGAAAGATACTTATTAACAAAAGAACCCTATTTATAAATAAAAACATGAAAAAGACTACACTTATCCTTGGATTAGCTTTGCTTAGTTCAGGTCTTTCTTTTGGGCAAACCGCTGAAGAGCGAGCGCAAATTACAAAAGATTATGATCAAGTAAAATTAGAAGAGCTAAGACTAGAATTCCAACAGGAATATGAAATAAGAATGGAACGTGCCACACGTCTTGCAAAAGAGAATGGATGGCCTCTACGTAAATCGTTCGAAGATGGTTCTTCAGGTGCATTATATGATGTTATTGACAATGAACCTATTTATATGTCCACAGATAATCGTATTGCTGGATTAATGCAAGGTGCAAATGAATTGTGGAATGGTGGATCTTTGGGGATTAATATAGAAGGTCAAAACATGGAAGTTGGCGTTTGGGATGGAGCTAGAGTACTACAAACTCATGAAGCATTAATAGGGCGAGTGGTTGCAGGAGAAGCTCCTGTTTCCTCAGGAGATCCTGACGATGATGACCATGCAACTCACGTAACTGGAACTATTGTAGCAAATGGTCCTGATAATAATGCCATAGGTATTGCTCCGCAGGCAACTGCAAAATTTTATAATTTTACTAATGACAATTCAGAAATGACGACTGAAGCCAGTAGTGGGATGTTAATTTCTAACCATAGTTACGGTATACCTTCAGGTAATGTTAATCGTGCCTTTTTAGGTCGTTATGGAACTGAAGCAGCGGCAGTCGATAACATCACTTTCAACGCACCTTATTATTTACCGGTAATGTCTGCTGGTAATTCTAGAAATACAGGAGTTAACACAATGGACAATGGTTATGACCTTTTAACAGGTGATAAACTTTCAAAAAACGCTATGATAGTTGGTGCAGCGGTGGGAAATCCTAATTATGCGAGTCCTGCATCAGTTCCTATGTCTTCATTTAGTTCTTGGGGACCTGCTGATGATGGTCGTGTTAAGCCAGACATCACTACTAAAGGTGTTAACATGTATTCGTCATATTATAATCAAGGGAATTCTGGATATGCTACTATAAGCGGTACAAGTATGTCAGCTCCAGCAGTATCTGGTGGATTAATTTTATTGCAACAATATTATAACTCCTTAAACTCTCAGTATATGAAGTCTGCTACTGTTAAAGGTCTTGCTTTACATACTGTTAAAGAAGCAGGTACTTTCGATGGTCCTGATTATCAATTTGGATGGGGACTTTTAGATACAGAAGAGGCAGCATTAGCAATTCAGAATGATGGTAACAGTTCTTCAATAGAAGAATTGTCATTGGCAAATGCAGCCACGTATACAAAATCTACTTTTTCAGTATCAGGTGGAAATGATTTAGTAATATCAATTTCTTGGACTGACTTTAGGTCGCTGCAACCTTTCCCAAATTCTGATACAACTACTGAGGACCCAACACGCCCTGCGATTACAAATGACTTAGATTTAGTGGTAACTGATGCAACAGGTAATACATATTATCCATGGAGTTTAGATCCTGCATCACCAGCTGCAGCTGCGACTAATATTGCTCCTAATAACGTTGATAATTATGAAAAAATTGAAATTGATAATGCTTCTGGAACATACACAATCACTGTAACACACAAAGGAAATTTGTTTTTTGCTCCGCAAGCTTTTTCTCTGATCATCACAGGCGCAGATCCAGCAACATTCTCTAACAAAGAAGATCAATTAGATAGTTTTAGTATTTATCCTAATCCAGCAACAGATCACTTTACCGTAGCATTTAATAATCAGTTATCTGGTGATAAAATTAATGTCAATGTTTATGATGTTTTAGGACAAGAAGTAATGTCTAGATCATTTGACAACAATGGTTTATTTGAGCAACGTATTTCTACGGCCGACTTAAATTCTGGTATCTATCTTGTAAGAGTTGGAAATGGTATAACGGCAAGTACAAGAAAGTTAATAGTTAGATAACAATATATTCTTACTTTTATTAAAAACCGCTTCAAGTTAAATGAAGCGGTTTTTTTACATCTTTAATTTATGATACATAAAGAACTTCTTACCTTTCTTACTTCACTAGAAAAGAATAATAACAGACCATGGTTTGAGAATCACAAACCTCAATTTCTTGAACTAGATAATGCTTTTAAAAACAGTATTAATGAAATTACCGACTTGCTAAATCAGCATGATGTAATTGAAAAGTCTAAAACATATAGAATTTATCGAGATATTCGATTTTCAAAAGATAAAACGCCTTTTAAAGTACATAGAAGCGCTAACTGGATGCGTGCTGGTGTAGAGCGCCGTGGCAGTTATTATATGCGTATAAAGCCAGGTAATCATTTGATAGGAGTAGGTTTTTTTGGTCCAGAGAAAGAAGATCTTTTAAGAGTACGTAAGGAGTTAGAGGTAGACGCACAAGAATTAAGAGATATTATCGAGGAGCCTCAATTTTTGAAAACATGGGGAACCTTTCAAGGAGAACAGTTAAAGACGGCTCCGAGAAATTTTGATAAGACACATCCAGATATTGATTTGATAAGATTTAAAAGCTATCACTTTTTGAAAAGCTTCACAGATCATGAAATTCAGAGTCCAGAGTTCTTTGACAATATCAATAAGTCATTTGAAACAGCTAGACCATTCTTAGATTATATGACAGATGTTTTAACGACAGATTTAAATGGTGAATCTTTAATTTAATTGATTTAAAAATCTTACGAGTCATACCGTTGAAAGTAAAAGAATCACTAGCCGTTAAATTCTTCATAGCCTCATAGATAGGCGCATTAGAAGATATAGCATAGAATTTATCTCCTTCATCAGTTATCAGTTCACCTAAGGAGACGCTTATTAAAAACATATTTGAGTCAGTAGTGACTAGAGCACCTTCCGTCACGACCGTTTTACCACTACCGTAAGAGATATTTTCAAAAGCTCTCTTTAACTTCTCGTGTTCATCTTTAAGATTGTTGTATCGCTCAAAATCAGCCATTAATTCACCAGAGCCATCATCATCTTCGGCATCATTACTGGCATCGTTGTCTGCTAGAGAATCGCCTAATTCCTGAACACGCACTTTATAGCGGTCTATACTATTTTGTATAACCTCTTTACACTTATTTACCGCATTGATTTTAAGCATGATATATAAAGTTTTAAGTACCGGATAATCGTTATGCTATCCTATGTAAATGTATACTTAAACTTTTATAATTCTACTGGTGGACGTTCAAAAAGTTGAATACTATTTATCAATCTTTCACGTACTAAATTCATCATACGCTTGTTAAGAGCACTAGAGTTCTTAATATATGCAAGATATTCATTTACAGTGAATTGACCTATGATGATACCTTTAAGAGAGTTGCGGAATTTCTGATCTCGATTTACAGCATTCTCGATATAATCTATACGCTTATTAGAGGTCAACCCAAAAAACACATTCTTATGTTTCTTGATATAATTATGAAAAACGGCTATTAATAAATCGTGCTGTAATTTTGCAATGGGTCTTAGTGTTCTATTTTGAAATTGTTCTTCAATAGACATGTCATCACTTACTCGTGCATTAGGAATCTCAGGTCTTAGTGCTACTAGATATTCGTCTCGATTATTCATGATAGAAGGTTTTTTAAAGTTACTAAGGCTTGTGTTTATTACGCTTTCGCGGAAGCGTAGTTTCTCAACAACCTTATCAACACTAATTTTATAGTCGTTAAACTCGTGTAAATCTTGCCTTCTTTAGATTCAATAATCAGTATCTTTAAAATAAAAAGTGATACAAACTATTAATCCATATAACGGTAAAGAGCTCAAAAAATATCAAGAAGATAATTCAAAAACCATAGAGCATAAATTACAAACGGCACAAGAGCAATTTGAGCAATGGCGATTAACAAGCTATGAACACAGATCCAATCTTATATTAAAAGTCGCAGGTTTATTGCGCAAAAATACTGATCAATATGCATTAAAAATGACTCGTGAAATGGGGAAGCCCATATCACAATCACGCAGCGAGCTTGAAAAATGTGCATGGCTGTGTGAGTATTATGCTGCTAATGCGGAGAGTCATCTTAAAAATGAATATGTAGATACAGATCATTTTAAATCTTATGTCTCCTATGAGCCATTAGGAGTCGTACTAGCAGTGATGCCATGGAATTACCCATTCTGGCAAGTGATGCGTTTTATAGTTCCCGCGTTAATGGCTGGTAATGTAGGTGTGTTGAAACATGCGAGTAGTGTAATGGGTAGTGCTGTATTGATGGAAGATATTTTTATTGATGCTGGATTTCCGAAAGGTTGTTTTACAAACCTAGTAATAGGTAGTAAAGCTGTAGAAAATATAATCAAAAACCCTATAGTTAAAGCAGTAACCTTAACAGGATCAAAGCCTGCAGGTAGTGCTGTTGCCGGAACTGCGGGAAGTGAGATTAAAAAAACGGTTTTGGAATTAGGTGGGAATAATGCATTAGTGGTATTTAAAGATGCAGATATCGAACAATCTGTCGAGACCTGTGTGGCTGCACGCTATCAAAATACGGGACAAAGCTGTATAGCAGGTAAGAGACTCTTATTGCATGAAGATATTGCAGATGTATTTATGGAAAGATTCAAAACTGCTGTAAAAGATTTAAAAGTAGGAGATCCTGAAAATGATGAAACCTACATAGGAGTAATGTCTAGAGAAGATCTTGCAGAGGAGTTAGAAGATCTTATGAATAAGTCTATAGAAATGGGCGCAACTCTTGAACTAGGAGGAAAGCGAGATAAAGCATTTTTTGAACCTACTATTTTAACAGGTGTTACTAAAGATATGCCTGTATTTAAGGAAGAAACATTTGGTCCTTTAATGGCTGTAACAACTTTTAAAAATGAGGATGAAGCTGTTGAATTAGTAAATGATTCAGAATTTGGTCTAGGAGTATCTCTATTTACACAAGATCTAGAAAAAGCGGAAAAACTCGTCTCTAGGTTTGATGATGGTGCCGTATTTGTAAATGCTAAGGTTGCGAGTCATCCCGCATTACCATTTGGTGGAACAGGAATTTCAGGTTATGGTAGAGAATTATCGCATTTTGGTATTAGAGAGTTTTGTAACATTAAAACTGTAGTGATTGATAAATAAATTTATGATCATAGTGTAGACTACAATGAGAGATAAACAGTTACTTCAAAATGATTCCAGCAATTCAAAAGAAAATCCCAATTCAGGCAAACCTGATGATATAGACGCTAAGAAGGTACTAAATAAGAAGTCTTTTATTGAAAAATGGGAGCATAGTCCATATTGGTTTATTAGTGGATCTTATAAAGTACTTCATTCTATCTGGATGGTAGTTATGGCTGTTGGAATGTTTCTGGCGTGGTTAATAGCGTTGTTAGCTACATGATAAAAAAGGTACCCTTAGTAACATTGCATATTGTAGCATTAATATGCATGTTGATGTATGCTGCTGTTCAATTCATGAAGTTAGTACAGTACGAATCTTATCCATTCATTTTTAGTTATCTCAATGATATATTGGTCATCCCTATCATCGCTACTATATGTCTTCATGTACTATGGATGGTAAAAAAGAATTATCAATTACGAATAGGTGTTTTAAGCCTTATAAGTTTAGTGGTTTTATACTCTTATTATTTTGAATACTATCTTCCCTTAAACTCAGAACGATATACTAGAGACGTTTGGGATATAGGTTGCTATGTAGCCGGAGCTGTAATTTTTTACATCGCTCAAAAGTTGCCCTAGGCTAATCTTTTATTTAATAAATACCACTGAATTCCTATCAATGAAATGGAGTTATTAAAAGCACCTTCATCAAGCTGCTTTTTAATATCGTTACATTTTATTTTAATCAACTCAATATCTTCTTTTTCAGAGACAGCTCCGCCACCTTTTAAAGTCTTTTGAGAGCTGTTGACCTCAGTATAATACAAATGGATTTGTTCTGAGCAGCCACCTGGTGATGGGAAGTAAGTGGTTATCAATTCCAGTTCATTAGTTTCATAACCTATTTCTTCTTCAATTTCTCGTTGTGCACAATCCATAGGATTTTCTCCTTCTTCTACGGATCCTGCGACTAGTTCTAACATCCACGGATGATTACGTCTGGCACTAGGATATCTGAATTGTTTGGTAAATAAAAAACTATCGGTATCCGTTTCATAAATAAGCACCGCTACACTATCGCCACGTTCAAGACAAATGCGTGTAGCTTCTATAGAACCACTTTGATTGATTTTATCGTGAGTCACTTGAGCTTCTAGGACTTTGAAGAAGCCGTTGTAGACTGTTTTTTCGTTGTTGATGGAGTATTTCATGGTTGGATATTAAAAAGCCAGTCTGCTGGACTGGCTTGATGAATTAAAGATAACTATCTATTAATAAAATGAAGAAAACTAATTATACTACAAAAGAAAAGGCCTATAATCAAAATCCAATTTTTTACTTTTTTTGTTTTAAGAATTATTGGATTGGTTCCTTTTTTCTTCTCATAAATCATTGACTTTCTAAGAATTATATAAATAATTATCGATATTGAAAAAAGCAACAACGACATTAATATCGAAATAGGTATTTGATCCATTTACTTATTTCAAATATCTACTGCTTCCTATACTTCTCCATATAGCGATCGTTCAAATCCTTCTGTCTGGTATTTAAAGAGATATCACGTCCATCAATAAATGCACGAGACAATTGATTTCCTCGCATATCTAAGGCATCTCCTTTTGAAATGAATAGGGTAGCGCTTTTACCTTGTTCTAGCGATCCGTAATCTTTATCTATTCCTAAAACAGTTGCTGCGTTAAGTGTTACTAGCTGTAAGGCTTTCTCTGCATCCATACCAAAACCTACTATAGTTCCTGCATAAAAAGGAAAGTTACGTGCTTGGTGACGCTCCATATCTCCTGAGTTCTCAAGAGCAACCATAACACCAGCGTCACTTAATAACTTTGGGAACTTATAAGGCATGTCATAATCAGCATCATCTCGTGCCGGTAAATCGTGAACTCTACCTGCAAGAACTGGAATTTTCATAGCAACTAATTCTTTAGTCACGTTTTGAGCACCTTGAGCACCAACTAGAACGACTTTTTTTAAACCTTGTTCCTTTACAAATCCTAAAACATCGCGTATCGCTTTTTCTCCATTCACATGTATATAAGCCGTTGCATTACCTGCAAGCACTGGTTTTAAAGAAGCATACTTTAAATCTTTCTTTCCACTTCCTGTATAAGCACGCGCAGCAGCTAAGAATTGAGTCAATTCATCTACTTCTTTATCGTAGTTTTTACTAGGGATAGTAGGTCCTGGCTCATACCAGCTACCAGATCTTCTAAAAGTTCTAGGCCAGTTGATATGTACACCATCATCCACTCGTACTGCGGCATCTTCCCAGTTCCATGCATCCATTTGCATCACACTACTCTGACCAGAAATACGACCACCACGTGGTACTACTTGCGCAATAAGAACACCATTAGGTCTCATGGTTTCAACCACACGACTCTCTGCATTATAAGCAATTAAACTACGTATATGCGGATTATAAGTTCCTATTTCTCTATCATCATCACTCGCTTTTACCGCATCTATTTCTACTAGACCTAACGTTGTATTACAAGCGATTATTCCTGGATAAACATGCAATCCGCTGGCGTTAATGACTTCTCCTTTTGGTTGCATTTTTACAGTTGTAGCATCTGCAACTGTGGTAATTTTACCGTTTTCTATAACGATGACACTATTTTCTATAAGCTCTCCATTACCTATGTGTGCTGTAGCATTCATAATAGTATATGACTTATTTGCCTCAGGTGCTGGAGTTTGTTGTGCTGCTGCGGTAAATCCTACTACAGCGCATAATATATATATGATTCTTTTCATGATTACCATTCTAGCGTGTTACACTCATAAAGAGTTTTAGTAGATTGTTTTGGCTCTTGTGTTTTGAGCCCTTTATTCTTTGCAGCGATCATCTCATTGATAAGCTGCTGGCGTTCTTCTTTTATGCTTTCGCGAAAGCGTAGATCACGTTCCTTATCAAAAAACACAATCCCATCAATCATAGTAACCTCTGCGGTTGCCGTAACAGATAAAGGATTATCTGACCAAAGAACCAGATCTGCATCTTTTCCTGTTTTAATACTTCCTGTACGATCGTCGATATGTAAAAGTTTTGCAGGGTTTAAGGTTACAAATTTCCAAGCATCTTCTTCACTGACGTTTCCATATTTTACTGCTTTTGCCGCTTCTTGATTTAAACGTCTAGACATCTCAGCATCATCTGAATTGATTGCTGTGACCACACCTTGAGAATGCATGATGGCTGCGTTATAAGGTATAGCGTCGTTGACTTCATATTTATAAGCCCACCAATCAGAGAATGTAGATCCACCTACACCATGTTCTTTCATCTTATCGGCCATTTTATAACCTTCTAGAATATGTGTAAATGTATTGATACGGAAACCGTGCTTTTCAGCCACTTTCATTAACATGTTGATTTCTGTCTGCACATAAGAGTGACAAGAAACAAATCGCTCACTTTCTAAAATTTCTAGAATAACTTCCATTTCTTCATCATAGCGGAAATTCTTTTTTCCTTTAGAATCTGCATATTCTCTTGCACGAGTAAAGTAGTCTTCAAATACTTGTTCTACACCCATACGAGTCTGTGGGAAACGCACACCATTCTGGTAACGCGATTGTTTTACGTTTTCTCCTAATGCAAATTTGATAAACTTAGGACTGTCAGAATAAATCATTTCTTCTGGAGAATAGCCCCATTTCAATTTAATAATCGCACTACGTCCACCTATAGGATTTGCAGAACCATGTAAAAGTTGTGAAGTAGTTACTCCACCAGCAAGATCTCTGTAAATATTTACATCTTCGTGATCTACTACGTCTTCAATAGTAACCTCGGCAGTAGAATTGTGTCCTGCTTCATTGACACCATTATCTATAGCGATGTGACTATGTTCATCTATAATACCGCTAGTTAAGTGTTTTCCTGTAGCATCGATTACTCTAGCGTTACTAGCACTAAGGTTTTTACCTATCTTAGATATTTTTCCATTTTTAACCAGAACATCTGTGTTTTCTAAAATTCCATCTTTCTCATTAGTCCATACAGTAGCGTTGCTATACAGTATAGTCTCTTCTTGAGGTTTTGTAGCGCTTCCATAGCTTACATTTGGAAAGGTGAGTGGACCTAAAGTTTTAGTTTCCTTTTTCTTTTCATCCTTCTCTTTTTCATCCTTTTCTTTCTCAACATCTTTTGTTGCGGTAAAAGAAACTTCATTACCATTTGCTAGGTATGCAGTACCTGTCAAACGATCTTCTTTAGATACTTTACTGATCATTCTAGTGAAGGTCTTGTCATCTGCATTTTTTTGAGAAGCCGTAATAGTAATCCAATTACCATCATAAGCGATTTTCCCACCTAATTTAGTACTGTCTATTTTGATACTTACTTTTTTAGCATCTCCAGAGATATCCATTTTATAAGTATCTCCTGCGATAAGAGCCGTGTAAGATCCGTCGATATCTTTACGGTGACGGTCTTTAATCACATGTTTAGAACCTTGAACCCAATTTTCATAAATTTTAGTATCCTTCTCAAATAATGGCCCAGAAGTCATAATAAGGTTAGCGACTTTTCCTTTTTGAAGAGTTCCCACCATATCGCTTACGCCCAAAATCTGTGCAGGTTTTGTCGTTAATGCTGCAAGAGCTTGGTCTGCTGTAAGTCCGTATTGCATTGCCATTTTTAATTTCTCCATCAATTTATCTGGAGTTTTTAATCCTTGACTAGTGATGGCATAATTGATTCCAGCCTGTGATAATAAGTAAGGATTTGCTGGTGCTTGTTTCCATTCACGCATATCAGCTAGATTCACGTACCATTCTTGATATGGATTAGTCACATCATAGGCATCTGGGAAATTTATAGGTAGAATAAGAGAAGCCTTAGTTGCTTTAATATCGTCTATCATTTCATAAGCGTCTGCACCACCTACAATTACAAATTGTTTGCCGACACGATCACCCATTTTATCTACTCTCAATACATTCTTCTTATCACCAGCTTCAATAATTTGAACTAAGTTTTTATTAGCGACTAGAGCTTCAAGAGATAGATCGCGTGTAGCACTATTTCCTTTTGAGTACCAGTCTGCATCAAAATGAGTCTGACGCAATAATGCCAGTGTACCCATTAATGAAGTAGGATAAGATTGTCTAGTTTGAACACTACGTTTTAATGAGAAAAAGCTTCCACTTTCTTCTTTAAGAATTCTCATTCCATCATCACCGTTATTATTAAGAGCTACTAGCATACCAGTACCGCGAGCAATACCGTCATTCATATGTGTTTGCACCGTACCATAACCAGCATCGATCATTTTTTTAGCTTCTTTCTCGTCATATTTATAGAAGTCTAGGGCATCTTGCTCTGCACGGATGTGGTCATTCCAGTAGTAACCTTGACGACTCTCATCATATTGCTGACCGCTACCTGAAGCACGTTTTGCTTTTTCCATTCCAAAATCTGCATAAGGCTCGATAAAAGATGGGTAGATGTAACTTCCATTTGCATCCTGAATAACTGCTCCTGTAGGAACGGTTATACCGCTTCCTATATTTGATATTTTACCATCCTTAAGGATGATAGTTCCATTATTAATAACGGTACCTGGTTGTGTCACTATAGTTGCATTTGTAATTGCAACTACCACCTCACCACGTGCAGAAATGTCGTCATTATTAGGGAAGTATTCCTGTGCACTGGCCATACCATATACAAGGAATAAGAGTAGTAGAACTCGTTTCATTAATAAAGTTTTTGAAATTAGCTTTTAAAGATAGCTATTCCATTAATCTACAATTCTTAAAAAGTGTTAAGAGCCACAGAAAATTCACATCCACTTTTGGTAAATACGAGGATGAAAAATACCCTATATGGGGTATTACCTGCATAATCAATTCCATGTAGTTTTGAAAAACACTTTAAATCAGTTCATTATGAAAAACTTTACTTTAATTATTATGTTTTTGTTCAGCACCTTACTTGTTGCTCAAAACCAATTACTTTCATCTATAGATGAGTATTATGATACAGCGTCCAGCCAGTGGATAAATAGTTCAGGAAATAATTATGTCTACGACAGCAATGGTAATTTAACCTCTGAAGAATATTTGTTTTGGGACACATCTACATCTTTATGGCAACAAAGCTACCAGACTATTTATTCTTATAATGCTAACAGTCTCGCTACGATGGTTTTAGAGCAGAATTACAATAGTACAACCAGTCAGTATGAAGATAGCTATAGGATTACGTATTCTTATAACTCATCAAATCAATTGATTAGTCAGGTTTTTGAAGAATATGTAGGGTCTATTTGGGTACCTAGTGATCGATTTACTGTAACTTATACTAATGGTGTTTTAACTACTGCTATTATAGAGGTTTGGAACGGTTCACAGTACGATCTTGAAGAGCGATTTACTTTGTCTTATAGTGGTTCTAATATCACACAATTTCTAATAGAAGACTGGGTAGGTTCTCAATGGGTATTAAGTGAACGCGATTTGATAAATTATAACGGAAGTAATCAACGCACTAATAGAATTTATGAGGAATGGGATGGTATTACCTGGAGTGAAACAGATAGAGAAACCTATACCTCAGATACCTTTGGAAATAGAATTTCTACACTATCAACTTTTATAGGTAACCCATCTCAGGATTATAAGATTGATTTGAACTTTGATACTAGTATACAACTTAGCACATTAGACCATCCTTTCAAAGATAAAACGGGTATCGATTTTATATATGATGAAAGTCCTTATATCAGTAAAATATTAACTTCAACAGAGTCTCAATATGACTCTGCAGCTATGATCTTTTTACCTAATTATCGTACTACCTTTAATTATAATAGTACTTTATCAAACAGTGATATCGCGTTAGAAACGCTACCATTTAAAGTTTATCCAAATCCAACTAGTGAGTTCGTGTTTATTGAAGGACCAGAATTAATACATACGGTTGAATTATATGACATGAAGGGAAGAAAAGTTCTTGAATCTACAAATGAAAGAATATCGATTCATCATTTACCTAGCGGATTATATAATTTATTGATCGAAGATATTAATGGATTAAAAAGTGATTTTAAAATTATAAAGAACTAGCCATCTTTAGTCCATATCATATTCTGGTAGGTTGTTTTCTTTTAAGTATTCCTGTTCACTTACTATAGCGTAGACGAGGAATAAAAGTAATAGTACTCGTTTCATTAAAAAAGTTTGTGAATGTAGGTTTAAAGGTAACGAATTAAGTAACCTAAAATTCTTAAAAAGTGATAACAAAATATTCCCCATAGAGGGAATGGTTACCTTTTAAAATTTCATCTAGTTTTGTATTTTTACATTTATATTATTAAAATAACCAACGATATTATGAAGCATTATAAAATTACATTTATTCTTTTAGTATTAATATTAGGATCTTGTAAGCCTATTTACTTTTATCAAACAACCAGAGACCGTGTTCAAAGTTCTAGTAAAGATAATATAGAAAAGATTCAATTTTTTAATGATGAAAAAATCACAATTGTATACAGAACTGCCTCTCGAGATGAAAGTATCACAGGTGGAAAGGTAAAGTTTGAAGAAGGGTATTATAATTATTACATTACATTCCCTAAAAAGACTCCAGCAGTAGCCAAAGATTTAGATGAAAAAAGATTGAAAGTATATTTTGAATCTGGTGAGGATAAATACTTGGTGTTTGGAAAATACGACGATGGAAAATATGGACTTTACGGTATTAGTGAAGATGATGGGTTCTATGTAAATTTTGAAGGCAAAAGATTTAAAGTAATTGAAGGTAAATGGGCAGAACTTATAATTAAAAAGAACATCAAGATTGATGTAGAGTCCGATAAGAGAAAAGTGAAAGGAGTAAAAGTAGGATAAACGCCTAGCCATTCACGAGCAACGATACGACATAGCTATAGGTTTTCATCCCATCGGGTTGATTGTTAGCTTTTAAATACTGATTGTAAGTAGCTTGTGATACTTGTTCAATAACATTATCATCATATGGCGCCCAGAAGACTCTCAGTTCTTGATAGTTTTTTAAAATACCTGGCCTTAGATGATTTTTTATTTTTTCAAAAGCTTCAGGGTCTTTAGTATATAAATCGTTTAATAAATACTTCAACCCAAAAATGCTTGCGCTATACTGGAAATGTAAATCTTCGTGATTCAGACCAGCTTGAATGGCTACATAGTTAGCCTCATTTTCTTTTGCAAATCCCAATTGATGAGACATCTCATGCAAAATTAACACAGGTGTTTTGTAACAATTGATCCATGCATTAGTTTGAGCTTCTCCAGTAATAGGATTCAGGTATCCGCTATATCCCATATGGGTTAACGGCATGGTGAGTAAGGATTTTTTAATGCTATTTGGTTTTAATTTTTGTTTCAATTGCGGTTGTGGTAACTTTTCAAATCCGCTGGGTGCGATTTTGAATAGTTCTTTTTGTGATCGATTAAAAACTACCAGCAAACTATCGACAGGTTGTAAGGATTCATGTAACTCGTTAGAAAAGTCAGCATATCTGGTAACTGTTTTCTTAAGTTGATCAACGGTATATTCTCGTTCAATGTTTAGTGTCACATTCAGCGGTTGTCGATAATAATTAAATCCCCATAAAACTTGAAAAGTGAATAAGATGATGTTTAATGAAAATAGGAGTTGGGTATAACGCTTCCGCGAAAGCGTAATTAAATCCATCTTACTGATCCATAACCATCTTAATATCATTACAATTCCTGCGATGTACATCAGGTCACCAAAGGATATTGGAATCCAACCTAATCCGATGCGCATGGCTTTAGAGATATATGGATATATCCCATTACTGTAATATTTTTCAATAAATGATGGGAAATTTCTAAGATTATAATACGTCAGTATTTGTAGAGCCAGAAGGCCTATCGCTATTACTACATGACGTTTTCTAGTTCCGAGCATGGTGCTAAGATACTTTTTAAACTTAAAACTAAATTTAAATCAAAACTTAAAATACTTAGTAACCCTACAACCTAAAAACCCAGTACCTAAACAAACCAAAATCTCTACCTTTGCACTCGCAAAACTTTTCGTCCCATGAACTACATTCTAGCCGACTTTAATAAACATAAAGCTCTTTTACCTTTTACATATACAAGACCGACCAGCGCCATACGTTGCGGAATTTTAACTTTAAAAGAGAAATGGGAGCAAAGGCTAAATGCTAATGTTAGTCATCTGACAGAAGATTATCTACAGACTAAATATCCACTGACTGATACTAATGATAACGTCGTTATTGCGGGAAATATCTTTGCGACAGATGAATTATGTGAAGCAATAAACGCACTGAAATTAGGACAAAAACTAATGTATAACGATACCATTGTAGCTTATCGTGCTGCAGCGGTACATACACCAACTATCGAGTTAACGCAAGTACTTTTTGAAGGTGATTGTGATGGGATTGATCATACCTGGGATATTTTCTCAAAAAATGGAAAAGCATTAGAAGCAGATTTTGAGCTGATTACAAAAGGAAGAACAAGCCAGCCTATACCAGATAATGTACAAGTCATTCATCCAGAGCGTGTATTTATAGAAGAAGGCGCCGTATTAAATTTTGCATTTCTTAATGCAAGTAGCGGTTCTATCTATATTGGTAAAAATGCTGAGGTGATGGAAGGTAGTATTATACGTGGTGGATTTGCATTATTAGAGCACAGTGCGACTAAATTAGGAACTAAAATTTATGGACCTACAACCGTTGGACCTCATTCTAAAGTTGGCGGCGAGTTAAATAACTCAGTCATCTTTGGGTATAGTAATAAAGGTCACGAAGGATTCTTAGGAAACAGTGTATTAGGCGAGTGGTGCAATATAGGTGCAGACTCTAACACGAGTAATCTTAAAAACAACTATGCTGAGGTAAAACTATGGGATTATGAAACCGGTCGTTTTGCCAAAACTGGTTTGCAGTTTTGTGGTCTTATGTTAGGCGATCATTCAAAATGTGGAATCAATACCATGTTTAATACAGGTACTGTAGTAGGCGTGAGCGCTAACATCTATGGCGCAGGATATCCTCGCAATTTTATCCCATCTTTCAATTGGGGTGGACCTCAAGGTAATATGACTTATAAGACTAACAAAGCTTATGAAGTCGCAGACGTGGTGATGAAACGTCGTGGTCTTACTCTAGAACAGGTAGATATTGATATTTTGGATGCAGTATTTGAGAAAACTGCCGCTTATAGAAAAGACTAGTTAATCTTTCTATATCTAGACTGGCAAGCCTCTATGCAAAAATAGCTGATATCCATAGTAAGATTATCGATGGTGTAGGAGATAGGCAAGTTAGTAGTGCCGCAATTAGCGTTAATTGTTTTGTCAGTAGTGTTATAAGTACCGTTAGTATTTGTACTGGTCGTTATGGACATATCGCAAACGTCTCCATTTGATGTAAATGTACCATCTGCATTAAAGGTTATAGTTTTGTTACTACTAACCGATTGAAAACTACCACTTCCATCGCCAGGATCAGACAGATTTGCCGTTAATTGCCAGGTTCCCACGATGTCACTCGTTAAAACATTTCCAGGATCGTCGCTAGAGTCGCAACTGATCAAGAGAATTATTCCTATTAGGGTGAAAAGTAATTGTTTCATGGTCTTTTATATTAAGATGCTACTATTCAAAAATAGTTGCTTTTAACTAGCAAAATACTCAAATCTCTTTTCTTAACTTACGGCTTTAATTCAAGAGCATGAAAAGAATTCTATTTATAAGTACTTTAGTTTTGTTTTATTCCGCTTTCGCGAAAGCGCAATCACAATCATCCAAACAAGAATTTAAAGGCTACTATAACTTTACTTACTCAGAAGATAAAGGTAAGATACTTCTAGAAGTCAAAGATTTAGATAAGGAGTTTCTATATGTTTATTCATTAAGTACTGGTCTAGGATCTAATGACATAGGTCTCGATAGAGGTAAGTTGGGTGATGGAGTTGTTGTTAAATGGGTGAAAAGTGGTCATAAATTACTACTCATGCAGCCCAACCTTAAATACAGAGCGAGTAGTGATAATGATAATGAGCGTGCTTCTATCAATCAAGCATTTGCACAGTCGGTTTTATACGGTTTTGAAATAAAATCACAGAAAGATGGTGTTTATACGATTGATATAACGTCGTTTTTAATGCAGGATACTTTTGGTGTAGCCGCAACACTCAAACGAAACAAAGAAGGTTCTTATAAAGTAGATAAATCTCGCAGCGCTTTGTGGATGGAAAACACAAAATCTTTCCCTGAAAATAGTGAATTTGAAGCTATGCTCACTTTTACAGGAATACCGACTGGTCGTAACCTAAGAAGCGTCGCACCAGATGCCAAAGCCATTACGGTTATACAACATCACAGTTTTGTAAAATTACCAGATGCTGGGTATGAGCCTCGAGTTTTTCATCCGCGTAGTGGATCTTTTTATGTGAGTTATATGGATTATAGTACACCAGTTTATGAACCTATTCAAAAGCGTTTTATAACCAGACATCGATTAGAGAAGAAAAATCCTGATGCGGCTATTAGTGAAGCCGTAGAGCCTATTATTTATTATCTAGATCCTGGTACACCAGAACCAGTGCGTAGTGCCTTATTAGATGGAGCTGGCTGGTGGAACACCGCTTTTGAAAGTGCAGGATATAAAAATGCATTTCAAGTAAAAATG
This sequence comes from Nonlabens ulvanivorans, assembly GCF_032922765.1. Classification (NCBI taxonomy): domain Bacteria; kingdom Pseudomonadati; phylum Bacteroidota; class Flavobacteriia; order Flavobacteriales; family Flavobacteriaceae; genus Nonlabens; species Nonlabens ulvanivorans. The sequence continues at coordinate 638,555 of NZ_CP136694.1, forward strand.
TTACCCGATGGAGCAGATCCTATGGATTTGAGATTTAATGTCATTCAATGGGTACATCGCAGTACACGTGGATGGAGTTATGGCGCGAGTATCACAGATCCACGAACTGGCGAAATTATCAAAGGCCATGTAAGTCTAGGAAGTTTGCGTATCAGACAAGATTTTATGATCGCTCAAGGTTTACTTAAAGAGCCTTTTAAAGAAAATGATGAGAACCACGATGCTATGATGGAACTAGCACTAGCACGTATCAGGCAATTAGGAGCTCATGAGGTAGGTCACACACTAGGATTTGCCCATAATTTTGCAGCTAGTACTAGTGATAGAGCTAGTGTAATGGATTATCCACATCCTAGATTAGAATTAGTTGATGGAGAAATAAGTCTTGATGATGCTTATGATGCAGGAATGGGCGCTTGGGATGATTTAACGGTTCAATATTCTTATGGAAACCCAGATAAGACTCAATCTGAAGAGCAATATTTAAAAGGTGTTATTGATAACGCTACTGCTCAAAATTTAAGATTTATATCAGATAGTGATTCTAGAGCTGCTGGTGGCGCACATGCTCAGGCACATTTATGGGATAATGGAAGTCAACCTGGAGCAGAACTAGAGCGTATGCTAGAAATACGTCAAGTAGCGATGAATCAATTTAGTATTGATAACATCAGAACAGATGAGCCGTTAAGTGTTCTGGAAGATGTTTTTGTGCCCGTTTATTATGGCCATCGTTATCAGGTAGAAGCAACCGCAAAATGGATAGGTGGAATGGAATACAACTATGCAACAAAAGGTGACGTCGTAGAAATGAGATATCTTTCAAAACAAGAACAAATGAGTGCTTTAAAAGCTCTTTTAAAAACTCTTGAGGTAGACCAATTAATGATACCGACTGATTTACTAGAATTATTTCCGCCTCGTGCTTATGGTTACTACCGTGGTAGAGAAAGTTTTAAAAGTGAAGTAGGCGTGGCATTTGACCCATTGCATGCTGCAGCGAGTAGTGCAGACATGACTTTGAGTTTCTTACTACATCCACAGCGTGTGAATCGAGTGGTTCAAATTAAAGCTATAGAGCAAGATAATCTAGGACTAGAAGAGTTATTAGAAAACATAACCGAAGTAGTTTTTGAAAGTAAAACTGATTCAAATTATCAAAAAACCATTCAGCAGCGCGTTCAAGAACGACTGGTCATGCAATTAATAAACGCTCATGCTAACTCACGAACAAATGTAGCCGCTAAAGGTTTGATCAGAAATCAATTGTTAACCATCGACAAGAAACTTAAAAGACTTAAAAATGCCACGGCTCTAGAATTACGTTCTCAAATCGAGCAGTATTTTAAAGATCCAACTAAGTTTAAAGTGGTGAATTTACCTAGTTTACCGGATGGTAGTCCTATAGGTTGTGGTGAGTAGAGATTAAGATATTTTGTGTTATTTACAATTTATAAATCATGAGTTAAAACAATTTCAGGATTTTGGGCATTTAAAAACATTTTACTTCTTCCAAAAAGTCCAATTTTACCTTCTGTTTCAAACACATTGGCTTGACCACGAGAGTTTATTAGTACTTCATCCTTACAAAGGCCTTTCATATAATTATCCTCAATGTATTTAGAGTATCGCTCAAGTTCTTCACTAAATATTATTGTAAATGCTGGTTGAGAATATTCAACTACATAATTACCATCATCCATTTTTTTAGGGTTAAAATCTGGATGTGCCAAATAAATATCTTCTAAAATTTTTAAGGCAACAACTTCAATATCAGTCACCTTATCTGGAAAAGTAACAACAGTCCCAAATTGAAAAATTGCGAATTGCCTTTTGTTATCTGTATAGTAAATAGCTTTTTCTAATATTAACTCATAGTTGATTGGGAAATCGGGTTTCCAAGAAGGCTTAGGTGGGAAATCTTTAGGGTTATTTTTTCTGCCAAATATTTTATCAAAAATCTTCATTCTATTATACATTACTCTTCCTTACCCTACTCAAATCCAACATATTCACGGCGTTACTTTCTAAACCACTGACTTTCTTGCTGATAAAACGTACACTTTCATCATAGTAAAGAGGAACGATAGGAGCTTCACTAATAATTATAGAATCCATTTTTATATAGAGTTCTTTACGATCTGTAGCGCTAGGCAAGGTGAGTGCTTGCTCGTAGAGCTGGTCGTAAGTTTCATTTTTAAAATGTGTATAGTTAGGTCCATTAGGGGAAAAGTTTTTAGAATATCCTAGCGACAAATAATTCTCTGCATCGGGATAATCGGCAATCCAGCTCGAGCGGAAGATATCTAGGTTTCCAGCGCTACGGGCTTGGCGTAATGTAGATGGTGGCATGACTTCTACAATCGTTTTCATACCTATTTTTTCAAGTTCTTTCTGAATGAATTCACACAGATCTAGATAATTAGCACCAGTGGTAATCGTAATTTCGGGATTAATGTCACCAGTTTCGGTAATGTATTGTTGTACTAATCGTTGTGCCTCATGGATATCATATTTATAACCTTTTACCACGCCACCAGCTGGTAATCCGGCAGGAATGAGTCCGCTGGTTGCAGGAATACCTATATTGTTGCGCAAGTACTTGATCATTTTCTCTCTGTCAAATCCTTTATTAATCGCCTGTCTAAGCAGTTTGCTTTGCAGTTCTGGAGTGTCGCTGTCTAGGTATAAGCCTAGATATTCTGTGTTTAGAAATGGAGCTTTTACCAAATTTGTTGTGGAAACGTATTTAGCTTTTAAGTCTCCAGTTGTGGTCAGCAATTCATCTTTATAACTAGGATCTATGGCGTTTATAAAATCCAGATTTCCTTGAGCATATTCTAGGAATTCACTTTGTTTATCGCTTTTAAAAGTGATGGAGACCGCTTCTAGGTAAGGTAATGCTTTGCCATTGCTGTCTTTTTCGTGATAGTTGTTATTCTTGCGCAGTACCATTTTTACGTTTTCTTCCCATCGTTTTAAATAGAAAGGTCCAGTTCCTACAGGATTTGAACGGTATTCATTACCGTATTTTTCTACAGCTTCTGGTAGTACCACACTGCAAAACTTCATGGTTAGTAATCCTAAAAAGGCTGGGAATGGTTTTTTTAAAGTAATTCTTAATTGATGCTCATCAATCGTATTTATTGCAGCAACATTAGACATAACCCAAGCACCAGGAGATGCTACCGCTGGATCTGTTAATCGTTCTAGGGAATATTTAAAATCCTGTGCGGTTACTTTTCTCGCTTTCGCGAAAGCGTCAAAGTCTTGAAAATAAATATCCTCTCTAAGTTGAAAAGTATACACCAGTCCATCTTCACTAATGTACCATTCACTAGCAAGGTCGGGAACTACCTCGAGGTTTTTATCCAGTTTTACTAAACCATTATAAATTAAATTGCAAGCCCATATATTGCGCTGATCTTTTGCAAATGCAGGATCTAGTGTAGTGATGTTTGCATGTTCATTATATCTAAAAACTGTTGTTTCATCAATAGTAATACTAGTATCACTGCAATTGATGAATAGGAACGACAGTAATAGAAAACAGCAATTTTTAATCATGCTGTAAATATACTTTAACTCTTATTTTTTAATCAATTTTGAGTTACTAAATGAATGAGCGATGCGGCGTCTGGGATATGTAGACTTTCTTCTTCAGAATTTTTGGAATGTTCTTCTGGCTGGCAAGTGATGATATTCCACTGGTTATCTTGATATTCTAACGCGGTTAAATTTTCTACCCAATCACCACTATTAAGGTATAATGTGCTTCCTTTTGTATTAGTGATGACTCGTTTTTGAGGTTGATGTATGTGACCACAAATAACAGCGTCGTAACCATTTTCAATAGCTAAATCTGTAGCTGTTTCTTCAAAATTAGTGATGAATTTAACAGCACCTTTTACTGATTTTTTAATCTTTTTAGATAGTGAATATCTGTCTTTGCCCATTTTAAGTAAAAACCAATTGATCATTTGATTGATTAAAATCAGTAGGTCATAGCCCCAACCACCTAATTTTGCAAGCCACTTACTGTGTTGAATGGATGCGTCAAAAACATCGCCATGAAACACCCATATTTTTTGATGATTCAATTCAAGTACTAGTTTATCCACTAAGGTTATATTCCCTAAAATGGTAGGCGAGAACTTGCGTAACATCTCGTCATGATTACCAGTGATATAAGTGACTATAGTTCCTTTACTGGCCATGTTTATAATGGTTTTTAAAACCTTTAAATGCGACTGTGGGAAATATCTTTTTCTAAACTGCCAGATGTCAATGATATCACCATTTAGGATTAATTGCTCTGGTTTAATGGATTTTAAGTAAGCGTTAAGCTCTCTTGCATGACAACCATAGGTGCCTAGATGGACATCTGATATGACAACTATTTTAACGGGTCTTTTTTTCAAGGCTACTCTGTTTGTTCAAAGAAATTATTTCCTTAGCGATTCTGTATTAACCTAAGATTAAATGATAGTTAGCATTTAAAGATTAATTTATCGCAACAACTCAATAAGGCTAAGAGTATTAACAGATACCTAACGAATACTTCTTATCTTTGCCGGCCTATTTAATTACCTCTATGTCTACAGAAATCGCTACAAAATCTGTTGCTTTTTATACGCTAGGTTGTAAACTCAACTTTAGTGAAACCAGTACTATTGCTCGTAGTTTTGAGCAAGAAGGATTTGAGCGCGTTGATTTTGAAAAACGTGCAGATATTTATGTAATCAATACCTGTAGTGTTACAGAAAATGCAGATAAGCGTTTTAAATCTATCGTTAAGAAAGCACAACAAGTTAATGAAGATGCTTTTACTATTGCTGTAGGTTGCTATGCACAGTTAAAGCCAGAAGAATTAGCAGCTGTAGATGGTGTAGATCTCGTTCTAGGAGCTACAGAAAAATTTAAAATTACAGATTATCTTAATCAGCTCAGTAAAGAAGAGCCTACTCAGGTTCATTCTTGTGAGATTGATGAGGCAGACTTTTATGTAGGGTCTTATTCTATAGGCGATCGTACTCGTGCTTTTCTAAAAGTACAAGATGGTTGTGATTATAAATGTACTTATTGTACTATTCCATTAGCTCGTGGTATATCAAGAAGTGATACACTAGAAAACGTGATGGAAAATGCTCGGTTAATATCTGAGCAAGGTATTAAAGAAATCGTGCTTACCGGAGTGAACATAGGAGATTATGGTAAAGGCGAGTTTGGGAATAAAAGACATGAGCACACTTTTCTAGATCTGGTTCACGCACTTGACACAGTCAACGGAATCGAGCGATTGCGTATTTCTTCAATAGAACCTAATCTTTTAAAGAACGAAACCATAGAATTTGTGTCTGGAGCAAATGCTTTTGTACCACACTTTCATATACCGCTTCAAGCTGGTAATAACGAGTTGTTGGGTAAGATGAAACGTCGTTATAATCGCGAACTTTATGTAGATCGAGTTACTAAAATTAAAGAAGTCATGCCAGATTGCTGTATAGGTGTGGACGTAATTGTAGGTTTCCCTGGCGAGACAGATGATCATTTTCTAGATACCTATAACTTCTTAAGTAATTTGAATATTTCTTATTTACACGTCTTTACTTATTCTGAGCGTGATAACACTGAAGCTGCTACTATGGAAGGTGTTGTGCCTAAAAAAGTACGTGCAAAGCGTTCAAAGATGTTGCGTGGACTATCTGTAAAGAAACGTCGTGCGTTTTATGAAAGCCAGTTAGGTAAGACTAAAACGGTTCTTTGGGAAGCAGAGAATAAAGAAGGATTTATTCAAGGGTTTACAGAAAACTATGTAAAGGTAAAAACTTACTGGAACCCAGAATTAGTGAATGAACTTCAAACAGTAACGCTAGATGTTATTGATGAAGATGGACTGGTGAGAATCGTTTAGAATCTTTATGACGCTTTCGCGGAAGCGTAAAATCACAGATTTATTTGTTTACTTAAGAATCTTATGTATATTTACATAAGAACTTTAGGTATGTCTACATCACAATTGTATCGAGGAAGTCTCACCACCATAATTCTCAAGTTACTCGAGGAAAATGGAGAAATGTACGGTTATGAAATCACTCAACGAGTTAAAGAATTAACGCAAGGTGATTTAGAAATTAAAGAAGGAGCGCTGTATCCATCATTACATAAAATGGAAGCGGCAGGACATCTTACCGTTACTGCAAAGAAAGTAGATAATCGAGTACGCAAGTATTATGATATCACACCAGCAGGAAAAGAAGAGACCGTTAACAGGCTTGCAGAACTAGATGAGTTTCTAGCAAACATGCAACGTATTATTAATCCTAAACTAAGTTTTGAATGAAATTAAACGACTCTCAAATAGAAGACTTATATGCTTTTACTAGAAAGCACTATGTTGAGTATTATGATTTACAAACAGAGCTTGTGGATCATCTTGCAAATGCAATCGAAGACCAATGGGAATTAAAACCTCATTTATCCTTTGAAGATGCGTTACAAATCGAATTTAAGAAATTTGGTGTGTTTGGGTTTATGGAAGTCGTCGAAGAACGACAAAAAGTGCTATCCAAAAAATATTCTAAGTTGATTTGGAAACATCTAAAGGAGTATTTTAAGTTGCCCAAAATCATTCTACTTATAAGTTTGACCGTTGGGTTATACTACCTTATAGAACTGGCTATTGTGGACAGATCTGTATTAACAATTCTACTTGCATTATCCTTGATAGCTTATGTTGTAGATGCCATAATTCATATTAAAATAAATAAGGCCAAAAAGAATAGAGGTGAAAAGAAATGGATGTTTGAGGAGATTATACGTCAGTATGGTAGTGGATTGTGGTTGTTTTTTGTTCCTATACAAGGAATTAATATTTTGAACTTAAGTGGTGTCGATTTTGTAGAAAAGAGTCCTGTATTTATTGCGGTCTTCAGTTTTGTTTTTGTTTTATTGCTAATGACTTGCTATATCATACAATTTGAAATTCCTAAAAAGGCAGAGCAGTACCTAGAAGAAACTTATCCAGAGTACAAACTTGTATAATAAAGACTATTGTTAAAGCATAAAAAAAGTCCTTTTCATTTTTGAAAAGGACTTTTATATATGATAATAAGTTGAACTTAGTTAACTGTATAAATTGTTAAGTCTTGAGTGGTTAAAACACTTGCACTTTGTGGTACAGGTAGATTAACACCTAATGAAGAAAAATCTTCAAGCATATAGTCTAATTGATTATCAGACTTTACTAGTCCTACATCTTGTGCCCAGTAATTATCTACTACCATGACATCTTGAGCGGCTAATAAAGTAATCGTCTGTGAAATAGGACCTATAGCAATATCAGTAGTGATGTTTACATTAATAATAAGTTGTGAATGTAGTAAATCTGTAAACGTTCCTGCAGGAACTGCAATACTAGATTGATCTGCTAGTTGAACTGTAGAAACTTCATAATTAATATCTAAATCATACCCATCTACCGTTTCTGTAAACGTACCAGAAGTTGTGTAAAGCTCTTCATTATTATTAGCGTTTTGATCATATAATATACCATCTACGATATCAATAGAGAAATCACCAACACCTTGAAAATCAAAACCGATAGTTCCGTTACCGATTAATTGCCCATTTACAGCAGTTAATTCACCACTTGAAAGTACACCAGTCATTAATCCAGCAGAAACTGCAGGATTTGCAGTTAATGTATAATTTGAACCTGAAACAGAACTTACCGTCAGTTCATCACTAGAACTATTAGATCCAGTAGCAACATCATAAGTCCATGAATTATTTACTGTAAGAGGTAAGTAACTAAAGTTGTCATTACTACGACTGGAATCATCACTTTCTGTACAAGAGAGGATAGATAGACTAGCAATGCACGATAAAATAATTTTCTTTAACATCTTTTAGTTATTTTGTGTTTGTGAAGGAGCTACAAGAGTATTAGATGTTTTCTTTTTAGCTGGCTCAACATAAAGAGGTAATGTATAAGTTACTGCCTTAGATTCACCTTTCATAGTTCCTGGAGTCACTTTAGGTAATAAAGAAAAAATCCTTATAACTTCTTCTTTAATATCATTATTAAGAGCTTTAACTTTTACATCCGTAAAATCTCCATCTGCAGTAATTGTAAATTGAACAACGACTTGTTGTTTACTCGATAAACTAGAAGTAATTTTACTGTTAAAATTCTTAGTGATTTCTTCTTGTAATTTAGCTTGGAAACATTTTTTGTCGCCATTGTCGCAACCAGGATAAGTAGGTGCTTTTTCAATTACTGCATAAGATACATCTTTAGCCTCTTGGACTTGAGCTGTAAGAGCTACACTTGAGAACACAGCTATAAAGAATATTAAATTTTTCATGTTATATATTTATGGTATAAAGATATCATTTTTTGAAGGCAATCTTATAGCATCAAGCTTAAGCTTGATGCTATAAGATAAAAAGGTGCAATTTTTCGTTGAAAAACTACTTTTGTATTAATCAACAGTAAATCGTATAGGAATAGTATAAGATACAACTACTTTTTCTCCATTTGTGTATCCAGGTGTTACCTGTGGTAACTGCGCCATAACTCGATGAGCTTCTAGATTTAAAAACTTATTTTTACCAGTAGCCTTAATCTTACTAATATGTCCAGTAGTGTCAATTTCATAATTAACATATGATCTTATAAATCCAGTATTAGAAGTCACTTGGGCAATATCCACATCTATAGTACGTACGATATGTTTTGCAACACCGCGAGACATACATTTGTTCCATGTTTCTTGTGGTAAAGTTTCGCAACCAGGAAACATAGGAGGAACTTCAATTACCTTAATTGCATTTTTAAATTCAGTAGAGTCTTTTAACCGATTTATTTCTTTTAGTAAAGGTGCTTTCTTCTCATTATTAATTAACATTAATTGTCGCGCTTTATTCTTTTCACTAGCACTAGCATCAGTAGCATTAATAATACTTTGATAAATGATGTTTGCTTCTTCCTTTTCACCAGTTACTTGCAATATCATTGCTTTGTAACGCTGTGGAGTATAGTCACCATTATTGAGTTGTAATGCCGTCATATGGTCAATGTTTAGGATGGCGCTAGAGTACTTTTCTCTTCCTATTAATTCTTTGGCATTTTGAAATCGATCACGATATTCTTGATCATCAGATTTTTCTGAATTCTTACCGTTTTGACTCATTCCAGATTTTTGAGAGCCACAAGCGATTGATAATATAATCAGAGCGGTTAGCAGTATCGTTTTTTTCATTGTATGAATTTGAATTCAAAGTTATGAATATGTCTGACTATATTTGCGCATATGGCAGGAAATACATTTGGTACTTTATTTAAACTTACTACTTATGGTGAGTCACACGGTATCGCAATAGGAGGAATTATAGATGGCTGTCCAGCTGGTTTAACACTAGATATGGAAGCTATTCAACGAGATTTGGATAGACGTAAACCAGGTCAAAGCAAAATTGTAACTCAGCGCAAAGAATCTGATACCGTACAGTTTATGTCTGGTATCTTTGAAGGTGTAACCACAGGTACACCTATAGGTTTTCAAATAGTTAATGAGAATCAAAAATCTAAAGATTACTCACATATTAAGGATACGTATAGACCTAGTCATGCAGATAAAGTGTATGATGATAAATACGGTGTGCGCGATTATCGTGGAGGTGGACGCAGTAGTGCTCGAGAAACTGCTAGTAGAGTAGTGGCTGGTGCTATAGCAAAACAGTTATTGAACTCTTTTAAAATTAATGCTTTTACCAGTAGCGTTGGTGATTTATTTATTGATAAACCATACCAAGACCTTGATTTTAATGAGATTGAAAATAATGCAGTGAGATGTCCTGATTCCGCTTTCGCGAAAGCGTTTGAAGAAAAAATAATGCAAGTAAGAAAGGCAGGAGATACCATAGGAGGAACCATTACTTGTGTGATTCAAAACGTTCCCAGTGGTCTAGGAGAACCTGTGTTTGACAAACTCCATGCAGATCTCGCTAAAGCGATGTTATCTATCAATGCGGTAAAAGGATTTGAATACGGCAGTGGATTTTGTGGTGCTAAAATGAAAGGAAGTGATCATAATGATTTATATAACGAAGATGGTACGACTAAGACTAATTTAAGTGGTGGAATACAAGGTGGTATTTCTAATGGTATGGATATCTATTTTAGGGTAGCTTTTAAACCAGTAGCCACTTTAATTCAAAATCAAGAAACAATAAATAGTGCTGGCGAGAAAGTGATAATGCAAGGTAAAGGTAGACACGATCCTTGTGTGGTGCCACGAGCTGTACCTATCGTTGAAGCGATGGCCGCACTGGTTATGGCAGACCATTTTTTAAGAGCAAGAACTACAAGATTATAAAATATTATATTCGAACAGAATAAAACAATACATGAAAAAACTAGCACTACACTGGCAAATCTTAATAGGAATGATTCTGGGAATCGGTTTTGGGGTTTTAATGACTCAAATGGATTGGGGACAAGAAGAAGTTCTAGTTAAGACCATAAAGGAAACCACTACTATAGTTCATAAAGAAATTAATGGACAGTTAGTAGCTGTAAATCAGGTCACTCCAGAGAAGAAGGTGTTTATTACTCAAGCGAGACATTTCATAGGTCGCTGGATTGAGCCTTTTGGAACCATATTTGTCAATTTGTTGAAACTGATTGCGGTACCATTAATTCTTGCTTCTTTAATAAAAGGAATCTCTGATTTAAAGGATATTGCCAAGTTCCGTAATATGGGATTGCGTACGATAGTAATATATATATGTACAACCGTTATCGCAATTTCAGTAGGCCTAGGATTAGTCAATCTATTTGCACCTGGTGATGGTATCTCTAAAGAAACCATAACAAAACTAAGCTCTACCTATGAAGGTAATTCTAATATAGCAGGTAAACTAGCAACTGCTGCTCAGACTAAAGACTCTGGTCCTTTACAAGCGCTAGTAGATATGGTGCCTAGTAATGCAGTCGCAGCAATGTCTAATAATAGTTTAATGTTACAAGTCATTTTCTTTGCGATATTCTTAGGGATATCAATGCTGTTAATAGGAGAGAAGAAGGCAGAGCCTCTAAAAAACTTTTTTGATAGTTTAAATGATGTTGTCTTAAAAATGGTTGATTTGATCATGCTTTTTGCTCCATTTGCAGTATTTGCATTACTAGCAAATGTAGTTGTTAGTGCAGATGATCCAGAGGTCTTGCTAGCACTTTTATTTTATGCACTTACTGTAGTAGCTGGGTTGCTTATTATGATTGTAATTTACTGTTTGATATTTGCTCTATATGTAAAAAAATCACCTTTTTGGTTTCTACAAAAAATTGCTCCAGCTCAATTACTAGCTTTTTCAACTAGTTCTAGTGCTGCAACGTTACCAGTTACCATGGAACGTGTAGAAGAACATATGGGTGTAGAGAAAGAAGTATCCAGTTTTGTATTACCAGTTGGTGCTACTATCAACATGGATGGTACCAGTTTATACCAAGCTGTAGCAGCTGTTTTCGTTTGTCAGGCTTTAGATATAGATTTAAGCTTCAGTGCTCAATTGACTATTATTTTAACAGCGTTATTAGCTTCAATAGGTAGTGCAGCAGTTCCTGGTGCAGGAATGGTGATGCTTGTAATTGTACTGGAGTCTATTGATTTTCCTAGTGAATTATTACCAGTTGCTCTTGCCTTAATATTTGCGGTAGATAGACCTTTAGATATGTTGCGAACTACAGTTAATGTGACTGGAGATGCGACTGTAGCCTCTATTGTTGCAAAATCTCTTGGGAAATTCGGTAAACCACATGTAGAGAATTGGGATGATAACCTAGACGATGTGACTTCTTAACGTTATGTTAATAAAAATTTAGGTATTTCACCGATTTGTTAAAGCCTAAATAACACTGAAGTGAAACTAAATAGGTACTTTTAAAATACTAAAGCACCTATTTATGAAAGTTTTACGTATATTCCTATTGTGCTTATTTGCATTTAATTACGCCTATTCGCAGATAGGTATAGGTACGGAAACACCTGATCCTGCAGCAATATTAGATGTGCGTTCTGAAATCAGCCCAGGAGTTTACGGTGGATTAAAATTACCTACACTTACATTAGCACAAAGAGCAACTATTACAGCACCAATACCAGATGGTTTAATGATTTACCTGAGCGATGGGAACAATCGTTGTTTGCAGGTTTATGATGGCACACGTAGTCAATGGATGGATTGGTATTGTATGAATGAATTGCCAGAGGCATCACTTGTAGATTTTACGGGTACTTTAGAAGTAGATGAAACCTTAACCAGTAGCTATACATACACCGATGGTGAGAATGATACAGAATCTGGAACTTCTTATCAATGGTATCGTGCAGACGATGCAACTGGAACTAATGTTATGGCTATTTCAGGAGCAACCGCAGCTACTTATTTAACCACTACCGCAGATGGTAATTTTTATGTTGCAGTAGGAGTAACTCCTAGAGCAAGTAGTGGAGCTAGTCCAGGTATTGAAGTTTTAAGTCCTTATAGAGAAATAGAATTCAAACAGACAGAAATAGAGTTTGCTATAGCTTCTAGTACTATTCCAGAAGATGATGTGAGGACAATCAATATAAATGTTCTCAATCCTAGTCCGACGGTTGCCACAACTGTTGAAGTGAATATAAATGCTGCAAGTACCGTCGGTGTCTTAGGTACAGATTATGACATCGATAATAACAGTGTAGCGGTCACTGCTTTTCCTTTCACCATAACCATTCCTGCAGGAGCAACAACTGCTAGTTTTGATGTATACGCTTATGCAGATGATAATAATGCTGTAGATGAAATATTGCAATTAGATTTACAAAGCCCTAGTGGTGGAATTAACCCAATTATAGGTACGGTAGGTTCGCATTCAGTAACTTTTATAGATGATGATAGCGCTACTGAAATTGCCTTTGATTCTATAACCTATTCAGAAGTTGAAAACGGATTAGTAGGTTCTATCGATATCAATATCATTAATCCTTCTACTTTAACAGCCACCACGGTTGAGGTAGCTCTTAATGCATCATCTACAGCAACTAATGGAGTTGATTATGACACGGATGCCATAGGAACAGCACTAACTTTTCCTATCACGGTAACATTTCCTGCTAATACCAGTGCTTCACAACAAATAGATTTCTTTATTACAAATGATCTCATTTCTGAAGGTAACGAAACAATCATACTTGATTTACAAAATATTTCTGGTGGAATAAGTGCCGTTATAGGCACAAACGCATCTACTACATTTACTATAGTGGATGACGAGGTACCATTGAGTCCTGTATTGTTAGGTATTCAAGATTTTGAAATAACAGCAGCGTCACCTACATTGAATTATACGGTTAATACACCTGGTACATTCAGAACTACCAATGGGACTAGTCCTAATACTCCTACATATATTGATGCTAGAAGTTATGGTGTTATTAATGGAGATACAGACTTAGATTTTGGTCCTGTTGATAGTTCGGGATATACAGATGCAACGTTAACTTTTAGGTTAGCAGCATTTTCACTCAATTCTACTGGTAATGGATTAGATGCAGGCGATTATGTCGATATATATATTAGTGACGATAATGGGGCAACTTATTCTTATGAATTAGAAATAACGGGTAGTGGAAATAGACGTTACGATTTCTCTGCAACAGGTTCTTACAGTCTTGTATATGATGGTAATAATGCAGCAACAAGTGTGACAACACCAAATGGTTCAATGGGTTATTCTACCATTGAAATAACAGGACTGCCATCTACAGCAAATTTAGTTGTAGGCATAGTTTTATTCAATGATAATGCTAACGAGTTATGGGTAATCGATAATGTAGAAATCTATGGAAATCCATAATATCATGAAATATTTAATTCTACTCTTTCTTATACTACCTATGATGTCCGCTGCACAAGTTGGTATTAATACTGATTTACCTAATGCAGCATCTGCTCTAGATATTTATGGTCAAAATACAGTAGGATATGGTGGACTGTCGATACCTCTTGTGACAGAATCTCAGAGAGGTCTAATTACAACTACACCTCAATCTGAAGGAACCATCGTTTTTGTGTCTTATACCAGCGGCGTTAGATGTCTTGAGGTTTATGATGGTTTACAAGACGTCTGGCAAAAAATAAACTGTCTTAACTTAGATCCTATTATATTATACTCAGAGGATTTTGAAAGTTATTCTTCTGGTACTGGAATAAATGGTTCTGGAGATTCAGGAGATTATCCTGCGTCAGTTTCTAAATGGACTTTAAATGATATATACGGCTCACTAGCATCGTCAGATTATGTAGAGACACAATCAGGTGTATTAGAAATTAACGATACCAATGGTCCAATAGAATTAGATACGCAGTCTATTGATATAAGTGGTTATAGTAATATATCGTTTAGTATAGATTTAAGCGGTACAGGGCCGCTAGAATATAATCCATCACTACACACTACAGATGATACCAATACGTTAAATGACTACATGGATGTATCATATTCTATAGATGGTGGTGCATTTGTAACCATTACAGATTTCAATGGTAACGGAACAACAGATCATACATTAATTCCATATTACGTTAGTGGTGGCGCAGGAAGTGCTCCTTATTTCCCAGATGATACCATAACTCAAACAGGATTAAGTGGTTCCACTTTAGTGATTAGAGTTAAATTTCAAAACTGGTCTGGAGATGAATTTTTCTATGTTGACAATATTATCGTTACCGGTAATTAAGCTCTAGGTTTTTTTAAGCTTAGATACTGCTGTTAAAAAAGCCTTATTATTCTATTGCTACTCTGGTTACTATCAGATTTTCTTCTTAGTTTTAAACACTACCAACTAAAAATTAAAACATGAATATTTGTTTCATTATGTATCCGTGGGACGAGATACAACCAGAACACGATTCTACACTAGCAATAATTCATGAATGTGTAAAGCGTGGCCATAAAGTAGCCGTTGCCACACCTGCTAATCTTACCATTAGAGACAGTATTGCATATGCTTTTTCTAGTGTTATTAAGAAGATGGATAAGGTGCCTGCACAATTTAAGTCTTTTTATAAGCAAGTAGAGCTTAAAGAAAAGATGTTACCTCTCGCAGGCTTTGATATTATAATGATGAGAGCAAATCCACCGTTAGATCCGATAGCCTTAAACTTTTTAGACTCTGTTAAGGATGACGTGTTTATTGTTAACGATATAGAAGGACTACGAGAAGCAAATAACAAATTATATACTGCTTGCTTTGAAGATCCTAATAATGAGATTATTCCAGCAACACATGTTTCAAAAAACAAAGAGTACCTAAAAAGTGTTATAAAAGACAATCCTAAAGAACGTATGATCATGAAACCACTAAATGGTTTCGGTGGTAGTGGCGTTATTATGATTGAGAAAAATGCAATGCATAATGTGAACTCTTTGCTAGATTTTTATATAGATAATAAAGATGGCACCACTAATTATGTCATTCTTCAAGATTATATAGAAGGAGCAGATCAAGGAGATACACGTATTTTATTACTTAATGGAAAGCCTATAGGAGCTGTTAAGCGTGTGCCTGGAGATGAAGATCATCGCTCAAACATTAGCGCTGGTGGTACTTTTCAACGACATCAATTGACTAAAGCAGAAAAGAATCTATGTAATAAAATAGGCCGTAAACTTGTAAAGGATGGACTTTATTTTGTTGGTATAGATGTTATTAACGGTATGTTAGTAGAGGTAAATGTAATGTCACCAGGTGGTATTACCTATATTAATAAAGTTTCTAAAGTAAAACTTCAATGTAAAGTTGTAGACTTTTTTGAAGAAGTAGTTGGAGAAAAAATACTTGCTTCAGAGAGAAGAGATAAATTAAAAAGCTCTATACGCAATGCTTAAATTAAGTATCACTGAAATGCTCATGAAAATCGAGCGCGAAGAACGATTTCATGCTGTTGCTAGTGATTATTCTTTTTCTATCAAAATAGATAAGTATGTGCCTTTTGTATGTGCTGCAGTACATGATGGACATCACTTTCAAAAACAGTTGTGGGACGATTGTTTACATACAGAGCATGACCGATGGTATGAGGAAGATCCTTGCACTGGCGAGATGATTTCTGGGTTGCCTATTACGCTTATTGCTCATGATTCTAGGTTTGAATATGATTTAAATAGAGATCCATTAGAAGCCATTTATGAGACAGCTTGGGGCAAAGAGTTATGGAGAAAACCGCTTTCGCGAAAGCATAAAGATCAAGCTATATTAAGGCATAATAATTTTTATAGAGTGGTACTGTCTTTGATAATAAAACTAGAAGAAATGTTTGGGTCTACCGTATTTTATGATGTACACTCCTATAACTGGAAAAGATGGGATCGTAAAGTGCCTGTGTTCAACATAGGAACTAAAAATATAGATCAAGACCGGTTTGTACATGATATACAGCAGTGGAAGGAAATATTAGATAAAATAGAATTACCCATTGAGCAAGAGGTTAGTTGTGGTATCAATGATGTTTTTCAAGGCAATGGATATTTTTTAAAATACGTTACGTCTAACTCATTGAATACTTTGGTCCTAGCTACAGAGATATCTAAAGTATATTGTGATGAAGAAACAGGAGTGATATATCCAGATGTGGTTCACGCCGTAAAAGATCAATTTAAGTATTATATACAAGCGCACGCGCATAGATTTTATGAAAGACATGAACGTATCGTTTAAGGAAGAAAAGCTTAATCAAGCTGCCATCTATGATATAGATGCTAACGTTCATAGATTAGTACGTAATATAGAGCTGCTGGCCTATATTAATCCCTTAAATATCGCTCAAGAGCGTAAGAACTTCTTTAAAGAAAAATTCAATTACCAACCTGATTTTAAGTATCGTAAGGTAAAATTTAAACCTTATAAACTTCATAGACTATTCTTCTCTCAACGATTAGAACGTATTGAAAATGATCAAATTCAAAGTTTGTATAAAGATATTATATACACATATAGTGGTCTTGTACAATGTATTGAGACGATTAAAGAGCCTGGAAACAAATTTTATTTTAATAGTCTAAGATTCTTTGGAACGCCTACAGAAAAGATGGTAGATAATGCAAAGTTTATCTTGCATCATCAGGTGCCTGTTTCTGAAAAGGCCTTATTTGAAAAAACGTTATCTACTGAGGATGCGATTGAATATTTTAAGAACTTCCGAGACCAATACGGATTTGATTTTTCCATAAAAACTAGTACAGCGATGAGCGCTGCTGCTATGGTTTCTAACAACGAGCAAAGCTTATATCTCAAGAAAAATCAAAAATTTTCGCATCACGATCTTGAATTATTAGGTCATCATGAAATAGGAGTACACCTTGTCACAACATTTAATGCACTGGAACAACCACTGAAAGTGTTTAGTAACGGTTTTCCTAATAATGTAGAGACTCAAGAAGGGCTTGCGGTCATGTCAGAATATTTAAGTGGTAATCTTACCATGACTCGATTACATGAACTAGCATATCGAGTGATTGCAGTAGATTCTCTTACCAAAGGTTACTCTTTTGCAGATACTTTTGACCTTATACATAATCAATATAAGTTACATAAAGAAAAAGCTTTTAATATCACCTTACGCGTGCATCGTGGTGGTGGTTTTACTAAAGATGCCTTATACTTATCGGGTCTTAAGAAAATATATGATCTGTACAAAGATGGAAACTCACTAGATCATTTGATGATGGGAAAATGCTCACTAGAGTATGCTCCAGTAGTTAATGAGTTGTTGAATCAAGGACTAGCCATACCATCAAAATATAAGTCCCTTTCCCTGCAATTAGAGTCTGTCATTGATCCAACCATTGATTTTATTTTAAAAAATCTTAAATAATGAGATATCTCATACTGCTTTTTACATGTTTTTTCTTTTTAATAGCTCAATCTCAAAAGAAAGTTCCTGTAAACTTAACCTTTGAGTATACAGATACACTTACTGTTAACGAATTTGTCTGGGTAGGGCAACCAGGATTAGATTATGGTATCTCTCTAGAAGCTATGGAAAATGGCTATTTACCCTATGAAGGTTTTCAATATTTAAACTGGCTGAATCATAAAGTCCAGTTACATCTAGAAGAGGAAGATACTTTTACTATTGTATTAGGTCAGGATTTTGATGAGTATAGTTTCTATTATGCTGGTGAGGTAGGAGCTATTAAAAACAATTATATTTTAGATAGAGTTCGATTATTACAAGAATTAGAAACAGATGCTTCTTTTCAAAAGTCAGATAGAATACAGGCAAAGTTGTTATTAGAACAGAAGAAGGACAGTATGCTATCCATAGCAGGATCCTTAGGGCTTACAGATTCTTTTATAAAGGATGAAAAGAAATATTGGAAGTATTATATCAATTACCACTACGTTTTTCATGATGTACTACGTAATGAAGACTTAGATTTTACTTCACTAGACATATCTGATTTTCCTGAAATGGATTATGACAATCAAGAAGATCATTTTAATTATAGAGATTATTTAAAATTAAGCCTCGCTTACCATTTTCTAAAAATTAATTCGCTGCAGGATTATGATAGTATGAAAGATGCAGTAAAAGATATTGATTCACGGGTTCTTAAATTTAGTTTAATACCTATTTGGGCTGATCAGATTTATAAAAGAAATTCTCTTAGCGAGAATTACATGCGGTTAGTTAACAGGTTTTCTAATTCACCTTCTCATTACCGATCTGTAAAAGATATCTATAATAAAAGAAATAGGTTAACGCTGGGAGATCCCTTTCCTTTTCCTGAAACGACTGATTTTTATGATAAACCCATTGAGCTAGAGAAGGCTAAAGGTAAGCCAGCTTATATACTAATATATGCGCCAGAAGATGAGTATATTGATAACAACTTCCTAAAGTGGAATCAATTTTATTTACAACATCGAAATGAAGATGCCCGTTTTATTACTATCGGTCTAGGTACTGATCGAGTTAAGGCAGTTTTTAAAGATGTTTTTTTAAATTCTCAAATTGCAGGATCTCATTTAAGCACCAGTCCCAGAGAAGCTAGAAATATTTTAGAAAATCTAAGTATAGGTTATGTGCCTACCGTTATAAAGATAGATGAAAGCGGTAATATTATAGATTTTAATGTAAATGCTAACTTAAAAAAACTAAACCCTTTTCAAAGTCGTCCCATTATTTTAAGATGGCGATCTGAACTAGGAAAAAGCTTTTAGTGACTAAATGCTACTTGTGTTTTATTTAGTTTTATCTGATCGTTAATCGCATCCCATAACAGTATTCTTTTTTCTAATGCGAGCTTTGCCACAGTTAAGGTTTCTTCCCATTTAGACTTATCTGTACCGCATAATTCCTTTATCATTAATAATGATAAAGGGCCATGTTCATCACCATCTAATTCGATATGTCTTTCTAGGTAATAGCGTAGTTTATTAAATTTATTATTATTTGCATCGGCACTTTTAAGGATTTCAATAAACATATCAGGTATAACATCTTCTCTTCCAAAAGTGAAAGCAGATGCAATTAAGTGCACTTTACCAGTGTTAATAATGTCAAACGTAAATTTTACAAATTCAAATACTTTATCATCGATTTTAGCCATTTTTAAGGATGATTCTATAGATGTACCAGATTGAATAGAATCTATAAACTCTTTAATCGCGGTAGTATCTGCACCAACCTGTTTCATCGCATCTAGATACATCTCAAAATGACTTTTAGCCTCACCTAGTTCATTAATATCACTTTCTTCACCATGTACTATCTCATTAATAAATCGTGCTAGAGTAGGGTTGTGAGTAGGTGTCCAAGGCGTAGAAACATTGGTAAGTTGAACCTGTAATGATTTCAATAATGACATAAAATCCCAAACAGCAAATACATGATTCTCCATAAAAGCTCTAACATCATCCATATCAGACAGATGGTTATAGAGTTGATGTTGTTGCAGTTGATTTCTCAACTCAGAAATTTCGTTTTCGATATGTTGTATATAGTTCATTTGATCACATTGAATAATTACAAGAAAGTAGTTGTAAAAGGTGGTAGCAACTTACGTCTCGAATTATTGAAAAGTTTTAAACTTTCCTTAAAAGTGATTTAGAAATAACTCAACATTTTCATGATAAGAACTATGGGCGCTATAATGACACCTATATAGAAGATTCTCTTACCGTGTTTTTTATCTTTTAAAGAGTAGGAATCAACTTTTTGACCATTGGGCAAAGTCTTCTTTGATGTCCATAAAAAATAACCGATGATTAGACCTAAAAAGCCACCTAGAATAGAAAAAATATAACCGGCAATAATCCATGCCTGTTGATTATCGTCAGGTTTTGCTAGTTCTTCTAATCGTTGTTTTTTTAAAGAAATGAGTAACTCTTTGTCTATAGATTTCCCACGTTCTTTCAATAACTTTTGAGCTAGTGTGTAATCTAGACTGCTCCATTCGTCAGATTTTAAGAGAACGTCATATAATTCTTCATCTGTGAAACTAAATAAATAATAATCTTTATCTATTTCATCGAGCACAGCGTTTGAATGTTGTTCTAGAATATCTTCAGCCTTTTCAAAATCGGCCTCATTGATACGCAATTCTATTTTATGTTGTAGGGTACTGCCTGAAAATGTGACATCAACAGGTGGTACATTGTCATCGATTACGACGTCTATATCGTTGTTTTCTAATAATTCCTTTATTTCTAGTGCTAGTTCTAAAGTTGGAAATCTTCTAAATATGGAGTATTCTTCTTGCATTGGTTAGGTTGTTTTTAAGATACGCTTTCGCGAAAACGTAATTCTAAAAATAAAAAAAGAGGTTATGAATTCATAACCTCTTTTGTAATTAATAATTTATTGGACTATTACTTATAAGCGAGATATTGCTCTCTAGTTTCAATTACAGATTTTACAAAGTTTTTAAAGTCTGCATATTCAGAAGCTTTAATTACCTCTAAACTAGGTTTAGAAACAATTTTTACTTCTATTTTATTAGGTGCTAGTTCTTTATAAGTTATCGTATAGCTATGTTGCTTATAGCTCAATGATTTATTCTCTGGTACTTCAATAAACTTTTTACCTTCTTCTAATTCTATGGTAATAGACTCTGTATATGATGATGTGTCTTCATAATCACGATATAAAATGTCATGTTTACGTTCATCCTCAGCAATAATACTTTGTGTGTATGGAACAGAGAATAGTGGTAGTTGGAAAGTCTTCATCTGTCCTATAGATCCAGGCTTAGAGAGTAGATTGAGTTCTGTCTCTACTTCAATACCATCTGATTCGTGATCATATGTTGCACTAACGATCTTTTCTACATCAAATGTTGCTGTAGAGCGATTTTCTAAGAAAGACTTTAGATTATCTTTTTTCAACTCTTCGTTTTCCTCGTCTGCTAGACTACGTAAGTATGATGAAGTACTTGCTTTAAGGTTAGTCGTTAATTTTGCTTTAAAAGCATCTTCTTTAACGGTTATATAAGCCGTAGTGTTGTATTGACTAGGTGCTGTCGCAGCATCTTGAAGAATGAATAAATCATTAGTCATTTTGTCATTTTTATCATATGGTATTTCAAGTCCAATAGCATGATTTAATGATCCAGGAACAGATTTATACGGTAGGTACTTATCTGTAAGTTCTAAAAATTGTTCTTTTCCATCAATTTTAGTTTTAACGATACAGTGGTTAAAATCTCTAGATGGTAATTTTAAAGCGTTTTCTCCATAATCTGAAGTAAGTATTAAAACAAGGTTAGCGTCTAGATCACTCATAGATGCTAACGTTACGAATAGAGTAGAGAAGTCTTTACAATCACCTAGTTTAGACTTGATTGTTTTAGACGGTTTTTGAGGTACATAGCCACTTTGCTTAAAGCTTACATAACTATATGTGAACTCATCTGTAATGTAATCATAAATAGCTTTTGCTTTTTCGTCATCTGATTTACCATCATGTCCATTAGGGAAAATGGTGTTATATGCGGCTGTAACTTCATCTTCAATTTCTATCTGACTGCGTACTAGATCTGAATACCATTCTGAAATATCTTTCCAGTCTTTTAAAGTACTGATGTGGATGTGCTCTGTCTGGTCTACTAGGTTTTTCATATAGTCCTCTGCTAGAGTAATAGCTGCTACATCTTTAACGCTCCACTCATAAGTTTGCATTCCATCAGTCTTATATTTTTTAACTGGTATTTCACCATTAACAACTTCGTGATATAAAGGTCTATCACTTTCAGTAATAACTCTTAGGTGATACTGCTTTATAGGATGATAGCCTTTCACATTATACACGTTATCATAATCTTTATAGAATCTACCGTAAGTGTAATATTCTGTTTCATAGTCTAAGTAAACAACATCGCCTATTTCTAGGTTGTTAAAGACCATACTAGATCCACTACGTTCTGCTGGTTCTATGCTTTTATCTTTCTTTACAATTTCTGACTTTGTGATCATATAATTACCACCTAGACCAAGATTGTATTCTTTAATAGACTCAATTCCATTAAGTGTTGTTACCTCATAGATCATGGTACCATGATAACGTACACCACCACGACTATATAGCATCAGGTTGTTTTCTTCAAGTATGATGTTAAGACCATAATTGTTCTCCATACCACTATCACGGTTCTTTTCAATGTACTTGTAATGATCTTTTGTTTTAATCTTTTCCATAGGATCTGTAATTCCTTTCAGATCATAAACTTTGCGTCGTAAGGATAAATCAGATAAACTGCGGTCTAATTTTTCTTCGTACCACTTAATAGCTTCTTTTTTATTTTCTAGCTTTAAGTAGGTATCACCCATTAATGAGCGTAGTCTTAAGGCATCTGGATAGTTTTTCAATCCTTTATTGATCAACTTTAAAGACTCATCATATTTCTTATTTTCATTATACACATAAACCATTCTTTGTAAATAGTTATTGTAGAAATCATATCTCAATAGGTTGGTTTTCATGATATCTTCCCATTCTTGCTTACGATTCTCTCTACTATAAATCCCAGCAAGATTGTTTATGATATACCAAGAGTGATATTTTTTGTGAGCGTCAGTTAAGATTTGTTCATATCTCTTTTCATCATTAAGAATCGAGTTATAAAAACCAGCATAAGTGGCAAGGCCTTTAATCGTGGTTCTTTCATCTTTAACAAGCCTGTCCAGAATCTTTTCAGCTTCTTTTTCTTCTTCATTACGTAAAGCGATGAATAAATCACACATTTCATCAATGGTATTCAAGTTAGTTGCACCTTGAATAGCACTCATTTTCTTTCTGAATTCTTGTTGATCCAGATTCATCAGTTTATCCGTATCTGAAAATTCTAAAATTAAGGATTGATAATAATCTGGGTCATTCTTCATTAAATTTTCCATTACTTTAAGTGCCTCGTCTCCTTGATCACTTTCAGTATATGCATTCATTAACATGGTATTCAATAAAGAACTCTGTGGATTTTTCTTTAATTGTTCTTTTACTAAATTAATAGTTTCTTTATATCTAGCATTATGCTGTAAACTGTGGTATAAACCATAAAAGCTTAAGAAGTCATTAGGATTACTTTTCAGTTTATTTCTGAAAAAGGCCTCCATAGGATGTTCTAAAGTTTTAGCATTAACGCTTGCTGTAGATCCTTTTTTATAAGATTTATTATTAAGATCATTACCTAATTCAAGTAGGTTTCCATTAATATCCATAAACCTTGCGATGTAATAAGGAGTACCACTAGAAGCAGATTTTATAAGAAGTCTATTTGAACCTGCATTTAAGGTTACCTCAATCTGATGGGCATCGATTTCAGTACGTACATCTTCTTTATCTTCAAGAATCTCAACACCATTTAGAAAAACCTTAATAATACCACCACGTCCTAATTGTAATACAGCTCTTTGCTCTTTATCAGATTGAATAAACGTTTGAGCATAATTAATTTTATTTCCATACTCGTCATGATTGATAAAATCTTTATAAGGACTCAATGGATTGTCTGGTGCAACATACCAATTCACAATTCCGTTACCATTAGTGTCAAAACCATTTGCAGCAGTAGCTTCATTTTCTGGTGCATAAGTAATGTTTAATCCACTATCATTTAAGTTTTCAAAAGGACCTACTAGTTCCCAGTTTTCTATGTTCTTGATAGAAGCAACAAGTTGTTTTTGTTTATCAAAATCTCTTGAGACCTCTGCATGAATGCTTTGCATATATGAATAAGCATCTCTAAGACTAGCATTTTGCAGTTGTGGAGTTTTAATTTCCTGTAATCTTCTTAGTTCTAAAGGAGCAAACCCTTGAGATTCGTAATCTGAGAATAAAAAAGTCTCATGCCACGAGGCAAATAAATAAGGTTCAAAATCTGCTTTACTAAGCAAGCCTTCTAAGTAGTTATAACCATTTGCAATCTCTCCGTTTTCTTTTAGGACAATTTGTTTTAAATAGTAATTCTCTACGTTACTTTGATCTAGTTTTTCAACTAGTTTAAGGGCATCAGCACGCTCGTTGTTGAGCAATAGCTTTATTACCTTTTCTGATTTTTGAGCACTTAATTGAATTGAAAACCCTAATAGAAAGACAATCATTAAGGATTTAAGCACAGTCATGTTCTTTTTCTGCATTTGTTATCGGTTAGTTGTTATTTAAGTCGCCTACAATATAGTTCATATTCTCATTTCTCAAAAGTGGTATGAAAGAAGATTTTTACAAAATGTTATTTAAAGCGTTTAGGTTTTTTACCTTTACCGTTCTTAAAAAATAAACATGTCAGACTTACTGAAACAATTAGAAGATCGATCTGGAAACGCTTGTGAACTTTGCTCGTCAACAGATACCCTAGAACAAAAAGTGGAACTTGCTGTTTATGAGGTGCCTGAGTCGCCTAAGAATGTGAAAGATATTTCGATATTAGCTTGTAAAGTCTGTCGTGAACAATTAGAGGATCACAGTAAGATCGATGTAAATCACTGGCGAGCACTTAATGATTCTATGTGGAGTACAATACCGGCAGTACAAGTGGTTGTTTATAGAATGTTAGATCAATTGAAGGCAGAAGGCTGGCCTCAAGATTTACTAGATATGATGTATTTAGAGGATGATACTAGAAACTGGGCAGAGGAAGGAATACAACGTGGTCCACAGATTATTCATAGAGATGTTAATGGTAATATTTTGAAAAGAGGTGATAGTGTTGTGATTATTAAAGATCTTGATGTAAAGGGATCAAGTCTTATCGCAAAACGTGGCACTGCTGTGCGCAATATCTCTTTAGTTCACGATAATGCAGATCAAATTGAAGGCCGTGTAGGTCCTACACAAGTAGTGCTGTTAACCCAATATGTAAAGAAAACATCTGGAGAATAATTAAGATGTGTTTTATATTAAAATATTCATTTTAAACCTGTTGAGATTCTAAGCAGAATACTTTTTCCTTCTTAAATAATTAAATACTAAACCGAATATTACTACTGTAATTAGTGGTAATAAAACATTAATTAATTGCCATTTTGTACGTTCATCATAACTCTTTTTGAGGTTTAGAAAAGGGACAGTTATATTCTTACTACGCAATTGTATTAATCCGGTATCGTCTAATAGGTAATTAACGGTATTCATTAAAAACTCTTTATTACCGTAAAGCGCTCCTGTACGCATATCATATCCTAGCTCTTGAGCTTTTCCACTGTCGATTTGATTTTTCAAAACGTCACCATCTGCAATTAAAACGATAGCACTTTCTTTACCTTCATCTATTGAATTAGTCATTTCAAAAGGCTTTACTCTATTTTTATAGGCACTAGTAAAACTACCTTCGGCAAGAACGGCCAGAGGCTTTTCACCGACTTTGGTTGCTAGTGGATCTATCGGTTGATCTAGTTCTGCTAGAGATATAGCGGCAGGTAATATTTTAATTTGAGTATCAGGTGATGTACTTAATAGTACTGTCTTTTTGATACTATTTTTAAGAGTATCAATGGTACCGGTATATTCAAATTTTACTTCTTCTAGATTTTTAGTAATAGGGTTATCGCTATCAGATTTTGAAATAGGGTAGTATGGCCAGTCAAAGGCTTCATATTGTGTATTACGACCTTGTCCAGTGGCTAGTGCAAGACCGCCAGCACGTTCATCTTTTACGATTCCGTTATTGAGTCTTAATCCATATTTAAAAAGTAAGTTGTCTAGATTTAAATCTCGTGGCATTCCATAACCTATAGATTGTGGATTTGCAAGGCTATCATTTTCAAATATAATCGGATCTGCGGCTAGTAACATTTTTCCACCATCCATGATGTATTGGTCGATGATGTAATTCTTAGTCTCACTGAAAGCAACGGTAGGTTTAGGCTCAATGATTAAATCAAATTTATTGAGTTGATTTAAAACATCTACAGGAGTCACACTATCATTATCCTTTACAAATTCAATTCCAAAAGGTGCAACCCGATAATATTGCTGTAAGGTTTTAATAAAATCTCTAATCTGTAAATCACTCAACTCACCACTATCTCTTAAAACAGCAATTGTTTTAGATTTTTCATTAATAACTTTACTCATTCCATCGGCAAACTGATATTCCAGCTGTTGTATAGATGAGTTTACTCGTTCTTCCATCGTGGCACGAGCAACTGTTTTTAATAAAGGCACCGCAGTAGTTTTACCATTATAAACCATTATAGCCCATGGAAACACAACAACTTTTGTGCTTTTTCCTCCTTCCATAATTGTAGCCATGGCTGGTTTAATGCCATATTGAGCTAGACGCATCGTTATTTGCTCTACTGCTTCTGTGCTTTCATCCTCTGTAGGATTAACAAAATTGAATTTTATATTCTTATTAACTGCAGCATACTCTTCCAGTAATTGCTGTGTCTCTGACTGTAGTTTACGGAATTCTGGTGGTAACTCACCATCTAGAAATACATCTATAAGCATGGTGCTTTCCACACTTTCTGCCAGTTGTGTTGCCACAGGTGAAAGTGTATAACGTTGGTCTTTGGTTAGGTCAAAACGTTCGTACCATTTACTAGCGCCATAATTTATAAGAACTAGCGCAGCAACAATAACCATAAGGGAAATAACAATCTTTTTCATTCTTATTGCTTCTGGGTGATTATTTTAAGACTCAATTCGCTTAAAGCGAAAAACAATACAGCAATGCTCAAGAAGTAAATGACATCTCTAGTATCTATAACGCCTCGTGCCATACTCTCGTAATGATATTTTAAGCCTAGAAAAGCCAGTCCATCATTTTCAATAACCGTAGAGAAACCTTCAAAACCAAAATACATTATAAAGCACAAAACGGCCGAGAGCAAAAAGGCTATAATTTGATTGGAAGTAATAGAAGAACAAAATACACCTATTGCGACATAACATAAAACTAATAGCATTACACCAGCATAGCTACCGATGGTACTTCCTATATCTAGATTATTTTCCGTTTCTCCTAACTGTGCTATGGTAAATACATATAACAAAGTAGGCAGCAAGGCGATAACGATAAGAGTGACACCAGCGAGGTATTTTCCAGCTATAATGCTTCTAAATGATATAGGTCGAGTAAAAATCATTTCTAGGGTTCCTAGATTGCGTTCGATAGTAAAACTGCGCATAGTAACTGCTGGAATAAGAAAAATAAATAACCATGGTATCAGTAAAAAGAAAGGCGATAAGTCTGCAAATCCATAATTAAGGATGTTAAACTCGCCATCAAATACAAAAAGGAAAAGACTGGTTACAAGTAAAAAAATAGCAATAACTAGGTAACCCGTTATGCTAGAAAAATAGCTTCTTAATTCTTTTAAATAAATTGCTTTCATAAAAGACTATGTATCTTATTTAAAGAGTTGGCTGATGGTTTTTGATCAAAAAGTGCTTTAGTAGCTGGCCATACCTCACTGAATAACGCAGAATGTCGATAATTATTAAGTGCCTCTTCATTTTCCCAATAGCTATAGGTATAAAAGCTGCATGAATCTTCTTTATCTTGATAAAGTTCTAGTAAACTACAACCATCTTGGTCGCGTATTTGCTCTTTATGAGTGTCGAACAATTTCTCAAAAGCAGCGACAGCGTCTGGTCTAAAATGCATTCTTACGATACGTACTATCATGTCTCGTTAAATTTTATGTTGATAGGAGTGTTGTCTTTAAGTCCAAAAAGACTACTGGCACTACCTATGGTAATCGGGTTAGATTTATAAGTTGCAATTTCTATATAACCAGAACTATTAAAAATCACTATAGCTCTACCATCGATATCACGTTTATAATCTTCTTTACTAAAATCTATGAAGCCAGAATAATGGTCATAGATTTTATAATGTTTCTCACTGCGTGCAGTAAGTGTAAACTCTCGTCCCTTTCCTGTGGATTTAAACAGATCTCTGGTAATATTTGTTACTGCATTACCATAGTTATCGATATAGATAACCTGACCATTAATAGAATTATTAGCAACGGCTGGTTGCATGCCAGATATATTTTTTAATCTTTCAATAGGTTTCCCAATTACTTCTAAGGTACCACCACGAGCTATATGACAAGCAGTTTGTACAAAAGCATCCATCACCGTAAAGTTTGAAGTAATACGATCGTGGATGTTAATTTCAACAATTTTATCTGCGTTAAATTTTGCTGTGAGTAAACACATAATTCCATTATCTGCACAGACAAAGTAATGACCATCCATATAAACTGCTACATGCTTATTATTTGGTGTATGCTCAGCATCTACACCTATGATATGAATTGTCCCTTTCGGAAAAGTGTAGTAAGCGTTTTTAATGATGTATGCCGCTTCGGCAATATGAAATGGAGTAACGAGATGCGAAATATCAACAATATTAATATCTAGCAATTCATTAAAGATAGCTCCTTTAACCGCGCCTACATAGGGATCTTTTAATCCAAAATCTGTGGTCAATGTTATTATAGGCATAAAGGTGCTGGAAAGTTGTTAATTAAATAAGGATTAAATTTTTGTTACAATTGCTATTTTCCTGATTCAATTCTTTAAATTGTTACAAGTTTTGCAAGTGTTACATGCTCTAGCAAAATTATAAAATAATAAACGCAATCATTCATATAATTATACGCTTTTGAACGAACTTATCATTGACCTTTCAGAATCTAATCCTAGAGAGTTTTTTGGGGTTAGAAATAAAAATCTAGCTTTCTTAAAAAAGCACTTTCCTAAACTTAAAATAGTTGCGCGTGGCAGCACGATGAAAGTTTTTGGTGATGAAGAACAATTACAAGAATTTGATAAACGTATTCAGATGATGCTAGAGCATTACGGAAAGTATAATACGATGGATGAAAATATTATGGAACGAGTACTAACTAGCAATAGTAGAGAGGACTATGATAACGCAAAAGGCAGTGGTGATACTCTAGTACATGGCGTAAGTGGAAAGATAATTAAGGCCAAAACTCCTAATCAACGCAAACTAGTAGAACTTACTAAGAAGAATGATATGGTTTTTGCCATCGGACCTGCAGGAACAGGTAAGACATACATGGGTGTAGCAATGGCTGTAAGAGCACTTAAAGAGAAACAGGTTAAACGCATTATTATGACTAGACCGGCTGTAGAAGCTGGTGAGAATTTAGGTTTCCTACCAGGTGACCTTAAAGAAAAACTAGATCCATACATGCAGCCTATTTATGATGCCTTGCGAGATATGATTCCAGCCGAGAAGCTTTCTACTTATATAGAGAAAGGAATTATTCAAATTGCGCCGCTCGCTTTTATGAGAGGTAGAACGCTAGATGGTGCTTTTGTGATTCTTGATGAAGCTCAAAACACGACACATGCACAGATGAAAATGTTCCTAACACGTATGGGGAAAGATGCAAAATTTTTCATTACTGGCGATCCTGGACAAATTGATTTACCGCGACGTGTTATTTCTGGACTTAAGGAGGCTTTATTAATCCTTAAAGATGTTGATGGAGTAGGTATGATGTACCTAGACGATAACGATGTGGTGCGTCATAGACTTGTAAAAAAGGTTATTGCCGCTTATAAGGATATTGAGAATAGAAATTAGTTGTATTTATTTGCTTTCGCGAAAGCGTAAGCATCAACATTATATATTTTTCATATCTAGTCAATAACTTATTAAAAATATCCTGCTATTTTTCTCTAAAATTTAAGAAGAATATTTGAAATTTGTAATTCACAGCACAAGCATTATGAATTTACCAAATACTATTACAGATATAGATTTTAATTTCCCTAACCAGACTCATGTCTATAAAGGTAAAGTACGCCAGGTGTATAGCGTTAATGATGACCTATTGATCATGGTAGCTAGTGATAGGTTAAGTGCTTTTGACGTAGTAATGCCTAGAGGTATTCCTTATAAAGGTCAGATTCTTAATCAGATAGCTACACAAATGATGCAGGCTACTGAAGACATTGTTCCTAACTGGTTACTTGCAACTCCAGATCCCAATGTTGCTATAGGTTACCAGTGCGAACCATTTAAAGTAGAAATGGTAATACGTGGTTATATGAGTGGCCACGCTGCAAGAGAATACAAAGCTGGACGTAGAATGATTTGTGGAGTTGCCATGCCAGAAGGTTTAAAGGAAAACGATCCATTTCCAGAGCCTATTATTACTCCTGCTACTAAAGCAGAAATGGGTGATCATGATGAAGATATATCAAGAGAAGACATCATATCTCGTGGTATTGTAAGTGAGCACGATTATGAAATTTTAGAGAAATATACCCGTGATTTATATAAACGTGGTAGTCAACTTGCTAAAAAAAGAGGTTTAATTCTAGTCGATACTAAGTATGAATTTGGTAAAACTAAAGATGGAAAAATTGTTTTAATTGATGAGATCCATACTCCAGACTCTTCTAGATACTTTTATGCTGATGGTTATCAAGAACGTCAAGATAAGAACGAGCCTCAAAAACAATTGAGTAAAGAATTTGTGCGTCAGTGGTTAATATCTCACAATTTTCAAGGACTAGAAGGTCAAACATTACCTGTAATGGATGATGCTTATATTGAGTCTGTAAGTGAGCGCTATATAGAATTATATGAAAAAATCACCGGTAAAGAATTTGAAAAATCAGATACCAGTGATATTAAAAACCGTATTGAATCTAATGTTCAAGACTGGTTTGAAGCAAATTTCATGTAGAACAGCGATTATAGATTATTGAATTTTAAAGTCATTTTTAAATCACTCATTTATCTATACTCTGGGTTTTCAAATTCCCATCGCTTGCCGTCATCCCATTGAGCTCTAGAGTTTCCATAATTAGGATATCCTCCATTTGCTTTGAGCATTGCGGCTAGATGTAAAAGATTGTAAGTCATAAATGTAGTATTTCGGTTAGTAAAATCACTTTTAAAACCTACTGGTGGATTGATTTTTTCTCCTTGCCATTCTGTATCGCCATAACTAGGTCCAGGACCTACTTCACCTATCCATCCACAATCTGCTTGCGGTGGAATAGAGTAGCCTACATGTTGTAAAGAATAGAGTATTCCCATTGCACAATGTTTAACGCCATCTTCATTACCAGTGACCATACAGCCTCCTACTTTACCATAGAATTTATACTGTCCTTTATCATTAGTCTGACCACTCATTGCATATAATCGTTCGATAAGCTTTTGTGCTTCAGAGGATTTTTCTCCTAGCCATATAGGTGTTCCTACAATCAATATATCTGCGTCTATTATTTTTTTAAATATTGAAGGCCATTCATCCTTATCCCAGCCATGTTCTGTCATATCTGGATAAACGCCACTAGCAACATCGTGGTCGATTAACCTGATGGTTTCTACTTTTACATTTTCCTTTCTCATTATTTCTTGAGAAACATCAATTAAAGAGTCAGTATGACTATGTTGAGGAGATTTCTTTAAAGTACAGTTGACGTATACAACACTTAAGTTGCTGAAATCATGTTTTTCCATAAAACTATTTTGTGATTTAAATTTTGAACTGTTAAGCGGTAAACGCTTAAGTTATTAATAATCATTGATATATAGTCCTAATAAAAACTCAAAATATAAAATTTATTTTTATTACATGTCAGAATAATAGGGTTATAGAGATTAAAAAAAGCTATGTAGGATAAGTATTTATAGACTTAACTCTTCAATGGGCGCTTTTTTATCATGCCTCCTTTGATATCTTTAATACTGTTCATGATGATAAAAGCATTAGGTTCAATCTTTTCAATTTCAGTGTTAAGCTTGTTTAGTTCTAGACGCGTAATGACGGTATATATGATGTCCATATCTTTAGAGACACCGTTTTTTGCATATCCACCTTGTCCTTTATAGATAGTGACTCCACGACCTAGTTTGCCTATTAACATCTCCTTAATGCGATTGCTTTGTGAAGAAATAATAGTGACACCTATATACTCTTCAATTCCTTCAATTACAAAGTCTAATGTTTTAGAGGCAGCTATGTATGTGATCATTGAGTATAGGGCAATTTCTATGGATAGAAAATAAGCAGCTACAGAAAAGATGATAATATTAATAAGGATAATTATGTCACCTATGGTAGTAGAAAATTTTCTACTCAAAAAAATGGCCAGTATTTCTGTTCCATCAATGACGGCACCACCACGTATGGATAATCCAATTCCTGATCCTAAAAAGAAACCACCAAAAATAGCAACCAATAAATCATCATCAGTAACATTAGGAAAAGGAACAACGGCAACACATAAAGCTAGACCTATTATAGCTAGAGCTGTTTTAACGGCAAAGCGTTTTCCCATGATCTTATAACCCAACACTACAAAGGGTAAATTGACACCTATGATTAGAATATACAATGGGATACCAGTCACGGCTGCCACTAATAACGATATTCCAGTAGCGCCACCGTCTATAAAGTCATTGGTAAGTAAAAACCCTTTAAAACCAAACGAAGCTGAAAAAATCCCAATAACAATAAGAATAAAATTTTTAAAATTACGCTTTAAAGAGATCACAAAATCATGATACTTTTTAGCGAGTCTATATTCAGAAGGTTTCCCTTTTGGATACTTCTTTTTATCTCTGAACTTTTTTGTAGACTGAACAATAAGGTTTGCTAAAAATGGATTCATTCTTTTGTGAAAATTAAATATTAGTTAGAAAATGTCATCTTTAAAAGAACTTAAGGTGCTCGTTTCTTAAAGTTCAACATAATTTAAAGATATCAATTAG
Organism: Nonlabens ulvanivorans; assembly: GCF_032922765.1. Classification (NCBI taxonomy): domain Bacteria; kingdom Pseudomonadati; phylum Bacteroidota; class Flavobacteriia; order Flavobacteriales; family Flavobacteriaceae; genus Nonlabens; species Nonlabens ulvanivorans. The sequence goes on from NZ_CP136694.1 coordinate 671,826, forward strand.
AACCTAATAAGCTAAAGCTATATTGCTAATTAAATTATAATATTACTGTCTTTCAGGAGTGTGTAATACTTACGTAATCAGTTGTTTATGTATTTAGTCTGGCAGTGAAGTTGTAGCTTTTGTAAAAGCTTGTTAGTTGTTTGTAATCTAAGCAATCATATTCATGAATTTAAAAGGTTATACATGATGAATATGGATAAAGTTCTTGAAATTAATGAACATTTTATAAGTGCTTACTTTTGCATCGAATTATAAAGAGTAACTCGATGTTGGATTATTTAGTAATTGGTGGCGCACAAGCAGGTTTGTCCATGGCATACCATTTACAAGAACAGGATAAAAAAATTTTAATAGTAGATGGAGAAGAAGAAATAGGTGCTTCTTGGTTAAATAGATGGGACTCACTCAAATTATTCACACCTACAGAATACAATCATTTGCCAGGATTAAAATTTAAAGCTCCTAAAAATCATTATCCTACAAAATTTGAAGTAGCAAATTATTTTAAATCTTATGTCAAAAAATTTGATATACCAGTACAGTTAAACACCTTAATTACGTCTGTCCGCAAAAACAAGAAGACTTTTATAATAGAGCATAAAGATGGAATTATTGAAGCTAAAAATGTCGTAATAGCTACGGGACCTTTTCATATTCCTTACACACCGCCATGTCATACTAAAGCCTCTCAAGAAATACTTCAAATTCATAGTAATTATTATAAAAATGCAGACCAGTTGCAAGAAGGAGATGCTCTAGTTGTAGGTGGTGGAGATTCCGGATATCAGATTCTGAATGAGATTTCAAAAGATTCTTCTAGAACGGTTTACTTTTCTGGTGATACTACTGTTAAGTCCTTACCACAACAGTTTTTAGGTAAAACATTATGGTGGTGGTTTACGGTGACTGGTTTTTTAAAATATAATAAGTATAGCTGGATAGGGAAGAAGATTAACTCATCTACACAACCAGTGATAGGTACAGATGTAAAAGAGATACTTTCTAGACAAAACGTAATACCGGTAGGAAGAACAAAAGATGCATCAGGTCAAAAGATGTTCTTTGAAAATAAGAAAGTGTCAACGATTAAGAATATAATTTGGGCAACAGGTTACCGGCCTAATTTTTCTTGGATAGAAGGACTAGAACTTGATGCTGATAACTACCCTAAAAATTACCGAGGTATTAGTAACATTAAAGGTTTATACTTCATGGGGTTACCATGGATGTATACTCGAGGATCTGCTACATTAGGTGGTGTATCTAAAGATGCTCATTTTCTAGCAAACCATATACATTCTAATAAGTAGTTATGTTTGAATAGTAAATAAAAATGCCGCTAAACCATAAATTTAGCGGCATTTTTAAAATTATGATATTCTTGAACTTTAGATACTATCTACAAATTCTTTAAAAACTTTTTTATGTAAATCTAGATCTAGATCTGGCGATAGAGAAGCTCGCACTATGTAATCCTTATCTCCTTCTTTAGTCGTTCCTTGTGTAGATGTGGCAGGTATGGTCCAGTAACAACCTTTCAATTGTCCATAACTCACGCAAAATTTACTCTCGTTAGGGATTTCAGTGATCATTAGATTGATGAGCTTAAGGTTTAAAGCTCTCTTATAGGTTTCTTTCTCTGATTCTGTCCTACCTTTTGTAGGTAGATCTAGAGAGAATACAGATGGAGTAAATCCTTGTTCTGCAAGTTCTTCAGATACAAAATTTATTTTTGCATTAGGCAACGATTCTTGAACAAATGTCACAAACTCACGAGTGTTTTTATAAGCATCTTTGATACGTTGATTCATTGATGGTAATTGTGCTGCAAGAATTTCGTATTGTAAAGCAGTAGCTTCATTATCGCACAATGTTAAGTGCAAATCTATCTTATCAATTAAAGCACTAGTCTTATTATTACCTACACAGTATCCCGCAGTACACTTTCCACCACTTGGGAATTTAGAACCGCTAGCATAAGAAATAGTTCTTACCGTAGATAACATCTTACCATCACCTAAAAAGTGTACATTAGGACAAAAGGTTTGGTCTAATATAAATACTGGATCTATTGCTATAGTTCCATCAGGCGTTTTGCGCTCTTTACTTAAAGCTTCTTTTAAAGCCACTAGATCAGGAACCTCAACTCTTGGGTTTGTTGGTATTTCAGCAATAATATATGGGACAGCATCTTGAGTAGCGATTTGATTTAAAACAATATCGACACTTTGTACCATATCATTATCACCATCTACCGGTAAATCAACAACTTCTACATTATTTAAGCAAGCAGCAACACGTCTAGCTTGATCATTAGTTCCGCCATAACAATTAGGTGGTACGATAAATTTAATAGCTTTACCAGGATGGTTTACTTGTGCATCGTGTATAAGTCCCATCATTATAGCATATTGTATAGATAAACCACTAGATGCGACTAAAGGCGTTAACTCTGTGCCTGTAATTTCTTTGATAGAGTTGAGTACACTTGTTTTATCTGTACTTAAATTGTTTTTTTCTAAAACGATAGGCTTTTGGTCTACTAGAGATTTTAAGGCCACTAGTGAATTAGATGGCGTCATCGCAATAGTTTCTCTTCTACGCACATGCTGTATGTCAAAAATAAAGGTTTTGTCTAGAGAGCTATTAATGACTAGAATACTACCTAAATCACCATGTAAACTAATGGAGAAGTCAATATTTGAATTTAAATCTACTGTATTTATTTCATCGTGTTCAGCTATAAAAATCGTACTACCGTTAAATGATGCTACATCAGATGGAGCGTTTACCTTTTGCAATTGAAAATGATATCCATAAACCTCTTTTAAAAGTTCTGAATTTAAAATGGCAGGTAGCTCACCAGTGTAATTAATTTGGGTATCTCTATCTTCCAATAAATTTTTTCTCAACACAGCAAGAACAGGAATTGTCTTTGATGAAAAGCTAATAACATTTTCTGCATCTAGCCCATGTAGATGAGCAATTCCCCATTCTAACACACTAGACAGTGGATGACCTAACCTTATGTAGTCATAGGCTGTGGGCAATACAGCTAGAGCTCCAGTACTAGCATTATTTTTACTATAAAGAGTTTCTAACTGGTCTAGGAATTGAGTTTTTGCAAGCTTTTCATTATAAATATCCAGTCTATGTGTCGTAAGACCTAACCAATCTGCAGGATGATTTTTAATGATATCTTCTATATAATTGAGAACTTTATTGTCTTTCATAAGTATTAAAATAATGATACAAAAATATAGATTAATTAAGGGTCTAAGGCAGGTTTAACAAGATGTTTAATATCCTATGTTCTAGCTTTATAAAACTTATGTAAAACCTTGATGATTATTTATCATATCATTCACCTAACGAATTCAAAAACAATGCTAGAATTAGTCCTGTAGTAGTGGTAATTCCAGTCCAATACTTATCTTTTTTAAATGATTTAGGAAACACTTCTAGGGCTAGTGATGCTACTACTGCGCCACCGGCAAAACTCTTGATGTAATTCAAGTATTCTTGCTTAACATCAGATAGTAAAAAATGTCCCACTAATGCCGCCATAGCAAGTATTGCTGCTGTAGCTATCCATAATAAAAGTACTTTCTTTTTAGAATGTTTTTCAGCCATTTCCTTAGCGCCGCCAGCTGCTTCGGGTAAATTAGATAATAAAATTGAACCCGATAAAGCTGCTACAGATAATGGACCAGCACCTATTAAAGCAACACCTAATGCAAGATTCTCAGGGATACCATCTAAAGTGATAGCAGCTAGTAAACCACCACCACTGTTATTACCCCATTTTTTCTTAACTAGATAATCTAAGGCTGTAAAGGTGGTAGCTCCTATAAAAACAACCGCAAGAGTGATGTAAACTGAATTGTTTTCTAAAGCTGGATTAATAAGTTCTAGTAAGGCAGACACTAATAAAGCTCCGCCAGCAAGAGCTACTAGAAATCCTTCTGTTTTTTTAGATAGGCTACCATAAATACCCCATAATGCTCCAGCAATCAACGCCGCCGAAACCACAAATACCACAATACTAGTCGTCATATTTTATCTAATTTAGATTTTATGTGAGTTTGATTTATTCGCTTTCGCGAAAGCGAGTATCACATTTATTATCGACCATAAATACTTGAACTATGGATATGAAAACATATTGATGACTATAGAAACAAGTTTTATCTTTTAAAAATACTTAATTTAAAAAGCCCAAAGAAACATCTTGAGAGCCTTTGAGCTTTGAGGAAAGAAAATGCTTTTATTTATACTATTTCTACTCTAAACCTGCATTAAACCAATAGTCGATACGTGTAGGCTCTTTTTGGGATGATGGTCTCTCACCACGATTACCTCTACCGCCACCAGATCCACCACGGCCACCGCCACGTTGATTGCCTCCTCGCATACTGACACCAGTATCTGATGGACTTTCACGATCTTTATTTTTTTCTGGCATGTTTGTAAAAATACCTATGGTAAACTTTGATAAATCAAGTTTATCATCTTGAGTAATTCTATTCTTAGGGATTTTTATTGAATATTCAAGAGTATCTTGTTCTTCTCCGGTCATTTGATAGCCCAATGAGATGTCAAAAGCGTTTAAATCTTTATGGAATTCTTGTTGATCGCCATAGAAAGCATATTCTGCTTCACCTGGAATATTGGCAATGATTTCTTGATAATCGATAGATGGCGCCTCGTCAGTGTTAGTTTGCGGTCTAGAAGATCTATTAGGGCGTTGTGGTGTGTTGTGGTATGGATACCTAACAAAAACGTTTCGCTCTTTATTACCAGTTTCATCAAAGTAAACGGTAAGTCCATGTCTAAGAATAGAGAGCGTGGTTTCTTTATGTGTAGTACTTATGTTTAAAAATATATAATTAGAATCCTGATCTATTGTATAATTGATATGATGATCTGTGATACGTGTAGCGTCTGTAGGTTCTTGTATCATTGCTAGCGCACTATTAGTGGTAAATGCCGCAATACATAACCATAAGAATCCTTTAAATCTCATAACTGTCCTTTTAAGTTGGCCATAAGACTACTGGAACTTAAAAAAGTTTAAAGAATAAAAACAACGTAAATACTAATTAGTCATTATAGATGTCAAATGATACGGCTACAGATTGCATTAAATCTTCATTTTCAAAATCTTGATCAGACATTTTAGAAAGTCGTTCTAGATACTTGTCAAACTGTCCATTTTTAAAAGTAGTAAGCATCTTGCCACCATTGTTACAACGAGCAGCATGACAGATGTTGACAGGTACGGTTATCGTGTCTCCTTTCTCAAGTATAATAGTTTGATCATCAAAAATTAACTCGACCTCACCTTCTAAGATATAAAAGACTTCGGTCATTAATTTGTGATGATGTCTCGGTAAATAAAAACCTGGTTTTAAAGTATCCTCAACAATACATAATTCTCCATTAGTTTGATCTGAGGATAGTTTTACAAAGCAGTGATCTTGTGAGTAGTTATAGTTTTGGCCTTCGCCGTTTCTTATGGTTTCTACCTTATTCATATCTTTAATTGATTTTAATTCCACCATTTCGCGCAAGCGTGTAAAGGATCATATTGATACTATAAAACCTAAGCAATGTCCTTAACCTCTAAAATAACTTTTTTCTTAAGGCGATTAACCCTAACACACATATGATAAATAGTCCCATAAGACTAGTACCCATGGCGACATCTCCATAGAGAAATTTGCCTATTGAGAATAAGAGACTATAGACACCGATGATTCCCATAAAAAAGCCTAATATTTTTATTGGAAAATTATGGAACTTTGATTCTTTACCAAAGATGACGTGATTAAAATGATCTAAAGTCTCTGCCTGTGTAGGTCTGGTAGCAAATGTGGCGATAAGCCATGCAGTGGTGGTTATTACAACATTAAAACAGATCTTTTCATATCCTGCCCAGTTTGCAAATAATTGCGTGTCTAAACGGCTGTCTGCAAAAAAGATCATGGCGATGATTAGCGAGCTAGCCATAGCCGTAATCTCACTCCATGGATTTATACGATGCCAGAACCATCGTAATATAAAGAGTAAACCAGATCCAGCACCTATTTGTATGACTAGGTCAAAAGCATCTTTAGCCTGTTCTAAAACTAGGGATAGTAAACCAGCACAAGCCATCATAATAACGATAGAAACTCTACCAACTATAATTTTTTGTTTTTCGCTAGCGTCCTTTTTTACAAACCGCGCATAGAAATCGTTCACCACATAACTAGAACCCCAATTTAAATGAGTGGATATCGTACTCATAAAGGCTGCTATTAAACTGGTAATGACTAGACCTAATAATCCCGCTGGTAAAAAGGTGAGCATCGCTGGATAACTCAAGTCATCTTTTACAAACTTAGGATCTAGATTAGGAAATGCTGTTGCCAGTGATTCTAAATTAGGATATATAATAAGAGAAGCCAGACCTATTATAATCCATGGCCATGGGCGTAGTGCATAGTGTGCTAGATTGAAAAACAATACCGCCCATGTAGCATTTTTCTCATCCTTTGCAGCAAGCATGCGTTGTGCCACATAGCCACCACCACCAGGCTCTGCACCAGGATACCAGGTACTCCACCATTGAACTGCAAGAGGTATTAGAAAGATGCCCATCATCAACTCTGTATTAGAAAAGTCAGGCAATAGGTTGATCTTACTCGCTACATTAGGATGCGTGATGAGGTTTTGCATTCCATTGATCTCAGGTAAGTCTAGAATGTACATAGTAGCCCATATAGATCCTACCATGGCTATTATAAATTGAATAAAGTCTGTAATTAAAACACCTTTTAGTCCACCTAGTAAAGAATAAAGAACGGTAACTATGGATGCAATCCACAGTGTCTCACCAGCTGTAAAGTTAAACATAACATTACCTATTTTAATAGCTGCTAGGCACACAGTAGCCATAATAATGATATTGAATATAACACCTAGATAGATCGCTCTAAAACCTCTTAAAAACGCAGCGCTTTTACCTTGATATCTTAATTCATAGAATTCTAAATCTGTAGTTACTCCACTACGTCGCCACAATCGAGCATAGAAAAAGACAGTTAGCATACCAGTAAGTAGAAAAGCCCACCATTCCCAATTTCCTGCAACACCAGTGTCTCGCACAATTCCTGCGACTAGATTAGGCGTGTCTGCCGCAAAAGTTGTTGCGACCATAGAAACTCCTAAAAGCCACCACGGCATATTGCGCCCTGATAAGTAAAATGAAGAAGCATTCTTAGAACTTTTCTTTGAGACAGCAATTCCTACAAAAAGGGAGACCAAAAAGAACGATATGATGATTAGGAAGTCAATGAGTTCTAGTGCCATAGGTAAAAGTTATTAACGATAACGTTTGAATTATTAGAATTGGTTAAATATAGAATAAAACATGAGTTTCATTAAGGATTCTTTGCTAGATTAGCATGGATTATATGAAAAACGCAATGAATCAAACGATTAAGAAAATAGGTGTAATGACCTCTGGAGGCGATTCTCCAGGGATGAATGCTGCTTTAAGATCTGTAGTACGTACCTGTGCATTTCATGGTGTAGAGTGTTTAGGTATTTATCGTGGTTATCAAGGACTGATAGAAGGAGACTTTAAAGAAATGACGGCACGTAGTGTCAATAACATTATTAATAAAGGAGGAACGATTCTTAAAAGCGCACGCTCACAAGAATTTCGCACGGTAGAAGGAAGGAAGAAAGCATATGAGCATGTAAAGGCATCAGGTATGGATGCTCTTGTAGTCATAGGTGGTGATGGTAGTTTTACCGGTGGAATGGTTTTTAATGAAGAATTTAATTTTCCTGTAATGGGAATACCAGGTACTATAGATAATGATATTTATGGGACCAGTTCAACGCTAGGTTTTGATACAGCATTAAATACAGTAGTAGAATGTATCGATAAGATTAGAGATACCGCTAGTTCACATAATAGATTATTCTTTGTAGAAGTTATGGGACGCGATGTAGGGCATATAGCTCTTAATGCTGGAGTAGGTGCTGGAGCAGAAGAAATCTTAATCCCTGAAGAAGATATGGGAAAAGATCGTCTGGTAGAGAGCTTAAAGCGTAGTCGTGAATCTGGTAAATCTTCTAGTATCGTTGTCGTAGCAGAAGGTGATAAAACCGGCGATAATGTATTTGAACTAAAAGATTATGTAGAGACGAACATGCCAGAGTATGAGGTGCGTGTATCTGTGCTGGGTCACATGCAACGCGGTGGATCACCATCATGTTGGGATCGTGTTCTTGCGAGTCGCATGGGTGTTAAAGCTGTTGAAAGCCTTCTAGAAGGTAAGACTAATTACATGGTCGGTATTAATAATAATAAGATAGAGTTATGTCCATTGGATATGGCTGTTAAAGGAAAAACTGAAATTGACACAGAGCTTTTAAGAGTATCTGATATCATGACGGTTTAATAGAATTTTTTAAATACGCTTTCGCGAAAGCTTGCAAACAACAATTAACAAGAACTAACAATTAAATAATATGAGTAAAAAACTGAAATTAGCAATCAATGGATTTGGTCGCATAGGTCGTATCGTATTTAGAGCAACTCTAGAACGTGCCAACGTAGAAGTAGTAGCTATAAATGATTTAGTAGATGTGGAGCAATTAGCATATTTATTAGAATACGATTCTGTACATGGACGTTATGGTGGATCTATCGAAATCAAAGATGGAAACTTAATCATCGATGGTGTACAGGTACGTGTCACTGCAGAGCGTGACCCAAAGAACTTAAAATGGGATGAAGTAGGAGTAGACGTTGTTGCAGACTGTACAGGGATTTTCACTGATTTAGATAGTGCTCAAGCACATATCGATGCAGGAGCAAAGAAAGTTGTAATATCTGCACCATCTAAAACAGCGCCTATGTTTGTTATGGGTGTGAATGACAATGAATTAACAGCAGATCATAAAATTGTATCTAACGCTTCATGTACTACAAACTGTCTAGCGCCTATGGCAAAGATTCTTGATGATAACTTTGGTATAGCAGAGGCTTTAATGACTACGGTACATGCTGCAACGGCAACACAAGCAACTGTGGATGGTCCTAGCAAGAAGAACTATCGTTTAGGTCGTAGTGCCATGAATAATATTATACCTGCAACTACTGGTGCTGCTGTAGCAGTAACTAAGGTAATTCCATCGTTAAAAGGTAAATTAACGGGTATGGCTTTCCGTGTGCCGACTGTTGATGTATCTGTAGTGGATTTAACGGTTAAGTTAAGTAAAGAGACTTCTCTAGAAGAAATTAACAAAGCGTTTAAAGATGCGTCTACAGGAGCTATGGCTGGTGTAGTAGGATATACTGATGAAGCTGTTGTATCTCAGGATTTTGTAAGTGATGCTAGAACTAGTATCTATGATGCAGGTGCTGCTATTGAATTGAACTCCACATTCTTTAAATTAGTAAGCTGGTATGATAACGAGTTTGGATATTCAAATAAGTTAGTTGACCTAGCAGAGAAAGTACACTCGCTATAATTTTAAAAAGGCTATTGATTCTACATCGATAGCCTTCTTTTTTCTATCCAGCTCAAGGATAGACTTTATTAAATAACTTTTTATGATTTTAATTACAGATAGTGGCTCTACTAAGTGCGACTGGATTGCACTTGATAATAATGGAGAGCAATTGTTTAAAGTAAAAACTGGTGGTATGAATCCTGCGATTCTTACTATCGAAGAATTACCATTGCGCATTCTAGAAAGTGAAGAATTAGTAGCTCACAAAGATCAAGTAGAGCAACTATTTTTCTATGGTGCTGGTTGTGGTACTGAAATGCCTAGACTAGCTCTGGAAAATTTATTGAAAAACTATTTTTCAAACGCGCAAGTAACTGTTAAGGAAGACACAGCTGCAGCAGTATATGCCGCAGTAGGTGATGAGCCCGGTATCGTTTGTATACTAGGAACTGGTTCTAACTGTTGTTTCAGTGACGGTGATACTATTGAGCAACGTGTAGTTTCTCTAGGATATACACTTATGGATGAAGCTAGTGGTAACTGGTATGGAAAGAATCTATTGAGAGATTATGGGTTTAGAAATATGCCATCAGATTTAATGAAAAAATTTGAAGAGGCTTACAATTTGGATCCCGATTACTTAAAATTTCATCTATATAAGCAACCTAATCCTAATGCTTTTCTTGCTCATCATGCAGAGTTTATTTTTCAAAACCTTGAAGAACGTTACATTAAAAAGTTGCTAAGAAAGGGATTGCGTAAATTTTCACGTAATATGATTTTACAATTTAGAGAAGAAATAAAATCATACGAAGTACACTTTGTAGGTAGTATTGCTCACTTTGCCCAAGCTAGAATAAAGCAAGTCGCGGCAGAATTTGGCTATGAGGTTGGTAATATTGTTCGTAGACCGATAGAAGGTCTTGTCGATTACCATAGAAATAAATTGAAAGCCTAAATAAATTTGATGTAATCTATTTGTAATTCAAACGGACCTTCTTTTTTATCTAATAATATTATTCCCAATCGCAAGACATCGTCTAGTTGTGATTGGGATATTTTTTTTCCAGTTTGTTGACCTACCTTATATTCTTTAAATTCAGTTAGTGGTAATTGAACGGTTATCCATTCATTATTATTACTAGAAAATTGATGTTTGTAATTAGGATTCCACCAAGAGCGATATGCGTCTAATTGAAAATAAAAGGTGCGTCCAGTACTTTTAAACTTAATTTCAACGGCTTTATAATCTTTAAGATTATAATTCCCGTAGGGACTGCGATAACTGGCAAATCCTCCATTATTTTTTAACGATGTGGTACCCGAGAATAAAACGTAATTATCATAGGAAACAGCAGTACTTTGTGATAAACCACCCATGACACCATCGTTTACAATAACCCAATCCATAGTATTCCCATCTTTACCAAAATTGATAATATCTGAAGTATACATGCTGCTTATGGGGATTAATAATAAAATGAGAAGACGTATCATAATAGATAAGTCGGTTGATGAGGTAAAGCTTTCTGATGATTAGAAATATTTAACTTATCGCGTTCTTCAATAGCTATTGCCTTTGTATAAATTGTTGAATTTCTTTTCCATCTGTGAAATAATAATGCACAACGGTATGGTTAAGGTCTTCTATTTGAAATAAGAACGTTAATTCTTTTATTTTTCTGAAATCTATATCATTAATCGTCCATTGTGGATAGCCATTTATTTGTTGTGTTATCTTTTTATCACAAAGAATTTTTTTAGCCCTTTTGTATAGTGTCCAAGGATGATTAGGCGCCAGTTTAACTATTAATTTATGAATTTCAGGATAACGATGAATAATTTCTTCCCAGATAGGAAGAGAATTGATGTTAGACTGCTTATAGCGTTGATCAGAAACCAGATTTAGATCAGTAGGTGATAATTCCTCTAATTCATGCCATTGATTTTTTTTGAAATAGAAGTATTGCAGATTGGTATGATCTTTTTTTAAGCCATCTTCATGTTGAAATATTACAACCTTAAATTCATTTGAAGAAATAGTGCCTTGATAATGTAAAGGTTTATCTTTTTTATTGGTAGGCCATATGCTGCCCGCGGGCAATTGTGGTAATTTATCATTTTCTACGACTGATTGCTCAATTATCATAGCAGGTAATAAGATAGGTCTCAAAGCTTCGACTATTGTATTGATGGTCGTTTGAGATAGGTGTACCTCTGGATCGCGACTATCCATTAAGGATCCATAGTCACCTGATGGTGTTTCAAAAAGACGTTTTAAAAATTTAAACATAAACAACTAGTTTAGTGAACAACAAAAATAAAAAAGCACCAGAATAGACTGGTGCTTTAAAGTTATGGTAATAAAAAGAATTGAACTATTCTGTAGCCTCTGAAGATTCATCATCTGTTGATGCTTCTTCCTCTGCTTTTTTCATCTGACGTTCTAGAATATTAAGTTGCTTTTGCTTCTCTTTTATTAAGTCTAATTCTTTATCTAAAGCCGCAGTGTTCTTTTTCAATTGTATTACAAAAGGGTTTTTATCATCCTTAGTATTGATAAACTGCATGTTGTTCTCTAGCTGCCTTTTTTCATCCTGAATCTCATCACGACGTTTTCTCAAGTAAAAACGTTCGTTAGTAAAATCACGAGCATCTCCAGATTCTAAACTAGAAAGTTTAGATTGATATTTAAGCATTTCTGCATCTACAGCGCTCATTCCAGCTGCTTTTAATTTAGCCTGTAATAGTTTGTCAAACTTATCTTGGATATGACGTTTTGAATAAGGAACGCGACCTATTGCTGCCCAATCTGCCATGTGTTTTTCAACATCAGCTTTCATAGCCTCTTGATCATCTTGTGGCAACATTTCTTTTAACGCATCATAGACTTTCATCTTTGCTTCAAAGTTTGCTGCTTCCTCAGCGTTTTCTTCTTTCTTTTGTGCATTTTTCTTATCAAAGAAGCCATTACAAGCTGCCTGGAAACGCTTCCATATTTTATCACTTACCTTTCTAGGTACATGACCGATCTCTTTCCATTCGCTCTGAATACGCTTCATCACAGGTAAAGAACCGTTAAAATCATCACCAGCCAGATGTTGCTCTGCAATCTCAATAAGTTTCATTTTCTTATCCAGATTATCTTGTTGATCTTTTTTAAGATCTTTATAGAACGCGTTTTTGGCATGGTTAAACTCACGTCCGACAACTCTGAACTGTTCCCATAAGTGGTTGTTTAAAGCCTTTGTAGCTGGTCCAGTTTGTGTAAATAATTCTTTAAGGGCATTAACTTCCTCTAAACGATCTTGCCATCCTTTATGATTCTTTGCTCCAGCTGCAGTTATCTTCTTGATTTCAGCGATTATATTTTGTTTAATCGTCTGGTTTTTCTCGGCTAGTTTATCACGTTCTTCATAATAAGCTTGTCTCTTATCATGTATCACTTTAGTAGCTGCGCTAAATTTATCCCAGATAGGATCTCTATGTTCTTTGGCAACTGGTCCAGCATCTTCTTTCCACATGCGATGTAACTCTTGTAATTCACGCAATGCTTTATGGATGTCTGGTTCATTACCCAGCTCTTCGGCACGAGTAATAATTTTATTATGAAAATCTAAATTGCGTTCAAAATCTTTATCACGTAATTCTTTACTAAGGTCTATATAGTCATAGAAGTTTTGAGTGTGCAGGCGGTAATCATTCCATACAATGTTATAAGCATCATGAGGTATTTTACCAGTATCTTTCCACGCTTGCTGTAAAGCATTAAACTTTTTAAAAGTAGTCCCTATATTTTCTTCTTCATCAATTAAGTTCTTAATAGACTCAATGATGTTTTTTCTCTTTTCAAGATTGTCTTCTTGTTCCTTGCGCTGCTGGCGTTGAAACTCACCTCGTTGCTTGCGATATAAGCTATGTAAATCGTTAAATTCTTTACTTATAGGATTATCGTATTCAAATTCTGGTGCAGGTGCTTCTTCTGTAGCAGGATTTGCTTTTACGAATTCTTCACGAGCTTCTTTTTCAGCATCTTGATCTTTTGATTCAAAAGCTTTTTTAATATCGTCTACGTGAGTTTTAATCGTGTTGATAGGAAAGTCCTGTATCAATTGTCTTAGAGATGCTACTAGAGCTGGCATTTCTAATGTATTATAGTCTGTATCAGGTAAAGTTTGAGCATCTACATCTTCAGCATGATCATCACTTTCGTCATCATTATCACTAGAGCTTTCTTCTTCTTTTACAGCGACAACAGGTGTTTCTGTAGTTTCTTCACCAGTAACAATCTCTTGAGGTGTAACTTTGGTTTCCTCTACAGCAGTTGAAGGTTCTGTATTCATGTCCTTTTCTGGCATGTCTTGTGTGTTCTGGTCAGTGTTATTCACGTTTTCTAAATTTCCGTCTGCATCGTTGTGCAGGTTGTCATTCGTATCCATATAATAGATTTAAAGGAGTGCAAGATAAAGAGAATCACTAGATATGGCAATCATTCTACAGGATTAGTCATTCCACAATTCCCAAGACTTCTCTGCTTGGTGAACCAGCATCTGGTAACCATTAGTTACTCGAGCACCTTTTACCTTTCCCATTTTCATGAACATAGTGTTACTAGGATTGTAGACGAGATCATATAAAATATAATTTTTGTTCAAATGGTCGTATGGTAAATTAGGCTTGTCTTCCACATCGGGAAATGTTCCAACAGGCGTAGAGTTTATAATTAGTGAGATAATTTTAAGAACATCACCATCGATCTTTTCATAGGGAATACTATACTCACCTTGTGGATTGCGAGAGACAAATAAATGCGGAACTTTAAGAGCATCTAATGTATAAGAAATCGCCTTTGATGCACCACCTGTGCCTAGGATTAAAGCATTTTGTGTAATAGGTAAAAACGGTTCTAGACTTTTTGCAAATCCATAGACATCAGTATTATGGCCTATCCATTTATTATCTTCTATTACAACGGTATTTACAGCGCCTATAGCTTGAGCTTCAGGTGTCAGTTGATCGCAGATTTTAAGCATCGACTCCTTGTATGGAATTGTGACATTAAGTCCGCGTATAATCTCGTTTTTACCGTTGGTGGTTTTAGTGATAGGGTTGTAGGTCACGCTTTCGCGAAAGCGTAATAAATCAGCCTCAGTTGCAATCTCAAAATTGCGGTATTCATGATCTTCTAATCCCAGTTTCTCAAATTTTTCTGTAAAATAAGCTTTTGAAAAACTGTAGTCCAATCTCTGGCCTATAAGGCCAAAAACGCTATGCGGGATTTGCTTGTTGTCCATATTTATCAATAAGATATACGATTAAGAAACCAGCAAATATAAGCCCTATTGCTAACCATGTATGTAATGCTGTTAAGTCTGGCCAGTAACGACTGTAATTTTCTAATATAGGATTTCCACTCGCGTCTGTCATATAATTTCCAGCGATGTCTGTGGTATAAATTTCTTTTTTCCATGGCCATACCACGCCTAAAGATCCCGTTATAAAACCAATAATCATCGCATTAGTCTCGTTGCGATAATGTTTAAAGGTCCAGCCTAATAGGTGTGATAAGCTAATAAGCCCTACAAAAGATCCTAATAGAAAAACGCCTAATATGGCTAGTAAATCCATGTGAATGGGATCATTCCACCACGAGAAATCCCATTGAACAACAGCGACCATGGTATCAAAGAAAGCATTTATACTATCTACTAATAGTAATACATAATTGCCTAACAGGATAAGTATAAAGCTGCCACTCAGACCTGGTAAGGTCATCCCTGAAATACTTACCATACCACAGAAAAAGACAAAGAATAAGTTAGTATTATCTGTTGCGGGATCTAGTAATGAGGTTCCAACACCTATGGCGGTACCTATGGCTAGAATCATAATATTCTTGCGTGTCCAGGCATCGTAACCTCTCGAAATGTAATATACAGAGCCTAAAATCATCCCGAAAAATGCAGACCAGACCAGTATGGGATAATTCTTAATAAGTACATCAAATCCTTTACTTACGGTAAAGTAGCTGAGGACTTCTCCTAGAATAATTAAAGATAAAAAACGACCGTTAATATATTCATAGAACGTTTTAAACCTACCGTTAAATAATAGTTTAAGTGCCTTAAGGTTGAGTTTTTGAAAAGAATATATGAACTCTTCATAAAATCCAGCTACATATGCCACAACGCCACCGCTTACGCCAGGAACCTTATTTGCGGTTCCCATAGCTATACCTTTTAAAACTAAGTAGAATTTATCGCTGAAACTGCGGGTAGGTTGTCGCACTAGTCGGTTTTTTTATGAGCTACTTTTTCTAATATAAGTATAAGCAAAAATCCTATAACCATTAGTATTGCAGCATATAAAATAAGAGCGTCACCAGAAAAATTTTGTGGTAAAATACTTTTTTCTAGAAATGGAACTTCCTCGCCGTGTGAATTGATTCTAGTTTTCAGAATCATTTTCCATGGCCATAATTTATTGAGAGAACCTATCATAAATCCTGTAAGCAATGCCAGAGTTAAGTTTTTATGATTTTCAAACAGCCAGGTCAGCGCTCTAGAAAATAGTTTAATCCCTAAGATTGCGCCTATCGCTACCATTAATAAGTTAGTAAAGTAATCCCATGCAACACTCCAATTGCCGGCAAGTATTGCTTCTGTAAATCCTGTGATAGAACTTAAAACCGTTTCATAACTACCCAGTAGGAGTAATAAAAAAGCACCGGAAACTCCTGGCAGAATCATAGCAATAATGGCGATAAAGCCAGAAAATAATAAATACCACCAGCTTTCTGGAGACGCAACAGGCTCAGCAACGGTGATCCAGTAGGATAGGGCAGCACCTATTACCATTATGGTAATGGCTGTGACATTCCAATGAGTAATTTGTTTTGCTATATATAAAATACTAGCAAGTACTAATCCAAAGAAAAAGGACCAAACTAGAATAGGATGTGCTCCTAATAAATAAGTAATTAACTTAGATAAACTTAAAATACTGATTGCGATTCCAGTAATCAATGATAGTAAGAAACCTAGGTTATAATTTTTAAAAGTAGCAGCTATACCTATTTTAAAAAATGATTTTAAAACACCTATATCTAATCCATCAATAGTTTTTATGAGTTCTTCATAAATACCAGTGATAAAAGCGATAGTACCACCAGAAACACCTGGCACAACATCTGCTGCACCCATAAGGATTCCTTTAATTGCTGTAGCGATATATTTTTTCAAAGCTTGATTTTTTAATGGTATCAAAAAAAAGCCTCAAAGAGGCTTTTTAAAAATTATCTATGGATAGTTTGTGTTCTATCTGGACCTACACTTACCACTTTGATGGGAATTTCTAATTCTTTTTCAAGGAAGTCGATGTATTTATTTAATTCTGCAGGGAATTGAGAAGGATCAGTCATTTTCGTTAAATCCTCTTTCCAACAAGGAAATTCAGTATAGATAGGAGTTACATTTTCGGCCTCGATATTATATGGTAAATGATGGATGGTTTCTCCTTTATATTCATAACCAGTACAAACCTGTAAACTATCAAATCCAGACAGTACATCGCCTTTCATCATCATTAATTGTGTAACGCCATTGATCTGACAAGTGTACTTAAGAGCAATAAGGTCTAGCCATCCACAACGACGTGGTCTACCTGTAACGGCACCAAATTCATGACCTACTTTAGCCATTTCGGCACCTACCTCATCAAACAACTCAGTAGGGAATGGTCCACTACCTACACGAGTAGTGTAAGCTTTAAAAATCCCATAAACTTCACCTATTTGGTTAGGTGCAACACCTAGTCCAGTACAGGCACCAGCAGCTGTGGTATTAGAAGAAGTTACAAATGGATATGTACCAAAGTCAATATCTAACAAAGAACCTTGAGCACCTTCTGCAAGTATTGTTTTTCCATTGCGTTGTGCGTTTTGGAAATATTCTTCTGAGTCGATGAATGTTAATTCTTTTAATCGCTCTACTGCTGTAAAGAATTCCTTCTCTAACTCGGCAAGGTCGTATTGAATTTGAACATCATGAAAACCTATTAATGCTTCATGCTTATTTGCTAGATTACGATACTTTTCCTTCCAGTTATCCTGTTCTAGATCACCTATACGCAAACCATTACGGCCTGTTTTATCCATATAAGTAGGTCCTATACCTTTAAGAGTCGAGCCTATTTTTGCTTTACCTTTAGATGTTTCAGATGCAGCGTCTAGTAAACGATGTGTCGGTAAAATGATATGAGCTTTTCTTGAAATGATCAATTTACTCTTATAATCTATTTTAAATTGTTCTAGTCCATCTAGTTCTTGAACAAAAACTACAGGATCGATAACAACTCCATTACCTATAACATTGATAGCTTTGTCATGAAAAATCCCAGAAGGAATTGTTCTTAAAACATGTTTAATACCATCAAATTCTAGAGTGTGTCCTGCGTTAGGTCCACCTTGAAATCTCGCGATGATATCATAGTCTGCAGTTAATACATCTACTATTTTTCCTTTTCCCTCATCGCCCCATTGAAGGCCGAGCAATAAATCTACTGCCATTAGTCTTGTTTTTCAGTTGTGTTTTTAAGGCCGTAAAAATATAAAGAATGATTGGTAATTGTAACATTAAAAATCTCTTCAATAGTCTTTTTTATTGACTCTATTCTCGGGTCACAAAATTCGATAACTTCACCGGTATCTGTAAGGATTACATGATCATGTTGTTTATCAAAAAATGACTTTTCATAATGTGATTGATTTTGACCAAATTGATGTCTTCTTACCAGACCGCTGGCTAATAATAATTCTATAGTATTATAAAGCGTGGCGCGACTTACACGATAGTTTTGATTCTTCATTTTTATGTATAATGACTCCACATCAAAATGGTCTTCACTAGCATAAATTTCATTCAAAATGGCATAACGTTCAGGTGTCTTGCGATGCTTATTATCGGTAAGAAATTGAGTGAATACATTCTTCACTATTTCCTGTTCGTTCTCTAGACTGTTAATAATTTTACTCATATTTTTTATACTCTCGTGACTTTATCAATCCCGTTAAGCTTATTTAAATTTTCCATTAATCTTATGAGCATATTTTTATGGGGAACCACTACAGTGATTTCTCCTTTAAAAATACCATCATTACTTGTAAAACTAATGTTTCTAATATTTACATGCATGTTCTCAGAAATAACTCTGGTCACTTCTTGAACTAATCCCATGCGATCAATTCCTGTGAGTATTACGTCTGCACGATACTCTTGTTGACTAGAATCGATCCATTTTGCGCTCATAATACGATATGCAAATTTACTTTGCATACTAATAGCATTAGGACAATTATTTTTATGAACCTTAATTCCGTCTGTGACAGTTATGAATCCAAAGACAGAATCGCCTGGTAATGGATTACAACACTTTGAAAAAGAGTAATCTAGTTTTTGTTGATCTTTCCCAAAAACTAACTGGTCATAATTTTCTGTAACCTCTTCTTTATGAATATCAGGATTCTCCTTAGGCTTTCTTATTTTATTTTTGATAAAAGAATACAATGCATTACTGCGACTGTTAGCATATTCTTTAATCATCTTATTATCTATGGTACCTAAACCTACACGATAAAATAAATCATGACTCGTTTTTAACTTAAAGAAGTTAACCATTTGATTAATAGACTTCTCGTCTAATGGAATCTTTAGTGATCGCAATTTTCTATTAAGAACTGCTTTACCTTCTAGAGCGATGTCTTTTTGATCATCCTTTAGAGCAGATTTAATTTTTTGCCTCGCTCGAGCAGTAGTGGCATAATCCAGCCAGTTTTTAGTCGGTTTTTGATTCTCTGATGTAATAATATCGACTTGATCACCACTATTTAATTCATGTGATAATGGTACTAATTTACCATTTACTCTCGCACCACGAGTTTTAAGTCCGACCTCTGTATGTATACTAAAAGCAAAATCTAATGGTGTAGCACCTTTAGGTAAAGATTTTAATTCACCCTTTGGAGTAAAAACAAAAATCTCTTTGCTATATAAATTAAGTTTAAATTCTTCTACAAAATCAATCGCACTAGAATCTGCATTTTCTAGAGCGTCTTGCAATCTATTCAACCAGACATCTAATCCATCTTCTTGATTACCTTGTTTATATTTATAATGCGCGGCATACCCTTTTTCGGCAATTTCGTGCATACGTTCACTACGTATTTGTACCTCAACCCAGCGTCCATCTGGTCCCATCACTGTAATGTGTAATGCTTCATAACCAGTAGACTTAGGACTACTGATCCAGTCTCGCAATCGCACAGGATTAGGCCTAAAATGATCTGTCACTATAGAATAAATCTTCCAGGCGAGAAACTTCTCATTTGCTCTATCGCTACGGAAAACAATACGCACAGCAAATTTATCATAGACTTCATCAAAAGATACGTTTTGCTTTAACATCTTGCGACGTATAGAGAAAACAGATTTAGGTCTACCTTTAATGGTATATTCTAGTCCTTCCTTTTCTAAAGAGTCGTCTATAATAGCAGCAAAGTCTTCAATAAACTGATCTTGCTCTTCTTTTGATTCCTTTATAGATTTCTGTATGTCATTAAAAACATCAGGTTCTGTATATTTTAATCCTAGATCTTCTAGTTCTGTCTTAATATTATAAAGTCCTAATCTGTGAGCGATAGGAGCATAGATATACAAGGTTTCACTTGCAATTTTCACCTGTTTATAATCAGGCATACTGTCCATAGTTTGCATATTGTGCAAGCGGTCAGCTATTTTAATAATAATAACCCTAATGTCTTCATTAAGAGTTAGTAACATTTTACGGAAATTCTCTGCTTGTTGAGAGATGTCTGCATCTTTTTTAAGGTGTGCAATCTTTGTTAGGCCATCTACTATTTTTGCGATGGTAATACCGAATAGTCTTTCAATATCATCTAGCGTGTACTCTGTATCTTCCACCACATCGTGTAAAAGGGCAGCGGCTATTGCACTGGCGTCTAGACCTATTTGTTTTGCCACAATTTTTGCCACTGCAATAGGATGAAAAATATAAGCTTCTCCAGATTTGCGACGTTGTGGTGCATGCGCTTCAACAGCAATGTCAAAAGCCTTTCTAATCAGCTTTTTATCTTCGTCTGTAAGCGTTTGATAACTTATTTTAAGTAAGTCTTTATAGCCTTGCGCGATGCGTTTATTCTCTTCTAGAATTTCTAGTTCTGTCATATAGTAAAGTTACACTTCTCTTTTTAAAAGACAATGGTTTTAAGAGCAGATTGTTAGGTTTTTTGACGCTTTCGCGAAAGCGTAACCGAAATACTTTTCATTACTTTAAAAACATTAATTTTTCACACCTATCATTACCCCAAATCTTCCATCCATTTGCTCAATACCGTTTGCAGGATCATAAATACGAGATACAAAGCCATCCAGATATAAGGCATTATTACAGCCATGCTGTAAGTAAAAAGTAGCTAAATCATAGAAGTTTATCTTTTCTCGAGAAATGACTAGCAATAAACGTCCATCTGGTAAAATGCCCACGGCATTGCGTATATGAACGTTCTTAGAACCTTTATTAAAAGCGGGATGAATCATTCCATCTATAACTAGCATGGGACCAGATTGTGTCGCATATTTAATATTACTCAAGGCGGTAAGATCTTGTGTTGATGTCACCTTTGCTGTTCCGTCTTTAGTTAGGTAAAAAATGCCATTGGGCTGCAAGTAGAAATTCCCAAATCCAGTAGTGGTAGTATCTATTTGTTTATGAATAATTCCATTTTCTATATAAAGGCCTTGCGGTGAGTGGTCTTTAAGATACATCCCAGCATTCATGGCATAGATAAGGCTATCTCCATTCTGGTCGAGATGATTTTTAAGATTATTAAAGGTTTCAATCTTTTCCCCTTTATTATTTAACCAGTATAACTCTAGATTTTGTTTATTAAGGTCAATCACCTTGATATGAAAACGCTCATCTTCTATCGTTAAATCTTGAGCATTATGGCAAGAAGAGATGAAAAGTGTAGGTAATAATATGAAAAAGAAGTGTCTATAATTCATAGATGATAGATTTGAGTTTTAAAGGTATGAGATTGTAATAACAGATTTTTGAATTTGTTAATGTTTGTTAACGTTTTCATAGCATTTATGATAAGAACAGTAAGATGATATATTTTGTAGTCCTAAATTTTACTTTATCATAATCACATGAAAAAATCAGGCTTATTCTTAGCAATGATGTTCCTTTTTGCGTTCTCTACATCTTGTAAGACAGCACAAAAGGCAGTTGCTGCAAAAACTGAATCAGAAAAAACCAGCAAGAAAAAACCAAAATTCAAATCCTACAGCAAGGTCATTACTACTGATGCGATAACCGATGATGGATTGTTTAAAACACATCAAGTAGAAGACGATTTTTTCTATGAGATCCCTAACGACATGCTTGAAAAAGATATGTTATGGGTGACACGTATCGCGCAAATACCATCTAATCTAGGTGGTGGATATATGAATGCAGGTAGTAAAACAAATCAACAAGTAGTTGCATGGGAACGTTTTCAAAATAAAATCTTACTTAAGGTAAAGTCCTATAGTGAGGTAGCATTGGATTCTACAGCAGCGATAGGAAATTCTGTAAAGGTTAACAATTATGAGCCTATCATGTATGCGTTTGATATAGAAACTTTCAGTGCAGATTCTACTGCCGTAGTGATTAATGTGACTAAATTTTTAAGTACTGATGTTCCTTCCATAAGTGGATTAAGTTCTCGATTAAGAAAGCAGTATAAGGTGAGAAGCTTAGATAAGAATCGCAGCTTTATCAATTCTGTAAAGTCATTTCCAGAGAATATAGAAGTAAAACAAGATTTTACTTTTACAGCGTCAGAGCCACCATCTAACAGTTCTGTAGGTTCTATAAGTATGCAGGTAAATCAGTCGATGATTCTGTTACCAGAAGTCCCTATGCAACCTAGATTATTTGATCCTAGAGTAGGATTTTTTACGGTAGATCAAATTGACTATTCTAGTAAAGCGTTAAAAGCAGATGAGAAAACCTATATACGTCGATGGAGATTAGAGCCTAAAGATCCAGAAGCTTATGCGAGAGGAGAATTAGTAGAACCTATAAAGCCGATTATCTATTATCTAGATCCAGGTACACCAGAAAACCTAAAAGAATATATAAAGCAAGGTATTGAGGACTGGCAAAAGCCTTTTGAAACCGCAGGATTTAAAAATGCGATAATCGCGAGAGATGCGCCTACACCAGAGGAAGATCCAGAGTTTAGCCCAGAAGATATTAGATACTCTGTAGTGAGATATGTAGCTAGTACAACACGTAACGCCGTAGGACCATCTGTAAGTGATCCGCGTAGTGGAGAGATTATTGAAAGTGATATCATCTGGTATCACAATCACTTAAGATCTTATAGAAACAGATATCTATTAGAAACTGGAGCAGCTAATCCTAGTGCTCGTACTTTAGATACTGATACAGAAGAAATGGGTGAAATGATGCGCCAGGTAATCGCTCATGAAGTAGGACACGCATTAGGTTTTCCTCACAATATGGCTGCTAGTTATGCATATGATGTAGAGGATTATAGAAACGGCGCCTTTACTCAAGAAAACGGTATCGCGGCTAGTTTAATGGATTATGCTCGTTATAACTATATCGCACAACCTGGTGATGAGAATATCAGGTTTGTACGTCAGATGGGACCTTATGATCATTATGCAACTAATTGGGGTTATCGTGTGATTCCTGATGCTGCATCTCCAGAAGATGAAGTGGCTACTTTAAATAGTTGGATCATGGAAAAAGCTGGTGATCCTACATATAAGTTTGGTCGTCAGAGCAGCCGTTTTGATCCACAATCTCAAACAGAAGCGATAGGTAACGATCCTATTAAAGCGAGTACTTATGGAATGAAAAACTTGAAATACGTAGCGCAAAATTTACCTTCATGGACGTCTAATCAAACAGATAATTATGACGATTTACAAGAATTGTATGGTGAGTTACTAGGCGTGTATTCTAGATATGCTGGTCATGTAGTGACTAATGTCGGTGGCGTTAATGAAGATCTTAAAAAACCATCACAGTCTGGAACTGTTTATAGTACGGTAGATAAAAAGACCCAAAAAGAATCTGTTCAATGGGTTGTAGATAATGTCTTTGATACACCTAGCTGGCTAGTTGATAAAAATATCGTTCAAAATATAGCGCCTCAAGGTTACTTTGAAAGGTTAAGATCGATACAAGCTCGTCAATTAAATAGTTTATTGAGCTTTGATCGCATCGGTAGATTAATTAATTCTGAAACTGTAGATACTAATTATTACACGGCACTAGAAATGCTTCAAGATGTTAGAAAAGGAATCTTTTCAAAATCTACTACAGATATCTATAAGAGAAATCTACAAAGAGTTTATATCGATCGACTAGCTTACCTTATGACAGAAAACTCTACTCGTAGTTCTTATAATATCCCACAAAGTGATGTAAGAGCATTAGTAAGAGGTGAGTTAAACACCTTACAATCTACCCTACGCAGTAAGAGAAATTCAGCTTCTAATCAGGTCAATAAATACCATTATGAAGATTTGTTAGCTCGAGTTGATTTAATATTGAATCCTAGATAAAGAAAGTTGATTTCATATTTCAAAAAGCAGTCTGAGAAGGCTGCTTTTTTTGTTTACGCTTTCGCGAAAGCGGAATCATTACAGATTTTGCGGTAGTTGCTTAGTATTTAAACGATGAAAAAGATATGAGGCTATTAATCCTACTAAAGCAAATATAGCAAGCATTAGAAACACCTTTTGAAAACCTAGTGCGCCAGGTGAATCGTCTAATAGTATTCCCATTGCCGGACCCATAAATATATCTGGCGTATAGCCTACTAATGATATAAGTCCTACCGCAGTACCGGTAACGGCCATAGGTATTTTCCCTTCTTGTATGGCAGAGAAGTACAGCGTTCTAAAAGCATATACTCCTGTGGCAACTGTTATTATTGTAAAACCAAAAAGAATCGTGGTATGAGCCTCTATAAAGCCTAATGCAAATATTAACGCTCCTATGATGGTAATTGCAAAGCTGATGATCATCATTAATGAAGATCGAGTTTTGTCTGCTAGCAGTCCTATGATGATACCTATGATGATACGTATGCCCAGTAAATTACTACCTATAGCGGCAGCATCTGTTTCATTATATCCCATGACTTCATTAGCATATTGAGAATAAATATCTGTGATTTTATAACCAGTATAAGCACATAGTATAATAATCATCAATAACCAAACTGATGGTAATTGAAGTACTTTAAGATAATTGTTGAAGACCTGACGGGTAGATATTATTCTTGGACTACTAGTTTGCTGATTGGGATTATCTTTTAATACGATGATCAATAGTACGCCTATTAAAGTGATGATGATAGAACAAATAAGAACGACGTATCGATATGCTTCTTTACGTTCTAGTAAGCTAGAAACTTCGATCTCATTTACTAATAGTATTGAAAAAATAAGAATACCTAACCATCCAAAGGCAAACGAAACTAAACCACGACCACCATCCAGTAGTCCAAAGGCGATACCTTGTCGGTGTTGTCCACCCCAAACTCTGGTCGCTTTAATCATTGCTGCCCAGAAGAGGAAAATAGTCGTAAAACCCCAGTAACCATAAAGAATGCTTAGTCCTAAATATGACGGATATGTAGACATGTATATTCCACCTAACGCGGTTAGAAATAAAGAGAAAGCCATTAAGTAGCGTGGTTGAAACTTATCTGCCAGGCTACCGCCCAATAGGTATGAGATAAAAGCCACGATGCCATAAACTGAAAAACAAGCTCCTAATTCTAAATTACTAAGTTCAAATAGGTCTAGTACCGTAGGTCTAAAGATGCGAGCTAGTACAAAGGGTAGAATAAAATTAGCTTCTCCAGCAAGAATGAGGAGAATGATATTGAATGATTTTTGTCTTTTACTTAAAATGCTATTACGATTTGAAGTAAATGTAATAAATAGATATCACAGAATATAGGCCATAAAAAAAGGCTGCCTATTAAAGCAGCCCTTTCATAAATTATGAAACGATTTAAATCGTGATAGACTTGTAAAAGGTCTTCCCAGCAGATTTCATTACAATGAAGTATTCACCTTTTTTATCAGAAGATAATTGGTAAATTCTATTCAACACCGCAGCGTCTGATATCTCATCTTCATGGATTAAACTATCATTATAGTAAATCTGTACATCTAATACTTCATCGCTAGAAGCTAATTGTGATATTAGAATTTGATTATCTTTTTGCACTGCAATAGGCTTATAGAACACATTCTCTGTTGAGAAAGTTACAATACCATTGTTAACATTAAATTGTTGACTTAATACCTGGCTGTCTTTATCTAGCTCAATTCTATAAGTTCCATTTTCTAGAGAGGTTAAATCAAACTGCTGTTTATAATTACCGTTTAATTGTATCGTCTCGCTATAAAGAGTTGCCTCTGTCGCATCTTTAATAGTCAGTAAATGACCTTTCTTCACATTGTTAAACTGTACAGTAGTTACATTTGTTTCAGGTACAGTGTTTGTCAATTTCGTCGCATAGCTTGTTAACGTCGTTAACATAAGGGCTATAATTAATAAATTTTTCATTGTTTTCATCTTTTTATATTTTAATGATGATTTACATGACAAATTTAAAGTGCTATGCACGCTTAGAAAACAACAGATTTGACTATGTTGTATGCTATATTAACTCTTTAAACCAAACTATAACGTTTTCGTATTAAAATAACATATAATTAAGAAATTTAGCCCGACCTTTGAGATGTTAAATAGAAGTCATATGTTACTTAAAAAGCCCACTTTAAAGAAAGTTAATCCAGATTTTGGGAATTCTATTTTTGTTCAAAAAAGTACAACAGAACGTAGTGAACTAAAACCTTTCTGGCATTTTCATCCCGAGATTGAATTAGTATACGTTAATGAAGGTCAAGGAAAACGCCATATAGGAAACCACATGTCCTATTATAATGACAGTCAATTGTTATTGATAGGTTCTATGTTACCACATATAGGATATACAGACAGACCTAACCATGGATCTGAATTACTCGTGCAGTTCTTGCCTAATTTTTTAGGCGATGGCTTTTTTAATGTTCCAGAGATGGAACCGATTAAGCACCTATTTGAAAGAGCAAAGAACGGTTTGCTTTTTAAACAACAAACTCAAGAGCAGTTAGGAGAACAAATCCATAAGTTACACGAGTTGAAAGGATTTGCTAGAACATTATTATTGCTAGATATATTAAATGAACTGGCCATTACTGATGATTATGAAATCTTAAATGCAGAGAGTTTTACGTTTGAGACTGAATTGCAAGACAATTCTAAAACCGAAATCATTTATAAGTACATCAATCAAAATTTTCAAAACCACATACCATTAGAGGAAATTGCTAGTCAGGTGAGTATGACCGTGCCGGCTTTTTGTCGCTATTTTAAAAAGACATCTGGTAAAACGTTTACTAAAATTGTAAATGAGTATAGGGTAGTGCATGCTACAAAGTTATTGTCAGAGACACAACTTAGTATAACAGATATCTGTTTTGATTGTGGATTTAACAACTTCTCACACTTCAATAAAATATTTAAAGAGTTCACTGGTAAAAGTGCTAGTAAATATCGACAAGAGCTCAAGCAAATACTTCAATAACATGTGATATCGATTTTAGTGATTCTATATTTAAATGATTTTAATTTTAACGATTAATAGGTTCAGTTGTTAATAGACCTATAATAGCTCGTTAATTTATCGCTCTTATAGTGACTATTCTCATTTATTTAACGGGAAAGCTTATCGTGCAGCTCTATATTTAAATAAAAAACAATGAGCGATAAAATCACAACCATAAACCCAGCAACCGGAAAAGATATCAAGTCATATGACTTAATGACTGAAGAGCAAACCTTGCAAGCTGTAGAGAATTGCCATAAAGCTTTTAAAAACTGGAAAGCGACACCTATTGAAGAAAGAGGTAAGATTATAAAGAAAATAGGAGAAAAGTTTAAGGAACATCAAGAAGAGTTTGCGCAATTGATGACAGAAGAAATGGGGAAACTCTTTAAACATGGTAAGCAAGAATTAGATCTGTGTGCCGGTATTTGTGAATATACTGCTGCAACTGGAGCAAAAGAATTGGCAAATGAAGAAAAGGAGTTGCAAAATGGCGGAAAAGGAATTGTCTCTTATGACCCGATAGGTGTCATTTATGGTATACAACCATGGAATTACCCAGCATATCAAGTCGTTCGATATTCGATTGTAAACCTGATGGCCGGTAATGGTATTTTATTAAAGCATGCTGGAAACGTAACGGGTAGTGCCTTAAAACTAAAAGAGATTTATGAAGAAGCTGGATTACCTAAAGATCTATTCACGGTATTGATTATCGATCATGATGTCAGTGAGAAAGTAATAGAGCACGATTTAGTACGTGGTGTCACTTTTACAGGTAGTTCAAGTGGTGGAAGCAAGATCGGTGAGCAAGCAGGTAAAAATATTAAAAAGACCGTACTAGAACTAGGTAGTAATGATGCTTATATCGTCCTTGAAGATGCAGATATTGAACTAGCTGTAAAAACTTGTACACGTGGTCGTATCTATAATAATGGTGAGACCTGTATCGCTGCAAAAAGATTTATAGTTGTCGATGCTGTTTATGAAGAATTCAAAAAAGGCTTTGTAGAGCGCATGAGTAATATCAAACATGGAGATCCTATGGATGAAAATTCACAATTAGGACCTATGGCTAGAAAAGACTTGAGAGAAAAAATTCATAATCAAGTTAAAGAAAGTATAGAAAATGGTGCTGAGGTATTGTGTGGTGGAGAAATACCAGATGGTGATGGTTATTATTATCCATCTACCGTATTAGGCAATGTAACGCCAGGACAACCGGCTTATGATGACGAGCTATTTGGACCAGTTGCGTCTTTAATAAAAGCAAAGGATCAAGATGATGCCATGCGTATTGCAAATGACAGTCGTTTTGGACTAGGTGGCGGAATCTTCTCTAAAGATGAAAATAAAGCCGTTGAATTAGCACAAAATCATTTTGATACAGGAATGGTATTCATCAACTCCTTTGGTCTAGCTCAGGTAGATATGCCATTTGGTGGAGTAAAAGATTCTGGTTTTGGTAGAGAACATGGCGGCTTTGGTATTAAAGAATTTGTAAACGTAAAAGGAATCAGTATTTTATAATATTGATATAACATCAGATATAGAAAAAACCACTGTGAGAGCAGTGGTTTTTTTGTTTTATTTATTTCGCTTTCGCGAAAGCGTAATCACAGTTACTTCTTTGCAGTGACTTAGTAAAGTGCTAGCATAACAACAATGCTGAGGTCTTAAAATTCACGTAAAGAAAGACGAAGCAATCAACCTATCTATACTAGAAACCCAGAATAGTAATGGTTGTTATTAAGGAAGATATAGCGTTGTTTTTAACTCATTTGTTTGCTATAGTCTGTTTTCTTTTTTCCAATCGGTTTTTAAATACTTCAAAGCATCTTCCAAAGCTTTTCTTGATGATTTTGGGTTGTAACCTAATTCTTTTCTAGATTTACTAATATCATAATCTTGATTTAAACCATAAAACATATCTAAATAATGTCTCTGTAATAAAGGTTCTTTACCTGAAAGTTTACTGCTAAATTCCATTAAACCAGCAACAGAGTACAATAAACATTTTGGTACTTTTTTAGGCATTTTTAATTTTAATTCAGGATATAATTCCGATGCTATTTTCACTGTTTCTTGTAACGTAGTGTGTTGCTCGTTTGATAAGATATAGCGTTCTCTATTTCTACCTTTTTGCATTGCTTGATAAGCACCAAAAGCAACGTCTTTTACATCCACCCAATTTAATGTCATGTTTGTATCCACAGGAATCTCTCCATTTAAAGCTTGGAGTACTAAATTATTACTATAACTTAATTTATGAGCTTCACTTCCTATCATAGCAGAAGGCAAAATTACAACGGTTCTGATTCCGTATTTTTCACTCAATTCTAATGCTAGTTTATCTGAATCATTTTTAGAGTTGTAATACCAGTTTCTTCTGTCTTTGTTATATCCATTGTCCACATTTGCTGGTAATTTTGTAAAATCTAAGCTAGCTACTGAACTTACATAAACAATGTTTTTAACACCACATTCTTTTGCCATATCAAACACGTTTTGTGTTCCTTGCATGTTGTTGTCATAAATTTCCTCTTTTGGGTTTTTAGCCCACATACTGAAGTTTGCGGCAACTGCATATAAGTTGGTAACTCCTTGAAATGCTTTTTTAAGTGATGTCCTATCCATAAGATCTGCCTGTACCACTTCACAGTCTAAACCTTTAAAAGGGTCAGTGTTATTGATGTTTCTTACAGTAGTTCTTACTTTTTGGTTGTTGGAAAGTAAAAGTCTAATTAGGTTGTTTCCTAAATGTCCATTACCACCAGTTACTAATGAAATTTCTTCGCTCATAATCTTAAATTTTGTTTGAGCAAATTTCAATACCTCTTATCAGATTAAAAATAACATTTGTTAGAAAGTGATTTGTTTTCTGATCCGACTTAAAGATTGTGGTTCCATTCCTAGAAAAGAAGCGATATTATCAATAGATACATTCAAAGCTAATTTTGGATACTGATTTACAAATTTTAGATAACGTTCTTTACCAGTTAAGGTTTGAAAATCTTTAACACGTTCTAATTTGCAACTTAAATGTTCGTTGGTTACTTCTTTGACAAAGATTGCCCAAAAATTTGTTTCCTTTTGTAAAATGTCGAAATCAAGCTTCGATATTTTTATAACTCTGGACTCTGTGATTGTTTCATAATAATCTAATGATGGTGTTTCTGTCATAAAACTATCTAAAGAAGTGAAAAAATCTTGTTCTGCTACAAGATGCTGCACAACTAGCTTTCCATCAATATTTTGATATCCTTTTACAATTCCGGTGTCTAAGAAATAAATATACCGTTCCACTTTTCCTGCCTCTAATAGATTAGTTTTAGCTGAGACTTCTTCTGAAACAAAATATTTTTTGATTAGATCAATATCTTTTTGAGTTAAAAGAACTCTGGATTGTATGTAATTAATTAGATTTTCCATTTTGTTTTGTAATGGTATTTAACGGCAATATCACTAGATGAGTGAGTCGTTTTAGCCGGTACACGTAGACCTTTTGGGTAGTTCTTTTAAGAAGTAAAGTTACAGAAATTACCATACATATAAGTAGCGCTATAATTTCAAATTTATCGATACTAGAAAATTAAAAAAAGCTCTAAAATCAATGAATTAATCTTAAAGCCTAGGGTAATAATATCTAAAATTATAAAAGGAAAGAACAGTTTTTCACTTCAGTTTTTAGTTAGTATTTATCATTATTATTAGTTGCTAACTCTTGTCGGAATCTTAAACGTTATATTTTCAAATTCACCATTTATAGTTCCAGGACTCCATTTTGGCATTTTGTTAAATACATCTAAGTATGCTTTATCAAATTCTGGATGTAAGCTTTGAATTATTTTCGGATTAATAACATTTCCCTCTTTATCGATTGTTATTTCGGCAATTATAACACCACTTACACCTGATATATCAGGATAGTCAAAATATTTTTGAATAAATCTCATAATATTATTATTCCCACCAGGAAATTGTGGTTGAGAATTACCTAAACCGTCATTTATGATTTTGCCAGCATTGAATGTTACACTTTCGATTAGTTCACCATTTGTATTATACGCTTTCCATTCACCATTTTGTAATCCGTTTTTGTAATTCCCTTTAACTTTGATTTTACCATTAGGATGATAAAATTCCCAAACACCAACCCTAACGTTTTCACCAGTATTTTCAATCCATTTTGTCTCACCTTTGTAAATTAATTCATTAGATATAAAATTATAATGTTTCCAAACTCCACTACGTATAGGGAAATCGTAACTTACTTTATTATTATAATTTATATCTAGATATTTAGAATTTTGCAATTCAGTTGCATCTATATATTTTGATCCAATAAAGGTTTCTCCGATGGCTATAGATTTTATTTCATTTTGATTGTCATCATCATATATATATAATTTAGACTTTTGGAACGTGTGTATATTATCATCGTCTAAATAATTAACCGTTAATTGCAATCTTCCACTCAAGTCATAATATTTCCATTCTCCAGCGCGGTCACTATATTTAT
Organism: Nonlabens ulvanivorans; assembly: GCF_032922765.1. Taxonomy (NCBI): domain Bacteria; kingdom Pseudomonadati; phylum Bacteroidota; class Flavobacteriia; order Flavobacteriales; family Flavobacteriaceae; genus Nonlabens; species Nonlabens ulvanivorans. The sequence continues at coordinate 703,637 of NZ_CP136694.1, forward strand.
TATATCTACCTTCTTGGGCTAATTTTCCATTATTATGGAATTGTTTAAACATTCCATTTTTGAATATTTTATTTCTTACATCATATGATTGAAATAATGTTCCGTCTTTGTAAAATATTTTCACATCTTGGGAGTAGCAATTAAGACTCAAAAAAAGCAAGAAGTTTATAGCAGTAATTTTAATTATGTTTTTCATTATCTTTTTTCCTATTAGTTACTAACGTTATTGTAAATAGGTAGTTACATATTTAAGCATGTAATTTAATAAATAAAAACGAATCTAAAATCTATAAGGATCACCTAAGTAGTCTATAACCAATGGATTAATTACAACACCTTAATCCTTTTCTCAAAAAGTTCACATACCAACTAGAAAGAATTAAAGTAAGCATTCATCTATTGCTATAGCTTTATTGGCTTATCCATATATAGAAATACAGGTTTCTATTTTACTTTAATTAATTATAAAAAAGCAAATAAAAAAAGGCTCTTGAATCAATGATTAGATTCTATGAGCCTAGGGTAAGATTGTATCAAATTGGCGAAGTGGTAGTAATAGTTTCACCTCAGTTTTTTGAGGGGTCTATAGTTTTTATATAATCGTCAATTTTTTTTCTTTGACTATTTCGTAAGCGATCGTCATAGAATCTATTCCTTCATTCCATGTTGGAAATTGATTGTTAAAATGTTTTACCATATTAATAAACCTTCTTCCTTGATGTAATTTATTTGTTTCGTCTTTATTTAAGTTTTTGAATTTAGTCAATTTATTAATCACTTCATTTAAGTTTTCTCTCGGTTCAATCAGGTTATGATTGTTAGCGTGCATTCTGAGGCTTATTTCAAACAATGCGGCAATTCCGTATATCGAATCCGGAATATCAGTATCAGTTATTTTTCCGTACTCTTTGTAGCAATCTATATAAAATTTTTGGAGAGATGGATTAGCATTAAATAATCCCAAAAAATCAAAGTCATTATTTCTTGCGATGTTGTCGGATATAATTTTCCCTTTATTATAAACTACTGAATGAGGTATTTCTCCTTTTACAGAATTGATAAATTCAAAATAATTTCCGTGTCTAATCATTTTAAATTCAGGGTTAAACTTGTCAATTTTCACGTTAGATTTTAAGACTTTCAGCATATAACCAACTGCAGTGGCAAAGGGTATAATTAATTCTTTCATTCTGATTGGATTCGAAAATTACAAGTCATTAACTAATAATAAGGTCTCTATGCTTGTTCTTTGTTGTTCATTCATAAATGTTCGCTAACTTTTTATATCAAATTAGATATACTCTTTATCTAAAAGGATAAACGGATAAGCCCTTACTTAAAAGCGACTTAACCGTTTCTCAAAAAGTATAAAAGACTACTTGCGTTCTAACCAAACACGAGCATTTACAAATGCTTCTAGCCATGGCGTTACTTCGTCATTCTTGCGGTCTGTAGGGTAGTGCGCCCAGTTCCATGAGAATGTAGATCGTTCTAGGTGTGGCATCATCACTAGGTGACGTCCATCTTCACTATTCAACATCGCAGCGTTATAGTCAGATCCATTAGGGTTTGCAGGATAACTGTCATAACCATAAGTCGCTGGGATTTGATAAGCACTGCGGTCTTTAGGTAAATGGAATTTTCCTTCTCCGTGTGCTGCCCATATTCCTAGTTTGCTGCCGGCAAGTGACTCAAGCATAATAGAATTGTTTTTGGCAATTTCTACACTAGTGAAATTACACTCAAACTTACCACTCGCGTTGTGCAACATCTTCGGCTTTTCGTCATAATCTGGATTAATTAATCCTAGCTCTACAAAGAGTTGGCAACCGTTACAAACACCTATACTCATGGTGTCTGGTCTTGCAAAGAAATTCTTTAAAGCTGTATTCGCTTTCTCATTGTATAAGAAGGCACCAGCCCAACCTTTGGCACTTCCCAATACATCACTGTTTGAGAATCCACCTACTGCGGCTATAAACTGTACATCTTCTAGTGTCTCACGTCCAGCAATTAAGTCGGTCATGTGTACATCGATTACTTCAAATCCTGCGAGGTACATGGCGCGTGCCATTTCTCTTTCAGAATTACTTCCTTTTTCACGTATTACCGCTGCTTTGATGCGTTTTTGAGGCAATTCAGGCAGTTTTCCTGTAAAATGCGCTGGAAAATTGAATTCTAGTGGTTGCTCTACATAGTTCACCGCACGCTCATCGGCCATGCCGTTAAACGATTGTTGTTGATCTAGTAGTCGTGAGGTTTCATACCACACATCACGCATGTCATCTACATCAATGATATGATCGTTAATGTCTAGTACAGCCTCATCAATCGCGTGACCTATTTTATAGAACGGTACTTCGGCTTTTAATAGCTCGCTTTCCACACTTTCATCGGTTACTTGTATTACGATCCCTGCGTTTTCTGCAAAAAGGACTTTTACCATATCATGGCCTACACCGCTCAGGTCCAGATCCATTCCTACACCTAGTGATGGGAAACACATCTCTAGTAATGTGGTGATCAATCCACCACTAGCAACATCGTGTCCTGCGAGCACTTTGCCTTGTTTTATTAAATTTTGTATTGCGGTAAACGCTTTCGCGAAAGCGTCACTATTCACAATCGTCGGGCATTCATCACCTATTGTGTTGCGCGTTTGTGCAAAACTAGATCCACCTAATTTGTGGTCATCGCCACTCATGTTGATGTAGTAAATAGGTGCGTTTTCATCACGTTGTAGTACAGGCTCAACGACTTTAGAAATATCATCACAAGACCCAACGGTACTGATAATCACCGTTCCTGGAGCAAGCACATCCATATCTGGATATTTTTGCTTCATAGAAAGACTGTCTTTACCAGTAGGAATGTTGATTCCTAGTTCAATGGCAAAATCACTAACGGCTTTTACAGCGCTGTATAAACGGGCATCTTCACCAGGATTGTTACATGGCCACATCCAGTTAGCACTTAGACTCACGCCTTTAAGGCCTTTTTCTAATGGTGCAAATACCAGATTGGTAAGCGACTCTGCAATGGCATTGCGAGAACCTGCAGCTGGATCGATTAATGCGGCAACTGGTGCGTGACCTATGGTGGTCGCCACTCCATTTTTACCATTATAATCCATCGCCATAACACCGACGTTATTTAATGGTAGTTGTAGTTCTCCACAAGTTTGTTGTTTGGCCACACGACCAGTCACACAGCGATCTACTTTATTAGTCAACCAGTCTTTACAGGCAACCGCTTCTAGTTGTAAAACCTGATAGAGGTAAAGGTTAAAGTCTTTACCTTCATAAGTTACCGGTGCATACGTACGTTTGATGGTTTTATCATCCATAATGGTTTTAGGACTAGACCCGAACATGTCTTCTAGCGCCAGATCCATAGGACTGCGACCATCTTTTTCACTAAAGGTGAATTTATTATCTCCTGTAACTTTACCTACTTTATATAATGGTGCACGCTCGCGAGCAGCAATTTCTTCTAGTACAGGTGTGTCTTTTGTATCCATCACTAATCCCATACGTTCTTGAGACTCGTTACCGATTAACTCTTTGCGAGATAGTGTAGGATCACCTACCGGTAAGGCATCTACATCGATGACACCACCAGTTTCTTCTACCAGTTCTGACAGACAGTTTAAGTGTCCACCAGCACCATGATCGTGAATCGATTTTATAGGATTGTTATCACTTTCTACCAGTCCACGTATCGCGTTTGCAGCACGTTTTTGCATTTCTGGATTAGAACGTTGTACGGCATTTAATTCTAGACCTGAGTCTAGTGCGCCAGTGTCTGCACTACTTACGGCAGCACCACCCATTCCTATTCTATAATTATCTCCACCCATAACGATGATGTCATCGCCTGCGTCTGGAGTTTTCTTTAAGGCTTGTTCTTTCTTTCCATAACCTATACCACCAGCTTGCATGATGACCTTATCAAAACCTAAGTTTTGATCACCTTCTTGATGTTCAAATGTCAATACAGAACCTGTGATTAACGGTTGGCCAAATTTGTTACCAAAATCACTAGCACCATTAGATGCTTTGATTAAGATATCCATAGGTGTTTGATATAACCACTTGCGTGCTTCAAAACCGTTTTCCCATGGTCGTTCTTCATTTAATCTCGAGTAACTGGTCATATAAACCGCTGTTCCTGCAAGTGGTAAAGAACCTTGTCCACCAGCAAGACGATCACGTATTTCTCCACCAGAACCGGTTGCAGCACCATTGAAAGGCTCTACAGTAGTAGGGAAGTTGTGTGTTTCTGCTTTTAATGATATTACCGAATCAAAAAGACTGGTCTGATACACGTCTGGTTTATTTGCTGTTTTAGGAGCAAACTGTTCTGCCTGTGGTCCTTCTACAAAGGCTACGTTATCAGAGTAAGCACTCACGATACCATTAGGCCAGCGTTTTGAAGTCTCTTTAATCAATTTGAATAGGGAAGTAGGCATCTCTTCTCCATCAATAATAAAAGTACCATTGAAGATTTTATGACGACAGTGTTCACTATTTACTTGAGAGAAGCCAAAAACTTCACTGTCTGTAAGCTTACGGTCTAGTTTTTCAGAAAGCTGGATCAGATAATCGATCTCATCATCGCTTAGCGACAATCCTTCTTGCATGTTATAAGCAGCGATATCGTCTATCTCTAAAACACCATCTGCAGTTACATTAATATCAAATTGTGACTGGTTAAGACCGTCAAATTTTTGCAATAACATTTTATCATACGGTGAGCTTTCCTCACAAGTATGGAATTGTTCTATTCTTAGAATTCCTTTAATTTCCATGTTTTGGGTGATTTCTACAGCATTTGTAGACCATGGAGTAATGGTGGTTGCACGTGGTCCCGTAAAGAATCCCGATAATGCATCGGCTTCTAGTTTTGGAGCATCGGCAAAAAGCCATTGTAATTTTTGATCATCCTCTGCAGAGATCGGTGCTTGGGTTTGTACTGCGTAAACTGACTTGGACGGATTTCCGTAAAAATGAATCATTATGAGCGCTTTTATGGGCTTTTGCAAAGATACTTTTTTAGGACTTTATTTTTAGGGTTTCCGCTTTCGCGAAAGCGGAATTATTAACGACTTGTTTACAATACAGTAATCTGTTTTATTTAAATATCTTTGACCGCTATGAGGCTACTGAAACTGTGCAATATTTTTGGTTTATCAATAAAAAAAGAGCCTTGAAAAAAGGCTCTTTTTTTATGAGGTATGTGAATTGCAATTACCTTACGATAACTTTAAAGGTTTTGCTTTGTCCTTGAGACATTACGTTCACAAAATAGATACCTGTATGATTGATAATTAAACCATCGTTATTGGAATAATTGCTTTTAATTCTTCTTCCTGAAACGTCATAAACGGTTACATCTTCTATCAACTCATCATTATTAAAACGAAAGACACCAGATGATGGATTAGGATATATAGTTAAGTTGATGAATGTATTATCGTCAATACTAGCAGTACTTCCATAGGTGTGAGTACCTAAATCGCTAGAAGTATCTTGTGTGAAAACATCCCATTCGCCTACTTTATCAAATACGGTATTAGGACCAGTCACACTAGCTTTGCGCACTAAAGTTTGGTCTTTTTCAGAGTCGGCGCTGCTATTAGGATCTCCAACTACATCTAGTAATACTCCAGCTCTAAACAATCCTACGGCATCGTTACCATTAAAGTTCATAGGAGCGCTACTTACAGCTTCATCAGATTGAGCTATAATGTTAGAGTCACTAGCTTGGCTATTTGTTACAACATAAACATCTTGATCAGCCAGTGTGCCCATTAATGCTCTAGGACTAGCCCAGCTACCACTACCATTAGTGCTTATTTGCAAGGTGTAATTAGATAAATCTACAGACGCACCTGTAAAGTTTGCGATTTCAATAGCTTTATTGTTACCACTACCTTCTATATATTCTGATATGAACAAGTCACCAGCAACACCAGAACCACCATTAGGGTAGGTCACGATGGTAAAATCATCTGGTAGATTATCACCGTCAGAATCGTTATTCGTAAAGTTATTAGGATCATCACTAGCTACATTCAAAGTACCATTAGTGCCCGTGGCGTTATAATCTGCGGCAAGTAATAATTGATTAGTGATACAACCACAGCTATTGGTAGCATCTGCAGCCGTTAAAATATAGGTAAATGTACCAAATGGATTACTTAAGGACTGTCCAGCAGCAAGACTAGCCACCTGATTACCAGGATTAAATGTTCCTAGCGGCGACGTAGCTCTTAAATTATAAAGTGTTGTTGTACCAATGTTTGCGATATCATAAGTATACTGAATTTCATCACCAGCATCAACAATAGAATTTCCATTGATGTCCACATAAGTACCAGATAGAGTAGGGAATAAAGTTCCGCTACCAGAACCACCAGTTCCACTCCATATCATTGCTACATATTGTGGATTATCTATATAAGGATTTCTATTACCTTGAAAATTATAAATCTCATTATTACGTTCCACCTCACGTGGACTAACAGGATCTTGTGCGTGCCAGATCAACATTTGATCGATAAACCATTGTTCGTACCAGCGATTTTGTGACCCATCACGCGGATCATAGTTCGAGGCATTAGGATTATCCCATGAAGAATCATTGTAGTTATCTTCATAACGAGTGGCAAAGTATAACATCATACGAGCCACATCGCCTTTAAATTCATCAATAGGTTCAAAAACTCGATCGGTATAACCTGGTGATATGGAATTTCCCCATTTACTACCGTTGGCATAAGTAGTTTGAGCTGTTCCTACTTCTCCAAAAGGGTAATTAGCACGTCCATTATTTACAAACCCGTCTGTAGGAATCACATGGTGCGCATCATGACGTGGAGTAGGATTTGCAGAGCTATTAAAAAATCCTTGCGGAAAAATATGTTCTCTGTTATAACATAATCCTTCTTGTGTAATACTAACACCGCTACAGTCCTGTGTCAATCCAAAGTTATAAGAATCTGCACCTGCAGGATTTTCGGAATAAATATCTAGAATGGTATTGGTTTGCGTTCCGTTATCATAGTAATCGTCATTATCTGATGTTGCATATAAAGTATATAGTGCATCATAACTTTGAGGATTATGACCGGCAGTGATAATATTTTTTAATTCTGTCTTAAGCGGATAACCGGTTAACCCATTTGCAGTGTTATAATAGCCAGTAGGAATCTGTCCTAAAGCCGTAAAACTTATAAATAGGATAAAGAAAACAAAGTTTTTCATATCATAGGGATTATAGTAGCGTTGTGACGATACTTTATAATTGTCGTAATTATTATTTTTTCTTCATCAATGCCATGTAGAAACCGTCAAAGCCATCTCTATGAGCTAGTAATGATTGCTCTTCTACTAATTCAAACGTTGCACCAGCTTCAGATTTTAAAAATTCTTGAACTTGATTTTCATTTTCTGATGCAAGAATAGAACAAGTGGCATATACCATCATACCATCTGGCTTAACCACTGTACTGTATCGTTGTAAGATGTCTTGTTGTGTTGCTCTTATCTCATCTATAAACTCAGGTTGTAATTTCCATTTTGCATCCGGATTACGACGTAAAACACCGAGACCACTACATGGTGCGTCGATAAGCAAACGATCCATTTTACCGGCTAGTTTCTTAATGACTTTAGTAGAATCTATCAGACGAGTTTCTATATTATGTGCACCTGCACGACGTGCGCGACGCTTCAGCTCGTTTAATTTGCTTTTGTAAATATCTGTCGCAATGATCTGGCCTTTATTTTCCATTAATGCTGCGAGATGCAATGCTTTCCCACCAGCACCAGCACAGGCATCCATGACGCGCATTCCAGGTTCTACTTGTAAAAATGGGGCGATAGTTTGTGATCCAGCATCTTGCACTTCAAAAAGTCCATCTTTAAAAGCCTGCGTCATAAAAACGTTTGCTCTTTCCTTAAGGATTAACGCTTCTGGAAAGCGGTCTTGCTGACTTACAGCAATTTCTTCAGACTGAAGTTTTTCTTTAAGCTCTGCTGGCGTTGTCCTTAAGCTATTAGCTCTTAAGACCACATCGGCCTGTTTATTTAATGCACTAGCTTCTTTTTCCCAGATACCACCCAATTCTTTAAGGGCTAGCTCATCCATCCAGTCTGGTAAAGACTCTCTGAAAACACGATTTTTACTTAACTCATCAAATCGACCTTTAATACGTCGTTCAGGAGTATTGTAATATTCTTCCCATGCAGGCACAGCATGACCTTTAAGAACAATCCATACGGCAGTCATGCGCCATAGGTCGACAGGTTTAAAAGGTTCGTGTACATTGGCAATCTCTGCATACAACCTTTTATATCTTACGATATCATAGGTGGTTTCTGCAATAAAACCTCTGTCACGAGAACCCCAACGAGTATCACGTTTTAATATTTTTTGAATCGCTTGATCTGCATATTTACCATCGTTAAAAATGTTATGCAATGCGTCTACGGTAGCCTGAACTAAATTATGATGAAATCTCATTTTGCAAAAATACGTTTATTGCTGCTCATCTTTAAAAAATGAGAGCTCCTTTTTTAGTAGATGGAGCTGTTTTGGGATACGCTTTCGCGAAAGCGTGTAATTAAATCGTCAAATCTTTAAAAAGGTCATTATTTTTGTAACATGAAAAAAATAATTTATATCCTTGCTGCTATAGCGGTATTATCGTGTAAAGAGTCTGAAAATAAGGCTCTTGAAAAAGAGGTGGTTCAAGTTGTAGCTCAAGATGCTACTATTGAGATCACACCAATATTAACTGATTCTATAAGTGTTAGAGCGCTAGATTATGGTAATGGAAATTACTGGTATGCAGGTAGTAAAGGTAGTTATGGTAGTATCGATGTGACTACTGGATCACCTACACGTGGGCTTATTAAACTTAATGAAGATGAGGATGTTGAGTTTAGATCTATAGCGACTACTTCTAATTACACTTATATATTAACGGCTGGTAATCCTGCGCTTATTTATAAAATAGCGCACAAGGATGGCGCTGTAGAACATGTTTATACAGAAGTAGAAGAACGTGTCTTTTATGATTCTATGAAATTTTGGAACGATGATGAAGGAATTGCAATGGGTGATCCCATGGGTGGATGTTTCTCTATTATCAAAACTTATGATGGTGGTAAAACATGGGGGAAACTTCAATGTACAGAATTACCAGATTTTGTTCCAGGTGAGGCGGCGTTTGCGGCGAGTAATTCCAATATTAAAATCTTAGGTGATCAGGTGTGGTTAGTGACCGGTGGTGCGATGGCACGCGTTATTTATAGCGATAATAGAGGTTCTAACTGGCAAATATTTAATACTCCTATTATTGCTGGTGGAGAAATGACTGGAATTTATGCTGTAGATTTTTATGATAAGGATCTAGGTGTTATCATAGGTGGCGATTGGAATAAGAAAAAAGATAATAAGTATAACAAAGCAATAACTCGCAATGGAGGTAAATCATGGAATCTCCTTTCTAATGATGCAGGACCAGGATATTGCAGTGATATCATCTTTATTCCAGATACCAATGGCCAGGAATTACTTGCAGTAGGTTCTCCAGGGATATGGTGGAGTGGTAATCAAGGTAAGGATTGGAAACAATTATCTGATAAAGGATTTTATACGGTTAAAATGATAGATTCGATGAACGGCTATCTTGCAGGTAATAATCGTATCTCAAGTTTTAAAATCGATAGAAAGTAAGGATGAAAGTCGTTAATCTATGTTAAATTGCAGAGTATTAATCGATGAAATGCATTTTTGTTATTTTAATAACACGCTGTGAGTCAGTGAACTAGATTTTCATCGATATTTTTATCGTTAAAAAACATGGTTTAAATACAGAATACTTAAACACAGCTGTATATTTGACACGGTTTAAGTAAATAAGCAAAGTCTTTGAAATACAAACGTTGTTTATTAAAATAAAGCGGTGGAGATCGCTTAGAAAGAGAGGAGGAGTCCTCTCTTTTTTTTTGCTCTAAATTCTAGGATGGGTTCTTTCCCAGTTTCTTGCGACCTGAGATTCGTTTTTTAAGTATTTGATATATTGTGCTACGATAATAGCTGAGATCTTTTTAGGATCGAATAAATTACGTTCATTGAAGTAAGTCTGTAATCTAGATCCATCAATGATTCCCCAATTGGTTCTGATCCATATACCCAATCCGCCTGTGTCAGAATTATACTTATCAGGTTGATTTTCTAGAGATACAAGAATTTTGCGTTCTTTTTCAGGCATGATTTTATCTAATTGAAGAAAAGATTCTTCTAGAGATCTAGGAATGAAAAAGCCGTTGATAGTGTCTAATCGTTCTCTTCTTATTCTTTCTTGTTTTAAAGCTTTATCATGAGCTATCTTTTCATCTCGAGCCACATTATCGTTAGGATTGCGATAACTCATTGCATAATAATTGAAGTACTGCTTAGGTAATACATTATCAATAGTGGCTGGATCAAAATTGATGTCATCTATGTATTTTACAAGATCTTCCTTGTTAAATTTTGCGTCTATATTCAAAGAAGTGAGTTCCAAAAAGCCAAAACGAGTCATGTATCCAGACATGGAAATGTTATAGAGTTGAAACTCTTTTGCCGCGTTTTTATCATTTTTAGAAACAGACTTTAAATTGTATCTTTTTTCTAAAAGGCGATTTAATGTTTCACCAGATTTTTTTTCAGTGAATTGATCGATGGTCATTCTTGTTTTAGGCACATTAAGAATGACTGTTTTTGGAATAGGAAAGTCTTTAATAAAGGGAAAGAGTTTCTCAAAATCTACATTCTTTTCTAATACTAAATCATCTGTATGGAATACACTTATCTTTTTCTGACCACTAACGGTATAAATGATGTTGTCTTTGATAACAAGCATTTTGTTATGAAGCCATTCTTCACCTTCATCCATACTGCGCAAGACTTTTTTATAGTCTGCTTTACCATAATCGCTTCTCTTGTAGTCTATAACAGCATCATAGTTATTATATAATACCGTACAATCATTTTCTTTGCTACTACAGGCTGCATATTGATCTGTGGTAAAACTACCGAAGAGTAAACCTTCTTTATAAACTACCACATTGTCAAATTCTTTCTCGGGTCTATATTTTTTGTTGTGGTAATAAACAACAATTTTCCCATCATTAGACAGCACGATACGTGTACTGTTGTCTAATAACATGTCAAAAGATCTCGGTATTTGATACATCAATTGATCACCATCATACACATAGGAAACACCATCTATATTTCCAGGTGTATTATCAAATGCAATAGATTTTATTTTATAAGAACCGTTTTCAGAAAAGGTCTCAGATACTGGTATGCTATTGAGTCCATCTTGCGCGGTAGCTATTGATGTCCCTAACAACAACAGCATAAGTACGATGTACTTATAATTAAATGCTCTTTTCATGTTCACAAAGTAAGCATAAAACTACTTTGATGTCAATATTTTATAGGGTCAAAACTTTGAAGTGAGTGTTTTATAAGATTAAAAACCCATTTGCTTTAAGTTCTTCCATAGGTTCTGAAAACCAAAACGTTTCAAATTGTTCCCATTGAGACTCATAACTGTTCTTCATACTACCATAAGTCGTTATTGCGCTGGCTTCTGGTGTAGACTTCTCTAATTGCTCTATCAACCAATCAGCCTTAGATTCTTCTAGCTCAATTTCAAACCAATCAGTTGCTTGGTGAAATTGAAGTTTTAAAGAGCTGATTTCTTTACCCTTTTTATGAATTGTAGAAGTAGCAACAAGTGGAGCATGACCCAGCCATACCATTTTATGATTAGATTTAGGAGCTTTATAGGTCTCTTGATTTAGGCAGTCTTCTATATAATGAGGATCAATTTGACTTTGAGGAACTTTAAAGTCAAACCAGTCTTGTAAATCAAGCTCAAAACCTATTCCGTGCATATAATTGAATAAAGATTTCTTCAATCCATAACTAAACTGCTCGTGATCTACTCCAGTAGGATCATCAAACTGTACATCATTATTTGCAAATGATATAGGATTCAACTTCGGTGTAATACCAAATTCCTCAGGATTCAGACCTACAGGACTATGTGCTGTAAGCGCAAATTGATGCCAGAATCCACTTTGTATTATTCCTAATTCAAATAGTTGTCGCACCATTTCCAGACTGTCCACGGTTTCTTGAACCGTTTGAGTAGGATAACCGTACATTAAGTAAGCGTGTACCATGATACCAGACTCGGTTAAGTTTCTGGTGACTTGGGCTACTTGAGCAACGGTAACTCCTTTGTCAATTAATTTCAGTAAACGATCTGATGCTACTTCTAGTCCACCAGAAACGGCTATACATCCACTCGCTTTTAGTAAGTGACATAAATCTTGAGTAAAGTTCTTTTCAAACCTGATATTGGTCCACCACGTGACGGATAGTTTTCTTTTTAAAATCTCTAGTGCTACAGCGCGCATTAATGCTGGTGGCGCCGCCTCATCTACAAAATGAAAACCGCTTTCTCCAGTTTGAGCAATGAGCTCTTGCATACGGTCTACTAAAATACCGGCAGCAACTGGTTCATAGAGCTTGATATAATCTAGTGAGACATCACAAAAAGTACATTTTCCCCAATAGCAGCCATGAGCCATAGTCAGTTTATTCCAGCGTCCATGGCTCCATAAACTATGCATAGGATTTGCAATTTCTATGACAGATATATACTCATCCAGTAGTAAATCACTATAATCTGGTGTGCCAACTTGACTTTGTTTGTAATCGCTAGCCGTGCTGTTGTTTTTATAAACCACCTTATTGTTTTCTAAAATAAAGGTGCGTTTAAAAACGCGTTGTTTTTCACAATTTAAAACATCGTTTACTATTAATTCTAATGGCAATTCTCCATCATCGAGTGCGATGTAATCTATGAAATCAAACACGCGCACATCAGTAACAGAGCGCAATTCGGTATTAGCAAATCCACCGCCAAAAGCAATTTTAATCTTCGGATAATGCTTCTTGATAAACTGACCACATCTCAGAGAACTATATAAATTACCAGGAAATGGTACGGATAAACAAACCAGTTTTGGTTGTACTTCTTGAATTCTTTTTTCTAGAATATCTAAAGTGATTTGATCAATTGGAGTAAGGTCGCTCTCGAGATGTTCATAGATCTCGTCAAAGCTATTGGCACTCATTCCTAAACGTTCTGCATAGCGGCTGAAACCAAAATTTTCATCCACACATTCTTTGATGAAATCTGATAGGTCTTCTAAATATAAAGTAGCGAGATGCTTGGCTTTATCCTGCATTCCCATATTCCCAAAAGCCCATTCCATATCATCCAGTTGCTCAAATCGAGATGCTCTGGGTAGGTAGTTATGGGTGCAAATTTGTCTTGCAAGTGTTTCATTATGACCTTGTAAAAAGGAAATTACAGGTTCCAGAACTTGTAAATACTGATCTTGTAAGGTATAAATACGCTGGCTATTTTGAGATGTAATACGTCCATTATCAAATGCTTTTTCAAACATGGACTCCATACCATTTTTAGAAAATAACCCTAGAATTACTTCTATACCTAAATCCATCTGGAATGCACTCACCTCTTTGGTATTCAAGAAACCTTTGATATAAGCCGTCGCTGGATACGGTGTATTCAGTTGGGTAAATGGCGGCGTTATCAGTAGTAAATCTCTTTGTTCCATAAAGCAGGTTACAAAAGTAAGTTTTTATGATTTCGCTTTCGCGAAAGCGTGAAACAAACTATCTATTTACCGTTTTTAAATTATCATTCACCGCCTGATTATAAGCTCTAGGATTATTAGCTTTTTTAATCGCCTTAAAAGCTTTTTGCGGATTAGGAAATGTCTGCGACCAGTATTCCCAGAATCCTTGCATTTTCATTTTGATAGGTGTAGGACCTTGTAGAAAAGCATCATACTCCTGATAAATGGTATCGTGAAATTCACGGAAGATTTCCCAGCGATTCTCTGGATAAATCTCTGTATCTGCTTTAATCATACTGGGTAAAAAAGGATCTGCTATGAGACCGCGACCGAGCATCCAGTGGTCAATGGTAGGGAATTGTTCCTGCATTTTTCTAAAACCGGCAACCGTAGTGATGTCCCCATTATAATAAAGCTTGGTTTTAGAAGTATCCAGACAACGCTGGAAAGATTCTAAATCTACGCCACCTTTATATAATTGCTTACCTATGCGCGCATGAATGGCTATACTTTTAATAGGATATTTTTCTAGTATAGGGAATGTATCCAGTATCTCTGTAGGTTCTAGATAGCCCATTCTCATTTTCATAGAAACAATCACATCAGTCTCGGCATGCACTCGATCTAGTATTTCATCTATTTTAGATGGTTCACAAATCAAACCACTTCCCATACCTTTTTTAGTCACCATAGGATAAGGGCAACCTAGATTCCAGTTGAGTTCTTTGTAACCTAATGACCTGATGTACTTCACAGCGGTAATAAAATCGTCAGCACTATTAGTCATTACTTGCGGTATCAAATCTGGAACATGGTTGTTCTCTAATTGTAGATCACGCTGGTATTTGCTGCTTATCTCAGGTTTATTATTAAACCTAATGTATGGTGCATAAAAGGTATCGATACCACCAAAATATTTATGAACCGCATTCCTAAAACGGAATTCTGTAAAGCCTTGCAGTGGCGATGAGAGTAGGGTAAAAGACATGAGGTAATTTGATAGTCAAATTTAGTATACTTAAAAGACTTCATGCTATCAATTTTTCAATCATTTTAGATTATAGAAAGTTTATTGATTTTGACTTCATTTTCATTTTTTGCTTGATCAAAAAACGAAACAAAAAAATCAAGGCTTAAGAACCTAAAACTAAAAATTTTGTTAGCTGCGGCGCAAAAAGAAGGTTAGTCGATATCAACTACCATAGCGCTGAAAAATAGATTTATCTCATTACATTTCATTTCATTTCAAATGATTTTTGCTGAACCCTACGCTTCACTTCATTTTTTACGTATTATGTTCTTAGGCCGTTAAGAACAATCTGATTAATTAAAAAGGAGCTGGTGCTTTAAAAGAAACCGCTTTATGCGTTATAGGATGAATGAATTTAATAAACTCGGCATGTAAATGTAATCGATTCGTTGCCGTTCCATAAAGATCATCGCCCACAATAGGTGCATTTAATCCACTAGCATGTGCCGCGTGAACTCTCAATTGGTGCGTGCGACCAGTAATCGGGTAGAAGTGAACCAGTGTTTCTTTTTCTCTACGTTCTAACACTTGATATTTAGTTCGAGCAGATTTACCGTATTCATAACATACCAGTTGAGTAGGTCTGTTATCTAGATCTACGCGCAATGGTAATTCAATCATTCCTTCGTTATTCTCTAAAACTCCACTGAGTAATGCAACATATCTTTTTGAAATCGTACGATTGATAAACTGTTCTTGAATAAAGTGATAGTATTCTAGATTCTTAGTAGCTACTAAAATTCCAGATGTAGACATATCTAATCTATGAACTAGAATCGGTCCAGTCGCATCTGGATATAACTCCTTAAGCCTACTATAAACACAGTCTTTTATGGTTTTCCCAGGAACTGATAAAAACTCTTCTGGCTTGTTCACAATGATGATGGCCTCATCTTCATAGATCACTTCCATCGTTTTATTTAATCCTGGATTGATCAGTAGTGGATTGTCCTCTACATCTAGTCCTTGCAACATGTGTCCTAATATGGGTTCACATTTACTACGGCAAGCAGGATAAAATTGTTTGTGCTTTCTGATTTGCGATTTAGACGATTTTCCCCACCAGAATTCGGCTAGAGCAATGGGTTTTAATGCTTTTGCAAAAGCGTATTGCAATAACTTAGGAGCAGCACAATCACCAGTAGAAGCAGGTGGAGCACCTAGATTTAACTCATTAAAAATCTCTAAAACATTTTTGCGCTCTCCATTTGCATTTAGAAGGTCATACTGTTTAAAAATCCAATCTTGTAAATCTAGGGATTGTTGCCTGCGTTGTGTGGTGAGCGCTTCCATTTGCGATTGATATTGATCAACGATAACTTGAAATGGTTGCTGTTTTTCTAATAAATAAATCTCGTATTCACGATAGAGAAACTTCTGATTGAGATGTTGCTGGTGTTGTAAAGCTTGAAGCTGTTTAAGTTCTTGCTCGTCTAGAGTTTTAGAGCTTTGTCTAAGTTGTGCTTTAAGTTCTCGAGATTGCAGCTTATGTTTTTTGCGTTGCGTTTCCAGTAAAATTAACGCATCTTCTTTGAGTTTTTGAAGATGATTTAACGCGGCAATGTATTCTGGAGTTTGCTCTAGAGTGGTAACTTGAAGGCTCAGTTTTGTAAATTCTTTAAACTGTCCATCACAATAATTTTTATCAAAATCCTCAACATAAGCAGCTGGTACAAAGGGATCAATATCCATGGTTCCATCGATCTGACCACTAAAAGCAGATAGATATCCTAGTTCACCTTTCTCGTTTTGTACCACTAGCACACCAAACATTTTTCCTGCGGCTTCTCCAGCGCCTGTTTTCTCATTCCAAAAGTTATGCTGCCAGTTTTGCGGTTGTTCTAAATATTCTTGCAATTCTCGGGTTGCTATTAAGGACAATTCATGTGGATCATAGAAAATCGGAAACGTAAACTTCTCTGGAATAGAAATTCCAGAAATGTCTGTTTTAAAAGGAGTAAAGCAATTTTCTAATGAAGGCATTAAAGCTAGTTATTATTTAAAAACCTCACAGGTTTTCAATACCAGTGAGGTTATATGTTTATAATCAGGTATTAGTGTCTAAAAATTTTACAAACTCTGCATGCCTACTAGCCCGTTATACAAGCCTTTCATTTCAATCAACTCGGCATGTGTTCCTTGCTCTGCAATTTCACCTTTATTCATAACTACAATGTTGTCGGCATTTTGAATGGTAGAAAGTCTGTGCGCAATCACAATAGAGGTTCTGTTTTTCATTACTTTTTCAAGAGCATCTTGCACCAAACGTTCACTTTCTGTATCCAGTGCGCTTGTCGCTTCATCAAGTACTAGGATAGGAGCGTTTTTAAGCACTGCTCTAGCGATTGAAAGTCTTTGCTTTTGTCCACCACTTAGTTTTCCACCACTATCGCCTATGTTAGTATGGATCCCATCAGGAAGGTCTTTTACAAATTCCCAAGCGTTTGCAATTTTAAGAGCGTTAATGATTTCTTCATCACTAGCGTTTTTATTGGCTAGAGCAACGTTAACAGCAATCGTATCATTAAATAAGATAGAATCTTGTGTTACCAGTGCCATTTGATCACGTAAGCTTTTAAGACTTAAATCCTTTATATCGTGACCATCCATAGAAATGGTACCGTCTTGCACGTCATAGAATCGAGTAAGTAGATTTGCGATAGTACTTTTACCAGAACCACTTTGACCTACTAAGGCAACACTCTTTCCTTTGGGTATATGAAGAGAGAAGTTCTTTAATACGTTTTCGTCTTCATAAGCAAAGGTGACATTATTGATGTTAATGCCTTGCTTAAAACGATCAATAATTATTGGGTTAGTTGGGTCAACGATGGTGTTTTCAGTATGTAAAATTTGAAGAACACGTTCTGCTGCAGCGTTACCTTTTTTTACACCATAACTAGCTTTAGAAAGTGCTTTTGCTGGTGTAAGAATGGCATATGCTAATCCCATAAAAGTAATAAAGGTAGATCCAGCGATAGTGCCATCTACTAAAACCATGCGTCCACCAAACCATAATAAAACACCTATGACGGCAATACCTAAAACTTCACTTACTGGGCTGGCAAAACTTTTACGTTTATCAAGACTGTTGGTAAACCTACGGAATCTGCTTGTGGTTTTCTCAAAGCTATCTTGCATGCGTTCTTCTGCATTAAAACCTTTAATGACTTTAAGTCCACCTAGAGTTTCTTCTAGTTGAGAAAGAACAGCACCTTGTTCCTTTTGTACACGTTCTGATTTACTTTTTAATCGTTTACCTATAAGCGATATGATATAACCGCTAATGGGAATAAACACTAATACAAATAAAGTCAGTTTAACGCTAAACATCAACATAGCGGCAAGTGCAAAAATAATATTGAGCGGTTCTTTAACGATTAACTCCAGTATGGATAGAAAACTACTTTGAATCTCAATCACATCTGTGGTGGCGCGAGAAATCACATCACCTTTACGTTTTTCAGAAAAATAAGAAACAGGAAGATTTACTATTTTCTTATATAAATCATCACGTAAATCCTTCATAATTCCAGTCCTGAAAAATGTCAAGAAATACATTCCTAAATAACCAAATACATTCTTTAAAAAGAACAAACTGATTACTAAGACAATCATTAAGATTAACGCTTGTTCTTGATCATTTTTTGCAACTTCAGATACGTAGTAATTGACATAGCCTTCTACAAACTCTTTTGTTTTTGTAAAATCAGTCCAGACAGGTTTGTTATAAACTTCTTCAGTTTCTTGAAATAGCACCTGTAATACAGGCATTAGGGAAACAAATGATAACGTACTAAAAAATGCAAAGAGTACATTACTTATGATATTGAGTACCGCCCATTTTTTATAAGGCTTTGCATACCCAAGAATCTCATTGAAATAATTCATTAATTAAATATCAAAATCGGCTAGAATGCCGTTAATTTTTTTGTTAAGTTGTTCTTGTACTGCAGGATAATTAGCAACATCATCTAGCGGTGCTTTCACACTGATATAGAACTTAATTTTAGGTTCAGTTCCACTAGGTCTCGCTGCAATCTTTGAGCCATCTGCTAGATAAAAGATTAAAACGTTAGATTTAGGAACTTCTAGTGTTTCTGTTTTATTTAAATCCTTGTTTACTCTAGTACTCGCAGCATAGTCTTCTACAATAATGACATCTTGTCCAGCAATTTGTTTTGGTGTGTTTTCTCGCAGGTCGATCATCATTTGTTTGATTTCTTGAGCACCCGAGATTCCTTTTTTAACTAGAGACACGAGTCTTTCTTGATAACAGCCGTGTTTTACGTAAAGTTTTAATAGTTCTTGATAGGTTGTGGATGAGTTCGCTTTCGCGTAAGCGTACATCTCACAAGCTAACAATGCCGCAGTCACCGCATCTTTATCACGTACAAAGTCACCAACCATGTAGCCAAAACTTTCTTCACCACCACCGATAAAGTCTTGTTGTGGATGGTCTTTAATCATCTTTGCGATCCACTTAAATCCGGTCAATCCTTCTTTGCATTCCACCTGATAAGCCATCGCTAGATCATGCATCATAGGTGTTGATACAATGGTAGAGCCTATGAATGGTTGCGTCGCGTTTTTTAAATCTGATTGTTGTAAAAGAAAGTCTGTCATGGCAATCATGGTTTGATTACCATTAAGCAATACCATTTTACCATCATTATCTCGTACAGCAACACCTAGACGATCACTGTCTGGATCTGTACCTATGACGATGTCTGCATGGATTTTATCTGCCAGTTCTACAGCCATTTTAAGAGCTTCTGGTTCTTCTGGATTAGGAGATGCTACCGTTGGGAAATTACCATCAGGAATCGCTTGTTCTTTAACGACGTGCAAGTCTGTAAAACCAGCTCTTTTTAAGGTCTCTGGAATTAATGTAATACTCGTACCGTGTAAACTCGTAAAAATTATTTTTAATCGAGAGCGATCTACATCGCCAGCAATTTTACCAGCCTTAATACTGTCCACGATGAATGCATTATCATCCTCAGGCGTTAATAATTCAATGAGATCTGGATTACCATTAAAATTAATATCTTCAAAATGGAGAGAAGCGATAAGGTCTAGTATTGCTTTATCTTGTGGTGGTACTAACTGTCCGCCATCTTGCCAGTATACTTTGTAACCATTATACTCTGGCGGATTATGACTGGCAGTAAGCACAATACCAGCATGGCAATCTTTGGCTTTTACGGTATAGGATAGTAATGGAGTAGGGCGCAGGTCTTCAAAGAGGTAAACATGTATACCATTTGCGCTAAAAACGTCTGCCACTACTTGTGCTAGTTCTTTAGAATTATGACGACAATCAAAGGCGATAGCTACTTTAATTTGTTCATCTTTAAAGGTGTCTTTTAAATATTGAGAAAGACCTTGTGTGTTTTTACCTAAAGTATATTTATTGATACGATTAGTCCCAACACCCATAATACCACGCATACCACCAGTTCCAAATTCTAAATCTTTATAGAAAGATTCTTGAAAATCTGCGTTATTTGCGCTTATTAAAGCAAGGGTTTTTGTAATTGTATCGGTATCAAATGGCGCTTGTGTCCATGATTGAGCATTTTTAAGAATAGCTTCTTTATCCATTTTTATGACGTATGAATGAAGTACAAAGATAACAGAAAATAGTAGGTCGTAGGCAGGTCTGATTTGTGTGTACCGCAATACCGTGCAGTCCAATTTATCTGTTCTTGAAAAGTGTAGGTAACTTAATGGAGTTACTTCCTAAATTTTAAACTTCTTTTTCAATGCGGTAACGGTTCACTTGGTTCCCATTTCTAAGAATTAATTCTCCTAGAAAACCAGCAATAAAGAATAAAACGCCCAATAGCATAGTGGTGAGTGCAATAAAGAACCACGGATTATCGGTTACTAATCCATAAGGAATATCATTGGCCATTTTATAAAGTTTTGAAAACCCTACATAACCAGCGGTTATAAAACCTAGCATAAACATAATAACACCTAGTGCGCCGAAAAGGTGCATAGGTCGTTTACCGTATTTTGATATAAAAGCAATGGTAATCAAATCCAAAAACCCATTAATGAAACGTTCATAACCAAATTTAGTCGTTCCATATTTTCTAGCTTGATGGATCACTTCTTTTTGAGCGATGTCGCTAAAACCAGCATTTTTGGCCAGCACAGGTATATAGCGATGCATCTCGCCATGAACATCTATATTTTTAATAACCGTTGCTTTATATGCTTTTAAACCACAGTTAAAATCATTTAATTGTACGCCGCTGGTTTTACGTGCTGCCCAGTTGAATAGTTTACTAGGTAAATTTTTTGCAATAACGCTATCATACCTTTTTTTCTTCCAGCCGCTTACTAGGTCATGATGTTGATCAGCAATCATGTGGTATAATTCCGGAATCTCATCTGGACTGTCTTGCAAGTCTGCATCCATAGTAATTACGACTTCGCCTTGTGCCTTATGAAAACCGGCATGCAAGGCTTGTGATTTCCCATAATTACTCAAAAACTTTATGGTATGTGTGGTTTCATGCTTACGCGAAAGCGTATCCAAAACATCCCAACTGCCATCTGTACTACCATCATCTATAAAAATGATCTCATAGCTGATGTCCATGGTCTCCATAACGCGTAGGATCCAAGCGTGTAATTCTGGAAGAGATTCTTCCTCATTTAACAGCGGTATGACAATGGATAAATTCATGCAAGATATTCTATATAAATATGACAACTAAGCCTGTTGTGGCGCTTCTTTTCTGAAAATTAAAGCTGATAAGATTCCAAAAATAGTGTAAAACAATAGTTTAGAAATAAAGCCAGTAAAGTAGCTGCCTAGACTATAAACAGGTTTTTTAAAAACATCTTGATTTGCGAGAGCATTTTCATTTTTCTGAGCAAACTCTTCCGTAGCTTTTTCGGCTATGGCTTGTGCACCTGGATCTATTTGTACATAAATAAGGTAGTTTGCGATAAAATCTACCAGAAAAATAACAAGCATACACAAGAAAAAAGCGAGGACACCTTGCTTTAAGGATAGATAACTGTTGAGGCTGGACTTGCTCCACCATTGTGCGGCAATTCCAAAGGGAATAGGTAATATCATCATGGCAATACCTAAGCCTACACTGCTAAATGCTTGAATTTGCCATATATAAATGACTAAAGCTAGATTTGCCACCGCACCGATAAGGCCTACTATGAAAGCGTTTTTCTTTACTATTTGATCCAAAATGTTCTTTTTTTTAAGAAATACAAATATAATGGTTTGCATTACGCCCGAAAGCTATAAATTGCACAGATATATTTAAGCAATCTATTTGTAGATTTAATTATAATGATTAAATTTGCAGCCGCAAAAGAATAAGATTAAGATCATGCAAAAAGGAATTCACCCAGAAGATTATAGACTAGTAGCTTTTAAAGACATGTCTAACGAACAAATATTTTTAACTAAATCGACAGCTCCTACTAAGGAAACGATTGAGTTTGAAGGTAACGAGTATCCACTTATTAAATTGGAAATCTCTCGTACTTCTCATCCTTTTTATACTGGTGAGACTAAACTTTTAGATACGGCTGGTCGTATTGACAAGTTCAAAACTAAATATGCAAAATTCAAGAAGTAATCTTCTTAGAATTTTAACGATATTAAAAAGCTTCGCCTTGTGCGAGGCTTTTTTTGTTTTTTAAAAAGTACCTTTACTTTATAATTATTTATTCATTAATACAATCCTATTGTAGTGCCACATACGGTCACGATAGTCTAATGAACTCTAGCAAACACTTAATGCCTGATTGCTGGTAAGTAACTATACTTACAGTGTTATATAATCACGCGCTTTGCTCTTCTCATTAATTTGCAACTCGTTCTTCACAACGCAAATTGATGAATACAGAAATCAATGCCCATAAGCCTGCACCATTTGTAACAGGTAAACGATTAGAGGTTTTTAATCTTTCTACAGAAATTAAGAAAACCATTCAAGCGCTAGAAGCTGGTAAACCAGTTCTTATTGCAGATTATTATAGCAATGGAGTTCTACTACTTAAAGAACTACAGCAGTATCTTAAAAGTAAGATGCCCCATAAAACATTTCAAGAACAACGTGAGTATCGTGCTGCTTATCACAAGCTGTCTAACCTCATACTTCTAGAAATCATCAATTATAAAATCGATGTAAAAAAAGCACCTGCTATAGGCTGGCTTGAAAAACTGTATACCGGTAACACTAATTTTTTACTTACGTTTCCACAAGTTCAAGGATTAAATAGTTCCTGGCAGTGGTATCAAAATGGAATATCGGTACCTACCTTAAGAAATAAGATACATCCTTACTATGGTGTTTATTTCCCGACTAGATTTGATCATTTAACCGTTTTTGATAACTGGTTAAAGCGCTATAAAGGTTCTAAAAAAACAGCTATTGACGTAGGTGTTGGTAGTGGTGCGCTTTCATTTCAGTTAGTAGGTCATGGTTTTCAGAAAGTATATGGGACAGATATCAATCCTAATGCTATTATAGGTCTTACAGAATTTATGGGCGATACAAAGCTTTCTAGAAAGATAGAGCTGGATCATGCACCATTATTTGGTAAATGGGATAAACAGACAGAATTAATAGTATTTAATCCACCGTGGTTACCCATTTCTTCAGAAAACGATAGGACCGATAAGGCGATGTATTACCCAGAAGAGTTATTCTCAGAATTTTTTGCTGCTGCAAAAGAACGACTGGCTGTAGAAGGAAAACTACTAATCTTATTTTCTAACCTTGCACAAATAACTGATGTCACTAATGATCATCCTATTGAAAGCGAGATCGCACATCACGACAGGTTTCAATTAGAACGATGTTATAAAAAAAGGGTTAAAGCTGCTTCAGATAAAACTACTAGAGAACAAAACTGGCGTGCTAGTGAAGAAGTAGAACTATGGGTTTTGGTTCATAAAAACAGTGATTAATACATCTGTATCCACTTATAGCGGTAACAGTAATTTCTGATTTTGATCTCTATGATATCATTTAGTTATCATGGATTTTTTAATCACGCTTTCGCGAAAGCGTGATATTTATCATCTTATAGAACGCAAAACACTATTTTGATGACCAACCAAAGGCCTCATTTATCTCGTTGTAGACCACTTTACCAGATATGATATTAAGTCCTTTTTCTAGGCTTGGATTCTGACTGCAAGCTTTTTCCCAACCATGACGAGCTAGTTGAAGCGCATAAGGTAAGGTCACATTAGTAAGTGCCACGGTAGAAGTATAAGGTACTGCACCAGGCATATTTGCAACGGTATAATGTACGACGTCATCGATGATGTAAATAGGATCTTCATGTGTGGTAGGTCTAGTAGTTTCAACACAACCACCTTGATCAACAGCGACATCTACAATCACAGTACCTGGACGCATTTCTTTAAGCATATCGCGTGTGATAAGGTTAGGAGCTTTGGCACCTTTTAAAAGTACACCACCTATAATTAGGTCGTGCGTCTTGATATGTTTCCTGATGTTGAATTCATTAGAGAATTCTGTCACGACGTGCGGTGGCATTACATCATTTACATAGCGCAATCGTTTCATATTAATATCCATGATGGTGACGTGTGCGCCAAGACCTGCGGCCATTTTTGCGGCCTGAATTCCTACCACGCCAGCTCCTAGAACTAAAACCTTACCAGGAGCAACACCTGGAACACCACCTAATAGAACGCCTCTTCCTTTTACGGGCTTTTCTAAATATTTTGCGCCTTGCTGTATGGCGAGTCTACCAGCTACCTCAGACATAGGTGTTAGTAGTGGTAAGGTGCCTTCTTGATCTTCTACGGTTTCATAAGCGATGCAAATGGCTTTGGCTTTTATCATAGCGGCCGTAAGAGGCTCGCTAGAAGCAAAGTGAAAATAGGTAAACAGCACTTGTCCTTCTCTCACTAGATCATATTCTAGCTCGATAGGTTCTTTTACTTTTACGATTAATTCTGCTATGGTATATACTTCTTCAATGGTGTTAACTATGATCGCACCGGCTTTTTTATAGTCGTTGTCAAAAAAGCCGCTTCCTTCACCAGCGGTGGATTGCACATAAACGGTGTGGTTGTTTTTTACCATTTCATAAACTCCGGCAGGTGTCATACTTACTCTACTTTCGTTATTTTTAATCTCTTTTGGGATTCCAACAATCATTTTTAAGCCATTTATATTAAAAAACCGAAGTTGTGACTTTTTATTGACTTATAAAAGTATAAATCATTAATTATATAGGGTATACTGATTTAAAAGTGTATTTTTAAATATTTGATCCCTATTTTTTATGGGGTATATTGATTTTAATTAAGATTAAGTCTATAGTGAATTATTCGTTTTTAGTTAGTTTTTCTAAACGAATTAGACAATTCATTGAGTGAAGTTTATCCTAATTATATGAAATCAAAAATTCAAATATATTTTGATAGAATTGGTCAGTTTCTGAAATCATGTATTGCTATTGCAAAATAGGGCAGACGATATGATGAAATACAGATTTTCATCTAGCCTCGATAAATCAAGAAAAAGAACTTAAAAAAAGGCTTATAAAAATCAATTTATTGATTTTTATAAGCCCTGAATAATAATGTCTTAAATTAACGAAGAAAAGAGGTGTTTGTTACCTCAGTTCTTTGTTGCCCACAGTTTTTATTCCAATTGTAATTTTTTAAAGAATATTCTATTTCGTAATGTAGCATCTTTTAATAATTTCCTAAAACTAATAATTTCAATATACATTTTGTAACCTCTATGAAATCCAAAATATCCTTCTTTGTCAGGACTTTCGGTTAATTGATTGTGTAAAGCAAATTCTTTTATTTTGGGTGTAATATCTGCAATTACATAACCATAAATTGGTGTGCAATCATTTACTTTAATTTGTTCAACACCATTAGGCATTTCATACTTTCCAGAACGGATTTTATTTAAATATCTTCCTATTTGTAGAATTGGGTCGTCTTTTTCTCTGTAATTAGTTCTTTTTGGTCTTTTAAATTCAAATATGGTTAATGGATTACTAAATTCATTGTCTCCATTTCTGAAAGATTTTTTTTGGTCAAAAACAACTAAATCTGGCTCGTCAAGTGCTTTATTTGCTTTCTTTGAAGATATTTTTTCGTCAGATGAAATAAATTCAGAAAAAACCAACCTTTCATCAAGTAGCCAAAGATTATGTTCTTCATATGTTGTGTTTTCTGAATTTCTCCTCATTGGGTAGATGATGTTATGGATTTCTTCTTCTAAAAATCCATCTCCATTTTCATTTCTTTTTAGTAATTCCCCAAACGCTTCTAAAATACATTTACGATTATAAACGTAATGAGCTAAATCGCTTTTTCCTATTTCAGAAATCTCAGAAATCATTTCATTTAGATTTCCATTTTTTAAGTTTTCTGGGTCTTCAAAGAATTCATTAAATCTACTTCTTGTATTAATTTCTTTTTTATGCTTGACTTTGTGAAGTTCCATTTCTATTTCATTATCAGATAGATTATATCCGATTTTTGAAAAGTCTAAATCATTAACATATGATTTATGCCAAGGTGCATTTTCAGTAACGTATTTTTTTATTTTATCAACTTTTTTTTCTGACCTTGTTGAAATGTCGTTATTAAATATCTCTTTTGTTTGAAGTGCTGATTCTCTCTCAATATCTGCTTGTGAAAAAGGATAATATACTTCTCCTTTTTCTTTGCCAAAATCAAATGTTTCTCTTTCTAAAGAAACGTTTTTGTCAAGATATTCCCCAAGTATATATGTTTTAATAATGTAATTTTTACGACTTTGAGTTGAAGGATTTATATCATAAAAATCATCTTCAAATTCTGGAACATATTTGTGTAAATTGGTTTCTGTAACTTCTCTATTGTGTCCAGTTAGGCTAATTTTACTTTTTTGATT
Source organism: Nonlabens ulvanivorans (assembly GCF_032922765.1). Lineage (NCBI taxonomy): Bacteria > Pseudomonadati > Bacteroidota > Flavobacteriia > Flavobacteriales > Flavobacteriaceae > Nonlabens > Nonlabens ulvanivorans. The sequence continues at coordinate 730,345 of NZ_CP136694.1, forward strand.
ACCAGCGTAATATATTTTAAATACTTTACCAGTAAAATGTTCAGTTACATTTTTATCTGTAGTTAGTTTAAAAGCAAAATTTTCTATCTCTTGTATTTCATTTTTTCCAGTTATGTAATCGTTCAGAATTATTGAATGACTATCATCTGCTTCTTTTACAATAATTGTTGGACAGCTAAAAGAATCGTTAATAAAATAAACTAGAAGTTTTTCAAGTAATTTCCTTGAAATAGTTTCTATATACTTGTCGAAAGAATGAGTTTCAATAAGATTATTTAAATTTAGTACGGAATAAGTATCAATTGCTTGAGTCTCTTCAATTGTTTCATCTACAATTATTTCAAATTGTCTACCAAACCTAAACTCTCTTGATTTTAAATCACCATTTTCATTCCTAAAAACGCTAGAAACATTTACATCTCCAAAGTACTTTACAAACATAAATCGTCCAAAACCTTTTCCTCCAATCTCTTTTTTATGTTGACTATAAAATGTGTCAAAAGAATCTCTGTTTTTTTGATTAAATCCTGTTCCATTATCTCTAATAGAAATTGATTTAATATTCGGTATTTGGTTTTCAAATTCAAGAACTTTTTCTCGGTGTAAAATAATTTCTATTTTTCCGTTATTCTCGTCTTTATTTGAAATTGATTGAATGGAATTAACAATAGATTCAATAACTGGTGTATACACATTAGATTTACTTTTAATGTTGTCAATTGTACCTTGTATGTTAATTCTACTCATATTCTCTTAAATTGTGGGCAACGTTAAGTATAAGAAACGTGGGGCAGGTGATAAGCACTATCGTTTCGGTTTATTACTTAGCTAAATATAAATATTTTGCTTTTATCTTTTCTACTATAAACGCCAAATTTTATATTTAGCGGACTTTATTATAACTCACAGACTTTTCGGTTTAGCACAAATGCCCTATGTTTTTTATACAGTGTTAGGCACAGTTTTTATTTTCTTCAAGTAACCTTTTGCAACTGATAATCTTTTTCTATCGATAGTTGTTTTGAAGACTCTTTCAATATCTTTTATCTGTTTATCAATTGTTGGTGAATTTTCAAGCAAAGACCATAAATTCACTACACCTTTGAATTTATTTAAAATGCGTTTTTCTTTAATCTTATCCCAAGCTAAAAACCCTGCTTTTCCAGCAACCTTGCCAAGATTTAAATCTTTGAAAATATCATCTGCTGATTGAGTGTCAATCAAATTATCAACAGAATTTTCATAATTTGATTCTTTAGCGACATCTAAAAATCTAAACATAAGTCTAGTTGATTCATCACTATATTTTTTCACTAATACGGACCAAAACTTTTTATACTCTTTAACTGCGTCAATTTGCTCTTTTATTGTACTTGCGTCATTTAAAGTTTTCTCAAATTTTTCACAGCAATTTCTGAAGTCAGTAAAGTCCTCTCTTATTTCGTTAAGAACTTCTGGTATTCGTTCAATAGATTTTGTTTTGGAGAGTACTATGCTTACTAATGGCGGAATTGCTTGTAGTTCAGTACCGAAATGATTTTCAGCATCTTGAATTTTTTGACCTTGCAGCTCACTTAATTTGGAATATATCTCCTTTGAAATCGCTTTTTTGCCTAACTCTTTTAATTGCTCTTGATAAGTAAATACTGGCAATGCAGCTTGAACATTATGGTTTGTAATTGTATTGAAAAATGATTTAACGATTTCTAATGGCTGATTTGTTGTTTCTCCAATTAACACCTGACTTTTACTCCCAAATTCAGGTTGGTCTTTTCCAGCAAACCCTAAAGAGTAAGTTTTAACGCTGGCAATTGGCTTAGTAAAATCAGATAATATAAAGTTGCTTTTAATTCTTTCAGAATCTCTTTGTCTAAAGGTTTCTATTGCTTTTTGAGCAGTTTCGGCATCATTTTTTTCAACCTTATCTACATACACGCATTGTGTGATATTATTACCAAATCCGCCTACAGCAGATATGTTATTTGATTTAGACAACATATCTAAAATTGGTCTTCCATTCGGAAAGAGCACTTTTTTAGTGATTTCAATATGCTCTAATTCTCGCTGAGTTAAGATAAAATGACTTGAAAGTAAATATGATTCAACAAACGCATTGAAATTGAATATAAACTCAATAGTTGGTTTCCCATAGCCACCAATTACATAATCTAATTCATCTAATAGGTTAGAAGAAACTATGCAACTGTTATGTTCTATTGTAAGTTCGTTGTTCATTTTTTTTAATTGTGCCTAATGGCAAAGGTATAAGGTGAGTGAGGCGTTTTAGCCGGTACGCGTAGACCTTTTGGTTGTTGGTTAATGGTTGTGAAGTTACTGATTTTTGGAATAATCACAGCCTAGCTATAAGCCTTTAAAACGTCTCAATCGCCATTATACAACGTTCTTGTTTGTTTCCTAGCGGCTGGCGTGAATTGGGTAAGTACAAGCTGACTATTGCTCAAGAGGTTTTACAGCTTTGCCATTATTGTCTCCGACGAGCACAGCGAGAGGAAGACAGTTGAGTAGGTTGGGAGACTTGTGATTTATAATTACTAAAGCTGGTTGATCTTTTGCAGCGTTATTACAGCATGATAGTTTCTAATCCCAATAGCGTAATTATAAATTACAAAAGCGAAAACCTACGGCCGCAGGCAATGGACTAGAACGGTCTCGGCTATGAGTAGTTGCGTGTTTTAGCGATTAAATTTACAATTACACACCAAACTGAAAATCCGCGAGGATTTTCAGAAGTAGGTGAGAACAAGCAATTACTTATAGCCATTGTTAGCTACAGTCTTTATCTCATTCAAGTTCAAAGTACTTATTTTATAGCCACCATAAACTTGTTCATTAATCGTTTTATTTATTATTATTTTCGACAATGAATCTCTTTTCAATCGAGCAGTTTCGATTGTAGTAGATTCTAAAGTTGATATAATCTGATTTTTGGTTTTTAAATGAATGTAATTTATTGCTTTCTCTTCATTTCCAAATCGTTTAGCAGTTGTTAAAACAAGAGAATCAATTAAAGATAGATTTATGCTATATCTAACTTCAGCCATTTCTCCATCTTGAAATACTATTGAAATTGGTTGTGCAATATTTTTCTCCTGCAAACTATTCTCAGTCTTTGGATTAAGATAATTTTTAATGTAAATCATAGCTATACCTGCAATAATTATAATTAATACTCCAATGACAATTCGTTTAACTATTGACTCTGGTTTATTTGTATTGCCTTCAGGGTTGTTTTCGTTACTTTGATTATTATTGTTAACATTTATATTTTTTGCATTGTAGGTTTGTTCTAACTTTTGATTTTTATCCGTTTTGTTTTGAGCAAGCCACTCGTCAAAACCACCAAGTTCAACCGCTTCATAACCACTTTGAGTTAACCTCCAAGAATATTTTCCTTGTCGTTCAATTAAGCCAAAAGCCCTTAACTTATCTTTTGCTTTAAATATTTTTTTTGGAGAATCTTTAGAAAGAGAAATCCATCGATTTTTATCGATGTCTCTTAGTAATTCGTTCATATCTTTAGTTAATTCACTCATCTTCATTCAGATTGTAGCTAACGGATTTGTGTATGGAACGTAGCGTGTAAAAAGACACTAACTTTTCGGATTAACACAGAGCCGAATTTTTATATTTTGTTTTTAATTTTTCTCTATTTAAAAGCCAAATTAAAAATTTGGCGGTCTTTGCAGATAAGCAAAAACCCTTCGATCTAGCCTTTATTAGCTATGTTTTATACACCGTGTTGTAGCTCGTTTTTATTCTTTTATTTTAGTTTCACCTTTCCAAAAGCAAGCTATATCAAAATCTTTATATGGATTTTTACCACTCTTATTGATACACCATTGCCAGTCTACAATGTCGGTATCGGTCAACACTTTTAATTCCGAACCATTCTTGAAATCAATTGTCAAGTTTTTCATTTCATCCAAATCAATACGAGTTATCGCCTTTCTTAGATTAGCTGCTATAATTGTCGATTTAGAAACATCTTCTTTATCAACGCTAAAATTGAATTCATTATAGTTTTCCTTAAGAAATTCTGTTATTTTTCTTTCTTCTTTGAATTCAATAGTATGTGCTGAAAGCCAATAGTCTCCAATAAGCAAATCCCAAGTATCTCCAACACTAAATCGTGAGATAAATTGACCTAAGAGTTTATTGTTCAATATTTCTATTTCGTTTTCCATCTAATGAGCTACAATGGCAAAGGTATAAAGCGAGTGAGGCGTTTTAGCCGGTACGCGTAGACCTTTTGGTTGTTGGTTATTAGTTGTGAAGTTACAGAATTTTGGAATAATCACCGCCTCGCTATAAGCCTTTAAAACGTCTCAATCGCCATTATACAACGTTCTTGTTTGTTTCCTAGCGGCTGGCGTGTATTGGGTAAGTACAAGCTGACTATTGCTCAAGAGGTTTTACAGCTTTGCCATTCTAGTCCATTGAGTAGGTTGGGAGACTTGTGATTTATAATTACTAAAGCTGGTTGATCTTTTGCAGCGTTATTGCAGTTCTATAGTTTCTAATCCCAAGAGCGTAATTATAAATTACAAAAGCGAAAACCTACGGCCGCAGGCAATGGACTAGAACGTGTTTGTGTATGATTTCGTTGCGTGGTTAAGTAACGCCAAAGCAATTAATTATACACGTTGTTAGGCACTGGTTTTATTTCGATTAATTTTTTTATTCAGAGATAATCTGGTAAATCATTCCACTTATCAAGCATTTTGGCATAGAATCGAGCAGAATGGGTTGTTTCGTAATTCAGTCCGAGATTTCCAACTTCCAAATCTCCAAACATAGAAACTATCATTTCAATTTGGTCAGAGTTTAAGTCAATCAGATAAAAGTCAGTTTCCGCACTATTCGGCTTTTCGTGCAATTCAGGTTTTTGAATTTTGTTTTCCGATATTATTCGGTCAATTTCAGATTCAAGTTCCGTCAACTTATTAATTCCGAGTTGCTTTTTAGTTTCTTTTAGCGTTCCAAAATCAAGTACGTTTCCTTCTTTCGTTATTCTATTATATTCTTCTGTTCGCATTTTTGGTCAACTTGTGCCTAACGTGTTTGTGTATGATTTCGTTGCGTGTTTTAAGCACTAAAGTTAGCAAACAAATCACAGATAGAAAGTCCGCGAGGACTTTCGTAAGTAGGCTATAACTAGCAATGAATTATACACATTGTTAGCTACAGTTATTTTTAGTTTGCTGTTTAGGTTTTATTGATTTCATAAGCTCTTTCTTTTTGTAAGGCATTCTCATTGTTCTTCGATTACTAATAAACCCGTAATCATTCCACATCAATTCTGCACCATCTTCAATGTCTTCGTAAATCGGCAACAATTCTCCAATTCCAACAAAAATCCATTCCATTTCTATTTTGTCAGAATTCGTGAATTTATATTCTGCTTCTTTTCCAAGCTTCACAGCTTTATCAAATGCTTTTTCTGGTGAATCGGCTTTAATTAAATGATGATTTCCCCAAGTTGTAACTCTTCGCAAATCTTGCTTTTCATTTCGTTCAACAGGTTCACATTTTTCAATAATTTCGACTATGTACCAATTCCCATTTTTATTTGAAATTTTTTCTGCGTTTTCCATTATTCTCTTAAATATTTAGAAAATACATTTGCATAACGGTCGTCAAAACTCAATTTTGTTATATCCTCAAAATTGTGCTTTGTGTTTTTCTTATCCAAAATACCTTGAGCATTAAAATATCTTATCGAAATGGATTTTTTATTAATTCGCTTTAACTGTCCAATGCAAAAAAAGTTTTGTTTAGGATGTTCGCATTCTGATATAATTGTCAATTCAGTTGCTTTAATATCTTTCACGATTGAATTCCAATCCGTTAAATCAACTTTATATTTAGCTTTAATTTGACTTATTAATCCTTCTTCTTTTAATATCCGATGGATTGTTTTGTCGTTCTTATTATATCTAACGTGTTTGATTGTTTGAATCGGAATAACTTGATAGCCTAAAACTCTGAATTCGTCTGTTTCTTGAAGTAATATAAAATCAGGCGACTTATCGAGAATAAATCCAGTAGAGATTCCCTCAAAACTACCTTTTTTCCTTGTCAGCCTAACGTATAGTTTTTCAGAACAATGTTTGTTTAATTTTTCTATTACTTTCTCTTTTTTCAAGGTTCTGTTTTAATTGTGGCTAACGGTCGAGTATATGAAAAGTAGCGCTGAAAAAGCAGGCAAACCATTCGGTTATACTCAAGCCGAATTTTTTAATTTTGTTATTTATCTTTTCTCGTTTTAAATATACCAAATTTAAAAATTTGGCGACTCGGCAAATACACACAGACCTTTCGATTAAGCACTTTTTGCCCTATTTTTTTTATACATTGTTGGCACCAGTTTTTATCCGCATCCACCACAACCTCCGCATCCGCCACAGCCTCCACAACCTCCATCTGAACCACAACCGCTATCGCCTGAAGAATCATCAAATCCATTTACAGATTCTATAATCGGCATAAAGTCTGAATCATTTATAGCCATCAAATCAAATTGATTTTTCGTTGTATTATAATAGTATAAACTTGAATAACCATAATCTACCCAAATAGAGTCTGAATTTTCTTTTCTGAAATTTAATTTCTTTTTTTCAATTTGCTCGAAAATTTCGATTGGTATTTTAGGGATTAGTACAATGTTTCCATTAAGTGCAAGTAGCGTTTCTACAATTTTCGTATTCTTTTTAGTTGTATTTGTTTTAATTCGTCTTAATTCCCTTTTTATTTCTTTTTGAATTTTGATTCCATTTTCTGAAATCACTTTAATACCAAGTAGTTTCTGAATAAAATTTGATTTGAAATATTGTTTCATCCGTTTATCAGAATAGACGTATTTCAATTTATATTCTTCACTGCTCTTAACTTTTTCAAAAGCTGTTTTTAGCAGATTTGAGAGTTTTATTTTTAGTTCATTATCTCTTGTAAATACAGAAAGAAATATAGACTCGTGTTTGAGCGATTCATAACTAGAAAATGCTTTTCCAGTAATAATAGTTGGATTTTTCTTTTCTTTGTTTTTGGCTTTAGGGTCGACTTCTATTTTAAGAACTTCTTTTAGAATTAAATCAAAAAAAGTAACTCTTGCTAGCTTATCAACTTTCACTTCTGGATTGTCAATCAGCAAGATTTCGGCTGGTGATAAATTAGTTAATTCTTTAATCATACTTTTCGCAATTTTGGAATTACCCAATTTCTGTGAAGATTAACTCTTTTGAAATTCAACTCTCCAAATCTTACTTTCGAAGAAGGCCATATGTCTGCTGGCGGTTGTTTTTTAAAAATATTTGAATACAATTCTTTTGTTTTAGAATACCAATCTCCAAACTTCGCTTTTTCATTTTTTCCACCTTTCGTTGGTCCGTGATGAATTTCCCTAGATAATGTGTGTCGACAAAACTCTGTCCAATATGACCTAGTATAAAGAAGGTGTAAATGCCAAACTTGGTCAACTTGGTCAGAAGGTGTTAGCGGATGATCGGAAATGCAAATTAGAAAAATGAACTTTTTATATTCATTAATAACTCGAACACTATATTCATATTTCCATCCATTTTCTCTACATAACCTGTCAGTAAAAGTAAATGTAGATTCAAAATCATCCAATTGGAATTCTTCTATTTTATTCCATAATGTTTTTTGTTCTACTGTCATTTTTCAAATTGGTGCCAACGGTTTAGGCTATGAGTAGTTGCGTGTTTTAGCACTTAACTTTGCAAGTACACACCAAACTGAAAATCCGCGAGGATTTTCAGAAGTAGGCGAGAACAAGCAATTACTTATAGCCATTGTTGTGCGTTCGTTTTTTATTCTTTATTAAACATATTTTCATACTCTTTTACGTGGTGAGGAAATTCCTCTTCGTAAAATGGATATGGAATTCCGAATATTGATATTTCATATTCTTCATTATCCATTCCTGTTATTTGATTTCCAACTCCTTTAATTTCAATTCCATTGTCGCTCGTGATTTTGAGTTTTGGAATACTCATTGTAGAAATCATTTTGTCTTCTGGATAATCAGAGGCGATTTCGATTTGATTATTCAAACAGTATTCTTTGAAGAATTCGTAAGGCGATTCGATTCCATTAAATTCAATAAGTCCAAATACAACTCCCATAGACGCATCAGCTTTTTCCAATTCAGAAGTTCCGATTAGAGTTCCGTTCAAAGTTATGTTGTATAATTTACTCATAAATTGAAGCACCTTTTAAGATATGACTGAAATTTTCCCAAGTCGGATTATCCGCATTTATTTTCATTCTCATATTGTCATAGAAACCTTGAATATCTTCCGTATAAGCAATCATACTTTCTAAAAAATCAGAAAGATTGACGTTTTCCCAATTTTCTTTGTTTTGGTCAAAATCAGTTTTAAACTCCTTTAAAAACTCAATAAATTTTATTCTTGTCATTGTTTTTTGGGTTTGTCTTAAATGACGCACAACGTCTCTGTATATGGCTCGTAGCGTGCAAATTATGAAATTATTTTCGGATGAAGCACGAGCCGAATTTTTTAATTTTCTTATTACTTTTTTTTCTCAATAAGCCAAATTAAAAAATTTGGCGGACTGGTAAATATGCCTTAATTTCGATTAAGCAACTGATTAGCTATGAGCTATATACGTTGTTACCCAACGTTTTTTATTCCGATTTTGTTTTCAATCCAATCGTGAAAGTAAATCACAATTCCAATTACGAAATGAAAACCAATTAATACTTGACCTAATAATTCTGCTGAACCTTTTGAATACAATCCAAAAAGTCCAGAAACAATATGATATGCAGTTAACAAAAATAAGCCTGTATTAGATTTAGCACTCAAAATCCAAAAGATTAAGATTAGTTGAACAGCCAATCGTATAATTTGAGAAGGTAGCCTTTCTCCACCAACTTTATTATAAACCAAAATCATTAATATCAACTCAACATTTATAGTCAGAATTATTGCTAAAATTAAAACAGGTCTTTCTTTCATTTGTTAAATGCTATTATTTCCAAATTTGCCACCACTTTTTTTGAACTATACTTTCTTTAAATTCATTTTGCTCGTTTGTTCCTCTAAAATACCTATTAATAAATTCTTTATACGACTTTTCACTTTCATAGTCAGGATTTGTTTTTAAACTATAAAGAGTATTCAATAATTCAGTTTTCTTTTTAGAATCGTCTTTTTCCACAAATTCAATAACTTCATCAATTTTATGGCTCATATATAGCATTGACCTATCTAAAGTCGCACCAACATCCATATTTTTGGCCTCAAATTTTGCAGTATAAATTCGATAAACATCTCCTAAATTACCAAGATTGTACAAATAGAAACTTAATTGATATAAATTATCGTGTCTTCGTGTTTCTAATTCGCATTTTAACTCCTCGTCAAATAATAATCGGATAAGTTCAATGTCAGCATTTGAGAAATCAATCAGTAAGGCATCAACAATTTCAGTCCGCAATTCAAGGTTTTCATCAGCAATTCCTAAATCCGAACTTTTATTAAATCCGAAATGTTCGGTTAAGGTAGTTGCTGAAAATCCATTTACTCGACTTTTTTCTATTATTTCGCTGGCTGTCATCAAATGTTGGGTAATGGCAAAGGTATAAGGCGAGTTAGGCGTTTTAGCCGGTACGCGTAGACCTTTTGTATGTTGGTTATTGGTTGGTGAAGTTACTGAATTTATGAATAATCACAGCCTCGCTATAAGCCTTTAAAACGTCTCAATCGCCATTATACAACGTTCTTGTTTGTTTCCTAGCGGCTGGCGTGTATTGGGTGAGTACAAGCTGACTCTTGCTCAAGAGGTTTTACAGCTTTGCCATTATTGTCTCCGACGAGCGCAGCGAGAGGAAGACAGTTGAGTAGGTTGGGAGACTTGTGATTTATAATTACTAAAGCTGGTTGATCTTTTGCAGCGTTATTGCAGCATGATAGTTTCTAATCCCAAGAGAGTAATTATAAATTACAAAAGCGAAAACCTACGGCCGCAGGCAATGGACTAGAACGTGTTTGTATATGGTTTGTTGCGTGGTTTAGCACGTAATTTAGCAAATAAAAACCGAATAGAAAATCCGCGAGGATTTTCGTAAGTAGGCTAGAACTAGCAATAAATTATATACGGTGTTACCACACGTTTTTATTATTCATTTCAGAAAATCAGTCTTTCGATTTGACTTCTGATTGAGAAAAGAAAAATCAAAATCAAAAGTGTAATTAAATTTGTCTTGAAATTCACGTATTCCTGTTTTCTATATTCTTTTAATATTCTATAAACTAAAAATCCGCCAACAAGTATAATCGGTAGATAGTTTAAAATTAAATCAACATACCATAATTCCGAAATCCGACTTGCAGTTGCTCCTTCTCCATAAATTCCCCAAAAAGCAAATATCTCAATCAAAATCAGAAGTAACAGAATTCCGAAAAATAGAACTGACCTAATTCCGATTCCGATAAAATTGGTTTTAATTTTTAAAAATTCAGACATATTCATCCAGAAAAAGTTTCAGTTGTTAAATTCAAACAGATGATTGCAGAAATTATATGAATTCCGATTAAGTAAAATTTCCATTTCGGTTTTTTAGTCAGAATTAGAGCGTAGATTGGAATTTGAATAATAGCAATTATTGTCGGTAAGATTCCAATTCCGTTTTTTGTCAAAATAGCAATTAACATTGTAAATGGATAAACAACTTTCGCTGGTAAATAAGTTCCGTGTCCTCCACCCATCGCAAATACTACAATGACTAATAAAATAAATGTTATTAAAATGGTAGTTCCAATTTTCATTTCAAATGTGTGGCAATGGCAAAGGTATAAGGCGAGTGAGGCGTTTTAGCCGGTACGCGTAGACCATTTGTTTGTTGGTTATTGTTTGTGAAGTTACAGATTTTATGAATAATCACAGCCTCGCTATAAGCCTTTAAAACGTCTCAATCGCCATTATACAACGTTCTTGTTTGTTTCCTAGCGGCTGGCGAGTATTGTGTAAGTACAAGCTGACTATTGCTCAAGAGGTTTTACAGCTTTGCCATTCTAGTCCATTGAGTAGGTTGGGAGACTTGTGATTTATAATTACTAAAGCTGGTTGATCTTTTGCAGCGTTATTGCAGTTCAATAGTTTCTAATCCCAAGTGAGTAATTATAAATTACAAAAGCGAAAACCTACGGCCGCAGGCAATGGACTAGAACGGTTTTGTGTATGATTTCGTTGCGTGGTTTAAGCACTAAAGTTAGCAAATAAATCACAGATAGAAAGTCCGCGAGGACTTTCGTAAGTAGGCTATAACTAGCAATAAATTTTATACGGTGTTAGCTGTAGGTTTTACCAATCAGGAGTATCACTTAGTAAAATGTCTATATTTTCACCAATTAACGTGTCTTGGGTCATTCCAGCTTTTTTAAATTCAATTAGTTTATAGTTATCAATTTTATATTTTTTAATCACTCGAAATCGTGCTGTATTAAAATTCCCAGTTGGTGTTTCTAATTTTAAGATTCCTTTTTCAACAATATAATATCCAATATGACTTGCTTTGTTTAAATTTCTTATCTCTAACTCCTCTTTTTTCCCATGGAAAATTGCGTATTGACCATTTGGGAACAATCTTAAAAATTCATGGTAAAACCAATTAATAGATTTGTCTTCATAATAGTTATAGTAGACTTTTTTTATGTCTATTTGATTCAGCATTTGAGTATCGAATTTAGTCTGATACTTCTTTTTAACTAACTCTTTCCGTCCATAATTATTTATTAAAACATACTTTTCATATCCATTAATCATTTCAAATAATCCGCAAGAATTCAATGTAAAAAAAAGTCCAATTAAAATAATTTTCTTCATTAGATTGTTGAATTGAAGTGGTTTGAGTTTCTACTTACAGGTAACGTTGTTGTGTATGATTTCGTTGCGTGTTTCAGCAACTAATTTAGCAAATAAATCACAGATAGAAAGTCCGTGAGGACTTTCGTAAGTAGGCTAGAACTAGCAATGAATTATACACGGTGTTGTAAATAGTACTTTTCCGCTATTTTCTTAACCAACCTAAAATTCGGTCATTATTTATTTTCCATTTTCCGTTTTCATTTATCAAGTTATATTTTTCTCTTGAATTTCCAAAAGGTCCTGGGTTTTGTTGAATAATCTCAACTTCGTTTTCGGTTACTTTAGAAACAATTGAAACGTGTCCATATTTATTCAGCGTTGTGGCAGAATAAATGACTAAATCATTTACTTTCGGTTTGGATTTACTTGAATTCTTATACTGCTTTAAATTCCGCTGTTTGTTTATTTGTCCGTCCTTAATTTGTGAGTTGAAAAAGTCTTTTGCGTGTCCATAACTGTCAGGCATTTTATGATTCAGTTCTTCGTAATAATATCGTTTTACGAATTCCACGCATTGATATTTCAGTCCAAGATTATAACCATCTTTCGATAAAGCTCTTCCGTCCACATTTCCAACTCCTCCATTATAATAAACTGCAACTCCGTTCAGGCTATCAATTTTTTGTCCGACTTCATAATTCGGATTCAGATTGATTTTTTTAGAAATGAAAAACCCAATAACAAGTAAAATCAGAATACCAAGTAAGAGTAAAAGTTGTTTTTTCAATTCGTTCGTGATGTTTTTGGGTATTATTTACAATGGCAAAGGTATAAGGCGAGTGAGGCGTTTTAGCCGGTACGCTTTGACCTTTTGGTTGTTGGTTATTGGTTGTGAAGTTACAGATTTTTGGAATAATCACAGCCTCGCTATAAGCCTTTAAAACGTCTCAATCGCCATTATACAACGTTCTTGTTTGTTTCCTAGCGGCTGGCGTTTATTGTGTAAGTACAAGACGCCAATTGCTCAAGAGGTTTTACAGCTTTGCCATTCTAGTCCATTGAGTAGGTTGGGAGACTTGTGATTTATAATTACTAAAGCTGGTTGATCTTTTGCAGCGTTATTGCAGTTCAATAGTTTCTAATCCCAAGAGAGTAATTATAAATTACAAAAGCGAAAACCTACGGCCGCAGGCAATGGACTAGAACGGTTCGTATAAACAACGTAGGGCAGGTGATAAGCACTAGCGTTTGGGTTTATAACTTAGCTAAATATAAAACTTTTGCTTTTAATATTCACCTAAATGCCAAATTTTATATTTGGCGGACTTTGTTAATATTCGCAGACCTTTCGGTTTAGCACAAATGCCCTATGTTTTTTATACATTGTTACCTGCTGGCTTTTTTAGTATGACAATTCCCAACATTTTTCAAGAGCTTGAAAACAAATACCTAATTCATTTTCAAATTGTGCTTGTGATATATTAAGACCAACGTGTTTTGCTAATTTCTTCTTTTTTGAACCTGTTATTATTTTTTTTCCATTTTCATTTACAGCATCAAGTTCTTCTTGTGTTTTTCTCCAGTTTCCATATACAGGACATTCTTGATTTGGATATGATTGTTCAAGGTCTCTTCCTACTAATTGAAAAAATTGTCCGTTTTGATTTAGTGACTTATAGTTTTGGTGAAATTGATTTACTCCTCCTATTGTTTGTTCACTTGGTTCATCTATTAAAATAATAGTTTTTGCACCATAGATACTTGAGTTTAATGGAATAAAAGCTTTTTCAATTGCATTAATTGTTCTTTCGACTTGGTCAATATCTCCATTAGCTTTAATTATTTGAATCCTAGGTTTGTTTGAGTAAAATCTCTTAATGACCCTTGTTAATAATTCAAACTCTGATTGTCCCTCTACAATCATAAAGTTTTTGGGTAAAAGCAAATCGCTAGGACTACCTCCTAAAAGTTCAAATACAACATATGGTTTATCTAAATCAGTAGTTAATTCAAACTCTGTTTGACCTTCTAGCTTTTCTACTTTTAAAATTGATTGATTTTCAAAGTTATCTGCAACAAAAACTGAGGAATGTGTATTTATAAAAACTTGGTCATTGTTATTTGACAATGTATGTAACACATCCTTTAGTTTTCTTTGTGCTGTAGGATGTAAATGAAGTTCAGCTTCGTCAATAAAGAATAAAAAAGATTTACCTAAATCATCATTAGATTTTCTAAAATCTGCATAAGCTTGGATTATGGCTAGCATTAATGCTCTTTGCATTCCATCTCCTTTTTCTTCCGCTGTTGTTTCAACACCATCATCTATGGTTGTTTCGAAATTTTTGAGTAAGTCATCAAAAACAGGAGCAGTAACTTCGAATTTTACTTTTGTACAATCAGGAAATTGTTTTTCTAAATAGACTTGGACTTTGTTTCCAACATTATCAAATTCTGTTTTTATTTCTGATGTATCATCTTCAAATAATTCTCTAAATTTAGTTTGAAATTCCTGATACTGAACATTTTCTTGTAAGATTGCAGAAAGAACACCTGATAACATAATTCCCATTGGTGTAGTTTTTCCATATTTAGCTACTGCATCATAATATTGTTTAGTTGTAACATATTCAAATTTAGGTAAGAAGTCATTTAAAGCTTTGTCAAAACCTGTCCCTGGATTAACTTCTTCACCGTTTACTACAAATTTTCTTTTTTTAGCATCAATTGAGCTTCTAGAAACAACTACTGTATCATTTTCGGATAATGCATTTAATATCTTAGTTTTATTAGCTTGATTTTGCATATTTTCAGCACCTTGTTGAGCTCCTGAAAATTCTAATTCAACAAAAATTTCATTTGTAGATTGTCTTTTATATTTTAATTCAGTAATGTTTTGTCCTCTTCCTAATCCATTATAGAAAAATTGAATTGCCTCAAAAAAATTAGTCTTTCCACAATTATTCTGTCCAACAGCAATATTAAAATCTGAGGTGTTAAATTCAGTATTCTTTATTGAACGAAAGTTTTCAATTTTAATTCTGGTTATTTTCATTTGTTTTTTTGCTTGCAGGTAACGTGTTTGTGTATGAATAGTTGCGGTTTTGTGTGCGAGGAATTTCCGAAGGAAATTCAGACGTAACAAAAATGCAACAACCTTTGTTTTAGCCTAAAATAAGCAATTTTTTATACACGTTGTTACCTGTAGTTATTTATTCAAATTCTCTTTTCAGTAACTCAATCAGTTCGTTAGATTCCGCAATATTTTTTTCAAATAAACGCAGAGCTTCTCTTACTTTTGGATATTCATCTACAAATTCAATTCCGTCAACTTCTTTCAAATTAAAACTGTCCATTATTTTCAGAAATGACTCTTGGTCAACTCCCCAAAATTTAATGTATTTAGATTCGGGAACAAATATTTCAATCAGTTCAGATTCCGAGTGAAAAATCATTCCAAAATCAATAAACGTGTCTGATGTGATTTCCGTTTTGTATTTATTCAGAAATTCAAGAGTATTAGTTTTTTCAGAGTATTTTCCGTAATTCGGTTCAGAATCCACGTGATTAAAAATCAATGAAATTTCATTTGGTAATTCGTTACTCAATTCAAGTATTAAATTCCAAAGTTTTGAATTGTCAATATTGATTTCCGCATAAAAATTGAAGGCTAAATTTGAGTGTTCAGGATTATCATCTTTCGGCAAAATTTTATAGCCTTCCACAATTTTTGCAGTTTTCCGTAATTCAAGTCTTTCCTTAACTGAAGAGTTCATAGGTACTTCATCCATTTCTGGTGGACGAAGTGTTTTAGGAAGTTCTAAAGTTGGTTTCATAATTACAGGTAATGGCAAAGGTATAAGGCGAGTGAGGCGTTTTAGCCGGTACGCTTTGTCCTTTTGGTTGTTGATTAATGGTTGTGAAGTTACTGATTTTTGGAATAATCACAGCCTCGCTATAAGCCTTTAAAACGTCTCAATCGCCATTATACAACGTTCTTGTTTGTTTCCTAGCGGCTGGCGTGTATTGTGTAAGTACAAGACGCCAATTGCTCAAGAGGTTTTACAGCTTTGCCATTCTAGTCCATTGAGTAGGTTGGGAGACTTGTGATTTATAATTACTAAAGCTGGTTGATCTTTTGCAGCGTTATTGCAGTTCTATAGTTTCTAATCCCAAGAGTGTAATTATAAATTACAAAAGCGAAAACCTACGGCCGCAGGCAATGGACTAGAACGTTAAGTATAAGAAACGTAGGGCAGGTGATAAGCACTATCGTTTCGGTTTATTACTTAGCTAAATATAAATATTTTGCTTTTATTTTTTCTTCTATAAATGCCATATTTTATATTTAGCGGACTTTGTTAATAAGCACAGAACTTTCGGTTTAGCACAAAAGCCCTATGTTTTTTATACCGTGTTGTAAGCCGTTTTTATTCAATTTTTTTAATCAGTTCGATATTATACAGTTCAATTTCTGTCAAATACTGTTCAACCTTTTCGTGTTGAGCTCTATACCATTCTTGCTTTCTAAAATACTTGTCCATTTCTCCTCCTTTTTTAAAAGTATAACCATACCGAGCAAAAATTTCATTTCGCATTAATTTTAAATCTTCCGAACTCATTTGTTTTAACTCTTCTGGATTTAATTTTCTAGAAGATGCTTCAATAAATTTTCCATAATAGATGTTCTCAAATTTGAGTTGCGTTCTTGTTCCAATTTCAAATTCACTATTCTCAATCCAACTCGTCCAAGGATTGTCAATTCTAAGTCCTTTTACTAAATCACCAGATTCCGTTTTATATCTTATGAATTGTCCAGAATGTTGGTCACTCGTGAACTTTCCTTTTTTATCTATCAATATGTTCATTAATGTTATGTAATTACTTTTCCAAATTCCAGTATTTTCTTCCCAATATCCATTTTGAACTTGTCCAATGATACAGTCTCCTGAGAAAAATAAATGAAAATCAGATTCACTTTCACTTTCCCCAAAATGATATGTTCCAGCATATTCAATTTCAAATTTTGGAATCCAATTTGTTAAATCAGATTCATTAATTTCTTGTCCGCCCCAATATTGAGCAAAAGTGAAATTTGAAGTAAATAATAACATTATTAATATTCTCATATGTTTTTCTCAAATGGCTTACAATGGCAAAGGTATAAGGCGAGTGAGGCGTTTTAGCCGGTACGCGTAGACCATTTGTTTGTTGGTTATTGTTTGTGAAGTTACAGATTTTATGAATAATCACAGCCTCGCTATAAGCCTTTAAAACGTCTCAATCGCCATTATACAACGTTCTTGTTTGTTTCCTAGCGGCTGGCGAGTATTGTGTAAGTACAAGCTGACTATTGCTCAAGAGGTTTTACAGCTTTGCCATTCTAGTCCATTGAGTAGGTTGGGAGACTTGTGATTTATAATTACTAAAGCTGGTTGATCTTTTGCAGCGTTATTGCAGTTCAATAGTTTCTAATCCCAAGTGAGTAATTATAAATTACAAAAGCGAAAACCTACGGCCGCAGGCAATGGACTAGAACGTTAGTAAATACAAACCTAAGCAAAATCTTACAACATTATGGTACTCTATGTGACTTAAAGCAAACCTTTTAGCAGTGTCGATCATAACTCAAAAAAGGTAGTAAATGCAAACCTTTTCGTTTTAAACGTTTAATATCGGCTTTTTCAACACTCTAAAATTTCACGGTTCGTTTTGGTATAAAGTCATAAGTTGATTAGTGCAATAGGATGATGCTTTTTACACTTTCGCGCAAGCGGTATTAAAAAATATAATGTAGTGAGATGCTGCAGTGTGTGCGTAGATTTATTTTCTATAGCTCATTTTTATCGCATAAAAAAAAGCCCAACCTTGCGGTTGGACTTCTCTATGATATAACTGCAATGGCAATATTCCCGATTTTAAACCAGTTCTTCTAGTGCTAGTTCTACAGGTACCTGATGTTTTAAAATGTCTTCCATGGTCTCGCGTTCTCTTATTAAATGCGCTTCGCCGTTGTACCACAGCACCTCTGCCGGACGGTATCTACTGTTATAGTTACTGGTCATAGAGTAGCAGTAGGCACCAGCGTTTGCAAATGCGAGTATGTCGCCTTCTGTGATCTCGCTGATCTGGCGGTTTTGTGCAAAGGTATCGGTCTCACAGATATAACCTACCACGCTGTAAAAACGATTGCGACCAGTCTCATTAGAGATATTTTTAATGCCGTGGTACGATCCATATAACATAGGACGTATCAGGTGATTAAATCCACTATCGATACCTGCAAAAACGGTAGACGTGGTTTGTTTTACGACATTCACTTGGGCAAGAAAATATCCTGCCTCGCTTACTAGAAACTTTCCAGGTTCAAAGGCTAGTGTAATATCACGTCCATAATCTTTACAAAATTTATTGAAACGCTCGCTTAACTGCTCACCTAGATCCTCGATGTCTGTAGAAACGTCTCCTTCTTTATAAGGTACTTTAAATCCACTACCAAAATCGATAAACTCCAGGTCCTTAAACTTTGCTGCGGTCTCAAACAGGATTTCTGTCGCATATAAGAACACGCCTATGTCTAGAATGTCACTACCAGTATGCATGTGCACACCGTTAACGGTCATGTTAGTATTTTCTACAATGCGCAGTAAATGCGGTATCTGGTGAATAGAGATCCCAAATTTTGAATCGATGTGTCCTACAGATATGTTTGCATTACCACCAGCCATAACGTGTGGATTAATACGCACACATACCGGTATGGTAGGATGCTTAGAGCCAAATTGTTCAAGGATCGATAAATTATCAATATTGATTTGCACGCCCATGGCAGCGACTTGTTCAATCTCTTCTAGCGACACACCATTAGGCGTGTAAATGATCTTGTGCGGCTCTACACCAGCAGCAAGACCCAACTGTACTTCTTGTAGACTCACGGTATCGAGTCCAGCGCCTAACTGTTTAAACAGCTTCAAGATGGATAAGTTTGATAATGCTTTAACGGCATAATGTATTCTCAGTGATTTCGCTTGCGCGAAAGCCGAGGTCAAACGTTCATACTGCGACACGATACGATGCGCGTCGTACACATAGACAGGACTACCGTGTTCCTGTGCAATGTTCAATAAATCTTGTGATTGCATGCTTAAAAATTAAGCCTACAAAATTACTAGGTTAGGACTAATAATTATTAAATAAATGATAAATCTTTCTTATGAGCTGCTATAATGATGGCTCAATCGGTTTATGGGCAGCATTCATGGATAGAAATAGTGATAGCAATAACCTTTCTATATTATAGAAAAGGCATGCCTGTAATGCAGCGATAGTTATCTGGCTGTGGCTTATAAACACAACGGTTGTTATAGAATGATGTTCATAAGTTCAATTCTGATTCTATAGAAGTGGGAACTATAAATTCATCACTTCAAGTCTTAATTTTTGGCTTACTCATAACCTGTTCTTAAAAAATATATTTTTATTTCAAATTCAAGGTTCACTTTCTTATTTTTGCTGTACTTAAAATTGAACCTTAAAGAACATTTATGAATCTTCACGAATATCAAGGAAAAGAAATATTAGCTAGTTATGGTGTAACTATACAGCGAGGTAAAATAGCAACTACTGCTGCAGAAGCTGTAGCGGCTGCAAAAGAATTAACTGAAGAAACTGGTACTGGATGGCATGTTATAAAAGCCCAAGTACACGCCGGTGGACGTGGTAAAGGTGGTGGAGTAAAACTTGCCAAAAATCTTGAACAAGTTGAAGAAATAGCTGGACAGATCATAGGTATGGACCTAGTAACACCACAGACTAGTGCTGAGGGAAAACGTGTTCACCAAGTTCTAGTGGCCGAGGATGTATATGAGCCAGGTGAAGTAGAGGTAGAAGAATTCTACATGTCTGTACTTCTAGACCGTGCACAAGGAAAAAACATGATCATGTATTCTACAGAAGGTGGAATGGATATCGAGACTGTTGCCGAGGAGACTCCGCATTTAATCTTTACAGAGACGATAGACGCATCACATGGTCTTCAAGGATTTCAAGCAAGACGTATCGCGTTTAACTTAGGTTTAAGCGGTAAGGCATTTAAAGAAATGACAAAGTTTGTTGCTGCTTTATACAATGCATATGTAGGATCTGATTCTGCTTTATTTGAAATCAATCCAGTATTAAAAGCTAGTGATAACCGTATCATCGCAGTAGATTGTAAAATCACACTAGATGAAAACGCATTATTCCGTCACAAAGATCTTGAAGCAATGAGAGATACTCGTGAGGAAAACGCTACTGAGGTAGAAGCAAAAGCGGTAGGATTAAACTATGTAGATCTAGATGGTAATGTAGGTTGTATGGTAAACGGTGCAGGACTTGCTATGGCAACGATGGACCTTATCAAGCAAGCTGGTGGAGAACCTGCTAACTTCCTAGATGTAGGTGGTACTGCAGATGCAAAACGTGTTGAAGAAGCTTTTAAAATTATCCTTAAAGATAAAGGCGTGAAAGCAATTCTTGTAAACATCTTTGGTGGTATCGTACGTTGTGATCGTGTAGCACAAGGTATTATAGATGCTAAGAAAAGTATGGGTGATGCGATGAATGTACCATTGATTGTAAGACTACAAGGAACTAATGCAGAGATTGCAAAGGATCTTATCGATAACTCTGGAATGGATGTTCAAAGTGCTACAGAATTTCAAGAAGCTGCAGATAAAGTACAAGCGGTAATCGCTTAATACTGATCTAGAGAATAAATTCTCGATTAAATATATAAAACCACGTTGAAGTTTATCAACGTGGTTTTTTTATGTGTTGAAAGTTTCTATATCAAATCAGTTCATTAAATTTGAGTATAAACCATCTCATTATGAAACACTTATACTCTTTTTTAATTGTAACCTTGTTTACTATAACCGCACAAGCTCAATATATCGAGTTTGATTTTGATAACGCGACCATTAATGGGAATACGGTGACACAAGATGTAACTGTCAATGGGATAGGTTATCGTTTAACAGCGGTACATGGCTCTAATAGTACAGCAGCGTTATTTGATGATGGAACAGGTGATCTGTCTTTAAGAGGTACCGGTGGCTCTAGACCAGAACAAAACTGGACTATATCGTTAATTAAAGCTGGATCAGCAGAGAATTTTGATTTTGTAAGTGTGGACTATTTTAATAATAGTGGTTCATCACATACCTTTATTGTAGGTGATAGTAATAATAATGCCATATCTGCACAGACTAACATTCCGCCTAGCGATGTAGGAACGATACTAGTAGCCACACCAGCAAATGCGACTAACTTACCATCGTGTTTGATATTTGGTTTGACATTTTTTGCGACTACAGACACTTATTTTGATAACTTACGTATCAGACCGGTTTCTTTATTATCTAATGAAGATGAAACACTAGAAAGTGTGCGGTATTTTCAAAACAGTCAACAAAACTTAGTTTTATCACATCGCGAGTTAGAAGGAGCAACGATAGAAATTATGAATCTTAACGGACAGCTGTTAACCAGTACAATGGCAGATGCGATGGATTATGTAGTGGATGTTGCAAATCTAGCGAGTGGATTATATATCGCACGAGTTACCTTAGGCCATCAAGTAGAAACGATTAAGTTCATGAAATAATAATCTAGCATTACAAAAAAAAGCCTCTTTTAAAGAGGCTTTTTTTATTTGACATTATCGTTAATCTTCAGTAGCGTTTTCAGACACTTCATCTTTAGGTTGTTCTAGATCCATATCTGGTAAAGCATCTGGATCATTCATTTCCTTCTCGTCATAGTCGTCTTCATCAAAGGCTTCCATTTGCATCGACAGGCGTTTAGATATTTTAACCAGATACTTAGTATCTTCTGTTTTTACCTCTACAGCTTCAATTAATTCATTCTTATGGTTTTTAAATGATATGATATCATCATCGCCATAACCATCTGGATATCTTTCTACTAGAAGAGATAACACATCTGGTGTAAGTTTCTTATAATCTACAATTACATTTTTCATAATAACATTAAGAGATAAACTAAAGTATATAAAAAACTGAAATCACCGAATGGGTTTGTGTAAACTGTAGATTATTTTTTTAGCTCTTGAAAAGCTGTTATAATGTCTTCATTAGCAACGACTTGATTGGTCACAAAAGAGCCTATGCTTTCTAGTAAGACAAATTTAATCTCGCCATTAGTATTCTTTTTATCGTATTTCATAAGATCAATCATCTCCATCACTTCATCATCAGTAAACGAAAATGTGAAATTTAAAGAAGTGTACCAGTCTTTAATCTCTTGGTAAGCATCCATAGATAAACTAGCATATTGAACACTTAAGAAAGATTCAACCACTATCCCAGCAGCAATAGCCTCACCGTGTAGAACCGCTTCTCGTTCCTCATGATCCATTAAAAAAGATTCTATAGCGTGACCTGCGGTATGTCCATAGTTAAGAGCCTTGCGTGCTCCTTTCTCAAATGGGTCCATGGTAACAATATCACTTTTAATAATCGCACTTTGATAGATTAGGGAATTAAAGGTTTCATTTAAATAGTCAGTAACCTTAAGCATGTCTTTCCAGTACACACGATCACTAATTAAACCATGTTTAAACATTTCAATACTACCATTAACTAAATGTTGCTGTGGTAATGTTTTTAAAAATGCAGGATCTATAATGGTCATGATAGGTGGATTGATCACACCTATTTGATTTTTAAGATGGCCTAGGTCTACACCATTTTTACCACCTATAGCAGCATCTACCATACCTAATAAACTAGTAGGAATGTGTATAAACGGGATACCTCTTTTAATAGTAGAAGCTACAAAACCACCTAGATCAGTAATCACGCCACCACCTAGATTAATCATTAAGCTGTTGCGGTCGCATCCCAGTTCAACTAGTGCACTCCATACACCAGCACAGGTATCGATATTTTTGAATTCCTCGCCATGATCGATTTCTATCACTTCTATAATTGCCGTTGTTTCAATCTTTGGCATTAAGTAAGGATAGCAGTTTTCCATCGTCTTATCGTCTACAAGAATAAAAATAGTAGATGGTTGGTTTTCTCTGATCCATTGGTTGATTGCCTCAAAGCCTTGGTTTTCAAAGTAAATGGTAAAGTCTTTAATAGTAATAGGGTTCATGTTTTGTAAGCTTTCGCGGAAGCGTTAAAAGTACAATCTATGTAGCTATTATTTAACTCCTTTGCTACTATATTTGCGACATGAATATGGGAAATCCTTTTAACAACACAGAGATTGCTTTTTCATTAAAGAGTAATCGCGAGCTGCGCAAAGCTCATTTTCTATTTAAGATGATGGGTTACCCATCATTGATCAATTTTGGGTCTGCTGTGATGATGAAATCGTTGCAGTGGAGACTGCCAGTTAAAGGGTTGATTAAACACACCGTTTTTGAACATTTTTGCGGTGGTACCACAGAAGAAGAGTGCAAGTCTGTAGTGGATAGTATGTATTTAAAAGGTGTGAGTAGTATCCTAGATTACTCTGTAGAAGGAAAAGAAGATGAGGCAGATTTTAATGTTGTGGTGGATAAGAAATTGAAACTTATTAAACATGCTGCACATTCTGATGCCTTATCATTTGAAGTAGTTAAACCTACTGGTATTGGTAGATTTTATATCTGGCAAAAAGTTACCGAGAAAAAAGAACTGACTGCTGCAGAACAAGCAGAATGGCAACGTATTAAAGATAGAGTATTGCTACTATCGCAAACGGCATATGATAATGATATCGCTTTACTCTTTGATGGTGAAGAAAGCTGGATGCAGGATGCGGCAGATGAATTGATACGTGACATGATGTTACAATTCAATAAAGAAAAAGCCATTATTTATAACACATTGCAATGTTATAGACATGACAGACTGGATTACATTAAAGAGCTTTATAATGACGCTATAGAAAATAACTTTATAGTAGGAGTAAAGATTGTGCGCGGTGCATATATGGAAAAAGAGCGCGCTCGTGCTGAAGAGATGAATTATGAGTCACCTATCTGTGCTAATAAAATGGCGACGGATGAGATGTTTAATAGTGCCATGTATTTTATTCTAGATCATCTAGACGTCATTAAGTTATGTATAGGAACGCATAATGAGTCTAGTACATTACACGCAATGGAAATTCTTACAAAGAAAGGTATTGCTGCAAATAATAAAGATGTATGGTTTGGGCAGCTATATGGTATGAGTGATAATCTTACTTTTAACCTAGCGCAAATGAATTATAATACGTTTAAGATTTTGCCCTTTGGTCCTATAAGAGATGTGATGCCTTATTTAATACGTAGAGCTCAAGAAAACACCTCTGTCGCTGGACAAACTGGACGTGAATTGATATTGATCAGGCAGGAAATGAAAAGGCGTGGTCTTTAATCGTTATCGTTATAAATGATTTTTTCTACCGTTGCATAGCGTTCACAATTCTTTACCCATAAAGTAGTATTAGCTAATTCTTCACGACCAGAAATGTGATAAAACTTACATGGTGTTGCGTCTCGATCTGATTTTGAAAAATTGACATCTCCATACTTTAAAATCAGTTGAATACTTAAGGTATCGATATCATTTTGAGCTAGATTTTCTCTTAATTCTGGAGAAAGTCTAATGGATTTCTTACCGATGTCTGCAAGTACTCTAGATTCTGGAAACCAGGTACATTGTGTTCTTTTACCAGTAAGAAAGAAAACTAAAAATATTAAACCTATGGAAACACCACCTAGGTAAAAACTCAATCGTTGAATAAATTTCATTGCTGCTCTTTAAAAGATGAGCAAATTTACGTCGCTATAAGGTAAGTTATACCATGATCCAACAGATTTGTTTGTGATGATACCATGATACATATAGATACCACACTTAAGACCTTTATCCATTCTTATAGCATGTTCAATTCCGCCATCTTCAGCAATGTTTAATAGATAAGGCGTAAAAATGTTACTTAAAGAAATAGATGCGGTTTTTGAGTAACGCGACGGTATGTTAGGAACACAATAGTGAGTAACTCCATATTTTTCAAAAGTAGGTTTGTCATGCGTAGTGACTTCACTCGTTTCAAAACAACCACCCATATCGATACTTATGTCCATAATTACAGATCCTTGCTTCATATTTTCTACCATCGTTTTAGTCACTACTACAGGAGCTCTATTGCTTCCAGATAAAGCACCTACCACAACATCACATCTTCTTAATGCTTTAAGTAGATATTTGGGTTGTAGGGTAGAGGTATATAACTGCTGACTTACCTTATCTTGAAGGTTGCGCAATTTTGTAATAGAGTTGTCAAAGACTTTCACATTTGCACCTAATCCTAAGGCCGTACGAGCCGCAAATTCACCTACAACTCCAGCACCCATAATGACAACATCGACAGGTGGAACGCCAGTGATGTTACCAAACAATTGTCCGGTACGATTTGCGCCACTGCTTAATAATTCACTTGCAATAAGAATGGAAGCAATTCCTGAAATTTCGCTTAATGCGCTGACTGCAGGATAATTACCACTGTCATCTTGAATGAATTCAAAAGCAAGTGCGGTTACTTTTTTTGCAGCTAATTTTTCAAAATAAATTTTGTTCCTTGTTTTTATCTGTAGTGCAGATATTAAAACGCTTTGTGGTTTAATAAGCTCTATCTCTTCTAATGATGGTGGAGCAACTTTTAATATAGTAGGACAAGAGAATACTTTACTGCGGTCGGAAGTAAGTTCTGCTCCAGCCTCATTATATTGTGAGTCTGTAAAGTTAGATCCGTTTCCAGCTCCTTTCTCCATTAAGATACGATGGCCATGTGCTGTAAGTGCAGCCACAGCATCTGGAGTTAAAACAATACGTTTTTCTTGATGTTGTGTTTCTTTAGGAATCCCTAAAAGTAATTCTTGCTTAGAGCGTTGTATCTCTAGGCGTTCCTCTTGTGGTAAGAGTTGATCTTTAGTAAATGGAGATAATTGTTGACTCATAAGAACTAGTATAATCCCTAAAATTAGTCAATTTAACTGAAGAATCGATCACTAGGTTTTTTAATACCATCTTCAATTTCAGAGATGTCTATTCCGTGAATTTTATCAAATACTTTAATTCGAGCTAGATAACTAGCAGAAAGCGACCCGATAACTACTGGAATAATAAAATAGATTTCATTATGATCTATATATTCGACATCGGGAAGAAAAACAGACACGAGTTGAAAGAAGTACATCGAGAAAGGAATGATAATGACATGATACCACCAATGTTTACAGGTTAAAAACCAGATAAAAAACAATAAAGCGGGAACAAGTTTAAGGGTGATCAACCATGTTGTGATATAAGCATCACCACCTAAGCTTTCGTTGACGGATTTTAAGAAACTGATTTCCCATAGGCTTTCCGGGACGGCTTCATAGCTGTAAAATAAATATGGAATAACTGCAAGTATGACGGCAACTACAGTACCATATATTAAGGTACTCGAACTATTGTTTGGCATATTTTATTTTAAACTAATCCCTAATAAAAAAAATCTCCGTGTACACGAAGATTTTTTAAAGATAACAAAAAAAAATCTTCACTTGCATGAAGATTTTTAAAAGATATGCAAAAGAATTATTTACAATAATCCATTTGCCTTAGCTACTGCTAATTTCTTAGCAAGAGTTTTCTTTTCAACTTTCTTCGATGTTGGCGCTTGTGGCGCAAATTGTACTGCAGCTCCTGCTATCGATACACTGAATATCGCTAACAAAGCCATCGCTTTGAGGGACTTGTTGTTCATAATAATTTGGTTTAAGTAAATAAGTGATACTAATTTATAGTGTTTATTCCTGTAAACCAATAAAAAAATAAAGAAAAAGATTAAGGAATTCGATAATCGGACAAAACGTCAGTTATGTTAAAATGATTAAGAATGTATTTAACAACTGTTAAAATTACATTTATTTAGCAATTATGGAAGTACTACTTTTCTTTGATTAACACTTAAATTCTCAATCGTTATTGTTGTAAAGCTCTCTAAATAAGGTGTTAACAGTTCTGGCCATTCTACAAATAAATAAGCTTCAGAATCAAGATATTCTTCTATTCCGATGTTTAAAAGCTCTTCTTTATCTTGTATTCTATAAAGATCAAAGTGATAAATGGTTACTTTATCGGATTTATACTCGTTAACTATAGAAAAAGTAGGAGAAGAGGTTACTTCATTTATTCCCAATTGTTTACACATCGCATTTATAAGCGTTGTTTTGCCAGCACCCATAGGTGCATTGAATAAAATCACCTTCTCCGTGGTATGTGCTAATATTTGACACGCTACTTGTTCAATATCGTCTATATGATATGTAATATTCATCTATCTAGGATTAAAAACAGCAAATGGTATGAGCATTTCTTCTAGGGAAACACCTCCATGTTGATAGGTGTTTCTGTAATAGCTTACATAATGGTTGTAGTTATTAGGATAAGCAAAAAATAAATCTCCTTTTGCAAATATGAAGCTACTGCTCATATTGATTTTAGGTAGTTTTATAGTGCTTGGGTCTTTGGCCGCTAAAACATCTTTATCTTCATAACTTAAACTACGACCTGTTTTGTATCTTAAATTAAGGCTAGTATCTCTATCGCCTACAACTTTACTAGGGTTGGTCACGTTAATGGTTCCGTGATCAGTGGTTAATATTAATTTGAAACCTAAATCTTGTGCTCGTTGAATAATCTCTAATAAAGGAGAATTTTTAAACCAGCTCAACGTTAATGAACGATAGGATTTATCATTACTCGCCAGATCTTTGATGACCTTCATTTCAGTTTTGGAATGAGAAAGCATATCCACAAAATTGTAAACGACAACGGTTAAATCATTATCCTTTTGAGATTTAAAATTTTCTGCAAGTTTTTTTCCTTGTTGTTCACTTGTTATTTTATGATATTGATGTGTTAATCCTAAGCCCAATCTTTTAAGTTGTACAGTAAGAAAAGCATCTTCATGCATATTTTTTCCTCCTTCATCTGTGTCATTTAACCATAAGTCAGGATGCCTTTTAGCCATATCTTCTGGCATCAGACCAGAGAACAATGCATTTCTAGCATACTGTGTTGCTGTTGGCAGAATAGAGCAGTACGTTTCTTCGGTTTCTTTTTTATAATGACCATTTATAATGTTTTCAAACACTTTAAATTGGTCATAACGCAAATTGTCTACAACCACTAATAGAACAGGTTTGTCTTTCTTTAAATGTGGTGCAATCCTTTTTTTAAACAAATTATGAGACATAATAGGTGCCTCGTCATCGTCGTCAAACCACTCAGGATAGTTGCGATCTATAAATTTGCAAAACTGATTATTGGCTTCATTTTTTTGAGTCGTTAAAATTTCAAGCATTCCGCTATCATCTATATCTTCTAGCTCTAATTCCCAATAAATCAACTTTTGATATAATTGAACCCATTCTTCATATGAATTAATCATCGATAAGTCCATAGAGATTTTTCTAAATTCTCTTTGATAGTCAGAAGTAGTTTTATTAGATACTAATCTCGAGTGATCTAGATTCTTTTTTAAAGAAAGTAAAATCTGATTAGGGTTCACAGGTTTAATTAAGTAATCAGCGATTTTAGAACCTATCGCTTCTTCCATAATATACTCTTCTTCACTCTTAGTAATCATGATTACAGGTAGTTGAGCCTGTTTTTCTTTAATTTCATGTAATGTTTCTAGACCCGTAAGGCCAGGCATATTTTCATCTAGTAATACGATATCATAATTGACTTCTTCAATGGCTTCTAATGCTTCAGTACCACTTACTCGAGTATCGATACTGTACCCTTTATTTTCTAAAAATATAATGTGTGGCTTTAATAAATCCACTTCATCATCTACCCAAAGGATTTTTATGTCTGTCATATCAGTATCTTTGTAATTAAATCGCTGTTCCTTTTGAATCAACAGAACAAACTTAAAATATTAAACGATCCCATTTATGGTTTTATTACCATTCCTAATGAGGACTTATTTACAATAATAGAACATCCTTTTTTTCAAAGGTTGCGTCGCATCACTCAAATGGGATTGAGCTACCTGGTTTATCCAGGTGCACATCACACTCGATTTCATCATGCATTAGGTTGCTTGCACTTAATGCAAAAAGCTGTCCAAGTGCTTCGTTCTAAAGATGTTGAAATATCTATAGAAGAAGAAGATGCTCTTTATAAGGCAATATTATTACATGATATTGGACATGGTCCATTCTCACATGCTATGGAACACAGCTTTGTAAATAATGTTAGTCACGAAGATATTTCTATCCTTTTTATGGAGGCTCTTAATAAAGAGTTTAACGGTAGTTTAACGCTAGCCATTAAAATATTTAAGGGAGAATATCATCGTCCCTTTATGATGCAGCTTATATCTAGCCAGCTTGACATGGATCGATTAGACTATTTAAAGAGAGATAGTTTTTACACCGGTGTCGCAGAAGGTAATATTAATAGTCAGCGTTTAATTGCGATGCTTAATGTAAAAGAAGATGAATTAGTTGTTGAACAAAAAGGGATATATTCTGTCGAGCATTTTTTAAGCAGTCGTAGATTGATGTACTGGCAGGTCTACCTTCATAAAACAGGAATAGGAGCAGAGCATTTATTACAATCCGTTTTTGTACGTATTAAAGAGTTGATTAAATCTGGTGAAACAATGGAAATCCCAGCAGATTTATTCTTTTTTCTTAAAAATGAGATCTCTTTAAGTGATTTTGATCTCGATACTTTAAGTAGATTCTCAAGATTAGATGATACCGACTTGATAAGCACCTTGAAATTTGGTTCTCAACACAACGATTTTGTGCTTAAAGAATTATGTCAAATGATTCTTAACCGACAATTGCTTAAAATCAAGTTTACAAAACAGCCTGTTACCGCTTCAAAACTTGATAAGAAAATCAAAACTTTAAAGACCGTATATGACCTTTCTGACCACGAGGCAAGATATTTTGTATTCTCAGGTGCTGTTCATAATCTCGCTTACGCGAAAGCAAAACCTATAAAAATCCTTTTCAAAAATGGGAAATTAGTAGAGCTCATAAAGGCTGGCGAGGAAGCAAGCTTTAAAGCACTCACTAAACAAGTGACTAAATATTACTATTGCTATCCTAAGATTCAGGATTAACTAAAATTACTATTTTTGCGATAATGAAATTTACCGTACAACAAATTGCAGATATACTAGAAGGAACTATTGTAGGTGACTCTGAAACACAAGTTTCTAAGCTCTCTAAAATAGAAGAAGGTGAGGCTGGTAGTATCAGCTTTTTATCAAATACTAAGTATACTCCATTTATATATACCACAAAGGCAAGCGCAGTCATCGTAAACGCTGATTTTGTTCCAGATCAAAGTGTATCTACAACGTTAATTCAAGTAGAAGACTCTTATAGCGCCTTTACTAAATTGCTTGAATACTATCAAATGATCAAGCTTAATAAAAGTGGCATAGAACAACCTAGTTTTATACATGAATCAGTGATTAAAGGCGACGGTTTTTATCTAGCCGCATTTGCATATGTTTCTCAAAATGTCAAACTAGGTGATAACGTGAAAATATTTTCACAAGTTCATATTTCAGATAATGTTACCATAGGAGATAACTGTGTCATACATGCTGGCGCAAAAATTATGTCGGACACGATAATAGGTAATAATGTAACTATTCATGCAGGAGCTGTTGTAGGAGCAGATGGGTTTGGTTTTTCACCTAATCCGGATGGGACGTATAATAAAATCCCTCAAACAGGTATCGTTATTATAGAAGACAATGTAGACATAGGAGCGTTAACCACTATAGATAGAGCAACCTTGGGTGCTACCATTATTAAAAAAGGAGCTAAACTTGATAATCAGATACAAATCGGGCATAATGTAGAAATAGGTGAAAACACCGTTATTGCTGCTCAAACAGGTGTTGCTGGTTCATCAAAAGTAGGCAGAAACTGTCGTATAGGTGGTCAAGTAGGTATCGCAGGACATATAACTATAGGTGATAATGTTGGAATACAAGCACAAAGTGGTGTAGGTAAAAACATTAAAAATGATATGGTGATACAAGGTTCTCCAGCATTTGATTATGGTGATTGGAGCCGATCTTATGTATATTTCAAAAATTTAAAAAAGCTAGACAGCAGGATTGCTGATCTTGAGAAAAAGAATTTATAGATGACAACTACAGATTTTAAACAAACGACTATATCTAAAGATATTTCCTTAACAGGTGTAGGATTGCACACAGGAAATAATGTTACTTTAGTCTTTAAACCGGCACCAGCAAATCATGGCTATAAATTTCAGCGTGTTGATTTAGAAGGTCAACCAGTAATTGAAGCAGATGCTAACTATGTAACAGATACCAAACGCGGTACCACGTTAGATAAAAATGGTGTTCACATTAATACTTGTGAGCATGTCCTAGCAGCCCTAGTAGGTTTAGAAATAGATAATTGTCTTATTGAAATAGATAATAGTGAACCACCTATCATGGATGGGTCATCAAAATTCTTTATCGAGGCTTTAGAGAAAGCAGGTATTGATGATTTAGATGCAAATCGTAAAGAATATGTCGTTAAAGACGTTATATCTTATCGTGATGAAGAGACTGGTAGTGAAATTATTCTTATGCCTTCAGACTCTTACCAAGTAACAACGATGGTAGATTTTGGAACTAAGGTTTTAGGAACTCAAAATGCTACCTTAGAAAAATTATCTGACTTTAAATCGGAAATATCAGATTCTAGAACTTTTAGTTTCTTACATGAAATTGAAATGTTATTAGAACATGGGTTAATAAAAGGTGGAGATTTAAATAACGCTATAGTTTATGTAGATAAAGAGTTGTCTACTAAAACGATGGAAAACCTTAAGAAGGCTTTTAATAAAGATAATGTCTCTGTAAAGCCTAATGGGATTCTAGATAATCTAACATTACACTATCCTAATGAAGCTGCACGTCACAAATTATTAGATGTAATAGGTGATCTAGCCTTAGTCGGCACTAGAATCAGAGGTAAAGTTATTGCAAATAAGCCTGGGCACTATGTAAATACTCAATTTGCAAAAAAACTATCTAAACTTATCAAGTTAGAAGCTCGTAATAATGTGCCTAAAGTAGATTTTAATAAAGAGCCTTTAATGGATGTGGTGAAAATTATGGAAGTTCTACCGCACAGGCCACCATTTCTTTTAATTGATAAGATTTTTGAACTATCAGATAGTCATGTCATAGGGTTAAAAAATGTGACGATGAATGAGCAGTTCTTCAATGGTCACTTTCCAGGTGCTCCTGTGATGCCTGGTGTTCTTATCGTAGAAGCAATGGCGCAAACTGGTGGTATACTAGTATTAAGTACGGTACCAGATCCAGAAAATTATTTAACATTCTTCATGAAGATGGATAATGTAAAGTTCAAGCGTAAAGTTTCTCCAGGAGACACGCTTATATTTAAATGTGATTTAATAACTCCTATTAGAAGAGGTATATGTCACATGCAAGCTTATGCTTATGCAAACGGTGTACTATGTGCCGAGGCTGAGTTAATGGCACAAATCTCAAAAGTAAAATAATGAATCAACCATTAGCATACGTACATCCAGGAGCAAAAATAGCCAAGAATGTAGTTATAGAACCCTTTACAACAATTCACAATGACGTCATTATAGGTGAAGGGACATGGATAGGATCAAATGTTACTATCATGGAAGGTGCTCGTATCGGTAAGAACGTAAGTATTTTTCCAGGAGCGGTAATAAGCGCCATTCCACAAGATAAAAAGTTTGAGGATGAAGACACAACCACAGTAATAGGTGATAACACAACGATTAGAGAATGTGTAACTATCAATCGAGGAACGTCTGATCGAATGAAAACCGTAATCGGTAAGAATTGCTGGATTATGGCTTACTGTCATATCGCACACGATTGTGTAGTTGGAGACAACTGTATTTTTTCAAATAACAGTACTCTTGCAGGACACATAACCGTAGGAGATCACGTTGTACTAGCTGGTATGGCTGCTGTTCAACAATTCTGTCAGATAGGTAGTCATGCGTTTGTAACTGGTGGATCATTGGTAAGAAAAGATGTGCCACCATTTGTAAAAGCAGGACGTGAACCATTAAGTTATGTAGGTATCAATTCTGTAGGTTTAAGAAGAAGAGGTTTTGAATTAGAGAAAATCAGAGAAATTCAAGATATTTACCGCATTCTTTATCAAAAAAATTATAACGTATCTCAAGCTGTTCAAATAATAGAAGCAGAAATGAGTGCGACTAATGAAAGAGATGAAATAATAGAATTTATAAAAAACTCAAAGCGAGGTATCATGAGAGGATACGTAGCTAGTAATTAATAAGATATGGCAAGTACAAGCGACATTAGAAAAGGATTGTGTATCAGATACAATCACGATATTTATAAAATAGTTGAATTTTTACACGTTAAACCAGGTAAAGGTCCAGCATTTGTAAGAACAAAATTAAAAAGTGTTACTAATGGTAAAGTGATTGATAATACTTTTTCTGCAGGACATAAAATTGAAGATATTAGAGTAGAAACTCAATCATTTCAATTTTTATATCAAGATCCTGAAGGTTATCATTTCATGAATACCGATACTTATGAGCAAATTCAATTACAAGAATCAGTATTAGATGCTCCAGGTCTATTAAAAGAAGGTGAAGTAGTAAAAATTCAAATTAATACTGAAGATGATTCTCCACTTTCTGTAGATATGCCACAATATGTAGTTTTAGAAGTTACAGCAACAGAACCTGGTCTTAAAGGGAACACGGCTACAAACGCTACTAAGCCAGCAACAGTAGAAACAGGTGCAGAGGTTAATGTACCTCTTTTCATCAATGAAGGAGATAAAATACGTATTGATACAGATAAAGGCGCTTATCACGAGCGCATGAAGTAATACATGAAGTTCTCACAAACACATCGTTTAAAGGATATCGCGGCACTCATAGATTGTGAGTATGTAGGTGATGATCAATTTCCGGTTACTGGTATGAATGAGATTCATGTAGTGACACCAGGAGATATTGTGTTTGTGGACCATCCCAAATATTATGATAAGGCCTTGCAAAGTGATGCGACTATTGTTTTAATTAATAAAAAAGTAGAAGCACCTTCTGGTAAAGCTCTTTTAATATCAGATGATCCTTTCAGAGACTTTAATAAACTAACACAACAATTTGCTCCTTTTCACGCTTTCGCGGAAGCGAATACCAAAGCGCCTATAGTAGGTGAAGGATCCATAATACAACCGAATGTCTTTTTAGGTAATGATGTTGTCATCGGAACAAATTGTGTCATACACAGTAATGTTTCAATTAATGATCGATGTATCGTTGGTGATAATGTCACTATTCATTCTGGAACTGTGTTAGGGGCAGACGCTTTCTACTACAAACGTAGACCAGAAGGTTATGATAAATTACTAAGTAATGGACGCGTTGTCATTGATAACGATGTAGAGATTGGTAGTTTATGTACGATTGATCGTGGTGTGAGTGGTGATACAACAATAGGTAGCGGTAGTAAATTAGATAATCAAGTCCATATAGGACATGACACAGTAATTGGTCAACATGTTCTTATCGCTAGTCAAACTGGTATTTCAGGTTGTGTAATCATTGAAGATGAGGTGAAGATTTGGGGTCAAGTAGGGATACGCAGTGATATACGATTAGGAAAAGGATGTGAAATAATGGCACAAAGTGGTGTCTCAAAAGATGTTAAACCAGGTGATGTATTATTCGGTTCACCAGCTTCAAATGCTAAAGAAAAGTTTAGAGAGCTGGCAGCTATAAGAATGTTACCTAACTTTATCAAAAATAAATAAATGTCAGCAGCAGCTAAAAAAATTATAAGATCATTCTTAGAATCAGATATGTTTATCAATCCTGATCTATTTAAAGATTTCATACATCCAGATTTTAGAACACACTGGCATGCTAGTTCTGGTTATAGAGAATACGATTATAATGAATATTATAGACTGACTGAGTCAACAGCGTCGTCATATGAAAGTATGAGAACAGAAATCACGCACATGATCAGTGAAAAAGATGAAGTAGCAGCACGATTTACTGTGTTTGTAAAAACCGTAGAAAATCCTCGAGAAGAAATTCCTATAGGGTATTTTATTTCTATCTTTAAAGTCTCAGAAAATAAAATCATAGAGATTCATCAAACGAGTCACCCAAGCGAAAAGTAAAAAAAATAAAACTCAACTTAAATATATATAAATGAGCGTTTTAGTAAACAAAGATTCTAATATTATAGTACAAGGTTTCACTGGTAGTGAAGGAACATTCCACGCTGGCCAGATGATTGAATATGGTACAAACGTAGTAGGTGGAGTAACACCAGGTAAAGGTGGACAGACTCACTTAGATAAGCCTGTTTTCAACACTGTTTCTGAAGCGGTTGAGAAAGTTGGAGCAAACGTAACTATCATTTTTGTGCCACCAGCATTTGCTGCAGATGCAATTATGGAAGCTGCAGACGCAGGAATTGAAGTAATTATCACAATTACTGAAGGGATTCCAGTAGCTGATATGGTAAAGGCTGCAGACTATATTAAAGATAAAAACTGTCGATTAGTAGGTCCTAACTGTCCAGGTGTTATCACTCCAGGAGAAGCAAA
The DNA here is from genome assembly GCF_032922765.1 of Nonlabens ulvanivorans. Lineage (NCBI taxonomy): Bacteria > Pseudomonadati > Bacteroidota > Flavobacteriia > Flavobacteriales > Flavobacteriaceae > Nonlabens > Nonlabens ulvanivorans. The sequence continues at coordinate 765,935 of NZ_CP136694.1, forward strand.
AGTAGGTATCATGCCAGGTTTTGTATTCAAAAAAGGAAAAGTAGGTATTGTTTCAAAATCAGGAACACTTACTTATGAAGCATCTGACCAAGTTGTAAAACAAGGTTATGGAATATCAACAGCTATCGGAATAGGTGGAGATCCTATCATAGGAACTACAACAAAAGAAGCTGTAGAATTATTTATGAACGATCCAGAAACTGAAGCTATCGTTATGATAGGAGAGATAGGTGGACAATTAGAGGCTGATGCAGCACAATGGATTAAGGCAACTGGTAATAAGAAACCGGTCATAGGCTTTATAGCAGGAGAAACTGCTCCAGCTGGTCGTACTATGGGGCACGCAGGTGCTATTGTAGGTGGATCTGAAGATACTGCACAAGCTAAAAAAGCGATCATGAGAGAATGTGGAATTCACGTTGTAGATTCTCCAGCAGAAATAGGTAAAAAAGTAGCTGAAGTAATAGGCTAATTTTTAAATCATATGGTCTAGACTTTTCTTTTATGAAGAGAAGTCTAGACTTTTTTAATTGAACCAACTATGAAATTACTTGAAGGTAAAACGGCTCTTATTACAGGAGCTAGTAGAGGTATAGGTAAAGGAATTGCACAAGTCTATGCACAGCACGGAGCAAATGTTGCATTTACATACAGCAGCTCTGAAGCACCTGCCTTAGAATTAGAAAAAGAACTCATCGCACTAGGCGTTAAAGCCAAAGCTTATAAAAGTAATGCTGCTAGTTTTCAAGAATCACAAGACCTAGTTGTACAGGTTGTTGAAGATTTTGGGACTGTTGATATATTAATCAATAATGCAGGTATTACAAAGGATAATCTTTTAATGCGTATTAGTGAAGAAGACTTTGATCAGGTAATAGAAGTGAATCTAAAGTCTGTGTTTAATATGACTAAAGCTGTTCAACGTACGATGTTGAAAAAACGCTCAGGTAGTATTATAAACATGAGTAGTGTCGTAGGTGTGAAAGGTAATGCTGGACAGACTAACTATGCCGCTAGTAAAGCAGGAATCATAGGTTTCTCAAAATCTGTAGCGTTAGAACTAGGATCTAGAAATATTAGATGTAACTCTATTGCTCCAGGATTTATTGAGACAGAAATGACTGGTAAATTAAATGAAGATGTCGTTCAAGGATGGAGAGATGCTATTCCATTAAAACGTGGTGGCTCTCCAGTAGATGTTGCAAATGCATGTGTATTTTTAGGTAGTGATCTTTCAACTTATGTGACTGGTCAGACTCTTAACGTGGATGGTGGTATGCTTACCTAGTAAATAGATTGATTATATGACTATATTTTGGATTATTCTTGCGGCTATTGTTGCAGCCCTTGTAGCCTTATTCCAGTATGGTTATATATTTTCTAATAAAAAAAATAGTAAAAGAAAACCGTGGTTTGCCTTATTAAGGTTTCTCACGGTTTTTACTATTTTAATACTTTTTTTAGACCTTAAGTTTGATAAAACAACTTATCAAACTATTAAACCATTATTATTATTAGAACTTGATAATTCTAGTTCTATAGTCCAATTAAAAGCTGATGAAGAATTAAAAGCAGATTACAATTCTTTAATCAATCATCCATCTATAAAGGAAAATTTTGAAGTTCAAGAATTTTTATTTTCTGATGTTATCAAACCATTAGATAGTTTAAAATTCGCTGGTGTTGAAACTAATATCTTTAACGCTATTGAACAGCCACAAAAATTATTCAAGGATCGTAATAAAGCCATTATAGTCCTTACCGACGGTAATCAAACTAGTGGTAATAGTTATAGCTATGCTTCTATTGATGCAAAATCTGCTGTTTTCCCTGTGATTTATGGGGATACTATAAATTATCCTGATCTTAAGATCACTCAGCTCAATGTTAATCGGTACTCTTATTTAAATAATGAATTTCCTGTAGAAATTTTTACAACTTATAGTGGATCAGAGGCCATCACTACTCAGTTTAAAATAACGAGTGGAAATACGACTTTGCATCAAGAACAAATACGTTTCTCTAAAGACAACCCTTCTCAGATTGTTAACCTTAATCTAACGAGTAAAAAAGTAGGTACCCAATCTTTAAGGGCATCGCTCACACCACTAACTTTAGAAAAAAACATAAGCAATAATAATCGCAATTTTGCTGTAGAAGTAATTGATCAACAGACTAAAGTATTGATTTTAAGTAATGTCATACATCCAGATATTGCAGCCCTCAAAAAAGCGATAGCTTCAAACCAGCAGCGTGACGTTAGTATTCAAAATACAGACGATAATCCAGACCTCAATGATTATAACATGGTTATTTTCTACAGTCCTGATAACGCTTTCGCGAAAGCGTATAACCAAGCCAAACAGCTTAATAAGAATACATGGACTATTACAGGACCTAGTACGGATTATGAATTTTTAAATAGTCAGATGACCGCTTATAGTATTGAAGTGGATGAAGAAGTCGATGAGGTACAACCTATTTTAAATACATCGTACACAACATTTAATTTAGAAGACTACAGTTATGACGATTATCCGCCGGTACAAGTTCCCTTTGGAGCAGTAAAGATGAATACAGCGCCTGATGTTTTAATTTACAAATCTATAGGTGATGTAGAGACACAACAGCCGTTGTGGTTTACTTATGAAGAAAATGAGACAAGACACGCAGTGTTTCTTGCTGAAGGATTCTGGAGATGGCGAGCACAAAGCTATCTGGACGAAAAAGATTTTAAAAATTGGGATGAGTTAGTAGGTAGTCAGATACAATACCTTGCTTCAAATAAAAGGCGTAATCGATTAGAATTTGATTACAAGACTTTTTATTATCAAAACCAAAAAATCATTATTAATGCTCAATACTTAGATAAGAATTATGAGTTTGAAGATAATGGTATACTCAATATAACATTAATTCATAAAAAATCTAACAATCGTACGGTAAGACCTTTTATTTTAGATGGGAATAGCTATACAGTGGATTTAAGTGGATTAGAAGCTGGTGATTATAAATTCACCGTTAAGGTAGAAAATGATCAATTGAGTCAAAGCGGTGCGTTAAGTATTTTAGAATTTGACGTAGAAAAACAATTTATCAGTGCACATGATCAAGGAATGAAACAATTAGTGGGCATTGATGGAGTTTATTATCAAGGTCAGATAGATGAAGTTATTACTCAATTATTAAAAAATCCTCTTTTAAAACCTGTGGAACGTTCTAGTACGAGCTATGCTAGTTTAGTAGATTGGCAGTATTTACTAGGTTTCATTCTTTTGTTATTAGGTCTAGAATGGTTCTTAAGAAAATACAGTGGTCTTATATAAAAAGGTATTAAACACCTACAATTTTAGATTTTAGTTCTACAGCTTTTTAACTAGACATTGCCATCAATTCATTTGTTGTGTTGTATTTTAACACCTCAAAACTAAATTTAGATTATAATGGAAAAATTACCCAAGGCAGGATTAGTTGCCATCATAGCAGTTGTTTTATTAATCATTGTTATTCTTAAAAGTTCTGTGGTAATAGGAGCAGGACAAGCAGGTGTTTTATTTAAGACTTTAGGAAATGGTGTAGATCTTGAAAATACATATGGAGAAGGTTTTCACATCATCGCTCCGTGGAATGATATGATTATATACCCAACTAGACAACAATCAGTTTCTGATCAAATGCAAGTGCTTTCAGTTAATGGATTAGAAGTTAAGGTTGATGCAACGGTATGGTACATGCCAGAATATGACAAGTTACCTTTCTTACATCAAGAAAAAGGTATTGATTATAAATCTCAGATTCTTGCACCAGCGATAAGTGCTGCAGCACGTAGTGTAGTAGGTCGTTATACTCCTGAGCAATTATATTCTAGTAAAAGAGATGTCATCCAACAAGAAATTCTTGAAGAAGTGCAAAAAGAACTTGCTACCCAATACATCATTGTAAATAGAGTCCTAGTAAAGGATGTTACTTTGCCTATTAAAATTAAAGAAGCTATCGAGCGTAAGTTAAAGCAAGAGCAAGAATCATTAGAATATGAATTCCGTTTAACTAAGGCAACTAAGGAAGCAGAACGTCAAAAAATTGATGCCGAAGGTAAAGCGGTTGCAAACCGTATTTTAAGTGCCTCACTTACAGATAAGATTTTAACTGAAAAAGGTATAGAGGCAACATTGATGCTTTCTCAATCTCCTAATTCAAAAGTTATCGTAATAGGTGGTAGCGAAAGCGGTGGTTTACCTATTATACTGGGAAATCAATAAGTAAATAAGCAAGTAAAATTAAAAAAGCGCAAATCCTACGATATTTTATGACTTTTAAAGTTTGAGAATTATTTCTCTTTATTTTTAAGTTTTAATAGTGCAGCAGCTTGACCTTTCCAATCATCTCTATGTATACGTCCTGGAAAAAACTCAATAAGCATGGTTATTGCTTCGGTATCCTGATCGCGTAGTTTTGAGAGTTGTTCATAACTGTTTATCCCTATACTTTTAAGTTTTTCTTCTACGAAAGGACCGATTCCAACAATCTTTTGGAAATCATCGGGACGTGAAGGATTGCCTTTACCTATGAATTCTAGGTCTAGAACACTTTCAACAATCTCAGTTTTAGCATCATCAGACAATTTACCAGTTCGATCTCTAGTCTTCATAGCACGCACTTGACCAGGTTCACTTAAATCTGATATTTCGACACGTTTTTCTACACGGTCTAACTTGCGTTCTACTTCTCGCACTTGTGCAACAACCTGTTTAACTTTGTCATTAACAACTTGTTTTTCATCCTTTTGATTACCAAAAAGATATCCAATTAAAAAAGCACCTAGTAACATCAAAAAGAGAACTAAGTATATACCCCATTGGGAATTTAAAAATGACTCCATATCTCTATTTTACGATAACTACTATACTGCGATTATTGCCAGTGGCACCAGAAGATTCTTCTCCTTTTGATATAGAAACAATACGATTAGACACAATTCCATTTTGTATCATTAGACGTCTTGCTGTGTTAACATTATCCTTTCCTATGTTAAAGTTGTCTGTTGCATTACCTACAGTATCCGTATATGCATATACATAAACTTTTTTACTAGGGTTTTCACTTAGATAGTTCTCTATATCTTTTATATAAGCTGTAAAAGCTCTATTACCATAAAAGAAATCACCTTGATATCCTTTAGTAAATCTCTGATAAGCATATGGTCCTGATCCTGCGGTAACAGATCGTTTTGCTGCCGTTACTATAGTAGATTTTGTAGAATTACTGATTGAAGAATTCTCATTTATGTTTAATACTTGAATATCTATTCCACCTTGTGCAATTCCTGATTTAAATGGAATATCTTTTATGGCACTTTTAAGTGTAATTTGATTGTCGTTCACACCTATGTTAGTTAATAGTCTCTTTACATATTGTGCTCTTCTCATTCCCATATCTGCATCTTCTGTAGATGAGGCATAACCATTGATTATAATTTGAGCTTTAGGATTAGTATTGATAATTTCCTTCAATTCATTACCATATGCTCTACAAGGATATGGTATTTTGACTTTAGGGTTGTTTTTATAAATAGTGGTAAAGGTGGTACAATTAGTTAATTGATTTCCATGTTGATCGGTGATTATAAAAGTATTGGCTTCATAAACTGTTGTTTCTTTATTGTTTAAAGCCATGTTTGATTCATCATTCAAATCATGCTGTACCGTATCTGTATCTATAATATTGTTATCGATTGGGATAAGAGAATCTTCACTGGTCAAAATAGAATTAGTCAAGGCTTTTGCAGCAGCTATTGAATCTAATTGTTGATCTAGGGTAGTATTGGTTGAAGGAGTGGAATCGATTTCAATTGCGATTAATTCATCGATAATCGGTTCTTCTTCAATAATATTATTGTCTACTAAGTTCGTATCATCAACAGATAGTCGACCTATAAAAAAATAGCCGAAAACAGCTAAGCATAAGCCTGCGTAGACTATAAAGGCTAATGTGCCTGTAAAAAAGTTCTTCACTAAATTAAATTTAACGCTAAATATAAGAAACCTAGACCTTTGATAAACAAATGATTCATTCTACTTATGTAGGAATTTATCACGTAACTCTTCCGTAGGGATCATACAGCTCTCTTGCTTTCCAAACCATTTATATCTATTTGTGGCTATATAATCATATATCGCATTAGAGATAAACTTTGGAATTATGATTAAAATATAAAGTAGAGGCCACAATCCACTCAATTTCTGAGCAATGCGCAAGGCAGCACTTGCTTTAACATAAGCACGTTCACCACGTATTAAAACTATACTATCAACCTCTTCAGGATTGATATTATGTTTTTTTAAATATAGGACACCTATATCGCTTTCTAAAGCAGCAAACCTGAAATGATTTTTACGGTCTCTTTTAATAATAAAAGTTACGGCGCCATTGCATAAGTTGCAAACACCATCAAAGAGAATCACATCATTTTGCTTATTCTTCATTATACCTTTTCTAATTGTTCTACAGAAACAATGGTAGTAAACATGCCATAATTAACTGTAGCCTTTCCTTTTTCAATCTGATCTATTGTTCCTACAGATTTTGAGTCCATTAAGCGTACGCGATCATTCTTTTTAAGTATTACCTTAGGTTTAGGGGCAACAACAGGCTTTGGGTTTTTCTTTTTCTGTTCCCTGATTTTAGCAACCTTTTGGATAACCTCATTTTCTAGTTGCTTCTTTTTACCTTGTTCTTGCTTGTGCTTTTTTGCCTCAGTTTTTTTAGGTGCTGGCTGGCGTTTTACGTTTTCAGTGATGACCATCTTCATAAGCTCATCAACTAATAATTTTTTCTTTTTGTTATTTGAAAAATCCTTAGCCAGTCCATCAAATTTCTTCCCTAACTGTATATAGCGTTGATAGCTATCATACATTTCTTGAAAGTCCAGTAATTTTTGCTGCACACGATCTTGAGTATCGTCTAACTTATTAACTTTTTGAGTGGCTTTAATCTCACGTTCCCTTAGAGCCTCGTTGTTTTTACGCAAATTAGAGCGCTCTTTTTGTAATGCAGCGATAGATTTATCAAATCTTATTTTGCCACGCTCTACTTTCTTTTTTGCTTTATTGATAAGCGAGTAGGGTATACCATTCTTTTGCGCTACTTCAAATGTAAATGAACTACCAGCTTCCCCTAGTTGTAATTTATAAATAGGCTCTAGTGATTGCGCATCAAAAAGCATATTTGCATTAGTCATCTCTGGCAATTCGTTTGCCAGCATCTTTAAATTCGTATAATGTGTGGTGATGATACCAAAACTTTTACGGCTATAGAGTTCTTCTAGCATACTTTCTGCCAGTGCGCCACCTAGTTCTGGATCTGATCCTGTACCAAATTCGTCAATAAGAAACAGCGTTTTATCATCGGCCTTTTTAAGAAAACCTCGCATATTTTTCAAACGATAGCTATAAGTACTCAAGTGATTATCGATACTTTGATTATCACCTATATCAGTAAGAACATGCTTAAATATGCTCATTCTACTTTTCTCATGAACTGGAATTAAAAATCCAGTTTGTATCATCAATTGTAATAAACCTATTGTTTTAAGAGTAATTGATTTTCCACCAGCATTAGGTCCTGATATCACAATGATGCGATTGTCTGCTTTAAGACCTATGGTTTGTGGATAGGTTTTTTCATTTCGCGCTCTATTAGATACTAGCAATAACGGGTGATAAGCATCAACTAATTCTAGTTCTCGATGTTCTACCATAATAGGTAAAAGAGCATCGATGGATTGCGCATATCGAGACTTTGCCGCGATAATGTCTGTGTGCGTTAAATAATCTCTGTAAATCTTAAATTCTTCCAGAAACGGACGTAAAGTCTCTGTTAGAGCTTTAAGAATACGGTGGATTTCTTCTGCCTCTTCAACTTCTAGTTCAGCAAGCTTTCGCGAAAGCGTTAACACACGTTCTGGTTCGATATAAGAAATGCTTCCCGTTTTAGAACTTCCCATTACCTTACCTTTTACTTTACGGCGGTACATGGCTTTAACTGCTAAAACGCGACGGTTTTCAATCACCGTTTCACGGATTTCATCAAGATAATCCATTTGAGAGTAATGACTGAGTGCTGCGCCAAAGCTACCATTGAGCTGGCCTTTAACACTATTCATTTCTCTTCTTAAGTTTTTAAGATCTGGTGATGCGTCATCTTTAACCTCACCAAAACGATCTAGAACAGCGTCTACTGCTTGTGGGACATATTCATTCTTTTCTATCTTCTCCAGTCTAGAAAATAGTTTAGGAAATAAAAGCTGCTGCTTTTTAAAGAAGGTAAGGTGTTCATTTACAGTACGTGGCAGTACTGCTAGTTTACGAATACTGTCTTTTTCTAACGTCGAATTTTCTATACCTAGTAATTGCAATTCCTTCTCTATAGGGTCAAACCCATGATTAGGTATGCGGTACTCACTAGCATACGATTGTAAATACTCATTTGTATGTTGTAAAGAGTCTTTAACCGCATTGCGATAGGTAAGTGGCTCAAGTAAAAGCATGTTTTTCTTACCATCTGTTGTGGTACAAAAAGAAGATGCCTGATCCAACACTACGTTGAATTCTAAATCTTGAATGGTTTTATTGGAAATTTTACTCATAATTGTTATACAAAAATACACTAGCACAGTGTAGTAGTCGCAGGTTTTAGAATTAATTATAAGTAAGTTTTATAATTATAACTTAAGGATCTATTTTGATCTGCGATTTACAAATTGTTTTGTGATGTATGCCTTTATTACAACAGCTATTTTTTTAAATTTGAAACTATGGAAGTATCAATAGAAAGCAGCTGGCAAAAAGTACTACAAGATGAATTTAATAGTGATTACTTTAAAGAATTATCTGAGTTTGTAAAAGCAGAGTATTCAAATCAAATCGTTTATCCACCAGCTAGTAAAATCTTTGCGTCTTTTGATGCGGCACCTTTAGATCAAGTTAAAGTGGTCATCATAGGTCAGGATCCTTATCATGGTGACGGACAGGCAAACGGTTTGTGTTTTTCAGTTACTGATGGAATCGCACATCCTCCATCACTAAAGAATATTTTTAAAGAGATAGAATCTGATCTTTCCTTACCTATTCCTGAAAGCGGAAATCTAGAACGATGGGCAAAACAAGGTGTACTATTATTAAACGCAGTTCTTACAGTACGACAATCTGATGCTGGATCTCATGCAAAAAAAGGTTGGGAACGTTTTACAGATGCCGTTATTAAAACTATTTCTCAAGAAAGAGAAGATGTTATATTTCTTCTTTGGGGTGGATTTGCAAAAGGAAAAGCAAAGCTTATCGATAAGAAAAAACATCACATCCTTACTAGCGGTCATCCATCACCATTAAGTGCAAATCGTGGATACTGGTTTGGGAATAAACATTTTTCTCAGGTGAATGAGATACTCCTAAAAATGGGTAAAGAGGCTATACAATGGTAAATGAAGTCATTTAATTATTCTTCTTCATCCGTTTTGGGAATATCATAGATCAGCTCATCTAAAGCGACTTTTCTATCGATAATACCTACAGCACTAAATTCCTCATTAATTTTATCGACTGTAGAGTTCCATAATTGGTCATCACTAAATTCTGTGCGTAACAACCATTGTTGTACATCACCAACCTGTAAATCATAATGCGATGCTATCGTGCGGTCTATGGAAGGTATTTGCTTAAAATCTGCTGTATAACGATTTATGATTTCTAGCATTTTTCCTAGGGCTTCTTCTTTTTCTGAAATACAATCTTGCGTTGCAGCAATAACAAAACTAGGCCATGGTGTAGCGATGGTCTCTAACCTTTTAAATATACCTTGATCGACTATAGGTTGTGTCATGTAACGTTCCCATAAGAAAAGTTGTGCTTTGTTTTGAGAGAGAGCATCAACAGCACCATCTAATGTGTTTACTAATTCAAAGCTTAGGTCTTCAATATCCCAACCATGTCTTTTGGCCAATAAATAGCTCATCAAATGAGAACCACTGCCATATCTACTAATTGCAAACTTACCGTCTTCTAGTTGTTGTGTCTTTTCGGCTTCAATAGTTCCTGGTGCATGAACGCCCCATAATAGAGGAGATGCTACATACACTTGTAAAATACGAGTTGGGTTTCCTGCAATAATATCTTTAACAATTCCGTCTGTAAGAATACACGCTACATCCAGTTCTTGAGTGCGCAGTAATTTACTCATGCGTCCAGTACCTTCTGGAACATCTTGCCACTGTAAATCAATTCCTTCTTTTTCAAAGGCACCATCTTCTATAGCAAAATGCCATGGTAGATTAAAATGCTCTGGTACGCCGCCTATCTTTATTGTAGTCATAATGAGTAAAAGTCTAACAAAGATAGATTACTTCATCCTAATGTTTACTTAATAATTTGTTGGTACTTGTATTAAATAATCACATAATGTGAATAAATAGGTTCCTTGTTCTGTTCGTGTTTCGGTAAGTATGGTATGTTTGTTGAAGGTAATTACTTATAAATACTTTGAAAAATTAATCTTATGAAATCAATATTTATACTACTGACCATATGTTTTATCACTATTTCATGCACACCAGACGATAATTTTGAAACCTTAAGTGGAGAAGTTAATGTCACATTAAATATAGATGAGGAGTTTAAAACCTTACTTAATGGAGCTGCTTACCATGAGATATATGAAATTACACGACAAGCAAATATTTATAATACGAGTGAAATAACACTTGATAATAGTACAGGAACAGACCTATATTTTTATACGTTTAAACCAGCGATGTCGTATGAAGGATCACAGTCGGTGATTATCGTAACAAAGGAATTATCAGAAAACTCATCCAACGTGAGAAGAGTTTTAACGACCACCTATAATTTTACGATCCGATAACCATCAGCTTGTCGATCCTATCTAATGATGTTTTTTTAAAAGATAAGAGTATATTTCAAATTGTGATCTAATCTCTTTTTCTTGATTATGAACCATTGTATTATCCTCATTTATAGTATGAACACGCGCTTTTACGTTGTCTGATAATTGAATGTTTAAAATATCGTCTAGTTCATTAAAGATATCTTCATCATAAATAGGTGTCAGAACTTCAATTCTTCTATCTAGGTTGCGCGTCATCCAGTCTGCACTACCTGTATACATAACTGGAGCTCCATTGTTATGAAATTTATAAATACGACCATGTTCTAAAAATTGGTCTACAATACTGGTCATGTATATGTGTTCGCTTATTTTATTTAGACCTGGGATAAGTCTGGAAAATCCTCTAACAATCAACCTTATAGGTACGCCAGATTGACTTGCTTTATAGAGTAGTTTGATCATCTTCTCATCTTCAAGCTGATTCATTTTTGCGGTGATACCACACGGTTTTCTTGCAATGGCAGCATCTATTTCATTTCTTATAAGTTCTTCAAAGGTAGAGCGAGTGGTAAAAGGTGATATCAATAGATTTTTTGCTCTAGGAATAATCATATCTCCTTGTAGCACTTTAAAAACTCTATGTAACTCTTTGGTAATTTTATTGTGAGCTGTAAATAGTCCATGATCACAGTAAAACTTTGAAGTCTGTGCATTAAAATTACCAGTACCTATATATGCATATCGTTGTACTTTACCCTTCTCTTCTCGCAGGATTAGTAACACCTTACTATGTACCTTGATTTTAGGATAACTATAAATGACGTGAGCACCTTTTTCTTCAAAGATGCGTCCCCATTTAATATTGTTCTCTTCGTCAAATCTAGCTTTAGCCTCAATAAAAACAGTTAGTTTTTTACCATTTTCTAGTGCCAGAAGTAGAGCATCTGTTAAAGCAGAATGATCTGCAACACGATATAAGGATATCTTAATTTCTAAAACATCTTGATCTGTTGCAGCCTGGTTGATTAAATTTTGCACATAGTCAAAGGACATATATGGAAAATGTACTAGTTGATCTTTTTCTTTAATAACTTTAAAATAATCCTTAGTTCCATGTAAAGACCTATGCTCAATAGGATCCAGTTTTTTAGCTTTCAAGGATTTGTTATTTGTTAAATCCGGAAACTTAATGAAATCATCAAAGTTGTGATAATTACCACCGGCAACCATGTCTATTTTTCCTAAACCAAGACTTTTCCTTAAGTTTTTACGAACTTCTTTAGGAAGAGTACTGTCATATAGTAACCTAGTAGGTTGACCATTTAATCGCTGACTTAACGACTCATAAATTTGATCTGCTAGTGTTTGATCTACATCCACCTCTTGTTCTAGATACAACTCTGCATCGCGTGATAATTTAATTGCATAAGCTCTTAAAACATCTTGTTTTTGAAACAATGTTTGTAACTGAGATTTTACAATATCATCTATAAAAGCAATCACATGCGTGCCGTCTTTTACCTTTAATGGGATAAATCTTTTTAACTTATCTGACGGTATATTTACGATGCCATAGTGATGTTCTGACATAAAAGTGACTAGAAAATACAGCTCGCTATTTTCAAGAAACACGCCTGAATCGGTAGTAGCTTTAATCGTTATTGGTTCTATTAACTCTTCTATGTGGTCTTTAAAATAACTCTGTGCTTCTTCATTATAATTCTCTATGAGCTCTTCATAAGATAGCAATTGAATACCATTTTCCTTTAATTCAGGTACAATAGACTCATAAAAGATAGCGCCCAATTCTTCTTGCTGTTCATTTACTTTTAATAATATTTCTTTGAGAATTTTATTGGGTCTTAGGGCAAGCTTCTTTCGCAGTTTCTTTTTTACCTTTTTAATCTGGCGCAACTGAGAAACACGCACTCTAAAAAACTCATCAAGATTTGAAGAAAATATACTGATAAATTTTAATCGCTCGTATAGTGGATTTGAAGAATCTTTTGCTTCTTGAAGTACACGGTCGTTAAAGCTTAACCAGTTAAGGTCTCTATGTCTTATGGGATATTTAGTTTGTTTTTTCACATTTGAAAAATACAAACTCTGTTAAAGGATTTGCGTAAAAGCCTTGTTAATTATCAACGATTTGTTGTAAGGTAAATGTTATCAATTTTTCAACGATTGACTTAGGATTTTTAGAGAACTCTCCAGTCGCTCTATTAGCTAATATGGCATTTAAAGAAACGGCACGATGTCCTAACAGACTAGACATAGCATAGATTCCCGCAGTTTCCATCTCGAGATTTGTTAATTTTTCTCCATCATAGTTAAATGATTCAATACTCGAATTTAAATGAAGATGAGCTGGTTTTAATCGCAACTGTCTACTTTGCGGACCATAAAATCCTACGTTAGTAATTGTATTTCCTATTAATACTTCATCGCTTTTAAAAATTTCAGCAAGTTGTAGGTCGCAATTCACAGTATAAGGTCTTGCTGCTAGTTCTGATAGATGTAATTGTTCTGCCACCGCTTTCGCGAAAGCGGAATCACCACCATCATTGTCATACCAGTGAAATAAAGTATCAAAACCAATTCCTCGCTGTGATAATAGGAAAGAATCCACTGGAATATCAGATTGTACAGCTCCAGAAGTTCCAACTCGAATAATATCTAATTGTGTCAATTGTGATTTAATGGTGCGTGTTTCAAAATCAATATTAACTAACGCGTCTAGTTCATTAAGCACAATATCTATGTTATCAGTACCAATACCAGTGGATACGACACTAATACGTTTACCTTTTAAAGTACCCGTGTGCGTGTGAAACTCGCGTTTCCCTATACGGTGCTCAATGGTGTCAAAGTGCTTTGAAACTTCACCTACACGATCAGGATCACCTACCGTTATAATGGTGTGTGCTAGTTGATGTGGCTGTAAGTTGAGATGATAGATGCTTCCATCATCGTTTAATATAAGTTCTGATGCTTCTAGAGACATAATTAAAAAGTCATTGCGATTACTGAAATCTCTACGTTAACGTACTTAGGTAAATGGGCCACTTCTACGGTTTCTCTGGCAGGTGCAGTAGCTTCATTAAAATAACTGCCGTATACTTCATTAACTACCGCAAAATTGCTCATATCACTCAAAAAAATGGATGTCTTTATCACATTTTCAAAGGTCATATCAACTTGTTTTAATAAACTTTCTAGGTGTTTCATCACTAGATGAGTTTCTTCTTTAAGGTCATCTATTTTTAATTCTCCAGTTGCTGGGTCGATAGCAATCTGTCCACTAGTATATAAAGTTTTTTGATGTGGTGTGTCTACGAGTACAGCTTGATTATAAGGTCCTATAGGGCTAGGAACAAGGTCTGTGTATATGATTTTTTTCATTAGATAAATATAGTTAAAAATAGGAGTAGAGGCGCGTTCTAGAACTGCGGATCTGGTTGCTTACGTTGATCCCACTTAATGTCACTTAATGCACCAGATTTAATACCGATAAAGAAGAACCAGCTGTTTTGCGGTCCTATAGGAGTCCAGTTAAAACTTAATCTCCAGCTTTCTAGATCACGATTAAATCGTAAGGTAGTGAAAGAAACTCCTTTATTTGCAAAATCATAACCTGTGTTACCACCGACACTCCATCGTGGAGATAATTCGACATCACCTGATACCATTAAGGATTGATTATTGATTTCATTTTGTCTTTGCGCATTATTATAAGTCATAGTATAGGCAAAGTTTAAATTCCATGGAATTTTAAAACGATATCTAGTCTTGTCTATATCAACGTTTTCTTTTTCAGGTTCTCGTTGATCATATGTAGTACCGTCGGCATAGTCTATGGATGCTCCAAAGAGATCATCTTCACGACCACCATTTTGTAAATTTCTATTTTGTAAAGGATCGTCTGGTTTGTCATCCTTTTTATCGGTCTGTTTTTCAAAGTCCGTATTACTCAATCTAAAATTAAATCGAGCACCGGCACGCGTTAAACGGAATAAACTACCACCATTATTGATGTTGAATCGATCGATGCGTTGATTTGTATTATCTAATGCATATGGATCTAAATTTGCATCCAGATTTAAATCTATATTTTTATAAATAGGGATAACACCTCTCAATTGTAAAGGATTCCAGTTTAAAGAATCTCCTGCGAGATTGTAGGATGTGTTAACGTTAAATGATTTGATTAAAGATATCTTTTTGAGTTCGGTTTTAGTAGAATCTCTGTCTCTTACCTTTGCCTCAAGTGTATTTTGAAGACCTATACCTAAACTACTAGAATATACCCTACCAGGCGCATTATAAAGCGTACCTTCAAAACGACTATAAAAACGTTCTTCTTCAGACACTTCTAGCCCTTGCTCATCCAATAATCGATCATAATACTGTTCAAAACTAGGATTTGCACTATAGGTTACACTAGGCCTCATCACGTGTCTTATGGCCTGTATCTTAGACTCTTTATCAGTCGATTTCCAGTTACCATAAACTGTAGTTCCTATACTAGCACCATAGTTATAAGTGCGATATGCGTCAAAACCGTTTACCGTATCACGCACTGTATTAAACCCACCAGATCCGTTGTCTTCGAGAAACTGTCTATAGGTTTCAAAAACCCATGATTCATCATAACTCGCATTTAAACCAACAGAGAAGTAATTTGCTATTTTAAAATTTGTAGAAATAGGAATCGTGTGACGTAAACCACTTATGGCACCATCAAACATTTTACTGGTTAAAAAATCATCATCAGTAGTAGCAATACGATTTTCTCCTCTCAAATTGTATTGAAGGTTAATGTTATGCATTAACCCTTTTTTTGCACCTTCCTTAGGTGCAAATGGGAAAACTCTAGACACACTAGCCTGTAAAGTTGGTAAGGTCAGGTTGACCACATCTGTATTGGTGTTCTGGTTATGAGAAACCGTGGTGGTAACGTTTACTTGAGGTTCACCAGGAAAAGTTTTTGAATATGAAATAGAGGAACTCAAGTTGTTTACCAGTGTGGCACTTTGATTAACTTGATTAAATGATTGTCTAAAAAATTGACTACTTCCTAGGTTTACACTAGCGCTGAAACGGCTATTAGGATTACTTTTTGCGTCCTGACTGTGTTGCCAGTTGATGTTATAACGATTGGTTTGCTGGAAGTCAGAAAAGCCTCGTTCACTTTGAATTTGATTTTCATATAAAAAACGGAAACTACCATTAAATGCATACCGTTTTCTATAGCTACTCTCGATTCTAGAACCCCAACTACCATTTGTAAAATAATCACCTAATACAGTAAGGTCAACATAATCATTGATGGCAAAATAATATCCACCATTTTGTAAAAAGTATCCTTGATTATTGTTGTTACCAAAAGAAGGAATAATTACACCACTTTTACGATCTGTAGTCATCGGGAAATATGCAAAAGGTAACCCTATAGGTGTTGGAACATCTGCTATATACATATTAACCAGTCCAGTAACGATCTTCTCTCCTGGAACAAATTTTATTTTACGGGCAAGAAAGTAATAATCAGGATTATTCGGGTCCTTAGAAGTCGTGAAAATGGCTCTTTTCATATAGTAAACAGAGTCATTCACTCGCTTTGTTACTTCGGCTTTAACATTAAACTCGCCTTGTGCCGTAATAGAGTTATAAGTAAGAGCCTTGCGTGTGTCTTTATTAAAGATAATAGAGTCTGGTTTAACGACATTTTGTCCTTGAGTAAATATCGGTTTTTGAACATAAACACCTGCTGTGTCAATTACACCGTAGGCAAAAATATCACCGGTATTCATATTCATAATAATCTTACCAGCCTCTAGAGTAATGTCACCGTATATAATTTTTGCCTCATTATAGAGCGTGATGGTATTGTTAATACGGTCAATTTCTTTATAATCTGTTGCACTAGAGATAAGCTTGTGCTCTAGGATAGGTTTACGCTTAGTAGAATCTTTAGGTTTATTAAGTTGTAAAGTGTCTGAATCTATTTCTATAGTTTCTGCAACAGGTTGTTGTGGTTTTTTATCCTCATTCTCAACCGGTTTTTCAGCAGGAATTGGGGTACTGTTATTAGGCAGCTCTTGAGCATGACAGATCAGGCTCGCTGTTAAAAAAACTATTGATAAAATAATGTACCTCTTCAAATAATGCAATCTTCAGTAAACTATATTCGTTAATAGAAATGGTCTGGTTTTTGAAACCTCAAAACTACGTATAATTTTTATGCGTTTTATTGTAATTACGCTTTCGCGAAAGCGTAATTATCAAAAGCACCTTAACACCTATGAACACTATAATGAAAACGTATATACTTTTAATTATTGCATTAATCACTTTTCCTGTTGTAATTCAGGCAAATACGCCTTTAGATTCTACCATTGTAAGTAGTAAAAAGTTCACTATAGTACTAGATGCTGGTCATGGTGGAAATGATCCAGGAAAGAAAGTAGGAAGCGTAAATGAAAAGGATATCGCTCTCAAAGTGGTTAAGAAAATAGGCGCTTTACTAAATAAAAACCCTGATATTAAAGTTGTTTATACACGTACTACAGATAAGTTTTTAGAATTACATGAACGTGCATCTATTGCAAATAAGGCAAAAGCCGATCTTTTTGTATCTGTACATTGTAATGCTGCTGCAAATAAAAGTGCCAAAGGAAACGAAACATGGGTGCTAGGCCTACATCGCAGTGATGATAATCTAGAAGTAGTTCAAAGAGAGAACTCTGTAATTCTATTAGAAGATAATTATGAAGAGAAGTATGCAGGATTTGATCCTAATGACCCTTCGTCATTTGCAGCAAGCCTTTTGACACAAGAAGATTTTTTAGATAATAGTATAGAAATGGCTGCGAATGTGCAGACCAAATTTGAAGAAGCTTTAAAAAGAAAAAATCGTGGTGTAAAACAAGCTGGATTTGCGGTGTTACGATTATCCTACATGCCTAGTGTTTTAATCGAAACTGGGTTTATAACAAATACAGAAGAGCGTAATTTCTTAAATAGTAATACGGGACAAGATAAAGTAGCACAGTCTATTTTTAAGGCTATTCTTAATTATCAAAAAAATAGGGATATCAATAACTTTGAGGTAGAACCTGTTGATATTGAAGAAGGTAACGGGTCTCAAATTATTGCTCCTAAGGAAAGCGTTGAAAAGGCATCTATCGTTTACATGGTTCAAATTGCTGCAAGTTCTAATGAAGTAGCTGCAAAATCTTATAATTTTAAAAAGCTTCCTGAAATCTCTAGAGAGAAATTAGGCGGTATTTATCGATATTTCACCGGTAAATTAAGCAATCTTGAAGCTGCAGTCGAGCTTAAAAAACGCGCCAATAATGCAGGATATGATGGCGCTTTTATAGTCGTTGTAGAGAATGGTGTGACTAGACGTTTATAATGTATTGCTAAATATGTTGAGAATAGGCTACAAAATAGGTAGCTTTATTTAAATTTGTCAAAAACACCGTATCTGTGAAATTATCCAAAGAAGTTAAAGTAGGTATTCTTACCGTAGTAGCGATAGCGCTGTTTATTTTTGGTTACTCGTATTTGAAAGGTAGTAATCTTTTAGAGGATAATAGAGTCTATTATGCTGTCTACGATAATGTTGAAGGACTTACTAAGTCTGCTCCTGTAACTATTAATGGTTTAAGAGTAGGTAATATAGACGATATTAAATTTTTAGATGATAGTGGTAGGCTTATTGTAAAATTTCATGTGAATGGAGAATTCTCTTTTTCATCTGAAAGTACAGCTAGTGTTTACAGTACTAGTCTTATAGGAGGGAAAGCTCTGGCTATCGTTCCTAATTTTGAATCTACCGCCATTGCCGCAAAATCTGGAGACACCTTAAAGTCTAAACTAGATAAAGGTTTACAAGGTGAAGTAATGGATCAATTTATTCCTTTAAAAGATAAGATTGAACATATGGTAGTAAGTGCAGATAGTGTGCTAGTTGCGGTTAATAAAACTCTTAATCCTGATGCTAGAGCTGCGATTACTTCCTCATTAGAAGAGCTTAATAAGACACTTGTAGAATTTAAGGCTTTATCTCGCAATGCAAATACATTGTTAGCAGATAATAAAGAAAGTCTAGGGAGAACTATTAAGAACCTAGATGTCACAACAGAGAATTTTGCTAAAATATCTGATACTCTTGCACAAGTAGAAATAGCTGGTACAGTAAAACAGTTAGAGGAAACGATAGGTAAATTTAATACTGTACTTGATAAAGTAAGTAATGGAGAAGGCTCGTTAGGGAAGTTAATGACCGACGACAAACTTTATACAAATTTGGAAAGAGCAACAGAACAAGCAGCAGACTTGTTGCAGGATATGAAGCTTAATCCTAAACGTTATGTCCATTTCTCTGTCTTTGGAAAGAGACCAGGACCATACGAAGAACCAGAAGACCCAACTAAATAATTTTTATACATGGAATACATTCCACAAATCATTTTTGCCCTTTTATTAATCGCTGGTGTAGGTTACTTTACAAGTAACATTCGCAAGATGATACGCAATATCAAGCTAGGTAGAGAAGTTGATCGCTCAGATAACAAAAAAGAACGATGGGCCCAAATGGCACGTATCGCTTTAGGGCAATCCAAAATGGTACGCAGGCCTATTGCTGGTTTCTTACATGTTGTTGTATATGTAGGTTTTGTGATTATCAATATAGAAGTCCTAGAAATTATTATTGATGGGCTTTTCGGTACACACCGCATATTTGCACCTTACCTAGGTGGTGTTTATGATTTTCTGATCGGTACGTTTGAAATACTAGCTTTATTAGTATTAGTAACTGTTGTCGTTTTTTGGATAAGAAGAAATGCAATGAACATCAAACGATTCACTATGGGTGAGTTAAAAGGATGGCCTAAAAATGATGCCAACTACATTCTATATTTTGAAGTTGTATTAATGAGTTTATTTTTAATAATGAACGCAACAGATTTTATCCTTCAAACTAGAGGCGTGGAAGGTTATGCTCATGCAGGTGAGATATTTGGATCGTTTCCAGTTTCTCAATTTGTAGCAGTGTTTTTTGAAAATATGGCTGATACTACTCTTATCATTATAGAAAGAGCGGCATGGTGGATTCACATCGTTGGAATTCTTATTTTCTTAAACTATTTATATTGGTCTAAGCATTTACACATCATGCTTGCTTTCCCTAATGTTTATTTTGCAAAATTAACTCCTAAAGGACAGTTTACAAATATGGAAGCTGTGACTGCCGAGGTGAAACTGATGATGGATCCAGATGCTGATCCATTTGCTGCACCAGATCCTGCTGCGATGGATGAAGATCCAGCCTCATTAGGAGCTAGCGATATTTTTGACCTTGATCAAGTCCAGCTATTAAACTCATACACTTGTACAGAATGTGGTCGTTGTACCTCAGAATGTCCGGCAAATATTACTGGTAAAAAATTAAGTCCACGTGCCATAATGATGAAGACACGTGATCGACTAGAGGAAGTAGGATCTGTTATTAATAAAGAAGGTGAATGGAAAGATGATGGGAAAAAGCTATTAAATGATCATATCACAACAGAAGAGTTATGGGCATGTACTACATGTAATGCTTGTGTTGAAGCTTGTCCTATTGGTATTGATCCATTAAGTATCATCATGGATATGAGAAGATATCTAGTACTAGAAAATAGTGCCGCACCTACAGATTTAAATAATGCTTTAACAAATATTGAAAACAACGGTGCACCATGGCCATATAACCAGATGGATCGATTAAACTGGGCAGACGAATTATAGTATGAAAGAAAAAAACGAATACCTAGAAGCAAAAAATGATGATGGTTCTTTAGCGAGTCCTATATTACCAGAAGGCGTTAAGAATTATTTAATCGATATTGATGGAACTATTACTGATGATGTGCCTAATGAAGAACCTGAGCGCATGGCAACTTGCGCTCCTTTTCCAGACGCATTAAAAACGCTTAATGAGTGGTTTGATGCAGGTCACGTGATTTGTTTTTTCACCTCTAGAACAGAAGAACATAGAGAGGTAACAGAAGTGTGGTTAAAAAAGCATGGTTTTAAATATCATAGTTTATTGATGGGTAAACCTAGAGGTGGTAACTATCATTGGATCGATAATCATATGGTACGTGCGACTAGATATAAAGGCAAATTTACGCATCTAGTAGAGCAAGAAGTAACAATAGAAGTGTTTAAAAAATAGAAAGATGATGATTTTGCTTTTGCGAAAGCATAGTAAAGATATCTCAACATAACAATTATGAGTGAATTGATAAAAGTACCTACAGCAGCAGAGTTTATAGCTCAAGGAAAAACTCCAGAAGTTTTATTTTGGGTAGGATGTAGTGGAAGTTTTGATGACCGTTCAAAGAAGATTACAAAAGCATTTGTAAAGTTATTGAATAAAGCTGGTGTTGAATTTGCCGTTTTAGGAGCAGAAGAAAGCTGTACAGGTGATCCAGCAAAAAGAGCTGGAAATGAATTCCTATTTCAAATGCAGGCCATGATGAACATAGAGGTTCTTAATGGTTATGAAATTAAAAAGATAGTGACGGCATGTCCTCACTGCTTTAATACACTTAAAAATGAATATCCTGAATTAGGTGGTAATTATGAAGTTATCCACCATACCTCATTCTTAAAAGATCTTATAGCAAACGGTAAATTAACTATATCTGGTGGGAAATTTAAAGGCAAAAAAATCACTTATCACGATCCTTGTTATTTAGGACGTGCAAACGAGATTTATGAAGCACCAAGAGAACTTATAGAAAAATTAGACGCAGCACTAGTAGAAATGAAGCGCAGTAAGCGCAACGGTTTGTGTTGTGGAGCTGGTGGAGCCCAAATGTTTAAAGAACCAGAACCAGGTAATAAAGATATTAATATTGAGCGCACAGATGAAGCACTAGATACAGGTGCAGATATTATTGCAGCAGCCTGCCCTTTCTGTAACACAATGATGAGCGATGGAATCAAAGCGGCAGAGAAAGAAGGTAATGTGGAGGTTTTAGACATTGCAGAGATGATCGCAAGTGCTGAAGATCTTTAAAATGAACAATAACGAGCCCGATAAAATTCCATGGAAAAATCGAATAGTGCTAGGCTTATTTTCTGGTTTAGTCTATGCAGGAATCATGGCGGCATTTGATTATGCCAGTGATTTACCTTTTCATGAAGTAAAGTTCGTTTTTAGCACATTAATTTTTGGAACATTTATGGCCATTGCTACTCGGTGGATGGTGAAAAAAAAGAAAAAGTAAAACCTGATGAAATTTAAAATTACACTCTTACTATTGTTGGTTACTTTAGTTTCTAATGCACAAAAGTTAGAAGAAGAAGTACTAGATAAATTATCTAACAGTATATGTTCACATCTAAAAGAAGAAGGTGATATAGATAACTTAACCAGTGTTGAAGCCTTGAAGGTCTTCACAGAGAGTATGTTTAAAGCATATGCTACTGATCCAGAGTATTATAAAGAAAATGGATTGGACTTTACTGCTGGTGATGAGGTGCTCGAGGCATATGGAGAACAATTAGGGATGCATATGGTAGTTAATTGCCCGTCATCTATATCATTATTCCTGTCCATGGCAGGTGATGAAGATTTTGAAGAAATGGGTTATACATCAGAAAGTGTACCAATGACTTTTACCTTGACAGGTAAGGTTGTAGATTTTTCTAATGAACAATTTTATACCATTAGTATAAAAGATGAGACCGGAAGAGTACGTAAGTTCCTCTGGTTAGAATATGTAGAAAATGATCACTTGTTAGAAATAGCAATGAAAAAAAAGAAGAAGTACACCTTTACTTATGTAGAAAAAAACATGTATGATCTTAGGATACAGGAATATAGAAACATGTTAGTACTCACTAAAATAGAAGAATAACTATGCACGCAAATTTTAAAGATTTACCAGAAGAAGCTAGAGTGTGGATCTATCAAGCAAATAGACCATTTACAACAGATGAGCTTAATGAATTAAAGCCTCAAATGGATAACTTTTTACAGCAATGGACAGCTCATGGTAAGGATTTAAAAGCTGGTGTGGAGTATCCATATAATAGGTTTATTGTAATAGGATTAGATCAAACTACAGCTGGAGCAACTGGTTGTTCTATAGATGCTAGTGTACGTTTTATACAATCGATAGAAAAATCTTTTAGGATTGATCTTATGGATAAAATGAATGTCACTTTTAAAAATGGTCAATATGTGGCGCATAAAGAATTAAGCGACTTTAAAAAAATGGCCAAAGCAAAGTCTGTTTCTCCTAACACAATCGTTTTTAATAACCTTGTGACTAATGTAGGTGAGTACCGTGAGCATTGGGAAGTTCCTGCAAGTGAGAGCTGGCACTCACGCTTTTTCTAGTTGATAAACTAGTTTAAAAGTCCGCTATTATTTTCTCTTTATTAACTTAAGATGAAGCGTTAAGTCTTTATCTTGTTGCTTTAGGAACGGTTCTTGAAACCTTTTCCTTAAATGCTATTGTACATTATGAATAGGACACTTTTACAATGTTTGATTTTGATATTCGCTTTCGCGAAAGCGTATACCTCACAAGCTCAATTCTCTTCTCATGACCCTTTAATTACCAATGATTCTATTGCCCAAATAAAATGGGTTGATAGTGTTTATAACAGTTTGAATCAACGTGAAAAAGTTGGTCAATTGTTTATGGTTGATCTTTTTTCAAATAAAGGAAAAACCCATGTTGCTGCGGTTAGAAAATTAGTTGAGGAACAAAAAATAGGAGGAATTATTTTTTCTAAAGGTGGACCTCTTCAACAAGCTCATTTAACAAATGAGCTACAAGCCAAGTCTAAAACACCAATGCTTATTGCAATGGATGCAGAATGGGGCTTGAGTATGCGATTAGACAGTACATATGCTTTTCCGTGGAATATGACACTAGGAGCAACACCTAGCACACGATCTAGCTATGATGTAGGTAGACGTATAGGGCAACATTGCAAGAGATTAGGAGTACATATCAATTTTGCACCGGATGTTGATATTAATACAAATCCAGATAACCCGATTATAGGTAATCGTAGCTTTGGTGAGGATATGTATAATGTGACAGATAAATCACAAGCATTTATGAAAGGTATGCAGAGTACAGGAACTTTAGCCTGTGCTAAGCATTTTCCTGGACATGGAGATACAGATCAAGATAGCCATAAAACATTGCCTACTGTGGATTTCAGTGCAGAGCGTATCGATAGTGTAGAGCTGTATCCATATCGTAAACTTTTTAAAGAAGGAATGGCCAGCGTTATGGTTGCGCATTTAAATATACCTAGTTTAGAACCTAGACCAGGTTACCCAACCAGTATAAGTGAGAAAGTAGTTACAGATTTATTAAAAAATAGAATGGGCTTTAAAGGTCTCATTTTTACAGATGCTTTAAATATGAAAGGAGCGTCTAATTTTAGTGAGCCTGGACAGATAGATTTACAAGCTTTTAAGGCAGGTAATGATGTGCTGCTTATTTCTGAAAATGTCCCTAAGGCAATTGATAAAATTATTGCATCATGGAATAGTGGAGAAATTACTGATGAGCGCATAGAGCATTCAGTTAAAAAGATTTTAAAGGCTAAATATGCATCAGGTTTACACAAATATCGTCCTATAAGTACTTTTAATCTTATTAATGATTTAAATACAGAGAGTGATGACGTAGTGTATGAACGAGCTATTTCTGAAGCGGTAACTGTCTTGCGTAATAAAGATTCCATTTTACCACTAAAAAATCTAGAACTTAAAAAAATTGCATATGTTGAATTAGGTGATGATAGTGGAGCTATTTTTCTTAAGGAATTAAATAAATACTCAAAAGTTACACAGGTAAAAGCAACTCAACTAGATGAGTTACTTAGAAAACTAGAATCTTATAATACAGTCATTGTTGGTTTGCATCGCAGCAATGAAAGCCCTTGGAAAGGTTATCAATTGAAATCCACACAACTGACATGGTTGTATGAAATAGCAAGAACGCATGAAGTTATTTTTGATGCATTTGTTAGACCTTATATGCTTGCACAGCTCAATACCATTGAAAATTTTGAGGGTATCTTAATGAGTTATCAAAACAGTGAGTGGAGTCAGAAGGTTAGTGCTCAAATTATCTTTGGAGCAAGACCAGCGGTAGGAAGATTGCCTGTGACCGCAGGTAGCCAGTTTCAAGTAGGTGATGGTGTTGATACACCTTACCTGCGTCGTTTAGCCTATGGCAATACGCCTAGCAGTGTAGGTTTAGATACTTATAAACTTTCTAAGATTGATAGTATTGCAAACTATACCGTTAATAGTTTAGGTGCTCCAGGCATGCAGATATTAGTTGCCCGTCGTGGTAAAGTTGTTTATCAGAAAAATTTTGGATATCACACTTATTCCAAAGAGCTTGCTGTTAAGGATGAAGATGTTTATGATATTGCCTCGTTAACTAAAATTATGGGGACCTTACCACTAGTCATGGAGCTTGAAGAAAATGGTGTTATAGATTTAGAAGATTCAATTGGTACTTTAATTCCTGCGCTATCTACTACAAATAAAAAGGACATTACAATTAAATCTATGCTGTCACATTATGCAAGATTACAGGCATGGATTCCTTTTTATAGATATACTTTAGATAGTATAACATCTAGACCGATGTCACAATATTATAGTAGTTCAAAATCATCAGTTTATAATGTAGAGGTAGCACAGAATTTATTTACAAATAGAATTATACAGGATACCATATTCAATAGAATTGCAAATAGTGAACTGAGAAGCCGTCAGGAGTATAAATATAGTGACCTGCCATACTACTTGCTTAAAAAATATATGGAGGATAGGTCTAAAAAAACTTTACATGAATTAACTACTAATCATTTCTATAAAAGAATGGGAATGAATTATATGGGTTATTTACCATTACAACGTTTTTCTAAAGATGAAATAGTGCCTACTGAAAATGATATGGCATATCGAGGTCAGTTAATACATGGTTTTGTACATGACCAAGGCGCAGCAATGCAAGGTGGGATAGGTGGTCACGCTGGATTATTCTCTAATGCAAATGATGTTGCAAAAATGATGCAAATGTATTTGCAAAATGGTAGCTATGGAGATGTTACTTATTTTAAACCAGAAACAATATCTAAATTTAATACCTGCTATTACTGTGATCAAGAAGTGAGACGTGGTGTAGGGTTTGATAAACCACAATTAGATGAAGTAGGTCCTACCTGTGGTTGTGTTAGTATGACTAGCTTTGGTCATAGTGGTTTTACAGGAGCCTATACTTGGGCAGATCCAGACTCGGAAATAGTATATGTGTTTCTGTCAAATCGTATTTTCCCTAGTGCAGAGAATAGATTTCTTCTATCTGAGAATATAAGAACTAATATCCAGCAAATCATTTATGATGCAATAATTGATTAGTTTTAGTAACCAATTATAAAATAAATTTAAATGAAAATTGCAATAGTATGTTATCCTACCTATGGTGGTAGTGGAGTAGTGGCAACCATGTTAGGTACTGCTCTTGCTCAACGAGGACATGAGATTCATTTTGTGACTTATAAACAACCAGTAAGACTAGAACTACTTGCAAAAAATATTTTCTTTCATGAAGTTAATGTAGAAGAATATCCATTATTCCATTATCAACCGTACGATCTTGCTTTATCTAGTAAACTCGTTAATGTCGTACAAGAATATGATATAGAGTTATTACACGTGCATTATGCCATTCCACATGCATATGCCGGTTACATGGCGCAACAAATGTTGAAGGATTTAGGTATAAAATTACCTATGGTGACTACCTTGCATGGAACAGATATAACATTAGTAGGTAACCATCCTGTCTATAAACCTAGTGTAACCTTTAGTATCAACAACAGTGATGTGGTCACGTCAGTTTCTGACAGTCTTAAAAGAGATACTTTAGATTTATTTGACATAACAAAGCATATTGATGTAGTACCTAACTTCATTGATATGTCTAATTATAAAACAGAGTTTACAGATTGCGACCGAACAGTGATGGCTTTTCCAGAAGAGCGTATTATAACTCATGTAAGTAATATGAGACCTGTAAAACGTATCATGGATGTGGTAAAGATCTTTGAGAAGATTCAAGAAAAAATTCCTGCTATTTTAATTATGGTAGGAGATGGACCAGAACGTTTTGAAGCAGAGGAATATGCTAAATCTAAGAAGTTGCAATTGCAAATTAAATGGGTAGGAAATAGTACTGAGATAGATCGTATTTTATGTTTTACAGATTTATTTTTACTGCCATCTGAGAAAGAAAGTTTTGGGCTAGCGGCTCTAGAAGCAATGGCAAATAAAACTCCTGTTATATCATCAAACACTGGTGGTTTACCAGAGGTTAACGAAGATGGAGTCACAGGTTTTACGAGCAATGTAGGTGATATTGATGAAATGGCACAAAAGGCTATTCATATTTTAGAAGATGATGCGAGACTATTAAAATTTAAAAACAACGCTTTCGCGAAAGCAAAAGAATTTGACATTCAGTTAATAATACCACAATATGAAAAATTATATAAAAACGTTCTCTCTGCTGTTTCTAGCAATAAGTAGTTTAACTTTAACTACAGGCTGTGGAGGCAAAAAAATGGATACACCAGAAAAAACATTTGGGCTTACTTCTTACTACGATGTCATGCTAGAAGGCAACAATAGTAATCATGAAAATCAAGAGGTTATTATAGTAGAATCTGAAGAAGCCATGCAAGAGATGATGGCGCAAATCAATAGTACTCGCAAACCAGGTTTAAAAATACCTAGCGTTAATTTTAAAAAAGAGGCCTTAATCTTTGCTTATGGAGGTCAGAAATCGACAGGTGGATTCTCTGTCGAAGTTACTGAGGTGCGCAATGAGAAGAGTTTATTACATTTTAACTTTGAGCTCATTAAAGCAGATGGAGACATGGCCACTATGAGTATAACAACACCGTTCAAGATTATAAAGGTGGAACGTGATGATAAAAAAATAACGGCTTCTTTTTAAGAAGCCGTTATCGGTTATTGTTGTTTAGATATTTCTTAGAACTGATATCTCAAACCTAATGCGATGTCTAGATCATTACCATCTCTAAAGTCTCCAAAATAAAATTCTGGCCTTACATCGAGCGATATCAATAAAGGAATATCAAAATTGTATTCTATCCCAACTTGCGCTGCTCCAAAAAGAAATGTTTCAGAATCATCGTCAAAATTACCTCTTCCTGGAAAATCGTCATCTAGACTTACTGTTCCTAAACCACCACCAGCACCTGCGTACCAGTTAAAGCCACCTTCAATATTCCAAATCCACTGGTATAAACCTGTTGCTTTAAATCCGTCAAAGTTGTCTCCATCTTCATAACCTAGATCGATTTCAAGTCTATTGTTATCACTTAAGGCTCTTTGGTAAGATATTTCAGTACCAAAACCATCACCATCACCAGCTCTTATACCTATTGCGTTTTCAGATACTGTTTGAGCATTTGTCATAAATGCTGTGCTAAATGCAATTCCTAGAATCAAAAGTGTTTTTTTCATAATTATTATTTTTGATTCAAATTTACAATGGTTACTTTGTTGAATGTTTTATATTTTGTTAATTATTGTGAGAATACCTTAAAATTTTAAGATTACCCTTCGAATTCAAAATCATCACCATCACCACCACCATTACTACGACTGTTTTTCTTCTTTTGATTAAATCTATATACAAAACTTAAGTTCACTTGTCTTTCTCTCCATTGAAACTCGCTATCTGTTATAAAATCGTCGGTGATTGTAGTACTTTGTCTCTTACGACTATTAAATAAATCGCTAACGTTTAAGGATATAGTCGCATCATCACCCATGATATCTTTACTAGCTGCAAGATTCATAGTGAAAATTCCGTCATTAGTACTTTGTGCGTTCTCTGATGCGCCTCGATAATTTAATCTAGTTTGTAAATCGATACCAGAAGGAATACTAAATTTTTGATTTAATCTAGCAAAGTAAGAAGTATTCTCATTATCAAAATTAGTCCCGTTAAAATCACCATCTGTAGTTGCATGGAATAAATTGAAGTCAGTATTTATAGTCCACCATTTAAAAGGTCTATAGGTAAGTGTTAGTTCATACCCTATACGTTCTTGCGTAGATAGGTTTACTGGTGTACGTCTGATGATAGGGTCTCCATTATCTGTTATCTCACCTGTATCTTCTTGTATAAATTCCCAGTTATCATCACTACGGTTGTAATATATAGATGTGCTTAAGGTTACTTTTTTCCATCTTCTTAAATATCCTAAATCTAAAGAGTTTGTAAAAGTAGGATCTAAATCTACATTACCTTGAAACACATTAGATTCACTAGATCTACTAGGGAATGGGTTTAAGAAACGACCACGTGGTCTTCTTACACGTCTATTGTATCCTAAAGTAATATTTTCACCATCTTGGATTTCATAACCTAAGTTAAGAGTAGGGAAAAGGCTGCTATAATTTTTCTTCTCTTCAGTATCAACTGTTTCTTGTCTTATGGTTACATTGGTTTGCTCAAACCTTAAACCAGCAAGGAATGAGAATTTACCATATTCTTTACCGTATTGACCATAAACAGCATTTACTAATTCTTCATAATCAAAGGTGTTATTAAGACCAGCATCTGGCACAAGAGGACCAGTAGGGAAAGTTAATTGTTCTTCTAAGTAAAAGGAGTTACTAATATCGCGGTAATTACCTCTATAACCAGCCTCAAATTGAGTATCTTCTCCTATAGGTAATACATAGTCAAATTGTGCCGTGGCATTTTGCTCATCTTCCTCACTTAGTGTTCTCTCCACATCATTAATCGTATTTGTGGTTGTTTCAGTCTCTAAGATATTTGCATTTTGATCTTCTACTGATGTTGAGTATTGAATACTAGCTGTAATCTTCTGGCCGTTATCATCAAGATCATTTTTGTAATCTAATGAATACTGTATTCGCGTATCATCTTCTGATTCTGCTTCAGTACGAGAGGTAGCTTCATTTAGGTTACCATTTGCGTCTAAACGGTCAATAATGTTAGTGTTTAAATCATCGTCATTACCTAAACGATAAACAATGTTTGCTACAATACTAGATTGATCATTAATAAAATACTCTGCACCTAAACTGGTAAAAAAGTTTCGACCTAATCGATCAAATACGCGCTCTTCATTCACAAAACTGTTTTGAGCTGTAGGTGATAAATATTCTGTGCTTGTGGTACTATTACCTGGTGTTTCTCTGTATCTAAAACCTGTATTTGTAAATAAGTTCCATTTCTCACTACGTAAATTGCCATTAAATGATAATCCTAACTGTGGATTATAACCGGTGTCTAATTGCATAGAACCATTAAAGCCTAAAAGCTTATTTTTTCTAAGAATAATATTTAATATTCCTGCTGTACCTTCGGCGTCATAACGTGCGCTTGGAGAAGTAATTACCTCTATCTTCTCAATTGCGTCAGATGGAATTTGTCTTAAAGCTTCGGCTCCATTAAAACCAACGAGCGCACTAGGTCTTCCGTCGATTAAAATAGTTACATTGTCATTTCCTCTTAGGGCTACATTACCTTCTACGTCTACAGATACTGATGGTACATTGTCTAATACGTCACTGGCGCTACCACCGCGTACAGTTAAATCTTTACCTATATTATATATTTTTTTATCTAATCGAATATCAACAGTTGTTTTCTCTGCAATAACAATTGCTGCATCTAATTCTGCAACATCAATTTCAAGTTCTATTGTACCATAATCCTTATCGGCAGTTAGAACTTCTGCTTTTTTAATTAAGGTCTTAAATGTGATGTATTCCCACTTCACATCATAAGTTCCAGGAGTTACTTGAATATTGTATTTTCCATCGATGTCAGTTATTCCACCTTGAGGAGTTGATCCTGGTTCAGTGCTTAGTAAGGATACGGTTGCAAATTCTAGAGGGCTTTTAGTAGACTGATCCACTAGAGTACCAGAAATGGTTATCATACCATCGGAATCTGGTTTTTGTGCTATCGCAAGAATAGGAAGGATTAAAATTGCGAGAAATAAGTATTGTAGTTTCATTGTAGTTAATTTAGTTTCTACTAGGACTACAAATCTATCAGACGGTTTAAGCCGTCATTACTAAAGTTAAGTTAACTTAATGTTGGTTTTTTTTCACAAATTTAAATTAACTATTGACACTTAACTACCATGTGACTAGGCTTATAACTCATCGGACGGTTTTTCTTGACCACTTTCCATTAAGAAGGCTTTAAGAAACGCATCGATATCACCGTTCATAACGGCATCAACATTACCGGTTTCGTGACCAGTTCTCACATCTTTAACTAACTTATAAGGATGCATTACATAATTACGTATTTGCGAGCCCCATTCTATCTTCATCTTTCCAGATTCTATTTCATCTCTCGCGGCATTACGTTTTTGTAGCTCAATTTCAAAAAGTTGAGATTTCAACATTTGCATTGCTTTTTCACGATTTTCTAATTGAGATCTGGTTTCCGAATTATGAATAACGATACCAGATGGATGGTGCGTCAGTATTGCTTTAGTCTCTACTTTGTTAACGTTTTGTCCACCAGCACCACTTGATCTTGCAAAATCCCATTTAATATCTGCTGGATTAATATCTATTTCTATAGTATCATCTGCAAGAGGATAAACGTAAACAGAGGCAAATGAAGTGTGACGTTTTGCATTAGAATCAAATGGAGATATACGTACTAATCGATGTACACCGTTTTCTCCTTTTAACCACCCAAAACTATAATCGCCCTCAATTTCTAAGGTTACCGTTTTAATACCGGCAACATCACCAGCTTGAAAATTGAGCTCTTTTACTTTATAATTATTTTTTTGCGCCCACATCATGTACATTCTCATCAACATCTCTGCCCAGTCGCAGGATTCTGTTCCACCAGCACCAGCAGTTATTTGTAAAACAGCACTCAAGTCATCACCTTCATTAGAAAGCATATTTTTAAACTCTAACTTTTCTGTGATGTCAATCGCGGCATTATATTTAACCATGACTTCTTCTTCAGTTGCGTCACCTTCTTTAAAGAACTCATAAAGAACTTCTGCATCTTCGGCTAGAGTTGTGGCAGTGTCATAATCTGTAGTCCATTGTTTCTTATTACGCAATTCTTTCATGATCAGTTCTGCGGCCTTTGCGTCATTCCAGAAGTCAGGAGAAAAAGTCTTCTCTTCAAGATTAGTAATCTCGATTTCCTTAGCATCTATTTGTAGATAATCTTTTAAAGCGATAACACGTTCTTGTAACGTTTTGAGCTGATCTGTTGTGATCATATATGGACTATGTTTAATTACAAAAATAGGATTATTATCTGTCTTCTCAGCTATAGCAATAGGTCTATAATATATGAGAACTTACTAGGATGATATGTATGGCAGTTGTTATTTTTATCTCGCTTTCGCGGAAGCGTAATTAATACAGACATGAAAATAGATTTAAGGAGTGATACAGTAACAAAACCTACTGCTGCCATGATGCAGGCTATATTAAATGCTAATGTGGGCGATGACGTTTATAAGGAAGATCCAACAGTGAACCTGCTAGAGCAACGTATTGCAGAAATGTTTGGCATGGAAACAGCTTTATACTTTCCTACAGGTAGTATGGCAAATCAGGCAGCTATAAAGCTACATACGCAACCTGGTGAGCAATTGATATGTGATAAGTATGCTCATGTTTATAATTATGAAGGTGGTGGTGTTTCATTTAATAGCGGTGTTTCTTGTAAGTTGGTTGATGGTCATCGCGGTATGATTACCGCCCAACAGGTAGAGGAACATATTAATCCGCCAGATTTTTATCATAGTCCTTTAACGACATTAGTATGTTTAGAAAACACTACAAATAAAGGTGGTGGCGCTTGTTATTCCCTAGATACTTTTAGAGAGATAAAAGCAGTAACAGATAAACATCAACTGGGGCTACATCTAGATGGTGCACGTTTATGGAATGCACTGGTTGCCACCAATCAAGATCCTAAGTCGTATGGTGAGATCTTTGACACGATATCTGTATGCTTATCTAAAGGAATGGGAGCACCTATGGGAACTGTTTTAATAGGGAAAAATGAAATCATGAAAAAAGCCATAAGAGTACGTAAGGTTCTAGGTGGTGGAATGAGACAAGTAGGGTTTATGGCAGCAGCAGGATTATATGCATTAGATCATCATTTCCCACTATTAAAAGAAGATCATAATAGGGCAAAGCAGCTAGCAATAGTTTTATCTGAAATGAGTGCTGTTACCAAGGTGGAACCTGTAGAAACCAACATTGTTATTTTTAATGTGAATAATGAAGATGCCTTCACAAAATACCTTGATAAGCATCAAATTATTTATAGTGATATGGGGCATGGAAAATTAAGATTAGTAACCCATTATGATTACACTGCAGAAATGCATGAACAAATGTTGGTGGTTTTAAGAAAATTTTAATATATTTATAGTTGTAGAGTCCTGTTTTTGTGTAGTTGGTCGATGATAGTGGTCATTTTAACAAACTGTTGTCATTTAACGATGAAAATATTCTAGTAAAACTTCTTATTGATGGACCTTTGCAACTTAAATTAATTAATAAACAAATTAACACCTCAAAAATGAAAAGACTAATACTTTCTTTAGTAGCTGTAGCTACTGCGACTGTAAGTTTTGCACAAGACTTACCTTCTAATCCAGAGCCAGGAAAATGTTACGTTCGTTGTACTACACCAGATGTGTATGAAAATGAAACTGTATCAATACAATCTACACCTTCTTATAAGAAGTTAAGTGTTGTACCTGCAACTTATGAAACTGTAACTGAAAGAGTTCTTGTAAAAGAAGCTTCTAAGCAATTACGTGTTATACCTGCAACTTATAAGACTGAAACTCGTACTTATGTAAAGAAACAAGCAGGATCTACTATTACTATTTCTCCAGCTTCTTTTGGTAAGTCTACTGAAACTATTGAAATTAAGCCAGCTTATGCACAATGGGAAATGAGTTCTGTACCACCAGCAGAGTGTACTTCTTCTAACCCAGATGACTGTCGTTACTGGTGTTATAAAGGTTACCCAGCTGAGTATACTACAGTTTCTGTAACTACTCTTGCAAATGACGCTAGCTTTAACAGAGTGCCTGTAGCTGAGCAGTCAGGTACTTATACTGTACGTGTAGTTGATCAACCAGCTCGTGTTGAAGAAATCGCTATCCCAGAAGAATATGCTAACATTACTCGTACAATCCTTAAGTCTGATGCTGCTACTACAGAGTCTGTAGTTCCTTCAACTCAACAAACTATTACTCGTGAGAAGTTAGTTTCTAAAGGTGGTCTTACTGTATGGTCTGAGGTTGATTGTGCTCTTGTTGAAGAGAACAACCTTCAAATCAACTGGGCAACTGGAAGTTCTACATTAACTTCAGCTGATAAAGCTGAGATCGATGCAAAATTACTTTCTGTTCTTAACAACACTCCAGGTTCTAAAGTAGAAGTTGCATCACATACAGATTCTAGAGGTTCTAAGACTTCTAACCAAGCTTTATCTGAAAGACGTGCACAGTCTGTTGCTAATTACTTAATCTCTAAAGGTATCAACAACTCTCGTATCGTTGCAAATGGTTATGGTGAAAACCGTCTTAAAAACCGTTGTGCTGATGGAGTTTCTTGTACTGAGCGTGAGCACAAAGCAAACCGTCGTACTACATTCCGTTTAATCAACAACTAATCATTGATTAGTAGTCGATAGACTATCAAGTATAAAAAAATCCCGTCTAGTTTACTAGACGGGATTTTTGCTTTTACAATGTTTTATAATTTCGCAGCGATGTAACATCGTTTATATTGTAATTAATATTATTTAAACATGTCCATACCAGGGATATTAGGCATTCCGTCCTTTGCAACCGCTGCTACTTCATTTTCATAAATGCCTTCTGCTTTATTTAAAGCTTTATTAAGTACTAAAATCAGATAATCTTCTAACTGTTCTTTATCTTCTAATAACGCATCATCAATATGAATACTTTTAATGATACGACTTGCTGTAACGGTTACATTTAATAAATCATCAGATGATTTTTCATCGACAAGAACGGTATCCATTCTTTTCTTTGTCTCTTCAACTTTTTGCTGGGTTTCTTTAAGTTTCCCCATCATACCCATCATATCTCCAAACATAATTTATAAGTTTTAATTGTTTGCAACAAAATTATAACATCCGTTAAACCTCACCTAAATAAGAGGTCTGTTTTATATATTGCAATGTTTTTTAATAAGCACGAATGAAAGAGCATCAAGCACCGATTGCAAAAAAAATACCTCACGTACACGAGGCTCATGGACATCAACGAATCGATAATTATCACTGGATGACACAACGAGATGCTCCAGAAGTAATTAACTATCTTAATCAAGAGAACGATTATTATGAAAAGATGACAGCTCATACTAAACAGCTGAAGGTTGATCTATTTGAAGAAATTAAAAGTCGCATTAATGAGGATGATGAATCAGTTCCTTATTTCTGGAATGGTTACTGGTATTACACTAAAATGAAAAAAGGAGAAAGTTATCCTTTTTACTATCGTAAAAAAGAATCTCTTTCTAATAAAGAAGAGCTGCTTTTTAATGTAAACGAGATGGCAATCGGTCATGAGTTTTTTCAATTAACTGGTATGAGTGTATCGCCAGATAATACAATGGTTTCTTACGGAGTAGATACTATAGGAAGACGTCAATACACCATTTTTATTAAAGACCTGCAAACTCATAAAGTTATGCCTCAGGCATTAGAGTTAACCACGGGTGGTGCTGTTTGGGATGCAAATAATAACACTCTATTTTTTGTTAGAAAAGATGAACAAACTCTAAGAGCAAATCAGATTTTTAAATATAAATTGGGTGCTCATCCAGATACAGCCACTATTGTCTATCAAGAGGATGATGAGATTTACAATTGTTATGTGTATAAATCAAAGTCTAGAGAATACATCATGATTAAATCATCATCAACATTAACTGATGAAGTAAGATTTATAAAAGCAAATCAACCTGATAGTGAATTTAAAGTAGTGCAACCTCGTACAGACCAAATTGAATATAGTGTACTACATTACGGTGATCAGTTTTATATAATGACTAATAAAGATGATGCGACCAACTTTAAAATAATGAAGACTGAGGTTACTAAACCTGAAATGGAAAATTGGGTAGATGTAATTCCTCATCAGTCAGATGTACTTCTAGAAGATTTTGAAATTTTTAAAAAATACCTTGTAATATCTGATCGTTTTAATGGTCTCAATAGAATCCGTATTAAATCGTGGGATGATACCGTAGATTACTTTCTGCCTTTTGATAATGAAACTTATACCGCATTCACTGGAGGTAATTATGATTTTGATACTGTAAAATTAAGATACCAATATAATTCATTAACCACGCCACCTTCTGTTATTGAATTTGACATGGATAGTAGGGAAGAAGAAGTACTTAAAATTCAAAAGGTACAAGACCCTAAGTTTACACCTGATGATTACACATCAGAACGAGTTTGGGCAACGGCCGCCGATGGTGTTAAAGTTCCAATAAGCCTTGTCTATAAAAAAAGTCTAAAGAGGAGTTCTGGTAACCCTTTACTATTATATGGTTATGGTAGTTATGGATCGACAATAGATCCTTACTTTTCAATCTCTA
The DNA here is from genome assembly GCF_032922765.1 of Nonlabens ulvanivorans. Classification (NCBI taxonomy): domain Bacteria; kingdom Pseudomonadati; phylum Bacteroidota; class Flavobacteriia; order Flavobacteriales; family Flavobacteriaceae; genus Nonlabens; species Nonlabens ulvanivorans. Next base: position 802,623 of record NZ_CP136694.1, read on the forward strand.
GATTAAGTTTATTAGATCGTGGTTTTATATATGCTATTGCACACATACGTGGAAGTGAGTATTTAGGTAGGCCATGGTATGAAGACGGTAAAATGTTTGCAAAACGCAATACTTTTACTGATTTTATTGCGTGTAGTGAACACCTTATTAATAACAACTACACATCGCCATCACATTTATACGCAAGTGGTGGTTCTGCAGGTGGTTTATTAATGGGTGCCATTATGAATATGGCTCCACAATTATATAACGGTATTCTAAGCGCTGTTCCATTTGTAGATGTGGTCACCACAATGCTTGATGACTCCATTCCATTAACTACTGGAGAATATGATGAATGGGGAAATCCCAACCATAAAGATAGCTATGAATACATGTTGAGTTACTCACCATATGATCAAGTGGCTAAACATGATTACCCTAACGTACTTATCACAACCGGTTATCACGATTCACAAGTTCAGTATTGGGAACCTGCAAAATGGGTTGCAAGGTTAAGAGAACTTAAAACAGATAACAATTTATTGTTATTTAAAACAGACATGACTAGCGGTCATAGCGGTGCTTCCGGAAGATATGATGCTTTAAAAGAGGTGGCGATAGACTATGCATTTTTGCTAGATTTAGAACAAATAGAAAGCTAGCAAAATTTTATGTAAATTTGCCAAGTTTTTGGAATGTTCTGAACGTTCAAAAAATTAAACCCTATTTATGAATAAAGACATAAAAGCTTACGATAGTGTGTTAGATCTTATAGGTGATACTCCACTTATTAAACTATCAACTACAACAGCTCATTATACTGGAGAATTTTTTGCAAAAGTAGAAGCATTCAATCCAGGTCACTCCTCAAAGGATCGAATAGCTCTTCATATCATTGAAGAAGCAGAACGTAAAGGAATATTAAAACCAGGCGATACTATAATTGAAACTACCTCTGGTAATACAGGTTTTAGTATAGCCATGGTAAGTCGCATTAAAGGATATGATTGTATTCTTGCTGTAAGTTCTAAATCAAGTGCAGATAAAATTGACATGCTCAAATCAATGGGAGCAAAAGTTTATGTATGTCCTGCACATGTTAGTGCAGATGATCCTCGCAGTTATTACGAGGTCGCTAAGCGTCTACATGAAGAGATTAAAAATAGCATATACATCAATCAATATTTCAATGAACTTAATATAGAAGCTCATTATAGAAGTACAGGTCCTGAAATTTGGGAACAAACTGGCGGACAGATTACGCACCTAGTAGCCTGTAGTGGTACTGGTGGTACGATATCTGGTACCGCACGTTTTCTTAAAGAGCAAAACCCTGATATCGAGATCTTAGGAGTTGATGCTTATGGTAGTGTTCTTAAAAAATACCACGAAACTAAAGAATTTGACTCAGAAGAGATTTATCCATATCGTATAGAAGGCCTAGGTAAAAATTTAATTCCTACTGCAACAGATTTTGACAGCATCGATTACTTTGTAAAAGTTAAAGATGAAGATGCAGCACATATGGCTCGTAAAATATCTCAAACCGAAGGCCTTTTTGTTGGGTATACTAGTGGTGCAGCAATGCAGGCAGTAAAACTTCTCAATGACGAAGGGCGATTTGATGAGAACTCTAAAGTAGTCATCATTTTTCCTGATCATGGCTCACGTTACATGAGTAAAATTTATAATGATCAGTGGATGCAGGATCAAGGCTTTTTTGACTCTAAATCGACGGCTACAGAGCAGCATATAGAGTACATTAAGTAATCTTAATATTTTTTTCACATAACATAAGCCACTGTCTTTTAATAAGATAGTGGCTTTTTTTTATGCTTCTGCGAAAGCGTAAAAACTAACACATGTTAACTATCTATTTATCAACAGTTTATTGTTATAAACTTATTTCCTATGCATGCATAATGAATGGTCAATTTGCGTTTAGAATTGTATCTTTGCATGTTTAAAATATTCTTATGAAGGATTTATTTGATAAAATATACAAGGATAAAGGACCATTGGGTAAATGGGCTTCTGTGGCCGAAGGTTATTTTGTGTTTCCAAAGCTAGAAGGTCCGATTGCAAATCGTATGCAGTTCAAAGGTAGAGAAGTAATTACCTGGAGTGTTAACGATTACCTAGGGTTAGCAAATCATCCTGAAGTACGTAAAGTAGATGCAGAGGCTGGTGCTCAATTTGGTAGTGCTTATCCTATGGGTGCTCGTATGATGAGTGGTCATACAGATTTACATGAACAATTACAAAATGAGCTAGCTGCATTTGTACAAAAAGAAGCAGCTTATTTATTGAACTTTGGTTACCAAGGTATGGTGTCTACGGTAGATGCATTAGTGTCTAAAGATGATGTTATTGTATATGACGTGGATGCACATGCTTGTATCATAGATGGTGTTAGATTACACCATGGTAAGCGTTTTACCTATAAGCACAATGATATTGAAAGTATAGAAAAGAATTTACAACGTGCTACTAAAATTGCAGAACAAACTGGTGGTGGAATTCTTGTGATTTCTGAAGGTGTATTCGGTATGCGAGGTGAGCAAGGTCGCTTAAAAGAAATTGTTGCCCTTAAGAAAAAGTATAATTTCCGTTTATTTGTTGACGATGCACATGGTTTTGGTACCTTAGGTAAAACTGGTGCTGGAGCAGGAGAAGAGCAAGGAGTACAAGATGAAATTGATGTTTATTTTGCAACTTTTGCAAAGTCTCTAGCGAGTACGGGTGCTTTTATAGCAGCGGACAAAGAAATCATTGATTACTTAAAGTATAATTTAAGATCTCAGATGTTTGCAAAATCATTACAATCACAATTGGTTGTAGGTGCTTTAAAGCGTCTAGATATGTTACGTACCATGCCAGAACTTAAAGAAAAGTTATGGGTAAATGTTAACGCACTACAAAACGGATTAAAAGAAAGAGGTTTTGACATAGGGACAACACAATCTTGTGTGACTCCAGTTTATCTTAAAGGTAGTATTCCAGAGGCTATGGCACTGGTTAAGGATTTAAGGGAAAACTTTGGTGTTTTCTGTTCCATAGTGGTGTATCCTGTAATACCTAAAGGATTGATCTTATTAAGACTGATACCTACGGCATCGCATACGTTAGAAGATGTTAATGAAACACTAGATGCATTCTCTGCTATACGTGATCGATTAGAAGGTGGTATTTATAAAAGGTTAAGTGCTTCAGTAGCTGCTGCATTTGAATAAATAAATAATTTTACGCTTGCGTGAAAAAGGATTATAAAAAAAGCTCTAGGAAACTAGAGCTTTTTTTGTTGTTTAAAATGACATTACTTTGATATACATTTTTAATTCATGAATATCAGAAAGGTTTGTAGATAATCTTAAACTGCAAAAATTTTTAAGATGTGATTCAACTTACTACTCTTTAAACAATACAGCCTTTTGCATTACAGAAAGAGGATAGTTTTTTACAATGGCACTTTCTTCATTACCTGTCATAGACGTATCTTGAACACGAGCCATGGTAATCATAAATTCCATATAATCATCGTGAAATACTTCTGTACAGTTTAATAGGTTGCCCATTACCTCATAGGTGCTGAACAAAGTTTGATCTGCATATGCCGTTTCTAAAACAATTCCATTATTCTCATCAACTAGGTATAGATTAGGATTATGTGTCTTTTTTAAATTATAAGCTCTTTCAGATCGCTCTTCACCATAGAAGATTTTATATTGATAGTTCAAACTGTCAGTCGTTTCTAATAAGTGAAACTCCATAGGTATGGATTCCTTACCTCTACTAGTGGTAATGTTGAGTTTACCTTTATAAGCACCTAGAAAATCTTGCGGAAATATTTTGTCGGTAGATAATATGTTTTTATTGGCGGTTAATTGCGATTCTACATTATCGTTATAGACAGTGGTGCTAGATTCTTGCGCCTCTTTACAGCCAACGCTAGAAATTAAAAGTAGTAAAAGGAGTAGTTGTTTCATACCATAAAAATAGGTATAAATGAGGAAATCCCGAGTTGTCGCAATGACTTCTCAGGATTTCCTACTAACCAACCAAAAAACTTTATGAATGTAAATTACTCTAATAATTACCTTCATCTATTAATATTCAAATTGCGTGCCAAACTATTATGCATGCATAATTAATTTATATACTGACAAGTCTATAAAAGAAGAATTCTCAAGAGCATAATGCACCTTGAGAATTCTCACTAACCAACCAAAAACTTTATGAAAGAAACTACTCTTACATTTTCTCTTTCAATTATAACAATTCAATTTGTGTGCCATAAATGGTAAAACTGAATTTACATTTTATAATATGTTAGTCTATGACGAGAGCGGTACCTTACAGTATATATAAGAATTTGAGTAGGTGAGATAAATTACATAATAAACTATTATCCATTACATCATCTTGCTAAAACTTGATATTAGATGTTGGATATCTGATAATATATAATAATAAAAATTACAGCCATTTTTTCCATTTAAAGAAAGTAAGAAGCACTATAAAGATACCACCGCTCATAATCCAGAAATACTGATAACCGTCTTCCCAACTTAATTCTGGTATATGTTCAAAATTCATCCCATAAATACCAGCTAGAAATGTCAGAGGTATAAAAATAGAAGACATGATGGTTAACACCTGCATGATTTGGTTCATCTTATGGCTTACACTAGATAAATACATGTCTTTAAGTCCAGTATTGATTTCCCTATAGGATTCTATTGTCTCTGTGATTTGTATACAATGATCATAAGCATCATGAAAATAAGTCACAATTTTAGGGTCTATTAAATGACTTTGTTCTTTTAGCAATTTACTAATCGATTCTCTTAAAGGATATATAGCACGTCTTAAGGCTAGTAACAATCGTTTATTGCGTTGTACCTTATTAAGAGACTCTTTATCAGGTTCTTCAAAAATTTCGTCTTCTAGGTCATTTAAATATTCACCTATTTGTTCTACAGCAATAAAATAGTGGTCAATTATACTATCAATTAATGCATAAAAGAGATAATCATTTTTGCTAGACCTTATTCTACCACGGCTAGTTTCTATACGTTCCCTAATGTTTTCAAATACATCACCCGTTTTTTCTTGAAAGGTGATTACCGAATTATTTTTTAGAACAATAGATACTTGTTCTTCATTAAGTTCATGCTGCTTAGCATCGTAAGATATCATTTTAATACATTGATAGATACAGTTGTCAAAAAATTCGGTCTTAGGACGTTGAGTCGTATTTGCAATGTCTTCTACTAGTAAATGATGTAGGTCAAAGTCTTTACCTAACTGTTCTAGTAGTTCAATATCGTGCACACCTTCTATATTAAACCAGTTAACCTGTTCACTTTCATCACTTACTAGATGAATGTTCTCGTACTTTTGATAAAAAGTTTCATCATAACATATGGTTTCAGTAGCTACATTTCCCTCTCTTTCTAGTCCTACATAGGATATAGTACCAGGTGGTTGAAATACAGAGTTTCTAGATTTGGGTGTAGCTTTACGTTTACGTCTGCGCGCCATGGTTAAAGGAATGATGAATAGTAAACTTACTAAAAGTTAATGGGATTATATGATTTAATAATCATGTTTAGAACTATATAAATGTCATGGATACGCTTTCGCGAAAGCGTATCTATCACATCACATAAACTTTCAAAAGTTAAGCGATTTTTTCTGCAATATGCGGTGCCGTAATGCTCTTTTTAATTTTTGCAACTTCTTCTGGCGTACCCGTTGCCGTTAAATAACCACCATTCATACCACCATCTGGACCTAAATCAATAACATAATCGGCACATTTTACTAAATCCATATTATGTTCTATCACAATAACAGAATGTCCTTTCTCAATCAGTGCATTAAAACTATCAAGGAGCTTGTTTACATCGTGAAAATGCAGACCTGTTGTAGGTTCATCAAATATAAATAGTGTTTTATCTGCTGTTGTTCCTTTTACTAAAAAGCTAGCCAGTTTAATACGTTGTGCCTCGCCACCAGATAGGGTAGAAGAGCTTTGTCCCAAGGTGACATATCCTAATCCTACATCTTGTAAAGGCTTTAATTTTCTGATGATTTTAGAAATTTCAGCTTCTTCAAAAAAGCTGATCGCATCATCAATAGTCATATTTAAAAGATCATCGATATTCTTATCTTTAAACTGAACCTCTAGAACGTCTTTTTTAAATCTTTTACCATTACAAGTCTCACAGGTTAAGGTCACGTCTGCCATAAACTGCATCTCAATAGTAACTTCGCCATCACCTTTACAAGTTTCACATCTTCCTCCTTCAACATTGAAAGAGAAGTGTTTAGGTTTGTAGTTTCTTATTTTAGCAACTTTTTGATCTGCATATAGGTTACGGATGTCGTCATATGCTTTTATATAAGTTACAGGATTAGATCTAGAGCTGCGTCCGATAGGGTTTTGATCAACAAATTCGACCGTTTTTATGTTTTCAAATTTCCCGTCTATACTGGTGAATTGTCCCGCTTTTTTACCGTAGCCGCCTAGTTTTTTGAGAATTGCTGGATATAAAATTTGTTTAACAAGTGTACTTTTTCCACTACCAGAAACTCCAGTAATCATAGTTAGTACACCTAAAGGGAAACGTACATCAATATTTTTAAGATTGTTTTGTCTCGCACCTTTAATGTCTATATAATGTTTGAACTTTCTTCTTTTCTTAGGTAATGGTATTTCTAGATTACCATTTAAATAGCGCGCTGTGAGGCTAGATGATTTTAAAATTTCTTTTAAAGTTCCTGCAGCAACTACCTCACCGCCATGAGTACCAGCCTCTGGACCTATATCTATAATCATGTCGGCTGCCTGCATGATTTCCTCATCATGTTCCACAACGATAACTGTGTTACCCAAATCACGCAAATTTTTAAGAACTTTAATTAATCTCGCAGTATCTCTAGGATGCAATCCTATGCTGGGTTCATCTAGTATATACATACTACCGACTAAACTACTACCTAAAGAGGTAGCGAGATTGATACGTTGCGACTCTCCGCCAGATAATGAATTAGACTTTCTGTTAAGTGTAAGATAATTTAATCCAACATCTGATAAGAAATTGAGTCTACTTTGAATTTCTGCAAGTAGTCTTTTTGCTATATCTAGTTCGTTTTGAGATAATTCAACTTTTTCAAAGAATTCCTTGAGGTCTTTAATAGGTTGATTTACTAAATCTGATATAGAAACACCTGCAACTTTTACATAACTGGCTTCTACACGCAATCTTTTTCCTTTACAAACGCTACACTTCGTTTTTCCTCTATAACGAGAAAGCATAACGCGGTTTTGAATTTTATATGCTTTTGCTTCAAGCTCTGCAAAGAAGTCATTGATACCTTCAAAATGCTTATTTCCTGACCATACAAGATCCTTTTGTGCGTCTGATAATTCAAACCAAGGTCTATGAATAGGGAAGTCAAATTTACTTGCGTTTTTAATAAGTTGGTCTTTATACCAGCTCATATTATCACCACGCCATGGGAAAACAGCGTTTTCATAGATAGAAAGAGCTGTGTTAGGAATTACTAACTCTTCATCAATACCTATTACATCTCCATAACCTTCACAGTTAGGGCAGGCACCATATGGATTATTGAAACTAAACAAATGAGGATTAGGCTCTAAGAATTCCATGCAGTCCAACTCAAACTTATTACTGAACTCTCGGTGAGTGCTGCCGTCCATATGTTCTATCATACAAACTCCTTTGCCTTCAAAGAAAGCCGTGTCAATGGCATCTGCAAGTCGATTAAAAAAATCTTCATCATCTCGTTTAATGATACGATCTATAACAATAGAGACTTTATCTGACTTTTTAAAAGAATATTCTAATCCTTCAATACGTTCTACGGTATCATTAATTTTAATACGTGTGAAACCTTGTTGTAATAAAACGTCCAGTTGATCCTTTACCTCACGTTTACCTTTTACTATGAGTCTAGTAAGCAGTAAAAGTTTAGTTCCTTCATCTTGTGTTTTTACATAATTAACGACGTCTGTAACGGTATGCTTTTTCACTTCATTACCTGAAATAGGTGAATAGGTGCGACCTACACGAGCAAAAAATAGTTTTAAGTAATCATAAATTTCTGTAGTCGTTCCTACTGTACTACGCGGATTTGTAGAATTTACTTTTTGTTCAATAGCGATTGCAGGAGCAATCCCTTTGATATATTCCACCTTAGGCTTATTAAGACGGCCTAAAAATTGTCTAGCATATGAAGAAAGACTTTCTACATAGCGTCGTTGACCTTCTGCATATAGTGTATCAAAAGCAAGGGATGACTTACCACTACCAGATAGTCCTGTTATTACAACAAGCTTATTGCGTGGTATTACAGCGTTTAAATCTTTTAAGTTATGAAGTCCAGCTCCTTTAATAAGTATATTGTCTTTAGGGCTAAGCTCGTCAATGTTTGCAAATAAGGTATCGTGCGTCATATGCACAAAGATAAAACGCTCAACGACCAATAAAAACAATGTATTTCATATAATATGTTAAATTGTTGGGTAGTATTTTGTTGGTTTGGAACAAATGTTGTTATATTTAACCCGTTACTAATTCTAAACAGACTGCGTATAGCTATATAATTACTTTAAATCAGAGATCTTGAACCTTAATTAAGGTCTTAAAGTTTGTTATAGTTATGAAGTTAGAAAACACTACCACAGATGCGGTTCTAGTAACCCAGTACCTTAAAGGTGATGAAAGCGGCCTTGAGGTGCTTATCACAAGACACAAGCAAAGAATTTACAGTTTTATCTATTCCAAAGTATTGGATCGCGATGTGACTGAAGATATTTTTCAAGATACCTTCATAAAAGTAATTCGTACTTTAAAAAGAGGTAAGTATAATGAAGAAGGTAAGTTTCTTCCATGGGTCATGCGTATCGCACATAACCTAGTTATAGACCATTTCCGTAGAAATAAGCGTATGCCTAAGTTTTCTTCTAGTAATAGCGACTTTGACATTTTTGACGTGATTAGTAATGGTCAAGAAAGTACAGAGAATGAGATGATATCTTTACAGGTGCAGCAGGACGTTAAGAAACTTATTGAAGAATTACCTGATGATCAAAAAGAGGTCTTGATTATGCGCATGTATAAGGACATGTCATTTAAAGAAATAGCAGAATGTACTGATGTAAGTATCAATACCGCGTTAGGTAGAATGCGTTATGCATTGATCAACTTGCGTAAAGTGATTGATAAACACAATATCATATTAACAAATTAAAGGCTTGATTTTATAATAAAGTTTAAAATGCCTCGTTTATATTGAAAATAAACGCAACACATGGCAAAACTTTACAATGAATCAATTCCTGAAAGAGTGACTCCACTGGGACCAAAAGATGACACGGTGAAATTCCTGCTCAACTTCTCAAAAGCATTGAGTGTTATGAAGATAAAGAACATGACGTTTGAGACACTTAACAATTAATTTTTGTTTTCAGCTATAAAAACCCATTGAAACTTTAAGGTTTTAATGGGTTTTTTGATTTAAATGAAGAAATTACAATAGGTAGAGGAATTTAGGTCATAACCGATATTATGAAATTATAACCTATACGTTTCTTCTGATAAGTTCTGTTTAGCGTCTACTTTTTCAACTTCTTATAGTATTCATCTAACACCGTTTTTCTTCCCACAGTTTTAGTAATGATATCCTTTTCTAGATCCCAACCACGCGCAGGACTATATTCACGACCGTACCAAATAATCTGAAGATGTAAATCATTCCATTTTTCTTCTGGGAAAAGGCGTTTTGCATCTTTCTCTGTTTGAACCACGTTTTTACCGTTGGTCAGATTCCAGCGGTACATTAATCTGTGAATGTGAGTGTCCACGGGAAATGCAGGTATGCCAAAGGCTTGTGACAACACCACCGCAGCGGTTTTATGTCCTACAGCTGGCATAGCTTCAAGTTCTTCATAAGTCTGTGGCACTTTACCATCATGCAAATCAATAATCATGTGTGACAGTCCATGAATTCCTTTTGCTTTCATAGGTGATAAGCCTACAGGTTTTATTATTTCTCTGATTTCATCTATTGACATTCTAATCATGTCATATGGATTATCGGCACGTTCAAAAAGTAAAGGTGTAATTTGATTAACGCGCACGTCCGTACTTTGAGCACTCATTAAAACGGCAATCAATAAAGTATAAGGATCTTTATGATCTAGAGGTATCGGAATTTGTGGGTAAAATTCTTCCAATTTATTTATGATAAAATTGACCTTTTCCTCTTTATTCATTTTTTAAATTTATGCTTTCAACAAAAATACAACTATGACGACATTAAAAGCAGGAGATAAAGCTCCAGATTTTTCAGTACTTAATCAAGATGGTAATACCGTTTCATTATCTGATTTCCAAGGTAAAAAGTTAGTGTTGTTCTTTTATCCTAAAGCGAGTACACCTGGTTGTACTGCCGAAGCTTGTAATCTGAGAGATAATGTATTACGCTTTCGCGAAAGCGGATATGAAATCCTAGGTGCCAGTGCAGATAGTCCTAAAAGGCAATTGAATTTTAAAAATAAATATGAACTTCCTTATGACCTTCTAGCAGATGAGGACCATTCCTTATTGAATGCTTTTCAAGTTTGGGGTCCTAAAAAGTTTATGGGTAAAGAATATGACGGAATTCATAGAACCACATTTGTGATTGATGAAAATGGTATTATTGAAGATGTTATTACTAAGGTGAAAACCAAAGATCACGCAGCTCAAATTCTGTAGTTGAGTAGATTTACAACTTCATAAAAAAAGACCGCTATTAAAGCGGTCTTTTTTATTATTATAATCATATGGTTTGTTATGATGTACCTAATAAATCAACGGTATTACATCCAAATAGATTTTGCTCATCAATAAGGTCAGCGATTCCAGGAGGTAACATTTCTCTCCATCCTTCTTCACCATCTGCAATCATGCGCAATACTTCTCTAGAGAATATATGCATGACTTCTTTATTATAGTCTTCTATATCAATAACGCGACCGTTATATTTAAAGAACTTATAAAGCTCTTTCATACGTGGATGAACTTTTATGTTATCGCTGGTCGTTAATTCACCAGTTTCTGCATCAATCATTGGGTATAGATAGACTCTTAAGTCTTTAAAGAATAATTTACCAAAGGCTTCTAATATCCCACCACTTAAATGTGTATAGTATTTTGTGTCAAAAATATCTACTAGATTGTTGACACCCATAACTAGTCCGATACGCTCTTTGGTATAGTTATTAAAGTACTCAACGAGTCTATAGTATTCTTTAAAATTAGATATCATAACTGTCTGCCCTAAAGAACACAGTAGTTCTGCACGGTGCATGAAATCTTCTTCATCAATCTCTCCTTGAGCCTTTAGATTAGAAAGTGTTATCTCAAAGATCGTCTCGAGCTTATCTTCTTTAACTTTACCAGACTTTATGAACATGGCCTTTGCAGTTTCATACATATCCATATTCACTTTTGTAACTGGTCTAAAGCTACCTCTTAATGCTAGGACATTCTTCTTATATAGAATGCGTGCGCTTAATATATTTTTACCGTCTGGACCGAACATGACAGCCTCAGTCATGTCATTACGTAATAACTGTAGGGACATCAGGCGATTGTCCACTTGTTTAAAACGTGGTCCATCAAAGTTGATCATATCTATTTCAATCTTATCCTTATCGATATGATCATATAGATATTTCAATAATTTTTTAGGTTGATCATGTTTATAGAAAGCACCATAAATTAGATTAACACCTAATATTCCTAAAGTAATTTGCTGCAATCGAGCATCAGTTTCTTTAAAACGAACATGTAAAATAATTTCAGAGTATTCTTCTAAAGGAGCTGCTTGAAATTTAATTCCTACCCAACCATGACCTTTATACTTTTTTGCAAAATCAATAGTAGCTACGGTATTTGCATAAGTAAAAAACATCTTTTCTGGATGTTTATCACGTGCAATACGTTCTTCAATAAGGTTAGATTCGTGTTGAAGCATGCGTTTAAGACGTGCTTCAGTCACATAACGGCCATCATCTTGCACGCCATAAACAGCATCAGAGAAGTCTTTGTCATAGGCACTCATGGCTTTGGCAATAGTTCCAGATGCACCACCAGCCCTGAAAAAATGACGTACCGTTTCTTGTCCAGCACCTATCTCAGCAAATGTTCCGTAAATATTACGATTCAAATTGATTCTAAGCGACTTGTTTTTTATTGATGGAACTGATTCAAAATCATTATCTCCAGGTAAGGTAACTCCCATTATGGTGTTGTTATATCGTTTACACAAAGGTAGCAAACCACAACGTAGAACAAAAAAATATAGCTATTTTTAACCTAAAATAGTTCAAGTGAAAATCACCATTTTAGGAACAGGAACTTCACAAGGAATTCCTGTCATAGGAAGTGACCATCCCGTTTGTAAAAGTACTGACTCTAAAGATAAAAGATTGCGAGTAAGTGCTATGATAGAATATAAAGATAAAAGACTCGTAATTGATTGTGGACCAGATTTTAGACAGCAAATGTTGCGACATGATGTAAGCCATTTAGATGGCGTTCTTTTTACACATGAGCATGCAGATCATACCGCTGGACTCGATGATTTAAGACCTTTCTTTTTTAGACAAGGAGAGATTAATTGTCATATGACATCTCGTGTTCACAAAGCGTTGCAGGAACGTTTCAGTTATATGTTTGCTACCGTTAATAAATATCCAGGTGTGGCAGACCTAACGGTTCACGAATTTGAGAATGATTCTTTTATGGCCTCTGGCATTAAAATCATACCAGTACTAGCAGATCATGGATTTATACCTGTACACGGTTTTAGGATCGAGGATTTTGCTTATATGACAGACGTGAAAACCATTAGTACTAGCGAAAAGCAAAAACTGAAAAATCTAGATGTGCTAGTACTTAATATGTTGCGAGAACAAGAGCATCATACACATCTTAATTTAGAAGAAGCTCTTGAATTAGTAAGGGAATTACAACCACAGCGTACTTACTTTACACACATCAGTCATCATCTAGGATTCCATGAAGAAGTAGAGAAAAACTTACCAGAAGGAGTCTATTTAGCCTATGATAATTTAGAAATCAATTTATAATATGAAACGTAACCTTTATTTATACCTATTTATTTTTGCCTCTTTAATAGCATTAATTCTATATGTAAATGGTAGAAATATACAAGAGTCACAAGACCGCGCTTATCGAACATTAGAAGAAAAACTAGAAAACACACAAAAGCAACTAGACGCAGCTCAAGCAGCAAAAGCAGATGCTACTGTGTTTTCACTAGATAATAATGAAGAAGCCTATAATTACTTTGAGTCATCAGGTCTAGATCGTAATAAAATAGAAACCGTGTTACAGGATTACCTACTAGAACAAAACCTTACAGATGGTGGCAATCCGCTTGTTGATTACATAGGTGAAGGACGTGGATATCAAATTAATGATTTACAGGTTTTAAATCACAAATGGTTAATTGCAAATTTTACTGATAATACTAATTGGGGTGAAGTATTGATACAATACAACTTTGACGAGAACAATAATTTATCGATGCAGACTTTAAAATCGGTACTTTATAATAAGTATCGATAATTAAAGATCTCTTTCTAACCATTCTTTCATGTCGTAAAAATTATCTCTAGCCACGCCGTGTCCTATAGGATAATCTTTAAACACATGGTCAATGTTTAATTTCTTCAAAAAATCTGGAGCCAGTTTTGCCCATGCATAAGGAACGACCTGATCAACTGTTCCGTGAGAGATAAAGTAAGATGGTTGATTTTCGCTTTCGCGAAAGCGAGATTCAAGATCTTCTGGCTGTTCAATCATTTCTTCATTTAAATAACCACTCATACAAACCACTTTATTGAATAATGCTGGATGAGAAAGGGATAGACCATATGAAAGAATAGCGCCCTGACTAAAACCAAGAATATTGATTTTATCTTTTGAAATAGGGTAGTGAGCTTTTAATTCTTTTATGAATTTAAGTAATAAGGCCATACTTTCTTTTGCCTGATTCACATCGCTAAACTTACCGCCGGTTGCGTCAAAGTTAATAGCATACCAAGCTGCACCTTGAGGTACCATATTATATGGAGCTCGTGCAGATACTATAAAAAAGTCTTGAGAAATCTCTGGTGCAAAAGAAAATAAATCTTCTTCATTACTACCATATCCATGCAGGAGTAGCAGTAGAGGTGCATTTTCTTTATTTGCAGGTCTTATGACATGCTTAAGGGATAAATCTGTGAAAGTCTTCATTACTTGATAAAATTAAACCATTTCTGGAATAGTGGACCGACTATAGGTAATTCGTCTTTTTGATTTCGTAAAGCACTAACAAGTCCTAAAACGGCTAAAAGAACAAAGAAGCATATCATTAAAAGAGGTATAATACCCGTAGGGATAATGCTAGAAAAAGTACTTACAATAACTGCAGCAGCTATAATTCCAAACATTTGTCTTAAATGGAAAGCAGCAAATGGTTGATTTTTTCCATTGTTTAATATTATGGCTACACCAAAAATGGCAATACAAACGATTAAATGAAAAAATAGAAATAGCGCACTTGCATATGCTATGATTGCAATTGATTTACCTGCAGGTTCTTTAACCATTCCAAACTATTTTTTTGTTATTAATAATACCAAGAGCTTTACCTTTTAGTTTATTACCTATAATAGCACTGTTTTTAGAAATTGATAAAATATCTTTTTTCTCAAAGGTGTATTTTACGTCTGGTATAAAAAGACTCAAGTTAGCTAGTTCATCTACTTTAATTTGTGGTCTTTGTAATCCAAAAATTAGGTAACCAGATGTTAAGGCCTTAATCGCTGATTCTGTATCAAGCAATGATTGTAATATACCATAACTACTTTCTAATCCAGTACTACCGTAACTTGCTTGATCAAATTCAACTGCTTTGTGTTCTACGTTCAAAGGTATGTGGTCTGACGTTACTGTGTCGATAACACCGCTCTTTAAACCATTTATTAAAGCGTTTTTTTGTTTCTCATCACGTAATGGTGGTTGGATTTTGAAATGCGTATTAAAGTCTGATAGATTTTTAGTATCTAACAGTAAATGATTAGTAGATACACTACAGGAGATATTAGAATATTTCTTTTTTGCTTCCTTTATTAGTTGTACGCTTGTGGCAGTTGTTATGGTAGGTATATGCAACCTAGCACCCGTATATGCGGCCACTTGAATATCACGCGCGATTTGAACTTCTTCTGCAATTGCAGGTTTTGTTTTAATCCCTAAATGAATGGTCCTTTCATCTTCATTTACCATTCCCTTACCGGCAAGATAATTGTCTTGTGGAAAGGACTGAATGATGCCACCAAAGGATTTTACATATTGCAAACCTACTTTTAGTAAGTTAGTATTCTGTATGGATTGCTTGAAGTCATAGAAAGATATCGCACCAGCTTGTTGCATGTCATACAACTCTGCAAGGTGTTCTCCTTTTTGTTGCAAAGTGAAACTTCCAACAGGTAAAACGGTAACAGCTTCTCCAGATGTTTTCCCTTTTAAATAATTAATACCCGACTCATCTTGTGGATTAGGTTGATTATTTGGGTTTAACATCACTGTAGTAAAACCACTTTTTGCAGCAGTATCTAATCCATTTTTTATAGTTTGTCGTTCTTCAAAACCAGGTTCTCCAAAACATACACTACTATCGAACCAACCTATAGAAATGTGAAGATTTTCTTTTTCAATGATTCGAGCTTCCTCGCTTTCAATACGTGTCCCTATTTGAGAAATCTTTCCATTCTTAATTAAAAGATCTCTTTTCTTAAGATGTAGATCACTACCAGCATCAACTATAGTAACGTTCTTTAATAATATCATTTCAAAAACTTTAAAATCAATAATTCACATATTAAAAAGAAGAGAGCACCGATAACAAAATACCTCCATAGACTTAATACTCCATCTTCTTCATTCAATTTGTATACTAAATCCTCTACGGAATATGCAATATTATTACTGCCTAATTCTGATGCGGTAAAGTAATTAAGCTTATTTTCTTGACGACTGCTATTAAAGCTCAGTGTAGTAATACTTTCATTGTCTTTTATGACTTTATAGTTTCCTGAGTTATTTAATTCATCCTCAATCTCTATTAATACAAAAGATTCAAATGCACGTTGTTTTGGAATTAACGCATTACTTTCGTTTCTTAATTCCAAGATTTCATCACGGATTATCTTTTCTGGTATTGCAATAGAGTTTTTATCTCCTATGTGATAATATAATTGTTGCACTGGTAAACTATTGCGCCCCATATTATATAAAATAGGAACTATTAAAGGAGAATTCTTAAAATTAGAATTTTGATTATTTAATGGAGCTGTAAAGTTAAATACATTGCCTTTTTGAAATAAAAAGCTACTACCATCTTCAAATTTAAGAATCGGATTTAAAGCACTTATAGTGTTTGTTGTTGCGTTAACTTTAGGGTATTGAAAGTTTGAAATTTGTTTATTAAATACACCTTTTAATAAAGGATGATTATAATTAATTTCAGTGATACGCTTTTCCTTTTCACTAATGTTATCTGTACCTTGAATATTGTTAATAGAGCTATAACCCGATTGATCTAAAGCCGGTATCATTACTAGATAGCCACCATTTCTCAGATAGGTATTTATTTCTTTAGCGAGATTAACTGATATACTATTTAATTCGTTAAGAATTATTAAGTTTTGTTCCTTTAAAAGGTTGAAGTTTAGATCTCTAGATCTAACCGCTGTAAAGTCAAACTCGTCTTCGGTATAAATCCTTTTTAAAAAATCACCATCAACAGTATTTATAGCTAGTACTTTAATCTTACGATCTATATTGTTACTGATAAAAAGTTCATTGTCAAATGAAAGACTATTGTCTTCAAGGTAAATGCGACCTTGTAAGGGTTGACTAGTTTCAAAATTAAAAACACCTGTATCTTTCAAATTAGTGAGGTCAACACTAGTCTTAGCAACTAGAACATCGTTGTTTTCTAAACTCAACGTCACTGGATTATTAATGGCTTTATCACTAGTTACTGAAACACTAATATCTATTGAGTTTGTTTCTCTTCTACTAATGTATGCGGTATCAATGGATATATTATTAGAGCCTTCGGCTTCAAGAAATACTAATTCTCTTTTTAAACCTTTAATGGTATCGGGAAAAGTTTCATCAATTTTTTGAAAATCTGAAATAATGATTAATTCCTTTCTCTTCTTATTATCGTTTAATAAGGCATTAGCTTTAAGCTGTATTTGCTCATAACTTAAAGGTTTGGATTGATATTCAGAATTTAATAAATCGTTAGCGATCTCTTTTTTAGTGGTGTTGGTGTAGGTATTACTGTTTGTAAAAAGAGTGAATTTTTGATCATTAGGCAATCGTTCTAATAAATCTGTGACAGCTGTCTTAAAAAGCTCTCCTTTTGATCCACTAGATTGCATAGAGTAGGAGTTGTCTAAGTATATGGCGGTTTCTTTTTCTTGGGTAGCGACATTACTACCTGGTATAAATGGTTGAGCAAATGCTATTACAATACAAGCAATCACAGCCATACGTGCTAGTAATGTCAGCCATTTTTTAAGTTGTCTACTCTTGCGTGTTTGAGTAATGAGAGGTTTTAAAAAAGCAACATTTGTAAAAGGTACTTTTGTAAATCGCCTTAATTGAAATAAATGAACAATAATAGGGACGATAAGAAATAGAAGTCCGTATAGTATTGAAGGGTTTTTAAATATCATTTAAATCTAGGATTATTCAAAGATAATATCTTATCTCAGATTCACCTACTTTATTTTGATAGAGTAATGACGAATTCTGTTCCCAATCCAAGTTCAGAATTAACGGTAATCATACCGTTTAATTTTTTGACTAACTTTTGAACTGTGCTCAAGCCTATTCCATTACCACGTTTACCATTACGATCTGGCTGATTAAGAGTTTGAAACATTTTAAAAATCTCATCCTTTTTGTCGTCTGCGATACCTATACCATTGTCTGAAACTTTAATAATATAGTACTCTTCCTTATCAATAATATCTGTTTTAACTTCAATGGTCTTCTTATCATTATACTTTAATGCATTACCAATTAGGTTAATTAAAATTTGCTCCAGAGCACTTTTATTGATTTGTAATTCAATATTGTCCTCTGGTAAAATATAATCGATATCATCTGGTATAGCAAGAATCTCGTGTATATGCTCTAATAATGTATAAGCATCAAACGTTTCTTTTTCTTCCACGAGTAACGACTCACTTTCATAGTGTGCTAGTATTTGAGTTACATAATCAGATAAACCAAAGGCAGCATCTTTTATATAATTCAAATAATTTTTCCCAGCCTCATCTATATTACTGCCATATTTTTTTGCAACGATGTCAGTCGTTAATACCATATTTGCGAGTGGCATTTTCATATCATGAGATACAGTATGGGCAAAACTCTTCAACATCTCATTATTCTCTTCAAGAATAGCGGTCTGTTTTAATAATTCAGTATTTTTTTTATGTAATTCTAATTGTCTTTTTGCTAGATCTGCTACCATTAATAGAGAAGCTCTTTCTTCTTCAGTTAATTTATGAGGTTTATTATCTAAAACACAGAGAGTACCCAGTGGTAGGCCTTGTTCACTTTCTAGTTTAACACCTGCATAAAAAATTAAAGGATCTGGCGCGTTCACAAAAGGATGATCTTTAAACTCTTCTAACTTACGAGCATCTTCAATTAAGTAAATATCCTCTTCAGAATTAATTGCATGACTACAAAATGATAATTCTCGAGTGCTAGATTTAAGTTCTAAACCTCTTTGGGACTTAAACCATACCTCATCTTTATCAACAATACTTATTAGAGATCTAGGAATTGAAGTAAGACGACATACTAATTCTGTCAAATCATCAAATACTTTTTCTCGCTCCTTAGAAATACCGTAGTCTTTCAAGACCTTAAGTCGTTGATTTTCATTTTGGTGTGCTATCGCGTTCATTCATTTCTTGGTTAACGACGGCAAAGGTAAACGAAACGTTTACTGTTTATACTATATTCCTACAAATCATTAAAGACTCCTACACCAAATAATGCAAAATCATACTTAACAGGATCGTTAGGATCTAGTTTGCGCAGGTAATTATCTAATTCAGCAACGGCTTTACCGTCATTTTGCTTTCTTTTAAGCATTTTCAATTTGCGAGCAATATTACCGGTATGAACATCTAGCGGTAGAGAAAGTGCACTCATTGGGATTTGATCCCATATTCCAAAATCTACACCGGCATTATCCTGACGTACCATCCATCTTAAAAACATATTTATACGCTTTGCACTGCTATTTTTCAAAGGATCACTAACATGTTTCTGTGTCCGTGGTAAGTGTTCAATTTCAAAGAATATTTCTTTAAATTTAGTGATAGCATGTTGAAGATGATTTTTTTCTAAATACGCTTTCGCGAAAGCGTTTTCTAAACCATCATATTCTAGTTCTATATTTCTTAATGATCGTATAAAAGTCTTACAGTCCTCACTATTAAAGGTGCGATGCACAAACCCATCAAACCGATTTAAGTCATCAGGTTCATGATTTATTATAAAATCTGCAGGAGCGTGATCCATTAATTCCATCAATTTATTGGAATTATTAATAATAGACTTGCGATTTCCCCACGAGATTGTTGCAACTAGAAAACCTGCAATTTCAATGTCTTTTTTACTTGTAAAAAGATGTGGTATTTGAATAGGATCGTGTGGTATAAAGTCTGGAACATTGTACTGTTCCACTTTTGCATCTAGATATTCTTTGAGCTGTGCTCTATTCATTTGTTAAAAATCTACCATCCTGCATGACTAACTTTCTATCTGCAAGGTTTGCTAGTTCATCGTTATGCGTTACGATAACAAAAGTTTGGTTCAACTCTGATCGCAGTTTAAATATTAATTCGTGTAAATCATTTGCTGTATTACTGTCTAGATTTCCTGTAGGCTCATCTGCATAAATAACTTTAGGATTATTAATTAAGGCTCTAGCAACAGCTACTCTTTGTTGTTCACCACCACTTAAAGTGCCCGGTTTATGGTCGAAACGATCAGAGAGTTTTAAGTAATCTAGTAATTCTTTGGCCCTTTTAATGGCTGCATCTTTAGGTGTTTTCTTAATAAAGGCTGGCAGACACACATTTTCTAAAGCACTGAATTCAGGTAATAACTGATGAAATTGAAATATAAATCCCAAAGATTCATTACGGAAACGACTCAACATTTTTGAATTTAACCTGGTAACATCTGTACCGTCTATTGTTAACGAGGTATTTGTATGAAGATCTGGACGTTCTAAAGTGCCTAGTATGTGCAATAATGTTGTTTTACCTGCACCAGAACTACCTACAACGCTAACAATCTCGCCGGTGTTAATTGTAAGATCTACATCTTTAAGTACTTGTAAATCACCAAAGCTTTTATAT
Organism: Nonlabens ulvanivorans; assembly: GCF_032922765.1. Taxonomy (NCBI): domain Bacteria; kingdom Pseudomonadati; phylum Bacteroidota; class Flavobacteriia; order Flavobacteriales; family Flavobacteriaceae; genus Nonlabens; species Nonlabens ulvanivorans. Next base: position 823,168 of record NZ_CP136694.1, read on the forward strand.
ATATGTCGTGCTTGTATCATGTAAGACAAATGTAGCGAGTTTTAAGCTTTAAACCACTTTCTTGCAGCATTCACATCTAAAAAATAGGTGATGCGCAAGGACAGATTGTGTCGTACTGGTTCCATAAAAAGATTGTCCAGACTTTCTTCAAATTGGATTGCTCCTTGATTATCAAAATTAGAAATAGAATTACGATACAATAAAGAAGCTTCACTACCTGGTGCAAAACGCCATCTATATGATAAATCTAGATTCCACACATTAAAATTAGCATCTGGATTAAAATCCTCTTCAAGCTCATAATCACTATTTTCCAAAGAACCGTCTGATAGCAGTTCTTTAAAATCACGGCTAAAGGTGGCTCGAGACCAAAAGTTTCTAAATGAAATACTTAAGGCCTGTCGATTATTAAAATTATATGTCCCAGTTAATCTATTCTCAACACTATGAGTGTCTCGTTCACTGAGTATAGAAGTGGTATCATCATCAGTTAAAGTGACATAGCTCATTCTGTCATTATTCTTATCCCAGTTTAAACTATAGATAAGTAAGAATTGATCAGAAAAACGATAGCGTGGTGCGATTCTAAAATCATAATTATGCTCTTTCTCATTGAGTCTTTTAAATCGACCAGCTCTTATGTCAATTGCAAATTTTTTGCGATAATCACTAGAGATAAAACCGCCTGTAAAAATTCCTTGTCCATATTTAACGACTAAGTCTTCTATTCTAGATTCAAACTGATCCTTGCGGTCTGTGTAATAATTAAAATCTGCTCCAAACGCAAAACGTTCTTTAGTAATAAAAAACGGATTTAAATTTATTTCAGAACCCGTATGAAATCCAGGCGATGCTGCACGTCTATGTCTAGTGCGTAGACTAATTTCATATCTATTAAAAATACCTTTTTGAGTTAACTGCACATAATCCAAATCTGCTGCAAACGTGTGAAAATTAGTTTGAAAGTTTCTTCCTAGATCATTTGGGTTATAATTGCGATCTCTAAAGAAGTGTCCTAATCGAGGACGCCATTTACCGCTGGTTTTTCTCCAATTTGCTTCAGTGGCAAAACCTGTTTCTGTCCCGTCTGGTGTAAAGCGATTGGTCATTTTAACCTCTGCACTTATATTATCAGTCGCGGCCTTATTGTTATGATTAAGAACAATGGCATTTGAATTTGCATCTGTAAAAGAGCCATTGCGCAAGGTACTAGCATTAACTAGGGCGATAGAAGAGTTGTTTCCATATTGCTGGTCTAGTACTAACATATTATAATTAGTTAGCGGTTCTGTCTCTACCTCGCGTCTTGTGCCGTCGACTCTATTTTGTATGGTTGCATTTGTCTTTTCTGTAATAGCATTAAGAATTCCTATTCCTAGACCTTTCTCTGTACGACCTGTAACTTTAATAGCGTTTAATAATTGAGCGTTTCTAGGATTATTGATGATATCTTCATCATCGAGAACTTCTAGATTTCTAGATCCGCTAGGTCGTTGTCCTATACGTCTAGAGAAAAACAAATCACCTTTTCTAAAAAGGTCTGTTCCTTCAGTAAAGAAGGCTCTATTCTCATTAAAAGTTTGTTCAAATGGGCCCAGATTAAGTACTACCTGATCAAAAGCCACCTGTCCAAAGTCTGGAATTAAGGTGGCATCTAATGTAAAGGCATCACTAATACCGTATTTTAAATCCATACCAGCATTAAAGCTAGTAGATTCTATATCGTCAAAACGATCATGTATGACAGATACATATGGATATAGATTTAATCGCAGTGGCGGATCTATATTTTCTATTCCCGTTAATAAGGCATCATATTGTGTATCAGTACCGGTAGTAACATCTATATAATTATAAGTATATTCTTCATTAAGTGATTTAATAACACGCAATATTTGAAAACTCCAGTCTTGCACATCTTGTTCTGGAAAACGTAAGGTTCTATATGGAATCTTCATTTCAACATACCAGCCGCGTTCATCAAAGGAGACCTCAGATAAGAAAACTACATTATAACTAAAATCTTGACTATTACCTTCGGCTATGGCATCTCCTAGAGCATTTGCACTAGTGGCATAAAAACGAGTTTGATTAATCTGGTTGTTATAAGTATTAATAAAAAAGCCAAATAGATCTGCTTGCTCAAATACTTGATCACGTTGAGAGAACTGCCTTAAAACAGATTCAGGATTTTCGTCATACATATAACCGGCTACATAAATAGCGGCATCATCATAGGCTACTTTGAATTCTGTTCTGTGTGTGTCCCTTTCGGCGTCACCATTATTAGGTTGCGCCATTATAAAATTACCACCAGTAGTAACTCGATCCCATATTTTATCAAAAGGTTTACCGTCTATTTTGGGTGGTGTGGATATACGAGTAGCTCGGTAAACTTTTCTCGCGATATTGGTTGTGTCTTGTAATGTTGTAGTCGTATTCGCTTTCGCGAAAGCGTAACTAAAAAATAACAATGTGAAAACAATAATTCTGAGCATGACTTTTTATGAATTTCCAAAGCTAAAAGCTAAAAACTATAGATTCATTAAACCCATGTTAATTTAACATATGATTTACAATCTGTAAATTAACTTGCTTAAAAAGCAATCATGGATATAGCAATTCTAGCAGGTGGATGTTTCTGGTGTACAGAAGCCGTATTTCAAAGAGTTAAAGGAGTAGAGCAAGTAAAGTCTGGTTTCTGCGGTGGACATATTAAAAACCCAGCTTATAGAGAAGTCGTAACCCAACGTACCGGTCATGCCGAAGCTGTTAAAATAACCTATGATCCTGAAATTATCAGTTATAAAGAGCTATTGATGGTGTTTATGGCAACTCATGATCCTACCACGCTTAATAGACAAGGACACGATGTAGGAACACATTATCGTAGTGCCATTTTATACTTGAGCGATTTACAGCATGAAATCGCAGTGGATTATATTAATGAACTCACTGATCAAGGTGTTTTTGAAAATGCGATTGTTACAGAAGTAGCACCAGCGACGCCTTTTTATGATGCAGACGATATACATGACGACTACTATAATAACAATCGTTTACAAGGTTACTGCCAGTATGTAATAGATCCTAAAGTGCGTAAATTAATGACGCAGTTTGCAGATCTTGCCAAGTAATTAAGACTCTACATCAATCACTTGTTTAGGGTCTTCTTTTTTAATGACATACGTATATATCCACGTAATTGTAAACGTAGGGATGATGTCTAGTCCTGGGACTAATTCTTCAATAGTTGTAATGATACCAGCTGTCACACCCGTTTTACCTGGATAAAGCTTTGTCATTAAATAACCAGCAACTGGTGCCCAACCTATATCGGTAAACTCTCCTATACCAGGAATGATATAGGAAGCCATACCGACTAAGTCAAAGATGATTCCGAAAATAAGTTTAGAGCGTTTTGATTCAAACATGTAATTATAATTTAACTACTTAAAGGTAGTCAAATAACGTTCCAAAAATAAATCTAGTGTAGTTTTGATGTGATCAGTTTTAAGAACTCGTTGCGAGTTTCTACTTTTTCAAACTGTCCACGGAAACCGCTGGTTGTAGTTACGCTATTTTGTTTCTGCACGCCACGCATCATCATACACATATGTGACGCTTCAATTACAACCGCGACACCTTGAGGTTGTAAGGTGTTATGAATGCATTCTAATATATCGTGTGTAAGTCGTTCTTGTACTTGCAGTCTGCGTGCAAATACATCTACGATACGAGGAATTTTAGAGAGACCTACGATATGACCGTTAGGGATATAAGCGATATGCGCTTTTCCAAAGAAAGGTAACATATGGTGTTCACATAAAGAATAAAGTTCTATGTCTTTTATGATTACCATGTCATTGTAATCTTCAGCAAACATGGCACCTTTTAAAATCTCTGCTGGATCTTTATCATAACCAGATGTTAAGAATTGCATAGCTTTTGCTGCACGTTCTGGAGTTTTAATTAAACCTTCACGTTCAACGTCTTCACCTATGTTTTGTATTACTCCTTTATATTGATTTTTAATATCTTCAGTTACTTCGATATTGTACTCTTCAAAAACTCTGTAGGGCATTATTTAATATTTTTAGTAAAGTTACGTCATATTTGTTTAAGTAAATCAATATTTTGTTAAACATTACATTTGATATCTTCATTTTTTTGAGCTCATTAATAGAACGAAAAACATTGAAATATAGGGTAGTGGAGTAGCGTCTGTAAAAAGTGATAAAAAAGCTTTTAATTTTTTAAATAAAATAGATACAGAGGTTGTAAATTATATATATATTTGCAACCGCTTAGAAATTAAGCGGGATTAGGTCGCGTAGCTCAGCTGGATAGAGCATCTGCCTTCTAAGCAGACGGTCACAGGTTCGAATCCTGTCGCGATCACAAGTTCACAAAGGTATTGTGAGAATATTTTGAAAATCCTGATCAATTTATTGATCAGGATTTTTTAGTTTCAATAGGTCTTTGTGAAATTAAATTATAGTATATAATAGTTCAACTAAAATAGCCTTAATAGTATGATAATTATACTGTTAAGGCTATTTTGTTGTTTATGTGTTCTAATACATGGTATTAGGATTTGCAGCGGTTTTAGGAACTTGTTGAATAGCGTCCCAGTGTTCACATATTTTACCTTCCTTATCAAATCTAAAAAAGTCCATAGTTACATACTGATCATTGTCGGGCCAGACTTGATGCGTGTGTAGGGCTACTAAATCATCTTGGGCAATGGCTCTTACAAACTCAATAGATTTTTCTGGATATTCTATTTTCATTCTTTCAAAATAATCAATAAATCCTGCTGTGCCGTCTGCTACATCTGGATTGTGCTGTATATACTCCTTACCGACATACCTTGCGATAGCTTCTTTAGGATTTCCTTCATAAGCCATTTTATAAAAAGCGATAGCATTATTTTTATTAAGTTCTAACGACATTATATTACAATTTAAGTCCAAATCTAGCTAACATTTTCTTTTCAAAAGCCCAAAAGAAATCAAATTGACCAAATAGCCATCCCATTACTACGAGTAGTATTTGATAGATAGGAAAGATGATAATAAGCCTTAATGGCCAGAAAAACCATCCAGACATAGATTCTCGATCAATACCTATGAGGTCTAGCAATGGAGCAGATAATCGAGCCGATGCTGATCCTGTAATTGCAAAAACAATAAAGATTGCAATCATTTCCCATCGATTTATGATATTCCATTTTTTAATAAGTTTTGGGAAAACCCACATACAAAACCTATAGAAGGCATAGGCTAATACTAGAGTGATACCATAAATAAACAAATATTCATAAATCACGTCTTCAAAAGTGGAAGGCATGATGCGAGAAGCTACAAAATAGCCACAAGCTAATAATCCTATGATACCTAAAATTGGAAAAATGAGTTGCCAGTTACGGGTAATATCCCAGTTATCTTTGAGTGTTTGCATAGTGCAAAAATACACTACCGCAACTTCTGTCCATATCGTTTTTCAAAGAAAAGAAAATAATTATACAGTAGATAATTGACTTCATAACCATAATCTACATTTCGATCATAGTCGATGCGCCAAACATATAGATCAGGATTATAGTTAATAGGATTGTTAACTCTTAAGTTGTATTCCCTAACTGAGAAGTTGTTGCGCAATTCAAGCGTACTTTGTGAATAGAAACCTCGTGGTGGTTGTGTGACCAGCCATGAATTAAATCCAGGTTCTATGATAATAATCTCATACTCTAGACTATCATTTGCGATACGCAAAGTGTCAGTTACTGATCCGGTAGCATTATTATTGTTCACAGCAGGCTGGTATGAGTTGCAGCTGATAATAATTGTGAGCAATGCTATAAATAAAAAGGTTGTTTTCATGTGGTAAAAGTACCTACACAAAAACAACCTTGCACGCCATAACTCGTCTATACTATATATGGATGAGTCTATGACCTGTTTCATTTAGTTAAGAATTATTTTCCAAATAAACCTCCTAGAAGTCCACCTAGTCCACCTTTTTTCTTGTCTCCACCTAGTACCATTCCCGCTACATCATCGATGATGCTACCATCACCATCTGCATCTAGAATTTGCTCGATGAAAGATTGATCATGCGTTCCAGATTGTCCAAGAACAGAACCTAGTAAATCACCGATACCATTTTGGTCTACGTTTGAAGTTTGTTTTTGCTTTCCTAAAACACCCATAAGGATAGGAGCAGCTATTTTGATAATTTGACTTACAGAATCCATATCCATACCACTAGACTTAGAAAGAGCACTCTCTACTTGTGGTTGCTTTGTACCAAGAACATGTCCTAAGATACCAGCACCATCATTTAAAAGATCATCTGGACTACCAGCACCATCACCAAAAAGACCACCTAGCATATCTAAAACACCACCGCTGTGACGTTGATCGCTCAATGCATTATTTAAAGAACTAGCACCTTCTGGTGTAGAAGCATTGCGTTGCATTGCACCTAATATTAAAGGCATTGCCTGAGAAAGTACGTTTGCAGTTTTATCTGCAGGTTGTCCTGTTTTCTGTGCAGCACCATTAATAAGAGTTTGTCCTATGTCTGATTGTAATAAGTCTAATATTGAAGCCATTGTTGTTTAATTAATTTAGGTTAATAATAGGTAAATTACGATATAATAAAATCTTTATACCTTTTTGGTAGGTCTATTTGATTTCGCTTTCGCGAAAGCGTAATTAAAAGCCGATGAAAAGTAAGTTTTTTATCGATAAAATGCTGAAATCATAATATTTTGATATTTGGTTTTAGTAAAGCGCTTATCGTATTCAAATCCAATTCTTTCGAATATTTAAAGAAATAGTTGAGTTGCCATTTTTGAGTTTTAATGGCTTGTGTGTTGGTGGTCTTATCCCAACTAGGATATACTCTGAAACCTCTTTTTCCATCTTTATAATCTGTTGAAAAGATTCCTTTTGCAATCAACACCGATTTAGGAAAAATAAATTGTCCATGTTGTTGATCTATTTTAACATGAACAATTAGATAGTCTATGATATCATCTTGATGATACGGTTCAATAGGACCCAACTCACTACGTTTCCATATGGTAACAAATTGGCCTGTTTTTGTTGGAGTAATTTTGGCCGTTCTAAAGGCAATATGCAGATCGTTTAATTTAAAGATACAAGCCTCATATTTTATGCTTTCACTATCAATTTGAAATGAGCTTAAATTAAAGCCTAGTTGGGTGTAAATTTTATCGTTGATATAAGCTAGATTAGTATTCATGTAATTTATAGATAAGCTTAAAAAGTTCTAATCACTGGTTTTATTAGGTTTTGAAAAAAGGTTTTTAATCATTGATACATTGGAAAATAGTGCGAAAAACCCAAAACTGGTTAGTAAGGCAATGCCTGCTATTGTGCCTAATGCTCCACCGTATCCACTAAAAACATCACCTTTATGAAGATATATCAAACTAAATAAGCATCCTGCTAGTATGAGTTGAAAATAATTCACGTTAGTTTTAGCAGATACCATACCTATAAAAGAAGTTCCTATAAAAACGAACGGTATATGTATCGTGAGATAGCTGTTTAAGATATTAGGGAAGAAGTAAAAAAATACGGCCACAATGAGAGATAATAATGCAGATGCTCTTACTGCGCCTTGCTTTAATGGTGTGCTTATAAAATACGTGAGTACACTACCTATAATTCCTGTCAATACTATAATTAAGTCATTCATGCTACCATCCAATTTAAAAAAGTGATGAATACGACACTTGCAAACGCTATGGTTCCTAATTTTCCGCCTATTCCTAAAAAGAGGTTTTTAGATAACATTAGAAATAGAGCCGCAAATATACCTGCACTAATAACATAGCCTAATGAAGGTATAACAAAAACACTAGACATGCCCACAAATGTACCACAGTAGATAGGTACAGGCAATTGCTTTAAATAATTCGACTTGCTATTGATTGTAGGTAAATAAGATACCGCTGTACCAATAAAACCAGCTGCAATGACCGGTCCTAACTTTAAATGAATACTAATAAGATAACATAACACAGCGCCTATGGGCACCCATATCACAACGATTAGTTTCTCGTATTCATAATCTTCATGATGTAAGTCTAGATATCGATAGCCAAAAAGTAGGAGTAAAGAAATACTAATGATACCAACTAACGCGATGAAATTACTGATTTCATATTTCTCTTTTATAATCCATGCTAGAAATAGGAGCTGCAATAGCATCACCATCATAATCATAAAAAATCTAATCGCTTTATGTCTCTTCATTAAAGAATTTTAATAATTCGACAAATATAAAGCGATTAGTAATAGATAAACACTTTAGCTAATAGTTAGAATAAAAGCCTGATGAATAAGTCAATTAACCAAGAAAAAATTATCATTGGAGTCGATCCTAAATAAAATAGATATATGGAATAATGAGAGTTTGGTTTCTTAATTCCTTTAAGGTGATGTGAATAATATCATATGTTTCACATTATAAAAAAAGAACATCTCATCAAAAAGGGTTAAAGCTATCCAGATGCGGTAATTTATAAACTTCGGTAATCGGGAAGCTTATATTTTTGGCTCGCCTTTAATCAATCTTACTGTAACTAGTACTCCTATTAATACAGCGATAATAAGACCAGTATAAGGACTTTGATTTGCTTCCCAGCTTAGATCATTAAAGTTCATTCGAGAGACATGAACGCCTATCAGAACAACCACTACGACTAGCAATACATATGCAAAATTCTTTTTCATGATCTTTATTTTTTCTCTTCTCGATTGAAGTATACTAGATAATAATACATCTGTTTTTCTTCATCCCAACCTTTTTCAAGATATTTTTCTGCACTTTCTGGATTGGTAAAGTCCATTTTAATCTGTACTTGAGTATCTAGATTAATAACACTTTTAATTCCTTTACGAGCAGCACTTACAGCGGTATTTGAAATAGGAAAATTAGATACATCTTCAATACTGTATTTAGGTCCTTTCTCAACCTTATAATTCTTAAACTCTGGTATCAATTCTGGATTGTCCAGTGTTTCATTTAAAAAAGTACTTTCTTCAAAATCATCATTCTTTGCAAAATAGTTCATAGAACGATTCATAAACATGACTTCTTCCTTTTTATCTTCGGCAGGTAGAACGACTTCTTTTGCAAAATCCTGGCAGAATTTTAAGTACTTCTTAGTAAAAAAGTTTTCATCTTCAAAGACATCCACACCTAGAAAACTTTCTAACCAGTATTTTGCATCATAGCGATTAGAATCTACAGATAGGATTTTATAACCGGTCTCTTCTTCAGTATTAAAGATAATAGCGCCTTTATCGAGTTTGTTTAAGTTAACACCTTGTTGCAATAGGATTCTTAAATCATCTTCGCCTTCTTCAAACTGCAAGAAATCTTGTTTCAACTCACTTTTAAAGATACCTATAGCGTCTACTTTATTATTGTCTAGCATGACGTTATCAAGATAACAAACGTATAACTCACCACTTCTTATATGTGGATGCACACTTTGCTCATATAACTGTTTTGCAATCTTTTTAGAATTATCTAATAGGGAAGCAGGCGTGTTAAAAATGGACTTTGCAAACGCATACAACTCGTGGAACTCTAGATCTTGCTCGTGCGTGAAGCTGTAATAGGTTTCTTCTTTTGAGCGAAAAGGCTTTAAGAAAAATTCTTTCAATAGGGCATGTAGCTCATCATCTAGTGGAGTGGTCGCAGCAGATGTTAAAAGTAACTCGCCTTTATTTTTATTACCTACACGGTGCAGTGCTAGTTGTTCAATACGTGTGTTGAAAAGGTTGATCATAGTATTTTAGTATAGGTCGTAATCGTCAAAAGTTTGTTCATCATAAAAATCGTCATCACCATCATCAATATCGCCGCGATATTCTTCATCACCATCAGTTTCATCTGCAAATCTTGGATCTGCTTCAAATTCTTTATCTGGCGCACTATCTGGCAGCTCTCCTATAGAGAATATTACCTGTGGATAAACGACGGCATCTTGCGGTCCAGCAACTTCGGCTAGCTCAATTAAGAAAGTCCACATGCTTAAAAAATCGTAGATGTAAACTAGTTGAGGTTGTGACTTGCTTACCACTTCTTCTATAGTAGTAGTTGCCATAGTACGAGAAGCACTACTGCCTTCACTCATGTCAAAAAGGCTGAACTCTTCATTCTGATTCCATTCCTCGTCACTGGCATAAAAACTAGCCATCTCATCTCCTGGTAATTGAAAACTCTGAGTAAGCACATTGTGAAAGTCTTCTAAACTAGCGCTACCTTCAATTTCTATATCACGGAAAACGTCTTGTGTCGCATCTAGAATAGCTCTAAATCTATAAATCATTTTTTACTTTTTAAGGTGGGCAAAGATACGTTTATCCTACTGTATGAGGAAAATGATGTATGGTAAATATAGATGTTTTTTATACGCTTTCGCGAAAGCGAATCCAACAATATTAATCTGTTTCATTCAAAACAAATCATCTATAATTTATGATTTTACAGCATTTTTTAAACGCATCATTAAATAAAACTGAAGTCCTAAAATTATCGAAGCTAGTACTAAGTGCGCTGCTTGAGAACCAAATGGGAAATCAACATAATTCATTAATATACCAGTAAAAACAGTAATAAGTAACAAGGCTATCAACCATGCATAATAGGGTTGTGGATGCCCTAACACTTTTACAGCTTTGTAGACAAACCAAGCATGTATCGCTAGTAACAAAATAGAAAAAGACCTATGAATTAAAAATACTACTGGCGCGCTTTCTTCTAGCCATATCGATAGAAATGGATATCCCATTTCATCAATCATATGATCTAGATATTGTCTTACTTGGGTACCTAGGGCAACTTGCACCAGCGTTAAGATAATAAGCAGTATAGATATTTTATAGAATGATTTGCTGGATTGATATCTATGATCTGTAGGTTGTACTTCATGTAGTAAATAAATCAAAAGACCTACTATCAGCAAGGCAACAATCATATGAATGGTAATCAATACCGGTGATAATAAAGTGTCTACTACGATTTTACCTATTACCGCTTGAATTAACATGGCTAGTAATGCTACGATACTTAATATGGTTATCTTCTTGCGGTTTTTCCAGTATTTTAGTGAAAAAACGCACATGATAAGAACGACTAATCCACCTAAAGCGCCTATCAGTCTGTTGACATATTCTGTCCAGGTATGATAGACATTAAAAACGGCATAGTTATGTTTAGTATACGGTTTCCAGTCTGCTGGGTTATAAGTGCTTTGTGCCATAAAATCTGTCACAGCAACTCTTAATTCTTCTTCATGTATAATCACCATACCTTTTTTATATGGTGTATCTGGTGAGAACTCTAGTTGGCTTTCCTCAGTAGGTGGAATGTAATAGCCAAAACACTTAGGCCAGTCGGGACATCCCATTCCAGATCCAGTCATGCGTACCACAGCACCAGCAATGATAATAAGATATATAACGGCGATACTCCATCGCAATGCGACGCGGTAATTTCTATCTGAAAAAAAGGTGGTTGTACTCAATTTTATAATATTCTATTATTGTGGTCGCACGGTATTTAAAACCTTGCGTTTTTGTAACTCGATTAAGATGTGCGGTATATGGTGACTATTGAATATTAATGCAGTCGATCACCACGTACTTCTAGGTCACCTATAAAGCTCGCTTCATAATCCAGCCAGTAGTTCCATCGTTCCATGACATCATCTTCTGGGAAGTGTGTTTTAGCAAGTTGTAGAAATAGTTTGTAGTGTGAAGCCTCTGCCACCATAAATTTATAATAGAACTCTTGTAGTTCTTCATCATCTAGATTTTGCCATAAGGTTTTAAAACGTTCACAGCTGCGCGCTTCTATCATCGCACAAATAAGGAGTTGATCTAGAAAGTAACCATCACGGCTTTGACCTTTTTTCTTTCCTTTCACGAGTTTTTTTACATATTCATCCTGACGCTGCAAGCCTAGTTCAAGACCACGTTTTTTAAGCATCGCAATAACCATTCTAAAATGTCCCCATTCTTCAGTCACTACAGGAGATAGGTGTTCTACAATCCCTTCACGTTCAGAATATTGCTGGATTAAAGAAATAATATTACTGGTTGCCTTTTGTTCACAAAAAGCATGATCGGTAAGTATATCTTGTAAGCTGATGGTAGAAATGTCTGCCCATCGTGGATCAGTAGGTAGTTTAAGACCTAAAGTAAATTTCTTTTCGGCTGTCATTTTCATATCACAAAGGTCGTTCATGCGTTCTAGATGAGCAAGAATCCTTTAATGATTTCATAACCTACACGATAGAATTTATTTCATGAAATTTTATAACTTTAAGGAATCAACCAAATAATTAAATTATGACTACAGAGCAAGTTGCAAATCAACTGGTGGCCTATTGCCGCAATAACGAAGAATCTAAGGCTTATCAAGAATTATACAGCCCAGAAATTACCAGTATCGAGATGGTAGAGCCTATGAAAGAAGTTCAAGGTTTTGAAGGTCTGGCAAAAAAAGGTGAGTGGTGGAAAGAGAACTTTGAGGTACACGCAAATAAGGTATCAGAACCACTTATTGCAGATAATCACTTTACGGTTCGTTTCTGGATGGATACGACACATAAACCTAGCGGACAACGCACTCAAATGAATGAGTTAGCCGTTTATGAGGTGAAGGATGGTAAAATATGGAGAGAACAGTTTTTCTATAACACTGGAGAATAAATACAGTATCATATAAAGTTCTAGAGTTTTGAAAGAAATTCTAGAACTTGTTTTACTTGATCTTCATCTAAATTGTTGATTAAAGATAGCTCTCTTGCATCTATATCGGCATCTAGATTCTCCAGAACTTGTAAACCTTTTTTAGTGATTTTAAGCTCAATCTGTCTGCGGTCAGATGGACATTGCTTGCGTTCTACATAATCCTTACTAATCAACTTATCGATAACTCTAGTAGTATTACTGTTGGAGTGAATCATCTTGCGGCTTACATCCTGTAGATTTGCCGCTTTCCCTTTGCGACCTCTTAAAATACGTAAAACATTAAACTGCTGTATAGTAAGACCTTCTTTCTTTACGATCTCACTTACAGATTCTGTCATTTCTGTACCTTTTTTTATTAATGTGGTTACTAAACGTCTTGCAATCGGCATCTCAGAATCTTTCATACACGTACAATATTAATATAGGGAATAATTGTCTTAACAAATTTAAGGTTGTAGGACATAAAATTGTGTTAAGGTCTTACAAAAAAGTACACTTTTGTTAACCTTAACTTCAACTGTAACAATGAAGAGAATAAAGTATCTTTATTATGCGTTTTAATAAAAGAGTATGAACTTAAAAAGAGGAATTATGAAAAAGGTATTTATTGCAATTATGTTTTTAACAGTAGCTATGGTACAGGCTCAAGAAGATGGTGGTTTTGGTATTAAGGCAGGATTAAACTATGGTTCTAATGGTGATTTATCTCAAAACGGTCAGACGATCATTGATAATCCAGATGAGAATTTTGGGTATCACTTTGGTGTTTTCGGTAAAATAGACTTAGGACCTATTTATTTAAGACCAGAGTTATCTTATACGGTACTTAATAGTGATTATGACAGTAGTGCGCTAGAGGTTAAAAAACTAGATGCACCAGTACTCGTTGGTTTTCAAGTGATAGGACCGTTGCATGTGTTTGCTGGTCCATCATTTCAATATATTCTAGACACAGAATTAGAAGATGTCGATTTACAAGACGTGCAAGAAGAATTTAGTATCGGATTGCAAATAGGTGTTGGTGTTAATATTGGTAATTTAGGTATCGATGTGCGTTATGAAAGAGGCCTTTCTGAAAATGAAGCCGAATTTTCTAATCTAGGTCAATTGGGGACTTTAGACACAAGACCACAGCAAATTATTGTAGGCCTGAGTTTAAATTTATAGATAAAATTGATGTTTCATTACGCTTTCGCGAAAGCGTAATGACAATCATTCATTGAGCCAGAATAACTTTACAGGTTCATTAAAATATCTTGTTAGATGCTTTTTGAGAAGTAACTTTAAGCAACCTCTGTACCTAAAGATGCGGTATAAATATCAAACCATTGCTCTAGACTCAACGTAGTATCTAAAGCGTCAACAGCTGTTTTTAAACGCTCAATCTTACCAGTTCCTAAAACAGGAATAATATGTGATGGATGCATTAAGGTCCATGCATAGATAACTTTAGATAAATCGGTTTCTTCTATCTGTACAGCAACTCGTGCTATAGCATCATGTGTTTTCAGTGATTTTTCATCTTGCGGATTCAATAAGGATCCACCACCTAGCGGCGACCATGCCATAGGTGAAACTCGTTTTTCTATTAAATAATCTAGATTGCCATTTTCAAAATGCTCCAGTTGTCCAGGTGAGATTTCGATCTGGTTGGTGACTAGTGGTTCCTTAATATAAGATTGTAAAGACTCAAATTGTACCGGTGTAAAATTTGAAACGCCTAAGTGATTTAACTTACCGCTTGTTTTTAATTCATCAAAAGCGGCAGCAACTTCGTTAGGATTAAAAATTGGTGATGGTCTATGCAGTAAAAGAACATCTATGTAATCTGTGTTTAAATTTTTGAGAGATTGTTCTACTTGTTGTATGATATACTTCTTACTATAGTCATAGTATTTAACACTACGATCTGGGAATTTTGAGCTTTTCAACTTGATACCACACTTAGTAATCAATTGCATCTGGGAACGCAAAGAAGGTTCTAATTGCAACGCTTTCCCAAAACCAGCCTCACATTCATAATCTCCATAAATATCTGCATGATCAAAGGTGGTCACGCCAGCTTCTATAGATTGTTTTAAGTAAGTCAGCAATTGCTGGTCTGTCATATTCCAATCCAACAATCTCCAGATTCCTAAAACGATTCTAGAAATTTCTAACTGAGGTGCTATTTTAACGGTATTCATCAATGATATTTTTTAAGACTTACAAAGATAAGAAGTAGTTCCTGTAGGCTACGTAGGATAAGGTCTTATAAAGCCTTGTTAATTACTACTAAACTAGAGTTAAACGAGCTTAAAAGCTTTGTATAGGCCTAAAACAGTAGTAAATTGAAGCATGGAAAATATATTAATAGCAGGTGCACATGGTACCACAGGAAAAAAAATAGTAAACCTTTTGAATCAATCTTCTCAATACAATCCTATCGCAATGGTAAGGAAACAAGAGCAAGTGGATTATTTTAAATCGCAAGGTATTGATACGGTATTAGTAGATTTAGAGAAGGACGTTTCTCCAGCTTTTGATAATTCGATAGATAAAGTATTATTTGCCGCAGGATCTGGCGGAAAAAAAGTTGTTGAAGTAGATCAAGAAGGTGCAAAGAAACTAGTTGACGCTTCAAAAAATAATGGAGTCAAGAAATTTGTCATGCTTAGTTCGCTAGGAGCAGAAAATCCAGAAGAAGCGACAGAACTAAAAGAATATTTAAAAGCAAAACATAATGCAGATGAGTATTTGAAGAGTAGTGGTCTTAACTACACCATTGTAAGACCAGGATCATTGACCAACGACTCATTAACAAATCACATTACATTAGAAAAAAGTCTAAGTAAGAGAGGCGAAATAAGTCGTAATGATGTTGCAATGACATTAACCACTTGTTTAACAGATCATCTAGCCAGCAATCAGACTTTTGAGATTATCAATGGTGATACACTCATTAATGAAGCTCTAGATAATATATCTGAGACACACGCATAGTAAGTCTAGTCTATAAATTATTGAAATCCAGTTGTTGATTAAACAGCTGGATTTTTTTATGCTCTATTTTTGTACAATCTGCCGCCTTTTAAAATTGAAAATCTAGCTTAAATCATCGATATTTACATAAGATAAAACGCATAGTAGCGTCTATCGATAAAGTGAGAAATTATGCAAGATCAAGATAGAATAGCCGAGTTTAAAAAATCTGTTCAAAACAAGTTCAATATCTATAACAGCCTGTTTTTAAACTTGCCTTATAGCAATATAGAAAATGTAGGGATGTTAATTCCATTACTGATGGAACAATCTCAAAAAGGCCTGAAAGAAGGACTAAATCCTAAAGAGATTATAGAAGCATTCTTTAATGGATTTGCAGACTTGCATACAGAGCAAGACCGCATCGATTTTATGTTTAGAATCATTCAGTATGTAGAACGTCAGGTGGTTTTATATGATAGTGTAGAAGATGCCGCTTTTCCTAAATTACAACAACACAGCAGTTCTTTATCTCTTAAGGACTATTTTCAACTGGTTGAAAAAAATAACTCTTGGGACGCGATAGAAAAGCAGCTCAATAACTTTAGTGCACGTATTGTATTAACCGCACATCCTACACAATTTTATACACCAGCGGTTTTAGATATCATCACCAATCTTAGAACGCTTATCAATGATAATAATATAGATGAGATTGATGTCGCATTACAACAGCTAGGACTTACATCTTTAGTCAATTCTAAAAAGCCAACACCACTAGATGAGGCAAAAAATATCATTCACACCTTAAGACATGTTTATTATGATGCGATAGGTGAGATGTATACCCATATAAAATCTAGTGTTGGAAATGCACAATTTGATAACCACGACATTGTAAAACTAGGTTTCTGGCCAGGTGGTGATCGTGATGGAAACCCATTTGTCACCGCATCGATTACAAAAGAGGTCATGAATGAGCTGCGCGTGACACTTATGAAATGCTATTATAACGAGCTTAAAGAATTACAACGCAAGCTCAGTTTTAAAGAAATACTAGACCCTATAAGCAATTTAAGAAACACGCTCTATGAAGCCATGTTTGATGCAACCGTGCATGTGGCTTATCAAGATATAATAGAACCGTTAATACATATCAGAGAACTATTAGTTTCAAATTATCACGCGCTTTATTTAAAAGATCTAGACCTGTTTATAGATAAAGTAAAGATTTTTAAAACCCATTTTGCAACCATAGACATACGTCAGGATCACAGTATGCATACGGTAGTGATGCAAGCCGTACTTAAAAAGTATGGATACATTAAAGAATCTATAGAAGAACTTACCCAGCAACAGTTGATTGATATATTACTGCAAGAATCAATTTCACTAGAGCCTAATGATTTTGATGAAGACATCGTAAAAGATACCATTGTCAATATCTCGCAGCTGGCCACCATTCAAGAAAATAATGGAGAACAAGGCTGTAATCGCTATATCATCAGTAATTCTGAAGATGTGTATAGCGTTCTATATGTATTTGCACTTTTCAGATGGTGTGGATGGGAAAATAGAGACATCACTTTTGACATTATTCCATTATTTGAGACCATGAAAGGAATGGACGACTCTCGAGCAACCATGGAGCAGTTATTTGAACTAGAAGCCTATAGAAAACATGTTGCTTTTAGAAATCATAAACAAACCATCATGTTAGGATTCTCTGATGGTACAAAAGATGGTGGCTATTTAAAAGCAAACTGGTCTATTTTAAAAACTAAAGAAACCCTATCAGAAGTATGCAGTCAACATGATGTAGCAGCGATATTCTTTGATGGTAGAGGTGGACCACCAGCACGTGGTGGTGGTAAAACACATCGCTTCTATGCCGCACAAACCAGTAAGGTGGCAAATAACGAGATACAGCTTACCATTCAAGGGCAAACGATCACCAGTACTTATGGAACAAAAGAGCAATTTAAACACAACAGCGAGCAACTATTAACCGCAGGATTGTCTAATTCTATACTCGATAAAGAGATCACCATATCACCGGATTCTAGATCATTAATAGAAGAGCTATCAGATTTGAGTTTTAAAAAATACGATGCCCTTAAACACCACGATAAGTTCATGCCATATCTAGAAAATATGAGCACGCTTAAATATTATACAAAGGCAAACATAGGCAGTCGACCTGGTAAACGTGGTCATAAGGCAAAACTAGAATTAACAGACCTCAGAGCCATATCATTTGTAGGATCGTGGAGCCAGTTAAAGCAGAATGTGCCAGGCTATTTCGGTATCGGTACGGCACTACAAAACATGCAACAGCAAGGTCGTTTTGATGAGGTAAAACAACTCTATAATGACGTGCCATTCTTTAAAGCACTGATGTTAAATAGTATGATGAGTTTATCAAAATGCTATTTTGAACTAACCAGTTACATGAAAGAAAATGAAGAATATGGTGCATTCTGGCAAATTCTAGAAGATGAATATCTACTGTCTAAACGCATGTTGCTAGAACTATCTGGTATGGAAATCCTTATGGAAAAAGAGACCATTTCTAGAGAGTCCATTAAAATAAGAGAAAATATTGTCTTGCCACTATTGGTCATTCAACAGTATGCATTACAGATGATTGCACAGCACAACGAGCATCAACCGCAATATGAAAAAATTGTAACACGTTCTCTTTATGGTAATATCAACGCGAGTAGAAACTCTGCTTAAAAGGGTAGGATAGATGGTTATGCATACGCTTTCGCGAAAGCGTAATTTAAAAAACAAGATTGCTCATCATGGAGTAAGTGGTAGATACTATTTAAAAACTATTTGCAAATGCCTGCTAACATGATGAGGTTAAGAACGGTCGAGAATTTAAAAATCAATTCTAGGAGCCTAGAATAATGAGGCCTCAATTTAACCTACAAACGAGTTGTTTTTTACTTCAGTTCTTTGTTGTAACACGTTTTTTCTTTTTTATTCTTTCCCCAGGCAATAACTTTTACTCCTTTTGAATATTGAATTTTGTTTGGTTCGTTTTTAATTAGTTTTTCAAATCTTGGATAAATAATATCTAAATTTTTCAAATCGATTTCATTAATTGCCCATTCCAAATGATGAATTTCAAATTCGTTAATAGACTTTTCTGTATCTTGAAAAAGAGCATATCTTTCAGTTAGCCATTTATCCAATTCTGTTTTCTCCGTAATTTCTTTTCCAATCGTAAACTCAATATTTAATTTATCATTAAATTCCAAGTTATTAGATTCGTATTGGTTTTCAGTCCGTTTGATTTTTGAAAATCTATATGGTAGTTCAGACATTCCTTTAGCAACTTTACAAGACAAATTTTTCCCACCTTCAATGCTCAAAAAATAGACTCCAGTTTTATTATTTGACTTTATATAAGTTCTAATATTAATTTCGTCAAAATCCGAAATTGGTGAAAAAGAAGGAAGATTTTTCGGTCTAATCTTTTCCATCGTAAATGCAACAACAGAAATCCAAGGTTTTCCTTCAAAAAGGTCAATTTCTAATTCTTTCGGTACAAACTTTTTCAGTTCGCTTAATTCCACTTGCCAATGAAGAAAAATTGCGTTATTCCACTCTTGATAAAATTTCCAACTTTCGGTTGGGATTTTCCAAGGTCTGTGTTCAGTTCTATTTAATATTTCTCGGATTTTCATTTTGATCGTAAGTTAGAACTGTTGATTATATAACTATTAAATACTTTTATCAATCTGTTTTTCGTAAACTATACCTTTACATTCATCTCCATCTCCAATTGTTATTAGTATGCCATATTTTCCATCTTTTATAGTAAATGGAACAACTCGTTCTTCCATATCGATAACACAATTATAAGATTCATTATAACTAATTCTCCAAGTACCAGTTTTTACTGTTACATCTCCATTTTTATAATTTAAAATCCCGTCTTTGTCTAATTCGAGCATTGTTGTCCATCCACTAAGTTCCATATTCAAGTATTCTTTTGATTTTTCAGAAAGTTTGTAAAGTCCAAGTGTACTTTGAAAATCGGGTTGAGATTCCATTTGAGTATAACCTAATTCCCAAGAGCAAAATAAGGGTTTACAGCTTACTAAAAATAAAATAAGAATAAGGAAAGTTAAATGTTTCATCAAATTGGCTACAATGGCAAAGGTATAAGGCGAGTGAGGCGTTTTAGCCGGTACGCGTAGACCTTTTGTATGTTGGTTATTGGTTGTGAAGTTACTGATTTTTGGAATAATCACAGCCTCGCTATAAGCCTTTAAAACGTCTCAATCGCCATTATACGACGTTCTTGTTTGTTTCCTAGCGGCTGGCGTGTATTGGGTAAGTACAAGCTGACTATTGCTCAAGAGGTTTTACAGCTTTGCCATTCTAGTCCATTGAGTAGGTTGGGAGACTTGTGATTTTATAATTACTAAAGCTGGTTGATCTTTTGCAGCGTTATTGCAATTCTATAGTTTCTAATCCCAAGAGCGTAATTATAAATTACAAAAGCGAAAACCTACGGCCGCAGGCAATGGACTAGAACGTTAAGTATAAGAAACGTAGGGCAGGTAATAAGCACTATCGTTTCGATTTATTACTTAGCTAAATATAAATATTTTGCTTTTATCTTTTTTACAATAAACGCCAAATTTTATATTTAGCGGACTTTCTTAATATTAACTGACCTTTCTGTTTAGCACAAACGCCCTATGTTTTCTTATACATTGTTACCCAACGTACTTTTTGCTCCAAGCTTTGAATTTTTCTTTAAAATTATCTATAAATATATCCAAATCAAAAGTTTGTCTTTCGTTTAGATTGTTAACAGAAAAAGAAACTCCGTCCGCAAATAGGTTTTCTATTCCCTTTATTTTAGAATTATATAGGTCATCGGAAACAACCCAAGTTTCACATTGAAAAAGCATAAGGTTGGTTAATTTCCGATGGACTCTTTTAAGACTTTCTTTAAAATATGTATAAAAGTATCCTTTTACTTTATCCTCATCCATTTTATGATATCCCATTAACAGAATAGTTTCGTTATTATAAGGAAAAATGTTAATGAATAATTCAGAGACTCTTTCCATATCTTTCCCAAATTTCATTCTATAATTATTCATTTCTTCTGTGGTATCATAATTAAAAAAAGAAGACATACAGATATCTATATTCGTTATTTTGCGACTTTCAAACACAAATGATTCTGTTTTGTTATTCAAGTCATTCCATATTTCAGATTCTGTGAATTGTAAATCAGTCAAGCCGAGTTTTTCTTGTTCAATATGTTGAAGAAAAAATGGGTTTTTGAATTTATCAGGACGTTTTTCTATTAAGCATTCATACATTTTTAGGTTAACTTCTTTTCTCCAAATTTCATTATAAACCGTTCTTAATGCAAAAAGTAGACAAGATTCATAATCATTAAAGTCAATTTCTTGGGTTTCAATTTTTTGAAATAATTCAGTATCGTGATTGTTGCAGAAACAATTAAAGGAATATATGCGATTTATTCCTGTCCTTTTAAATTGAAATCGTGGCTTTTTAAAATTATTAATTTCTAATTCCCATAAATGTTTGTCAGGCGCTATTGCGGATAGAATTCCGTTTTTTTGAAGTATATGAGAGTTTATTGATTTTTCATTGCAATTTGGGTGATAACAAGTATTAATTCCAGATATTGCTCCGCTTTTACAGTCAGTAAAAAGTTTAGCAAATTCAATCTCTTCTTTCGTCATATGCTATGTTGGGTAACGTTGAGTATAAAACACGTAGGGCAGACGATAAGAACTACACTTCGGGTTTAACACTTAGCAAAATATAATATTTTGTATTTATCTTATATGTTGAAAATGCCAAATTTTATACTTGGCGGACTTTGTAAATAAACACAGAACTTTGGAGTTAGCCTAAAACCGCCCTATGTTTTTTATACATTGTTACCTACCGTTTTTATTTGCAAATTCTATTATTGGAAACATAGGTTGCCAAACTTTATTTAGTTGTTCTATTCTATTTGCAAATCCTATGTCCTTTATTTCTGCTTTTTCCATTCTACTTTTAAACCTTTCTGAAACATACTCACCTGAAGAGTATAAAGGAATTTTAAAAAAATCGATTTCAAAGTCAAAGTTCTCTCCAAAAACTATTTTTTTGACCTCAAACGAAAAACTTTGATTAGAGTCTGATTTATTTTCAGCGATTAGTTCAAGTTTATGCTGATGAGACAGAATTTTTATTATTTCCTCATTTTTATTATTAATTGCAGATATTTCACTTTTCTCAAAGTCAATCCAATCATAACATTCAGATTCGTGATTTTTTAAAATGTTCAAATGGTAATATTCGTAAGATTTATACTTTTTTATAAATCCAAATAGTTTTTCTTTTCTTAATACTACAGCCTTTGTTAAATCATATTTTAATGTTTTACTCTCTTTAAAAATATTTAGAGCTTTTTCGTTTAATATATAATCGTCAAGAGAATGTAAGATGTCATTGAGTTTATTAAAATCATTGTCATCATATATTTTACAAATCGGAATAGTTTGTCCATTAACTTTTTTATAATCAATATCCTCGATAGCTCCTGAGTCGTCAATATGAAATGTATAATATATCATTTTTTCAATGGTAGGTAATGGCAAAGGTATAAGGCGAGTGAGGCGTTTTAGCCGGTACGCGTAGACCTTTTGGTTGTTGGTTAATGGTTGTGAAGTTAGTAAATTTTGGAATGATCACAGCCTCGCTATAAGCCTTTAAAACGTCTCAATCGCCATTATACAACGTTCTTGTTTGTTTCCTAGCGGCTGGCGAGTATTGGGTAAGTACAAGCTGACTATAGCTCAAGAGGTTTTACAGCTTTGCCATTCTAGTCCATTGAGTAGGTTGGGAGACTTGTGATTTATAATTACTAAAGCTGGTTGATCTTTTGCAGCGTTATTGCAGTTCTATAGTTTCTAATCCCAAGAGTGTAATTATAAATTACAAAAGCGAAAACCTACGGCCGCAGGCAATGGACTAGAACGGTCCAGTGTATGAAATGTAGCGTGTAAAAAGATACTACATTTTGGGTTTAGCACTGAGCCAAATTTTTATATTTTGATTTAACTTCTCAGTTTTAAAGCCAAATTAAAAACTTGGCGGTCTCAACAAATTAAACACAAAATTTTGGATTAAACACTTAATTAGCTATGTTTTATACACCGTGTTAGCAAATGTTTATTCTTTATTCATTTCTATTTCTCCTTCCCAAAAACAAGTCAATAAAGATTTCTCAGAGTAAGGGTCAGCACCTGATTTATTTATACACCATTGCCAGTCAACTATATCTTCATTAGTTGGAATCAATAAATTACTTCCAAGCTCAAATTTCAATGTCAAGTTATATTTAATATCTAATTCAATATCAATAATCTCTTTTCTCATATTTGATGATACAATAGCACTTTTACTAATATATTCTTTATCGACAGTGTGTTTTGCTAATTCAAAAGAGTCATTAATTGCTTTCTCTATTACTTTTTCGTCATCAGATATAATATTCTGAGCAACTAAATAAAACTCACCAATATATAAAGTCCAACTATCGCTAACAGAAAAAAAGGTTATAGACTCTCCTAATAGATTATTTTTTAGAATTTCAATTGGAGTCATATTTTGTAATATTTGCTAATGGCAAAGGTATAAGGCGAGTGAGGCGTTTTAGCCGGTACGCGTGGACCTTTTGTATGTTGGTTATTGGATGTGAAGTTACTGATTTTTGGAATAATCACAGCCTCGCTATAAGCCTTTAAAACGTCTCAATCGCCATTATACAACGTTCTTGTTTGTTTCCTAGCGGCTGGCGATAATTGTGTAAGTACAAGACGCCAATTGCTCAAGAGGTTTTACAGCTTTGCCATTATTGTCTCCGACGAGCACAGCGAGAGGAAGACAATTGAGTAGGTTGGGAGACTTGTGATTTATAATTACTATGGCTGGTTGATCTTTTGCAGCGTTATTGCAGTTCTATAGTTTCTAATCCCAAGTGAGTAATTATAAATTACAAAAGCGAAAACCTACGGCCGCAGGCAATGGACTAGAACGTGTTTGTGTATGATTTCGTTGCGTGTTTAAGAACTAAAGTTAGCAAATAAATCACAGATAGAAAGTCCGCGAGGATTTTCGTAAGTAGGCGAGAACTAGCCATTAATTATACACGTTGTTCTACACCGTTTTTATTCCGTTGTAATAATTTTCCATTCATTATTTAATTTACTGAATTCGTATATTTTACTTTGATACTCAGTTCCTCCATTTTCAGCCCTTATTAGTTTAATTTCGATTCTTGCTTTATCATTCTTAAAATATAAGTCATCAAGATAAAGATATTGAAATGAACTATGTTTTTTTGCGAGTCGCTTTTCTTTTCTGTCAGAAATCAAACTAAATTCAGTTTTTGTATACTTTTTCGGTAATTCGTTTTTAGCTAAAGTTATAGGTATTGTTTTTTGTGGAATTCCAATATCAAACATTACCGAAGCTAATCCCATTTTCTTAAATACATAAATCTTATCAATTCTAAAGTTCTCTTGGAATTCAAAAAATTCAATGTTGTTTTTTAGATACTCGTTAGTAGCTATTAATATTATTTCTGCTTTCTGTTGCTTGTATTCAGTTCTTATAGTTTTGTTCTTAACAGTGCCACAACTATTAGTAACTAGAACTAATAAAAATAATATTGAATATTTGATTCGTGATTGCATTATTGAACTTTGATTAAAGTAAATGTAGCTTTGTAATATTCAGCATCTTCTTGTACATTGTTAACTATTTGCAAAGTGTCTTTCTTTATTGTAAATCCAATATTTTCAAAGTGTTTTTTTTTCGATTTATTTTTTGGAAACCGACTTTCTGTTATTGACTTTATTGAGTTTAAATAAATAGTATCATTTCTTTTATTCCATTTTCCATAATCTTTAACTGAAACCTGATTGTGTGTCCACCTGTCAAAATAATATGTCGAATCAGGATAGATTTTTAAAGTTAGATAGTCATAACCAAATCTTCCTCCTTTAAATTCCGTAAAATCATCTTTTTCAGAATATGGGTTTTTAAAGGATTTGCAAGAAACAAATGTGATTAATCCTAAAATTGCAAGTATGTACTGTCTTTTTTTTAAATGGTGTAGAATGGCAAAGGTATAAGGCGAGTGAGGTGTTTAAGAACTAAAGTTAGCAAATAAATCACAGATAGAAAGTCCGCGAGGATTTTCGTAAGTAGGCGAGAAGCCAGCAATAAATTATATACGGCTTAAGTTTGAATCTCAATAAATTTAGAAACTAATTAGAAAGAACAAAAATGAGAATTAAGGTTATGATACACGGTGAAGCTCCAGACTTCGACAACATTGATAATCCTCTCTCTTTTACTACTTCAATCACGTTCAGTTCTGTGAGACGTTAAGATCTCGTTTTTAAGTTGTTGTGAGTAAAGTAGCTAGTTCTTTCCTTAAATAAATGATATGAATAAATATAAAGAAACTTTTGGAGTAGACATCAGTAAAGATGTCTTTGATGTACATGGTAGTAAATCTGGTCATGCTCAATATAAAAATGATGAGTCAGGATTTATCGCTTTCGCGAAAGCGATACCCATTAATGCCATAGTGGCCATGGAGGCTACCGGTTATTACCACTACAGACTCGCACAGTTTCTTTACAAAAAAGGAATAACGGTATCGGTCATAAATCCGCTATCAATCAAGCGCTTTATCCAGATGAAATTATCCAAGGTAAAGACCGATAAGAGCGATTCAAAATCCATATGTGAATATGCCTTGATCAATGAAGTACCGCTTTACAATGCCCTAACAGATGTACAAAGTGAGTGTTTACAGCTATTTAGATTACTGGATACTTATCTGAAACAACGTACAGCGACTAAGAATAAGATGCATGGCGAAGAAGTATTAGGACTTCCTTCAAAGTTTGTTTATCGATCGCTGAAACGAAATAAGAAGCAATTAGATAAAGAAATTGAAGGTATTGAGGCAAGAATACTATTGCTGGTAAAAGAAGATCAACAACACCAGTTAACTTTATTGACATCTATACCAGGAATAGGACTGAAGACGGCCTTATTTCTAATAGTAGTTACCGACGGTTTTTCAAAGTTTGAAAACGCTAGTCAATTATGCAGTTATGTAGGTATTACACCGACCATACGTGAGTCAGGTAGTAGTGTGAGAGGACGAGCAAGAATAAGTAAAGTGGGAAATAGAAAATTACGGAATCTGTTATTTTTATGTTCGTTTAACGCCTGTAAACACAATAAAGCATCTAGAGAACTCTACGAGCGAATCGTCAACAAAGGAAAGAGTAAAAAACTAGCCTTAATAGCAGTAGCAAACAAGCTGTTGAAACAGTGTTTTGCTATCGCAAAATCAGGTAGGCCATATGATGAAACTCACGTTTCAGTGTTGCCTCGATAAATAGAAGATTATAATAATAAAAAAAGGCTCCAGAATCAACTGATTGATTCTATGAGCCCAGAACAATAATGTCTCAAATTAACGAAGAAAAGTGTTGTTTTTTACCTCAGTTCTTCTTAATTGATTAAATTTAACTTTCATTTTTGGTCAAATGTTGTACAACGTGTTTGTGTATGGTTAGTTGCGTGGTTAAGCAACTAAATTAGTAAACTTTTACGAACCTGTGAATATTCCGCAGGAATATTCGCAAGTAGAGAAGAACACAGCAATTAATTATACACGGTGTTGGCAGTAGTTTTTAATTTTCCACATTGAATAGATTGTTGTAAAGCCTTCCATAACCATACCATTTGCAACTGCCATCTTCTATTTTAAGAACTTCATCATTATATTCCAATGAATAATAGTCGGTTGATGTACAACAACAAGAATTCATATTGACTAATTCTAATTCAAATTGTCTGACATATTCAATTTCTGGGGATGTTAATTCCTTTTTATTCTCATTAGTTTCTGCAATTATTTTGTTTTGGGTTTTGCTAATTTTCATAGTTGCACCTCCTAAAGAAAAACACCCTTGATTATAAACATCTATTAGATAATTCTCATTTTCCTTGAGTCTATCAATAAATGGTATATGGTCGATTGAGCTATAATCAATTTTATCGAGACATATTATTAAAGTGTCAATGCTCTTATTATTTAGAATAATATTTTGCGATTCCGTTCTTTTAAACATTGAAGTATATACAATATTATAATTTCCAGATTTTAAGCTATCAATATTATAATAATTCGTCATTATTTCCGTCTTGTGAGTACTAATCAAAGAATCGTTTCTTCTTAATTCAAATTCTGGTAAAAATATAATTCCTTCATTTTCAATAACGCAATATTCTTTTTTAATAACTAATGTGTGAAGCTGTTCAGGTTTTTCCTTTTCGCAACTAGAAAAAAGTGTAATAAAGAATATAAAAAGAAGTATGTTTTTCAAATTTAGGTTTTCGTTAAATTACTGCCAATGGCAAAGGTATAAGGCGAGTGAGGCGTTTTAGCCGGTACGCGTAGACCTTTTGGTTGTTGGTTAATGGTTGTGAAGTTAGTAAATTTTGGAATGATCACAGCCTCGCTATAAGCCTTTAAAACGTCTCAATCGCCATTATACAACGTTCTTGTTTGTTTCCTAGCGGCTGGCGAGTATTGGGTAAGTACAAGCTGACTATAGCTCAAGAGGTTTTACAGCTTTGCCATTCTAGTCCATTGAGTAGGTTGGGAGACTTGTGATTTATAATTACTAAAGCTGGTTGATCTTTTGCAGCGTTATTGCAGTTCTATAGTTTCTAATCCCAAGAGTGTAATTATAAATTACAAAAGCGAAAACCTACGGCCGCAGGCAATGGACTAGAACGTTTCGTGTATGGTTAGTGCGGAAATAGAAAGTCAGAGACTTTTAGTTTAGCACTTAGCCAAAACTTTTTATTTTGTTTTATCTTTTTAATTCTAAAGCCAAATCAAAAGGTTTGGCGGACTTAGTAAAAATACACTTTTCCTTGAATTAAACACTAAACTCCGCATTAATTATACACATTGTTGGCATTAGTTTTTCTTTTTGTCACCCGAAACAGCAACACTTAAAATCAAGAAAAATGTATGTATTAAGAAATTCAAAATATAATTTAAATATGGTCTATTATAAATCAAAGGTATTTGATATGAAATCCAAGTTATTAGAGATGTTATTCCACCAAGCATTACTAACGCAGTTACCCAACCAGCAATTCCATTTCCGCTTCTTGAACTCTTATCATACAAAGGTAATAATATCACAAAAGGAATTATTATTAACAATAAATAATTTGATGAAAAAGTCATCCAAAATAAATTTCTTATGGGGTTAGTTGTAATTGTTGTTTCTGTATTGATTTGGGGAATATTTTGGTCTTTTGTTTTTATGTTAAAAGAAATCTCTGAAAAAATACGAGGTAAAAACTCAGAGTAATGTTCTTTGTTAAAAATTATACTTTCTATTTTCTCTATTTCTGTGATTTTTATAGAATCTGATTCATATGATTTTTTTAAAGAAGATATAGTCTCAAGTTGAGATAGTTTATTTGAAGTATGTAAATTGTAAGTAAAGTTAAATGAGAAGTCAATAATCAACAACAAGACGAGTAAACTAATAAGTTTAGTGATTAGTTTTCCCCAAGAAGTATTACTGTCAAATATTAGCTCTTTTATTTCTTTTATAAATTCTAAAGGGTTCATCTTGAATTTGATTGTTAATTAATGCCAATGGCAAAGGTATAAGGCGAGTGAGGCGTTTTAGCCGGTACGCGTAGACCTTTTGGTTGTTGGTTAATGGTTGTGAAGTTAGTAAATTTTGGAATGATCACAGCCTCGCTATAAGCCTTTAAAACGTCTCAATCGCCATTATACAACGTTCTTGTTTGTTTCCTAGCGGCTGGCGAGTATTGGGTAAGTACAAGCTGACTATAGCTCAAGAGGTTTTACAGCTTTGCCATTCTAGTCCATTGAGTAGGTTGGGAGACTTGTGATTTATAATTACTAAAGCTGGTTGATCTTTTGCAGCGTTATTGCAGTTCTATAGTTTCTAATCCCAAGAGTGTAATTATAAATTACAAAAGCGAAAACCTACGGCCGCAGGCAATGGACTAGAACGGTTGGGCTATGAGTAGTTGCGTGTTTTAGCACTTAACTTTGCAACTATGCACCAAACTGAAAATCCTCGAGGATTTTCAGAAGTAGGCGAGAACGAGCAATTACTTATAGCCATTGTTGTACACAGTTTTTATTCAAATTTTATTCCGATTTTTTCTGCTTTTGTAATCAAATAATTTATAAAAGAACTACAAGAGATTAGCATATACTTTGCGTCAGCGAAATCAGGTTCAATTGGTGCTGTAACAATAGCGTGTCTTATTCCATTATCTTTATCATTGGTGTATGCATAAATTTTATCGAACCCTGATTTTAATTGATTGTTGAGATTTAAACCTTTTGATTCAAGTTTATTTAATGCTTTTCCTAATGTATTCTCTCCTGTTATTATTCGGCAAGTTGATTCTACTGCAGATATAGACTCTTTAACAGAATTTCTATAATTTGGATTTTTTTTGTCTGATATTAAATCAATAGCATTAGTTAGATGAATATTTGCTCCTTCTAAAGCTGTTAAAAATTTTGTTTTATCTAATGCAAAAGAAACTTCTTCAAATTCTAATTGATTTGAAATTGGTGCAACTTTTTCGTTTATAATTCTGTATCCTGCGAATTCACGTTCCAAAATTCCATTGACAGAATTAATGAATTTGTTCTTTTCTCCTTGATTATTTTGGATTTCGATAATGAATTCTAAAAAATCATAGATTTCATACCAGTAAAAATTGAAAAATCTTTCTCTAATATATTTTTCGACTGATGATTTATATTCTGGAATTGTGTCTATTGGCATTTTGTAGAAATTATGCCATAGTATTTCAGAAAACTTATCAAAATCGGATTTTCCATAATCAGCATATTTTGCCAATTTATCAATGAACAGCATTTTTACTAGATTCCAAAGTCCATTGGTCAATTCTTCATCAACATATTCAAGTTGAATCTCTTTATTTACTGGTGTTTGACCTATTCTTTGTGAAAATCTCATATTTTATTCAAATTGTGTACAACGGTATTGTATATGGCTCGTAGCGTGTAAATTAGCGATAAATTTTCGGTTAATCACAAGCCATATTTTTAAATTTTACTATTTATCTTTTTTATTGGAAATCGTCAAATTTAAAAATTTGGCGACTTTCCAAAAATGCCTTAACTTTGATTAAGCAACTACCTAGCTATGAGCTATATGCGTTGTTGTAACCAGTTTTTATTCGCTAATTTCTTTAACGTTATAAACTTCTTTTCCTAAAGTTAAATAACTAATTCTGTCGAGTTTTCCACTTTCATTATATTCAAATCTTTTGTAGAAAAAATCATTATAAGATTCATTTTTTCCTTTCATTATTTTCAAATCAGGTTCGATTCGGTTATTTACTTTATTTAAATTCAGAGTATAGTCAAATGTGTACCAATTATTTGTTGAAAAGTGTCCAAATTCATATAGTTTTTTGTCTTTATAATACAATTCAAATAATCGATGTCCATAATCATTATCAATTCCTGTTCGGTTTTTTCCATCCGCAAAAATTGTCGTTCCGCTATTTTGATTCACAACTTTAAAATCAGATAGCTTTAGATTTGAGTCCACTTTTAATTCAAACGTATTAAAGTCAAAAAGTTTTGAAGAAATACTGGTAGCAATACTATGTTCGTTTTTTACTTTTTCAGCGTAATTTTTAAAACCATAGAAACATAAAATTCCGACTATTAGAATTAATAATAATTTCCGATTTTTATTCAGTTTCATTTGGTTTCTCAAATTGGTTACAACGTGTTTGTGTATGGTTAGTTGCGTGTTTAAGCAACTAAATTAGCAAACTTTTACGAACCTGTGAATATTCCGCAGGAATATTCGCAAGTAGGGAAGAACCTAGCAATTAAATATACACGGTGTTGTAAAACGTTTTTTTATTTATTCATAAACCTCTTAATATCATTAAAATTCCACCTAATATTAAAATCAGAATTCCAATATATTGACTTGGTTGTGTTGCTAATTGACTATAAGATTCATTTTTTTTATATTTTCCTGTTTTATCGATTTGATAATTTAGCCAAAGTATTCCAAGTGTCATTAAACAAGTTCCGGTAAGAATATCTATCCAATTCATAGTTCTGGTCAAAAACTTGTTTTCTCATCTCGAACGTCTATCCATAATGAATATGCGCCAAGTAAAATTCCAAATGGAATACAAATTGCAAACAATCCATAGTATTCATTATACGTTATGGCGTCATATACAAAGATATAAGTCAAAAAAATCGAAGCGATAAAACCGAATATCGCAAACATTCCAATCATTATTCCTCCAATGCTATTATTGAAATCGTTATGGCTCCGCATTCGTTTAGTTCCCTTATAAATTCCAGCAAAAAAATAATAGACCATATGATAACCAACATTGATTGTTAATACAGCAAAGAGTCTTTCGGTCAATTCACTTTCTCTTGAAAAAATTAAGTAGAGTAAACTTAAAATCAAATTTAAGTATCCAATTAGTTTGTGATATTTTTTAATGTCAGATTTCGTCATCAAATGTTTTACAATGGCAAAGGTATAAGGCGAGTGAGGCGTTTTAGCCGGTACGCGTAGACCTTTTGGTTGTTGGTTAATGGTTGTGAAGTTAGTAAATTTTGGAATGATCACAGCCTCGCTATAAGCCTTTAAAACGTCTCAATCGCCATTATACAACGTTCTTGTTTGTTTCCTAGCGGCTGGCGAGTATTGGGTAAGTACAAGCTGACTATAGCTCAAGAGGTTTTACAGCTTTGCCATTCTAGTCCATTGAGTAGGTTGGGAGACTTGTGATTTATAATTACTAAAGCTGGTTGATCTTTTGCAGCGTTATTGCAGTTCTATAGTTTCTAATCCCAAGAGTGTAATTATAAATTACAAAAGCGAAAACCTACGGCCGCAGGCAATGGACTAGAACGGTGAAATGTATGAACAGTGCGGAACAGAAATTCACGGAACTTCAAATTAAGCACAAGTAAATACTTTTGTTTAATTTTTAAATTTAGTGAAATTGAAATTAATAGAAAAGTATTTGCGACCTCAAAAGCAACAATAACTTTCGGAATAAACACCAAGCCCGCATTGTTTATACATAGTGTTAGCGAGTGTGGTTTTTACCAATTGCGTTGCTCATTTTTATAATCAAACGTATAAAACCTGACAGGCAGCATTTCACATCAGAATGTAGCATTTGAATCATCAAAATTATCATTTGTTGTCAAGCATATAAAATCTGACCAAGTGTGTTGCTCGTCAAAATGCTAGATTTAAACACGAATTTCCGAAATAATCAACTGCTTATAATCTGAAATATTTAGAGAATCAATTTACGTTATTTTTACTTTTGAGACTTTTGGGGATGAACACGCAAAAGCGAACCACGATAAAAAATAACACTTAAGAAGCCTTTATCCTTTTAGAGCTTTTGCATTTTTGGAATCGACACAGACCTTAATAAATAAACCCGAAATTTAGTGTGTAAAAACGATACTCGCTAATGGCAAAGGTATAAGGCGAGTGAGGCGTTTTAGCCGGTACGCGTTGCCCTTTTGGTTGTTGGTTAATGGTTGTGAAGTTAGTAAATTTTGGAATGATCACAGCCTCGCTATAAGCCTTTAAAACGTCTCAATCGCCATTATACAACGTTCTTGTTTGTTTCCTAGCGGCTGGCGTTTATTGTGTAAGTACAAGACGCCAATTGCTCAAGAGGTTTTACAGCTTTGCCATTCTAGTCCATTGAGTAGGTTGGGAGACTTGTGATTTATAATTACTAAAGCTGGTTGATCTTTTGCAGCGTTATTGCAGTTCAATAGTTTTTAATCCCAAGAGAGTAATTATAAATTACAAAAGCGAAAACCTACGGCCGCAGGCAATGGACTAGAACGTGTTTGTGTATGGTTAGTTGCGTGGTTAGGCAACTAAGTTAACAAACATTTACGAACCCGTGAAAATTCCGCAGGAATTTTCGCAAGTAGGCTAGAACCTAGCAATTAATTATACACGGTGTTGGCAAATCGTTTTTTCTTTAAGGTATTAATATCATACGTTGTTTTAGCTTTTCGTTTCCAAAAACCCAAACAATTAAATATGCACCAGCTCCATCACTATTCCATTGATGAACGATATAATCGTCTTTGTTTTTATTAATTGTAAACTTATTGTCACATTCAAAAATATCTTCATAAAGCATATTCGGAATGTCAATAGTTTTTCCATTAAGAGTAGCGTTAATTCCACTAACTTCAGTTTTCGGAATATTGCCATCAGTTCCGTAAATCCGACGACCATTTATTTTAGTCAGCCATTTTCCATCATAGTCACAGATTTTGTTTTCAAGACTGAATTTTTTTAATTCATAATTGAATGAAAATTCAGTTCCATTATAAACTTCCCAATTATCAATTGGACATAAACGACTTTTATGAATATATCCGGTAAAATAATAGTCTTCGTCGCATTCTAATTGATATTTGTTTTTAGAGATATAAATAGTTATCCAATCAGATTTAGTTTCTAAATAGCCAAAAATTTCGGAATCTTTTAGTTTGTATATAATTTCAGAATCAGATTTCGGCAGTTTTCTAACGTTGGTGAATCCATCGCTATCTTTTATAACTGCAATTTGTCCGTAATTCAGATTGCTAAAAAATAGTAATGTAGTGATTATAAAAAAGTTCTTCATTTTCTTAATATGCAGTTTCTCTAAATGTTTGCCAACGGTCTTGTGTATGAAACGTAGCGTGTAAAAAAAGCTAACTTTTCGGATTAACACAGAGCCGAATTTTTATATTTTGTTTTTAACTTATCAATTTTAAAAGCCAAATTTAAAAATTTGGCGGTCTTTGTAAATAAACACAAACCTCTCGTAAAGCCTTTATTAGCTATGTTTTATACACGTCTTTGTTGTGGTTAGTACTTTACTTCAGTTCGTCATTTAATTCCTCTCTAGCATTATCATCTTGAATTGCTAAAATGCATTTTTGAACAATTGCTTTTAGGTCTTTATAATATTTTTCAAGTTGTTCATTTGAAAACGATTCATAACCGTGAAGCATTTGATTTCTTATTTTTCTTAACTGATGAATTCTGTTTCTTTCTTTTTGGGTTAAATTCGATACTTCACTAACGATATCTAAATTCGGAATAAAGTTTTTACGATTTTTGTTTCCGTTCTCTTGATTTAATTGTGCAATAACTTTCTCAAAAACAATCCAAGTCTTTGTGAAGAGCTCAAATCCAGAAACTTTCTTTTTGTCTGTTGTTATCTGACTAAAGTACTTTTTCAAATTATCGTTATTCTTATTTATAGCAATAATGTTTTGTAAGAGTTGGTCAGAAAAAGTTTCATTAATTTTTGGATTAATTTTACTTATCGCCTCTGTTATTTGACTCGTGTCAATTTTATCAATTGCTTTTAGATAATTGTTTAGGTATTCTGTATTACCAAAGTTGATTTTTTTGAAATTGGTTTTGTAATTTGAGAATACTAGATTAGTTAAATCATACTTGTCAGTTATCTCTTCTTGTTTTTTTGTACGTTCCGTTATTGCCTTTTGAAGTCTTTCCAATGCAATTTCTCCAGTCAATACTAACCCATTAATTTCATCTAGAATTGCTAGTTCCTCTTTTGTAAGATTTCCAGAGAATGGCTTGTAGACTAAATCGTGTTCAACTTCTGACCAAGCGTGCATTAACACACTAGCAACTTGTATTTCAAAAACTGTAGTCGTGAATCTTTTTTCCACTTCATCAGATTTCTTGAGTTTAACTCGATAGTGGGTTGCCCAATAACCAGAAAATCTTTTATTGTGTTTTGGTTTGTGAGGATTTTCGGGAAATGTTTTTGTTTCCTCAATATCAAATAATTCTTGAATAACTTGACCAACAACTTCTCTGTCAGATGGGAAATAAAGAGCGACTCGTATTCCAGCCAAATCCACAATGTCTTTTTCAATCGCTCTTTTTGATTTGTAATTTTTCTTTTGGTTGCGTTGTACTACTTTTTCTTTGAGTCTGTCAATCCGTTTGGCTCGATTAGAAATAATAGCTTTCAATCCTCTATTAATAATTTCTGTTTCCAATACATCGTGACCTAAACGTGCTAGTTGTCTATAGAAGTCATATTCCTTTTCGTATTGTTTTATGAAATTATCAATTATACTCATTAAGTTTCTTCTGTATTAACCACAACGGTTTTGTGTATGAGTAGTAGCGGATTTCTACTCACGAACTTTTCAGTTTTGCACTGACCATTATTTTACGTTTATACTTTTGTTTTATCACTTTAACCGCTATTACTTATACACCGTGTTATGGGCTGGGTTTTCTTACTTTTCAATTCCCCCATTCGACTTTATTTGGATACATTTTTGAATATTTAAATTCATCATAATCTTTATAAAACGTTGTTATTGGATATCCCTCTTTTTCCTTCTTTCCTGTCCAAGTTAAGTGGACTAATGCAAATCTTTTGTCAAGATTAGCATTCTTAATTTCAAACAATACATCATCATTTCTTTGGTCGTGACAAAAAGCTGAGATTTCTGCACCTGAAAGTTGGTGTTTTTTTCGTTTATTGAATATGTCAAAAAAGTTGTGACCTTTTGTTCCGATTTCTTTATGTAATTCATCTTCAAAAGCAATTTTCTGCTCTATTTGAAGTTCGTTCCAAGGTTCTTCTACAAATGGGCGAGTTGGTTGGGTTAGGAAGAAGTCGTTTATTACTTCCCAAGCAACTCCTGCAATGTCTATTCTTTTTGGTTCGTTTGGGAATTCTTCTAAATCATCAATTGTGTAACCGCCTTCAGGATAAAGAAAAACGCCATTTTCCAACTGAGCATTAAACCTCAATGAGTGCCATTTCTCATAATCGGGCTTATTGGTTTCCCAAAACTCCCAAACAGATTTTTGAATGTTGTCAAAATAAAATTCGGTTGGAATGAATTCGCCATATAATACTCCCATACCTGCATGCCCTTGTATTTCAGTCGTTCCGATTAGTTGTTTATGTGAAAATATTTTCGCTTTCATTTCATTCGTAGCTTACCTTGCCCATAACGGCTCAGTGTATGAAACGTAGCGTGTAAAAAGATACTACATTTTGGGTTTAGCACAGAGCCAATTTTTATATTTTGATTTAACTTCTCAGTTTTAAAGCCAAATTAAAAATTTGGCGGTCTCAGCAAATAAAACACAAACCTTTCGGTTAAGCACTTATTAGCTATGTTTTATACACCGTGTTACCTACCGTGTTACCTACCGTTTTATTTTCTTTTTTAATTCAGCAACACTCAATGTGTCAATTGCTTTATGTAGCATTTTATGGCAATTCGGGCATACAAGAGCTAAGTCTTTTAATTTTGTTATTGTTTCTCCATCTATTTCAGATAGTGGAACTCTATGATGAGCTTCAATAAACCCTTTACCTATATCTCCATAAGTTTCATAAAAATCAAATCCACACACCTCACAATCAAGTTTTCCATTGCGTTCAAAATATAGGTCTTTCTTTTTTTTATTGATTTTATTATCACGTTCTCTCAGTTTATGAAGTTTATAAATCACTTTTCCTTCCTTAACAGAGTGAATTTCGTCATCTTCTTCATCTGGAATTCGATAAAGTTTTTGATTTACTTTTTGATTAGAGATTGTTTTTTTTATTTGGTTAGCAATAGATTTAAGTTCATCATTTTTTCCATCAAACTCAAAGAATACTTCTTTATCTCTTTTGCTATAACTCGACATTCCTTTCCCATCAAATTCAGGGTCGATTGCTTTGAAATTGCTAAGTTTTAATCCTACTCCATTTGGGTTTCTGAATTTTTGGTTTTCCATCCTTTCTTTATGGATTGGAAGCTTATTTAAAAGTTCAGATAATTCAATTACTTTAGGGTTCTTATTGTCCATTTCCTTTGGCTCAATATTACGATATAAATCTAAAGCAAGTATAATTTCATCTCTATGCCATCTTGGAGGTCTCATATTTTTTTAATGGTAGGTAACGTATTGTATAAGATTTCGTTGCGTATAAATAAGCAGAAATATTGAATAAAAATAGAACAAAATAAATATTAACAAGCCTTTGATTAAACAGTAAATAGCAATGAATTTTATACGTTGTTAGTTGCTTTTAAAACGGGCAAATAAACACAAACATTATGAGTAATATAGACCTTTTAGAAAAAGATAAAGTAAAAGAATTAAGCACTTGGGATTTACCTGATACAGTAAGTAAGCCTGATGGTTATGATATAAAAACGTTACCAGAAGCAACCTCTGATAATATGCTTATTTATATGGAAAAAATAAATGAGTTGGTAAAAGAAGTGAATAGATTGAAAAGGCTTAATTCTGGGTTGATGGATGTGCTAAAGTAGTTTTAATTGCTACTAACAGTAGTAAATACAAACCTAAGCAAAATCTTACTACATTACAATACCATATATGGACCTAATGCAAACCTTTTACTACTTTTGTACATAACTCAAAAATGGCAGTAAATGCAAACCTTTTATGATTTTAAGAAATTATTGACCATTAAAAGGTATGCTCATAATACCATAGAATCTTATGCAGGACATCTTATTGCTTTTCAAAAATTCTTAGGGATGGACAGACCATTAGATGGTCTAGATAACTATCAGGTTAATGAT
This sequence comes from Nonlabens ulvanivorans, assembly GCF_032922765.1. Classification (NCBI taxonomy): domain Bacteria; kingdom Pseudomonadati; phylum Bacteroidota; class Flavobacteriia; order Flavobacteriales; family Flavobacteriaceae; genus Nonlabens; species Nonlabens ulvanivorans. The sequence goes on from NZ_CP136694.1 coordinate 860,767, forward strand.
GCGATTAGTAAAGTAGTACCTCACAAAAACCTTGCTTTAGGGACTCAAAAACAATTGATAGGTGCTATTAAATTATATTTTAAAGAAATGCACAATCGAGAATATGATTTCTCAAAAGTATACCCACGTTCAACACCGCAACCATTGCCCACTGTTTTATCTACAGTAGAGGTAAAAGCTATACTAAACAGTTGTATGAATAAAAAGCATAAAGCAATGCTTACTTTTATTTATGGATTAGGTTTGCGCAGTGGTGAGTTAATCGCTCTTAAAATTACAGATATAGATAAGCAAAGACAACAAGTCCATATCAAAAATTCCAAAAATGGTAAAGATAGAATACTGCCTTTACCAGCATCACTTAAGCCAGTCTTGAAAGCTTATTATCTAGAATACAAACCCAAAGAGTATTTATTTGAAGGGCAAAATAAACCACAGTACAGTCCTCAAAGTTTGCGTAAAGTTTTTCATATCGCATGCAAGAAAGCCAAAATTAAAAAGTACGTTACTCTACATAGTTTAAGACATGCTTATGCAACGCATTTAATGGATTCTGGTACAGACGTGCGCATTATTAAAGAACTACTAGGTCACACTAATCTTAAAACCACATTAATTTACACACATGTAACTACTCGCACCATGCAAAACGTGGCGTCACCTTTAGATTTTCTGTAATTACTAAAACTGGTTGATCTTTACAGAGAGCTATTACAGTTCTATAGTTTCTAATCCCAAGAGCGTAATTATAAATTACAAAAGCGAAAACCTACGGCCGCAGGCAATGGACTAGAATGGCAAAGGTATAAGGCGAGCGAGGCGTTTTAGCCGGTACGCGTTGACCTTTTTTTGTTGGTTATTGGTTAGTGAAGTTACTGAATTTATGAATGATCACAGCCTCGCTATAAGCCTTTAAAACGTCTCAATCGCCATTATACAACGTTCTGAGATTCGTTTATTTTAATCGATACTTGGTTTTGTTTTTCTCTCCTGTTTTTTGAAAAAAACCTAGTTCAGCGCCTTTTTTTAAATCTCTACTTGCCGTCGCAGTAGAGATATCTTTAAAAACATTCATATAATCTTTCCTTGTAAACTCATGAATCTTTAAGGAAACAAAATAAGATAATCGCTCTTTTTCAGTTAACGTTCGATTATTAAAATCTAATAATTCACTCATTGAAATGTCAATTACCTCTAGCATGTATTCAATAAACTTAGTTGATTTCCCTGATTTATCAGATTCGGCCAAAGCTTGATAATACTTCTCTTGATCTCTACTAATTAATGTTTCAAAGGGTAAAAACTCAAAGATTGGATATTTTTCCATTAAAATTAAAGTTTGCCATAACCTTCCCATTCTGCCATTGCCATCCATAAATGGATGTATGAACTCCATTTCATAATGAAAAACACAACTTTTAATTAATTCAATTTCATCAGACTTTTTTAAATATTCAAAAAGGTCTTTCATTAAATAAGGCACATTTTTAAAAGGTGGAGCGAGATGCTCGACTTTTGAGTCTTTTACAATCCCGACACTTTGAATTCTATATTTTCCAGAATTTTCAATTAATCCTTGCATTAAATGTTGGTGCGCTTTTAAAAAGGATTTTTCATCAGTCGGTTTGTATTCTTCTGTATTCTCATAGATTTTAATGGCATTTAAAACTTCAAGAACATCTTTTTGAGGACCTATAACTCTCTTATTTTCTACAAGCGCTGTTATCTGTTCTTCTGTAAGTGTATTACCTTCTATTTGTAACGAGGAATGAATAGTTTTAATTCTATTCTGCTTTCTTAATTGAGGTGAAGGTTTATTTAATAAATAAGCATTTACTTCTCCTATTTTTTCTGAAATCGAGGTAATTAACGTTAAAATAGAAGATGTTATTTCGTAAGGTGGTTTCATTTATGATACTATCATTTGATATTATCAAATATACTATTGTTTATTTTAATGTATAGGTTCTAAATGCATTCACTCATCGTGCAATTTGGCATAAGGGTAGTGTGATGTTCTAGTCCTTATGCTTGGTTTCATAGGCTGTTGATTTATAGAGATAAAGTGATTAGTTATGGATAAACGCACCATGTAAAACGTCTCATAACTCTTAGACTTTCTATTAGTGTAAGATTGGTCGTGTATTCGCTTTCGCGGAAGCGTATAAAAAAAGCCCTGATACATATCAAGGCTTGTTCTTTTAAAATAGAGTAGGTGTTTACATTTTATCAATGTCGCCGCTACCGGTTACTTTTTTATCTACATTTCTAGTCGTTCCCTTATAACGTATGTCGCCGCTACCGGTTACACGTGCTTTAAGATCACCACCGTTAATATAAACGGCTAGATCGCCACTACCAGTTACTGACGCTTCTACATGGTTAGCCTTTAATTTATAAGTATTTAAATCACCACTACCGGTAACGCTTACGTCTAGATTTTCGGCACGACCAGCGATGTTCATATCGCCGCTACCAGTAACGGACGCTTTTAGATTTTCGGCCTCGATGGTTAAATTCATATCTCCAGATCCAGATACTTTTAAACGCATGTTGCGTGCTTTAAGTGTCATGTCGCTTTTAATCTCACCACTACCAGACACACTAGCATAGTCTATGGACTTTACAGGTACGGTCACAGTTATAGGTTTTCTAGGGTTGATGTTGGTATTATTTTTAGTACCTATGATTAGTTTACCACCACTTACTTCAACCTTAAGATGTTCCATGATGTTAGATTCTGCTTCAACTTTTATCTTACCTTCAGTTCCTGGGACTAAGACCACATCCATAGAGCCTGCAACTGCAACACCATCATAGTCGCTGGTGTTAAAAGTCTTTGTAGTTAAATCACCGTTACCTTTTACAGATTTATTGCCAAACCATTGTGCTGTGGCCATTTGTGTGCTGCATATCACAATGCATAATAGAAGTATCTTTTTCATAATTTTTGTTTTAGCTTGTTCGTTGATGGTTCAAATATGACCGATTATTGATTTTTATAAAATATAGTGTGACTGAGTTGTCGTTTTCTATGATTCAGTTGTTTGTAATTAATACTGTTTTTAGCGTCTTAGATGACTACAACAATGATCTTGTTGATTGTTTAATCTATTGCTCTCAACTTTACACCACCATAAGAGGTGCGTATGTTGATGGTATTACCACTGTTTTCTGTACCGTTATATCCAGACTTTAATTTATCAGTATAATCACTGTCTGATCTGGTAACAGTAGCCGCATCACTTATAGAGATGCCTGCAAACTCTGTGTCTATGGTAAAGTCAAAACGGGCACTAGCGTCATACTTAAGGTTCACTCCTGTAAAATCACTACGTATCGTGACTTCTTTAAATCCTGCCTGTAGACGTGCGACACTTATAGATCCATAATCCGTGTTTAAATCTAGCATATGGGTAATGGTACCTATTTTAAAGCTTACATAATCACCACGACCTACAAAGTCTGCCGCTTCACCTATGGTAATGCTACCATAATCTGTATTGATATTAAGATCTGTAACTTTCTTAAACTCGCTGTGTGTATAGTCTGCTTTTAACTCAATCTTTTCAGATTCGCCCAGTGTAAAGCTGCTGTAATCTGCATTGATACTGGCAGATTTTACATAGTTTATGGTAGACTTATTAGTATAATCCATTTTAATGTAGTTATCTGCATGCCATAATTCACCGATATCCATTCTACCATAATCGCAATTCAATCGTGCGTGACCTAGTAGTTTATCTAGGGATAGTGTACCATAATCATTACGAGCATCGAGGTCGTTAGTCACGGGCATTTTAACCACATAGTTAATTTCTACACTCACGTTATTACTAGAGCCAAACCAGCTGCTCCAGCTCCAGTTTTTGCGTCTAGCATCTACCATCGTTTTTGCACTCACACGACTAGCGCTAGATTCAAAGTTAACGTCGATCTCACGCAGTTTTTCTTCTACATCTTCTTGATCATCACCAGTAACCTCTACATAAACCTCAATGGATACCGTAGGTTGATCCCATGTGGTAATGGTCATGCTACCATATTTATTATCTAGTAAAAGCATGGCGTCTTTATTTACCGTGTAGGACTTTTTGAGACTTTTCTTTTTAGTGTATTTACCTTTTACAGGACCAGCGACTACTGCCAGTGGCAATAAAAAAGCTAGTAATAGTATTTTATAATATGGTTGCATCTGTATTCAGTTTAAGTTGTTTAAGAGATTCTATATGTTCTAGTGCTGCTTCCAGCAATGCTATTCTGTTTTGAAAATTCTGTATCATCGCTGCGATTACCTTGCGACTGTTACCGCTATTATCTAGGTCTAGTTTTAATTGTTGGTAATCATTTTCTAGTTCTAGTAACTGTACTTTAGTATCAGCAATTAATCGTTCCGTCTCTGGACTGCTTTCAGACTCTAGTTGTTTCAACTCTTCGGCAATAGTGCTCGAGAAAAAGTCTTGTGCATTAGCCATTTCTGGTGACACGCTAGCCAGGTCTGTATCATTACTAGATCCCAGGTTAAAACCAGCCAGTCCCATTAAAAGCGCTAGTCCTGCGACCAGTGACCATTTAAACCATGGGTTTTTCCTTGCATCTGCATGACCTTCGGCCTTACCATCTCGATCTATAGAGACGACTTTTTCATCTTCTTGAGCCGCTTGTAAACGTTCTAGAAATCTATTGCGGTGACCGCTAGGTAACTCTGTGGTATTAAAGTCTTGCTCTTTAAACCAGTCTTCCATTGATTTACTCATGAGCTTTAATTTTAGTTCTTAAACTTTCCTTGGCACGTGAGATCGTCGTGCGACACATCACATTTGATATCTTCATGATCTCACATATTTCTTCATTATCCATACCTTCTATAAGATGCAGCGTTAAAATCTGCTTGTAATTATCTTTTAATTTGTTCATGACCAGCAGTACTTTTTTTGCCGTCATTCCAGCATTTTCCATATCGATTTGTTGGTCATCTGCTTGCGATTCTAGATGATATGCTACATCATCATAGGATACGGTTTCCATTTTTTTAGTCTTGCGCAATCGCGATAGACTGTTATTAATCACAATGCGTTTTAACCAGCTGCCAAAGGTTGCTTCTCTATTCCACTGGCTCATTTTATGAAAAGCCGCAATCATGCTTTCTTGCATGACGTCTTCTGCCTCGCCACTGTCTTTAAGGATGCGCAATGCCACGTGATACATGCCACGTGAGTAGCTGTCATACACTTTCATTTGTGCCCTTTGATCGCCTTGCTCGCACAAGTCGTATACGGATATTTCAGTTTCTGTTAATGTCACTTGGTTAGTGTTACGTCTTAAAGATGCAGCTTTTTTCAACTTGTTACAGTGGACTGGCACTGAATTTGAAAAACTAATGATAGCAATATACTTTGTTTAAAGTAGACCAGTACAATAGCCTTGTGTTGTAAGATGTTTAAGATATTGATTTAAAGTGTTTTAATGCTGGTTATTCCGCTTTCGCGAAAGCGTAACAACAACCATCTATTGCTATAAAATAAAAATAAAATAATTGAAAAGCTGCTGTGTTTTGTGACATAGTGGCGAGAAGAAAGCATATGTTCAATCCAAAGAAGATTAAAATAGACAACTTGTCACTAGGTGATCTAGATCACGAGGCAGAGTTGATTCCATTATTAAGTACCGAAGATGAGGAAGAGATGAATAATGAGTCTGTTCCTGAAGAGTTGCCCATATTACCATTGCGCAACATGGTACTTTTCCCAGGTGTGGTTATTCCTATCACTGCTGGTAGAGATCGCTCTATTAAATTATTACAAGAGGCAAATGCAGCCAATAAGGTCATAGGTATCGTCGCTCAAAAAGATGAATCTATTGAAGAGCCTGGTGCAGACGACTTGCACAAAATAGGAGTGGTAGCTCGCATCTTACGTATTTTAAAAATGCCTGATGGAAATACGACAGTGATTATACAAGGTAAGAAGCGTTTCCAGATGGGCGAAATCCTGACAGAGCAGCCTTATATCACCGCTAAAACCACAGACATACCAGAGGCAAGACCACTGCCAGATAATACAGAGTTTAATGCCATCATTGATAGTATTAAAGAACTGTCTCTAGAGATTATAAAGCAAAGTCCTAATATTCCAAGTGAGGCGAGTTTTGCGATTAAAAATATAGAGTCCAATTCTTTCTTAGTAAACTTTGTGTCGTCTAACATGAACCTTAAGGTGTCAGAAAAGCAACAGTTGCTAGAAATGAATGACCTTAAAGATCGCGCATTAGAGACCTTGCGTTTTATGAATATCGAGCAACAAAAACTGGAGCTTAAAAATGATATTCAGTCTAAGGTGCACTCAGACATTAATAAGCAGCAGCGTGAGTATTTCTTGCACCAGCAAATGAAAACCATTCAGGATGAACTAGGTGGTGGCGTGTCTTCTCATCAAGAGCTGGATGAAATGCGCACACGTGCCAAGTCTAAGAAATGGGATGATAAGGTAAAAGAGCACTTTGAGAAAGAGCTTGCCAAGATGCAACGCATGAATCCGCAAGTGGCAGAGTATTCTATACAACGCAACTATCTAGACTTATTCCTAGATCTACCGTGGAATGTGTTTTCAAAAGATAACTTTGACCTGAAACGTGCTAAAAAGATTTTAGATCGTGATCACTACGGTCTAGATGAAGTTAAGAAACGTATTATAGAATATCTAGCGGTTTTAAAACTGCGTAATGATATGAAATCACCTATTCTGTGTCTTTATGGACCACCAGGAGTAGGGAAGACCTCTCTAGGAAAATCTATGGCCGAGGCGCTAGGACGTGAATATGTACGTATCTCGCTAGGTGGATTGCGTGATGAGGCAGAGATTCGTGGACATCGTAAAACCTATATAGGTGCGATGCCAGGTCGTATTATACAAAGTATTAAAAAGGCAAAAACGTCTAATCCGGTTTTTGTACTGGATGAGATTGATAAGCTTAGTTCATCCCATAACGGTGATCCATCCAGTGCGATGCTAGAAGTACTGGATCCAGAGCAGAATAATGCGTTCTATGATAACTTTGTAGAAATGGGCTTTGACTTAAGTAAAGTCATGTTTGTCGCGACCTGTAACTCTTTAAATACGATTCAGCCAGCATTGCGTGATCGTATGGAGATTATTAATGTGACCGGTTACACGATAGAAGAAAAAGTAGAGATAGGGAAACAACATTTGTTGCCTAAGCAGTTGAAAGAACATGGACTTACTAAAGAGCATTTAAAAATAGCTAAGCCACAGATCGAAAAAATAGTAGAAGGTTATACTCGCGAGAGTGGTGTGCGTTCGCTAGATAAGCAAATGGCAAAAATGGTGCGTTATGCAGCAAAAAGTATAGCTATGGAAGAGCCTTATGATCTTAAGGTGACTAATGAAACGGTTGTAGAAGTTTTAGGCGCACCACGTATGGAACGTGATAAGTATGAGAATAATGATGTGGCTGGTGTAGTAACCGGACTAGCATGGACTCGTGTAGGTGGTGATATTCTTTTTATAGAATCTATTCTTTCTAAAGGAAAAGGGAACTTAACCATCACAGGTAACCTAGGTAAAGTGATGAAAGAAAGTGCTACTATAGCCATGCAGTACATTAAGGCAAATGCAGAAGAGTTAGGTATATCTACAGATATATTTGATCAATATAACGTACACATTCACGTGCCAGAAGGAGCAACACCTAAAGATGGTCCTAGTGCTGGTATCACCATGTTAACATCGTTAGTTTCTTTATTTACACAACGCAAAGTGAAGAAAAGCATCGCTATGACTGGAGAAATTACCCTACGTGGTAAAGTACTACCTGTAGGCGGAATCAAAGAAAAGATTCTTGCGGCTAAGCGTGCACGTATTAAGGAAATTTTACTGTGTGAGCAAAACAGACGTGATATCGAAGAGATCAAACCAGAATATTTAAAAGGTCTGACATTCCATTACGTTAGTGATATGAGTGACGTGCTAGAACTAGCGCTTACTAAGCAAAAAGTAAAGAATGCTAAGAAGTTGAGTTAATTTGTTTTAGTATTTTAAATTTAAAAATCCTCAGTTTGCGCTGGGGATTTTTTGTTTTGAACTTATAACAACTACGTTCAGATTCCTGATAATTTGCTTTTGTAAATTTCTGGGAAAGGAAAGGTGTGCAAAGCGAGTGACAGCGATCTTTGGTCGAATGGGTTGAAAACACTACCTCATTTAAAAGACCTTATCTAATAAACAACAATAGATTTTGAGAATGTGCAGGAATATTGGCATCAATTATGGCGCTTAGGATTTTTTTATCCTTATCATAAATAAGGACGTCAGGTATCTGAGAATTGATTTTACGCGTCGGTAGCTTGTTAAGCTTTATATCCACATGAATAGGAGTTTTTAGTTCTTTTTCAGGTTCATTGAATTTAAAATGAAAGTAGTTTTCTCTCTTATTTTGTACAGTTGGACCTAATTCTAGTTCATAAGTGAGTTCAAAAGTTGAGGTTGCAGTATTAGTATTACTAAATTCATTTTTGATTTTCAAAATGTACCATGGGTAAAGACCGCTTAGGACTTTATTATCAAACTCCTCGGATAATTCAAGTTGATTGAATTCTTCTAATTGCTTTCTGTCTACTCTCGAACTACTATTTAGATTTTGTAAAGAATCAATCTTTAAATATTTGTTTCTAAGATTTACAAGACTATCGTGAACGGTAAATTCATATTGAGAAGTTAACTCACGACCATTAATCTTCCAACTAAATTGCTCAAAATCATTGCTGCGGTAACGAGTCCATCCATCATTACTATATGCACCTTTTTTCATACCATTGTTAAAAGCGATATGTGGAATGTGTATTTCAATATATTCTTGACCTTCAGTTAGTTTAATCTCTATTGTATTATAAACAACAGCAGTTGATTTACTGAGATCAATTTCTAGATTATATTGTTTTAGACAACTTTCTGCTTTAGGAACAGATAGTAAGCTTCCATAAACTTCTTGTTCTAGAATCATGCCTTGGAGCATTATCAAAGGCATAAATACGGTAAAGAGAAAATTTAAGTTCATAATTTAATGTTAGCCAACTTACGAAATGTACCAAATTCCTTATTCAATAACTAGTAACACGCTTAAAAATAAATTAAACTTGCAGTCGTTAGAATAGAAGTGAAAAGATCTCAATCCCATATATCGTTGTTATTGGTGCTGATTTTATCTGCTGCTTTCGCGCAAGCGCAAATAGGAGGAAGAACTACGTACCAATTTCTCAACCTTCCAGCAGGAACAAAACAGGCCGCTTTAGGTGGTCGTGTACTCACTGGTGTGGATTATGATCCTACCTCTGGAATATTTAATCCTGCGACAATTAATCCTAAAATGGATAATCAGTTACAAGTAAATTATGCTAACTATCTAGGTGATGTTAATTATGGTACTGCGGCATATGCTTACACATGGGATCGACATGTACAGACTTTTCATGTAGGTGTAACTTATTTAGATTATGGAACCTTTGATGGCTACAACGAGCAAGGAGTTTCTACAGGTGAATTTGGCGGTAATGAAGTAGCGATATCTGCTGGATATGCTTATAATATTCCGTTTTCAGATATTTATCTAGGTGCAAATGTAAAAGTCATCTCTTCAAAGCTAGAGCAATATACCTCATTAGGTGGCGCGATTGACTTTGGTGCACTTTACTATAATGAAGATAAAGATATCAGAGTAGCTTTAGTCGTGCGCAACATCGGTACGCAGTTTACACCTTATAATGAGGTTTATGAAAAACTACCATTAGAGGTTGCTTTAGGATTTTCAAATAACATGAGAAACCTACCACTACGTCTACACGTGACTTTAGAAAATTTACAGCAATGGAATATTGCTTTCTCAAATGATGCCAATGCTCAAACAGATCTAGACGGTAATATCATTGAAGATAAGCCTGGATTTTTCAATAATGCACTGCGTCATACAGTATTTGGAGTCGAAATTTTTCCAGAACAAGCCTTTCAGGTGCGACTTGGGTATAATTTTCGCAGGGCACAAGAATTGAGTATTCAAGACACCAGAGCATTTTCTGGTGTAAGTGCAGGATTCTCTTTAAAAATTAATAAAATGCGATTCAGTTATACACATGCACGATATACACTGGCGTCACATACCAGCCTTTTTGGGGTTAATATAAATTTACAATAATGAGTGATAAGATTACGATAGCGATAGATGGACATTCCAGTACCGGTAAGAGTACTGCTGCAAAACAACTTGCGCAGCGATTAAAGTACATTTATGTAGATACAGGTGCCATGTATAGAGCTATTTCTTATTACGCTTTAAGCGAAAACATCTACCGAGATAATCAACTGTATGCACAAGAACTTATCGATTCCTTGGATAAAATTAAGGTATCATTCCAACGTAATGAAGAAACAGATCGCGCAGATGTTTATTTAAATGGTATAAACATTGAAAAGCAAATACGCACACTCGAGGTAAGCAGTATTGTAAGTCTAGTGGCCGAGGTATCTGCAGTTAGAGCAAAGCTTGTGGCACAACAACAAGAAATGGGAAAAGAAAAAGGTGTGGTCATGGATGGTCGTGATATAGGAACCGTTGTTTTCCCAGATGCAGAATTAAAAGTATTTATGACCGCAGCACCAGAAGTGCGTGCGCAGCGACGTTATGATGAACTTATAGGTCGTGGTGATGAGGTTGTTTATGAAGAAGTTCTTAAGAATGTCATAGATCGTGATCATATCGATTCTACAAGAGAAGATAGTCCGCTAACACAAACAGCAGACGCAAAATTACTGGACACTAGCGAGATGACCAGAGAACAGCAGTTTGAACAACTGGTTCAATGGGCTGAAGAGGCGATGAGGTAGTTTAAAATATGTCATCCGTTTTCTGAACATCATTCCGAGAGCAAAGAAGGAATCTACTTTGTTTAACCGATTAGATTATTAAAATCTTGTCATTCCGCACTCGATGCGGAATCTGCATATGAATCCTCAATAATATTTAATTCAACTTTATAAAAGTGCCAGTAGAAATAGTTATATGTAAATTTACCATGTTTTCAAATTTATAATAGTTTCCATTACAAGTTGTAATTCTATAGAAATTGTCTTTGCTATAGTTGTGTAATGTTTTTTGAAAATCTGTTAGAGAATCTTGATTGATTTCTGGATATTCGATGCTAAAAGTACCATACTCAGAACGCTCTATTTTATAACGTTGCTCTTCAGTAAACAAACTATCATCAGTTATTTCAAAGATAAATTCAGGATAATCAGAAAATTGTTTATCATAAATGGTTTTATAGGTCCCATTAAGTATTTCGCATGAAATTACTTCATTATTGATGTTTTTATGAATTAATGCGGTCGCATTAGAGTTGTATTTATCATCTAATTCAATCATGTATTTAACAAAAAGTAAAAGCCCAACTATAAATGCGATACAGCCGCATACAATAATGAAGTTATTAATAACAAGTAATGGTTTAGGAATTTTATCTTCTTTCCCTTTTTTCATTATTTACTTCTTGATGTTCTCTTCATAAATCCCAATCCATTGATCAACACTCATTTTAGTACACAACTCTGCAATCAACTCTAGCGGAATATCATTCACCTTTTTAAAACGGATACAGCTTTTTCCCATATCTAGTTTATACTTAGAGTGTTTTGGGTATTGCTCTTTGAACCATTCCATTAGAGGTGGATGAGCATAAATTCCAGAGTGATACAGTGCTATAAAATTCTTTTGTGAAGCAACATTAATAAATGGTAATGGTGAATAGTCTTTACCTACATGATATCCTGGTTCATAAACCGATTGAGGTACATAATAACCTAACATACCATATAACATACCTTCTTCTAATTCTGCCGGCATATTTTTAAGAATAACACTTCTCAAGTCAGAAACAGGCTTTTTACGGTCTTCAGGTAGCTGATCGATATATTCTTGTGGAGTAGTGGCTTTTGAGGTCATAATCAGTATCAATGGTTTTATCAATAATACGATTATTTAAGAGTATTAAAAAAACCTCGCAGATAATGAAAAGTACTTTTGGCTTATAAGTCTTCTCATGGTCCAATCTGCGAGGTTACTGAGCATCTGTCGTTAAATTTTCATTTAATAACACGATGATTTATATTTTTCAATATTTGGGTGGGCGAATGTAAGGTTGAATTTCTGTAAATTCAAATAGGAATGAGTAAAAGATACTATTGATTGAGTCTATAATAGGTAACTGTCTAGACTACAGATATACATTACGCTTTCGCGAAAGCGAGAACAACAAGCATCACACACAGATAATTAGATCTAAAAAGGGCTATGATTTTATTAAAAAGTATTGTACTTTTGCAAACCCAAATCGAGAATAAGGAAACCGATTGGGAATCAAAACTTTATAAATAATTCTTCTAAAAAAGTTCTATTAGTTTCCACGCCTTTTTAGAATACAAATTTTAATCAGCAAACAAACATGGCTGAAGACAACAAAAAAGTAGCAGAAGTTTCTACTGAAGAAACACAGGCGCACACTGCACCAACCGCTACAGCACAACAAACTAACCCAACTGAATTTTTAGACACTTTTGATTGGGAACGTTACAGCGAAGGAATCGAAAAAGTTGATGAAGATCAATTGAAAGCTTTTGAAAAGCTTGTAGAAGATAACTTTGTAGACACAATCGATAATGATGTAATGACTGGTGTTGTTATCAAGATCACAGATCGCGATGCAATTATCGACATTAACGCAAAGTCTGAAGGTGTTATCTCTTTAAATGAGTTCCGTTACAACCCAAACCTTAAAGAAGGTGATAAAGTTGAGGTTCTTGTAGATGTTCGTGAAGATGCGACAGGACAATTAGTTCTTTCTCACCGTAAGGCACGTCTTATCAAGGCTTGGGAACGCGTTAACAATGCACACGATACAGGAGAAATCGTTAACGGTTACGTAAAATGTCGTACTAAAGGTGGTATGATTGTAGACGTATTCGGTATTGAGGCATTCTTACCAGGTTCACAAATTGATGTGAAGCCTATCCGTGATTATGACGCTTATGTTGATAAGACTATGGAATTTAAGGTTGTAAAAATCAACCACGAATTTAAAAACGTAGTAGTATCTCACAAAGCTCTTATTGAAGCAGATATTGAAGAGCAGAAAAAAGAAATTATCTCTCGTCTAGAAAAAGGACAAGTACTAGAAGGTGTTGTGAAAAACATTACTTCTTATGGTGTATTTGTAGATCTAGGTGGTGTAGATGGATTAGTTCACATTACAGACCTTTCTTGGTCACGTATCAACCACCCTAATGAGGTTGTAGAACTAGATCAAACACTTAACGTAGTAATCCTAGACTTTGATGAAGATAAGTCTCGTATCCAGTTAGGTCTTAAGCAATTAGAGCCACACCCATGGGAAGCTCTATCTGACAAGATCAAGCCAGGTGACAACGTAAAAGGTAAAGTAGTCGTTATTGCTGACTATGGTGCTTTTGTTGAAATCGAAGAAGGTGTTGAAGGATTAATCCACGTTTCTGAAATGTCATGGTCTACACACTTAAGAAGTGCTGGTGACTTTGTAAAAGTAGGAGATACGGTTGATGCACAAGTTCTTACTATTGATAGAGAAGATCGTAAGATGTCTCTAGGTATGAAGCAACTTCACCCAGATCCATGGACAGATATTACTACTAAGTATCCTGTAGGTTCTCGTCACACTGGTGTGGTAAGAAACTTCACAAACTTTGGTGTATTTGTTGAGTTAGAAGAAGGAGTAGATGGATTAATCTACATCTCTGACTTATCATGGACTAAGAAGATCAAGCATCCAAGCGAATTCTGCGCAGTTGGAGATAAACTAGATATAGTTGTTCTTGAATTAGATGTAGAAGGACGTAAATTATCACTAGGTCACAAACAAACTATGGATAACCCATGGGATAAGTATGAGGCTGAATTTGGAATAGGAACAACTCACGACGTTACTATTACTGATATGGTTGATAAAGGTGCAGTAGTTGAATTTAATGAAGACATCACTGCTTTCATTCCAACTCGTCACTTAGAAAAAGAAGATGGTACTAAATTGAAGAAAGGTGAGTCTGCTCAAATCCAGATCATCGAATTCAATAAAGAATTTAAGAGAGTAGTTGCTTCTCACATGGTTATCCATAAAGAAGAAGAAGCTAAGATTGTTAAGCAGGCAGCTGCAAAATCTCAAGAGTCAACTGATAAGCCTACATTAGGTGATGCAAACTCTAAGCTTCAAGCTCTTAAAGATCGTATGGAAGGTAAAGTAGCAGCTCCAGCAGCGTCTACTGAAGAAGAGTAATCTTTTACTTCTAGTATATTTATTAAATCCCTTGTCTGTTAGACAAGGGATTTTTTTATGCTCAAGATGCGAGGATAGGAATCTGTTTTCAGGATACAATCAATAGGACCATTTTATGTTCCTAGTTTTTCTTTTTAAGTGTATCTTTGCTTTTAAGCAGCAGCAATTAATGAGTCAAAAATTACTTCTCAACGCGCAAGAACTGGATATTATTCTTCACAGACTGGCTTGCCAATTAATTGAAAATCATAATCGTTTTGAAAATACAGCACTTATAGGTCTACAACCTAGAGGTAGATTTTTATTAAATAGATTATCCGTTATGCTACAAGAGCATTATGGTATTAAGGAGTTAAACACAGGTTTACTAGATATTACGTTCTATAGAGATGATTTCCGTCGTGGTGAAGAGCCACTCAAGGCAAATTCTACAGATATACAATTTTTAGTAGAAGGTAAAAAGGTCGTTATAGTAGATGATGTACTTTATACTGGTCGCAGTATAAGAGCTGCACTTACTGCATTACAGTCCTTTGGTAGACCAGCTTCTATTGAGTTATTAACTCTTATCGATCGCAGGTTCTCAAGGCATTTACCTATTCAACCAGATTATAATGGTAGACAAGTAGATGCGATAGGTGATCAAAAGGTAAAAGTAATGTGGACAGAAAATGCTGGTGAAGATGCCGTTTACCTATTAAAAAATGAAAACTAATGAGTGAATTAAGTGTGGACCATTTATTAGGAATAAAAGACCTCACTAAAGAGGATATCCAACTTATTCATACCACTGCAGATCAGTTTAAAGAAGTGATTAATAGGCCTATTAAAAAGGTACCGTCACTTAGAGACATCACAATTGCTAATTTGTTTTTTGAAAACTCTACCAGAACTAAACTATCCTTTGAACTTGCAGAAAAACGTCTCAGTGCTGATGTCATCAACTTTAGCGCAGCGCAAAGCTCTGTAAAAAAAGGAGAAACGCTGGTCGACACTGTTAATAATATTCTAGCCATGAAGGTGGATATCGTGGTAATGCGTCATCCTAATCCTGGTGCAGGTGTGTTTTTATCTAAACATGTAGATGCACGTATAGTAAACGCTGGTGATGGTGCCCATGAGCATCCTACACAGGCTTTACTCGATTCTTATAGTATAAGAGAAAAACTAGGCACGCTAGAAGGTAAGAAGGTTGTAATCGTAGGTGATATTTTACACAGTCGTGTCGCACTTTCAAATATTTACTGTCTTCAAAAATTAGGTGCCGAAGTCATGGTATGTGGTCCGGCCACTTTAATCCCTACGCATATAGCCTCGCTAGGTGTTAAGGTAGAGTATAATCTACGCAAGGCACTAGAATGGTGTGATGTGGCAAACATGTTACGTGTTCAAAATGAGCGTATGGATATATCTTATTTCCCTAGTGTACGTGAGTATGTACAACAATATGGAGTGAATAAAGAGTTGCTGGATAGTCTTAAAAAGAAGATAGTCATCATGCATCCAGGTCCTATAAATAGAGGTGTAGAGATTACCAGTGATGTAGCAGATTCTGACCAGGCTATAATATTAAATCAAGTAGAAAATGGTGTAGCCGTGCGTATGGCTGTACTGTACTTAATTGCTTCAAAAATTCAACGCAATGATTAGTGAAACGCACGATAATTATATATTACTGAGAGATGAGTATGATGACATCAGTGGATTTGCTCAATTTTTACCTACTATATTTGATCAGTTTGAAGGTAAAAATGTAATCGTAGATTTGATACAATATACGGACGCTACTTTAGCAGACTTATTACAATTTCTTGCTTTAAGTAATCAACATAGATCTACAAAACAATCGTTTGTGATGGTGAATGCCGCGTTATCAATCGACGAGATTCCTGAAGAATTAATGGTTGTGCCTACTTTGCAAGAAGCCCAAGACGTGATTGAGATGGAAGAAATTGAACGCGATTTAGGATTTTAAGCATCTAAGTCTATAAATAACCTTATCTATTGAAGTTAACCATTCTAGGTTGTCATAGTGCAACACCTACCGCATCAACCCGACCTACATCTCAAGTGCTTGAGATAAGAGGTAATCTATTCTTAATAGATTGTGGTGAAGGTACTCAAATGGCGATGCGCACTAGTCGGGTAAAGTTTTCACGCATTAAAAACATCTTTATATCACACCTTCATGGTGATCATTTCTTTGGATTGATTGGTATGATATCCACTTTTTGTTTGCTAGGTAGAGATACGCCATTGACCATTTATGGTCCTAAAGGAATTAGAGAAATTATTCTGTTACAACTTAAGCTTACTAAGAGCTATACTACTTTTGATTTACGCTTTCGCGAAAGCGAGTCCAAAGAATCTCAACTCATCTATGAAGACGATAAGGTAACGGTGACCACCATACCGCTGGATCATCGTGTATATACCAATGGTTATCTGTTTGAAGAGAAACCGCTAGATCGTAAATTAGATGTTGTAGCATGTGAAGAATATGGTGTGGATCAAGCCTATTATCGCAAGGTTAAACAAGGTCACGATATTGAATTAGCGAGTGGTGAGGTAATATCTAACGATCTATTAACTTTTAATCCTGTAGCGGCAAAGAGTTATGCTTTTTGTAGTGATACGATGTACAAGCCAAATATTGTACCGATTATTAAAAATGCGACAGTGTTATATCACGAGTCTACTTTTTTAAAATCACATGAGAACCTTTGTGAACGTACTAAACACAGTACAGCAGCACAAGCAGCAGATATAGCAAAACAAGCAAACGTAGGAACACTTATACTAGGTCACTATTCTACACGCTATGGCGACTATGAGTTGTTTAGAAAAGAAGCGCAAGAAATTTTCCCAACTGTAGAACTGGCAGCAGATGGTAAGATATTTGAGTTCTAAATGCTTATGAATAATAGTCATTCCGAATTTATTTCGGAATCTGATCATTATGAAATTCTATCATTGTTAGATAAGAAGAAGCTGAAATAAATTGATGTTGATTGCATTGTCATTAATTTGACCAAGCAACAAAGCCTAATCGCGAGATTAGGCTTTGTTATAAATTTAAGGTTATAAACTTAAATTTTCTTCATTTGCTGTTTCATCATTTTGATTTGATCACCCAGCATGTTGTGCTTATCTAATTTTTTAGCCTCAGTAAGTAGGGTAGTAGCTTCACGTTTTCTACGCTTGGTCATAGCGATACCTGCCAGATTAAGTTTTGCTACAGCAAGATCTTGATCCATACTAAGTCCTAGACTTATAGCTTTCTTAAAATACTTCTCTGCTTTGGTCATGTTTGTTTGTGAGATCATTAAGCCTTGCAAATAGTTATAGTAACCTTGTTGCTTAGTAACTAATGCAGCCTCAGGATCTTTAATCTTCTCTAGCCATTTCATAGCGCCAGGAAAATCTTGTTTTCTAAGCTTTAAAAAAGCGAGTAATATCATCTCATTTTTAAAATATAAGAAGATGAATATTCCAGCAAGTAGTATCAAGAAGATACCATTCATGATTTCGTTTAAAGTAAATTGATATACGGCAAACGCTACGATCAATACAGCGATGACGATTTTGATGTTTTTGTTAAACATGGTCGTTTTTAATTTGAGATTGCAAAGATATAGATTTAAAGAGCAATTGGGGAATCTGAAGATTGGAGATTTTGATAATTCCTTAGGTATAGTGAAAGGTAAAATCATGAATTTTATTTTCAAAAATTTTTCAAAAAAAATCACATCACCTATTGTCCGAGTAAAAAGACTTCTTATATTTGCACCCGATTAAAAATGGAGGTTAAAACCTCATTACTATATAGAGCATACAGAATATAAGCTATGGCACAAAAAAGAACATACCAACCGTCAAAGAGAAAAAGAAGAAACAAACATGGTTTCAGAGAGCGTATGGCTTCTGCAAACGGTCGTAAGGTTCTTGCGCGTCGTAGAGCTAAAGGGCGTAAGAAACTATCTGTATCTACTGAATTAAGACACAAGAGATAATGATTCTCTAATTAATATATATAAGGCGTTACTTTTTATAGAAGTAACGCCTTTTTTTATGTCTCGTCGGGAAATGAGTAACATCTTAGTAATTAGTATAAAACCTGTTTATTACTTCTCATATCTTACAGCATAACCATAAGTAAAACTGATTTTTATCAACGATATTTAAGCCACCTAAAAAAGCACCTTTATCATGCCTAAAAGAACCGATCTCAAATCCATACTTATCATAGGAAGTGGACCTATTGTTATAGGTCAAGCCTGTGAGTTTGATTATTCTGGAACACAAGCCCTACGTTCCTTAAGAGAAGACGGAATAGAAACTATTTTGATCAATTCAAATCCAGCTACGATCATGACAGATCCTAGCATGGCAGATCATGTTTATCTATTACCATTAAACACTAATTCCATACGCAAGATTTTAAAAGAACATCCACAAATAGACGCGGTATTACCTACTATGGGTGGTCAGACCGCTCTTAACTTGTGTATTGAAGCTCAAGAAAAAGGAATCTGGGAAGATCATAATGTAGATTTAATAGGTGTTAATATAGACGCTATTAATGTTACAGAAGATCGTGAACAATTTAGAAACCTGATGGGTAAGATAGGCGTAGGGATGGCTCCACAAGCTACTGCTACTTCATTCT
This sequence comes from Nonlabens ulvanivorans, assembly GCF_032922765.1. Taxonomy (NCBI): domain Bacteria; kingdom Pseudomonadati; phylum Bacteroidota; class Flavobacteriia; order Flavobacteriales; family Flavobacteriaceae; genus Nonlabens; species Nonlabens ulvanivorans. The sequence goes on from NZ_CP136694.1 coordinate 879,801, forward strand.
TAAAAGGTAAAGAGATTGCACAAGAGTTCGGTTTCCCATTATGTATACGTTCTTCATTTACATTAGGTGGTGCTGGTGCAGCCATCGTTTATAAAGAAGAAGATTATGATGAGTTATTAACTCGTGGTTTAGAAGCTTCTCCTATCCATGAAGTAATGATTGATAAAGCATTACTAGGTTGGAAAGAATATGAACTAGAGTTATTACGTGATGATAATGATAATGTCGTTATTATTTGTAGTATAGAAAATATGGATCCTATGGGAATCCATACTGGTGATTCTATTACAGTAGCACCAGCCATGACACTATCAGACCGCACGTATCAAAAAATGCGTGATATGGCTATTCATATGATGCGCAGTATCGGTGCGTTTGCTGGTGGATGTAACGTGCAATTTGCGGTTAGTCCAGATGAAAAAGAAGAAATCATCGCTATTGAGATCAATCCGCGTGTAAGCCGTTCTAGTGCACTAGCATCAAAAGCAACAGGTTATCCTATTGCAAAAATTGCAGCAAAACTAGCGATAGGTTATACACTAGATGAACTAGATAACCAGATTACAAAATCTACTAGCGCTCTTTTTGAGCCTACATTAGATTATGTCATTGTAAAAATACCACGATGGAATTTTGACAAATTTGAAGGCTCTGACCGCACTTTAGGCTTACAAATGAAGTCTGTAGGAGAAGTGATGGGAATAGGACGTTCTTTTCAAGAAGCATTGCACAAAGCAACACAATCGCTTGAAATTAAGCGTAATGGTCTAGGAGCAGATGGTAAAGGTTATAAAGATTACAACCAGGTAATTGACAAACTAACACACGCTAGCTGGGATAGAGTATTTGCTCTATACGATGCCATTGCGATGGGAATTTCTTTAGAGCGCATTCATGAGATCACAAAAATCGATATGTGGTACCTCAAGCAGTTTGAAGAATTACACTCACTAGAAATTGAAATCTCTAAGTTTGATATCAACACGCTTTCACGAAAGCTACTTCTAGAAGCAAAACAAAAAGGATTTGCAGATCGTCAGATAGCACACATGCTGGGCTGTTTAGAAAGTGAAGTATACACTAAGCGTGACGAATTAAACATCAACCGTGTTTATAAACTAGTTGATACCTGTGCGGCAGAGTTTCCTGCGCAAACACCATATTATTACTCGACTTTTGAGGCAGAAATGGAAACCGCAGATGGAAAACGATATGCAGAAAATGAAAGTATCGTATCAGATAAGAAAAAAGTAATCGTACTAGGTTCAGGACCTAACCGTATAGGGCAAGGTATTGAGTTTGACTACTGTTGTGTGCATGGTGTTTATGCCGCACAAGAATGTGGTTATGAAACCATCATGATTAACTGTAATCCTGAGACGGTTTCTACAGATTTTGACACAGCAGATAAGTTGTATTTTGAACCAGTATTCTGGGAGCATATTTATGATATTATACGTCATGAAAAGCCTGAAGGTGTTATTGTTCAATTAGGTGGTCAGACAGCCTTAAAGCTTGCAGAAAAGTTAGAACGATACGGCATTAAAATTATGGGAACGAGTTATAAAGCACTGGATCTAGCAGAGGATCGTGGTCTGTTCTCAAAAATGTTACAAGAAAACGATATTCCTTATCCAGAGTTTGCAACGGCGACGACACCTGCTGAAGCACTTCAAGCTGCAGAGCAATTAGACTTTCCTATATTAGTAAGACCGTCCTATGTATTAGGTGGTCAAGGAATGAAAATCGTTATTAATAAAGAAGAACTAGAAGAGCACGTCGTGGACATTCTACGCAAGATTCCTAATAACGTATTATTACTAGATCACTATCTAGATGGTGCCATAGAGGCAGAGGCTGATGCGATTTGTGATGGTGAGAATGTTTACATCATAGGTATCATGGAGCATATAGAACCTTGTGGAGTGCATTCTGGAGATTCAAATGCATTGCTACCACCATTTACTCTAGGTGATTTAGTCATGCAACAAATTAAAGATCATACTAAGAAGATTGCACTAGCACTGGACACTGTAGGTTTAATCAATATACAGTTTGCTATTAAAGATGATAAAGTTTACATCATTGAGGCTAATCCACGTGCTTCACGTACGGTTCCTTTTATCGCAAAAGCTTATGGTGAGCCTTATGTAAATTATGCTACTAAGGTCATGTTAGGGCACAATAAAGTAACAGATTTTGATTTCAATCCTCAACTAGATGGATATGCAATTAAACAACCTGTTTTCTCTTTTAATAAGTTCCCTAATGTTGATAAACGTTTAGGACCAGAGATGAAGTCTACCGGTGAAAGTATCTTATTTATAGACAGTTTAAAGGATGATGACTTTTATGAACTGTATGCTCGTAGAAGAATGTACTTGAGTAAATAAATACTAGATTCTTAAACAATTTTAAAAACCTTGCTTCATGAAGCAAGGTTTTTTATTTTAGAATAATTGTTAGAGATTATGGAAAAAGAATATATATATAAAGTTTTAAAGCACGCTAGAAACCTGAGAATTTTAATTGTTCTTTACAGTTTAGTGTACTTGGTGTTTGCCGTTTGGGACATATATTTAAAAGACTTTTTTTCTACTAATTTCGAATTGAAAATTTATCATATATTGGTTTTAGGCCTACCTATTAAAGCATATGCCATATGGTATGTCCTCAATATGGCGCCCAACAGAGAACAAAACAAAACAAATAATGTATTAGGATTATTATTTTTTGGCGTTATCGGTATGTGGATGACTTATCCTCGTAAAAAGAGACTCATCAATAGACTTAAAGCTAATAACTCTATGTTTAGTTTAAAATCTTAACATGTGGCTTTCTATATTTAGGAGGCTTTTTTAGGTTACGCTTTCGCGAAAGCATAACAACCACTATCTTTCTATCACATTAAATTTATTGAAATGAAAAAACTATTCATTCTACTGTTTTTATTGACAGTATCCACGTCTATTGCGCAAGATGTAGACTTACAAGAACTTGATACCTACATATCAAAAACAGTTAAAGATTGGGGAATTCCTGGTGTGAGCGTAGGTATTGTCAAAGATGGTGAGATTGTTTTTGAGAAAGGATATGGAGTCATGGAAGTAGGCAAGCGCAAATCACCGGACGAGCATACCTTATATGCTATAGCTAGTAATACAAAAGCATTTACAGCGGCTATCATCGCTCAATTAGTAGAAGAAGGAAAGTTGAATTGGGATGATAAAGTGCAGCGTCATTTACCATATTTTGAAGTTTATGATCCTACTATAAGTAGTATGATAACAGTTGAAGATTTATTAAGTCATAACGTTGGATTGGGAACTTTTTCTGGTGATGGAATATGGTATAAGTCTGAGCTAAGTACAGAAGAAGTGGTACGTCGTATTAAGTTTGTACCACAGGCTTATGAATTCAGAGACGGATATGGTTATTCCAATTTAATGTTTATCACTGCCGGTGATTTAATAGAAAAAATTACTGGAAAGTCTTTTAAAGAAAATGTGACCGAACGCTTATTGAATCCTGTAGGTATGGATGATACGGTGGTTAGTGTTCAAGATTTTGGTAATAATAAAAACGTTGCTAGTCCACACGCAATGAATGATAAAAATGAGAATTATGTCATTCCATGGGTAGCGTGGGACAATGTTCAATCTACTGGTGGAATTATTTCTAGTGTTCACGACATGAGTAAATGGATGATTACTAATATGAATCATGGCGTCACTGCGTCAAACGATACTTTATTTAGTGTTCAAAACAGAAATAATATGTGGAACTTGCATAACAGTTTTGGTGTTAATCAGGTTAAGAGAAACAGTACTGGTTCTCAGTATGCAGGATATGGTCTGGGATGGTTTTTGGGAGATTATCATGGTCACTTCAGAGTACGACATGGTGGTGGATATGATGGAATGATTTCTACAGTACAAATGTTGCCTGATGAAAAGCTAGGAGTAGTAGTATTAACTAATGGTCCTAAAGCGCCTACTAATGCTATTGCATATGCTGTTTTTGATCGTTTTTTAAGTAGAGATAAGAAAGACTGGAGTACTGAGATGCTAGAAGGTTATGACAACTGGAAAAAATCAGATACTCGAATTGCAGATCGTAAAGAAAAACAAATAAAAGGAACGCAGCCTATTTTAGAAAGATCTGAAATAGTAGGAACTTATCATGCTGATATTTATGGAAACTTTTATGTAAAGCAAGAAGGACAAGATCTTGTATTAGAATGGGAACACACGCCGCTATTGAATAGCCGTCTAACTCATTTTAATTATGATTCTTATGAAATCAATTGGGACGAGCCGCAAGCTTGGTATTCTTTTGGAACTGTAACCTTTGAGAAGGACGCCTATGGTACCGTTACAGGAATTTCATTTGATGTACCTAACGATGACTTTTTCTTTTATGAAATGAATGCTAAAAAAGTAGAGTAATCATCATTAAATTAGAATTTAAAAAGGACTTGCCATCAAATGTTTGCTAGTCCTTTTTTTAAACCGATAGTATTTACTTTTTGTTTAAAATCGCCTTTACTGATATCTGAACCTCTTGTGCTATTTTATTAGAAACCACAGATGGGATTTCAATATTGAAATCAGCTGGTTTCAAATTAAAATTAGATTCTAACTGTATGTTTTCACCAGATTGACTTAGAAGAACGGGAATAGAAATCATTTTTTTCTGTCCATGTAATTCAAGAGTTCCGTTAAGAATAAATGTTGTTGAAGTGTTTTGTAAAAATCCATTAGCGTCAAAGTTTGAAAGAGTTCCTTTAAGAACGGCTTTAGGGTAATCATCACTTTCTATATAGTTTTCATTAAAGTGTTCTTGCATTAAGGCAATAGGAAATCTAAATCCTTTTACTAGAGCAAGTGCAGCGATATTACCCGTTTTCATATCTAATACGACTGTGGTACTCTTATTTACTGCTCGTATAGGCTCAAATGTAGGTACAGATGCTTCAAAGCTTATGGATCCAGTTCTAGTTTGATATCGATCTGTTTGTGTTGAGCTTATAGATGATATACTAACTAAGGCTAAAAAAGCAAGACATATAATTTTCATATTAATTTTCTAAATAACCATCAGTTTGCCACTGTGTGATCAGGTTTATACTGGTAGGTGGTAACTGACCATTCTGAGGCATGATCAATGGATCACCTATGTTTCTTGTAATTCTATCAATTAATGAGCCAGTCTCTGTACTCATACGTACATCGTCATAGTTTTCTAATACTAATCCACCAGAAGGACTTGTTGTATTATGGCACTGAGTACATTGATTTTGTATGATAGGTGCTATATCCATATTGTAGGTTACTAGTTCTGTAATAGGCTCATTATCTGTAAGATCATCTGTGCTTGTATTTGTACAAGAAATAAGGATAAAAGCGGGAATAATGTATAACAGATTGTATTTCATGCAGTTAAATTTTGAGCTAAATATATACTCTTGTGATTTAATTGTTATAAATTTAAACAATATTTGTTTCAATAAATGATTAAAAAATTACTTTTTGGGTTTTTATTAATTGGTTTTATCGCCATTATCGGATATAATTATTTGTATCAAGATCATGTTGATGTTGAGCAAAGTAAATCATCAGCCTCTTTTACATCTCAAGTATTAATAGAGTTATTTACAGATCAAGATTTACAAAATGATCAAAGAGCTTTAGATCAAATTATAGAAGTAAAAGGTAAAGTAACTAATGTAGAAAAGAATACTATTATACTAGATGAGCAAATTTTTATTGAAATGGTTGCTGATCAAAAACTAAAAGAAAACCAATTAATAATAATTAAAGGTAGATGCTTAGGTTATGATGAACTTCTTGAAGAAGTAAAAATCGATCAAGCAATACTGACGAACTAAATTAAAAAGCTATGAAAAAAAAATACTCTTTTTACAGTCTATTAACTGCACTACCAATAGCGCTGCTGGTTTTAGTAGGATTCACAAGTGGTCAAGGTGGTAACTTTTCTGGATCACCAGGAGATTCAAACGCAAACTGTACCTCTTGTCATGCACCAGGCGCAAACCATGGTGGAACACCTGTATTAACTGGTGTGCCCACGAGTTATACTGCAGGTACTACCTATAATTTAACCTTAGCTATAAATGGATCATCCGTTAATAAATTTGGTTTTAATATCACCGCCGAAGATCAAAATGGTGTGAAAGTAGGGAACTGGACTGCTGGTACAGGTAGTCAATTGCGTAATGGTGGTACTACAGATGGATTAACCCATTCAGCCACCAATAGTTCTACATGGACTTTTTCATGGAGAGCACCTAATATGAGCGTTGGACCAGTAACTTTTCATTATGCTACCATACAAGCTAATAATGCTTCTGGAAATAGTGGAGATCAAATGGTTTCAGGTAATTCTATGCAAGTTCTTTCTAATGATATAGATTTATCGATTACTAGTTTTAACATGTATCCTACCGAAGCTGATGAAGTCTTAAATATCGATCTTAACCAATTAGACCAAGGTCAGTTAGAAATATATAATATGAATGGTTCACTTATTAAGCATGTGAATTTAATTCAAGAAAATCAGCTGGATGTTTCTAATTTAAAATCTGGTATTTATCTAGCAAATGTTACTGTAAATGGCGCTGTTACAACAGAGCGATTTATAAAAAAATAATTCTTTCCCTTTAATCCGAGCCGCTTTTTAGTTGATAAAAAGCGGCTTTTTACAGTTATGAAAAACCTAACCTACCTTTTCTATTTACTTCCTATTCTTTTCTATGCTCAAGATGATTTACTAGATGGACTTGAGCCAGATCAAAGTACTACCGTCACATCTACCTGGAAATCTCTTAAAGTGGTCAATTTTGAAACGACAAAACTAGTTGCAAAAAATGAATTTCAATTAATCATTTCACATCGTTTTGGTAGTGTAGAGAATGGTTTTGATGATCTATTTGGATTGGACCAAGCAGTGACTCGTTTTCAATTTGTATATGGCTTAACAGACTGGATGCATATAGAAGCCAGCCGTAGTTCTTTTAATAAAACATATCAATTAGCCAGTAAATTTAAACTCAAAGAACAAGAAACAACGGGTTTTCCTTTCAGTATATCTGCTTTTACAGCTGTTGATATTAATACGGGATTAGATAAAGAAGTGTTGCCTAAAATTGAATTTGAAAATAGACTGGGCTATACAGCGCAAGTGATTATTGCTCGTAAGATATCTAAGAAATTATCTGCTCAAATTAGCCCAACACTTTTTCATGAAAATTTTGTGAGTTATGATCCTCAAGACAATACGCAATATGCTCTAGGGTTAGGTGCACGCTATAAATTGACTAATCGATGGTCTATTAATGCAGACTATGGATATCATTTAAATAGGGCAGATGGTAGTCCTTTTGTTAACCCATTGAGTATTGGGTTTGATCTAGAGACTGGTGGCCATGTTTTCCAATTACATTTTACAAATTCTCAACCTATGTTAACTAATGGCTTTTTAAGTCAGGGAACTGGAGATTGGACTGATGGTAGGTTTTTCTTTGGCTTTAATCTCGTACGTGTATTTTAAAAAAAGTAATTATTGTTGTTTTTCACTTTTCCCAAAGCTTAATAGTCAACAAAATACTATAACATGGTGACTTATTTTAATATGATTAAATCATTAATGTCCTAACTTTTTAATTGCCGAAAAAGCCTTATCTACCGTATCGTTTTCTACAAGTACACTGAACTCGTTTGTGGTAGAAATAACCTCATGCAACGAGATGCCTTCCCAAGCAAAACGTTTAAATATTTGATAATATAATCCTGGGACTTGGGTATTGTTTTCTGGTAATGCGATACTTATGGCGCTTAAATTGTCTTGTGTGCTGGTCATAATTTCATTGGCAAATTGAGTTTGTATTTTTTCTTTCTCACTCATGGATATAACTAGGTTACTTTCATGAATCCCTTTAGAAAATCCATAAAAAATAGTTGTGTTTATTGATTCTAAAATCTTACTATGACTTAAGAATAAAGTGCTCGAATTTTTAAAAGTAAAATCCACAAGATTAGATCGTACCGTTATATCACCTAGATTTTTTAAAATAGACTTTAAGTTATTAGAATGCCTCAAATCTTTGGGCGGATTGTAACGTCTCAATGCCATCATAATGGCACCAGTTTTTACTGGTTTTCTATGCATAACACTTATAGGTTCTTGTAACTCTTCTGCTAGGGCAGAGAAATTAATGATGCGTCTAGATAATGCTTCTTCTAGAAATGGTTGAGTGACTAAAATTTCTTCTACACAATCTGCTACAGTTTTCATATTGTTAATTATTTAACAGCTTGTGTAAAATTAAACTAATTTTGTTATATTTTTTATATTAGGTTAGGACTAGATGTATTTTTGCCTAAAATTAAATAAAATGCTAGTTCTAAAATTTGGTGGTACTTCAGTAGGTTCTGTAGAGAACATGACTCATGTGAAAAATATCATTAATGATGGTACTAAGAAAGTGGTGGTGCTATCTGCCATGTCTGGTACTACAAATGCTTTGGTTGAAATATCTGAACAAATACGTTTAAAAGAAAGGGATTCTGCATTTGTACTTATAAAACGACTGGCTAGTAGTTATCAAAATACTATAGAGCAATTGTTAAACGATAGTGCGCTTATTAACGAATCTCAAGAATACGTCAATAAGGTTTTTACAGGCTTAATAGAGCTTGTAGATTTAGATCATACCACATTGATTTATAATCAAATTGTTGCTCAAGGAGAACTATTGTCTACCTTTCTATTCAGTAGATTTTTAAAGCAAGAAGGTATAAACGCTGCATTATTACCTGCCTTAGATTTTATGCGCATCGATAATAATGACGAGCCAGATACTTTTTACATAAAACAAAACCTGAATAGAATTTTAAATGAAAATAGTGAGGCAGATATTTATATTACTCAAGGTTTTATATGTCTAGATGTTCAGGGAAATGTATCTAACCTACAACGTGGTGGTAGTGATTATACAGCTTCTATAGTGGGAGCAGCCATAGAGGCAGACGAAGTGCAAATATGGACAGACATTGATGGCTTTCATAATAATGATCCTCGTTTTGTAGAAAACACGACCGCTATTTCAAATATATCTTTTGATGAAGCGGCAGAGCTTGCTTATTTCGGTGCTAAAATTTTACATCCTCAAACGGTTATACCTGTAAAAGATCTCAATATTCCTGTACGTTTAAAAAATACCATGTCTCCAGATTCTTATGGTACTTTAATAACACATCATGTCCATGGAGAAGGAATCAAGGCTATCGCGGCAAAAGACGGTATTTATGCTATTAAGATAAAATCTGCAAGAATGTTACAGGCGCATGGATTTCTTAAAAAAGTATTTGAAATTTTTGAGAAATACGAGACTTCTATCGATATGATCACCACTTCAGAAATAGCTGTTTCTCTTACCATAGATAACCCATTACATCTAGATGCTATAGTAGAAGAACTAGAGAAGGTAGCTAGTGTAGATGTAGATCAAGGTATGAGTATCGTATGTCTGGTAGGTAATAATATTATTTATCATCAAGACACTCCACATTTATTTCAAGTATTACAAGATGTACCTGTGCGCATGATCTCTTATGGAGGTAGTAATAATAATATATCATTATTGATCAATACAGATCAAAAATTAAATACTTTACAAAAATTACAGGGCTATGTGTTTGAATTACAACAGGAAAAAGCTGTTGCTTATTAATTACTTAAAAGAAGAATACTTGAAAAATAGTAATTAAGTAGCTATTCTTTTAAAGAGATATTTGAACATTATAATTCTTTAATTCTTCCTTATAACTAGCGTCTGAGAAATTTGCCTGTGCAATTTCAAGGGCGCTTTTCTTTTTAATTTGCTTTCTTTTAATCGCTCTTGCAAATCGACGTACATGAGTTTCATTACTTATTTTAAGACCAGGAACGGCGACTGTATTCCCTTCTTCATCTTTTGCAACCATAGTTAGAAATGAAGAATTACAATGTTTAGATTCACCAGTTTGAATATTTTCTGCATCTACTCGTATCCCTACGACCATAGATGATTTACCTACATAATTTACTGACGCTTTCAACGTCACCATTTCTCCTACTTCTATAGGCGCCTTAAAGTCCACCACATCCACACTAGCTGTTACACAATATACACCACTGTGTTTAGAGGCACATGCAAACGCAATCTGGTCAATTAATGATAGGACATAACCACCGTGAATCTTTCCTGAAAAGTTGGCATGCGATGGTAACATCAATAAGGAAAGCATCACTCTAGATTGCTCAGGCGATTTGAAAAGGTCTTTCATAGTGGATATGTTTATGGTTCACGCTTTCGCGAAAGCGGAATCTAAAAAGTTTTATTTATTAAAATGAGGAGAGTTTTCTAAAGTAGCCTCAGTGATAAAGTACTTAGTATCACCCCAAAAGAAAAAGGTTCCGAATTTCTCTTCGTATTTTAATTTCACATATTTACCTTGATACTCTTGTAATTTTTCAATCACTTCAGGTTCACTGTCCATTACAGAAAACGAAAAGATTTGAGCACCGCTGATACCTTGAGAAATTTCGCCTTCCCAAGTTTTAACGAGATAACCTTTACTGGAAAATTTAATTAATTCGCCAGACCTGTACCCATCAGAATAACTAGCAAAATATAGAAAGCTGTACCATAAAACGGCCATTATAAGAATGGTTGCGAGTATTACACCTAAAATCTTTTTCATATCATTAAACTATTAAAGAGCAAACCTACGAGGATTGCGATACCAAAACTAAGCAATGTGCCTATTAAAACGTACTCTGTTAGCTTCATATTTTTTGCTTTACTTAAATCACCAAATCTAAATACGGATTTTGCAGTTAGTAAAAAGCCTACCGCGCTAAAATTGCCCGAGATGATAAATATAAATACTAGTAGTCTTTCAATCATTCCTATCCATTTCCCAGCATTTTTTAAAGAGTCAATACCAGTATCTTTCTCATCTAGTTTCCATCTTGTAAAAAACACTTTGAGCATGATCCCTACAGGACTAGTAAGGAATATGGAACATAATATAAATAACCAAGTGTGCTCTGATAGTTGAAACGTGTTTATTAGGTCAACCTGTTCTATTAATAAGTAAAGTCCAATAATGACTAGGATGTGTAATAACTGATCGATAAGAAATAACGATCTACTATTCTTTTTTGTAGTTAGCTTCAACTTACCAGCATCAATGATAAGATGTGTAATAGTTATGATTAATGCAGCCCACCACAATTCTATTTCATTTAAAAACAGTAGTGCTAATAGCCCATGTATGATGGCATGAATGTATAAATGTGGAGATTTGAGTTGATGTTTTTCTTTTTTCTTAGTAAAGGAATTGGTCTGTAATATAAAATCACCTAGAAAATGAGCAATAAGTAGTTTAATGAGTAGTAGCATCGTGGACGTCTTTATAGTATTGATGAAATAGGTGTAGTAGTTCTTGAGTTTCTTTCCAGTGTGCTCGATCTAGTCTTCTACTGGCTGTAGCTTGCTTAATACCTAATTGCTGGCCTAGCTCTTCTTGTGTGATGTTAGGTTTGCTCATGATTAAGTTAATCACTGAGGCTCCGTTTGCGGTCCAATGGTTTAATGATAAAAGTGCCATTTTTAAGGCGGTATTCATATAGAAATCTAATGGATTACCACTGTTGACCATTAAGTTTTGATCTTTATCTTTTAAGGAATCTAGCAGTTCTCCAGATCGGGTTAATGCACTACCTGTAGATAATGCTATGTTTTGCTCTATAAGATTGATATGACCTAAACCTATGGCAATACGTACGTCTAGTGTTTCTTTTACTTTAAGCGCCGCTTTTATTTGTAGGCTAGCATATAGGGCTAGTTCTGGTGTATTAATCCATCCTTGAAAACTATCACCTCTATATATTTGATACATACCTTCTTTACAATAATGCTTAAGAATAGGTTCTATAACGCTGAGATAATCATCTGGGATATTTTTCTTTGATCCTATAATATCACCTGCAATTACTACTTCCATATCGTTTCATTAAAATTATTACCTGATGATGTAATAATTCAAATATATTACATTATTGTGTAATATTATTAATTATTACGTAAAAGTGTAATAATGTAGTAGTATTACATAAATGAGTAATAAAAATTAATTTAAGCGAGGCTCTTCATCACTGCCTTCTAAAAAGTCAGGATCATTATCGATAGCGCGATTTAGTAATTTTTCATTTAGGCTTTTATTTGCTTTTGCTCCTAACTTTTTTAAACGTTCTACACGACCTATCAAATTACCAGAACCTTCTGTTAGTTTATTCATACTTGAAGAATAACTTTTCTTAACGGTATCTAATTGACTACCTACTTTAATAAGGTCTTCTGTAAGAAGTACAAATTTATCATACAATCCACCTGCTGCGTTTGCAATGTCTAATGCGTTCTTTTGTTGTTTTTCATTTTGCCACATTGTATCAATGGTACGTAATGTGGCCAGTAGAGTAGTAGGTGTTACAATAACGATATTCTTATCAAATGCCTCGCTATATAAATTACTATCTGCGTTGAGCGCCATGGCAAATGCTGGTTCTATAGGTACAAAGAGTAATACAAAGTCTGGACTTTCAATCTGATATAACTCGTGATAATTTTTACCAGATAGATCATTTACGTGTTTTTTAAGAGCGTTAACATGTTCTTTTAAATGACGATCTTGAATTTCTTCATTTTCTTCATTTACAAAACGTTCATAAGCATTTAGTGATACTTTTGAATCTATAATCATTTTTTTACTACCAGGAAGGTTAATAACCACATCTGGGAAAACAGTCTTTCCTTCTTCTGTTTTAAAACTTTGCTGCACTTCATATTCAGAACCTTTTTCAAGTCCAGATTTCTCAAGAACTCTTTCTAATACCAGCTCACCCCAATTACCTCGCATTTTAGCATCTCCTTTTAAGGCTTTAGTAAGGTTAGTTGTTTCCTTACTCATTTGTTTATTAAGCTCTTTAAGTCCTATGATTTGTTGTTTAAGAATACTTTGTCTTTCAATCGTGTCTTTATGAGTGTCTTCAACTCGTTTTTCAAACATTAATATTTTCTCTTGTAAAGGATTTAATATTTGCTCGATGTTTTTCTTATTCTGATCAGTGAACTTTGAACTTTTTTCATCTAAAATTTTATTAGCTAAATTTTCAAATTCTTTGGTGAATTTTTCATTCAGCTTTTCGATTTCTTGTTGCGCTTCGGCGTGTTTCTCATTTGCTTTTTCAAACGACGTACGCTGTTCAGCAAGAAGTATTTCTAGGTTGTTTTTTTCACGATTAACTTCTATATATTGTTTTTCAAGCTTATCAAGCCTTTGATTCAAGTCTTGCTGTGTTTCAAGCTTAGAAGCGATTTGAGCTTTAAGATTACTAGATTCTAACCTTAATTGGTCACGTTCAATAAGAGCTTCTTTTTGATGTTGAAGCTGAGACGTTAACTGAGATTTTTCAGATTCAAGAAGATTTAAAGAACCCGAGAAACGCGTTTTCATAAATAACCAGGTAACTACAGCACCTAAGATGACACCTAGCAAAACAAATAACAAAACAGAAAGCTCTGAAGACATAAATAATGAATTTATGTAAAGGTAAAAAGGAAGTCTAGAGCTTAAAAATGAAAGAAGAAGAAGTTATTAAAAAGCCCAAACTATCTATACAAATAATTTGGGCTATCATTTAAACTTATTGAATAATCTTAAATACTCTCGATAACTTGATCTAGAGCAATTCTAGATTTAGGATTTTTACTAGGTTGATTGAAATCATCTTGATCTCTATAACCTATAGCAACAGCAACTAAAGTTGCGTAGTCACTTTGTCCTAAAATCTTATCATAATTTTTAGGTTCAAGCCCTTCCATAGGTGTAGCGTCTATTCCCATGTCTGCACAAGCACTAAGAAAAACACCTAACGCCAGATATACTTGCTTATCAAACCAAGCCTTAGTTTGTTCTACCGGTTGCGGCTTTACGTTTTCTTTATAGTAATCAACAGCACCTTTAGGCAGTTCTGATTCGATTTGCTTTTCGAATAGATCTAGATTATCAATTCTACTAAAAATGACAAGCGTATCACAATCAACAACTTTGCTAGTATTGATCCAGGATACTTTAGATAGTTGTTCCTTAGTATCTTGATCAGAAACAAATGTGAATTTCCATGGTTGACTATTAATAGAAGACGGACTTAATCTTAAAATTTCTTTTAACTGATTTACTGTATCTCCATCTATTTTTTTTGAACTATCATACTGCTTGGTCGTATAACGTTCTTGCATTGCATTTATAAAACTCATTATGCTATTTTTAAACTATAATTATTATAGCTACAAAAGTATGTATAGTATTATATCTTTGCAATGATGATGAAACAAGATTGTTTAATTTTTAGAAAAGTTTATGTATTCATTTAAAGGGAAAGAATATCCATGTTGTGCTAGCCTTACAATGGGGATTATAGGAGGAAAATGGAAAACTGTTATTATATATCATCTTATTGAAGGTCCATTGCGATATAATGAATTAAGAAAAGAAATGCCTACGGTAACCGAGAGAACACTAAGTCTGCAGCTTAAAACTCTTGAAGAAGATGGTATCGTAGAACGTAAAGTTTATACTACTAAACCACCATTAAAGGTGGAGTATTCGATAACCGAATTTGGTAAAACTCTTATACCTTTAATTAAATCTATCGCAGATTGGGGAAATACTGTTTCGCAAGGTTATTCTGAATTGTAATTGGTATTGATAATTAGTAAAAGCTATTGCTTAATCAGTATTCCATCTGACATTTCAATCGTACTGGGCGCTTCAAACCATTCTTCCATAAATTCAAAGTTATCTTTAGTAACTTCAAATTCATAGGTATTTCCTTTTTCGATATTTCGTTTAGACACTCGAGACCATCGGATTTCCTTAGGTATATCTAAAAAATGTATTTTAATTTCATAACCTTGAGATAAGGCAAAATCTCTAAATTTATTACGATGTTCTAATTTTGATAATCCTAAATCCAATATAGAATCAACGTTACATGATTCTAATTGCTCAATAAAATCCAGGATAATTACTTCGGATCTATCGATTCGTTCGAGAAACCAATCTAGTCCATCCTGAGGTTTTTTATCTGCTAGGTATAATTCTTTATTCCATTTATCAATTGAAAATATAATCGCTTTATGTTTCTTTTTTAATTGATAGGAATAAGTCGTTTTACCAGATCCAGTATTGCCTACAATAAGATGTATCATTAATTCTTTTTCTTCTTTTTATAACTGGCTATATGCCTTGCGATAACCTCAGAGGTAAGCTCGTTTCCTGCTAATAATGGATAACCTTCCCATACTACTATACCATCTGGGTCAATCAATATAGCATGAGGGATCGCTTTTACTTCTAGAGCTGTTTTCATGCGTTGTTGAGAATCGAGTGCGCTGTAGTATTCTATTTTAGGGTTGCGCTGTCTCAGTACTTTTTCTTTTGATTCATCACTAATGCCAATAACTACCAAGTCATCCTTAAATTCTGTTTGAAATTCATTTAAACTTGGTATCGCTCTTTTACATGGTGCACACCAAGTAGCCCAAAAATCAACTAATATAAATTTACCTTTAGTATCTGGCTGGTTAGAAACCCATTCTTCAACTACCAATTGCGGAGCAGGTTTATGAAGAAAAGATTTTGCCCACATCTTTTTCTTCTGACCATGACATGTAATGCTTAATAGGGTAAATACTATGATTATAAGATGTTTCATAATGTAAAGGCTTTAGTTGCATAGAATATTTAAAGATACAAAAATGAGTAGTGTAAGAGCTTGATTAATTATTTGAGATGATTAGATTATAATCATTAAACTATTAACTAACGTTTAAATATGTAAAAGTATAAGAACCTATAATTAGCCCAAAAGATATCGTTAATAGTAAATTAATGAGTTTAGGCTCTGGATGATTGTTTGAGCTAGAACCAAAATCATAAAACAGTTCCATTACGACATTAGGATTATGGAAATGATAATAGCACGGATTTGGAATGAGGACATTGTGTAGCCAGCTGTAATTGAGAACAAACATCAAAACAGCACCTAAAAACATAAAGCTATATTTTAATACAAGCTTTTTCATTTCCAAAATCTCCACCACTTTTTTTCTGCTTTTTCAGTATGATTCTTTTTGGTTTCTGATGAAGCTCTATGGTCAATAAATTTTAAATCATTAAAGTAATTCTTGCCACCTAAAAGGATAACATTTTCATTTAATAACCATTGTTCCACTTCATTAACAGCTTCTAATATGGAAGGATAAAATTCATTAATAAGTTGATTTTGCTTAAACGTAGTTAATTCGTTAAAATCATAGGTTCCGTATTTCCCAAATGGATAGTTCATATAAAAAGAGTAATCATAAGCAAGTTTGCTCATAAACGTATATCCATAATAATCTAGATTATAAAAGTTTTCAATGAATTTATAATAATCGCCTCGTCGCTGCTTTACACAATCTAATTGATGTAATAATGACCAAGTTTCAAGCTGACTTATCGATATTTCTTTAGAAATGAGACTTTTTAAATCATGATTAGCTGTTTCACTTTTATAATTCAAGTCTAAAAAATCAAAATAAGCATCTGCAGATAAATACTCCTTTAGTTCCTCGGATTGATAAACCCATTGTTCAAATTCTGCTATAAACGATTCA
Organism: Nonlabens ulvanivorans; assembly: GCF_032922765.1. NCBI lineage: Bacteria > Pseudomonadati > Bacteroidota > Flavobacteriia > Flavobacteriales > Flavobacteriaceae > Nonlabens > Nonlabens ulvanivorans. The sequence goes on from NZ_CP136694.1 coordinate 896,590, forward strand.
TTCATCCAAACTTTGAATAGGCGTTCTTCGATATTATTTGTGGTTATCGGCTTAGATTTTAAACACTAAGCAATCCATTCATTATCTATTGGTTGTGTTTTACCAATTTGCCCAAAATCAAAAGTTAAGCCAGTTTCCTTATCATCACCTATTTTTAAGCTAAAGATCATAAAAAATATAATCTCAATATCCTCGGGACTATTGGTTTCAATTTTAATTTTATCTCTGTAAATATGTTCAACTAGGGCTTCATCAATTACTGCTATTTGAAGGCCATTTTTAAAAATGGATTTCTTTCTTCTTTTATGAATCTTAAGATTGTATTTAACACCATGATAATAAAGTTCGTATAAATTATGCCATCCATTTTTACTCTCTAAGAATAAAGTTAACCCAATATTTTTTTTAATGCTAGCTTTAAATCTCCATTTCCAAATAGAAAAATGCGTTTTAATAGTGTATAAAATTGAACCTTCTAAGTCTTTAACTACACCTCTACAACTACCTAATAATGTGTCCCAACGAGCACTTAGAATTTGTTCACCACTTTCTTCTTCATATAAATTAAATGAATGCCCTATGTGCGTTATAATGTAAATCATTTTTTAGTAAAAGTTTTATCTAAACAATTAAGTCAGTATATCTAAAAGATGGACTTTGATAGGAAGGAAAAAAATCAAAAATAATCGTAGCAATTATAAATAGAGTAAGGAGTATTTTAAAATCTGTTTTTTTCACAACATAAATCTACAACATAATTCTGTTTCTCACACTTGCTTTAAAAGATGCGCAGGTATAGATAAATTGGATTTATATTTAAAAAACACCCGATAAAAAAAGCGCCCAAGAGGCGCTTTTAGTAAATGATGTAGGGACTGACTACCCTAAATATGACTTAAGGATTTTACTTCTTGAGTTTTGACGCAATCTTTTGATTCCTTTTTCTTTAATCTGGCGCACGCGCTCACGAGTTAAATCAAAAGTCTCACCGATTTCTTCTAAGCTCATAGGCTGCTGATTTCCTATACCGAAGTATAGAGAAATAACATCTGCCTCTTTTTGCGATAGTGTCTCTAGTGCGCGAGTAATCTCAAGTGTAAGAGATTCATGCATCAACTCTCTATCAGGATTAGGCGACTCACCACTACGTACTACGTCGTAAAGGTTAGAAGTTTCTCCTTCTTTAAGAGGTGCATCCATCGATACGTGACGACCTGCGTTTTTAAGAGACTGCTTTACGTCACTTACCGTCATGTCTAGCTCTTTTGCTAGTTCTTCTGGTGAAGGTGGACGCTCGTGCAATTGCTCAAGATGTGAAAATGCCTTATTAATCTTGTTTATAGATCCAATTTTGTTCAAAGGTAAACGCACGATACGTGACTGCTCTGCTAGTGCCTGAAGAATCGACTGACGGATCCACCATACTGCGTATGAGATGAATTTAAATCCACGAGTTTCATCAAATCTTTTGGCAGCCTTTACAAGACCTGCATTACCTTCATTAATAAGATCTGGAAGTTTAAGCCCTTGATTTTGATACTGCTTAGCCACAGAAACCACAAAACGTAAGTTTGCTGTAGTTAATTTCTCAAGAGCTCTCTGATCACCTTTTTTAATAAGCTGTGCAAGTTCCACTTCTTCCTCTGCTGTGATTAGATCAATTTTAGAGATGTCTTGTAGGTACTTATCTAGCGATTTAGACTCACGGTTAGTAACCTGCTTGGTGATTTTGAGTTGTCTCATTTAATGTATAAAGATTAAAAAGTTAATAGTCGCATGACAGCTTTTGTCATACAAAAGCATAGTAGCAATAATCATACCAAAACAACTTTCTCTGACACTTATTCAGACCAGTAATAGTGCGAGATACGCTACAATTCATTAGTCGTAATAACGCAGTTTTTGTTACATATATTGTTTGATAATTCTGCTTTCGCGAAAGCGTATACATCAACAGCGCTAGTAATACAAAGACTTTACAATTGATAAATAATTTTTATTTTATTGTTAGAATTGGGTTAAGAATACCTTAGTTGTGATTTCAGAGTACTTTATTTGTTAGTTATTTTTAAATTATGAGACAGGTTACACTCCTTATTATATTGTTAATGTCATGTTTAATTCTGTCAGGGCAAGAGTCTATAGACAAAACAGGTCTGTGGACTCAATACTTTGTAAATAGCAATATAGGTGCTCGATTAAAAGTGGCTGTTGATTTTCAATATCGAACTTATGAAATTCCTGATGATTTTCAACAATTTATAGGTCGTGTATCTATAGGCTATCAACCTAAAAGAACTCAAATTAAATTATATACTGGATATGGCTATTTTAATAGCGGTTCTTTTGGTAGTAGTGACGCTACTAGTTACGAGCACCGTTTACATCAAGACATTTGGTGGGATAGTGAGGTATCGGATTTTTTTGAAATCAAGCATCGTATAAGAATTGAAGAAAGATTTGTAGAGAATCAAGATTTCCGTACCCGTTATAGATACATGCTTTTTGTAAATGTGCCTTTTAATAATAAACAAATTGTCGACGATACCTATTATCTTGCTCTGTGGAATGAGACCTTTATTAACGGTCAGACTAGCACAGGTTTAGGAAGTGTACAGTATTTTGATAGAAACTGGACTTTTGCAGGAATAGGTTATAAGCTTAATGACGACTTTAAGTTTCAGGCAGGCTATATGCATGAATTATCTCCATCGATTAAAAAAGGTCAATTAGTGTTCAGTGTATTTCAAAATATTTAATACAACAAGAATAGATCAAGAACTAAAATAGCATTCCATAATAGTACACGCATCCAGTTCCAGTTTGTTAACTTATTCAATAGTTTTAAATCGGTTGCGTTTTTATCTATATTGGAGTGCATTGGGATAAAAAATATCATAGTTGTTAGCCATGTTAAAGACACTAAAATGGTAAATAGGATATTTTGGGCATGCATCGCTGGATAATATATCCAGAAATACACCATTATAGCTAGCTGTATTACCATCATAGGAGCTACAATAAATGTCATATTACGGGTATAAATGCGATGCCAGCTGGATAGTCCTTTACTGCCAAAATATTTAAAACCGGGATATATTAATAGTTGTACCATCCAAATTAGTACAACCAAACCAAAATCTATTGCAAGCCTTATTATTTCAATTCTCATAACACAAATCTATATAATATAATTCTAGAAAGGAAGTCGTTATGGTGGTTAGAAAATTACCATTTGTGAAATAAAATAAGCATGTCTTTTAAAACTGATAATTAGATGAATTTCTTAATCAAATTCATCATTCTTTATCATATAATATCTTCTATATTTGATGCCTGAAATAACGTTGTAGTACTAATAAAATAGCAATGTTTTAAGATATGATAGAGACCGCTAAAAAGATAGAATCCATAAGTGTATTTGACATGCTCAAAATAGGTGTAGGACCTTCGAGTTCTCATACTTTAGGACCATGGCGTGCTGCAAGACGTTTTATTAAAAAATTGCAAGACACTAATAAAATTGCAATTGTTAAAGGTATTGAGGTTGATTTATATGGATCTCTATCGTTAACAGGTATAGGTCATGCTACAGACATTGCAGTTATCATGGGATTATTAGATGCAGATCCAGAGACCTGTGAGATTGATCAAATTCCTGTAGAAGTTGATTATCTGAAAGAGCATAAGAAACTACAAATAGATGGTGTTCATCTTGTTGATTTTGATCCCAATACTCATATCCATTTTCACAAGAAGTTTTTACCTTATCATCCTAACGGTATGCGTTTTAGAGCGTTTTTAGAAAATGGAAAAATTGTATCAGAAAAATATTATTCTATAGGTGGTGGTTTTGTCGTTCAAGAAGAACGTAAAAGAGCAAAGCAAAAAAGACTGGATTTTGAATGTTTTCCAAGACCTATAGAGAAAGCAAAAGATCTACAAGATTATTGTGATCGAGAAGGTCGTCGTGTATCTGATATCGTTTTAGAGAATGAACTATATCTTCATACTGAAGAGGAAATAGATAAGCGTTTTAAAGAAATATGGGACGTAATGCTAGATTCTATGTACATAGGATGTCATAGTGAAGGTACCCTGCCAGGAGGATTAAATGTAAGACGTCGTGCTTTTGATACACATTTTAAACTCAAAAAAGGAGCTGAATACTCTGATAAATATGAATGGATCGATGCCATCAGAGCTACTGAAGTAAAATTTAGAGAAATTTTAAAATGGGTATCTTGTTTTGCGCTAGCCGTAAATGAGGTAAATGCTTCTTTAGGTCGTGTAGTGACCGCACCTACTAATGGTAGCGCAGGAGTTATTCCTGCAGTTATGATGTACTATATGGTAATAGAAAATCATGATGCAGATTTTGAGGATATAAAAAAATATTTACTAGTTGCCGGTGCGATAGGTTCTTTATTTAAAAAAGGAGCAACCATTAGTGCAGCAATGGGTGGTTGCCAGGCAGAAATAGGAGTGAGTAGTGCTATGGCTGCTGGTGCTCTTACTGAATTAATGGGAGGAACACCAGCTCAAGTTCTTATGGCTAGTGAGATAGCGATGGAACACCATCTAGGTATGACATGTGATCCTATAGGTGGACTTGTACAAGTACCATGTATAGAACGTAATGCTATGGGAGCGATAAAGGCTATTAATGCTTGTGAAATGGCACTAGATGCAGACGCTGCAAATGCTAAAGTGCCTCTAGATAAAGTGATCGAGACGATGTGGCAAACTGCACAAGACATGAATACAAAATATAAAGAAACTAGTGAAGGCGGACTTGCTGTTAATGTTGCATTATCTGATTGTTAGAATTGTTTTTCTTTGATATTAATGAATGCGTTATTTTTATGAAGATAAATGCGATTATGTAACATTTCTTAATCTTATTAGACTCATGAATTAATATGACTAATGAACAATTATTATCTCATCAACTTCCTGTAGTAGAACTTAGCAATTTTGAAAAACATCCTAGACGTTTTTTAAATAAAAAGTTAGTAGCAAAATTATTCTTTTTTATTCCTGTACTTGCTGGAGTAATTATTCTATTCTTTATGGTAGAGGAATATCCTTGGATTTGGAAAGCTGCAGGTGTTGCTTGGTTCGTATTTTTAATACTCAGTGTTTTTATTTCTTATAAGGAATTCTTTGTTCGTGGATACGTACTACGTGAACATGATATTACTTACAGGCATGGATGGTTATTCCATCATCAGATAACGATACCGTTTAATCGCATTCAACATACAGAGATTAATCACGGACCTATCGATAGATATTTTAAATTATGTGAATTAGATATTTATACGGCAGGTGGATCTAGTAGTGATCTTAGCATATCAGGATTAGATCCAGATAAAGCGGTTGCTATAAAAGAATACATTTCTGAAAAGACGGCACAGCATGCTTGATATTTCAAAGCCAACTAGACAAAGTAAACTTTCCATATTATTTTATCTTTTTAAAGGTATAAAAGGTCTGATTGCATTCATTTTTTTTGCTGCATTTTCTATGCGTTCATGGAATAGTTTTATGGGGATAGCGGCAGTCTCTTTACTAGTTATAATGGCAACTTTAGTGGGGCCAATTGTACAGTATTGGTTTTTTAAATTTCATGTTGAAAACGATGAGCTAATTATCCAAAAAGGATGGATTTTTAAAAAGCGTAAAGCAATTCCTGTAGAGCGTATACAATCCATTAATATCACACAAAATATTGCGCAGCGCGTTCTAGGTCTGGTTGCTGTAGAAATTGATACAGCAGGATCTAAAGCAAAAGAATTAGAAATACCTGCGCTAGATCGACATTTTGCTGAGCAGCTTAAGGCATTATTAGGACGAGAAAAACAAAAGAAAGCTGTAGAAGCTAGTCCTATCACTTATGTCGAAACGTCTGATACAGAAGACATCCCTTCTGTAAAAAATGATTCCAAAATTATTTTGCAATTGAGTTTTATAGACCTATTAAAAGTTGGTATAACTCAAAATCATTTGCGCAGTGGTGGACTTGCTATAGGAGTGGTTGTAGGTTTTTGGTATAAAATTAAAGATGTTGTAGAGAATTTTTTTGGTGATATTTTTGAATCTGTAGATGTTGATATTGAACAAGCCGTAAAACAACCAGAAGCTTTCGGTTCATCAATTTTATTAATAGGAATAGGAGCTATTATTATATTTATAATAGCCTCAGTAGTGGTGAGTTTAGTAATGTCGATTAATAAGTTTTATGATTATAAAATGGAATTAAAAGATGATTATCTAGAAGTAAGAATGGGCTTACTGAGTAAAAAAGAAATTAAGATTCCATTATCTAAGATTCAACTTTTAGAATTTCATTCCAACCCATTACGCAAGCTTCTTGATTTTAAAACTGCTCGCATTTATCAAGCGCAATCGCAAAACAATCAAATATCTAGTGTAGAAGTCCCGGCATGTCAATCAGTTTTACAATCTCAATTACAACACCTCATTTTTGAAGATACATTAGAACAGCCAAAGAAAGAATTGTTAGCAAACCCATGGTCTCATGCGAGATTAGATATGTACATCGCTAGTATTTTTGGTTTACCGTTGATTGGTATAGCTATATTTTTTGAGTTTTACTGGGCTATTTTTATACCAGTTGTATTTGTTGGTATAGTAGGAGTCATGGCTTACCAGTACGGTAAGTATAGTAAACTTACCAGAGATGATGATTTTATAGTTTTTTATAAAGGATGGTTATTTAATTCCATCATAATCTCACCAGTTTATAAAACACAAGCGGTTGAGAAATGGCGCAGTATTTTTATTAAACGTAGAGGAGAAGCTCATCTTAAAGTACATACTGCTGGTGGCTCTAGAAAACTTAAATATCTGAAAGATGAAGATATTAACGCGATGCAAAACGATATTAATAATCAAGTCATCCAATCTAACAAAAGCTGGATGTAGTCCTTATGGGTACTGTCTAGTGTCTGTAATACCAGCAACCATCCATTTATCATCTATGTAAATTAATGTAAAAACGTTAGTCCCGTTATGTGTGAATCCTTTATTCATATAAAACTCATAACTAGTACTTACCGTGGCAATATCAACACTATTTGTGGTTTTTATTTGAATTAACCGTTCTTCAAAACTTACACTGTCAGGAATTTGAGCAATACCTTTAAGAAAATCATCGACAGTAGTATCTATCACTCTTCTTCCATTACTCTCAGATATGATCAGTGAATTAATTGTTACCTTATCGGCCATCATTTCTCTCATTGCCAGTGTATCTTTTTGATGAAAATATTCAAAAAATTTTATAACAGCATCTGCAGGTTTAACCTTTTCTACTATGCTTACTGTAGTAGTAACGCTGTCTGTAACAGTAGGTTGTTGAGCAAACGCTTTCGCGAAAGCGAGTATCATAAAACCTATCAATAATAAAGAGCTTCTCATGTTGTCTTATTTAGTGTGGTAATATTAGTATTTTTACTAAATATATATTGCCAAAATTATGTCAACTGCAAAAAAAGAGTACAAAAGAATCACAGTAAAATCCCTTACTGAGATGAAACGTAATAATGAGAAAATATCGATGCTTACCGCTTACGATTATACAATGGCGCGCATTATAGATAATGCTGGTGTAGACGTTATTCTTGTAGGCGATAGTGCTAGTAATGTAATGGCAGGTCATGAGACGACTTTACCTATAACGCTAGATCAAATGATTTATCATGCAAGTAGTGTGGTGAGAGCTGTAGAGCGATCGCTGGTTGTTGTCGATTTACCTTTTGGTAGTTATCAGAGTGATCCCAAAGAGGCGTTGCGTAGTGCTATTAGAATCATGAAAGAAAGTGGTGGGCATTCTGTAAAACTAGAAGGTGGTAGTGAGGTTAAAGACTCCATTAAGCGCATATTGCATGCAGGTATACCAGTGATGGGACACTTAGGCTTGACACCGCAATCGATTTATAAATTTGGAACCTATACTGTCAGAGCAAAAGAAAAAGCAGAGGCAGAAAAGCTTAAAGAAGATGCTCTGGCATTGCAACGTTGGGGTTGTTTTGCCATTGTTCTGGAAAAAGTTCCCGCTGCATTAGCACAAGAGGTAGCAGACAGTCTTACCATTCCTGTGATAGGAATAGGAGCTGGTAGTGGTGTGGATGGTCAGGTGCTGGTTTCTCATGATATGTTTGGTATGACTCATGAGTTTAATCCTCGCTTTTTAAGACGTTATTTAAATCTTTATGAAGAAATGGGTAATGCTGTAGGTCAATATGTAAAAGATGTGAAGGATGTTGATTTCCCTAACGATAAAGAGCAATATTAACTATCAATAGTGCTTTTTAAAACCTTTAAGTCTGCTGGATTTTTAATTCCATTTTCTGCATCATGCATCATCAATTTTAATTGATGGTCTAATGTAGCTTTGTTATTATTACTAAGGTTTTTACATTTTTTCAAACGATTCATCATTTGAATTAACGACATCATTACCGTGAAATCATGGCTGCAGTAATTTCTATATGGCGCAACGATATTATGCATGAAATGATCAAATGGAATAATAGATAGTTTTAAAATGGGTTTGTTATCATTCATGATAATGGAATGATCAGATTTTTTTAATCGTACAGCAAATAGATCAGTAAGAAAGTTAATGGTATTAATAGCGGTTCCAGGATCATTAATTCCCGGAGACATTGCTTTAATACCTATTTCTGTAATTTGTTTAAAGCCTAATACATAGTTGTCTTTTACAATTTCTGATTCTTGATATAAAAAGTTTTTAAGTATTTCGTCAATTTCCTCTTTGTCCAGGTCTTTATTGCATTTAAATAAAGGACTATCCATGATAAGGTATTCACCTTTATGAAATAATACTTCTAGTTGGATATCATTATCGGCACAATAACTTTTTAAACTTGTAGAGCTTATGTTTTGAATAGTTCCGGACTGTATAGAGTTGTAAGTTTTCCAGTTTTTACTATCAGGAAATTCCTTTTTACCATTATCATGTTCAATCTCAGTTTCTAATTGACTTTTTGAGTTTTGGTATATATTATTAAGAATATTATTGATTTGTATGCTGGTAGAAATACTATGTATAAAGTAAACAAATGCTGCTAGTGCAATTAATGCTGTTATGATACCGATGAGTACTGAAAAACCAGGTATCTGATAATCTTTTCCAGATGGTTCTATACCTATAATGGTTATGATATTGTATATTATACTAGATAAAAATGCCCCTAAAATTACCTGATGAGTTTTGTTAGAAATCAGACTAGGTAGAACTCTGGGAGAATAATTTGTTGCGGCTTGACTCAATAAAAGCATTACCATTGAAAATGAAAAAACTAATATACTAATGCCACCAGCGATAAGCGTGGTTAATATATTTCTTGCCGTTTCAATATCATTAACTACTAATGGGGAAAATGAATTTTGTAAATATCTCGATATACCGATGGATTCTAACCATTTCATAAGAAATGCAAATCCTAATGCTAGAACAGCATATAAAGTAGGGTAGAAGGCAATACTTCCCGTAATAGAATTAAAAAATGATTTTATTCTTAGATAAATGAATTTCATTACCTCAATTTAAGGCTAGATAATATAATAGCTGGTTAAAATAATCACAACTATCCTAATTTGAAATTATAGGTCATTAATCCATACGTGATAAAATGTAAGAAAGGTGGCTCGCCATTGAGTCTCATTGTGTTGTGCTCCTTTTTCTTCAAGATAAGTAACTGTGGCGCCTTTGCGAAGTGTCAAATCATGCATACTCTTCATGTCTATTAACATATCTTTTCCTTCTTCTGTTCCTGCTGCAAAAAAATAATGTTGATTTTTTATTCCTTCAATTTGGTCTATGAGTTGAAAGGATTTTTTGCTCCACCAAAATGATGGAGAAAATATACCTGCTGATTGAAAAAAATTAGGATGTTGAATCGCTGCATAATATGCAAATAAACCTCCTAAAGAACTACCAGCTATGGCAATTTTATTCCTATTGATCTTTAATTCAAATTTTGCTATGGTCTCTGGAAGCGCCTTTTCCATAATCCATAGCAGAAAGTTTTCTGCATCGCCACCACCATATTTTTCATTTTCAAAAGGAGTTAATTCTTCCATACGCAACTCGTTGCCATGATCTATGGCAATCACAATAGATTGCTTATTCTCTGGAAAAGAAGCAATACTTTCGTCTACATTCCACTCACCAGAATAGCTCGTCTGTTCATCAAACAGGTTTTGCCCATCTAACATTACTAATAGCGGTAGTTCATTTGTTTGATAATTATCAGGAAGATATAATCTAACCTTACGATAGTCTTCTTTATACTGGACAGAATCAATGATTATTTGCTGAGCAGATATAATATGAGACATAAGCAAGCAAAGAATGTATAGAAATTTCATAGACTAATCAGATTAATTATAGACAGTTACAAATATAGACTCAAATAAATCTATTAAATTGCTTACTGAAAATCAAAAGAATGACTTATACTCTAGAAGAAAAGAAAGCCATATTGAGTGAACTTATTATTATGGCACATGCTGACCAGCACATTAAAAAAGAGGAAATAGCTTTTATTCATGCAATAGGTAAACGACTAGAGTTGGATGAGAAGGAGTTATCACACATGTTGGAACATCCTGAGGAGTTAGAAACTATGATACCCAAACAATTTGTAAAAAGAGTAGTGCATTTTCATAGACTTATGTTGATGATGCACATCGATGGCCATGTAGATGCTGCTGAATTACAGTTATTATATCAAACTGCTTTAAGATATGGGATTCGTAAATCAACTGTAGATACCTTACTCAATACCATGGAAAAGTATCCACATGGGGAGATTCCACCTTCTGAATTGATGTCCATTCATCAACGAAATCATAATTAATTGACATAACGTCATGATTTAATTGAAAAACCACGACATTATGACGTGGTTTTTGTGTTGGTATTAGTTTTGTCTAATAGAAAGCAAGTTCAACTTTAAAAATAATAATTATGAAACTTGCACATAGAACAACAACAAACAACTGGTTACCATCATTAATTGATGAAATGTTTACTAATGACTATATGGGTGGTACTGCGCCGATTAAATCATGGAATCCTGCGGTTAATATATCTGAGGCAGATGACAAATTTGAATTAGATATGATCATTCCAGGTTTTAAAAAAGAAAATATTTCTATCGAGGTTGATCAAGATGTATTAACCATCTCTTCTGAAGTAATTAACGATAAAGAAGAGAAAACAGAGCAATTTACACGTAAGGAGTTTACGTTAAAATCTTTCAGTCGTAGCTTCAATTTGCCAGATACGGTAAATAAAGAAGATATAGCAGCAGATTATAATGATGGTATCTTAAATGTTGTACTTCCTAAAAAGGAGGAAGCATTACCACAGCCTAAGCGTATGATTACATTGAAGTAATAACGGATAGAGATTGTGAAGTTACAAATGCTGCACAATTGAAAGTTAAGAGGTTTTTTTGGTTAGTTACAAGTCCTTCTACTTAACGTAAGGCAAAAAAAATCCCAGCCGATAGGCTGGGATTTTTTTATTTTAATTTCTTAGCAAATCAATAATATACCAGTTGGTTCCATCACTCTGAATGGTAATTGTTCTTACTCCACCTCCAGAATCATTCAGTCCGAACGTACCGAAAGTTCCTGATCCTCCTGGATATAGAAAGTCATTTCCAGAGGCTGTTACTACTAAATTATTGGATCCATCGGCCAAAACTATTATATACATTTGACCAGCATTGCTGGTAACAGCATCTGGTATACTAATATCTCCAGAAATTATTAAAGTATGATCTGTTGATAGTGCGGTTCCAGTATTTATTGCTCTAATATTAGTTTTGAAACCGGCAGAATTTGCATCACTCCAACTTGCTGTTCCAGATCCGTCTGTGGTTAAAACTTGACCGGCATTTCCAGAAGTAGTAGGCATGTCATATCCGTCGGTAGCATCCTGATTTCTTATGGCAAAACTTCTACCTTGAAACCAACCCGAGTATGAATTTTGTGAACCATCATTAATAACTGTACTATGTACGCCATATCTTATTCCTGAACTGTTTGTATTTCCTGTTACAGATTTAATTCCATAGGTAGTTCCTACTGCTGTAGAGTTTCCATCAACGATATTATGTATTCCGTAATTTTCTACGACACTACTATTATTTATTAAAACAGTATTTTCGATACCTACATGACTACCTGTTCCCGTGTTACTGATACTTAATAGAGCGCCAGCTTTCTGTCCGCCTGGTGTACTAGAATTATTACCATTTAATAAAGATGTGTTAGTGCCCATTGCTGTACTCGAATTTCTGTTTTCAAGATCTAATAACCTTTTATCTCCTCCAGCAGGTGTTTCATTTTCTATACTTACAATTGCAGCATTGGATGAGTCTTGCCCAAAAGCTGTGCGTCCGATTCTATAAGAATCAGAAGATATATCAACAGTAACATCTGTTATGGTACCTCGATCATAAAATGCACCATTACCACTAGCACTCAATATATCAGTTACATTTTGAAAAGAGCTTCCATTACTAAAATAGAATCCTGCATTTATGCCACCTTCGAGATATAATATAGTACCCGATGGAGCTATAGTAGCAGGTAACGTGGTTACTTTCGGAATTATGATTCCATTATGTTCACCTGCAGATAAACCAGTTCTGGCCATAATTTCTAAATCAGCAGTTGGAGCAACGGTTCCGATACCGACTTGTGAAAATCCTATAAAGGAAAGTAAAAGTGCAATTAATAGTATATTTGGTTTGAGCATGATGAGTGTTTTAAAGTATTTCAATATACTTGAAAACTATGGGTTTACATAGGCTCAATAGTCTTGCTTCTAAGGTTCTAAGTTCTTAATCGTGATTTATATCGATATATCGAATTAAAACGTTAAAAACCGATTAAAATCGTTGAAAAAGATGATTTTTTTTAATGAATAAGTAAGTATTAAGCTTCTTTTACTTTTTCTTGTAGCATTTTAATCTGATCTCGCAGTCTCGCAGCCTCCATAAAATCTAATTCCTTTGCTGCTTTTTCCATTTGCTTGCGTGTATCCCTTATTTTTTGTTCTAGTTTATCCTTACTTAAATAAGTAGCTTCTTCTTCAGCAGCAGCTAGATTAAGAGATTTTTCGATGGTATATGTTGCTTCACGCTTTTTAGTAAGAGCTGTTTCTAAACTTTTCTTGATCGCCATAGGTTTTAAACCATGAGCTTTATTGTAAGCAATTTGTTTGGATCTTCTATATTCAGTCTGGTCTATGGTCTGTTGCATGCTGTTTGTAATCTTATCTGCATAAAGAATTGCTAGTCCATTGACATTACGTGCGGCACGTCCTATAGTTTGTGTTAAAGATCTATTATTTCTTAAAAAACCTTCTTTATCTGCATCTAAGATTGCTACTAATGACACCTCTGGTAGATCTAATCCTTCTCTCAATAAATTAACTCCGATTAGTACGTCAAAAATACCACTACGTAAGTCGTGCATTATAGCAACACGTTCTAAAGTGTCTACGTCACTATGGATATATCGACATCTTATAGAAATACGCGACATGTATTTCGTTAATTCTTCAGCCATTCTTTTAGTAAGTGTAGTTACTAAAACACGTTCATTAAGATCAACACGCTTTTGAATTTCTTCTACTAGATCATCAATTTGATTTTGACTAGGTCTCACTTCAATAATCGGGTCTAACAGTCCTGTAGGTCTTATAATTTGCTCCGTATATACACCTTCAGTTTTTGCAAGCTCATAATCTGCTGGTGTTGCACTCACATATAAGACTTGGTTTTGCAGCATCTCAAATTCTTCAAATTTTAAAGGTCTGTTATCCATTGCTGCAGGCAAACGGAAACCATAATCGACTAAATTTTCTTTCCGAGAGCGATCACCACCGTACATAGCACTTACCTGAGGTACGGTAACATGACTCTCATCAATAACCATTAAAAAATCTTCAGGGAAATAATCAAGAAGACAAAAAGGTCGTGTGCCTGGCAATCGTCCATCTAAATAGCGACTATAGTTTTCAATACCAGAACAGTAACCCAATTCTCTTATCATTTCTAAATCAAATTCTGTACGTTCCTGAAGTCGTTTAGCCTCAAGCGGTTTTCCTATTTCTTTAAAATAATCAACCTGCTTTATCAGGTCTTCTTGTATGCTGTGTATAGCATTTTGCAATACATCTGGTGATGTAACAAACATATTTGCAGGATATATGGTGATTTCTTGCCATTGTTCCATCAATCGTCCATCGACAGGATTAAAAGTTTCTATTAACTCAATTTCATCGCCAAAAAAATGAATTTTAAAGGCATAATCTGCATAACTCGGAAACACGTCAATCGTATCACCATTGATTCTAAAATTACCTCGATTAAAATCTGCAGTGGTTCTAGAATAAAGGCTTTGAACTAGTTTATGTAATAATTGTGTGCGAGCTATAACTTCATCGCGCTTTAGTCTAATAACGTTTTTCTGAAACTCAACAGGATTCCCTATACCATATAAACAAGATACAGAAGCCACTACAATAACATCACGACGACCTGATAATAGGGCAGATGTAGTGCTCAATCGCATCTTTTCAATATCCTCGTTTATAGAGAGATCTTTCTCAATATAAGTACCACTACTAGGTATAAATGCTTCTGGCTGGTAATAATCATAATAAGACACAAAATATTCTACAGCATTTTCTGGAAAGAAAGCTTTCATTTCAGAATAGAGTTGTGCGGCTAGTGTTTTATTATGTGAGAGGATTAATGTAGGACGCTGTGTTTGTTGGATCACATTTGCCGCAGTAAATGTTTTACCACTACCTGTAACACCTAAAAGTGTTTGATATTGATCTCCATTATTGATTCCTTCGACTAATGATTTAATCGCTTTAGGTTGATCACCTGTGGGCTTAAATTCTGACTGTATCTTAAATTTCATGTGTTGTAAAAATAAGATTTTTTGAATTCCGCTTTCGCGAAAGCGAAGTTAAAAACTTACCTCTTTAAACTAAAATGTCCTCTAAAAGATTGACCATCATTTAGCACCACCTTAAACCAATAATCGGTACTAGGCATCGGGTTTCCATTGTATGTACCATCCCAACCGATACCAGTAGGAGAGAGCTGTTTTAATAATTTACCAAATCTATCAAATATAAATATTTGTGCATCGGGTTCGGTTTCTATGGCAATTACTTGCCAGTAATCGTGAAATCCATCTTGATTAGGTGTAAAGAAGTTAGGTGCTGCAATTATTGTTGCTGGAGCAATTACTTGATCACAGCCATTTAAAGAACGTACATAAACATCATAATAACCTGGTAATAAATTAGCGAAAACTGGTGACGATTGATAAAAGAAGTTATCGATGCTATATTCCCATGGGCCACTACCGGTAACACTCACTTCTATTCGATTGTCTCTTAAAGTAAATTGTCTTACCTCAATATTGGTAATGACTGTAGTTTCATAATTTGAGACTGTGATGGTTTCTGTATCTGTACATCCATTATCATCTGTAACGGTTACCGTATAATTGCCTGCCGCTTGAACATTTATACTGCGCGTTGTTTCTCCACTATCCCAACTATACTGGTTAAATCCAGGAGTTGCTGCTATAGTGACCACATCATCTACACATTTAGTTATATCTTCAGGTAAATCAACCACAGGATGCGGAAAAACAGTAATTTGTAATGGTTCAATTGTGTAACAAACTTGCTGTTGATTATTTTCTAATCGTGCCCATATCATGGTTGTCCCAGAATCAATATTATTAGGTAGTGCATTGATATTTTGTTCTGCCTCCATCATACTATTGTGATAGCTAATAACAAATGTTGATGGTTGATTGCCTAACACTTGAGCATCGATGGTTGATAAATCAAAATTTTCGATTCCGTCGTTACTCTCATCATCACACAATTCATAATCATTTAAAAGATTAATTTCTGGCTGTTGTATTAGGTTAATGGTAAAGTTATCTATGGCATAGCAGTTCGTATTATTTACATTTTCAATTCTTAACCATATTGATTCATTGATCGTATTGTTATCATAAAATGTGTTAATCGAATTTGAATTACTCATTGCGTCGCCCATACTATTGTGATATGAAATATCAAATACTATAGGGTCTTGAGTTCCTAGAGCTTGTAAACCGGCAATATTAAGATCAAAATTTTCTACATTATCATTATCTATATCGCACAAGTACAAATCATCTATATTATTAATTATAGGTAGAGGATTGATAATAATATCGAATGCTGTAGTAGCATAGCAACCGTTTGAGACACTACTATCTATTCTGGCATAATATGTATCACTTATAGCATCATAACTATCTGGTAAAGCATTAAAATCATTTTGTGCATCTGTAAGTGTTTCATGTATGGTCACTTGAAAATCTGTACTGGATTGAGAGCCTAAAACAGTAGATCTAATTGGCACTAAATCTAATGTTGCTATTCCATCGTTGCTCATATCATCGCAAATTATAATATCACTG
The DNA here is from genome assembly GCF_032922765.1 of Nonlabens ulvanivorans. NCBI lineage: Bacteria > Pseudomonadati > Bacteroidota > Flavobacteriia > Flavobacteriales > Flavobacteriaceae > Nonlabens > Nonlabens ulvanivorans. The sequence continues at coordinate 913,171 of NZ_CP136694.1, forward strand.
ACTGTATTTGTTACAGGTTGTGGTACTATAGTGATTTCTTTACTGGTCGTATAATTGCCTCTAATTGTATCAATACTCAGTGTCACATTAAAAGTACCAGCACTATTGTAAATATGTGTTGGGTCTGGTAATGTTGATGTGTTATTTAAACCGCTAGAAGGATCTCCAAAATCCCAAATAACACTGCTGCCAGGACAGTTTGCAATATCATCTGCAAAAAACTGACTAGCGTCTGTTTCACAAGCTTCTATAAAGGAGAAAGACGGATTAAAAAAGGCATTATAGAATGGAGGCAATCCTTCATTCACTTGTGTTCCTGTAGCGACTTGTACACCATCAAACATAAAATTACTAGCAGCGCCTATCTGATTAGGGGTATTAATAACACTTAACCATTGTGTAGATTTACGGGAATAGTAAATTTTATTATCTGGGCCTATTTGTAAAGCGCCGCGTGCAACATCATCTGTAAAATCTGTAGGATCTGTACTATAAATTGTTAAAGGACTGTCTTCAAAATTAGAAGCGTCCAAATTGTATTGTAGTAAAATACGATCTCCATCATTTCCATTGCTTTGAGTATTGATATCCACATAAATTTTTCTAGAGTCAGGAGAAAATTCAGCACCGTAAGCTTGATGTGTTAAGGGGAAATTGAGTCTTACTGAATTACTAACCAATCCAGTACTATTGTCAAAGTCAAATAACCAAGCACCACGACCAGTCTGTCCTACTATTCCTGGAGTTACCGGTAATTGAGTCATGATTGCTATTTTTGATCCATCTGGTGAGATTCTTAAATAACCTCGACGATCGTCTGCTTGAACATTATTGAATGTAGAGGTAACGGTAGCACTTAAATCCATACCGCTAGATGTTAATTTAAAAGCGTAAAAGGTATCAAATAAGCCAGAACCTATAACATCTTCTGCATAAGTAACAATCCAAGCATCGCCATTATCTGTAACTGCTGCAGCTACTTTTTCAGTGCTATCTGCAATCAAATTAATGTTTTTTTGAGAAGGAATTATATCACCTAGTCCACCGTTAAGGGTCATATCCACCACACTATAATTAAGTCCATTTCTAGGGTTAAAATCACCTACCGTAAAGATGTAATACAAATCTGGTGTATCTGGCTGTGGTATTATTAATGCAGATTGTGAACTAGATGGATCTCCTAATAAGTTCATACCATTAGGCATGACCATATGATTTTGATTCCATACGGTAATACCATCGGTATAAAAGAGTAGGGAACCACAAGCATCTGCAATGGATGCACAACCTTCATTGGTGCTCAATTGCCCTAGATTATTGGGAATAGGTGTACCGGTATTAAAGTCTAATCCTGCATTATTCCCAAAAAACCACCAGTTTGCTTGATTCTGACTATACGAAAATAACGATAGTAGAAGGAAGCATGTATAGAATAGGTTCTTTTTCACAACTATAAAAATATGGAATTGTTAGTTAAGATTATTTCCACTTTCGCGAAAGCGTGTTTAAAACTTAGATTCATAAAAAAAAGCGAGCCTAAGCTCGCTTTTTTTATATAGATTATTGGGTTATCTCTTCAGGGCAAAGTGTCCTTTAAAGCTACGTCCATCGCTTAGTTCTACTAAATACCAGTAGTCACTAGATGGCATTGGGTTACCATTATATGTTCCATCCCAACCGATTCCTTGTGCATCGATTTGCTTGATGAGTTTTCCATAACGGTCAAAGATGTAAATATTTGCATCTGGAACGGTTTCTATGGCAATTACTTGCCATGTGTCGTGGTAACCATCTTGGTTAGGAGTAAAGTATGGTGGTCCACCTATTATTACAGCATCCATAGATACGGTTCCACAACCGTTTTTATCTTTAACATAAATCGTGTAGTATCCAGGATACAGATTGTTGAATCTAGGACTGTCTTGGTATACAAAATCGTCTAGTGAATATTCATAATCACCGCTACCTGTTACGATAGCTGTAAGTTGATTTGTATTTACTTCAAACTGTCCGATGTCGATACGTTCTATCACGGCTACATCAGATTCGATTACCGTGATCGTTGCTGTAGAATCACAACCGTCTGCATTGAAAACAGTCACGTCATAATCACCACCTTGATTAACGGTTATGGTTTGTGTCATTTCTCCTGTAGACCATAAGTAGCTGCTGTATCCTGCACCTGCATCTAGCACTTCATCAATTCCTGCACATATAGTGATAGGTCCTTGATTTGCGATGACTGGTCTAGCAAATACTTCAATTCCAAAAGTAGAAGTATCATAACAATCGGTATTCACATTGTTCTCAATTCTTGCATAAATAGTTTGCGATTGAGATACATTAGTGTATGGGAAAGTAAGTGCATTTGCACCACTGTCTGCATTTGCTTGAGAGGTGTGATAAGTAACTGTAAAGTCTGCCGCAGACTGTCCATTTAAAATATCTACATCTACATTACTGAAATCAAATTCCTCAATTCCGTCATTGCTTACATCATCACAACCACGTTGATCTAATGCTACTCCAGCGGTAGGTTGCTCACTTACTGTAAGAGTAAAGCTAGTGGTATCATAACATTGCGTATTAGTATTACTTTCTATTCTTACATAAACAGTTTCTGGTGTCGTCGTACTACTTGGGTAAGAAGCAGGTAGTGCTGCTGTATTAGCATCAGCATCTGCTTGAGATGGGTGATAAGTAATATTAAAGCTAGCAGCATTTTGTCCGTTAAGTACTTGAGCATCTGCATTGGATAGGTCAAAAATTTCTGAACCATCGTTACCAGCATCATCACAGGCAATCATGTTTTGAACAGCATTTGCTGTAGGTGTAGGACTTACCACAAACTGGAATGTTGTTGTGGTATAACAATCGTTATTATCTCCATTATCTATTCTTGCAAACAGGTTAGGTGTCGTTGTACTCACTGTGAATGGACTTGCTAGTGGCGAAGCGTCATTATCAGCATCTGCTTGTGATGCGTGATAAGAAACAACAAAACTAGGATTAGTCTGTCCATTTAGAATTTCAGCATCAAATTGTGAAAGGTTTACATCTTCCACACCATCATTTGATGGATCATCACAAACTACCACATCTGCTGGAGTACCTGCAATAGGTAAGTCATCTACAAAGATGTCAAAGCTTGTGGTGTTATAACAGTCTGCATTTGCAATAGTTTCAATTCTTACAAAGATGGTATTGTCTCCACTGTTGTAAGGAATAGCTAATGGTGTCGCACCACCTACAGAACCTAAGTCAGCATCTGCTTGAGAGGTGAAGTATTCTATATTAAAGTTAGCTGCTGTTTGAGCTCCTAGAACTTCTACATCTTTAGTAGAAAGATCAAAGTCTTCTAATCCATCATTTGAAGCGTCATCACAAATTCTATATTCAGTTACTGTATTTGCAATTGCTTGTTCATTCAAGATTATATCAAAGGACACTACTGATGCACAAGTCTCATTGTCTGAGTTGTCAATACGAGCATAAACGGTTGTAGTACCTAAGCTTACTTGATAAACACCTGGTAGTGGACTCGCGTCGTTATCAGCATCTGCTTGAGAAGCGTGATAGCTTATTACAAAAGTAGTTTGTGTCTGACCATTTAACACATCTGCATCAAATTGAGATAAGGTGATATCTTCTATTCCGTCATTGGTAGTATCGTCACACAGGACTAAAGTCATCGGTGCTGCGGCAACAGGAATATCATCTACTACTAAATCAAAAGAAGTTGTGTCGTAACAATCTGGAGAAGTTGCATTTTCAATACGCACATACATCGTTTGTCCACCACTGCTGTAGTTAAAAGCAACTGGAGTAGCTCCACCTATGGACCCCAAATCAGCACCTGCTTGAGAGACGAAATATTCAATGGAAAAGTTTGCAGCGGTTTGAGCACCTAGAACTTCTGGATTTCTAGAAGCTAGGTCAAATACTTCAGAGCCATTGTTTGAAACATCATCACATAAACGATATTCCATTACTGGATTTGCTACTGGAGCAGGATCTAGAGTTACTGTAAATGAAGTTGTTTCAAAACAAGCGCGTGAAGCAGCATTTAGATCATTAGTTATACGAGCATAAATGGTCGTTATATTTGCCGTAAATGAATATGGCATTGCTATCGGGTTTGAATTATTATCAGCAGCGTTCTGAGTTAAAAAGTAAGTCACTACAAAAGAAGGATTAGTTTGGGTTCCTAGAATTTGTGGCGTTTCTAAAATTGTTAAATCATAATCCTCGGTATTGTCATTATTCACATCACAAATAACAACATTAGTTACAGGATTAGCCACTGGGATCTCATAGATACTGATAACATCAACAGCTGTATTAGAATAGAATCCACTTGTTACAGTAAGTGTTACCGTATAATCACCAGGAGCTGGGAATGTGTGAACTGGATTAAAGGTATTATCTGTAGTACCATCACCAAAATCCCAATTTACCGTCGCTGTAGTACAAAGACCACTACCACTAGAGTCAAACTGAATAGGAGTACCATCACAAAAATCTGTTTCCGGATTATTGTTTCCACCACCAGATCCCATGTTAGCATCCGTAGCTAAAAAAGAAGGTTCAAAGAAGGAAGTAATAAATGGAGGTAAACCTTCTCTACATCTCATACCTGCAGGTAGAACGACGCCGTTATGAACATAGTTTGCTCCAGTACCAATAGCGTCAGGATCTCTTACCACTCCTAAACTTTGAGTATATGTTCTAGCGTGATAAATTTTACCATCAATACCTAATTGTAAAGCACCACGACCTTCGCCTACATCAGTACTTAAAATAACAGGCGCATTTTGCCAACCAGCAGCTCCTTGAGTATCGTATTGAAGTAATTGCTTGGAATTATTTGTAATATTTCCGTTACCACCGTTATTTGAATTAGCGTTAACGTATAACATTCTACTATTTGGCGAAAATTCAGCACCATAATATTCATCAGAAGTACTACCTGGATTAGTCAAAGTAATTGGATTAGAAACAACACCATTAGTATTATTAAAATCACAAACCAATAAAGGATCACCTACACTAGTATTAACAATTTTAGTAGCATCTGGTGATAACCTTAAATATCCTCTACTATCATTTAGACCATTAGAGGCCGCGATAGGAGAGGTTATTACTCGTGCAGGATTAGTATCTACTAGACCACCACCAGCCTGCCATGCTGTATAAGTTCCGTTATCAAATCCAACTATCCAATATCGATCACCGTTATCATTAAGAGTTGCAGTTACCTTTTCTTGAGTACTTGTTAGAAGTGATATGTTTTTTCTACCTGGTACAACATCTCCTAAACCACCATTTAAATTCATATTTACAATACTATATTCTAGAACTTGAAATACAGTAATTACAAAATATACATTCGAATTAGTCAAATCAGGTATAATAATGGCCGATTGAGCACTAGTTCCATTTCCAGATAATCCAAATCCATTTGGCATCTGTGTTCCATTTCTATCCCATACTTGACTTCCATCACTATAGAATAATAAGTTACCACATTCATCAGATATAGTAGAACATCCTTCAGTAGTAAATAGAGAGCCATTAGGACCTGGTAGTGGTACGCCTGTAGAAAAATCTAATGATGCGTTTTCACCAAAAAACCACCAAGAGGCTTCACCTTGGGCATTTGATAAAAGCGGTAGAATAAATAAAAAAGCGAGTAAAATCTTTTTCATAAGAGTAAGTTTTGAGGTTGGGAAATTAAGTTAATTTTATGAGTTCTATGAACCTATAAATTCATCGTTTAAAGGTATTGTCACTACCTTATTAACATTTTTAATTATCCCGTTTTTAATCAGTTAGTTAGTATATTATTTGATAGATAGATGTATTAATTGTTAAAAGGTTGCGTCATCGATCTTATTTTTTTAGTTCTTTTTATGAATCATAAAGATAGTAGGCCTTTTGTGCAAATCAGGCACTTGTTTTTTCCATAAATTAACAGACATAGTTTTAATGAATTCTGTAGGTAAAGTAATGTCACAAGCGATACAAACCTCAGTACTAGGATGAAGCTGTAATAGTAATTCTTCCATCATTTTATTATTTCGGTATGGCGTTTCTATAAACAATTGTGATTGTTGTTCATTAAAAGAACGACTTTCTAGTTCTTTTATTCTTTTACGTCGCTCCATATTATCTATGGGTAAGTAACCGCAAAATGCAAAATTCTGGCCATTTAGTCCACTAGCCATCACTGCCATTAATATGGAACTAGGACCTACTAGTGGTACGACCTGAATCCCTTTTTGATGTGCTATTTTTATTACATCAGCTCCAGGATCTGCGACTCCTGGTACGCCAGCTTCACTCATCACGCCCATATCATGGCCTTGTAAACATGGTTCTAAAAAACTTGGGATTTCTGATGGGTCCGTATATTTGTTTATAGAAAATAGAACGAGTTCTGGCTGTGGTTTTGATGGTACGACACTTTTTATAAATCGACGTGCTGTTTTTTCATTTTCTACCACGTAATGGTTGATGTTTTCTACCACTTTTTTAATAGAAAGAGGTAGTACTTCAAAAGGATTGATATCTCCTAATGTGACAGGAATAAGGTATAATTTTCCTTTATGATCCATGATGATATTTTTCATATACGCTTTCGCGAAAGCGTAATATTAATACTCTATAATTCTTTTAACTTTCTTATGTCTTAAATAACTTTGTACTATATGCCTCGAATCGAGATTATTTGAAAGTGGAGTGATAACTTTTTTAAGAACTTGTGGATGTGTTACTTGAAATTGTAAGTCAACAAAGCCATAGCCTAAAACGATTCCATCTTCTATCATAATTGCACTGCGCTCTGTAGCCTCGCGACCATTGTCAACGATAATAATATTCTTATTTACAAAACTGTTTTGATCAATAATTTCTTGAACTCTGTTGTTATAAGATTCTTTGTCTTCTTTTCTTATACAAGCACCTAAGCATTTTTCAATAGGATAATTTTCACAACTTGAATCAGTTTTTTCAAGTCCCACCAGTTTCTTGCATAGTTGATGTTCAGAAGCCATTTTTTCTAGAAAGTTCTTACCAGATTTCAAAGAGCTGAAGCTGGTAATGTAGCCCATATCTTTTCCTATATTTTTTACTGTCAGATTTATATAGCCATGATCATCGATAAAAGAATATAGGCCGTGAGAAAAGTTCTTTCTTTTTAATGGTTTATTAAACTTAGGCTTGTTCTTTTTAATTTCAACATTCTCTTTAAGTAATGCGATAAGTTCGTTACCAGTTTTTTCAAATGAGATATCGGTAACAAGTTTCTTGATCTTTTTCTGTTTGGGTTGCGAGCTGGTAAAAAGTTGCGTGATTCTTTTCTTAATATTTTTACTTTTGCCTAAATATATTAATTCATTATCCTGATTATAAAAGTAATAGACACCTGTTGTTGATTCAGATTTCTCTATTAATTTTTTAAGGTTAGGCTCTACTTTTTTACGAGTTTCTGACTTAAGGCTTGTAGAGATAATTGTTTTATCAGTATCCTTTGCCATTAACATTTTAAATAACTTAACTGTAGCAAGTGCGTCACCAGTAGCTCTATGTCTGTCTGTTATAGGTATGCCTAGAGAGCGCGTTAATTTACCGAGACTATAGCTGTCTTCCTCGGGCATTAATTTTTGTGCTAGTTCTACCGTACATAACGTTTGTGTTTGAAATTCATAACCTAGTCGTTCAAACTCTATGCGTAGCATACGGTAGTCAAAGTTTGCATTGTGTGCGACTAACACGGCTCCATCCATTATTTCAATCACACGTTTTGCAACTTCATAAAATTTAGGAGCACGTACTAACATTTTGTTATTAATACCTGTTAGCTTAACAACAAAAGGTTGAATTTCTTTTTCTGGATTTACTAGACTAGCAAATTGATCTACAATTTCATGTCCGTCAAATTTATAGATGGCAATTTCTGTAATGCCTTCTTCATTAAATTTTCCTCCTGTAGTTTCTACATCTACTATTGCGTACAAATGGATATAATGTTTGTGAATTGAAAATAAAAGAGCCGCGCACGTGGCGCAGCTCTATAGTTTATATTAAGTAATTAGATTTTTGAATTACCATATATAAGGTCATAAAGATCTTTATAACGTGCCTTTATGATACGTCTTTTAAGTTTTAAAGTAGGAGTGAGGTGTCCTTCTTCAATAGTCCATTCTTCTGGAGTCAGTTCAAATTTCTTTATACGTTCCCAGTTTCCAAACTTAGCGTTATAGATATCGATTTCTTTTTGGTATCTATTGATAATACGTTCTTGTGAACATAAGTCTTTCCAATCGTCATAGACTATTCCTTTACGTTGTGCCCAATCTGCAAGAAATTCAAAGTTGGGTTGTATAAAGGCAGCTGGCATCTTTTCACCTTCACCTATAACCATAATTTGTTCTATAAAACGACTTTGCTTCATAGTGTTTTCTATTAATTGTGGAGCGATATATTTACCACCAGATGTTTTGAACATCTCTTTCTTACGATCTGTAATTTTAAGGAATCCTTCGCTGTCTATTTCGCCTATGTCTCCAGTATGAAAGTATCCATTTTCATCAATGGCCTCGGCAGTTTTTTCAGGATCTTTATAGTATCCCATCATGCGCTGTGGTCCGTTAATAATAATCTCACCATCTTCAGCAATTTGAACATCAGTATTCGGTAATATTTTACCAACGGTACCTATTTTGAATCCACCGTTTCGTAAATCATTTACCGATATTACCGGAGAGGTTTCTGTAAGACCATAACCTTCCATTACAGGAACACCAGCGGCATTAAACACTCTTGCCAGTCGTGGCTGTAAAGCGGCGCTACCACTAGCTATAGCTTTAAGATTACCACCTAAGGCTTCTTGCCATTTTGAAAAGATTAGTTTTTTAGCTAGACCTAACTTTTTCTCATACCACCAACCGTTTGCTCCATAAGGTTCCCATTCTAGACCCAACTCTACAGCCCAAAAGAATAATTTCTTTTTCACACCAGTTAGGTCAGCTCCTTTTGCAATGATTTTATCGTAAACTTTTTCAAGTAATCGAGGCACAGCACTCATTACTTCTGGTTGTATTTCTTTTAAATTATCAGAAATCGTTTCAATAGACTCTGCAAAGTAAATTCCTGTGCCAGTATAAGTGTACATATATTGTAGCATGCGCTCATAGATATGACATACCGGTAAAAAGCTTAATGCCTTTGATCTACCTAAATCGATAGGTAATCTAGAAGCACTAGTAATCGCATTGCTAGATATGTTTTTATGAGATAACATTACACCTTTAGGTCTTCCTGTGGTACCAGAGGTGTATATTAGAGTGGCTAAATCGTCTTCTGTGATTGCTGCCATTCTTTTCTCTAGTTCTGCTTGATGATCTTGAGAAGCACCCAATTGTTTTACTTCGTCCCAGTTTTTACAACCTGAGATACTATCAAAACTATAAACTTCAATTAGAGAAGGTACTTGATCTTTAATGCTTAACACTTTGTTTCTTACTTCATCGTCAGAAACAAATACATACTTAGATTCACTGTGATTAAGCACATATTGATAATCTTCTTCAGAAATGGTAGGGTAAACTGGTACATCTTGTGCGCCAGTTTGCATGATACCTATATCTACAATATTCCATTCACTTCTATTAACAGAAGAGATAATAGCAACTTTATCATTAAGTTGTACACCTAGTTCAATTAAACCTCTCGATATCTCGTTTGCTTGATCTATAAAAGATTGGGTGGATGTTTTTTTCCATTCACCGTTATATTTTGTTACCAGCGAATCTTCTCTAGGAAAATTTTTAAGCTGATATAAGGGAAAGTCAAATAATCTTTTTACCTGCATGTTGTCCATTTATATTTAATCTGGCTAAATATAAGGAATAGGGCGGTTATTAAAATGACAATTTTTAAAATTAAATTAACGATTAATGTAAAAATATCCTGCCAAATCTTCTTGTTCTGGTAATTTTAGAACGTAATAATATGTTCCAGCGGCCAATTCTTTATCACTTTTAATGGTTGCATTTGCATTTGCAATACCACCAAAAGAATTGTCATAGTTATCTTTTTGGTATACTAATCGTCCCCATCGATTATATATATAAAGTTGATTTCCAGGTAGGGCTTCAATACCTCGTATAATTAAAGTATCATTTAAACCATCACCATCTGGTGTCATACCGTTATACACTACGATTTCATTTCCTGCTTTAAGGATAGACGCTATAGTATATATTTTATAATCATTGGTATTAGGTATTCTTGAGGTAATAGTTCCATTGTTTAAATTTCCCGTGGTGGTGGTATTTCCCAGATTTACCCAAATTTTTTGAATATCATCCCATCCCGCAATTCTTAAATCAGTTAAATTGTTTGCCGTCAGGGAAACGTTACTAGAATTAGTCCATGTAAGTGTTAGATCTAGGTCTTTAAAACCATCAAAGTACCAAAACTCTACTGTAGATATTACATCTAAACTAGGTTGAAAGCTACTGGTGTCAAAAGAGTTTGTAAATGTCGTAGGTACATTAGGGTCTTCTTTAAAATAAGCAGCAGCATAGGTAATAGAATTATTGTAATTGTCAATGATAAGCGGTTTTATTTCAAAATCATCGCCGATAGGGAAGCTAAATTCAAAATCACCATTAAATTGAGCATATCCATCCACATGTTCATTATTACCTTCATCATTATAAATATTATCGTCAAGAAATTTGAATTTAACATCAGGATTGATTCTAGGAGTATTAATCCTTCCATTTGTAAAAAATACTTCTTCGTTGACACCTATAGAAGTAAATAGATTGAGATCATCTTGAACATCAACTTCAAAGTTTTCAAAATTCATTTGATTCAACCCACTAAAGCTGAGAGGATTATTTTGATTATAAAAACCAGCAAAGCCTTCATTTTCTACTGAATCACCATCATTAATGACATCGATATGAAAACCTATCTGACCATTATTATGGACTTTTAAATTTCCATAATTTGTAAGTGCTGTTTGTGCTTTCGCGAAAGCGAAAATTAAAAACATACTTATAAAAATGATAGTTCTCTTTTTCATAATCTATTTGTAAGCTGTGAATATTATTAAAAGAGCCTCAGCATTAACATCAGTAGGCTGTACGTTTATTAAAGGGTTAGCATTGTTATCTGTGACAACACCATTAGTGTAATTTATAGTTATGTTAAACCCATCTGGAGTGAAAGAGCCAAAAGCTCCTTCAATCTTACCTAAACTAGATCCATCTTGATTTCCATATCGTACACCGATACAATTGCTACTACTAGCATATCTTGAGTTATCGTTTATGGAGTTTGCATGTCCACCAGAATACATTGCTTGTTGTACTAGCGTTCCATCTGTATTTCTTGCAAAGCCATTCATAGTTCCAAATGAATTGTCGATACCTCTATCGTTGTTACCGACACCATTATCTGAATCGATATTTAAGCTTTCAACGTTTGCATTTGCTATAAATGTAACTTGTGATGGTTGAAAAGGAATACCTGTTATGGTTACTACACCTTCTGCAGAGATTATAAATGTACCGGTATAAACTGTTGGTCCTAGATAGGCACCACCATTAGATCCAACTTCAATTTGATTATCGGCTTCGGTACTTACGATTTGAGCGGTGAAAGGAGTTCCTTCTTCATCAGTATAAGTAATTTCTCCTGTTGCGCTAGTGTCATCTTGTACAAATGTCGTAAGCGTCTCAGCGGCATTGGTATCAATCGTAACTGGCGTTCCAGCTTCGTTGGTATACGTAAAGGTACCATCGGTGTTATCCACTAGCGTAGTGATCGTTTCTAAGTTTTGAACTAGAGCTGTAAAATCTAGCTGAGTTGTCACACCATCTTCATCCGTATAATCCAAATTCGTATCATCCGCATTTAACACTAAAGTCGTAAGCGTCTCAGCAGCATTCGTATCAATCGTAACTGGCGTTCCAGCTTCGTTAGTATACGTAAAGGTACCATCGGTGTTATCCACTAGCGTAGTGATCGTTTCTAAGTTTTGAACCAGAGCTGTAAAATCTAATTGATTCGTTACACCATCTTCATCGGTATAATCCAGATTCGTATCATCTGCATTCAGCACTAAAGTCGTAAGCGTCTCAGCGGCATTCGTATCAATCGTAACTGGCGTTCCAGCTTCGTTAGTATACGTAAAGGTACCATCGGTGTTATCGACTAGGGTAGTGATGGTTTCTAAGTTTTGAACTAGAGCTGTAAAATCTAGCTGAGTTGTCACACCATCTTCATCCGTATAATCCAAATTCGTATCATCTGCATTCAGCACTAAAGTCGTTAACGTCTCAGCGGCATTCGTATCAATCGTAACTGGCGTTCCAGCTTCGTTGGTATAGGTAAACGTACCATCGGTGTTATCGACTAGGGTAGTGATCGTTTCTAGGTTCTGAACTAAAGCTGTAAAATCTAGCTGAGTCGTTACACCATCTTCATCCGTATAATCCAAATTCGTATCATCCGCATTTAACACTAAAGTCGTAAGCGTCTCAGTAGCATTGGTATCAATCGTAACTGGCGTTCCAGCTTCGTTGGTATACGTAAAGGTACCATCGGTGTTATCCACTAGCGTAGTGATCGTTTCTAAGTTTTGAACCAGAGCTGTAAAATCTAATTGATTCGTTACACTATCTTCATCGGTATAATCCAGATTCGTATCATCTGCATTCAGCACTAAAGTCGTAAGCGTCTCAGCGGCATTCGTATCAATCGTAACTGGCGTTCCAGCTTCGTTGGTATAGGTAAACGTACCATCGGTGTTATCCACTAGCGTAGTGATCGTTTCTAAGTTTTGAACTAGAGCTGTAAAATCTAGCTGAGTCGTTACACCATCTTCATCGGTATAATCAAGATTGGTATCATCTGCATTCAGCACTAAAGTCGTTAACGTCTCAGCAGCATTCGTATCAATCGTAACTGGCGTTCCAGCTTCGTTGGTATACGTAAAGGTACCATCGGTGTTATCCACTAGCGTAGTGATCGTTTCTAAGTTTTGAACCAGAGCTGTAAAATCTAATTGATTCGTTACACCATCTTCATCGGTATAATCCAGATTCGTATCATCTGCATTCAGCACTAAAGTCGTAAGCGTCTCAGCGGCATTGGTATCAATCGTAACTGGCGTTCCAGCTTCGTTAGTATACGTAAAGGTACCATCGGTGTTATCGACTAGGGTAGTGATGGTTTCTAAGTTTTGAACTAGAGCTGTAAAATCTAGCTGAGTTGTCACACCATCTTCATCCGTATAATCCAAATTCGTATCATCTGCATTCAGCACTAAAGTCGTTAACGTCTCAGCGGCATTCGTATCAATCGTAACTGGCGTTCCAGCTTCGTTGGTATACGTAAAGGTACCATCGGTGTTATCCACTAGCGTAGTGATCGTTTCTAAGTTTTGAACCAGAGCTGTAAAATCTAATTGATTCGTTACACCATCTTCATCGGTATAATCCAGATTGGTATCATCTGCATTCAGCACTAAAGTCGTTAACGTCTCAGCGGCATTCGTATCAATCGTAACTGGCGTTCCAGCTTCGTTGGTATAGGTAAACGTACCATCGGTGTTATCGACTAGGGTAGTGATGGTTTCTAAGTTTTGAACCAGAGCTGTAAAATCTAATTGAGTTGTCACACCATCTTCATCGGTATAATCAAGATTGGTATCATCTGCATTCAGCACTAAAGTCGTAAGCGTCTCAGCGGCATTGGTATCAATCGTAACTGGCGTTCCAGCTTCGTTGGTATACGTAAAGGTACCATCGGTGTTATCCACTAGCGTAGTGATCGTTTCTAAGTTTTGAACCAGAGCTGTAAAATCTAATTGATTCGTTACACCATCTTCATCGGTATAATCCAGATTCGTATCATCTGCATTCAGCACTAAAGTCGTAAGCGTCTCAGCGGCATTCGTATCAATCGTAACTGGCGTTCCAGCTTCGTTAGTATACGTAAAGGTACCATCGGTGTTATCGACTAGGGTAGTGATGGTTTCTAAGTTTTGAACTAGAGCTGTAAAATCTAGCTGAGTTGTCACACCATCTTCATCCGTATAATCCAAATTCGTATCATCTGCATTCAGCACTAAAGTCGTTAACGTCTCAGCGGCATTCGTATCAATCGTAACTGGCGTTCCAGCTTCGTTGGTATAGGTAAACGTACCATCGGTGTTATCCACTAGCGTAGTGATCGTTTCTAAGTTTTGAACTAGAGCTGTAAAATCTAGCTGAGTCGTTACACCATCTTCATCGGTATAATCAAGATTGGTATCATCTGCATTCAGCACTAAAGTCGTTAACGTCTCAGCAGCATTCGTATCAATCGTAACTGGCGTTCCAGCTTCGTTGGTATACGTAAAGGTACCATCGGTGTTATCCACTAGCGTAGTGATCGTTTCTAAGTTTTGAACCAGAGCTGTAAAATCTAATTGATTCGTTACACCATCTTCATCGGTATAATCCAGATTCGTATCATCTGCATTCAGCACTAAAGTCGTAAGCGTCTCAGCGGCATTGGTATCAATCGTAACTGGCGTTCCAGCTTCGTTGGTATACGTAAAGGTACCATCGGTGTTATCCACTAGCGTAGTGATCGTTTCTAAGTTTTGAACTAGAGCTGTAAAATCTAATTGATTCGTTACACCATCTTCATCGGTATAATCCAGATTGGTATCATCTGCATTCAGCACTAAAGTCGTTAACGTCTCAGCGGCATTCGTATCAATCGTAACTGGCGTTCCAGCTTCGTTGGTATAGGTAAACGTACCATCGGTGTTATCGACTAGGGTAGTGATGGTTTCTAAGTTTTGAACCAGAGCTGTAAAATCTAATTGAGTTGTCACACCATCTTCATCGGTATAATCAAGATTGGTATCATCTGCATTCAGCACTAAAGTCGTAAGCGTCTCAGCGGCATTGGTATCAATCGTAACTGGCGTTCCAGCTTCGTTGGTATACGTAAAGGTACCATCGGTGTTATCCACTAGCGTAGTGATCGTTTCTAAGTTTTGAACCAGAGCTGTAAAATCTAATTGATTCGTTACACCATCTTCATCGGTATAATCCAGATTCGTATCATCTGCATTCAGCACTAAAGTCGTAAGCGTCTCAGCGGCATTCGTATCAATCGTAACTGGCGTTCCAGCTTCGTTAGTATACGTAAAGGTACCATCGGTGTTATCCACTAGCGTAGTGATCGTTTCTAAGTTTTGAACCAGAGCTGTAAAATCTAATTGATTCGTTACACCATCTTCATCGGTATAATCCAGATTCGTATCATCTGCATTCAGCACTAAAGTCGTAAGCGTCTCAGCGGCATTCGTATCAATCGTAACTGGCGTTCCAGCTTCGTTAGTATACGTAAAGGTACCATCGGTGTTATCGACTAGGGTAGTGATGGTTTCTAAGTTTTGAACTAGAGCTGTAAAATCTAGCTGAGTTGTCACACCATCTTCATCCGTATAATCCAAATTCGTATCATCTGCATTCAGCACTAAAGTCGTTAACGTCTCAGCGGCATTCGTATCAATCGTAACTGGCGTTCCAGCTTCGTTGGTATAGGTAAACGTACCATCGGTGTTATCCACTAGCGTAGTGATCGTTTCTAAGTTTTGAACTAGAGCTGTAAAATCTAGCTGAGTCGTTACACCATCTTCATCGGTATAATCAAGATTGGTATCATCTGCATTCAGCACTAAAGTCGTTAACGTCTCAGCAGCATTCGTATCAATCGTAACTGGCGTTCCAGCTTCGTTGGTATACGTAAAGGTACCATCGGTGTTATCCACTAGCGTAGTGATCGTTTCTAAGTTTTGAACCAGAGCTGTAAAATCTAATTGATTCGTTACACCATCTTCATCGGTATAATCCAGATTCGTATCATCTGCATTCAGCACTAAAGTCGTAAGCGTCTCAGCGGCATTGGTATCAATCGTAACTGGCGTTCCAGCTTCGTTGGTATACGTAAAGGTACCATCGGTGTTATCCACTAGCGTAGTGATCGTTTCTAAGTTTTGAACTAGAGCTGTAAAATCTAATTGATTCGTTACACCATCTTCATCGGTATAATCCAGATTGGTATCATCTGCATTCAGCACTAAAGTCGTTAACGTCTCAGCGGCATTCGTATCAATCGTA
Organism: Nonlabens ulvanivorans; assembly: GCF_032922765.1. Lineage (NCBI taxonomy): Bacteria > Pseudomonadati > Bacteroidota > Flavobacteriia > Flavobacteriales > Flavobacteriaceae > Nonlabens > Nonlabens ulvanivorans. The sequence goes on from NZ_CP136694.1 coordinate 929,370, forward strand.
ACTGGCGTTCCAGCTTCGTTGGTATAGGTAAACGTACCATCGGTGTTATCGACTAGGGTAGTGATGGTTTCTAAGTTTTGAACCAGAGCTGTAAAATCTAATTGAGTTGTCACACCATCTTCATCGGTATAATCAAGATTGGTATCATCTGCATTCAGCACTAAAGTCGTAAGCGTCTCAGCGGCATTGGTATCAATCGTAACTGGCGTTCCAGCTTCGTTGGTATACGTAAAGGTACCATCGGTGTTATCCACTAGCGTAGTGATCGTTTCTAAGTTTTGAACCAGAGCTGTAAAATCTAATTGATTCGTTACACCATCTTCATCGGTATAATCCAGATTCGTATCATCTGCATTCAGCACTAAAGTCGTAAGCGTCTCAGCGGCATTCGTATCAATCGTAACTGGCGTTCCAGCTTCGTTAGTATACGTAAAGGTACCATCGGTGTTATCCACTAGCGTAGTGATCGTTTCTAAGTTTTGAACCAGAGCTGTAAAATCTAATTGATTCGTTACACCATCTTCATCGGTATAATCCAGATTCGTATCATCTGCATTCAGCACTAAAGTCGTAAGCGTCTCAGCGGCATTCGTATCAATCGTAACTGGCGTTCCAGCTTCGTTAGTATACGTAAAGGTACCATCGGTGTTATCGACTAGGGTAGTGATGGTTTCTAAGTTTTGAACTAGAGCTGTAAAATCTAGCTGAGTTGTCACACCATCTTCATCCGTATAATCCAAATTCGTATCATCTGCATTCAGCACTAAAGTCGTTAACGTCTCAGCGGCATTCGTATCAATCGTAACTGGCGTTCCAGCTTCGTTGGTATAGGTAAACGTACCATCGGTGTTATCCACTAGCGTAGTGATCGTTTCTAAGTTTTGAACTAGAGCTGTAAAATCTAGCTGAGTCGTTACACCATCTTCATCGGTATAATCAAGATTGGTATCATCTGCATTCAGCACTAAAGTCGTTAACGTCTCAGCGGCATTCGTATCAATCGTAACTGGCGTTCCAGCTTCGTTGGTATAGGTAAACGTACCATCGGTGTTATCGACTAGGGTAGTGATGGTTTCTAAGTTTTGAACCAGAGCTGTAAAATCTAATTGAGTTGTCACACCATCTTCATCGGTATAATCAAGATTGGTATCATCTGCATTCAGCACTAAAGTCGTAAGCGTCTCAGCGGCATTGGTATCAATCGTAACTGGCGTTCCAGCTTCGTTGGTATACGTAAAGGTACCATCGGTGTTATCCACTAGCGTAGTGATCGTTTCTAAGTTTTGAACCAGAGCTGTAAAATCTAATTGATTCGTTACACCATCTTCATCGGTATAATCCAGATTCGTATCATCTGCATTCAGCACTAAAGTCGTAAGCGTCTCAGCGGCATTGGTATCAATCGTAACTGGCGTTCCAGCTTCGTTAGTATACGTAAAGGTACCATCGGTGTTATCGACTAGGGTAGTGATGGTTTCTAAGTTTTGAACTAGAGCTGTAAAATCTAGCTGAGTTGTCACACCATCTTCATCCGTATAATCCAAATTCGTATCATCTGCATTCAGCACTAAAGTCGTTAACGTCTCAGCGGCATTCGTATCAATCGTAACTGGCGTTCCAGCTTCGTTGGTATAGGTAAACGTACCATCGGTGTTATCCACTAGCGTAGTGATCGTTTCTAAGTTTTGAACTAGAGCTGTAAAATCTAGCTGAGTCGTTACACCATCTTCATCGGTATAATCAAGATTGGTATCATCTGCATTCAGCACTAAAGTCGTTAACGTCTCAGCAGCATTCGTATCAATCGTAACTGGCGTTCCAGCTTCGTTGGTATACGTAAAGGTACCATCGGTGTTATCCACTAGCGTAGTGATCGTTTCTAAGTTTTGAACCAGAGCTGTAAAATCTAATTGATTCGTTACACCATCTTCATCGGTATAATCCAGATTCGTATCATCTGCATTCAGCACTAAAGTCGTAAGCGTCTCAGCGGCATTGGTATCAATCGTAACTGGCGTTCCAGCTTCGTTGGTATACGTAAAGGTACCATCGGTGTTATCCACTAGCGTAGTGATCGTTTCTAAGTTTTGAACCAGAGCTGTAAAATCTAATTGAGTTGTCACACCATCTTCATCGGTATAATCCAGATTCGTATCATCTGCATTCAGCACTAAAGTCGTAAGCGTCTCAGCGGCATTGGTATCAATCGTAACTGGCGTTCCAGCTTCGTTGGTATAGGTAAACGTACCATCGGTGTTATCCACTAGCGTAGTGATCGTTTCTAAGTTTTGAACCAGAGCTGTAAAATCTAATTGAGTTGTCACACCATCTTCATCGGTATAATCCAGATTCGTATCATCTGCATTCAGCACTAAAGTCGTAAGCGTCTCAGCGGCATTGGTATCAATCGTAACTGGCGTTCCAGCTTCGTTGGTATAGGTAAACGTACCATCGGTGTTATCCACTAGCGTAGTGATCGTTTCTAAGTTTTGAACTAGAGCTGTAAAATCTAGCTGAGTTGTCACACCATCTTCATCGGTATAATCCAGATTCGTATCATCTGCATTCAGCACTAAAGTCGTAAGCGTCTCAGCGGCATTCGTATCAATCGTAACTGGCGTTCCAGCTTCGTTAGTATACGTAAAGGTACCATCGGTGTTATCGACTAGGGTAGTGATGGTTTCTAAGTTTTGAACTAGAGCTGTAAAATCTAGCTGAGTTGTCACACCATCTTCATCCGTATAATCCAAATTCGTATCATCTGCATTCAGCACTAAAGTCGTTAACGTCTCAGCGGCATTCGTATCAATCGTAACTGGCGTTCCAGCTTCGTTGGTATAGGTAAACGTACCATCGGTGTTATCCACTAGCGTAGTGATCGTTTCTAAGTTTTGAACTAGAGCTGTAAAATCTAGCTGAGTCGTTACACCATCTTCATCGGTATAATCAAGATTGGTATCATCTGCATTCAGCACTAAAGTCGTTAACGTCTCAGCAGCATTCGTATCAATCGTAACTGGCGTTCCAGCTTCGTTGGTATACGTAAAGGTACCATCGGTGTTATCGACTAGGGTAGTGATGGTTTCTAAGTTTTGAACTAGAGCTGTAAAATCTAGCTGAGTTGTCACACCATCTTCATCCGTATAATCCAAATTCGTATCATCTGCATTCAGCACTAAAGTCGTTAACGTCTCAGCGGCATTCGTATCAATCGTAACTGGCGTTCCAGCTTCGTTGGTATACGTAAAGGTACCATCGGTGTTATCCACTAGCGTAGTGATCGTTTCTAAGTTTTGAACTAGAGCTGTAAAATCTAATTGATTCGTTACACCATCTTCATCGGTATAATCCAGATTGGTATCATCTGCATTCAGCACTAAAGTCGTTAACGTCTCAGCGGCATTCGTATCAATCGTAACTGGCGTTCCAGCTTCGTTGGTATAGGTAAACGTACCATCGGTGTTATCGACTAGGGTAGTGATGGTTTCTAAGTTTTGAACCAGAGCTGTAAAATCTAATTGAGTTGTCACACCATCTTCATCGGTATAATCAAGATTGGTATCATCTGCATTCAGCACTAAAGTCGTTAACGTCTCAGCGGCATTCGTATCAATCGTAACTGGCGTTCCAGCTTCGTTGGTATAGGTAAACGTACCATCGGTGTTATCGACTAGGGTAGTGATGGTTTCTAAGTTTTGAACCAGAGCTGTAAAATCTAATTGAGTTGTCACACCATCTTCATCGGTATAATCAAGATTGGTATCATCTGCATTCAGCACTAAAGTCGTAAGCGTCTCAGCGGCATTCGTATCAATCGTAACTGGCGTTCCAGCTTCGTTAGTATACGTAAAGGTACCATCGGTGTTATCCACTAGCGTAGTGATCGTTTCTAAGTTTTGAACCAGAGCTGTAAAATCTAATTGATTCGTTACACCATCTTCATCGGTATAATCCAGATTCGTATCATCTGCATTCAGCACTAAAGTCGTAAGCGTCTCAGCGGCATTGGTATCAATCGTAACTGGCGTTCCAGCTTCGTTAGTATACGTAAAGGTACCATCGGTGTTATCGACTAGGGTAGTGATGGTTTCTAAGTTTTGAACTAGAGCTGTAAAATCTAGCTGAGTTGTCACACCATCTTCATCCGTATAATCCAAATTCGTATCATCTGCATTCAGCACTAAAGTCGTTAACGTCTCAGCGGCATTCGTATCAATCGTAACTGGCGTTCCAGCTTCGTTGGTATAGGTAAACGTACCATCGGTGTTATCCACTAGCGTAGTGATCGTTTCTAAGTTTTGAACTAGAGCTGTAAAATCTAGCTGAGTCGTTACACCATCTTCATCGGTATAATCAAGATTGGTATCATCTGCATTCAGCACTAAAGTCGTTAACGTCTCAGCGGCATTCGTATCAATCGTAACTGGCGTTCCAGCTTCGTTGGTATAGGTAAACGTACCATCGGTGTTATCGACTAGGGTAGTGATGGTTTCTAAGTTTTGAACCAGAGCTGTAAAATCTAATTGAGTTGTCACACCATCTTCATCGGTATAATCAAGATTGGTATCATCTGCATTCAGCACTAAAGTCGTAAGCGTCTCAGCGGCATTGGTATCAATCGTAACTGGCGTTCCAGCTTCGTTGGTATACGTAAAGGTACCATCGGTGTTATCCACTAGCGTAGTGATCGTTTCTAAGTTTTGAACCAGAGCTGTAAAATCTAATTGATTCGTTACACCATCTTCATCGGTATAATCCAGATTCGTATCATCTGCATTCAGCACTAAAGTCGTAAGCGTCTCAGCGGCATTGGTATCAATCGTAACTGGCGTTCCAGCTTCGTTAGTATACGTAAAGGTACCATCGGTGTTATCGACTAGGGTAGTGATGGTTTCTAAGTTTTGAACTAGAGCTGTAAAATCTAGCTGAGTTGTCACACCATCTTCATCCGTATAATCCAAATTCGTATCATCTGCATTCAGCACTAAAGTCGTTAACGTCTCAGCGGCATTCGTATCAATCGTAACTGGCGTTCCAGCTTCGTTGGTATAGGTAAACGTACCATCGGTGTTATCCACTAGCGTAGTGATCGTTTCTAAGTTTTGAACTAGAGCTGTAAAATCTAGCTGAGTCGTTACACCATCTTCATCGGTATAATCAAGATTGGTATCATCTGCATTCAGCACTAAAGTCGTTAACGTCTCAGCAGCATTCGTATCAATCGTAACTGGCGTTCCAGCTTCGTTGGTATACGTAAAGGTACCATCGGTGTTATCCACTAGCGTAGTGATCGTTTCTAAGTTTTGAACCAGAGCTGTAAAATCTAATTGATTCGTTACACCATCTTCATCGGTATAATCCAGATTCGTATCATCTGCATTCAGCACTAAAGTCGTAAGCGTCTCAGCGGCATTGGTATCAATCGTAACTGGCGTTCCAGCTTCGTTGGTATACGTAAAGGTACCATCGGTGTTATCCACTAGCGTAGTGATCGTTTCTAAGTTTTGAACCAGAGCTGTAAAATCTAATTGAGTTGTCACACCATCTTCATCGGTATAATCAAGATTGGTATCATCTGCATTCAGCACTAAAGTCGTAAGCGTCTCAGCGGCATTGGTATCAATCGTAACTGGCGTTCCAGCTTCGTTGGTATAGGTAAACGTACCATCGGTGTTATCCACTAGCGTAGTGATCGTTTCTAAGTTTTGAACCAGAGCTGTAAAATCTAATTGAGTTGTCACACCATCTTCATCGGTATAATCCAGATTCGTATCATCTGCATTCAGCACTAAAGTCGTAAGCGTCTCAGCGGCATTGGTATCAATCGTAACTGGCGTTCCAGCTTCGTTGGTATAGGTAAACGTACCATCGGTGTTATCCACTAGCGTAGTGATCGTTTCTAAGTTTTGAACTAGAGCTGTAAAATCTAGCTGAGTTGTCACACCATCTTCATCCGTATAATCCAAATTCGTATCATCCGCATTTAACACTAAAGTCGTAAGCGTCTCAGCAGCATTCGTATCAATCGTAACTGGCGTTCCAGCTTCGTTAGTATACGTAAAGGTACCATCGGTGTTATCCACTAGCGTAGTGATCGTTTCTAGGTTCTGAACTAAAGCTGTTAAATCTAAAATTGTTGTTACACCATCTTCATCGGTATATTCTAGTGCTGTTTGTGAGGCATTTAAGCCTAGTGAGGTAAGTGACTCTATAAAAGATGTATTGATTATTGTCTGGTTACCTAATTCGTCGGTATAAGTGTAAGTCCCATCATTGTTATCTATTAATGTAGATATACTTGTATCTGCTATAGTAACTGTATTACCAGCGGCATCTGTAAATGTATATGTACCGTCTGTATTATCGATTAAAGAGACATTAAATGCGAGTCCACTTAGTTCATCGATAGCATCTTGAACGTTCATTGCGGCTAAACCTGATGTTGCATTGTTATATGGGTTAGCAATGGCGTTTGTATCAATAAAAACAATACCACCGTTATCATTAGTAAAAGTGTATGTTCCATCATTGTTATTTATTAGAATACCACCGTTACAAAGACTTTCCCAGTTGTTATTTCGGTATTGAAATAAACAGTTTTGCGAGGTATTGTAAATAATCGCACCATTAAGTGGTAAAATGGCAGCCATCTCTGCATCAGTAATACGAGTAACGACTAATACAGTTTCAGAACTTTCTAATTCTAAAATAGAGAAAGGATCAATCGTATTAGGATTGTTTCCTATCTTAACTTGTGCGGTAGTAATTGCACCCATTAAGAGAAATAAAACACACAATAAATTCAATAATAATTTCATAATAGAAAATTAACTTCAAACAAAAATCACATATACTTTTCTCAACACGCAATGCGTTAAATCGATTTACAAATAACTGGGTGAAATACTAATTTTAACGTCGTAATACGTTAAATTGTTCATTATTGAATGTTTCTTGAAAATATTATTGGTAAGTCAATTTGGTTATTAAGTATTGATATTAGATTTTTATTTTCACTTTCGCGAAAGCGTTATGAAATGGAATTACATAAAAAAAACAGCATATTCTTACATAAAGAATATGCTGTTTTATCAATTTGCACCTATTAAGTTATACTTCTACAGTGTCTGTTTCATTCCTAAAAACTATTTGACTTTCAAAAGCATCGATAAGGACGATACTTTCGGTAGAAATTTTTCCAGAAAGAATCTGTTTTGAAAGTTCGTTGAGCACATTTTTCTGTATGACTCTTTTAACTGGTCTAGCACCATATTGTGGATCATAGCCTTGTATAGCAAGTAGTTCAATCGCAGCTGGTGTAGCATCAATAGTAATACCTTGAAGGGCTAACATTTTAGTAACACCTTTTAACTGTAAACCGACTATTTGCTGAATCTCCTTTTTTGTGAGTGGTGTAAACATCACAATATCATCAATACGGTTGATAAACTCCGGTCTAACTAGTTGTTTTAAAGCTACTAAAACTTCTTTTTTAGTTTCTTCAAGCAATTCATCGGTTACTGAGTTTGCCTTTTCAAAGCGATCTTGAATTAAATCTGCTCCCATGTTAGAGGTCATAATGATAATCGTGTTTTTAAAATCAGCAACACGTCCTTTATTATCCGTTAATCTTCCTTCATCAAGCACCTGTAGTAAAATATTAAACGTATCTGGATGTGCTTTTTCAATTTCATCTAATAAGACCACGCTATAAGGTTTTCTTCTCACGGCTTCGGTAAGTTGTCCTCCTTCATCATACCCAACATATCCTGGAGGTGCACCTACAAGTCTACTTACGCTATGACGTTCTTGATATTCGCTCATATCTATTCTAGTCATAGAGTTTTCATCGTTAAATAGATAATCTGCTAGGGCTTTTGCAAGTTCTGTTTTACCGACTCCAGTAGTTCCTAAGAAGAGAAAAGAACCGACGGGCTTTTTTTGATCTTGCAAACCAGCACGACTGCGTCGCACAGCATCACTAACAGCGATAATCGCTTCTTGTTGACCTACAACACGTTTATGTAATTCATCTTCTAACTTCAATAATTTGTCACGTTCACTTTGAAGCATTTTAGTTACCGGTATGCCGGTCCATTTTGCAACCACCTCTGCAATGTCATCATAGGTAACTTCTTCTTGTATTAAGGAATTACCCGTGTCGTTAAGCGCAACTTCTTTTTGTAATTTATCAAGTTCTTCTTGAGCTTCTTTAATTTTCCCATAACGCAATTCTGCTACTTGCCCATAATCTCCATCACGCTCTGCACGTTCTGCTTGTTGTTTATAGTTTTCTATGTCACTTTTTGCATTTTGTATGGCATCTACAATATCTTTTTCGTTAACCCATTGTGCGTTAATCTCGTTACGAGATTCTTTAAAATTAGCAAGCTCACTATGTAATGCTTTTAACTTTGATTCATCTTTCTCACGTTTAATCGCCTCGATTTCAATTTCTAATTGCATAATCTTACGATCTAGCACATCTAATTCTTCGGGCTTTGAATTGATTTCCATACGTAACTTTGCAGCAGCTTCATCCATTAAGTCAATGGCTTTGTCTGGTAAGAAGCGATTTGTTATATAACGTTGCGATAATTCTACTGCACCTATAATAGCCTCATCCATGATGCGTACTTTATGATGCGTCTCGTATTTATCTTTTATACCTCGTAAAATGGATATAGCACTTTCGGTATCTGGTTCGTCTACCAGTACACGTTGAAATCTTCTTTCGAGCGCTTTATCTTTTTCAAAATATTTTTGGTATTCATCTAGGGTAGTGGCTCCTATGGCGCGCAATTCTCCACGTGCTAGCGCAGGTTTTAAAATATTGGCTGCGTCCATGGCACCTTGTCCACCACCAGCACCTACTAGTGTATGTATCTCATCGATGAATAAAACGATATCACCAGAACTTTCTGTTACCTCTTTAATAACAGCTTTTAAACGTTCTTCAAATTCACCTTTATATTTTGCACCAGCGATTAATGCACCCATATCTAGAGAGAATATTTGTTTATTCTTAAGATTATCTGGGACATCACCAGCAACAATTCTATGTGCAAGCCCTTCTGCAATGGCAGTTTTACCTACACCTGGTTCTCCTACTAACATAGGATTGTTTTTAGTACGTCTTGAGAGAATCTGTAAAATACGTCTGATTTCTTCATCTCTTCCTATAACAGGATCTAGTTTTCCCTGGTCAGCAAGTTGGTTAAGGTTTTTAGCATATTTATTAAGACTATTATAAGTCTCTTCTGCACTGGCGCTGGTTACACGACTGCCTTGTCTCAATTCCTCAATGGCTTTTTCTAACTGACTTTTTGTGATACCTTGATCTTTAAGAATACGTGCTGCTGTAGATTTTCCATCAAATAGTGAGAGTAGTAAATGTTCTAAACTTACGTATTCATCTTCCATTTTTGTAGCGATGCTCATAGCATTGTTCACGGTTTTTGAAGCATCTCTAGATAGTTGTATTTCACCACCATCTACCTTAGGTAAAGCCGTTAGACTACTGTCTAAAAGTTGAATAATTAATGCAAGGTTTACATTTAATTTTTTAAAGATAAATGGAAGTACATTCTCATCTATCTGTATCATACCCTTTAAAAGGTGCAGGTTTTCTATAAATTGATGACCTGATTCTTGTGCAAGTTGTTGCGCTGCCTGGAGCGCTTCTTGGGATTTTATGGTAAGTTGATTCATGTTCATGACTGTTTTATTTATTTCTTTTAAAGCTTCAAATGTCGTACCTATTACAAATATTGCCAAAAAGTCATATAAAACGCAAATAAATACGACAAACTGTCTGTTAGTAAATCATTAGCGCGATTTAATTGTTACATCCCTTATCTTTGTAATTTAGTAGTGGAATGTATTAGATTCCGCTTTCGCGAAAGCGAGATAATTAATAAATATACAACATGGGATTGTTAGATAAGTTGTTTAAATCACAACGAGATATTGCAAAAGATGAAATTCAAGAAGGATTGCCATGGCAAATGCTTGAGTCTGAAGATCAGTTGAATAACTTGATCGCAAATTCAAAAAGAATTCCTAAGGTAATTTTTAAACACAGCACAAGATGCGGGATTTCTAGAATGGTACTCAAAAATTTTGAAGCTGGTTATTCTTTAAAAGAAGAAGAAGCTAGTTTTTACTTATTAGATTTATTGAATAATAGAGAACTAAGTAATACCATCGCTAGTAAATTAAATGTGATGCATCAATCGCCGCAAATCATTATTATTGATAACGAGGAGATTATACATACAGATTCCCATCACGGAATCGATATTAAAAGAGTAGAACAATTAATAAAAAAAGATAATTAATATGAGGTTTAATAAATTACTGATTCTTACTATCGCGGTAACCTTGTTTTCTTGTAAAACAAATGTTTTTACCGGTAAGAAGACACTTAATTTTATGTCTAATAGTCAGTTGTTTCCAATGGCTTTTAGTCAGTATGGAGAATTTCTTAATACTAATAAGGTAGTTACTGGTACGGCAGACTCTGAAATGATCAATCGTGTCGGTAGTAAGATAAAAGTCGCTTCTCAACGCTGGTTGAATGCGTTAGGTGAAGAGCAATATTTAAATGATTATGCATGGGAATATAACCTAGTCGATGATCCTACGGTTAATGCATGGTGTATGCCCGGTGGAAAGATTGTATTCTATACAGGTATTTTACCTATTTGTCAAGATGAAACAGGTGTTGCTATAGTAATGGGACACGAGGTAGCACACGCACTAGCAGATCATGGAGCACAACGTATGAGTGCTGGACAAGTTCAAGCGCTAGGAGCTGTAGGTGTTGCCGTCGGTGGACAGTTAGGTGGTCTAAATGAAGGAACTCAACAAATTTTAAATCAAGCTTATGGTATAGGTTCACAAGTTGGTGGTATGTTACCATTCTCAAGATCTCATGAAACTGAGGCAGATAAAATAGGTTTATACCTTGCAGCAATTGCCGGTTATAATCCAGATGCAGGTTCTGAATTATGGGAAAGAATGAAAGCTAATAGTGGTGGAGAAGCACCACCTGAGTTTATGAGTACGCATCCATCTAATGATAGTCGTATTGCTTTCTTAAAAGAGTTAGCACCACAAGCAAAAGCTGAAGCTCGTAAATATGGTGTGACAAGTTTCAAATAAACGCTCGTTTTTACATACATTTAAAGGGTTCTTAATAGAACCCTTTTTTTATGAAAAATACTTTACCTAGAGGTCACAAAAAATTACTACACGCTTGGGCATTTTATGATTGGGCAAATTCTGTTTATTCCCTGGTAATCACCAGTGCTATATTCCCCATATTCTATTCGGCAGTTAGTAAAAAAGCTTATGAAGAAGGTAATGTGCCCTCATTTCTTAAAGAAGTTAATAATGAGAATATCATATTTGTAACTACTGCAATTGCATTTTTAGTTGTCAGTATATTGTCTCCCATCTTATCTGGTATTGCAGATTATTCTGGGCAAAAAAAACGATTCATGCAGTTCTTTTGCTACTTAGGTGCGTCTTGCTGTATCGGATTGGCCTTTTTTAGTTTTGATTATTTGTGGTTTAGTCTCGTTATGTATTTTCTCGCTTTGATAGGCTTTTGGGGAAGTCTCGTTTTTTATAATAGTTATTTACCTGATATTGCTTTACCAGATCAACAAGATATTACTAGTGCTAGAGGTTTTTCATTAGGCTATATAGGTAGTGTCATTTTGTTAGTGTTTTGTTTAGCTATAAATGAATTCGGTCTTTATCCTGAAAGTGGCTATTTATTTGGACTTGATGCCGTACAAATGTCATTTATTCTAGTAGGAGTCTGGTGGATGGGATTTGCTCAATATACATATGCTTATTTACCTTTAGGAAATAAAAAGGACACCAGTGAGGTTAAAAACATTTTTACAAATGGTTTTAAAGAGCTACATAAAATCTGGGATCAACTAGGTGATAATATACAAATGAAACGTTATCTAGCAGCATTTTTTGTCTACAGTATGGCTGTACAAACAGTCATGCTCGTTGCGACCTATTTTGGTACAGAGGAAGTACAATGGGAAGAAGGTGGCGCAACAATGGGATTAATTGTATCTATATTACTCATTCAAATAGTTGCTATTGCTGGAGCTTTTATAGCAAGCAAATTATCTAACTATTATGGTAATATAAAAGTGCTTATAGGTATCAATATGATATGGGTAGCTATATGCATTTATGGATATTTTGTGTATTCACCAATGGAATTCTATTTAACAGCCGCGGCAGTGGGATTTGTCATGGGGTCCATTCAATCGCTTTCGCGAAGTACATTTTCTAAAATGATACCAGAAGGTAATCCAGATACTGCTTCTTACTTCAGTTTTTATGATGTTGCCGAGAAAATAGGAATTGTAATCGGTATGACCATTTTTACCTTAGTTACACAATGGAGCGGTTCTATGCGTGGTAGTATTTTATTTTTAGTAGTATTTTTTGCAATAGGAGTAGTGCTTTTATTAAGAGTGCCTAAGATTAAAACAGCAATCTTAGATCATAAAGTTTAGGATGTTATTAATAGGTTAAGGAGTTTTACGCACTCCTTCTAATAAATCTTGGTGTAGTGAATCTTCACCTTCTGTGCGGTGTAAAACTGAAATATCACCAGTAGATTCTAATACAACAGCTTCTACTTGATCAAAACTCATAACATTAGCCTCTCTTAATTTTGCAATAATCTGTTCTTTTTCAATTCGAGCGTGTTTTAAATTTTCATTTAAAATTTGATTACCATTCATTAATAATAATGGTTTATTAGACGTTAGTTTTTTAATACTAGGAAGTACTCTTTGTAAATACGAAAATATAAACGTTAAAAACAGAAGAGCAGCAATCGCGGTAACTCCATGAACTACTGTTGTGCTTGAAGTAAGCGTCGCAGATATGATACTACCTATGGCTATGGTAAAAGCAAAATCATATGCAGTAAATTTAGCAAAAGACCTCAAACCTACGAGACGTGTGATAATGATAATGGCAAAGAATATTAAAAAGCTTCCTGCTATTGTGATTAAAATTGGGTCGTCCGATTGATAAATCCAGTTCATATTATTATTTTATGTAAATAGTTGATGGTTATATCTTAAAAATAAAGGTGTTTAACAATTATTAAGTGAGTATTATGTTAAATCATTATTGATAATTGATTTTATTTAAATTGAAACTAAAGGGTTGACTTAATGTCAACCCTTTAGTAATAATGATTTTGGTCAATCTGTAGGATTACACAAAAATATTATTAGACTCTAATGTAGTCATTGTTGTAGGCCTCGTATCTGATGTATATAGGATCTCATCTAATTTCTGTTTCCAGCTATGAGCCAGTGCTATTTCACCATCGAGTTGTGAGTTATCTTCATCGTTATAAAGTTCAAATTGTTCTTCTTCACTGTTTTTTGAGTTGTAAAATACTAATTTAACTCGTTCGATTAATTCATAATTCGACTTACCATTTTTGATACGCTTTGTAACTTTCACAACCTGACAGGTAGAAATTTGAGTTAGTTTGATCTTTTTAAATTGTTCCATCTCGCTCTTTTTAATATAAAAATAAATGAGGCTGTTATTGCTGTCTATTCCGATAGCAAAACTATTATGAACTTCGTAATCCCCTAAAATCTTATTGTCCTTTTGAATTTTAGTTTCGAGAGTTGATTTAATTAATTGAGCTCTCTTTTTGGCTTTACCATTTATGATTAAAAAAGGTAAGACGCATATAATTATAAGTGTGATTGAAATAATCACCTTTGATGTTTCCATAATTTGAAATAATTTGATTATATAAATAGTTAGCAACCATTCATTATACTAATAATGATGGATGCTATAATCGAAGTAAGGTCAACTATGAGATTACCAAAATGTATGAAAAGGAAATATTAAAGCTTTTTTATAAGAGTTCTGAAAGGATAAGTGAGCATATAATAAAAGACGATTTATACTCAGGGAAGTTAATAACTGACTTCTTTTTAAAAGACCTTTTATCGTAATAGTGAAGTAATCTAATGAATAAGAATAACCATCAGTAGTGGACGTATTTACCACTAATTCTGTTTGAGAATCAATAACAAACAGTTTTGTGATGCTTGATTTCTGTTGAACAGTAGATTCTACATTAATTGATGTGACTATGGAGGATTCAGTTAATAAAGGTCCATGAGCACTTACTTTTCCTAGAAAAAGATGGGCTAATGCTATAAAAATAAATATGTTGTGAATCGCTCTCACTATAATTTGAATCCTTAGGTTATATAAAACTTGTAAGTTTTGAACTCTTAAATCACATAACAAATGAAAAGTAAATAAATTAGTTCTATTATAATTTTACGTTATTATTTAGATGTCATTATTAACTTCTATCCAATAGGCATCGGGATCCTGAAAGTAAATTTGTTGAATTCCATCTTTTCGTATATAATCTTTGAGAGCTGTTCCTAGCCAGTCCGAATATTCAATATTTATTTTTTTTAACCTTAAAACAAAATTTTCAAATTCAGAAGTAGTTAAGGCAAAATGAACTGCTTTATTTGTGCTAATACTGGCTTCTGGACGCGGTATTAGATGTAGTTGTTTGCCATCGCCTAAAGACAGCCATCGTGTTTTTGAATTTGAAGCAGTGTTCTTAATCTCGTTAAGATCAAATAATTTTTGATAAAACAATATAGATTTGTCTACATCCTTAACAGATAATGCGATATGATTGATAAAGAATTTTGACATGAATAATATTATTCTTTTAAAGCTAATTGATTTTTTTATTACTCTTTAACCTCTGTGTATCCTGCTAATCCGTGTAGACACTTTATGATCTGGTTACTACCAGGTTCACCTGCGTGATAATGATATCCTCTATGGTCATCGGTATGTCCGCCGCACTCATCTAAATCTGTAGGTTGATGACCGTGTTCATCAAGCATAGAATAAATGCCAAATCCATCAATAGCATACCCAATAATAGCCGAATGTAAATCTGACTGAGAAACTTCTTTTGTAGATCCTGTAGCGGCATGATAATGATAACCGCCATGTGGATTTACATGTCCACCGTGATCATCTAATGGAGCTATCGTATGTGCAGCAAGAATGGCATCGGTAGGTGCAGGTGGATCATAATTAACTCCATTAAAAGCAACTCCTATAGCACCTCTTCCAAAGCTTTGAGAGGTATTAACGTATACTGGTGTTACAGGTATAACATACGTGGTGATTTGATCCTTGAAATATTCTGGTAAGCATTCTACACAATAATTTTGATAGGCTTCTTCAACATCTGGCTTTGCAGCTGCTAAACAACCTTCTTTGGTATCTGTATATTTCACCGTTCCATCTTCACGATAAAGTTTCCATTTATCATCATTATAGAAATCATCTAAACTAGCAATAAAATGACCAGAAACGTCATAAACCTTACCACCATCAAACCATATTCCAGCTTTTTCATCGGTATCAGTGATTAATTCTGGGCACCATGGACCCATTTGATGTTCCGTAGCTTGTGAGTTGGTATTGAAAACATAACAAAGGGTTTCTATTCCATTTAAATTAATCAATTGTTCTTGAATGCCTTCAATCATATTTTCTGAAATAAAATAATCTGTATTTACAGGAACAACCTTGATATCATGATTAACCTCTTTTGATAAATCCTTATTGTTGTTAGATGGTCTAGAAGGTCTATTACCTGGATTTGTCTCTGCAGTATTTAATTCTTTTAAGGTTAAAAAGCCATCTTGATCTGTATCTATATTTTTAAAATCACTAGATATTGGTCCATGAGCCTCTTCTTTAGATAATCGACCATCGTTATTACGGTCCATTTCTGTAATCAATTGCGCTGCTGATGGTTTGTTGTCTTTGGATAAGTTAAAACTGCCTTGTTCTTGATTTGATTTACAAGAAAGTAAAACAAATAACAGGAAAAATAAGTAGATATAAGACTTCATAAGGTTGATGATATTTATTTGAGACTTAGCCATATTGAATTAGTTTAAAATTACTAAACTATTATGGAGTAACTATCATTTAAAAAAACAAAACCCTACCAACACATGTCAGTAGGGTTTTAAATTCTTTAAAATAAATAATATGCTAGAGTAGTGGACTACTACTAGAATAAACCTTCATTCTTATTGTTGAAGTAATTAAAATCATGATTGTTTTCAATCTTTAATAAAGACTGATAGATCATTTTAATCACATTTTCTACATCATCTCTATGTACCATTTCAACCGTAGTGTGCATATAACGCAATGGCAATGATATCAACGCACTAGGGACACCACCATTAGAATAAGCAAACGCATCAGTATCTGTACCGGTAGAACGTGATGTTGCACGACGCTGGTATGGAATCTCATTTGCATCTGCAGCATCCATAATTAGGTTGCGCAGGTTATTTTGTATAGCTGGCGCATAAGCTAGTACAGGACCTTTACCTATAGCAGCCTCACCATTTGATTTTTTATCAATCATAGGTGTAGTCGTATCATGCGTTACGTCAGTTACGATAGCTACATTAGGCTTGATAGTTTGTGTAATCATTTCTGCACCACGCAATCCTATTTCTTCTTGAACAGAGTTGGTTACATAAAGGCCAAAGTCTAATTCTTGTTTATTTTCTTTCAATAGACGTGCTACCTCTGCAATCATAAAACCACCCATACGGTTATCTAATGCACGACATACAAATTTGTTTTTATTCAATACAAAAAACTCATCTGGATAAGTGATTACGCAACCTACATCTACACCTAGTGCAAGAACTTCATCCTTTGTCTCACAACCAGTATCTATAAAAATGTTATCTGGTTTAGGCGGTTGTTCTTTTGCACGTGAACGTGTATGAATTGCTGGCCAGCCAAAAACGCCAGTCACAATTCCTTTCTTAGTATGAATATTTACTTTTTTAGAAGGCGCAATCTGGTGATCTGATCCACCATTGCGCACCACATAAATCAGTCCATCGTCTGTGATGTAATTCACATACCACGATATCTCGTCTGCGTGCCCTTCTATAACCACCTTAAATTTTGCATCAGGATTAATTACACCTACCGCAGTACCATAATTATCTGTAATGAACTCATCGACATATGGTTTAAGATAATCCATCCACACTTTCTGACCATTCCATTCATATCCTGTAGGTGACGCAGTGTTTAGGTATTTTTCTAGAAAATCTAGAGATTTTTTATTTAAAATGCTTTCTTGAGCCATGTGATAAAATTTAGTTTGTGAAGATAATAAACACCTACATAAATCGCTATTAATAGACAGCTTTCTTATTTTTGGAATGCTTTTGGTAATTACCATTTTATGATCAATAAGATAATTATTATAATACTAGTATCGTTGGTTTCCGCTTTCGCGAAAGCGCAAACAATACCTACCACATTGCCAGTAAAAACAGATACGGTACAAACGCCGCAATACTTCTTTATAGATGGTGATTCTTTAAGTGCCATAGAACTGGATCGTGTGATGTTATTACAATCCTTAAAATTTGATAGTAGATACGAGAACATACGCTATCAAATCATTAAACGTAAGGTTAAAAAAGTATGGCCTTATGCAAAACTAGCGGCAGAACGATTAACCGAGCTAGATCGTAGGCTTGCATCGCTAGAGTATGAAAGCGATAAAAAGAAGTACACAAAAATAGTCCAACGCTATGTAGAAGAAGAGTTTACAGCCGAGCTTAAAAAATTAACAACAACAGAAGGTCAGATATTAATTAAGCTATTGCATCGTCAAACTGGTATGACCACTTTTGAACTTTTAAAACAATTGCGTAGTGGCTGGAGTGCTTTTTGGTTCAAAAATGCGGCAAGTCTCTTTGATATTGATTTAAAAGCAGAGTATAGCCCAGAAACTAATATCGAAGATTTTTATATAGAAGATGTCTTGCTCAATGAGTTCAAAAAAGAAACCCTTGAAGAACAAGCACCTGCAATAGATTATGATTATTTTAAAGGTCGTACTGCATGGAATAAATATGAAGATAATCTACCCAAAGACTATGATTCTATACAATTGGCAGAGCGTGCCAGAATACGTAAAGAGTATCTTGAAAAAAAGGCTAAAGAAAACGAGAAGAAACGCAGAAAACTAGAGCGCAAAAGACGTCGTGCTAGTAAATTATAACTAAATCTGTGTCGGGATTAATAGGATATCTTTCTAATAGACCATGCCCACCATATAAGTAATGGGTGGATAATTAACAGTCTCACCCATGCAATCCATGGTGCAATGCAAAAAGTACCTGCACAACTACCTTGTTGTATAAAATAAACATGTGATATAGTAAAGGCTAGTAACATGGCAATTGTAATGTAAACGGCAACTATACGAGTATTTTTAGAGTAAGCAAGTATGGCAACCAGCAGTTCCATAGCACCAGCGAGGTAATTAATGATTACTTTATTACCCAGCCATTCAGGTATGACTTCTAGATATAAATCTGGTTGAACAAAATGTAAAATACCAGCGATGCCATATAAAAAGATAAAAGAATAGAGTAGTAGTTTATGGATCATGTTAGTCTCCATTTATAGTCCGTATGGACTTTTTTCAAAATTAAGAAGAATGGTATCCACCAGATAAAATCATTAGTTATTAGAGTATAACTAAATTCAAATGGTACTACATCTTGCAAATAATTAAAGATAAAACCTAATGGGCCAAATATTTTTCCTAAAAAACCTACTGCAACTATAGGCCAGTGGCGCATCGGATTATAACTAGCCCACCAATATCCCAATCCATAAACACCTATAACCATTCCCATACCTTGCCACACCATGGGATGGTTTAAAGGTTCCATATCTACAAGTTCAAAAAAATGATTGGGCATAAGGACTACCCATGCGCCCCAAATAAGGTTATAGATTGCCGCTAATTGTAAGGTAAGTTTCATAATCTTTTTTGTGTAAGTCCGATAGTAAGACGAATCATTACACAATTAGAATTATGAAATATCTTTTCTATAAGTACGCCTGCGTTTGTGCAGTATAGGGTCATAATTTTTCCAAGATGCTTGTACTGCAAGATTATCCTCTAGTTCTGGATTGGTCTCACATAAGGTGATACCGTAGTCTATGAAATTTTGTGTAACATTTCTAAACATCATAGCAGTAACGCCTTTACCTTGGTACTCTGGATCGATACCTATCAAATAAAAAGCTGCTCTGTCATTTTTCTTTTTGGCTTTCAATAAATGTAAAAAGCCTAATGGAAATAGTTTACCATTTGCTTTTTGTAAGGCTTTAGAAAAAGAAGGCATTGTGATTGCAAACCCGATTAGTTTTCCTTTTTCATCTACCACTAACTCTAGGAAATCAGGATTAATAAATGGTAGGTATTTTTCTTTATAAAGATCAATCTGATATTGTTGTATAGGTACAAAAGTAACCAGTTGACTATAAGTCTTGTTTAGTAAATCAAACATGTCATCTACATAAGGCAGAATCTCTTTAGTAGATTTAAATTTAAGGGTTTTTAACTTATAACGTCTACCTATGATGTCAGCAAACTTGTTGATTTTTTCTGGTATAGGATTTGGCGGTTTAAATTTAAACTCTACCCATTCTGCGGCTTTTTCATAACCTAACTGCTCTAAATGCTCTTTGTAGTAAGGAGCATTGTACCAAGTGATCATGGTGCTTAATTCTTCAAATCCTTTTATTAGCAAGCCAGCTTTATCCATGTTAGAAAATCCTACCGGACCTTCTACAAATTCAAGCTCTTTTTCTTTTCCTATTTGGTGTACTTTATCGAGTAGGGCTTTTGTAACGTCTATATCATCAATCATGTCCAGCCATCCAAAACGCATCTTAGATTTTTTCTGTTCATTGATTTCTATATAGTTAATAATAGCGGCAATACGTCCTACAATCTTTTTACCTTTATATGCTAGAAAAAGCCAGCAGTCTGCATTTTTAAATACTTGATTCTTTTCAGGATCAAAGTTGGACATTTCGTCATTGACGATAGGCGGTACATAATAAGTATTGTCTTGATACAGCTCTTGCTGGAATTTGACAAATTTTTTGATATCAGCTTTTGCTGTAATTCTCTTGATTTCAATCATAATAGATTCCTAGAAATCGATTTTTTTCTTTTTTTCTTTTTTGGCTTTTCTACCGCTATCGTCACCAGTACCTTTCAAATTCTTTTTCTGGCTTATTGTTTCATCATCTTTATGAAAATCAAAACGATAAGACATTCCTACATTTGCTTGAAATACTGAAGGTGTGTCTTTAAAATTAAAAGTAGCACTAGCGTCAACTTGCCAGTCTTTAGTGATTAAATAAGCTAATCCACCACGGCCTAAATCATCACTATAAAAGTCTGATTTAAATCCTTGATATTCTCCAAAAACAGCCCATCGTCCGTTAATACTATGTGTCATCGTTAGTATCCATTCATAAGAAGGATAGTCTGTGGTAATCCGATCTACAATAAAATTAGTCACAAATACCCATTGTCCCCAATTGTTTTGAGTTATTAATTCAAAGCGCGGTGAGAATGTTGGATCATTAGGCGGCGTTAATAAATTATTATCTGATAAATCAATATTTGCACCAGCATAGACAGATATCGCTGGTACAAAATCTCTCCAGTTCAATCTATTGTTTGCTTTCCAACTCATGATATTTACTTTTTTCTCTCCAAAGAATTTTAAAGGATCAAATACTAAATATTTTGCTCCTATTGTACTTCTAGAAAAATTAGAAAAGCTGCTCTCGATATTACCAAAACCTCTGTTATCCATTTGATTTACAGAAGCAAAGCTACCTATAAAAGAAAATTCTAGTCGTTCCATAAACGCACCATAACGTAGTTGCATACTTAATCCGGTATAATCTCTTTCATATCGTTGCAAATCATGTTGTTCTGTTCGATAGAATAGATTTCCCTCAATTTGAGCAACTCCTTTACCTACTGCAAATGCGCCTTGAGATAAACCAGGATTGTTAGTATTAATAGTTTCTGTGTATTGCGCCGTTGCCATCACACTTAATAGGCATAGGGATACAAATAATAGTTTTTGCGTAAAAGCAGTCATAAAATGATTCCTTAAAAGTTCAAATTTAAGATATATTAAAGAGTAATAATAAAATGACTTTTTAATTTTACTTAAAATTACTTCTATTGAAACTTCTTCAAGTCATACTTATTGTTTTAGTGATCTATGTATCTGTGCGATTAATACTTAAATATTATGGCGCTAGTATTATAAAGTGGTTAGGTAAAAAGGCAATGCAGCGCATGTCTCGCAGCTTTGAAAAACGCAGTGGCATGTCTACAGATGACTTATTTAATCAACAACAAGGCTCTAATACAAATCAGAAAAAAGTTAATAATCCTAAGGAAAAGAAAACCGTTGGTGAGTATGTGGACTTTGAGGAAATTGATTAATTTTCAACTTTCATCCACCTAGACGACTTCATGACTTTTAATTTTAAGAAATTAGTACCACATCTGGCTGTTCTAGCCGTATTTGTTATTGCTGCATTAGCTTATTTTAATCCAGTGTTAAGCGGTAAAAAACTATACCAAAATGATATTGTTCAATATAAAGGTAACGCCAGACAACTTATAGAGCATCGCGCTGCTACTGGTGAGGAATTGTATTGGACAGATTCCGTCTTTGGAGGAATGCCTACATATCAGTTAGGAGCAAGATATCCTTATGATTTTATAGATGGATTAGATCGTGCTTTAAGATTTTTACCTCGTCCGGCAGATTACCTATTTCTGTATTTCTTTTCTTTTTATATGCTCATGCTTGTCATGCGTGTGAATTGGAAGATAGGATTATTAGGTGCATTGGCCTTTGGCTTTTCAACTTATCTCATAATTATCTTAGGTGTAGGGCACAATGCCAAAGCTCATGCCATTGCTTATTTCCCACTTGTACTCAGTGGAATTATATTAGTCTTTCAGAAACGATATTTATTAGGGTTTATCGTGACTGCACTAGCTATGGCACTAGAACTACAGGCTAATCATCCACAGATGACTTACTATTTATTATTAGCTGTTTTGATTTTAGGTATCGCATATCTAATCGATGCAATTCGTAAAAATATGGTGCCACATTATTTTAAGTCTATAGGTATCATGGTGGCTGCTGTCCTATTAGCTTTAGGAACTAATGCTGGAAACCTTATGGCAACTAGCGAGTATTCAAAAGAAAGTACTCGTGGTAAATCTGATCTTTCCATCAATGCTCAAGGCGAAGAAGTAATTCCACAATCTGGTCTAGATTATGATTATATCACGCAATACAGCTATGGACTTAGCGAGAGCTTAAATTTATTAGTCCCTAGATTTGCTGGTGGTGGTAGTAGTGCAAGACCAGATGAGGATTCTAATACGGTAAAGTATCTCACAGATCAAGGTTTACCTAAAGCAGACGTGGTGCGTTTTGTAAACGACAATGTACCTTTATATTGGGGTGATCAAATAATTGTTGAAGCACCACCTTACTTAGGGATAGGTGTAGTATTTCTTGCAGTGCTAGGATTGTTTTTAATTAAGGGTAGATTAAGATGGTGGACTAGTTCTGTGATTATTCTTGCCTTGCTATTATCTTATGGTAAAAACGCAGATTGGATTACTAGTTTTTTCATTGACGTTGTACCGTTGTATAATAAATTCCGTGCCGTTACATCCATCCAAGTTTTAATTGAATTGTGCGTTCCCATATTGGCTGTAATAGGACTTTGGCAGTATTTCAATGAAAAACACACCGACGAGACAAAAGCAAAAGCCCTAAAATATGCTGGTATAATTGTCGGTGGTTTTCTATTAATTTTAATCACTTTAGGTGGTCAATTATTTGATTTTGCTAGTGCTATGGATCAGTATTATATGGATAGTGATCAATTAGGAATCGGTTTTGTAGATGCGTTACGAGATGATCGATTTGAAGTTATGCGAGCAGATGCATTACGATCTTTGTTAATTGTAGGTGTAATCGCTGGTGCTTTATTCTTATTGCTTCAAAAGAAACTATCAGAAAATCTAGTTTTAGTAATTGCTGGAGTCGTTATTCTATTTGACTTAGTGAGCTTTGATATGAACTATGTCAACAGTGATGATTATGTAACAGCAAGTGAATATGACAATGCACATCGCAAAACTCCTGCAGATGATATCGCTATGAAAGACGCACAAGCTGGTGACCATTATCGTGTTTACGACTTGTTGCTTAATCCGTTTAACTCAGGTAGAGCACCTTATTTTCATAAATCTATAGGTGGTTATCATGGAGCAAAGCCTAGACGTATTCAAGAATTATCTGAATTTTATCTTTTTGATGATAATGGAATAGCTCCTATAGGTCGTGAGAATATTGAAATTTTAAGTATGTTCAACGTGCGTTATGTCATCGATACAGAAGAAACAGGCTATGTTGCTAAAGAAAATCCTATGGCGATGGGTAATGCTTGGTTCGTCGATTCCTTAAAAACGGTATCTAGCGATAATGAAGAGATAACAGGACTTTCTGAACTTAATGGAAATCAACTTGCGGTTATACAGCAAGATCAAAAAGAATTACTGGATCTTACGACCACACATGCAGATTCTACAGCCAGCATACAATTAGTAGATTATGATACGCAACGATTGGTCTATAGAAGTAGTAATACTCAAGAAGCATTAGCTGTTTTTAGTGAGATGTTTTATCCTTATGGCTGGAAAGCAACTATTGATGGGTCGGAAACACCTATTGCTAGAGTTAATTATACCCTACGTGGTATTAAAGTACCTGCGGGATCACATGAAATTGTTATGAGTTTTGAGCCTCAGGTTGTTAAAACAGGAAGCAATATCATGCTAGGAAGTAATATTATGTTGTTGCTTATCATTTTAGGTGGGTTATTCTATACGTTTAAGAAAAATTCTTAAATGAAAAATCCTGTTCTTATTATAGCTTATTACTGGCCACCAGCTGGTGGTCCTGGTGTTCAACGTTGGTTAAAATTTGCTACATACCTAGGTCGACATAATTTTGATGTAACGGTAGTCGTACCGGATAATGCAGATTATCCAGTGGTTGATGAATCACTAATAGCAGAAGTACCTGATCATATTAGTATCATTAAAGTTCCTATTAATGAGCCTAGTCGTCTGGCGAGTTCGCTTTCGCGAAAGCGAACTAAAAATCTACAAAAAGGTATACTACCTAAGAATGCTGGACCTCTACAACGCGCAATGATATGGATGAGAGGTAATTTATTTGTGCCAGATGCTCGAGTAGGATGGAAGTCTAGAGTTCTTAAAGGGATACATCCTTACCTGTTAGCACATAAAAATCCAACAATTATTACGACTGGTCCTCCACATTCAATTCATTTAGTAGGATTAGAACTTAAGAAAAAATATACAGGTTTTAAATGGCTGGCAGACTTTAGGGATCCATGGACAACAATAGGCTATCATAAACATTTAAAAATAGGAGCGAGAGCTCAAAAAAAACATGAAAGATTAGAGCAAGAGGTTTTAGATAGTGCGGATATGATAATTGTTACCAGTCCACATACTGGAAGAGAATTTGCGTCTAAATCTAGTACACCTATCCAGGTAATTACTAATGGGTTTGATATAACAACAGCTTCAACGACACGTCAACCTGATGGTGCTTTTACACTATCACATGTAGGTACATTATTATCAGACCGTAATCCTTTAGTTTTATGGGAAGTTCTTGCAGATTTGTGTAATGATGATGCTAGTTTTAAGGCTGTTTTTCAATTGCAATTAGCTGGTAATGTAAGTGATGAGATTATAGATTCCATTAAGGAATATGGTCTAGGCACGAATTTAAAACAGTTAGGTTACCTTTCTCATCAAGAGGCTGTAGAGATCATGTTCAACTCACAATGTTTATTGTTAATTGAAATTGATAGCCATGATACTAAAGCGATTATACCAGGTAAGATTTTTGAGTATTTTGCCAGTGCAAGACCTATTATAGCGATAGGACCAAAAGATGCCGATATTGAAAACCTTATTCAACACACGCACTCTGGTCAATATTTTAATTATCTTGAAAAGCAAAATCTTAAAAATTATATTCTTGAAAAATATAAGTTATATAAGAATGGTAATAATGAAGGTCAATTGAATGATAACATTACCAGCTATAAAAGAGAAAACCTTACAAAGACACTAGCTAAAACGATCGCCTATACATGGGAATAGTTATTAAACAATCTGGATGGAATCTTGCTATTACTGCGGCTGGGTTTGTATTAGGTGCGCTTAATGTATTGCTACTAGCAACGACTTATCTAGATGATGAATATTATGGGTTATGGGGTTATATATTATCGACAGCTTTTTTATTATTTCCTTTAATGTCTTTTGGTATTCATAACACTATTGTGAAATTCTATTCTAGATATGATGATAAGAAAGAACGTGATTCTTTTTTAACCCAAATGTTATTATGGCCACTTATTGTTATTATTCCAGTATTTATCCTCATCTATATTTTTTACGATCCTATCCGATTGTATATCGCAAATCGCAATCAAATAACGAGTGATTATGTGTGGTCTATTGCTATCATAGCAGTTTTTCAAGCCTATTTTGAAATATTTTATGCTTGGACTAAGGTTCACATGAAAACCATAGGCGGGAATTTTTTAAAGGAAGTCTTTTATCGGTTTGGTGCTACTATAATGTTAATATTACTAGCACTGGACAGTATTACGCAGGTACAATTTATATATAGTCTCGTTTTAATATATGGATTAAGGGCTTTTATAATGAAAATGGTTGCTTTGAAAACATACACACCGCAATGGCAGTTGGGTACAATTAAAGCTAGTAAGGATTTAGTTAATTATTCATTATTAATGATTGTCGCAGGTTCTGTAGGTACAGCACTGCTAGATCTAGATAAATTTATGATTAATGATTATCTTATAATAGATAATATATCCTGGTACAATGTCGCTGTTTTTATCGCTACTGTAATTGCTGTCCCTGCGCGTGGTATGGCTCAAATTATGCATCCTTTAACGGCTGGCCACTTTAATCGAGGTGAGATGGTAGAGGTAGAGCATCTTTACAAGCGCAGCTCACTTAACCTAAGTATTATAGCTGGATTTTTAGTAATTATTATTGTGTGTAATGTTAATGAATTTTACGAGTTGATGCGCCCGGAATATCGCGTGGGAATACCAGTAGTAATGTTGATTGCTGTTGTTAAATTTTCAGAAAGTCTTTTAGGTAGCAATAATGCCATACTATATAATTCTGATTTATATCGTGTGACTTTATGGTTAGGTTTATTGCTAGCGGTTTTGGCTATAGTACTTAATATGTGGTTGATCCCACTTTATGGGTTGATGGGAGCAGCTATTTCGACATGCATAGCTTATGTTTCCTACGCTTTCGCGAAAGCGTTATATGTATATCATAAATTAAATATACATCCTTGGACTGCTAGAACTAGCCATTCGATTTTATTAATCTTAATATTTATCGGGATATTTTATTTCTGGGATTTTAATTGGCATCCTGTGGCTAATATATTTTTAAAGAGCGTTCTACTTACCATATCTTATATTTTAATTGTCAGGAAACTAAAATTATCTGATGAAATAAATGGATTGCTTACCAAATATCTACCATAAAAAAAGCCAACTCAGTTAAGAATCGGCTTTTAGGGCTTATTTAATACAATCTATTTTAACTTCTTCCAGATCTTCTAGTTGAAGTCGAGCGTGAATTCGTTGTTGCCGTTTTACGGCTGTTAGAATTAATAGCTCTTGTATTTGTTCTCGCTGAACTGTTTCTAGAAGTAGCGTTACTAGACCTTGAACTTCTTGAAGAACTAGATACGTTGTTGGTGCTTCTGCTAGTTCTAGTAGACGTGCTAACTGCAGGTGTTGCTCTTCTACTTGTTCTAGGATTAGAGATTGCAGGTGTCGATCTACTAGCACGATTAGAAATTGCTGGTGTGCTCGTTCTATTACTGCGAGTTGTTGTTGCGGTAGACGCTCTTCTCGATGTTCTATCTGTAGTAGCTGTCTGCGGTGCTCTAGCAGTTGTGTTAGTTGCTCTTGAGCCACTATTAGTTCTGTTTGAAGCAACACTATTATCGCTACGTCTAGTGGATCTAGCTTGAGAACTACGACTATTACTAGTTAAACGATTATCACTTCTGGTAATAGTTCTACGTCCTCTAGTAATTGCCTCACGATCTCTTCTAGCGTTTGTAGTAGCTATCGCACGACCATTGTTATCTCTACGACCTCTTTCAAAACTACGATAGGTTACTCTATCATTAGGTCTATAAAATGTGCGTCTTACATTAACTCTTGTAAAACGACCGTTATAATAGTTAGGTCTATTCCAGTTTGTACGGTGATAGCTCCATCCATATCTATAAGGATTATAGTATAGACGATAAGGATTATTCCATACGATACAATTGTTAACTAATGGAATACCGTAGTATCCATGCCAAGGTTGATATACATAATGTCTGTTAAAATTATTGATGTATCCACTTGTTCTTAAAATAATTCCAGGTCTATTGTAATAAACACGTAGGTTTCCAACACGGTTTACATAACCGTTGTGGTAATTTATAAATACGTCTCCAGCTTGAATAATGCGACCATAACTATCGTAATAGATAGGAGTGTTTTCTATTTGAATAACAGCTCCATATGTGTCATATTGTACATAAGCATCATAGTCATATCCTGTATTAAATGATATACTTACGTTAGGAGTATTGATAACGGCTCCAAATTGAGGACCATCATTAAGATAATTAAAGTCAAATTGACCATCAGGAAAAACTGCAAATTCAATTCCACCTTCATTGAATATAAAACTGTTATCATATCCTTGATAACGATCATCTTCAATTGTGGTTGCATAGCTTATCCCGATTCCCATCAAGAATACTAATAGTAGGGTAGATAGCTTTTTCATAATTACTGGGTATTATAAGTAGACTTCAATGTCGTACTTGATTATGTAATTACAATCAGCGTGCCAAAAACCGAAATCGTTATAGTTACTCCTTTAAATATGAAGTAATAATTATAAATAAAAAAGGTCACTATTTCTAGTGACCTTACTTAATTAGGGGATATTAGGGTTCTATTATTTTAAAATTGAGATAAGGCATCGATTAATTCTGATTTACGATTTCTACTTAATGGTAACACTTCACTTCCCAATTCAACTGCTTTAGAATTAAACTTTTCTATTTTACGTAAATTAACAATGTATGACTTATGAATACGTAAGAACTCATCTGAGGGAAGTTCGTTTTCAAAACTTTTCATTGTAGATAAAACAACTAGGCTATCATCTTCGGTTATTAGTTTTACATAATCACCTAACGCTTGAATATATTTTAATTCTTTAAGGTAGACTTTACGTTTCTTGAGATTACTTTTAACAAAAATAAATTCTCCACGATCTTCAATCATTTCTGTACGTAACTTGTGCGCAAGTAATGCTCTTTCTACAGCATAAAGAAAACGATCTTTCTTAATAGGCTTTTGTAAATAATCTATCGCGGCATAGTCAAAAGCTTTAAAAGCATATTTTGTCTGACCGGTTACAAAAATAACGCCTGGTTTCTCTGTAATATCATCTAATAAATCAAAACCAGTAAGGATAGGCATCTCTACATCTAAGAAGATAAGATCTACTTTTTGATCCTTAATAGCCGCTTTAGTTTCAATAGCATTACTAAATTCACCAATTAGTTTTAAATTAGGATGATTCTCAATCATCTTCACTATAGCAAGGCGTTGAATACTTGAGTCATCAACTACATAACAGTTTAAAATAGTGTTGTTCATCGTTTAAGTGTTATATTAACGTGACAATGTTAACACTTTAACTGATGTAATGCAAATAAATCTGTTGTTTAAACGATTTTATTTTGTTTTTCATCGAATTTATATGCAAATATGTTGTGCTGAATTATTTTATCTCTATGGTTTAAAAGTGTTGCGAGAACAAAAGAAAAGGAGTATTTTTGCAACCGTTTTAAACAATATATTATGAATCAATACGAAACTGTTTTCATTTTGAATCCCGTTT
The DNA here is from genome assembly GCF_032922765.1 of Nonlabens ulvanivorans. Lineage (NCBI taxonomy): Bacteria > Pseudomonadati > Bacteroidota > Flavobacteriia > Flavobacteriales > Flavobacteriaceae > Nonlabens > Nonlabens ulvanivorans. The sequence goes on from NZ_CP136694.1 coordinate 958,513, forward strand.
TATCTGATGATCAGGTAAAGGAAGCAGTAAAGAAGTTTGAAAATTTCCTTACTACACGTGGTGCAAAAATGGTAGCCAAAGAAGATTGGGGCTTGAAAAAACTAGCTTACACAATCGAAAACAAGAAGAGTGGTTTTTACACACTTTTCCAATTTGAAGTACCAGGTGAGGTAATCAACGACTTTGAAGTTGAATTCCGTCGTGATGAACGTGTAATGCGTTATCTTACTGTAAAACTTGATAAGTATGCTATCGAGTGGGCTGGTAAAAGAAGAGATAGAATGTCTAACAAAGCTAAAGCGTAACCGATGGCAACTTTACAACAACAAGCTAAAGGAAAAAAAGATGGTGACATCCGTTACTTATCTCCTTTAAAAATTGAAACTCAACAAAGAAAAAAATACTGTCGTTTTAAGCGTAGCGGTATTAAATACATAGACTATAAAGATCCTGATTTCTTAATGGGCTTTGTTAATGAACAAGGTAAATTGTTACCACGTCGTTTAACAGGTACTTCATTAAAATATCAACGTAAAGTGGCTGTAGCTGTTAAGCGTGCGCGTCACATCGCTATCATGCCTTACGTAGGTGATTTATTAAAATAAAACCAGATTAACGATATGGAACTTATATTAAAGAAAGACGTAGAACATTTAGGTTTTACTGACGATGTAGTAACTGTTAAGCCTGGATATGGTCGTAACTTCTTAATTCCTAACGGTATGGCTATTATGGCTACACCAGGTGCTAAGAAACAACTAGCTGAAACTATCAAGCAACGTGCTCATAAAGAAGCAAACAATATTAAACTTGCTCAAGAGCAGTCTGATAAGTTAAACGGTCTTGATGTTAAAATCGCTGCCAAAACTGGTGACGGTGACAAGCTTTTTGGATCTGTAACTACACAAGATCTTGCAGATGCACTTGCTAAGCAAGGTGTTGAATTAGATAAGAAATTTATTACTGTAGCTGGTGGAAACATCAAGCGTCTAGGTCAATATGAAGCAACTTTACGTTTCCACAGAGAGGTAACAACTGCTTTTAGTTTTGACGTAGTTGGTGCTAAGAACTAGTCATTTCAATTTAGAATAATAACTAAGCCGTTCCTTTACTGGAGCGGCTTTTTTACATCATATTATGAAGTATAGAAGGTTAACAAAAGAACAATTAGAAGAATTACATCCAGAATTCATCAATTTTCTAGCGACACAAACCATCACAGCTGGAGAATGGGATGAAATAAAAAATAACAAACCAGAAGTTGCAGAGCAAGAACTCGATGTCTTCTCTGATTTGGTATGGGAAGGAGTACTTACTAAAGCTCAGTATTTGGAACATATCTCACCTCAAACCATGAATTTATTTCATTTACAAGAAAAAGAAATTTCTTTAATATCTGTAATGGTAGGTGATGAGTTGATCGATATAACTACCAAGGAAGGTTATGCCTGGTTACAAAAGAATTTGATGGACGACACTGTAAAGTTATTCACAGCAGTAAAAAAATATAGTGATGATCCTAACGGCGATAAATTTAAGTTGATTGAACAAGGAGCGGTAATCACAAAAGGTGATCTTTTCAACTACTTTGATGATTTAATGGAACTAGGAAAAGAAAAAAACGGATTCTAGAATAAATTTAATTGTCCTCTATTTAAAGCTCCTTCAATTTGTAGGAGCTTTTTCTTTACAGTTAATCCACCTGCATAACCTTTTAATTCACCATTAGACGCAATCACTCGATGGCATGGTATGAGTATAGATAAGGCATTTGCACCATTTGCACTAGCTACTGCTCTAATAGCTTTTTCATGGTTTAGCTTTCGCGAAAGCGTTAAATATGAAATTGTGTGCCCATATGGAATTTTCATTAACTCATTCCAGACTGTTTGTTGAAATGCGCTTCCGGTTAATAGTAGAGGAATTTCAAATTGTTTACGTTTTTTACAAAAGTATTCTTGTAGTTGCTCGATAACCTTTTGATGAAGTGGATGATCTTCAAAAATATAAGAAGCATCTAAATACTTGGTAATTCGGTGGTCAATAGCGACGCGTTGTTTGCGATATTGCCAGTCTAATAAGCAAAGTTGATGATCATAAACACCTATTAATACATTACCTAGATGAGATTGGTAAGGCTTTATAAATATTTTATTCATGTCTTAAAGCCTCAATAGGATCTAATCGAGCAGCTTTAATTGCAGGGATAACACCAGAGAAAATGGCTATAATAATAGAAATAATTGTGGCCCAAATCACTGGCGTCCATGGCATCATAAATTCAACTTCCAGATAATTTGAAACGGCATATCCTATGAGGATACCAAATAATATACCCAAAATACTTCCATACTGACTGATGAGCATGGTTTCTATAAAAAATTGCCACGATATGGTAGAACGCTTTGCACCCAAAGCTTTTCGTACACCTATTTCTCGGGTACGTTCTGTAACGGATACAAGCATGATATTCATCAACGCTATAGAGCTTCCAAAGATTGTAATGATACTAATAATAAATCCTGCCGCATAAAGGGCTACTTTTATCTCATTTGCGGCACCTAGTAATTGATCACTTTGAATCACACCAAAGTTGTTCTCCTCTACTGGTGCAAGACCTCTAATATTACGGAAAAGGACAACAGCACGATCTTTAGCTCCTTCCATAAATTGATCATCTTTAACTTTCACACTTAAATCATAATTGATATTAGGACTAGTGTATATACTACGTGCAACATCTATGGGAATTAATACTCTCAAATCTATATTGTTTCCAAACGTGGAACCTTTTTCCTCAAGTAAACCTACAACGGTAAACTTATTACCTCTTATACTTAAAACCTGTCCTATAGGATTAAGACCTTGAAAGAGTTCATCTTCCATATCACTTCCTATAACACAAACACGGGCATTATTCTTTATGTCAAAACTTGAAAATCCACGACCTTCATTAATTGTTAATCCCGCATTCTCAACATAGTTTGCATTAACACCAGAGATGATAACCTTAGGTTTTGTTTTGCGATCTTCACTTTTAACTTCGGCTTGTGACGTGGCCTGAAAAGATACTCCTACTTGAGAAAATGGGTAGTCCCATTGATTTTCAAAATCTTTCACCTCGCGGTAACTAATGATTGGATTTACTTTTACACGTTCACCACCACCACGACGCTGCATGGTGAAGGGATAGCGTTGCATGCTAAAGGTATTAGCACCTATACCAGAAAAGCCACCACCGATAGTGCTTTCTAAAGCACGTACCGAGCTTAAAATACCAACTAGTGCCGTAATTCCTATAGCTATAATTATAACTGTAAGAGCAGTTCTCAAGAATTGTCCCTTAATACTTTGCTGTGCAATATTGATATTTTGCCTTAATAATCCTGCCATACGTTGTTAGACTCATTTTTCTACACAATGTTACAAGTTCTAGAAAGTAAATCCCATTACTTTAAAATATAATTATGAAGTCTAGCCTGATTGATGTGTTTATATTTGCATCTTTAAATAAAGTTATGGCACAAAAACCTTCTATACCTAAAGGAACTAGAGATTTCAGTCCTGTTGAAGTACAGCGACGTCAATATGTTATGAATACCATTAAGCATCATTTTGAGCATTATGGTTTTATGCCTATTGAAACACCTAGTTTTGAGAATAGTGATACTCTACTAGGTAAATATGGTGAAGAAGGTGATCGTCTCATTTTTAAAATTTTGAATAATGGTCAGTACTTGAGTAAAGTTAATGATCAAGACCTACAATCTAAAAATGAATATAAAGTTTCACCACAAATTAGTAAACGTGCTTTACGTTATGATTTAACGGTACCATTTGCTAGATATGTCGTACAACATCAAAATGATATTGCTTTCCCATTTAAGCGTTATCAAATCCAACCGGTATGGCGAGCAGATCGACCACAGCATGGTCGTTTTCAGGAATTTTATCAATGTGATGCAGATGTGGTAGGAAGCGATTCTTTATTGCAAGAAGTTGAGCTTGTCAAATTATATGACGCTGTATTTTCAGATTTAAAATTAGATGGCTGCACTATAAAGATTAATAATAGAAAAATACTGGCAGGTATTGCTCAAATGATAGGTGCAGAAGATCAACTGATCGATTTTACCGTAGCACTGGATAAACTAGATAAAATAGGGGCAGATAAGGTTAAAGAAGAAATGGTACAAAAAGGTATTTCTGAAACAGCCATTGAAAAGCTTAATCCTGTTTTTAGTCTTCAAGGTGACTTTGCGACAAAACTTCAGGTAATGAGATCTCTATTATCAGAATCTGAAATAGGATTAAATGGTATTGAAGAGCTTGAATTTATTAATCATAAAGTCGTAAAATTAGGCTTAAAATCGGCAACCTTAGATCTAGATATCACTCTTGCTCGTGGACTTAATTATTATACAGGTTGTATTTTTGAAGTAGCTGCTCCAGAAGGTGTGAAGATGGGTAGTATAGGTGGTGGTGGTCGATATGATGATCTTACTAGTATGTTTGGCTTAAAGAATGTGAGCGGTGTTGGGATTAGTTTTGGATTAGATCGTATTTATCTAGTGATTGAAGAGTTAGGGTTATTCCCAGATTCTGTAAGAGCTGGAGTTGACGTGTTATTCATAAATTTTGGAGATAAAGAAGCAGCACATGCTATGGATTTAGTATTCCGTTTCCGTGATAACGGTATCAAAACAGAGTTATATCCTGAAGCTACCAAAACTAATAAACAAATGAAGTATGCTGATCGTAACCAGATTCCTTATGTCATATTACTAGGAGAAGATGAAATGGCTGCAGGCGCTTTACTTTTAAAAAATATGGAAACTGGTGAGCAAGAATTGTTACAACCAGAAGCCGTTATTGAAAAGTTTAAATAATTTAAAAATAAACGTATAAAAAAAGCGCCCATCGGGCGCTTTTTTTATACGTTTATTTAACTTTGGAAATTAATCTTGTGGTAAGATTTCCATTTCAAAAATAAGCTCAGTATTAGGTGGAATTACATTTCCAGCACCACGCTCACCATATCCTAGATCAGATGGTACAAAAGCCACAATCTTATCACCATAGTTCATCGTTAAATAAGCATATTTAAAACCTACAGCACCCATAGGTGTTGCAGGATCATATTTAACAGGTATTTCTTGATAAGCTCCAGCTTGATCTTTACGCTCATTATAGTTTCCATAAGTCTGAGCAATTTCTACATCACTAGTGTCAAAAAGTTTACCATCCATAAAGAAGCCGCTATAATCTATGAAAACTTCAGATCCCATCGCAGGTTGAACGCCACTACCTTCAGAAATTTTATAAACTAACACATCACTATCTTTAAGTTTAGTTGCTTTAGCCTTCCATTCTTTTAATTGTGCAGCTTTTTTAGCTTGCATCTCTGGCGCTTGTGCCATTCTTTTTTGTAAAAGTTCTGCGGCCTCTTGTGCAGCCATAGCTTTGTCTTCTTGAACTGTTTTGAAAACTTCAACAGCATCCCATTTTTTTGCAGCTTTACCTTTTCTAATAATGCGAATAGTTTGCATTTTAACATCGTCAATAGGTCTGTTATTTACTTGAGCATTCACTGGTACTGCAGCAATAGAATCGATAACAGCAAGGCCTTCTACCACTTTTCCAAAAACATTATACTTACCGTTTAAGAATGGAGTTTCCTTATGCATGATAAAGAATTGAGTTCCATTAGTATTGGGACCAGCATTTGCCATAGAAAGAATACCTTTTGCATTATGGTTTAAGGTGTCAACAATTTCTTGATCAAATTTATAACCTACGTTCCCTGATCCAGTGCCTGTATAATCACCACCTTGAATCATAAAATCTTTCATTACCCTATGAAACAATAATCCATCATAATAAGGTTTTCCTTTAAGGCTATCCACACCTAATTGTGGATGGTTTCCTTCTGCAAGGGCTACATAATTTGCAACAGTTAACGGTGCAGCCTCATAATATAATTCAGCAAGCATAGTTCCTTTATCGGTAACTATTTCGGCATAAATTCCATCTGGAGCATCTGCATATTTATCCTCGCAAGATGCTGCTGTAAGAATGACAGCTAGTAATAAAAGTAATCCGTGTACTTTTTTCATTATTCTAATTTTTAATAATTGGGTTGTTATTTTAAATTCTAGTTTGAAACTTGTTTTGTTACTGATAATTACGCTTTCGCGAAAGCGAATATCATATACCAATCGCAATGATAAGAATTATTCTTCTATATTAATACCTAGTAATTTGACATCACTTTTAAAAGGTACATTAGTTCCTATACGGTCTTGATCACCATAATATCCGTAACCTGTGTATGATGGAAAATAAAAGGTAGCTTCTTCACCGGTTTGCATCAATTTTAAAGCATCACGCATACCGCGGAAGATCCCATATTCTTGCTCCATACTTTTAGTAATAGGTGAAAGTTCATCTTTACTATAAATCGTATCACCATTAAGCGCTATAACATTGTATTCAAAAGTAACACGATCACCAAAAGCAGGAGTTTTTCCTTTTAGACTATCCTTTTGAGTAAAGGAGTAATAGAATCCATAAGTTGAGCGCTCAAACTTTTGATCTAATCCTGCAATAACTTTTTCAATGGCGGCTTCTTCGGCAGCATATATTTGTTTATTGTTTTCGATAGATAATTCTGTAGTAGAACTGGTAGTACGACTTATAGGTTTACGAGGTTCTGGTGTTTTACAACTATAGGTAACTAGTACAAATAGTAATAGTATAGCTTTAAATAATGGTATCGCTAAGTGCTTTTTCATAAGAAGGCAATATACTAATTAATTTTTGCTCTGTAGCTTTCATATCTAGGTCTGAACGCCCACCAGCTGCATTTTTATGACCACCACCGTGAAAGTGTTCTCTTGCTAATAGATTAACGTCAAAATCACCTTTAGATCGTAAAGAAATTTTTATAATTCCGTCGTCTTTATTCTCTATAAAAATAAGAGCAAACACGATACCTTTTAAACTTAATCCATAGTTTACAAAACCTTCTGTGTCACCTTTTTTAAAATTATTATCGTTAAGCTCTTGCTGTGTTAGAGTGATGTAGGCTGTTTTAAACTCTGGTAATATCTGTAAATTATTAAGCGCTACACCTAGTAATTTCATACGCGATGGCGTATTTACATCATATATATTACGATTAATCGCCTCGCTGTCTGCACCTTTATCTTTTAAATGAGCTGCGACTCTTAATGTTGCACTGGTAGTGGATCGGTATTTAAAATTACCAGTATCTGTGATAATACCGGTGTACATTGAAGAAGCCATGTCTGCCGTAATGAGGTCTGTATGTCCCATCATATCTATGAAATGATAAATCATCTCACAAGTAGAACTCATAGATGTGTCGCTATACATATATGTTGCAAAATCATCTGGTTGCTGGTGATGATCAATCATTACATAAGTCGTATCAGTGGCAGTAAGTATGGTTTCCATATCACCAGCTCTATGAAAAGCATTTTGATCTAGTATAAAAATAAAGTCTGCGTCCTGAATTAATGAATCGGCTACAGTCTTTTGTTTTTCATAAACCATAATCTCATCTGTAAATGGCATCCATTTTAAAAAGTCTGGATAATCGTTAGGTGAGATAATAGTACAATTGTGGCCTAATTGCTTCAAGTAACCATATAAAGCAGTGGTAGATCCTATGGCGTCACCGTCTGGATTACGATGTGGTACGATTACAATTTTTTGAGGTGTGCTCAAGTGATTTTTGAGCTCTTGAATTTGTGCTGTGTTCATAATTACAAAAGTAATCCATAGTCATTGAAATAGGAGTGTAGCTGGCTGGAAATACAATGGATTGTAGTTTAAGCAAGCAGTCCTTAAAAAACTAAAGGCTATTGTATTGCCACTGCGACTTTTAATAGTATTTTTGCAGCCTATTTAAAAAAATAAAGATGGCAACTAATAGAACATTTACAATGATTAAGCCTGATGGCGTTGAAAACGGACACATCGGTGCTATACTTGAAAAAATCACAGCAAGCGGTTTTAGAATCGTAGCGTTGAAGAAAACTCAAATGACTAAGGCAGATGCTGAGTCTTTTTATGCTGTGCATAACGAGCGTCCGTTCTTTGGTGAGTTAGTTGAATTTATGACTCGCGGACCTATCGTTGCTGCTATTCTTGAAAAAGAAAACGCAGTTGCAGATTTCCGTACGCTTATAGGTGCTACTAACCCAGCAGATGCTGCAGAAGGTACAATCCGTCAGTTATATGCAACTAGTATGGGAGAAAATGCTGTTCACGGTAGTGATAGCGATGAGAATGCTGCTATAGAAGGCGCGTTCCATTTCTCTGGTCGTGAGATGTTTTAATTAGAAAGCATTTATCATATTATCTAGGGCTGGTCTCTAGAAAAAAAATCCACCGATAGGTGGATTTTTTTGTATGTAAAGAATTGAACTAGATGGCTTTGTTCTGAAAGTCTTGGTTGTTTATATCATTATTGAATTTTATATCTGTCCAATTAACATAAATCCAAGGAGCATCTGTTACCGTTGCTTGCCAGTCGGATGCTTTATATTTTCGTTTTGTAGGTATTAATAATCCATCAATATTTTCATATTCCATTTGCATTAATGAAGGTTCCATTTTATTGAAGTCTGCAACGGTAAACAAAAATTGGTCAACTAATTTTGTATCGCGATTGATATACAATTGATAAATATCCTTAGGTGAATTATCTGTTGATTCAAATGATACTTTTATGATATCATAGGTATTATCATCTATAGACTCTTCCTTTATATAATCATAATTTACACCAGGATCTAATAATTTAGGCATCATGGTGAACCAGTAATAATTTGTAGGCCTATTAAAAGCAACTCTTTTTAATCTTTGTTCATCTAGAATGTTATGGTTGTTATGATTGAGCCAGTAGTTGGTTCCATCATATCCTTGTACAATAGTTCCAGTTAAATCTGGGAAAGTACGTTCATGTTTTTGATAGGCACCATAAGAAAGCTCGCCTTGAAATTGATACATTTCTGTTGACTGGTCTGTCTTACCATCAGGCGTTTGGTAAGTATAAGTGTAAATAACGTTTTGTTTTTCTAACAGTTGATTATAGTTGCCCACATTTTGCACCATATCATAAACTAATTGATGAGCTTGATTTACAAATTGAACATCTGTTTCTAAGTCAGGTTTTTGATCGTTTGTAGAAACATTGGTTTCCATCGGTTCTTTGCAGCTGCTAGTTATCAAACTAGCGATAAAAGCTATGGCTAATAGTTTTTTCATTTTATTCTTAATATGAGTTAGAGAAGTTTACTTTTTATTTTTAATTATGGTGTCTAGCGACCAATTATTATAATTGATGTGCCATAAAAGAAATGCAAAAACGGCTGCATGAATAAGTTGTGAGTTAATCACAGACCAGTTTTCAACCATCGTGCTTCCTAGGACTAATAACGTCATTGTAATGATGCTACCGATTAGTGCTTGTCTTGTAAACAATCCAAGCACTAATAAAACACCTAGTAAAAATTCTGCTATTGTCAGAACATAACCAAAGGGTTCTACTAAAAAGGATGGGATCATAGATTCACTGAATTTTGCCACCATACCGTTGCTAAATGCTACAATCTTAGGTAAACGTACTAATCCATGACCCAGCATACTTATACCTATAATAAGACGCATTAATAGATAGGTAAGGTTTTTATCTTTCATAATTATAATTTTATTGATTATTAAACGACAGCTCCGTTTGCTAGTATGACCTGACCAGATATCCATTTTGAATCATCACTAGCGAGAAATAATACCACCTTTGCGATGTCTATAGGGTCTGCGATTCTGTCAAATGCAGACATACCTTTTAGTTTTTCTATAAATTCTTCTGATTTTCCCTCTAAAAAAAGTTCTGTTTCTGTAGGACCTGGCGCAATGGAGTTTACTGAGATTTCACGACCTATTTCTTTTGAAAACACTCTAGTTAGTTGCTCTACAGCTGCTTTAGAGGCAGAGTATAACCCATAAGTAGGCAACATCATTTTTACAGTGCTCGAAGAGAAATTAATGATGTTTCCGTGATCTGCTAACTTTTCATCAGCTTCTTGTAGACCGTTAAAAACACCTTTAAGGTTGACATTTATAATAGCTTGAAAATCATCTTCTGTATAATCTTTAACATGCTTGTTAATCATAATACCAGCATTATTAATAAGAACGTCTACTTTACCATAAGCCTTTAACGCAGTGTCAAATAATCTAGTAAAATCTTCTTTAACACTTACATCTGCTTGAACAGTAATGGCTTTACCACCTAAGTTAAGGATTTCTTTAACTGTCCGATCTGCGGCATCCTTATTTGAATGATAGTTCACGACTAATTCTGCACCGTTTTGAGCGAGTAGAAGAGCAATTTCCTTACCTATTCCTTTGGAGGAACCTGTTACAATTATGGATTTGTTTTTTAGTTTCATAATTCTTGTATTTATGAACTATAAAACTAAACAATCGTTTAGTAATCGTATAGCATTTTAACTTTTTAGAAAGTTTAAGTTTGCTTTCGCGAAAGCGTAATTACATCAAGTTTGTGTAATTAATTATTGACTTTCATCTTTTTTCCGGCTCCATCGTTTGCCATGCCTTAATGAGATAAAGCCACTAATAGCTACTACTACTACTAGAAAAAATAATACCTCACTGGCCCATAATTTTAATTTAAAGGCATCTATTTGAAAGGAAATACGTGAGAAGTAAAAAAGTGTGCCCAACGCAATGGATAGAATGATGATTAATAGAATGACTTTTTTCATTTTATAAACTCTTCAAAAACCCATACACCTTAGGCAATGGTAATCCCATTACATTGTAATAGCAGCCTTCAAGCCTGGTGACCGCTGCATAGCCTAACCAGTCCTGAATACCGTATGCACCGGCTTTATCCATTGGTCGGTATGTTTTTACGTAATATTCAATCTCTGCAGCAGTTAAATTTGCAAAATGTACTTTAGTACAATCGTTAATGACGGCTTGTTGAGTAGTAGAAGTAAAACAAACTGAGGTAAAAACTTCATGAACTTGACCACTCATTGAAGTAATCATGTCGATAGCATGCTGATCATTTTTAGGTTTTTCCAGCGGTGCATCATTGAACCAAACGATAGTATCACTTGTAATTAATAGTTGATCATCCTTTAAATCATTTATGAAGGCATCAGCTTTAAGAACTGATAGGTAATCAGTGATTTGTGCACCTTTTAAATCATTAGAATATACTTCATTTACTGGTCTGGTCTCAATCTTGAAATTGATGTCTAGTCCTTTTAAAAGCTCTTGTCTTCTAGGTGATTGCGACGCTAGAATGATTTCGGTATTCTTAAATTTTTCTTGAAGCATAGTTATACAGTTAGGGAGATGACTGCCATAGAGCATATTCCGGCAAATAATACGATTTTAAGAATCATACTCAACAATGTGAATTGAGCTGTTTTTTCAGAACTCCATAGTCTTAACATCACATACATAAGTGGTGCAATAATGATAAATACAAAGTAGAATAGTGCTATTTGATTTTGATAAAGGTAATTGTAGATGTACCACACAAATAAGGCTATCACGCCTAATAGAAAAATACTTACAACTCGTGCAGCTCTTATTCTGCCTATGGCAATCGCTAGCGTATTTCTACCACCAGAATGATCTCCATTAATATCCTCGCAATCTTTTACCCATTCACGAGCTAGGTTAATAAGAAATGCACCTATAGCAAAATCAAATAAAATTTTCAACATGACTTGTTGAGCACCTTGATTTACCGGTGTTATCACAGGATACAATTCAAAAACACCAGTAATCATAATCACTAGCCCTACTAATATTGAAATCAACAGGTTGCCTAACAATAATATACTTTTTAAGGTAGTTGCATAGATGTAAAGTACAAAGGCTATAAAAACAAAAACAGTGGCCATGATAGGTTTATCAAGACTATTTGATAAGACAAATCCAGCAATGACCGCTATTACAGTAAGTACGGCATAAATTGTAAACGCATTATTCTCACTAATTACTTTGCCTACTAGAACTTTTTCAGGTTTATTGACTTTATCGATTTCTACATCTTGTATATCATTAATAACATTACCACCAGCGGTTAATAATGCGGTCGATAGAATAAGTAATGTAAGTTGCCACCAGTCTAAAGCGAGATCAACACCAGACGGATTTAAAATTGCATAAACGATGACCAATTGTGTAAGTATGGTCATCACAACATTAGGCCAGCGAATTAATTTAAGAAATGTAAACATTGTCATTATTATAGTAGAAAGTGTATAATCTATTTAAGATGATTGAATATTCTTTCCACCAGCCACATGCCATTTTCCTTGTACTTTGAGAACCTGCTCTATGACATCACGCACACAACCATCACCACCATGTTTGTGTGATATATAACCGCTTACAGCTTTAACTTCGGCTATGGCATCTTGTGGGCAAGTTCCTAGGCCTACAAACTCGATAGCCTCGACATCTGGCATATCATCACCCATGTAAAGCATTTGTTCGGGTTTTAAATCATGTGCAGCAGCATATTGATGAAGGTATTTCATTTTATCATGCGCATCTAGAAATACATCTTTAACGCCTAGACCTTCTAACCTAGACTTTACTCCATTATTACGGCCACCAGTAATAATACAAACATTAAAACCTTGCTGTAGCGCAGTTTTAATAGCATAACCATCTTTGGCATTCATCGTTCTTAATAACTCGCCACTTTCTGATATTAACATTCTACCATCGGTAAGTACGCCATCTACATCAAAGAAGAAGGTTGTAATCTCGCGTAATAATTCTTTATAACTAATTGCCATAGGTGTTTTTAATTGATTGTGTAATCGCGTCATACATATTGCGATCATTAGATTTTAAAGCCTCGAGATGTCTCGCAATGGTTTGCACATCGTTACGCCTTGCAGGACCTGTTTGCGCCTCATATGGGCTTATTTCTTGCGCTTTTGCAAGCGTTTCATTCATTAAAGGATATAGTAAAGAAGCATCAATATTAGCTTCATTTAAAATTTCATCGGTTTTTGTATAACAGTGGTTGACAAAGTTATTCATATAAACGGCAGCGATGTGTAAACGTCCACGTTGTTGTGAATTAAGATATGTAAGCTTGCTAGACAACTGATTGCCTAATTTCTCCAATCCTTCTTGAGCAATGCTGTTATTAAACTCGACACAGATAGGTAATTCTTCAAAGTTCATTTCTCTGGACTTACTAAAGCTTTGTGGTATATAAAAAACACCGTGATTAGCATGGTTGGATACGGCTTGCATTGCAACGCTGCCACTGGTGTGAGCAATAATTGCCTTTGTCTTAATAGCCATACTAACACTAGCTATGTAATCATCTGGTGTTGCAATAATAATTAAATCTGCTTCAGGAAGTGCGGTAATAGATTGGAGTAGTGGTGCTTGTAAACTATCTATAGTTGTAGAACTTGTGTTGTAGTAGCCTACTAATTTTAGGGTATTTTTAACGTTCTTATTTTCCGCTTTCGCGAAAGCGGAATTATTACCAACATATTGATTTTCAATAGTCTTACACAGATTTAAACCTAGGTTACCAGTACCGATTACAATTATCTCCATCATGTTGTAAAAATACAAACTGTGGAACGACCTACAAGCTAGGTGAAACCGGTTTTGTAAAGTATCTTTGCAAACTGTAAAACAGCGCTATGAAAGACCATTGGATTGTCAAGTTACTCTTCTCTACTAGAACCATGACTTTTTTATTATTTGCATTTGCGTTGAGCATGGCGGTAGGTACATGGATAGAACATATTTATGACACACCTACTTCAAAAAAGTGGATTTATAACGCATGGTGGTTTAGTGCAATGATGTTCTTATTGGTGCTCAATTTTATAGGGAATATAAAGCGTTATCAATTATTACAGTGGAAAAAGTGGGCGACGCTAACTTTACATTTATCATGGATACTTATCATTATAGGAGCTGGTATTACTCGTTATATTTCTTTTGAAGGAATGATGTTGATACGTGAAGGAAAGACAGAAGAGGCTTTTTATTCTGACGAGACCTATATGAGTGTGATCATGCAAGGAATGAGTCCAGATGGACAGGAAATGCAGCGAGAGGTCAAGGATAAGATGTTAATCACACCGTACGATTATGATTATTCTCTAAATGAAGAGTTCTATGATAAAGACATTTCCATAACAATTGACTCATTAATTTTTGACGCAGTTGAAGGTTTAATACCTAGTGAAGATGGAAAAGAACGTTACCTCAAAATAGTAGAAGCCGGACAAGGAACACGTCATGATCACTTATTGAAAGATGGTGAAAAGGCTTTAATACACAATACACTTTTTGGAGTTAATTTAGATCCAGAACTAGCAGCAGCAGAGGACATTGTCAATATTGTAGAAAACTGGAATGGTTATACTATTCAAACACCTTTTGAAGGTCAGTTCATGCGTATGGCAGATCAGATGCAAGGCGAAGTTTTTAAAGATAGTATTCAGACTTTAAATTTAAGATCTCTATATACTTTAGGGAGTATGCAATTTGTGATTCCAGAACCTATAACAGCTGGTAATGTAGGTATTATTAAATCACCTGAACCTACTGCAGCAAAGTCATATGGAATTAAAGCAACAGTAACATCAGGCAATGATAGTCAGAAGATAGAAATGCTAGGTGGAAAAGGTATAGTGTCTGATTATGTAGATGTTGAAGTTAATGGAGTCAATCTTTACATTAAGTACGGTTCTATTATGCGAGAACTTCCATTTTCTATCACTCTTGAGGATTTTATAGCAGATAAGCATCCTGGTACCGAGAAGGCGTATGCCGCTTATGAGAGTAAAGTTTTAGTTAACGACGATAATGGGAGTACCTCAGAACGTATTTATATGAACAACGTTTTAGATAAAGAAGGATATCGATTTTTTCAAGCAGGATTTGATCCTGACGAACTAGGAACTCACTTATCTGTTAATTATGATTTTTGGGGTAAGACCGTGACTTATGCTGGTTATTATCTTTTATATCTAGGATTACTAGCCCTATTATTTGATCCTAATACTCGATTTGGTGAATTAGGACGATTGATAAAACGTGTTAATAAAAGAAAAGCCAAATTGAATATCACCGCTGTTCTCATCTTATTGATGTCTACTTTTAGCTTTGCCCAAGATGGACATGAAGGTCACGATCACGATCCTGGAGAACATCAAGAGGTAACGGCTACAAACACTAAATTAAGACAAACGCCAGTATCTAGGTTGGATAGCATCATTGTTGCTAATATGATACCGCAAGAACAGGCAGATAAATTTGGTGAAGTGATTATACAGGATAATGGTCGTATGAAGCCTATTAGTACTCTAGCTTCTGAATTATTGCGTAAGATATCAGAGCGTGATTATTATGAAGCAACGGTAGGAGATAGTGTTGTGCGTTTATCACCTGAACAAACTTTATTGAGTATGATGCAGTTTGGTAACCTATGGTATGAGGTTCCATTGATTAGATTAAAAAGAGGAAATGATTCTATCAGAGATATTTTAGGTATAGATCGTTCTAGAAAATATGCTGCTGGGATGGACTTTTTTAGATCTCCAGACGGTGAGTTTATAGCTTTCAAACTTGCACCATATCTAGATGAAGCAAATCAGTCGGATCGCAAAAATGCTTTTCAAAAAGATTTTATTGATGTTAACTCAAACCTAGGAATACTAGATCAGGTGGTTTCTAGTTCTATGATTAGA
Source organism: Nonlabens ulvanivorans (assembly GCF_032922765.1). NCBI lineage: Bacteria > Pseudomonadati > Bacteroidota > Flavobacteriia > Flavobacteriales > Flavobacteriaceae > Nonlabens > Nonlabens ulvanivorans. The sequence goes on from NZ_CP136694.1 coordinate 974,331, forward strand.
ATATTTCCTAAACCTAATGATCCTATCAATAAATGGTATTCTTATCCAGAATTGAATGATGCAGGATTTAAATCTACTGACTCTGTACTAACTAAACAGTTTATACCAGCATATCTTCAAACATTGAGATATGGAAAGGTAAAAGGAGATTATACCGAGGCCGATCAAGTATTAGCAAGTCTTAATCGTTTTCAAAAAGCATATGGAGGCGAGGTGATGCCTAGCGAGAATAAAATTAAAGCTGAAATCCTCTATAACAAATATGATGTTTTTAGAAACCTTTACATGTGGTATGCATGGTTTGGTGTTTTCTTAATCATTCTACTGGTTTCTGAAATTTTAATGAAGAAACCGTTGAAAGAATTACGATACGCTATTCAATTTCATAAAGTAGTGATTATTGGATTGTTTGTCGTTCACATGGCAGGTTTAATTACTAGATGGTATATCAGTGGTCACGCACCATGGTCTGATGCATATGAGTCTTTGCTGTATGTAGCTTGGGCAATCATGCTATTCGGTTTGCTATTAGGTCGTAAGAGCGAATTAACGATGGCGGCGGCAGCTTTTGTGGTAGCTATAGTATTATGGGTTGCACATTTAAACTGGTTAGATCCAGATGTGGCAAACATACAACCAGTCCTAGATAGTTATTGGTTGATGATACATGTTGCTGTTATTGTGGCTAGTTATGGACCATTTGCTTTAGGAATGATTTTAGGAATTATCACTTTTATACTTATGATTTTTTCAAATGATAAGAATAAAAAGCGCATGGATTTAAATATTAAGCAACTTACTTATATCAATGAAGCAGCCATTACCATAGGATTAATAATGCTCACCATAGGTAACTTTTTAGGTGGTATGTGGGCAAATGAAAGTTGGGGACGTTACTGGGGCTGGGATCCTAAAGAGACCTGGGCGCTTATTAGCATCTTTGTTTATGCCATTGTACTCCACTTAAGATTAGTACCAGGACTAAAAAGTAGGTGGACATTTAATTTGTGGTCTATCCTTGCTTTTCTATCGATTTTAATGACTTATTTCGGTGTGAATTTCTACTTATCTGGCTTACATAGTTATGCTAGTGGAGATCAAGTCTTGTCTTTAAAATATGTTGGATACTTCTTAATATTTGTTGCTGCCATCGGTATACCAGCTTATATAAAAGAAAAGAAAGTCTTTAAAAAGAAGGATCGAGAAGAATAATCCTTTAATGAAACTATGCATAAAAAAAGCCTCATCATTAACGATGAGGCTTTTTTTATATATTACTTTTTGTAAGAGTTCCGTTTCTCCTCTTTTTCACGTTGTGTTTTACGCTGAATTTGAAAGCCTTTTAAAAACTTACGTAAGTATTGATCATTTAAGTATTTATACTTAGCATGTGTTTTTTTTCTAAAGAAAGCACTTAATTCTGTTTCACTTATTTCGACATCTGCCTTTTTCCAGATATAAATTAATTCATCAGACTTAAAGTTAAAAGCAATTTTAAGTTTACGCAGAATCGTATTGTTATCCAGAACCATTTCTGCTTCAGGAGTAACGCCATCTTTTTTACCACGATAATTAACAATCACACCATTGAGAAAGGTCGCTAAATTAACGTCTACAACTTCTTTAAAATCTACATCTTCTTCCTTTTTAAGCCAGTCACTTACTTCAGCACGTGTAACTGGTGCGCCACCTTTTGCATAAGTATCAATCATTGCATCATCACTCAAATTGAGTATAAATCGCAAGCGTCTTAAAATGTCATTATTGTCCATAAAATATTATTGGATTGCAAAGGTAAGGATAGTGTTGTGTTGTTACGCTTTCGCGAAAGCGTATTTATCTAGCATAAAAAAACCGAGAAAAATATCTCGGTTTCAATAATTATTTTAATACTTTAATTAAAAACTATAGTCGTGGAAACCTTTGATATTAATACCACCAGTGAAATTAGCATCAAAAAAGAAAAATATTTCTGTACTGTCTAATATATGTTTGGTGATATGTATAGTCCCACTTTCCAATTGTGCCTTGTTTCCAGAGGCATCTATATAATAACCGCTAAAATCTCCAAGACCTGAGGAAAGATCATAAGAACCAGTTCTAACATTCAGAGGAACTCTTATAACCAATAAGTAATCACCATTATTGTTAAAAGCAATGGCTTCATAGATATCAACGTCTGTTTCGCGTAAGATAACTTCACTATCTAAACGTTTATCAAAATTAGGAGTATTATTAATGATAATCTCATCGTTTGTAAGTCCCAAACTACTACTAACTTCATCAAAATCAAATACATTATTAAAGGAACCATTAGAAACAATCGCTGTATTAATTATAGGATTACCACTACTGTCTGTATCTATACCACCATTTGCATCCAGTTGCTCTCTGCTCAAGGTTCCACTAAACGTACCACTATAAGTTAAATTTGTAGGGTCTTGTGATATATTTAATACACCAATATCACTGCTTGCAACTCCAATTATGTAACGATCTTGAACTGGAAAGTCATCATCAAAAAATCGCATAGTTTGTTCTCCATTAGGTAACGTTATTGGAAAATTAAAAGCACCTGGTGTGAAATCATCTATATTAAATATTACACTTTGATCATCAGCAATAAAATCATTTATCTCTAAACTTAAACTAGGTGAACTGGCTCCTTGTACCCTTAAATCTATAGAAACAGGAGTTGCAGGAATCCCATCAGCATCAAAATTAAAATTAGTATTGAGAGCGTTATAAGTTTGACCTGTTTTTAAAGGGTCAACCATTAGATATGGTAAACAAAATTCGCCCATGGTGATTGCAATTACATTATTAGAATCATCATCATCAATAACGTTTGCTTCAAAAGTACCACTCGCTGATCTAGATGACAAATCCACATTAATATCTAATACTCCTGACTCACCTGATTCAGGAATTAATCCATTAAGTGATATTGAATCATGTGTCCTATCATCTGCCTCGAAATATCTAATTTCGACTATCCTTAATGCACCACTTGTACCGACTGTGTAAGTTCCAGAAGTAGGAGTATTTGTAGTAATCGCAAGTTGTCTTCCTGTCAAAGGATCTCTACCGACTAATGTGTTAATGGCAATAAAATTATTGAATTCTTCCAAATAAAATTCTGTTGCTTCAAAAAGTTGGCCATTAATCTCTGCTCTAAAGAAATAATTACCACAAGCACCTGCTCCTCCATTTCCGTTTCCGTTTCCGTTTCCATTTCCGTTTCCAGAACCATTTCCGTTTCCAGAACCATTGGGATTGAGACCTGGGTCGATGGGTTCAATGTTATCAGAACAGGAAATAACTAGAGTAATTGCAAATAAGGCTACTAATAATTTTTTCATTATAATAATTTTAGAAGTGTAAATATAGGGGTAAAGTAAGTAAAAAACTACATCAAATTAAATCCCAGCATTCATCTATTTATCCTAATATCTCAATAATCTGATCTGCAAGTTCAGTTCCTATACGGTCTTGAGCTTCATTAGTCGCAGCACCGATGTGCGGACTTAAAGATAGATTAGAATTCATAAGTAAGACCATTTCTGGTTGTGGTTCTTTTTCAAAAGTATCTAGAGCGGCAAATGATATATGCTCAGATTCCAATGCGTTTACAAGTGCCACCTCATCTATAACACCACCACGAGCTGCATTTATAATAGCAGCGCCTTTTTTCATTTGATTAAATTCTAGCTCGCTAATTACATAATCTTTTTGAGCAGGAACATGTAAAGTGACAAAGTCTGATTGTGCTAACAATTCTTCTTTACTAACTAATGGAATCTCTACAGAAACGGTTTGTCCGTCAAATAAATCCCATGAAACGGTAGGAGCAGTGTCTGCATAAGAATCATGAGCCACAACTTTCATTCCTACACCAGCAGCAATTTTAGCAACTTCCTGACCTATACGACCTATTCCTATAATACCGAGAGTTCTACCACGTAGTTCAGAACCTTTTGCATATTGTTTTTTCAATCCTTTAAAATTCGTATCTCCTTCTAGAGGCATATTGCGGTTACTGTCGTAAAGAAAACGGACACCACCATAAAGGTGAGCAAAAACTAACTCAGCCACACTGGCGCTACTTGCAGCTGGTGTATTGATAACCTTTAAGCCTTTCTCACGTGCATATTCTACATCGATGTTATCCATTCCTACACCGCCACGACCTATAATCTTAAGGCTAGGGCAGTTATCTATAAGTTCTTTGCGAGCTGTCGTTGCTGATCGCACTAACAATACTGCAATTTCATGTTTATTGATATAACTTTCTAGTTGATCTTGTGCTACGTTAGTAGTAATCACCTCATAACCAGCTGCTGTTAACTTGTCTATTCCGCTTTGTGAAACTCCATCGTTTGCTAATACTTTTTTGCTCATCTTAATTGTATTGTCTATTGTCAGTTAATCAATAACTGTAGTTTTTAATTAGGTTTTATACTACTCTTTATTTCTATGAGATTCGTGATAAAATTTCATCAGTAAATCTCCCTTTACGCATCTATAAAATCTGTACTGCTTATGCCTTTTTTTCTAATTCTTTCATTACATCTACTAACACTTCAACACTTTCCAAAGGTAATGCATTGTACATACTCGCTCTATAACCGCCTACAGATCTATGACCGTTAAGGCCGCTTATGTTTGCTGCATTCCATAAGTTATCAAAAGCTTCTTTATGAGCTTCATCTTTTAGAGAGAAAGTAGCATTCATATTAGAACGATCTTCTACAGCTGCAAATCCTTGGAACAGTTCATTACGATCTATTTCACCATAAATTAATGCTGCTTTTTCATTGTTAGTTTTTTCTATGGCATCAATTCCTCCATTATTTTTCAACCATTCTAAGGTTAACATGCTTACATATATAGGAAATACAGGTGGCGTGTTAAACATAGAATCTTTACTGATATGTGTTTGATAGTTTAACATAGAAGGAATGTGACGTGTCACTTTTCCTAAAAGACCCTCTTTAACTACTACTAATGTAGCACCAGCTGGTCCCATATTCTTTTGAGCTCCTGCATAAATCAAATCAAATTTCGTAAAATCCAACTGACGAGAGAAGATGTCACTACTCATATCACAAACTAGCGGAATATTAACTTGAGGAACTGTTTTTAATTGTGTGCCAAAGATGGTATTATTGCTAGTGATATGAAAATAATCTGCATCAGTTGGCACCTGATAATCCTTAGGTATAAAATTATAATTAGCATCTTTAGAAGAAGCTACTTCTATAATATCACCAAAAGCTTTAGCTTCTTTAATAGCTTTATCTGACCAAGTTCCTGTATTTAAATAAGCTGCCTTTTTCTCTAATAAGTTATAAGCAGTCATTAAAAACTGCATACTTGCTCCACCACCTAAAAAGAGTGCTTTATAGCCTTTATTACTAAGGCCTAAGTGCTCTAATGCCAGTGATTGAGCCTTTTCCATAACAGCAACAAAGTCTTTACTACGATGCGATATCTCAAGAATACTAAGGCCGTTAAAGTCTAAAACCGCTTTTGAAGCTTGTTGAAATACGTCTTGTGGTAGAATACATGGTCCTGCCGAAAAATTATGGATTTTCATAATTGAGAGTTTACGATATTTACAAAAATGCAAATTATCAACCCAAAGCACGTTAGAAAATCAATAAATGATTAAGATAATGTCAACAAGAAATCAACCGTATCCACACCATCTGCATAATCGTTTAACATAGGACATTGTGTTGTGCCAAAATCTACCACAGCTGGAGCAGTTAAATTTCCAAGATTTGCTTTAATTGTTTGTGCAGCTTTTCCTTGAGCAACTACACATTGTAGCTTATCAGCGTCGTTTTTGATTTGGTCTGCCACATCACTGATATCATCATAAAAACTGTACCCTAAAGAAGCTATTGGTGAACTATAACTCTCATTTTCTTCCTTAATTAATAAGAATTCATTGTCCAATAAATCAAATTCACTCATTAGATAAACAGCTTTGTTATAGTCATAGTTGTTGACATACTTTTCGTTCTTTATCAAGTGTTGCTGTTTAAACATACCGTTAAAGAATAAATCAAAGTTGTATCCACGTGGCACCATTAAATGACTAACGCTACGACATCCTAAACCAAAGTAATTGAACACATCTTCACTTAAAGCCTCCATGTGATTAATAGTTTCAGAACCGGTAAGCACAGCAATACTATTTCTGTTTTTACGTATAATATTAGGTTTAGAACCAAAATAATACTCAAAATAACGAGCCGTATTGTCGCTTCCAGTAGCAATTACAGCATCATAGCCCGTAAGTCGACCATCATTATAGCTGTAAGATTGTGATAATTCTGGTAAATGATCTGTCGCAAGTTGCAATAACATAGGAGTTAACACATCATCATTACTACTATTTTTAATCATGGCATGGTGACCTGTAATAATTACAGATAACACATCATGAAATCCTACTAATGGTAAATTACCTGCTGTGATAATGGCAACCGTTCTCGGTGAAATATTTTTAAGATGGTATGGTGCAGTCCATATTTTAAGAGCATCTTCAGTGAGAGCTAGAGACCATTGCTCAAAGGCATGATTTAGATTTTCATCTGTAAACCATGAGTTTTTAGCCTGTGCTTTATAAAAAGCAGCTTCAATTGTAGTCGTTGCGTCTGTAGGCTCCTTTTTTAAATAGGAGGTAAGTAGAGATCCCGCTTTCGCGAAAGCGGAAATTCTATCATTTAACGTGGTATTAATTGCCAGTGAGTTCAATGGGCATTATTTTTGCACAAAAGTAAATAAAACAGCTATGGCAATCATCATAACAGACGAATGTATTAACTGCGGTGCTTGTGAACCTGAGTGTCCTAATACCGCAATCTATGAAGCAGCAGACGACTGGCGCTATGCAGATGGTACAGATCTAGATGGAAATGTAGTTCTTCCTAATGGAAAAGAAGTAGATTCTAATCAGACTCAGGAACCTGTAAGTGACGAGTTTTATTATATCGTACCAGATAAATGTACAGAGTGTGTAGGTTTTCATGAGGAGCCACAATGTGCGGCAGTATGTCCCGTAGATTGTTGTGTGCCAGATGATAACCATGTGGAAGATGAAACAACTCTTAGAGCAAAACAGGCGTTTATGCACAAAGAATAAATTTATTATTTGATATAATTAAGGCCACAAGTTCTATAAACTAGAATTTGTGGCCTTTTTTTATAGCTGTTACGCAACTATTATAATTACTTTGCATCTATTGTAAAATAGGAAACATGAAATATTTAATATGCTTAAGCCTTATAGTATTATTAATTTCTTGCGAGGCCAGAATTGATAATAATAAAAGAGCATTATTTTCTACAACTGTTGTAGATGGAGCTAATAATCCTGTTGAGAATGTAGAAGTCGTTGTGTATAGCGGATTTTATTCTTATGATTTTCAATCCAGCGGCTTTACTAAATTCAGTCCTGCAGATGAGGATTTTATTCTAGGTTCTGGTATTACTGATTCTAATGGTGATGTTTCTTTTTTAATGCTTGTTAATACAGATGAGCAAACCAGTTTTAGTCTTACATCTACAGATTATCCTAGACGTAACATAAGGATTAGTAATGGAAATTATGCCGGTACGTTAGATTATAATATTCCAACTCAGACATTGAAACAGTCGGCCGTGGTTAACTTAAGTTTTACAAACACAACTGCTGTGACAGAGTTTTTTAATGCTTCAATATATTTTGAATCATTAAACTGTTCCCAGTTTACAGAAGAAGGAATTACAACTGAGGTTGTATGTGAAGATCGAGAGTTTTTACCTTTTAATCAGTCGTCTAGCGATACGTTTATCGATATTGAAACGGTTTATCCTTCTATAATGACGGTTGAATATGAAGATGCTACAGGTGCTTTAATTACAGAGCAATTTATGGTTACTAATGCAACAGAGAATTATGTCGTTCAATTTTAGATTCTTAATTATTGCAATAACTCTATTGCTTTCTAATAGCATGTTTGCACAAACAGATTCAATATCTGATCCAGAAAGTAGTCGGTTAAGAAGAAATGTGACTGATCTTTTTATACAGCGAGGTACGCCTATGGGTGATAATTATATAGGCAATGGATTAAGCGGTGGTTTAGGCTTTGGTATTCGTACACAGGCATATCTTTATAAAGGTCTTTATATCGGTGCAGCATTATCTAATGATTTTATGAAAGTTAACGATGTGAATATCGTTGGTAATTATGATAGAGCTACAAAATTTAACGCATACCTGTTTGCAGGATATGATTACCGTTTTACAGATTTATGGCATGTTACTGGAGACATAGGGATAGGATACAGCCAGAATAAGAATCGTCAAACAACAGCTCAAGGCGGCGCAAAATTTAGAGATAGTGGAACTCTATTCAGGTTTACAACGAGTATTGAATATGAGTTTACTCCAGCGATATCTGTATTTGCTAGTCCTAGCTTTGAAATGGTAGATTATAAAATAGCGACAGCACCAGCTTTAAGTAATACTTTTAATAGCGGTAATTACTTTAATGTTGCTATAGGAATAAGAATTAGTGATAATATAGCAAGTATCGACCGATTAAAAAGAGATATCGATAGGATAGAAGCAATACCCGAGGATCAACGTGGTGGAGTACAGCGTATCCGTTTAAAGATTTATAAAAAACGTCTCGCTAGAAGATTAGCGAGAAAAAATTAAATCACGGTAAAGTAATATGCTATTAGTATCATGAACAAATATCCCGATGCTAGATAATAGCAAATGGTAGAAAGATTTTTGTTTGATTCACGCTTTAAATAACCAAAGGTAAAGAGAGTTATAGCAGGTACTAAAATGATGATACTAGCAATTATAATAGCTAGTGGACCAACGGGTGAATGAATGAGTAGCATATTTTAATATCTGAATAGAATTAATATTCTAATTTAGGCTTTCTAAAATTATTCAGACTATGCGATTTTTTTACTTATTTCTTTTTCTAAACACGTTTATCTTACAAGCTCAAGAATTAACAGGACAACAACTGCTAGATAAGGCGATTCAACATCATGATCCTGATGGGAACTGGCAAACGTTTCAAGATTATTTTCAAGTAACTATGACTACTACTGGGAATCCTGATCGTGTAAGTAATATTGATATAAACCTACCAGCTGAGCGATTTGCATTAGTGGTCAACCGTGATAGTATTACAACCTCATATGTAGTAGAAAAAGGTGATGCTACCGTACTCAAGATAGATGAGAAGAAACCGATGGCTCAACTAGAAACCACTTTTAAAGATGAAGAACGAGCGTTATTTATGCAAAACTATTACACTTATCTCTACGGCTTACCTATGAAGCTAGAAGATCCAGGAACTTTTATAACAGATCAAGTGGAACGTAAAAGCTTTAAAGGTAAAGAATACCTAGTCCTTGAGGTGATGTATGATGAAAATGTAGGTAGCGACGTGTGGTACTTTTATTTTGACCCTACGACCTATAAAATGGAAATATATCAGTTTTTCAAGCGTGATCAAAAAGGTGATATCGATAGAACTAGTGGTGAATACATTATTCTAACTGAAAATTATGAAACCAGTGGAATCAATATGCCTAAAGTGCGCCAATGGTATTATAATAAAGATGATAAGTTCTTGGGGACTGATGTGATAACGAATTAGTTTATTCAGTTGTTTTAAATTCTATCTCGTTATATTGGATTTAAAGTTGTTTGATAGATTAATGTTGATTAACGGACTTATCGTTTTAGTGTTTAGTATTTCAAATTGAATTACTAGCGTAATTATAATCCATTAACAATGTGTAAAGCTTTATAAATACGAACTAATGGGTAAACATCACTCCAAAAATAAAAAGCAAACCTCCTAATAAAGAGAAAACAAAATCAATTAATCTAATTTTTCTTCCATCACGTTCACCTCCTAAGCTATCACCGCGACCAGTTATAATTAAATCATCCCCATATATCAATTTATTGAGGTAATTCAAGCAATAAAAAGTGATTAACATCGCGGGCAAATACAATAAATTACTTAAATAGCTTCCACCGATATTATTGCATAATGAAGGTACATCTTTAAATATTATAAACAGCAATACTTGGATTACACCAATAGTAGAAAAAATTAAGATGATTTTGGATTGTCGTAAACTTTTATAGTAGAAGGAATATAACAGGATTGGCCACATTATACCAAAACCTATAGATAATTTTTTAATCACTGAGATCGAGACCATATTAAAATAAAACATGAGAAACAATGCAAAGCCAGACAGCACATAAGAACCAATAACAATCTGATCAGTCTTTAACTTGATGTGATTAAAACTACTCATCCATCAACAACCCTAAAATATCAATTGCTGCATCACTGATTTTAGTACCAGGACCAAATACTGCAGCCACTCCAGCGTCAAATAAATACTGGTAATCTTTGCGTGGAATCACACCACCAACGACAATCATTATGTCTTCACGCCCATATTTTTTGAGCTCTTCCATTACTTGAGGAACAAGGGTTTTATGTCCTGCAGCTAAAGAGCTTACGCCTAACACATGCACATCGTTTTCTACAGCCTGTTTTGCAGCTTCGGCTGGTGTTTGAAACAGTGGACCTATGTCTACATCAAACCCTACATCAGCATAACCAGTAGCGACTACTTTTGCTCCACGATCATGTCCATCTTGTCCCATTTTGGCAATCATGATTCTAGGGCGGCGACCTTCTTTTTGAGCAAATTGGTCGGCTAGTTGTTGCGCTTTCGCGAAAGCAGGATCATTCATAATCTCTTTTTTATAAACACCTTGGACACTTTTAATTTGTGCACGATATCTTCCATAAACGCTCTCCAAAGCATCTGATATTTCACCGAGAGTAGCACGTTCTTGAGCAGCTATAACAGCGAGTTCTAGTAAGTTGCCATTCTTGCTTCTTGCACAATCTGTAAGATTTTCAAGCGCTTTCTGAACCTTTTCGGTATTTCGAGAAGCTCTTATCTCTTTTAAACGATTGACTTGTTCAATGCGCACGGCAGCATTATCAACTTCTAGCGTATCAATCAGATCTTCATCTGGACTTGGGTACTTATTAACGCCTACGATGGTATCTATACCGCTATCTATGCGCGCTTGCTTCTTGGCAGCAGCTTCTTCAATACGCATTTTAGGAATTCCGGCTTCAATCGCTTTGGTCATTCCGCCTAGTTCTTCTACCTCTTCTATAAGTTCCCAGGCTTTATGAGCAATATCGTCAGTTAGAGACTCGACGTAATAAGAACCAGCCCAAGGATCTACTGTTTTAGTAATTCCAGTTTCTTCTTGTAAGAACAACTGCGTATTTCGAGCTATGCGTGCGCTGAAGTCTGTAGGCAAAGCAATAGCTTCATCAAGTGCGTTGGTATGTAGACTTTGTGTACCACCAAAGGCGGCCGCAGCAGCTTCAATAGTCGTACGCGCCACGTTATTAAAAGGATCTTGTTCTGTAAGCGACCAACCAGATGTCTGGCAATGTGTTCTTAAAGCTAGAGACTTCGCGTTTTTAGGATTAAACTGTTGAATCATTTTAGCCCATAACATGCGTGCAGCACGCATTTTGGCTATTTCCATAAAGTGATTCATTCCTATGGCCCAGAAAAACGATAGTCTAGGAGCAAAGGTGTCAATGTCCATTCCGGCGGCAAGACCTTTACGAACGTATTCCAATCCATCTGCTAGCGTGTAGGCAAGTTCTATATCACTAGTCGCACCAGCTTCATACATGTGATAACCCGATATAGAAATCGAGTTGAATTTAGGCATGTTTTTGCTCGTGTATTCAAAGATGTCAGATATAATCTGCATACTAGGCGACGGCGGATAGATATAGGTGTTGCGCACCATAAATTCCTTTAAGATATCGTTTTGTATTGTACCACTTAATAAAGCAGGATCCACGCCTTGCTCCATAGCAGCAACGATGTAAAATGCCATGATAGGTAACACAGCACCATTCATGGTCATAGAAACAGACATTTTATCTAATGGTATTCCATCAAAAAGAACTTTCATGTCTTCAACACTATCGATTGCAACACCAGCCTTTCCTACATCACCAACGACACGATCATGGTCAGAATCATAACCTCTGTGAGTTGCTAGATCAAAGGCAACAGAAAGTCCTTTCTGCCCAGCAGCAAGATTACGTCTATAGAACGCATTAGACTCTGTAGCACTTGAGAAACCAGCATATTGGCGAACGGTCCATGGACGACGCACGTACATTGTAGAATAAGGACCACGTAAATTAGGCGCAAGTCCAGCTACAAAATTTAAATGTTCTAAATGTTCAGTATCTTCTTTAGAATAGTACTTTTTGATATCAATTCCTTCAGATGTTTCATAAACTGGTAAATCAGCTTTTTGAGAAGAAGCAAAATTAAAATCGGCTTTTACTTGAGATATATCTTTTCTTTTCATTACAACTGTGCTTTTTCAATAGACTCGGCTAGTCGAGTAGGAACAATAGGAGCTATAAGAGTCTTACGAGGATTTGCTTTTACAAATGGGTATAATTCATACTCCTTTTGTAGTAGTAAATCTGCATTTGGATATTTATTGACACCAACGAGAATTTTTTTACCATTGCCTAAGTCACTTAATTCTTGTGCCGCACTTTCTTTTATTTTGCGTTGTATCGTGCCATCAAATAACGATTGTACAAAACCACCGCCATTTTCTATCATTTTAAAAAGCTCTAAGGCTTTTTCTGTAAGCTGTTTTGTTAGTGTATCGATATAGTAAGAACCATCTGCTGCATTATTTATTTTTTCTAAATAAGCTTCATCTTTTAAGATGCGTAGTTGGTTGCGAGCTATACGATCTCCAAACTCATTTTCTTTATTAAAGAAGGCGTCATAAGATAAATTATATACGGTATCTGCGCCTCCTAAGACGGCACTCATACATTCTGTCGTGGTGCGTAATAAGTTGACATTATAGTCAAGTAAAGATTTATTTCGAAGGCTTGGACTTGCTGTGATATAGCATTTTAAGTCTATACTATAGAGGTTGCCTATAGCTTTGGTTATTAACCGATATGCTCTATATTTTGCAATTTCCATAAAGTAATTATTACCTATGGTAGTGTCTATGTTGATTCTTTTTTCTGCTTTCGCGAAAGCGTCATAAACACCTGCATCATGCTCTTTATTGGTATCGCAGTAGTGATTTAAATACTCGTTTAAATGTGCTGCATAATAGCCTAATTCTTGAGTGGTAGTAGCTCCAGCATTTTGATATAAACTCGTGTTTACTGTAAACTGAGAAAAGTATCCTGAGAACGATTTAATGAACTCAACATAGTTGTAATGATCCTTTTTTGAATCATTAAACCAATTTCCATCACTTGCTAATTGATTGATAATATCAATATGTACGTAAGCTTTAGGATTGATATCATGTACCTGTTTTATGTAATCCAAGTCCATAAATTGTGGATGGATTTGAATTCCATATTCCGGTAATCCTTTAAGTAAAACCGTTGGGTCAATTTCTTTATTAGGGATAACAAAAAGTACACCTTCACTACCACGATTTAATACGTCTTTTGCTTTCTTGTTTGCTGCCGTAGAATTACCAGCATAGATTCTTTGAGAAATAAACCAGTTATCTGTGGCACGAGCAGGAATATTTAATTGTGGAGCACTGTCACTGTGATATATCGGTTTAATATCGATTCCAGTATTTGTTTTAGTGACTAGTGTCTCGTTATAATCTGCACCTTTAAGGTCCATCTGGATTTTTTGTTTCCAGGCCGTTTCTGAGACAGGTTCAAAACCTTCAAACAATCGATTACTCATTTGTGTCTTTTTTTAGGGAATCTGCGTGTTGTATGATAAACACTTCTTCATTTTCTCTTTTCATTAAATAGCGTTCACGAGCAAATTTTTCAATGCCAGCGCTATCTTTTAATATCTTAATTCTATTTTGATCCTTCTGGATACCTCGTTTATAGAAATCAACATTTTGTTCTTTTTCTACGATTTGTTGGTCCAGTTCTCTATGGGAAGTAAGCCAAGCGTTTGCATCTAAGAACAAAATCCATATCACAAATATGATACTGATAAGTACGTACTTATTAGTAAAAACTTTCCAATATTTATTCTGTTTTAACTGATTCCACTTCATTATGTGAAATTTAAGAAAATTCAGCCAATCGTTGGTCGATTATACCTCTTAAGATTTGAACACCTACTGTATTAAATCGATTAGTAGGTATAATCACATCTGCATAGGCCTTAGTAGGCTCAATAAATTGCTGATGCATCGGTTTTAATGTGTTTTGGTAACGTTCTAGAACTTCTGTGAGATCACGACCGCGATCTGCGATATCTCTTTTCAACCTGCGTATCAATCGTTCATCACTATCACAATCTATGTAGACTTTAATATCAAATAGATCTCTAATGCGTGGTTGGGTAAGTATTAAAATCCCTTCAACGATTACCACTTTAGAAGGTGCTGTTTTAACCACTTCACCAGTACGGTTGTGCTCGACAAAAGAATAAACTGGTTGATCAATTGTTTTACCTTCTTTAAGTTCGAGCAGATGTTTCTCTAATAATTCAAAGTCGATACTTCCTGGATGATCAAAGTTGATTTTCACACGTTCTTCATAACTCAAATGGGAAGTGTCTTTATAATAGGAGTCTTGAGAGATTACATTTACTTCATGATCTGGATAGGTATGGACCATTTGGTCCACGACTGTGGTTTTTCCACTTCCAGTTCCACCAGCTATTCCTAGTATAAGCATTTGATTTTTTTATTTGTGCAAAAATAGGGATTTGAACTTGAATTTGAACTCGAACTAATAGGCTAACTTTAATTTGAAATTAATGGTTATTTCAAATTAATTTTCTGATTGAAATGAAATTTTTCATCTTAGCAATTGATTGAATTTCATTGATGGATACAATTGTCTAATTTTCTCTCATCGCCATCATTCTTTGATATAGTGTAGGATGCGAGTAGTTGAAAAAGACATAAGCTGGATGCGGTGTAAGATTGCTTAAACTGGTTTTATTCAATTTTTTAAGTGCATCGATGAGCGGTTCTCCTTTATAAGTATCTTTTGCAAAAGCATCGGCTTCATATTCAAATTTTCGCGAAAGCGAACTCATCACTATTCCAGTAATCGTAGAAATAGGCGAGTAGAGCAGTCCAAATGCCACTAAACCGACATGGAAAGAAGGTATGGCCACACCTAGAGCTTCTGAAAGTGTAGCGCTATCGACAAATAATGAAAACAACCAAAGTGTAAAACCTGTCGTAATAGTACTTGCTATCAAGTTATAAATGATATGTTTGCGTTTATAATGCCCAACCTCGTGAGCTAGTACGGCAACTATTTCTTCTTCAGTTAATTTAGAAATTAATGTGTCATAAAGTGTTACACGTTTCTCACTTCCAAAACCACTGAAGTACGCATTAGCCTTAGTAGATCTTTTACTACCATCTATCACAAAAATCTTATCGAGTTGAAAACCTACACCTTGTGCATAATTTCCAATAGACGTTTTTAAAGTTCCTTCTTCTAGAGGTGTTTGTTTATTAAAAAGTGGTACAAACCAGCGCGCATAGAACATATTCATCAATAGAGAGATCTCAAAAATCAAAATCCATACGTACCACCAGAAATTAGCTCCAGCCCAATCATAACATATAATAACGAGAGACAATATTCCACCGCCTAGAATTGCGGTAAGCAACCAACCTTTGATTTTATCGATGATGAAAGTCTTTATCGTTGTTTTATTAAAACCAAATTTTTCTTCAATCACAAAAGTAGAGTAGTAGGAGAAAGGTAGTGAGATGATTTCACCAGCGGCCGCAATGACAGTAAAAAATAATAAGCCAACTAGTGTATCGTGATTTACTAAAGTACGTGCCCATGTGTCGATAAGAGCAAATCCATCATAAAATAAAAAAATCAGAATTGCAATAAAGGAAATACTGCTGCTTAATAGACTGAATCGATAATTGGTCTTTTTATACTCTTGTGATTTAGCATACTCATCGGCATCATAGACGTCATTCAATTCTTGGGGAACATTTTTAGAATACCATGTATAATTAAGATAACCTAATAATTGATCTAATAAAAAATCAAAAACAAGTATTCCTATAATTAGATAGAACAATGAAATAGCGTCCATAGGTTAATTTTTCACAAATGTAATGGTAAATAAGAAGCTTTGATTATTTAAAATCTCGTTGTCTTTTTGCCTCAAATATTAATATTGCTGCACTTACTGAAAGATTCATAGAATCTATAGCGCCACTCATGGGGATAATTATGTTTTTCAAGGCAGCGTCTCGCATTTCTTGAGATAATCCGGTTGCCTCAGTTCCTAGTGCAATGGCGCTTCCGGTAGTATAATCCATGACATCATAGCGTTCACTAGATTGTAATGTAGCTGCATATAAGTTGATGTTTTTGGACTTTAAGAAATCCACTACTTCGCTAGTTGTGCCTGTTGCAGTAGGAACGGTAAACACACAACCTACGCTAGATCGTACTACGTTAGGATTAAAAAGATCTGCTACTGGATTTGCGATGATAACGGCATCTACTTTTGCAGCATCTGCAGTTCTTAAAATAGCACCTAAATTCCCAGGTTTTTCAGGTGATTCTGCTATAAGGATTAAAGGATTCTTAGATAATTTTAAATCTTGTAGTTGTTGAGATTTTGCTTTTGCGAAAGCGATAACACCTTCTGTTCCTGTCCTGTATGCAAGTTTCTCATACACTTCTTGAGTAACTGATATAACTTCTGGATTACTATTGATATTTATTTTGTGGTAGACATCACTAGCTTCAAAATCTTCTGTATTTAAAAGAATAGATCCACAAACTAATAGTTGTTGTAACTCAAAACCACCTTGATTACACAGCATCACCTCGCGTTGTCCTTCTACAAGAAAGAGACCTTCTTTTTTACGTGCTTTACTCTTGCGTTGCAATAATTCTGCATGACGGATGATGGCGTTGTGTGGACTGGTAATGTGTTTCATTAAAGCAAAGGTAAGTGGAAATTGAGTGATATTTAAAATGATGATACAATCTTTTAAATAGATAATAGATTGCGTTTATAGTCAGTTTTTCTTATTTAATTATTGATTTTGAGTATCTACTTTTACTCGGCCGCAACCATGATTCTATTATCTTTATATTAAAATAAAATTTATGAATTTTCACACTAGAAAATGGATCAAACCCGAAGATTTAAATCCTAATGGCACCTTGTTTGGTGGCCGATTGCTAGAATGGATTGATGAGGAAGCAGCGCTTTATGCTATAATCCAAATAGAGAATCAAAAGGTGGTAACTAAATACATGAGTGAGATCAACTTTAGAGCCAGTGCAAAACCTGGAGATATTGTTGAAATAGGACTAGAGGTTAACAAATTCGGTAGATCATCTATAGATCTTAAATGCGAGGTGCGTAATAAGATGACTTATGAAACAATCATTACTATTGAAAACATCATCTTAGTAAATCTTGATGAAGATGGTAAACCTCTCGCACATGGAAAGACCGAAGTTGAATATCAATCTGATCGAATGAAAAAGAAAGGCTTTTAAGCTTTTACTTGATCATCGTTCAAGTATTTTTCTTCCATCCAGAAAGTTCCAAATGGTACAACAGACATCGCTAAAACAATAAGTAAAGTTTTAAAGCTCCATTTATTTAATTGAGCTACTAATATCGCTACGACTATGTAAGAAAGAAAAAGGACACCATGAGCCATTCCTATAATCTTGTTAGGCATAGGCATTGCTGCTAGATACTTCAACGGCATGGTTACAAAAAGGATTAATAAAAAAGAATAACCTTCTGTAATGGCTAGATATTTGAAAAACTTGTTCATAGCAATGAATTATAAATGCAAAGATAAGCTCTAGCGATTTTTTTACTGCTTATCATGATTGTAAAAGCATGTAATTGTTGGTAAAATATTTGTTAAAATGGAAGTAGATGATGTCGCGCTATTATCTTTGTAATCTTAATAAATATTGATGGCTCATAAAGACGTAAAGATTCATATAATAGGTGCTGGTGTAAGTGGACTAGCTGCGGCTCTTACATTAAAAAAAGCTGGTTATAATGCTCAAGTATTAGAACAGGCTGCTACAATTGGTGGTCGAGTAAACACAACTATCAATGGCGCAATGAAGCTTGATCATGGTTTTCAGGTATTATTAGATCATTATCCAGCAGCGCAAGAGTTCCTTAATTTAGATGCTTTAGACTTAGTAAAGTTTAGTCCTGCGTCTGTCATTTATATCGATTGTAAAAAGCACGTAATAGGTGATGCGCAACGTGATATGAAATATGCGTGGAAAACGATTGTTGCTGGAGTAGGTAGTGTCAGTGATAAATGGAAGGTATACACGCTTTCGCGAAAGCTAAAACAGAAGAATCTAATAGATATTTTTAAAAGCCCAGAAAAAACTACTCTTCAATATCTTCAAGATTATGGTTTTTCTGAAAAGATGATCAAAAGCTTTTTTAAGCCTTTTTATACCGGTATTTTTCTAGAAACTCAACTGCAAACGAGTAGTCGTATGTTTGAGTTTGTCTTTAAAATGTTCAGTGAAGGAAACGCAACTATTCCTGCTGCTGGAATCAAAGCAATACCTGAACAAATGGCTCATCAATTAGATGGACAAATCCAATTAAACACCACCGTTAAAGAAGTTGTTGCAGATACAATTCAACTAGTTAACGGCGACAATCTTAAGAGTGATTATACTATTATAGCTACTCCTGCAGATGTTTTAGTGCCCAATTTACCTAAGTCAAATAAGCCATGGCACAGTGTTCAGACTTTATATTTTGATACAGATGATCATGGTTTTGACCAGCCTATCATCGGTTTAATTGCTGGTGATGATTGTTTAAGTAATAACTTTCATTTTCTAAATGACGTTTTCGAAAATCATCCAAAGGTGATTAGTGTAAGCGTTGTGGCAAAACATGATCTCACTAAAGATCAACTAGAAGAACGTGTGCGTAAAGAACTTATAGAGCAGGCTCATATTAAAGCTGGCGATTTGATTCAAATGATGGAAATTAAAAAGGCATTGCCAACCTTTGATAGCATTCAATATGCTATGAGCCCTACTGAAACTCAACTTACTCAAAACATCTTCTTAGCTGGTGATCAATTAAGCAATGGATCATTAAATGCGGCAATGCTGAATGGTAAGGCTGCAGCGCAAGCGGTAATTAGTAATATCGAAAATGGAATTTTTGTATAACTAAAAGTGCGTGATTTCTATAATTTTAGATGTAGAAAAATCAATATGATATACTTTTTCCATGATTCTGAATAGTTCTTCAATTATTTCGACGGTTGTAATTTGATTTCGATCGTATTCCTTAGAGTAGTTAGATTTATATTCTAGCTCTTTAGAGAAACCGTTTTTTAATAATAGAGAATAATTGGGTTCTATAGTTCTGATAACTGTTTTATTAAAATCACCACTTGAAGCCTCGCAATAAATAGGACGTGATTTGATATCCCTTCTTGAATAGATGGCATATTGTACATAATCATTATCAAAAGCTATTACAGCACTTCTGTTTTTATTACTGTCTTCATAGAACAGATTAGTAAGGTATTGTTGTAATTCTTTTCTTTGTGTTAATAAATCAAATGTAATTATAGTTTCGTTTGAAATCCATTGATTTTTAGAACGATCCTTAAAGAAATTGCTATATATGATATAAAATAAAGCACTAGCAATTGCTAAAGTACCTGCAATGTTGAAAACATAATCTATCACAGTCCGTTTATCTTGCTGTAGGATCAGCATCTACATGGTTAATATCAAAAACAGACTCTTTTTTATTTCCTAGAATGCTAACACCTTTTTGCATTAGTAGGTTATTAGGGTAGGTGATGGTCTCGCCATCATTAGTTTTAAGTACGGTATAAAAGCCTTTAATGTCTTCTATTACAGCAGTTACCGGTAAATCTTTATCATGTATTCTAATACGATCACCTATTTTAAATGGAAAGGCAAAATATAGTATAAAACTAGAGGTTAGGTTGCTTAAAATACTCCAGTTTGCAAACAACGCAACACCTATTACTGCAAACGTAGATGCCAGTGCTGTCCAGAAACCGTCTTTAGAAATTCCCCAAACAAAAATAATTGCAATGGTTGATAACGTCCATAGTAAGTAACCTACATATCTATTGATATACTGACGTCTTAATTTTGATCGATTAAGATCTTTTGAAAGTTTTGCAGCACTCCATGTCACAAATCGGTGTACACCAATTGTTAGTATTAGGATAACAATTGTGAATATGACTTCAGTCCTGGTTAAGAAATCGATCATAATTGTAAACTATCTCTTAAAACTTGATACTCACTACCTTTTTGTGACCAGTAAGGTGTATTTAATGTTTTAATTAACGTACCTGTAGAAACGGCAGGTTGACCATTATCATTATAACGCTCCATCCAAGAAAGGATTTTATAAGGAGCCTCTTTTTGAGTTTTAAAAGCAATAATACGATCTAAGTCTTTGTACCTAACACTGTATAAATAACCATCCTCAATCTCTCTAAAACTTGCAGTTGCTTCATAAGGTTTAGTCTCGACATGCTTTAATCTTAAATACTCAAGACTAGGAATTAATTTTAAATCGCCTGTAGGCATTGAAGTCGGGTCTATCCTTAATTGCACAGGAATTTGATTTTCAGTCATGACATGCTCGACTTCAAAATAATCTTCTTGTTCAGACTGGAAATAAGAAAACAAACTTACATCATACACCTTATCGTATTGATTTAATTGCATGTATGTATGTCCACACCATTCTTGAATACTAGAAGATATTTTAATCGCATTATCCTTCTTATCTAATGGTAAAAAGGTGCTACTCATAATAGAATAAGGATAGATACCTGTATTAAAATCTCTAGTTACATTTAGTTTCATAACAGGACGATTATCATCTGATGGATTATCAGCCTTAACTTCATCTACTGTATTGAATGGTTCAGTAACAAAAATCATCACAGATTTTCCATCACGCATTTCTCCATATCTAGATTGTGAGAGTTCATAACTAGAAATTTCTGCCTTACCACTGTACCAATAGTCTTTAAAGTCTTGTGTTAAGGTAAGATCTTCTAGTGATTCTAGACGATTGTTATCAGTACTATGATCTGTATTGGTGCTTGATGTTTTAGAATTACAAGAAGTTATAATTAAAGCAATAGCGATGTAGAGAAATTTATTCATGGTTTTTAATCTTATAGTAAAGATACTGTTTGTCATTTCAATACTAATTTAAAATGGCGTTAAGTATTTCTTTTTAAAATTAAACACTTTATGATTTCTCTAGTACCATCAATCAATAATTTTTATAAATTTTGTATCTACAATTAATAACTATGAAAGAAGTAAAAGCATATGCAGCATCTGCAAACGATGCGCCTTTAAAAGAAGTTAATATTAACCGCCGTGATTTATTAGATAACGATGTTTCCATAGACATCATGTATTGTGGTGTATGTCATAGTGATATACACGCAAAGCTTAACGATTGGGGAAATGCAAAATATCCTATCGTACCAGGACATGAGATAATAGGTAAAGTGACAGCTGTGGGAAGCCATGTTTCTAATCATAAAGTAGGAGACTTAGTAGGAGTAGGCTGTATGGTTGACTCTTGTCAGGAATGTAGTGCTTGTAAGGAAGATCAAGAAATGTGGTGTGAGAATGGTTCTACCAGTACTTATAATAGTAAAGATCCACATTTAGGAGGTCATACACTAGGAGGATATTCTAAGCTTATAGTGGTAAGAGAGGAATTTGTTCTTAAAGTACCGACTAACCTTGATACTAAAGCAGTTGCACCACTTTTATGCGCTGGTATTACAACCTATTCACCATTAAAACACTGGAATGTTAAAAAAGGTGATAAAGTAGGTATTATTGGCCTTGGTGGTCTAGGTCACATGGGAATCAAATTTGCTGCTGCAATGGGAGCAGAAACAGTGATGATTACCACTAGTGAAGAAAAAGCAAAGGATGCTAAAAGACTAGGAGCAGATCAAGTAATTATTTCAAAAGATGAAAGTCAAATGAAAGAACACAATGATTCTTTTGATTTTATTCTTAACACGATACCGGTAGGCCATGACGTTAATCCTTATCTAGCCTTGCTTAAAAGAGATTGTACCATGTGTTTAGTAGGAGCTATTGAACCTTTAGAGAATGTGCACGGTGCAAATCTTATTTTAAGAAGAAAAAAATTAGCTGGATCATTAATAGGTGGTATTAAAGAAACGCAAGAGATGTTAGATTTCTGTGGTGAACATAATATCACATCAGATATTGAAATGATTGACATGCAAGATATTAATAATGCCTTTGAACGCGTTCAGAAAAACGATGTTAAGTATCGTTTTGTAATTGATATGGAGACGTTGTAGTATCTCGCTTTCGCGAAAGCGTATTCATTAAAGCTATTAAAAACTCAGCATCTATGGTGCTGAGTTTTTTTTTATGCCTGTTAAGAGTTAGTTTTACCATTCATCTTTATATATTTTAATGAATTCATTTACTGCCCAACAAATTTGTGACGTTTTAGAAGGTACCCTTATAGGATCTACCACTCAAGAAATCACAGGAATAGAAGAAATAAGAAAAGCTACAAAATCTGACTTAACCTTTATAGGAAATAAGAAGTATGCAAAATTCTGGGCAGATTCTAAGGCATCAATTGCTATAATTAGTGAAAATATTGAACTAGCGCCAGGTGATAATCGCGTTTTAATAAAAGTAAAAAACGCAGATCTAGCTATGGCTAACATGTTAGAAGCTTTTTTACCACCTACACCTGTTTTTGAAACAGATATTCATCCTACAGCAGTGGTACACGAAACGGCAACTATAGGAAAAGGTGTCCAAATAGGTGCGCATTGCTATGTAGGTAAAAATGTAACCTTGGGCGATGGAGTGAAATTATATCATAATGTAAGCGTGTTTGATGACTCTACTATTGGACCACAAACAGTTGCCTGGTCTGGAACGGTGATTAGAGAACGTTCTCAAATAGGTGCTCAATGTATATTTCATAATAACGTGAGTATAGGAGCAGATGGTTTTGGATATCGTCCATCAGATGATGGTCGTAGACTTATTAAAATACCTCACATAGGAAATGTTGTAATAGGTAATGGCGTGGAGATAGGTGCTAATTCTTGTGTCGATAGAGCTAAGTTTAATTCAACTATAATAGGTGATGGTTGTAAAATTGATAATCTAGTACAAATTGCACATAATTGTATATTAGGAAGATGTTGTATCATGGCAGGTCATAGTGGTCTTGCTGGGTCTGTAACCTTAGGTGATGGAGTAATTATAGGTGGTAGTGCATCTATAAAAGATCATACAACTATTGAGTCAGGAGCAACGGTAGGTGCTGGTAGTGGCGTTATGAATAATGTAGCTGCTGGTAAAACAGTACTGGGCTATCCAGCAACGGACTCTCGAGAGATGCTTAAGCAATGGGTTGCACTGCGCAAGCTTGCTAAATAAAGATGTTTTTTATTATTACTATTTGATCATGAATCAGTTTGTGAAGTTATTATCATTACTATTATTTGTGAGTGTTTCAAACGCGCAAACAGATCAATTAAAAGGATTTAAAGATTATTATCCAATATCAGTAAGACCAGAAGCGTCTATAGGATTAGGTAATAATCCATATGAACAAATTCTTTTAGAGGCAACTCCTGTGGTTTACTATGGTTTCTATAACGATATGCGTCGTTCTTTAAATCAAGATACAATTACTAGCGGTGATGCAGTTTACTTATCTTTTCAGCCTCATTTTAGAATCTATAATGAAGAATCTAAGCCAGTTAAAACACCTAGTTATAAAGTTCTTATAGGATGGCAACGTATTATTAAAACTGATGATGATAACTTCCTAACGGCAGCTATAGAGTCAGGTCATTTTAGTAATGGGCAAGCAGGCAGTGCTTTCAGTACTGAGTTTGAAGATAATTCTGAAGAAAGTATTGCAATTTACGATCGTATTACTGATGATACTGATCTTGCAGCACTACTTAATAGGAGTACAGGTAATTTCTCCACTAACTTGACTCGTTTTAGTTTTAACTATAGATTAAATACGTTTAACGAAGACAATATTCCCCAAAAAATACATTCTATGACGGCTACCTATCAATTGTATCATGATAAATTTATGGGCTTAATTGATTTTGGTGGTTATAATCCACAGGATATTGACATTTACGGTAGACATAAGTTTGAGCTAGGATATGAGTTTACTTCCCATCTTAAAAAAATGCGTTTTACATTAAGTCAGCAGTTTGATTATACCATAGGTTCTCATCCTTCCAGTGTCCCGTATCGATCAGTTACTACTGGAATTTTATATCCATGGGATAATGATTTAGGCTTTTTTACAAAATTCTCTTTTGGAAGAGATAACTATAATTACCGTTTTGTAGATAATTTTCCTCGCTTTACAGTTGGTGTGACATGGGATTGGTTTACGCCATTTGTGATTAAACCTAAAAAATTACAGTTAGATCCTAACGAACTTGAAAATAAAAATCAAGGCTAGCATATTTAACGTAATTATCGTTAAAGAATAGACTACTTTTGCGCGCTATAAAAAAGTAGAAAATGAAGCGTATTAATCAGTACAAGAAGATGTTCAGTGTTGAAAAGAATATTGATCTTAAAGAACTTAAGAAGAGTTATCGCAATCTTGTAAAAGAATGGCATCCAGATAAATTTCAGGATGGTGATGATAAGAAGGAAGAAGCAGAGGTTATGAGTCGTCAGATTATTGATGGTTATCATTTTCTAGTAAGTATTGCTCCAGAAACTAAGGAAGCAAACCTAGAGGCTTATACAGAAACAATAACTAACACAGGTATTGAAGACTTTGATCATAAAGGTCAAGTATTAGAGGTAACCTTTACTGATGGATCAACTTATGAATATTTTGGTGTTCAAAAGCCTGTTTTCCGTAAGTTAGTAAACGCAGACAACCGTTATAGATTTGGTAAACGTAATATCTTTAGTAATTACCTTTATCGCAAGTCTAAAAAAGATCAAGACCAAGATCAAGCATAATTATATCCTTGTATTTTTGTTTTAATAGTTAGGGCCATGGCAGAATTTAAATCATCTCAACAATCTTTATCTCCAGAAGAGATACAACAGTGTATTGATATTCTTAATAGATTGAATACAGATACTGATGAGATATTTGAAATTCCTATGGAGACGCGTATAGAGCTTATTAAACAAGCTGGAATGCTCTCTAGACCTAGTCGTGACGAATATAAAAGAAGAAAAAAGGATGCTGTAAAAGCTGCAAAACGCAAAAGAGCAACTAGAGATAAACACGCTCGTAAAGAAACTGGAATACGCAGTGCTCGTGAAGCTAGTGTCTTTGTTGCTCCACAAATCTTACTGCAACAACAGCTTGAACAACAGGAACCAGGAGAATTAAGTACTCCTAGAAACTGTTATGTCTGTAAAACGATGTTCACAAAGTTGCATCATTTTTATGACCAGATGTGTACAGATTGTGGTGATTTCAATTACGCAAAGCGCTTTCAAACTGCAAACGTTAAAGGTCAGGTAGCTCTAATTACAGGTTCAAGATTGAAAATAGGATATCATATATCCTTAATGTTACTACGTGGTGGCGCTACCGTAATTGCTACAACACGTTTCCCTGCAGATAGTGCTATACGTTTTTCAAAAGAACCCGATTATAATGATTGGGCACATAATTTGAAAATTCATGGTTTAGATTTAAGACATATTCCTAGTGTAGAAATCTTTTGTAATTTCATAGAACAACGCTATGAAAAGCTAGATATTCTCATTAATAATGCAGCACAAACAGTACGTAGGCCATCCGGTTTTTATGCGCATTTAATGCCAAATGAAAACTTAGACTACAGTGAGTTACCACCTTATGCTCAAGAGTTACTTAAGGATCATCAAGATTGCCTTGCAGAGATTAAAGCACTTTCACCAGCAGCTTCATCAAATAAGAACATGCCTGTAACATGGCATGGTCCAGAACCTGGCATAGGATTAAGAGCTAGTGCTCAACTTTCTCAAATTCCTTATAGTTTTGACAAAGCCCTTAGTGCTCCAGAAGTTTTTCCCGAAGGTGAACTGGATGCAGATTTACAACAGGTAGATTTGAGGAAAACAAACAGCTGGAGACTAAAATTAGGGGAAATTGAAACAACTGAGATGATTGAGGTACAGTTAGTAAATTCTGTGGCTCCATTTGTACTTTGTAATCGTCTTGCTGAGTTGATGAAAAAAGAAAATACGGGTAAAAAACATATTATCAATGTTAGCGCCATGGAAGGTAAGTTTCATACCTTTTTTAAAGAAGATCGTCATCCACATACTAATATGGCAAAAGCAGCCCTTAATATGCTTACCCATACTGCTGCGGGAACACTAGCTAAGGATGGAATATACATGAATGCTGTTGATACCGGATGGGTGACAGATGAAGATCCGGCCGAGCTTTCAAAACGAAAACAAGAATTACACGATTTTCAGCCACCATTAGATATTGTAGATGGTGCCGCACGAGTTTTAGATCCTTTATTTGACGGTATCAATACTGGAAAGCATTGGTGTGGTAAGTTTTTAAAAGATTACAGACCTATAAGCTGGTAATGGAAAAGAAACCAGTATTAATCATCCTTTCTTTTTTTGCGGTTTACGTTTTTTGGGGTTCTACATATTTATGGAATAAAATGGCGGTAACAGAACTGCCACCATTTATGCTTGCTTCCATAAGATTTAGCACAGCAAGTGCTATTATATTTGTTATTGCAGTTTTGTCGGGTAAAAAACTTACCATCACAAAAAAACAACTTCTCAATACTGTCTTAGCTGGGTTTTTATTTCTAGCCTATGGAAATGGTGTTTTTGTATGGGCGTTAAAATATGTTGATAGTGGTTTTGCTTCTTTATTAGCTTCATTACAACCGTTAGTCTTGTTATTAATGATGCGATTTGTACAACGCAAATCTCTAAAAATCAAGTCCATCATAGGAGTTGCATTAGGTCTCTTTGGGATGTACTTATTAGTAAGTCAGAAAGGACTACAAATGCAAGAAGATAGTTGGATAGGTATTTTAATGATCATGAGTTGTATTATAAGTTGGAGTGCCGGTAGCTTGTTCATAGCAAAGGCAGATACACCATCAAACTTTTTTATAGCTACTGGATATCAAATGTTAAGTGCTGGAGTTATTCTAGCTATAAGTAGTTGGGCTTTTGATGAAAAGTGGATAGCACCTATTGATTGGCAATTTGAAACACGCATTTCTCTTGTTTGTTTGATACTATTCGGTAGTATTGCTGCCTTTACAGCTTTTAACTATCTACTTAAAGTTGTGAGTACAGAAAAGGTAGCCACATCATCCTATGTTAATCCAATTATCGCTTTGTTACTGGGTTGGTATTTCCTAAATGAAACCATTACAGTTCAATCCATGATTGCGGCAGCTATAATGCTTACAGGTGTATATTTTATAAACAGCCGCAAAGTGCGTTGATTTAACAATCCCTAACAGTAATTATTATAGTCTTAAGACATGTATAACTTTAAGTATAGTACATTGTTAGAAAATTAAGAACATGAAAATTACCATACTATCACTTTTAATTTTATTTATTTCAACTACCGCAAGTTGTCAAGAGAAATCTGATAAGGTGCCGCAAGAAGTCATAAATGCATTTCAAACTAAATATCCCGGAGAAAATGATCCAGATTTTGAGCTTGATGATCATGGCTATTGGGAAGCACATTTTAAAAAAGATGGTGAGAAATACAGGGCAGATTTTCATGCCGATGGCACATGGAGAGAAACTGAAAATTCTATTAAGGACTCAGAAATTCCTAAGGCTATTCAAGAAGCGATAGAAAGAGAGTTCCCAGATAAAAAAATTACTGAGGCCGAGCACGTCATTAGCGCAACTCAAGGTGAATTCTATGATATTGAATTTGAACAGAAAGGAAAAAACATGGACGTCATGTACCGAAAAGATGGAACTAAAGTTTAAGCTTATAATCTTTAATTTAAAAACGTCGAAATTTTATTTCGACGTTTTTTTATACCTCTTTTTTCGGAAGAAAAATTTTAAATTCAGTCCATTTTTCTAATTCTGAGCTTACTTCAATTCTACCATTCATGTGTTCTAAAAGTCTAGCGACGGTAGCCAGACCAATTCCTGTTCCTGGTTTACCATTCTTATCCTCTTGAGTGGCTATATAGAATAACTTAAAAATTGATTCTATTCTATCTGGCGCAATACCCATTCCGTTATCTTTAATATGTAATTCATATTCATTAGAATGATTTATCAGAACAACGTCTATAGCTGTTTTTGATTTATCGCTATATTTTACAGCATTAGTAAATAAATTAATTAGAATTTGTTGAAGTGCTATTTCATTAGTTACCAGCGTTGTGTCTGTTTCTGGTATATAAATAACCTCTACACTATCATCCATTACAGTCATAGAAATAACATCTTCAATTAAATCCACGTAACTTACATTATCATAGTTCTCAGTAACCAATTCTTCACTGCGATAAAATTGCAACATGCCGTCTATATAACGGCTCATACTTTTAGTACTATCTTTAAGAATACCTAGATACTCTATCGATTGTGAGGATAGGCTAGTTGAATCTTCTTTAAGTAAATCTGATATCATAAGGATATTAGACAACGGTGCTTTTAAGTCGTGTGACACAATACCTGCAAAATCTTTTAACTCATCATTTCGCTCCTTTAATATGTTGCCTAATCTATCTAATTCAAAGGTTTTAAATCGTTCTTCAAAGAGAGACATCACCTGTTTAGCCATTGCTTTAAGAGCACTAATTTGATGACCAGTTAATACTCGTGGCTTATGATCATAAACGCATAAAGTCCCTAATTTATAACCGTTTACATCTACAAGAGGTACACCTGCATAAAATATAGCCTTTAAACCTTCTACTAATGGATTGTCTTTAAATCGTTCATCTTCTCTAGCGTCGGGAACAATCATTATATCTTCCTTACTTACAATAGCATGCCCACAAAAAGAAATATCTCGTGGTGATTCACTTAAATCAACACCTTGTCTTGATTTTAAAAAATTCCTGTCTTTATCCACTAGAGTAATCAATGAAATAGGAGCCTCACAAATACTAGAAATAGTAGAAGTGATGTTATCATAGTTTTCCTCGGGCATGGTATCTAGTAATTTATACTTTTCTACAGCAGCCTGTCTTTTGAATCTCATCTTTAGGAATAGGTGCAGCTATCATTGTTGTCAAATTATAACTGTAAATTAAGAGTATTATCATTGATATATACTCTGAAAATCACTTTTTTAAAGACTATATGTTATTGCTTATCATTATTATAGTTAATGCTATATAGATCATGATAATTGCGCTTTCGCGAAAGCGAGATCGTTAAAAACCTCACAGATTAAAATAAATTATTTAATTAAACACTTTGGTTGCTGTTGCTTACTTTTGCCATTCGTTTGAAATAAAACAATGGCGTCTTTTAAAAAAGTCAATAATTATCGCAGGAAAATCATGAAATCTCTAACGAGAAAGTTAGGGAGCAATCATGAACCGATGCTTGACGATTTAAAAGATCTTAAAGAAGTAAAAAGAGTGTTAATCGTGCGCACTAATCATAGATTGGGCAATCTTATTTTAATAACACCTTTAGTACAAGAAGTCATACGTACTTTTCCTAATGCAAAAATTGACCTAATTGTTCAAGGGTTTCTAGGGCCTATAATCTTTGAAAATTATGAAGCAGTTGATCATATCACTAGACTTCCTAAGAAACCATTTAAGAATCTTAAATATTATATTAAAGGAGCAACATCAGTTCGCAAATACAAATATGATTTTGCTATTAACGCTGTGATAGGCTCTTCTTCTGGTCGATTATATACACAAATGGCCAGAGCTAAGTATAAAGTCTTTGGAGAAGAAGGACAAGACTTTACTCAACAGTTTGAGGATGGACGTCATATCGCAAAAGAACAAGTCTATGCCTTCAGAGCTTATATGAGAAGATTAGGTTTTATTAGTGATAATTTACCAGTACCTAACCTAAGTTTAAAACTTAGTAATAAGGAATTACAAAGTGGACTAAAAAGACTACGAGAAATAGTTGATGATTCAAAGAAGGTCATTTCAATTTTCACATTTGCTACTGGAGATAAATGTTATCAACCAGAGTGGTGGATACCGTTTTATAAAAGATTACAATTAGAGTATCCAGATTATCACATTGTAGAGGTGTTGCCTTATGAAAATGTTTCACAAATCAATTTTACAGCGCCATCTTATTACAGTAAGGATATAAGAGAAATTGCAGCTTTCATTTCTCATACTGATGTGTGGATAGGTGCCGATTGTGGAATCATGCATCTTGCAAGCGCATCTGGAGCACCTGTTGTAGGATTGTTTTCAAGAACTAATCGTCACGTATACGAACCTTTTAACGGAAAGAGTTTTTCCTTATTTACAGGAGACTTAACCTATGATGAAATAATTAAAGCCGTAGATGGCGTTATTAAATAAATTTAAACTTTATATATTATGGCAAGACCAAGTGCTACATCGCTTAAAATGAGAATATTTCACCGCTATTTAGGGTTTTTCCTTGCAGGAATAATGGCTATTTATGCAATAAGTGGTATTGTTTTAATTTTCCGTGATAGTGATGTAATGAAACGCGAGGTTTCCTATACAAAAACAATTAATGCACAACTCAATGAGAAAGCTTTAGGACAGGCTATAGGTGATAAGCGATTAAAGATAGAAAAAGTGAATGGCGATGTATTGACCTTTAAAAATGGAGATTATAACAAAGCAACTGGTGCTGTAAATTATACAAAAATGGAATTACCATATGTTTTGGATAAAATGACTCACTTACACAAAGCAAAATCTAGCCAACCTTTATTCTTTTTAAATATCACATTTGGTCTAGGATTATTATTCTTTGTATTATCCAGTTTCTGGATGTTTATGCCTGGTACTTCTATATTCAAAAAAGGAATGTATTATACGGCAGCTGGTATAGTGCTAGCCTTAGTTTTGTTATTTATTTAAAGAATTGAAGACATTTAAAAAAATACTACGACGCATGATTTGGACCATCCTTAGCATCATTATTTTACTTGTTGTAGTATATTTTGTATTTGTCAATTTCTATCCCACTTTTGGAGGTGATGTAAATGAAGATAGACAACGTTTATATCAATCATCATCAAACTTTTCTGATCATAAGTTTAGAAACATTGATGCTAGTGTACCACCTGATTTAGGGTTAAGTAAAACTTTAGGTGTCGCTTATAAGTTCTTTACTACTAAGGTTCCTAATGGATCACCATCACATGATCTTCAGGTACAAAAAGTCAATAAAAAGATATTAAAAGAACAGGATTCTACACAATTGATATGGTTTGGTCATTCTGCTTTTTATTTAAAAATGAATGATAAAAGCATTCTCATAGATCCTATGTTTGGTAATGTGGCAGCTCCACATCCATGGTTAGGTGCAAATCGTTTTAATAGTGAATTACCTATTGAAATTGAAGATTTACCGTCTATTGATGCCGTTATTATATCTCACGATCATTACGATCACCTAGATTATGATTCTATTATAGCTTTAAAAGATAAAGTTTCTCATTATTATGTCCCATTAGGTGTAGGCGTTCATTTAGAAGCATGGGGAATAGAGTCCAGTGCTATTACAGAACTAGACTGGTGGCAAGAGGTGACACTAGGTGATATACAACTAGCGTGTACGCCAGCACAACATTTTTCTGGTAGAAAGATAGGAGCAGAGCAAAGTACTTTATGGAGTAGTTGGGTGATACAAAATGAGACTGAAAAGTTATTCTTTAGTGGTGATAGTGGCTATAGCGATCATTTTAAAGCTATTGGGAATCAATATGGTCCATTTGATCTAGCTTTAATGGAATGCGGTCAGTACAACGAGTTGTGGTCTGATATTCACATGATGCCAGAGGAAACAGCTCAAGCTGGTAAGGATCTTAATGCTCGCGTAATAATGCCTATTCACTGGGCAGGATTCAAACTAGCTTTACATGATTGGCGAGATCCAGTGAATCGTGTTACTACTGCTGGTGAATTATTAAATCTACCTGTTATCACACCTCAAATTGGTGATGTGATACATCTCGATGATACTGCATCAGCTTATGGGCAGTGGTGGAAGTAGAGGTTCGATTTATTGAACATTACATTGCATAATATCCGTCTTTAACCTCGCTTTCGCGAAAGCGGAATACCTATTTACTGAGCAAGTATATCATCAAACTCACTTATGATCATTCTTAAGGCATCACCTTATAAGAAACGACTACTTTTGCACTATGTCAACAACTATAAAGAATCAAGAACAAATACTTGCAAAATTAGGAATCACAACACTGAATCCTATGCAAGAACAGGCCTTACTAACCATACCTGCCTATCCTAATACTATTTTACTGTCACCTACAGGTACCGGAAAAACGCTCGCTTTTCTATTACCCGTCATTGATTTATTAAAACCACAAATTAAAGAGGTACAGCTTCTTATCATAGTTCCATCGAGAGAACTAGCTATTCAAATTGAGCAAGTGATACGTGATATGGGAACTGGTTTTAAGGCAAACGCAGTATATGGTGGACGTCCTATATCAAAAGATAAAATAGAACTTGCCCATACACCAACTATATTAATAGGTACTCCAGGTCGTGTGCTAGATCATCTAGATCGTGAAAGTTTCTCAATTGATGATCTTACAACAATTGTACTTGATGAGTTTGATAAGTCTCTAGAAATAGGGTTTGAACGTGAAATGAGTGATATCATGAGTACCCTAGTCAATGTTAAAAAGCGAATTCTAACTAGTGCTACTCAAAACATACGTATACCAGATTTTGCAAGAGTTAAAAATCCTAAGGTAATAGATTATACCGCGACAGGTGTTAAAGAGTTGGCTATTAAAAAAGTGAGCTCTCCAGATAAGGATAAATTAAAAACGTTAGTAGAATTATTACACCATATAGGAAACCAGCCAGGTATCATATTTTGTAATTTTAAGGACACGATCAATTTTGTTAGCGAATACTTAAGTACTCACGATATTGAACATGGACTTTTCTATGGTGGTATGGAGCAACAAGAGCGTGAACGTGCGCTGATAAAATTTAGAAACGGTACTCATCAAATTATCATTGCAACAGATCTTGCAGCACGTGGATTAGATATTCCAGAATTGAAATATATCATACACTATCAATTGCCTCTAAAGGCAGAAGAGTTTACGCATAGAAATGGTAGAACGGCACGTATGAATGCCGCTGGAACTGCATATGTATTGCAGTGGAATAAAGAAACCGTGCCGGAATTTATAACAACAGAAGACGTTCTGGTACCAGATGCTATTAAAAGTTCTTTACAAACAGAATGGGCTACCGTATTTATTTCTGGTGGTCGTAAGGATAAAATTTCTAAAGGTGATATCGCTGGGTTGTTCTTTAAACAAGGTGGATTAAATAAAAATGAGTTAGGAGTTATAGAGTTGAAACAGGATTGTGCTTTTGTAGCTGTACCTAAGAAAAAACTTTATGATGTGATTGAAAAGACTAATAATACGCGGCTTAAAAAGAAAAAGGTGCGCATTTATGAACTTTAGTTAATCTAATTGCTTGAAAAAGAATGCCTTTTAGTCGTTATATATTAGTTTTATAAGCTTGAAAGGCTTGTTAAGCCTCAATAAATGAAGATATATCAAAAAATAAAGCCGATTAGCAGTTTAATGGCTCTATCTTTGCAACTTACATTATATAATTTAATTACATTAAGATGAGTAAAGGAACAGTAAAATTTTTCAACGAGACTAAAGGATTTGGTTTTATCACTGAAGAAGGAGTAGACAAAGATCACTTCGTACACATTTCAGGATTAATCGACGAGATCCGTGAAGGTGACGAGGTTGAATTTGACCTTAAAGAAGGTAACAAAGGATTAAATGCAGTGAACGTAAAAGTTCTTTAAGACATATATTCAAAGTTTAAGAAAAAGCCCATCCATGTGATGGGTTTTTTTATGCGCTATTTTTTGTGAATTGATGATGAGTGGTATTAACAAGAGTAGAGATTTGAATATAATAGTTGGTTTAAAAGATGGCACGTGCTTTGCTAACTAAACAGTATAATAAATTTAATTACATTACAATGAGTAAAGGAACAGTAAAATTTTTCAACGACACCAAAGGATTTGGATTCATCACTGAAGAAGGAGTAGACAAAGATCATTTTGTACACATTTCAGGATTAATCGATGAGATTCGTGAAGGTGACGAAGTAGAATTTGATCTTAAAGAAGGAAACAAAGGATTAAATGCCGTGAACGTTAAAGTTCTATAGGACATATATTTTTAAAGTTTTAGAAAAAGCCCATCCATAGTGATGGGCTTTTTTATGATCTATTTTCTAGAATCATCAATAATTAGAGATAAAGCTTGAGATAAGTTTAACAGCACATCACAACTCAAATGATAATTAATATGGAAATTTGTATTTCCAAAAAAATAAAATATAATTATGAAAAAAATCTTACTGATATGGGGCTTAGCCATAGCTATTACGAGTTGTAAGGAAGCACAAAAAGAAATTGAGATAACAAAAGAAACGACCAAAGTTACTGATATAGTTGATTTAGAGCCTATTAGTGAGTTTACAGCAGCGATTGAAATGGCACACAAAAAAGATGCTTTTTTAGATAAGGATGCAGTACAATATGACTTTAGTGTAGCATTTGGTGGTAATACAATCTTTGAAGGTGTAATTACTCAGGAAACAGATGGTTCAATGATGCATATGGTGAAAAACGATGGTAGTGTAATTGTTTTTGATGGTGATAAAGTATTCGCTAGTAATGAAGCTGATTTAACTAACCCAATGACTAGATTTCACATCTTCACTTGGCCATATTTCTTTTCTATGCCATATAAATTAAACGATGGCGGTACGATTTGGCAAGATGAAAAAGCAATGACATGGGGCGATACAACTTTTCCGACAGCTCGATTATCTTTTGAAAATGGAGTAGGTGATACCTCTGAGGACTGGTACGAGGTTTACAAAAACCCAGAAACTAATGTTCTTGCAGGAGTTGCTTACATCGTTAGTTATGGTAAAGGAGTTGAGGCTGCAGAAAAAGAACCACATGCTGCAAAATATAACGAGTTAACTATGGTTGACGGTGTGCCGTTTGCTACTAATTGGTCTTTTCATAATTGGAATCCTCAAGATGGTTATACCAATCAAATAGGTCTGGCTACTATAAAAAATATCCAGTTTGTTAATAAAGAAGATTCTTTCTATGCACAACCTGATGGTGCTGGAGAGGTTGCTATGCCTGGTGAGTAAAACTTATCTGATATAAAAAAAGCCTGTCATGAGACAGGCTTTTTTTATATCAAAATTTTAACCTTGTAGAGATACGCTCGCATTACATGCTGCACAAGTCATAGCTTTTCCTGCAGTCAAATCCTTTGTTTTAAAGCTTATTATCGTGCCGCAGTCAGGACATGGAATTGTTGTTTCATTAACTTTTTTACTTTTAGTAAATAGTTTCAATTCTTTAAGTTTTTGAGCATCGACATCAGTAGGCTCATTTATTCCTAGAATAGTGTCACATTTTGAACAAGTAAATGTTTGACCTTTTAAATAGAGCTCTGTATCTACAGCGATAGGTGTGTCACATTTTATGCATGGTATATCATTAATCATATTCAATAGGATTTTAAGTATGCAAAATTATTCTTTAAACTTATCATATACTATTAAGTGCTATGATATAAATGAGATTTACATAATTTAGTAATTCATAAAAGTTATTACACTATCGCGCTTCAATATTTATTCATATGTTCTGCAAATAAGGATCGATCAAAAACGGCCGAAGACTTTTTCAGTTCTCAATATAGACAAATGTCCTTTGAATCTGCAGGCACAAATGATGTGACTTGTAAAAAGTTAGGGACGAACCTAGTTACAAAAGATATGATGGAAAAATCCCATAAAGTATATGTTATGGAGACCAAACATCAGATCTCTTTACAAAAGAAATTTGGGAATCAATTCTTTAATAAGATTACAATTCTACATATTCCCGACATCTATAAATATGGATCTTCAGAATTAATAGATATTCTTAAAAAAAGAGTTTGTTTTGATTATTAGATTGACTTTAACATAAATTCATACATGTTCCTTTAAATTTATTAAAAATATAAAGAAAGTATTTAAATCTGCTTTCGCGAAAGCATAATAAAAAAAACATGGAATATTTTATCATCGCCCTTAAGGCTGTAGTAGCAATTAGTTTATTAAATGTATGGTTATTACAATTTAATAAAGCCACCAAATGGCGCGGTGGAAATGCACAAAATATGATTGAAGAATTTAGGGTTTATGGTTTACCAGCATGGATGTGCTATGCTGTTGGCTTTTTTAAAGTAACTCTATCGTTACTCTTAATAGCTTCTATATGGTATCCTAACTTAGAAAATATTGCTGCAATAGGTCTTGCTTTATTGTTATCGGGTTCTATATCTATGCATATTAGAATTAAGGATCCAATGTTTAAATCTATTCCTGCAGCTATATTTTTAGCAATGTGTTTAATCATTGCTATTATATAAAGGTTAAAGCATAAGGAAAAAGCGGTAAGCCAAATAAGCATTTAATAAACCAAACAGAAATGCTGGTGCAGATAGCACAAAACTATCCTTAATTTTTAAACGTACTCCAAATCCTAAAAACATCAGTAAGGATAAGCCTAGAGCACCCATAAACCCAAGTATCGATATGGTATAAAGCCCTAGTATGATACTTAAACCACCTAATATTTGAAGTATACCAGTCAAATTGCGATATTGCGGAATACCAAATCGCTCAAACTCTAATACCATACGGTTAGAAAGTAGACAACTGAAACCGTAAAAAAGGAAACATGCGCCAGAGAATAAGGCTATTACTGTAAAGGAAGTCATATATTATTAATGAGTTAGTAATTTACTCTTATTGAATTTATATCACAAGCTTTTACAGAAAGATTAGGATTGTACTCTTCATTTAATTTACGTGAGATATTTAATAACATAATTAGCTCAGCTTCTCATAAAGCGGTAACAAAAAAGGTTCCTAAGAATTACTTAGGAACCTTTTTTTAAACCATTAAACTTCATGAATACCATGAAGGATAGAGGATACGTTTTAGCTCTAAAAATGGAGTTGCTTATACAATAAAATTAAGCTCTTTTTAATTTAATAACACCTATTGAATTCAATACTTTAATGACTAAGTAGGTCATGTCTATTTCATACCATTTCACACCAAAATTTGCTCTACTAGCATGTTTATGATGATTATTATGATAACCTTCTCCCATCATTAAAAAATCAAATCGGAATAAGTTTTTACTCGTGTTTTTCATTTTAAAGTTTACATAGCCATATATATGACCGAACCAGTTGATGATCACACCATGAACAGGTGCCATCAAAAAAGTAAGTGGTAATAATAACCATTGCCACCAGGCTGTTGCAAATAGGGCAAAGAATAATACGTAACCAGTAATCCATAAAAGTCTAGAGAATCTAGAACTAGCAAATTGATCAAAGCCTTTCCATTGTGGCACGTCTTTAGTAAAACGTTGATCTACCTCAATACGTTGTTTATTGATATCTTGATATATGGTTTTAGTCTTCCACATCATGGCAAATAAATTTGCGTCATGTGATGGAGAATGAGGATCTTTTTCAGTGTCTGTATAGGCATGGTGCATGCGGTGCATGATCCCATAGCCATAAGCACTTAAATAACTAGCGCCTTGAAATATCCAAGTAAGGATAAAAGTAATGCGCTCCATCGTCTTAGACATCGTAAATACTTGATGAGCAGCATATCGATGCAGGAAAAACGATTGAAAAAACAAACCGCCATACCACAGCACCAAAACAAAAATTATAATAGTCATGTTTTTTTTACAAAGGTAAATTCACGCACCTAGCTAAACAATGAACCTAAATCAATTAAATGCGCTTTCTAATCCTACTTAAGGCTTGTGCGGTAACACCTATATAAGAACTGATATACTTTAACGGTATATCTTTTAAAAGCTCTGGACGCTCTTTAAATAGCTTGATGTAACGTTCTTCAGCAGTAAGATTAAGAAGATTTTGTTCTCTCTTTGATTTGATTAAAAATAGACGCTCTGCAGTAAGTCGACCTATAAGGTTACCTATTTGAGTGGTTTGATAAACCGACTGTAAATCTGCATAGGTAATGCTTAAAATTGTGGTGTCTGTTAAAGCTTGTAATTGATATGCTGACGGAGATTGTGTTAAGAAAGAATCATAAGCACTTATAAATTGATCCTTAAAACTAAAACCAAAAGTGATTTCTTTCTCGGTATCTTCTTTAGGTATGTATAAACGTACCACACCAGATTCTATAAATGAAATATGATTCTCTATTTGATTTATTTTTAAGAACACCTCTTTTTTGGCAACAAAACGGCGCTGTAATTTGGACATAAAAAACTCCCAATCTTCATTAGATATGGAGGCAATTTGCTCGAGATATGCTTTAATCTGCTTCACTAGAATAGGGACTTTAATAGAATTCGAAGATAGTAATTCATTAGATTTATAATCTATGACGATTATCATTTAAGCCTATGTAATTATAGTTTATATCAAGTAATGCATTAAGGCTAGTCCATTAAAAAAGCTCTCCTAATGCAGAGAGCTTTGAATGAATTATATTTTTGTGACCATTATCGGGCAGCATCGTTACGTTCAAGGTTGTTTTTGCGTTCAGATCCCTGACTATGCAATTTATTTTCCTCATCATTGAGTCCATTAGGGCCATGATTTTTTTGTGCACTTGTGCGTCCTGGTATATCAAGATCTTTTCCAGTAAAATCGACCTTTTCTTCTCGATTGATTAATTGCTGATCTGATTGATCATCAGAATGAATGTTAGCATTATCATTACGTAAGGTTTGTAAATCTTCCTGAGTCACGTCTGGATTATAAGGTAAGTTTTCTTTGTTTTTTGATTCTTCAGTCTTCATAATTTTTCCTTTTACTTAAAGATAAAGAACCCATAGAAGAACCAGGTCTCAATTAACAATACCACAACAATGATTAACAATAGATTGTAATTTATATATCACTTCTGTTAAAGTAGTTAAGAAAAAACAACAATTTACTAATAGAGTCAGATAATAGCTCGGTATAATGCTGTGTGATGATATAATTACGCTTTCGCGAAAGCGTAATTCATAGTCCAGTTATGCCTTAATATCCTTAAAACTTGAATTACTAGGATACTCAAAAATCTCAAGATTGAAATAAGGAACAGCTGCAATCGTGTGGTCAAATATATCTGCCATTATATATTCATAATTTTTCCATCTCTTATCACTACTAAAGGCATAGATTTCTATAGGAATTCCGTGAGCAGTAGGAGCGAGCTGTCGTACCATGATCATCATGTCTTTATTTACACCACTGTGTTGTTCAATATAGGTTTCAAGGTACTTTCTAAATACACCGATATTAGTCAGGTTGCGGCCATTTAACAAGATGTCTTTATTGGTATTTTGCTCACTATTATAACTGTCTATGTCTGATTGTCGAGTCTCTAGATAACTCGATATCAAGCTTATATTTTTTAAGGTATCTACTTCATCTTTAGTTAAATAACTAACGCTATCTAATTTAATGTTTAAGGCTCTTTTAATACGTCTACCATCAGACACTTCCATACCACGCCAGTTTTTAAAAGAGTCTGATATTAACGCATAAGTAGGTATCGTGGTAATAGTTTTATCAAAGTTTTGAACCTTCACCGTAGATAAGTTAATTTCTATCACGTCACCATCTGCACCATATTTTTCAAAGGTGATCCAGTCACCTATACGCACCATATCGTTAATAGAGACTTGTATACTGGCCACAAACCCCAAAATAGTATCTCTAAAGACTAAAATAATAATAGCAGATGCAGCACCTAGAGTGGTAAAGAATTTAATAAACTCAACACTGGTTATAATAGCAAACGCAGATAATAATCCCAGTGCCCAAGCAAAGATCATAAACACCTGTATATAGCTGTCTATGGGCTTATCTCTTAATCGAGGTAAGGTTTTAAAATAATCCTTAAGCGCGTTTAATAAACTGCGTACAATCCATAATGTCAATATGATAGCAAAAACTTTAAAGCCTTTTTCTACCATGTTTTCAAAATAAGGAAAGTCCTGAAAAACAATAGGAATAAACTCAAGTCCAAAAATAAGCGGAATGATATGCGCTATGTTTTGAGGTACTTTATTAGAGACTAAAAAATTGTCAAAATTAGTCTTGGTCTTTACCGTAAACTGTGTGAACAGCTTTATAAAAATCTTTTTAATGATATAATCCACTAAAAATGCAATGACCAGTAAAGCTACAAGAAGAATGAGCATATTTAAATACTTAGCATACACTGCAGTCATACCAGTCTCTACTAGATAATCATATATAAAGTGTTTCATACTCATAGTTGTACTGTTTTAATCTTGTACTGTGTGTCAATGATTTGATCAAGCTAACAGGTTGTAAAATTAACCATCAATAAATCAATTAAGGTCTGTTTAACAATCTTTATGAAATCTAGTGGATTATGGAATCTTTAAGCGCTCCATTACCTTAGAAAAAGAGTAGGAGCTATGGTTAGAAAAATTAAAAGGCCCAACAATCATCAATGATAGTCGGGCCTTTTATAAAACTATAGAAAATGTTATTCCTCTTCGTCTGCAGTAGCGAGAACATCTGCCATTTCTAGATCTTCATCCATGGCGTGGTTTGCCGGTACAGAATCTTTAAGAGCTACAAAAGCTTTTAAACGTTCCATATCTTCATCTTCACCCGTAAAATATGGAAATACATCCATAATAGGTGATTCTGTAATGGCAGGTATGGTATATTCTCCCATGGTATCCTTCATGGTACTCACGGTATTATCATAAGCTTCTTTTACATCGTTTGCCTGTACTAATAGATACAGGTTGGTCTTACGTTCTTTACCACTTTCTTCATCAAACGCGATTAGGGAAACACGCGATTTAAACCATCGATCAGTATTCTCAAACGGATGGATTTCGGCAAAATTTGCCACTTTTATATTAGTGATTTTAATCTCCTCACTTTCTGGCAAGTAAGCTGCCATTTCTTGAGTGATTCTACTTTCTGCCTCTGTATAAGAAATCGCATCTACTAGAAATGGTTCTGTTTTAATTTTTTGTGTGCCTGACGCTTCATCAAATTTTCTATATTTCACTTTACATTCGTACCAGGTTGCGCTCATCTTTTTTGTTTTTAGGGTGCCAAATATACCCTAGCACAACAACTCAAATCCTCAAAAAACCGAATAGATATTCACAATTTGAAGTGGTCGTTTTTAGGTGGTTTAATCCTAGAGGTTTAGGAGATTTATTTTTTTTTTAAAATAATGGATAGTAATAATCTCGCTTATGCGAAAAGGGAATCATAAAAAACATTGGAACTATGCATTTACTAAACTTTCTAGCGCATAAAACAATCGATTCTTAGCATTATCTTGAGAACCGAAGATAGAACGGTAAAGCTCACCTGTTGCGGTGATGAGTAACCATTGTGGTGTACCTTCTGCTTTAAACTGGTCATATACCTGATGATGCTGGTCGATGTAAATAGGAAATGGGATCTCACCACTGGTAAAAATACTTTTAATGTTCTGTTTTGTGCCTTCGCGATTTGTAAAGTCACTGTGTATCGCTGCGACTTTAATATCTGGATATTGTAATTGGAATTCATAGGCGAGTGGTATGGCACGACCAGTACAGCCTAGACAGTCATTATTATAAATAAGTAATAGTTGCACTTTACCAGAATGCTGTTGTATCAAGTCTACATTCTTTAAATCGAGATCTTTAACGACTATGGATGCGATAGGTGAATTCATATTTGTGATTTAAAATGCTGTTTTTGTGTTTGTTTTGATCACTTATCTGGTATGCGTTAAGGATTGTAACGGCATCCTTTTGCGATGGAGCAAAAGATATAGTGAAAAGCCTGACCCGATAGGGAAACGCCCTAATGATTGCTCATCAAATCGATTTATTTAAAACTATGACGCATCTCGCCAGTTGATGAGGCACCTAATAGTTCATTAAAGGTCTTAATACTATTGAAATCATTATCTATAGCTAGTGATACAGCTAGTCCTGAGATGCCTGTTTTTAATAGACTATCTACATCATCTGTAGTGATATCGCCATAAGCGAGGACTGGCGTTTCTGTATCAAGCGATTCCATAAGAATCTTGTATACTGTAAGGTCTAATGGTTTTACAGAATCAATTGTTGTCGTTTTAAATGGTCCTAACGCGATATAGTCAACGTCATTACTCAATAAGTCCTCACAGTCTTGCAGGTGATGTGCTGCAGCACCTATGGATTGCCAGCTATATAATTGCTCGCGCACGTGAGTAGGGCTGGAGTCAGTAGGTAAGAGGTAGACGCCATCTAACTTAAGTTCAATTGCGATTTTATAATGGGACCTGATGATTAATCTAGTTTGAAAATGAGAGGTGATTTTAAGAACCTCTGTGGCTAGTGTCAATCGTTCATTTTCTAAAATGTGTTCGAGATCTAGTTGTATTAATTCGGCTCCAGAACTACAAGCTTTTTGAATATGATCTAGGTGAGTGGTTGCTGTTGTAGCTTGTGATAGGTAATGTAGCTTAGGAATCATTGCGGTGCGACTTTGATAATGTTGAATAAATCATTTAAAGAATGATATTGTGATGTGACCGTAGTTTTAAAATATCACATCAAGCATTGTTTATCTATGATTTATTTTTAAAAAGAATTGTTATTTCTTTAAGTAAACGTTCTTTAATTTGATCTAAAGATTTAACGTTAGACGCTGTAACTGTTGTTGTTGCTATAGGTTTATCTTCTTTGGTTTTATCAATATCATATACGGCAGCTTCTATAATATAGGTGGTAACTTCTTCTGTATCGTATTCAATGTTTTTCTGGTCTGGACCATCAATATTTAATGGTTGTAAACTATTCATGTAATTGTGTAAAGACTTTGTGGCAACCGTGTCGATAGAGACAGATTTTTGAGAGGCAAAAAGTATCTTACTGATATTTTTCTCTTGGCAATCTTTAATAAATGTATTAATCTCTTGCTGTGTTCTAACTTCCTTATAGGTAACGTCTGGAAAGACCTCATGCATTTTATAGCTAGTGATACCTTTTTGTGTGAGCATATCTGCTGTTTCATTCTCAAAATCTTTTTGAAGATCTTGGTCTTCAGTATTTGCATAAATCAACATGATATCTATACTTTCATTTTTAAAATCGTCAGACATCCATTGTGATGCCGTAATGTTTGAAGAAGAACAACTTATAGATAATATGATAATGGTTACGAAAAGCGTAATTTTTTTCATGGAGTTGGTTTTTATGCAAGTTACTTAATTTGATAAAACCACTGTAGAACTACTTGTAAATATTGAGCTTGTTTTAATTTACTCATTTATAAATTTAATGGTTTAAGTAAAAAATATGGGATTTCTCATTGTGATAGATCTCTGGCTATATTAAACCATTACCTGGAATACTTTCATTATAACTATAAACTGAACAAATCGTGGATTATGGCCTAATTAAAAACAAGCCTT
This sequence comes from Nonlabens ulvanivorans, assembly GCF_032922765.1. Classification (NCBI taxonomy): domain Bacteria; kingdom Pseudomonadati; phylum Bacteroidota; class Flavobacteriia; order Flavobacteriales; family Flavobacteriaceae; genus Nonlabens; species Nonlabens ulvanivorans. Next base: position 1,018,298 of record NZ_CP136694.1, read on the forward strand.
TATTGTTCTATAATGTGCTGTGTTATGTAACTTGAGCTTTGGATAAAAGCGAAAGTATTTCTACAGTTTCTTCAAAAAAAATTATTCTCAAAAGTTTCTTCTACAATGTTAATGGAACACTTTTTATGCGACGACGTAGGAGAGAAGTGGAATGTGTGTGGAATGGGTTTTAAACTTGAATGTTGAAAAATACTTGATTAATTTACTAATATGACTATAATAATTAAGATTAAAAGTGATATAATTATTTTTTAAAAATAACATTAAATAATTATTTATATATGCCGATTAGAGTTGTTGAACTTTTTGCTGGAGTAGGTGGATTTAGAATAGGATTAGAAGGATATCCAAAAAGAAATGACGCTAATTATGATGTAGTATGGAGTAACCAATGGGAACCAAGTACTAAAGCACAACATGCAAATATGGTTTATGAGAATCGTTGGCCAAATGCTAATCATTGTGGAGAAAACATTGAAGAAGTAATAGAAAACAAATTTGATGAGATACCAAATCATGACTTATTAGTTGGTGGATTTCCTTGTCAAGATTATTCGGTAGCAACAACTTTAAAAAATTCTAAAGGTTTAATTGGAAAAAAAGGAGTTTTATGGTGGAGTATTGAAGCTATTCTACGAAGAAAAGCTGAAAACAGACCAAGATATCTTATGCTTGAAAATGTTGATAGATTGTTAAAATCTCCATCAAAACAAAGAGGTAGAGATTTTGCAGTTATGTTAGCTTCATTAAATAATCTTGGTTATGCTGTTGAATGGAGAGTAATTAATGCTGCTGAATATGGAATGCCACAGAGAAGAAGAAGAGTTTTCTTTTTAGCTTATCGTAATGATACTAATATATACAATAGAATTTTAGAAACGCAAGACAAAGAAGATTGGCTTGATTCTGATGGAATAATAGCAACTGCTTTTCCAGTTCGAGAGATAAATGAAAAAATAAAAAGAGGTAACATTGAGGGAGATTTAATCAATATTTCTGAAGAATTTAATAAAGGTGAAAAAAATAGTCCATTTGAAAATTGTGGAGTGATGATTAATGGAGAGTATACAACAGTTAAAGTAAAACCAGATTATCAAGGACTAAAACAAACTCTAGGAAGTAAATTAATTGATATTGAAGAAGTACCAAATGAGTTTTTCATATCTCAAGAAGATATAAATAAACAAAAAGGTTGGAAGTATCTTAAAGGCTCTAAAAGTGAAGTAAGACAGACTAAAGAAGGCTTTAAATATAATTATAGTGAAGGAAGTATGATTTTTCCAGATGCATTAGATAATGCTTCTAGAACAATTATAACTGGAGAAGGAGGGAAGTCGCCATCAAGATTTAAGCATGTAGTAGAACAAAATGGGAGATTAAGAAGATTAACTCCCAAAGAACTTGAACGCTTAAATATGTTTCCTGACAACCATACAGAATTAGATGGAATATCAGACACCAAAAGAGCATTTTTTATGGGAAATGCTTTAGTTGTTGGTATAGTTAAAAAATTAGGAGAAGAGCTAAGTGAAAGAGTAGACGCTATTATAAACCAAGAACAATTTGCATAAACAATTGCCATACGATAAAAAAGATTCAATCTCAATTGAGAATTATTCTAAAGGTCTAATTAATAAATCCATGAGAGATTTATATGGTAAAGATTTAGAAAATGCTTATTCTGGAAAAGGTAAATTAGGACAGTTAGTAGAATTCTTATATTTTGGATATAAACCAAATTCAAACCCTGAACCAGATTTTCCAGAAGCTGGTGTTGAATTAAAAACAACTCCTATAAAAAAAAACTCAAAAGGTTTAGTTTCTAAAGAACGATTGGTTTTTAATATCATAGACTTCGAAGAAGAATATAAATATTCTTTTAAAGAAAGTAGTTTTTGGAAAAAAAATAGTCTTTTACTTTTATTATTTTATTTATATGAGAAAGATAAAATAGATATAGATTATCTATTTAAAATAGCTAGACTATGGCGTTTTCCATTAACTGATTTAAAGATAATTAAAGACGATTGGAATACAATTGTAAATAAAATTAAGTCTGGAAAAGCTCATGAAATTTCTGAAGGAGACACATTATATCTTGGTGCTTGCACAAAAGGGTCTACTGCTTTAAAATCAAGAAGAACACAACCATTTTCTAATGAAAAAGCACAACAAAGAGCATTTTCATTAAAATCAAAATACTTGAACTTCATCATTGAGAAAAGTTTAAAAGGAGATTATGCTTTAACAAAACTTGATGATGAATATTTACAGTTTTTAGAGGATGATATTAATACTTTTAATGAACCTGAATCTGGATATGGGAATTTATTTGATACTCAAGAAGCAATAATTAAAGATGTTAATGATTATAAAAAGGGGCAAACCTTTGAAGATCTAATTATAGAAAAGTTTTCAAAGTATTATGGATATTCTGAACAAGAGCTAAAAGATAAGTTCAACCTAAATGTTAATTTGAGAGCAAAAAATAAAAGCTATGTTTTTGCAAAAGCTATATTAGGTATTAGCAAAGATAAAATTGAAGAATTTGAAAAAGCTGAAATAGAATTAAAAACTATTAAGCTTGAGGCAACAGATACTTTAAAGGAAAGCATGTCTTTCGCACAAATAAAGTATAAAGAAATTATAAATGAAGAATGGGAAGAATCATATTTATTTAACAAATTAACCAAACGCTTTTTATTTGTAATCTTTCAAAAAGATGAGAATAAGGTTGCGAGATTAAAGAAAGTAATGTTTTGGACTATGCCAACTAATGATCTAATTATTGCAGAAAAATTTTGGAGGCACACTAAAAAAAATATCCAAAAAGGTGATTATAAAGATTTCTGGAAATTAAAAGATCATAAGATTTGCCATGTAAGACCAAAAGGATTCAATTCAAAAGATTTGATGGAAACACCTCAAGGAACATTAGAGAAAAAGAAATCTTATTGGCTAAATAGCAGATATATATTAAATCAAATAAATTAATATTTTATGGCAATTTTAAATATAGAATCATTAAAAAAATTAGCAAAAGAAGATAAATTACTTGGTGACGACTATTTAGATGAAAACTTTGAACCAGCCAGTTATGACTTAAGGATTGGAACTATATATAAAGATGGAGAAATTATTAGTAGTGATCATCCTAAATCTCCTCACTACTTTACAAAGATAAAGCCAAGTGAAATAGTAACATTTCATACATTAGAAAAAGTCAAAATACCTAATGATTGTTGTGGAACCGTATTTGCTTTAAATAGTTATAGTAGTGCAGGTTTATTAATTTTAAACCCAGGTCATATTGACCCAGGTTTTGAAGGATACATTTCAGTCTGTGCCATAAACTTATCAGAACAAGAATTTGATGTAGATTTAGGAAATAAAATTTTCACATTAATACTAGAAAAGTTAGATGACGATGTTCCAAAAAAATATAGGTATAAGAACATTGAGAACCTAACTAGAAAGGAATTTGAAGAACTTCAATATAAAAATAGATTTCAAAAATTATCAAGTAGCTTCTTTGATTTAATACTTTCATACGATAAAAGTAATAAGCTTTTAAAAGACTTAAAATTATATGAAAAATTTAAAGTATGGTTTAAAAACATACTTTCGATATTAGTTACTGCAGCTTCAATTTTAGGAGGACTATATTTAATTTTTCCAGATTCAAGTATTTTTAATAAAGAGTCTAAAAACAAAAAAATTATTAAGCAGTATATGGATTCTTTAGATGTTTCTAAAAAAACGAATACAAAATTATTGAAAACAAATGACAGTATCAGTAAAGCTTTTGAATATTCTACAAAGAAAAAGAATGATACAATAATTAAGAAAAAATAAAATGAAAAGTGGATTAGATATTTTAGCAAAACGAGCTTGGGAAATTAGAGAAAATGCAAGTATTTTAGGTGATACAAAAGTAGGTGCTGCACTTTTAAGCAAATCTGGAAAGATATATGCTGGCTGTAATATTGAACAACTATATAGGAATAAAGATATACATGCAGAAGTAAGTGCAATAAATAATATGGTTTCTGATGGAGAAATAAAATTTTCATCAATTATTATAGTAGCGAAAAGAGAAAAATTCACTCCATGTGGAACATGTATGGACTGGATATTTCAATTTGGTGGACCTAATACAATCGTGGCTTATCAAAATGAAATTGATGGAAAAATTCATGAATTTACTGCGAAAGAATTAATGCCACATTATCCTTTTTGACTTCATAAAATTTTGGTCTAAACAAAAGGGGAAATGAGCGTCCATATTTTAGGGATTTATTAATACAGTTTCTTAAGATTTTGATTTATTCAAGGGATTTCAAAGCAATGTTATTGAGTTTCAATGTTTCCTAAAATATAGCGAATCAGCCGTAAATTGTTTCCAAAATTATATACAGCCTTGATACTTCGGCAAGCTCAGCACAGGTTTTTTGTTTCTTTTGCTTTAAGTCAAAAGATAATGAAACTTGAAAAAGAAGTTTAATTCAAGTTCCACTAATAAAAAGTGTATAGAATTTTATTTTTCTTAAAATTAATGATCTTGTGACAATCCACGAGAATCGTCTAAAATTTTTTATCACGTACATTTTATCGAATACGCGATTTATAATTAAAGTAGTAATGAATCCCAAGTTCCAAGTATTATTATAAAAAGTATACTTCAGGAATACTTTTCATAATAATACATTATAGCTTACAAATGGATAAAGCACTATTATAAAGAAAACAATACATTTGTACTATAATTTATATTATGTCAAATAGAATATTTGTAAATGATACTACTCTTTTAAAAAAGCTTCCAAATCTTTTATATGATTATGAATATTAAATTCAAACTATATAGTATCATTCTATAATGGTAATTCTTTAATCTGCTCCATTACACCGGTATATCTGATATTAGAACGATGTGAACTGCTCACATTTATATTTGCCTTGCGGTTTGTAAATATTTCAATGGTAATATCAAATGATTCTGCCTGATTGATGATTTGATATTCAACTCGTACTAAGCCTTTTTTATAATCGATAAATTGTGTATAGTTGGTTGGTATGCCATTAAATTCGATTCCGGTGTCTTGATTTCCATAACCTGATGATATGCGTCGTTCTCCATAATATGATAATTCGCCTTTTACAGATTTGTTTCCTAACTCGATATAATCATCTCGATCAGATAAATCAATACGGTTTGCACTATCGCCGTTAGGGATTAAAATACCGTTAAGAACATTAGTCACAGCATTAGTTGCTAGTGGATACGCAGTATTCATCACAATTTGAAAATCGTCTTGTTTTATCTTAACCGCTATCTGTTCAAGCTGTTGGTTTTGTAGTGCAACCTCTGCACTATTAAGGTTTGACTTACAACCTATTAATGTTAATACTACAAGAATCGCTATTGTTATATGTTTCATTTAAAATTAGTTGATGTAAAACAGTACGCTCAAAAAGATAATTGCAATCAAGGACCTTATAATTACGCTTTCGCGAAAGCGTATATAAAATTTACCATATAAAAATACAGTATCAGAATTAAATACAATCTTTTCTTTAAGGAAATCACCTTATTTATTCAGAAGAATGACGACCAAATGAATAGCTATTATACAAATTAACCGATAATCAAGTGATTTGACGAATGTTAATGGATGTTTATTAACTATAAACACCACTTACTCATAAAAGGCTTATAGACAAGTTATTTTTGTAAATTGAATATTAGATGACTATTTTTTATGAAAAAAAACTTACTCACTAGCTGGACCAAAAGAAAATTGCTGTTTATAGCACTTCTAGGTTTACCTCTTTTAAGCATACATGCACAATGTCCCACGATACCTGTCTCACCACAGGTCATTTGTGATGCGTCTCAATTGACATTTAATGATTTAAATGCATTTGTAACACCAGGACCTAATACTGTAAGATGGTTTTTAAACCCTACTGGTGGTAGTGCAATACCACAAACACAACTAGTTCGAGAAGGAACATATTATGCTGGTGATACTACAGGAACTTGTGGTACCAGATCACCACTCGTAGTAGATTTTACAGTAAATCCTAGTGGACAAAGTCTAGATGCTATTTTTTGTTCTAATGAAATGCCTACCGTACAAAGTTATATTGACACAGCTCTTGCGGTTAATATACCAGCTGGTGGTAGCGTTGAAGTTTATTCAGACTTTGCATTGACAATGATGCTTAGTCCATCGAGCAATTTAACTGGAAATGCAAATTATTTTATTGTTTTTGTAGATGGAGTTGGATGTAAAGGACAGATTGAATCTGGTAGTACCGCTGTATTTCCATCTCCTAATGCTCCTACTCCACCTTCAACACAAGAATTTTGTAGTGATACCAATCCTACTGTTGCCGATTTGAATCCTGGAACTACAGATAATTTTAATTGGTATAGTGATGTTGATGTTGCAAATAATCCTATTCCGCCAGCATTACTACTTACTACTCCTTTAATAGATGGTGAAACATATTATATACAAGCAGATAATTTCTTTTGTGAAAGTGATGTCGTTGCGGTAACGGTTCAAATTGATGACCCTGCAAATCCTGGTATTGGAGACACGATAGAGTATTGTGTTGATAGTTTACCAGCTTCAGATTTTGATTTATTTCCTTTATTAACGGGTATTCCAGATACAACAGGTACTTGGACTGGACCTACAGCTATTGCAAATGGAAATCTAGGAACAATTAATATAAGTACACTGATAGCAGGTTCTTACAATTATGTTTATACCGTACCAGGACCAGGCGCCTGTCCAGATGAAAGCGCAACGATAGTCATTACTATAAATGATGTTCTTTCCTCAGGAATGGCTTCTTCACTTGTACCACTTACTTTTTGTGAATCACAAGCTCCTACTGCTTATGATTTATTTTTATTATTAGATAATGAAGATGCAGGTGGTACATGGACACAAGGTTCTACAAGTGCTTCTCCTGTAGTTACTTCTCCTTTTGACTTAACTGGATTAATGCCAGGTATTTATGACTTTACTTACAGTCAAAACCTAAGCCCTAATCCATGTCCAGAAGAATCTACAACGGTTCAAGTTACTGTACTTCAAGATCCCAATGCAGGAACAGCAATCGCAACTGAGTTTTGTGAGAATGATTTAGTAACGAATTCACCTTATGATTTATTTGGTTCACTAGATGGAACACAAGATAATAACCTAGGAACATGGACTGACACTGCAAACGTAGTGGTAACTAATCCTATTGATCTTTCTGGTTTTACAGTAGCAGGAAGTCCTTATAGCTTTACGTATACAATTGACAACGGTTCTTGTATAGATACTGAAACAATTGTTATTACTATTTTACCAGCTCCAGAGTCTGGTGATTATATAGGAACACCATTTGAGGTGTGCGAAGATCAAGTAGTGGCTAACTCACCATATGATTTATTCAATCTTCTTGATGGAACACAAGATACTAACGGAACATGGTATGCTGGAAATTCCTCAACAGGAACAGCTGTTACCAATCCAATAGACTTAACCACTTTAGGAAACGGAACTTTTAATTTCACTTATAATGTTCCCGCGATAGGAACTTGTACTGATGTAGATGTAACGGTAACGGTTATCATTAACCCATTACCGGATACAGGTGTTCCTACTCCACTTTTAGTATGTGTCAATGATCTAGCAGCTAATTCTCCTGTTGATTTATTTAATCAACTGACAGGTCAAGACGCTGGAGGAACATGGTCTGATGATGATGCAACTGGTGCTTTAACAGGTAGTACTGTCGATATCACTGGATTTGCTGTAGGTACTTATAACTTTTCTTATTCAATTACAGATATCAATGGATGTATGAATAGCGCAACGGTAGCCATTACCATTGAGCCAGCACCAGAATCGGGTAATTATATAGGAACACCATTTGAGATTTGTGAAGATCAAGTAGCGGCTAACTCGCCATATGATTTATTCAATTTACTAGATGGAACTCAAGATACAAACGGTACATGGTACGCTGGAAATTCCTCAACAGGAACAGCTGTTACCAATCCAATAGACTTAACAACATTAGGAAATGGAACCTTTAATTTCACTTATAATGTTCCCGCGATAGGAACTTGTACTGATGTTGATGTAACGGTAACGGTTATTATTAATCCACTACCAGATACAGGAGTTCCTACTCCACTTGCTGTATGTGTCAATGATCTAGCAGCTAATTCTCCTGTTGATTTATTTAATCAACTGACAGGTCAAGACGCTGGAGGAACATGGTCTGATGATGATGCAACTGGTGCTTTAACAGGTAGTACTGTCGATATCACTGGATTTGCTGTAGGTACTTATAACTTTTCTTATTCAATTACAGATATCAATGGATGTATGAATAGCTCAACGGTAGCCATTACTATTGAGCCAGCACCAGAATCGGGTAATTATATAGGAACGCCATTTGATATTTGTGAAGATCAAGTAGCGGCTAACTCGCCATATGATTTATTCAATTTACTAGATGGAACTCAAGATACAAACGGTACATGGTATGCTGGAAATTCCTCAACAGGAACAGCTGTTACCAATCCAATAGACTTAACAACATTAGGAAGTGGAACCTTTAATTTCACTTATAATGTTCCCGCGATAGGAACTTGTACTGATGTTGATGTAACGGTAACGGTTATTATTAATCCACTACCAGATACAGGAGTTCCTACTCCACTTGCTGTATGTGTCAATGATCTAGCAGCTAATTCTCCTGTTGATTTATTTAATCAATTAACAGGTCAGGACGCTGGAGGAACATGGTCTGATGATGATGCAACTGGTTCCTTAACAGGTAGTACTGTCGATATCACTGGATTTGCTGTAGGTACTTATAACTTTTCTTATTCAATTACAGATATCAATGGATGTATGAATAGCTCAACGGTCGTTATAATTGTAGAACCAGCACCAGAATCGGGTAATTATATAGGAACGCCATTTGAGATTTGTGAAGATCAAGTAGCGGCTAACTCGCCATATGATTTATTCAATCTACTTGATGGTACTCAAGATACAAACGGTACATGGTACGCTGGAAATTCCTCAACAGGAACAGCTGTTACCAATCCAATAGACTTAACAACATTAGGAAATGGAAGCTTTAATTTCACTTATAATGTTCCTGCAATAGGAACTTGTACTGATGTTGATGTGACGGTAACGGTTGTAATTTATGAGCTGGCAAACTCAGGCACAGTGACACCTTTTCTTGTTTGTGAGACCGATCTGACTGCAAACTCTCCATTAGACTTGTTTGGTCAGTTGACAGGTGAAGATACAGGTGGTACTTGGAATGATGATAACGCAACAGGTGCTTTAACTACAAGCAATGTGGATTTAACAGTGCTAAACGTAGGAACTTATAACTTTAGTTACACTGTAGTCAATGGTAATTGTAGCTCTACATCAATAGTTCCTGTGACTGTAGAGATAGCTCCTGAAGCTGGAACAGCAACTAATTTTGATATTTGTATCAGTGACTTAACTTCAGGACAAACTTTAGACTTGTTTAATCAACTAACGGGTAATGATGCTGGTGGTACATGGAATGACGATGATACTACTGGATTTTTATCAGGTTCAAATGTGGATCTGACACTTTTGTCAACTGGATCTTATGATTTTACATATACTGTTCCTGCCTTAGGAACTTGTGCAAGTGATTCTGTTACTGTTACTGTTACTATAAATGACATAGCAGCACCTACTGTTACGATGAATCAAGATTTTTGCGACAATGCTACAATAGCAGATTTAGTTGCGACTGGAAATAACGTTCAATGGTATGAGGATGCGGCACTAACGATGTTATCAAATTCTACGGATGCACTTATTGATGGAGAAGACTATTATGCGACTCAAATAGATGGACTTACTAATTGTGAATCCTCGGTTGCGGTAGCTGTAGTTGTTACTATTTTTAATACACCTAATACTGGAATTGATATACCATTAACCGTATGTAGTGATGTGACAGCAGTAGATTTATTCTCAGCGCTGGATGGTTCACAAGATAATGGTGGAATTTGGTTAGATACAGATGGAACCGGTGCTTTAACTGGTAATTTGTTTAATGCTTCTATGGTTGCTGATGGAAGTTATGATTTTGAATATGCAATTACTGGAAATGCTCCGTGTGTAGATAGTTCTACTGTCGTAACTATTGTTGTACAATCACCAGTAACAGCAGGTACTAGTACATCTATAGATTTGTGTAATGATAATGGAACGATTGACTTATTTACTTTACTTGGAAGTGCTGATATAGGAGGTACTTGGACACCTATGTTAAATAGTACTACAGGTGTTTTTGATCCTTTAGTAGATAGCGCAGGTTCCTATCAATATACAGTGATGAATGATTGCAATACAGATACAGCTACAATTACTGTTAATCTGACTACAGCGCCTAACGCTGGTTTAGATAGTACATTAGATATCTGTGTGATTGATGCGCCCATTGATTTATTAACGCAATTAGGTGGTACTCCTGATTCAACTGGAACATGGTTACCTATGTTAAATGGTGGTGGAAATATTTTTGATCCGTCGGTAGATACGGCAGGTGTATATGTTTACACTGTTGCTGCTACAACACCATGTTCAAATGATGCTACATCGCAAATCGTAATACAAGTAGATGATAGTGCTGCTCCAACGGTTGTAAATTCTACCCTAGAATTTTGTGCCACTGACGATGCCATGGTAATGGATTTAGATGCTGCTGTGAATGGTTCAATGATTACTTGGTATGATTCTGTAGATGGAACAACTCCATTATCAGATGCAGATATATTAGTGGATGGAACTACATATTTTGCAACACAAACGAATGCAACAGGATGTGAATCTAGTGTAAGAGCTCAAGTTTCAGTAGTAGTTGGTGATGCACCTACTCCTACTCTTTCTTCAGATGGGAACTTATTTTGTATCAATGATAGTCCAACATTAGAAAACTTGATTGTTAACATTAATGAATACGATATGATTAGTTCTAATGTGGTCTGGTATGATGCTGTTGATAGTTCTACGGCACTTTCTTTATCAACGATTTTAGTTAATGGAATTACGTATTATGCAGCTCTTATTGATTCTGTTACCGGATGTGAGAGTAATGTAAGATTAGCCGTGACTACAGATTTAACGGCATGTGGTAAAGTAATAGTCCCTGATGGTTTTTCACCCAATAATGATGGTGTAAACGACACTTTTGATGTCGAAAACCTCGGCTTTTTATATCCAAACTTTAAAATGGAAATCTATAACCGATATGGAAATCTAGTTTATGAAGGAACCAACAGTACTTCACGATTTAATGGTTTTGCAAATCAGAAAGCCCTTTTAAGTGATGGTGAACTACCAGTAGGAGTTTATTTCTACATTTTAAACTTTAATGACGGAAGCACTAAGCCTGAGCAAGGAAGACTTTACCTAAGCCGATAGTGGTTAGAAAGAAAACAAACATGAAAAACATTTATACAATATATATTTTCCTAGCAGTAGCATTATGCGCTGCGTGGAAGAGTACTGCACAACAAGATCCACAGTTCACGCAGTATATGTACAATCAAAACATTATCAATCCAGCTTATGCAACTGGTAATAAGTCCGAATTGAATATTGGAGCTTTATACCGTACTCAATGGGTTGGATTAGAAGGAGCACCTAAAACGGCATCCTTATTTGTTCATTATCCGGTAAGTGAACGCGTTGAATTAGGCCTTTCATTTACAAATGATGATATCGGTAATGTTGTTACTGAAAATAACATTTATGCAGATTTTGCGTACATTTTACCAGTTTCAGAAGAGGCAAAATTATCTTTAGGGATTAAAGCTGGTGTTACATTATTTGATGCCAACTTTAATGGGTTTAATTTACAGTCTGGTGGTGTAGATACAGACGTAGCATTCAATGAAAACGTAACTCAAACCTTTCCTAATGTAGGTCTTGGTGCCTTTTACTTTACTGATAAATATTACGTCGGTCTATCTGCTCCTAATTTATTGACAACAACTCATCTAGAGAATGAAAATGGAATCCAATCCACAGGTGTTCAAGACATTCATTTCTTTTTAACTGGTGGTTATGTCTTTGACATTAATAATGATTTGAAGTTTAAACCGGCATTTATGGTGAAAGGTGTTAAAGGGTCTCCTCTTAGTTTAGACCTGACAGCAAATGTTTTATTTAATGAGAAATTTGAAGCTGGTCTAGCATATCGCTTTGGAGATGCTTTAAGTGGATTAGTCAATTATAGAGTAGCACCTAATTTGAGAATTGGTTATGCTTATGATTATACCGTTAATAATTTAGGTAACTACAACACAGGTTCGCATGAAATCATGTTACTCTTCAATGTAAAATCAAAATTCTGGAAAAGTGGTTATGACCGCTCACCTAGATTCTTTTAAAAAATACTATATCTACTATTATGAGATTAATCATAACCACTATACTGATAATTTTATGCTCTACAAGCTTTGTTGGAGCACAAAATTTGAGCTTAAAAAAGACCAATAGGCTTTTCAAAAATCAAGCTTATAAAGAAGCAATTGAAAACTATAAAAACCTCAAACAAACGGAAGAAGTTCTTAAGAAATTAGGTGATTGTTATTACTACACTGGTGATATGGCAAAGGCTGCTTTCACCTACTCTTCTATCGAAGATAATAATGGACAAATAACAGATAACAAAAGAATCTATCGATATGCACAATCCCTTTTAGCGCTTAAGGACTACGATAAAGCAGATAGTTATCTATTTTATTACCAAGGAAAAGATTGGGATACAAAAGAGTTTTTAAAAGAATTAGAGAAAAGTACACCGCATAATTTTACTGTAGCTCCTATACGAAATGAAGGGTCTAACAGTGATTTTGGTATGAGTTTCTTAAACGATACTGAAGTGGTTTTTGCCTCTTCACGTAATATGGAAAGACCTGTATATGCATGGAATGGATTACGATATCTAGATTTATATAAAGCCACTTTAGAAAGAGATGGAGCCCTTAAATCTATTGTACCATTCTCCAGTATCAATACAGACTTACATGAGAGCAATGCCGTTTTTACTGAAAATGGTACTGTAATGTACTTCAATAGAAATAACGCCGAGCGTGTTAAAATTAATAACATACCAGTTTCTAATATGAAAATCTATAAGGCTGAATTAGTAGATGGTATTTGGACCAATGTACAAGCTCTATCCTTTAATGATGATATGTATAGTGTTCAACATCCAGCAATTAGTAAAGACGGTTCTACTTTATATTTTTCAAGTGATATGCCTGGTGGATATGGAGAATTTGACTTATACAAAGTTAGCGTCAATAGTGATGGAACATACGGTGAACCAGTAAACTTAGGAAAGGAAATTAATACACAACATCTTGATCAATTTCCTTATATCAGTGATATTAATACCTTATATTATTCTACTAATGGTAAACAAGGTGTTGGTGGATTAGATATACATAGAAGTGATATGGTAAACGGTGAATTTACCACACCTATCAATTTAGGAACTACTATTAATAGTTCGAGAGATGATTTTGCATTTATCATAAATGAAAACCTTAATAAAGCATATTTCTCGTCTAACAGAACTGGTATTGATAAACTATACAGAACAACGAGAGAAGAAAATGTTCTTACTAAATATGCGGTAAAAGGTATCGTTAAAGACAGTATTTCTAATAAATTATTGCCAGGATCACTGGTATCATTGCTTGACGAACGTGAAATTCTAATCGATGATATGATTGTAGGTGATGACGCTACCTACTTCTTTAAATTAGAGCCTAATAGAAAATATACCATAAGAGGAACACGTAAATTATACATACCTCAAGATGTTCAATTTTCAACAGATAGAAATGGCCGCATAAGCCATGATATTTTCTTAACACTACTTTCTTATCAAGATGCTGAGGCTACAATTAAACCAGATCGTAAAGGTGATGTGCAGGTAGAACTAGATCAGATATTCTTTGATTTTGATGAGGCTATTATCAAGCCTGAAGCGGCACATACTCTTGATGAGTTAGTAGATATCATGAAGAAATATCCAGCGATGTATATCGAAGTATCTGCGCACACCGATGTACGTGGACCTAGTGCATACAATCTTGAATTATCTAAGAAACGTGCTGCGTCAACGCTTGAGTACTTGGTAAGCAAAGGTGTAGAAAGACGTAGACTTAGAAGTATAGGTTATGGAGAAATGCAACCACTTAATAATTGCATCCAAGAAGGTATTTGTACTGATAAAGAATATGAGATCAATAGACGATGTGAGTTTAAAATTGTTCAGTAATCATCTTTATGATTACTGATAAAAATCCCAATAGGCCTTTGCTTATTGGGTTTTTTTATATCATAAAATTTAGATTATTCCGCTTTCGCGAAAGCGGAATACCTACCAACCACTAACCCATTATCTCTTTAAAGTAACATGTCCCGTTAGCACCTGATTGTTATAATGTAGTTTATACCAGTAATCACTGCTAGGTAACGGTTGATTATCATACATCCCATCCCAACCTACTACAAGATTGTTAATTTGCTTAAGTAGTTTTCCATGTCGATCAAAAATCTCTAGTCGTGCACCTGGAAAAGCATCGATATTATAAATATCCCATGTATCATGATAACCATCATTATTAGGTGTGAAAAATCGAGGGATTCTTATGCGATTATAAGTAAAGAAAGTGACCTCACAACCAGTTCGATCTTTTACTCTTACTATGACCTGTAATAAATCATTAATATTAAAAACAGGACTATTATAATAATCTAAACCATTGATACTATATTGAAAATCACCCGTGTTTTCTGTGATAATATTTAGCTCATCATTATTAACTTCAACACCAGTTATTATAGGTGTTTCAATATATTCTACTTGAAATATGGCGGTGCTAGTGCATCCTTCTAGGTTAGTTACCTCACACGTATAAATGCCAGCAACATCTACACTAATACGATCTGTAGTTTCCCCACTACTCCATCTATAAAAACCATTTGGAAATTGAGTGTTTAGTAAAGCTATTTCTTCAGGACATAGTAAAAAGTCTTCGCTATTTACAATGGGTGAAGATCGATTTATAAAATTAACAGGTACTCTAGAATTACTGATACAACCGGAAACAATATCTTCTGTTTCAACCCAGTAAGTGCCATCGATTTGCGTGGTGTAGTCTATAGAATCATCATGTATAGAATTACCACCAGTTGCGTTCTCATACCAGTATGCCGTTGTACCAGGAGAAACATCTACTATTAAATCGACCAGTTCGCCATCACAAGATATATATGGACTTTGTCTAGGAACTGCTAGTGGAACTACGACATTTCTAAATTCAAAAATTTGTGAAAAAGAATAACAACTAGAATTAGTAAGGTTTGCAGGTGCGCCTGCTATTTTAACTCTATAATAAGTTGTAGAATTTAATGGTGGTGTGGTCAACGTAAAGCTGTTCTCACCTACTATATCTGTAAAGTTACTTCCATCAGCACTTTGTTGCCATTGATATGCTGTTAAAGATGGAGCGCCGTTTTGAACAGTTGCATTAAGTTGTATACTTTGTGCAGGATCATTTTCACATTTTGTTACTACAGTTTCGCCAACAATCGTTGTTACTAGAACATCATCACCGCATACATTAAAACTTATATCATCAATGGCGAGATCATTACCACAGCCGCCAGCACCTACATTAATCATTTTAAGAACAACACCATTCTGTCCAGTGCTTGTGGTAAATGTTAAACCATATTTAATCCATGTAGGACGTTGATCTGCAAATTTAGGACTCATGGTACCATTTGATAATAAAATTGTGTCTGTAGCATCCCATATTTCAAAACGCACTTGTATCGGTATTTCTGTAGAACCACACACATTTTGTACGCCATCGAGTACATTCATAATCCATGCACTAAATTCATAAGGTGTGTTTTCACACAATCCATTTATAGGCGTTCTATAAAACTGACCAGCATTAAAACCAGCATTAACAATAAGCATTTTACCATTATTATTACCTGTATGATCAGGAAAAGAAAACCAACTACCCAATTGACCAGAGTCACTAGAAATAGTGTATTCACCATCTTGCGGTGCTGCATTTACATATTGATATGAAGTTACTGCATTAGAAAGTGATGGACCATTATTTGTGCCTGACCCAAAATCTTCTGTAAATATGGCTGGACCTAATATTCCATCACAGAATTGTAATTGCGCTTTCGCGAAAGCGTAACTCAATAAAGCCAGTAAGGTTAGAGTAATCCTATTTATCATACTGAAAATATACGGTAGAATTTTATATGATTGCCCAACATGTTCATAGATTAATTATAGAAAACAGAATAACAAAACAGTACATCTTTAATAGAATTGGTATAAATTTATGAATACGTCTATAAATCTCATAATTTCTTACTAATAACACGTTAAAGCTTTATGAAAGCACATGTAATAATCAGATATTGAATGTAACTTCAATAAAAAAATAATATGCAAATCCAATTCAATTATCAGCATGTCTCTGGAAGTACAGAGCTAGAAAATTTTACTAAAGAAAAATTGCAAGTTATTGCAGATCGATATAGCTGGGTAACCAGAGCAGATGTTTTTTACAGAGTAGAAAATACGGAAAGTAAAGAATCTGGAATGATTGCAGAAATAAGGCTAAGCGCACCAGGTCCTAGATTATTTGCAGAAGAATCACAATCTAATTTTAACGATGCTGTTTCTAAAGTAGTGAATCAATTAAAAACGCAGTGCGAGAAACGTAAATCAGAACTTATAGACCATGCCTAATCAGATGTCAGTACTCAATACTAAAGAAAACTTATTAATACTTTTTTATAATTCTGAGATAAAGAATCACAAAGAAATCTATGCTTATACTAAAAGTGCAGAAAAGGATTGTCATACCGTGGACATTAGCAAAACAAAAGTAACAGGTACCGTATGGGCAGAAGTAGCTGAAAAACTTTCTATAACCGTACATGGACTGATTGATACAAATCATTCTGCCTTTGAGAATCGATATGGAAAGGAAAAAGAACTTAGTGCAGACGATACTATAAAAATTTTACAAAACGATCCCCAGATGCTCATCTTCCCTATTATGGTGAAAGATGATACCGCTAAAATCATTAAGAATTACAGCGAAGTAACTAGGTTTCATGATCCTGACAGCATAGGAATTGATAAAACAGAAATAGGAAAAGAAAACGATTATTAATTAATATTCATAATTTTAAAAAAGGCTTTGATTTGCATAAATCAAAGCCTTTTTACATGTAACTGTATTAACTTTGATATTATGACAATTTGGATATCCTTTATAATATTTGTGACCATTCTGCTAGCATTAGACCTGTTAGTCTTCAATAGGAATGCACATGTAATATCAACAAAAGAAGCAACGAAATATACTATACTATGGGTTTCTATAGCACTAGCGTTTACAGGTGTTATTTATTTGATCTATAACGGATCTTACATAGCAAATCCTGAAGATTTATCTGCTAATAAGGCTTCTATAAAATATATTACAGGTTATCTAATTGAACTATCATTAAGTATTGATAACATCTTTGTGATAGCTATAATATTTAAGTCATTTGCGATCGAACAACGGTATCAACATCGTGTTTTATTTTGGGGTATCGTTGGAGCTTTAATTTTTAGAGCTGCTATGATCTTTTTTGGTGTAGCGTTGATAAGGGAAATAGACTGGATGACTTACATTTTTGGTGCTTTTCTATTATATACAGCCTTTAAAATGCTAGTTAGTAAAGATGATGATTTCAATCCAAAGGAATCTATAATCTATAAACTTGCACGTCGCTGGTTTCCTGTTACTGATCGTATTGAAGGACAAGACTTATTTATTAGAAAAATGGGAAAATTAATAGCGACTCCTCTTTTTTTAGCCTTAATCGTAATTGAATTAACAGATGTACTATTTGCTTTAGATTCTATTCCTGCAATCCTAGCCATTACCTCTGATCCATTTTTGGTCTTCTCTAGTAACATTATGGCTATAATCGGATTACGTAGTATGTACTTCTTCTTATCTAATCTATTAGATAAATTTCAATACATCCATTATAGTCTTATAGCTATTCTAACTTTTGTAGGTCTTAAAATGATATTAGTACACTACATTCATTTCCCTGAATGGGTATCCTTAACTTTTATCTTTACTGCTTTACTGGTAGGCGCACTTACCTCAAAATTTCTACCTCATGAAAGCTAATAACGATTGATTAAAATAAATACGGATTATTAAGCTCTCTATTTTTAACATTTTTTTCAAAACCATATGGTGACATTCTAGCGTATATCTATAAAATATGCTCGATGATTACGTACACTTATAAACATACACAACAAAAACAACGACTTGAAAATTTATTTCAACAAGAATTATTGCCGTTATTTGAATCCAATGCCATAGAGCATGTTCAGGTTGATTTTCAACTTGTTATAGATCATAATGGACGAACAAAAGAATCTGCCTCCATATACTTGAGATATAATAATCGTTTAATATCCTTTAAAGCTATTAAAGGACGATTTAAAAAATCTGCAAGTATCATTATTGAGGATGTTAAAAGCTATTTTGATCAAACAGATCGATTTTTATCTGCATAAAAAAAGGCTCCTAATTGAATTAGGAGCCTTTTTAAGTTTGTAATCATTTTATAAAGATTCTCTTTCTATAAAATCACCGTTAAAGAGAAATTCATCTTGTTTTTTACGTTTTCTAGGAGCGCTTTCTTCTTTTTGTAAGTCTTTATTTAAATCATCATCATTTCCCCCATAATAACCAGCGGTTATTGCTGTAGCAACATGATATTCTTCAGGAAATCCAAAATCTTCTTTTGCAGACTCAAAATCCACACCGGCCATTTGGTGTATAGCTATTCCCATACTGTGTGCTTGAATAGCCATATTTGCTGTAAATTGACCTAGATCATGTAAGGCGTGATAATTTTCTTTACCATCAGGAGTTTTAGTATTTATTACTCCTAGCATTAGTACTGGCGCATTAGTTGCCCACGACTGGTTAAATTCCAAAAGATGATTCATAATACGATCATATGTTTCACTTCCTTTAATTCCCCACACGATATTCCATGGCTGAAAGTTATTGCTGCTAGCAGCCCATCTTCCAGCTTCAAACATTGATTGTAAATCTGTTTGAGAAACTGGCATATCTGCAAACACCCTTGGACTCCATCTATTTTTAATATTGTCAATTATTGGATGGTCATTGGGTGTTTCTTTAAGAGCTGTATTTTCTTTATTCATCTTTTTATTTACAAGATAAAACCATAGGATTTAGATATCACTACCTTTTAAATAGTATTATTATAATATTAATAGATATTTATGAAAATACAATCTAATAGTTTAAAAGTTTAAGGTTTTAGTTTTCTTTGAACAATCTGGACAGAATCTGATACGGTCTGCATTGCTTCCATATCGCTTTCATCTAAGGTGATATCAAAAGCATCTTCAACATCTAAAGCAATATCTACTAGGTGAGCACTATTTATTCCTAGATGTTGCATTAGATGGCTATCAGCCTGAATGTCATCAGCATTTACATCTTGTGGTAAGTATACTTTAACGATATCATGTAATTGATTTTCTATTTCTTCTTTTTTCATTTATAATTATATTCTAGACCTTAGTGATTATTTGATTCATCTTTCCATCGTTTCAATACTACAGCGGCGTTCACATCACCAAAACCAAAACTTGCTTTAATTAAAATGTCTATATCTGTTTGAACCACTTTAGTCGGTATTTTCTCAGCTGGATAAATAGCATTAATATCAGAGTGTAATTTTGTTATATTTTGATTAGGAAATATCTCCTGATGCCTTAATTGTAATATAGCACCTACTAATTCAATACTACCAGCTGCAGCAAGACAATGCCCTACTGTTGATTTAAAGCTATTTAAATAAGGGAATTGATTAGTCAATTGCAATCCTTCAACCCAGTTACTTACTTCATAACCATCTTTACCAGTTGCTGTTATATGACCGTTGATGGCGTCTATATCCTTATTAGAAACACCTGATTGCTCGACTGCTTGCTGAATACCTTGTTGCACAGCATCACCATTAGGAGCAGTCATACTACCATTACCGCGATGGCCACCAGAATTTAGTGAACCACCTAAGACCTCTCCATATATAGTCGCTCCACGTTTTAAAGCACTGTCCAATTCTTCAAGAACCATTGCTCCAGCGCCACTACCAGGCACAAAACCTGCTGCATCATCAGAAAATGGTCGACTAGCTTGTTCTGGATGATTATTATAACCTGTAGGCAATATGCGCATAGCATCAAAACCACCCCAAATATATGGACCAGAATCACTTGTAGAGCCTACAAGCATTTGGGTAGCTTTTCCATAAGCTATGCGTTCATATCCCATTATAAAAGCCTCTGTACCCGTACAACAAGCGCTAGAATTGCTTGTGACCATATTCCCAGCTCCTAGTTCACCTGACAACCATGCACTTACACCACTAGTCATGGTTTGGATAACACTGGTACTTCCTAACCTGCGCACACGACCATCATCTATCAGGTGAATTGCTTCTCTGAATTTTTCACCACCACTTTGGCCAGTTCCCATTATGATTCCAAAATCAGACAATGCACAACCTTTATCAGCTACGGTTAATCCAGCGTCCTTAAAAGCGTCTTTTCCTGCGATAACACCATATACTAATCCGCTTGCCTTTAAACCTCTAAGCTGTAACGGTGTAAAATATTTTGCAATATGTTCTACAGTTAAATGCGGTGTACCAGATACCCGACATCCAAAACTTAAATCTGCTAACTGCTGGTCATATGTTAAGCCACTTTTGCCAATTTTCAATGCTTTGTAAAAATCGGAAACATTAATAGCATTAGGAGCTACCACGCCCATACCGGTTATTACAACTCGTTTAAGGATTTGCTTACTCATCATTTTACAGTTTCATCAGACTTTATAATCATACCACTCACCCAACCTTCTGCAATTTTCTTCTCGTTTTCATCCATCATCTTTACTAGACATTTTAATTTTCCAAATCTGAAATATTCCTTTCTAGCACTAACTATAACTGCGGTTCCTGGCTTAACGATTGAATTAAACACTACATGACTTTCATTAAAAACAAAATCTAAAGATTGTGTGTTATTTTTATTTAAATAAGTACCTAGACAAGCTAGTCCGATTTGTGCCATGCATTCAATAAGAATAACTCCTGGAGTTACTGGATTTTGTAAAAAATGATGCTTGTAGAAATATTCGCTTTCGCGAAAGCGGTAAACACCTATCACATGGTTATCATCCATTTCTAAGATGTGGTCCACAAATTTAAATCCGTCACCATAGGGTAAATTTGCTACTATTTTTTCAAAGGGATCTAAAATCAATATGTAAAGTATTAGTTAATGTGATTCAATATAATATACTTAAAATCAAACTACTGTAAAGACTCGCCGCCATCAACTTTAATTACATTTCCTGTAATCCATTGGGATTCTTTAAGAGCTAATAAATAAACGACGTTTGCGACATCTTCTGGCTGTGTAAGCCTGTGATTAGGATTACGCTTTAGACTCATCTTTTTAAGAGCTTCATACATAGGTATGCGTTTAAGACTATCTGTATCTGTAACACCAGCCTGTATACAATTACAGGTGATTTGTGATGTAGCAAATTCTATAGCCATACTTCTATTAATCGCCTCAAGAGTTGCCTTTGCGGCACTTACCGCAGCATAGCCTTCCATGGGCTTTAAACTGCCTTCACTAGTGAAACTAATTACTCTAGCAGGAGTTGCAAACATAGATTGTGAATGTAAATTAGAAACCCAACTGTAGATACTTATTCCCATGGATTGCACCGTTTGTTGAAAATCACCACTAGACAATCTATTCTCACCAGTCATAGGCTTTAAATTGCCTTTAGAAATACTATGAAGTAAAACACTTAGTTTGTTCTCGTTTAAAAATGGTTTGATTTGAGATAGCGCTTCGATAATTTTATCCTCGCGAGCGGCATCCATATTAAGAGTTAATAATTGATTCCCAAAACTTTTTATCTTTTGAAAATCTGCTTCAATTTTTGAAGTTTGTAATCGAGAGGCTCTATATAAAATGATAAGATTCATGCCATGCTGTGCTAGTTTTAGAGCGCTTGCATACCCTAGACCGCTACTACCGCCTAGAATTATTCCATACTGACCTTCAAATTCTTTTACCATTCTAATAAAATGCGTTGTGCTGTGAAACCTGGACCAAAACTAAGCATCAATCCTCGCTCACCAGTTTGTAGATTTTGAGTCATAAATCGTTCTAATACAAATAGAACGGTCGCACTACTCATATTACCATAAAGTCTCAAAACCTCTTTAGTATCATTAATATCTTTACCTAGTCCTGCAAATAACTCCTCTACGGTTTGTACAATCTTTTTTCCTCCAGGATGAAATATTAAATGATCAATATCTTCAATAGACAATCCTTGTTTTTCAAGAAACGGATGAATTATCGCAGGAAAATGACTGGCTATCGTCTCTGGTACAGCTTTATCGAGCACCATTTGTAATCCACTATTTACTAAGTCAAAACCCATCATATGCGTTGCATGAGGGAAGTGATACATCTCGTGTGCTTTCATTACAGGTCCATTATCATCATCATGTGATGATAAAAGTACACATGCGCATCCATCACCAAATATGGCTGCACTTACCATATTTGCCATAGAATAATCCTCTAATTGAAATGTAGCTGTTGGTGCTTCTATCGCTACAACAGCAGCTTTTTTGCCAGGATTTGCTGTTAAAAATTGTTGTGCATAAATTAAACCAGATACGCCAGCAACACAGCCCATTTCAGTAACCGGTAGTCGATAAATATCAGGCCTCATTCCCATGCTATTAATTAAATATGCATCGATAGAAGGAATCATTATACCCGTACAACTTACCGATATGATATAATCTAAATCAGTTGCTTGCCAGCAGGCTTTATCTAATGCTTTTTGAACAGCCTTCTCGGCTAGTGGTACTACTTCTCTTTTATAGATGGCGTTACGATCCTCAAATGATGTTTTTGTAAAAACCTCAATAGGATCCATTATAGAGTACCTTTTATCAACTCCAGCACCCTCAAATATCTTAATCGTTTTACGTCTCAATCTATCATCTTGATCTGCAAGCCAGGTTTCAACAAAAGGTAAAATCTCTTTAGTTTCTTTATAATACTTAGGTAGTTGCGTTGCAACCGCTTTAATTTTTACGCTCATAGATAGGTATTAACCATATAAATCGGAATGACCACTTCCATTGTATTAAGTCATTTTTAAAAGGTACCAATTTTGCATATCGTTTAAGATCTGCACGCTTGAAACCACTTGCGATAGAAATTAAGCCATCGTGTTTTGAAATTTCATTTCTTATAAAAATAAGACATACTAGTTGAAATAGTATAAAAGCCGTTCTGCTTCTATGTAAATCATTAATAATTATAGAGTAAGTCGTTATTTCCTTAAATTTCTTTAAAAAATCAATGATTTCTATATCATCAAAATGATGCATGGTTAAAGTACTTATAAGTATATCACATTCAATTTCTGTCGAATCGATTTGTAAAATATCGCTTTTGCGAAAGCGAATATCCTTAAAACCTTCACTCTTTAAATATCCTTTCTTGATTGAATTTGCACTAAAATCTAATCCCAAGAACTGAACTCTAGAATCGTTAATATTAGTGGAAAGATAACGTAACATCTCACCATCACCGCAACCAGCGTCAACAATCGTTATGGTACTCTTATTTATTTTTTTAAGTTCTTTTTGAACAGCTTTTAATGTAAATTTAAAGCCACCTAGCCATTTATTAACTCTATTAATATCATCAACAGCATTTTGTAAAGTTTGCTCATCAAGATTAGGATCATCCATCCACTCTGGATCAGAGTTTCTTTTATGGTCTACGTAAATCATGGTTGTATCTCTTTACCGTGTGTTTTTTTAATGATTATAGGAAGTAGAAACGGTAAACACTCTAAGAACCAATAAGATAATGTTGTTAGTTTTTTATGTAATAAAACCTTTTGCAGCCACCTTCCATAAAGCAATCTAGATGAAAATGTTTTTCTCCAGCTTTTAGAGTAGTTAATTAACATTTGATCTCTGGTTATTTCATCTTGTAAATACTGAGTCACATACTTAGACGCAATCTGCGCACTGTGAATAGCCATTGCCATACCATTACCGCATAAAGGATGAATTAATCCTGCGGTATCACCTATCATCAATAATTTACCTTCTACAGGTTGTTTTTGTTCAAATGAAACCTGAGAGATAGTGATCGGCTTTTCCCATATTGGAACAGCCACTTTAAAGAATTCTTTCAAAGCTATATTTTGTGTTAACACCTCTTTGTTAAAGGCATTAATATCTTTATACTCTTTAAAAGATTCATAATTTACTAAATAGCTTAAATTCACATTACCGTTTTCTATCTTAGACAACCCTGCATATCCACCTTTAAAAGCATGTAATTCCACTATATCATTAGGCATTTTAAACTTATAATGCATTTTAACGGCGAGCCATGGAGATTTTTTCTGAATAAAAGGTCTTGCTAACTTTTTGTCAAGTAATGATCTTTTACCTGTAGCGATGATGACTTGTCTAGATGTTAATGTTTGATCAGTAGTAATTACCTCATAATGATTGTGATTTAAAGTTATATCTGAAACACGATCGAGAAGAAAATCCGTCTTTTCTTTAGCTTTATTATATAATTCTAAATCTAAAGAATATCTAGATACACCTATGCCTCCTAAAGGTAACGTGGCCGTTTTAATAGATTGCGATCCACGTGTAAATCTAAAATTATTAATAGTAACTTGAGAAAGATCATTAATATGAATACCTAACGATTTTAAGTATGAATCAACCTCCATACTTAAATACTCTCCACACATCTTGTGACGTGGATACGTATCTGGATCAATAACCAGTACTTTAAAATGTTGAGATAGGTGTATAGCGGTCGTTAGTCCGGCAAGACCACCACCAGCAATAATGACATCATAGTTCTTCTTCACCTGTTAAAGGTAAGAACTTCCATATCATTTAAGAATTAAATATAATTAATTGGAATTAGACTTTTCTATTTCTTTTCTCTTGTTGCGCTTATAGTTGTATTTTAATAATAAATACAATCCTAGAAGTGATGCAAAAAGACATAGTAATATTTTGCCTGTAATACCTAATGAACCATCGTTAGGACCAAAAGTTACCAAGAAGGTGAATAAAACAGTAAGAATCCACAACGCATAACGGAAGTTGTGTAACTCATTAAGAATACCTAATAATTTCATTTTTGCTTTTATATAGTTATTCAGGGGAAACAAATTTATTAATTCCTAGAAATAAAAGCTTAATAATCTAACAATTCTTTTACACAAATTTTAAGTCTACTTGTTGGTAAGTAGTTATTTTCCAATCCTTTTTCAAAAGGTATAGGCGTATCTAAGCTTCCCACTCTTCTTATGGGAGCGTCTAAATACTCAAAACATTCTTCACCTATAAAACCTGCAATATCAGCTGCTACACTACCGGTAAGATTATCTTCGGTTAAGATAATCACCTTACCTGTTTTACGTACAGATGCTTTAATAGACTCTGTATCGAGAGGTGCTAATGTTCTTAAATCTATAAGATCGATATCAAAATGCATTTCATCGATTAATTGCTTTGCCCAGTGAACACCAGCACCATAAGTAATTATAGATAGGTCATTTCCATGATTAATTGTAGCTGCTTTCCCTAAGGGTAGATTATAATATCCATGAGGAACATCTCCATAAACACTACGATATAAAGCCTTATGCTCAAAGAATAATACTGGATTAGGATTTTCTATCGAAGCTGTTAGGAGTCCTTTTGCATCGGCAGGAAAAGCAGGATAAACTATCTTAAGACCAGGAATGGTATAAAACCAAGCTTCATTAGTTTGTGAGTGAAACGGTCCTGCTCCTACACCAGCACCGCAGGGCATTCTTACTACAATATCGGCTTTTTGATTCCATCTATAATATGATTTTGCTAGATAATTAACTATTGGATTAAAGCCACTACTTACAAAATCAGCAAACTGCATTTCAACAACGGTTTTCATACCAGCGATACTTAATCCCATCGCAGCTTCTACAATAGCACTCTCACAAATTGGTGTATTACGAACTCGTTCACGACCAAATTTTTCTACAAAACCGTCAGTAATTTTAAAAACACCACCATATTCGGCGATATCTTGTCCCATAATTACTAAATTATCATAACGATTCATAGATTCTTCAAGTCCATCTTTAATAGCGTCTACTAATCTTATGTTGGTGTTTTCACCACTAGGCTCAACTGGAACATATTCATGTGGCGCAAAGACGTCTGCTAGTTCTTGTTGTGGTGTGGATTGAGGTAACGCTTTCGCGAAAGCGGTTTCTAAACCTGCATTAATATCATTTTTAATCTCATTTCTCCAATCTTCAATCTGATCGCTTGTAATAGTGTTTTCATCTATAAGATACTGCTCAAAACGAGTTAATGGATCGCGCTGTTCCCAGTATTGCAACAGTTCATCAGGAACATACTTGGTTCCACTTGCCTCTTCGTGTCCTCGACGTCTAAAGGTTTTGAACTCCACAAGCACTGGTTTTGGATTTTCTCTAATATCATTTAAGATTGATGATATTTTTGTATAAACTTCAACAATATTATTACCATCAATAATATGTGATTCCATACCATAACCTATTGCACGGTCTGCAAGATTCTCGCAATTGTATTGTTCACTTGTGGGCGTGCTTAATCCATAACCATTGTTTTCAATACAAAATAAAACAGGCAAACTCCATACACTAGCAACGTTAAGAGCTTCGTGAAAATCGCCCTCACTGGTACCACCTTCACCCGTAAATACAGCCGTTGCAAGCCCAGTATTTTTTAATTTTTGAGCAAGTGCAATCCCATCTGCGACACCTAATTGTGGTCCCAGATGAGAAATCATACCGACAATATTATAATCTTGGGTACCAAAGTGAAAACTGCGATCTCTTCCTTTAGTAAAACCATCTTCTTTACCTTGCCATTGTGCAAACAACTTCCATAATGGAATATCACGAGTTGTAAAAACTCCTAGATTGCGATGCATGGGTAAAATGTACTCGCTCTTTTGCATAGCCATGGTTACACCTATCGCGATAGCTTCTTGTCCTATTCCCGAAAACCATTTTGAAATTCTTCCCTGACGCAATAGAATAAGCATCTTTTCCTCAATTAATCGAGGTAACAACATTCTCTTGTACAAATTTATTAATGTATCTGTATCAAGATTATTCTTATATAATTCTGTAAGTTTAAGAGGACTAGTTTCTATCATGACGTTTTGCTGTATCCCAAATGTAGTATAATCAACGATTATACCTAGAAAAGCTATTAAAATGTGTGAGGCATTTACTAACTTTGTTATCAACACAATTTTTTATCATGAATAATATTCCAAGCGTTGATCTAGCAGACTTCCTGAGCGATGACCCTAGTAGAAAACAAAAATTTATAAATGAAATAGGTAAAGCTTATGAAGATATAGGTTTTGTAGCTCTCAAGAATCACTTTTTATCTGATCAATTAGTTGAGAATCTATATAATGAAGTTGAGAATTTTTTTAAACTTCCCGTAGAAACCAAAAAAGGATATGAACGTCCAGAAATAGGCGGACAACGTGGTTACGTATCTTTTGGTAAAGAACATGCAAAAGGCAAAAAAGAAGGTGATTTAAAGGAGTTTTGGCATTTTGGCCAAGAGGTTGCGCCGGATGCTAATATTGAAGAAGACTATCCTGAAAATGTAATC
This sequence comes from Nonlabens ulvanivorans, assembly GCF_032922765.1. Classification (NCBI taxonomy): domain Bacteria; kingdom Pseudomonadati; phylum Bacteroidota; class Flavobacteriia; order Flavobacteriales; family Flavobacteriaceae; genus Nonlabens; species Nonlabens ulvanivorans. Next base: position 1,046,335 of record NZ_CP136694.1, read on the forward strand.
GTTAAGGAATTACCTGATTTTAATAAAACAGGTATGGAAGCGTATCGAATGTTAGAAAAAACAGGGATTTACGTTTTAAGAGCTCTTGCTTTACATATTGGTATTGATGAGCACTACTTTGATCATTGGGCTAGTAATGGTAATTCTATTTTGAGACCTATACATTATCCACCTATCACTAGTGAACCGGATAACGCTGTGCGCGCTGGTGCTCATGGTGATATTAACTTAATTACGTTACTAATGGGTGCAAGCGCCCCAGGTTTACAAGTTCAGAATCGTCAAGGCGAATGGCTAGACGCTATCGCGCAAGAAGATGAACTCGTTATTAATGTAGGTGATATGTTGCAACGTCATACTAACAATAAATTGAAATCAACAATTCATAGAGTCGTAAATCCGCCACGTGAATTATGGCACACTAGCCGCTACTCTATTCCGTTCTTTTTACATCCTCGTAGTGATATGAAATTGGATTGTCTAGAAGAATGTGTTGATGAGAATAATCCAAAACAACATGATGATATTACTGCTGGAGATTTCTTACATCAACGATTAGTTGAAATAGGATTAATAAAGAAGTAAACTGTTTAAATTATCAGATAAAAAATAAAATTTTGGACTTAAGCGATCAATTAAAAAATTTATTCCCTGAACATCAATTTAAGGAAGAAGTACAACCTGAAAAAAGTAATGTGTGGTTACAAGAGGATCCTTTACAATGTAAGTTTGAAAAACGTAAAGGAAAAGTAAACACGATTATAGCTGGTTATACGGGTGCTACTTCGGATTTTAAAATTCTAGCTAAAGAGATTAAAACCATGCTAGGTGTAGGTGGTAGTTTTAAAAATGACGAAATCATCATTCAAGGTGATTATCGAGATCGTATTATGGATTTCTTAAAAGAGAAAGGTTTTAAGGTCAAACGCGTCGGTGGTTAAACCATAAAACCCTACTTATAATAAAAAAGCGCTCTTATTTTAACATAAGAGCGCTTTTTTATGTGAATTATTCATTAAATACTATTCCTACAAAATATTCGTTGTGTAAATTCATAACCTGAAACTTAACTATTCAGATTATTAACCAAACTATTGAGTAACTAAATCAATCATTATGAAAAAACACTATCTAAGTCTGTTAGGAATAGCAGCTTTATTAGTTGTGGCATGCGGTGGTCATAAATCAACTACAGCAAATAAAACCACTACTACAACCACAACAAGTACTGCTACCAGTACCACGACTAGTGCAGCTGAAGCTGCATTGACTGCAGTTGGTATTGACTTAAATGCAAAAATACCGTTAGACCCTACCGTAAAAACAGGAGTACTTTCAAATGGTCTTACATACTATATCCAAAATAATGGTAAACCAGAAGATAAAGTAGAACTACGACTTGCGATCAACGCAGGTTCTATTCTTGAAGATGACGACCAGCAAGGTCTTGCTCATATGATGGAACATATGAATTTTAATGGAACGACTAACTTCCAGAAGAATGAGCTAGTAGATTATCTTCAAGGAATAGGTGTCAAATTTGGTGCAGATTTAAATGCATACACCAGTTTTGATGAGACTGTATACATTCTTCCTATACCTAGTGATGATCCAGAAAAATTAGACAATGGCTTTACAATTCTTTCTGATTGGGCAGGTGGAGCGTTGTTAGAAACTGACGCTATTAATGACGAACGTGGAGTAATTTTAGAAGAATCTAGAACTGGTAAAGGTGCCAATGATAGAATGAATAAAGTTACTTTTCCAGTCATCTTTGCGAATTCTAAATATGCAGAGCGTCTTCCTATAGGAAAAGATGAAATCATAGCAAATTTTGATCCTGACGCAATCAGACGGTTCCAAAAAGACTGGTACAGACCAGACTTAATGGCTGTTATTGCTGTTGGTGATTTAGACGTTGCAACACTTGAAGCTAAAATTAAAGAACATTTTGGGGATATTCCAGCAGCTGAAAACCCAAGAAAACGAGAAGAATTTGGGTTACCTAATCATGAAGAAACTCTTATCGCAATAGCACAAGATCCTGAGGCAAGTTTTGCTCAGGTAAGAATTCAATATAAGGATTCAAAGAAGGCTGAACCTACCACAACGGTTTCAGATTTAAGAGATGATTTAGTAAATGGATTATTCTCTCAAATGATGAATAACCGTTTGCAAGAACTGACCACAAAGCCTAATCCGCCATTTATATTTGGATCTTCTAGTTATGGTGGCACTGGTATACGAGGTAAGAATTCCTATTCTTCTTTTGCAGGAACATCACCAGATGGTCAATTAACCGCTTTGAAGACTTTATTAGAAGAAAATCAAAGAGTAAAGTTATATGGTTTTCAGGCTAGTGAATTTGAGAGAGCTAAAACTAGTTATAAGTCATTTTATGAAACATTCTATAAGGATAGAGACAAAAGAGAAAGTGGTCGTATTGTAGGAGCTTATGTAAATCATTTCTTAGTCGGTGATATGGTACCAAGCGTTGAGTATAGTTATGAAATGGCTATGAAATTAATGCCTACTATTACTATAGAAGAGATTAATGCAAAAATGGCAGACTATATTCATGATGACAATCGTAGTATTGTTTTTACGGGACCAGAAACAGAAAACAAGCCAACAGAAGCTGATATCTTAAAAATTCTGAATGATGTAGCAAATAGTAAGATCGATAATTATCAAGATACTGAGGTACGTGAAAATTTAATTGAAAAATTACCTACAGCAGGTGCTATTGCCAAAACCACAAAAAATGATAAGCTAGGTACAACAACTTATACATTAAGTAATGGAGCAACAATAACAACTAAAAAAACAGACTTTAAGAACGACGAGATTCTAATGACTGCTTATTCTTATGGTGGGACTAGTTTGTTCTCTGATGCAGAATATAAAGCGGTGAGTCAAGCAATGGGCGGTGTTACTCAAGGTGGAGTTGCTGGAATGAATCAAACAGATATGGGTAAATATATGTCTGGGAAATTAGTCAGAGTAAGCCCACGAGTAGGATCGATAAGCGAGAATTTTAATGGTAGCTCAACACCAGACGATCTTGAAACAATGTTTCAGTTGATTCACCTTTATTTTACAGATATTAATAAAGATGATGAAGCTTATCAATCATACATTGATAAACAAAAATCCTTTTTGGGTAGTTATTTATCAAGACCTGAAAGCTACTTCAGTAATGAGGTAAATAAATATAGATTCGAGTCTAGTCCTAGATATACAGGCTTCCCTACTCCAGAGATGATGGATGCTGCAGATTATGATAAGGCATATGAACTTTTTAAAGAACGTTTTTCAGATGCTGGAGATTTTAATTTCTACCTAGTTGGTAATATAGATGATGCACAAATTCAAGAATTTGCAAAAACCTATATTGCTAGTCTTCCAAGTTCTGGTAAAAAAGAAATGTATAAGATGAACGAATGGAGAGAAGATACTTCTAAACCACGTAAGAAGATTGTAAAGAAAGGACTTGAGGAAAAAAGTACTGTGCAAATTGTGTGGACTGGTGAAGCAAATTCTTATAGCGCTAAAGAAAACATGGCTTTAGATGCTCTAGGAGAAATTGCTACAATTAAAATCATCGAGACGCTACGTGAGCAAGAAGGTGGTATCTACGGTGGTGGCGCTAGAGGTTCTTTAAGTAAGATTACATATCCACGTTATAACTTCAGCATTTCTTTTCCTTGTGGACCAGATAACGTAGATAAACTAGTTGCTGCGGCTCTTAATGAACTAGAGATGATTAAGAATGATGGCCCTACAGATAAGGATATGAATAAAGTGAAAGAAGCCTATTTATTAGAGTATAAAGAAAATCTTGAAAGTAATAGATTCTGGTTAAACTCTTTATACAGCGCTGACTATGAGCAAAAAGATCCAAATAAAATACTTGAGTTTGAAGCATCAGTTGCTAAGTTAACAAAGGCAGATGTTCAAGCCGCTGCTAAAAAGTATATAGATGAAAATTATCTACTAGCGGTACTTTTACCTGAAGACAAATAATAAATAGTATTACAACTAAATTAAAAAGGTGCTATAACAATAGCACCTTTTTTTATTCTATTTAATCCACAAAAAAACCGTCCAGATATACTCTAGACGGTTTTTACTATATGATAATCAGGTAATTATGCGTTACCTGTTTCCTGCGCATTTTTCTTAGCTTCTCTTTTCATTTTCATTTTTTCCATTAGTGAGCCTGTAATCCAGTACGGAATTACAAATGCTGTTAAGAAAATCATTAACCAGAATCCTATGGTTAATATTCCTAAAAATGCTAAAAATCCTAAGTATTGATCAAATTCAAACATCGTAATTGTATTTGCTGCAAAGATAAAAGCTTTCCGTAAAAAAATGAAACGATTTCTATGATTTATTAACAGGTTATTGTTAGTAAGGTGTTGATGGCATTACGCTTTCGCGAAAGCGTTAAAAAAAACAAGCCTAAAGCCTTCTAAAATTGATTCATTATAAGAATTACACCTATTATATTTGTGAAAAATATGAAATCATGGCATATCGTATAGAAAAAGATACAATGGGACCTGTTGAGGTTCCTGCAGATAAATTATGGGGCGCGCAAACACAGCGTTCTAGAGACAACTTTAAAATAGGTGCCGCTGGTAGCATGCCGCTAGAAATCGTTTATGGATTTGCTTATCTTAAAAAAGCAGCAGCCTACACCAACAGCGAACTAGGTGTTCTTGCTGAAGAAAAAAGGGATCTTATCGCACAGGTTTGTGATGAAATTCTTGCTGGAAAGCATGATGACCAATTTCCTCTTGTAATATGGCAAACGGGATCTGGTACACAATCTAATATGAATGTGAATGAGGTCATTGCAAACCGTGCGCACCAAATCGCTGGCAAAACAATAGGTGAAGGCGAGAAAACAATACAACCTAATGATGATGTAAACAAGTCTCAGTCCTCAAATGACACCTTCCCTACTGGAATGCACATTGCTTGTTATAAAAAGATTGTAGAAAACACCATTCCTGGAGTAGAACAATTGCGCAATACGCTGCATGCTAAAGCGGTTGCTTTTAAAGATATCGTTAAAATAGGTCGTACTCATTTAATGGATGCTACACCTTTAACTATAGGACAAGAGTTTTCTGGTTATGTATCGCAACTAGATCATGGAATAATTGCTCTTAAAAATACACTAGCTCATTTAAGTGAACTTGCATTAGGTGGAACAGCTGTAGGTACCGGTTTAAATACTCCTGCAGGATATGATGTAAAGGTTGCTGAGTACATCGCACAGTTTACCGGTTTACCTTTTATCACTGCTGGTAATAAATTTGAAGCTCTTGCTGCACATGATGCCCTAGTAGAAACACACGGTGCATTAAAGCAAATAGCAGTATCTCTTAATAAAATTGCACACGACATAAGAATGCTGGCTAGTGGTCCACGTTCTGGAATAGGAGAATTAATTATTCCAGCAAATGAGCCTGGTAGTTCTATCATGCCAGGAAAAGTAAACCCTACACAAGCCGAAGCTATTACAATGGTTTGTGCACGTGTTATGGGTAACGATACTACTGTAACTGTAGGTGGTATGCAAGGTCATTTTGAACTTAATGTTTTTAAACCAGTAATGGCGGCAGCAGTTCTAGAAAGCGCACAGTTAATAGGAGATTCTTGTAGAAGTTTTGAAGAGAATTGTGCCGCAGGAATAGAACCTAATCATGATAAGATTAAATCATTATTGGACAATTCATTAATGCTTGTAACGGCTTTAAATACGAAAATAGGATATTATAAAGCTGCGGAAATTGCCAACAAAGCACATGAAGAAGGTTCTACATTAAAAGAAGCTGCGCTTGCATTAGGCTATGTAACTTCTGAAGAATTTGATGCTTGGGTTAAACCAGAAGATATGGTAGGACATAAATAAAGTTCTCATAATCATAACATTAAAAAGCCACTTTTCAACAGTGGCTTTTTTTTATAAAACATATTTTCTTAGCTTTTATTTAAAAGAATTCTCAATAAAAAATGGGTTCTTTGTTTAACCATAACGTGATTATAAAAAACACTGATAAACAAATTGTTATATTAGTATCAATCAGTAAATGAAATGATGAAGAGATATTTTTCCATTGTATTAGTGATTCTACTTTTTAGCTGTGAAGAGAAAGTGGAAATGAGTTCTATTAATCCAGAAAACTGGAAGAAAAGAAGTGTAGCCATAGAACAAAAAGACTCTTTAGAGTATGGGAAATCATATCTATCTATTTACTCTCAGATTTATAGTATATCAGAAAGCCGTACACAAAATCTAACCGGAATGGTAAGCTTGAGAAATACAAGTGATTTAGATACCATTTATTTATTAAAAGCAGAGTATTATGATACACACGGTAAGTCTGTTAGAACATACTTTGACTACCCTATTTATTTAGCTCCACTAGAAACTACTGAGATTATTATTGATGAAAAAGACATATCTGGTGGTACTGGTTCTAATTTCATATTTGAATGGCAAAAGCCTCACGACTCTCCTGAACCTATATTTGAAGCAGTAATGACTTCTATTCTAGGTCAACAAGGTTTATCCTTTACAACTCAATCCAAAAGAATTAAGTAACATGGCAGAAATTTTAACCGCTATATTTTTCTTATTTGCAGTAATAGATCCTATAGGTACTGTACCTGTATATCTAGAAGCTACTAAAGAATTTGACAAACTTCATAAACGCAAAGTGGCCATAAGAGCGTCTTTTGTAGCATTTTTGATATTGTTATTTTTTATAGTAATAGGTCAAATCATTCTAGAAGGAATGGAAATAACGCTAGATGCTTTTCAAATATCTGGTGGTGTTATTTTATTTTTATTTGCACTTACGATGATATTTGGTGGTGGAAAACCTGAAGATGAAAAAAGTCATATCTCTGACTATAAACATGTTACTATTTTTCCGGTTGCGATTCCATCCATTGCCTCACCAGGTGCAATTCTAGCAGTTGTACTTCTTACTGATAATCATATCTATTCTATAGAGCAACAAGCGTTTACTACACTATTGGTACTTTTAGTAATAGGTATAACGTGCGTCACTTTATTACTTGCAAATAATATTCAAAAAGCAATAGGTAGTTATGGGATTACCGTAATTAGTAAAGTTATGGGATTAATACTAGCTGCTTATGCAGTACAAAGTATATTATCTGGTATTGCAGACTATTTTAAGTAATGCAAACATTTATACATTACTTTTTACATTTTGTAGCACCATTAGGGATAGCCCTATTATTCTTTAATAAAGATTGGAAAACTGCGTATATATTATTTCTGTTGACTATGCTAGTAGATTTAGATCATCTACTCGCCTCTCCTATTTTTCAAGTTAACCGTTGTAGTATCAATTATCACCCATTACATACTTACTATGCAATGATTGTTTATGTAGTGATGTTATTCTTTAAAAAACCAATTCGTATCTTAGGAATTGGTTTGTTATTTCACATGTTGACTGACTATGTAGATTGTTTGATGATGTAGATAGATTACCACAATAATTAATACTAATTTATCTCTTATTCTTCTCCTCGATCCACTGACTGAAATATTTAGTGCTATTAAATGCTTGTTGTTGTAGCAATTGTCCCATAAAATTTTGCAAACGATGTTGTTCTAGATTATTCATCACATCATTAATTCTAGAGATAAATCTATCCTTTAAGTATTGCATTCCAAACCTTTTGCGAAGTGTTTGAAAACCTAGCACTTGTTGTTGCTTCCATAGGTTTTCATGAGAATATAACTCTATGGCTTGTAGAGCAAAATCTGCTGGAGTTTGATTTAAGCTTGACGTTGTAGTTGAATAGATACCTTCCATAGCTATAGGTGTTCCCACAAATGGAGTTCCGGTTTCCATGGCTGTGAAAAGTTTTCCTTTCAATCCTGCACCGAACCTGATAGGAGCCAGTACTACTCTACTGTTCTCTATTACCTCGTTTGCTTCTATCGCTCTACCTTTAATGTAAAATCCTTGTTTCTCATTATGTAGTTGAGAAACTTTTGGACTCTCATAAGCACCGTAAACATACATTTCTGCTTTCGGAAGTTCCTTTCTAATTAAGGGCCATATTTTGGTCTTTAAGTAAAGAACAGCATCATAATTAGGCTTATGAATAAAATTACCAATGGTAGAAAAATGACTGCGCTCTTGAAAGCTTTTAAAATTGGTTGATTTTAAGTTTTTTAGTGTTCCCGAACCAACTAAGAATGGTAAATAATGTAATAACTCTCTAGGTATACGGAATTGATTTTGAAGTAATTCCATTTCATATTCAGAAATAATCAAACTTACATCACAACGATACATACTAGCTATCTCACGCATAGCCTGCTCGCTATGCAAGTGTTTTAAACTTACCTCTTCGTTATTTTTAAGAGCTACTTCCCTAGCCTTTCTTAAAAAATGTAAATCCTCTGTATCAAGGATATTGATACTGTTAGGACAGCTTTCGCGGAAGCGCCATCCAAACTGCTCCTCTATCATAAAACGATCATACATGACCGCATTGAATTGTTCTTCTTTAACCCAATCATTAAAGCTATGATTGTTTAATAAAATAGCCTTTTCTTCAACTTCAATACTGGCAAGTTGAAAGCTATAATCACTACGTGATGCTGCACTGGCAAAGGTTATTGCAAAACCAGCATCTTTAAACAATTCAATTAATTGCAACATGCGCGTTCCCGCAGCTGTGCTTTGAGGTTCTGGCCAAGTATGACCTATAATTAAGAGTTTATTTTTCACCAGTCAAAGGTAAGAAAATGAAGAAAGCTTTTATTTTTCAAAATGATTTCACCTACTTAAAGGCCTAAAATTAAGAGCTTAAATAAGTTGAGTAATTCTAAGAATAAAGTTTCATATAAGTCATTTTTTAAGAACTACCATTCTCATGTTCAATATGATGAAATACAACTCATGGATATCGTTAATAAAGTATATGGTAAAGCACTTTTTTTAAGTTGTAAATTTTTACCTTAGCAGCTTAAATTGATTCGTTTTAAATGGGTAAAATAATAGCAATTGCTAACCAAAAAGGTGGTGTAGGTAAAACAACTACAGCGGTAAATCTAGCGGCATCACTAGGTGTACTAGAGAAAAAAGTACTTCTTATTGATGCAGATCCGCAAGCAAACGCTACATCGGGTCTAGGTATTGATGTTGAAACTGTAGAGAATGGTACTTATCAATTGCTAGAACATACTGTTCCTGCTCTAGAATTAGTTATTAAGACCGATTCTCCTAACTTAGATATTATCCCTGCTCATATAGATTTAGTAGCCATTGAGATAGAGCTAGTTGATAAGGATCAACGTGAGTATATGATGCGCGAGGCTGTAGTGCCTCTGAAAGAAGTTTATGATTATATTATTATCGACTGTGCTCCATCATTGGGCCTTTTAACTCTTAATGCACTTACTGCTAGTGATTCTGTATTAATACCTATACAATGTGAGTACTTTGCACTTGAAGGTTTAGGTAAGTTATTGAATACGGTAAAGAGTATTCAAAAAATTCATAATGATCAATTAGATATTGAAGGTTTATTACTTACGATGTATGATAGTCGTTTAAGACTTTCTAATCAAGTTGTAGAAGAAGTTAATAAGCACTTTAAAGCCTTAACGTTTAAGACAATTATACAACGCAATGTGCGTTTAAGTGAAGCACCATCATATGGTGAAAGCATTATCAATTATGATGCTGCTAGTAAAGGTTCTGAAAATTACCTGAGTCTAGCTAATGAATTGATTCAAAAAAATGCCTCTAATTAATTATGGCCAAAGCAACTAAAAAACAAGCATTAGGTCGTGGTCTTTCTGCATTATTGAAAGATCCATCTAACGATATCACTAATGCAAACGATAAGAACGCAGACAAAATCGTAGGTAATGTAGTAGATCTCAATCTAGCAGATATTGAGATGAACCCTTTTCAACCACGTACTAGTTTTAATGAAGAAAACTTACGTGAATTAGCCTCTTCTATAAAAGAACTAGGTGTTATACAGCCCATCACTGTGCGTAAAATGGGCTTTAATAAGTATGAATTAGTAAGTGGTGAGCGTCGCTGTCGTGCCTCTAAACTATTAGGACTAGATACGATTCCGGCTTATGTGCGTATTGCAAATGACCAGGAATCATTAGAAATGGCACTGGTTGAGAATATACAACGTCAGGATTTAGATCCAATAGAAATTGCTCTATCCTACCAACGTTTAATAGAAGAAATAGATCTTACACAAGAGCAAATGAGCGATCGTGTAGGTAAAAGTCGTAGTGCAATTACTAACTATTTAAGGTTATTAAAACTGGACCCTATTATTCAAACAGGAATGCGTGACGGGTTTATTTCCATGGGTCATGGACGTGCCTTAATCGCGGTTGATAGTTTAGATAAACAACTAGATATCTATCAACAAATATTAGCAAACGGTCTTTCTGTAAGAGACACAGAGGCAATTGTTAAAGCAGAAAAAGGTGGTGATACGCTTCCGCGAAAGCAAGCTAAAACAAATAAACTGCCAACTGAAATAGTTGATGCTACTAAAGAATTATCAGAAGCCATAGGTGCTAAGGTAAATGCTACAGTAGATGCAAAAGGGAAAGGTAAATTAACTATTTCCTTTAAATCTCAAAAAGAATTAGAACGTATTATCAAACAATTGAATGCGTAATTATTTATTTTACATATTCATTATTTTAGGAGCTTTAATGGCTGGTGCGCAAGATGATGCATCTCTACCACCTGGTGAATTTAAGGTTATAGCAGCCGACTCAGTAAATACGGCAATAGATGCTAATAGACCTGCAAGAGCGGCATTTTATAGTGCCATTTTACCAGGATTAGGGCAAGCATATAATGGTCGTTACTGGAAGGTACCACTAGTCTATGGAGCTCTAGGTACTAGTGTTGCTGTATATCTTTATAATGAAAATCAATATCAAGAATTAAGAGACGCTTTCAGAATAAGACTAGCCGGTGGGACCAATGATGCATTCTCTGATGCAGATGGAAATCCTATTATCTCTGATGCAGGATTAGAACGTGCACAACGCACAGCACAACGTAATAAAGAATTAACCCTATTGATAACGGCTGGTATTTATATATTACAAATAATAGACGCTAACGTAGATGGCCACTTAGATGATTTTAATGTAGATCGTAATTTAAGTCTTACTCCTACAATTATCAACATTGAACATGTACCATCAGGTGCAAATGTTGGTCTATCACTTATTTATAACTTTTGATATGAAAATAGCTTTACTGGGTTATGGAAAAATGGGGCAAACAATAGAACGTGTTGCCTTAGAACGTGGTCATGATGTTGTGACTCGTATAGGTAGAAATGATTCTATTGAAGACATTCAAAAAGCCGACGTGGTTATCGAATTTACAGCTCCAGATAGTGCTGTAAGTAATATTAAATTTTGTGCAGACATGGGTTTGCCTGTGGTTTGTGGTACAACTGGATGGAATGAAGAATTACAAGAGGTCACAGATTATATTAATTCCAAAAATGGAACTTTAGTTCATGCCTCAAATTTTAGTCTAGGCGTTAATTTATTCTTTGAACTCAATCGCAAACTCGCTGCAATGATGGCGCCATATGAAGAATATAGAATTAGTATGGAGGAGATACATCATACAGAAAAAAAAGATGCTCCTAGTGGTACAGCTGTTACTCTTGCTCAAGGAATTTCCGAATTTACTAGATTGAATAAGTGGCACTTAGGTACAGACAGCGAAATTGATTCTTTACCTATTGACGCACAGCGTATTGAAGATGTTAAAGGAACTCATAGCATACATTACAGTAGTATAATAGATGACATTGAAATAAAGCACACGGCTCACAGTCGTGATGGTTTTGCCATAGGCGCCGTTATTGCTGCTGAATGGATTACAAAACATAAAGGAATATTTACTATGAAAGACGTTTTGAACTTATCATAGTAGCTATCATTAAAAATATTAAAGAGTAAACAGATGAGTTGGACAGGATGGTTAATTTTTTTCTTAGTACTTCAAGTAGTACATGCATTAGGTACTTGGAAAATGTACGTCGCCGCTGGTAGAAAAGCATGGGAAGCATTTGTGCCTGTGTACAATGCTGTGATCTTCATGAAGATATTAAATAGACCATGGTGGTATGTTTTCTTACTGTTCTTACCTGTTGTAAACTTAATCATGTTTATAGTCGTCTGGGTAGAAGCCTTACGTTCATTTGGTTATAACAAAGCAAAAGATACAGTCTTAGTTATTGTGACATTAGGACTTTATTTATATTTCATAAACTATACACAACCATTAAATTATATTGAAAATCGTAGTCTTCATCCACGCACAAGTGCTGGTGAATGGACTAGTTCTATATTATTTGCGGTAATTGCAGCGACAATAGTACATACCTATGTGATGCAACCTTTCATAATTCCATCGCCATCCTTAGAAAAAACCTTATTAACTGGTGATTTTTTATTTGTGAGTAAAATGCACTATGGACCTCGTATCCCTATGACACCAGTGGCTTTACCAATGGTACATGATACTATACCAGTCTTACATGTTAAAAGTTATCTAGAAACACCACAAATACCATACACTCGTATTCCTGGTTTTTCAAAAATAAAAAGAAATGACATTGTTGTTTTCAATTGGCCTGCAGATACCTTATACGGATTTCCTTCTATAGATAATTTGCATCACGATAAGCCTATTGATAAAAAATCTAATTACGTTAAGCGATGTGTGGCTATTGCTGGTGATCTATTTTCAATAGTAGATGGTAAAGTACATATCGATGGTCAACCTACTGTTTTACCAGAAAGAGCGAGATTACAACACACCTATAAGTCAGTTACAACACCACAACCTATAGATCCTGCCATGCTCAAAAAAGAGTATGATATTACAGATGCAGTTGGACATTATTACGATACAGAAAATGATAATGCTCCTACTCTAGCAGTAAGTGCTGCAACTGTAGAAGCCGCAGCTGCTTTACAGGCTAATCCTAATATTCTAGACCTTAATAAAAGAATAGACAAGAAAGGAAAATGGGATCCAGCAATATTCCCGTATGATTCTAAAATTGCTAATAACAATGATAATTTTGGACCTGTACTAATCCCTCAAAAAGATGCTACTGTAGAAATCAACTATAACAACATCGGTTATTACAAAAGAATCATTGAGGTATATGAAGGTAGTGAGATGAATATCATTAACACTATTGCAGTTAATGGTAAATCGGTTTTACTCAATGGTAAGCCATTAAATGCATATACTTTTAAACAAAATTACTATTGGCTAATGGGTGATAACCGCCATAACAGTTACGATAGTCGTGGTTGGGGTTTTGTACCAGAAAATCACGTTGTTGGTAAACCTGTTTTTGTGTGGATGAGTATGGACTGGAGCGGTAGTTTCCCTTCATTGAGATTTGACCGTATGTTTACGACTGTAAATGGTTCAGGACAACCTACATCATATTTATGGATATTGATAGTTGGACTATTAGGATATTTTGGTTACAAGAAATTTATCAAAAAGAAAAGTAATAAGTAAGATATGGAGCAGATACTACATCCTAGCTATTTTATAGATGTAGTGAGTTTAGTGCACCTGTATCATTGCAACCAGTTGATGCTGGAGACTCATGATAACTACGTAAAACAGACTTATCGTAATCGTTGCTACATCGCAGCTGCAAATGGTAAACTGGCTCTAAACATACCTATAGTTCATCAAAAATCAGGTCACTCTGTACCTTACAATAGTATTGAAATCAACCAGACAGATGATTGGGCTACACAACATTTAAAAAGTATAAAAAGTGCTTACAACAGTAGTCCTTTTTATGAATATTATGAGGCTGATTTACATGATTTATTTAGTGATATTCCACAGCTATTAATAGACTGGAATATTAAAACACTGAAATGGACGCTTCATCTACTACATATTACAAAATCAATTATATCATCAGAAGAATACCTGGATGATATAAGAGCTAGACAACTAATTACTGCAAAGCAAAATCCTATTCTATCAACTGATTCTTACATTCAAGTATTTCAAGAGAAACATGGATTTTTAAATGGATTAAGTGCTTTAGACCTATTATTTAATTTAGGTCCTAGTGCTGGCGTTTATTTGAAAGAACAGCAATATTTAATAAAAGAATAAATAAATGGCTCAAAACGATATTCAACGGTTTAGAGCCTTTTTAAAAACAGCAAGCCTATGGAATGGTAAGCTTGCAGGTGTACAACAGTTTCCTCTAAATAAATTAGACCTATCTCATTTAAAAGATGATGATATCCTTACAGGTTTTCCTGAGATTCCTGTAAATACGGTTTTAGGTAAACGAGCAGAATATTACTATGAGTATTGCATAAAGCAAAGTTCGAATTATGAATTAATTGATTCTAATATTCAAATCAATGTAGCAAAAATCACAAAAGGCGAATTAGATTACCTGATCAGAGAAGTCAACACCAATAAAATATACCACGTAGAATTAGTTTATAAATTCTATTGTTATGATCCTGATGTTTCAGAAAAATCGAACTATTTAAATGAAGATCATGCAACCGAATTATCTAAATATGTGGGACCTAATAAACGTGATAATTTCGTTTTCAAATTTGATCGATTAGTAGATCATCAATTACCTCTACTCTACAAGCCAGCTACTTATCAAGCATTATCTTCTTTAAATCTAGCTATTGATTCTATAGAACAACGTGTTTGCTATCTAGCACATGTGTATATACCTCGGGATTTATGGAAACATAATTTTAAGTATATCAATAAACGATGTATTGCTGGTTATTATATGAATTATGACGCTTTCGCGAAAGCGAATACCAACAACCGATACTACTTACCTAAAAAGCATTTATGGATTGGTAACTGTCACGCCTTAAAAGATTCTTATAATTATGAAGAAACGTTACTAATAGTAAAGGATAGTCTGGCGCGAGGCTTTGCTCCCATGGTCTGGATGCAATTAGAATCTGAAGAATTTGAGTCCTTTTTCATTATTGCATAATTCACAATAAATTCTACATATCATTAAATAATCTATGCTTATTTAAGATAACATAAACATGTTTTAACCTTTTATTCTCAATGCTTAGGTCATATCATTATTACCTTTATATCAAACAATAATAAACGCCATGCAAACTAAATTTAAAAGAAAAAGTCAAGATCGTCCTTTAGGAAATCTGGGCAAAGTGAATAAAAATAAAGACTTTGATATGAAGTCAGAAACATTAACTGAAAAGAACCAACAAAAGACTAAATAATGAATTACCTAAATCTAGATAAAGATAAAACTGAAAAAACAGTTCAAGAATTAAATGTATTACTATCAGACTATCATGTTTACTATCAAAAATTAAGAAATTTTCACTGGAATGTAGTGGGGAAAAACTTTTTTGATTTGCATATTAAGTTCGAGGAAATGTATGATGATGCAAAATTAAAAGTAGATGAGATAGCAGAACGTATTCTTACGTTGCGATACCAGCCTACTTCTAATTTATCTGACTACCTGAAGAAGTCTAACCTAAAAGAATCTAAATCAGAACATACAGATGTTGAAATGGTGAATACCTTGCTAGAAGACCACGGTACGTTAATTCAACAAATGCGTAAAGTGGTAGAACGTGCAGATAAAGCTGGTGATGAAGGTACTATAGATTTAATAGGTGCATATATCAGAGAGTTAGAAAAAACAAGCTGGATGTTAGATGCGTGGAGAATGAATACAAGTGACAATCATCAATCCGTATAATTAAATTTATAAATTAATAAAACACCGTCTAAGTTATTTATTTACTTAGACGGTGTTTTCGTTTGACTATAATATGAAAGTATTTCAATTACTATTATTTACAATTCTATTTCAAAATGCTAGTTGCCAGGACTATGGTAAACTTACGTATTTAGAACATCTACCAGAAGACCTTGAAGAAATAAGTGGAATGGAGTCTATCGAAGGCTCTGATTTATTATATGCGGTTAATGATTCTGGAAATGAACCAGTACTTTACTTATATGATCAAGAATTAGGTTATTATGAGCTTACAGCTCCCATCTTAAAAAATAATGACTGGGAAGATTTAAGTAGTTATACTAATACCGTTACTGGCAAAACCTATTTGTATATAGCTGATTTAGGAAACAACAAAAATAAACGTAAAGACTTAGCTATTTATGAAGTTGATATTACTGATCTAGAACCTAAAGACCAAGAACTAGTTAACATTCGCGAGATTTCTGTATTCTATTCCAATCAAAAAGACTTTCCTCCTAAAAAGAAAGAACGCTTCTATGACTGTGAGGCTTTTGTGCGCGTTGAGGATTATTTCTATTTCTTCAGTAAGAATAGAAGTAGTGATTTTAATGGTAAAACTCAAGTATACCGATTGAAAGCTGACGGAACTTCAAATAATGCTCAATTTCTTGTAGAAATTGAAATTTGTAACGATTCAAAAGATTGTTTAATTACCAGCGCAGATGTGAATAGTCATGGAGAAATTGCTCTACTTACCAGTGACAAAGTATTTATACTCTCTAACTATGACGAAGATTTCACTAATTATGATATTGAAAGACATGATCTCAATCACTACTCTCAAAAAGAGTCTATTATTTATAAAACTGACAACATTTTATGGATAAGTGATGAACAGACTAAAAAAACTGGTGGAAACCTTTATCAATTGAAATTATAAACTAGCATTTCCTATTTTTCCAGAAAATATAAGCACCAGCAAGTTCTACCGCTATACCTAGTAAAATCATACCAGTTGCTCCTATAATCTCCATTAAATAGAGCACTATTCCTATAAACACTATTGCACTACCTAGCGCAATAAGCATGACACCACTTTTCTTATCATTCATTTGTTAAAAATACAAAAGGCTCGCAATAACTGCGAGCCTTTATTATAATAAAACAGGTATTAATTTTAGAAACTGAACCCAACTTGAAAACTAAATCTTAAACCATCATCACCATGAAAGAAATTAAAATTAGCTCCTATAGCTTCAGCTGAGTTTACCCAAAAACCACCACCAAAATCATTGTGCCATTGATCACTAAACTCTCCATCTACCCAAACACGACCTACGTCTGCACCGGCAAATAACCCCATCTGTAAAGGAATTAAACCAGTTTTAAATTCGTTAAAGCTATATCTCAAATCACCACTTGCAGCAAATGATCGCTGACCAGAGAATCGTTGTGTACGATAACCTCTTAGTCCGTTATTCTGTCCCAACTCAGCTAATTGAAAAAATTGATAATTGTTACCTACATTAATCTGACCTAGAATAGTAGATTTTATAACCCATTTGCGATTTCTAGAAATGGCGTTATAGAAACCTAATTTTGGTTTAAAGTATAATAGACTTTGATCTACATCTTCTGTAGCAATGGTACCACCTATGGTGGTTTCAAATATCATACCTCTAGTAGGATTAAGTTTGTTATCATAACTTTCGTAATTATAGGTTGCTTTTGTGTCTACGTACCATTTGCGTTCGTAAAAATCAGGATTAGTTTCAGGATCGATTAAATCAGTAATAAAACGCTCATTACCTTCCTCTACCTCTATTCCCTGTAAATTTGATAATATGGTTAAGTTAGATCCATATTCACCGTTATACTTAATCCCTAGACCAAAGGTAGCCTCACTAATACGAACTCTATTGTAGTCAAAATCAAAATCGTCTTGTAAATTTTCAGAATCATTTCCTATCCCAAAAAAGTTCTCAGTAAAAGTAGGTCCTGCAAATCGCCCATTTACAAGTAAGTTTACACCATTAAAAACACCAGCAAATTCACCTGTGTAATTAATGTCATAACCATTAGTAGCAAAATAATAACCTGCTGTTATTTTATGAACTCTTGTATGTGGATTGCGATTAAAACCATTTACCGTATAAACATTTTGAATTCCTAATTTAAAACCATCATCTGGATTAAAACCTATTGCTGGTGTTAGTGCATTACTGGTCAATATGTTTTTACGTGGATTGTATAAATTAGTATCATAATTATCAGATAGCCTTACACGAGCTCCATTTTTAGCTTTAAAAGTGTTATCCTTTGATTTGTGATCATAAATCGATATTGCCTTTCCTTCTTCAAGATCATAAATATCATTATTCTGTCCACCGATAACACGTACTTTTATTTTATTTTTTCCAGTTCCCATAGCTCTGATGATATCATCATCATCTAATGCATAGATCCAGATCTCATTTGTATCCTTACTATCAAAAACTCTTTGTGCTACAATATCTGCCTTCTCACCATTTTTATTACGGTAGATAGTAACCTCTGTTTTACCATCTTCTATACGATTGATTTCTATAATATCATCCTTATCGGTTCCAGTCATGATAGCTAGACTAGCTAGATAATCATAATAATCATTGACAGTATCTAATAGATTATCACGACGCTTCTTCATATTCTCAACAATCACTTGCGTTGATTCATGAGGATAGATCTCGACTGGTAAATTTTTAAAAGCGTTTTCTATTTGCTCATCAGTTAAGTTTTCTTGTATATATCTGGCTTGTGATTCCCATACAAAACGATTACTGTTTTGAGCAAGTGCTCTATCTAAGTAATTTGCAGCAGTATTAAACCACTTTACATCAGTAAGTTGTTCATCATAAGTAGAAAATTGATTTGTAATACCGATCATGGTGCGTAATGTCGCAAAAAGAGCTCCATCAAAGTTTGAATAAACTTGATCACGATCTCTAGGAATAGCACGGAAAAGGTGTGTTCCATCTTCTAATTCAAACTCTGACCAGCGCCATTGATCCTGGTGTCTATCCCAATCACCTATAAGCATATCAAAAATTCTTGCTTTAATATAATGAGGCTCGTCGATTTTATACTTTTCATCTTTACGTAGGCGTTCAAAAACATCTGCAGTACTTTCAATATCATCTGGCTTACCAAAGCTTAGTAATTCCTTATGATTCTCTTCAGGACGTTCTACTAATAGATATAATTCATCACCATAGTCATTATTATATTTACCTAAGGCTTGTTGTTTAGGCAAGTAAAATACCTCAGGATTAGTATGATATACACCTACAGCATCTGCAAGATCTGGAATTGTTAATGCTGCATAAGGATGTGCTGCTGTATAAAAATCAAATAATAGGTCTTCAGTAGTAGTATTTTCAAATCCTTCAACAACCTGATTCTCTTTGAAAACCGTAGTTTGTAAGAACTGTACCGCACTTTTCTTTAAGGCTCTGATATTATATTCCTTACCATCTTTATCTTTCAATCTTAACGCTCTTGTCTGGTGACCACCACCAGCTCTTACAACTTCTAGTCCACCATATAATGTATCCAACAATGCGACTTTAGCATTAACTTCAATCCCATATAAATCTCGATATTTGTTACCCCAAACAGATTCATAAAAACCAGACACGTCCGTGCGCTCTTTTTCATAGATACTCGCTTTCGCGAAAGCGGGATAACTACTAGGTAATTGCTCCATATCAAATTCTTTAGGCTTCTTAATAGCCTCAACCGTGTAAATCAACTCAACTTTACCGTTGCGCAAGGTGTAATATCTTACCCATCCACTACCATCTTTAAGAATATCAAATCTTGCAAAACCTTTACCGCCATAAGCAAAAAGACCATCATTACTTAAGGTGGCATAGCTTTGCTTAGATCCACTACCAGAAAC
Source organism: Nonlabens ulvanivorans (assembly GCF_032922765.1). NCBI lineage: Bacteria > Pseudomonadati > Bacteroidota > Flavobacteriia > Flavobacteriales > Flavobacteriaceae > Nonlabens > Nonlabens ulvanivorans. The sequence goes on from NZ_CP136694.1 coordinate 1,066,148, forward strand.
TATCTGACGTATTCCTTCATTCTCAATATATTGTAAAGTATGCTCGTGTCCACTTGCAAAAATAATACGTGCTGCTTGTGATGATCTTGCAAGAGTAGTGACACGATTAACCATTTCTTGATAGCGCTCATTTTGTTTATCTTGAGAACTAATACCACCACTAGTGCGCACTTGATTTACTAAGGATGCAATTAACGGAAGTGGTATATCTCTTTGAGTAGGAAATAAGTGCTTTGTTGCAGCATATTGACCACCATGCACACCATTTGTAAATAATGGATGGTGCATCGCTACTAGAATAACTTTATCCTGATTTTTTTTAAACTCACCTTCAATTTCTAGAAATAATTGTTCTCTAGTCTTAATTTGGTCACAATCATCATTAATTGTTGGGTGCTTATCCCATTGAGCTAGATACCACTGACTGTCTAAAATGATAAGCTGTATTTCATCAGAAATTTCTATACTTTCTAACGGACATCCTACTTTAGGCTCCCAAATATTTTTATCGTTAAGTGCTTTTTCAATATAATTTTTCTCCCTTTCGACATTTTTTAAACCTTGATCATACCAGTCATGATTACCAGGTATAAAGATAGTCTTACCATCAAATGCCTGTGCAACGGCTATTTGAGCATTTAAATGATTCTCTGCCAGTGGTCTGAAAGAGTCATCTTTATCTGGCATACCAACTGGATATATATTATCCCCTAAAAATATTAAGTGTGCCTTTTTAGTGTCTTGATTTTCAATATGCTGCTCTAGCGCAAGTAAACCTTCACTTTTACCATTCATGGGCGATTTCCCTGCGTCACCTATCAGGTAAAATGACTTTATAATCTCTGCATTATCGGGAAATGCATTCTGTGTTTCTTCCCTATATTGTTCCTTATAAGAGGCACATCCTACTAGGATGAAAACAGCAACAAAAAAAAGAGTAATATTTTTAATCATAAATTAAGAGGTTTTTATTTCATTTTGAGGTATCATTGAGACTATGAGAGATAACATTTTTCAAAAAGCAGACGATTTTGTTCTTGAGTTGTTTAAAACACAACTTGATGAAACTTATGTATATCATAATTACATGCATACCGCAAGAGTTGTTAAAAGTACTAAAGAGATAATTGAAAACACGGAAATCGATGTTAAAGAAGAACAAGCGTTAATAATTGCGGCATGGTTGCACGATACCGGCTATATAGATGGAGCAGAAGGTCATGAAGAACGCAGTGCTACTATCGCTGAGGATTTTTTAAATGACAATGGTGCAGATCAATCTATGATTAAACTGGTCAAAAAGTTAATTCTTGCCACAAAGTTTAATGGAACACCACAAACTGCTCTTGAAGAAATATTAAGAGATGCAGACGCCTCACATTTTGCAAAAGATTATTATGATGAAACCAGTGAGTTACTTAAAAAGGAACTAGAACTGCGTGGAATCGCCACGTATACTAATAAAGAATGGCGACAAGAAAACATAAGAGTATTCACTGAAAAACATCGTTATTACTCTGACTATGCTATTAAAAACTGGAATAAGGACAAGAATGAGAACCTTATGAAGTTATTGAAGAAGAAGAAAAAGAATAAGCAAAAACTTAAAAAAGAGAAACTTAAGGTCGATCTTAAAAATCAAAGTCCTGAACGCGCGATACAAACTCTATTTAGAACAGCACTACGTAATCATATTAAATTGAGTGATATAGCAGACACTAAAGCAAACATACTTCTATCTGTAAACGCGATTATTATCTCACTAGCACTAGCTAATTTGATACCTAAATTAGAACAGGTAAGTAATAGACACTTGCTATGGCCTACTCTTATTTTAGTTTTGTTTTCAGTAGCAAGTATTGTACTCTCTATAATGTCTACGAGACCTAATATAACATCTGGCGAGTTTACAGACGATGAAGTCCGAGAACGTAAGGTAAATTTACTTTTTTTTGGTAATTTTCATAAAATGCCATTGAATAAGTACAAGGACTCAGTAATGGATTTACTTGAAGAAAAAGAGGAAGTTTATGAATCTCTTATCAAGGATTTATACTACCTAGGTGTTGTACTTGCAAGAAAATACAAATTATTAAGGCTTACTTATACCATCTTTATGATAGGAATTATAGGATCAGTACTTGCGTTTGTTATTGCCTTTGCCCTACTCGATCTAGACTCTATTGTTGATGTAATTCCTGCAACAAATCCTTAAAGGTAAGACGTTTTTTATCTTCAGATTTTTTGTTGTAAAGCACGCCTACTCGTATCGCTTTAAGACCTATAACACCTTGTACGTCTTCTAGTTCTAGTAGTTCGATTTTATCGTTGAGATATTTTTGATCTTGAAGAAATGAAATGTATCTTAAGTACTCCAGTTCGCTCTCATGATTTGTATAGATGATTGAAATTTTACCTTTTTGGGTAATTCTTTCTTGAGTTCCTTTGATATTTGCTTTATCAATTCTCTTTTTAATCACCTCATACCTTGCGTTATAAGCTCCGTCGACATCAAAACGTTTCTCATCAATACGGTATCGAATACTTAACGTATTACCAAAGACTAAAATCATAGACGCTGCCTCTATTTGAACAGGAAGACTCTCTTGATACTGATAAAATTTATTTTCCATCTGTATCATGGTCTGTAACTGCCATAATCTAAGGTTATATAAATAGACCGGATTATAAGATTGACCTCTTACAATACTTGACCCTACATATATGTTGTGCTCTACACCGTCAGTTTTATAGCGTTCAAAGAAATGAGGATAAATTTCCTGAGCTTCCTTTTGCTTACGGTCTAAGAAACGAGCTAGTCTTTCATTAACAACCTGAACTGTTGTGTCGTAATTATCTCTATTAGTGAAGACAACGCCAGAGTCATGATTTAAAGTATTTTCATAATCTGTAACAAGCTGTTTTAATTTCTTAGATAAATCCTTAATATGAACCATAAAAGGATTTACTTCACTTTCAAGAATACTAATTATCTCACGTTCGGTATTTGCATTAATGCTTTTCAACTCAAGTTCGACTTGGAATTTGTGGATCCTATGAATAATTTGATCATAAATAGGTAATGGTTCATTCGCTTTCGCGAAAGCGAAAATCTCACTGACCAATTCGAGTTGTGATATTAAGTCGGTTTTAATCGCTTCATTACGTGCATCACTACTACCTACCACGTCAATTTGCCCATATAAGGGACTGACATCTTCAAATACTAAATCATTAAAATTGTCATCAGAAGACTCTGCTCGCGATCTAATCAGCCTACGAGCTTCTTGTTCAAATTTCCACTGCACACTAGGATGAATAGATGTACATTCTGTTTGTATAAGCGCTTTAATAGTAGTCTCATATTCTTGCTCTGAACGGATTAAAGCCATTTTAAGATAGTCTGAAATACCTTCTAATTTCTGTGCATTAAACGTGTTTAACAAATATGGTGTATAGCTGGCTAGTTCTAATATACCTAGTAATCTACCTTCGTGAGATATAGGATAAAATATAGCACTATTAAAACCAGCCTCAATTAAATTATCAGGTAGAAAAGTGTTTTCAATATTATCGCGATAATTTTTAACATCCGTTATAACTAGCGGTGTAAAATCTCTTAAAAGATGAGCATATGAATCTGCACAAAGGGCATTATTACAATTTTTTTCGTGACTAGAGCCTAGTAAAAAACTGCTTGAATCACTATAAACCATATTTTCAAAAAGCATGTCTACATTATTATAAATAGTAAACCCAACATGCAAATCCTCCATATTGAACATTTGCTTGAATATCTTTTCTACTTTTTCTGTCTCATGATTTGACTTTTCACCTAAATTACCAAGTAAAACTGTTTTTAAATCTGAAATAGCGTTATCCATAGTTACATCAGTAAGACTGATGATACCGAACCCTTTAAATGTGTAACTATTCTTAGGAAACTTAGATTTCCATAATTTTTTGTTTTCCGGATTGCGCAATAACTCTTTAATATCAACATCTGTCAGTCTGTACTTTTCATCCTTAAGGGCTACTTCAACAAAATCTGCATTGTAAGTGATGCGATAAGTTTTTAAATTACCATTTCCATCAGGTATTTGACAATGTAAAGGTTTACTTAAATCGATTTGAGCATTGTATACATCCTTAAGTATAACACCGCTTGCCATAGTGAAATAGTCAAAGTCTGTGTTAGAAAGAAGTGAAAATTTCTCATCTTTAATATGAGATAATAAATTTTCAAAGCGTTCTGATTTATTGAATAAGAAATCAGAAAATGGTACCGTTGCTGCTTTTATTTCGTTAAGTGTTAAAGCTCTTGGAAAAAGATCTGATAATAAAGTATTTATGACTTCTTTCTCTTGCTCAATCTCTTCAACCTGTAATCCTTCTTCTAATCGTGGATGGTTGCTTACATAATCTAACGTAGCAGTAAGAAATGCAATTGCAATAGGATTGGTCTCGGTCTTGAGACGTTCCCTATAATGATCTATTACCTTATGAAAACTTAAGGTAACTTCCATCATAAAATCTTCAGGTAACATATTCATAAGTACAAAGGTAAAACTATTGCGTCTAGGATAGCTATAGGTCCTATAGTTTTAGAAAGTTTTAACCTGTTCTATAGCTGTAAAACCACTATTTTTGAAAAAATAATTAGCATGAGATTTCTACTTCCTATTGTCGCACTTTTATTAATAATTTCTTGTAAAACAGAAACTAGTAATGATAACACTCACTTTATTGAAGGTACAGCGCCTGGTGTTTATAATGGAATGAGAGTATACATGAATAAATTGAACAGTACTAATAAACCTTTGATTATTGATACTGCGGTAGTTATGAATGAGAAGTTTTATTTTGAACAAGGAGAAAAGAAAGATTTTGCCGAGGTACGTTTCTTATCTATGGAGACTGGTAATGATCGTATGATTTTTATTGAAGGAGATGAACCTTTAAAAATCACATTAAACCAAGACTCGTTATGGGCTAGTTCTGTTACAGGAAGTGAAGAAAATAGAATTCTTTATGACTTTAGAGCTGACCAAGCTACTTATCAAAAAAGAACAAACGAATTTAAAACTGCACGCGGTAATGCTTACCGATCAGGTGATCAGCAAAAAGGCGATGATGTTACAAAAACATGGATGGACGCTGAAGAAGCTTATAAAAACGAGGTGTTTAACATCGTAAAGTCTAATCCTAATAAGTTAGTAAGCAGTATGATAATAGGCGATTTAGTGAATTCTAAATTAATTGATACCGACAAGGCTTTGGAATTATTTAATGTGTTAGAAGGTGACGTAAAGGAAACAGCTATCACTAAGAGTCTAGAGAGTTACCTGACTAAATTTACTACTACAGCCATAGGTGCAAAAGCACCATTATTTGAAGGTAAAACACCAGATGGTGATGTTTTAAAATTAGAAAATGTTTTAGGAAAAGTGACACTTATTGATTTCTGGGCTTCATGGTGTGGACCATGTAGACGTGAAAACCCTAATGTGGTTAGAGCTTATAAAGAATATCACGATAAAGGATTTAATATCATAAGTGTATCTCTAGATCGACAAAATGCTGAAGCAGCATGGAAAGCCGCTATCGAAAAAGATGAAATGGACTGGTACCATATTTCTAGATTAATGCACTGGCAGGACCCTATTGCCAAGCTATATAATGTAAGCAGCATACCTGCTACATTTTTACTAGATGAAAATGGAGTTATTATAGCAAAAGATTTACGAGGTCAAGCTTTACATAACAAACTAGCAGAGCTACTATAATTTGCCCATTTTTTTGAGTATAAATAAGGCTACTATCGGCAATAGCATTAAAACCACGGTAAGCGTTTGTTCAAATATGATATGGTAATCATATAGAATAGTCACAACATAACCGGCTACTGCTCCACCAAAATGGGCATCATGTCCAATATTATCTGATTTATTTTTCATACCATAAATAGAATAAGCTAAATATCCTATTGCAAAAACAAATCCTGGTATTATACCATATATATATATGCCAGGCTCTAACAATATTGCTGAATATATAATTCCCATTACTGCACCACTCGCTCCTATGGCACTATAGTGATATTCATCTTGATGAAAAAGATAACTGAGAACACCACCACCCAATAAGCTGGCAAAATAAACTACTAGAAAACCTATATCACCTAAATCTACAACTACGTAATGTGCAAAGAAATACAAGGTTAACATATTAAATATGAGGTGCTGTAGATCTGCATGTAAAAAACCGCTGGTTAAAAACCTTAACTGTTCACCACGCTGAATTCCTGCAATATTAAATTTGTATTTATCGAAGAAAAAACGGTCTTGAAACCCTTTAAAACTTACTAATGCACATGCTACTATAATCACTATAGTTACTATATCTAATCCTTGATTCATATCATTCTTTTACTACGCAACAAGATAGTATATTTGTCCAAATTTTATTTATGCAAGCGATTGCTTTTTATTTGTTTTATCCACTACTCTGGATCATTTCTAGACTTCCAGCACGATTAACGTATTTATTAAGTGATTTTGCATTTCTGATTGTTTACTATGTGATTGGATACCGTAAAAAAGTAATTATTAATAACTTAAAAATTGCTTTTCCTGAAAAATCAGAAATTGAGTTAAAAGAACTATGCCGGAAAACAACGCAGCATTTTTGCGATAGTTTTATTGAGGTTATCATGTCTATGTCTATGAGTCATGATGAGATGTTGAGTAGATTTGAATATACAAATCTTGAATTAATACATCAATTTAGAGATCAAAAAAGGCCGATTATAGTCATGTTTGGGCATCAAGCTAGTTATGAGTGGACAATGTGTATAGATGGTCTAGTCGATTATAAAATCATTGCTGTATACAAACCACTAGCCAATAAGTATTTTAATAAACTAATTGTTGATATAAGACAAAAGTTCAATTCTACTATGATAACTATGCGTGAAGCTAGTAATAATATCTCTCAAAGTATAAGTAATGGTGATATGGCAATGTATGGCTTAATAGCTGACCAATCACCAGCTAAGTATAGAGCACAACATTTCACAACTTTTTTCGGTAAAACAAGCGCCGTCTTTATGGGTAGCGAAAAGCTTGCTAAGGCTCATGATACAGCTGTAGTATATCTAGCTGTAGAGAAAATTAAAAGAGGTCACTATAAAGCTAATTTCCAAACCATAACAGAACATGCTGCGCAAACTAAAGATTGGGAAATAACAGATACTTTTTTAGACTTATTAGAAAAACAAATCAGAAAGCAACCAGAGTATTATCTCTGGTCGCATAAAAGATGGAAGGCAACACCAGAAAACATTAAGCGTAAGCCTGTGCTATCGCCTCGAGTTCAGCAATAAAACGATTTGCTAGATCATCAGCTTTAGTTTGAGTTGGTGCTTCTGTATATATTCTTATAATAGGTTCCGTATTTGATTTACGCATGTGAACCCATTCTGTTGGGAAATCTATTTTAACACCATCTATGGTGGTTAACTCTTCATTTACATATTGAGTAGCAATATCTTTCATGATATCATCTACAGGCATGCCTTTAGTTAATTGCACTTTATTCTTACTCATATAATACTCAGGATAACTTGCTCTTAAGGCACTTACTTTCATTTTCTTTTCAGTAAGTAATGATAAGAACATCGCTATACCTACTAAAGCATCACGACCATAATGAGAGTCTGGATAGATAATTCCACCATTACCTTCACCACCGATAACAGCGTTCATTTCCTTCATTTTAGTTACAACATTCACTTCTCCTACTGCTGCAGCATAATATGTACCACCATGTGCTTCAGTAATGTCTCTCAGTGCACGAGAAGATGATAAATTAGAAACTGTATTTCCTTTATGATGACCTAAGATATAATCTGCACAAGCGACAAGTGTATATTCCTCACCAAACATTTCTCCTTCTTCAGTCATAAAAGCAAGTCTATCCACATCTGGATCTACAGTTATTCCAAAATCTGCCTTATGCTCTACTACTGCAGCAGCAAGATCACCTAAATGCTCTTTTAAGGGCTCTGGATTATGTGGAAAATGACCTGTAGGATCACAATATAACTCAACTACTTCTACTCCTAATTTCTTTAATAATGCCGGCACAGCAATTCCTCCAGTAGAATTCACACCATCAACAACAACTTTTAAGTTCATTGCTTTTATGGCATCTACCTTAGTTACAGGCATATCTAAAACTAAATCAACATGCCTATCTATATAGTCCGTAACCACTTTTACAGTTCCTAGATCATCAACTTCTACATAATTAAAATCTTCTGCAGCCGCAGTATCTAGAATTTTCTGTCCTTCTACACCATTTAAAAATTCTCCTTTATTGTTTAAGAGTTTAAGGGCATTCCATTGTTTAGGATTATGACTGGCCGTTAAAATAATTCCTCCATCTGCATTTTCTATAGGCACTGCTACTTCTACCGTTGGTGTAGTACTCAAACCTAAATCTATGATGTGGCAGCCCATACCAACTAAAGTATTTTGAACTAAAGCTTGAATCATCGCACCGCTTAAACGAGCGTCTCTTCCTATTACCACTGTTGGATCACTTTTCCCAGAGGCTTCTTTAATCCATTTTGCATAAGCAGATGCAAATTTTACTGCATCTAATGGTGTTAAATTATCACCTGGCTCACCACCAATGGTTCCGCGAATTCCAGAAATAGATTTTATAAGTGTCATAGAAAAAATACTTTACATTTACCACAAAAGTAAGAGTACTCAACGCCATCTACAACTGCAACCATGAATTATCTCGCACATATTTATCTTTCTGGAAATGATACTGAATTACGTATTGGAAACTTTATCGCAGATTCTGTGCGTGGTAAAGATTTTACTATGTTTCCAGAACGTGTTGCTCAAGGTATTATTTTACATAGACATATTGATACGTTTACAGACTCACACCCTATAGTTAAGTTAAGTAAAGACCTAATACGCAGTGAGTACGGACATTGGAGCAGCGTCATCGTTGATTTATATTATGATCACTTTCTTGCTGCAAACTGGGCTGATTTCCATAAGGAACCGCTTGATATATATGTTGAACAATTCTATTCTGATTTAAAAGAGAATTATAACATACTTCCAGAAAAGGTTCAGAAATTTTTACCTTACATGGTAGATCAAAATTGGATTAGCAGCTATGCAACTGTAGATGGGATTTCACGCATCTTTCATCAAATGAATCATCGTACAAAAAACCGCAGTAAAATGAACTTTGCGCCTATAGAGCTTGTTAAATACTATAATGAAATGGAACGTCACTTTAGAGAGTTTTTTGAGGATCTAGAGTTTCATGTGAAGAAGCAGTTAGTTTACATTGATAATGGATAATACGCTTTCGCGAAAGCGTAAAAAAAAGCCTTTGTTGTAAAACAGAGGCTTTTTTAATAGGATATTTTTTTTATTTAATCCAGTATAATCTTATGCGATGAAAGTCGATTTGCATCCATAATATTCATAATGTAAGTTCCTTTCTTTAAAGTAATAGGTAAATTGATTTTTAACGTATTACCAATAGAGCTAATCGATTGAGGATCAATTTTAATTTCCTGACCAAGCATATTTGATAATTTAAAGTTTGCATCACTCTTTAAACCAGAAATATGAATAGTATGATCATTTGTAGGGTTAGGATATACACTAATTTCATTAACTAAATTGAAGTTATCATTTGATAAAGTTACATTAGAAAATTTAATTTGAAAACGATTTTCATTTACACTTTCAGGTATAGATGAATCTATAGTAAAACTATAAGTTGTGGAACCGTTTGAGGATAAAGCAGTATATGAATTTAAAAATGAATCATATAAATATGCTGGAGTAATAATTCCTTCGATTAAAATATTCAAATCATATTGAGACGATCTATAATTAGTTGCAATTAAATTGATATTATCACCATCTTGTATAGATTGTCTGTTTTCAATACTTAATAATTGACCACCATTTTTAATAGATATGTTCTCATCAATGTTAGTGAATTTTAAAGCATCTCGTGAATTAACTAGATTACTAGAAGTGGCATTAACATTAAGGACCACGGCATCTCTTTCTCTAGATCCTTGTGCAAATTCGGTAGATTCAAATAACTGAATTTTTAAACGAGAATTATTGATAGGAACTGAAAAGATATTTAATACTTGCTGATTCACCTCTTTATTATTTTCTTCAAAAGTCAAGCTTGTTGAACCATTATTTAAAGTGGTTACAAAAAACGCAGAATTAGGTTGAAGATAATTATTAAAACCACTACTAACATTTGAAGTATTATTACTAATATCAACAGTGACATAAGATCCTCTTGTATTAATAGTAGGATCCCAGAAATAAACAAAATTTGAATTAAGGTTAGTAGAGGCTCCTAGAACCTGACTTAAATCAACTGGTGCTTGATATGGATTACCAACAAAATTAAATTCACCTGCAATTGAACTTAAATTTGTGACAGTTTCAGTTCCTGTTTTTAAACTTCCCGTCGCTCTTAATACAGTGTTAGTTGCAACCGCAGTATTGATGGATAGGTCTGTAGTACGGTCACCTCTGACAAATAATCGATAAGGTGATCCCGCAACAAGAGTCGTTACATCTGTATTTTGAGGAGTTGTCCAAGACTGATTTATATTATCATATCCAAATAAAGATGGACTACCTGTAGCAGTAATGTCGAAACCATTTGCGCCAGTTATTGAACCTGTAATATGAGTTCCAAATGATCCTAAAGTAGATCCGTTTTCTTGCCAATTTTCATAGATACTTCCAGTAGAATTTACAGAAGAAGATATAAATCTGAATGCTCTCTTTGCAGGTATGAAACGCTCTGTTGTGAATAATCCATTTACTACACCAGTTACTTCATCAACAAAGGCTGTTCCATTAATATCACTTTTTAAAGTAACTACATTTAATGGGTTTACAGTCATATCATCAAAAATTGTTAGTAAATTATTAATACTTAAGTCTGAATTAATCATAGTTTCATTAAAAATACTCAAACTATTAACCTCAAAATCATTACCATTAATTTGCTGTGGTGTACCTCCTGCCATAGTAAGACTACCATTATTTGCTGTAAGATCTCCATTGATTTCTAAATTTTCATTTACAGTCAGACTATAAGAATCTATGTCTAATGTTGACCCGACATCAATAGTTAAATTTTTAAATTGAGTATTATCTGTAAAAGATGCATCACCGTTTTGAACTGTAACATCTCTATCACTAAGATTTATTCCACTAGGATCGTAAGGAAGCCATTCATTATCATAAACAAATGACACTATTCCCTCATCAACTCCTGGAGTAGGTGTTGCATATGTAGAAGCGTTATCAAAAATAACCCATTCTGTTGCGTCCCATATAGTTTCACCACTTACTACACCTATTTTTCTTACTGCTCTAGAGTTAGTATATTCCCATACTTCTCCTGTGCCGTCCTGTCCTATTAATCCATAAACATCCAAAACGGTAGTTGATGTTTCAATTACGTAAGTATCATTACCATCTCCAGATGCAGCATTAGCATATATATCAGGATTTTGACCATAAACAGAATTAGGTGATATAAGAAAGAATTCACCTGGCTGTATAGTACCATACAAATTTGTACTAGTTATAGTTGATGTCCCTCCATCTTCTTTTCTTAAAAACACTTGAGGGCTATTTAAATTAATAGCAACTGTTGTAGGGTTATGAATTTCTAAATAAGTACCTGTCCCACCATCTGCATTGTGTACCACTTCAGTAATAAAAAGTCCTGTCATTTCTGTAGTTGTAGTATTATTCACAGGTCCCGCAGGAGATGTTAAATAATCGATATCATCTGCAACATTAGAATAAGCTGTTATTTGAAAATAATAAGTTACTCCTTCATCAAGATTATTCCACATATACAATTCTTCACCGTTATTTACAGTTATTAAACCACTACCATCAGTAACGTCATTATCAATAACTGGTACAATTCCATCTGTAAAAGAAGGAAAATTACCTGGTGTAGTGCTTATCGCTATAGCATAACCGTCTGCTAGATTAAGGCCTACAACATCATCCCAAGTTAATTGAACAGATCCCGCACCAGGCGTTGCTGCGAAATTTGTTACTTGTGCAGATGGTTCTGGGAAAACTTGATATTCAAATTTAAATACTGCGCCTGGGTTTTGAATCGTTAAAAACGAACTACCAGATGGTCCAGAAGTAGATCCACCACTATCAGTCACCGCATAAATAGTATTACCATCAGGTGAAATTGCGATATCTCTATATCTATCTATTGAAGAATGAAATTCTATTAAATCTGTATTTACAGTATTAGTTGCATCAACACCATATCTATATATAGCTCCTTTTTTCAAGGTTGGCACAAAGATATTTTTTGAAAAAGGAAAGTTTCCGTTATCTTCATAAATATCAATACTAGAAGGTGCAACAGTTGGCCATGATAAAAAACCTCCTTGAGGAACACTAGATACAGTACTACCATATGTCGCAATAGGTCCTTGAAAATCTACTGGTAAGGTAAAATCTGTTTCCTTATGAGTTACAGAACCTGCCGGACACTCGTTATCATTAGTATTACATCCAGGTGCAGAAGCTTTAATACATTGCTCATATCCCTGATCATCCTGCTCACCTACAATTAGTGGCCATCCATAATTTTTACCTGGTACTATAATATTCACTTCATCATCCACACGATCACCATGTTCTGATTGAAATAATGTTCCGTTGCTGTCAAAAATAATACCTTGAGCATTTCTATGACCGTAAGTATAGATATGACTTCTTACTTTATCTGAGTCTGGACGATTAGTATCTGCATTATCAGGAAAGGGAGAATTTGAGAATGGATTTGCCACAGAGCCATCAGGGACTTCAAATGGATAAAACTTTGGATTATCAGAAGGTATAGATCCATCTAAATTGATTCTGAGTAACTTTCCTTGATAACTACTCCAATCTTGACTGTTAACCTGAGATTGTGTTGGTAAAGCTTGCGCCTGTACAAGTTTACATTTGTTTGCAAATTGATTATGACCTTGATCACCTACAGTATAATAGATTTTTAAGTCAGGACCAATTTTCATTCTTCCAGAATTATGATCATTACTAGCATTTATTCCTTCAATAAGTACAAATCTTGAAGCTGGAATTAAAGTTGAAGTTGCATTATCATATTCAAAACGAGTTATTCTTAATCTACGTGGTTGTCCTGTCGTATCTGAATTATCATAATATGTATAAGCTAGATATACATAATTATTAACTGTAGTAGTAACATCTGAAAATAAATCCGGATGAATAGCCATTCCCATTAATCCATCTTGGCCTGCATCGCTATACACCTCATTATGAAGATCTAACATTATAGTTTTTACACCTGTAGTGGGATTTACTCTTACGACTCTTTCTCCGTATAACGTGCCATCATCATTATTATCATTTGTAGCTCTCTCTGTTATCCAAAGCCAAGCATCAGGTCCATAAGAGATTTCATTTGGGTATGATACTAACTGATTTGTATTAGCTAATTTGGTCACTGTCCAATTCCTACTATTTGTTTCTGGGTTTTGTGCAAACAAAATGGTAGTACAGCATAGTACTATTAAAAAAATAGATTTTTTCATTATTTATAAATAAATTGATTGATTGATTAGTAAAATAATTATTGAACAGCTAGTTTTACTGTTTTATTGGAGTCATTAGTGCTAAGATTTACCAAATAAATACCCGTTGAGATTTGAGGTACTTTAATACCTGATTGCTCGTTAATTAATTCGCTTTCGCGAAAGCTTGAAATTAATTTTCCTGATAGGTCATAAATGTCTAAACCAGTCAGTGCTTGATTTAATCCTTGAATTGAGATTATCGAAATATCATTATCATAGTACACTAATAAATCATCAATCTCTTGAGATGAATTAGATAAAGTCGTTGGGTTATAGAATACAATATCAAATCTATCTTCATCAATACCATCAGTACTAAAAGAAAAATGATAATCTGATGCTCTAATATCATGGTATACATTTAACTCATTGTCCCTTAACCACACCTCTTGAGCTAAATCTATATTAGTAAAGTCAGTTGATGTAATCTTATATAAATTACTCGTAATTCCTTTAACTGCCAGATCTACTACTTTATCATCAGTTATATCATTAAATGATTTTATAACAAATTGGTGGCCTTGAGACGGTACAAAGAAATCAGTTTCATTCAATGTTCCCGTTAAATAAGCATCATAACCATAATCATAGCCATCAGAAAGTCCACTATCAAAACCAATTGCTATTTGACGACTAGCACCAGTATCTGAAATTAACTCAAGACGAATTAATTTAATATTCAAGTCTTGATAACTAGACCTATCAGCAGTAGCCTGACTAGAACCAGGTGCGGCTAAAAATATACTTTCATTTAATGCCTCTTGTTTAAACACCCTTTGAGAATTATTAAATTCAATAGATCCATTATTCGTGATGGTTACAAAAAATGCCTGAGAAACTGGTAAAAAGAATGTAGGTAATATAGCTGGACCCGCACCACCGTTAAGATATCCTAAACCATCGTATTGCGCAGCTTTAACCGTTGCCATCTTAGTAATTGTAGCATATCCACCTTCATAGTAGGCCAATTGATGATTTGTGCCTCTAAATTGATCCCATAAATAAACAGCTCCATCTATCACACCTGCATTATCATCAATAAATTCTCTTGCATCAAATGCAGATGGGTAAGGATTACCTAATAAAGAAGATGTTATATTTCCACTTATATGAGGTATTGCAGGAATACTAATCAAACCATTATTAGGTTTACCTTTAAATACATATTCCTGATATCCTAAAGCATTTCCAGTTCCTTTTTGTGACCATCCATGTCCGGCTGCAATTTGAGTAACTGATGGGTCGATTCTACTCCAGTCAGAATATGTAGCACCATTTAGGAAAGTATGTAACCATCTTCCACTAATAGTAACAGGAGATGTTACTGGTGGTGTTCCTACATTGATTCCAGTAAATTGCACAGGTCCTACGACATCTTCTAAATTAGATAATTGAAATGAATTATTATTAGTTGTTGAGTTAATCTCACCCACAGGAGAACTCCAATAATTATAGGAATAAACATTTGCTTCTCCTTGCTGCTTTCTAGTAATAAAACCATTACTCGTTACGTCTAAATCACTACTAATAGTTTGGACTAATTGAGCATCACCTTCTAAATCTATATTCCCTTCTAGTAAAACATACCAAGAATTCTCTATATAATTACCATCATTAACATCAATAGACCCTGAAGTTTCAAGCACAATACCAATAGTTGAAATACTATTGTCTAATACGGTTTCATGATTAATTCTTAAAATGGTGTAATCATAATTAAAAAGATCACTAGCTTCCCATACTGTATTTTGAACAAACGTATTATTTGATGATAACAGTCCATCTTGAATGGTTACATAAGGAATAGGTGCTGTTTGAAGTACAATCTCCTTTACATTATACATTTTGATGTCCATATTATTGGTAACATCGTAAACAATATCACCTTCAATACGAGTGAAATCATAATAAATTGCTAATTCATTCCACAATATGCTAGTATCCTTAGGTAACACTACTCCTGTCACATAAGAACCATTTGCCTCAATCTCTTGATACATAATTCTTCTCAAGTCATTGATATCTTGTGCACTATTAAAAACACGTATTTCATCCAGATATCCTCGATAGTAATTAGAACTACCTGCTATAGAAGAATTTCCAACCGTAAATGAGTTACCAGATAAGGATGATAATGGTAAACCTGATGTACCTATTACTCCTTCTTCTACTCCATTGATATAGAGTGTCATATTTACTGAATCATAACTTGCCGCTATATGCATCCATTTAATGTCTGAAATATTATTAGTTGATGTGATAGAGAAATTATTTCCTCCACTATCTACTGCGCTTAATATAACATTTCCAGAAGGGTTTAATACAATGTTAAAGTTGTCCTCTCCCATTATGACAGCATCAGAAGCTGTATGATCTGCCAAAACCCAAACCATCATTGAAGAACTATTCAATCCAGCTGTTACGGGTACAGCTGTTTGTAAGTAATCGTTACGACCGTCAAAATATATAGATAAGTCATCATCAAGATCTATAGGTGCTCCATAGATTCCTGTATCAAAATCATTGTTACCATCGTTAATACCATCCCTATCTACATCACCTGTATCATCAACTCTTCCATCATTATCCAAATCATGATCAGCATAGTAAGAATTATCTATATCGCTTCCATTAGATAAATCATTTGAAGCATCATTGCTATCAATATCTATATAATCAGGCACACCATCACCATCCGTATCTAAAGGAAGTGTATAACCACTCGTACCGTGATCATCAAAACCAGGATCATCATCATTTTCATCCAGCAATGCTAATAATCCATCACCATCAAATTCATCCGTATCTAACACTGTAGAAGCATCAGTGCCATCACCTTTACCATCGCCATTAATGTCTAAATCTCCAAACCCATCATATTCTAAAACATCGAAAACACCATCATTGTCACTGTCTAAATCTAAATAATCTGGAACTCCATCGCTATCACTATCTATTGGTGTATAGGATTCATAGGCATCATGCAAACCATTTTCATTAACATCCACCCAAACAGCATCTAAGGTTGTTCCATCTAAATCACTATCAATAATTGCTAACCCAGCAGGTCTTCCTATTTCATAAACATTAGGAATACCATCGTTATCATTGTCTAAATCAATAACATCAGCTACACCATCTCCATCCAAATCACATAAAGATTGAGTAATTTTAATATCATCCAATGCTACATCATTACCTAATCCTCCAGGAGAATTATTCACTAATTGAATGATGAAATCACTGTCCGTTAATATAACAGTTGTACTAAATTGTATCCATTCAGACAACGATCCACAACCATTATGACTTCCATCAGCACAACGAGTTACATCACCAGGATTATAAACTGCTAAAAGAGCTGATTTATCACTGTTGAAGAAGTTAACTGAAACATTTGGAAGAATCCTAGGTAGTTCACCAGCTGTAAAATCAGAATCCTGTCGATCTATATTTAAAGCCCAAAATTCATAAAATATCGGGGCTCCCGGAACAGTTCCAACAATTTCAGTTTCATAAAAAACTCCTGGATCTACATCGGCATTAAATATAGCCATCCTACCATTAACATCTCCCACGGTGTGGTCTTCTCCATAATACCATACTCTTTCAGACCAATCAGACACATCGGGATTAGCTGTACCTATGTCCGTAAAACCGTTATTGTCACTTATAGAATAATGAACTGTATAATCTCCATCATTAAGACTAGCATCAGCATCACATTCATTGGAACCTTGAACAATAGTACCATCTTCATAACAATAAGTAGTTGTAACACCTGGATTAGCACCATCGATAGTCACCCTATTTAAACCAGCACCAAACGTTTCGTTCAAAAAAACAACATCTGCAATGGCACTAAGAGGACTTATTAAACAAGAATTTTGCTCTTCTATATCTCTTATCCCATCATTATCATCGTCAACATCAACATTATCAGGGACACCATCACCATCTGTATCTGGATAAATTTGTGCTCCTTCACCTTGAATCGCAAAAATAAATGGATTCTCATCAGGGTCATTTGTATATATTTCAACACTACCATTATGCACACCTGTAGTACGAGGTGTAAACTGAATTTGAAAAGTTAAAGCGGCACCTGGAGTTAAAATTGTACCAGTCATAGGTCCATTAACTATTACAAATGAACTTGCTGTTCCTAATCCTAAGGTTACAGGTATAGCTCCAAAAATTAAATCACTTGAACCATTATTTGATATTGTATAAGTATGAATATCAATTCCAGCATTACTATCTACAACACCAAAATTTGTTTCATTAGCTAATGAAGTTGTTAATGAATTATGCATAATATTAACATTATTACCCACTACTGATATACTAGGACCAGATGTAGGAATTACATCAATAAAATAATCTTCAAACTCTTCAGAATTACCAGACGTTGTACCACAAGATTCTACACTAGCCCAATACCTTCTACTTCCAATACGTAATATTTTTTTACCTGTGGTTACAGAATTAGGTACCGTAAAAGATTGCCCTACATAAGGATACGCCTCTGTCCCTCCAGTTCCTCCACTAGCATATATATTATCTCCCACATCATTGAAATCACCATTCCCATTATAATCTATAAAAGCTGCCCAGCCAGAACTCCCATTACCATTAAACACATCTAAATCTATGGTATAAGTACCACCTGGTAGTACATCTGAAGGCTGTACACTTAAATAATCTCCATAACCTCCATCATCTCCAGTTACATTATCAATATTTTGAGACTCTCCAGACACCTGTACTCTTGTTATATAATGAATTTCCCAAGACTCTCTAGCATCAGAATCAGAAGAAGGAATACAAACATTTGAAGCAACTGAAATATTAACAGTCCCTGTATCACAATCATTCATTGAATCACAAATAACATAATCAAAAGAATCCAACCCTATAAAATTCAAAGCAGGAACATATTCAAATATACCATCAGAGATTTCTGTAACAGTACCACCATTTGCAGTTGTTAAAGGCATTGCCCCAGTAGAAATACTAAAATCATCTAAGTCACCACCATCACTTCCTATTACATCATTCAAACTAACATCTACATTCCCTGAACTACCAAATAACAAATCTAAATCATCATTTGCCGCAATAGGATCATCCCCTGTAGGTATTGTAATTTCATAATCTTCAGTTTCACCATGATTGTAATTCGTAAAACAAGTATTTGATCCATTATAATTATAACTATCTTGTTCTAATATTAATCGCAACCTATAATCACCAGCAGCTAAAGTCCCAGGAATCGCTATGGTAAAGTTTCTTGTAGTACCATTTTGAACAGTGCTTGATGAATACAATCGTTCCGTCGCATCACTTAAAACACCATCGTCGTTAATATCAAGAAACGCAACAACATTATGATGCATCCAATTAACACTAACAGTATTAGTTACAGATAAACTCATATTTGATCCTGGTATTGCTGTTATTGAAACACCTGTATAATCTCTATAATTAATATTATTATTTACATCTCCAACAGAAGTATTAGTCACTCCATTAATGATTACTTCACTAATAAATAAATCTTGTTGATTGCCTCTATGTTCTGGAGTACAATAACTTTGACCCTTTGCTGAATTTAAAGTGACGAATATTAATACAATAATTAAGGTATACGTTTTAGTAAAAACTTTCATATTCTCATAGTTTAGCTACATCTACAAAAATATCGACATAACCACGTAACCTGAGAAATTAGCTGTCAAAATTTGCTTTTTATCGATTAAATACGTTTTTACTAGTTAAAAAACGGTGGGTAATTATTTCATATTACGCATTTCATCGAAAAACATCACTTTTAATCCTGTTATTCAAATAATAAAACTATGAACAACAAAAAAGCTCTGTCAATAAACAGAGCCTTTAATGTCAAATAATTATTTTCTTACAAATTATTAAAGATTAGGAATTACTAATTCTTGTCCTGGATGTATCACATCTGGATTAGAAAGTACACCCGTATTTGCAGCAAATATTTGCTTATACTTCATTGGGTCTTTGAAATAGTGCTTTGCAATAAGGCTTAATGACTCACCGCTTTGAACTGTATGACGTGCATAAACTGATGCATCTTCAACCTTAATGTCTGCCATTAAATCGCTAGGATTATCTCCTCCTACCTTTTTAATTTCGTCCCATAATTGATCTTTATCATAAGGAGTCGCCGCTGTACCTCTTATTTCAAGACGCTCTCCATTTACTTGAACATCACCATCTTTAATTGCTAATTTCTCTCCTAAGTCAAGAACGCTTTGATATTTTGCTTTTACCATTTTAGTTGTTTTAATTAATATGTTTAAAGTTAAGAATGATTTGTGATAAAAAAGATAATCAGAAATGAAAACTTTTTCATTCGTTGAAATGTACGATTATTTCTTCAAAATACGCTTTCGCGAAAGCGTAACTTAAAATTAATTATTCTTCATCCTGCATGGTCGTGTATACATTATTCACGTCGTCGTCTTCATCCAGTTTTTCAAGAAGTTTCTCTACGTCCTCGCGCTGTTCTGCAGTGACTTCTTTTTGCATCGTCGGTATATATTCAAATCCGGAACTAAGTATCTCGTGTCCTAACTCTTCAATACCTTTCTGTAAAGCACCATAATTTTGGAATTCTGCATAAATCATTATTCCATCTACTGAGTTATCATCTTCTTCATCTTTCTCGTCTAGAAATAATTCTTCAGCACCAAAATCAATCAACTCTAACTCTAATTCTTCTAAATCCACATCACCAGCCGGGATTCTAAAATGACATTTATGATCAAACATAAATTCGACAGAACCCGACGTACTTAAATTCCCGTCACATTTAGTAAAGTAACTGCGCACATTTGCAACGGTTCTATTATTATTATCTGTAGAAGTCTCTACAAGAATCGCTATTCCATGAGGTGCATAACCTTCAAAAAGAACAGTTTCATAGTTTGCTGTGTCCTTATCTGTAGCTTTCTTAATTGCACGTTCAACATTTGCCTTAGGCATGTTAACGGCTTTTGCATTTTGTATTACCGCACGTAACTTTGCATTGGATTCTGGATCTGGTCCGCCTTCTTTTACTGCGATAACGATATCCTTACCTATTCTAGTAAATGCTTTAGACATAGCGCTCCATCTTTTCATCTTGCGCGCCTTGCGGAATTCAAATGCTCTTCCCATTTAATGTTTTGTTATTTGTTAAAGTTCAAATTTAAGATTCTGTGACTATCCTTGCAAGTACAATGATATTCTTATATTATTCTAACTCTGATAATAATATTTTTAAATATTGACTCGTACCATATGACCATATAGTATATGCTTTTTTTCTGTTTATATTAAACCAGGTTTTTGATTGATTAAATGCGTCTGTTTTTTGTAAAATATCTGTTCTATCATTATTAGCAGCTGCTGTTAGATAATCGATAATGGGTGATGTTTTCTCAAAAAAGGTATGGCTATACAATTTTGTAAAATCATTATAAACACTTTGCAAGCTAGCAATATCAATGGATTCTGATAATTCTATTGCTTTATTATTATTAACTTCAATGGTGTTTTTAAGTTCTAACAGTCTATTATTAAATTGTTGTGGTGTTAATTGGGATATATCTTGCCATAGATAGGCCTCGGCGTTTTTAATTTGCAGCACCAACATATTCATTTCATTATAATAATCATATATCTTAATGGTTGCAGCCATTTTTTGAGCTAGTTCATTATCATTTTCTGAGATAATTAAATTATGCCTTAACCCATAATTTACAACTGCTCTATCATAATCTTTACGCAACTGATACATGGCATTTCTTATCTTTCTAAATATGGTACTCTTATCTACTAATGGCTCTTTAGAACTGTCTAACTTAAGGAGTTGTACATAATCTTCCTTTACAATAGCTAGATTACCATTCAAATATTTTACAGCAGCCTGTTGAAAATCTGTATCAAATGGTCGTTCTTTTTCAATATTGCGTATGGCTCTTTTTAATACATTTTCTAAAACCTTACGTTGCCCATTGCGTTTTTGTAAATTAGGTTCTTGGGAATACCTGTACATATAGTTCCACGTTTGCTCAATAACTTGTTCGTGATTTTTATCTACAAATTCTAGATAAGTCTTCGGTGAATTGTAGCGCTGCGCTTGAACATTTATTCCTATTAATATAAAAAATATAAAATATCGCATAAAAAAATAGCTGCCCTTTAATGGGACAGCTACAATATTACAAAATGAATGCCGTAATTACTCGTCACCAACGATATGCTCTATAGCAGCAGCCAGTTTAAAGTCGTTTTCTGTTAGGCCATTTACGTCATGAGTACTTAGAGTAATCTCTAACGTATTGTAAACATTATGCCAGTCTGGATGGTGTTCCATTTTCTCGGCTATTAATGCTATGCGTGTCATTACAGAAAATGCATCCATAAAATTATCAAATTCAAAGGTTGTATGAATGGCATCATCATAATAATCCCAACCTTCAATATTTTCTAAATGCTTGTATATCTGATCTTCAGTTAATTTTTCCATTGTTTTTTATTTATCGTCAAAGGTATTTTTAATTTTTCTTTTAGCCTCACCAAGACCTTCTTTAATTTCACCTTTTACTTGATCAGTTTTACCTTCTGCTTCAGTAGATTTATCGTCAGTTAATTTCCCAAACTCCTCTTTAGCTTTTCCTTTCGCCTGATCCCATTTTCCTTCTAATTCTTTATCGCTCATAGTATTTGTTTTTTGAATGAGTTTAAATTTACTTATGATAGCTTAAAATGTGACACAATAAAATCTTAATCCTTCATTAAAGTATTCCCAATACAAGTAGGAATTCCTATATTTAACCCATGAAAAAAATCGCTCTACTCCTATCGTTAATAAGCACCATTTCTTTTTCACAAGATGACCTCAAACAGGTAAAGCCAGAAACAGCTGTACATTTAAGAGAAATTCCGAGACATAACTTATCACTCGCCTTTGGTGTCGCACAACCATCTGGAGATTTTAGTGACATTGCTAGATCAGGTCTTAATGTAGGTCTTGAGTATACTTACTACACAAATAAATATTTAGGACTTAGTGCTGGTTTAAGACATCAATACAACGAGTTTGGATATCTAGACACAGATACTAATCCTGAAAATAATATTAGCTCAAACAATTATACCACTACCAGCATTTCTATAGGACCCAGTTTTAGTTACACTAGAAATAGATTTCAACTAGATGTGATGTTAAAGGGTGGAATAGCTTTTTATAATAATCCAGATAACGTTGTATCTAATAATGAATTGCAGGATGCACCACCAACCATATTATATCAATCTGATGCCGCAAACTCAAAATCTGCAAGTGCTTATCTTGAAGGTGGATTAAGATTTAACTACTATTTCCGTAGATCGGTGCAATTATTTTTCTCGCCACAATATAATACTACATTAGGTAATCCTATAGGTTATAACTTCCTCGATGAGAATAGTACGTCCTTTATTCCAGAAGAAGTACGCACGGTTAATGCTTCTAATTTCACTTTAAATTTTGGTGTTAAAATAGCTTTGTCACCAGAATATACAAGTGGTGAAGACCGCTACGACGGTGATGAGTAGATTTTAATCTATTATTAAATTAAAGGAGCATTCCCTACTTTTTCATAGTATAAAGTAGGGAATGTATATTTTAACAAACTCTTACTAAAACACATTTGTTTAATGTTTAACTTTATAACCTAAACAAAACAAGTGAAACTATATCAATTCTCATCACAGCAAAAGTTACCAATTTCCATAGATGAGGCATGGAAATTCTTAACGGACGCAAATAACCTTAAATTATTAACACCGCCAGAACTGGAGATGAAAGTCCAGTATGGTACAGAAAGAGGCATGTATCCAGGTCAGTTAATAGAGTATTCGGTAAAACCATTACCTCTCTATCGTACAAATTGGGTGACACATATCACTCAAGTAAAAGAAAGAGAATACTTTGTAGATGAGCAAATGTATGGACCATACGCAACATGGCATCACAAACACTTCATTAGTGAAACACCTGGAGGAACTTTAATGGAAGATTTAATTCACTATCGCTTACCACTAGGTTTCATAGGCAAGATAGGTGCACCATTTGTTAAGAAGCAATTAGATGAAATATTCCGCTTTCGCGAAAGCGCACTAATCAAGCATTTTGGTGAATATAAAGAAAATGCTCACACGCAAAACGATTTACAAGAAACACAAAAACACGAAATACTAAACTAAAATGTCTAAAAATATATTACTTATCGGTGGAAGCCACGGAATAGGAAACGCTATTGTGCAACATATGCATGGTGATAATAATTTATTTGTCGCGTCTAGGGAAAATGAAAATTTACCTGATGGTGTTACTCACATAAGTTTTGATGCATTAACAGATGAATTGGATACAAGCGCTTTGCCAGAATCTTTAGACGGTTTTGTATACTGTCCTGGAAGCATTAATTTAAAACCTTTTAAGATGCTTAAACAACAGCATTTTGAAGATGATATGAATATTAATTTCTTTTCAATGCTTAAGGTAACACGAGCAGTTTTACCTTTATTAACTAAAGAAGGAACTAGTAGTATGGTCTATTTTTCAACTGTTGCGGTAGGCACAGGAATGCCATTTCATACTAGTGTTGCAGCTGCTAAAGGTGCAATTGAAGGTTTTGCAAAGGCACTTGCTGCAGAGTATGCACCAACTATACGTGTTAATGTGATCGCCCCATCATTAGTAGACACACCACTTGCTGGTAGATTGCTTAACAATGATGCCAAGAAAGAAAAAATGGGAGAAATGCATCCTTTAAAACGTGTAGGTACACCAGATGATATCGCTAGTGTTGCAGCATTCTTACTAGAGCAAAACGCAGGTTGGATTACAGGACAAATTATAGGAGTTGATGGTGGAAAAGGCACCTTGAATCTGGGATAAACATTAATAGAATTTAGCACAAAGCTATGAAGTAGTAATTTCTTTAAATCAGTTCTATCAAGCTACAAATTAACCTAACAAAATGAGTGAAAAAGTAAATATTTTTTGGTTCCGCAGGGATTTAAGATTGGATGATAATGTAGGTTTTCTAGAGGCTCTTAAAAGCGACTTACCCGTCTTACCTATTTTTATTTTTGATAAAGAGATTCTAGATCACTTACCAGAAGATGATGCTCGTGTCACTTTTATATATGAAGAATTGCAACGCATGCGTAGCAATCTTCAAGAAAATCATGATAGTTCACTAGCTATGTTTTATGGGAAACCTTTAAGTATATGGCAAGAGATTATAGATAATTATGAAGTTAATGCTGTCTTTACCAATAGAGATTATGAGCCCTATGCACAAGAAAGAGACCTAAAATTAACCTCTTTCTTTAATGACCAGAAAATAGAATTCTTTACTTTTAAGGATCAAGTTATCTATGAAAAAGATGACATCGTAAAAGGCGATGGCGATCCCTATGTGGTTTATACACCTTATAAAAATAAATGGCTAGAGAATTTCCGCAATGATTTTGGTAAAGCTGATAATCTTACCATTCATTATACTAGCGAGTATTTGGATAATTGTATTAAAAATAGTCGATTACCCAACTTAGATTTATCTGATATGGGATTTAAAAAATCAGATATCGAGATTCCTGATTATAATGTAAAGCCTACACTCATAGAGGATTATGAGAAGACAAGAAATTTCCCTGCTTTAGAAAATGGTACATCGCGTTTAGGCGTGTATTTAAGATTTGGTGTCGTTAGCATCCGTAAAATGATGAAAAAGGCAGATTTGGCAAGTGAAAAAACTTTTATGAGCGAGCTCATTTGGCGTGAGTTTTTTATGACTATACTGTATCATTTTCCTCATACAATAGATAACGCTTTTAGGTCAAAATATGATCGTATAGAGTGGAGAAATAATGAGGCCGAATTTGAGAAGTGGAAAAATGGACAAACAGGATATGCCATCGTTGATGCTGGTATGCGCCAATTAAATACTACTGGCTATATGCATAACCGAGTGCGTATGCTAGTTGCCAGTTTTTTATGCAAACATTTATTAATAGATTGGCGTTGGGGCGAGCGTTATTTTGCAGAGAAGCTTCTGGATTTTGACCTTTCTGCAAACGTTGGTAACTGGCAATGGGCTGCTGGTAGCGGTGTAGATGCAGCTCCATATTTTAGGATATTTAATCCTATCACCCAGAAAGATAAATTTGATAAGAATTATAAATATATCAAGCAATGGGTTCCAGAGTTTGATACAGATAATTATGTAGAGAAAATGGTAGATCATAAAGAAGCACGTGAACGATGCCTAAAAACCTATAAAGAAGCTGTGGCTTAAAGACTGTAGATCAGATACAATCACAGCCACTAGGCTAAACATCACTTATTTGTCAATTTGAAACAATCCATTAATATAGTTTGGTTTAAAAGAGATTTAAGAATTCTAGATCACGAGCCTTTATTAAAGGCAACGCAATCAGGATTGCCTATACTCCTACTCTATGTTTTTGAACCTATGCTGCTTAAAGATTGCCATTACAGCAAGAGACACTTTGATTTTATAAAGCAATCGTTAGAAAACATGAACGATAAGCTAGCATCTATAGATACTAAAGTACTTACTATAGAGTCTGAAGCACTGACTGCTTTCAAAATATTAGGGCAACAGTACCAAATCAAAAATGTATATTCCTATCAAGAAACAGGATTACTAAAGACCTTTAAAAGAGATCTTGCAATTGCTGGATATTTTAAGAAAGTTAGTATTCATTGGGAAGAAAGCATTTCTAATGGTGTGGTACGAGGAATAAAAAACAGAACCAACTGGAAAGAGCACTGGATTCAATTTATAAATGCAGACTTACAACATCCAGACTTTGATAAAGCGATTGTCATTAAAACCATAACTCAACTTGAAAAACACTTCAACACTACCGATTTAACCACTTCAAAAACTACTCATTTTCAACCTGGAGGAACCACCACAGGCTTAAAATACTTTGATAGTTTTCTTACGGAACGCATTACCGGATACAATCACCATTATTCAAAACCACTGACCAGTAGATTGCATAGCAGTAGGTTATCACCATACATCGCATGGGGCAATATAAGTGTGCGCATGGTTGCCCAAAGGGCTAGTGCTGCAAAGCATTATGTAAAAGATAAAAGAACACTCAATTCTTTTCTATCAAGACTAAGATGGCAAGCTCATTTTATTGAAAAATTTGAAATGGAGCATGAAATGGAATGGCAGAGCGTTCAAATGGCATATCGCGATTTAAAAAAACCTATCAATAAAGAGTTTCAGCAAGCCTGGCGTGTAGGTAGGACAGGTTATCCTCTTGTTGATGCAGCCATGCGTTGTTTAAATACTACGGGATTTATCAACTTCAGGTTACGGGCGATGCTCACTGGATTTTTCACCCATCATTTATGGCAACCATGGCAGGATGCTAGCAATCATCTAGCGTCTCAATTCTTAGATTTTGAGCCTGGTATTCATTATCCGCAATTGCAAATGCAGGCTGGTGAAACCGGAATCAATATAGTACGCGTTTATAATCCTGTAAAAAATAGTCTCGAGCATGACCCAAAAGGCATTTTTATTAAAAAATGGGTTCCAGAACTAGCTCATCTACCATTACGATTTATTCACGAGCCATGGAAAATGACAATGATGGATGAACAGTTTTCTAACTTTAAACTTGGGATTGATTATCCAGTAAGGTTGGTGGAAAATACGCTTTCGCGAAAGCGTGCTAAAGATATTCTCTATGGTATACAGAAAGATCTTAAAAGTAAAGTCGAATCAAAACGTATTATCTCAAAACATACTAATCCTAATCGTGAAATATGGCCAGGTGGTAATGAATTGAAGTAAACAATTCTCAGGTTTCAATTATACTTATTAAAATTTTTATAACTTGATAAACCTTAATACAGTAAACCTTAATGGAACAAATCAACATCATATTTTTTGCTATTCTATCTTTTTTTAACGTTGAAAATGGACGCATTGCAGCGACCAAAACAACAGTCATTGTAGATACATCTCGTAAAACGGTGCTGATTGAACAAGAAAACTTATTCTCTATTATTAAAAATGAATCGGAAGCTAATGTCGTTGTAGATCAATGGAATCACTTCATAACTTTGATGGATAAGGATATTATATGGTCTGAGCATTTGAAATCTTTTACTGATAAGAAAGTTATAATTGATACTGTTGAAGAAGGTATTCTACCTAAAATAACTTTAAGCTACAGCCACACTGATGATTTACGTGATTTGGGAATTTGGTTTAATGAATTGAAAAATGATTATTCAATTAATAATGTACCTGCTCAAAACTTAAAGACTAGCGATGGAGTATTACATGGTAATTATTGGGTATTTGAAGGTGACCAAGTGTTCTCATTTACTTTAGAACCTTTTTTAGACTTACCAGAAGGATATCAATCTTTTGTAAAACCACTAGAAGAAATATTATCAGAAGCCAAAAAGTAATTATATTTTCGTTGTTTAAAAATTAGGAATAGATATGGCTTCAGGATTTTTTGCATTACTAGATGATATTGCAGTACTTATGGATGACGTAGCAGCGATGAGTAAAATTGCTACTAAGAAAACTGCTGGTATTCTAGGAGATGATCTTGCGGTAAATGCAGAGAAAGCGTCTGGATTTGTGTCTTCACGAGAGATTCCTGTTTTATGGGCTATTACTAAAGGCTCCTTTATCAATAAACTTATCATCTTACCTCTAGCCTTTCTATTGAGTGCCTTCTTGCCTATCGCGGTCACCATTATATTAATACTAGGCGCGATATACCTTGCATATGAAGGTGCAGAAAAGATTTATGAATATGCTTTTCCACATGAACATCCCAAAGCTCATTTAGAGTCTAAAGAATATACTGAAGAAGAAATATTGACCTTTGAAAAAGAGAAAATAAAATCTGCAATTTTTACTGATTTTATATTATCTGTAGAGATTGTTATCATCGCTTTAGGAACTGTTTTAGGAGAAGATATTACAACTCAAATTATGGTTGTATCGTTTGTTGCTATTGTTGCTACCATCGGAGTTTATGGAATAGTTGCGTTAATTGTAAGAATGGATGATCTAGGTTATCGTTTAATTAAAGCTAGTAAGAGTGAAAAAAGTTTTACTAAAACAATAGGTCAACTATTAGTAAAAGCCTTACCACTTATTATTAAAGGATTAGCTATTGTGGGAACTATCGCATTGTTACTAGTGGCTGGTGGTATATTTCTTCATAACATTGAGTACTTACATGATTTATTACACGGTTTACCTTCTATAGTTGCTGAGTTTTTAGTAGGTCTAGCGGTAGGTATTGTCACTCTTCTTATTATTAAAGCCTTTAAAAAAGTATTTTTAAGCAAGAAAACAGTGTCCTAATAGAAAGTTTTAGTAACAGTCTACATCTACATTACATCTTACAGAATTGAATCCTTTAATAGATTCAAAACTGCGCTTTACTTTACGTATATAGTCTTTTATGGTATTGGGATGATGTTGTTTTCCCATTTTAACCATGACGTGTACTTGATACAAATTACGTACACGAGCTACTGCAGGAAATTCTGGTCCTAACACTTCTACTCCATGCTCGATTTGATTTAATGCGTTTACAAACCATTGTCCTGCCTGTAAGGTCGTATTATAATCACGATTTTTAAAAGTTAATCTTATCAATCGCTGATATGGAGGATATTTAAATTGATAACGATCTTCTAATTGGTCTTTAAACATTGCACCATAGTCATAAGTACTTACCTGTTGTAGGATTTGATGCTCTGGATTATAACTCTGAATCAATACTTTGCCACGCTCTGCAGTACGTCCTGCACGTCCAGACACTTGTGTTAATAGATGAAAGCATCTTTCATGTGCTCTAAAGTCTGGAAAATTAAGCATGGTATCTGCACTCAAAACACCAACTAAACTTACGTTTCTAAAATCCAGACCTTTAGTAAGCATTTGTGTTCCTACAAGGCAATGAACCTCACCAGTATCGATTTGCTCAATAATTTTTTCAATACTATTCTTTCCTCTGGTCGTATCTAAATCCATACGAGCAATCTTAAGATCTGGAAATAATTCTTTGAATTCTTCTTCAATTTGCTGTGTACCAAAACCTTTAGTGTCTAGAGATGTACTAGAGCAAGAAGGACATTCTGGAGGCACGATTGTATGATAGCCGCAATAATGACATCGCAACTGTTTTTTATATTGATGGAATGTTAAGCTCACATCACAGTTAGGACATTGAGGTGCATTACCACAAGTATTACATTCTAGGATAGGTGCATATCCACGTCTATTTTGGAATAAAATTACTTGATTATTATTCTTAAAAGCCTCTTGCATTTGCTCAATTAAGCTATCAGAAAAATGTCCTTTCATTTTCTTACGCTTATGCTTATCTTTTATATCAATTATTTGAATTTCAGGCATTAACACTTTTCCATAACGCTCTTTCAATTCAACTAATCCATACTTTCCTAAAGTTGTATTATAATAACTCTCTAATGATGGAGTCGCAGACCCTAATAAGACATCAGCTTTTTTCATATGTCCTAAGACTACCGCTGCATCACGTGCATGATATCGAGGATCTGGATCAAACTGTTTAAAACTCGTTTCATGCTCCTCATCTACAATAATGAGCTTTACGTTTTGAAATGGTAATAGAATAGCACTACGAGCTCCTACAATTACATAGGGCTCTTTATTTTCAATAACATGATTCCATACTTCTAATCTTTCATTAAGATTATATCTAGAATGATAAACGAGCACCTGATGTTTGAAATAATGCTTTAAACGAGATATAAGTTGGGTAGTTAAAGCTATCTCTGGTAATAGATATAACACCTGGTTACCTAACTCTAACTG
Source organism: Nonlabens ulvanivorans (assembly GCF_032922765.1). Classification (NCBI taxonomy): domain Bacteria; kingdom Pseudomonadati; phylum Bacteroidota; class Flavobacteriia; order Flavobacteriales; family Flavobacteriaceae; genus Nonlabens; species Nonlabens ulvanivorans. The sequence goes on from NZ_CP136694.1 coordinate 1,096,838, forward strand.
TTCTTGAATAAGCCTTACATAAATTTCGGTTTTACCACTTGATGTGACTCCATGTAACAAAGTTGTTTTACCGGCTGCAAATTGCTCTCTAATCTCATTAAGTGCTTCTTGTTGCGCTGGTTGAAGTTCAAAAAGTTCGCTTCCTTGTTCTTTTTCATCGAGAACACGATCTATAGCTTGTTCTTCTTCAATAAAAATGTTTTTATCTATTAAAGCTTTAATAGTTGCCCTAGAAACTCCTGCTCTATCCTGCAATAATTTTGATGTGACTAATTTGTTTCCTGTTTGTAACATGAATAATGACATTACTGTATCACGCTGTTTTGGCGCTCGAGTCATATCATCTAGCAAATTTTTAAGCTGCTCTTCATCTTTATATCTTTTGTTGAGAAAGATATACTTTACCGTTTTTGGCTTATAAGTAGAATAGACTTCTTCTTGAAGAATGATCCACTCTTGTTCGAGCATCTTTTTAAGAATAGGTAATACAGATTTTCTGTCTAAAATATCCATTACCTCTTTTACCTTCAAGGCTGGTCTATGAAGTAGCGCTTCCATAATTAAGAATTGCTTATCATCTAAAAAATCATCATTAACTTCTGTATCTGGATTTTTAAGAATAATTGTCTCGCTCTCCAGTAGTAATGACTTAGGCAATGCAGCACGCATCACTTGACCTATACTACATACATAATATGAGGCTATCCATTCCCAAAACTTTAGTTGATCTTTTGTTACTGTAGGTAACTCATCAACTATGAGCTCAATATCTTTTACCTCATAATTAAGTGGTGGTGATTGATGAATGTGATGAACAATACCAGTGTAGATCTTAGATTTTCCAAACGGGACAGCAACACGCATTCCAGGTTCTAAAAAATCAGCCTCGGCAGCAGTAACTCGATAAGCAAAAAGCCTTTCAAGCGGTAATGGTATGATAACATCAATATAATGGGACATAAAAAAATCTACTATGTAAAAATAGTAGATGATTTAAAGTGTTGCATGATAAATAACGGTTATTTATCCAATAATTATTTTTACTTGAGTCTTACCCAAGTCTGTGTGCGATATAAAAATAGAATATATCCTCTAACCATTAACAGATCTGGATTATCCTCATTGAGCCAAATCTTGCAATCATAGGATTTACCATTTTCTGGATCAAGCACAGTACCATTTTTATAGACCTTACCTTTTGCCTCTAAGTCATTAATAATGACTAGACCTTCAATCGGTGCGTCCTTTAAGTCACCATCACAACTAATACATAGCGGTTTTTCAGGCGCTTCTGGATCTAGTACTTTTAATACTTTGCCGTAGTATTTCCCATCTTTCTCAAAGATTTCTACATGCGATTTAACAATACCAGATTCTTCGTCAACAGTTTTCCAAACACCCGTGATATCTTGTGAATACGCTTTCGCGAAAGCGATAAAAATAAAAGCTACGGTAATCAATAATCTCATATCTGTAAATTAAAAAACCCACGCAAAGTTACTTTACGTGGGTCATAATATTCTAAAAGTAATATTAAGACTTACCTAACATTCCTTCTTTTAAATCTTCATCTGCTGGATCGTCTCCTAACCAAATTCCGAATAGAGCTCTTTTAAATTCAATACCAGCAATAGTACCTAAAGCTTTACCGTTTTTAGAAACCATTGTCCCTTTTCCTGGTACATAAGCGATTTGAAACTCATCACCTTCTACTATAGCATCTTTAAAAAATCCTATAAATCTTGTAATATCTCCTTTAATTGCAGCACGCTCTGCATCTGTACAGCTATCTTCAAAGCCATCTTCTACAGCACTCTTCATTTTGTCCTGAGTCACTTTACTATCGGTAATATCTAGTGTGATAGCCATAGCTAAATCTGCATCTACTAGTGTAGAGCCATCACCAGACTTTACTGTTGTGTATAAAGCACCTACATATAGATCAAACCATAATTTTTCTCTAAGTCCTGCTCCATTAAGCATCAATTCTTGTCCTTCAACAGTAAGTGATTTTTCAACCTTTACATCATTGATAGTTACTTGTGCGTCTGCAGTAAAAGTAGCAACTAAGGCTACTGCTAATAAAATTAATTTTTTCATTGTGATTCTTATTTTGGGTTTTTAAAGATAATATTAAGTATTCAAATTCTGTGCCTTTAATTTTCTAAGTGAGGCATTTAATTCAAAACCTAATAGTAGAATGTTGGAATTGAGCCATATATAAATCATTAAGATCAGTAAAGCACCTATCGATCCATAAATTTCATTATAGGAAGTGAAATTATCTATATAAATACCGTAAAGAACTGACAATAAAACAATTAATATTGTAGTCACAGTCGCTCCTATTGAGAAAAATCGAGATTGTCGTCCATCTCTTGTACCAAAATAATAGAGCACGGCAACAAAGATATAGGTAAGTATTATCACAATTAAATATCTAACCAATACCAGTGTTCCACCTTGACCGGTTTCACTCATAATATTAGATTTGCGCAACTCTTCTAATAAGTATTCTACATAACCGGCTACAATTACCATGATTAAAAGAAATAAGGTAAGCATCACCGACACAGCTAGTGAAATAGCATATTGCCTAAAAAATCCACGATTGAAATCTGTATGATAAGATCTTTCAAATCCGTTAAAAACAGCATTGACACCATTAGACATAAAGATTAGTGAGGATACAAAGGCGATGGTTAATAAACCTGTATTACCTTGAAGTGCAATTTCTTTAAAGATTTGGTCAAAGATACTTACCGCTTGTGCTGGTAGTAATTCAATTACGAATTCTAAGAACTCATTCTGAAAATTCTCAATAGGAATAAATGGTATAAGATTTAATACAAATAGAAGAAAAGGAAATATGGCCATAAAAAAGCTATAGCTAATAGCACTAGCCCTTGCAGAAAAAGCTCCTTGTGCAATTCCTATAATGTAGGTCTCTGCTACATCATAAAGAGTCATCCCTTCTAATCCAGGTATACGTATTTTATTTGCAAGATTAATAGGCCATCTTAAAACCGGTATACGATCAAATAAATCTTTGGTTTTACTCATGGACCGCTTTAAGACTTAAATCTAAATTATAAACGCTATGTGTTAAAGCGCCACTTGAGATAAAGTCTACTCCACAGGCTGCATATTGAGGTGCGGTGTCTAAAGTGATACCACCGCTACTTTCTGTAAGGCATTGATCACCTATTAGTTCGACAGCTTTACGTGTGTCTTCATAATTGAAATTATCAATTAATATGCGATATACACCATCATTAGTTAGAATCTCTTTAATCTCATCGAGGTGTCTAGCTTCAACTATGATTTTTAAATCACGATTAGTTTCTTTTAGGTATTGTTTAGTTTTTTGAATCGCTTTACTAACGCCACCAGCAAAATCTATATGATTGTCCTTAAGCATGATCATATCATAAAGGCCAAATCTATGATTAACACCACCACCAATTTTTACAGCCCATTTTTCAAGAACTCTAATACCAGGCGTCGTTTTTCTTGTATCCAGTATTTTTGTTTGAGTACCTTCTAAAGCATCAACAAAAGTTCTTGTTTTAGTAGCAATAGCACTCATGCGTTGCATTGCATTTAGTGCTAGACGTTCTGCCTTTAAAATAGATTGTGATGAACCTGTTACATAAAACGCCTCGTCACCATATTTTACTGGACTGCCATCTTCTATTCTCACATCAATCTTTAAAGCCGGATCTACTTCATGAAATACAGCTTTTGCAAATTCTACACCAGCAAGAATACCATCATCCTTTACTAGTAAACGTGCTTTACCTGTTGCTGTTGCAGGAATACAAGATAAGCTACTATGATCACCATCGCCTACATCTTCTCTTAAGGCGTTAGTTATAATACGTTTAATTTCTTCTTTAAATGCTGTGCTTCCGTATTCCATTAGTATATATTATTAATCAAAAATAAGCTAAACATCTGTTTTTACATATTGTTAAAATGCAATTAACTTTGCTGATATGAAAATTACACTTCTAACCGTAGGTAAAACAGATGATTCTCGAATCGAACAACTCACACAGATGTATGTCGATCGCTTAAAACATTATATCAACTTTGAATTAGAAATAATTCCAGATTTAAAAAAAACAAAAAATCTGAGTGAAGATCAACAGAAAAATGAGGAAGGTAAACTAATCTTAAATAAACTTGAAAAAAGCGATTTTGTCACCCTTCTAGATGAAAGAGGTAAAAAACTATCAAGTCTTCAATTTGCTGAGTTAATTAACAAACGTAGTGTATCAGGCTTAAAAAGGCTGGTCTTCATAATAGGTGGCCCGTATGGATTTTCTAGTGACGTTTATCAAAGAGCAAATTCAAAATTGTCTTTGAGTGACATGACTTTTTCTCATCAAATGGTACGGTTATTTGCTACAGAACAAATTTATAGGGCTTTTACTATTCTAAGAAATGAGCCTTATCATCATGACTAAATAAAAATACCCCATAAAGGGTATGTCTATTTCCCATAAAAATTTGTTAATTGCATACTATAAACTAAAAAATTATGAAAAACCTTCTATTATTAATGCTTGGAATGCTTTCATTACAAGCAATTGCTCAAATTGAAATTAATGATGATAATGCCGAAGAAAAATTACTAATAAACAATGATAAACTTATCATAGTAGACTTTTATGCTACGTGGTGTGGTCCTTGTAAAAGAATGGATCCGATTATAGAACGTCTCGCTGAAAAGTATGGTGACCGTATTTCTATATACAAAATTGATGTTGATGAAAATGAAGTAGATGATGCATTAGATGTGACTTCTATCCCAACTTATTACTTTATAAAAAATAAGGAAACTCTAGATTATATGGAAGGTGCTATGTCTGAAGAAGATTTTGAAGATCTTATCATTGAACATGGTGGTTTTTCAAGTAGTTCTTCAAGTGCTGGTAATTCTGAAGGTACAGAAGGTGAATATAGTCAAGACAGCATAGATGCAATATGGTATGATAGTGACGCCTTAAATAGTAAAGCTTGGCATGCTTATTTAGAACATACTGAAATTGATGTATTATTAAAATCTATTAAAATTGTTAAAAGATCTATAGAGTTAGATGCTAACTACAATAATACCGATACCTATGCAGCATTATTATATAAGACTGGTCGATATGATGAAGCATGGAAACAAGCTAAAGCAGCTATTTTACTAGCTAAAGAAGAAGACGTAAATTATAGTAGCACGCAAGAATTATTACTTAAGATTGTTGATAAAATGTAAATTATCAAACACTAATAAAAAAGCCGTTCTATGTGTAGAACGGCTTTTTTTATGTCATTTTTCTTCCTCTTAACATCTCACGTTTGCCTGGTGGACCAGGTAACCGCTCTATGATAAAGCCTGCTTCTTGCATATTTCTACGCGCTTGACCTTGTGCGCAATAGGTAGTTAAAATTCCTTCTGGCTTTAATGCTTTAAAAGCTGCATTAAATATATCTACCGTCCACAAATCAGGTTGAACTCTAGGCCCAAAAGCATCAAAGTAGATAATGTCAAAACGTGACACATCATTAATCTGATCAAATTTTTTCTCTAACTTTTCAATAGTAAACTGATTTGTAAGCTGCACAGCTTGCTCCCATTCACATTGATGAAGTTTTTCATACAATACTTGATTTCCTAACAATTGTCCATAATTAACTTCAATAGCTTCAGATACAGCTATCGGAAAAGCTTCTACGGCGGTGTAATAAATAGAGTGTTTAGTTGGAAACTGTGCCGTAATCATGGCGTTAAGTCCAGTCCCTAAACCATATTCTAATATAGAAATAGGTTGTGTAGGTTCACGCTTTCGCGAAAGCGTATCCTTAAAACCCATCTCTATGAAAACATGAAGCGCCTCTTGTAAGGCGCCATGTTTTGAATGATATTGTTCATTCCACTCAGGCATATGAATAGTTTTAGAACCATCGCCAGTAGTGATTATTTCACGTTTCATCTACTCTTCTGTAGTAGGTTCCATACCTTCTACATCTGGATTTTCAAATTCTTCCACCAAAGCACCATCTGCCATAAAAGCATAGGTTACTTTGTCCTCAGTTATCTTTGCTATTTCTTCTTCACTTTCTCCAGCGTCTTGTGCATAATGAATCAACTCATCTTTAGGAGTAACACTTTTATAAGCCTTACCTCTTAAAATAACTTCTTTATCTGTACCATTTTTAGGCAAAAAGAAACCATAGTCTTTAAATTTTACAAAAGCAGACTCTGTATCATTAACAGGAAATTTAATCCAGCATCCTTTATTGACACATACCTCTTGAATCATTCCTTTTACTTTAACTTGCATGGTATCTCCTTCTTTCATGCCTTCATAAAAGCTACCTAACTTTACCGCTTCAATGGCATCAGATGCGTCAATTTTTTCTCCATAGCTCATATAAGCCATTTCTTGAACTTGCTCATCGTTGACAGCTGGTGTCATGTCTACTTTCACCTCTTCTTTACATCCTACCATAGCAGCTGCTGCTAGTAAGGAGAATACAATTTTTTTCATAATGTTGATAGTTTAATGCAAATTTAAGAATTCGTTTAGGTAATTGATGTACAGATATCCAGTATCTTTGCAAAAAACTTTGACAAGCCATGACAGACGCCTACGAAATCGTTATCGATAAGATTCAAGAATCAAAATTAAGCCTTACTGATTTTGATAATTTGACATTCGGTAAAACATTTACAGACCACATGCTAGAATGTACATGGCGTGATGGTAAATGGGAAACTGCTGTTATAAAACCTTACGGTCCTATAATGGTAGAGCCTAGTTGCAAGGTATTCCATTATGGACAAGCGATTTTTGAAGGAATGAAAGCATTTAAAGATGATGCTGGCGATGTCTTTCTTTTTCGCCCAGAAGATAACTGGATACGTTTTAATGAAAGTGCAAAGCGTCTAGCAATGCCTGAAGTACCTGAAGAAGTATTTATTGAAGGGCTTAAAACACTTGTTAATTTAGATAAAGATTGGGTACGTCATGGCGAAGGATTATCTCTTTACTTACGACCTTTTATGATTGCTAGTGAAAATGGTGTGGCCGCTGCCCCATCAACTGAATATAAATTTATGATTGTAATGTCTCCTGCATTTGCTTATTACAAAGGTGATGTAAGAGTTATTATTGCGTCTGATTATTCTCGTGCTGCAGATGGTGGTGTAGGATATGCCAAAGCAGCAGGAAACTATGCGGCTAGCTTCTACCCTAATAATCTTGCACTAGCAGAAGGTTATCAACAAATCATTTGGACTGATGCTGCCTCTCATGAATATTTAGAAGAAGCAGGCACGATGAACATTTTTGTTCGTTTAGGAGATACACTTTTAACGGCACCTAATAATGATCGTATTCTTAATGGAGTTACCAGACGTAGTGTTCTACAGTTAGCTAAAGACGCAGGTTTGACAATTGAGGAACGCAGAATAAGTGTTAAAGAACTTAATAAAGCTGCACGAGACGGCAGCCTTAAAGAAATATTTGGATCTGGTACCGCTGCGGTTATTGTACCTATTAAAGGTTACAAGCATAAAGATTTTAAATATGAGCTTCCTATTTTAGAAGACAGCTATGCAGAACATTTTAAATCTGCTTTAAAAGATATACAATACAATCGTGCAGATGATCAGCACGGTTGGAGAGTAAAAATATAAGTTAACAGAATATCCTAATTCAAAAAAGCCATCAACTAATGATGGCTTTTTTTTTGATAATGCTTTATGAAGTCTTCAAAATCTTCTCAAAATTAGGTTTGAAATAATTAGGCCCTTTAAGCACCTTACCATCCTCACGATAAATAGGTTTTCCATCATCTCCCAATTTACTCATATTAGATCTTTGTATTTCATCAAATACATCTTCAATAACGTCTTGCATACCATGCTCTATAATAGTACCGCAAAGTATATATAGCATGTCACCCAATGCATCTGCAACTTCTACTAAATCATTGTTTTGTGCAGCCTCAAGATATTCTTCATTTTCCTCTTTCATTAATTCAAAACGTAATTTATTTCGACGTTCTGTAATATCACCTTGTGGTTGATGATTCATTCCTAGTTTAAATGCTGTGTGAAATTCTTCTACTGCTTTAATTTGTTTCTTCATGTGCTGTTATTGATAAGATCGTGTCGTAATTTTGTCAAAAATAGTTATTCTATGTTTCATTTATTATTACTTGCAAAAGACCCTATGTTTTCTAGTGGTCAGATTACCTTTGGTATTATATTCTTTATTGCTTTTGTAATAATCATATCATTCATGTATTTGAAAGATAAAGGAATGCATAAAAAAAACTATAAAGGAGTTAAATGGATTCTTGTAGGCTTTATTGCCTTCATCCTATTACTATTCGTTATTAAAGTCTCCCTAAAAAGTTAAGTTGCATTTTAAATATACCCTTTAAAGGGTATTGACTTGAAGTATTGATTAGGTTTAATTTTGAATTTAAACTTAACCAATGAGAAAATTATTTTATAGTGCTATAGTGTTCTTAATAAGCTTTTTAAGTATTGCACAAAGTTATTCTGGAAAAGAAACTGATAATTATTCAGGCATTACTAGTCTTTCCTTTAATCCTGCAAACTTAGCAGACTCAAGATTTAAAACAGATATTAATCTATTTCAAGTATCATCTACTACCTCTAACGATTACTATGCTTTTAACTTTTCAGAACTTTTCAATGATGCCAGCGGTATCAGTTTTGAAGAATCTGGAATGCGTTTCCCTCGCCAAAATAATAATGTGTATCAAAATTTAGATGTACTAGGACCATCATTTTTATTCAATCTTTCAGATAAACATAGTCTTGCCATTTCTACCCGTGTAAGAGGTTATTTAAATTTGAGAGAAGTCAACGGTAATCTTTTTGAAACCTTACAAGATGGAGATATCCTCAATAAAGACTTTAATATCGATATGGAAAACCTTAATGGTACCGCACATGCATGGGCAGAGGCTGGATTAACCTACGGATTTGTAGTGATGAATAAAAAAAATCATTTCTTAAAAGCTGGTGTAACAGTAAAATATTTATTGGGAGCTGGTGGCTTTTTCATAAACTCAAATAGTATCAATGGTTCTTATGATTCTATTGCTGAAACTATATCTGCAAATGGTGATTTATCATATGCCGCTGCTAATTCGACAGATGAAGATGACGACTTTGATTTTGGTAACGGTAGTTCAAGTGTAGGTGGTGATATTGGTTTAATTTATGAGTATCGTCCAGAACTTAAAAAGGACCGTAAATTAGACTCACTAGCTTTAAGAGGTCATAATCAATACCGCCTTAAACTAGGTTTAAGTATAACTGATATAGGAAGCATTACTTATCAAGACGTCAATATCGACACATACTCTGTATCTGGTACGGTAAGTGCTTCAGATTTTGACGAGGATTTTGAACAAGGTCTTGAAGACAATTATTCTTTTATTTCTAATACACAGGATGTGACTGTTCAATTACCTACTGCTCTCAGATATGCCATAGACCTACGCGTTGATCGCAATATTTACATTGCTGCAACAGGCGCTGTGGGATTAAATGCATCGACAGATCCTTATAGTAATAATCAATTGAATTACACAACTATAGTTCCTAGATATGAATCAAGACTATTTACATTATATACTAATATTAGTTTTGTAGAATATGCTGATATGACTTGGGGCGCAGGATTAAGGTTTGGCCCATTGAGCTTTGGTTCTGGATCTATTCTTAGTAACCTTATTTCAGAAGATTCTCAAGCTGCTGATTTTTATATAGGTCTCAAAATACCATTCCATCATCGTTTAAAATCAAAAAAGAAAAAGAATAAATTTAAAGAGTTGATCTAAAAGAAATCAAAAAACTATTTTGTTTAAACCAAAATAAAGAGGCTCATAAAAAGATTATAAAATCTTTTTATGAGCCTCTTAAATTTTAAACTATTACTGATTAGTCTAGATGACCATACTTTTCTGAATACATCAACATTTGATCTGCAAACGTCTCTGGTTGCTCAATGGTAAACGATGTAATCTCATCACCTTCCATAATTGGTGTAATCATAGGATTTACAAAACCTCTATAAGCTGGTGTTTTAAATTGACTATTACGATCTAACACCTCACGATGTAAATCTTGATCTACCTTAACACCATAGTCTTCAACTAGTGCTTGTGCAGCCTCAAAATCACCTTCACTAGTAATACGTTGAGTCTCTCTCAATAATTCACCAAAAAGTGTTCTCAACTTTTCATAATCATTAATGTCATAATAGGTCTTTCCGTCTTTAGTTACTTTTTCAATAACATTATCTTCTAGTCCTCTTTCATAAACCCATGCACTCACCCATTGTCTATTACGCATATGGTCTTCTTCTACATCTTGACCTAACTCTAAACGTACTAATTGAGAAATCAATCCATTTCTTATATAACCATCATATGCAGCTGTTCCAGTTTTTTTCCAATCTTTTACAAGACCTAGCTCTTCTAGTTTAGGGTCCATTAAGTAATATAGACCAAATAAATCGGCTCTACCTTCCTCAATAGTAGATTTATAACTTTTTAAAGTTTCTTTAGGCGTTGCAACACCTTCATTAATTTGTCCAGACGCGTGACCTACTACTTCATGTAATGCAGTATGTAATTTATCTGCAAGCGCTCCATATTCTTTTTCAAGTGCAATCTCTTCATCATCAAAGGCAAATTCTTCTAATCTACCTGAGCTACCAGAACTACCATAAGCCTCAATAATGTTACCTAAAGAAACCGATTTACTACCATGCACTTCTCTAATCCATACATTATTAGGTAAATTAACTCCTATTGGAGTCGCAGGGCTAGCATCTCCAGCCTCACCTGCCACATTTACCGTTTTATAACTTACACCGGTAACTTTCTCCTTTTTATGTTCATCCATTAAAGGCGAGTTATCTTCAAACCATTGAGCATTTGAACTTAACACTTCCATCTTACGTGACATATCAAAATCCTTAATCTGTACAATAGTTTCATAACTACCCTTATATGCGATAGGATCATTATAAACTTCTACAAAACCTGTTATCCAGTCTACTGCACCATCTGTTGATTTAGACCATACAATAGCGTATTCATCCCATTTATGTAAATCACCTGTTTCATAATACTCTATAAGCAAACCTATAGCTTTTGCTTGTTCAACGGTTTCTGCCACTCCTTGAGCTTTTTGCAACCAGTAAATCATTTGATCCATCGCTGGACCATATAAACCGCCACTTTTGTAAGCTTTTTCTACGAGTTTACCATTCTCTTTTACAAGTTGAGAATTTAATCCCACTTCAATAGGTTCATTAGGGTCGACATTAATACTTTTATAATATGCTCTGGCTTCTTCCTCAGTTACATCAGGACCATAAAAATTAACCGCACTAGCTAGTACAATATCTTTTCCTTTTGCTTTATCAACTTTTTTAGCATCTTGATCATTAAACATGACCATCCACACGTCTTCAGCTATAGTCACATTAGTCTGTGCCATTAAACGTTTAAAATAGTCCTCATCAAATCCTGGTTTCATCTTATCCATACTGTAGTGATGATGGATTCCATTTGCAAACCATACTCTATGAAGATAAATTTCAAACTCTTTCCAGTCTACATCATTTACATCACCTTTATAAGACGTGTAAATAGATTCTAGACCTTTACGCAGTTCTAGATTATGGCGATAATTTTGATCCCAGATAATATCTCTACCACTCAATCCTGCCTGAGTTAAATAATAAACAAGTTTTTGTTGTTGAAGATTTAATTCTTCCCATCCTGGGATTTGATATCTTAAAACTCCTATGTCAGCAAATTCAGTCACATCATAGCTAAATTCTGTAACAGGAGCCTCCATTGTTTCAGGTACTTTATCATTACAAGAAATTAACGCTGTTGTTGCTAGTACAATGCTAGCAATCTTTAAATATTTCATAAAATACAATTGTTTAAAATAATTTAATGGTTTGGATTACGCTTTCGCGAAAGCGTAACATGATAACTCATACTAAATGAAACCAAATTTAAGAAAATAAACAAGTAGTAATTAACGTGTAGGAATAGATTTTATAAGAGGAAGATTCCTAACCGATAGTTTATTATATTTGAAAGTATAACGTTCCCTACTTATATAATGGCTCGACTTTTCCCTTACAATCACGAATCGACAACTCGATTTATAATCACTATCGTGTTAATCCTTACATCTATACAGCAGGTTATTGCGCAAGCACAACCACTAGATAGTGTCATGAATATATTGAACCGTAATGACATCGCGCAATTAAGAGAAATAGTAAAAAATCACGATGTTAATGACCTAAATAAAAGTGATCAAGCTCTTTATTTTCTAGCTACTGGCGGTATTAAATGTGCCATAGATGATTTTGAAAATGCTTATAAAGATTTACAAAAAGCAAAAAATCATTCTGATGATAAGCGTGTCATTTTTATGGCAAACGATTACATGATGGAACTTAGTAATTCAGCATCAGAATTACAGGTAGCGCCAGAGTCGCTAATGATTGAAAATCTATCTATTGCGACAGAGCTTAACGACCCTACTCTTTTGATTAAAAGTAAATTCTATTTCATGTTCAAAGAAATACAATTGGGTAATTATGCACAAGCACAAGATATTTGTTATGAGATGAGAAACATAAGTATCGAGAATGATTTGAAACAAGAATTGATTGATACCGAATTTAATCTAGGAACCTTACATTACTATCAGGCACAAAATGATTCTGCTTTATTTTATTATCAAAAAAATCTTGCAGACGTCATTGCAAAAAAAGACACTTTTGATATCGCCGTGAGACTTAATAATCTAGCCATGTTACAAATGGCTATAGGTGAAAATCAAGCTGCGGTAGATAATTTAATTGAAGCCAAAGAACTGATTAAAAATAAAAACGATAAAGAATTAAGTGTAGGCTTATTGCGCAACATAGCCGATGCTCAAACGGCTGCTGGTAATTACAAAGAAGCAATTGATTACTACAATCAGTTCATATCAGAAGAGGATTCTTTGGAACGTAGTGACATAGCTCAAAACTTAAAGGAACTACAGACCAAATATGAAACAGCAGAAAAAGATCTTGAAAACGCTGAGCTAACTGCTAAAAACCTGACTAGTAAGAACAAAATTTATTTATTGCTCTTTATTCTTGCCTGTATTACGGGAATAGGTGCTTATCTATTTAATAGAATGAGACAAAAGCAAAAATTACTTGCCGCACAAGCTGAAGCTCAAAAACAAAGAGAAGAAAAATTACTGCGTGATCAAGAATTAGCAGGTATTGATGCGATGATCACTGGACAGGAAAAAGAACGTAAAAAAATCGCTCAAGATTTACATGACGATATAGGCAGTTCCTTGACTACTGCTCGTATGTGTATTGAAAATGTTATAGGTAAAAGTAATCAAGTAGAAAATAAAAAAATACTAGAAAACGCCTATGATTTATTGAATGAAACGTATACTAAAGTTCGCAATATATCACACGCTCAAAAAAGTAGTGTTCTAAGTTCACATGGTTTAATAGGTACATTAGAACAACTTGCTAGCCGTATTAACGCCGGTAAGTCCATACAGGTTGAAGTTATACATCATGGTTTACAAGGTAATTTAAGCAATAGTATGGAGTTAGGTCTTTTTAGAATTATTCAAGAACTGCTCAACAACACTATCAAACATGCCGAAGCACAAAACGCAAGCATTATATTAACTGGCTATGAGGACCATGTAAGTATTATGGTGGAAGATGATGGTAATGGTTTTATTCCAGAAAATTTAAATAATAATGGAACAGGTCTTGATAGCATTAATACTAGAGTTCAAAACTTAGATGGTACTATGGAAATTGATACTAAACTAAAACGCGGAACCACTATTAATATTGAAATTCCCCTAGTATGATATTTATAACTATTGCCGAAGATCACATCTCGCTCAGTGATGGTCTTAAGGTTTTTCTAGAACAAGATTCTAATATCGAGGTTATAGGGAACGCGCCTAACGGAAAAGAAATGTTAGAAATGCTCAAGTTTGTAAAACCACAAGTGGTACTTACAGATATTAACATGCCTATTATGAATGGTGTTGAGTTATGCACTGCTATTAAATCTTTAAATAAAAACATTAAAGTAATCGCTTTAAGTATGTATGATAATCCTGGCGCCATTAAGGAGATGATAGATGCAGGTGCAGATGGATATGTCCTTAAAATAAGTCCCTTAACAGAACTTAAGAAAGCGATTGAAACAGTCGCATCTGGTAAAAATTACTTTGATCAAGCAATTGACCTTGAAGAAGTCAATAAAAAAGAACAAAATGATGATGTACAACCTTTATCGCGCAGCGAGACTGAAATCCTGAAGCTTATTGCATTAGGAAAAACATCTGCAGAGATTGCCGAAGAAAGACAAACCGCAGTGAGTACCGTTGTTAAACATAGAAAAAATATGATTCATAAATTGCAATTAGAAGGTAAAAATGAGCTCTACAAATATGCCTTACAACGTTATGGCCATTATAACCAGTAAACATGAAAGCATTTAAATATCTTCTTTTCATTTTTATAATTATCTCCTGTAAAGATCAGTCGCCCACTAATATATTTACACCTATCGCGACAACAAATATCAGTAGTTTTGAAATTCAAAATCCAATAGAGAACGACACTATTCTATATTTTAATAACTTTAAGTCTAGTTATGTTGACCAGCGTCAACTAGAAATCTGGTTACCGCAAGGTTATCCTCTAACCGACGTAGATTATAAATTATTATATATGCATGATGGGCAAAATGTATTCAACAAAAGTTCTTCAAATTATGGCAAAGCATGGGAAATAGATGAGAAAATGGATTCCCTATCTGTCATTAATGCTATTAAGCCTACCATTGTAGTTACAACATGGTCACATTCTAAGAAGCGCATGAATGAGTATATGCCGCAACAACCTAAAGAATTAACACAATCCAAATTTGCAAAATCTGAATTAAAGAAAAACACTGGTTATGACCAACTCTACTCAGACGAGTATTTAAAATTTGTAACCACGGAAGTATTACCTTTTGTAAGAAACAAATTTCAAGTATCTGTAGAACCTAAAGATAATATCATCATGGGAAGCAGTATGGGCGGATTAATATCTCTGTATGCAATGATGGAATATCCTAACATTTTTGGTAACGCAGGTTGTTTGAGTACACACTGGCCTGTTCCTTATTTAGGTAAAGCTTTTATAGAAAGTCTACCGGAAACCATACCACCGGCAAAGAATCATCGCATTTACTTTGATTATGGAACAGAAACACTAGATAAAGATTATGAACCATACCAGCTGCGTGTGGATAGTATGTTTATAGAAAAAGGTTATACATCAGTTAATTATAGGTCTATCAAATTTGAAGGACATGAGCATGATGAAAACTATTGGAGACAAAGAGTGGCACCAGCATTAGTCTACTTACTAAACTAATTGAAGTATTTAATTAGTTTAAAATATAAAAAATCCCATTTCAAAAAAGACATTTGAAATGGGATTCATAATTAAAGATAGACCTAATTTAAAATTGGTACCTCACTCCTACTTTATATGTTCTACCTCTAGTTTGATATCCAAACAATTCTTGGAAATCAGTATCTGTAACGTTGTTGATACCAGCAAAAAATGTAGCCGGTACATTTTTTAACCCATAAGTTAGGTCTAGATCCACTGTATGATAACTACTCAATACCACAGCATCATTAGTAAATGTATTTGAGTTAAAGAAAGAATCTCCTCTATCATCATTGTACTGATATCTTAAGGTTATAAATCCTCTTGCGATAGCTTCAACTCTTGCACTAGCATTAACTTTGTGTTTTGGTATACGGCGCAATAAAGATTGATCATTACGTTCTATAAAACTATAGTTTGCTGTCAGCATTAATTTATCAAACAATGTGGTCTGACCACTAACTTCTATACCTTTTGCAGTTAACTCTTCTTCAACATTCTGATATTGTGAAATAAAATTTACAGGATCAATGGTTACGAACTGTACAAGATTATTTTCATCACGTTGAAAAGCACTTACAGTGACTGTACTCTTACCTTTAGTCCAAGATAAACCAGCTTCAAGAGTAGTATTTTCTTCTGGTTCTAGCTCATCATTGCCAAAACCGGCAGCATATAATTGAAATAATGATGGTGTAATATAAGCCGTACTATAACTACCATAGACTTTAAAAGTAGATTTACCTAAATCAAATCTATATGATGGATTTAAATTATAAACCACCTGTCCATCATAATTACTATGCTTATTATAACGAGCACCAGCATTTACATTGAGACCAAAATCACTGATATAAACAACATTTAAATACGGATCATAAATCTGTGCATTAACGTCATCTTTATCAGCATTTTGTTCAAAACTAGAACTTCCGAAAGGGATGCTAAAATCCTCATAGCGATCTGTTCTAAAGTTAAATCCTAATATCGTTTTTAATGAAGATTCCTCTCCTATATCAAAGGTGTACTTGTTATATAAGTCTAATGAATAACCATCGGCGTTGTAAAGTGATGGGAAACTACTTCTCGTGTCACGACGGGTATGTGTACTCACATCTGTATAAACAATTTCTCCTTTTTTAGAATATTTCCAGTTAACATTAGTTCCCCATCGTACCTGACGGCTATAGGTTTCATTATTTGCGTCAACTAATGTAAAATCATCAAATTCGGCAGTATACTCATCAAAAGACAAATAACTAGAAATTTTAAAGTTTTCTCTGTTGTCATATCCTATTCTACCTAATAGGTTGACCCTATTAAAGTCGTCAGACTCATTAGGTGAGGCTCCATCTGCAGCTTCGGCAGCACTTAGACCACCATTAGTTGCTTGATGGTTAAAACCTACTCCATAGGTCAAACCTTTTTTTGCAGTACCTTGTAATTGTACACTATTAGTAAACTCATCGGGACCATTATTAGCTTGTTCTACGCTTTTATTAGTACCAATAAATGAGGCAACAGTTACACGCACACCAGTTACTGGCGACTTGCGCAGCTTGATATTAATTACAGCAGTACTAGCATTTGCACCATATAAAGTACTCGCAGCTCCTTTAAGTATTTCTATTTCCTCGATTTGATTAAGGTCTACTAATCTTATATCAAACTCATTACTGATGTTACTTGCATCACTGACTTGTGCACCATCAATTAAAAATGCTACCTGTCTAGTGCTACCACCACGTACAAAATATCCTAGATTCTGTCCAGCATTGCTGCGTGCGCCATTCATTTCAATACCAGCATATTGATTTAATAAATCTGCTAGACTTGCTGCGCTTTGTGCTTCAATGTCTGCTCTGGTAATTTTGATAACAGGTTTACCGCTATCTTTTCTTGTTAATTCAAATTTAGAATCTGCACTAATAAGTACTTGATCCAGTTTAGTTGCAGTAGAATCTACTTGTGCAATTCCCGACACAGCAGCTACCATCATAGCGCTCATGGCAATGATTTTTTTGTTCATTTTAATGATTTTAAATACGGGAAAAGAGAAGAGAAATCATATCAAGCACGGTACTAATGGGTGATCATATAAGAAAGGATCAACCATTAAACTTACTTAAAAGACTCGCTACCTTTATCCCGAAGGTTAACAATTAGTTTGTGTAAGCTGGCAGGTCTCCTGACTTATTTATTTCTATCGCCTTCCCAAGTCCAAGACTCAGTGACTTTTTGATAGAAATCTCTACGAGACATCTTACTAAAAGATGTAAACTTTACAGTTGCGGGAACAGTTCTAGATTTACACTAGATTCCCTTTTAATTCTCTAATCTTCATTTATCTCGCTTTCGCGAAAGCATAATCTAACTAGAGAAACCAATTTTACACGGCAAATGTATGCTAATAATAGTATTTTTGAAGCGCTATGAAGAACTTATATTTTCTCTTATTTTCCATATTGTTGATCACGTCGTGCAAAAACAATGAAATATCAACAACGACAGAAAATGTAAAAATATCAGAGGTCGATTACATAGATGTAGATATTAAATATGCCACTGGATTTAGTATTAATTCCACAGATACAGGATATTACATCACTATAAAAAACCCATGGCCAGAAGCAGATTTAGAATATTCTTTTAAATTAGAAAACGGTAATTCTACAAATCGAATACCAGAACCTGATGCTCCTCAGATTATTAACATTCCTATTAAAGAAATAATTCTAAGCTCTACTACTCATATACCACCAGTCGTTTTAATTGATGAGCAATCTTCAATTATAGGATTTCCTGGTACTGATTACATCAGTGATAACAGCGTTAGAACACTTATCGATAAAGGTCGTATTGAAGAACTAGGACAAAACCAGACCATAAGCGTTGAAAAAGTATTAACCATGCAACCAGATCTAGTAATGGGATATGGTATCGACGGCGATAACCCAATCTATGAATCAATTCAAAAGGCTGGAATACCGGTTATATACAATGGTGACTGGATAGAGAAACATCCATTAGGTAAAGCAGAGTGGATTAAGCTTTTTGGGGTGTTATATGGTAAAGAAAAAGAAGCAGATCATATTTTTAAAGAAATTGAAAAAGAATATCTTGAGACCAAAAAACTTGCTCGAACCTTAGAATCACCTAGTGTCATCGCTGGTGCTACATGGAAAGATACTTGGTATCTACCTTATGGAAACTCGTGGCAAGGTAAAATTATTGCAGATGCAAATGGTAATTACATCTATACAAATACCACTGGTACAGGTTCTTTATCGTATAATGTAGAACGTGTACTTACAGATGCGCAAAATGCTGACATATGGATAGCGCCTGGGCAGTATACCAGCTATAGAGCCATGGAGAAAGATAATAGCGCTTACAGCCAGTTTGATGCCTTTAAAAACAGACAGGTCTATACCTTTGCACTTAATGTAGGTGCACGTGGTGGTGTTACTTATTATGAAGAGGCTTCTATGAGACCAGATTTAGTATTAAAAGATCTGGTTAAAATACTGCATCCTAATAGTTTACCGCAACATCAACTCTACTTTTTTAAGCCGCTTAACGATTGAAAAATAAAGTCCTTTTTTTATTAATTATAGCTGTCATTGTACTATTTATAGCAGACATATGTCTGGGCACTGTGTTTATTAAACCACATAAAATTTGGGACGTATTGATAGGCGCAAATAATAGCGCATCAGAGAATTATATTATCACCCAAATGCGTTTACCACGTGCCGTAATGGCCATTTTAACTGGTGCTGGACTTGCGATTGCTGGATTATTAATGCAAACACTTTTTAGAAATCCTCTAGCAGGACCATTTGTATTGGGAATATCATCTGGTGCAGGATTAGGAGTTGCACTTGTTGTCATGGGCAGTGCTGTCGTAGGAATTAGTGCAGTGTCTGGATTAGGACTTGTCACGGCGAGTGTCATAGGTAGTATATTGGTGATGATGCTTATTATTCTCATGTCGTTGCGTATTAAAGATACTATGGGATTACTTATCGTTGGGTTAATGGTAGGAAGCTTAAGTAGCGCTATAGTTGGTATTTTATCATATTTCAGTTCTAGCGAGCAATTGAAACGTTATGTATTCTGGTCTTTGGGTAGTTTAGGTAATCTTGAATGGAGCGATATTTTAATCTTGACAGTTATTTTGTTGATTTCTAGCTTACTAGTTATTATCATATTAAAACCACTCAATGCGATGTTGTTAGGTGAGACCTATGCTCGCAGTTTGGGAATCAACATTAAATCTACTCGATGGATCATTATAATAATTACTAGTCTACTAGCTGGTAGCATAACCGCATTTGCAGGACCTATAGCATTTATAGGACTAGCGGTACCTCATCTAGCACGATTACTATTGCCTACGGTAAATCATAAAATATTAATTCCCACTGCTGTTTTATTAGGTGCTTCACTCCTATTAGCTTGTGATATTATATCTCAATTACCTTTTTCAAATTACTCATTACCTATTAATGCTGTGACGTCATTACTAGGCGCGCCGTTAGTAATTTGGCTTATATTAAGAAAACGTAATCTACATTTTTAATGATCCGTTTAGAGCACTTACAGATAGGATATGGTCATTGTGTTATTGCACATAATGATAAAGAAATCGCTTGCGAGAAAGGTAAATTTATCACACTTATAGGTGCTAATGGAACTGGTAAATCTACTTTGCTACGTGCTATTTCTAACAACCAACATGTAATTAAAGGCACTGTTTATATAAACAACACTAACATAAATAATATTAGCGATTTAGATAAATCAAAATCTATTGCTGTTGTTCTTACGAATCGTGAGTTCAGTCAATTCTTAACTGTTGAAGAAATCTTATATTTAAGTCGTGCACCTTACACTAATTTTTTAGGAAAGCTTACACCATCAGATATCGCTTTTGTGGAAGAAATCATGACTGATTTTGAGATCTTAAAAATGAGGTCGCGTAGGCTATCAACGTTAAGTGATGGACAATTGCAACGCGTTCTTATTGCAAGAGCTTTAGTTCAAGACACGCCTTATATTGTCATGGATGAGCCTACCAGTCATCTCGATGTACATCATAAAGCAGAAATATTACTAAAACTTAGAGATTATTGCCATCAACATCAAAAGTGTATCATATTCTCTAGTCACGAGTTAAGTATTGCTCTAGCATTAGCAGACGAAGTACTCGCCATAAATGATTTAAAGCTTACTCATCAAAGTAAAGCAGAATTCGTAGCAACAGGTATGCTCTCTAAAATGTTTCCATCACCATTATTAGATTTTAAAGATGGTAAACTTGGTTTGAGGTTTAAGCAAAGTAAATCAACAGAATTATAAATCCAATCAACTTAAACATAACAGCAAAAACTCTAAAAATCAGTCTAATGAAAAACTTATTTACGATATTTATTTTTACTCTATGTTTAATGAGCTGTGATAGCATTACCGGTGAAGAAATAGGCAGACTATCCATCAATAAAATAAGTACTGATAACGATAACAAAATATTAAAAGAATTTACAGTAGACCTTAAAAAGGGTGATGAAATTGGTTTATGGTCCGATATGGATATAGAGTATAATGGTGAAGTTACATTGACCTTTAAACTAACAATGTTTAAGAATCGTAAAAGGATCGCCACCATAGATATCGATCCAACAGATAAATACATCACCATAGGTGAAATGCAAAAGAGCATCAACGGTAAAACAGACTGGAGTTTTCTAGGAAAAAATACTTCATTAACAATAGATGATGATGCCACATACACATTTAAAGGAATCTTAATAGCTACAAAAAATCCAACATTACAAATCGATCAAGCTGAAGTTGTTTTTAAAAGGAGTTAGCATAACATAGAGCTTAATTACCTTTTTATTATTATTCTATAGTTTTAAGGAACGATAAACAAATTAAGAATGATTTTTAAAGGATTCAGATTCATCTTTACATTTTCAATACTTCTAGTAATCACTAGTTGCAACCCTAATAACTTCAAAGAAAAAGCAAATCAACAGTTTGGTGATCAGCATTTTAAAACAGCTATATCTCTTATAGAGTTACATAAGCTGCGAGAAGGTAGCTATCCACCATCGTTAGATAGTTTAAAATATATAGGTGATTGGGATAAAATAATATTTACTTCTGTAAAATATAAAAAGCTAGATAATGGTTATCAACTAGACTTAACCAATGGATGGATAGGTAAACCTAAAGAATTAAGCTATCCAGATGAATTCTGGAAAGGACTCGGATTAGTAAAATCTAATATGAAAAAGAAGTCGCAATAACATCTTTTGATTGAACTACATTCCTTTCAATTTAGAATTTCATTAAATTAGATTCATGAATAGAGACAAAAAACCATTGTATCGAAAAGTAAACACACGTGCAAGAGGCGTTATTCACAATTTTGGAAGTGATTTTAAATATTCTAGAAATAAAAAGCGAGAAACTCTAGAACAGACCAAAGGCTCTATGCACGGTAAAAAAGAAAGAGGACTTGATTACACTCCTTTATTCAGATTTTTACTATCCAAGGTCGGAAAGAACTGGGATGATATATTTAGTGAAGCTAGTTCAAGACTAGATAAGACAGAACCTATATTTTGGATTGTGGCACTAGATGAAAATGAAAAAGAAGAATATGTAAGAACTGGAGAATCTTCTTTTTTCTCTGGATTGTATGTTGATGTAGAAAATAATTTACAATTAACCAATCCAAACTTAATAGCCAAAGATATGATCCCATACTGCAATTGCTGCACGCATACCTTAAATGGAAAAGTATTTGGAACAGAATAGAGCTTGTGAATTTGATTATAGGACTATTGCAAATTTTAATTTTTGACTAACTATCACTCCAACAAAATATTTAACTATGAAAGTAACCGCTGAAAAGAATGAGAAAGTAGCCCAAATGATTTTTGGGTCTGTTTATCCACACTACTTGAGTAGAATAGAAAAAAATGGAAGAACAAAAGCAGAATTAGATCAGGTAATAGAATGGCTCACTGGTTATGATACAAACCATGTTCAAACCTTGATTGATGAAAAAGCAACCTTTGAAACCTTTTATAATGAAGCAAATATGCATCCCAACGCTCATTTAATTAAAGGCGTTATTTGTGGATACCGTATTGAGGATATTGAAGATGATTTTTTAGTATATAGACAATGTAGATATTTAGACAAACTAGTAGATGAACTTGCCAAAGGTCGTAAAATGGAAAAAATATTGCGTAAATAATTCTATCCATGCGCTATAAAAATATCGTAAAAACTATATTGCTATGGTTACCTAGTATTCCCGTTATTATCTTCTTTGTGCAAAATGCATTTGAAAAGATAGTAAAGCACGATCAACTAGATAAAATAGGCACCAGCCCTACTCTACTTATCACAACGGGTTTAGTTTTACTAATAGCTATCGGGCTATTTATATATCATAGAACGGTACTTTATGGAACACTCATTTTAAGTCTTTATATGACAGCTATTGTAGCAATACATATCCATAAAGGAAAAGGCTTTTATCTAACCATGTTGATTATTATTGGAACTTTAGTGGCTGGATGGTTAAGAAAAACCTATTTACCCATTAAGCCAGATTAACGATAATCCATGAGTCGTTACCTATTTTAAGCATTAAATTTGTAATGTAAATTAAATACTTCATGTCCATTAACAATCGTATTCTATTTGAAGATAATCACCTTATTGCTGTGAACAAGCAATCTGGTGATCTAGTACAAGGCGATAAAACAGGTGATGTCATTTTACCTGATATGATTAAAGAATACATTGCTGTAAAATATGATAAACCAGGAGCCGTCTTTCTAGGTATTACACACAGACTAGACCGTCCAACTAGTGGTGTAGTAGTTTTTGCCCGAACCTCAAAGGCATTACCACGAATGAACAAGTTATTTGCAAATCACGAGACGCGCAAGACCTATTGGGCAGTAGTAGAAGGTACAGCGCCCAAAAACCAAGATCGATTGATTCATCACTTAATACGCAATACAAAGCAGAATAAAAGTTATGCTCATGACCACGCTGTACCTAATTCTAAAGAAGCCATTCTATCATATAAAGTTGTTCAAAAACTAGATCGATATACCTTATTAGAAATAGCGCTAGAAACTGGTAGACATCATCAAATTAGAGCTCAATTGAGTAAAATAGGTTGTGTGATTAAAGGTGATTTAAAATATGGTGCGAGGCGCAGTAATAAGGATGGTAGTATTCATTTACACGCTCGCCAGTTAGAATTTAATCATCCTGTAAAGAAAGATCCCGTGAAGATAATTGCGCCTGTACCCGTTGGTGACGCAATATGGAAGGCCGTATCTGATTAGCTGTTAATATTTGATTAGTTCTAACATAAAATTGGCTAGACATATTACGCTTTGGTTCTATTTTAGTGATTAAATTGAATGAAATGAAATCACTAAAAATTGCTTTAGATTGGACTCCTAACGCAAATCATGTAGGCTTTTATGTGGCACA
Source organism: Nonlabens ulvanivorans (assembly GCF_032922765.1). Taxonomy (NCBI): domain Bacteria; kingdom Pseudomonadati; phylum Bacteroidota; class Flavobacteriia; order Flavobacteriales; family Flavobacteriaceae; genus Nonlabens; species Nonlabens ulvanivorans. Next base: position 1,120,945 of record NZ_CP136694.1, read on the forward strand.
ACAGATGGGTTTTTATAAAAATGCTGGTATCGATCTACAAATTATACATGCTGGAGAAGATCATTATAAAATCACACCTGCAAAAAAGGTAGAACTAGGATTAGTAGACTTTGCTTTGTGTCCGCTAGAAAGTGTCATGAGCTATCAGACTAAAGCAAGTCCTTTTTCACTTCAAGCGATAGCAACACTTTTTAAAGAAGATCTAAGTGCAGTGGTCTGTAAGTCAAATAGAGGAATTGAATCACCTAAACATCTTGATGGTAAATCATATGCAAGCTATAAGGCACGATATGAAGATGCTATCATAAAACAAATGATTATTAATGATGGTGGTTCTGGCTCTATCGAACTCCAATATCCTGATAAGTTAGGAATATGGAATACTATAGAAAATAATCAAGTAGACGCAACGTGGATCTTTATGAATTGGGAAGGTGTACAAGCTCAACAAAAAGGTCTAGATCTTAACGTTTTTAAATTAAAAGATTATCAGATTCCCTATTCTTACTCGCCTGTAATTGTAGTAGATAGCAATAAAATAAAAGAAGAACAAACGGTTTATTCAAGCTTTCTTAAAGCCACTAAATTAGGCTTTTTATATGCTCAAGAAAATCCAGATCAAGCCGCAAAAATTTTAAAACCACACTTACCAGAAGCAGATAAATCAATCGATTTGAATGAATGCATTAGGATTAAATGCAACGCCATGGGTGATGAAAAAAATTGGGGAATTTTGGAACCTTTAAGAGTGCAAGAATTTTTAAAATGGTTACAAGAACATCACTTAGAAAATCATCACCTTAAGGCAGATTCTCTTTTTACAAATTCATTACTAATCCATCACTAATGACCGAGATTAATCAAATACACCATTTCCATCAGGTACAGCAAGAGTTTTTTAAATCACAACAAACTAAGGATGTTATATATCGCATTAACGCACTGCAAAAACTAAAGGCGGTTTTAAAGCACAAAGAACAAGAAATCTATGACGCGCTTGCTAATGATTTAGGTAAAAGTGAATTTGAAGCATTTATTACAGAATATCAAGTGATTACTGGCGAACTGGATAAGTATATCAAAAAGACCAAAAAATGGGCAAGTCCAAGAAAAGTGCGACCTTCATTGCTTAACTTTCCATCAAAAGCACGTCAATATCCCGAACCTTACGGCAATACTTTAATCATATCACCGTGGAATTACCCTTTTCAATTGGCACTAGCTCCTTTAATAGGTGCTGTAGCTGCTGGTAATACCGTAATTCTTAAACCTAGTGAATTTTCTACCGCTACATCGCAACTATTGCAAGATATTATCGATGAAGCTTTTATACCACAACATGTAAAAGTCATACAAGGCGATGCGACCATTGCCAAAGAGCTGACCAGTCTCAAATGGGATTATATATTCTTTACAGGTAGTCCACCAGTAGGGAAAGCTATTTATCAAGCCGCTGCAAAACATTTAACGCCTGTAACACTGGAATTAGGTGGTAAAAACCCGTGTGTCATACATGATAGTGCATCGCTTAAAGTGGCTGCACGTAGAATAGTCTGGGGAAAATTTCTCAATGCTGGTCAGACCTGTATTGCACCAGATTACATATTGGTTCATGAAAGTGTGAAACGAGAATTTATTGAACATGTACAGACTGAAATAAATAATTTCTTTGGAGTAAACCCTAAAGAAAGTCCGGATTTTCCTAGAATAATAAGGAAACAACATTTTGAAAAACTAGTAGAAATGTTAGATGATCAACAGATTCTTATCGGTGGTGATCATGATATAAATTCTTTGTTCATAGCTCCTACTTTATTAGATGAACCATCGAGAGAAAGTACCGTGATGCAACAAGAAATTTTTGGTCCTATACTTCCGATAATAAGTTATAAGAATCAAGGTGATATCATCCAGTGGATTGACTCTTATGAAAAATCATTGGGTGCATATATATTTAGTAATAACACTAGGTTTGAGCAATGGTTCATTCAGCGATTTTCATATGGTGGTGGCGTTATAAATGACAGTATTGTACAGTTTGTGAATGAGCGATTACCCTTTGGCGGCGTAGGAAATAGTGGTATTGGTAATTATCATGGTAAAAAGACTTTTGAAACTTTTTCACATATAAAAAGTATAGTACATCGTGGCACCTGGTTAGATATTCCTGTAAAGTATGCCCCATACGATGGTAAATTAAACATCATAAAAAAAGCATTGCGATGGCTCTAACCTTCATAAAATTCTCATAATGAATCCTTAAGATGTTGTTATTACGCTTTCGCGAAAGCGAGATTGCTCTTATCTTTAAAATAAAAAAATGATTAGAGAAGGTAGTAATGTATCATGGAAATGGGGAAATGGGACAGCAGAAGGAAAAGTAAAAGAAACTTATGCAGAGTCTGTTACAAAAACAATCAGTGGTAACGAAGTCAGCCGTAATGGTGAAAGTGGTAACAAAGCACTCTATATTGAACAAGATGATGGAGATATGGTGTTAAAGTTAGAAAGTGAAGTTAAAAAAGCCTAGTTATAAAGTTTTATGATTAACTTTATAAGGAATTTTTATATCATGTTTTACAGTTCAACATCTACAGACTTACAATTACTCTTAATGTCATCTACAGACTGGATGACCTTATTAGTGATTAGTAGTGTCATAGCGCTGGGGACATTTGTGGTTTATCGCCTTTATGACGAGGATGCTGACAAGGCTAAAAAATCGGTTATGATTAAAATAGATCGCAATGGGAAACATAGATATGAGATTAAGGAAAATCTAGATAACGGTAAGGTCTACTTCTGGATGAAGGTGATTTTTTTTATTATCGCTTTAGGTTTACTTTTTATCCCTATTCATAGTTGGTTTTATAAATCATAATTCATCATGGCACAATTAGTACGTATATATGAGGACAATCCTAGTCCCAAGGAGTTACAGCGTATCGCAAAAGCTATGAAAGATGGCGCTCTAATTATTTATCCTACAGATACCGTTTATGGTCTAGGTTGTGACATTAATCATAAAGGAGCATTAGAAAAAGTAGCTAAGATAAGAGGTGTAAAACTTGAAAAAGCAAATTTTTCTTTCATTTGTGAGAGCTTAAGTGATTTAAGTGAATACGTAAGTCAAATTGACACGGCTACTTTTAAAATTCTAAAACGTAATTTACCAGGTCCGTATACCTTTATTTTGCCAGGTAATAACAATCTTCCTTCGGTATTTAAAAAAAAGAAAACAGTTGGTATACGTGTACCAGATAATTCTATAGCTATAGGATTAGTTCAGGCACTGGGCAATCCTATTATTTCTACTTCTATAAAAGATGATGATGAAGTTATAGAATATACTACAGATCCTAGTCTTATTGTTGAGAAGTGGAATCATCTGGTGGATTATGTCATCGATGGTGGTTATGGTGATAACGTTGCTTCTACAGTGATAGATTTAACAGGTAATGAACCAGTATTGATTAGAGAAGGAAAAGGTAGTGTAGAGTTATAGTCATGCGTGTAGAGCGATTAGTTTCTTATTTACTCTTTGGTATCGTTGCTATTCTAGTAATTACAGCTTTTTACAATCCCATTGAAACTATACAATACGTAGAAACAGACACTTATTTTAAGGATGCGCATCGTGAGGCTTTGTTAATATATGCTGCGTTTATTTCTATACCAGGTTTTATGTTCCTTTTGTGGTCTGATAAAAACAACTCCTTTATTGCATACTTATGCTGGTTGATGCTGGCATCAGCAATTATTATTTGTGCTTCCATTTTATATCTTACTTATTTTGTAAACCCATATGATATGGGATTTGATGATTATACAACATATAGCTGGTACATTGCCTATGCTCTCATTGCGCTTATTATTCTCAATATCATCTATTTAGTTGCTAAGCTTTTTAAAGTAGGCAAGGATTAATTCAATTTATATTTATCGATTTTGAAGACTTATTGCACACAAAACACCCATCGAGGTATATCTTTTATATTCTTATTATTTGCTTCAATTAGTACAAGCTATCTTATCTTAAATCATGGATTAGATTTGTTAAACATAAACATAGGCGACACTTATTATGTTTATGCACAGTATCAATATATTACTCTAATTAATGTGTTTCTAATTGTTATGGGTTTGTCTACCTTATGGATTTCATACGGTAAGAATAGGAAAGTCCTTTGGCTACTTGTCATTAATATTTTCTTTGTAACGTTATTTCTTATCATGAATATTCTATTGCAAATGGATATAGTTACAGAGCAACCATTTGATATAAACACCTATGATCCAAAGGCTATTGATTATGTAAGTCGTTATCGATTTTCACTCATCATTCAAGCTCCTATCATTCTGATAACAGCCCTATTGTATCTTCTTATTAATCTGATATCTAAATTGCAACAGATATTAATAAAGTCATAATTCACAATTAATTAGAATCTGCTCTAATCTAGTTTTCTATCTTTAATAAAATTATAATATGCCCTATTTAGAAAAAACGACTGCACAACACGATGCAGATGTTAGTATATATTTTGAAGACCAAGGAGAAGGACAACCTATTATTCTAATACATGGATGGCCATTAAGTGGCGCTATGTGGGAATATCAAGTACCAACGTTAATAGAAAACGGATATCGAGTGATTACTTATGATAGACGTGGTTTTGGTAAATCATCACGTCCTTGGAACGGTTACGACTATCATACCATGGCTGAGGATTTAAATGATCTCATTGAGCAACTAGAAATTGAAGATGTGATTTTAGTCGGGTTCTCCATGGGTGGTGGCGAGTTAGCTCAATATGTAGATACATTTGGAACTAGTAAAATAGACAAACTAGTCTTCATGAGTTCAATTGCACCATATTTATTAAAAACAGATGATAATCCTAGCGGTGCGCCAGATGACGTATTTAAAGGAATGGAAAATGGCATTAAAAATGACCGTGCCGGTTTCTTAAAAGGCTTTGGTTCTGGATTTGTAAATTATGAGGAAAACAAAGAACGTATTTCTCAAGCACAGTTAGATTATAACTTTCAAATTGCATTAGATGCAAGTCCTAAAGGGACATTAGATTGTATCAATGCTTTTGGTCGCACAGATTTAAGAGATGCGCTTAAAAAAATTGATGTCCCTACTCTATTCATTCATGGTGATACTGATAATATTGTACCTATTGAACCTAGTTCAAAACAAGGTCATTCTATTGTAAAAGATTCTAAGTTAGAAATTATAAAGGATGCTCCACATGGCCTGTATGTGACACATAAAGATGAAGTCAACAAAATTCTATTGAATTTTATTAAATAAAATTATATCCATTTGATATTAAAAAGGATTGAGCATATTCTATTATGATCAGTCCTTTTTTTATAAATAACCTTATTAATCATTAGGACCATGTGTTTTAATAGTAGAAATGTCATACTATTTCTTTATTTTTCATGCTAGAAAAAACAGGTATGAAAAATATAAATCAAATTTTTGACAATAATAAAGAATGGATCAAGTCTAAACTAGCAACAGATAGCACTTACTTTGATAAGTTAGCATCTGGTCAAGATCCTGAAATATTATATATAGGTTGTTCTGACAGTCGTGCTACTGCAGAAGAAATAATGGGACTAGGTCCAGGAGATGTATTTGTACACAGAAACATCGCAAACATGGCATCTAATCTAGATCTTACGGCGATGGGTGTTATTAACTATGCCGTTGAGCACCTTAAAGTTGATCATGTAGTTGTATGTGGTCACTACGGTTGTGGTGGTGTAAAAGCTGCTATGCAATCTCAAGATTTGGGAATCTTAAATCCATATTTGAGAAACATACGTGACGTATATAGAATGCATAAAGATGAATTAAATGCTATTACCGATGAGGATTTACGTTATAGACGTCTTGTAGAATTAAATGTACAAGAACAATGCATCAACGTCCTTAAAACTAGTGATGTTCAAATCGCATTTAAACGTCGTGGTATCACTGTACATGGTTGGGTTTTTGATCTTGCCACCGGTGAACTTATTGATCTTAAAATTGATTTTGCTAAGATTCTAGAAGACATTATGGAAATCTATCATTTAGACTAAAACGATAGACCATATCATTAAATATTTATATTATCACGCTTCCGCGAAAGCGTAATTAAACAACACATATATTACTAAAAGCGTTTCCTTGTATAACGATCACGGCGCTTATTTTTAGTAGTATATGTGTTTTATTTTTCTTATATGAAATTATTTGCTCCTGCAATGACACTAAGTTTATTGCTCCTATTATCTAATACTGTAAACGCTCAAAAAGACAAACCTACCGCACAAGAGGTGTCCAAAGCTAAAACGCTTAAAGAAAAATATGAAGATGAAGATGTCGTTATATCTGACAAAAAGACTGAAATCACATTTTCTCGCAACAGTAGAACTAATAAAGTAGAAGTTAGAGAAGAAATTACAACTACTTTTTTTTCACTAGCTTCTAGAGCAGACATAGGCTACAGTACAGGTTATGATAATGAATCATCTATAGAAACATTAAACCTTACTGATAAAAGAAATAAGAGAATTGCATGGAATATCAACGATGAGGCCTACTCTACTCAGTCTATTTTCCATAACGATTACCGTGTCAAATATGCAAAACTCACCTTTCCACTACAAGGCTATCTAAGAACCGTTAAAGAGGTTAAAGAATATAAGGATATAAAATACTTTACTACAGACTATTTTGTAGAACCTTATAGAGTTATCAAAGGAACGATGTCGATCACCATACCAGAGTGGTTAGAAATGGAGATTAAAGAATACCATTTCGGTAATAACGACATCAAAAGATTATCAAAAAAAGTCGGCGCAGATACACAGGTGACTTTTAAAATTAATAATCTCTCACCTATGAAAAGTGAATACCGCATGCCTGGTAACTCTTACATATATCCACATGTTCTTTATTTGACACAGTCCTTTAAAGATAGTAAAGGTGCAGAGATAACGTTGTTTAAAGAAACACAAGACTTATATAATTGGTATTCATCTTTAGTTAATGATGTAGATATACAAACAACTGATATAGCCGTTAAAGTAAATGAACTTACTGCAGGTCTTACTACCGACGATGAAAAAGTAAAAGCTATCTATTATTGGGTACAAGATAATATTAAGTACATCGCCTTTGAAGATGGTATCGCAGGATTTAAACCAGACAGTCCACAAAACGTTTTTAGTAAAAAATATGGAGATTGTAAAGGAATGGCAATACTGTTGAAAACAATGCTGATAGAAGCTGGCTATGATGCTCGATTAGTATGGATAGGTACAGATCATATATCTTATGATTACTCAACGCCATCACTTAGTGTAGATAATCATATGATTACCGCAATTATGGTAGATGGCAAACCTATTTTCATTGATGGTACTGAGAAATTCAATTCTTATGGCACATTTGCTACTAGAATTCAAGGCAAACAAGCCTTAATAGAAAACGGAGATTCCTTTTTACTTAAAAAAGTACCACAGGCTACTCCAGAGTTTAACAAAGAAATATATCAAGGTACTTTCAAGATTAATGGAAATGATCTAGTGGGAATTATGAATAAAGAGCTTACTGGTGAGCAAGCAAGTAGTTTCCTTTATGACTTTACAGGTATGGAGCAAGATAAACGTCAAGAAGTCATGCTAAAAGTTCTAACTGATGGTAACGATAATGCTACGGTAGAAAATGTAAGTGCGTTTGACCCAACAGATAGAGATGCTATTCTTAAACTCAATTATGACATGAAAGTATCTAATGCTGTAAGTAGCTTTGATGACAATCTATATCTTGAACTAGATCCTGTACGTTATCTAGCAAACTGGACCATGGATGAAGACCGTCAGAACTCTTATAAAATGAATAATACCCGAGTTGAACAAAAGAATATCTCGCTAGAACTACCGGCAGGATATACAGTAGAAACTCTTCCTGATGCCATATCAATTGATAATCAATTTCTTAAAGTTGAAGCTCATTACACGCTAGACGGTAACCAAATTAATTATAACTCTCAAATTAAAATAAAAACTCGATTGATTGAAAAAAATCAATTTGATACATGGAACACTGCTATAGAACAAATCAAAAATTTCTATGACGAGCAAATCGTGTTGAAAAAAGCTTAATTACCCAACTAACCAAAGTAATATACTACTAGTACTATGAGATTAATTTTATTAACGATTACCACTTTGTGCTTCACGATCATTGCGCAAGGACAAAGCAAACTAGAAAAAGAACTACAAGAAAAATTTTGGAATCAAACAGGTTCTCAAATAACCGCCATGGAGATTCCTGTAAAATGGAATGAAGAAAGTGCTGTTATTCTTAAAGATCATCGATATATGCAATATATCAATAGTGGAAAAGTAGTTTACTTCAAATCAAATAAACATCAATTAATTAAAATACAAGATCAAGCTTCTCTTGAAGGTTTTTCGGAAATTTCACTGAATAAGGATTCTAAGATTTCTTTTGGATGGACGACAACATCTCGCAAAGAAACCACCATAGGAATACGCATTATTAAAAGTGATGGAACGGTAAGTGTCGTTAATGTAGAAAAGGAAGAAGTTGAAGAAGATGATAAGCGTAAAATAGCAATCCCTAATTTAGAGATAGGTGATATAATCGATATATATATCCAGACTGATCGTAAGGAAAGAGATTTTGATGGATTAGATATTTATCCAGCAGTAGAAACTACCATTAAAGACAACTACCCTATTCTAGACTATCGTATTGCTGTAGAAGTAGAAAATGATTTCTTCTTAAACATGAATACCTATAATGGCGCACCAGCAGTAAAAGAAGAAGAAACAGAACGTAGCGCTACAAAGATGTATGTTGTTGAAGCTCAAAATGTAGATAAATTAGAAACTAATAGATGGTATTTTCCGCTAGTAGAAGAGCCTTCTGTAAAATTACAAGTAGCTTTTGCTAGAAAAAGGTCTAATGAATATGCCGCACAAATCTTTAAAGGCGAAGACGGCGAGCGCAAGGCAACAGTCGACAAAGCAGATGTTCTAGATTATTTTGATCGTAAATTTAATCGAGCTTATAGCTATAGTGCAAAAGAAGTGATCGCTTATATCAAAAAAGGTAAGTTCAAAACCAAGGCTGATAAATTAAAAGCTGGTCTAGATTATATAAGATTCAATAGATACACCAGATTTTTTGAACCTATTTTTGCTTATCAAGCAGATATTGTTGCAGGAACACCACGTACAAAATGTTATAATTTATACTTCGGAATCTATGAAAATGATGCACAGGTAGTAAATGATTTAAGAGCTATTAGTGAAGAATTTGATATTGATTATGACATAGTTCTAGTTCAACCACGATATGATGGTGAATTAGATGATTTGCTGATTAAATCAAATGCGCGTGTTGGTCTTAAATTCAATACACAACCAGAATTATTTTTCTTTGACTTTAGTGAAAATATGACTTTAGAGCGTTTTCCAGAACAATTAGAAGGTGCAGAAGCGTATATAGGATCCGTAGTGAAAAAGAAGAAAATATCTTCGGTCACACGAACAACACTTAGATCTTCAGCAGCAAATGAGAATGTCTATCAGGAAAAAATAAATCTATCATTGAGCGATGATAATAAAGGTTTTAAAATAGATAGAGAACTGTCTGCGACTGGACACTTTGAAAGAGAATATATTTTTTCATGGATCCACTGGACAGACTTTTTAAAAGAAGATTATAGTATATATAAAGATCAAGAGCATTTCTATGAATGTGGTAGTAAAAAAGAATTATTACGATATGCAGAGCAGTTCACAGCGTTAGAAGACAAGAAAATCGAAGAATTTAGAGAGCGTAGAGAAAAATCAACAGATCGCGAATGGGATGCAGCAACAGTTAAGGACTACACCTCTACCGTTATAGAAACTGGTAGATATGGTGACAACTCACCATTAATTGTAAAAGAGACCATGACTCTTAAAGATGGTTATATTAAAAAAGCAGGTAAAAACCTTATCATCGAGATTGGTAAATTTATAGGCGGACAAGTTGAACTTGAGAAAAAAGAAAGAGAACGTACGGTAGATGTCTATCTAGATCATGCTAAAACATACATCTATGAAATAAACCTTGAGATTCCGGCAGGTTATACGGTCAAAGGTATAGATGCCTTAAATAATTCTGTAGATAACGCAACTGGTAATTTTATTACTACCGCAGTTATCGATGGTAATGTGCTTAAGGTAAAGACTATTAAAACTTATAAGAGCAATTACCTTAAAAGTGAACAATGGAATGATATGGCACTGTGGCTAGATGCCGCATTTGCTTTTAATCAAGCAAAAGTCCTTTTGGAAAAACAATAAATTAAGAATTCCTTATAAATTAAAGCGCTCTAGAGATTTTTCTAGAGCGTTTATTTTTTGCTCCATTTTATTAAAGAAAATGGAACGTTCTTTTAAAGAGCTGTCTTTTATCGAGGTAGATTGTCGTATCTGATGTTTAAAGAAATCATTCATTCTATTAAGTATATTACTACCGCTAAATCTGATGTAACCCAACATAGTCATCGTAACAAAGCCTGCAACAGGAATGCCTTTTTTACGTACTACCGCATTATTACTCATTAACAAAAGTTCATGATAATAGATACTGTAAGATTCTTGTAATAAGTCTGCTGACGCATTTTTTAGTAATTCTCTTAAATCATTGCATAACACCTTAGCCGTATCGTGATCAATATAACCAGCCTCGTGATAAAAGTGTATTTGCTGCAAACTACTCGATATCGTGGTGTCATTCCATATTTCAACTCTTTTGAATTGCTCAAATAACGATTTATTTATTTTTATTTGTTCTTTAATAGATAGCGGTAAGTGAAAATCTGCAAAACGCTTGCCTTCCATGGTGTCATCTAGCAAGTGCAACCAGACATATATTTTAAATCGACCTAACAAAGAATCATTAAAGTGATGAAAAACAGGTATATCCTTTGCACTATAGATCCACTCGACATCTTCTTTACCAGCTGCTTTTAAATTAGTTTCCATATCCTTAAAATACTTTTCAAGACTTTCTATAGAATTAATAGTATCAGTAGCAGTTCCTAAAGCTGTCAAATCTTGTTGAGCGGTCATGATCTGATCTAGCGAAAATTGACCAACTTTTGCCAGCTTCATAGATTCTTCTATATCCAACTTAGCTTTACCTTGTATACGGCGATAAGCAGCATCATAGCTTATTTCTAACACATCTGCTAGATGTTGAATAACAGATTTGGTCTTGGGTACGCTTTCGCGAAAGCGTTCTATAATCATCTCTTGAACTAGCATCATATTTGCGATTTTCACAAATTAAAGATACTACATTCTCAAATTACACAGACACATATGTGAAAATCAATATAAATTTGGTCAAAACAAACTAACCAATTATAAAATGAGAATACAAATTTCTATAAAATCTTCATACTATTTGATACTATTATTAGTTATCATCTTACAGAGTTGTGCCACTTTTGATAAGGAATTATTAAATACTAATCCTTTACATAAAGAGAATTTAAGCACGCTTAATGGGTCTTATCATATTATATCTATTAAAGATGATAGTTTAGCTAAAAAATGGAATTCAAAATCCTCATTACAACGCAATAATTTCTTAAAAGAGATTGACCGTAAGGAGTTAAAGGACACACTTAAAATAGATAGTCTTAAAACCTACAGTGTAGAATTAGAGGTTCTCAATCCTAAACAATTACAGATTAATTATATAGAAAATGGTCGCGTTTTTAGAGAACGAATAATAAAAACCAAATTAAAAAAAGATGGCTATCTATACCTTAAAAACAAAAATGTGCAACCTGTTTTAATCCCATACGTGATGGGTGCAATAAGTATCAAAAAAACTAGAATTACAAAATCAATTGAAGGAAATCTAATTTTTGATGCAAATGATCATAGATCAGGTGCTGCCTTTCTTATAATGTTCCTTGGTTGGAATAGAACAAAATACAGACTGGAATATCAACCATTTAAAAGCGTTAAAAATGAAAAAGAAAATATTTAGTAACCCAGAAGTAGAAGCTTATATAAAAGATACCTTAAGACAACTCAAATACTTAAGGTCTAGATGGAGTTTTACTCAGCAGACAAAGAATCTAGGTAAAGGTAAAAATCATCTTTAAATTTTAAGTAAGAATCACCTGTTGCCTTACCATTAAATCCTGTATGGATACGTCTCACCTTTCCATTTTTATCGATATAAATTGTAGTAGGATATGATAGTACATGATTTAGCATTGGTAATTTCTCTTGCGCTACTTTCTTATCTACATTACCATATTGTGCTAGCAATACAGGATAAGGAATTTCTAATTGCTTTTTCATGCGCTCTATAGATTGAAATGCTTTTTCTTCCGTACGAGCATATTCAAAAGCGAGACCTATGATTTGTACATCGGTATCTGGATTTGTCTTTAAATAATCAACATAAAATTGAGTTTCTTCCATACAATTAGGACACCAAGATCCTAATAATTGTACAAGCACCACTTTGTTTTCAAATTGTGAATCACTTAAAGAAATACTTGTACCATCTGAATCTTTAAAACTGAAGTCTAATTGTTCATAGCCTTCTTTAAGAAAGGTCAACTCCTTAGCGTCTGGTAATTCATAAGTATTATTAAGTTGTGCTGTAAAAGGCTCTTGCCAGTGATTGCCACTATAAAAAATACCATACAAGGTTGAGTCTGTTACCGTTGCTTCAAATAAGAAAGCATGTGCACCATCAAAAGTCGAGAGCTTTAATTGATCACCTTCTATCACTCCATCTAGGTAACGATAATCACCTGTGGTTGTTCTAAATGTTCCGGTCACATGCTGGCCATACTGATTGAAAATACCTAAAGCAATATATCGATCCTCATCACTATCAGGACTGAAAACGGTTTCCCATTTACCTGTAATATTTGTAGTAGGCTCTTTTGTTCCTACTTGAAATCTATGTTGATCACCATATTGCATAGTAAATGGCACTACTCTATCTAGACTAGGTTTTATAAAATCTCCTTTAATGGTAATCTCATCTACAAAAACGCCTTTAAATATTCCCTCAAAAATGGGTGGTTGAAATGTTATAGAATCACCTTTAATAGAGATGTCTTCCACCTTAATACGTTCTTTATCGTTAATAAGAATGATCTGTGATTCTTCTGTGACCTCTATTAATACAGGTAGTTCTTTTGCATTACCTAGATCAAGTGTCAATCGCCACGAACCCGATTTTAATTCTTTTGTTACATTAGACTGACAACCAGCTACTAAAATAAAAAGTAATAAATATAAATTTTTCATGTGCAATGTTACCTCTTAATTATCACAGAAACTTCATCTATATAAATTCTAACATTACTTTATAATTCTGCATTTTTGCAAGATGCACAGACATTTTTTGATTTATAAACCTTATCGCATGTTGAGTCAATTTATGACTAATGATAGACATCAAAAAAACAAAAGGTTTTTAGGTGAACTCTATGATTTTCCTGAAAATGCAATGGCTGTAGGAAGACTAGATGAACTATCTGAAGGTTTATTATTAATTACAACCGATGGTCAATTAAGCCATCATATCAATAAATCTGGTAAAGTAGATAAAAAATATGCTGCACTAGTAGATGGTTTAATAACTGATAAGGCTATCACACAATTGCAAAATGGTGTTACCATTAGTATCAATGGCTCAACCTATGATACAAAGCCATGTCAGGTACAAAAACCACATCAGACACCACACTTACCCGAGACGAAGCAAAAAATAAGAGATGAACGTCATGGCCCAACATCATGGGTAAATGTGACCTTGAGTGAAGGCAAATTTAGACAAGTGCGAAAAATGACAGGCGTTGTAGGCTTTCCTACTTTAAGACTTGCTCGAGTAAGAATCGGGCCGTATAATATCGATTCATTAAAAAATCAAGAGGTTATTGAAATATCTGATCAAGAGATAAGATCGCTACTCTTTTATGACTATTAATAGAGATTTTACTCCTGCATTAATCATACATATTTTTTGTTCCATAACCTCACCTTCATCGTCTCTAATAACAATTCCAGAGGTGTTGGGTGCAGAGTAACCTTGATTAAGAGCTTCAATTTCTATTTTATTAAATCCATCTTTTAAGGTAATAGGAAAACCTTGAGCGGCATTTAAGAGCGTCATGTCTGTAATCAGGATTTCATCATTGAGCCATATACGCACACGATCGCCATCTTCTAACCTAGGATCCCAAAGAGTCATCTTTAAGATTTGTTTACCAGTTCTAATTTCACCTAGATAAGTATCATTGATAAAATTAACTGGTGGCGCATCGCTTTTAAATTTTTGTCCTTGAAAGCGTACACCTGGATCCAGTAAATCTGTCTTTTGGGTAAGATCTATGGTCGGCGCTTCACTAGGTCTTACATACTTCTTCTCTTCTGTACTATTAGGAAATAACATAGAACCACTAGTATTAGTTCCAGAAGGTACTGGTTCTATGGTACGTGGTGTGGTAGTAGGGATTTCTTGCGCAGTTGTAAATGCACTAGTAAGTAAGATAAGAAATATAAAAAACTTGTTCATGATTTAAAGCTAGCAAAAGTCTTGCCTAAAACGTTGAATTTTAGACATAATTATGACTAAAGTAATATAAAAAGGTTTAATTACGCTTTCGCGAAAGCGTAATTAAACCCATTATATAGAAAATAAAGTTATGCTAGACGTTCAATCTTAGCACCTATTTTTTTCAATCGGGTATCAATATTTTGATATCCGCGATCAATTTGTTCAATGTTATGTATGGTGCTAGTACCTTTTGCACTTAAAGCTGCAATTAGCAATGAGATACCTGCACGTATGTCTGGAGAAGTCATGGTAGTCGCTTTTAAACTAGACTGAAAATCATGTCCTATAACACTAGCTCTATGTGGATCACAAAGAATGATTTTTGCGCCCATGTCAATCAATTTATCGACAAAGAATAAGCGACTTTCAAACATTTTTTGATGAATCAGTACACTACCTCTAGCCTGTGTTGCCACAACTAAAATAATACTTAATAGATCTGGCGTAAATCCAGGCCATGGTGCATCAGATATAGTGAGAATAGAACCGTCGATATAATTTTGAATTTCATAACCATCTGTATGAGCTGGAATAAAAATATCATCACCTTTACGTTCTATCGTAATTCCTAATTTTCTAAATGTATCTGGAATAATACCTAATTCATCATAAGCAACGTTCTTAATGGTGACTTCACTTTTAGTCATTGCAGCAAGTCCTATCCAGCTACCTATTTCTATCATATCAGGAAGTATGGTATGTGTCGTACCACCTAATTTTTTAACACCATTAATAGTTAACATATTAGAACCAATTCCTTTAATATCAGCACCCATACGTACTAACATCTTACAAAGCTGCTGTAAATATGGTTCGCACGCTGCGTTGTAAATGGTCGTTTCACCAGTAGCCATTACAGCTGCCATAACGATGTTAGCCGTTCCGGTAACAGATGCTTCATCCAGCAACATATAGGTTCCATGAAGCTCATCTGCCTCTACTCCATAGAAATATTCTTCTTTGTTATATCTAAATTTTGCTCCTAGTTTAATAAATCCTTCAAAGTGCGTGTCTAGTCTTCTACGACCTATTTTATCACCACCTGGACGTGGAATATAACCTTTACCAAAACGTGCTAATAAAGGTCCTACTAACATAATTGAACCTCTTAATCCACGACCTTGCACTTTATACTCTTCAGATTGCAGGAAATCTAGATCAACTTGATCTGCTTGAAAGGTATATGATTCAGGTCCATTTTTAGTAACCTTAACGCCTAAGTTATTTAAGAGAGCAATCAATTTATTAACGTCTATAATGTCTGGAACGTTATTGATGCGTACTGGTTCATCAGTTAATAAAACGGCACATAATATTTGTAACGCCTCGTTTTTTGCTCCTTGTGGTTTAATATCACCCTTTAATTGGTGTCCACCTTCTATAATGAATGTTCCCATTTTTGTATCTTATTAATATTTTAAAAATACGAGTATAGTGACGGCTTGAAAAGCTTTCTAGCGATAACTATTCATATTTAATTAACAATGCTATTAACTAAAAAAAGCAGCCCATGGGCTGCTTTTTTTTGATTACATTATAATTATCTAGATCGTTTATGATTGCGATTATTAGATTTATAATTACGTTTATTATTACGTCGTGGTGGATTGGTACTATGATCTCTACGACCTACTGTTTTGTGAATTAAGGATTTTGAATCTAGAAGATCTTCTTCTTTTGCAGCTAGATTGATCTGGCCGTTACTCATTTCAAATAGATGCTTAAAAATCACATTATCATCAACCGAATCCTTATTCCAATTAAGGAAGGATTTTTTCATGTGATTTGCGATAATAAAAGTAAGTGCTTCACGCTTTTCACCTTTTTCCCAGCTCAACGCTACATCGATCATGTTTTGAATATTATTCCCATAAAAACGATATTTAGGTCGTTTTTGAGGATAAGGCATGCGCTCTGGTGAAGCCGCTAATTGCTCTGGATCTGGTAATGGATATGGAGAATCTGCATCTAAATCAAAATCTGCTATGACAAATAATTGATCCCACAGCTTGTGTTGGAAATCTGCTACGTCACGTAAATGAGGATTAAGGTTACCCATAACGCCTACAATTGCTGTAGCCATGCGGTTGCGTTCTTCCTTAGTTTCTAAAGCTTTACAATGCTCAACTAATTTTTGAATATGTCTCCCATATTCAGGTATATTGAGGTGATTACGCTCTGTATTGTATTCTAATGATGGTACCAAAATGATTTTTTAATTACTTGTGAAGAGCTGCAAAATAAACAATTTACAGCAATTATATGATATATTATTTATAAAGAAATAACACCATCTATTTCTCCTACTTCTTTATATTTTTCAATTACAGCGTCAGGAGATTTCATGGTTACTTTAATTGAAATACTGGTATAAGTTCCTTTACTTGAAACCTTATTGTCTATAATTGCTCCTAGCCCATCAAATATATTTGAAATTTTATCTAACTTCTCTGGTAAAGAAGGTACAATAAATTTATACATATATTTTGCAGGCCAGACACTAGTTTCAGCTAGTTGATCTTTAAGGTTTTTGTAAAACGAGTCAGAATTATTTTTGTCCATAATATAAATATCTACAAATATAAGTCAACATATAACGCTGCACTAAAATTGAATTTAGTTATTTTGTACCTGTTATGACAGATTGTAAAAGAATATTACTAATAGGTGGACCAGGATCTGGTAAAACCACCCTAGTGAACTATATAGAATCCCAAGGTATCATCGTACATCACGAAATATCTAGACAGGTAACTCTAGAAGCTCAAGAAAAAGGAATAGAACAGTTGTTTTTAACTGATCCGTTAGCTTTTAGTAATAGTTTATTGGCTGGCAGAATTAACCAATTTAAAAATGCAACTTCAGGAATTAATTACTATGACCGAGGCATACCGGATGTACCTGCATATCATGTATTTACCGGCGATCCTATACCAGATAATTACATAACTGCCTGCAAGGAATATCAGTATGATGTTGTTTTTCATTTACCGCCATGGAAAGAAATTTATGAATCTGATAATGAACGTTATGAGACCTTTGAGCAAGCACAACAAATCAGTAATATTTTAGTAGATTATTATAAAAAGTTTAATTATAAACCTATCGATGTGCCTCAAGGCACCATAGAACAACGTTTTCAATTTATACAAGATCAACTTAACTCTTGAATCTAGAAGCAAAGAACATATTAAAAAACACCTTTGGTTTTGATCATTTTAGGCCACAGCAAGAAGAGATTATAAATGCCGTTATTGAAGGTAATGATGTCATGGCTCTCTTACCTACTGGTGGTGGAAAATCTCTATGTTATCAAATTCCAGGATTAGTACGCACAGGAATTTGTATTGTAATTTCTCCATTAGTAGCATTAATTAAAGATCAGGTAAATGCCCTTAAACAAAAAGGAATAAAAGCTACTGGTATCACTGGTGGCATAAGTTATAAAGACCTCGATGATATTCTAGATAATTGTATTTATGGACAATATCAATTTCTATATTTAAGTCCAGAACGATTGCAACAAAGTCTCGTGCAAGAACGTATATCTAAAATGCGAGTTTCTTTAATCGCAGTAGATGAAGCTCACTGTGTAAGTCAATGGGGTCATGACTTCAGACCTGCCTACAGAGACATTAACTTATTACGCACCATTCATAAAGAAATCCCTATAATAGCAGTTACAGCAACGGCTACAGAATCGGTGCAACTCGATATTATCGATAACCTAGAATTAAAAAGTGCTCAAGTATTTAAAAACAGTCATTTAAGGCCCAATATTTCTTATCAAATAACAAATACTACAGATAAAAACTACTCTTACATCAATTTTTACAAAAAGTATGTAGGTAGTTCGGTTACTTATGTACGTAGTAGAAAAAATGCCATTACCTACTCTAGATTACTTACCACAAATGGTATTTCTTCTGGTTTTTTTCATGGAGGATTGCCCAATAAGGTAAAAGTCGATACCGCGCAACGATGGATGAAGAATCAGACCCAAGTCATAGTTGCGACTAACGCTTTTGGGATGGGAATAGATAAACCAGATGTGCGTACAGTCACTCATCTACAACTACCAGACAGTATAGAAAGTTATTATCAGGAAACTGGTCGTGCAGGACGCGATGGAAAAGAAAGTATAGCACAGTTTTTTTATAATATTAATGATATTAATCACGCTCAAAATCAATTCATCAAATCTCTACCTACGGTAGAAAATATCAAATTTGTTTATCGCAAACTCAATAATTACCTGCGTATTGCGATGCATGAAGGCGAAAATACGACTCATCAATTAAGCTTCTCAGACTTTGCCAGCACCTACTCTATTAATGGAATGATGTGTTATAATGCACTTCTGACGTTAGACCGTTTTAGTGTGATTAGCTTATCACAAAGTTACCATAGAAGGTCTAATATACGCTTTCGCGAAAGCGGGAAAAATATCATTGATTTTCTAGGAAATCAAAAAGATATGAATGCCATTGTTCAAGCTATTTTGAGGACATACGGTAGCAGTACTTATCAAGATTTAGAAATCAACACCTCAATAATCGCGTTACGTAGTAACACGAGCGAGCAAAAAGTGATTGAAACACTACAGAAACTTGAAGAACGGGAACTGATAGAGGCTAATATTATTGATGCAGATACCCAAATTAACTTCTTAGAACCACGTGATGACGATCGCACTATCAACCGATTTTCTAAAGAACTTACTAAACAGAATAAAATAAAAAAACAAAAGTTAGAGCAAATGTTCTACTTAGTTACTCAAAAACAAAAATGTATTAATGTTCTTATCCTGAGATACTTTGGCGAGAATTCCCAACCTTGTGGTAAATGCTCTGTTTGTATCGGTAAAGTGCCTCAAATTCTGGTACTAGATAAAATTAAAGATCTTCTAATTAATAAGGATTTAAATAGCGGCGATATCGCATCTTTGCTACCACAAATAGATAAAAATAATTTAATAGAAACCATAAGCTTGCTATTAGAGCAAGGAAAAGTTTCTCTTCTGGACAATCATAAATATCACTGGAATGGATAAACCCTTAAAAATTGTGTTTTTTGGCACACCTGAATTTGCTACAGGTGTATTAGAGACTTTACATAATTCTCATCATCAAATCGTTGCGGTTGTTACTGCTGTTGATAAACCTGCAGGACGTGGTAGGAAGTTAAATGAAAGTCACGTAAAACAGTTTGCTATTCAAAACAACATCCCTGTTTTACAACCTAGTAATCTAAAAGCGCCAGAATTTATAAAAGAATTAAAGAGCTATAATGCAGATTTACAGGTGATTGTAGCTTTCAGAATGCTTCCTAAGTTGGTATGGAACATGCCTGCCATGGGAACTTTTAACCTACATGCTAGCCTTTTACCCGAATATAGAGGTGCCGCACCTATTAACTGGGCTATTATTAATCAAGAATCGCAATCTGGTGTTACGACATTTTTCATTGATGAAAAAATAGATACTGGAGCTATTATAGACCAACAAAGTTGTGACATTGATGAAAACGAAACGGTAGGTACCTTATATAAGAAGCTTATGGACATGGGAAGTATCTTATCGCTTAACACCGTAAATAACATTGCAGCTGGCAAGATTACGACGCAAACACAGCCTATGAAGGACACTCTTAAAGAGGCTCCAAAGCTTAACGCTGCAAATACTACAATAGACTGGAACAATAGTACCAAAGCCGTAAATGCTATGGTGAGAGGATTATATCCTTTTCCTGTTGCAAAAGCTGTTTTAATACAAGAAAATATAGAAACAGTTAAAATTTATCAGACATCAATACGATTAGAAAAGCATAAAATGAATCCTGGAAGTATTGTTATTGAAGATGATATTTTTAAAGTAGCATGTACAGATGGGTTTTTAATCATAGATGAAATGCAATTACCCAATAAAAAAAGAATGGATGTAAAAAGTCTATTGAACGGATATAACTTTAGCGCTGACGCTAGATTCCACAACGGATTGCTGTAAATTCAGTTAAAAAGTCTTAACTTATTAACAATCGTCCAGTTTTATAAACAAATTTTATCATTTATCGCTCTAATCCTTGTGTGGTAGCATAATCCGTATAAATTTGTTCCACGTTTTAGTTTAACCAACATTAATTTAATTTCAATTATGAACAAAACAGATTTAATCGAAGGAATGGCAGAGCATGCTGGTATTTCAAAAGCAGCAGCTAAAAAAGCATTAGAATCTTTCTTAGGTAACGTAGAAAAGTGTCTTAAAAAAGGTGATAGAGTATCTTTAGTAGGATTCGGATCTTTCTCAGTTTCTAAAAGAGCTGCACGTGAAGGTAGAAACCCACAAACTGGAAAAACTATCAAAATCGCTGCTAAAAAAGTAGTGAAATTCAAAGCAGGTAGCGATTTACAGAAAGCTGTAAACTAATTACCACTTTGTTGAAAGTATCAACCCGATTCTGAAAAGAATCGGGTTTTTCTTTGTCTTAAAATGTCAGTGAAATAGAATTATAGAAAATTATCGTGAACTGCATGGGTGTTTTTAAAAATAATTATTTAAGTTTAAGAATAATTAATTCATGAAAACAACAGAACTACATAAAGGAAGCTTACTTGTTTCAGAACCTAATATTATAGGTGATGAATCTTTCTCTAGATCAGTAGTGCTATTAACTGAATATGATGAGAATGGAATTGTGGGCTTTATTCTTAATAAACCGTTACAATTCACACTTAATGATTTAGTTCCAGAAATAGGATTAGAACTTCCTGTTTTTCAAGGTGGTCCTGTAGAAATGGATAATTTATATTTCTTACATTCAATCCCAGACTTGATTCCCAACTCACACCTTATAGCAGATAATATTTATTGGGGTGGTGATTTTCAACGTGTACACCATCTTATAAGTGAAAATAAGATCACTGGTGATGAGATTAAATTTTTCTTAGGATATTCTGGATGGCATAAAGATCAACTGTTACAAGAGATTAATGAGCGTTCTTGGGTTATCAAACCTAATACCTCGTCAGAACTTATCTTATCTGATGAAATTCATGGCTTGTGGAAGAAGGAAATGTTAGAATTAGGCGGTAGTTATGAGTTATGGTCTAATGCACCAGAAAACCCTTCTTATAACTAATCGAAAAATTTATCATTAAAAATTTCTAATAATTCTGTTGCTAATTCTTTATTGAATTCTTTTTTTCTGTATTTGTTTACACTTTGAATTCCCTTTATGACATTAGTTGTGAAAATTTCATCAGCACGTTGTAATTCAAATGGTGATAATGTTTCTTCTATGATATCATAATCGAGCATGCGCTTCAATTGCTGTATGACTTGTTCCCTCATTAAACCATTAAGACAACCGTCTAATACTGGTGGAGTTTTTACTTTATTACCTGTTCTAACAAAGACATTTCCAGAAATACCTTCGGTAATCATTTTTTTCTCATTTACCAGAAACATTTCTTGGTAGTCATTATCTAATGCATACCTACCAGCAAGAACATTAACAATCTTATTTGTGGATTTAATGGTATTTAATAATCCAGATAAAACGTAGTGATCTTTAAATAACTCGGCTATACGATTTGTATTATTTTGATAAATACCATCTAATTCTGTAGATTGAATGCTGTAATGTACACCATTATCTAAAGGTGTATAAAGACCACCAGCCTTACGCCATACAGTAAACCTCACTCTAGCATGTCCTGTATTGAGGTTATTTTGATTTAATATATCAACTATTGAATCTTCAATAAACTCTGGTGTGAAGGATGCTGGAATATCCATTCTTAAAATGCGCATACCAGACATAAGTCTAAAATAATGCGCTTCATAAAGTAATGGTTTCCCGTTAAAACATCTTATTGTTTCAAATATCCCATCTCCATAAAATGTTCCTCTATTATTAAATGCAATGGTAGCATAATTACTAGATTCTAACTCACCGTCAATATTTACCATAAAAAAAGCCCTGTTTAATTCAGGGCTCAAAATTAGGTATAGAAATTAGGTTTAACTAGAACCTAGTACTTTTTTTAACTCTCCAATTTGATTTTCCCAAAACATTTTTTGATCATCTACCTCATCTTCATCATCTCCAAAATCAGTAATCATTAAAGAAACATCCTTTGTAATCTCATCAACTTGAATACTCATTTCAAAATATTTTTTAGTATCCTCATCATAATCCCATTGAAAACGAGCTCTTTCCTCACTAACTCGTTTGATAATTTTTGCTTTTTCCTCAGATCCATCCCAGATAAATCTAAAGTACTCACCTCTACTATTTACATTATCTGCAAACCATTCTGACATTCCTGATGGTGTTGCGATGTATTGATACAATAATGCTGGTGAGACGTGAATAGGAAACTCCAGGTTAAATTTGATTGGTTCTTGCATGAGATAATTACTTTGATGGCAATATAGTAGATAAATCCTGAAAAGAAAAAATCAATTTCAGAAAAATATTAAGAGAATTAGATTTGGTTAGAATAAAGAAATAAGTATATATTTGCAGCCGCTTAGGCAAGTTTGCTTAACATGGCGTGGTAGCTCAGCTGGTTAGAGCGCAGCACTCATAATGCTGAGGTCGGCGGATCGTGCCCGCCCCACGCTACGAAAGTCCTCTTTTAAAGAGGACTTTTTTATTTTCTAGTAGTTCCTCTTTCTAGTAATGTAGTCTTTAAGGTATGAATACGAGTCACTTGTACCTCATCCTTATTCTTCATTAAGTTTAAAATTCTAGTAAAGGTTTTTTTACCTAATTCTTTTGAATGTTGATCTACTACGGTTAATTGAGGATATGAATATTTTGCCATTGTACTATTAGAATAGCATATAATTTGTAATTGTTCTGGAACTTTAATATCTAATTCCTTTGCTTTATTAAGTGCCATAATACCTGATCGTTGATCTAAAGCTATGATTGCATCAGTTTTTTTATTAGTCAAGGTTTCTTCCATTTTCTTCATAAAAATGTCATCCTCATCTTCTAATACATATTCAAGCTTTAAATCTGGACAATTATCGACTTTTAACCTTATTCCTTGTTCTCTAAGTTGTCCAACACTTAATTTACTAATAGTTGAAGCAACACATAAACTACGATCTCCCTTTTTCTTTAAAAAGTCTACTAATCTAGATCCAGAAGCAGCATCATCAACAATTATCTTATCACAGTCTAAATCATCAATAACTCGGTCAAACATGACTAATTTTAAATCGGAGTTAAGGATATCATTGTAATGCTCATATTGATTAAGCTCTTGTGTTTCCATTGATGCAGCAATGATAAATCCATCTACAGCACCGTTAGAAAACATTTCTATATAATCCCTTTCCTTTATATAAGATTCATTGGATATACAAATTACAATTTTGTAATTGTGTTGAGAAGCCTCTTCTTCTATTCCCATCAATACTTGTCCAAAAAAATCATTCACTATTTCTGGAAGTACTACGGCAATTGTTCTGGTCTCTCTATTTCTTAGAGACGCAGCTGCCGTGTTAGGCCTATAACCCATTAATTTTGCTAGTTCTTTAACACGTGTTTTGGTATCCATACTAATCTCTGCACTGTCCTTCAATGCTTTGGACACTGTAGATGTAGATAGTTGTAATTTCTCAGCAAGTACTTTTAGCGTTGGCTTTTGATTCATTGTAGTAGTTCTAAAAAGTAAAGATAGGCTTAAATCGTAATATTTATTGAATAAATGCTTTCGCGAAAGCGTAAAAAAACTTGTTGTTTTTAAACATTTGTTAATTTAATCGATTAAACGCACTTAACATGGGTTGCTTGACGAGTTTATAGATGAAATACAAATTTAACTGACATACTACATTAATTTTACTGCACCCGAAAATAAATTGTAGACGATTATGAATAATTTTACCTTCCTAAATTGTAAAAATCTATTACTAAGTACTATATTATTCTTTATTACTTTATTATCCGTTGCACAGACTAGCGAGGTGATAGTAACTGTTAACTGGCCAGCCTGGTCTGGTGAAAATTATTTACGTGTATATGACCCGAGTGGCACTACACTATTAGATTTATGTAACCCTGCAAATTGTTACACTGGTGCAAACACAAGTTACAATACATCTGTAAATATAGGTTGTTTAACTGATGCCAATAATTATAGCATCAGAATGTATGACAGATATGGAGATCAATGGAATGGTACAGGTGCAAATGTAACTATCACTTCTGGCGGTAATGTGGTATTGAGCACTAACCACGGTGGTGGTGCCAGTTCTACCGTTAATTTTAATGTATACGGTGGTGGATCTGCTTGTGTATCGGGACCTCAAGAAATTGACATTTACGGTAATGGAGTTTTAATAGCAAATAATGATATAACACCAGATACCGCAGATGGAACTGATCTAGGTATCGTTGAAGGTAGTGGAACATTAAGTTCTGTTTTTGTAATTACCAACTCTGGAAGCAATAGTTTAAACCTTACGGGAACACCTAGAGTTGATATTACCGGTTTAAATGCCGCTGATTTTTCAATAACGACTCAACCTAATGCTACTATCGCCGGTGGTGCTACTGAAGACATAATGATAGACTTTAATAGAGCTACTGTGGGAATTAGTACTGCTACTGTTACTATATTAAGTAATGATAGTGATGAAGCTTCCTATAACTTTAATATCACCGCTCAATCTGTAGCACCTCAATACACCATGTATTATGAGAATTTTGATAATGGTGCTGCTGGATGGACATCTAATGGTGGTTCTTTCAACTGGACACTAGGTACTACTTTTGAGAAAGGTGAAGGAGATTACTGGTATACCGATAATTTTAATAACTATCCTGACAATGCTGAGGCTGTATTAACTAGTCCTTTAATATCAACAACGGGTTATACAAATTTAAAATTCTGGATTGATTTTAGAACTAACACTGCGGATACTGAAGATGCAATGCGTATCGAATATAGCGCAAATGGAGGAACAACTTGGGATACCTTGGGTGCAGTAGGTAGTGGTGATAATTGGTATAATGGAAATGATGCTGATGGTATTGCAAATAACGCTCATGCATGGGTAGGTGACAATTCTAACTTAGATTCTAGCCTTAGTAGATTTGAAGAAGCATCACACGAGTTACCTACTACTTTATACAATAACCCATTAGTAAGATTTAGAGTAAGATTTGAATCAGATAATAATGGACAACGTGATGATGGAGTTTTAATTGACAATGTTATCATTACAGGTTCTCCTCTAGCCTTACCTATGGCTACTGATGGACCTGCAGATGTTAGTGATAATTTAACTTTATGGTTAAGATCTCAAGACATACCTCAGACCGATGGTAGTTTACTTACTAACTGGAATGACATGGCAATAGGTAATGATGCTAGTGAGATTGCATCTAGTGCTCCTACTTTTGCTAACAATATTGATCAAAATATTAACTTCAATCCAACTGTAAACTTTGATCGCTCTCAACAACAACATATGAGAGGTAAAGGTGGATTTAATTCTAATGATTACTGGATAGTTGTTAGAAGTTCTATTAACATGACTAATTCTCTTGCAGGAGAGACAATGTTATTAGGTGCAAAATATGCTCCTATTAATCCTGCAAAAGACCCATCTGGACTAGGTTGGGGACCAGTGTCTGCAAGATATGCAAATGAGGTTCTTGCTCATAGTGTAGGTACCGTTTCTGAAAATGATGCAAATAGTGGTTATGGTCGTGCATTTTCTGATGCATCAAGAACTTTTGATGACGTACATATTATAAATGTAAAAAACAATCCTTCAAATAATCAAACAGAAATGTATTTGAATGGTCGTAAAATTGATAATGCTACTGGTCAAACAACAATTAGTAATCAAACCTTAAATTTTGAAGGTTTTACAAATAAGCCGTTTTATCTAGGTGCTGGAAGATATCAATTAAATGGACTTCCTTTTGAAACTCACTTAAATGGCCAAATCACTGAAGTTTTCAGTTATAGAGATAAATTAAATGCTTCAGTACAACAACGTATCTATTCTTACCTAGCAATCAAAAATGGTGTTTCACTTCACAACCCTACTAGTACTTTGGACGATCATAGAGCAGATTGGGATTATCTTAATAGTGATAATAACATTATATGGGATTATAGCTCAAATACTAATTATAACTATGATGTAGCTGCAATAGGTAGAGATGATAATTCTGATCTTAATCAAAAGCAATCTAAAAGTGAAAATTCTACTTCAATTGTAGCAATAGGTCTTGATAAAGTTGAAGATTTAGGAACTGATAATAGTAATACTTTCCAAAACGATAAGGACTTCCTTGTATGGGGACATAATGGACAGGACTTAAATGCTTATGCAACTGTTCTAGATTACGATTTAGGTATTGTAAACGCAGTTGAAACTAACATAACAAGAATCAATCGTATATGGAAAATTAATGAGGTTGCGACCACTGATGTTGCTAAAACCGAAGTAAGAATTTCTACTACAGACTTCAATGGTCTACCAGCACTTACTGCTGACAGTAAATATGTTTTAATCGTCGCAGACGACGAAAACTTTACAACTAATCTAGAAACAGCATTCTTTAAAGAAGATGGTTCTTACCAGCGCGCTAAGTACGATTTTGATGGTACAAAATACTTTACTATTGGTATTACTTATGTAAAGCAAGAAGAGCGCAGTATCTCTTTTGATGGTATAGATGATCATATTGAAATTCCAGAATCTGATGGATTAGGTGGTCGTTTTACATGTTCCGTTTGGATTTATAGTGAAGGTGCTAATAGTACTAGCTCTAATAAGACCATTGTTGCAAAAAGAACAGGGAATTCTGGATTCCAAATGTATTTAAGACCAGATAATAGAGTTGCTGTATGGTGGAACAATAGCGGTGCACAAGAAATTATCTCTAACACTGCTGTAGCAGATAATGCATGGAGACATATCGCTGTTACTTACAATGGATCTGATGTTACACTTTATATTGATGGTGTGATTGATAATACAGCTTCACTAGTGCCTCCGACTGCAGATTCAAATACTTTAAGTATAGGTGCTCGATTTGAAGATGAAAGTAATGTTATAGAGCACTGGAAAGGTGAACTAGACGAAATTAGAATGTGGAACATTCCTCTATCTACAGATCAAATTAGATTTATAATGAATCAAGAACTAGAAAATAATTCTGATTTAGTAAATGGAACCATCATACCTTATACAGTTTCTAAAAATGAAATTGCCTCATTAGACTGGGATGAGCTTAATGCTTACTATAGTATGAATAGCTTTATCGGTACAGCTCTTAACGATGAGTCTGTAAATGAAGGGTATGGTCGTATGGCAAACGAGAACTTTTTTGAACTTAAAAGTCAGACAGCTCCACTTCCTTATGAATCAAACGGAAATGGAACATGGGAAGATCAAAGCTCTTGGGAAAATGGTAGTAAGCAATTTACTCCTGGTAGTTACAGAAATATAGATGGTGCTACAGTAAAAATCGATTGGAACATTGTTAGATCTAACCATGACCTTGATATTTTAAATACAGATGTTGCATTATTAGGATTAATGTCACAATCTGGACAGGTTAATGTTGATAATGATCATGGACTTACCATTACACATTATCTTGAATTAGATGGTATTATTGATTTAAAAGGTGAATCTCAATTAATACAGACCGAAGACAGTGACCTAGTTGCTACTAGTGCTGGTCACCTAGAAAGAGATCAACAAGGAACTGCAGATAAATTTAACTACAATTACTGGACATCACCAGTAAGTAGAATCAGCAATACTAATAACAATGATGGTTTCAGTATAGCAGGTGTACTTAAAGACGGTACTTATGTTAACAATCCTCGTGACTTAAACTTTACAAACTATAACACACGTGATGGTGCAGCAGGAACCGCTAGTACAGCTGCTACTATTTCTTCAAGATGGTTGTATAAATATGGTAATCAGACAGGTGGTCAGTATTCTAACTGGCAACTAGTCGATCAAAACACAAACCTTAGTCCTGGTGAAGGATGGACTATGAAAGGTACCGGTGCTGGTGGAACCGCAGATGAGCAAAATTATGTATTTGTAGGTAAGCCTAATAATGGTGACATCGATTTACCTATTAATAATGGTAACGATTACCTAGTCGGTAATCCTTATCCTAGCGCACTTGATGCACACGAGTTTATTAATGAT
Organism: Nonlabens ulvanivorans; assembly: GCF_032922765.1. NCBI lineage: Bacteria > Pseudomonadati > Bacteroidota > Flavobacteriia > Flavobacteriales > Flavobacteriaceae > Nonlabens > Nonlabens ulvanivorans. The sequence goes on from NZ_CP136694.1 coordinate 1,149,853, forward strand.
AATCCTAATATTGATGGTACTGTTTACTTCTGGGAACATTGGGGTGGTAACTCTCACCAGTTACAACAATATCAAGGTGGATATGCAATGTATAACCTATCTGGTGGATTAGGTAATGCAACCTATGGTACCTCTCACCCATCAATTAATCAAGGTGGGATTGCGACAAAAGAACCAGGACGTTTTATTCCAGTTGCACAAGGATTCTTTGTTTCAGGAATATCTGATGGTACTGTAAAATTTCGTAATGATCAACGTCAGTTTGTAAAAGAGTCTTCTGGTAATAGCATCTTTGTTGCAGCACCTGGTAGTAATGCAAACAGTAATCCATATTCTGGTTATAATACTCAAGGTGATATGCGACCTAAATTTAGATTTGGCTTTGATTCTCCTAGTGTTATTCACAGACAATTATTATTAACGATAGATCCTAATGCTAGTAGTGCATTTGATAGAGGTTTTGATGGTTATCAATACGATACTCAGACCGATGATATGTCATTCAAAATAGGTAGTAAGAGTTTAAATATTCAAGGTATTGATCAAATCTCTCAAAGTACTATTTTACCTTTAAATGTTAAGATAGGTACGACTGGAGTCATTACCATTAAAATAGATGAATTAGAGAATGTAGATCCTACTCAAGGAATATATCTTAAAGATGGTGTTACTAACACTTACCATGATTTAAGAGCTAGTGATTACACTAGTCCACAATTATGGGCTGGTAATTATAATGATAGATTTTTTATCGTATTTGATGATCCTACAACACTAAGTAATGATGATGTAGTTTTAAATGAAGATGATCTAATCATTTACACTCCTCAAGGAATGCAAAGTCTAAATATTAAAAAAGGTGTAGAAATGACAATCGACTCTATCACCTTAATTAATATGTTAGGACAACAAGTGAAGACTTGGACTGTATCAGATCAAAACGGAATCATAACTGTACCTACAGATCAAATCGCAAGTGGTAATTATATCGTTTCTATGGAAACTAACTACGGTGCTCAATCTAGAAAAGTAATTATCCAGTAAACTCAACTCAATTAAAAAATTTCAGGATTTAAACTATGATTAGTTTGAATCCTGAAATTTATTCTATCACGCTTTCGCGAAAGCGTATATCTGTAAATCTCCCCATACTTAGGACCATATCTTATGAAATTAAATTTACTTTCTCTACTATTCTTCTTATTAAACACAGGAGTTTTTATTTCTAATGCTCAACAAAACAATGTATCAATAGATATCAACTGGCCTAGCTGGTCAGGTGATAATCAAATAGAAATATTTGACCCTAATAATAACTTAATTGCCACTTATTGTGATCCCGCCAGATGCTTTAACGGTACAAATGGTAATTACAATACAACGGTGTCATTGGGTTGTCTAGCTGTTGCAAATAACTATAGGGTCGTTTTACGTGATTCCTATGGTGATGGGTGGAATGGTGGTGGAAATATTGTTATTAACATAGGCACATCGAATTCATATGTTTTTGCCTTAGGAACAGGGAATAATTCTACAGAGAATTTTGATGTTACAGGTAGTAATATTTCCTGTAATACACCAGACATTTCTATTACCGCAAATAATATTGAAATAGCTGATGGGGCTCCCGGAACAAGTACAGCTAACAATACAGATTTTGGGAATATAGAAGGTCCTAAAAGGATATATAGAAAATTCACCATCAACAATTTAGGAGGACAAGAATTAATAATGTCAGGTAGTAATCCAGTGACATTTTTTGGAGCAGGTGGTGCATTTTATGATGTTGTAGAACAGCCTACAGGAATAATTCCTGGTGGTGGCTCCTTAAGCTTTTTTGCATATGTTACTAGACCTACGCCTGGTACAAGTTCTGCAACTTGTACTATTAACTCTAACGATCCAGATGAAGCCTCTTATACCTTTGAAGTAACCTCTACCTCTACTGCTAAAAAAAGTACATTCTTTTATGAAAACTTTGATTCTGGAGCAAATGGATGGACTAGTAATGGAATAAATCTTAATTGGACTTTAGGTACCACTTTTGAAAACGGAGAAGGATTATATTTTTATACAGACAACTTCAATAATTATCCTCGTGATGCTAGGGCGACCTTAGAGAGTCCAACGATTTCTACATTAGGCTATACAAATCTAGAATTTCAACTAGATTTTAGAACTAACACTAATGATGTAAATGATGGTATGCGCGTAGAATACAGCGCAAACAACGGTATTACTTGGGATGTATTAGGTGCACAAAACTCTGGCGTGAACTGGTACAATGGTAATAATGTGGATGCATTATCCAATGATTCACATGGTTGGGTAGGTGATAATTCTACCTTAGATACTGCAGATAGTCGATTTGAAAATGCTTCTCATGAATTACCTGCTATACTTAATAATAATCCTTTAGTAAAATTTAGAGTAGTATTTGCATCAGATGGAGATAACACTAGAGATGATGGTGTATTAGTAGATAATATCATGTTAAGAGGTATTCCTAATACAATCCCTGTTGCACCTGATGGACCAGCAAATGTTAGTGATGATTTATCCCTATGGCTTAGAGCATCAGATATTGCAAGTACTGATGGAACACAAATTTTAACTTGGGAAGATTTAGCTTTAGATAACGACGCTAAGGAAGCTAGTCTAAATGCACCTTTTTATGTAAATAATGTCGACAAAAATGTGAATTTTAATCCTGCAGTTGATTTTGATAGAGCTTCTCAACAACACATGAAGGGAAAAGCTGGATTTAATTCAAATGATTATTGGATCGTTGTAAAATCTACTTTAGATATTAGTAATTCAAACGCTGGAGAGACGATGCTTCTAAGTGCAAAAGTATCTTCAGAAAATCCAGCAAAAGATCCTTCTGGTCTAGGTTGGGGACCAGTCTCTGCTAGATATAACGATGAGGTTCTAGCTCATAGTGTAGAAACAGTTCCGACAGCATTAACAGATAACCTACTAGGCTATGGAAGAGCATATAGTGACCCTACAAGAACTTTTAATGATGTTAACATTATTAATGTAAAAAATGACCCATTTAATAATAGTACCGAAATTTACATCAACGGTAGAAAGGTAGATAATGCAAATGGTGTTACATCATCTAGTGGTGAAACATTACTTTTTAATGAATTTTTAGATAAGGCATATTACTTAGGTGCTGGTAGGTATCAATTGAACGGTTTACCTTTTGAGACACACTTGAACGGTCAGATAACAGAAGTTTTTAGTTATTCTGATCGACTGACTATAGATGATCAACAAAAAGTTTACTCTTACCTAGCTATAAAAAATGGTATCACCTTACATGAACCAGCAAGTACATTAGATGATCATCAGGCAGACTGGGAATATATAGATTCTAGTAACAACATGATTTGGGACTATAGTTCTAACACAAGTTATAATTATGATGTCGCAGCCATAGGAAGAGATGACAATTCTGAGTTGAATCAGAAACAATCTAAAAGTGAAAATTCTACTTCCATAATCGCTATTGGACTAGGTGATGTTGAAGATATAGGAACTGATAATTTAAATACTTTCGGAACTGATAAAGAGTTTTTATTTTGGGGACACAACGGTAATGACACCGATACCAGTGCAACACCAGTAACCTATCAAGTCGGGTTAACGAATACCGTAACTACAACTACAGATAAGATGAATCGAGTTTGGAAAATATCAGAAGTGAATTCAGATATTCCTACCGTTGAAATAAGAGTTCATAAAAATGATTTAACGGGTCTACCAGCTGTTACCGCAGACATGGAATATGTTCTACTTGTAGCAGATGACGAAAACTTTAGTACAAATTTTAAAACACTTTTTTTTGAAGAAGATGGTGATTACTATAGAGTTAAATATGACTTCAATGGAGTAGAGTTTTTTAGTTTAGGAACAGCAGCAATAGTATACACATCAAGAGGTTTAGAATTTGATGGTTCTGACGATCATTTAAATGTTGAAAAAGGTGTGGATTTAAATAATAACTTTACAATTTCTGCTTGGGTAAACAGTTATGGCGATAATGATCGTAATAATGCAAAAACTATTTTATCAAAAAGACAAGGTGGTTCTGGATACCATTTCTACCTAAATAGTGGTAATAGATTAGTGATGTGGTGGAATAATGGATCCAACCAAAGTCTAACTAGTAATACTGCTTTAACAGATAATGTATGGAGACATGTTGCGGTAACTTATGACGGTACTATAAAACTATACATTGATGGTGTATTGGATAAAGAAATAACTAAAACTGCTCCAATTGCAAATTCGAATCTATTCACGATAGGTGCTCGTAGAAATAATAACGGTTCTTTAAATAATGAATGGAAAGGTGGACTAGATGAGTTAAGAATATGGAATCAAGCTCTGACAGAGTCACAATTAAGATATATCATGAATCAAGAAATTCAAGATATTTCTAACCAAGTAGAAGGAGAAATTTTACCGACTACGGTCACTAAAAATGAAGTTGTATCTATAGACTGGGGTCAATTATCAGCTTACTATGACTTGAACAGTTATATAGGTACAGCACTTAATGATAATTCTATTAATAAAGGATACGCTCAACTCTTTGATAGAGATCGTTTCTCTATGGATCTTCAAAAGGCTCCACTACCCTACATCTCAACCGCAAACAATGATTGGGAAGATATAAATGCCTGGGAAAACGGATCAGAACTTTTCACACCTGGAAGTTTTAGAAATATTAATGGAGCTACGGTTAAAATTGATTGGAACATCGTAAAATCAAAACATGATTTAGAAATTAATAATACAGATATAACATTATTAGGCCTTATAGTGGAATCTGATCAAATTAATGTGAACAACGATCATGGACTTACGGTTACCCATCATCTTTTACTAGATGGAACAATTGATCTAAAAAATGAGTCTCAGTTAATTCAAAATACGGATAGCGATTTAGTAGCGACTAGTACAGGTAAAATCGAAAGAGATCAACAAGGAACTTCAGATAAGTTTAGCTATAATTACTGGTCTTCTCCAGTAAGTTTAATAAATTCAAGCAGCATCAATACTAATTTTTCAATTAACGATGTTCTTAAAGATGGAACTCTTGTAGATACTCCTAGAGATCTTAACTGGACATCTACAGCAGTTAGAGATGGCGCTGCAGGTAATGCCACGACAGCTGCTACAATATCTGGTAGATGGCTTTATAAATATACCAACCTACTTGCCGGACAATACTCTAACTGGACTTACCTAGGACCCAACGGCACCTTAAAAGCTGGTGAAGGATGGACTATGAAAGGTACAGGAGCCTCTACAAGCAATCAAAATTATGTGTTTGTTGGAAAACCTAATAACGGAGATATAGACTTAACTGTTTTTGATGGTAATATATATCTTGTTGGTAACCCATATCCTAGTGCCCTTGATGCACATGAATTCATTAATGATAATCCAGATCTAGATGGTACCATATACTTATGGGAACATTGGGGTGGGAATTCACACCAGTTGCAATTGTATCAAGGTGGTTATGCAATGTATAATCTATCCGGTGGATTAGGTAACGCAACAATAGGAACATCTCATCCATCTGTTAATCAAGGTGGTATAGCTGTAAAACAACCAGAAAGATTTATTCCTGTTGCACAAGGTTTCTTTGTGACAGGTATTGCAAATGGTAGTGTGCGCTTTAGAAATGATCAAAGACAGTTTGTAACTGAAGCTTCTGGTAACAGTATCTTCGTGGCTGCACCAGGAAGCAATGCAAACAACAATCCTTTTTCTAACTATAATACGTCATCAGATTTAAGACCTAAGTTCAGATTTGGATTCGATTCTCCTAATCTTATTCATAGACAGTTATTATTGACCATAGATCCTAATGCTAGCAATGGTTTTGATAGAGCTTTTGATGGTTATCAATATGATCCACAAATTGACGATATGTCTTTTAATTTAAATAACGAAGAGTTAAATATTCAAGCCATTGATCAAGTAGACATCACTACGGTACTACCTCTTCACATTAAAGTAGGAACTGCAGGATCAATTTCAATTAAAATTGATGAGCTTGAAAACGTTGATCCTTCACTAGATATTTATCTTAAAGATGCTCTTAATAACACTTTTTATAACTTAAGAAACGCTAATTATGTAAGTGATCCACTTGCAGTAGGTGACTATAGTGATCGATTTTCAATTGTATTTAATGAACCTACAACCCTTAGTAGTGATAGCAGTCAGCTGTCTGAAAGTGATATCATAATTTTCACACCTGCTGGACAAGATGCTTTACACATTAAGAAAGGTATTCAGATGGATATCAGTACCGTAACTTTTACAAATATGTTAGGTCAACAAATTAATACTTGGGACGTTAGCAATCAACATGGAATTATAAAAATACCAGTAGACCAAATTGCAACGGGCAACTATATTGTCACAATGCAAACTAGTTATGGTACACAAATAAGGAAGGTAATCATAAAGTAATCGGGACTTTATGATTCCAAAAGAAAGCCCCAACTGGTTAAACAGTTAGGGCTTTTCTTTTATCCTATTGAGTTGACTAGTCATCAACCATCATTAAATTTTGGGAATATCTTTCAATATCTCTATTAAATACTTCCAGAATTTCTGAACTGATGGAATTTCAACATGTTCATCAGGGCTATGCGCTCCTCTAATATTAGGGCCAAAAGAAACCATATCTAATCCTGGATAACGTTCTCCTAAAATCCCACACTCTAGTCCAGCGTGACAAGCCACTACTCTAGGAGTATGATTAAATAAAGTCTCATACTTTGCTTTAGCAATTTCTAAAATAGCACTATCAGTATTAGGCTGCCATCCTGGATAATCTCCAGAAAGTACCACATTCATTCCTGCAAGTTTCATAACAGCACTTATTGATGAAGCAAGATCAGTCTTAGAACTATCTACAGAAGAACGCGTTAAACAAGCTATCTGTAAAGATCCGTTGTCCAATACTACCCGAGCAAGATTATTAGAAGTTTCAACTAGATCTGCAATATCTGGACTCATTCTGTACACTCCATTGTGAATTCCTAATAGAGTAAAAACTAAGTTGCGGCTATCACTTGCACTCAACACTAGTTTAGATGCTGTAGTGTCTGTTAAAGAGATATCGAGCTTTGCCTCTAGTGATTTGTATTCATCATGGATGGCTGCTTTACAACGTTTAAATTGATCCATTAACTCATCAGTTTTCTTAAAACTGATGATCGCATTTGCTTCGCGTGGTATCGCATTACGCAAGCTACCACCATGAATGCTTTCTACATGAACATCTTCTACCTTTTGCATCGCGTCTAGCAAGCGCGTCATCATCTTATTTGCATTACCCAAGCCCTTAATAATGTCCATACCACTATGTCCACCATTAAGTCCCTTAACCGTCAGAACTGCTGTAGTATAATCCACAGGTATGTTTTCTAGTTCGTATTCCTTGGTTGCTGTAATGTCTACACCACCTGCACAACCTATATCAATCTCATCATCTTCTTCAGTATCTAGATTTAAAAGTATTGTACCAGATAAAATCGTCTTATCCAGTTCTTTTGCACCTGTCATACCTGTTTCTTCATCGATAGTAAATAATGCCTCTATCGCTGGATGAGCAATATCACTAGAGGATAATACAGACATAATAGCCGCTACTCCTATTCCATTATCGGCACCTAGTGTTGTTCCATGCGCAGCAATAATATCTCCATCTACATACATATCAATACCTTGAGTAAGGAAATCAAAATCTGTGTCATTATTTTTTTGATGCACCATGTCTATATGCGACTGCATGATTATCGTTTTACGATCTTCCATTCCGGGACTGGCAGGTTTTTTAATAATTACATTACCTATCGCATCTTCTATAACCTCGAGACCTAGTTTTTTACCAAAATCTACCATAAAAGCTCGTACACGTTCCTCCTTTTTTGAAGGTCTCGGTACGGCGTTTAAATCTGCAAAATGATTCCAAAGCACCTGTGGTTCCTGCTTTCTTACTTCTTCTGACATAGCTTCTTTATTTTGAAGGGCTAAGATAAGATAGCATAATGGCTCTACCATTTGATTACCGCTTTTTTTCCTAACAATTGTTATATTGCTCGCATGAATTTAAAACGAAATATACTTCTTGCTTTAATCGCTAGTCTCACATTAGGCCTAGCACCATTTAGTCCAGAACCTCATATTTGGGGTAAGTTAAAATGGATTGCTGGTGGTGGCGATGGAATGGGATTAATGGATTATTGGGACACCTTCATGCATGGTGCACCATGGATTGCTTTAATACTTTTCTTATTTCTTTATATGGTAAGAAGTTTTAAAAAAGCGACAGATTCTTAAATTTTCTATTAACTGACAGCATCTTATTGGATTTAATAAAACCATGTAAATCATTCTTCAAGGTTCAATTTCATTAAACAATACTTGACATTATTCACTCTATACAACGGCTAGCGTCAGTATTATTTAGATACTGTGTTATTATACGCTTTCGCGAAAGCGAGACCAATACAACTTTAGAAATGCCATTTTTACAACAATAATGACATCGTGTCACTAACACTGTCATGGCACAAACATTGACCTAAGGAAAGTGTAAAAAATTGAACATTAAAATTAAAATACATTTATAATGAGTAAAATAATCGGAATAGACTTAGGGACGACAAACAGCTGTGTTTCTGTAATGGAAGGAAGCGAGCCTGTAGTAATTCCTAATGCTGAAGGAAAAAGAACTACTCCATCTGTAATCGCCTTTGTTGAAGGTGGTGAGATTAAAGTAGGAGATCCTGCAAAAAGACAAGCGGTAACTAACCCTACTAAAACGGTTGCATCTGTAAAGCGTTTTATGGGTAACAAATTTAGCGAGTCTAGCAATGAAGCTTCACGTGTACCTTACAGTGTAGTTAAAGGTGATAATGATACACCACGTGTAGATATCGATGGTCGTTTGTATACACCTCAAGAATTAAGTGCTATGATTCTTCAAAAAATGAAGAAAACAGCAGAAGATTATCTAGGACAAGAAGTAACTGGTGCTGTAATTACTGTACCTGCTTACTTTAACGATTCTCAACGTCAAGCAACTAAAGAAGCTGGTGAGATCGCAGGTCTTAAAGTAGAACGTATCATTAATGAGCCTACTGCTGCGGCACTAGCTTATGGTATGGATAAAAAAGATACAGATCAAAAAATCGTTGTATTTGATTTCGGTGGTGGAACACATGATGTTTCTATATTAGAATTAGGTGATGGTGTATTTGAAGTACTATCTACTGATGGTGATACACACTTAGGTGGTGATGATGTAGATCAAAAAATCATCGACTGGTTAGCAGATGAATTTAAGACTGCCGAAGATATCGATCTTAGACAAGATCCTATGGCTTTACAACGTCTTAAAGAAGCTGCTGAAAAAGCAAAAATTGAACTTTCTTCTAGCGCACAGACAGAAATTAACTTACCATATGTAACAGCTACTGCTAGTGGTCCTAAGCACCTTGTAAAAACACTTACAAAATCTGCTTTTGAGAAACTTATCTCTGACTTAGTAAAAAGAACTATCGCGCCATGTCAGACAGCATTAAAAAATGCAGGTCTTTCAACTGGTGATATTGATGAAATCATCCTAGTAGGTGGATCAACTCGTATTCCTGCTGTACAAGAAGCCGTTGAGAAATTCTTTGGTAAAGCTCCATCAAAAGGTGTAAATCCTGATGAGGTTGTAGCGATAGGTGCTGCAATTCAAGGTGGTGTTTTAACTGGTGATGTAAAAGACGTTCTTTTATTAGATGTAACTCCACTTTCTTTAGGTATTGAAACTATGGGTGGTGTAATGACTAAATTAATTGAGTCTAACACAACCATTCCTACTAAAAAGTCACAAGTATTCTCTACAGCGGCAGATAATCAACCTAGTGTTGAGATCCACGTGATTCAAGGAGAACGTTCTATGGCTGCAGATAACAAGACGATCGGTCGTTTCCACTTATCTGACATTCCACCAGCACGTCGCGGTACTCCACAAATTGAAGTTACTTTTGACATTGATGCTAACGGTATCATTAAAGTAAGTGCAGAGGATAAAGCAACTGGTAAGAAACAAGATATCCGTATCGAGGCTTCTTCTGGACTTAGTGAAGAAGAAATCGAGAAAATGAAGCAAGATGCTGCTGCAAATGCTGATGCTGATGCAAAAGCAAAAGAAACTGCAGACAAGTTGAACGCGGCAGATCAGATGATTTTCCAAACTGAGCAACAGTTAGAAGAATTTGGTGATAAGTTACCAGAAGACAAAAAAGCACCAATTACTGAGGCGCTTACTGAGTTAAAAGCTGCTTATGAAACTAAAGATATCGCAGTAATCGATCCTGCTCTAGAAAAACTAAACACAGTTTGGACAGCAGCAAGTGAAGAAATGTACAAAGCTCAAGCAGATGCTCAAGGTGGACAACCTGGACCAGACGCTGGCGCACAACAACAAGCTGGTGATGACACAAGCGATGTTGAAGATGTAGATTTTGAAGAAGTTAAATAAGCATAGCTTATTGAGTTTACAGTAGCAAATATTGTAAATAGTAATATTATAAATCCCTAAACTAAAAGTTTAGGGATTTTTTGTTTAGGGTATTTGCTTGCGCAAAAAGATACTCTCTAAAAAGGTCAGTTTGAGCTCTGCTCACCTTCAGAAAAACGAGTTATGGAACTGCATATTAAAAAAAGTAATCTTGTCAAATACGATATAGAACCATTTACCGATTCTAATGCTCCACCTCTAAATTATAAAAAGTAACTTGCTCAAAATCTGATGAACTCAGTACTGTTTTGTTACCAGAATAAACTCCTGCTTTAAAATACAACCAGTCGTTTGCAAAGCCACTTCTGGTCATGTCTACTTCTTTAGAAGCGATATTTTTCCCTTCATCATCATAGAGATCTACTTTTAGAGAATTGCCTTTTGCCTCAATTTTATATGAGAACTCTTCATTAAGCGCTATTCCATTACTAGGACTACTTGCTCCATTATATTTTCCGACAGCACTACCCTTCTCATCTACATAATTTCCTATCATATTAATATATAGTTCTTGAGAATAGCGAGGCTCGTGCGCAAAGTAGATAGCTCCTTTTCTATGATCAGGTTGTTTGTGATAATACAAACGTATAGGCTCATCATCACTCGCGTGAATTTGCCCTATTATTACCCTACCTACTTGTTCGTTGCTGCTAGAAGTCTCAGTAACACGATTAACTTTTAAAGTTGCTTTTAAAACACCATCAATCGCTCCAGCCTTTTCTTGATTCTCAATCGTTGATGAACTAAAGACCCAATTGTTACCTGTGATTCCTTTAGTGTTTATACTGGAATTATTTCCTCGCAACATTTCGCGTAGTTCTACTCTTGAATAAGTGGAGTTTTGTGTCGTCCCAGCACCTTTAGGATAATTTTTGAAAACCATTCCACCATCTTTTGGGTCTGTGTAAAACTGATTTTTAAGTGTAAATCCATTATTTATTTCTTCAACCGTTTTTTCTTTTCCAGAGGACAATGTGATTTTCCAATGAGATAAATCAAAGTTCTCAGCAGGTGTTAAATTAGGATCTAATTTATAAGATGTTGAAGTACCTTGAATGGTGTTCTTATGAGCTGAGCAGGCGTAAACAAAAGCAACAATTAAAAGTGATAATATGATGTATATCAGATGCTTTTTAAAAGAATAATCCATCGTTAATTTCATGAGCTTGTAAATTACTTAAATTGGTTGACCAATTTAACAAACCAAATATAGGTGATTAAATAAATAATAAAAGGATTTCATTTTCATTATCAATTTTATATTGGTTGTACAATAGGCAGGAACAAGCTTAAAGTTTTATATTTAAACTTTGATTTTACTCCATGAAAAACATCACCACAACCCTACTTCTACTTTTATTTTTCCAATTGAGTACCGCGCAGAATGAAACGGTAAACTTAATGAAGAAAAAAGCTTATGAATTAATTGAAGATATTAGTGATCGAGAAGCTTTTGGTTTATCGACTTATAAGAGTCATATGGTTTCATTAATTCTTTTAAATAAAGCTGCAGACTCACCAGATTTATTAATGTCTGATGAGGATAAAGAAATTATAAAAGCAGTGAGTAGAACTCGATATGCAGAACTACTTAAAGAAGACCACGACGGCATAAGAGACGCAGCACAGAAACTCAATATCAATTGGAAGAAAGTTGAATATGTGGATTTGCTCTATAAAACGCGAGCCATTTTTAAATTAGGGCAGCCAGGTTATGAAGGCTTACTAATTTTTAAAGATAAATCTCAAAAGGATGTACTCTTCACATTGCATGTAGACTTTATCATGTTGGGTACTGAGCCATACATCATTGAAATGGTGGATTTAAAAAAGGAAGAGAAATAATTAAAACATTTACTTAGATGAATAATGCAATCATAATTGCAATTACAATGGTGGTTACTCTAGCCATTGTGATTTTCTTCTTCTACTATTTATCAATAATAAAAAAGAGAGACGCTAAAACTATAGATGCTGACTGGCATCATTTTCAAAATGCTGTGAAGCATCATCGTATTCAGGCGATAGAGAAATATGGAACTCAACTAATCTGGAATGAGCACATAACGGTAGAACAAGTAAAAGAAATGTCTGCAGTGATGAAAAAGCTAGAAAAAAGCCATCCCGAATTGAATGAACTCAAACTAGTGATTTATAATAAGCGTAAAGATTGGAGTAAAAAATATCCTAGACATTATAGTGGTAATCCTTACATGTAAAGAAGCTCGGGTATTTAATATGATTTACTAGTAAAGTAGACGTTTTTTAAAGTTCTTAAGGATTGTTTAAAATACCTTTTCGCGTAAGCGAACTGTATAAATCGCTTTACCTTTACCTTATAAACAAATAACGTGGCGAGAAGAGCACCAGCATCCATAAAAGAACAAAGTAAAAAGGGAAAAACCTTCTCTTTTAGCGCATTAAAGACCTTACCTAGATTTTTTAAAGAAATTTGGCGTGCGAGTCCTAAATTATTTGTGACCAATTTTGTGGCAAGATTGCTTACAGCTATTAGTCCTGTAGCACTTTTGTGGGTCGGTAAATTAATCATCGACGAGGTGATTTTACAAATCTCACTGGATCAACAAGACCTGACGCAATTATGGACCTATGTAGGTATTGAACTAGGAATAGCTATTATAGCTGATTTATTGAATCGATTGATCAATTTAACGGACGGACTTATAGGTGATCTATATTCTAATGCTTCTTCAGAAAAAATCATTAGAAAAACTAATGAACTAACTCTAGAACAATTAGAAGATCCTGATTTTTATGATAAACTAGAGCGCGCAAGACAACAAACTAGTGGTCGTGTAGGATTGATGAGCGCCTCTTTAAGTCAGATACAAAGTATCATTTCTATAGGATCATTAATTGCTGGTTTAATTTACTTTGAGCCGTTGTTGATTATCCTATTAGTATTAAGTATCATACCATCATTTATAAATGAGGCAAAATACAGCTCTCACCGCTACTCTGTGGCACGCAGCTGGACGGCAGAACGTCGTGAACTGGACTATCTAAGGTTTATAGGAGCTAATAATCAAACCGCCAAAGAGGTCAAACTTTTTGGGCTAACCGATTATATCGCTGCACGCTTTAGAAAATTATCTGGTGATTATTATGAGATCAATAAAAAGCTATCCTTAAAGCAAAGCATTTACGGCTCTCTATTTAACGTCTTGGGAATATTATCTTATTATGGAGCTTATATTTTCATCATTTTTAAAGTGATTTCAGGTACCTTAAGTATTGGTGAATTAACGTTCTTATCTGGTTCGTTTAATAGACTGCGCAATAATTTACAAGGCTTCTTTTCAAGATTTACAGCCATTTCAGAAAGCTCTTTATATTTAAGAGATTACTTTGATTTTCTCGATATTGAGGTTATTGATGAAGCGACTGTCTACACTCCTATTCCTGCAGAAATAAAAGAAGGTTTTGAAATTAGAAACGTTCATTTTGGATATGCAGGTAGTGACTTAGAAGTCTTAAAAGGCATCAGTTTTAAAATTAGAGCTGGTGAGAAAATGGCATTTGTGGGACAAAATGGTGCAGGAAAAACTACCTTGATCAAATTGATTCTACGTTTCTATGAACCTACAAAAGGGGAAATTTTACTAGACGGAATCAATATTTCTAAATTTAATAAACAAGAGTATAGAAAACGTTTTGGAGTCATATTTCAAGATTTTTTTAAGTATGAATTCAGCTTACGCGAAAACATTGCTGTCGGAAACATTGGTGAATTAACTAACGATCCTATGATACACGACGCAGCAGATCGCAGTCTCGCTAACCAAGTAGTCGAAGTTATGAAAGATGGAATCGATCAACAATTAGGTAGACGATTTGCAAAAGGGCAAGAACTAAGTGGCGGACAATGGCAAAAAGTAGCACTTGCTAGAGCGTATATGAAAGATGCAGATGTAATTGTACTCGATGAACCTACTAGCGCACTAGATGCACAAGCAGAATATGACGTGTTTGAACGTTTTATAGGACTTACTAAAGGTAAAACTAGCATCATCATCTCACATCGATTTTCTACTGTAAGAATGGCAGACAGAATATTGGTCCTTGAAAACGGTACAGTAGCAGAAATAGGAACGCATGAAGAACTTATGTCAGAACCTAAATTATATGAAAAGCTATTTAATTTACAAGCAGCAGGCTATCAATAAAAGTACTTTATAACAATGAACGAATTAGAACAATTAGGCAAACGTAGAACCATCTTAATTTCTATTAGTATTCTGTTAGTTTCTCTTCATACCATATATTTCTATCAATCTGCCTTACCAGAAATCGATACTTCAAAACTGATACAGCAAGGTATAAGGTTTATACTGACTGTGGTTTTATTAATTTTTGTATTTCAAGCAAAACAATGGGCCAGAATTATCGCTATTGTTCTTTTTTTTTAGCACTAATAGCTGCTACCATCGGACTTGTAGCTTTATCCGGTGCTTTTGTAAATAAAATCCCAATGCTAGTTATGATATTCATTTATGCTATCGCGATTTATCATTTATGATTTTCTGAAAGTTACAAGGCCTATTTTCAATATAAAAACCCAAGAAAATAATTATTAGACACTTGCCATTTATTCACAAATGATTAATATAAACAAGATCGCTATAACCATTCAAAATGCATAATTTAGCCATCCTAAAAGACATTCATTAACTCAAAATATGACACAACAACAGTTCATTTATTTTGATTATACTCATACTCTAAAACCAAATACATGCAAGATTTAACAGGTAAAAAAGCAATAATCACCGGTGGTAGTCGTGGCCTAGGAAAAGCGACCGCAATAGCATTTGCAAAAGAAGGAATAGAAATAGCCATTACAGGAAGAAATGAAGAAGCTCTTAAAGCTACTGTTTCTGAACTAGAACAGTTAGGAGTTAAAGCTACTTATGCCACATTTGATGTAGGCAATTATGAAGAAGTACAGGTTGGTATAAAATCGTTGATAGACACTTTAGGTTCTATAGATATATTAGTAAATAATGCCGGTATTGCAGCTTTTGGTACATTAAACGATATGCCTGTAGAACAATGGAGTCAGATTATACAAACTAATGTCATGGGTATGTATTATGTTACTAAAGAAGTATTACCACATCTTATTGAACAAAATCATGGAGAAATTATTAATGTATCTTCTACAGCAGGACTAAATGGTAATGCTAGCACATCAGCATATTCTGCATCAAAATTTGCTGTAATCGGAATGTCAGAATCGTTAATGAAAGAAGTACGTAAGAATAACATTAGAGTATGTACTCTTACACCTAGCACTATTGCATCTGATATGTCTATTGATTTAGGTATTGCTAGTAAAGACTCAGAAGACAGTGTTTTACAACCAGAAGATTTTGCAGAACTAATTGTTGCAGGACTTAAATTACCTAAAAGAGCGATGCTTAAAAGCGCTGCTTTATGGTCGACAAATCCATAGTAGCATTTTTAAATCATTTCATAATGTCCTCAACTCATACCATTATATCTCAAATTTTCAAAGACATTGTACTTTCTCAAAATGAAAGTCGAATAATTGAAGATAAAATGGAACGAATTGAATTAAAAAAAGGAAGCTCTTTACTTCAGGCGCAGGACACCGTTTATCATCAATATTATGTTGATCAAGGCTGTTTACGCACCTATTTTATAGATGCTGCTGGTAAAGAGCACACCATCCAATTTGCTATTAACGATTGGTGGATTAGTGATTATACGGCTTTTTTTAATACAGGTAAGGCTATTATGAATATAGAAACGATACAGGATACTACAGTTTATAAAATTTCAAGGTCTAACATGGATGCTTTACTGCTAGAGATACCACAATTGGAAACCTTTTTTAGAAAAAAAATGGAAGGAGCTTTTGCGAGTTTTCAAAAAAGGATTCTCGCTAGCCTTTCTCAAACTGCCAAAGAACGTTATCTATCTTTTATTACTACCTACCCTAATATTGAACAAAGCGTGAAAAACTATCACATTGCTTCTTTTCTAGGTATAACCACAGAGAGTTTAAGTAGAATAAGAAAAGAAATTGCACAAAACAGTGTTTCTTAACATACATCAATTTTTAAGGCTTCTATTCATCATAATTTTGTACTAACAATATCAATAATTATAAATGAATAAAATAACTTTAGTCTTTATCGCTACATTATTATTAAGCTCTTGCGGTTCAAAAACACAAGAGAAGGATAATCTAGTAGAAAATAAAAACATAACAGAAACAAAAAACACAGCTATGAAAAATGTATTATTTGTATTAACGAGTCACGATGAATTAGGCGACACTGGAGAAAAAACAGGTTTTTGGGTTGAAGAATTTGCTGCTCCTTATTACCTACTTACAGATAAAGGTGTTAACGTTACACTTGCATCACCTAAAGGTGGACAACCACCTATTGATCCTAAAAGTGAACAACCAGATTTTCAAACACCTTCCACAAAGAGGTACTATGAAGATCAAGAAACACAGGATAAGATTTCTAAAACAATTATATTAAGCGAGATTTCTCAAGCCGACTATGACGCGGTATTCTATCCTGGTGGTCACGGACCATTATGGGATCTTGCAGAAGATGAAAACTCTATCAAACTGATTGAGTCCTTCTACAATAACAATAAAATAGTTGCTGCCGTATGTCACGCACCAGCAATTTTTAAGAATACTAAAAATACAGACGGTTCTCCATTAGTAAAAGGTAAAAAAGTTACTGGCTTTACAAATGGTGAAGAAGATGCTGTACAGCTTACAGATGTGGTACCTTTTCTAGTAGAAGATATGTTGATAAGCAACGGTGGTATTTATTCTAAAAAAGACGACTGGAATCCTTATGCCGTTGAAGATGGTTTACTGATTACAGGTCAAAATCCTGCTTCATCAGAGCTTGTTGCAGAAAAGTTACTTGAGAGATTGAAATAATCCATAAATAAGTATATAAAAAAGCCCAAAGCTATTAAATAGCTCTGGGCTTTTTTTTACGCTTTCGCGAAAGCGTAATAACCACAATTTATTGCTATTTAAACCTTATGGACGTGTTCATAATTACGTTTCACAAAGTCTAAAACGTTTGCTAGCACAGATCCCATATTACGAGATCTTTTAAACTTCACATCTTTAGTAAATTCATGTAACTCGCGACCTAGTTGTTTTGTTTTTTCTGGTGTACTTACCTTATCTGCTCTCATGCATTTCATAAGACTGCGATAGCGGCTTTGTGTATTAATCAATCTCTTAGAAATCAAAGCACGCTCTTCTTTTTTATACTGATCGATACTTTGGTTTTTTAAACGATCGGTAACATTCTGAACCATCGGTAGATTCTCTTTAAAAAACTGAGGACGATAAACTTTTAATCTACCTTCATAACACTGTTGATCAAAGTCAATCGCTCGTATGGCATAACTAACACGATCAAAATCATGTGTAGGAATCACGACATAATTATAAGCTCGCATATCACCTAAAAGTCTGATAAAACAACGCTCATTAAATTTTACAAACTCTTTTGCAATTTGTGTAAGTTCAGACTCAGTACAATCTTTAATATAGTCTGCAATAAATTCATCACCTGGTATGCCGGCAATGTGCTCTTCAATGAGCGTATTATCATAAACTAAAAAGTTGATACGATGTGGTGATAAAAGGTGCTCTAACTCTAATCCATAAACACGCGACGCATCTGCTTTTTTTACATAGAAATATGTAAAACCATCATTTAAGATGTTTCTAATCTTAATACGGAATGGTTTTGTATTACCAAAGGTGCAATAATCAACAGCATCTACACTTAAATAATCTAGTAGATCATCGCTACCATCACTGTGTAAAATATCATAGACTTTTTTAAGAGCAGCATCTATAATATCACGCTCTGAGTCTGAGTAATAGCATCTTACCCATAAGGTATCTTCTTCATTTTTATCATAGACTGTAATACAGCCTTGAAACCTTAATAGATCATCATAAGACACTTGTATACTAGTTTGCCTATTATATCTTTTTAGATACGCATTAAGTGCTTGACTTACAGGATAAGTAGGTTTTTTACATGAAAGTAATTTTTCTTCTATCATAGATTTGTACCTTTTTACGGTAACAATTTTATTATTTTACAGTCATACATAATAACCAAAATAAATCGCTTGTGAAAACTATTCTAGAAATAAAAAACCTTTCTAAAAACTACAGCGGTCTCAAAGCTGTAGATAACGTAAGTTTTAAAATAGAAAAAGGTCATGTTTATGGTATCCTAGGTCCTAATGGTAGTGGAAAGTCAACTACTTTGGGTATGGTACTCAATGTTGTGAATCCTACTTCTGGTTCTTATGATTGGTTTGAAGGGACAACAACAAATCATGATGCACTTAAACGTATAGGAGCTATTATAGAACGACCTAATTTCTATCCTAGCATGACCGCTGTTCAAAACTTAGAACTGGTTTGTAAAATTAAAAATATTGCTAAAGATAAGATTGAAGAAAAGCTGGCTGTGGTAGATTTGCTAGCACGCAAGCATAGTCCATTCAGTACGTATTCTTTAGGTATGAAACAACGACTGGCTATTGCCAGTGCACTTTTAAATGATCCAGAAATTCTAATCCTAGATGAGCCTACTAATGGTCTAGATCCACAAGGTATACGTAAGATTAGAGATATTATTCAGGACATCGCAAAGTCAGGAACCACAATTCTACTAGCTTCTCACCTACTGGATGAAGTTGAGAAAGTATGTACACATGTTATCGTATTGCGACAGGGAAAAACTCTTTATTGTGGCGCGGTAGATGAAATGAATCATAATTATGGTGTGGTACATCTAGATGCTACAAATAGAGATGGTCTTTTTGAATTTTTAAAGGGGCAACCATATGCTGTTTCTGTTAAAGAGGAAATCGAAGGTTTTAAAGTAGTCCTTAATCAACCTGTTGATCTAGGTAAAATTAATGCTGCAGCTTTTGAAAAAAATATTTCTCTCAACAAGCTTTTCCTTAAAAAACAAAGCCTTGAAGATCAATTTATTCAACTTACTAACCACAACTAGCCATGAAAAGATTACTCGATATAGAATTCCATAAATTTAAATACAGTAAAAGCTCTAAAGTCCTTACTATAATCTATTTAGTCATCGTTATTTTATTAATGTTTACTGGATTAATTCAGGTGAATATCAATGGATTTAAAGGTAGCTTATCCGATTTAGGTATTTTTAATTTTCCATATATATGGCACTTAAGTACTTACATGGTAAGTTTCTTGAAAATTTTCATTGCGATAGTAATTGTTTCTCTTACTGCAAATGAATATAGTAATAGAACTTTAAAGCAAAATCTTATTGATGGACTAAGCAAGAAAGAATTGATACTATCAAAATTATATCTAGCGATTACACTTGCACTACTTACTACAATGATTGTATTTATTGCATCTTTAATATTAGGTTTATTTCATTCTGACTATCTAGAGATTGGAATAATTTTTTCTAAAATGGAGTATCTACCTGCATTTTTCATTAGTCATTTAATGTTCTTCTGTTTTTGCCTATTTGCAGGTGTATTAGTAAAACGCAGTGCATTTGCCTTAGGATTGATAGGTGTATGGTGGATTTTCGAGCTGGTTATCAGGGGAATAAGCTCTTTCATTGATTTTAAATATGAAGTCGATACTTGGAATGTTATTCAACATATTTTACCATTAGAATCCGCTAGTTTATTGATAAAAGAGCCTTTTACAAAAATATCAATTGTACAAGGAGGAATTGAACAAATAACTCAAGGTGAATACATTAAGGATTACGGTGTAAGTTTTATAAACGTAGCAGTGTCCATGGTTTGGAGCTTTTTGTTTATTTTTTGGTCTTATAAAATCTTAAAACGTAGAGATCTATAATTAGCATAAAATTGTGATATGTATGTATTATTTTCGCAACTATGATTTTTATGAAAAAGAAAATAGTTGCGATAGTAATTTTACTAATAGTCGCTGCATCTCAATTATCAACGGCTCAATTAGAAGCCTCTAATTGGTATTTTGGGTTTAATGCTGGTATCACCTTTGATCCAGTAACTGGAGCTGTAACACCTGTTACAAATGGACAACTAGATACTTTTGAAGGTTGTGCATCAATCTCTGATTCGAGTGGAAACCTTCTTTTTTATACGGATGGAATTACTGTATTTGACAGAAATCATTTGATCATGCAAAATGGTCAAGGATTGCGCGGTAATCCATCAAGTACACAAAGTGCTATTATTATACCTAAACCTCAAGATCCAGACATTTACTACATATTTACTGTAGATACCGCTGCAACTGGTGGTCAGGATAGTGGTTTACACTGGTATGAAGTAGATATGACCGCAAACCTCAATCAAGGTGCTGTGGTTTCTAGTATTACAAATCCTAATAATTTAATTAATACATGTTCTGAAAAAATTACCGCTATTAATCATGGAGTTAATGATGAAATATTAGTCACGGCTCTTGCAGAATTTAATGGGATAGGTACAGCTTTTGATACCTTTTACACATTCACCGTTAGTCCTACAGGCATAGATCCCGTACCGGTTAAATCTCAAGTAGCTACAACTATCAATAATGGTGGACGACGTGGTAATTTAAAAATATCCCCAGATGGTCAGTACATGGTTTCTTGTAATATGGGGACGGGTAGTTTTTTATATGATTATGACCAATTGACTGGAATTGTTAGTAATGAAAGACAACTCCAATTCACAGGTCAAAATAGGAGTGGTTATGGTGTAGAGTTTTCTCCAGATAGTAGTCTTCTCTATGTTTCGGCATCAAATGATGCAAATAGTAACGATCCTGCAGCACATTCTTCTACTCTATTTCAATTTGATATGACTAGTCCTAATCCTGAGTCATCAACCGTTGTTATAGATACAAGGGCAGGATATAGAGGTTCTTTGCAGTTAGGAATTGATAAAAAGATTTATAGAGCATTATCTGATACTTATAACGATGGTCGTAGCTTTTTAGGTGTGATCAATAACCCCAACGTTGCAGGTCAAGGTTGTAACTATGTCCATGATGCAATTCCTCTAGCAGGAAGATTATCTGCCCAAGGTTTACCACCGTTTATACAAAGTTTCTTTGCTTTAATAGATGTAGAGTTTACCTGTTTAGGTGATAACACAACTTTTGAATTTGATTCAGACACACCACCTACTTTAGTAGATTGGGACTTTGGCGATGGAACGAACTCTTCTGTTGAAAGTCCTACACATGTTTATGCAGCGCCTGGTATTTATAATGTAGTACTTACTTTAACCATTAACGGTTCTGTGCGAACCTATCGTAAAAGTGTTCAAATTTTTGATACACCAATTGCAAATGCAGCAATTGATGTTAATGTTTGTGATATTAACAATGATGGTACAGAATCCTTTGATCTAACAGCAACTGCCACTCCACAAATATTAGGAGCTCAAGATGCCACCATCTTTAATGTTGAATACTATTCATCACAGGCAGATGCTGATAATGGTGCAAATCCAATATCGCTACCTTATATAGCAACAACATTGACACAAACATTATTTGCTCGTGTGAGTAATAATAATAACGAAGACTGTTATGACACGACTAGTTTTGATATTGAGATTTTTACGCAACCAGTTGCAAATGCTGTCAATAACCTAGAAGTATGTGATGATGACTTTGACGGTTTCCAAACCTTTGATTTAAGCCTTCAAACACCAGTAATTTTAGATAGTCAATCAACTACAGATTTTACAGTCAGCTACCATGCGTCTCAAGCAGATGCTGATTCTGGCAACAGTCCTCTAGCAACAAATTATACAAATGCTACTGCGTTTAATGAGAATATATTTGCTAGAGTGGTTAATATTAATGAAGCTAGCTGTGTCGACACCACCAGTTTTGATTTAATCGTTAATCCTAAACCAGTCGCAAACGATACTAATGCATTTCAGTGTGATGAGGATGGTACCTTAGATAGTAGAACTATATTTAATTTATCTGAATTTGATGACACTATAACATCTAGCGCAACTGGTGTTACCGTAACCTATCATATCAATCAGAATGATGCAGATAATAATATGTCGCCTTTAGACAATACTAGTTATACTAACACAACACCATTACAGACTGTTTATGCACGAGTTACAGATGATACTACTAACTGCTATACCACATCTCTAGTTACTTTATCTGTTAGTGCAAGTGATGCACAAGACACCATTCTTATAGGTTGTGATGATGATGGCCTTGCAGATGGTATTACCACATTTAACCTTAGTGATGCAGATAGTTCTGTATTAATAACAGCTCCTTCAAATGTAACCTTGAATTATTATGCAAGTTTAAACGATGCATTGACAGAACAAAATGTGTTACCAATCACTTATGATAATACAACTCCAAATAGTCAAATTATATTTGCAAGAGCAGAGTCACCTGATGGAAACTGTTTTGGTATTAGTGAAGTAGAACTTGTAGTTAACGATTTACCCGTTATTGAACCAATAGAGCTTATCGATTACTGTGGAAATAATCCACAACCACTTACTATTGATGCAGGTATCATAACAGGTTCTCCATCTGATTATACTTACTTATGGAGCACATCAGAAAATACATTTAGTATACAAGTAACTACTGGTGGTGATTATACAGTAGCAGTTACTGATACAAATGGATGTACTAGTAACAGAACAGTCACGGTAATTATAAGCGAGACCGCAACTATAGATAATATTGACGTCATACATGCAGGTACCTCGAGTAACGGAACAGCAACCGCTAATGTGAGTGGTTTAGGCAATTATGAATATCGAGTAAGTCTAGAAGAACCATTCCAAGACAGTCCTATATTTGATGATCTTACACCAGGTTTTTACACCTTATATGTAAGAGATAAAAATGGTTGTGGTACAGTACAACAAGAATTTAGTGTCATAGGATATCCTCGTTACTTCACGCCTAATAATGATAATTATCACGATTACTGGCAGTTGATAGGTACTTCATTCATGTTTGAGCCAGGCGCACAGATTTTTATATTTGATCGCTACGGTAAGCTATTAAAACAAATCGCAGCAGATGGTGTAGGATGGGATGGTACTTATAATGGTAATCCTATGCCTTCTAGTGATTACTGGTTCACTGCAACTTTAATGGATGGAACGACCTTTTCCTCACATTTCACTTTAAAAAGATAAAATCAAATTGCCTATTTTTACTTCTTGGCAATGAGATATATTTTAATAGGTTTTATAATTTTTTGTTCCGCTTTCGCGAAAGCGCAACTAGAATCATCCCAGTGGTACTTTGGAGTTACTGCTGGAATCGACTTCTCGTCTGGTACCGCTACGGCTACCGGCGTAGGACAATTAGTTACTGGAGAAGGTTGTGCTACAATTTCTGATGATTTAGGAAATTTACTATTCTATACAGATGGATCGTTAGTATTCGATTCCACACACACATTAATGCCTAATGGTACAGGACTATTAGGTGATTCTTCAAGTACGTCTAGTGCGATCATCGTTCCACAACCTGGTAATGATGATTTATATTATATTTTTACGGTAGACACTAGCGATCAACAATATCGCATGAATGTAGGTTTCCACTACTCTATTGTGGATATGTCTTTGAATGGAGGAACTGGTGATATTGTCCCCACACAAAAAAACATTAATCTTTTACCTCTAACTTCAGAAAAACTGACTGCAATATCCAATGCAACAGGCGATGGGTTTTGGGTTCTTACACAGTTTGAAGACACCTACTATGCTTATGAAATTACGGCAGCTGGTCTCAACCTAGCACCAGTAACAAGTATTGTTGGACCAACTATAGAATTGATCTCTACTCCTATTACTAACGTAGATGTCGCAGCAATGCGAGGATACATTAAACTCAATGCTCGAGGAGATAAATTAGTCGCAGCTCATTTTTCAAACAACACTACGGCCGAATTTTCTGGAATCACTAATGTGCTAGAAGCGCGTAGTCTTGCTTATGCACAAGGTGGCGAGTTATATTTATATGATTTTGATAATGCGACCGGCGTGGTTTCTAATCCACAACCATTAATGACTCGAGCAGATGGTGCAAGCTTTTATGGAGTAGAATTTTCTGGTAATGGAAGATATCTTTATGCTGAGGCTGACTATATGTTACCATCTACAACAGTCATATATGAATTTTTAAGAGGAGAGATTTTACAATATGACCTAACAGCAGCAAATATTGTCGCCAGTAAAACTGTAGTCCATACAGATATGATAACTCCTTTTAGAGGTGCGTTACAGTTAGGTCTAGACAACAGGATTTATCATTCCCGAATTAATGAAAGTTTTTTAAGTGTCATTAATAATCCTGATGATAACGGTACAGCATCTAATTATATCTATAATGACTTTGCTTTAACTAATGGAGCACAAGCGATTTATGGGCTACCTATTTTTGTTCAATCATTTTTATTAAATGGAGATATAAATGCAGTAGACCATTGTTTTGGAGAATCTCAAGCATTTACTTTTAATACAAGTGCACAAGTTGAAAGTATATTATGGGACTTTGGTGATATAAACAGTTCTAATAACATCTCGATGGATTTAAATCCTAGTCATATTTTTAGTGCTCCAGGAACTTATACGGTCACAGCAAATGTTGAAACACTTGTATCCAGCTTTACAGAGACTATAGAAATTACAGTATTTGAACCAGCTATTATCGATGCAGTTCCTATGGATATCGAGTTATGTGATGAAGGTTTTGATACGGCAAGTTTTAATTTATCGATTATAGAATCACAGGTCAGTTCTACCTCAAACCAATCAGTCTCCATTCACGAGACTGATGAAGAAGCTAGACTAAATATTAATTCAATTAGCACAAATCTACCTTATCAAAATATAAGTTCTCCGCAAACATTGTATGTAAGAGTAAGTAATACATATTGTTATGACATCACTTCTTTTAACATCAACGTAAAAAACTGCCCTGTTGAAGTGTTCAATGTCCTTACACCTGACGATGATGGGATAAATGATACGTTCATCGTTTCTGGATTAAGAGACGTATATGATAAACATAAAATTTTTATATTTACCAGATATGGTATGAAAATTTGGGAAGGTGACAATAATACATCTTCTTGGGACGGAACCAGTAACCGTGGACTAGCGCATAAAAAAGGCAAAAGACTACCAACTGGAACTTATTTTTATATTATAGAATTTAACGAGCCTGGTTTAAAACCCATTGCTGGATATGTTTATTTAAATTAGAAAACTAACAACCCTAAATAACTCTACTCCTAATCAAGTACATTATGAAAAAAGCAATACTCTTATTACTGACATTAGTAATTTCATTTAGCGTCACAGCTCAAGAAGAATCATCCTGGTGGATTTTTGGAGATGGTGCTGGTGTTGAATTTAATCCAAACCCACAGAATAGATCAAGTGATCCTGCCGTTACAACTTCTGGTTACGATACTGATGAAGGTGTAGCATCTATCTCTGATGAAATGGGAAACCTTTTATTTTTCACAGATGGTTCAACCGTTTGGAATCGTAATGGTGTTGCTATGCCTAACGGGACAGGATTAGATGGTAACTTTTCCTCTACACAATCTGCTATCGTTATCAAAGCACCAGAAACAGCTGGTGTTTATTTTGTAGCGACCGTAGGTGCTGGAAATACCTCACCTCTTTCTTATTCTAGAATTGAGATGGCTCTTAATGGTGGGCTAGGCGACGTTGTACCAGGTGTTAAGAATGTAACTCTACTTGCTGCTTGTGCTGAGAAAGTAGCTGCTACGATTCAAACAGGTACTAACAACGCTTATATTATGACTTTTGGTAGATCTAACGCAACTAGTGTTTCTACAGGTTCTGGTGATAACAATGCCTTATTTGCTTGGGAAGTAAGAGGTATCGCTGGTCCTAACGTATCATTTGTACTACCGGCTCCTATTGCACAATCTGCAAATGGTGGTTTGCCATATTTTTCTACTCCACTAGCTGCAACCAATGGAGACCGTGGTATGTTAAGAGTTTCACCTGACGGAACTAAACTGGCTATAGGAACTCAAAACTTAACAAATCAAGGTTTATTCTTATATGACTTTAATCCTGGTAACGGTCAATTCAGTGGTGCCGGGCTACAATTAGATAATGGTCCTGTTTATGGTGTAGAATTTTCTGCTTCTTCACAGTATCTTTATCATGATTTAAGTAGTAATTATAGTCCGACAGGTGGATCAAATAAAAGGCTAGTACAATACGACCTTTGTGATCAAGCAAATATTGTATCTTCAAGAAATGAATTTGCAAATGTTCCAGAATCTAGAGGAACATTACAACTAGGTAGAGATGGAGAAATTTATGTAGCTCGTTTTGATCAAAGTTTTTTAGGTAGGATTGAAAATTCAGAAACTGCTACTCCTACTTATAATACGACTGCTGTTGACATTTCTCCAGGAGTAGGTAAACAAGGACTTCCTGTATTTGTTCAATCTAGTTTTGCTAGTTCGTTTACCGTAAATGATCAATGTCAAGGTGATGCTACAGAATTTATACTTGCTTGTTTACCTCAGGTTGCGGCATCGAATTGGGATTTTGGTGATGGTAATACACGAATGGTTACTGGTCCTGGTATTGTGACTAATACCTATGCAACAGCAGGAACTTATACTGTTTCTGTAAACGTAACAAATGTATCTGGAGATGTTAGAGATTTTACTCAAGATATTACGATTTATGAAAACGGAATTGTAGATCCAGTAGATGTTACTCTATTAGATTACTGTGATGATGACAATTCTGGTGATGAAATCGTTGATTTATCTCAATTTACCTTAGACGTGCTGGGCGCTCAAGACGCAGCTACTTTTAATATTTCTTACTATGCAAACTCTGTTGATGCAGATGCTGGTCAGAATCCATTACCATTAAATTACAATGCCACTTTAGGCTCTAATACTATTTGGGTACGCATTGAAAACAACACATCACCTATTAATGATGGTTGTTCTGCAATCGGTTCTTTCGTATTAACTGTGAGTACGGTACCAACAGTAAGTAACATTCCAGATTATGAGGTTTGTGATGATGCAAGTCAGGACGGAATTGAAGATTTTGACTTAGCTAGTTTCTTACCTACTATAGCAACACAAGCTGGTGATCCAGTAGATGTAGACTATACAATTCATGAGTCACAAGCTGATGCAGATATGAATATGGGAGCTATCGATACAACAGTTCCTTATACTAATACGACTTCTCCACAAGTTCTTTATGTAAGACTTCAAAACATTAATGATATAGATTGTTATGGAACTGCTCCATTTAACCTAGTAATTTTAGGAGCACCTACATTAGGTACAGTTGCTAATATTGAAGTTTGTGATGATGCTCCATTAGATGGAAGTTCTGATTTCACATTATCAGACCAAGACGCAACCGTTGCAAATGGCTCTTCCGGTACGGTAACCTACCACGCAACTCAAGCAGACGCTGAAAGTGGTGCCGCAGCACTTCCTAATGTATATACTGTAAGTGGTACTGAAACCATTTATGCAAGATTTGTAAATGACGCAGGTTGTGCTGGAACGACTAGTTTTGACATTACTGTACAAGCGGCTCCTGCTATAGGAAATGCTCCAGACTTAACAAATATCTGTGACGCTACTGTAGATCTTAATCAAAATCTTTTTGAATTATCTGTTCAAGATGCGGCAGTATTAAATGGACTTAACCCAGCAGACTATACTATAAGTTATTATACAACTGATAGTGATGCACAAAACGCAACAAATGAATTACCATTAAGCTATACAGTGCCGTTCCAATCAGGAGTTACAACTGATTTGTTATTTGCTAGATTAGAAAATAATACAACAGGATGTTTCAACACATCTCAGTTCACTATCATTTTTGAACGTTGTGAAATTGTTTTCCCAGAAGGTTTCTCTCCTAATAATGATGGTATCAATGATACATTCTCTATTCCTGGACTTGCAGAGCAATACAATAACTTTAATCTTCAGATTTTTAATCGTAATGGTTCTGTAGTTTATGAAACGAGCGCAAGCAACTATGAAGAATTTGCAGGAATCCCTAATAAAGGAGCTCTTGCTGGTGACGGTTTACTACCAGTAGGAACTTACTTCTATGTAATTCAATATAATGATCAAGATGAAAAAGACACAGCTAGTTGGGTTTATATCAACTACTAGTCTTTAAATTATTAAGTACAAAATCCCAGTTAACCGCTGGGATTTTTTATTTTTAATCAAATTCTTACAATGAAAAATTTTATAACTTTTTTTGTTTTATTCATTTCGTTCTTTTCATTTTCACAAAAAGAAAGCGCTTGGTGGGTTTTTGGCGACGGAGCAGCCATTGAATTTACAGATACAGGAATTCAAAATAGATCCAATAATACTAATATCGTAACGTCTAATTTTAATACTGATGAAGGTTGTTCTTCAATAAGTGATTCTCAAGGTAATTTATTGTTTTTTACAGATGGCAGTTCTATTTTTGACAGGAATGGATCAATAATGCCTAATGGTAGCGGGCTTACCGGTAATACTTCTTCTACACAATCTGCCATGATTGTTGAAGCACCGCATGGTAATGGTGTTTATTTTATCTTTACAGTAGGTGGATCCGGTAATGGTCCATTAGCTTATAGTAGGCTAGAAATGCAATTAAATAGCGGCCTAGGTGACATAGTTCCAGGTGTGAAAAATATTGTATTACTTAACTCCTGTAGTGAAAAATTAAGCGGTATTAAAAAACAAAATAGTAATAATGTATATATTACTACTTTTGCAGAGAACGATGTGACACCAACTCAAAGTGGAACTGGAGATTTTAATTCATTATACACTTATGAGATAATAGATGTAGGAACAAATTCCTATGTGAGCCCTACTGCAGTGCCTCAAATCAACAATTCAAATAGTAATAGATTTGAATCTACAATATTTGCAACTTCCAGAGATCGAGGTCAACTTAAATTCAGTCCTAACGGAAACTATGTTGCCTTAGCTAATCAAGGGTTTTCTTCAACTTCGAGCACTGACCATGGTGCATATTTATTAAAATTTGACAATGTTAATGGTCAATTTATTGGACCTATTTTGACATTAGAAAATCAGGGATGTTATGGACTTGAATTTTCTATAGACTCTAACTACCTTTATTATGATATTAGTGAAGCCTTCTCTCCTGCTTCTACTACTACACGGACTATAATCCAATATGACATTAGTGATCCTAGTAATATTTTGAACACAAGAAATGTAATTTCTTTTGAATCCTCATTTGCGGCAAGAGGTTCTTTACAGCTAGGAATGGATGGAGAAATTTATTCTGTAGAATTAAACAATTCTTTTATAGGTCGCATTAACAATAGTAGAACAGCTGCTGCCAGCTATACTAAACAATTTTTTAATATTTCTCCAGGACTGGCTCAACAAGGATTACCGAATATCTTACCTAGCACCATTCTATCCAATTATACGTTGAGTAATCAAACGGTGAATACTTCTGAAATCCAGATATTTCCAAACCCTACTTCAGATTATTTAGGAATTACGGCAAGTGAGGAGCTAGAATCTGTTGAGATTTTTAATATGGATGGGAAATCTGTTTTATCAAAATCATTACAAACAAATAGCGCTCACATTGACCTTACCGACCTTTTCCCTGGACTACACATTGTTAAGGTGCACAATCTAACTGGTAGTACTCAAGTATTTAAAGTAATTAAGAAGTAAGTTATTTACCTTTCGCGAAAGCGTAATTATAACTATCTTCATATCACGAAAACGTTGTAAAATTTATCATTTTATTATGCATGCATAGTATTTATTTACTATCTTTGGATGTAAGATTATTAGATGAGAGATAAAACAATAGATTATATACTAAGAGCGACATGGATGTCCATCTCTAAAATGTATAATGAACAAGCCGCTGTTAAAGGTAGCACTATGGCTACCGGATTTGCGCTCATAAGCATTGACCCTATAGAAGGTACACCTAGTACTGCTCTTGGACCTAAAATGGGAATGGAAGCTACTTCCCTATCTCGTACTTTAAAGACCATGGAGGAAAAAGGTCTTATCTCAAGAAGAAAAAATCCAGAAGATGGACGCAGCGTATTAATTCATTTAACAGACTTTGGTAAAGAAATGAGAGACTTCTCTAAAAACGTCGTAAAATCATTTGATACCGTAGTAAAACAAAATATCGAAGCCGAAAAATTAAATACCTTTTTAGAAGTTGCTTATCAAATCAACGATCTAGTAGGTCAAAAAAATATTTTTAAACAAGAAGCCATAGCTGATAAATAATATGGGAAAACGTAGAATTAAACATGTAACCGTAATAGGTTCAGGAATTATGGGAAGCGGTATTGCTTGCCATTTTGCAAACATAGGTTGTGAAGTACTCCTACTGGACATCGTCCCAAGAGAACTTACAGACAAAGAAAAGGCCAAAGGTCTAACTCTAGAAGACAAGGTTGTTCGTAACCGTATGGTAAACGATAATCTTACCGCTTCTATAAAGAGTAAACCAGCACCTTTATACAATAACTCATTTGTAAACAGGATTTCAACTGGAAATCTAACAGATGATTTAGCCAAAATAAAGGATACGGACTGGATTATTGAAGTCGTTGTAGAAAGGCTAGACATTAAAAAATCTGTTTTTGAACAAATTGAGAAGTATCGTAAACCTGGTACTTTAATTACATCAAATACTTCTGGTATTCCTATCTCTTTCATGAATGAAGGACGTAGTGAAGATTTCCAAAAGCACTTTGCAGTAACTCACTTTTTCAATCCGCCGAGATATTTAAAATTATTTGAAGTTGTTCCAGGTCCTAATTGTGATCCAGCGGTTACTGACTTCTTAATGGAATATGGAGAGAAATACCTAGGTAAGACATCAGTTCTTGCAAAAGATACTCCTGCTTTTATAGGAAACCGTATCGGTATATTCTCTATTCAGAGTTTATTCCACACTGTTAAAGAAATGGGTCTTACTGTGTCTGAGGTTGATAAACTTACTGGTCCTGTCATAGGGCGTGCTAAGTCTGCCACTTTTAGAACCGTAGACGTTGTTGGACTAGACACACTTGTACATGTTGCAAATGGTGTTTATGAAAACTGCCCAGAAGACGAGCATAAAGACACCTTTAAATTACCAGACTTCATCAATACCATGATGGAAAATAAATGGTTAGGTTCTAAAACTGGTCAAGGTTTTTATAAAAAGAACGTCACTAAAGAAGGTAAAAAAGAGATTCTAGCATTAGATCTAGACTCTATGGAATATGTAGTACAGCCACGTGCAAAGTTTGCTACTCTAGAATTAACTAAATCAATAGATAATGTAGCAGATCGTTTTCCTGTATTAATTAAAGGAAAAGATAAAGCTGGTGATTTCTATAGAAAATCATTTGCTTCACTATTTGCATACGTACAACATAGAATTCCAGAAATAAGCGATGAATTGTATCGTATAGACGATGCAATGAGTGCAGGTTTCGGTTGGGAACATGGACCATATCAGGTTTGGGATGCCGTAGGTGTTGCAAAAGGTGTGGAATTAATGGAAGCAATCGGTAAAAAACCAGCTGCTTGGGTAACAGAAATGCTAGAGAAAGGATTTGAGTCTTTCTATACCGTAAAAGATGGATCTACCTACTACTACTCTATCCCAGATAAAGATTATGTAAAGAAACCAGGACAGGATGGATTTATCATTCTAGACAATTTACGTGCAAATGCTCCAGTATTTAAAAATTCTGGTGTAACCGTTCACGATATCGGTGATGGTATCTTAAACGTAGAGTTTACATCTAAAATGAACTCTATAGGTGGTGATGTTCTTGCCGGTATGAATAAAGCTATTGATATCGCCGAAGATCGTTTTGACGGTTTAGTAGTAGCAAATAATGGTGCAAACTTCTCTGTAGGAGCAAATATCGGTATGATATTTATGATGGCTGTAGAGCAGGAATATGATGAGCTGAATATGGCTATCAAACAATTCCAGGATACAGTTATGAGATTGCGTTACAGTAGTATTCCTACTATAGTCGCACCGCATCAAATGGCACTAGGTGGTGGTTGTGAAATGACCATGCACAGTGATGTTGCTGTTGCAAGTGCAGAGACTTACATCGGTCTAGTAGAATTTGGTGTAGGTGTAATTCCTGGTGGTGGTGGATCAAAAGAGATGGCATTAAGAGCTAGTGACACTTTTGAGAAAAACGACGTAGAATTAAATAGACTTAGAGAATACTTCCTTACTATAGGAACAGCCAAAGTTGCAACAAGTGCTTATGAAGCATACGATCTAGGTATCTTGAGAAAAGGTGTGGATCATGTTGTTGTAAACGATAATAGACGTATTGCTTTTGCAAAAGCACAAGCAAGACTTCTAGCTGACAAAGGTTATACACAGCCTGCTATGCGCAAGGATATAAAAGTATTGGGCCAGCAAGCATTAGGAATGTTCTTAGTAGGAACTGACGCGATGAAAGCTGGAAAATACATAAGCGAGCATGACTTAAAAATTGCAAATAAACTAGCTTATGTTATGGCTGGTGGAGATTTAAGTGCTCCTACTCTAGTGTCAGAGCAATATTTATTAGATCTAGAACGTGAAGCATTCTTAAGTCTTACTGGAGAAAGAAAGACATTAGAAAGACTTCAACACATGATCCAGAAAGGTAAACCTTTAAGAAACTAAGAAAATGACAAACGCATATATAGTTGCCGCAAAAAGAACGGCAGTAGGAAAATCAGGTCGTGGTGTTTTTAGATTTAAAAGACCCGACGAACTAGCAGCAGAAACTATTCAAGGAATGTTAAATGACCTTCCTGATTTTGATAAAGGACGTATCGACGACATGATCATAGGTAATGCAATGCCAGAGGCTGAGCAAGGACTTAACATGGCACGTCAGATATCCCTTTTAGCATTAGAAAGAGTTGATATCCCAGGTATAAGTATCAATAGATGGTGTGCATCTGGACTAGATGCTATCGGTGCAGCCGTAGCAAGAATACAATCTGGAATGGCTCAATGTATAGTCGCTGGTGGTGTAGAAAGCATGAGTTATGTTCCTATGGGTGGTTATAAACCTGCTCCAGCTTATAGCCTGGCAAAGCAAGGTCACGAAGACTACTATTGGGGAATGGGACTTACTGCAGAAGAGGTTGCAAATGATTATAAGGTTTCTAGAGAAGAGCAAGATCAATTTGCTTATGACTCTCACATGAAAGCCTTAAAAGCACAAGCTGAAAACCGTTTCCAAGATCAAATTGTTCCTATCGATGTAGAAGAAACTTACCTAGACGAGAACGGAAAAAAGAAAACGAGAACCTATACAGTAACTAAAGATGAAGGACCTAGAAAAGGTACAAGTCTAGAAGCTCTTGCGAGATTACGTCCAGTATTTGCTGCAGGTGGTAGTGTTACAGCTGGTAACTCTTCTCAAACTAGTGATGGTGCTGCTTTTACACTTGTAATGAGTGAAGAAATGGTAAATGAATTAGGTATAAAGCCTATTGCAAAACTAGTAAGCTTTGCTGTAGCAGCTGTAGAACCAAGAATAATGGGTATTGCGCCTATAGAAGCTATTCCAAAGGCATTAAAACAAGCAGGTCTTGAAAAAGAAGACATGGCTCTTATTGAGTTAAATGAAGCTTTTGCAAGTCAATCTGTCGCTGTGGTTAGAGAACTAGGTCTTAATAAAGACATCGTTAACGTTAACGGTGGTGCTATTGCCCTAGGTCATCCACTAGGTTGTTCAGGTGCTAAATTATCGGTGCAAATCTTTGATGAGATGCGTAAGAGAGGAAATCAAGGAAAACACTGTATGGTTACCATGTGTGTAGGAACTGGACAAGGCGCTGCTGGTATTTTTGAGTTTTTAAATTAAGAATTACGCTTTCGCGAAAGCGAGATAACAATACATATTATGTCAACAGAAAATAAAATAGAAATGATACGCGGTGGACAATTCATCGTTAAGGAAACAAACCCATCAGAAGTATTTACTCCAGAGGACTTCTCTGATGAGCAAAAGATGATGCGCGATAGTGTAGAAGAGTTTGTAGATAAAGAAATCGTACCGCATAAGGAACGTTTTGAAAAGAAAGACTATGCACTTACTGAAGAAGTAATGCGCAAGGCAGGTGAAATGGGATTCTTAGGAATTGCTGTTCCTGAAGAATATGATGGATTAGGAATGGGCTTTGTCTCTACCATGTTAGTTTGTGATTATATATCAGGTGCAACTGGATCTATAGCAACGGCATTTGGTGCTCATACAGGAATAGGTACAATGCCTATTACTCTTTATGGTACAGAAGAACAAAAGAAAAAATACGTTCCTAAATTAGCTACTGGTGAGTGGTTTGGGGCTTATTGTTTAACAGAGCCTGGTGCAGGATCTGATGCAAATTCTGGAAAAACAAAAGCAGAACTTACAGCAGATGGAAAACACTACAAGATCAATGGTCAAAAAATGTGGATTTCTAATGCTGGATTCTGTAATGTATTTGTGGTATTTGCTCGTCTAGAAGATGATAAAAATATTACTGGGTTTATTGTAGAGAATGATCCTAGCAATGGTATTTCTATGGGTGAAGAAGAGCATAAACTAGGTATACACTCCTCTTCTACTCGTCAGGTATTCTTTAATGATTGCTTAGTTCCTGTAGAAAATATGCTTGCTGGCCGTGGTGAAGGATTCAAAATCGCCATGAATGCACTAAACGTAGGACGTATTAAACTAGCTGCTGCATGTCTAGATGCACAACGTCGTGTGATCACTCTAGCAACTAATTATGCAAATGAGCGTGAGCAATTTAAAACACCTATCGCAAAATTTGGTGCGATTAGAAAAAAGCTAGCTGAAATGGCTACTAACGCCTATGTAGGTGAAAGTGCTTCTTATCGCGCTGCTAAAGATATTGAGAATAGAATTCACTTACGTCAAGAAGAAGGAGCAACATTTGCAGAGGCAGAATTGAAAGGTGTAGAAGAATTTGCTATTGAATGTTCAATCCTTAAAGTTGCGGTATCTGAAGATATGCAAAACTGTAGTGATGAAGGTATTCAAATTTATGGTGGTATGGGCTTCAGTGCTGATGCACCTATGGAAGCTGCATGGCGAGACGCTCGTATCTCACGTATTTATGAAGGTACAAATGAGATTAACCGTATGCTAGCAGTAGGAATGCTTGTTAAGAAAGCGATGAAAGGACATGTAAATCTTCTTGAGCCAGCAATGGCAGTAGGAAATGAATTGACTTCTATTCCTTCTTTTGATACTCCAGACTTCTCAGAACCATTATCTGAAGAGATGGACATGATTAAGAAACTTAAAAAGGTTTTCTTAATGGTGGCAGGTAGTGCCGTTCAAAAATTCGGGACAGAACTAGAACAGAATCAACAACTGTTATTAGCAGCATCAGATATTCTTATAGAAATCTATATGGCTGAAAGTGCTATCCTTAGAACTCAAAAGAACATTGCACGTACAAGTGTAGAAGAGCAAAAAGAGCAAATTGCAATGTCTCAACTATATTTATATAGTGCTGTAAAAATAATACAAAATAGAGCTGAAGAAGGTATTTCAAGCTTTGCTGATGGAGATGAACAACGTATGATGCTTATGGGCCTTAAGCGTTTTACTAAGTATATCAACCTTCCTAACATTATCGAGCTACGTAATGTAGTTGCAGATAAAGTAACTGGAGAAAATAAATATCCATTTACTAAAGCGTAGTTTATAGTTAAGTTAGATTAAGTTAAGTTGGAACCGCTATCAATACCAATTGATAGCGGTTTTTTTTATGTTAAAATGGCTAGAAGTATTAACAAATCATAAACGTAGATGATATATCCTTAATTTACTTTTGTGCCCTATGAAAGAATTATTAGAAAATTTTAATTTAGAAAAAGGATTTGAACTTATCCTAGAATACGGTATACCTTTAGTTAAGGCAATACTTATCTATCTGATAGGTAGATGGCTTATTAATAAAGTGCTGAGAGTCACACAAAAATTCATGCTTTTAAGGAAATATGATGTGACGCTTGAAAAGTTTCTTTTAAATCTTATTAAGTGGGGACTTTGGATTCTTTTAATTGTTTCAATAGTAGGGACATTAGGAATACAAACGACCAGCTTTGCAGCAATTATAGGAGCTGCAGGTCTTGCGATAGGATTAGCATTGCAAGGATCATTATCTAATTTTGCTGGTGGTGTATTATTACTTCTATTCAAACCTTTTAAGGTTGGTGATACCGTTGAAGCGCAAGGGATCATAGGTACAATTAAAGAAATTGATATTTTACAAACTAAAGTTATAACTCCACAACGTAAACTAGCTATTATACCTAATGGACCATTACTGAACGGTAATATTATTAACTTTAATACAGAAGGTATTCTTAGATGTGACACGACTATAGGTGTGAGTTATGATGCTGATATTACAAAAACAATCGAGGCACTACGCAAATTAGCTACTGATCACCCATTGGTTCTCGAGGACCCAGCACCACAAATTGTAGTCGCAGCAAATGCAGACAGTTCTATAAATATACACGTGAGACCATATACACTTACTGATGATGTATGGACAGTACACTGGTATTTACAACAAAACTTCAAACCTACCCTAGATGCAATTGGTGTTGAAATCCCTTATCCACATCAGGTAGAAATACAAAAACAAGGATCATAAAAAATCTTCCTAATTGATAAAGCCACTTTATATGAAGTGGCTTTTTTATGCGCTTTTATTGTTCAATGGTATTTATTTTACGATAAAAAACTATTTATACAAAAACTCAATTCTTTTTCAGGCTACTCACTTATCGTTATTAAATTCGTTTTTTTTTAAATCAAAACAATAAAAATGATGCAAGAACCAATCGTAGAAGCAAAAAACGTAGATGTTAATATTGACCCTAGTGGATTTAGTATTGAGAACCTGACAGGCTATGCCTTAGAATATGGAGTACCTTTATTAAAGGCAATACTGATTTATATCATCGGTGCTTTTATCATAAAAAAGCTAGTTAAATTAGTTAGCAAACTAATGGATAAAAGGGATTATGATTTAACCCTTAAAAAGTTTCTTACTAACTTAATTAAATGGGTTTTAACTATCCTATTAGTAGTTACTGTAGCTGGCACTTTAGGTATAGAAACGGCTAGTTTTGCAGCTATATTAGCAGCAGCAGGTCTTGCTATAGGTCTTGCTTTACAAGGTTCATTATCTAATTTTGCTGGTGGTGTTCTTATCTTAATTTTTAAACCTTATAAAATAGGAGATTTAATAGAAGCACAAGGTGAATTAGGAGCTGTTAAAGAAATTGATATTCTAGTTACTAAGTTGATTACACCAGCAAATAAACTAGCCATTATCCCTAATGGTCCTATGGCAAATGGAAATATTGTTAACTATACTGCTGAAGGTAAAATGAGAGTTGATACCACTGTAGGAATAGGATATGGAGAAGACATGAAACAGGCTAAAGATGCTCTTCTTGCTATGTTAGAATCTAATCCTAAGGTACTTAAAGACCCGGCACCTTCTGTTAATGTGAGTGAGCTAGCAGAAAGTTCTGTAAACCTAGCGGTAAGACCATATTGTACACCAGAAGACTATTGGGACGTTTATTTCTGGACTATTGAAAATACAAAACTTGTATTAGATAGAGAGAAAATTGAAATCCCTTATCCACATGCAGTTGAGATACAGAAAGAAGCTTAATCAATTCTTTCTTTTATGTAAAGCCTCAATTTATTTTGGGGCTTTTTTTTACGCTTTCGCGAAAGCTTAAAATGACATCACTCCTTTAACAATTTACTAAATGTTTGTAATGTTATAGGTATTATCTTAGGGCAAAATTATCAATCATGAAAAACGGTTTGCTTTTATTGCTGTTCATCAGTATGTTTTCAACAGCTCAACTGCCTAGCGCACATCAACAAGATTTATATAAAATTATAGATGAAGTAAGTGCTGATAGAATTGAAAATGATGTAAAAAAGTTGGCTGGATTTGGGACAAGAAATACATTTTCAGATACCGTATCCAATACTCGTGGAATAGGTGCTGCAAGAAGATGGATAAAAGCAGAGTTTGATAAAATATCTGCAGATTGTGGTGGTTGCCTTGAAGTATTTTACCAAAAAGATCTAGTTACTACAGATATGGGAAGTCGCGTTCCTAAAGATGCTTATGTAGTTAATGTAGTAGCCATACAACGTGGAACTACAAATCCTAACGACATGGTCATGATGAGTGGTGATATAGATTCTAGAGCTAGCGATACAATGGACTTTAAAACAGATGCGCCTGGTGCAAATGACAACGCAAGTGGTATGGCTGGTACTATAGAAGCCGCTAGGGTTTTAAGTAAGCGCAAGTTCAAAAATAGTATTGTGTACGTAGGTTTAAGTGGTGAAGAGCAAGGACTATTTGGTGGTAAGGGACTTGCCGACTATGCGAAAAAGAAAGAATGGAATGTCATAGGCTTTTTAAATAATGATATGATAGGAAATATTAAAGGTGTAGATGGAGTCATTGACAACAGAGAGTTCAGAATATTCTCAGAGCCTACTGACCCAACCGAAACAGAACGCCAGCGTAATGGTCGTAGGTTTTATGGTGGTGAAGTTGATGGTATTTCTAGACAACTAGCACGTTACATCCATAAATCAGTAAAAACCTATATGCCAGAGATGAAGCCTATAATGGTATATAGATTAGATCGTTTTGGCCGTGGTGGACATCACAGGCCGTTTGCAGATTTAGGTTTTCCAGGTATACGTATCATGGAGGCACATGAAAATTATACACAGCAACATCAAGATATTAGAACAGAGAATGGTGTGAATTATGGTGATGTTGTTGAACATGTCAATTTTCCATATGCCCGTAAACTAACTGCTGTCAATGCTATAAATCTAGCACAATTAGCCTGGGCTCCTACCCGACCTCAAAATGTAAAAATTGGTGGGATTGTAGAAGCTAATGTAAGATTAAAATGGGATCCTGTTAAAGATGCAGTGGGATATAAAATATACTGGCGTGATACAACGAGTCCTACATGGGATCATTTTAGATATGTAGGAGACGTCAATGAATATACTCTAAATGAAATCGTAATTGATAACTCGTTTTTTGGAGTTGTTGCAGTAGGTAAAGATGGAATTGAAAGCATGGTCAGTTTCCCTAGTGGCGTTTTTAGGTAGTATATCTCGATTAAAAAATAAAAAAGCCTGTTCTTAATGAACAGGCTTTTTTATGGGATACTTGTTTATTGAACTTAAAATCAGTTACTTTATTCGTTGTAATTATAAATACCCTTTATGGGGTATATAATATCATCACATAATCAACCATATTTAACCAACCAAAAACTCAACCCTATGAAAATTAGACTTGCCATTTTATGCTTATGTACTTTTGCCATATTTTCTTGTAAAAATGAAATAAAAGCAGATGAAGATATTGAAAGTAAAGAGCTCAAAAAAAAGGATACAAACAGCGCTATTTTAAAAACCAATCAAGATCCTTATGATTACTGTAGTATTCTAGAAACTTATGTTCAATTAGCAAATACAGATATGGAAACCTACCATATTGCAGAAACCGGTATGAATGATAATATAGGTTTATCTGCAATGATTTATATGGACGTCAACACCAAAACCATTACTCAGATTGATTTTGAATCTAAAAATAATTTTAAGAATGTAGAAACTGCATCATTTGAAAAAGTTGATAACGAATATGTGCTGAAAATAACGCTCTATGAATCACCACAAGCTGGTGATGTATTAACGACTATCACAGCTGCAGTTTTAAACGACGTAAAGCCTACTATGGATTTTAAAACTGTAATTGACATTAACGACGAAAGTATGACGTGTGGACAAAATAAAATGGATTTATTTATTCCTCTTAAAAAAGGTCACTCCTTTAAAAGACCTAGTTTAAGTAGTGGAAACTAGATTTTTTCTATACATAAGCCTGATTTTGTGCTTTACTCAGATAGGGAATTCCCAATCTGCCAAATTAGAGTCGTTAGGAAAGCTAAATGCAGCATCTAAATTTGTAGAGTCAAAAGAACTAATCAAAACCATGGATACTCTTGCTTTTTCAAATACTGAAAAAGCAAGGTATTATTATGAAAATGCTATAATAGAATCCAATACATCGACTGATTTAATGCATTCTTACAAGCTGTTATTGTCAGCAAAAAGACATGTTCCTGAAGACTCTCTAGAGCTTAGGTTTAAGATCAATGACGAACTTATCTATACTTACCTTTCAACTATTGAAAATGCGCTGCCGTTTGAAGATCTAGTTAGAGAAAACTGTGATATTGCTCACCTCTCACAAGATCCTAAAATGCTGGTGAATTGTGACTTTTATTATATATATAATGAAGGTTATGAGACAGAGGCAAGTATTGAGCGCTCAATAGGCAGATTACACCATTCAAAATATATCGCTAAAGAAAATGATTTAATAGATATGGTGAAAAGCATTGAATTGAATCTAGGTATTTTATACGACCTCGCAAATCGCAAAGACTCTGCTTTATATTATTTTAATTCATTAATCCCTTACTATGAACAGCAAGAAGATTTTGAAACACTTAAAGATTTATATAACAGTAAGGCTCAAACTTTAAAGCAATCTAAAAGATACGAAGAGGCTATTTATTACTACAATAAATCTTTAAATGACCACTACCCTATTGATAATCAAGAAAAAATGGTCATGGTAACTAGAAACTTAGCGGAGGCTTATTACCTTAATAAAAACTATGAAGAAAGTGCCACATTGTATCGTGATAAAATAAGAATTTCAGATTCTCTGAAAACCGTCGCTGCAGCCAGATCCTTAGAAGAACTAGAAGCAAAATATCAAACCACTCAAAAAGAAAAAGAAAATCTAGAACTTAAAGCTGATAAAGAAAAACAACGCAATCAAATTTATGCACTCTCAGGAGCAGCAATAATTTTGTTACTATCTGGTGGCCTCATCTACAACAACCAACGAAAGAAAAAATTAATTGCTCAGAAAGAGCAAATAATCCAAAAAAGTCGTGCCGATACCATTCTTAAAAATCAAGAATTAGCAACCATAGATGCTATGATTACGGGACAAGAAAAAGAACGTAAAAGACTCGCAGAAGAATTACATGATGATCTAGGAAGCACATTAACCACTGTCCGACTATACTTTGAAAACCTAAAAGAACAATTCAGTGAAGAAAAATCCGAGCTAGTTTTTAATCGAACAGAGAATCTACTAGATGAAGCATATGAAAAAATACGTCTAATGTCTCATACCAGAAATAGCGGTGTCATGGCTAGTAAGGGATTGATTCCTACTTTGGAATCGCTAGCAGACAAAGTTTCACAAGGCGGAAAAGTACATGTAGAGGTATTACATCATGGTCTGGATCAATCCTTAGAAAATAGCCTAGAACTTACTATCTTTAGAATATTGCAAGAATTATTAAGTAATATCATTAAACATGCACAAGCTACAAATGCTGTAATCAGCCTTACCGCATATCAAGACAGTATTAATATTATGGTCGAAGATGATGGTATAGGGTTCAAAAAAGAATCAAATCAAGAAAAGGCTGGTATAGGTTTACATAATATTGAAAAAAGAATTGAAGATTTGGATGGTACCATAGAAATCGATTCTCAATTAAATCACGGAACTACTGTTAATCTAGATATACCCCTAAAATGATAAGATTACTAATAGCCGAAGATCATCAATCGCTCATAGATGGTCTTTTATTACTATTTAAAGATGTTCAAGAGATTGAAGTCGTAGGTACCGCAAAAGATGGTAAAGAGTTACTTGAAAAATTAGACTTTAAAAAGCCAGATGTTCTATTAACAGACATTAGTATGCCACGTATGAATGGTGTTGAATTGTGTAAAAAAGCTTTAAAAATACGTCCTACCTTAAAAGTAATTGCCTTCTCCATGTTTAATAACGAAGATGCGATACGAGAAATGATTAAAGCCGGCGCTTATGGTTATATATTAAAAACCAGTAGTCTAAAAGAAGTCAAAACTGCTATAATTAAAGCAAGTAAAGGACAACGATACTTTGATGCTTCTATTAATATCAATGAAATAGAAAGCAATGAAATTTCTAATAATAAAACAATACTGTCACCTAGTGAAACGAAAATTTTAAAGTTAATAGCACAAGGAAAAACATCATCAGAAATTGCCGAAATACGATTTACAGCTGTTAGCACAATTATTAAACATCGTAAAAATATTATTCAAAAACTAGGCTTACAAGGCAAAGGAGAGTTATTAAGATATGCTTTACAAAAACACCAGCATTACAAGTGATTCACAATTGTTAAATGAATTATTTGTTTTTACTAGAAATACTTTAAAATATACCCATTAAAGGGTATTTTATAAATACACAAACTACTTTAACTTTGAATTGTTATACAAGATTGAATAGGAATTATTTCCTTATACAATAATTTTAGGGGGAAGGAAGTCCTGATAAGACTTTCTCATTTACGGTCGGAAATCTTTTCCGACCGTTTTTTTTATGCTTAATCGTATATTTGATAAATCAAAATTCCCTAAATGAAAGTCCTTAAATACCTCTTTCTCTTTATACTAGTAATTATCATAGGTGCAGCAGTATATTTTTCTTTACAAGATGGTACGTATTATATCACAGAAAAGAAAATAATTAAAGCACCGCCAGAGATGATTTATGAAGAAATTTCAGATTTTAAAAACTGGAACCATTGGAATCCATGGACTAATTCTACTGAAGTAACTAACACGTTAGGTGATATAACGACAGGTATTAATGGAAACTATAGTTTTAAAAATGAATACGGTAATGGTTCTATGACAATTACTGCTTTAGAACCCAACAAAAGTGTGGCGTCGGAAATAGAATATCATACTAGTATTTCTGATTCAAAAAGTGTTGTAACAATGACATTAAACCCAGTGCCTGAAGGGACAGAA
The DNA here is from genome assembly GCF_032922765.1 of Nonlabens ulvanivorans. Lineage (NCBI taxonomy): Bacteria > Pseudomonadati > Bacteroidota > Flavobacteriia > Flavobacteriales > Flavobacteriaceae > Nonlabens > Nonlabens ulvanivorans. The sequence continues at coordinate 1,193,622 of NZ_CP136694.1, forward strand.
GTTGTTTGGAATATTAAAGGTGAAGATGGCCTCAAAAATAAGGTTATGAATTTTATTCTAGGATTAGATCTAGAAGAGGAAATCAGACCTATGTATAAAAAAGGCCTTAATAATATAGAAGAATATCTATTAGTAGAAATGAAAAAGTTCGAAATCAGTAATCCTGGATTAGTTGATTATGGAGGTGGTTATATACTTTATCAAACAACCTCTACTAGCATGGATAAATTTTCTGGTGAAATGGCAATCATGTTACAAGATATTATGAAGTACATGAAAGAAGAAAATATATCTATGTATGGAATGCCTATGAGTATTTATGAAAAATTTGATCATAATAACAACAGTGTAATTTTTTCTGCAGCTATACCGGTAAGAGATCGTGTAATTCCAGCGACAGACGTAGCGGTATTATGTACTTATATAGAGCCTACAAGAGCGGTTAAAGTTACCTTAAAAGGTACTTATGACCACTTACAAGAAACATGGGATAAGGGACAATTATTTATGGCACAACAAGGATATATACCTGGATTACAAGCACCATTTGAGGTTTATAAGACAGATCCGGCTTTAACACCTAATCCAGCAGATAACATCACTGAAATATATTTACCAGTTGTAGAAAATGATTAAGCAGCTTCTTTTAGTATTTATTGGTGGAGGCTTCGGTTGTGTACTACGTTTTTTATTTTCTGTATGGATTAATACAGATCAGATCAAATGGATACCTACTATTGTTGCTAATGTTATAGGCTGTTTTTTGTTAGGATTATTTCTATCACTTTCTCATAAAAACATACTAGATAGTCATGGCTATATTTTATTAGGAATAGGCTTTTGCGGTGGCTTAACCACTTTTTCTACCTTTTCTGTAGATGTATTTAAACTCACTAATGAATCTAATTATTTAGGAGCCTTAATTTATCTACTATTAACTATTATTCTAGGATATATAGCCGTTTACTGTGCTTATTATCTAGGCAAACAACTTAATTAATGCCTAAATTATTTATCACCTTACTGTGCTTTTTCATTTTGATATCGTGCCAGCAAGAACAAAAACCTGTATTAACCACCACGAGCTCAACTCAGCACAAAGCTCCTACTCTATTAAAAGACGCTTATAATGTAGGTTTTTTAGTGATGGACGGTACTTTCAATACTGAACTGACTGCTCCATTCGATATTTTTCAACACACACGCTTTCGCGAAAGCGTAAAACCAATGAACACATTTACAGTTGCACAGTCTAAAAATATTATCACAACATTTGAGGGATTGAGGCTGCAGCCAGATTATGATTTTAATGACGCGCCTCGAATTGATATTTTAGTTATTCCAAGTGCCGAGCATCATCTAGATAGTGACTTAGAAAACACTGAGGTAATAAATTGGATTAAACAAACTGGTAGTGCTGCCACTTATATAACATCACATTGCGATGGCGCGTTTATGCTTGCACAAGCAGGCATATTAGACCACGTGGTGTCAACCACATTCCCTAGTGACGTCCATAAAATGAGGGAAAGATTTCCAAATCTAGACATACGGGAAAATGTATGGTTTGTACACGATGGTAAAGTAATTACTAGTGCTGGTGGTGCACGATCTTTTGAAGCTGCTATGTATTTATGTGATGTACTTTACGGGCCAGATGTTACAAATGATCTTGCTGGTGGTTTAGTATTAGAATACAATCTTGCCGACTATCCACATCTTATAATAAATCAAAAAAAAGGAAATTAATCGCCTGCATCTTTTATAGCATCAGGTAACTTTATAAGATTTTCTATTCCGGATTTTTTCATTTGTTTTTTCACATCTTGCCAGTCCTCTTTTGAAGGTTCTTTAGGTGCTTGATCTTCTGCCAGTTCTGGTTCAAAAGTTAATACAGCCCATGATGGAAAGTGGTCACTTTCAAAATTAGTACCTGTTCCAGCATCCTTTAACCTAAATTCTGGAGAGGTAAGAATATGGTCTAGTGGCCATCACATTAATGGGTACTGTGCATGGTAGGTGTTATAAAAACCTCTACCTATCCTTAAATCTAACAGCTTACCAATCGTTTTAGTAAGTTGAGTGCTATCAGACCAGGCAACATCATTAAAATCCCCTAAGACAATTACTGGAATTTCAAAATTATGACTTGCCATAGCCGTTAAAATCAACTCTTTATCGCGATCTGTACTCATAGGATTGTGCTGTGGCATCGGTGGCGTGGGATGTATGGCAAATAGCTGAAACGGTTTTCCATTTCTCATAATCACTTTAGCCTCTATAGAAGGTATATCTGGATCGACTTTAAATCTAATTTTAATATCGGTAAGTTCTAATTTTGAATAAACCAACATACCATAAGTATTATCTTGTGGTTGTTCAATCTTAAAAGGATATGCCTCACCGATTTGCTGTTTGATTTCTTCACTCCATCTTTGGTCGGTTTCTGTAAAAACAATAAGATCTGGTTTTTGCTCCTTAATTTCTTGATAAAGATTACCACCGCTATCATTTTTCTGTAAAACATTAGCCGTATAAATCTCAATTATTGAATCCTCATTAACATGCTCAGAACTATCATTTACCTCAACTTTTACAAAAGGTGTGTAATCGATAAACTTTACAAATTGAAATATAAAACAGCCTATTAAAATACTTATGTAGGCATAATCGTTTACCCATTTGGGTTTAAACGTAAAGAAATATAGAAGGATGGCCAAAAGTGTAAAAGCCGTGAGCTGTAAATGTGGAAAGTCAAAGATGCGTATCCACCAATAGTCTACAGCAATAAGAGGTAATAAACTTAATAAAGCAGCTATTAAGCCTAAAACCTGAAAAATTTTCCTCCACATAAACGTTTTATGTTAAAGATAATGAGTATTACCATTTAACCGTTTATAGTTGAGGAAAATTTAAGTTTATTTGTTAAATTTTAATAATTTATTAAAATTGGTTCCTGTTAAAATCATCATTCCCTATTCCTTTAGGATTAGGTCCCCATTGATTAGCACCATGTTTACTATCCTCAACGCAAAAAATTAGTAAGATGATACCACCTATAAAAGGTATAAGTCCCATAAAGTAAAACCAACCACTACGACCAGTGTCATGTAATCTCCTTACGATAACAGCTAATGATGGAATTATAGTAGCTAAAATGTATAATAACATAAGAATTCCAAATGGAATTGCTATTGCTTCATTTTCTGATGCAGCTCCTATAATCACAGGTACATACAAAATCATAAATACAATAAAATTAAATAATTGCCAGTACCAGTATTCTGATCTTCTTGCACGACCTGTAAAATCAGTATATTTATTAAAAACCGATTTTACTGCCTCCATCATGGTCATTCCATTGGATTCTGGCATAAATGGTTCTCTCTCACGACGTGAGCGTACTTCTGTGTTTTGGGGTTGGTTATTGGTTTCCATATGTTAAATTTAAGAAGGCAATTTAAGCACTTATTTTCTTAAATCTAATAGTGAAATGTAAGATTTTTTTTACTATGCTTTCGCGGAAGCGTTATCTAACAAGACTTCTTTAAAATGGATAACCTATAGCAAAATTGAAAACTGGGTTTTCTATATCAAAATTCCATCGCTCACCAGACGGCATAGATGGGTCATGCCATGGAGCAGCAAGATCAAAACGTATTACAAATCCCTGCACGTCAACTCGCATTCCTAATCCTGCTCCTATCCCAAATTCATTATAAAAATTACTAGAAAATTCACCACCTGGTAATCCATTACCTGCTGTGGTCCATACATTTCCTGCGTCTACAAAAAGTGCCCCTTTAAAATAACTGTAAATAGGGAAACGGTATTCAATGTTTGCTTCTAATCGTACATTACCAGATTGATCAAAAAAGGAACGGTCGTCATCGTCCTCTGGACTATAAACTCCTGGCCCTAATGATCTAGTTCTAAAAGCGCGAACACTATAAGCTCCACCTGAAAAATATTGCTTACTAAACGGTAACACATCACTATTACCATACGGTAAGCTATAACCAGCAAAAAATCGAGTGGCAATACGAGAATCTTTGTTTAACAAATAGTGAAATCTGAAGTCTACATCTGCCTTTGCATATTGTGCATATTGTAGTCCTAAAAATTCATTCTTTCCTTCTTCATTTTCTTTACTTAATAAGCTGATGCTATTACCAGCTATATCTACTGTATTATTTACATAAAACAAAGCTTTTTTACGTTCATCTATAAGCTCATTATAAGTAAAAGAATAGGTTAAACCAGAAATGAATTGCTGCTCAAAACTGTTTTGTAAAAAGGTATTCTCATCTAGTATTTCTTCAAATTCTGTAGAGGTATTTAACAGATTTACATAGTTAATAGAAATAGGATTGAACTCGTGTGTTACATATCGATTTGCTTGCCAAGTATAACCAAAACTACCTGAAAAAGTCAACAAGCTATATAGTTGACTTCTATTTAAAATAGTTGCGCTGAGACTGGTTTTGGTCTTAGGAATTGCATATTCGAAATAATCACTATCTACGTTTATAGGCGCCAGCATGCGTGGAAAGATTAAATCTGCTCCTAGTCCGAATTCTGTACTAGTCTGTCCGGCATCACTATTTCCTGCTATTTGCACTTCATAAGTACCAGTTGCTTTTATATTAAGGACTTCACCACCTTTAAAAAGATTACGGTTAGAAAACGTAAGTCCTAAACTAGGACCCGTAAAATCATTGGATTTAGTTACCGCCTGTAATTCTGCACGGATAGCTCTTTTATTCAAAGGCGATAAATAAATACTAGCTTCTAAATAATTAAGACTGTCGTTGGATTCTTGTAGTTCTTTATATTCTATATTGACAAATTTATAAGCACCTATGGATCCTAATCGTCGACTAGTGGCTCTAGACTTAGTAGGATTGTATAAATCACCTGGTTCTAACAATATAAAAGGATCTAACCGATCTGGTCTAAAAAAATCAGATTCTTGTATGTAATCCTTATCAGCATAATGTACACTATCTATAACCACAGTATCATTACTTGTTACATTATATGGGTAGACTTTTACAGCCTTTATTTGATAAGGCTTTATTGCTTTAGTAGGTACGTCTTTTTTGAGCTTTAAGAATAAATCAAACCTTCTATTATCATACTGATTAGTATCTGCCTGAAATATTAAAAACCCAGAATTAAAATTATAATAGCCTTTGCTTTTAAGGTTGTTATCTATACGCTCTCGCTCTTGCGTTAAGGCAGACAGATCAAAGCGAGATCCCACTTTAATGGGAGAATCTGACAATTGATTTTCTAGAACTTTATAAAATGGTATAGAATCATTATCAACCTGATAGGTTTTTAATCTATACGGATTAGGTAAACTTACTTGATAGGTTACACTACCTTCTTTTTGCTTTTGGTTTTCAATAGTTTTTGAAGTTATATTAGAGAAGAAAAAACCTCTATTCTCTAATCTATTGCGCAATAGATCTTTAGTTGCCTCTTGTTCTACATCAGATAAATAGACAGGCTTCTCTCCTATCTTTCTATTCATAAATCGCGCTATAAAGCCACCACTATCCCTTTTAACCTTATAAAAGTAATGCAAGCCTGGTCTCATTCCTAAAAAAGTGCTATTAGGTTGCGGTGATATAGTGAGATCTAATTGAGCTTTTAACGCAGCAACATCTTTTACATCTGTAAGTGAATCTAGCTTAATATCAACATATGTTTCATTAAGCAATAGTTCATCTTCAGGCACATATTTTTTAACAGCGCAAGAAGTTATAATTAAGAAAAAACTTAAGGTTATAAAACCGTGTATGTAACTGTTTGCTTTCAATGGCCTGATTTACTTATTATTTGATTCTGATGATTTTATGTCTTCTTGCTGTTCTTCTTCTTCCTCTTTGCGAGCCTTTTGATTTTCTTCAAGAACTGTTTTAGCAAATAAATTTTTGAATTCATTAAACTCTTTAGTGAATATTAATGATATACCACTAACTATTAACTGCCCGTCGATGACATTATCATACTGATTTCTACGAAAACCCTTTAAACGCCATTGACCAGTTTGAGATAACAAATACTCAATACTCAGATTACCTATCACTGGAGTTTCTTCACCATCTTGTGCAGATCCTTGTATATCCACCTCGCTACCTACACTCACAACCAGACGATCATTCAGTAATTTTTTGCTAGCTGTTACATCCAGCTGTGTACGTTCTTGAGAACTGGTACCTTGATAATCCGTATAACTATCTACACCAAAGCTAAAATCTATACCTGTCTTACCCAATAGCTTACCTCCATATTGATTCAATTGATCACTTAAAGCTTGATTTAAATTATCTCTTGCAATAGTCGCCGTGCCGCCATTACTTCCATCTGTACCAGAGGTAGGGAAAAATCGGTTAAGTACGAGAAGAGAAAAAACTTGCTTATTCAATTCTTGATCTTGATTATTCAGCTGTTGCAGTCTACCATATACCTGACCACCTACAGCACCTTGTTCATCATTAGGTAGATCAATTTTAAAGCTGATCTCTGGCTGCATTAATTCACCATCAACATTTAAATACACTAAGAAAGGTAATTGCTGTCGGAAACTATTCTTAGTACTCAAATCTGCACCACTAGTTTGACTCGCCATTAAAGCGCTGGCACTAGTTTCTACCTTATAAATAGCACTAACATCTAGGTTAGCATCAAAAGGATCACCAGACCAAGTAACGCTACCACCTTTGGCTAGATCAAATCTTCTAGATACTATCTCATATAAATTGAGTTGATAGTAACCACTATCGATTTCATATCGTCCCGTTAACGTCATTCTACCATTAGGTGTCATTCTATACTTAAGATCACCACTTCCAGCCACTTGTAAATTATCGCCTGTACTAGGATCAATGATAATCTTTAGTTTTGCGTCATCTCTTATTTTAAAATTTGCTGTAATATCAAATCCTGTAAGCGTTGCAGATTCCTCTTCAGTCTGCGTTAAAATTGCATCGGGATTTTGTCTATTCACAAATTGTACGATACCATCACGTTGAACCACATCTAACTCTGTTGCTGGAACAACATAGGTGACATCTGTAACGTCCTTAACAGTTAGATCTAAATTAATAACCGGTATGGTCAGATTACCTGTTATGGATGCACTTGCGTCAAAGGTTGCTTTACCATAGTAAAGATCATTATCCTTTGCGGTACTATTTAAGGCTGTAAAATCTTTTGCTTTTAATTTCAAATTAAAAGTAGGCACTAATAAACTCTTAGTTCCTATACTTCCATCTACGGTAAATATATCACCTTGAGCATCTGCTATACGCAACTTGTTTAAAGTAATACCTGCATTATCTACAGCTATTGTTTCATCCTTTAAAGTAAAATTAGTATCTAACATGGCTACATTTATACTAGCCTCATTAAATCTCAATTCTCCAATATAATCCGGATCTATAGTAGTTCCTGTTACTTTAAACTTTCCGTTAATAGAACCACTACCTTCCTTAAGTAAATCATCTGATAGACCTGCTATTGTTGATACATTAACTTTATTAATATTTAAATCTAGATTAAGGTTTGCTACTGTATCTGTTGCTTCATAATCGCCTTTAAGTTCAAGGTCTACATCTGCTCCTTTTATATCAAGATTCATATCATAGCGTGACCCATCTAACGATTTTGCATCTAGGTTCAATTGACCTAAAGGTACTTCCATAGCATGTAAATCCTTGATTTGCAAGTCTGCTAGAATACCTGTAGCACCATAAATATCATTAAGTATAAATTCCCCATTAACAGTTCCGGTTGCTAATTTCTCATCAGAATTTAAATAACTTAATAAGCCTTGAAGCTTAAAGTTTTTAAGCAACAGAGCGATATGTTCCTTATCCGTATTAGGACGATCGCTTCTTAATTCTATACTTTGATTATCATTACTTAATTTAAAATTTCTGAATAGCAATCGTTGCTCACCTACTGCTATTTCATTAGAATCAGGTATGTTCCACGGTTGTTTATTAAGAATTAAATCATCTATGGATAGATTAAATATAAGGTTATCAATTCCATCGATATCACGCTTTCGCGAAAGCGTGCTCGCAAAGTGAATTAATCTTTCTTCATCATCATAAGAAGTGAAATCTAGGTTAAGTTTATTCTCTGCAACTATACCTGTCAAAGCTGTGCGCTTAATATTTATAGGTCCTGCAGCAATATTTTTAAATCCTAATTGAAATTGTAAATTTTGAGCGTCTGACTGAGATGAAATCACTAAACTATCGATCTCGCTATCTGCATATTTGATATAATCTACCTTAATATCACTATCTAATTTACGCTCTTTTTCATTAAAATCCACTGCTATATTGATCGTGTCTAAGGATTGTAATTGTGGTAAAATCACATCACGTAGGATAGGTGCTGGCCTTATGTTACCTTTAATTTTCATTACAACCGGTTGTAAGGTGTCCATGTCCTGATTGGTCGTTAGATACCTATCTATATGGCGTTGTAATGCTGCGGTTATATTTGCTGGATCTGCATTAGATCTCAATTCTAGATCTAGCATTTTGTTATTCACATTTAAAGAAGTAGAATCGTTGGTTACAAAGGCATCCATACTTAAGGTACCTAACAAATAAGACTGTTCATCAAAAACAGCAATTCCATCTTCTACAGTAGAGTTAATTTTATAACTAGCTTCATTACCAGAATAAGACACCTCTACTTTACCAGCGGCTTTTACATTTTGAGAAGTGATACCGAAAGCTCTCAAATCTATTCCAGCGATATCAATAATGGCATTTACATCATTTGCATTTTGGTTCAATTTAAGATTTGCGTCTAACGCTATATTGATATTATCGTCCTTAAATTTTGAAGTAATTATCCCAGCTCCATTATTCATACTTCCTTTAATCGGGATATTAGTTAATGGATAGTCGTTGTAAGCAAAGCTAGTTATGGTACCTTCAATACTAGCATCTAAATCATTGACATTAAAACCATTACCGCTTGTCTGAAGTTGTAAGCTTAAGTTCCCCAATTCTGGCATGGAAAGCATTTTTGATAGCTCTAATTCTTCCAGAAATAATTTAGAGTCAAATTCAATTTTTTCACCATTTTTGAAATCACCATCGATTATCATTGAACCATAACTGGTCATTAGATTTGCTTTTCCCTGCACATTATTAACATTACCTGATACATTTGCTGTTAATTGTGCTTTTTGTGGTAAGGTAATGCCTAGGTCTTTTTCATTTATGAATGGTAACAATGAATTTCTATCGGTAACAACTTTTATGTTAGGTAAGTTAAACGTTAGTTGATCTACATCGGTAACTTGAGTTAAAGTACCATTTGCGGTTACAGAATTGCGTCCCCAATTTAAAGTAAAGCGATCTATTTTTAAATTTTCAGTGCTACCAGTAGCAGTCAGTCGTCCTGTTAATGGTTGTTTTGATAATTGCTTTACATATTCATTTCTATATAAATCGGGCTGGAAACTATAAAGATCTTTTAAGTCAAATATATACGATGGTATCGTTGCGTTTACTTTCAATGATTCTGGATTATTAACAAGCTGGTCAATACCATTGTATGCTAAACCAATTGATCCATCAATGGAACTATTATTAACTCTTGCTATTAAGTCTTTTATAATCAAATCATTATCTGTCACATTAATTTCACCTCTTAATTGATTAACCGTCAATCCAGAATACTCCTTAAGTGAAGTATTATCTAACAATACACGCGCACTTCTATCGGCAAGGTTAAAATTGCGTAAATCAACATTAATATCTGTCAACGAAATTGCGTCTGGCGATAATTGAGTAGTTGATGGTTGCGCACCATTTAGACTATAAAAAAAGCTATTGTTTTTAAAATTTAACTGATTTAAGGAAACATTTAAATCTGGCCATTCAATTGCTATAGGTTCATTGTTTGATTGTAGTGATGAATCTGCAATTTCAATCATAGATAATTCTATATGACTATCCTGCAATTTCACACCATCTACCACATATTGACTATTCTGAACGTCTGCCTTAGGAATAGATGATTCTAAAACGCCAAAATGAGTTTGCAGCACAATGGCTTCTGGTTTTGAGTTGTAATTTAATTCAACATTTGTCAATTGTATATTACGAGCTGACAACAATGGTAATGGAGAATCATTTGCATCATCTGTAATGGCCTCTGCTAGGTTCGTATCTTGCTCAGGGAAATCATCTTTTTCAGATTTAGCAAATGAGGTAACTACATCTTGCTCATAATTGATAATGGCATTTTTAAGTGACAGGTTTTCAATGTCAACTAACATGCGCTCTAGATCTAGTTCATTCATTTCTAGAATTAACTCATCAAAGATTGCAGTTGCATCCATCTCACCTACTTGATCTTTGTAAATAACATCAAAATTTGTAAGAACGATATTCCCTATATTAAGATTTAATGGTTGACTAGCCGTTGTATCTGGTGCGGTAGCAAACGCATCCATTAAAAATTGATAATTAAAACCTTCAATAGAATCTTTTCTAACAACTCTAGCTGTAAGACCATTCCATTTAAGATCATCAATATCGATACCTGTACCATTAATGAGTGGCCATAACGCTAAATCTGCCTCTAGACTACGAGAATACACTAGTGTGTCATTGTTAACATCACCCATATATAAGCCATCAACTTGAATATTACCATCAAAAGTAATGAAGGCACGATCTAACTGGATTTCAGTTCTTGTTTTTCCTTTTACATAATCGATTACCTGTCCTATTATGATACTTTGTCCCCATGGACTGCGTATGAACAGCAGCAATAAAATGAGGAAAATAAGTATTCCTAACATGGTGCGTGCAAATCTGCGCAGCCATCTGTATCGTGGTTTATTTGTGGATTTTAATTCTTTTTCTTGCAATTATTGACGGTATAAGACCTTAAGTTCTTAATAGAGTGCAAATTGATAAAAGTTCAATGATTTAACATAATTGGCCACGGTAAATTTCTGTTAAGAATGTATAATCAGATAAAAAATCAGGCTAAAAACGTTTTTTATAAGTAATTGATTTAAATAAAGCAGTAAGGTGTTATAAGTATGCTTTCGCGAAAGCGTATATGAGAAAAGCTATTCTGAATATATATATATAATATAAACTAAGCTTTTTTAGTAGGACGTTCTCCTAGATCATATTTAAAACCAAGACCGATGACCTGTCTAATTTGAAAACCTCTGGTTGTATTATCATCATATATCGCCTGAAACTCAAAGTTACCACTGATGTATTTATTGACCTTTAGAAAAAGATTGAGGTTATAATCGATATCAATATTCTCTGGATCTGCTAGATAGTCACTATATAAATTTATTACATTTTCCATTTGAATATTCTTGGCAACCTCAAATTTTGTATAACCACGGAAAGAGGCTCCTACTTCCCATCTAGCTGTTTTATTAGCCTCTACCCCAAAAAATGGTGTGTAGTCATCTACCGCATCTGGATCATTGATATCGACGTCAGTGAAGCTAGATGATACGGTTATCAATCTAGTAGTAGCAGGTGCGATGTTGAAATTGAAGTTTTTAGATTTTTTCCATAAAAAACCTAAACCTAATTGAAAATATGAAGGTGAAAAACCACCTGAGGTCTCGCGCCGCTTTTGAATAGATCTGGTAACGCCATCGTCACCTGTTTCTTCTTCTGTAAAGAATTCATATCCAGATATAAATTGTGATCTAAAGTTGAAAATAGTACTATAATTCCAGTAGCTCTGTTTAATTTGATTACCTAGTATACTATTCAATTCTAGACGATCAGTCGTCTTGCGCAAGTAGCGCTGATCTTTTACTTGAGAAAGACCAAAATCACTAATTAATTTAGTATCCCACGATAACTTCTTACGCTTGTATTGCATGTCATAACTGATCCCTAGGTTACCTGATACATTAGTAACTCCACCACCTTGCCAGTCGTCATTAAAAGCACTTTGATTAAATAAAAAACTTACTCTTCCCCATGATGCCCAGTTCGTACTTTGAGCAGTAGGAATACTATCTTGAGCAAAGTTTATTGAACTGAATAAAGCAAAGAATATGAGTGAATAAGTAGACTTCAAACTATAATTTTAAGGGTAAAAAGCAAATATATAATTACTATACTCTTATGTATGTCTACATCATTACTTTAAGTTTTCTTTAAGTTTTAGAAACCTTCTATTAAAAGGATTAATACAGAAAAAGCCTCTACTTAACGAGAGGCTTTGTTTTAATTATTATAGAATAAATATTATTCCACAACCAACTTCTCTACCTTTTGTCCTAGGTCACTTTGAATAGTAACAAAGTAAATTCCAGAGCTTAAGTTTTCTAAAGAAATGCGTTGCTCTGTTGCATTTCCAGTAAAGTTGGTTTGTGATAAAGTTCTACCGTTTATATCCATAATCGTCACGCTTTCAAGGCTATTTGAAGCAGATAAATTGATGAAGCTTTTCGCAGGGTTAGGATATACTTTTATAGAACTGTCTGTAGATTCTCCTACGCTTGCTGTGCTCATTACCGTTACCGTTTCGGTATTGGTGATGATCGGGAAATTGAAGTCAAAGAAAATCTCTGCGGTGTTATCAAAAGTATCTCCTGCTACCAGAGTATTTAATGTCTTGATTTTAAATAAGACATAACCATCGTTAGTTGCATCATTAAAATCCAGATTAATGTCTTCATGAATAAATTCTACCACATTTCCTTCCCTAATTCTCGTGTAATAATCATGACTACCACCTAGGGGAATCAACGTCGAGATATCAAATTGGGTTAAGTCAATTTCATCTTTTACTACAATATTCACAGCACTTGCCGTTCCTGTATTCTCAAAACGAATCATGTAATGAACGTACTGACCAACATCTGCTGGGTCTATGGTCTCACCTTCTAGACAGGTCTTGTCATTAGGATCATAAGAGTTGACAACGGTTTGATCAAAGACCATCACATTATCTGCTGGCATAACATCTGTTCCAGTTCCTGTAACCGTTCCAGTAAAAGTTAGGATGTCACCACCATTCAATGGATTAGTAGATTGAGTAGGCGTATTCAACGTCATTGTGAACTCATACTCTTCCATTTGGAATGGTTGCAAATTGCTAAAAGACCAACTCAACTGATTACTAGGTGTGTTTCCAGCATTAGGATTAGTCGATATTAAGGTCATAAAGTCTTCTTCAAAATCTAAGGTTACGGAACCACTAGCTGTTTGATTACCTTTGTTTTTTATCACTACTTTATAGTCCGTATCAAATCCTGGTCTTGCTTGTTCTAGTGGAACTACGATTACTTCGAGGTCTTCTATAGATCCTACTGCGGTCATGCAGAAATCAAATTCTATAATAGGCGCAATTGTATTTGAATAAAAAGAATTCTGATTTAATTGCCAAAAATTTGGATTCTCTAAAACTGGTACAATAGCGTGATTACCAGCATTAACAGGTAAAGAATAATCACCATTAAAATTTGTATAAAATATACCGTTACTATTGAAAGTGTTGTAAGTAAACTTTGCATAAGGATATCTTGGGTCATTTATATCACAACCATTCAAATCCGCATCTATGATTACAGAGCCTTCAAATTTATAAGAAACACCACCAGGGATCAATGAACAATAACTACTCAAATTTAAATTTAATCCATTAGTATTAGCCCAATTAGCTAAACCTACTAGTTCATAATTATCAGCACATACAGATTCAAGACTTGGCAAATTGTCAAATAGCCATAAGGTATTTCTACCATTCTTAATATTAATATCAGTTAATAATGGATTTCCACTCAACTCTACACTGTTTGATCCTGGAGTAGTTGTAATAAACAATAAACTACCATCAAATGAGGTCAAGTTATTACCATCAGCATTAATATCCCTTAACTCTTCCATATTATCAACTACAAGGCTTGTTAGATCATTATTACTTACATGCAATAATTCTAATCTAGAAAATGGAATTAGTGATAAATTAGTTATTTGATTATTATCTAATCTAAGTTCTGACAAATTGGGCATTTTAGATATGTCAAAAGAGTTAATGTTATTATTGTTTAGATTTAAAATATTAAATGCTAAATATTGATTATTAGATATTGAAAATGTTGATACCTGAGAATTATTGGCACTAAGGTTTCTGAGCGATGTTTGGTCTGAAATATCAAGTGTAGCAAAGTTATTATCAGAAAGGCTCACGTATTCTAACGAATATAAACCAGTTAAATCAATCGCAGTCAACAAATTGTCCTGTAAATACAACCATTCTAAATTAATTAAACCATTCAAATCGACTTGAGAAATATCATTACTTTGTAAATATAATTCCTCAAGCTGATTTGAACCTACAACGGAAATATTAGAAATAGAATTGCTTCCTAAAGATGCTTTGACCAGGGATGGTTTTGAACTAATGTCGATGGACGTAACTAATGACATAGAGATAAGAATATCTTGCAAAGAGGTTAAATTATTTAAAGACACTGCGGATAAGATATCATCATCTCTTAAAATTATATTCTCCAAAGTGGTAAGATTATCAAAGTTGACAGTTGTCAACATTCCATTATTTGAACAATTAATGGTCTTAATCGAACTTAAACCCTGAATATTAAAATTAGTAACTGGAGTATTAGTCATTTCAAGGACTTCCAGATTGCTAAAATTATTCAGTCCTGTAATATCGGTTATAGTAGTATAATTTAATTCTAATTGATAAACATTATTTGCTTCTGCTACACTTATCATTTGATCATTATTTGCATCAATAATCAAGGGATTCCCGTTTATATCCTTTGCAGTTCCATTAAATAATCCAGAAAGCACAAGCTGATTTTCTAATTCCGAATCAGGAAAACTTATATTCTGAGAAAAACCCAAACTAGAAGATAACATAACTAAAAACACTATCAATTTTCTCATAATCAATTATTTCCCACAAATAAAAGGAAAAACTAACTAACTAACTAACTAGATTTATATCTTTTTAATAAATGAATGCGGTAGAAATTACCGAATCTGCTTTGTAGTGGATTGACATATCGCACATCACATATAACCTTTGTTAATGAACCGTTCTCGACTCTCGCTCAAACTGACATCTTTCTTAATCTGAAATTTCCCTCTAACCGGTGAGGTTTCGCAAGGCATTAGCGGTGGTAATCTCACAGGTTTTCATTAAACACTGCTGATTTATTAAAAAAATTCAAATTAGTTCAAGTAGATTCCGCATCAAGTGCGGAATGACAAGGTTTTAAATGCGTTTATAGATTCATAAGATTCCGATTTCGCTTTGCTCATCGGGATAAGCGATTCATACGCTAGCAGAGCTTGAAATCATTCAAGGTTCAAAAGATCCTGAAGCGAGTTCGGGATAAGCGACCACTAAGGCTTTGCAATTGCAAAGCCAAGTGTCTGCTTACATATTTCGTCTATACTGTCCTCCTACTTCAAACAACGCTTCAGTAATCTGACCTAAAGTACAAATCTTAGTAGCTTCCATTAGATGCTCAAAAATATTTTCTTGTTTAACAGCAGCTTGTTGTATGTTAGATAGTTGTTCTTGTTGCGCTTTCGCGAAAGCGGTATGTAAATTATCCTTAGTAGCAATTTGAGCTTGTTTCTCTTCTTCTGTCGCACGTATCACCTCAGCTGGTAAAACCGTTGGGCTACCTTTAGAACTTAAGAATGTGTTTACTCCTATGATTGGGAACTCGCCTGTATGTTTCAACATCTCGTAGTGCATCGATTCTTCTTGAATCTTGCTGCGCTGGTACATGGTTTCCATCGCTCCTAGCACGCCACCACGTTCTGTAATTCTATCAAATTCTTCTAAAACAGCTGCTTCTACTAAGTCTGTCAACTCTTCAATGATAAATGCTCCTTGAATAGGATTCTCATTTTTGGCAAGACCTAATTCTTTATTAATAATCAACTGAATCGCCATCGCACGTCTTACAGATTCTTCTGTAGGTGTGGTAATCGCCTCGTCATAAGCATTAGTATGCAACGAGTTACAGTTATCATTAATCGCATACAGTGCTTGCAATGTCGTACGGATATCATTAAAATCAATCTCTTGTGCATGTAATGATCTACCACTCGTTTGAATATGGTATTTCAACATTTGTGCACGAGAATTTGCACCGTATTTGTTTTTCATCGCTTTGGCCCAAATCTTTCTCGCCACACGACCTATCACTGAATACTCAGGATCGATACCGTTTGAGAAGAAGAAACTTAGGTTAGGACCGAATTTATTGATGTCCATTCCGCGACTCAAGTAATATTCTACATAAGTGAATCCGTTTGCTAATGTGAAAGCCAATTGCGTGATAGGATTTGCTCCAGCCTCGGCAATGTGATAACCAGAAATCGATACACTATAAAAGTTACGTACTTTTTCTTCAATGAAATACTGTTGTACATCACCCATTAAACGCAACGCAAATTCTGTAGAGAAAATACAAGTGTTTTGAGCTTGATCTTCTTTTAAAATATCGGCTTGCACGGTTCCACGAACTTGTGCTAGGGTTTCCATTTTAATACGAGCATAGTCTGCTGGTTCTAGGATTTGATCTCCTGTAAGACCGAGAAGCATTAGACCAAGACCATCGTTACCTTCCGGAAGTTTAGTTACATCTACCTGACCATTTTTAGAATATACTTTTTCGCCTTGAGCGTTTAAATAAGAAGGACGTTCTACATTATTATCATCATAAACCTCTTTAAGCTTTGCCTCTACTTTATCACCTAAACCATTCTCAGTGATAAATCGTTCACAGTTCTGATCGATGGCAGCATTCATAAAGAACCCTAATAGCATAGGCGCTGGACCATTAATAGTCATCGATACTGATGTCATCGCGTGAGACAAATCAAATCCAGAATATAGTTTCTTTGCGTCATCTAGACAGCAAATACTTACTCCTGCATTACCGATTTTCCCATAAATATCTGGTCGCAATCCTGGATCATTACCGTATAAGGTCACACTATCAAAAGCAGTACTTAAACGTTTTGCTGGCATTCCAAGACTCACGTAGTGAAAACGCTTATTAGTACGTTCTGGTCCACCTTCACCTGCAAACATTCTTGTAGGATCTTCACCTGTTCTTTTAAACGGATATAATCCTGCGGTATATGGAAATTCTCCTGGTACATTTTCTTGCAAACACCATTTCAAAATATCGCCCCATGCGCTATACTTTGGTAACGCTACTTTAGGAATCATTTTATGAGATAGTGACTCTGTATGTGTTTCAATTTTAATGACCTTGTCACGTACTTGAAACTCATAAATAGGTTGCTTGTATTTATTCACCTTTGCATCCCAACCAGTAATTACTTCCCAATTATATGGATCAAGGTCTTTTAATGATTTGTTGAATTGTGCAATTAATAAATCAGCAAATTCTCTATCTTCAGCTACAACTTGTGATATGATGTAGTCTTCGTTTAAACCTTTATCAGTAATGAACCGTTCTCGACTCTCGCTCGAACTAGCATTCTCGTTTTGGTCTATTAATGTATTGATCGTTTGAAAAATACCATATAATTTTTGTGCCACGGTAGACTGTGTAGCAGCAGTATTATCATAAGCTCTATTACTTTCGGCTATCTCGCTTAGGTAACGTGTTCTAGATGGTGGAATAACAAATATCTTTTCACTTTGTGCTTTGTTAAGCTCATTTTTAGAACTTAAATCCACACCTGTTTTCTCGGTTACCTCAGCCATTAATGCTTCATATAACGCATTCATTCCTGGATCGTTAAATTGGCTTGCTATAGTTCCATGAACTGGAAGAGTTGCTGGATCTGTTTCCCAAAGATTATGATTGCGCTGGAATTGTTTTTTTACATCACGTAGTGCGTCGAGTGAACCACGTTTGTCAAATTTGTTGATGGCTACCACATTTGCAAAATCTAGCATGTCGATTTTCTCTAGTTGTGTGGCTGCACCAAACTCTGGAGTCATTACATATAAAGACACATCACTGTGTTCTAAAATCTCTGTATCACTCTGCCCTATTCCACTCGTTTCAAGAATGATCAGGTCATATTTTGCAGCTTTTAAAACATCTACAGCTTCTTGTACATGCTTAGAAAGAGCTAAATTAGACTGTCTCGTTGCAAGAGATCTCATATAAACACGATCATTATTGATCGCATTCATACGTATTCTATCACCTAATAAAGCACCACCGGTTTTACGCTTTGATGGATCTACAGAGATAACACCTATATTTTTTTCAGGGAAATCGATTAGGAATCTGCGTATCAATTCATCTACTAGAGATGATTTACCAGATCCACCGGTTCCTGTAATTCCTAAAACTGGAGTTCCTGCTAGTTCTTCTGCATCGAATTTAAATTCTGCTTGGAATTCTTCATGTCTGTTCTCTGCAAGTGATATCAATCTTGCGATAGTAGGTACATGTTTCTCTTCTAGTAATTCTTTTGTAGAGAGGTCTTTTCCTTGTTTCGCTTTCGCGAAAGCGGGAACAGCAACATCACATCGCTGCACAAGATCATTAATCATACCCTGCAAGCCCATCGCACGACCGTCATCTGGAGCATAAATACGAGTAATGCCATAATCCATCAAATCCTTAATCTCTGACGGTAGAATTACACCACCACCACCACCAAAAATCTTGATGTGACCAGCTCCTTTTTCTACTAGTAAATCACGCATATACTTAAAGTACTCGTTATGACCACCTTGATAAGAAGTCATCGCGATACCACTTGCATCTTCTTGAATAGCAGTATTTACCACTTCTTCTACACTTCTATCGTGTCCTAGATGTATTACCTCACAACCGGTAGATTGAATGATACGACGCATGATATTAATAGCGGCATCATGACCGTCAAAAAGACTAGCAGCAGTAACGATACGTACTTTATTTACTGGGATATATGGAGTTTGATCTTGCATTATGATATTCTCAATTTATAAAAGCAAAATTACGAAATCGATAGCGTAGTATGATATATTGTAATTAAACTTTTACATTTATTTATAGTCTTAATTTTATTCTTATTCTTGTTACTCATTCATTATAAAACAACCGATTATCATGAAAGTTTCTTTATCTATATTTTTACTAAGCATTTTTATAGTAACCTCTTGTAGTTCAAATGATAATAATGATGACGATATCATTATGGACCCGATAGAAATAAATTATTTCCCACCATTAACTGGCGACACATGGGAGACAACTTCTCCAACAGATTTACAATGGGATAATCAAAAGCTTACTGAACTTAACACTTTTTTAGAGCAAAATGAAACGCGTGCATTTATCATTTTAGTAGATGGTAAAATCGTCGTTGAAGAATACTGGAATAATGACTTACTAGGTCAGCCATTTGATAGTAATAGCACCTGGTATTGGGCAAGTGCTGGTAAATCTCTCGCTAGTACTGTGGTAGGTATCGCACAAGAAGAAGGTTATTTAAATATTAATGATAAGACATCTGACTATCTAGGCAATGGCTGGACCAACATGTCACAAGATAAAGAAGACTTAATTACTATAAAGAATCACTTAACTTTTACGACCGGAATCGACTATAATGTAACAGATGAACAATGTTATGATCCAACATGTTTAAATTATCTAGTAGACGCTGGGAATGAATGGTACTACCATAATGGTACGTACCTTATCACTCATGATATCCTAGAAGCAGCAACTGGTGTCACTAATAATCAGTACACCAATAGTTCTATACTTAGTAAAACAGGTATGACAGGACAATGGACGAATACAGCATTATTTACCAACGTATTTTTTAGTAACGCAAGAAGTGCCGCAAGATTTGGCTTATTAACACTTGCCGAAGGGAATTGGGACGGAACAACGGTATTAGGCGATAGTACCTATTTTAATGCGATGACAAATACTTCTCAAAATATTAATGAAGCTTACGGTTATTTATGGTGGTTAAATGGTAAAAGTACCTTAAGATTTCCTGGATCTACAGCAACTATCCCGTCATCCCTAACGCCATCTGGACCAGTGGATATGATTAGCGCCTTAGGTAAAAATGGACAGTTTATAGATGTCGTACCTAGCTTAAATATGGTGGTTATAAGAATGGGTAACGAGCCATCTGGCAGTTTAGTACCCGTTATATTACATGATGAGATGTGGGAAAAAATCGTAGAAACGATAAATTAAACAACTAAAGTTTTGTTACATACAATAAGACGCAATCTATCGGATATTATTTTTGAAGGAATTAAAAATAACGATTGAAAAATTACAGAAGATTTGCAAGAATAGGAATAGCTACTAAAGGTGCCGTTTTTTTATTGATGGGAATAACCGCACTAATTACAGCGTTTCAGCTCACCTATGCGCTTAAAAGTGGTGATGACGTTTTAAAATGGATCTCTCATTTAAGCTTTGGATGGTTCTTAATTTTATTAATGAGTATAGGTCTAGCTGGTTATATTTTCTCCAGATTCTTTCTAACTTTTAATATGCAAGATTATGACAGTGATTCTGGAAAACCAACTTTCCGTAGAGCCGCCTATTTTATAAATGGTATAGGATACTGTCTACTTTTATTTACTTGTTTAAAATTACTATTCGGTATGCCAGACGATGATGGTAATGCTGGATGGAAAATCAAAATACTACAATCGGTATGGGGAAAAATCATTGTATTTATAATTGCTACTGGACTGGCTGTAAGTGCTATTAATGAATGGTGGATCTCTTTTTCAACCATGATGGACAAAATGACTCATAAAGAAAATCTTACCGATCATCAATACAAATACCTCATGCTTTTAGGTCGCATAGGTAGATTCAGTCGCGGAATTGTATTTGCTGTTTTTGCATATATCCTAGCGCGATCTGCATATTACAATATGCAAAACTTACCTAAAGGCGCAGACGCTGCCTTTGCGTTTATGCATGTCGAGTATGGAGCTATAATTATGGGACTAGTCTCTAGCGGTGTACTTTTCTATGGTCTGTTTTTAATTCTAAGTTCTAAGTACAGAAATATACCTATCAGATAAGGTTATGAAAGATCTTGCTCCTAACCATAGACTCAATAAAACCTTCCTACCCATTATCTTAACATTTATAGGTTGCTTAATATTCATTGCTGCTCTTAAAAACCATTTATTTTTCTTGGGACCTGTAATTCTAATTAGTGTGATTATAGGTTATTTAATTGCAAGACGATCTTATAATGAACATGCTAATGCCTTTTATGATTCTGAATTTCTATATCTTACCTATAAAAGTGGGACTATCAAAATAAAGTTACAAGACATTATTAGTGTTAGACTTTCTAAACCCGAAGTAAAACTGATGGGCATTCCCTATCACGATTATATGATCACTTATCAAAATGAGGACCGATCAAAAAATTCTTATAGCTTTTTGGTGAACTCTATCAACTACAATATTGAATCGTTTGAGAAAATGATCAACTACTATTCACCTAACACTCAAATAGATCACTATTAGAACTGGAAAATACGCTTTCGCGAAAGCGTATGTAATCAACTGGTAATATTAATTAAAACATTGATGGTTCAAAGATTATAAATCAGAACATTCTCAAATACGTCTAGATGTGATAAAGAAGTTACAAATCTTCACAAATTTTTAAGAATTGAAAATTCTATCTTCACACGCAATATGAAGAAACTAATTTTTACTTTTATTGCGTCCCTTTTATTCCTAGGTCACGCCACAGCTCAAGAAAATCGATTATTCCCTACACAACCCAATACCAGTGAGATATATCACAATCTAGAGAAGTTAGGTTTTTTAGGTACGGCACTATACATAGCCGCTCATCCAGATGATGAAAACACACGTTTAATCTCATGGCTTTCTAATGATAAGATGGCACGTACTGGTTACTTATCATTAACCAGAGGTGATGGTGGTCAAAACCTTATAGGTCCAGAATTGCGTGAGCAATTAGGTATGATACGCACACAAGAATTGCTAGAAGCGAGACATCGAGATGGCGGCGAGCAGTTCTTTACACGTGCAAACGATTTTGGCTATTCTAAACATCCAGTTGAAACCCTAGAAATATGGAATCAACAAGAAGTTCTTGAAGACATGGTGCAAATTATAAGAACGTTTAAACCAGATGTCATCATCAACCGATTTAATCATCGCACGCCTGGTACCACTCATGGTCATCATACAACCAGTGCTATGTTAAGCATGACTGCATATAAAAGTGCAGCTCTTAAAACAGCATATGCGAGTCAATTAAGTCGCCTAGACACATGGCAACCTCAACGTATATTTTTTAATACTAGTTGGTGGTTTTACGGAAGTCAAGAAGCTTTTGAAAAAGCAGACAAAACCAATTTACTAGAGATCGATGCCGGAACTTATTACCCATGGAATGGTTTATCTAACAGTGAGATTGCCGCATTAAGTCGCAGTGAGCATAAATCACAAGGTTTTGGTAGTAGTGGTTCTAGAGGATCACAAACTGAATATCTCGAGTATTTAGAAGGCTCTTTCCCAACCGATAAATCAGATTTGTTCTCGGGCATTAATACTACATGGACACGAGTATCTGGTGGATCTAAAATTCAAACCCAACTTAATAAAATTCTATCGAGTTATGATTTTAAAAATCCTGAAGCTAGTCTACCAGCACTAGCTGAGTTGCATCAAGCCATTTCTAGACTTAAAGATGAGCACTGGAAAGCCATCAAATTAAGAGAACTTGAAGATATTATTCTTCAAATCACTGGTGTTTATCTAGAAGCGAGCTCAAATCAACAATATATTACTGATGGTGCCACCACACCTATTAATGTTGAGGTAACAAATAGATCTAATGATGAGATAAATATTTCCTTAACGGCTAACAATATGATAGCGTTAGATCAATCTCAAATTAACACCACATCTAATTCCAGTACAATTGTAAAAGGTACCCTAACGATACCGCAGTACTTCCAGCCCACGTCACCTTATTACCTTAATGAACCAGCATCCCTAGGTATGTATACTGTTAAGGCTATGAATGAAAGAGGTTTGCCAGAACTTGAATCACCATTTGCAGTAAAGGCAGTCGTAACCATACAGAATATAAAAATCTATAGAGACTTAAAAATTCAATTTAAATCAACTGATCCTGTACGAGGTGAGATACATGAGCCATTAAATGTTGTACCTGCCGTATCAGTAAGTGTTCAAAATCCTGTTTATATTTTTAATGAGGAATCTAAAATAATACAGGTAAGCATGACCGCAAATACAGATTTAAAAGCGGGAACTATTGAGCTATACGCACCTAATGACTGGATGATCAAACCTTCTAAAATTGAATTTGACACCATGACTTCAGGAACCGTGCGTACTTATAATTTTAACATAGTACCTCCTAAAAGAGCCTCACGTGGTGTGGTAAGTGGTCTGGTAAAAATAGGTGATCAATCATTTTCTAAAGAGGTTATTTCTATAGATTATAACCATATACCAGATCAACAGTTAGTGCGCAACAATGAAGCTCAAGTTGTTAAACCTAATCTTAAAAATAGAGCTACCACAGTGGCTTATATTAATGGCGCCGGCGATGATGTTGCCACCGCAATAGAAGCGATAGGATCAAAAGTATTCCGTTTTGAACCTAGCGAGGTTCCTAGTGATTTATCAAAATATGATGCTGTTGTGGTAGGAATTAGAGCGTTTAACGTCGCACCTACTGAAATGGCAGCGTTGCAAGAACGTATAGATACCTATGTAAAAAATGGTGGAACGTTAATGATGCAGTACAACACAAGCAGACGTATAAATCCAGATGCACTAGGGCCGTTATCTATTACGCTTTCGCGAAAGCGTGTAACCGATGAAAATGCGGCTGTAACATTATTAGAACCTAACCATGCGATTTTAAACAAGCCTAATAAAATTACAAGTGTTGATTTTGAAAATTGGGTACAAGAACGTGGATTGTATTTTCCAGAAAAATGGGATCCAGCCTTTACTCCTATTCTAGGAATGAATGATAACGGTGAAGAGATGACTAATGGTAGTTTAATTGTTGCGAGATATGGCAATGGGCATATTATATATACAGGTCTCAGCCTTTTTAGAGAGTTACCTGCTGGTGTTTCTGGAGCTTACAAATTACTTGCAAATATGGTAAGTATAGGTGTAGATGATCAACCGGTTAAAAAGAATAGTGATGAAAAGTTCTAAGAAATGGAATCGTATTTACATTCTTGTGATTGTTGCAAACATCATTTTTGCAGCTATATTTTACTTAATTACTGCCGTTTATGGAAATAATTGATTGGACGATTCTTACATCAACACTAGCCTTTATAGTGTTGTATGGAGTTTATAAAACTCGAGGAAAACAAACCAGCGAAGAGTATATTAAAGGTGGTGATGCAAGATGGTGGACGGTAGGACTATCGGTAATGGCAACACAGGCTAGTGCTATAACATTTTTAAGTACACCAGGACAGGCTTATACAGATGGTTTAGAATTTGTCCAGTTCTATTTTGGTCTGCCTATTGCGATTATCATAATTTGCGTGACATTCATTCCCATTTATCATAAGCTTAAAGTATACACTGCTTATGAATTTTTAGAAAAGCGATTTGATGTTCAAACCAGATCACTAGCCTCAATCCTATTTCTTATACAACGTGGACTAGCTGCAGGAATTACCATTTATGCGCCAGCCATTATACTGAGTGCCGTACTGGATTGGGAACTAAAATATCTAAATATAATTATAGGAATTCTAGTTATAATTTATACCGTATCTGGTGGAACTAAAGCGGTAAACGTTACCCAAAAACAGCAAATGATCATCATCATGGCAGGTATGATTACTGCCTTTGTTCTTATCGTTACACAGTTACCTGATAATGTAACCTTTGACAATGCATTAACCATGGCCGGTAGCGCAGATAAGATGAAAATTTTAGATTTTGATTTTTCATTAAATGATCGCTACAATGTATGGAGCGCCATTTTTGGTGCTAGTTTTTTAATGTTGAGCTATTTTGGAACTGATCAATCACAAGTACAACGTTACCTGTCTGGTAAATCTATTAAGCAAATGCGTATCGGCTTATTATTTAATGGATTACTTAAAGTACCGATGCAATTCTTTATTCTTATGGTAGGTGTCATGGTTTTTGTATTCTATCAATTTAATGATACACCTTTGAACTTTAATCCTGCTGCCGAAAAAGCTGTTATGGAAAGTGAATATGCAGCAGATTATGAAGCCTTACAAGAGCGCCACTACTCTATCCTGCATGAAAAGCAAACCATGCAAGATAACTATGCCAAAAAGCTGAATAATCAATACATAGCACCTGAAGATAAATTAGAGTCACGTCTGAATTACTTCCGTCAGGCAGAAGAAGAAAACAGAGAAGCTGCAAGACAATTAATAGCCAAAGCAGACGATGGTATTGAAACTAATGATAAGGACTTTGTTTTCATTCATTTTATTCTACACCATTTACCTAAAGGCTTGATAGGTCTTTTACTTGCCGTAATTTTAAGTGCTGCAATGAGTTCAACAGCGTCAGAGTTGAATGCCTTAAGCTCCACGACTGCCGTAGATATTTATAAGCGTTTTAATCACAATGATACTAAGGATGATGATCATTATGTGCGCATGAGTAAATGGTTTACACTTATGTGGGGAATAATAGCTATTATTTTTGCTAGTGTTGTATCGTTATTTGATAATTTGATACAGCTAGTAAATATTATAGGTTCGTTGTTTTATGGAACTATCCTTGGGATTTTCTTAGTGGCTTTCTATTTAAAAAAAGTACGTGGTCGTTCGATATTTATTGCCGCGTTGATTTCAGAAGCTATTGTGATAGCATTCTATTGTGTAGATGAGTTTGTTCCTGATGTGAAATTATTACCGTTCTTATGGTTGAATCCATTGGGAGCATTGATTACTGTAGGACTAGCATGGTTGATAGAATCTAGTGGTTCTAAAAATGATACTGAAGAAATTACACATTTTCAAGACGTTTAAATTTTAAAATCATATGATACATTATTATTACTCAGACGGCATAAATGAGTTCGGCCCGTTTCATCTAAATGAGTTAAAAGAAAAGGCATTACGTCCTGATTTTAAGATTAGGACTGAAAATAAAAGTTTTGTTGCAACTGCCTCTAGCATTGCAGAATTAGATGTTTTATTTCAAAAGCCTGCTGCAGCTGTTCAAAATGTGACCTTCCATAAGCAAACTAATTTACAACCAGCTACCCAGAAGTCATCAAGCGATAAATTATTGATTGCAACCCTTATTTTGTGGTTATCAACAATGTTGTTAAATGCTATTGTGAGTGCCATTTTTAGTTATAGTTACTCTTCAAATTCTCAATATATCTTTTTGGGATTAGTTAACTTAATTTCGGCTGCATTACCATTATTGATAGCTTTAAGTATACAGGATAAAACTCTTAAAGTCATCGGGATTATTATCTCCGTAATCTTGATGATTAGGTTTATTTTTGGTGCTGTGCAATTAATGACATTCTCTTTTTAAAACAAAAAAACCACTTAATTTCTTAAGTGGTTTTTTAAATCCGCTTTCGCAAAAGCGATATTATTTACAGGTTATTACATCTTAACGCCCCATTCTTTAAGGCTATCTTTATTCATCTTTACATAGTCAGCATTACCTGCAGCAGTAGCTAATGCTAGAGACTGCTTTGCAGATGCTATAGCGGCACTCGTATTGCCCAATTTAGCTTCTATAAGTGATTTTTTACGGAACATCCAAAACGCTTTAGGGCTCAATACAGTTGCCTTAGTAATCCATTCGTGTGCTTTTTCTAAATCTTTATCTGCATCAAGATAAAAAGATGCTGCAGAATAGTAATCGTTTGCGCTAGGACCTGCCATTACTTTATCAATACTAGCTTCAGTTTTTGCTTTAGTAGGCACTGAGAAAGGAACTGCTACCATAGTATTAGCCCACATAATTTGTAAATGAGCACCATCCATGTTAATCTCATTAATTGCCATGGTAAAACTTTCTTGAGTATTTTTTAGTTTGCTTACGGGCACGGTAACCATTGCAGCTACTTTAGAATCGTCCCACTCTCTAGGTGTTCCCCAATTAGAATGATCAGTATAAAAATAAACATCCCATTCTTTTTTACCAGGCTTAGTAAATACTGCATAAGTCCCAGCTTTTAATTCATTCCCAGCCACCATCACATCATCAGAGAATGAAACCTCAGAGTTAGCATTTGCACCGGTTCTCCACATTTTATCAAAAGGTACTAAATCGCCAAAGATATCTCTATCTCTCATAGCCGGTCTAGAGTATTCTAGGGTAACCTCTGTAAGACCTACAGTTTGTTTAACCATAGCACTAGGGCTAGGTTGTGGTGCTTCAATTTGTGCTGTAAGAGTTGTAGCTACAAACAAAGACATAAAAGCAAGTAATGTATATTTCATAATAGAAAAAATTGAATTAATTTAAATGTAAATAAACAGCTTTTATCGTTTATCTATTGTTAGGGTTTTCTTAATACCTTAAGCTTTGGCACTTGAAAAGAAAATCATTTTAACAGCCACAATTATTAAGATGACTCCAAAAATCTTTTTTAACAACTGTTGATTTATACTTATGGCCAATTTAGTTCCAAAATAACCACCAAAAACAAAAGCAACAGCGATCACTAATGCATAACGCCAGTCGAGTTCATGACCATTTTTATGATACGTATATGCAGCAAGAAATGTGACAGGAACTGCTAATACAGCAAGGCTTAATCCTTGTGCTTGATGCTGACTATAACCTAAAAACCATATTGCTAGTGGCACCATAATAACGCCACCACCTACTCCTACACTACCACTTAAAAACCCTGCTAATAAGCCTAATAGCAATAAGAGTAAAATAATTTCTAATGTCATTTTCTTTTTTGGTTTCATAGTTATAATAAAGGAGCCCACAATCTACAAAAAGACTCTTTAAACTTATTTGCTTTATCTCTTTTTATCCACAGCTCTAATAAAACTTCTTCGCAATATTCTAAATCCTTTTGAAATTGGACATTTAATTCTTGTGAAACCTCTTCATCATAAATTAATGCGTTAATCTCAAAATTAATATCAAAACTGCGATAATCCATATTTGAAGTCCCTATGGTACAAAACATATCATCAACTACCATTGTTTTTGCATGTAGCATTCCCCTATGATACCAGTGAACATATATACCACTTTCTAATAAATCCTGGAAATATGATCTAGACGCATATCTTGCTGCCCAGCTATCTCCTTTTTTAGGCACCATGATGTGAATTTCTACACCACTGCGTGCAGCACTTTTTAAGCTCGTTAAAATCGCTTCATTGGGTATAAAATACGGTGTGGTGATATAAATACTTTTCTCTGCTGTGTTAATAGCAATAAAAAGTGCTTCCATAATATTTGCCCAGTCTGTATCGGGACCACTAGCAGCTATTTGAACGGCTTTATTTTCAGGAAAATCAATCTCTGGGAAATAGCTAGATGGAATTTCATAATTTTCATCTTGTCGTTTCACAAAGTACCAGTTCAACAACCATTGCGCTTGCAGGCTTTTAACAGCATGACCTTCTATACGCAGGTGTGTATCACGCCAGAACTGACCATTGTGATTTACGGGCTCATTCACATAATCATCACTTATATTCACGCCACCTATATAACCTATACTACCATCTATAATAAAAATTTTACGATGATCGCGATAATTTGCCTTACGTGTAAATTTTGAAAAAAGAACGGGCATAAATGCCTCATACTCGATACCTACAGCATTCATTCTGCTCTTATTAGCTCTAGAAATAGAACTTCCTACAGAATCATAAATAATTTTAACTTTAATTCCACGTTTTGCAGCTTCTATTAAAGCATCGATCACATCTGTCCCGATATGATCGTCACTCAAAATAAAATACTCAAGATGAATATGATTTTGAGCGTTTTTAATATCCTCAAAAACACGATCAAATTTTGATCTACCGTTGATTAAAACATCTAAATTATTGCGTAACGTTAAGGGTGCTGCCTGGTTATGTCTTAACAGCTTCACCATTTTAAGACGATCTATTAAAAAAGTCTCTTCATATTTATCAAGATCATCATTTGATACATGCAAACGTTTATTCCAGTCTTGAATAAGTTCATTTGCATTAAGATCTTTTCTTTTAAAAATTTTAGATTTTCGGTATTCAAGACCAAAAAAGTAATAGATACCCAATCCTAAAAAAGGTAAGGCTACTAAAAACAATAATGAAGAAACTGTTTTACGTGGGTTCTGATTACTACGTATCAAGAAAAACGCTGCACTTAACGCAACGACATAATTGATAATAAGAAGACTTAAAAACCAATTACTAAGAACCCAGTTTAACATAACTAGTCGTAGTAACCATTTTCTGGAATTTCAATTTCGTATAATTTCCCAGACTTGTTATTCAACTTATTTTCTCTCAACCATGGATTATGGATTTTTAAAATTTTATAGTTTATAGAGTTCGCTTTCGCGAAAGCTGCTAAATCATCAATCTCATAATCCACTAAGATTTTTTTAGTAGGTACTTGGTAATAGTATTGCTCAGGCTCCACATTAAAACCAAAGCTTTCTGGACTTTTAAGAATTTCTTTTAACGCTAGAATCCTAAACACATATCTACCTGTCTCCTGTCCTAGCAATAAATCATAATAAGAAGTTGCTTGTTGTCGCTCTAACTCGCGATTTATCCCAGCATTTCCCGCATTATAGGCAGCAGCAGCAAGTGTCCATGTTCCCATTCTTTCTTTACTATCCTTTAGGTATTTACAAGCAGCGCGTGTCGCTTTCTCTAAGTGGTAACGTTCATCTACATTACTATTTACTTCTAAGTCCAATTCTTTACCAGTTGCGCTCATAATTTGCCAGAAACCACTAGCTCCTGCAGGTGACTTTACATTATCGAGACCACTCTCAATAACCGCTAGATATTTAAAGTCATCTGGGATTCCTTCTTCTGCCAGTATAGCTTCTATAATAGGAAAATATTTTTTTGATTTTTTAACTAGCATGATTCCGTTAGATTGCCAGTAGGTATTTACTAAAAATTCACGGTCTGCACGCTCTTTAATATCAGGATGATGTAAGGGTACAGATTCTCCTGCAAAATCTAATGTTTTAGGAAGCTCTAACGCATATACTCCATAATCGCCCACTCGTGATGGATCTTTTAACTCTGGAGTCTTCATAGGCTCCATTTCTTGAAGACTAGAGTTTTGTTGCACAGCACTTACTGCTAGCAATAAAACGACTACTATTCCTGCTCCTAATAATATCTTTTTCATGCGTTCTATTTTTGGTTTAAAGATAAGGGAATCCCATTGAGTCTAAAACTGTTATTGTGAAATGATTTGAGGTAAGTTATCATTAAACCAGCGGAATCTATTAATAATCATTATATGAGTTCCATCTGGTACTATAGTCACATTTTTTATGTATTTGATGGGAAAAATCGGGTCTTTATCTCCATGAATATGTATTACATCTTCAGGCATATCTTGTTGATCCCAGTTGATTATCGTATCCAGTGCCCAATCTAGATAACGTCTATCATTAACTGATAAATATTTCTTGTACAGCTCAAGCTTTTTAGGTGCAATTCCAAAGGTATACTTAACTAAAGAATCCATATTTTCAAAAAGACGAGTAGGCACGATCTTATGAAGCTTAGTGACTTTGCTAAAATGCATACGTCTAGGGAACTCGCTGTTACTTTTTGCACTAGAAATGATAATGGTTTTACGTACTATAATTTGTTTTGCAATCTCTTGAACAATGATACCACCAAATGAGACTCCTATAACCACAGGGTTTTCATGATGGATTTGTTTTATTAAACGTGTAACATAATTCTTTAAAGGCTCATTTTTTTCAGGAATGATCCAGTGCATAAAAAACATTTCAAATTGTTCTGGTGGAAGCTTAATATTCTCAAATATCAAATCAGACGCAGCCATACCAGGCATAAAGTAAACAGGAATCATATTTTAAGAATAGATTTATAATCAATGTTTTAACAGATGCTATGATTAAGAAAATGTTATTTTAAAGTATCTTTACAAAGTTAATAAGAGCAATTTTTATGCTTTCACTAATCAACCACAAAGTTTTAATAAACTTATCCTTTAGTGAATATACCTAATCATATTTAGG
Source organism: Nonlabens ulvanivorans (assembly GCF_032922765.1). NCBI lineage: Bacteria > Pseudomonadati > Bacteroidota > Flavobacteriia > Flavobacteriales > Flavobacteriaceae > Nonlabens > Nonlabens ulvanivorans. The sequence continues at coordinate 1,224,896 of NZ_CP136694.1, forward strand.
AGTTAAAAAGAATGAAAATGGAAACATCAACTACGATTGAAATTACTGACAACACCTTTTTACGTCAGTATGAATGTACCAAAAATGGAGATTTAGCAAAAATTGAATATTCTCAACAAGAGCGAAAAATTTTCTTGACTAAATTTATCATTCCAGAGTCTTTAGAAGATGATGCTGATTTTAAAAATGAATTTTTAAGAGCTGTATTTCTTAACATTAGAGATGAAAAGAAAATTAAAGTAGTACCTACACATCCTAAAATAGCTGGATTTGTTCGACGCAATCGTCATGAATTTAAGGAAATGCTACCTGTGGGAATTAGTATTTAAACCTAATTAACACTTAACCACATTTGTCTAGCTGCATCTAAATCTGATGGTGTATCGATACCTATACTTGCATGGTCAGTAATGATCATGCTTATTTTTTTACCATGCTCGAGATATCTTAAGCACTCTATCTTCTCTTTTAATTCTAACGGTGTTGCACTAGAATTGTAAAAATCAATCAATGCCGCTTTTCTAAATGCATAAATCCCTATATGTTTATATACTGGCACCTCTACGTCAGTTGCTCTATTAAATGGAATTGGACTGCGAGAAAAATAGATAGCGTTACCTGATAAATCAGTAATAACCTTAACGTTATTAGAGTTATGAATGTCTTTCTCTTCTTTTAGCTCATGCATTAATGAAGCTAAAGCTATTGTCTCATCATCATCATTTTCAAATACTTCTAGCAATTTTTTTAAATCTGCCTGATTAGTAAATGGCTCATCACCTTGCACATTGATGATAATATCTGCGTCTATATTTTCGACAGCCTCGGCAATACGATCACTACCACAATCATGTTGCTTTTTGCTCATTACAGCCTTACCACCATGATCTGTAATCTCTTTAAATATAATTGAACTATCTGTAGCCACAATTACCTGATCAAAAAGATTTGTAGCTAGCGCAGCCTCATAAGTTCTTACAATGACAGACTTACCGCATAGATCTTGCATCAATTTTGCTGGAAATCTACTTGCTTCATATCGTGCTGGTATTACAGCAATAACTTTTAAACTCATGAATTAAAAATTAAGTGGTAATAAATTGAAAGTGGTACGTTCCCTTACCGGAATAGCCATCTCTTTAAAAGAGTCTATGATTAAATTAATATCAGATTGATTCATTATAATAAGGTTTCTATATCGTTCTGATTTCAGTTTTAAAGTTAAACGTCTATCATTTTTAGAGAATAGCGTTATGGAAATCAATTCTTCAATTTCATTAAATGGAATTGATTTAACAACCGTTGATTTAAAGAGATAATAATAGATTGCAAACAGAGCTACTGCTATATAAGCTCCTATTAAAAATCCTAACCAGAAAGAAGAAATATCATTTATGATAATCACTGTACACCATAAAATTGATGAACACAATAATACTATTTGCATCATTCGATAAGACCTTAAGTGGTCTTCAATGCTTAATATTTGTTTTTCAGTATCAAATCTTAATACCGAAGACTTTCGACCTTTTAGTACAGACATTATATGTTGAATGGTTTATGAAATCGGCTTTCGCGGAAGCGGTTTTTTCTTAAATAACTTCTTGTACAGTTTTCTAATTGCAATAAAAATCAACACAACAATTACTGCTGCAAAAATAGGTGCTATTAAAGAAAGAAAGCTTAGAATACCACTAAAACCTGCCTCGGCAGTACTTATTACAGGATTACCTATACCACCAGTGGTTGCTGTACTGGTTAAACGAGCAGCACCAGCAGTGCTAGCTACACTTGCTGCAGTTCCACCACCTGCAATAATCGCTAGTGTCCAGGTGTATACAGGATCTAAATCTCCTACTACACTTACCATAACTGCAGTACCAGCAATGGCCGCTAGCGGTACGGTGATAGTGTCTAATAAGTTATCTACATAAGGTATATAATAAGCCATTAACTCTACAATCGCTGCAACACCTAGTATGAGAACGGCGCTTAAACTACCTGCCCAAGCCCAATCTGGATTAAGCGGTACCATACCCATGTAAGCCGCGATACTTAAAAATAAAAGCGGTACAAAAACTCTAAATCCAGCACTAGCAGAAAGTCCAATTCCCAAGCATATACTGACAAAAATTTCAAAATTTGATGTAATCCATTCCATGGTTATGATTCTATAAAATAATCCTTATTAAAGCCTATAAGATACAAATTTGTTTTGGCACGCGTCACAGCGGTATACAACCAGCGCAAATAATCCTTTGATGGACCATCTGGTAAATATGGTTGTTCTACTATCACATTTTCCCATTGTCCACCTTGTGACTTATGACAAGTTATTGCATAAGAGAATTTAACTTGTAGCGCATTAAAAAACGGGTTTTCTTTAATCTCTTTATATTGTTTCCATTTTGGTAACTTAAGATAATCCATTCTCACTTCTTGATATAGTTTATTTGAATCATCATAAGTTAAAGATGGAGATTCTGACTCGAGTGTATCAAGCAATAGTACTGTTTCAAAAGGTTTTTCATCTGGATAATCTACCATACGCACCTTTACCTCTGCAAATCTGAAGCCATAAATATTTTTAAAATTATAAATTTCTAAAATTTCTATAATATCTCCATTTGCTATAAAACCAGCAGCACTACTGGGCTTTAACCAGTGGTAATTGTTTTTTACCACCATAAGGTAGTCGCCAGATGCTAGTTCGCTTTCGCGAAAAAGAATCCTAGACCGAATTTGTTGATTATATAAATTTGCTCTTTTATTAGACCTAACGATAATGGCAGTTTCCTCATGTCCTTGAGTGTCATAAGCTGTTTGAATAGCCTCCATAATCTCGTGACCATCGATAAGTCTATTAATATCAATAAATGGGTCTACATCAAATTTGAAGTCGTTATCTAGTTCTTCTATATGATTTCTAATACGTGTAGCATTTAGCAATATGCCAGAATCCTTTTCTTGTCGCTTTACCTCATCCAGTTCAATACAAGTAACCTCTTTTAAATAACGTTGTTCTAATAGAGTAGGTTCTAAAGCAGGGGAAACATCTAGTTTTACAGGTGGTAATTGAGCTGTATCTCCTATTAAGAGAAGAATACAACCTACACCAGAATATACATACTCAATTAAGTCATCTAGTAAAGAACCATTACCACCGAACATTTTGTTCTCACTAGCAACATCAGGTATCATTGAAGACTCATCTACTATAAATAAGGAATTACGATGCTTATTTTGTTTTAAGGTAAACTCTACATTTCCACCTTTACCTTGTGCTTTGGGATAATAAATTTCACGATGTATCGTACTAGCCGTTTTATTACTATAACTACTAATTACTTTTGCCGCTCGACCTGTAGGTGCAAGCAGCACACAACTCATTTTGGCTTTCCATATATTCTTAACAATGGCACTAATTATAGTCGTTTTTCCTGTTCCGGCATATCCTTTTAATAAAAATAGTCTGTCCTTATCTTTATCAATGACAAAAGAAGATAGCTCTTCAAGCGCTCTATCTTGTTCATTTGTAGGGACAAAAGGAAAATCGGTGTGTATTATTTTGTAATATTCTGCTGCAGTCATGAATTATTGGTGAAAACCTGATGATAAACTTAACTCAAATTTGAAATGTGACGCTAGGATGAGTCAAAAAATATTGTAGATTTGTTAGCTTTGAAACCAAGATAATTATTTTAAAAAATATGACTGCTCTCATTACATCAATAGTATTAGGAATTTTAGCATTAGTAGGACTAGCTTTTCTAATTAATAAATTACCTAAGAAATTACATATTGTTATTATAGTGTTCTTATTAGCATTGATTGGCTACTTTGGATATGAACTATTTGATTCAATAGCAGCTCCGGTAAAGTTTGAAAAAGTAAAAGAAGAAAGATATAAGAAAGTAATTGCCCAATTGATTAAATTACGTGAGGCAGAAAATGCTCATAAAACAATTACTGGAAAATATACAGATGACATTAATAAACTTGCAAAGTTTGTAGACACTGCAAAATTTGCATTAGTACAAAGAAGAGATAGCTCTGTAGCTGATCGCGATAAGAACAAACGTTTTGGACTTAACGCAGACAATGGTGGTTACTACAAAGAAATTGTTGTTACAGATACACTAGGATATAAATCTGTGAAAGATTCATTATTCCAAAACGTAGATATTGCTACTTTACTAGACTATTCATTTACGACAGAAGGCAAGAAGATTGAAACTCCTGGGAAAATTTCTTTGGAAACAGGTACTTATTTTGATGATGATAATGCCATCAGTGTATTTGAAGCTAGAGCAAAGAAATCAGATATCTTATTTGATCAACCAGAAAGGTTACTTGAACAAGAATTAAGAACTAAAGCTGTAGAAGGTGTTACTGGAGAAGAAATTGTTGTAGGAAGCTTAACTGAAGTAACAACAAGTGGAAACTGGCCTAGACAATATGCCACTAGCCCAAAGTAATATGTCTGCAATGCATAAAAAAATGTCCGTCTTGATTCATCAAGATGGACTTTCTTTTTTTATCTACTCATCAAAGGGTATTGAAAATCGCATTCTTAAATCTTTTAAGCATGAGTCTAATCCGATTGAAATACTACAAGAGATTGAAAATATTTACGAAACTGAGGTTAATTTAAATCAACAGTTTGAAGAAGTAACTTTAATATATAATCACTCGATTTTTACAGGTGTCCCATCTAGCATTTATGATGAGCAACACCAGTCTGATTACTTAAAGTATAATGTACGCCTATTAGAGACAGATGTGATAAGTACGGATGACGCTATCGAAGTATTAGACTATAAAACAGTTTATATCGCTTATACTAATATTAATAATTACTTTTTTGATAAATATGGTGATTTTAATTATTACCACTACTCTACTCTTTCTTTACAAAAACACTATTCTAGAAATGACCTGTCCAAGTCAGAAGTTATCATTGATATAAAAGAGTCACAATTTTATATCACTATTTTTGAAAAAGGAAATTTGAAATTACATAATAGTTATCCTCATCAAGCAGCAGAGGATATTCTCTACTATACATTATTTACCGCACAGCATAACCAATTGGATCCTGAGAATATGGCTTTAAAGATTATAGCAAGTGCAAAAAACGATGCGGTTTACGATTTACTTTATACCTATGTACGTGAGGTTAACTACGTCATCGACTCAAACACTTATATAGAAGACATTTTATGCGTATAATTTCAGGAATACATAAAGGGAGAAGAATACAGGCTCCAAAGAATTTACCAGTAAGACCTACTACAGATATGTCTAAAGAAGCCCTATTCAACATTTTAAGGCATCGCAAGCATATTCCAGGTATCAAAGTATTAGAGCTATTTGCTGGAAGTGGTAATATGAGTTATGAATTTGGTAGTCGTGGTGCATCTAGTATTCTAGCAGTAGACCAACATAAGCCGTGTCTAGATTTTATAAAAAAAACAGCAAGCGCTTTAAATCTACCTATTGATACCAATAAAGCAGATGCTTTTAGTTTTTTAGAAAAGCATAAGGGTAGTTATGATTTAATTTTTGCAGATCCACCATACGGATTAGAAGAAGAGCAATTTCATTCCATTGCTACTCTAGTCATGGAAAACGAACTTTTAGTACCTGGTGGAATTTTTATCATGGAGCATTCTAAGCATACTGATTTATCCAACCATCAATGGTTAGAAAGCTCTAGAAGATATGGTGGTACAGTATTTAGTTTCTTTGAAAATCCTGATGAGGAAGAATAAAATCAAACTAATTTATTTCAATAAGACATTGTTTTACAATGATTAAAGAAGCTCTTCTTAAAGAATTAAACGATTTGCAATCTGAAGTAAATTTAACGGATTTTAATACGCTAGAACGTAAACTTAAATATTTTTTGAGGTTTGAATTAGGTGATAATTTAGAGAACGGAACAAAACAACGCGTTAATCAGGCTACTATTCGAGCATCAGAACTTTTTGAAAGTCATTTTACAGAAGACTCTAAAATCTATATAATTATCTATGATTTCAGTAACAAAATATTTAATAATACCTCAGTCTATATTCATGAAATTCTCAATGATAATGAAATTAAAGGTGAAAGTTATGATGAAAAGTTAGCCCTGCGATATTTTGACTATGAAACGGAAATTGAATGGGTTGAAGGAAAACTATCAATATATTCTGGAAAAAGGAACAAAATTTCTCATGAGAAAATTTTCAACGGAATTGCTAATTATGAAATGGGATTCGAACCTTACATTCATCAATTAATTTACTTTTTTGAGAAGAAAACTCAAAAATGGTTTTGGATGTATGATGATAGAGGATGTCTGATGTATAGTAATGAAACATCGGAATTAAAAGATAACTTCACAAAATTTGACTCTTGGATTGTTGAATCTCAAAGAAATCAAATGAAAGAACAATTTAGGTAATTATTTAATTCGCTATGAGTTTTGAGATTGCTTAAATGATTAAATTATATATTCCTCTTATTAAGTAAAAGACTGAAGTTAATCTTAAGAAATCTAATCCCTACCCCATCAAATTAATATCAGCGATGTTTTTAATTCTATTTCTTTCTAAGAATGCATCAATGGTTTCAAAGTGTTCTATCACACGTTGATCTTTAAATTCAAATACTTTTTCTGATAAGCCTTGCAAGAAATCTCTATCGTGAGATACCAAGATTAAAGTACCATCATAAGTAGATAAAGCTTCCTTTAAAACATCTTTAGATTTAATATCTAAATGGTTTGTAGGCTCATCGAGAATTAACAAATTCACAGGTTCTAGTAATAACTTTACCATAGCTAGCCTGGTTTTTTCACCACCAGACAAAACACTCACCTTCTTTTCTAAGTCATCACCACTAAACATAAATCTCCCTAGAATATTCTTTAATTGTGTACGCACATCGCCTTCTGCCACTTCATCAACTGTTTGCCATATTGTTAAATTATTATCTAACAAAGCTGCCTGATTTTGCGCAAAATATCCAACTTTTACATTGTGACCTAGTTGACAATTACCTTCTACTTCTATCTCATTAAGAATAGCTTTGATCATCGTTGACTTTCCTTCACCATTACGACCTACAAAGGATACCTTTTCGCCTCGAGCTATAGACATATTTGCATCTTTAAAAACCACGTGATCTCCATAAGATTTTGATACATCTTTAACGGTTACAGGATAATCACCAGATCGTGGTGATGGCGGGAAACTGAGTTTTAATGCAGACGTATCTACCTCGTCAATCTCAATAACCTGTAACTTCTCAAGCATCTTCTCTCTAGAATTAACCTGATTAGTTTTAGAATAAGTTCCTTTAAATCGTTCTATAAAAGCTTTAGTATCGGCGATAAACTTTTGTTGTTCTTGATATGCTTTAATTTGATGTGAACGACGATCTGCTCTTAACACTAGGTAATGGGAATAGGTTGCTTTATAATCATGGATTTGTCCCATGGTAACTTCAATAGTGCGATTAGTGATGTTATCTATAAATGCTTTATCGTGTGAGATAACCATTACAGCGTCTGCTTTATTAACAAGAAAATCTTCTAACCAAATTACAGATTCTATATCAATATGATTGGTAGGCTCATCGAGTAAAATCAAATCTGGTTTTTGTAATAGAATTTTAGCAAGCTCAATACGCATACGCCATCCACCACTAAATTCACTGGTTGGTCTTGTAAAATCTTCTTGTTTAAATCCTAGACCTTTGAGAGCTTTTTCTACTTCGGCATCATAATTTACTTCTTCTAGCGCATAGAATTTTTCTCCTAAATCTGTTACACGTTCAATGATTGCCATATACTCTGCACTTTCATAATCTGTACGAGTCGTTAAAGCCTCATTAAGTTCATCCATTTCCTTTTTCATAGATGTGACGTGTTTAAAGGCTTTGGCTGTTTCTTCAAAAACGGTACAATCATCTGAGGTTAACAAATGTTGTGGTAAGTAAGCAATAACAGTATCACCTGGAGTTCTCACATGACCACGAGTAGCTTTTTGTTCACCAGCGATGATCTTCATCATGGTAGATTTTCCTGCTCCATTTTTACCCATCAGTGCTATTTTATCTGTTGGATTAATGACAAATGAAACATCACTGAAAAGTGTGGTACCACTAAATTCTACGGCTATATTTTCTACTGTAATCATGTTGAAGTTTTTGCAACGGCAAAAGTATGATTATTCTATACTTATATAGAAATCTAAATATGATTAAAGAGAAGGAATTTGTAAAAATTACTAAACGTAAAAAAAGCAGGTCTATAAGCCGGATTCTGTTACTTGATTTCTCAAGCACTCTATCATTTATCTAGAATTACAATTACTTGCAATCTCTATCTGTTTACCCTTCAGAATCGCGCGGATCGCGCTCAATCTCTGATATACGCAACATTTCACCGTATAGAGTTTACCTGGTTTCACTACAGCATTACCTGTACATACTTTCTGTTGCACTAGTCCTATTACGCTTTCGCGAAAGCGTAATGACGGCCATTAACCGTTATACTATCCTATGGTGCCCGGACTTTCCTCTTCATAAGAAGCGATAGAGCGACCTGCTGACGCAAAATTACTTTAAATATTGACACCGATGTTGATAATTTAATGAAATAAAACAGTAGAAATAATAGCCAAATTTAACGAGGCGTTTATCTTTGAATCGATGGAGCCATTTATAGTATCTGCTAGAAAATACAGACCCGAGACTTTTGAAGATGTCGTAGGACAAAGCGCTATTACTAAAACGCTTGAAAATGCAATTGCTAGTAATCATCTAGCACAAGCTTTGCTATTTACTGGTCCTCGTGGTGTAGGAAAGACAACCTGCGCCCGTATTCTTGCAAAAAAAATCAATCAACAAAATGCCGAGGTTGATCCCGATGAGGATTTTGCCTTTAATATTTTTGAACTAGATGCTGCTTCTAACAACTCTGTAGACGATATACGTAGTCTTACAGAGCAAGTACGTATTCCTCCACAAGTAGGTAACTTTAAGGTCTATATTATTGATGAGGTACATATGCTATCAACAGCGGCTTTTAATGCGTTTCTTAAAACCTTAGAAGAACCGCCAGCACATGCTATATTTATTCTAGCAACTACAGAGAAGCATAAAATTATACCTACCATTCTATCTCGTTGTCAGATTTTTGATTTTAAACGTATTACTGTGGCAGACATGCGAGGCCATTTAAAACGTATCGCAGGTATTGAAGGAATTACAGCAGACGATGAAGCATTGCATATTATAGCTCAAAAGGCTGATGGTGCCTTGAGAGATTCACTTTCTATATTTGATAGGGTTGTCAGTTTCTCAGGTAAAGACCTGACAGTACAAGCGGTAACTGAGAATTTAAATGTACTTGATAGAGAGACTTATTTTAACATCAGTGACCTTATCATAACTGGTAACATACCGCAATTACTGGTAGATTATGATGTGATCATGTCTAAAGGTTTTGACGGTCATCATTTTATCGCTGGCCTTGCTTCTCACTTCAGAGATTTAATGGTTTGTAAAGACGAGAGAACTCTTCATCTACTAGACGTGTCTGATACAGTGAAAGTAAAATATGCCGAACAATCCAGAAAAGTCGATTTAGTATTTTTAAGAGAGGCCATCAATTTAAGTAATGAAGCCGATTTTAAATATCGCAGCAGTCGGAACCCGAGACTACATATTGAATTGTGCCTTATGCAGCTTGCCTCTATCTTAACAGATGGAGAAAAAAAAAATGATGTAAACTACATCATTCCAGCTTCCAATTTTAAGAATCATCCTGTTGCTGCTGAAGCGTCTAGCTCTTATCAAACACCTCAAGAACCAGCAAGTAAACAAATTGAAGAAGCTACAGCGGTGCAAGCTAGTCAACCTTCAAAAATCGAAGCGTCTAACGCACTGAATCGTACTAGTAGTAATCAAAGTATCGATATCTCTATAGATAAAAAAGAGCTAACTAAACCTATTATTGAGTCATCAACCGTTTCTCATCAGACATCTAGACAAGATACCACGACTGCCCAACAAAACTCTAATAAATCTATTGAAGAAGCTCGTAAAGCCTTATTAGATAGAAATAAAAACAATGTTAGTGGTTTATCGCTACAAGCCATTAATGCAAAAAAGGCTCATGTAGTTAAAAACAATCAGGATCACATAGAAACGGACGCTCTTCCTGAAGAAAATTTTACAGAGCAAGATGCTCAAGAGTGCTGGTCATCTTATGCCGCACATTTAAGAGAACGTGGTCAATTGATTCTAGCCTCTATAATGGAGGCTGATACACCTAAACTTATCGATCACAAACTAGTATTGCGCTATCCTAATCTTTCTATGAAAGAAGATTTAGAGAAAGCACAAGGTCAAGTTCTAGAACATATCAAAGCTGCTTTGAAGAATTATAATATAGAATTAGAAATTCATGTTGATAAAGCTGTACAGAAAAAATATGCCTATACCGATCATGAAAAATTCCTCAAACTAGTGGAAAAAAATCCAGCGATAGACTTGTTGCGTCGCAATTTTGATCTTGAGTTTTAAAACAAAAAAAGTCCTTAATTAAGGACTTTTTTTAAATATTTACACTTTAAAACTACTATAGCTTATAGGCAAGACCTAATTGAAAGTATCTATTATTTGCTTCATTAAGTTCTCCAAATTCTCTATCAAATACATTAGATAAACCATAACCATAGCGCACATCAATCGCAAAACTGTCGCTAAAGTTGTATCCAACACCACCTACAGCCGCAAAATCATAGTTATAATAATCATTATTATCTCTTTGTCCTACATTTACACCTACTTGAGGACCTAATTGTAAAAAGAACTTCTGACCTAAATTTACTTTAGCAAGTACACTTACTTGAAGCCAATTTGTTTTAAGCTCTACATTATCTCCAGATTCTAATCTGATTTCATCTGCCTTTGCACCTAATGCAGACAGACCTATCTCAGGCACTAAAGAAAAGCTTGAGCTTACTGGTATGTTAGCAAAAAAGTTTGCGTGAAAACCGATGCGGCTATCTAAATCGATATCGTCACCTTCAAGAGAAGAGTAATTCAATCCAGTTCTAAATCCGTAGCTAGCTGTAGTTTGAGCAACACCTATAACTGGGATAGATATTAAAGCTATAAAAAGTAATAATTTTTTCATTTTTAAATAATTATGGCGACAAAGTTAAAAGACACATTGATTTTGTAGTAAATATAATTCAAAACTTAGCTTCTATCGTTGATCTGCATTAAAAATAGATTTAATGATACCATCAGCAAGACCTATTTTAGGCACATATATATTCTTTGCACGACTCCATTTCATGGCACTTAAATATATACGACAAGCTGGGATAATAACATCTGCCCTATCTTGATTAAGATTTAAATAGTAAACGCGCTCTTCATAAGTATAAGATTGAAGCTTTTCATAATAGCTAGACAAGTACAAATAAGACAATGGTTTACCCGTAGATTTTTGACTAGATTTATAAATATTATTGATGTTACCACCAGATCCTAATAGTTCAACTTTAGCATAAGGCTTGCATATTTCCTTAATCCATTGTTCTGCTTCAGACCATAGTTTCTTAGTAACCATATCATTAAGCAATCGTACTGTGCCTATTTTGAATGACCTCGAAGCCTTTGCTTCACCATCTCCAAAAAGAGTAAACTCGGTACTACCACCACCTACATCAACATATAGATATACTTTGTTGTCATGTATCATAGAGTGTAAATCTGTCATCGCAATAATAGCTGCTTCATGAGATCCATCTATAATTTCAATATTGATTCCGGTTTTTTTCTTTATCTCTCTTGCTACCTCTTCTCCATTTTGCGCTTCACGCATTGCGCTTGTAGCATAAGCCTTATAATTTTCGACTTTATGAACATCCATTAGTAAAGCATACGATTCCATACTTTTTACCATCCTGTTCATATTCACTGATCCTATCTCTTTAGTTGTAAAAACATCTTGTCCTAAACGTATAGGTACCCTAACTAGGCTGATTTTTTTAAATACTGGAGGCTCATCATCAAATAAGGTAACCGATGCGATTAATAATCTAATGGCATTAGATCCTATGTCTATGGCTGCATATTTACGAATTCTAAAACTCATGTATTAAAGTTGATTTTTGTAATAATCATATGTTACAAATTGGGATCGTATAGGGCTATCATCCTGTTTTACATATAAATTAAGTTGTTCTGAACAAATCTCTCTGGCTTTTACATTATCATTCCAGCAGATATCTAAGGTATCTAAAATTTCTTTCTTAACAGATTCATCATATATAGGACAAGCAATTTCAACACGGTTATCGAGATTGCGCCCCATCATATCTGCACTCGATATATATACTTCTACATCTCCATCATTATAGAACTGATAGACTCTTGGGTGCTCAAGGTACTTATCTACGATACTAATAACCTTAATATTTTCACTCATACCTATCACTCCAGGAATTAAACAACATATACCTCTAATGATAAGATCTATTTGAACACCTGCATTAGACGCTTCATAGAATAGTTCTATCATCTTAAAATCAGAGAAACTATTCAATTTCATTCTTAAATGTGCTTTTTTTCCCGCTTTCGCCAAAGCGATTTCTCGACGAACCTTTTTCTCTATATTATTTCTAAGTGAGTGAGGAGATACTAGAAGATGTTTGTATCTATATAACTTATAATTGACTTCAAAAAAGTCAAATACTTTATCTACTTCTTTAAGTATTTTTTTATTTGCAGTAAACAAGGTGTAATCTGTATAAATACCGGCTGTAGCTTCATTAAAATTACCAGTAGATATAAATCCATATCTTACTATTTTACCATCCTCTTCTCTATTTATAACACAAGCTTTACAATGCACTTTAAGACCAGGAACTCCAAAGATGAGCTTAACTCCTTCTTCCTGCATTAGTTCTGCATAATTAATATTTGCCTGTTCATCAAATCTCGCTTGAAGCTCTATTGAAACTGTAACTTCTTTACCATTTTTTGCAGCATTTATTAATGATGCTGCGATTTGAGAAACTTCTGCAAGTCTGTAAATTGTAATTTTAATGTTAAGCACTTTAGGATCTAAAGCAGCTTCTCTTAAAAATTTAACCGTATTAGAAAAGGTATGATATGGTGCATATTGTAAAATATCTCTTTGAGAAATTTTCTCTAATAGACTACCTCTCATAGATACTCCTTTTATAGGTAATGGAGTTTTTTTCTCATACAATAAATCTGTCCTACCTAGTGAAGGAAACATTAAATAATCACGTCTATTGTGATATCGACCACCTGGTATTATAGAATCTGTATCATCTATTTCTACCTTACTCATAATAAAATTTAGTGTTTCTTGATGAATCGATTTATCATAGACAAATCTTACTGGATCACCGTCTTTGCGATCTTTAACACTACGACTTATTTTTTCAATGAGACTTTTTTTAAGGTCTATATCGATGTCCAACTCTGCATCAAGAGTCACTTTAATCATGTGCGCTTCTAGATGGCTGTATTCAAAAATATTGAAGATATAGTGCATCCTATCTCTAATCAAATCATCTAAAAGGATAATATATTGTTTATCATCACCATCAATTGAAGGTAACTCTATAAAACGATTTAGGGATTTTGGAATTTCTAGGAGCGCATATCTTACAGGTAAACTTGAATCTTTCATTACCATTCTTACAGCCAAATATCCTAAACCGTCTCGCAAGGTTGGAAATTCAGACTCATCACTTACCATTATAGTTGCAAGTGCAGGACTCACATAATTATTAAAATAAGATCTGATGTAATTTTCATGTTGGGGAAGAATTTCAGTTTCATCTACTAGAATGATATTTTCATTTCTTAGTTCCTCTTCAAGTTGATTTAGCACTTCAAAACTCTTGGCTTGATCTTTTATAACCTCGGCAGTTATTTTTTCTAATAAGTCCGCCGCAGTAACTCCACCTAATGATTTTGTAGCATTCTTACCAGCTCTTAATATACGTTGTATGGTTGCATATCTAACTCTAAAAAACTCATCTAAGTTGTTAGAAAAGATTCCTAAAAATCTTAATCTTTCAATTAAAGGAACATTTATGTCTGCAGCTTCTTGTAAAACACGATTATTAAATTTTAACCAGCTTAATTCTCTATTGAAATATCTAGGACTCATTTTAGATTTTTTGGGAAAAAGTGTGCAATTGTTTGACCGTTACTTATATCTGACCATTGAGTTGTATTAAACTCTATAATTACCGCGCCGGTAGTAGGTATATTATCAAAATAATTAGAACCTAGTGCATTCACTGTATCGGTAAGGCCGTGATTATGTGAAAAAACCATAAGTGTATCTATATCATTTGTGCATGACTTAATTTGACTAATTAAGTCATTACTATCAAATGTATAAAGCTCTCTTTTCAATTTAAATGATAGTAAATTATAATCGATATATTCACTTACAATAACGGCAGTTTGAAGCGCTCTGGCAGCAGTGCTACTCCAAATCTGTTGAGCGCTTATGAAAGCCGAATTGAGATGTTTTCCTATTAGATGAGCATCATTGATACCTCGTTCCAGTAGAACACGATCGTGATCACGAACGTTTAATTCCCAACTCGATTTGCCATGTCTGATTAAAATTAGCCTTTTCATAGCAAACTTTTTATGGAGCTAATCGATTACTAGACCAGTCTGATCCATTCATTACATATAAAAATCGATCATGAAGTCTATTGGGTCTACCCTGCCAAAATTCAAATGATATGGGAGAGATTGAGTAGCCACCCCAATTATCTGGCAATGGAATTTCTTGATTTTCAAATTTAATTTTATAATCTTCTAGTTGCTGCTCAAGTTCTGTTCTAGTTTTCACTATTGAACTTTGGTTACTTGCCCATGCTCCCAATTGGCTACCTCTAGGTCTACTTTTAAAATAGGAACACGATTTTTCAGTAGAAACTTTACTTACATCTCCTTTAATAATGATCTGTCTTTCTAAAGCAGGCCAAAAAAAATGTATTGAAACCTTGGAATGTAGCTCCATAGATTTCCCCTTCTCAGAACCATAATTTGAATAAAAGATAAAACAACCTTTTTCAACTTCTTTAAGTAACACAATACGAGATTTAGGATAGCCATCAACTCCTAGAGTGGTTAAACTCATTGCATTTACCTCATCAACCGACATATGTGATTTAGCTTCATTAAACCATTCCTCAAATAAGTCATATGGGTTTTGAGGAAGACTATCTTCTACTAAAGCACCTTTGCCATAATTTTTCCTAAGATTTTGAAGATCCCTTTGCATATAAATTGCTTTACCGCAATTTACGCAATAAAGGTTTTATAGGATAAATATGTCCATTAAAACTGAATCCATATTATATTAAAATTAGAAAAACAGAATCAATCAAAAAGTAATGATTTATCTAATTGTCTACAGGCATTTTCATAACCAATATCAAACATTTTACGCAAAGACCTAAAGCTAAATAAGCCAAATGGATAAAGCTCTTCTGGTTCAAACATTAAATCAGCTTGATAAAACTTAGAAGAATCTCGATGATATTGACTAATTGAATAAGCACGTCCTGCAACATCATAAGAATGTTTCATTTTTTTATTTAATGGCTCTATCTTGTTAACATAACTACCTAATTTTATATCACAATCTTCTAATAAGTCAATAGGAAAGTTATTAATTACTCCACCGTCAATGTAAACATTATCATTGATAGTTACCGGTGTAAATACTCCAGGAAAAGCTGCACTCGCTAAAATAGCCATGTACAACTCTCCAGAATCAAAAAGTTTAAGTGTTGCCTTATTGAGGTCTGTTGCAGCAACAATTAATGGTAGTTTTAAAGACTCAAATGAATCAACAGGAATATAGGAACTAATATGATCAATAAACACATTAGATTTTATAAAACCTGGTTGCCCAAACGCAAATTTACTAGGGTGAAATAAATTAGAACTTCTGAAAAATTTATAGATATCTTCAATATCTATGTCAGCAGCATATAAGGCGCCTATTAAAGCTCCAGCACTTGTACCTGAAATTTTATGAACTAGTACATCATGCTCTTTTAAAGCCTTAAGAACACCAGCGTGGGCAATCCCTTTTGCACCACCACCAGAAAGGGCTAATCCTACTTTCATAAAATGGAATTTAAAAATAAAAAAAACCTTAAAATCATAAGATTGAAAGGCTTTTTGTCGGGGTGGCAGGATTCGAACCTGCGACCTCCTCGTCCCAAACGAGGCGCGATGACCGGGCTACGCTACACCCCGAAAAGATCATCTATTATTTAGAAAATTGCGGAGAGACAGGGACTCGAACCCTGGCGACGGTTGCCCGTCGACAGATTAGCAATCTGCTCCATTACCACTCTGGCACCTCTCCTAAATAAAAAGAACTATGCGATTGTTTCCAAAAGCGGTTGCAAAGGTAATTGATATTATAGTTCCTGCAAGCATTTTTGAAACTTTTTTGTAAAAATTATTCTGGGTATTCTATTCTCAAATGATAGATATTAGCTAACTTCTTTTTAATCACTGACTTGATAATTTCAATTTGTTTAAACGTTATGTCAGCATTTATAAATTGTTTTTCTTCTACTTGTTTGTTAATGATATTTTCTACTAACATATTAATACTAGTAGAAGTAGGATTTTTCAAACTCTTAGAGGCTGCTTCAACACTATCTGCAATCATTAAAATTGCTGTTTCCGGACTAAAAGGTTTAGGTCCCGGATATTGATAATCCTTAATATCTAAATTAGGATTACTTGCTAATGCTTTTTTGTAAAAGTAATAAACGGTAGAATCACCATGATGAGTTCTTATAAAATCAATAATTCGGTCGGGCATTTTGTATTTCTTTGCTATCTCAATTCCCGTAATCGTATGATTAATAATAATGGAAGCACTCTCTTCGGGATCTAAGTCGTCATGGGGATTAATACCACTACCTTGGTTTTCAGAAAAATATGTCGGATTCCCCATTTTACCAATGTCATGATATAGAGCTCCCACTCTAGCTAACATTGCATTAGCATTTATAGCGTCTGCCGCTGACTCTGCAATATTAGCAACATTTAAAGAATGATGAAAAGTACCTGGCGCTTTATTAGAAAGCTCTTTTAATAACTTGGAATTAGTATCTGACAATTCTAATAAGGAAACATCACTAACTAAACCAAAAAGCTTTTCATAAATATAAATAAGCGGCCAAACAAACAACATCGCTAATCCACATAAAATGAAATAACTTACTTTATTCCACTCCCAACCTATTACACCGCCTTGATTAATAGCGTAAAATGCAAAATAAGAACTTACGTATATCAAAACAATTTGACCTATAGTAATAAAGAGATTAGCTCTTTTATAAATTTCTGAACTAGATAAAATAGTTACAATTCCGGCAATTATCTGAAGAAATAGAAATTCCTCTCCATTAGGTACTATAAAGCTTAATATTAAGATTGTCAAAACATGAGTAAACAGACCTACTCTTGCATCAAAAAAAGATTTAAGAATCAATGGTAAAATACACACAGGAACAACATATACATAAAGAGAATTTATATTTACAACTAAAGTTGTAAGTAGGATAATTGTTAGTAAGTTGAAAAATATAAAAAGTAATTTCCGAGAGTTGTTATAAATATCTGGTCGATAATTAAATAGGAATAATAGTAAAATCGTAAAGGTTAACGCCACTAAAATAATATAACCTATTAATCTCCAAACATATTGAGATTCCGACCAAGTTTGCGCTTGATAAGTTTCATTCAAAGTATTTAGTATTTGATATTTTTCTCCTTCAACAATTTCGCCTTGAGCTATTATACGAGAATTTAAAGGCACCACACCTCTAGTAGGTAATACTTTACTCACTTCATCTTCTATAATTTGATTAGTAAGATTCAGATTTAGATTTACATTGGATTTAATGTTTTTTAATAAAACCTCAGCAAGCCACTTTTTATCCTTAAACTCTGTTTCTTTAATTATAGAAGTTATTTTGTTTTTAAGGTCCTTAGGCTTCACTATTTTATGATAAGCAACCTCTTCAAAACCTTCCTTTGTTTGAATTATAACAGACTGATTTTCATCTATTTCAAGTGGCTTTTCTAGATAATAATTTGTGTAAAATTGATCTAAAACAAAGTCTACTTCATTAAATTCTCTATCTAAATTTGATGTAATGATAGTATCAGGAGTGATAATTCGATACTCATTTTGAACAATTTCCTTGACAACATAGGATATATTAGGTTCGATATCAAAATACTTAGGCGTATTCTGCTTAATAAAATCAATTTCTTGTTTAATAGCATCTGGACTTTTCTTTATAGGAAAAGAAAACGGAGCATATAATGTCTCATATTGCCATGGTTCACCTTTTTTGTAATCGTATTTGAATCGATCACTTTTAGGGAAAAAGTAGATTGTTATAATTGTGGACGCAATTATTATGGCAATTCGGATTAAAATATCCTGATACTTATAGAAACTAGAATTATTCTTTTTCATCATTTACAAATTAACAATTTAGTTTGGAGATCTGTTTAAAAGCTACATAAAATATGTTACTCTATTAATTACAACTCTAATTAAGTATAAACTTCACTTTTTATCATATGAATATTGTTTATTTTCGCGCTAAAAGAGATTGTAATGAAGAAAGTAGTTATTGTATCATATGCTAGAACACCCATAGGCAGTTTTATGGGGAAATTATCTACTATCCCTGCTACTAAATTGGGTAGTATCGCTATAAAAGGTGCACTTGATAAAATAAATTTAGATTCGAATTTAGTAGGAGAAGTTATAATGGGAAATGTAGTTCAAGCAGGCACTGGTCAGGCGCCGGCAAGACAAGCTGCATTAGGAGCGGGATTATCTATGGATGTTCCGTGTACCACCGTTAATAAGGTATGTGCAAGTGGAATGAAAACAGTAATGATGGCTGCTCAAGCTATCGCCTGTGGTGATAAAGATATTGTAGTCGCTGGTGGTATGGAAAATATGAGTATGATTCCGCATTATGTGCATATGAGAACAGGACAGAAATTTGGCCCAGCTACTTTAATAGACGGAATGCAAAAAGATGGACTCGTTGATGCATATGATCAGAATGCGATGGGTGTTTGCGCTGATTTATGTGCGCAAGAACATGATTTCTCAAGAGCTGATCAAGATGATTATGCCGTACAGTCTTACCAAAGGTCAGCACTTGCTTGGAAAAACGGGAAGTTTGATAATGAAGTCGTTCCTGTTGCTGTTCCTCAACGTCGTGGTGAAGACATTATTGTAGATCATGATGAAGAATATACGAACGTTAAAATAGAGAAAATTCCAGCTTTACGAGCTGCATTTAGTAAAGACGGTACCGTAACCGCAGCAAATGCCTCGACTATCAATGATGGTGCTGCTGCTTTGATTTTAATGAGTGAATCAAAAGCTTTATCTCTAGGCTTAACTCCTATTGCCACTGTGTTAAGCTATGCAGACGCGGCACAAGAACCAAAATGGTTTACAACTGCTCCTGCAAAAGCTTTACCTATTGCATTAGCAAAAGCAGGCCTCACTCAAAATGATGTAGACTTTTTCGAGTTTAATGAAGCTTTTGCCGTTGTTGGATTAGCTAACATGAAGATTCTAGGATTAACAGATAAAAATGTTAATGTATATGGTGGTGCAGTTTCATTAGGTCATCCATTAGGATGCAGTGGTGCACGAATTATCACAACCTTATTAAGTATATTAAACCAAGAAAATGGTTCTATAGGAGCTGCAGCAATCTGTAATGGTGGCGGTGGCGCAAGTGCAATGGTAATTAAAAAAGGTTAATTTTTTTATGAAGTACGGGATTTGCCCTATTTCGGTTGCGCCAATGCGTCTTGAAGCAAAGGATACTAGTGAAATGGTATCTCAAGTACTCTATGGAGAATATTTCAAAATAATTGAAGAACGAAAGAAATGGGTCAAAATTAGATTAGCTCATGATTCTTATGAAGGGTGGATCGATATTAAACAAATTATTGAAATAGAAGCTGAAACGTATCATGAAATTGATCGTTCTAAGCATGAATATGCCAAGGATTTAATTAGTCATATAACACATCATAATGAATCTTTGAGTACAATCACAATCGGCGCTCAGGTTTCAACTTCAAAATACCTAGCAGATTCTTATCAGCTTGAAAGTACTTCAGGAAGTAATAAATCAGATTTAATTAATAACGCCTTATTATTACTTAACTCTCCTTACTTATGGGGTGGAAGAACTCCGCTAGGAATAGATTGCAGCGGCTTTACCCAATTGGTTTATAGATTGTGTGGATTTAAATTAAATCGAGATGCCAGTCAACAAGCTAAGCAAGGAGAAGTACTTAGTTTTATAGAAGAAGCAGAAGAAGGAGATTTAGCTTTTTTTGATAACAATGAAGGTCACATAACACATGTAGGTTTAATAATGAGAGATAATTACATTATTCACGCACACGGTAAGGTCCGAATAGACCGGTTAGATCAAAGCGGAATATTTAATGTGGAAAGACATTTACATACTCACAAATTAAGAGTTATTAAAAAAATTATGTAATAAAAAAAGCCTGCTAATAGCAGGCTTTTTTTATTGCATAATTGAAAATTACAGCTTAGCCTTCATTGCTGTAATTTTATCTTCCATAGAAAATACACCATAAAGACTAATAAGCGTATTAATTATATTCTTGTTACTAGAATCAAGATTATGAGCCTTTTCATACACCTGTATTGCTTTATTATAAAGAGTTTGTTGATCAGCAGCACTTGTCGTTTCTAGATTTCCTTTTTGCACATAGGCTACACCTAAATTAGATAGAGAAATAAAATTATCAGGTTTCATAGATAAACTTTTCTCATAATACTTAATAGCCTGATCATATTCTTTAGCATTAATTGCTGCTAACGCTAGATTATCATAAACTTTAGGATCTTTAACTTCATCTGACAATGCTTTATTTGCTTCCTCATATTCTTTCATCATCCCTAAAGTCAAATAATTATCTGCTTTAGATATCTTCAAAGATTCATCATTACCATAAAGCTTTAATGCTTTAGAAAATGTTGCTTTAGCTGATGCCATGTCACCATTATTCTTTTGTAACCAAACTAAATTAGTTACTATACGTCCTAATTGTGAAGGGGATTTAGATTCTGAAGGAGAAACATGTGACCCAGTTTTAACGGACACATCTCTCAAAGTCAAATTTGGAAAAGACTCTTCTACCTTTGTCAATTTATTAACAGCTGTATAAGTAATTACTTCACCCGTAAATCCTTTATTGAATAATTTTAAATATTGCTCCTCTGCTTGTTCAAATTCTCCAACTTGATAAGCTAAATTTGCAGCATTATAAAGCATATTTAAATCCTGTGGTGATTCAGAAGAAAGTTTATTAACTATCTCTAAAGCACCACTATTATCTTTAGAATTTAATTTTTTATTTGCAATTTGCAACAAACTATCGTTAATATACTTTTTTACTTGGCCCATCAATGCAGGATTACTATACCCTAAACTTTCTGCTTTATTCATAGCATCTAAAGCAGCATAAGCAGTTTCTAAAGTAGGCTTAGTCTCACCTGTTACATCTATTAGTGATGCAGCCTTGTAAAAACTATACTGTCCTTTATACTCTTCCTCTACTTCAGATTCATTAATAGTTGAAAAAATCTCAATCGCTTCAGGTAAATCACCTTTCGTAATTGCATTTTCAATCTTTCTGAATTCACGCTTCTGAGCAAATCCTAAAGCAGCAATTGCTAGAAATAATATCGTTAATCTAATTTTCATCTTGAAATGTTTTTAATTTATTCTTC
This sequence comes from Nonlabens ulvanivorans, assembly GCF_032922765.1. Taxonomy (NCBI): domain Bacteria; kingdom Pseudomonadati; phylum Bacteroidota; class Flavobacteriia; order Flavobacteriales; family Flavobacteriaceae; genus Nonlabens; species Nonlabens ulvanivorans. The sequence continues at coordinate 1,246,827 of NZ_CP136694.1, forward strand.
GCTATCATCATTTACAACAGTCGTGCCATCACTATTCAAATCAGCGTCACTACCGTCTTCATTGATTTCAGAGTCTTCTTCCTGAGCAACTTTCGCGACAGCGGCAATTGAATCGTTTCCTTTTAAATTAATTAAACGCACTCCTTGGGTTGCACGTCCCATAACTCTCAGGTTTTTAACATCAATACGTATAGCAACTCCTGACTTATTGATGATCATAAGTCCATCATCATCCGTTACATTCTTAAGAGCTACTAATCCTCCAGTTTTTTCAGTAACAGAAATTGTTTTCACACCTTTTCCTCCACGATTGGTTTCTCTATAATCATCTAGACTAGACCTTTTACCATATCCTTTTTCGGATACTACTAAAATATTAGAATCCATATCATTTACAGCAACCATACCGATGACCTCATCATTATCATCTGCAAGTCTTATTCCTCTAACACCGCTAGCATTTCTACCCATAGCACGTGTTTTTGCTTCGTCAAATCTGATAGCCTTACCACTTTTAAGACCTAACATCACATGGCTATCACCAGTTGTAAGCTTGGCCTCTAATAAAGTATCTCCTTCACGAATAGTTATTGCATTAATACCGTTAGTACGTGGTCTGGAATACTGTTCTAAAGATGTTTTCTTCACCACACCTTTTTTAGTACACATGATCACATAATGACTATTAATATATTCTTCATCTTTAATATCTTGAGTACAGATGACAGCTTTTACATTATCGTCTTGTTCAATATTTATTAGATTTTGAATCGCTCTACCTTTAGATGTACGACTACCTTCAGGAATTTCATAAACTCTCATCCAGAAACACTTTCCTTTCTCTGTGAAGAACAACATATATTGATGATTGGTCCCTACAAAAATATCTTCTAGGAAGTCCTCATCACGTGTTGTACTTGCTTTTTGTCCAACTCCACCTCTATTTTGAGTTTTATACTCAGTAATAGGAGTTCTTTTAATGTATCCTGCATGCGAAATAGTTATAACAACCTGTTCATCAGCAATCATATCTTCTATAGATAAATCACCACCTGCATATTCTATTTGAGAGCGACGTTCATCACCATACTTTTCCTGTACTTCAATTAATTCTTCTTTAATAATCGTCATACGACGATCTCTATTTGCAAGAATATCTTTTAAGTCAGTGATTGTAGCCATTAAGTCTTCGTATTCATTACGTAACTTATCCTGTTCAAGACCGGTAAGTTGTCTTAAACGCATTTCTACAATTGCTCGAGCTTGAATTTCTGATAGCTCAAAGCGCTCAATTAGTTTTTCGCGAGCCTCTTCTCCATTCTTACTACTTCTTATTAAAGCAATAACTTCATCTATATTATCAGAAGCAATAATTAATCCTTCAAGAATGTGGGCTCTTTCTTCTGCTTTACGCAATTCAAATTGTGTGCGTCTTACAACTACTTCGTGTCTATGTTCCACAAAATAGTGGATCATCTCTTTTACATTAAGAAGTTGTGGACGTCCTTTTACAAGGGCAATATTATTAACACTAAAAGAAGATTGTAAAGCCGTATGCTTATATAATTTATTGATGACAATATTAGGAATTGCATCACGTTTTAAAATATAAACGATACGCATTCCATTACGGTCAGACTCATCTCTAATCATAGAGATACCTTCTAATTTCTTCTCGTTAATTAGATCTGCCGTTTTCTTAATCATATCAGCTTTATTCACCTGATATGGTAATTCATCAACGATGATACATTCTCGACCTTTTACTTCTTCTAGTCTCACACGACCACGTATTTTAATACGTCCTCGTCCTGTATGCATAGCATCCTTAACACCATCATAACCATATATAATACCACCAGTAGGAAAATCTGGAGCTTTTACATGCGTCATTAATTCATCGATCTCAATGTCATTATTGTCTATGTAAGCAATAGTTCCATCAATAACTTCTGTAAGGTTGTGTGGCGGCATGTTAGTAGCCATACCTACAGCGATACCAGAAGCTCCATTAACTAATAAGTTAGGAATTCTAGTAGGCATTACAGTAGGCTCATTTAATGTATCATCAAAATTGAGCTGTGTATCTACAGTTTCTTTATCTATATCTGCAAGGATTTCTTCAGATATTTTTCTCATTCTAGCCTCAGTATAACGCATAGCTGCTGGTGGATCACCATCAACACTACCAAAGTTACCTTGACCATCAACAAGCATATATCGTAGTGACCAATCTTGCGCCATACGCACCATAGTGTCGTAAACAGACGTATCACCATGTGGGTGATACTTACCTAATACTTCACCTACTATTCTCGCACTCTTTTTATATCCTCTATTAGACAATACACCTAGCTCATACATACCGTAAAGAACACGCCTGTGTACTGGTTTTAATCCATCTCGCACATCTGGCAGTGCTCGTGACACTATGACTGACATCGAGTAATCGATGTATGCTGATTTCATCTCATCCTCGATGTTAATCGGGATTAACTTTTCTCCATCTGCCATTTAAAAAACGTTTAATTAATACTTTTTTAATAAGCAAGCAATTTAATGAAAAACCTAGTCTTAATAAGGCTTTACACCATCATAACCACTCTTTTTATTAACATACTAATAACTTAAATGTGGATAAGTTTAACAATTGGGTTATTGCGGTGTTTTAAAGGGTTTTGTCCTACGCTTTCGCGAAAGCGTGTTCTTTAAAATCATCATTTAACAAAATGGTATACATATTGAACTAAGAGAATTCATTACATTTAACTCAAAGTAGCAATATGGACGATAATTTTTCACCAAGAGTCAAGGACGTGATTGCCTACAGCAAAGAAGAAGCGCTTAGGTTAGGACACGATTTTATAGGAACAGAACATTTAATGCTAGGTCTATTAAGAGATGGAGATGGCAAAGCCATCGATATATTGAATAACTTAACAGTAGATTTAGATCATTTGCGTCGTAAGGTTGAGATACTGAGCCCAGCAAATCCTAATACCCACATAGCAGCAAATGAAAAAAAGAATTTACATTTAACAAGGCAAGCAGAACGCGCTCTCAAAACGACGTTTCTGGAAGCTAAATTATTTCAAAGCTCATCAATTAACACGGCTCATTTATTATTGTGCATCTTGCGCAATGAGAATGATCCGACAACTAAACTACTTAATAAACTTAAAGTTGATTATGACAGTGTTAAAGAAGAGTTTAAAACTCTATTATCACAAGAAGACGGATATACTGAAGAACCTATAGAAGGAGCATTTAGTGATGACAATGATTCTAATGATGATAATCCGGGAGAAGAAAAAGAAAACTTATTCTCTCAAAGCGGCTCCACTAAAGGTGGTAAGAAAAGTAAAACGCCTGTTTTAGACAATTTTGGACGCGATTTAACCAAAGCTGCCGAGGACGGTAAACTAGATCCTGTTGTTGGACGTGTGGAAGAAATACAACGTGTTTCTCAAATCTTAAGTCGTCGCAAAAAGAATAATCCACTTCTAATAGGAGAAGCAGGTGTAGGTAAAAGTGCTATTGCAGAAGGTCTAGCATTACGTATTGTAGAGCGTAAGGTATCTCGTATACTTTATGATAAAAGGGTAATAACATTAGATCTAGCTAGTCTGGTTGCCGGAACTAAATACAGAGGTCAGTTTGAAGAGCGCATGAAAGCTGTCATGAATGAATTAGAAAAGAATAAGGATATCATTCTTTTCATAGATGAAATTCATACAATCGTAGGTGCTGGTGGTGCTGCTGGATCACTAGATGCTAGTAATATGTTTAAGCCTGCACTAGCTCGAGGCGAAATTCAATGTATAGGAGCAACTACTCTAGACGAATATCGTAATAGTATTGAAAAAGATGGCGCTTTAGAAAGACGTTTTCAAAAAGTGATGGTAGAACCTACAAGCGTAGAGGAAACGATTACTATACTTAATAATATAAAAGAGAAATATGAAGAACACCATAATGTGTCGTATACCGATGGTGCTATTGAAGCTTGTGTGAAGCTTACAAATAGATATATGACCGATCGTTTTCTTCCAGACAAGGCTATCGACGCACTTGATGAAGCTGGTTCTCGTATCCATATTACAAATATAGAAGTACCGCAACAAATTCTAGATCTTGAAAAACAACTAGAGGAAGTAAAAGAAGAGAAGACTGCGGTAGTTAAAAAACAGAAATATGAACAAGCTGCAAAGCTGCGTGATGATGAGAAAAAATTAGAAAAAGCTCTTACTGAGGCTCAAGAAACTTGGGAAGAAACATCAAAACTTCATAAAGATACTGTTACCGAAGAAAATGTAGCTGAAGTAGTAAGTATGATGACCGGTATACCAGTGAATCGTATTGCTACTAAGGAGATGAAAAAACTATTCAATCTAGGAGATTCTATTAAAAATAGAGTAATTGGACAGGATAAAGCGGTAAAACAGGTTGTTAAAGCGATACAGCGTAACCGTGCTGGATTAAAGGATCCTAATAAACCAATCGGTTCTTTTATATTTTTAGGACAGACTGGTGTAGGTAAAACACAACTTGCAAAAGTGATTGCAAGTGAATTATTTGATTCTTCAAACTCATTGATACGTATTGACATGAGTGAATACATGGAGAAATTTGCGATATCTAGACTTATAGGTGCTCCTCCTGGATACGTTGGATATGAAGAAGGTGGACAACTTACAGAGAAAGTAAGGCGTAAACCTTATGCGGTTATACTTCTAGATGAGATTGAAAAAGCACATCCAGATGTATTCAACATGTTACTTCAAGTGTTAGATGACGGATATCTTACAGACAGTTTAGGACGCAAGATTGACTTTAGAAACACGATTATCATCATGACTTCTAATGTAGGTGCGCGTAAATTAAAGGATTTTGGATCTGGTGTTGGATTTGGTACCGCTGCTCGCAAAAGTGCTGAGGACGATAACGCACGTGGCGTTATTGAAAGCGCTTTGAAGAAGACATTTGCACCTGAGTTCTTAAATAGGATTGATGATGTAATTGTATTCAATGCATTAGAGAGAGACGATATACACAAGATAATTGATATCGAATTAGTAAAGCTATTCGATCGTATTAAAGGTTTAGGTTATAACTTAACCTTAAGTGAGTCTGCAAAAGATTATATCGCAGATAAAGGTTTTGATAAACAATATGGAGCAAGACCTCTTAACCGAGCAATTCAAAAATATATTGAAGATGCCCTTGCAGAGGCTATTGTAAATAGTGAATTGCAAGAAGGTGATTCTATATTTATGGACTTAGATAAAAAGTCTAATGAGCTCAAAATTAAAATAGAAAAACCTAAAAAGTCAGATAAACCAGAAACCACTTCTGAATCTACAACAGATAATTCTATAGAATCTGAATAATTATTAAATTTCAATGTAAAAAACGTCTTAGTCATCACTAAGACGTTTTTTTATGGTTTTAAATAATGGTGACTTTTAGAGGATTAAAACTATCAATTATTAGTAAACTACTATTAATCAGTTAATAAAGTCATTTCATCGAATTACTAAATATGTGATACAACGCTTTTATAGAAATTCTTCTACCTACATATCTTTAGATTAATAAAAATCACAATATGAAAAGAGTTGATTTAAATTTTGGGGTATTTGAACTTCATTCTCAAATAATCATAGGTAAAATGAATGAAGGGATTCACTATGATGTTTATAAAAACAAAGTATTTAATAATCTAATCGATAAGTTTTACGGTACTTTAAAACCTTTCTCTTTTATCTGCATAAGAGATAAAAACTACAGTCTAGATCCAATGATCCATAGATATAATTCAAAATATGAAAATTTCTGTAGTATCGCGGTTGTAGAAAGAAATCTAATGAATAAAAGCACGGTACAACTAGAAAGTATATTTTTTAAGCCTGGTAAATTCTGTAAATTCTTAAGTGTCACAGAAGCCATTTTATGGGCTAATCATCAGATCGCTTTAAAAAGACTTGAAACCGAAAAAATAAACTTACTTAACTAAAACATACTTATCATCAACATATAGAAACGTCTAAATTCATATTTTGATATTTCTACATGATAGCTGTTATTGCTTTTAATCGAATAAAGACAAATGGTATAATATTGATATAGAACTACAACGTTTGAGTCATAATTTTTTGTTTCTATTAAGGATTAATTAATCAATTTATTACATTTTTATTATGCGCGCATAATAAAAAACACGTAGTTTTGCACGCTTTTTAAAAGTAGAATTATGAAAACAGTTGATTTACAGTTTGGTGAATTTCAATTTTATCCTGAAGTTATTATAGGTAAAATTAAAGAAGGGATTCACTTTGACATGTCTAAAAATCAAGAACTCGTGCAAGTAGCTATAGAACACTACGGTCTAGACTTTCCACTTTTTTATATCAGTTTAAGGGAAAATGATTATAGCATTGACCCATTAGTTCACACTAATAATTCAAAATTTAAAAATTTGTGCGGTATTGCTATCGTAGAAAAAAGACTTCAAGGTAGTAGTACCGCTAGTTTAGAAAGTAAATTTTTTAAACCTGGTAAACTATTAGCTTTTCAAGATGTTGAAGAAGCAATAGTGTGGTCTAACAAAGAAGTTTCTCAGAGAGTAATTGATATCAATACTGGATTATCCCTTAATTAAAAATAACATCAGCATCAAGTTTAGTATGCTCCATCATCTGTTTAGCTTTTACTATATCATCGTGCAAGACGCGATCAGTATCCAAAGTTGAAACACTCACTCTTAAACTAGATTTAAGATGTTCTAAAAAGGCAGACGTTTTTTTAGGGTGACGTTCCTCAATACCTTGTGCAGCGGCTAATAATTCGATTGCAAGAACAGATTGAACATTTTTAATAATGCGGTTTGCTTTAGTTGCGGCATTAGCTCCCATACTTACATGATCTTCTTGCCCGTTTGAAGATACTATACTATCAACACTTGCTGGTGTAGCATATTGTTTATTCTGGCTTACGATACTTGCAGCAGTATATTGTAAAATCATCATACCACTATTTAATCCAGGATTATTTACTAAAAATGCAGGTAAGCCTCTAGTGCCACTCATTAACTGAAAGGTTCTGCGCTCACTAATGCTAGCAATTTCGGCCATGGCGATACCCAGATAATCTAAAGCTAGTGCTAACGGTTGTCCATGAAAATTTCCGCCTGAAATAATCGCTTCTGATTCTGGAAAAATATTAGGATTATCCGTCACAGAATTCACCTCAGTTAACACAGTTCGTTTTACAAATTGTAAGGTATCCCATGTTGCTCCATGCACCTGCGGTATACATCTAAAGCTATATGGATCTTGAACATTAACCTTCTCGCCTACCGCAATTTGACTATCTTCTAATAAAGAAAGTATCAAATCTGAACTACGCAATTGTCCTGCATGTGGTCTTATAAGATGAATGCGTTTATCAAAAGGAGATAGGTTACAATCAAAAGCATCAACAGACATAGCACCAGTGACATGAGCCCAATACCATAATTTATGAGATTGGATTAATGTATGCGCTGCAAAAGCTAACATAAATTGTGTACCGTTAATCAGTGCAAGTCCTTCTTTAGATTGCAGCTTTAATGGTTCCCATCCCATTTTTTCATTCAATACAGCCGCATTAATTTTTTCTCCTTTAAAGTAAACTTCTCCTTTGCCTATTAAAGGTAAGGCAAGATGTGCTAGAGGCGCAAGATCACCACTTGCACCTAGCGATCCTTGCTCGTATATCACAGGATAAATCTCATTATTAAAAAATGCAATTAAACGTTCTACTACAGCTCTACTAATTCCACTATGTCCATAACTTAAACTTTGAATTTTTAGAAACAGCATCATTCGCACGATTTCTTGTGCAACCTCATCACCGGTTCCACAAGCGTGTGACATCAAAAGATTATGCTGTAATTGCTGTAGCTCACCAGGACCTATGTGCGTATTACATAAAGATCCAAAACCTGTATTAATACCATAAGTAGCAGCAGCATCTTCACCACTGAAACGATCGTCTAAATAACTTCTGCACTTATCAATACGTTCCTTAGCATCAATCGATAAGGTTAATTTTACTGGTTGTTCTACTATATTATATAACTGTTCTAGAGTTAATAACTTAGACGATATAAGATGTTCCATTTAATAGGGCTGTTTATGGATATGCAATTATAAGTAAAGTAAAGTTAAACGAGACAGGATTCTTATTGTTGCTGCGGTTGTTGAGGTTCTGGTCTAAATAAATCTAGTATTGCAGCACCTACAAAATTTGATATAATACTTGCCTTTAACCCTTCGTGCGCATAGGTTTGACTAGCTATATCTCCAGCTCTACCATGCAAAAAGACTCCAAATACTGCTGCCGTAAGTGCATCGTATTTTTGAGCCAGTAAGCCAGCTATTATACCAGATAGAACATCTCCACTACCTGCTGTTGCCATTCCAGGATTACCTGTATCATTAATATAAAGATTCTTACCAGATACGACTATAGTGTGTGCTCCTTTAAGAACAATAATAACGTCTTTATCTATTGATAGCTTTTTAGCTTTCTCTAGACGATCATAATCATCCTTCCACTGCCCTATCAGATTTTCTAACTCACCATCATGTGGTGTTAAAATGGAGTTTTTGGGAATTAATTTCCAATAAACCGAGTTATCAGATAGAATGTTTAACCCGTCTGCATCGATAACTACTGGTAGAGACTGTTGTGATAACGCTTTCGCGAAAGCGGAACTCACATCATCACCAGTACCTAATCCAGGACCTACACATAAAGTGATGTCTTTTATATCATGCTCAAAATCAGTAATGAAATCTTCACCTAAACTAGATATGGTCATGATTTCTGGTAAGCTACTTTGTAAAATGACATTTGCATGTGCAGGAATATATGCGGTCACTTTTCCAGCTCCCATGTTCAATGCTGCACTATTGGAAAGCACTGCAGCGCCTACTTTTCCTTTACTACCAGCCATTGTGAGCACATGCCCATAATCGCCCTTATGACTAAATTTCTCGCGTGGCTTATACATGCTTTTTGCAGCATCTGGTGTAATGATTTGTGCCAGCGGTTCTACTTTCATCATGTACTCTGGATCAAGTCCTATTTGAACAACCTCAAAAGTACCTGTAAATTTACCTGTCTGTGATAAGAAAAAACTAAGTTTAGGTGTCTCAAATGAGAACGTGTGCTGTGCCTGTATTATAGGTGTGGCTATATCTTGTGGTGTGTTTGCATACAAGCCACTAGGCATATCTATCGCAAGTTTAAAGGCAGGCGTTTTATTAAGATAATGTACTAGATCTGCCATCCAGCCATCGATAGGTCTATTAATTCCTGTTCCAAATATGGCATCTATAATTATATCCTGAGGATGCAAATCAGGAAAATCTTCCTTACAAGAAAGTAAAATAGGCCAGTCTTTAGTAACCTCTTTTATTTTATCATAATGATATAAAAATTCTGGCGCACGCTTTTTACTGCAATTGGTCACATAAGTCGTGACATGATAACCATGTTGAATCATTTGTCTCGCAAGAGCTAGTCCATCACCACCATTTTTTCCTATGCCACAAAATATTTTAATAGGTACAGGTGATCCCTGCAATCGCTGGTGAATCTTATCAAATATAAGTTTTGCGATATGCCCCATTAAATCATTGCTCGAGATCTGGTTCTTATCTATGGTAGACTGATCAGCTTCTGCTAGCTGTTGTGCGCTTAGTATTTTCAATGTATTTGTTTTAACAGCTTGCAATTTAACAAATGAGTGTCTATTCTTTTAATGCTTATGGTAGTATTTCACATTTTTCTATGACTATGTTTTTTAAAATTAAAAGGTTTAATCCATACATTTGCTGCACTGAAAAAAACACCTCATGAAAAATACAGCACTTACAGCAATACACGAAGCGCTAGGCGCAAAAATGGTTCCTTTTGCAGGTTTTAATATGCCTGTACAATATGAAGGAGTTAATATTGAACACCAGACCGTACGTGATAATGTAGGTGTATTTGATGTTTCTCACATGGGCGAATTTTTGATATCTGGTCCTGAAGCTTATAATTTAGTTCAGAAAGTATCTTCAAATGACGCGTCCAAACTTACTGTAGGTAGAGCACAATATGCATATTTACCTAACGAGACTGGTGGTATCGTTGACGACATGATTGTATATAAAATCAAAGAAGATCAATATTTACTAGTTGTTAATGCGTCTAACATAGATAAAGATTGGGCTCATATCACAAATCATAATACCATGGGAGCTGATATGAGAAATCTATCTGACGATTACTCTTTACTTGCTATACAAGGTCCTAAAGCAGTTGAGGCCATGCAGTCCTTAACACCTGTAGACTTAAGCGCTATAAAATTTTATCATTTTGAAGTGGCAGAATTTGCTGGTATAGAGAATGTCATAATAAGTGCTACTGGCTATACCGGTTCTGGTGGTTTTGAAATTTATTGTAAGAACAGTGAAGTAGAACAAATCTGGAACAAAGCATTTGAAGCAGGTGCAGACTTTGGAATTAAACCTATCGGTCTTGCTGCTCGTGATACACTGCGACTAGAAATGGGTTATTGTTTATATGGTAATGATATCGATGATACAACATCACCATATGAGGCTGGTCTAGGTTGGGTAACTAAGTTTACAAAAGAGTTTGTGAATCACGAGCAACTTCTAGAACATAAAGAGAAAGGAGTTGACAGGAAGTTAATCGCTTTTGAAATGGATGAGCGTGCTATACCTCGTGGTGGTTATGAAATTAAAGATAGTAACCAACAAGACCTAGGGATTGTAACCAGTGGTACCATGTCTCCATCAATGGGAATAGGTATAGGTATGGGATATGTACCACCGATATTTGCGACACCTGGAAGCAAAATCCACATCCAAATACGCAAGAAATTAGTACCTGCTACCGTTATTAAATTACCATTTTATAAAAAGTAATTAATTGAATCGTATTCTTATTTTAGGAGGTAGTGGCTTTATAGGTAATGCACTCTACAAAGAGCTTGCACCCTATTATGATGTCCATGCTACTTATAAAACAGATCACAAAGACTTTGATAAGAATCAACATTTCCACCAGCTGGATATGGAACTAGAAGATATTCATGGTCTTTTAGATTCTCTAAAGCCTAAATTTATAGTTAGTGCAGTGCGTGGTAATGTTAACTCGCAGGTACATTTGCACATGAGGCTTATAGATTGGGTTCTTAAAAACGATTCTAGAATTATATTTATGTCTAGCGCAAATGTATTTGATCGTTTTACAAATTTCCCTAGTTATGAGTATGATAAAACATTCTCTGAGAGTGTTTATGGTAGATTTAAAATAAAAATAGAGAACGCCTTATTGAGGTTGCATCCATCTAAATATGTGATTTGTAGAATCCCTATGATTTTTGGTAATAACACACCACGAGTAGATGATTTGAAACAACAGTTAGAACAAAAGGAAGCTATTGAAGTGTTTCCAAATGTAGTTATTAACGCTACTCATATTAATAAATTAACACAGCAAATTCACTATTTGATTAATAAGCGACGTCGTGGTGTTTTTCATTTAGGCAGTATGGATTTAATACATCATATTGATTTGATACGCGAGATATGTCAGGCTTTAGGCTATCCACATCCATTATTAAAACAGGTATTTAATAGTAATGAGGACCGTCAATTATCTGTACTTCCTAAGGATAATATGCTGCCTAAGCATTTACAATTAACTATTGAAGAAGTTATTGAAAGCTGCGCTGTTCTTTAAGGTTTGCTTTCGCGAAAGCGGTTCCTAAAAGGAATTAATCCTTAACAGTGTTTCCCAACATTTTATAAGTAAAACCGCCTAATATTAAAATAACGATTCCCATGATGGACCAAAGCCATAATTCATTATCAAATAATGAAGTCTTGCTTTGAAGATTCTTCTTTGATACCAGATTCTCATTACCTACGGTGAGTGCTTTAATATTTACTGGCACATTGTTTTTAAAATTAATAATATCATATTGTGGTTTATGAACTGATTTATTTCCATAAACAAGTTTATAGTCTGCAGACTCTGTAAATCTCGCAATCAACTCATATTTGAATCCTTTTACCTCAACAGATTTGATATCCAATGGTTGATTATCACCGTTAGAAATCACCATTTTAAATTTCTTAGCCATCGTGCTATTAAACTCAAATTCATTATCTTCTAAAGATGTTAATGTTCCTCTTTTAAATGTTGTATAATTATAGAGATATCCTTTCTCCGTTTTTACACTATCTAATAAATATCGCATACTGATAGGTCTAAAATAATCATTGCTACCATTTACATTTATCTTCATAGAACTTACCGGTACCGGATTTACTAATTCAAATTCGACCTCGCTGGACTTCATTTTTTTGTCTTGTGAAGTCTTTATTTCTTTTACTTTATAATCTATTAAAATACCATCTGTCAGTTTTTGCATAAATATATGGACAGACGTTAAGGTAGGTTGCTTATCACTCTTAACTGCGATACGATAGTACAGGTAGTTAGCGGTTGGAAACTTTAAGTTGGTATAACTATAATTTGTAGATGTATTATCTATATCTAAAATTCTATAGTTTTCTAGAATATTAAACCATTGCTTCTGGTCGTGACTACCTTCTAAATTTACTTTCCAGTCAAAGTTTGCGTCTGCAAATAGAAGTTTAATGTCACTTATATCTGATTGTTGATTTAGCTTAATAGTGTAAAAATACCCGTCATCTGTTTTAGAGGAGTTGATGATCTGACAACTATGTTCTTTTATAACTAGATGATCTTTATTAACCTTTAAATAATAAGGAACCTCAATTGTATCCATCTTTTCATTAATACCATAAATGCGTATATCTTGAAATGATGGTTGTAATTTACCAAAAACATTATCTGGTATGGTAACGCTATGCCAATCATCACTTATACCTTTAAGAGAGCGTTCATAACTATAGTTTGGTATTTGAGCAGTAGCACACCAACTTATCAGTAGTATAAAGCTAACGCACAATTTAATTTTTATATGAAACATTTTAAATATCGTTTTGGTTGTCAAATTCATCAATGAATTCCTTTGTTTCTTCAATAGATTTCATGGAATTTGTATCGCTGGTATAGTTAATTTTATTCTTATTCTTATTGTATAAGAACGAGATAATTAGCAATAGTATCCCTAGAGAAACGAATACAATCGTTTTAGATATAGTATTTAAATGCGCTATATCATAAAAGAATAACTTAATTAAGGTAATTGCAAATAGTGCCATTCCTCCTATTCTCAAATATGGTTTATTCTTTAAAATACCGAAACCTATTAAAAGGAAAGAATAAACACCCCATAGAATACTTAATCCTAATTTATAAGAATCTCGTGCACCTGCCAGATCTAACCAATGAATCAACTCACTACTCACCACCCAAACTATTGTTATGTGTAAAATAACATCATAAGCAATCTTGAAGCCTTTATGAATATCATCTTTTTTAATGTAACGATATAAGGATAGCATTGAAAAACCTAGAAACGCAAAAGATATATAGCGTATTATTAGATAAAACGAACCTCTATTATAGTAGATGGACGGTTCTATATAAGCATCTCTTAGTTCACTTAATGCGTATAATCCTTGTGTTAGAAATACAACGACACTTATAATTGTCAGTATCAAGATTGAATTTTCTAGGACTATGTTTTTAATCTTTTTGTAGTTTAAATACCCAATGACACCTAAAAATAGTAGCGTATAGTTAATAACCCAAACTATTTTAAAATCCCTTAAACTATAATCATTAACGGTAACTACATAATCACTGATAGATTTATTCTGTAGTTCTGACAATGAAAACAACTGATTCCAATAAGCTTCTATTTCCAACCTAAAAGAATAGTACAAACTGAATACAAACAATATAGGAACAGCATATGACACTATCTTTAACCAAGTGCTACCTTCTTTTAATGACGATAGGAAATCACCCTTACTTTGTAAGAATACTATAAAACCGATTGCAGTTGTAAATAGAATAGAAGTTAGAAAACTAGTATTTAACAATGGTGTTATTAAGTTATCCTCTAGATGGTAATAGCTATCATAATTATACGACCAGTCATGAATCAAACTTATGAAAGCAAGTGCTATCAATGGGTAAGATAGCTTTTCATAAATAGAAATCTTTTTTGATGTACCCAGCCAAAACAATAATGTAGCTTGAGCTGTCCATAATAAAGTAACCCAATTACCATCTAGTTGTACTGGTATAGCAATGGATATAAATGCTAGTACTAGTGCTGTTGCTAGATAGAATAACTTCTTATCACTCAATTGCTTTTTATAAATGATAGTAGCTACTATAAAATGGATCACAGCATTTCCTAAGGTAAATAGTCCTAGATAGTCCTCGCCAATTGCGTTATCATTAAGAATTGCATAACCTAATCCATAAAATATGAACGAATTCATTAAAAGCATTACGATATCAGTAGCTGCAAAACCTTCTTTCTTGACCAATTTATAAGCTAAGAAAGTCAAATAAAAAGTGAGATAAAAAAGTAGTAAGAAACTTAAAGCAAGGATAAAGTAAGAATCATTGCTATAGTCCATCACAAACCATGATAGATAAATTAACCATGTCAATCCAAAAGCCGAATAATATAATGGTTTCCAATACTTTTTAAAGGCAATTATTAAAATCCCAATATTAATAATAGCGATATAGCTGAACAAGACTTCTACTCTACCAGAATCATTACTTAATAAAAATGGAACTGCATAGGCACCTACTAAACCTAGATGTGCTATAATCTGGCGGTTATAATTTAAAGATGCCACTATAGTAAATACCGTAAATAAAACCATCATAGCAAATGCTAACGTCTGCGGTATTAGTTCATAAAAACTATAAGCAAAAAAGGTAATAAAGTAAAGAATAACAATCGCGCCACTTACCAGTACTGCGCTGTAAGACTCGTATTTCTTCTTTAACTTAATCCCAAATCCTAATAAGCCGATAGCAGATAAATAACCTAATACAATACGCGTTAAAGGACTTATTAATTCATTCTCAATTGAATATTTTGCTCCTATCCCTATCCCTATCACTAATATTAGAATTCCTATTTTGTTCAATAAGTTTTCTCCTATAAACTTTTCAAGATTAGATTTTCTAAATGGTGAAAGCTTCTTAGACTTTTGAGAAGTATTATGAGTTACTTTACTATTTTGATTTTTCTGATGTTGAAAACTTGGTTGTGCTATTGTCGCTTCATCATGGACATTGGAATCTATCCATTCCCTATGTCCAGTCACAATAGGTTCACTTTTAACCACATAATCGGTTTGATCTAATGTTGCTTTTTCAACATTATCAGATGCATCAATAGAAGATTGTAATTGATCTAGTTTATTTTTTAACTCAAATATCTCATACTTAAAAGCCTCTTGCTTTCTAGAGAGTATTCCTATTTGTTCAATCAATTGCTTGATTGTCTCTTGATGATTTGTCATAACAGAATTCTTGTAGGAGATATATTGCTAGATATCAACTGCTAATTTAATTAAAAACAGAGTGTTAGTTTATGCTTACACAATACGTGGTTTGATAATCTTAAATCAATAAATGACTAAATAATCTATTGTTTAAAAAATCATACACTCATATATCAAATAAAAATAGGTCAGCTTGTATAATAAAGATGACCTATTATTTTTAAAATATTACGATTAAAACAGATTTACATCATATTCCGATCATTATGGAATGTATCGATCTGTTCCCCAATTAGGTTCACGTTTTTCTAGGAAAGCCTCACGACCTTCTCGAGCTTCATCAGTCATGTAAATAAGACGTGTCATTTCACCTGCAAATACCTGCTGCCCTACCATACCATCATCTGTTGCATTCATA
Organism: Nonlabens ulvanivorans; assembly: GCF_032922765.1. Classification (NCBI taxonomy): domain Bacteria; kingdom Pseudomonadati; phylum Bacteroidota; class Flavobacteriia; order Flavobacteriales; family Flavobacteriaceae; genus Nonlabens; species Nonlabens ulvanivorans. The sequence continues at coordinate 1,262,787 of NZ_CP136694.1, forward strand.
GCAAATTTTGCCATTTTAATTGCTATAGGAGATTTTTTAAGTATTTCTTGTCCCCAATCATAGGCTGTTTGATCCAGCTCTTCATGCGGTACTACAGCATTAACCATTCCCATGTCCATAGCCTCTTGAGCGCTATAGGTTCTTCCTAAAAAGAAAATCTCACGTGCTTTTTTCTGTCCTACCATCTTTGCTAGATAGGCACTTCCATAACCAGCATCTACACTAGCCACGTCGGTATCTGTTTGTTTGAAAACACCATGCTCTTTACTAGCGATGGTCATATCACAAACTACATGTAGACTGTGTCCACCACCTACAGCCCATCCAGGTACGGCACATATCACCACCTTAGGCATAAAACGGATCATGCGTTGTACTTCTAGAATATTTAATCTACCAGTACCAGAATCATCCTTATAACCATCATGACCACGAGCATTTTGATCGCCACCACTACAAAAAGCCCATCCACCATCTTTTTTAGACGGTCCTTCACCGGTTAAAATAACCACTCCTATAGATAGATCTTCTTGTGCATCATAAAATGCTTTAATCAATTCGGCAACTGTTTTAGGTCTAAAAGCGTTGCGCACCTCTGGTCTATTAAAAGCTATACGGGCAATACCGTTACTTTTTTTATAGGTGATATCTTCAAATTCTATGGCAGTTTTCCAGTTGATGGACATATATATAATTTTAGATTACAAATATAAGTCCTATCCTATTGATACCATACTCTCACCACCTCAATCATATAAACATAGCCGCCGCCCATATTCAATTTTTTGGTGTTTGTTTTCTTTTTTGTGTAGCTCATTGTGGGAACTAATAAGGTTTCTACATTAATGATTTTAAAATTGTAATTTTTACGGATCCATTCATTAACGCGCTCTAGAACCGCTTCTGTTGATTCATAGTCATTTCCCGACCAAAAGCTTTTTTTAATTACTTGTGGTTCAAAATCTTTAAAGTGTATTTCGTTTGTCATATTTAATTAGTAGCAGTTAGGGCATAATTGTTACGCTTTCGCGAAAGCGTATTTCATCAAGTCAAACTAAGGTTTCATAGAATGAGAATGACATAATATGATTTTACCACGTATTTTACACCTAATAATCAATAATTTAGTAAAATGATTCAGCAATTGTAGGGGATTGATGAGTTATTAAAATCGGGATAGGCGCATCTGTCTCGATTTCTTGTTTAAGAAATTCATGTTAATCTTACACAAAACAAGTGGCCGTATCGTAAATTTGTAGCATGAGCGAGGAAAAAAAACCAGATTATGTTGTGTATGATGAAGAAACTGGCACTTATAATGCCGCACTTCTTCCCTATTCCAGTGGCGTTGCAGCTCCTAAAATAACAACACCTGATATCACATCATGGAAGCAAACCAATATTAATAAGGTCAACCATGAAATCAAATCCAAATTTGAACAACTCAAAGCAGAGTATGATGCCATAGTTAAAAAATTTAAGGATAACCAATTGGTATATGGAGCAAAATTCTCTTTTGAACCTATTGTAGGCGAAATCTACCACCTATATTTAGGTAAAGACGGCAGGCATTTCCTATCTGTCATTGCACCAAAAGAATGTAATTGGGATTTTGTAGGAACCTATCGCTTATCGAGTGAAAAGCTTTGGGAGCAGATTGAGGTCTCCTAGTTTTAAAAAGCCAAACCTCACAGGTATTGATTTTATGAGCAATATTTTATGTAATATATTGATTTCTTAATAAATCTATACTGATTTTAATGACTGAAACCTGTGAGGTTTTAGTATTAATGATTTTGATTCATGACGATTAAACCCCAACGGTTTCGCTTAAAAAACTCTTCAAACTTTATAAATATGACACATTTTAAAATCCATGCTTTAGTTTAAATACTAAACCTTTGGAGTTTAGCCGCAAGTGTAATTTAAAATCTCATTTTCCTTTTTCAGGGAAAGAAAAATCATTCTTTATTGAATCAAGTCAAACCTCACCGGTTATGACTTTACGAGTACTACTCTATTTAGAATCTTGATTTCTTCATAAATCTATAATGATTTTCAGAGCAAAACCTGTGATGTTTCATCTAGTCTAAAATATTTTTCAACTAAGTTTTTAGTTTAAACTAAAAACTTAGTTTATATTTGAACTAAGAAATTAGTTGAACATGAAAACACTCACCACTGCCGAAGAAGAAATCATGCACCATTTATGGGAGCTTAAGGAAGCAAATGTCGCAAGTATTATAGATCAAATGCCTGAACCAAAGCCAGCGTACAATACCGTTTCTACCATTATAAGAATCTTAGAGAACAAGAACTTTGTGGATTACCGTAAAGAAGGTCGTGGTCACATCTACTTCCCTAGCGTTTCAAAAGAAACATATACTGCGGCAAGCGCACAAAAAATGGCGAGCAACTATTTTAAAGGTTCGTTTAAAAATATGGTGTCGTTTTTTATGCAACAGGAAGATCTTAGCGTTAAAGATCTGGAAGAAATACTTAAGGATATAAATAAGAACTGATGGAAAATTATATCACCACCACAATCATTCTATTTACGATTGCAACACTTATTTATGAGTTATTGCTTAAAAACACTACCTTCTTTACTACAAATAGATTGTATCTCATAGCTATTCCAGTATTATTATGGTTTGTTCCTTTTATAAACATAGAGACTTTAAATCAAGAGCCTGAAGGTATTCCCATTGCTCCATCTTCTCATGTTGTATCTCAAATGACTTTCAACAAGTTTCAAACTGCTACTGAACCTAAATACCAATCACCTACTCCACAAGCACCAACTCTTGAAGAGCCTACTGTAACTTTCTCATGGTGGTGGATTTATTTTGCAGGAGCTTTTATATCGTTACTCTGGTTTATAAAAAATTATTATCAACTCAGCTTACTTCAATCTGCCGGAAAGGAATGTGAAACGAATGGAATTAAATACTATCGAATTAGTGATAGTAATATAGCTCTGTCTTTTCTGGGTAAAATCTTAATTGGTGAACAAATCGAAGAGCATCAATTAGACACTATTTTAGAACACGAGCAAGTACATATTGTTCAAAATCATCATCTTGACCTTTTATTCTTTCAGGTTTTAAATATTGTATTGTGGTTCAATCCGTTTAATTATCTATTTCTAAACAGATTAAAATTAACGCATGAACTCCTCGCAGATGCCGCTGTAGCAAACCAAATAGGTAAGCAACATTACACTGAATTATTGCTTAATAAACGATTTGCAACAAGTGATATTCCGTTTGCAAATATGTTCTTCAACATTAAAACTATTAAGACACGTATATCCATGTTATACAAAGATTCCAGTCCTAAAATCGCTAGCGTGAGATATTTAAGCTTGTTATTGTTACTAACTAGTGCTGTGGTTTATACTTCTTGTACAACCATAAAAGAAAAAGAACCTACTCTTGAAAATCAAATTAGTGAATTGAATAATAGAATCAAAGTGTTGGATTCTATAAGCCTCAAAGATTTAAATTCACTTTATGAATTACAAAATGTTATTACTTCATATTGTATTGATGAAGGTTTTGATTTTGCAAAAATCACTTCAAAGGATGATTTGAAGATAATTGATAGTATTTATAGAACATTAAAAGCTAAGGACTCTATGAAGTTAAAAGCTTTTAATCAAACTGTTACTCGTAAGGAATATTCAGAATTTGTAGAATGGGCTCGAGATAGTATTGACAGAACGAAAGCACGAATTACAGAAGATGGTAAGACCTTGACTTTTGATTATAAAAAACAAGAAAATTTTATTCTTCCTCTCTATTCTGAATTTAAGTTTGGTCAAAAAGATTATTATAAAGGAATTAGTGAAGAAGATAAACTATGGTACAAGAATTATGATTATAACTTTTGGGATTCTAAAAAAGATATAATAATCGATTCTACTAACGCAAAACAATTAGTCAAAGATTTTGCAACATATCGTAGAACAAAAGAAGGAATGCGTTACTTTGAAATTAAAAGGCAAATCACGACTAACGGAACATCCATCGTAATAGATGACAGTAAAGAGCCTAAAGATATAATGACGATAATTGAAAATCCTAATGGTAAAGTATTATACGGCACTTTCCCCTCACAAGGTGAAACTGGACTATCAGATATCAAATATGAAATCTTCAAACATTGGGCATTGCAAAACTATCCATCGCTTAAACAAACTGTAGTTTATAGTGAAGGAGCTATTAAGGATTATTACAACGGTAAATACAACGAATAACTAGACTCCACCAACTCAAAGCAAAGCGATTTCTTTTAACAGAAATCGCTTTTCCTTTTTATGCTAAAAAAATTAGCAATACAATCACCTAAATAACAATGTTTTATAAATTTTTTACTACTATGTTTTACAAAGTAGTGTAACATTTTAAAAAAAGTGTCGTCATATAAGCATAACAACAAAAAACAACTATTATGAAAGCGAGCGACACCTTTAAAACCATCACTGAATTAACGAATAAAAGATTCCGTCCAGACAGAACTTACAGCGATAACTGGAATGCAAAAAGACGTTACAGATTAGCATAATACATGCTATTAACTACTCTAATATTATAACCACATAAACTTACTATCATGCGTATTACTAATAGATTTATCGACTCTGATTCTGATTTCCCGATGTTATCACGTAACAGAATCACACCTAGAACAGGAAATGCTACTGACGATTGGGGAATTTCACCTTATCAAGCATAGTACTCTATATTAATTTATCATTTAGGATTTAGTTTGAATTAGCCTTCACTCGCCTATCATATAAATTATAACTAACCATAAACTGTGAAATCTCTTTTCAAATTGAAAAGAGATTTTTTTATATGTCCCTAAAAGAACTTTTTAAGATGCTTTCCTCTTTAAAAAACTTCTAATTGAAAAAATGAGGAGTAACACTCCAAGACTCAAAATAAAATATGAGGACTTATTACTTGGGACCGTATTTTTATCAATTATAATAAATTTCTTTACCAGTTTAGGAGAAGTACTGGCCAAGTGTCTCCACTGTTTATTATCTAGATCTATCCCGTACCTAACTAATCCAGTATAGGTTATACTATCTTTAAAGATGAGATGTTTATATTTTTCAATAAAATGATCTGTTTTTACTGGATCAGTTTGAGTATTAATTAAATTAAATACGTCTAAAACATTTTGAGACTTTTCAGATACAAAGACCGCTATAGAATCATTTTCAGTATTTAATGGAATGAATAACTCTTCGGCAAGACCATTACCAAAAACACTTTCAAAATAAACGGCCTCAGTTAAATTAACTTTACAATTTTCTAATTGCAGCCACTCTTTCTCAGGTAATTCACCATCAGTTAATGAATTAACATCAATAATAGAAGGTGTTTTATTTTGACTTGCGGTATAAACACCTTGACCACCACCCCAAATGCAAACTAATGCGATTAACAATAAAATATATCTCATAATTATTTTTTTGTTCTTATTAATATTAATAAGAACAAAAATAGAGTGTAATTATTAGTATAACAATACCTCAAAAAGGTTTTTTTATGAAGCTCATAGGAATCTTTTTTGTTCAATTGATTACATTTAGATACACTTAATAAAATATCATGAAAGTTTTAACTACTATAATGTTATTGATTGTGTTGAGCTCTTGTAAAAAGAAAATTCAAGAAAAAGAGCTAGTGGAATCTACAACAGTTACAATATCAAAATCAACTATATCTAACAATGCTCCTCAAGTAGATAATATTCCCTTTATTGACGATCAAAAAAACTATAGCATTACACCTATTGTTGAAGATCTTGATAATCCGTGGGGAATGACCTGGTTACCTAATGGTGACTTGCTCTATACAGAGAAAGAAAGACGACTTTACAAGTTCAATGGCTCAAAAAGCTTAGAGATTAAAGGTGTGCCAGAGGTTTACTTGCGTGGTCAAGGTGGATTACTAGACGTGACTGTTCATCCACAATTTGAAAAAAACAACTTCATTTACATCTCTTATGCTTCAAAAATGGGTGGTGGCGATGGAGGAAATACCACTATCGCAAGAGCTGTACTTAAAAACAATAAGTTAGAAGACCTAGAAGTCCTTTATAAAGCGATGCCCAATTCTAAAAAAGGGCAACACTTCGGTAGCAGATTTACATGGGATCGCGAAGGTCATTTATATTTCTCCATAGGTGATCGAGGTAACCGTGATGTGAATCCGCAAGATATTTATAGAGACTGTGGTAAAATTTACCGTATTAATGATGACGGCAGCATTCCTGACGATAATCCATTTGTAGAGATTGCAAAAAGTATTGATACCATAGGAATTAAAACTGCTATTTACAGTTATGGAAATAGAAATCCGCAGGGAATGACGACTCATCCAGTAACTGGGAAGATTATAGCTCATGAGCATGGACCACAAGGTGGCGATGAGATTAATATTATAGAATCTGGAAAGAACTATGGCTGGCCAGTCATAAGCTATGGTATTAATTATAGCGGCACGACATTTACTGACATTACAGAAAAAGAAGGCATGGAACAACCTATTTACTATTGGGTACCCAGCATTGCACCTAGTGGTTTTGCTATTATTAATAATCCAGCTTATAAAGAATGGAATGGTAACTTCTTAGTGGGATCATTAAAATTTCAATATCTTGAAATGCTTTATATGGACGGTAATCGAGTGACAAAAAGAGAAAAGGTTGCCGATAAAATAGGTCGCTTGCGCAATGTAAAAATAGGTCCTGATGGACTTATTTATATTGCTGTCGAAGGAAAAGGAATATTTAAAATCGAAAAAAAATAATATGAAATATTTAATTACTCTAGTTGCTCTTATGGTGTTAACCAGTTGTGGCAATTCTAAAAACGAAACTACGGCAGCCGCTCCTGTAGAAAAAAAGGAGATTAAAAAAACACCTCTAGAAGCAAGTGTCGCAAGAGGTAGAGAAATTTATAGAGAGAATTGTGTGACCTGTCATATGACTAGTGGAAAAGGTGTTCCAGGTGCTTTTCCTCCTCTTAATCCATCAAACTGGCTGACAGATAAACGAACGGAAAGTATCCATGCTGTAAAATACGGCCTTAAAGGACCTATTGAAGTCAATGGACAATCCTATGATAATATCATGCTATCACTAGGTCTAGAAAATGATGAAGTCGTTGACGTGATGAATTATACTATCCAAACTTGGAACAGTGGTGATATGGTGACACTAGAAGAAGTTGAAGCGGTAGAGAAGTAAATGAAATATTGGATTTTATATATCATTTTAATTGGGCTGGCTTCTTGTGAGGAGAAAGTAGCGTATGATGATGAATATAAATATAGCATTTGCCTTAAAGTACTCGAGAAAACTTTTCCAGCAGACAATAATGAAACTTTTATTATTAATCCAGAAATAAAAGATTTTAGGTTTAACGATGTATATATATTAATGTATCCTGAAAGAAAGCATACTTTTAATGAACACAAAAGTGAATATTTAAAAGAAATGGGATTAAGCCTAAACGCATATGAAGATGCTTTATACCTTAATACAGCAAATTCTTTTGATTTAAACAAACTTCAAAAATATAGTCGAAGTAAAAATGTAGTAAGGTTATCATACATTAGAAATAATCTGATTTTTATGGACGTCATTACTTATTGTGATGAATTAACAGTTAAAAGTCTAAAAAATGTCAATGAGAATGATGGGCCTATCTTTAGTATCACTTCATTCTTCATAAAAATTGATGATCAAGGTAATGCTGTCTATCAAGTCTACAATGGTTTAAGTTTTATGGTTCCGTGCCATTAGAATTTATAATATGCATATAAAAAAAATCCCGATGCTCACGCATCGGGATTTTATATGTTTACTAGTTAATTTCTAGTTGTATACAGATTCTTTTCCGTGGTGTACACAAAGCATGTAATAGATACAAGCGCGATACTTTGCACGCTCACTCTTACCGTACTTTTCAATAACAGCCTCTACAGACTCCATTAAATTATCACCTGAAAGACCTAATTTTTTCTTCAAGTAGTTAGTTACCACACGTTCCATCTCGCTTTTTTCAGCACTTACAGTTTCAGCATCTTTGTTATAGATTGATGGCCCTAATCCTTTAGTTACTTTTCTCAATAACTCTTCATCTAGTTTACCACCTACTTTTTCTTTGTAAGCTTTGGTATACTTCTCTACTCTTTCATCAAATTTACTCATTGTATTTTACGTTTATTAGTTAAGACTTTAAATGTAAGAATTAATAAGATATGATGAAATTCTATTTGAGAAATTTAAAGTAGTCTAGAAGAACGGTATCATTTTCAAGTCTAGGTGTAAATATTTCTAGTAATTGAGGTTTTGAATTATCATTCAGGAATTTTTCATACGCTTTCGCGAAAGCGTCTTCTCCATCAACCCTATGATAATTAATATCATACATTTTACATAAATGACTAGCGTCTAACTGGTGAGTCGTTTCAAAATAAGTATCAAAGGTGTGATTATCTTTTTCACCAGGTAGAATACGGAAAATTCCGCCACCACTATTATTGATAACAATTATTTTAAAATTTGCTGGAATGTAATTATTCCACAAAGCATTGCTATCGTACAAAAAGCTTAAATCACCTGTGATACATACAGTAGGTTTATCTTGAGCAACAGCAGCTCCTATGGCTGTGCTCGTAGAACCATCTATACCGCTAGTTCCTCGATTAGAGAATACGGTGTGCGTCGGGTTCATAGGGAAAAGCTGCGCATATCTGATTGTACTGCTGTTTCCCAATTGCAAAACGATATCATCAGGCAAACTATCAAATATCAAATTGAAGGCTCTAAAATCGCTCCATGGTATTGCAGCTAGGTAATCCGTTCTTTTGATTAGATAATTATTAAAAAACTGCAGCCAGTAATCTCTATAACTATCTGAAGTTTCATTTATAGATAATTGATCAACCCAATGTGATGGAGCTGTTTTAATGTGTCCAGCTAACTTGAAAAAAGTATCATATGCACGACGATTACCGATATGGTAATGATATTGTGTCTCAAACCTGCGCAGGTATTGTTTGATTTTTTTAGAAACGATCATTCCACCTATGGTAACGACCATATCAGGTTGCAAATGCGCAATAGCATCTTCATCATTTTCAATAGGCGCGATTAGGGTATCTATTCCCCATATAATTTTCTCATGTCTGATGTTAGAACTCACTTCACTCATTACCAACACTGTTGGATCACTGGTTAATAAGTTCAACTGATCTTGAGTAAATACATCAGGATTTAAAGTAGATAAAATGACCAACTTACGATTAGCTTTCTCCCATCTATCTATAAATAAGGATGGTATACTCGCATTAGTTTCAATAATAGGATCAACCACCTTAGGATCGACTTGAGGAACATTTACCGTATTGTAGAGCGGTTCTTCAAATGGTATATTGATATGTACAGGTCCATGATTTGTTATGGCGACATTAATTGCTTTATTGATTAGCCTTTCATTAGTCGCCATCGCTTCTTGATCATCTAGACTATTAATCATCTCTAGATGTGTATCATAAAGAATATGATTAGCATAAACATGTTGCTGTCTGATCGTTTGTCCATCACCTATATCTATTTTATGTGGTGGACGATCTGCACTAAGGACTATTAAAGGAATCTCACTATAAAAAGCCTCAGTAACAGCAGGATAATAATTTAACAATGCACTTCCACTGGTACAAACTACTGCTACAGATTGCTTTAATTGTTGTGCGATACCCATTGCAAAGTGTGATGCACACCGTTCATCAACAATACTATAACACTTAAAATAAGAATCGTTTGTAAAACCTATGGTAAGCGGTGCATTTCTAGATCCTGGAGAAATAACAATATGTTGCACTCCTCTTTTTTTAAAAAGAAGTAGTACCTGTTGCGCGTGAAGTATGTCTGATAGCATTATAGCAAAGGTAAAGCAGGCTTCAACAATCTTCAAATATGAATTGCTAAATGAATTACAATTATTTCAAATATTATAAGTCACTTCAACTGTTTATGCAGACCGTTTGACAATAGAAATGTCATTTTAAAAAATTGCGCTTTGCTATTCAAAATAAAATCATCATCTTTAGTTCTCTTAAACTGACCAACCTATGAGAATATTCAAATTTGTAATCCTCTACACCTTTATAGGAATATATGAATCGGTACTATTTGTAAGCTCAACAGCTACAAAGGTTAAGAACTCATTTACAAGAACAATTTCTCAATCTAGAACACAAACATCTAGAACTACTGCCCCACAAAGAATGCGCGGTGCTTTACTTAAAACAGCATTTAGAAGTATTTTATAATAATCGATGCATCGTTTGCAACTTTGCCCTAGTCTCTTGATACTCTAGCAAAGCATCACTTTTTGCTGTAACGCCACCACCTACATAAATAATGGCCTTTTTATCTACCAGTTGCATACATCTTAAATTTACAAAGTAATGATGTGAAGCACCGTTTACAATCCCTAAATAGCCTGTATAATAACTTCTATCATAGTTTTCGTTATTAACAATAAACTCCATAGATTCATCTCTAGGTAATCCGCAAACTGCTGGTGTAGGATGCAAAGCACCTAACAGATGTTCTATCTGATTTGTACTAGATCGAGCTTGTATAAAAGTTCGTAAGTGTATTAGATGTCCAGCTTGAACCGTTTCTACTGGTGATTGTTTGATATCTATTGCACCAGACTCCTTAAATTTAGAGATGATAAAGTCTGTTACTAATTGTTGTTCTTCTTTTTCCTTATCGCCCCATACATGATTTAAACTACCATCATCAACTGCTGTACCTGCAAGTGACATGGTAGAAACCTGAAGCGGTATGGCATCAGTTCTCGATTGTGCTGAATACAAACCATCACTTTGAGCATTCATCAATAATTCTGGAGTTGCACCCATCCATTTACCTACCTGTGGATGATAGAAAAAATATCCATTTGCGGTTGGATAGGTATCTAACAATCTCTCAAAAATAGTAAGATCAGAATCCTCAATAGCAAACTCTTGTTTTCTGGAAAGTACTACTTTACTTAATTGCTTTTTTTCTAATCGTGTCATGGCCTTTTCAAAAAGCTCTAAGTAAGCTTTTCTACCATCTTCTGGAATTATCGACTGTTTAATTTCTGGTGCTGATGCAGAAACATCATACCTAAAGTTTAAGACCTTATCAGCATGAATATAAACCTGATTTTCATTACTTTGGAATTTTGAAAAAACAGCATAAGCCACTTTGTCAGGTGTTGTTTTATGCCAGGTTTGATCATTTTGAGCAACTACTTTTACCTCAGCTGAACCTGCCATTTTAAGTGCCAAAAACGGAAGGTCTTGCTCAAGAAGGAAGTTTAAATATTGGAATAACTTTTCGCGCAAGCGGTATAATTTAAAAGGTTTAAGAGTCTTTTTTTAAAGCGATTGTGGTGAGCTTACAGATTGATATCAATCTTTCTTCTTCATCCACTATTCTGATTTCCCAAAGCTGTGTCGTTCGACCTTTATGCAAGAATCGAGCTGTCGCAAATACATCACCATCCTTTTTTGATTTGGTGTGATTTGCACTTATCTCTAATCCTCGTATTACAAATTCTTTTGTATTCAAAAAAATATAACTCGCCGCACTACCTACAGACTCTGCTAGAGCGACGCTAGCACCACCGTGTAACACTCCATCTGGTTGATGAACTCTCGATGTCACTGGCATGCGAGCTGTTAGAAAATCCTCACCTACATCAACAAACTCAATCTCAAGAGTTTCCATAAGTGTATTTTTACATATCTGATTGCAACTAGCAAGTATCTGTTCTTTGTCCATATCTTTACCAAAAATAAGGAACAGTCGTCAAACTATGGTAAAAACAATCGCTTATCAACATACTAATTCATACGAGGTATTAAATCCTGTAACTGAAACTACAGAGAATATATGGATTTGTTTTCACGGCTTGGGATACCTCGCTAGGTTTTTTAAAAGATATTTTACTGATTTAGACCCGTTAAAAAATGCAGTGATTGTTTTACAAGCGCCTTCAAAATACTATCTAGGTAAAAACTTTAAGCACGTAGGTTCTAGCTGGCTTACTAGAGTTGACACAGATCAAGAAATGCAAAACAACCTTAATTATGTAGATGCAGTTTTAAAAGAAGAAGGCTTACACCGCGATGAAAGAATGGTAATCATGGGTTACTCACAAGGTGTTTCAATTGCCACAAGGTTCTTATTACACTACAATTCGCCAGTTAAAGCTTTAGTAATGCACAGCGGCTCTATCCCTAACGAATTCAATGAATTAGATGGTGTGAAATTTAAATCTTTATCCACCAGAAACATTCATATATCTGGAACCAAAGACGAATATGTCACTGCTGATTTAATACAACGAGAAAATAAAAAAATCCAGATGCTTTTCGGCACGGAATGTGAATTACACAGACCAGATATAAAACATGAAGTTGACACTCAATTACTAGTCGACATCTCAAACACACTTTAAAAATGGAAATCATATTTGCTACTCATAATAATAATAAGCTCAAAGAAGTTCAAATCATGATGCCAGAAAACATCAAACTATTAAGTCTTGATGATATAGGAATGCATGAAGATATTCCCGAGACTTCAACAACTATTTCTGGTAACGCAGCACAAAAAGTTCAATTTATCAGACAGCGTTATGACCTACCTGTTTTTGCAGATGATACAGGATTAGAAGTCTTTGCTCTTAATAATGAACCAGGTGTTTATAGTGCCAGATATGCTGGCGAGCATAAAAGTAGTGAAGACAACATGGAACTTTTACTCAAAAACCTAGAAGACAAACGAGATCGTAGCGCCCGATTTGTGACCGTATTTGCACTAGACATGGATCGATACCAGACGCTTTTTGAAGGTGTTTGTGATGGTGTAATAACTAAGTCCTATCATGGCGATAAAGGTTTTGGGTACGACCCTATTTTTATGCCTAATGGTTATGAAAAAACCTTTGCTCAAATGAGTTTAGTCGAGAAAGGTGAAATAAGTCATCGTGGTATTGCGTTGAAAAAGCTAATTGCTTATTTAACTTAAGGTAGTTAATTAATTAATAAACCTCATTAAAACCCAACTCGTTACATTATTTTAGCTCACAGAATGAAAGCATTACAACAACTTACCCTACTATTAATCCTCTTAATTACAAGCACAGGTCTTGCTCAGGAGAATACGACTAGCACTGAAACATCTAAAAGCACGTCTGTTTTTGGTAAAATACTCAATGCCAAAAATGATAGCATCATCAGCAATGTGAATATCGTTAACCTTAATCAAGTAAAAGGTACGATCTCTACAGAATCTGGAGCTTTTAAAATTCCAGCTCGTGTTAACGATACGCTATTCTTCTCATATATAGGCTTTGAGACCATCACAGTTAAAGTAACAGAAGACTGGCTCAAATTTGGAGATGTCACTATTTCTATGACCGAAAAAGGAATCGCATTAGAAGAAATCGATATTAAAGTGGTGGCGCTTACAGGATTTTTAGAGATCGATGCGCGCAAAGCTCCTATCTATAATAATAGACGCTACAGCATTAGCGGTTTACCTAAAGCTTATGAAGCTGGTAATGATGAACCAGGCGCTGTAACTAAGGTATTGGGCTCTATATTTAATCCAGCAGATTTCCTTTATAATGTATTTGGTAAGAAAGGTACTTCCATGCGCAAATTAAGGCAGATTAAAGAACAAGATGAGATACGTAACTTACTACAAAGTAAGTATGACCGAGAGACCTTAATGAACTTACTTCAAATGGATAAAGTAAGTATTGATGCTATCTTACGCAATTGCCAGTACTCTAAATCCTTTATTGATACCGCAAATGATCTTCAAATACTAGACGCTATAAGCGAGTGTTATGAAGAATACAAGGTTCTTAAACGCAATTAAATTAAACCATCACTAAACTATATTATCTTGAATTTTAAACACACCATACTAGCCGTAAGCGCTGTTGCCCTTATCGCTTCTTGTTCTAGCAAGAAAAAATCCAACGAAGAAAAGGATAAAAAAGAAATGGTATCTACAAACGCATATGCAGATGTAGACGCTATGAAGTATGCTAATACAATTACTTTAGACGAACTTAGAGACCAACTATATTACTATGCTAGTGATGAAATGGAAGGTCGCTACACAGGATCTCCAGGACAGAAAAAAGCGGTAGAGTATCTTCAGTCCTTATATGAGAAAATGGGCGTCGCTGGTGGAAATCTGGACGGAAGCTATTTTCAAACGGTTCCTGGTAGTTACTTCAACAAACCAGACCTTACCTCAGAAAATGTTCTAGGATTCATTAAAGGAACTGAAAAGCCTGAAGAAGTACTGGTAATATCTGCTCACCTAGACCATATCGGTACTAAAAATGGTGTCGTATTTAATGGTGCAGATGATGATGGTAGTGGTACGATTGCACTTATCGAGATTGCCGAAGCTTTTAAGAAAGCAGCAGAAGATGGATACGGACCTAAACGCTCTATCCTATTCTTACACGTTACTGGTGAAGAGATCGGACTTTATGGTAGTAAGTACTATTCTGAGAATCCTGTATATGCTATGGAAAATACGATTGCAAATCTTAACATAGACATGATCGGTCGTATCGACCCTAAAAGAGAAGCAAAAACAGACTACATCTACTTAATAGGTAGTGATATGTTAAGTCAGGACTTACATGATCTTTCTGAAATGGCCAATGAAAAATACATGAAGTTAGATCTAGATTACACTTATAATGGTAAAGATGATCCTAACCGTTTTTACTATCGCTCTGACCACTATAATTTTGCAAAGAATGATGTGCCAGTGATTTTCTATTTCAATGGTACACATGAGGATTATCACCGTGCAGGCGATACACCAGATAAAATTGAGTACGAGCTTTATCAAAAAAGAGCTCAACTCGTGTTTGTAACTGCTTGGGAACTTGCAAACAGCCAAAGCAGACCTACTTTAAAATAGAGTTCTTACCTTAATAAAAAAAAGCAGCTTTCTAAATTAGAAAGCTGCTTTTTTTTATGCAGTTATTTTTGATATCTCGCTT
Source organism: Nonlabens ulvanivorans (assembly GCF_032922765.1). NCBI lineage: Bacteria > Pseudomonadati > Bacteroidota > Flavobacteriia > Flavobacteriales > Flavobacteriaceae > Nonlabens > Nonlabens ulvanivorans. The sequence continues at coordinate 1,277,920 of NZ_CP136694.1, forward strand.
TCGCGGAAGCTAACTAATTAAGCATCTACACCAGCAAACTCTTGTTGAATTGCAAGGCGTAATCTACGGTAGTAGTCCTCTTCTAACCAATCCTTATAGTTGTTTGTATTATTGATGATGCAATAAGAGTAACGACGGATTCTATCTTTAATATCTTCCTTAAGTAGTTTTGCAAGAATACGTGCATCAAAAACGTCTTCACTATTCTCCACACACCATTGTACGTGTTGTGCGATAGATTCATCTAAGACTTCTTTAGACTTACGATTTTCTTTAGTGATGCGTTTATAAGCACCTTTTACATCAAAAGTAAAATCAGTGGTGTTAGGAAACTCTGCTTTTACATCGACAGGTATTCTGTAAACAAAATTGCGTTCAATCTCTTCATCAGATACGATGTTCTCTACATAGAAATCCGGAGATCTGAATACTTGTTGCCAGTCCACAGGCTCATTCCATAAACCAAAACGAGCCACATTATTTCCTAGATCGACAATATGGAACTCTTTTTTATCTTTAAGGATACGAGAACCACGACCGATCATTTGATAATACAACGTCAATGATTTTGTCGCTCTGTTAAGTATAATACACTCTACACTAGGCTCATCAAAACCAGTTGTTAAGATACTTACCGACGTAAGAACAGCATCTGGTTTATTTTTAAACCACTTAAGAATCTCTTTACGCTCTTCTTTAGTATTGGTATTATCTAAGTGTCTTACTTCTATTCCTGCTCTTTTAAAAGTCTCTTCTACCTCTATTGAAGTACGGATACCGTTGTTAAAGATTAAGGTCTTCTTCCCTTTACACACATCGTTATAGGATTGCAGCAGCTTATCTTGCATTGATGAGTCGATGTAAAGCTTCTCACTAGACTTAACGGTATAATCACCGTTCATACCTATAGTAAGTCCACTAAGTCCTACATCATAAGTATGTGTAACAGCTTGTGCTAAGAATCCTTGATTTACAAGAGATGATATACTATCTCCTACGATAAGTTCTCTATAGTTATCCTTCATAGGTAACTTAAAGTTAGAACTTAAAGGTGTTGCTGTAACTCCTAAAATAAAACAGTGCTCAAAGTACTTGAATAATTTTCTGAAACTATTGTAGTGTGCTTCATCAATAATCACAAGACCGATATCCTCTAACTCAAGTTTATCATCTTGTAATCTATTGTTCAATGTCTCCACCATCGCCACAAAACATTCATACTCATTTTGATCATCAAGCTCTTTTACCTTAGAGTTGATCACTTTATTCTTCACATTAAAGCCATTAAGCATTTTAGAGGTTTGCTTACATAACTCGATACGGTGCGTGAGAATAACTACTTTTTTCTGCTTCTCTTTAAGATACTTTCTTACAATTTCTGAGAAAATAACCGTTTTACCACCGCCTGTAGGCAGTTGATATACAAGGTTATAATCGTCTGATTTATTATCGATACGGTCAAAAATCTCTGCAAGATCACGTTTCTGGTAATCATACAACGACTTTACTTTAGTATCAGGATTAGTGGTCATCAATGGCTTTCTTTAAATTTTGAGATTTGCAAAAATAGCGCTTTTAAATACTTTATACAGCCCATTTTTCTAGGTTTAACTAATAAATTTTTCTTTCCATTATATTAACAATGAACACCGCCTAAAATCATTATTTTTGTAGACTTATTTAATTAACAGTGTCAGATACAGCTAAAAGACATAAAAGCAAATTTAAATTCAATAGAGCGCACCGCTATTATAAGCTTACTGGGTTCTATTCTTTTGTAGTAGAGAGCATTAAAAAATCAATGCCGCCAGTACTTGTTGTGGTAGGTATTCTTGCTGCCATTCACTTCTGGGTGATGGATATTCCTTCTATGCTAGAACTAGCGGTAGAGAAATTACCAGATTATGGGGTTTTAGCTTTTTTCTATGTTTCTGAAACTATTCTAGGATTGATTCCGCCAGAGTTATTTATTGCATGGGCAGGAAAAACCGCTACACCTATTTTAAACTTATCTTTAATTGCACTGTTCTCCTATTTAGGCGGAATGACCGCTTATTTCTTAGGACGTCGTGCTCTTAAAATACCTAGTATACATTATTACCTTGAGGTAAGAATGGCAAAACAATTAGTAATGGCCAGAAAATGGGGTGGTATTCTTATCGCTGTAGGTGCTTTACTTCCACTGCCATTTTCTATTTCTAGTCTGGTGGCAGGTATGTTAAAGTATGATTTTAAATGGTGGCTTATCATCGGTCTATTGCGTTTTGTGCGTTTTGCGATTTATGGTGCCGCTATTTTTCAGGTAGTGTAATTTTTGATATTTAGTAGTTAGACGATTCAGGTGTTACACACCTACTTTTCCATCACTGGCAGATGCTGAAATAAATTCAGCATGACAGGTTTTAAATGGTACATAAAAAAACGCTTCAATTTCTTGAAGCGTTTTTTTCTAATTCTAAGTATTTAAAAATACTTACTGCTTTTTAGCATCTATTTTTGCTTGTTCCATACCTGACTCGATCATATCAAAGAATTGATCTAGTTTAGGAAGGATGATGATTCTAGTTCTACGGTTCTTTGCTCTACCTTCTGCAGTATCGTTACTGGCAATAGGCACATAGTAAGAACGTCCAGCTGCTGTCATTCTAGCAGGATCGATTTGTTCTTTCTCTTGTAAATAACGGGTAATCGATGCCGCACGAGCAGTACTCAAATCCCAGTTATCCTTAAACTTTCCAGATGCAATAGGTTGACTGTCTGTGTGACCTTCAATCATTACTTCCATGTTGGACTTATCTTTAAGTATCGTACCTACTTTACCTAATACATTATAAGCGTTACTATTGATCTGATCACTACCGCTAGAGAATAATAGTTTATCACTAATAGAGATAAATACCACACCTTTCTCAACGTTTACGTTAATATCTTCATCATTAACATTACCTAGTGAGCTCTTAATACTGGTTACTAAAGCAATTGTTACACTATCTTTTTTAGTAAGCGCATCATTTAAAGAACGGATTTGTAAATCTTTCTCTTTGATACGTTCTAACGAAGTTTCTAAAATCTCTGCATCTTTTTTAGAAAGAGTCGCTAGATCACCTACATTATTAAGTAAGGACGCATTACTTTCTCTCAGGTTTTGGATTTCGCTCTGTAAAGCACTTAATCTTGCTTGTGCAGCTTTCTCATCAGACAGACAGGCGTTAAGTTTAACGGTTGCGGTATCTAAAAGTTCTTGAGTAGATTGCTGTTTAGCAAGTGCTGCTTCCAGGTCTTTTTTTGATGCACAAGAAAATAGTGTTCCTGCACACAAAATCGCTATGATTATTTTTTTCATTGTTATTGTTTAATTTGAATTCAAAAATAAGAAAATGACAATTCTTGTGTTAATACTTAACAGACATTTATCAATTATTATTTTACAGATTGATAATTTGAACGGTTTTTAACAAAAAACTGATAAACTATAGAGAATACCGCAGGCTTAGTTGATGTTTTCTTAGCATATCGTTTTACTTCTTGTCTTTTTTGAAGCATGGTTCTTAGTCCACCATAAAACGATGCGTGCGCTTTTAATATTGCCATAAAGTGCGCTGGTTTTGCCTTAAAGAGAAATTGCAAACCAGCAAGCCCATCCAGTACCATGCGCAAGAATAAGATGCCCAACCAGTTAGCACTATGATCGTTCTTTACGATATTATAAAGACTGTTTCTAAAATTGTAAAAAGTCTTACGTGGATTGAGTGCCGCTAGCGTTCCACCACCTAGATGATATACGGTAGCATCTGTGGCGATCGCTATTTTATAACCGGCATGACGCAAGCGCCAGCACAGATCAATCTCTTCTTGATGGGCAAAATAAGCCTCATCCAGTGCGCCTACTTCTAGAAATGCTTTCTTCTTGACAAATAATGCTGCTCCACTAGCCCAATCCAGATTTGTACTATCGCTATACTGTTGATGGTTCTCTTCTACCTGGTCAAAAATGCGACCTCTACAATAAGGATATGCCAGTCTATCCAGATAGCCACCTGCCGCACCTGCATATTCAAAATAGGTGCGTCGCTTATCATCCAGCAGCAATGGTTGTGCTGCTGCAATAGTAACATCAGACTTAAAAAGTGTGGTGATAGGTGCTAGCCAGTCCTCAGTGACCTCTATATCATTATTTAATAAACATATGATCTCTTCATCGACAGATTGTAGGGCAACATTATAGCCACCGGCATAACCGCGATTTTCATCCATCGCTATGATCTTTACAGATGGATACTGCTCTTTTACCCATGATAGCGATGCGTCTGTTGAGGCATTATCTGCCACATAAACGGTATGCTCTTTACTATATAAGACGACGCTGGGTAAATAGCGTTGCAATAGCGCTAGACCATTCCAGTTTAAAATAACGATTCCTATTTTCATGTATAATCTGGTAAATCCTGGATAAATTGATAGCGTTGCGCCTCATAATCCATGGTGCAAAAGTAATGTTCCATTCCATTAGTGACCATTAAATACTCAGATTCTAGTGCGAGATTGTATCGCGCGATCTGGTCAAACACGGATTGATCTATTTTTATTTGCGGCGCTTTACACTCAATCACCGCATATATAGAACCATCTTTATTAAAAACGAGGATGTCATATCGCTTCTTTGTTCCTGCGACATTGAGCTGTTTTTCTACATTAATAAGACTGTGTGGTATACGCTTTCGCGAAAGCAGCCAAAACACCACATGCTGCCTCACCCATTCCTCTGGTGTGAGATGGACAAATTTTTTACGTATCTGGTCAAAAATCAACCGACCTTTTTCAGTACTTTTAACCCTGAAATTTCCTGCCGGTAGTCGTAATGGCGTCATACCGCAATATTACAAAAACCACCACGGCTCTTTATGAGTGATACCAAAAAAATTATAGAAGATATAAAGAATAGGAAACTTGCGCCTATTTACTTTTTATATGGTAATGAACCTTATTTTATTGATGAGATAAGCGATTACATTGCTGCAAATGTACTGGACGAAGGCGAAAAAGGCTTTAACCAGATGGTGCTGTATGGTCGTGATATAGACATGGGCGAGCTGGTTGAAAATGCAAAGCGTTTCCCGATGATGGCAGACTATCAGGTGATTATCGTTAAAGAGGCACAAGATCTAGCACGTCACTGGGATAAGTTTGAATCTTATGCAAAACAGCCGCAACCTACTACGATTCTAGTCTTTAATTATAAATACAAAACGCCTGACAAGCGCAAAAAGGTGTTTAAAGAAATGGCAAAGAATGGTGTTTTCTTTGAAAGCAAACCGTTGTATGAAAATAAAGTCCTGCCATGGATCAATAGTCATTTAAAGAGTAATGGTTATAACATTGAGCCCAAAGCTGGACAGATGCTGATTGAGTTTCTGGGAACTGAGATTGCCAAAATCAAAAACGAACTGGATAAATTAATGATTATTGTCCCTGCGGGAACCATGATCACACCACAGCTGATTGAAGAAAATATAGGAATCTCAAAAGATTACAACAACTTTGAACTGCGCAAGGCGCTGGGATCTCGAGATACGGTAAAGGTGAATCGCATTATCAACTATTTTGCCGAGAATCCTAAGGACAATCCACTGGTGGTTACCATAGGTCAATTGCACAGCTTTTTTGTACAGTTATTAAAATTGCACGCGATGACCGACCGCAATCCACAAACGGTGGCAAGACAGATAGGTGTGAGTCCGTTTTTTGTACAAGAATATTTTACGGCAGCAAAGCACTACCCTATGAAACACTGCAGTCATGCGATCAAGATCATACGCGATATAGATATGAAGTCTAAAGGTGTAGGAACTAATAAACCACAACAACACGATTTACTACAAGAGTTGATCGTTAATATCATGTATCCATAATGTCTACTAAATTTAAAGCCTGGATCAGTGCCGCACGATTAAGAACCTTGCCATTAAGTATCAGCGGAATTCTAGTGGGAAGTGCTTATGCTTATTTAAGAGTTAGTCATCTTGAATATTTAAAAACATCAAATGTGCTAGGCGTTTTTAGTTTTGCGATTGAGGATTTTGTAAGTGATTTTTATTTCCTCATCCCTATTCTTGCACTCATCACCACATTAGGTTTTCAAGTGCTGTCTAATTTTGCAAACGATTATGGCGATGGCGTTAAAGGAACTGATAATGATGACCGTGTAGGACCTATGCGTGCGCTGCAAAGTGGTATCATTCTCGCACACGAGATGAAACGTGCGATGATCATCACTGCTGTGTTGACCTTAATAAGTGCGATAGCATTGATTTATGTGAGTCTAGGTATAGAGCAACTATTGATTTCGCTCTTCTTCTTGGTGCTGGGAATAGCAGCCATTTGGGCAGCGATAAAATACACCGTAGGTGATAATGCTTATGGTTATCGCGGTCTGGGCGATGTGTTTGTCTTTATATTCTTTGGTCCTGTAAGTGTGATGGGGATTTTTTACTTGATTACAAAAGCGGTGGACTGGAATATGATCTTGCCATCCATCACTATAGGATTGCTAAGTGTTGCTGTATTGAATCTCAATAACATGCGCGATATCGAGAGCGATAAAAAAGCTGGTAAAAACACCATCGTGGTAAAAATGGGTTCAATGAAAGCCAAGCTGTTTCATTATACTTTAATCACCATAGCATTAGTAACCGCATCCTTATTCTTTATCACCTTATATTATAAAGAAGTCATGGATGAAAACATGACACAACCATCATTGTTGATGTTCTTACCACTACTCGCTTTTCTACCGCTATTTTTACATTTAAAAGTGGTAGAATTAAACAAAGTACCAGCCCTACTCGATCCAGAATTAAAAAAGGTCGCGCTATCGACTTTTGCCTTTGCGTTATTATCTGTGCTATCGGCATGGATCGTTAGTTGATCATCTTATCAACAGATTAACGATTTGTTTTCCAGTTGTTTAATGAAAAACGGACAAATAATAACTTTTGCTTAACACTCTGTTTTAACAAATGTTAAGCTTGGATTTGGGATTATGTTCTAAATTAGAGCTGAATTTAAAACGCAGAATATCTGAATATACTTTACTTTAACTAAATCCTGAATTGTTATGGCTAGAGCTATGTTTGAGTACACTAAAACGGTACTAGAAAAGGTTAGTTTTAATCCTACACTCTTTTGTAAAGAATTTCAAAAGGCTGTAGAACGTTTATTACCATTTGAAATCGAAGAATTGATGATATGGATGAAACCTATGTTGTTGCAGCATCCAGAGCTAGCAACCTGCGTACCGTTACTACCCAAATAGAAATTTGACATTTTAAGAAAGAAATCCCATTGAAGTAAATCTTTAATGGGATTTTTTTGTTACCCATTTTTTTGAAGGAATTATCCACAGTTATGTTGATAAAGTATTCATTTTAATTCTTTTGGTACTTTATGGATCAGTAGGAATTTGCGTAGGTTTGAATTTACAACCGTTAGCCACAAGATAAAAAAACATCGTAAATGAATAAAGACAGAGCTGTAACCTACAGTCTTTTAGCACATATTAGAAATAATGGAACTTTGATAAAAGGACCGTTGGATATTTTCAAACCTTTAGTTAAAAGAATAATTTCTTTAATGAATAAAAAAGGTATTTATAGTGGCAAGAGCACAATGGAAATTAAAAAAGAGTTTGATTCTATTTATGATATTGACATTCCAATACCAGTTTTAAATAATGTCTTAAGACAAATCGCAAAGGACATAAATACTAACGAAAAAAAATCATTTGTTTTATATAAAGATAACGCATATAGCATATCTGAATACTCTTTTTTAGATTATGAAGAAACAATTTCTGCAAAGGAGTCAGCAATTAACGACATTGAAACTTTATTCCAAAAATTTTGTGAATCTTCTGATTTTGAAATTAAAAATAGTACTTCAATTTTCAGTTTTATTGAGCAAAATAAATTTGAACTTTCAAAATATTTTTCAAGTGATAATTCAATAGAAAAAGAAGATTTTACTGCGGAAGCTCAATTTGTCAATTTTTTTAGAAAGATACCGACTGTATATAGTCAGATTAAGGATATTTATATTGGTGCAATCATTTCTGGATTTATTATGTATAATCCTAGTGAAACAGAAATTGACGTAGAACTTCTTTTTGATACTAATTTCATAGTAGGACTATTAGACCTCAATACGCCAGAATCAACTCATACCTGTAAAACTTTGGTCGAAATTGCGAAAAAGCAAAATTTTAAAGTACGCGTTTTGACTGATACGATAGATGAAACAAAGAATTTATTAGACCAAAAAGCAAAATATTTTGATGCATCTTTTTTGCAAAGAAAAGTTTACGCTGAAGATATTTACAACGCCTGTGACAGAAAAGGCTTGAAAAAAAATGATTTAGAAAAAATTGCAGATAATTTGGAATTAGAATTATCAAATCTTGGTATATCAATTATCAATGACGAAAAATCCAAAAATGAAGCTAAATTTTCAAAGGTGTATGCTGAACTAAAAGAATTTAGACATAGTAAGATTTCAGCACTTCACGACGCAACTGCAATAACACACGTTAAAAGAACACGAAAGAAAAATATAAAAGAATTTGAGAAGGTTAATTGTTGGTTTGTAAACAATGTGACGACAGGAGAAGAATTAACCTTTAATAATGACAAAAGATTTCAGCCTGAAATCATTAATGCTGACAACCTATTGAATATTTTGTGGTTAAGTAATCCACAAACTAAATTAAAAATGGATGCTGATGATTTAGCAGACATTGGATTAACGTCTTCTATAGCAATAACTCTAAACCGAGATTTACCAAAATCTAAAATTATTAGAGAGTTAGATGATAATATTCACAAATACGCAAGTGAAGACTTAAGTGATTCGGATATTGTTAGAATTGCCACTAGAATTACTAACAAACAACTCACCGACATAAAGGAATTAAATAATTTAGCACAAAATAAAAAAGAAGAATTTGTCAGAAGATTAGAAGAAGAATCTAATAAGCAAAAGAAACTTGAGGAACATAGACACAAAAGGCTGGAAGACGTTCTAAAAGAATTTACCGAAAAATCAGAAGCTTTTTATAGCAGTCAAAAAAATATTGAAGGTAAGGATGAGCTAAAAAATCAAAGACTTGAAAATCTAGAATCAACAAATATTAATCTGAAAGAAAGATTGATTGATTCTAAAATGAAAAATTGGAAAAGAAAAAGTGTCTTAGTATTATTGGGTATCTATGCTTTTATAGGTGTTGTTTTTCTAATAATAATGTTTTTAAATTCTTGGGATATTTCAATTGCTACTAAGTATGTAACAGATTTCAAAGCAAATTTTATGGTTGCATTTGGGTTATGGACATTAGCAGTAATTTTGAACATTTTCGGTTTTAAACTAGTTTATGACCGTTATTTCAATAATTCGAATATTAATAATAAAAGAAAAACAATTAAACTGGAATAAATCCTGTGACTAAAAACATATACAACTCATATACAGTTATTTACTTAATCAAAGTAAAGGTATATTTGGAAAGTCGCCAAATTTTTAAAATTGGCTTATTGAGAAAAAAAGATAATAATTAAAATTTAAAAATTCGGCTAGTGCTTAACTGAAAAGTAATTACTAATCCACAAGATACTAGCAACATACACAACCGTTATTACCAATTTTAAAAAAAACTGATGAAAAAAATATTTGGAACTTTAATGGTGATTCTAATATCGCAACTTGGTTTTAGTCAGAACTATCAATCGGAATTTCAAAAATTCTGCGAGACGAATGACACGATAAATCAATTGAAAACTTTGAAAAAATGGCAATCTGAAAACCCAAAAGACGCCGAACTTTTTACAAGTTATTTTAACTATCATTTTATGAAATCTCGTCAAGAAGTCTTGGCTTTGACTACTGATCAACCAAATGGTGAAAGTCTTGTTTTAAAAGACAGTTTAAATCAAAACGCTGGATTTATAGGAAGTCAAATTCACTACAATCAAACGGAAGTTAAAAAGGGACTTGATAAAATTGACGAGGGAATTAAACTATACCCAAATCGACTTGATATGAGATTTGGTAAAATTTATGCACTCGGACAAATTCCTGATTGGACAAAATTCACAGCGGAAATTTTAAAAACAATAGAATTTTCTGATAAAAACAATAATGAGTGGACTTGGACTAATAATGTAAAACAAGAAAACGGAAAAGAATTTTTCCTTTCATCGTTACAAGATTACCAGGTTCAGTTATATAATACTGGTGACGACGAATTGTTAAAAAATATGAGAGAAATAGCAAATAAGGTTTTGGAATTTTATCCAAACCATATTGAGAGTTTATCAAATTTGTCGATTACATATTTATTAACTGGAGAATATGACAAAGGAATTGAACCTCTTTTAAAAGCGGAAAAGATAAACCCAAAAGATTATATCGTTCTTGGAAATATTGCTCAAGGCTACAAACTGAAAGGCGACAAAAAAAAGGCTTTTGAATATTACGAAAAAACAGCTGAATACGGAGACGAAAGAGCTAAAGAATATGCTAAACAACAAATAGCTGAATTGAAACAATAAAAACTGGTGCTAACAAAGAACTGAGGTAAAAAACAACACTCGCACCACTCACTCTAAATAACCCATAAAATCAACATCCATGCACATCTTTTTTAAACTATCGGTTTTTTGTTTGTTGATGGTGTTGGTTGGTCAGGCGCAACATCGTGTGCCTTCTGATTTTATCCCAGAAAACTATAGGGAATTTGAAACCATTTATGGAGACCTCAATAAAGATGGTCTAGAGGATTGTGTATTAATTATTAAAAAGGTAGATACTACTCAAATTGTGGTCAATCAATACGATAAAAAAGTAGATCGTAATAGACGTGGTATCATCGTGCTGTTTAAAAACGAGAACGGTTATCAGCTCGCAGATCAAAACCTAGATTGTTTCTCTTCAGAAAATGAAGATGGTGGCGTTTACTTTCCGCCAGATTTATGGATCTATATTAAAGACAACAAATTGCATGTACATTACGGTCATGGTCGTTATGGTTATTGGGACTACACGTTCCGTTTTCAAAACTCTAATTTTGAGTTAATAGGTTATGATTCTAGTAGTAATCGTGGACCAGTGACTTTAAGAGAAACCAGTATCAACTTCTTAACTAAAAAGAAGCTCGTCAAAGTAAACACCAATGAAGATTCTGAAGGCGGCGATGAAAGCTTTAAAGAAATCTGGAGTGATATTGAAATCGATCACCTCATCCAGTTGTCACAGATCAAAGACTTTGATGCATTAGAGATGTTTCAGTTTTAGAAAGTTATATATTGCTATTACAAGTGGCTTCTTCTCTCCTATTTTGATATTACTGATTGATTCTAGAGCTTTTTTTGATAAGCAAGACATCTTGAGAACGTCGCTAAAATTCAAATGATTGTATATTTAAAATGGTAATCTTTAAAAAATACTGTTATGTGCTTTATCCTCTAGGTTAATGTTTATTTTACGCTACATTTCAAACACATAACCATTTGCAATCATAAGATGCACTTAAAATCTAGAATTTAAATATGAATTTGCAACCCTTAAGAATTGAAGCTGGTTGGCAAGTGACCTACAACCAATTTTATGAAGTGGATCCCATACCAGGTCAAGAATCGTATTTTGAAGGTTCTAGTTTATTGATGTTGCGTAATAATGGGCGATTAAAATTAATAGACCTACAATGGCGACCAGAACTAGATCTGAATGGTGAATATCAATTACAAGTTTTAAATTTTGTAGAAAATTTTAATCCAATCACTAACGAGTTCGATACAGAACCTAATTGGGAACATCCTGTTTTAAATTTTGCTACAAAATCTAGGTTAGTACTTGTTGAAAAACTAGAAGACTTATTGCGAACGCTACCCGTTTTTGAGGACCCTAGAATGATAGAAAGAAGAGGTGTGATCGATAAGCTTTCAGAATCATACCGTTTGAGAATAGTAGAAAACGGTATCTCTACCGATTACATCAATGATATACTAGAAAACGGCAGCGCTCAACTCCAAGTTTATATCTTAAATCATAAAGATCTCACACGAGATATACTATTAAAGTTCGCAGAAAATGGACTCACCAAAAAGGTGAAAAACCAAGCAAAACAAAAATTAACGAGTAAAGGTTTTAGAGCATAAAATCTAATGCGATAAAATCATTACTTATCTTCATAAACTAGGTAGCATATTATTGATGGATACACTTTACTTATCGGCTGCCTAACTAAGTCTATTATTTTAAAAAATGAAAAACAAAACTTTTGGATATACCGAAGATTGGAAAACGAGTCACATGGCCTATTGGGTTCATATCGAGGCAGATGATAAGCCTTGGTACACATCTGAAAAATTTGATCCTCCAGCACCAGTTCGTCACGGCAGTTTAGGTTATCGTTACTTGACTATTGAATTAGATGGATTTAGATTTATGTTTACTAGTGAAGCTCAATTTGAAGAATTTAAAAAGATAATGGCTAGAAAACTACTTCCTACGACTATAGAGCTTTCCAGTAAAAGACCAGGAAGAAAAGGCCCCAATAGTCACTGGTTAAGTCGTTTACCAGCTAAAACAAAACCATGGAAATACCGAGGAAAGTTGATTAAATATTGTAACCAAATAGATTTTAACGAGAACTAAACGACTCACAAAAGCAAAGCTTAAACATGAGCTATCCAGAAATAGCTCATAAAATTATTCAACTTAAAGACGCAGATCTAGCCTTGCGAAATGAGCTTATTCAAAAAGGCCAACTCAGTAACGGTTATGATACAGATATGGAGCAATTACATATCAAAAATGCTGAACAATTAGATGAAATCATCAACCTCATCGGTTATCCTACCTTTGAAAAAGTAGGACAAGAAGCTAGTGAAGCGGCTTGGCTTATCATACAACATGCGATTAGCAAACCAGACTTTATGAAAAAGTGTGTACAGCTATTACAACATACAGATCATAACGATACCGTAAAATTAAATTTAGCTTACCTGACAGATCGCATTGCTGTATTTGAAGAAAGACAGCAGTTGTATGGAACTCAATTTGATTGGGATGCAAACGGAGAATTATCACCACAGGGATATGACGACCTCAACAAAGTAAATGAAAGAAGAAAAGCATTAGGACTTCATACTTTAGAAGAGCAAACACAAATGATAAGACAACGAGCTAAAGAGGAAAACCAATCGAAACCAACTGATCTTGAAAAACGGAAGGAAGAAATAAGAGTGTGGAAAAAAAAGGTAGGTTGGATGACATAGAGATCACTATAAAATCCACTAGAACCCTATAGCGATTTGGGTTGTTTTAATTTATTATAAAGAGTATAATCAGCTCAATCTATAAGAAATTAACAAAATTTAACATTTCTATTAAACCTTTTTAAAGAATGGTAGTCAAAGATTTATGACCAACTCATTTTAATTATATGAAAAATGCTTTTCTTGTATCACTAATTATCATAGTACTATGTTCTTCTTGCGATAGTAATGATGATGGATATAGTCCAGTACAAGATGATGTACTTGCAGGATTAAATCTACCCGATGATTATTACAATTATGCAAACATCACATTGCCTAACTATTATACCACGAGCGAGTTTCCGTCTCAATTTCAATTTAGAGCTGTTACTGCTTACGATAATACACCTGCCGATAATCAAATCACTGATGCCGGTGCTACACTAGGTAGAGTATTATTTTATGATCAAAAGTTAAGTGCTAATGGGTCCGTTTCTTGTGCGTCATGTCACCAGGCTGAGCATGGTTTTTCTGACCCAAATATTCAAAGTATAGGTTTTGATGGCGATTTAACGAGAAGACATTCTATGGGACTAGTTAATGCGAGATTCTATGCCGGTGGACAGTTTTTCTGGGATGAACGAGCAGCAACACTTGAAGAACAAGTATTGATGCCATTTCAAGATGATGTAGAAATGGGATTAACCTTAACACAATTAGTTCAAATTGTAAACGATCAAAGCTACTACCCTACTTTATTCAATGATGCCTTTGGTGATGAATCCATCACCAGCGATAGAATCTCTAAAGCACTTGCCCAGTTTGTGAGAAGTATGGTAAGTACAACTTCTAAATATGATCAAGCAAGAAGCGAAGTCTCTTCGCCAATTGTTTCTTTTCCAGGATTTACAGCACAAGAAAATCAGGGAAAGCAACTTTTCTATGCACCACGACAACTTACTAATGGAGTAATGGGTAACTGCGTGGGCTGTCACCAGACTGAGGCTTTTGTAGGACCTTTTCCTGTGACTAACATTCCACTTTCTACCTTTGCCACTAGCAATGGATTAGACACTACTTCTACCATAGATCTAGGTGTTAATGAGGCAACCGGTAACCCTAACGATATCGGTAAATTTAAAGTACCATCTTTAAAAAATATAGCAATACGCTCGCCATACATGCACGATGGTAGGTTTACATCGTTAGAAGAAGTGGTGAACCACTATAGTAATGGGATTCAAAATCATTCTAGTCTCATTTCACCTTTGGTAAATTCCAGCGGGCAAGTTGGTCAATTTAATTTTACACAAGCAGAGAAAGAGGCTCTAGTCGCCTTTTTAAAAACGCTTACCGATGATCAAATGATTAATGATGTAAAATATAGCAATCCTTTTGATTAAATATATTTTTACAATGAGCTGTTCCGTTTACGCTTTCGCGAAAGCGTGAAAACTACAACCTATGAAATATAAATTATTATTACTGATCACAATCTTGCTAGCCGCATGTACAGAAAGTAACGGCTTAAGCACTACAGATGACGTAAATCCCACTTCAAGTTCTCCTAATATCCTATTAATTATTGCAGATGATTTAGGAAAAGATGCTGCAAACGGATTTTCAGAGGGAACCATAAAACCTAGTACGCCTAATATAGAGGCTATAAGAAACACAGGTTTATCATTTACTAACTTCTGGTCCTATCCAACTTGCTCGCCTACGAGAGCATCGATTTTAACAGGGAAATATGGCTATAGAACTGGTGTAAAATGGGCTAGCGATGAAATCGATATATCCGAAAAAAGTTTACAGCAATACATCAATGAAGAAACTAATGATAAGTATGCCACAGCAATAGTAGGTAAATGGCATTTATCTGGTAATAGCAGTACGTTCAATCCAGAGGTCATGGGAATTGACTACTATGCTGGTCTTATAAGAGGCGAAGCGCAAAGCTATTATAACTGGTTACTTACAGAAGATGGTGCAGGCACTATCGAGACAGAATATGCTACTACTAAATTTACAGATATAGCGACCCAATGGATTGATCAACAAGAGAAACCTTGGTTTTTGTGGTTAGCTTACAATGCACCTCATACACCTTTCCATGTGCCACCTAGTGAGATGCATTCTCAAGGAAATTTAGCTCCGTTTTCTAGTGGTATGGATGAAACACCTTATTACATGGCAGCGATTGAAGCAATGGATTATCAAATAGGTCAACTACTTGAAAACATGACAGCAGCCGAAAGAAACAATACAATCATCATTTTTATAGGTGATAATGGGACACCTAATGAAGTGGTACAATCACCGTTTAACTTTAGTACTGCAAAAGGATCGTTGCATCAAGGAGGAATTAATGTCCCGATGTTTATATCGGGTAATGGCGTTACACGATCTGGTATCGATGAAAACTTAATAACGAGTAGTGACTTATTTTCTACCATCGCACAAATGGCAGGTGTTTCTTCAACCGAGATTAATGACAGTAAAAGTTTTAAAAACCTATTGTCGCAATCTGAGACCATTAGAAACTTTCAATATTCAGAAAAAGATGATGGTAGTAATAGTATATGGGTGATTAGTGATGGTAATTATAAACTATTTAAAAACGCTAATGGAAATGAAGAGTTTTACCATCTACCTAATGATCCCTATGAACAGATTAATTTACTGAACGGAAGTTTATCACCAACCGAAAATTCAGCAAAAGCAACGCTAGAAAGCCAACTAAGCATTATCAGAAATTAGTGATGATGGATTAAAATGGATCTTTGAACTAAAAATACAATTGCCATTGGCTTAATTAAAGGTAGCATCTTACTATAGACCTAGATCTAATCATCTAAATTTGCAGCCAGATAGCAAACAATAAAAATACCTTGCAAGAAGATTTAAAACAGCATAGAAATCAATGTTACACTTGTATGAGACCTGTAAGCACTTGCGTTTGTAAACATATCAAAACGTTGCAAACTAATACCAGGTTTGTTATTTTAATGCATCCCAAAGAGTATAAGAAACAAAAAAATGGTACCGGTCACATGACCAACCTACAACTAGAGAATGCAGAAATTATCGTAGGTGTAGATTTCAATAGGCATCAACGCGTTAATGAAATTCTGGCAGATCAAAATAACGCTTCCTTCCTACTCTATCCTGGTAAACAAAGTTTCAACTTGTCTACCAGTAATGATACAGAAATGAATGATTTTATGGGACAGCGTCCCTATCTATTTATACTAGATGGTACCTGGCCATGTGCTCGTAAAATGCTTAAACTAAGTACAAACTTGCAACAGCTTAAAAGAGTAAGCTTTGACAATACTATTAAATCAAAGTTTATCATCAAGCAACAACCAGAATCTCTATGTTTAAGTACCATAGAATCTGTTTATACCGTATTGAACTTACTTAAAACTGGCGGACTAGAAAATTGCGATACAGGTAAGTTTCTAGTTCCATTTGAAAAAATGATCGAATATCAACTGGATTATATGTTGAATCCAGAAAGTAAGAACTATGCAAAAACAGCAAGTAGAGAAATAGCTCCAAAGTTTCAATACAAGAAAAAGACACAAAGAAGCACCATTCTAGAATCATAGATTCACTTCTTGAAACGGATCGCTCAATATACTGCCGCTTCCATATCCTTTATAACAATTACTTAAAACGACTGAAAAGTCATCAATTTTAGATAATTTCACAGTCTCAAAAAACGCATCGCAATGGATTTTAATGTAGGAGATCAAGTAGACCTCATCATAGTAAATGAAACGCCTCTAGGTTACACGGTAATGATTAATGGTGTCCATGAAGGATTACTATATAGAAACGAGGTCTATGTAGAGTTAGAAGATAATTCTAAGCATACAGGCTATATTAAAAATATAAGAGAAGATGGCAAAATAGATGTTTCTCTAAGACCGCAAGGCTTCCTTAACGTGATCGATAGTGATGTAGACAAAGTGATGTCCTTGCTCAATGAAAGTCCTTATGGATACTTACTATTAACAGATAAAAGTCCGCCAGACCATATACGCTATCACCTTAACATGAGTAAAAAGGCTTATAAAAAAGCCCTAGGTCACCTCTACAAGCAGAAGCTGATTACTATTTCTGATGAAAAAGTAGCGCTGGTAGGTAAGAAATAAAGCTACCTCTACCATATCAATACCTATATCAAACCCTACTGGCTATCACTGGTAGGGTTTTATTTTAATGTAATCCACCATACTTTGTGAATAGATAAAGATGTTTTAATTACGCTTTCGCGAAAGCGATAACCAACTGTCATACAACTAATTGAATTATATAACTCTTTTCTAATACTTTAGGAACTGTGATAAGTTGTACCTTTTTTAAAATTTAAAAATGGTTGTACGATGAAAAGAAATTTGTTCTCACTTTTATTACTAGGATCTTTATTATTAACCTCTTGTGGCTCAGAGATTCCGATTGAACATTTAGAAGTCAAACCAGATAAAAACACGTACACAAAAACCATTTTAGAGAATGAAATAAAAGGTATTCATGTAGAGCACATTGCTCTTACAGGAGAACACCATCTAGAAGATCAATCGCAGGATGGATTTAAATACATCTATTTATTTGTAAAAGGAAACGGAACTGTAAATGCTGCAAATAAGGATTATGACATCGTACCAGAAACCATTTTACTGCCTAATGCGGTGTCATCTATTACTGTAAATACAACCGTAAGTGACACATTACATTATCTTAAAATATCTAGTAAGCTAACAGATCAAGATCTTATGGATCTAAAAGAGTTTCCTGTAGAAAACACTCTACAGGTATACTATGCAAAATTTACTGATTGTAAATCTTATACCGAGCCTATTAAGAGTCCTAATACGGTAAGTCGTACTATATTGCCTAATCAATATATTCCTAGAATTGCAATGGGTACCGTACAAACGACTGGACCAGATCGAGTAGGTGCGCACGAACATCCTATGTTAGAACAGTTATTTTTAGGCCTATCAGATAATAACTGTACTGTTTATGCAGATGATGCCCAGGTAGATTTCCCTGAATATTCTGTACTACACATTCCGTTAGGCTCTAGTCATTCTGTATCTGTAGAACAAGATGAATTGATGTATTATGTTTGGATGGATTTTTTCAGAGATAAAAAAGGGGAAGAATGGCTTAAAACCCATAATCAAGATGAGGATGAAGAATAAGTAAGTCTGCTGCTTATCAAATAGAAATAGCTCCAATCATCTGTGAATAGATCATTGGAGCTATTTTATGTTTTAAATGATTTTAAATTAATCTAGGAGCAATTAAATTACTTTTTTGAAATAGGACTTACAATCTGCACGTTAGAAAAAGCGATGGCGCCTTTAATAACACCTGCAATAACATTTTGCAACGCATCTATAATCTGTAATTTTAATTCACTTTGATGGTAAATTAAGCTTACCTCGCGTGCTGGTGATGGATCTTCAAAAAATCGTAAATTTTCTTTTTTACGATCACTTAAATCCATGGTGTTTAAATAAGGTAATAAAGTCATACCTAGACCTTCATCTGCAAGTTTAATAAGCGTTTCAAAACTTCCACTTTCCAGCATAAAATGTTCATCCTCAGTATCTCTGGTGTTACGACATAGGTTCAATACACTGTCCTTAAAACAATGTCCATCTTCTAATAATAGTAGCTCGTCTGCGTTTAGGTCCTCTACCTTAATTTTAGACTTTTCTTGACCTGCATATCTAGGATCATAAACTACAAAAGGCTCGTAGTATAAAATACGCTCTTTTATCATATCGTTATTAAGAGGTGTTGCTGCAATTGCTGCATCGATACTACCATCTTGTAAGGCATCAATAATACTATCTGTTGTCAACTCTTCAATACGTAGTTTAACTTTAGGATATTTATTGACAAAATTGCGTAAAAACATAGGTAACAATGTAGGCATTACCGTCGGTATCACTCCTATTTTAAACTCTCCTCCTATGTAACCTTTCTCTTGATCTACTATATCTTGTATACGGTTACTTTCATTGACGATATTACGCGCCTGATTCACAATTTTCTTTCCTGTTTCAGTAAGTTCAATAGGCTTTTTAGAGCGGTCAAATATCTGGATATCTAGCTCGTCTTCCAGTTTTTGAATTTGCATACTTAAGGTAGGTTGCGTTACAAAAACCTTCTCTGCTGCCTTAGTAAAATTTTGATATTGTGCTACAGCAAGAACGTACTTCAGTTGGGTGATAGTCATTATAGATATTTTAAACAAAAATAGATGATAGTATGTGATTTATCTATTGTAAAAACTTCCTTTTTTCTGGTCTATTTAACGTTTGGGACGTATTTTTAATAAACTTTTTAATTTCGCTTTTGCGAAAGCGTGATAAACCTCACATATTAAGAGATTTAAAGCTGATAAATCGCAGAAACATTATCGATTATAAAAATAAAAAAATGCTGGAACCTTTAACTAAAATTATCGCTTACACTTTTACTTTTATGATCCTTGCTGTAGGAATATGTGCAGGAGTTGTACTTTATATAGATCATAATGCGACATCCAATCACAGCAAACTGGCGATACAAACTGGTCCTGATTTAACACTTAAACCTCAGTTCAATGAGCAACAACTACTAGGTCAAAATTTATTCAAAGCAAATTGTGCTTCATGTCACAAACCTAACAAACGTGCGGTAGGACCTGCACTAGCTGGCGTGTCTAATAAATACGACCGAGACTGGATTTATTCTTGGATAGAAGATCCGCAGGCAAAAATAGCTAGTGGTGACGCAGACGCGATTAAAATCTATAATGAGTATAACCAAACTAATATGAATGCTTTTCCGCAATTGTCTCATGATGAAATAGATGCTATACTTGCATATGCAGATTACTATCTATAATGAAACATGGAATAACAGCCTGTGAATGGTGCCTTACTGAGTGTGATAACGACCATTTACAATGTAAGAAGTGTGGTGGACCTATTGCAGTTTTAGAACCTTGGGTTTTACAGTGTGGCTGGTGCAGCTCTTCTAACCGACGAGATTTAACCACAAATTGTAACAGTTGTGGTGGTGAGTTACCTCACATACCTGGCACACCTAGATTACCAGAACCACCTGTGGCACCTCGATATCTTGCACCAGGCTATGAGAAAAAAATCAAATATTGGAAAAACCCATCTTTTTTAGTCGGTGCTATTTTTTGTATTTTTCTTTTTCCAGGATTGTGTTTTTGGCCCATGTTGATTATTCCTTTAATAGGCTTTTTTATCTTGCGATGGAGTTTGAAAAATTCCAATCATAAATTAAATGCTCTCAAATCTGGTGTGCCTACACGTGGTATCATCTTAGATGTTTTTATCGATATGAATCAACATATCAATAACAGAAATCCTGTGCGCATCGATTATGAATTTGACACTCCAGATGGTAAACATACTGATTTTGTAAACGTATGGGATGAAACCAACTTACGCAGACCATCGGGAGAACACCTATGGATTGTCTTTAACCCTAAAAATCCGGCCGAGAATAATATCTGGCCACCATTAAGTTAATAACAGGCTATAATTAGTTACTTACACAAATAGATAAATTAACATTTTGTCAACTCATTATTGCTGTAGGTACATCTACTTTTATACAATCATTACATTTATATGAAGATCACAGCATTTGCCGGTAGTAACAGTAAAACATCAATCAACAAGAGATTAGTTACCTATACCGCATCATTATTTAATCAACCAGACACCACAGTTCTAGATCTTAATGATTATGATATGCCTTTATATGGTATGGATCTAGAATTAGAGAATGGGATTCCCAATGATATTCTCAAAATCTCAACTATTCTTAAAGAATCTGATTTGTTAATCATATCACTAGCAGAACATAACGGTGCTTATGCAACTGTTTTTAAAAACCTATTCGACTGGTTATCTCGTGTAGATGGTACTAAAGGTTTTCATAACAAACCTATATTTTTAATGGCTAGTTCACCTGGTGGTCGTGGTGGTGCAAGTGTTTTAGAAATTGCAAAAGCGAGATTACCTTTTAATGATGGTGAAGTTATAGACACCTACAGTCTTCCTAATTTCTCATCAAATTTTAATGATAAGGATGGTATAACAGATCCAGAATTAAAATCGATACTACTCAATAAAATAGAAAAAATAAAATCACAACTTAAATTTTAATATTATGGCAACGATAACTATAGGAGGCAATGAAATCTCTACCAGTGGCACACTACCAGAGGTAGGAAGTCAAGCACCAGAATTCAAATTAAAAAAAGCAGATTTATCTGAAGCTTCTCTTAACGATTATAAGAGCAAAAGAGTCATTCTTAACATCTTTCCTAGTGTTGATACTGATGTATGTGCAACATCTGTAAAGAACTTTAATAAAAGAGCTACTGAGCTGGATAATACCGCTGTACTTTGTATTTCTAGAGATACACCATTTGCTCAAAAACGATTTGCAAGTGATGAAGGATTAGAAAATGTTGTGAATTTAAGCGATGTCATCGATGGATCTTTTGGTAAAGATTATGGACTAACTATGACGTCTGGACCGCTAGCAGGTTTCCATTCTAGAGCTGTGGTAGTTCTTAATGAAGAAGGAAAAGTTATTTATAACGAGCAAGTTCCTGAAATTGCAGATGAACCTAACTATCTTGCAGCCCTAAAGACATTATTATAATTGGCACTAGGTACATTTTTATATAAAAGATTAAAAGGTTGCGGCTATGCTTTTAAAGGCGCCGTAACCTTATTAAAAACAGAAGCTAGTATACAAGTACAAGCTTTTATTGCAGTAGTGATGACCATTGCTGGGTTCTATTTTGATATCACTAATACAGAGTGGATGATTCAAATTATATCAATAGGTCTCATTATGAGTCTAGAAGGCATGAACACCGCAGCAGAAGCTATTGCTGATTTTATTCATCCAGATTTTCACGTTAAAATAGGACATATAAAAGATATTGCAGCTGGTGCGGTTTTTATAACTGCTATAACAGCAGTAATCATAGGGCTGATCATTTATGTACCATACATTAAAGCAGTTTTATTTTCTTAACTAACTAAATATCAGTGGTGTAAATTACTTTTATTACTGTATTTTAATCTATTAATATCTTCGTTGATTATTAACTGATAACTATCTATTGATAAGAGTACAATATTGTTATTTTTGTACGTTCACCTTATTATATGGCCAAAAAGAAAACCACCAAACCCAAAACACCTAAAAAACCGCTGATCCCTAGCTTTACATTAAGTAGAGTGCAAGAGGTTATTATAGGTTTATTGTTGATGGGATTAGGTGTCATCCTTCTATTTTCATTTATTTCTTTCTTCTTTACATGGCGTGAAGACCAAAGCATATTAGGTAATATTTCTGATCGTGAGATTGTCGCACAAAACTGGCTTAGTAAAATAGGTGCTGGTCTAAGTGACTTCTTCATCTACGATGGTTTTGGAATAGCCGCTCTGTCGATTCCTGTATTGATCATCATTACCGGTATTTTCTTATTTGCTGCAAAAAAGGATGTATTTACGCTTTCGCGAAAGCGTATCCTCAATCTATGGTTTTGGGGTCTATTATTAATGTTATGGCTGTCTATGACCATGGGCTTTTTCCATGCCTCTAATCCTTTATTAGGTGGTAAAGTAGGAATGGAACTGAACGATTTCATGCAAGATTATATCGGATTGCTAGGTACGATAGTAGTCATGATTATACTTGGTATCATTTACATGGTATTGCGTTTAAATATCACACCAGAAAAAGTAAGTGCCTATTTTACTAAAAAAGCAATTGAAGTTAAAGATAGTTTTGAGCCAGATTTAATCCCATCTGATGAAGAGCAAGACTGGGAAAAATCAACTATCGAAGGACAGACAGTCGTTGAAGAGGTTACTACTCCTACTCCACCAGAATCTGATAAAATGGAAGTTACCATTTCAGAACCTGAGATTATTCCAGAACCAGAAGTAATTCCAGAGCCTGTTCTTAAAACAATTCCTAAACAAGACGATGGTGATGTTGATGTAGAAATCAACGCCGTAATCGACGAAGATGAGGATATTAATAGTAAGGCAGAAAAGATTGTAGAAGACTTTGGAGAGTTCGACCCAACTCTTGAGTTGAGCAATTTTAAATTTCCTCCTCTAGAGTTACTTAAAGATTATTCTCAAGGTAAAACCATTACTATTAATGAAGAGGAATTACAAGCAAACAAATTAAAAATTGTTGAAACCCTAAACAATTATAAAATAGGTATTGCTAAAATTACTGCGACCATAGGTCCAACGGTAACTTTATATGAAATCGTCCCTGAAGCTGGAGTACGTATCTCAAAAATTAAAAATCTAGAAGATGATATTGCCTTATCTCTAGCAGCATTAGGTATACGTATCATTGCACCTATACCTGGGAAAGGAACCATAGGTATCGAAGTACCTAACCAAAACCCTTCTATCGTATCCATGCGATCTGTGATTGCATCACCTAAGTTCCAAAAAGCCGAAATGGAGTTACCTATCGCTTTTGGAAAAACAATTAGTAATGAAACGTTTGTGGTGGATCTTGCAAAGATGCCTCACTTACTTATGGCTGGTGCGACTGGTCAAGGTAAATCTGTAGGTCTTAATGCCGTATTGACTTCCCTACTCTACTCAAAGCATCCTGCAGAGGTGAAATTTGTATTAGTAGATCCTAAAAAAGTAGAATTAACTTTATTCAATAAAATTGAACGTCATTATCTCGCAAAGTTACCAGATAGCGGCGAGGCAATTATTACCGATAATTCATTAGTAATTAATACACTTAATAGTTTGTGTATTGAGATGGATCAACGTTATGACATCCTTAAAGAAGCGATGTGTCGTAATATTAAAGAGTACAATGCTAAATTTAAAGCGAGGAAATTGAATCCTGCAAACGGTCATAAATTTCTTCCATATATCGTATTGGTAGTTGACGAGTTTGCAGATCTTATAATGACTGCTGGTAAAGAAGTAGAAACTCCTATAGCCAGACTAGCACAGCTGGCACGTGCAATTGGAATTCATTTAATTATCGCGACACAACGACCATCTGTAAATGTAATTACAGGTATGATTAAAGCAAATTTCCCTGCTCGTGTATCTTTTAGAGTACAACAAAAAGTGGATTCTAGAACGATCTTGGATAGCGGTGGCGCAGATCAATTAATAGGTCGTGGAGATATGCTTTATACTTCTGGTAATGAAATTATAAGAATACAATGTGCCTTTGTCGATACTCCAGAAGTTGAAAAAATCACCGACTTTATAGGTTCTCAAAAAGCTTATCCAGATGCTTATCTACTACCAGAATACGTAGGTGAAGAAGGTGGCACAAGTCTTGATATAAGCATAGACGAAAGAGATAGTAAATTCAGAGAAGCTGCAGAAGTGCTCGTTATTGCACAACAAGGTAGTGCCTCACTATTGCAACGTAAATTAAAATTAGGTTACAATAGAGCTGGTCGTATTATTGATCAACTAGAAGCAGCCGGAATAGTAGGTGGTTTTGAAGGTAGCAAGGCGAGACAGGTTTTAATACCGGACCTTGCATCTCTAGAAGTATTTTTAAACGAAGAAAAAAACAAAGGTTAAGACCATGAAAAAGATTTTCATTTTATTACTATTATCTGTTGCTTTTATAAGTAACGCACAATCATCAAAAGCAGAACAACTTCTTAAAGAAGTAGCGACTAAGTTTAAGAGCTATGAAAATGTAGTATTCACCTATAAAGGTAATCTTCAAAATTCAAGGTCACAATTGAATATGGATGTTCAAGGTGAAGCCACTTTGAGTGGAGACAATTATAATGTGGAGTTCTTAGGAAGCACCTATGTTTTTAACGGTGATAAACTATATGTCATTAATCGTGAAGATGAACAGGTAACCATCTCTACGCAAACAGATAATGAGGACGGACTGATCTCACCTACTAACATATTAACGTTCTATGAAAAGGGATATCGTGCAGAATGGGATATAGAACAAAATGTTAGAGGTCGTAAGATTCAATACATTAAGTTAACACCTATTAAATCAGACTCTGAGTACAAACAAGTATTGCTAGGAATAGATATCAATACAAAACATATCTATAACGCCATTGTAACAGAAGTAAGCGGTACTAAAGCTACTTTTACCCTATTATCACTTAAGACTAATCAGCCTTTATCAAAGAAATGTTTCTACTTTGATCCTAAAGATTATGATGGTTGGGATATTGAGAATCTAGACTAAGTTGAAAATACTGGATAGATACATATTGACTTCATTTATAAAGACGTTTTTAAGCGTCTTTATTGTCATTATGTTTATTCTTATCCTACAGGCCATATGGCTTTACATTAAGGATCTTGCAGGAAAGGATTTAGATATGATTACCATAGCTAAATTTATGATGTATACTATTCCTGTAATTGTACCTCTAGCGCTACCTTTAAGTATCATTCTAGCATCTATAATGGTTTTCGGTAATATGGCGGAAAATTATGAATTTGCAGCCATGAAATCTAATGGTATATCCTTACAACGTGCCATGCGATCGTTAATCATTGTTGTCGGAACATTAGGTGTCACTTCATTTTTCTTTGCAAATACGGTGATTCCTTGGGGACATTTCAAGCAAGGTAACCTAAGGCGAAATATTGTAAATAGTAAACCAGCAATGGCCATAGGAGTTGGTAATTTCAACCAATTAGGTGATATTAATATTAAAGTAGATCAAAAAACAGGTGATCGCGGTCAATTTTTAGACAACGTTCTCATCCATAAAAAAAACCCGAAGCGAAATGGGAATTATACGGTTATAAAAAGTAGAAAGGGTGAATTAAAAAGCTCCTTAAAGTCTAATATCATTCAGCTAGTTCTGACGGATGGTAATTACTATGACGACCTTTTTCCTGAAAATGCGCAAAAAAGAAGAAGCTCTCCTTTTGTACGCAGTTACTTTGATACTTATACGCTTAATGTTGACGTGTCAGGATTAAATAATGTGGACCTTAATAAAGCAGATGTTACCGATAATCATCGCATGCTTAAAATTCATGAGCTACAAACCAGTATAGATTCATTTACTACAAAGTTTAATGATAATTTATCCTTCTATCATGAAGCACAGCACAGAAAATGGGCACCAGAACTGATGAAGTCAAGAATTACTGATACCATTAAGGCTGGTAAAATCACAGATAATTTTATTAGTGAATTAAAAATATATGATCAGCGACGTACTATTGAGAATACCATCAATAAATTAAAGCAACAACGATCATCTTTAAAAAACAGGTTATTTCAACTTAGTGAAGAATCTAAACGTATCGCAAAGCACGAGATTGAAATACAGAAGAAATTTGTTCTAGGAGCTGCATGTATTATACTATTTTTTATTGGAGCACCACTAGGAGCTATTATTAGAAAAGGTGGAATGGGATTACCATTAGTAATTGCTACCTTATTTTTCTTAACCTATCACTTCATCAATATTTTTGCAGAGAAAGCTGCCGTTGAAGGTGCATTCCCTACTTGGATAGGTGCCTGGATGGGAACATTAATCATTTTTCCATTAGGCATATTACTTACCTATCGAGCTACTACAGATCAAGGATTTTTTGATTTAGGAAGTGCTGTTGAATCCTTATTTTCTAAGTTTAAAAAAAAGCCAAAGAATCCTACTAGAGCCGTCTAATTCTTATCTTTGTGCAAAAGATGAAGCCCTATGACCGCTAGTACTGCAATTCAAAAAAATACTTCCTTTAAACTAGACTCTATTGAAGATGCTATAGAGGACATCAAAAAAGGTAAGGTTATCATTGTTGTAGATGATGAAAATAGGGAAAACGAAGGTGACTTTCTGGCTTCCGCACAATCTGTAACACCAGAAATGATCAACTTTATGGCCACTCATGGTCGTGGATTGATATGCATGCCTATTACAGAGTCGCGCTGTAAAGAATTAGAACTGGATATGATGGTTACTAATAATTCTGATCCTATGGAAACTGCTTTTACGGTTTCTGTAGATCTAAGAGGTCATGGAGTAACTACTGGTATTAGTGCCAGCGATAGATCAAAAACGATCCAAGCGATGATTCATGAAGATACTAGAGGTCATGATTTAAGTAAACCAGGTCACATTTTCCCTTTAAGAGCACGAGATGGTGGCGTTTTAAGAAGAACTGGGCATACTGAAGCTGCTATTGATTTTGCAAGATTAGCCGGACATGAACCTGCAGGTGTGATTGTAGAAATCATGAATGAAGATGGAACGATGGCTCGCTTACCTCAATTGATTGAAGTTGCAAAAAAGTTTGATGTAAAATTAGTTTCTATAGAAGATTTAGTGGCTTATCGTATGAAAAACGATAGCCTCATCGAGAAAAAAGAAGACTTTAATTTACGCACTCGTTTTGGTGAATATAGATTAAGAGCTTATCAACAAACCACAAATCAACAAATACACCTAGCATTAACCTTAGGTGATTGGAATGAAGATGAGGAAGTACTAACACGTATGAACTCTACTCAGGTTAATAATGACCTTTTCAGTACGCTTACATCTGAGGCTGACAGAAAAATAGACGCTATGTTTGAACGTCTTAATAAGGAAGGAAAAGGAGCAATTGTTTTCATAAATCAGCAGTTTCAACCTGAAAATATGTTGAGTAGACTAGAACAATTAAAAGAATTACAACAAAATGGCGAGGTAAAAGCGCCACGCAAAAACCTAGATAATAGAGATTACGGTATAGGTGCTCAAATATTGCACGACTTAAAAATCTCAAAATTAAAGCTGTTAACTAATAGTGAGCAAAGTAAGCGTATAGGTATGATAGGTTATGGTCTAGAGATCACAGAAACCATAACTTATTAATTCATGTTTACTAAAACCACAGAGCAAGACTCTTTATATGATGGACTAGAAAATATGTCCACCATAGAACTTCTTAATAACATCAATCGCGAAGATCAGAAAGTAGCTATTGCTGTACAACAGGTCATTCCACAAATTGAATCTCTTGTAAATAGTATCGTTCAAAAGATGAAGTCTGGTGGTCGACTTTTTTATATAGGAGCAGGAACTAGTGGTCGGTTAGGAATTTTAGACGCTAGTGAATGTCCACCAACTTTTGGTGTATCTCCAGATAAAATCATAGGCCTTATCGCTGGTGGTGACACAGCTATAAGACATGCTGTAGAAAATGCCGAAGATGATACCAAACAAGCAATTAAAGATTTACAAGCCTATTCTATTAATGAAAATGATACCGTGATAGGTATTGCAGCCAGTGGAACCACTCCATATGTTTTAGGAGGTTTAAAAAGTTGCAATCGTTTAAATATCTCTACAGGTTCTATTACTTGTAATGCAAATAGTCCCATTGCGTTAGAATCAAACTACCCTATCACTCCTATTGTAGGTCCAGAATTTGTGACTGGCAGTAGTCGCATGAAAGCTGGTACTGCTCAGAAAATGGTTCTCAATATGATCAGTACTACAGTGATGATTAAATTAGGACATATAAAAGGTAATAAAATGGTTGACATGCAATTGAGTAATGATAAATTAGTAGACCGTGGTACTAGAATGATTATGGAACAGACGGGTATTAATTATGAAAACGCTCAAAACGCATTAAAAGAATACGGTAGTGTACGATCTGCTATCAACCACATAGACAACTGTTAATGGAACAGCAACAACCATCAACAGATAAAGAAGTATTAGGAAAAGGCATCACAAGACTTATGACTGCCATTCCATTTTTAATTGCTGGACCTATCTTAATTTATTTAGGCGCTGGAAGTGATCATCCCATCATATTCTTAATGCCAGGTATTGCTTTCTGCATACTTGCGGTTGTTTTTATTTTTCAAGGAATCAATACTATATTAGATTCCATGTTTAAATCAGATAAAAAAAGGTAATATAAACCTTCTATTCTACGTTAAATAGAAATATTTTGAATCACGCTTTCGCGAAAGCTTAAAAACTAAAGTTCTATGATTAAATATTGTTACACAGCCCTATTAATTACCGTACTACTCTTATTTAATTCCTGTAAAGAAAAAGCAGAAAATTTAAAGGAATCTAATTATATAGTAACAGGCGATGTTATTGATTATGATGGAGATGTTGCACAAGTGAACATCATGGGATTTTTTGTAGATCCATTATTTAAAGGAAGTGTGGATGAAAATGGAACATTGGAAATTGAATTACCAAATGAGTTCAATGAAACCTCTCAAAAAGCATTTGATGATTACAATTCCTTAGGCGATGCGGCATATGAATTGAGCGCAATAGGTATAGAAGATGTTTTTAGTCCACTAGAAAACCTTACGATATCAAATCCGAATGCCCAAATTGCACTGGCTGGTAAATATTACGGATTTGAAACCTATCAAGACGGTATTAGAACAGGACGAATATTCCCTGGATCTTCAAGAGAATTTATAACATATAATATAAATCCAGAAAAACACGAACCTATTGAAGGTCATTTTTATATGTGGCTATATAGTGACAGCGATACGAGTATCAAGGGTTCTAATGGTTCACCTACAGAAGTAGATGAATCGGGAAATGTCATTAAAAAATCAATTAGGAATTATAATGTTACTCTATCTAAAGGTTGGAATGTAGTTAAATACAGTGTTATCGAGTTAGATAAAAACGTAGAAGGCGATTTGCAAGTCATTAAATCAGCGTTTAATACCGCAGGAAATTATAAAAATGAAATTAAATGGCATAATTTTCAATTGTAACATAATCCGCACTCGACAAGCAGCGATTAAATCAGTTTAAAGAGGTGATTAATAGACTGACTAGCAAGCATTTTTATACAGAAGTGTTTGTTAACGAATAATAAAGTCTATATAGCGAAAACTTAACTCAATTTTGAGAAATCCTTCTAGATAGAATTAGTTTTGTCCTACCCAATTAATAGGATCATGAAAAAAATATTCACACTTTTTATTTTAGGAATTATAGCAGCTTCTTGTTCTACTGAAGATGCAAATATTGATCAATATGAAGCTCAGAACATCGATAAGATGACTGAAGCTGATTTTGTTGATTTTATGCAGACAATCGCAATCAGTCGTGACGTTTTACCTCGTGAGTTAAATCCAGAGGAGTCTGTTTACCCATTACCTATCGAATCTATCACCACTACTGGTGAAGAGAAATTTCTTATTGAAGATCCAGATTTTGGTGCTTGTTTAGTTCAAGATATCAATTTACCAGGTACTGGTGCTGTAGGTAATCTTAAGGTTACAAAATTCAATGATAACGAAGGTAACGGTAACGGTAATACTAAATTTGACTTTAAATATACTGCTGCACCAGGATGGTACATCTCTTCTGTATCTATGAATATAGTAGGTGACTGTAACCTTACTCCATTAGTTAATGGTATTCCAGATGTATGTGCTTTCAATGTAAGAAACTGTTTTTCTGGAAGACGTACAGGTGTTACTTATAGATTTAGAGATAACTGTTTACCTGACTGTACTTGTCTTGCTGCTTATGTAGTAATGTATACATTAAAGGATAACGGTTGTGTTGATCAATGTGTAGGTGTATGGGTTGATGGTGAGCAATTAGGCTTAAGTGATACTGCAAAATCTAACACTTTCTGTCAAGACGAATGTGGAGAAGTTCAAGATAACTAGAACATACTTTTTATATTAAAGCGCTCCTTAAGGAGCGCTTTTTTTTTGCCCTAATTTTAAAAATAAAAAAACAAGATTGTACGTTACTTAAACAATCATGGCATCGTTTTAGTAACTTTGTATGTTAAAATCAATTCTATTGAAAATCACAATTAGTACTATACTATTTTTCATAACCTTCCTTTGCTATGGACAGGTGCAACAAATTGAAAATAATGACAGCACGTCTACAGAGAATGATTCCATCATTAATGTAATTTCTGAATATCAATTCATTGATGAAGAAAATTATCCAGATGCTATTATTTATGCAAAATCTGATGCTCAACAAGTATATGTAGTTCATCAAGGCATTAAAATGTGGTGTGACCAGGCTGTTTTTTATAAAAAAGACAATTTCTTAAGAGCACTAGGCTCTGTACGTATGAATCAAGGTGACAGCGTTCTCATGAATTCAAAATATGCAGAATATAATGGAAATACTCAATTAGCATTTGCTGCTGGTAAAGTGAATATGCGCAGTCCAGAGACTACTTTATCTACAGACACCTTATATTTTGATCGCAATAAACAACAAGCTTATTATAGAAGTGGTGGAACAGTTAAGGATACAGCTAGTACACTTACTAGTCGTGTAGGTAGATTTTTTATGCAAGAAAAAAAATATCAATTCATTGATGATGTGGTTATAGTTAATCCTGACTATACCATTAACTCTAGTCAAGTTAATTTTTATACTGAAACGGGACATGCTTATTTATATGGTCCATCGACCATAAAAGGTAAAGCGAGTACAGTCTATTGTGAACGTGGTTTTTATGATACACGTATTGACTATGGACATTTTGTTAAAAAATCTCGAATAGATTATAATAATAGAACCGTTACCGGTGATAGTCTCTACTTTAATCGTGTTACTAATTTTGCTAGCGCGACAAATAATATAGTCGTAACAGACACCATAAATAATTCTATTATTAAAGGCCATTATGCCGAAGTCTTTAGAGACAAAGATTCTGTTTTTATTACTAAAAGAGCGGTAGCTATATCGTTGCAAGAGGCCGATTCTGTATACATACATGCAGATACTCTAATGGTAACAGGTCCAGAAGATAATCGCATTGTACGAGGTTTTAGAGATGTAAGACTTTTTAAAAGTGATTTAAGCGGTCGATGTGATTCTATTCACACTAGGCAATCAACTGGACTTACTAAAATGATTAAGAAACCTGTGCTATGGAGTGGTAAAAGTCAAATAACAGGAGATTCTATTCATCTACAAAGCAATGTAGAAACAGAAAAACTAGATTCTTTAAGAGTGTTTTACAATGCCTTTATGGTAGATAAGGATACCATTCATGATGGTTATAATCAGATAAAAGGAAAAGAGCTCATAGGGTTATTTAAAGATAATGAGCTAAATAAAGTGAAAATTGATAAAAACGTTGAAAACTTACTTTATGTTTCTAATGAATCTGATGAGCTAGTTGGGATCAACAAGGGAACCAGTAGTAAGTTAGAAATCACCTTTAATAATGGTGATATTGCCATTATAAAACCTATAGGTAATCCTAAGGATGAAACCATTCCGCCAGATGAATTACCTGAGAATGCAAGAAGACTAAGAGGCTTTAACTGGCGAGGTGAAGAACAACTCAACTCTGTAGATGATCTATTTATGGGGAAACCTAAACCTGTACTTACTAAAATCCAAGGGCTACCACTGCCTTTACAGGAAGAAGATTTCTTTGATGAGAACAACTCTTCTCAAATTAACGAAAACTCACGTTTAAAGGATAAGAAGTTAATTGATAAAAAAGAAGATCAACAATTAATAGGTAAAAAGAAATAGCCTTGAAGCAAGACTTTTTTCAATATCAAGCTCCTACTACCCCATTTGCTCCAGCTCTTGAGGTATCACATGCGCGTGGAAATTACATTTATGATGTCCACGGCAATGAATACTTAGATTGTGTGGCAGGAGTCAGTGCACTACCACTAGGACATTGTCATCCAGCAGTCACTACCGCTATTAAAAAACAAGTAGACTTATACATGCACGTGATGGTCTATGGAGAATATGCTCAAGAACCAGCAGTCGAGCTATGTAAAAAAATAGCACAACACATGCCTGAACCTCTTCAAATGACCTATCTAGTCAACAGTGGTACAGAAGCTATGGAAGCTGCTATAAAACTGGCACGTAGAGTAACCGGTAGAAGTGAATTGATCTCTATGCAAAAAGCTTATCACGGCAATACTATGGGATCCTTAAGTTTAATGGACTATGAAGAACGTAAAGCACCTTTTAGACCTTTATTACCACAAGTAAAACATATCAAGTTTAATTGTATGTCTCAATTAAACTTAATTACTTCCCTAACTGCCGCAGTAATCATAGAATCGATACAAGGTGGCGCAGGTTTTATTATCCCACATGCATCATGGTTAAAAGCGCTAAAGAAAAAATGTGAACAGACTGGCGCATTACTGATTATAGATGAAATACAACCAGGAATGGGCCGTACAGGATCCATGTTCTATTTTACACAACATGACATCATACCAGACATGGTGATTACAGGTAAAGGCCTGGCCGGTGGACTACCCATAGGAGCATTAACTGCTAGTGTAAAACACCTTAATATGTTTAAAGAAGCTCCTATGCTAGGACATATTACCACATTTGGCGGTAACCCAGTTATAGCTTCTGCCGCACTTGCCACTATGACTGAACTTGAAAAAGGAGATCTCATTAAGGATGTAAGGATTAAAGAATTACGCTTTCGCGAAAGCTTAAAAAACAAAAACATTAAAGAAATAAGAGGTACAGGATTAATGCTAGCAGCCATACTGTCAGACGATCAATATACAGCCGCGATTGTAGATGAGTGCCGTAATCGTGGTGTAATTTTCTTTCTACTTCTATTTGAAAAAAAAGCTATAAGAATCACGCCACCACTTACCATAACTCAAGATGAGATAACGAAATCATGCGCTATATTAAATGAAGTCATCAACGAATTTTATGATTAAAACCTCTAGTAAAGGCTGTTTATAAAATGTTTATAACAGATTTTGAACTCTAATGGAAAGAATGGCAAATATTTTGAACTTAGTAAGAGTACAATTCTTAAAAACCAAATATGCATTTTGAACTTAATAGTGATGGCTTCATGAGCGTTAAAAAGTTTGAATTAATGCTTAAATCCAACGAGGTTGGGTTTTTTGATAGTGAAGAATTTCAACAGATTGTAGAACATTATCTAGAAGCTGGTAAAATGATTATGGCCCGTAAAGCCGTACAACTAGGTCTATCACAACATCCCAGTTCTGTTGAAATTAAATTGTTACAAGCAGAAATTCTTGTGTTTGACAATGAATTTGAACGAGCACATGACCTATTGAATAATTTGTATGAAATTCAGCCTCACAATTCAGAGATTTATATTCAAAAAGCAAATATTTTTTCAAAAACTGATGATCACGAAAAAGCAATTGACCTACTGCAACAAGCTCTGGAGCTAACAGAAGATCAAGCAGATGTTTATAATCTGATAGGCATGGAAAATCTTTTTATAGAAGATTATAAACTTGCCAAAGTAAATTTTATCAAATGTCTTGAATTGGATGAGACAGATTATTCTGCATTATATAATATCATCTACTGTTTTGATTTCTTAAAAGAAAATACAGAGGCTATTGAATTTTTAAATAATTTTTTAAATAGCAATCCATATAGCGAGGTAGCCTGGCATCAAGTAGGTAAACAGTATTTTGATCTTAAAATGTATGAGAAAGCATTAGCCGCTTTTGATTTTGCAATTATTTCAGATGAATTATTTGTTGGTGCTTATTTAGAAAAAGGTAAAGTTCTTGAGAAGTTAGGAAAATATAATCAAGCGATAGAGAATTATCAAATTACGCTTGAGTTAGACGATCCTACCTCATTTGCCTATTTAAGATTAGGAAAATGCTATCAAAAATTAGGAGCCTATGATCTAGCCGTTAAGTTTTATAAAAAGACAGTAAAGGAAGATCCTTTGTTAGATAAAGGATGGATTGCGCTAGTCGATTTCTATTCTAAGCAATTGAATTATCAAAAAGCATTGAGCTATATTGAAAAAGCTACAGAAATAGACAGTGAAAATGCTCTTTACTGGATTAGATATGCAAAATTAAATAAGAAATTAAACTTTTTTGAAGAAGCAGAATACGGCTATCGTAAAGCGGTCGATTTAGGTAATTATGAATTAGAGACCTGGTTGCAACGTTCTGATATTCTTTTACAACTAGGAGAATTAGATGGACTTATTTCTAATCTAGAACATGGCCTAGAGTTTTATCCAGATGATGCTGAGCTTGAATATAGACTCGCTGGTGCTTACTTTAAGTTACAAGACATTACAAAAGGGAGGTTTCATTTGCAAAACGCCTTTAAAAACGACCCAGAGTTCTTTATTATTATTGAAGAACTATATCCAGAAATTGTAGGAATGGATGAAGTTAAACTTATCATCACATAAACTAAAATCATGCTGTTTTTCTCAAAGAAAAGTTTCCTTGTAGATCATCTAGAAGGACTAGTAGATATACACAATCATATATTACCAGGAATTGATGATGGTTCACCAGATTTGATTACAACTATCGAGATGATTCGTTTGTTTAAAGAAATCGGATATAAAGGTTGTATAGCAACGCCTCATACGATGGAAGATTATTATGGTAATGATACTGAAACGATCACATTAAACTATAAGGATACCATTGACCAACTTCATGCGTCCGAGAATCATTCATTTATTGTCAAGGCATCATCAGAGTATATGATGGATAGTGGATTTGAAAAGTTGATAGAATCAGAGAAAATACTTTTTCTTAAAGATCGAATAATACTTACTGAGTTTTCTTATTTTCAAAAACCAGAGTATGTAAATGAGGTCGTTTTTGATATGCTACAAAAAGACATCACTCCTATACTAGCCCACCCAGAAAGATATCGATATATAAAGGGAATTGAAGAATTTAAGGATTTAAAAAATAGAGGTTTTCTATTTCAACTAAATCTACTTTCTATACATGGGCATTATGGTAAAGACGCTCAGAAAAAGGCTATGTTGTTATTAGAACATAACTTATACGATCTAGTGGGAACAGATGCCCATAAACCAGAACATCTACGCAAAATAAAGGAAATACAAATTAAATCTAATATAATTAAGAGTATTCAACCTGTTATAGAAAATAGTAAGCTAAACTTTTAATACTTAAAAGCTTAGCTTAGCCTTTAATTTCTCCATAAAAGTTTTCTTATCTGCCGAGTAAGAATACCCATATTTATTACCGTATCCAAAGTTAGTCAACTTAACACTGTTAATTACAGCGGCTACATTAGTCAACTTTCCATCCTCAATAGTATCTGAAATAAATTCTAAGAGACCACGATCGGTGTAATTTGCCCTAGTAACATATACAGTAACATCAGCAAATTTGTTAATTAGAAAAGTATCAGTGACAACAATTGTCGGTGCAGAATCTATAATTACTAGATCAAACATTCCTTTTGCTTCATCTATCATATCTTGGGTTCTATTCTGCATCCATAATTCTGCCGGATTAGGCGGTATAGAACCTGATAATAGCATATAAAGATTACTGTTATCATCGACTGGTACAACAAGATCTTCTAACTTTAAATCTGAATTTACTAAGTACTCTGTAACTCCTTTTTTACGTTTTAAAATAGCATCAAAGAATCTATGAAGTTGTGGATTACGGATATCACCACCAATAAGTAGTACTTTCTTTCCACTATAAGCAAAAGTACTGGCCAAATTAAATGCTGTAGTGGTTTTACCTTCACCTTTTACCGTAGAGGTTACCAAAACAACTTTGGTATCATCATGATTTAAGGCTCCTAATTTATATTGTAGGTTTGTTCTAATGATTCTAAACGATTCTGCGAGAACACTACGATCATTAGGAATAATACGATCCTTTGCATCACTTTCTAACTTTGGCACCTCACCTAGAATAGATACCTGAGGTAAGTTTCTTTCTAAATCTTTTCTCGATTCAATCTTGTTATAAAAAATTTGTTTTAAATAAACAAGTCCTAATGGAATTAAAACACCTAGAACTAAAGCAGCGAGTAATATAATCTTTGGCTTAGGAGAAACAGGTGTATCTGGTGCATAACCAGAATCTACTATTTTTGCTTTAGGAGCAGTAACTGCTAGCGAAATAGCTGTTGTTTCTTGCTTTTCTCTTAATAGTAAATAAATAGCTTCAACGACTTCACGATTCCTCTCTACACTACGGCTAGTTTTCTCATTATTAGGCACTTGTGAAATGTTAGCATTGATTTGATTAGACTTTCTCAGTAGGTTGTTTTGTTCCACTTTTAAGCCATTGATATAAGCATCAAGCGAATTAAATATGCCTCTTTTTAAAGAGCTTAACTCTGTCGATAACTTAACCATAACAGGGCTTTCTGAAGTTGAGGTCTGCCCTACTCTTTGATAAGTGGTCAATACTTCATTATAATTATTAATGAGACCTATCAATGAAGGGTCATTAATTCCAAGTCCAGAAGTAGTTACACTTTTTTCAATATCTGTAATCATGAATTCTTTTAAAGACCTTCCTATGGATAATTGAGTCTCTACTTTTAAAAGTTCAGATTCAATTTCATTCACTTTTTGTAAATCCAGTGAAGTCTCAACTCCAATATCAGTAAGTCCTTTATTGGTTTTAAAAGATTCGATACCCGTTTCTACACTATCTAGATCTTTAGTGATATCATTAAGGCGCTCCTCTATAAACTCAGCAGTATTATGTGCTACGATATTTTTATCATTTATAGCGTCCTTGTTATATTCTTCAATGAGCTGATTCAATACATCTTCAGCACGTTCACCTACCACATCAGTAATAGATAAATTGACGACACTACCTCTTTTACCCGAAGTGTTTACATTTAATCTTGAGTGATAACTTTGTACTACTAATTCTTTAGGGTTTATAACAATTTTTAAATCAGAAAGCTCCTTAGCATCATCTTGACTTACATGAAATGAAAGAGGTGAAAATATCAGCGATAAATCATCTATATTGATGATTTCTCCATATTCTTTAGTCAACCACTTTGAATCAGAATTTAACCTTAATCCAAATAACGAATCACTAACTTCCTTCACATAAAATGTAATCGGTTTTGTAAATTGAATTAAAGAATCTTTTTTTAGGATATTGACATCCAAAAAGCGATTGTTATATACATCACTTTCCTTTACATTACCTTTTCTAGAATAGGTTGTCGTCAAGTTAAATTGATCTATAACATTTGATAATAATCTCTTAGATTTAAGAATTTCAATTTCATTCTCTACACTATTAAAATTGCTACCAAATAATCCCATATCACCAAGCACACCTGTTTCAGACAAACCACCACCCATTTGAGTGTCTTTAATAATTATCGATGCTGTAGCTTGATACTTTTTGGTGGCATATCTCAAATATAATTGAGAGGCCACAATACAAAACAAAACGGATAGGATAATCCATGGCCAAGCTTTTATAAACGGCTTCAGCTGATCCCTTAAAGATTGTTCGCTTGTATTATTATCTTGATTATTCATTAATTATTTATTCAAATTTGAAAACACCACTACAGTTGTCAATAATAACGAAGCTATTGAAACATAAACGGAAATATTTCTATTAAATCCAGAAGCTTGTATTTGAGCTCCATTTGGCTCAACAATTATGGTATCATTCTGATTTAGATAATAAAATGGTGAGTAAATAAAATCGGCACTCGTTAAATTTACTCTAGTAGAAGTTTGAATTCCATTCATGTCTCTAATTACAACAATATTATCTCTTCTTCCATAAACGGTCAAATCGCCAGCGAGACCGATGGCTTGCAATAATGTTATTCTATTATCATCAACGCTATATGTACCTGGTCTATTAACTTCTCCCAAAAGTGTAATCTTATAATTAATTATACGAACATCAACAACCGCATCCTTAACATATTTAAGCATTTCATTTTTTAAATGATCTTGAAGTTCAATTCGAGTATATCCACTAACCTTTACTTTGCCTAATAACGGATAATTAATAAATCCTTCGTCATCCACCAAATAACTTTGCAACGTTTCTTGTGATCTAATAGAAAGTTCTTGGTTTACAACAGGACTTACCACTTTATTAAATGGTTGAACACTTTCCATATTTTCGCTCGTGACAATAATTTTTAAAATATCGTCATTTGTAATAACAGCATCATATTTTGAAGACTGGGATTCAGATAATGCCGTATCAATATCTTGAACGTATAGAATGTCTTTTTTAGAAACACAAGAAGTTGTAAATATCGCTATTACTAAAACAATAAAACTGAATTTTAAAAGTGTGATTTTTCCCATTTTGCAAATATAAGATTTTAGATTCTTATTTTGACATCTTTATCGAGCTCTTCGTAAATACTATTCTGACTTAAAAACTCTGGTATTAATTCCTTTAATTTTTTTACAACTAAAGTGTTATTCTG
Source organism: Nonlabens ulvanivorans (assembly GCF_032922765.1). Taxonomy (NCBI): domain Bacteria; kingdom Pseudomonadati; phylum Bacteroidota; class Flavobacteriia; order Flavobacteriales; family Flavobacteriaceae; genus Nonlabens; species Nonlabens ulvanivorans. The sequence continues at coordinate 1,317,538 of NZ_CP136694.1, forward strand.
TTGTTCTGCAGCAGTAGCTATTTCAATAACAAAATTATTAACCTCTTCCATACAAAGAACTTGATCTTTTGCCCTCATAATTTTCTTATGATGCGTCTGTAGTGTTTTCGCTTTATCATTTAATAATTCCTCAAATAACTTTTCGCCAGGTCTTAAACCTATGACTTTAATATCAATTTGTTCGTAAGGTACAAATCCAGATAATTTTATCATTTTTTCAGCCAGATCCATGATTCGAATAGGTTTCCCCATATCAAAAACAAAAACTTCTCCACCTTGCCCCATAGTTCCAGCCTGCAACACCAGTTGGCATGCCTCAGGTATCGTCATAAAATATCTTATAATATCTTGATGGGTGACAGTTACCGGACCACCAGCTGCAATTTGCTTCTTAAAGTGAGGTATTACGGAACCATTAGAACCTAGAACGTTTCCAAATCGAGTTGTAATAAAACATGTTTTTGATTCTTTAGCTTGTAATGCCTGAACGTAGATTTCAGCAGCACGCTTTGAAGCACCCATGACATTAGTAGGGTTTACTGCTTTATCTGTTGAAACCATTACAAATCGGTCCACACCAAATTGAGAACTAAGGTTGGCAAGATGCATTGTTCCAATAATATTAACAAATACGGCTTCTGAAGGATTGTTTTCAATAAGTGGAACATGTTTATAAGCTGCAGCATGAAAGACAACCGAGATATCCTCTTTATTAAAAAGATTAGTCAATCTCTTTAAATTACCTACATCTGCTAATACAAATTCGAAAGCAACGTCCGCAAACCTTGACCTCAATTCTAGTTCAAGCTCATGTAAAGGAGATTCGGCTTGGTCTAGAACTATAAGTTTTTTAGGGTTGAACTGAGATACTTGTCTCACAATTTCACTACCTATAGAACCTGCACCACCGGTGACTAATATAATTCTATTATTAAGATATTCATCAATAAGGGAATCATCTAATACAATAGGGTTTCGTTCTAATAAATCCTCAATTTGGATTTCTTTTATATTACCTTGAACACTCTCAGAATCATTCCATTCTTTAATAACTGGAGCATTATAAATTTGAATACCATAATTGAGACATTCATCAACAATATTGTTTTTTTGTTTATTAGAAATCGTATTACCTACGATAACGATACCGTCAATATCATAAGGTTGTAAATTTTCATATAAATCGCTGCTATACTTAAATATAGGCTTTCCTAAAATCTTAATTTTCGAATGAGATTTAGTAAAAGATACAAAGCCCGCTAAATCGAAATCTTGATTTCTAGATATAGTCATAGCTTCTCCTACTGAAATAGTATCATCATTAACTCCTAATAGTAGCACTCTTTTTTTCTCTGAAGTATTAAGATTTGTAAAAAGTTGATAAACCGACTTTACCACCATTCTGAACAATAACATTAAACCAAAAGTTATCGTGGCAAAAATCGCTAGAAAAGGTACTAAGAAAAGTTTTTTATCAAAAAGAAAATGATAACCATAACTAATCATCATTAAAGCAACAGCTGCTGAAATAGCAGCTAAAGCTATTTTTAATATATCCACAGTGGTACTATGCCTTATTAATCCGGCATAGGTGCTAAAAACGAAAAAGAATGAAAACTGAACCAAACAAACTACAAAGCCTTGCTGCAATATGGTTAATGACGGATAAAAAGAAACCGATAAATTTTCAACTAATAAATAGCTTATTAAAAATGATAGAATGACAATGAATGAATCTATTGCTACCACAGCCCAGCGTGGCAGGTACGATATATTTCTAAACTTTAGATCGTTATCTCCGTTGAGTAGAACATGCGACAATCTTTTTTTAAAATAATCCCAAGTCATTGTATTAATATTAATTGGTTTAAAAAAGGGTAATGTAACCATTACCCTTTTAAATTCTTCTATATGAATATAAAACTACAATCTAATCTATCATATAGATACCTGATTACTGAGTTGTGCTTTATTTGATAACAATCCTTTCAACAAAGCGATTATTGCCCTGCTGTATAGTTAACAAATATACACCCATATTTAAACTATCCAAATTAGTCAGGATGACTTGACCGTTGTTCGCTTCAAAATATCGACGAATTAACAATTGTCCCGATAAATTGTGAATTTGAACCGATGATTCAGTATCGTTACTCAAACCATTAATTTGTAATGATCCATCTATTACAGGATTTGGATACATTGTAATAGAATCAGTTCTAACGACATCTAACTCACTTAAAGTAACATTTGAGAAGTAAATAGAAAATCTATCTAATGCAACTGTGGAAGGAACTGTGGTGTCAAAATTTAATGATATAGTGGTCATCACGTCTGCAGCTATGAGATGATACTGATTAGTATGAGCATCATATAAATAGGTATTCAAATTATTTACACCAGATAATCTAGTTTTGATATCATAGTTCCCATCGTTAAATCGCTTGATTTCTAAAGGGATTATGGTTCCATCAGTAGGATTAGAACGACTCTCTATGGCAAGTCTATTAGAATTGTTGATAATCGAAATATTTTCATCTAAATTTTCAATCTTCAATAAGTCAAACGAATCTATTCCGTCTAGACCATTCAAATCAAAATTTAATTTAAGACCATCTAAGGCTGTAGAGTTTGAATTGTAAACATCTAAAGTTAAAAACCCTTGTGGTGCGCTAAACGTAGATGTTAAGTTAGAACCAGATACTTTATAGCTTTCTTTAAAAGTTACACTAGGCACATCTGAATCTGCATCATTTAATACTTGTAAAAACATAGATTGACCAGGTTGTAACTCGCCAGCTACTTCTCCATCTGTCGGAGTACTAGTGGAATCTCGAAAATCATAAGCTCTATAAGCACCTCTTGTACCAGCTTGTGGATTCCATACATACATGAAGTTAGGATTCATGTCTTCTTGAGTACTGGTCATATTATCAAAAATCATGGCGCCAACATCCACCTTTGCTTGATAAGGATTACCGACAAATACAAAATCACCAGTCGACAAACTAGAATCAAAAGTTTGAATGGCATCGTTTAGTTTTAGTTCACCTGTAGTGGTTAACTTGGTATCATTAGGCGTATCACTAATCGTTAAATCAATGGAACGATCTCCTCTAATGAATAATCGGTAAGGTGTTCCTGCGCTTAAAGAAGCATTCATATCATCAGTAGCAGTTGGAGTTTGCCAGACCTGTGTTCCATCATTACTAAAAGTAAAAGCAGAAGGATTATTAGAACCCGAAATATCAAATCCACCAGATGTTCCACCCGTAATTTGTGTTCCTATTCCTGCTTGATATCCTGCATCACTAGGATTTAATCCCACTTGCTGCCAATTATCAAAAATAGTTCCCGTCATATCTACTGGTGAACTTACAAATCTAAAGGCACGTTGTGCTGGGTAAAACTGTTCTATTGTTACGTCTCCAATTAATGCACCACTGACTACTGGTGCAAGCACAGCACTCGTACCTGCTATACTTTTAAAAGTTAAATTATCATTAGTTGTTAATGAGCCATTAGTTAAAGTAAGGATACCTTCTAAATCTACTATACCGTTGATAACGGCTCCATTTGCATTATTTACTATTAAATCTTCAACAGAGATCGAAGAAACATTTAGTTCTTGTTCTAATACTCCTTCTAAATTAATAGTTGATTGATTCGAAATTAATGTTGCATTTAAAATAGCATTTATATCTCCTCTAAGGCTTATCACATTTGCACCTAAATCTAAGGTAGCTCCATTCTCAACCAATAGGTTTTTAGCATCTACATCACCTGTAAAAGCTATGGTACCAGAAGTTACTCTTATATTATCACTTGTTGTTGAATTTCCTTCTGGTGAAGTTGGTGACCAGCTCGAACCGTCATAAATATAATCAATAGATTCCCCTTCTCCTGGAGTCATATCAGCAACATTTGAAGAAATAATTGTCCAACTAGCAGCTTGCCAAACATCACTAGGTACATCTAACAAAGAGTTTCTTATTGCTCTACTATTTTCATACTCCCATAGTTCACCTGATCCATCAGTTCCTACCTCGCCATAAACATCAAATAAACTTTCAGTTCCTGAACTAGGTGTTCCTGTGAACAATGCATAAGTATCATCTCCATTACCGCTCACCGCACCACTAATAGCGTCTGGAGCAAAACCATAAGCCGATGTGAAATTCACACCACTACCGGCAACTATAAGATATTGTTTTGGGTTCAAAATCCCCACTAACTGTTCATTTTGAGAAGTAGTATTCGAATTTGCAAATCTTGCCAAAAAAACAGGATTTGTCGCAAAATCAATTGCGTCAGTTCCATTATTATAGATTTCTACAAAACGTGCATTTCCGTTATCACCAGGATCTGCAACTTCTGTAATAATTAATGTAGGTGCAGGCACAGGATCAAAGACTGTATAAATTTGCTCTGGACTTGTTGCTGTTTCTGGCATGGAGTTTTGATCAATAGCAACTATTTGATAGTATACTGTGGTTCCATCTGCTTGAGCATCTATTACCGCAGAATAAGTGTCACCACTGCTTAAAGTCATCGTTACTGAAGGCTGGTCATAAACACCTGTAGCAAACCCATATTCTAATACTACACTAGCAAGGCCATCTGCATCTGTAACATCTGCATTGATAGTTACTGTTTCAGTAGAAGCTGGTACTAATGGACTGTTTGAAATATTAGTTACTGATGGGGCTAGATTTGTATTAGCAGGTAATGTAGTAATTTCAATTTCTTCGAGTACCCATTCTTCTGCACCTAAACCTGTATTATCATATAAAAATGCGATATATGCTTCACCTTGAATAACAGAAGCATCTACCAAAGTACTAGATGAAGTGGAATAAGTACTACCTGAAGAAGTATTATTAGGGTCAAAAGTCAAATCTGTCCATGTCGCCGTAGTAGGATCTCCTGAACCATCATAATCTGTAGAATATCTTAATAAAAACTCTCCACTTTCATTTACAGCATTTCCAAAACGTTCTGATGTGGTCACTTCAATTTGATTGATACTTGCCATCGCAGGAAATGAAACAGGCGTTTCAGTAATCAACCAATCGATGTCTTCCGTACCTCCAAAACCATTCATAGTATAAGCTCCAGAACCACAAAGCCATTCATCATCACCAGCCTCATCAAAAGCTACCCATGCATTATTTGCACAATCATCAAATGACTCAATATAAGGTAGTGATATAGGTGCTACATCGTCCTCTAAAACAGTTAAGGTAAACTGACTGTTTAATCCAACAGCAGCCATATCGCCACCTTGTATATTTTGTAATTCAAACACAAAATCCTCATCCATTTCTGCAAGCATATCATCAGTTACAGTAACGGTTACCGTCTGACTGGTTGAAGAACCAGCTGGAAAAGTAAGAGCCTGAGTCATATAGTTCCCGATATTACTTGCCGTTCCAGAGGTTAGTACGACATCTGCAGTAGTAGCGGTAGTAGCTGATTCGTTAGAAATAGCAACCGTAAGATCAACTGTTCCAGCATCTTCATTTACTGTTAACGCATTAGGATCAAATTGAAGTGTAGTAGTTGCTGGACCAGCAGGATTACCTTGTACGCTGATATTATCAAAATACACTCCTTCATCAGTTGCCGTTAATCCATTCACTGTAAATAAAATGGTTAGCGAACTATTTCCATTTAGTAAAATAGTGTCTGAACTAAAATTTCTAAATTGATTGTCACCATTAGGCACAACACAACCATTAGAAGTACCAGTAGTTAATGATGGTAATAAAGTTGTAGGAGTACACTCACCATCTCCGTCAAAGTTGGTATCTAGTGCTGCAGGCTCATTTGAAGCGTCATTTGGTACATGCTGTATTGACATTAGGTTTTGAAAAACGCCACCATCTAAACTATATGTAATTCTAACTTCATCTGTAGAATCCCAATCCTGATAATGATGAGCTAATAAATCAATAGAAAAAGTAAAATCCGATAAATTTGAGATATCAATATTACTAAGATTTATAGTCGCTGGTGTAACATTTGTATCTTCTATAGCAAATAAAAAGGAATTATTACCACCTATATTAGGTTGGGATCTATTAAAAACATCTATAAACGAAGTTGATGAGCCTTCAGTAGCTGAAGTAGAATATCCTGAATTCTCTATCTCAAAGTCTTGAGTGTAGACTACTGTTTGAGCCATTAAATAGTTTCCAACCAACAGTAAACCAAATAGTAATATTTTTTTCATTTGTACGATTTTATAGAATTACAAAAATATTGTTATTACTACAAATTCATAATAGATTTACATTAAGCGTAGGTTAAGTTATTAAGTTTTATTTGATAACTGAAAATTCCTTCTGCTGATAATAAACGTCTTGCATGCTTATAGAATCCTTCATGGAATGAAAAGGCTTCGTTACCACTTTCTATTATTAGTAACCAATAAAAAAGCCGATAGCACTAATAATGCGCTACCGACTTTCTAAATCTAGAAATTGTTATTAATACGCTTTCGCGAAAGCGAACCACAACTACTTATTAAAAATAGTGTGAATAGAGGTTGTAATGCGTTGTCTATCTTCATCTGTCAGATTAGAACCAGAAGGTAAGCACAATCCATTTTCAAATAAAGTTTCGCAAACTTTATTACCGTAATAAGGATAGTCCTTATAAAGCGGTTGAATGTGCATAGGTTTCCATAATGGTCTGGACTCTATATTGTCTTTTTTTAAGGAAAGTCTGATATCCTCTCGTGTAATTCCACCTGTTTTTGAAGGATCTACTAGAATAGCACTGAGCCAGTGGTTGGAAATAAAATGATCATCGGGTTCTTTATGGACATATATTCCACTAATATGTTTAAATAGCTCTTCATAGAATTTATGGTTGGCCTTTCTTTTCTTAAGGTTATTTTCTAATTCTTTAAATTGTATTACTCCTAGGGCTGCATTTATATGACCTAACCTATAGTTGTATCCTAAGGTGTCATGATGATAGTATGGTAAATTTGTTTTGGCCTGAGTTGCTAGATGAAGTACTTTTTGCTTCTCTTCTATTGAGTTTACAACTAAAATCCCACCACCAGCTGTTGTGATTATTTTATTTAAATTAAAAGACAAAATTCCGTAATCTCCTATGGTGGACAGTTTTTTATTTCTATGCGCTGCACCTAAAGCTTCAGCACTGTCCTCAATTAACTTTATACTGTTTTTTCTAGCAAAGCTTCCAATAGCATCCATATCACTGGACATACCATACAGGCTAGTTACAATTATAGCTTTAGGGGTTTTTCCTTTTTTAACACATTCTAGGTAGGCTAGTTCTAAAGCTTCTGGACACATATTCCAGGTACGTTCTTCACTACCGACGAACACTGGTTTTGCTCTTTGATATAAAATAGGATTTGCGCAAGCAACAAAAGTCATAGATTGACACAGCACAATATCATCTTCTACAACACCTGCAAGAATTAAAGCCATATGAATTGCTGATGTACCAGAATTGAGAGCAACAACCTGCTTATCCGTATTTAGATAACCTTTGACTATTTTCTCAAAATCATCTATATCTTTATAGATGTCATCATAAACATTTATACTTGATGGTGTAGATAAGACAGTCTGATCACCATAAATTGGCGGTGATAAATAAATATGCTTTTTCATATTCTATGATGCTTTCACACGCATTTTAAGAAAGTAACGAACTAAGAATACATAACTTGAAGTAATTGAAAGTAAAACTAGTGTAATAATTAATAATTGCTCCCATAATCCCAATCGAAAACTGTAGTACACTATGATGCAGCATAATAACTGAATTACACTATATATTAATGAAGTAGTAATATGAGAAAACTGTTTAGAATCAACAAATAATTGATAAAGGTGATGTCTATGCGCTTCTGAAATTTTTTCTTTCATCTTAATTCTGCGTATGATTGTTAGTACGGTATCTACCCCATAAACTGCGACTAGCAAAATAGCCACTGGAGCTTTTAATGTAAAATAAAATTGATAAACCAGAAAAAACAAAACCACCGCTATAGAAATACTTCCTACATCTCCAGAAAAAAACAGCGCCTTTTTTCTGAAATTATAAAAACCAAAAACAATTAGAGAAAAAAGTAAATAATATAGTAAGTCTACGTTTACAAAAGTAGTTTCATAAATATTAAAAAATAGTAAAAAACCTACAATCACTATAGAATACATTCCGGTTATCCCATTGATACCATCCATAAAATTGAATGCATTTACAAACCCTACACCAACTATCAATAATAGAATTAATGATATTAAAGGGAAGTCTAAACTTACCTGATAGATAGCCATAGCTATAGCAATAAATTGAACCGGTAAACGTAATGCTGGTGGTTGTGGCCTTAAATCGTCTATAAAGCTTACCAAAGCAATAATAGTGGTGCCTATAAATAAATATGGGTATTCAAAACCACTGGTAATGAAAAAAATAAGTAATGCAATGTAGAATATGATACCACCACCTCTTATAGTAATCTGAGTATGTGAACTTCTGTGATTAGGCTTATCGATTATATTAAATCTGTCTGCTAATTTTAGATAGACGTAGGAAAGTATTGCTAGAATTATAAAAATTAAAATATATGTCATGTTTTAAACCAAATTATTAAACTCTTGTAAACTAGGTATTCTCTAATAGATTTAAAGAATTAAAAAGAATGACAAAAATATATGGATACTTTGACTATAAAGCATAAATACATATTTAATTATTTGTAATTCAAAAAATGTCAGTTTTAAATTGAGTTTATAAAAATAGAGATGAGAAACTATTGTAAACTTTAAAATCAAAAACAATTGAATCATATAAATTTAATGGTTTATTCATATATATTACGGATTTTTGTCAAGAAGTAAAATCACTATGGAATTAAAACAACTAGGGTCAACAGATTTAAAGATTTCTAAATTAGGATTAGGAATTGGAGGTATTTTAGGTATGAAGGCATTTAATGAAGACCAAGCAAGTAAGGTCTTACACGAAGCTTATAATAAGGGTATAAACTTTTTTGATACTGGTAGTGCTTATTCTTTTGGTAATGCAGAAGTAAGATTAGGAAATCTTATTAAAGACGTTAATAGAGATAAATTAGTAATAGCCACTAAGGGAGGAACAGTCCACGTCAAAGGAAATACTTACAAAAAAGATTATTCTAGAAAACAACTTACAGAGTCCCTAGAAACTTCGTTGAGAAAACTTAATCTGGATTATATTGATTTGTTTCAATTGCATAGTCCACAAGTGAAGCACTTAACAGATGATGTATTTGAAACACTTGAGTTATTTAAATCACAAGGTAAGATAAGAAATATAGGTGTTTCTTGCGATGGTAAGGTTCTAGATCATGTACTTAATCTAGACTTTTTTGACACAGTGATGTTGACTTATAATATACTAGAACAAGAAGCCGATAATCAAATTGAGAAAGCCGCCCAAAAAAACATAGGTGTATTAATAAAAAGCCCAATGGCTCATGGATTGTATAGCAATGATATATTTAAATTAAGAGGATTGAGTGACGTTTGGTACCTACTAAGGGTATTAAAGAATTATAGACCTCAATTATTTAAAGGTTATAAATATAGATACATCAACTCTTATCCTGACTGGAAAGGAGCTGAAATTGCATTAAAGTTTGTGATTGAAAATCAATTTGTAAATGCTGCAATGATAGGTACTACTAAAACACATCATTTAAACTCAAATATAAATGTAGTGCAACGTGAGATTAATCAAGAGTTATTAAATAAAATAAGAGGTTAAAATACTTAAAAGCTTAATTTTGCAAAAGTTATGACTGATATTCAAAATCCAAGAAAACCCAAAAAAAAACGCCTATATAGCTTAGACTATTTAAGAGGTATAGCAGCTTCAGGAATTATGATTTATCACCTAATAACATGGAGCTTTGGGAAATTTACTTCTGAAACTTTTTTAGGTAGATTTGGAATATATGGAGTTGGTATTTTTTATATTTTAAGTGGACTGACTCTATGTTACGTTTACTATGATAAATTTGAACCGACCAAAAAATTCTTGATTGATTTCTTTAAAAAAAGGATTCTTAGAATTTTTCCGTTATTATGGCTAGTTACAATTGTTTCTATAATTCTATCAAGAAAAATACCTGATTTTTTAGATTTAGCATTGAATTTAACAGGCCTTTTTGGCTTTGTTAAGTGGGACACCTATTTTTCTTCCGGAGTTTGGTCAATTGGGAATGAATTAGTTTTTTACGTTTTCTTTCCAGTATTCCTTTTGCTCGCAAAATATAAGGTGCGCTTATTTATACTATTAACAGCAATCATAATAGCTATTTATGTCTATTTTGCTTTTTACGTATTAGACCCATCAATTTCCTTACTTTATCAATGGGACATATATACCAATCCACTAAACCAGGTTTTTTTGTTCCTCTCTGGTTTTCTAATAGGTTATTTATTGAGAGAAAAAGTGTTGAACAAATATTTTAAAATCATTTTATTTTTTGGCGGTTTGTTACTTTTTATTCATATACCTTCTTCAGGTGATACCATAAATATTATTACGGGAATAAATAGATTAGCTTTTTCAGTATGTTGTATAGCAATTTGCATTTCACTTTACAAATCCGATTTAAAATTACCAACTTTTATTCATATTCCATTAATGTTTTTAGGCGATATCAGTTATTCTATTTACCTAATACATCCTATAGTATATTCTGTAGTAACATATATTGCTTCAACGCAGACACAAGTAGAGTCTAATGAAAATTTTAAATTAATTCTAATAGTGACATCTATTGTATTAACTATCATTACAAGTTACATTGTCTATGAAAAGTATGAAAAGTTTTTTTTGAAATTTGGAAGAGCTAATAAAAATAAATGACAATTAAAATAAAAAGTTAGCTTCTGACAGCACTTAATCTAAATAGTATATGCTCTTCAATATTTTATAGATAGTACTTCTTAACTCCATTAATGCCCCAATGAAAACTAAAATACAAAGAATGTAAAACGCTTAAGCCTTCTACCTCTCTGAGAAACTTAAGGTGTTTGATTATTAGTTTAAATTTATTATTGGTAGCAGACCCTTTAACTTGTCTATAAAACGCAAGTTCTTCATCTAAAGGAATTGCATGATGTCCCGCTTTTAAGATACTAAGCCATAACGCATAATCCTGCTTCCGCCTTAAGTCTGGCATATAGTATTTACCAATTAAATCTTGATTATACATTGCTGTTAAACAACTTATTTCGGTTCTTTTAAGTAAATCTTTATAGGTAACGGGTTTATTACTTACATGATAAGTTTGATTTATTACTTCACCAGCTTCATTCATAAAGCCGTATGATGTATGTGAAAATGCAGCTTGATGTTTTTCCATGAAAGAAACATGTCGTGATAATTTATTTTCAGTCCAAATGTCATCACTATCAAGAAATGCTAAATAAGTTCCCTGTGCTAAATCAATAGCTAAATTCCTTGCTGGTCCAGATCCAGAATTTTCTGGGAGTTGATGAACTTTTAATCTCTGATCTTTTACACTTAATTCTAGTAATAACTGAAAAGAATCATCAGTTGATTGATCATCAACAAGCACCCATTCCCACTCTTGAAGAATTTGATTCTTAACAGAGTCATAAGTTTCCTCAATGAAACGAGCCGCGTTATAAACCGGCGTTATAATAGAAACTATAGGTTTACTCATATTTTATTTATAAAATTTACTTCTCACATCTTTATGGAAATGATATCTTGTTACTGCAAGTCTTTCACCTACTTCAATAGGTTTACCTCTATGCAATCCTCTAGTATCTGCTATAATTAATCCACCAGCTTTAGAGGTAAATGTCTGTGGTTCTTTTATCACTCCTTTTTTTACCAATAACTCAATGTCGTCATTAGTGAATCGATAATCACTCAAGGATTTTCCTAATGCCTTTGCGACTGATAAATTATTTCTCCAGTTATTTGAACCTTCTACAAATTGAAAAGGGCCATTATCTTCTGTAACATCTGTAAGATATAAAATCGTTTTGAATTGATGCGCAAAAGGACTGTCCCTATGCCATCCTCCACCAGATCCTAAATTCCCTTTACCACTAGTTATCCATCCTAATAATAAAAAATGAAATGGATTAGAAGTAAAAGAAAACTTTGAATATAGAGGATTTGATTTATCATTAAGCTTCGGTACAGCAAAATTTGCTCGCTCATCTGCACCATAAATCCTTTTATCAAAACCGTTTGATTCAATCTTTACAAGATCATCATTTGAATAAAGGTCTACCACCACGTCTTTAATGAGTTTCAACTCTTCGTCAATGATAAAATCAGGAATATAATAATAACCCTTAGTATTTAAAGAATTGATTATTTCGTCAGATTTAATGAAGTTGCCCTTGTGTCCTATTTCAGACAGGAGTAATTTTAAGTGATTTATCATTATTTATTTTTAATAAAGGTATAGTTGTAAAGTACAAATAAACAAAGGAAGTATTGAAAATATTAATATTATCAAAAGGACTTTCAAATAAAGGTATAATAAATAAAGTACAAACTATATAGCCTGCTAAATTTAACTTTAAAGTGTTTAACTGAAGTGATACTTTAAGAATTTTTATAATTACAAAAATATATAGGCCGATTAGCAAAAGCCCTAAAAATAAGTTATTCGTGTAATAAATGGAAGCAAATATACCTGGTGATGCACCTGTTTTCTCCTTGTAATGATCGTTGAATAGGTTCAAATAATTTGCTCGGTTTATACTCCATACACGATCCCTCTCCACTGCCTGTCCGCTAAACAAATATTGTGCACGACTATACATATTGTTCCATGTACCAGGAATAGCATCAGTAATTGCATAGCTGCCTTCTTCATAGGCTTTATAAGCACCAAAATTAGAGGCATAATGTGTAGATAACCGGAGAGTTGTCGAATTCAATACTCTAGGTAAACCTTCTTCCGAAAAAAATACTTCTTGTGCTTTTTCAAAGCCTAATTTATTTGCGAACCCCATGAAAACAACACCAAAACCTAAAAACAGTAACAAAATAATTCTTACTGAAAAGTTATTAAATATTTTCAACTTATATCTTCTTGCTTTTATTGGCTTAACTAAGAAACTTTGCTTTTTAAGCGCAAAAATTATCGCCACAAATATCATTGGTAAATCTGTAGAACCTGATTTAGATAACCAAAAAGAGAGACCAATTAATAAATAAACATACCTGTCACCAAATACTCTCTCAGTTTTAAGAAAGTAAACTAAAGAAATAAAGAGATAAGTTTTAAAGAATATTTTCAACAAACTCAAAATAATAATATCGTTTCCAGCAGCTGTTAACCCTTCACCTGTATGCCTGAATTTAAAACTAAAGTTAATATAGAAATAAATTGAGGTCATTATAAACAGTAGTAATAAAACTAAAACTAATTTAGAATTAAACATTATAGTCGGCAGTTTAACCCGAGGTAATTTTAAAGATGCTAAATTATATGATAACAACATTAGTGCTAACAGAATAAACACATAAATCAATGAAGAAAAATCATTTGTCCCTTGAAATTGCGTTATAAAAGCATCTGGATTGAAAAGGTGATATAGAAAAGGAATTACAAAAAAAATGAATAGATAAATCCCCATCGAGAAGAAAAGGTTCTTATTTTTCTGTATTAATAAGTCTTTCATATCTCCTAACTTAAAATATTATTTAAGTAAAATTCCTTATTTTGATCACCAATGTAGTAGTCTAATTTTGTTAGATCAGTCAATACTAAATTTTGATTAATTGAATCTATGAGAGCTCCTTGAGTTTTAATTTCACGTAAAATCAACCCCTTTTCCATAAAGCCATAACCATCAATAGAATCAGACCAGCAACACGTTTTATAACAAATACAATTACTATATAGACCTTCTAAAGTAACAGCAGATTCGTTGGTCACGACGTATGTCGCATCAGCAAAATCAGCCCAAATACTATCATTAGAGCTTAATAGAAACTCCTGTGGGAATTGTCGCCGGTCTGCGGGATGCTTTCTGAGGAGAACTTCATAACCTTCATTAATTAAATTATAGTAAGTGGTAATGATCTCTGCCTTACTATCTAAAATGTTAGGACACAATACAACTTTTAAAGGGTTTTTCGACAATATATTAAGTTGTTTAGGAAATCGGAGGTCTCTATTTAAAACAACCTCTACCCTTCCATTTTCTTTTTTGTATTTATCTAAACTATCTTGACTAAATAAAATATTTACATCATGATAAAGAGGCGGGAACTCTTTGGTGATGGGTGCATGCTGAATATAAAAAGTTTTGGCATTACTCAACTTTGCTTGTCTAAATAAATCAAAATGCAATGGGCCATGATCATTAAATTGAATTACATTTTTAATAGTATGTTTTTCAAATATCATTTGGAATAAATTTGAAAGAGCTATGGTTTTAAATACTTTAATAGCATTAAAATTCATATGTCTATTTCTTAAAATTGTAAAGCAATTAGAAAAAAAGTTATAACTACTAAATATGAATAAGAGTAATAATTTATTAGAGAAATTGGATTCGCCTATTCCAATATTTACATTTTGAAATGAATTCTCTTTAAGTTTATCCATAACCGTTATATGATTCGCAGTAAAACAGAATGAAACAGAATCTGCAATCTTAACCTTCGAAACATATATTTTTAACACATAATTAATGAGCCAATAAACAGGTGAAAATAATATACCCAGAAGAATAATAATTATTAAAACAGCAGAATTATATGAACCACCCATTTTTTTAAAATGATCCCACCTAGTCTGACTGTACTCGTAGGCGTAGACTAAATTTGAACTTTTCATTAGGTTGTGTGACTTTTTTTAATAAATAATTTAGAACAAATAAATGTCAATATGGTGGCGCTCACCAGCATCACTGATTTACAAATTGCTAAATAAAATAGATCATTTGAGTCTTCTCCAAAGTACAAAAATAACAAATAGATAACGAAAGCAATTGCTAAAGAGAAAGTCATAAATAAAGTCTTCTTAAAGTAGATAAGATATGGGTTTATAAAGTGATAAATACTAAATCCATATAGTCCAAAAGAAAAAAGTAATAGTAAATACTCAACATTCTCAACTGTAATATACTCGACATTAACTAGATTAAGGAAAAGTAACAATCTGTATAAAATTAAGGGTCCAGCGAGTTGTATAAAGCCAAATACTAAAAGAAATGCTGTAATCCCTTTTTTAGTTCTAGAACTTAATTTACCTCCTTCTGCATATTCTCTAAACTGCGTAGGAGTATAAATTTTCTTAAATGCTTCCACCAATAAATTTGGTGCAGATGCTAAAGTAAAGAAGTAAGAATACACACCTAAAAAAGCTTTGGAATTACCTAATGCCAATATTATGAACTTATCTGATCCATTTACTGTAGAAGAACTTATTCCATAAATAGATAGGCTTAAGAATTCTCTTAACTCAATTCTCGCATATTTTTTCTTAAGCTGATATTTTCTTAACGCTTGAATTAAGCTTATAACATGACTTAAACAAAAAGCCGTAATAAGAAGTTCATATGTAATTATTCCACTAATATAATATCCAATCGCTATGATAACTATCAAAACTATAATACGTAGCAATGCACTCAAAACATATTTTAAATCCTCTTTTATAAATCTTAAGTAAAGAGTATAATAAATATAGGATGTAAATCCTAATAAAGATAAAATCTCTAACAGACTAACGCGTGTAAATGGTTGAAAGAATCCGTAAAAAATAATAAAAGAAAAAACTAATATTAAAAATACAAAAGCATAGTTATAAATAATCATTACGGACTTATCATCATAAGATGGTTGGAAAAAGTAACGACTAAAAAAGCCTAAAACTGGAGATGTTGCTATTAAGTTTACAATCAATAAAAATTGATAAAATAGTGACCATGTTCCAAATGACTCACTGGACATATATTTAGAAAGAAGTATACCTATAATCAACGGCATCCCTTTATCTAAAAAGGTTCCCAATAGATTTAAAGAAAACTTCATAGTTACTTATATTTTACTTACTCTCAATACGTGTTAATCTATAAAACTTAGACTTAATGGCGTGCCGCGTTCTAAATCTCTGGAAGCATTAGACTTTAAAACCTCGTTAAAGTGCTTAGGATGTAATCCAAATCCAGGACGGATAGACCTAACATTTTTAGTCGTAAATCTTTCACCTTTTTTAATGTCTTCTACAACATATAAAGACCTAGAAAATTCTCGACTTTTAAGTTTTTTATCCGTCATTTCATAATCAACCTTTCCTATAACTGCTTCAGCTTCCCTTACGGCGTTAACCATATCTGTAAACTCCTTTTCATCTAATGAAAAATGCGCATCTGCTCCACCTATTTTTTTATCCAAAATGAAGTGCTTTTCAATAACTGTTGCTCCCATTGCTACAGAAACTACTGGAGTTACTATTCCCATTGTGTGGTCTGACAATCCACTTTTGACATTAAATCGTTCTTTAATATCATTAATAGTCATCAAATTTGCATCTTCAGGAGCGGCTGGATAAGCACTGGTGCATTTTAAAATAGTTATATCGTTATTATTAAATCTTTTACAGGCAGCGATTGCTAATTCTATATCTTCGATTTCAGCAATTCCTGTAGAAATAATCATAGGCTTTCCTTTTGAGGCAGCATACTCGATTAAGGGAATATCTGTTATTTCAAAAGAAGCAATTTTATAAGCTGGAACGTTTAAGGCTTCCAGAAAGTCTACCGCAGAATGATCAAAAGGAGACGAAAAACAATCAATCTCTAATTCTCTTGCTAATTCTATAATAGGTTTATGCCATTCCCAAGGTAACGCGGCATCTTTATAAAGATCATGGAGGTATTGTCCATCCCAATGCGTACCATGATTTATTTTAAAATCTGGTTTGTGGCAATCTAAAGTAATGGTATCTGCGGTATAAGTTTGTAACTTAATAGCATCAGCTCCAGCCCTTTTTGCTGCTCTTACCGTGTCTAAAGCGATATCTAATTGACCACCATGATTAGCAGAAAGTTCAGCAATTATATAAGTTTGATTATTTAAACGCATAATTTTACTTGATTTTTAAAGAAAAATATAAATTATCTTCAACAGTTTCTACATCAAATTGTAGCTTGTTAAAAATATAAACTGAGGCTTTATTTTCAGGAATTACGAACCCAGAAATTATATCTACATCACTTCGGATATTTTTCAGCTTCATTATTCCATCTTTTAATATTTGAGTTCCAAATCCTTTACCATGAAACTCAGGATCTATTAAGTAACTTAATAAGGCATTGTTATTAGTAATATCAAACCTAATTGAACCTACTTTATTAATTCCATCATAAGCAATAAAATATTCACAATTATAATCACATAGTTTATTATTAAACCATTTAATGTGATCTTTAAGTAGAATTTTATTTTGATTAAATGAAAAAGATCTAATTGCAGGATTACTAGCCCAATTAAATGTTGTTTGTACATCATTCAATGTGGCCTTTTTCAAAACAAATGAATCAGCAATTAAGCTATGAATAATAACATCAATGAATTTCTCTTCAAACAAACAGTGTTCTTTTAAAGTTACTTCTTTATGGAAACCAGCCTTTTCAAGTGCTACATATAATCTAGGCCTTAAATCAAATGCATAAGTGAAGATTTTATGGAATCCTAACTCATGAAAACCTACTTTTTCAATTAGACCTAAGTAAACAAACCATAAGTCTTCAAAAAAATCTTTTTCTAGAGTACTATCCATAATAAAGGATATTTCTGCATTCTTATCTACCCAATTAATATGTACTAAGCCTCCGTAGCCAATACAGACATCATCTCTTAAAAAAGAGAATAATATTTGACTAGGGTTGTCTTGATCAAATAAAGCACTAACTGTATTACTAAAATAATAATCCTGATCTTTCTTGGTTAAAGGAGTAGCTTGACGCAAGTGATACATTTGTTGATTACGCCAGTCAAGTATCTTCAAGCGATCTTCATACCTGATAGGGACTAGTTGATATTCTCCAAAAGAAAAAACCTGTGTATTCAAAGATTTATAACTACTTTTCATCAGTCAAGTTTCTTACTTTGATTTGATTAACATTATTGTTAATGAGTAATAGCTCCTTGTCTTTATTAAACAACTCAATTATTTCGTAAACATTAAGAGTATCTGCATGGTAAGTTTCAATAAGTATCTTGAAAAGCTTTAAATCTTCCACAGTATCTATTGTTAATCTAATATGATGTGAATCTATATCTAAATCCATCAAGTAATGATTTATATCTCTCGGTAAGTTTTGAACCATATATGGTGTCACATGCTCAAACTCCTCATTACTTTTAGCGTTGTCAAATGCTTCTTTTAAAATATCAAATGAAAACATCTCAAATGATCCTCCGAGAGGTAATCGTTTATTAGAACCTTCAGAAAAATAATATCTATTCGAATTGAGCTTTACCTTGTTTACTTGTTCTTTAATAAAACTACCATCAATCAAAGGATTATCTCCAGTAATTCTTATAATATCATTGGCTCCAAAATATAATGCTGCGTCATAGAATCTTTTTAAAACATTAAAGGTATCTCCCTCAAAGGTTTGAACACCTATAGATTGAACGTAATTTAATAATTCCGAGTTACAGCCATTATCTGGAATAGCAACAACTATTTTTAATTGAGACTCTTGTAATCGTTTAATTTGATAACCAATCAGAGGTATCCCATTAATCTTCTCCATCACTTTTCCAGGAAGTCGGGTACTCCCCATCCTCGCTTGAATAATTATAACGGGATCTATTTTATTTATTTTACCGTCCATCCTCCATCTATAATAAAATTCTGTCCAGTAACATAGTTTGCAGCGTCAGATACTAGAAAAGTGAAAATACCAGCAAGATCTTCAGGGAATCCTATTCTACCTAAAGCTGTTTTCTTTTTTAATTCCTCAACAAATTCTAGATTTTCTTGAACACCTAAAGAAGGAAATGGACCTGGAGTAACTGTGTTTACGTTAATATTATAACCACCTAAATAACTAGCATAATACTTAGTTAATTGAATCACGCCAGCTTTTGCAGCACCATAATGCGGTGGATTTAAAAACTGAGGACAGTCTTCATAAATACTAAAATCTGGTGCCTGCATTCCATACATTGATGACACATTTACTATTTTACCATAATTCTGCTCTTTAAAAAACGGTATAATTGATTTTACACATCTAAAAACTGAATTTAGAGTACCATCTATACCGTAATTAAAATCCTCAGAGCTCATTAACTCAGGTGAATTTCCTTTTAAATAAAAGGCATTATTAATTAATCCGTCAATTTTACCATATTGCTTTTGAACTTGAGTCAGACCATCTATAATACTTTGCTCTATAGAGATATCCATTTCTTGAAATGCAACATTAACATTATCAGAAAAAACTTTTTCAAATTTTTCCTTAGATCGAGCAGCAATTATAACGGTTGCGTTATAATGTACGAGATGGTTAACTATTCCACTACCTAGGTAACCATATCCACCGGTTATCACAATAATTTTATTAGTTAAATCAAAAGTTTTTATCATTTTTTGGGCCATAACGCTGGGTTTAAAATTTTTTCTGACAATACAATGTCTAAATCTTTAATATGAACATTATAATCCAATTCACTTATATTTTGTGATAGTTGTTCTTTGGATTGAACCCCTATTACTACCTTATCTATAAAATCTTGCTGTAACACATAATTTAATAAATACTGTGCTAATTGATTGGAGTGCGTATTTTGTAATTCAGAAATCACTGGGATTGCTTCTTCTAAACCTTGCAATTCTTCAGTATTCATAAAAAAAAGACCTTGTAAGAAAGTTGAACGACTATGTATCTCAACACCTTGTTTACTTAATTTTTTACAAAGTTTTTTAAATCTATTATCTAGCAAATTAAATGGCACTTGAATTAAGTCAGGAAAAAAACCTTTTTCGTTGGCTATTTCAAACTCACTCACACTTTGTAAGGAGTAACCTATTTTTTCAACTTGTCCTATTTTTTTTAGATGTTTTAAAAAAGACCAAGTCTTAACATCAATAGAATCAGCGCGATGAGCTAGGTATCCGTATACAGATTTTGATTTGAGTTTAGTTAATGAATCCTGAAAACTGCTCTCGATACCTTTTTCAACCTCTTGAGGTAAAAATTTAGTGATTACTTTAAAATCACTAACTCCGTAATTACCTAAAACTAATTCTGAATCTCCGTAAGCGGATGCTGTGTCTAACGTTGTAATTTCATTTACTAATGCGAAGTCTAGTATTTGCTTAACCACATGTTGATCTGGCTTACCTAATTTATTGGAAATGCCATAATCGATACCAAATTGTACAGTACCAAGAGCAATTTTTGATAAATTACTCATTATAATAGGAATCTATCTTATCAATCACAAACTTTTGTTCATCGTCTGTTAGAGTAGGAAACATAGGCAAGCTTATACACTGTGCATAATAAGCCTCAGCTAGAGGTAAATCACCTTCTTTCCATCCTAACTCTCTATAATATGGCATTAGATGACAAGGGATATAATGTATTTGAGCATAGATACTATGTTCTCTCAAGTAGTTATACAGTCCTAATCGATCATTTACCTCAATCACATATAAATGATATGCATGCCCTTCAATCACACCACTTTGACCATGAATATAGCTCTTTCCTTCAAAGGCTTTAAAATATTGCTGCGCTATCTGAATTCTTCTCTCTATACCACTGTTTGCTCTTAACAGCTGGCTGGAACCTAATGCTGCCTGAAAATCAGTAATTCTATAGTTGTATCCTAACATTTGCATTTCCATATACCAAGCAGGATATTGTTCTGTACTCGCGTTCGCGGAAGCAAACTCCACACTATTAGTATATAAGTCATCGTCCTTTACTATTCCATGAGTTCTAAGTGCTAGAAGCTTTTGATAAAGTGACTCGTCATTGGTAGTTATCATTCCTCCTTCACCACATGCAATATGCTTTACAGGATGAAATGAGAATATGGCCAAGTCTGCAAAATTACCATTACCACAATGTTGTTTCACTCCATTAGAGTCTACAAAGAAGCCACCCGGTGAATGACAACTATCTTCTATAATCCAAAGACCAAACTCATCGGCAAGCGCCCTGAAAGCTTCTAGGTCTACAGCACGTCCAGCAAAATCTACTGGAACTATACCTTGATAGGTTCCTTTAGGAGATTTTTCTAATAAAGAACGTACTGAATAGATATCTAACAAATAAGTCTCAGGATCAATATCTGCAAAAACAACATCACCTCCACAATATCTAATACAATTTGCTGACGCAGCAAAAGTAAGAGGTGTTGTAATAACCTTATCTCCTGGCTTCACACCTAAAGCTAGTGCATTCAAATGTAATGCTGCTGTACCGTTAGATACTGCAACAGCGTACTTAGAACCTACATAAGTAGCAAACTCCTCTTCAAATTTTTTAATTCGAGGACCTTGAGTTAAATAATCAGCCTTCAGTGCCTCAGTAACTGCAAGTATATCTTCTTCTGTAATATTCTGTCTACCGTAAGGGATTGCCTTTGACATATTCAATAATTATACTTTAAAATCTGAATCTACGTGCTCTACTATCAGGTTTCTAAGCGTATCTACCGTATCCCACTCATCGTTTTCACCACTATTATATTTAAATTCTGGTGCGACCTGTTTTGCGTTATGCTTAGTAATAAATTCTTCCAAGTTCCACTTGTGAGTAGCAGGTAAAATAGTGTAGTATCTACCCAAATCATAGGTATAATAACTATCAGAAGAAGTAATCATTTCTTCGTGAATTTTTTCCCCTGGACGTATACCTACTACTGGATGATCACATTCTGGACCAATAGCTTCTGCTACATCAGTAATGCGGTAAGATGGAATTTTAGGAACAAATATCTCTCCACCCCAAGCGTGTTCTAGCGCATGCATTACCATATCTACTCCACCTTGAAGAGAAATATTGAAACGTGTCATTTCAGTTGAAGTTATAGGTAAAACGCCTTCTTTTTTCTTATTCAAAAAGAAAGGTATAACAGACCCGTTACTACCCATTACATTACCGTAACGAACTACACTAAATTTGATAGGATTCCATCCAGCTATGTTATTTGCAGCTACAAAAAGCTTATCAGATGCTAGTTTAGTTGCACCATAAAGATTTACTGGTGCGGCAGCTTTATCAGTTGATAAGGCTACTACTCTGGTAACCTCAGTCTCAAGCGCTGCGTTTATCACGTTTTCTGCTCCCATGATATTCGTTTTTACACATTCCATAGGGTTATACTCTGCAATTGGCACATGCTTCATTGCTGCAGCATGAATAATATAATCAACACCTTTAAAAGCCCTTTTTAAACGATCAAAATCTCTAATATCGCCTATAAAAAACCTTAATTGAGGAAATTTATCAGCAGGATATTCTTGAGCCATCACAAATTGCTTTTGCTCATCTCTCGAAAATATAATGATCTTCTTTACGTCTGAATGGTTCTCAAGTATATGGGAAGTAAGTGCTTTACCTAAAGAGCCAGTCCCTCCAGTTATGAGTATAGATTTATCTTTTAAATTCATTAGATTTATTGTTTAATAATTTCAAATTAATTCGAAATAATAAAATTAATTGGTTACTGAGTAACCGAATGCAAATATAGTAAGATTTAGCTTTCCTTTAAGATACCATTGGGAAAGTATACGTTTATAGAAATACTAATAAAGCTCTATTGTTAATCTTTAATAAATTTAGGCCAAAAAGCCATAAATAATACCACCCTTAACAACCTGTTTTAATTTATCCTTTACCAATTGTATATACATTAAAACCTATCTCCTTCATTTTGTCAGAATCTAACACCATTCTACCATCAAATAAGAAAGCAGGTTTAAGCATATCCACATAAATCTGACTCCAGTCATACGCCTTAAACTCATCCCATTCTGTTAGAACTACAGCTGCGTGAGAATCTGCAAAAGCAAACATAGGATCTTCAACTACAGTTACTAAATCTCTATTTTCTTTATCAGTTCTAGTATTCAAATACTCAAGATCTGCAAAGATTCGTTCAGCACTTACCTTAGGATCAAATATTACGACCTCTGCCTGCTCACTCAAAAGATAATCGACTACATAAATCGCAGCAGACTCTCTTGTATCGTTTGTATCCTTCTTAAATGCCCACCCTAGAATTACAATTTTTTTACCAGAAACCGTATTGAATAAGGTCTCTACTATTTTCTTAGCAAAACGTCTTTTTTGATGATCGTTCATGATAATTACTTGTTCCCAGTAATCTGCTACTTCTTTAAGACCATAGGATTGCGCTATATAGACTAAATTTAAAATATCCTTTTGAAAACAAGAACCTCCAAAACCTACAGAAGCCTTTAAAAACTTGGACCCAATCCTACTATCGGCTCCAATGGCTCGGGCAACCTCACCTACATCGGCTTCAGTAACCTCACATAATTCAGATATTGCATTGATACTGCTCACTCTTTGCGCTAAAAAGGCATTTGCAGTTAACTTAGATAGCTCAGAAGACCAAACATTAGTAGTTAAAATTTGCTCACGTGGCACCCAGTTCGCATATAATTCAACAAGGGATTTTTGAGCTAATTCCCCACGTTCACTAATTTCTCCTCCTATTAAAACCCTATCTGGATTCAATAAATCAGCAACAGCAGTCCCTTCTGCTAGAAACTCTGGATTTGAAAGAATATCAAAATTTACTCCATTACCCGTGTTTTCAAGAATTCGCTTTAAAGCTTCAGCTGTGCGTACCGGCAAGGTAGATTTTTCAACAATAATTTTATCAGTGGTAGCCACCGCAGCAATCTGTCGTGCACATAACTCAATATACTTCAAATCTGCAGCCATTCCTTTACCAACCCCATAGGTTTTGGTAGGTGTATTAACAGATATAAAAATCATATCTGCAGCCTGTATAGCCTTATCTACCTCTGTAGAAAAAAATAAGTTTTTCCCTCTAGTTTGAGCTACTAGTTCAGATAATCCAGGTTCATAAATCGGAATGTTATCCACATTAAGATCATTCCAAGCAGCAATTCTTTCGGCATTGATATCGACTACATTAACTTCTATATGCGGACATTTTGCAGCAATCATGGTCATTGTAGGTCCACCCACATATCCTGCTCCGATACAGCAAATATTCTTTATTACTTTCATTTACAATCTTTTATCAGCTTTATCTCCAAGAATACCTTTTACATCATAAATAGCTACCTTATCATTCGAAACAGTTTCAAGGTCTAATTCTAAAAATTCTTTATGAGAAACAGCTAGTACAATTGAATCAAACTTTTCACTACCTAACTCTCTAAGGTTACGAACACCATACTCATGTTCTACTTCATCAGGATTTGCTAACGGATCAAATATAGTAACGTTAATACCAAACTCTTTTAGATTAGACACCACGTCTATAACTTTAGTATTCCTAACATCAGGACAGTTCTCTTTAAAGGTAATCCCTAACATAAGTAAGTTTGAATTTTTTACAGTTATATCCTTTGACAGCATCAATTTAACTACTTCTCCAGCAACATAACTTCCCATCCCATCATTCATGCGTCTACCAGCCAGTATAATTTCTGGATGATACCCTACTTCTTGAGCCTTTTGTGCCAAATAATAAGGATCGACTCCTATACAATGTCCTCCTACCAAACCTGGTGAAAACGGAAGGAAATTCCATTTTGTACTTGCTGCAGCAAGCACATCACTTGTATTAATTTCTAGTCTATTAAAAATTTTTGCAAGCTCATTCACAAAAGCAATATTAATATCACGCTGTGAATTCTCTATTACCTTTGCCGCTTCAGCAACTTTTATGGTAGGTGCCAGATGGGTTCCTGCAGTTATCACATCATTATAAAGTTGATCTACTACTTTACCTATCTCAGGAGTACTACCAGAGGTCACCTTAAGAATTTTTTCTACCGTATGCTTTTTATCTCCTGGATTGATACGTTCAGGAGAGTAGCCTACATAAAAATCCTTATTAAAAATAAGACCACTAATCTTTTCTAAGACAGGAACACATTCTTCTTCAGTAGCGCCAGGATAAACAGTAGATTCATAGACAACAATATCTCCTTTTTTCAATACCCTACCTACTGTCTCACTAGCTTTATATAAAGGAGTTAGAATAGGACGATTATTCTTATCTACTGGTGTAGGTACAGTTACTATATAAATATTAGAGTCTGCTATATCATCACTTTCAGTAGTACAAAATAAACCATTTTCATCATTTTGTGATGTCTTTAATACTGCAGTTAGCACATCATCCTCCACTTCTAGGGTACTATCTACGCCTGTATTTAATTCTTCTACTCGTGGTTTATTAATATCAAAACCTACTACATTATATTTTGTAGCAAATAGTCGTGCAAGAGGCAATCCTACATAACCTAAACCTATTACTGTTATTTTCTTATTCATATTTAATGAAGATTGTTGATGTTATTACGCTTTCGCGAAAGCGTTATTAGTTGTTACAAATTAGCCCAATACCATTCTACAGCTTCATCGAGACCAGCTTTGAGATCAAACTTTGGATTATAATTTAAAAGACTTTTTGCTTTATCAATTGAAGCAAGGGAATGAGGTACATCTCCTGCTCTAAGTGGTCCATAAACCGTTTTAACATTTAAAATTTCAGAGTCATACTTTGATAAAGACTGTTTCAATAAATCTACTAATAGATTTAAATCTGTACGATCACCAAACGCTACATTAAAAACTGTGTTGATAGCATCTGGGTGAGTTGCAAGCATAGCTTTTTCATTAGCCTGTATTACATTATCTATATAGGTAAAATCTCTTGAATAGGTTCCATCACCATTAATAGTTGGTGATTGCTTACTCATCAACTGTTTGGTAAACAATGGGATCACAGCCGCATAAGCACCATTAGGATCTTGTTTACGACCAAATACATTGAAGTATCTGAGTCCAATTGTGTTTAAACCATAAGTCTTATAGAAAACATCAGCATATAACTCATTAACATACTTAGTAATGGCATACGGGGAAAGAGGTTTTCCTATGACATCCTCTACTTTAGGTAATGCTATGGAATCTCCATAAGTGGATGAACTTGCTGCATAGACCATTTTTTTTACTCCGGCTTCTTTACAAGCTACGAGCATATTTAAAAAACCTCCAACATTAACATCATTAGAAGTAATAGGATCTTTAATGGAACGCGGAACACTACCTAGCGCTGCTTGATGAAGCACAAAATCCGTTCCGTCCACTAAAGACCGGCAGGTTTCAATATCTCTAATGTCACCTTCAACAAAACGAAAGTTATCTTTATTCTGTAAATGAGAAATATTAATTAAATGACCAGTGGATAAATTATCTAATGCTATAACATCATATTCTTTTTCTACAAAATACTCACATAAGTTACTTCCTATAAAACCGGCAGCGCCAGTAATTAATATCTTAGTGTTTTTCGTCAATTAATTTATTTTAAACTGTTAAATAATCATTTAGGACAAAATACCTAAATAAAATGCAAATGTAATAATATTTACTTGTTCAATTTTCTTTTACGATTGAACTATAAATTAACAGAAATAAATATTCTTATCAAGTAAAATGTAAAAAATGATAGGTAATTCAACTTGATAGGTTAAAAAAAAATAAAAATTACTAGTTGTCTAATACAATATTTGTATATTTGTCAGTTGAAAGCAAGAATAAATCTTATGAAAAAAATTATTACATTATCATTTGCTTTGTGCGGCCTAATAGGTTTTTCACAGAATGATACGGAAGAAGTAAAATCTGATTACAACAAATGGTCGGTTGACGTAGGTGTTGGAGTAACTAAGCCAGTACGTCCGGTTAGTTCTGGTGCGTACACTAATACACCATCGCTTTTCCAAGCAGATCTTGGCGTTAGATATATGGTCAACGACAAATTTGGTTTTAATGCTGATTTTGGATACAACAATTTCTCTAGTGACAAAGATAGTCGCGATTTCGACTCTAGATATTACAGAGTAACCTTAGAAGGAGTAGTAAATGCAGGTCACATAGTTGGTTTACATAAATTACATGACAGACTAGGTCTTCTTTTACATGGAGGTATGGGTGTTTCTAATCTAAAAGGAACTGATCCAGTTGAAACTGGTGACGACTGGATGTTGAATTTCCAAGCTGGTATCACACCACAAATCAGATTAAGCAATAGTGTAGCTTTATTTGGAGATTTATCTGTTTTAGGTCACGTAAGACAAGATATTACTTTTGATGGTTTAGGTAGAGCAAGCACGAGAGGATTTGACGGTATGTTAGTTAATGCTTCTGTAGGTTTAAATATCTATTTAGGTAATGGTGACGTTCACTCTGACTGGTACACTTATGATGTACAAGAGAAAATTGACAATCTTACTGCAGATGTAGAAAAAATGGCTACAGATTATGCTGATGATGACAAAGATGGTGTGCCAAATTATCTCGACAGAGACAATACTACTGAAAGTGGTGTACGTGTAGATAATAAAGGTAGAGCGATTGATTTAAATAACAATAGTATTCCGGATGATATGGAAAGTGCTCTTGATGGCCGTTATGCTTCTAAAGCTGACTTAGCTAACATGAAGCCTGGTACTAATGGTGCTAACGGAATGTCTGACAAAGGTATCATCAAGAAATTGATTAACGAAGGGTACGTTAATGTATACTTCCAGTTCAATAGTACTAAGCCTGCTCTTTATTCTTTAGGTGCTATCAATACTCTAGTAACTTACATGAAGGATAACCCAAGTGCTACTGCAACTTTAACAGGTTATGCTGATGAGTTAGGAAGCCCAGCTTACAACAAAAACCTATCTGAGCGTCGTGCTAAGATGGTAAATGATGTACTTGTTGCTTCTGGCGTTGATGCTTCTAGATTATCTCACAATGGTAATGGTGAAGATGCTTCTGTTGACAAGAATTCTTCTGAAGCAAGACAACTAGTAAGAAGGGTTACTTTCAGAGTTAACTAATTACTATCTTTTTACATATTAAAAAGGGTCGCAAATTGCGACCCTTTTTTTACGCTTAAATTTTTAAGCTTTAAAATTATAATCATCAGTAGATCTCAATACTAAAAAGAGAACCTATTCGTTCCTTAACAATTTTAAATAATAAAATTGATCATTCTAAACTTAGACTCCATTTAATCTACTTATACACTCTACGATACTCAACATAATACCCTAATTATAATGAAGCTCTAAAACATAAAACCTATAAGCTTACATTAATAATAACTAACTCTCTAAAGATTTGAATAGCTAATGGCTAATGGCTAATGGCTAATGGCTAATGGCTAATGGCTAATGGCTAATGGCTAATGGCTAATGGCTAATGGCTAATGGCTAATGGCTAATGGCTAATGGCTAATGGCTAATGGCTAATGGCTAATGGCTAATGGCTAATGGCTAATGGCTAATGGCTAATGGCTAATGGCTAATGGCTAATGGCTAATGGCTAATGGCTAATGGCTAATGGCTAATGGCTAATGCAAAACATAAAAAAAGCGGCTTACAGCCGCTTTTTTTCTTAATTATAGATGAGTAAATCTATCTTTTAAATTTCTTAACTCCTTCTTTTAACCACTCCTCATATTCGTCCACATCTGGAGTATAACCAATCTGTTCTACTCCTTTAAGGTCGTTACCATTCTCATCTACAAGTGCATAGTAAGGCTGTGCATTCACTTGATATCTACTAATCTGTAAATCACTCCATTTATTACCTACACTGCGTATACGCTTTTGTGTCACGTCAGAGGTATATTGATCTTCTTTAGGTAGTGCTTTCTTCTCATCCACATATAATGACACTAGAACAACATCTCTTTTAAGAATGCTTAATATTTGTGGTTCTGCCCATACTCTTTCTTCCATCTTACGACAATTGACACATGCCCATCCAGTAAAATCTATTAATACAGGCTTCTTCACTTTTTTAGCATAAGCTAATCCTTCTTCATAATCATCAAACGCTATAATATCGTGTACTGCAAAATGTGCATGTTCTGGCAACTCTACTGCTGCAGTAGCTCCACTGGCTTTTTTATAACCTACCCCATAAGGTGATTCACTGTATGTAGATGGTGGCGGGAAACCACTAATTAACTTCAGTGGCGCACCCCAAATCCCTGGTAATAAATATAATGAAAACACTAAGGAACATAAACCTAATAACATACGACCTACAGAAATGTTTTGATCTGGTCCATCGTGTGGTAACCTTATTTTACCAAATAAATAAAGCGCTAATGCTCCAAATACAGCTACCCAAATAGCAATGAAAATCTCTCTTTCAATCCAGTGCCATTGCATCACTAAGTCTGCATTAGATAGGAACTTAAAAGCAAATGCTAATTCTAAGAATCCTAAAAATACTTTTACTGTATTTAACCATCCACCTGACTTAGGTAGCGAATTCATCCAACTTGGGAAAATCGCAAATAACGCAAATGGTATTCCCAGACCGAAACCAAAACCAGCCATTCCAGCTGTTAATGCAGTCGCTCCACCATCAGTAGAGAGCACACTTCCTAAGACTGCTCCTATTACTGGTCCCGTGCAAGAAAAAGAAACTAAAACTAAAGTAAGTGCCATAAAAAAGACACCAATTAATCCACCAACGTTGGATGCCTTATCTACTTTATTAATTAATGAATTAGGCATGGTGATTTCAAACGCACCAAAAAAGCTTATCGCAAATATGATAAACACGACAAAGAAGAAGATGTTCAACCATGGATTTGTACTGAACTCATTAAAAATATCAGGCGATACCGATTCAAATAAGTGAAAAGGAAGACTGAATAATACGTAAATTAATAGGATAAAAACACCATAAAGAACGCCTTGTAATTTACCACCAGCTTGTTTTGTAAAGAATGATACCGTCATAGGTATCATAGGAAAAACACATGGTGTCGCAAGTGTCAATATACCAGCGACAAGACATCCAAAGAAAATAGTCCATAGACTCTTATTTTCCTCATCATCATCTTCATCACTATCTACATCCTTTTTCTCGTGCTTATCGCCTTTTTTTTTTATAGAACTGGCTTCTGGACCTGTAGCTTTAGTAGGCTCTTCACCTGCATCATAGAAAGCGTTAATAATATCATCGGGAACCACATCAACGTTTTCATCGAGTTTAAAGATTAAAGACTCTGGTGACGGTGGCAGGCATTGTGTATCATCACATACCATAAAATAGGCCTCAACAGCAATATATTTTGTGTCAGGATTTTTTAAAACTATTTTTTGCTCAAATCTGGCAAAATTGGCAAATTGATACACATCCATTCCCCAAATTTCTACATACTCAGCATACGTTCCTGTTTCTTTGTTGATTCCTACGAGTTCAAAATCTTCAGTCCCAAAAAAGTTGAATTCGGTAGCTACCGGACCTTCATCCTTCTCACCTTTAGCCTGAGAATAGACATGCCATCCTGGCTCTATATTAGCTTCGGTGATTAAAACGTATTCCGTATCTGAAATCTTTTCTACACTTGTAGTCCAGTCTGTAGGGTCTTCAACTTGGGCTGTAAGTTGAAGACTGATGAGTGCTGTTAAAGCTATAAAGAGCTTTCTCATATTTTATAAGTTATTTTTAATAATTGGTTAGT
Organism: Nonlabens ulvanivorans; assembly: GCF_032922765.1. NCBI lineage: Bacteria > Pseudomonadati > Bacteroidota > Flavobacteriia > Flavobacteriales > Flavobacteriaceae > Nonlabens > Nonlabens ulvanivorans. Next base: position 1,348,333 of record NZ_CP136694.1, read on the forward strand.
TGAAGAAGTTACTTTACCATGTCTACTAGAACGTATTCCTACAATCCATAGTATTTCATCTTCCCATGTCAATACTACTATTTTTTCTTTAGCTATGAAAGAAACTTTGCTATCAGTTAATACATCACTTACTAATTTACTTCCCTTCATGCCCAACGGTTTAATGCGATCACCATTTTTCCAACTGCGCAATATTAGAGGATAACACACTTGTGATGCATCTAGAAATAGAACGTTTTTATCATGATTATCTTTTACAAAGGCATTTGCATCTTCTACATTAATCTTTTCTATATCAATAGATGCATCATAAAAATGATACTGAACACATGAATCATCAATAGTTAATTCTATCGGTTTTAATAATCTTAGCTCTTCAATAACAACTCGTTCCCTATCCTTAAATAGGACAAATTGATCTGATTCAATTCGTTTACCTGACTGCCCATCAACTATATTCATAACATCTTTCATGTTATAAAATCCATATGCCTTTACAACTTCATATAAATAAGCCTGTGGATTACTGAATGTTTTTAGCTGACTGAGATTAATCTTAATTCCTGTAGGTGTGGTTTTAATCACGCTTTCGCGAAAGCGTAATACAGCATCATTCACCAGATCTTGAGATCCTTTTAGATAACCTAGAGATTGTGCAAAATGTGTTTTAAACTGTGGTAAAGCTTCATGTAATAAGGGTAAAATTTGATTGCGTAATTGATTACGTTGATATTTATTGCTACTATTACTAGAATCTTCTCGCCATGAGATCTGAGCATCAATAGCATAATTCTGAATCTGTTCTCTAGAGAAAGGTAATAACGGTCTAATCACGCGTCCGTTAACTCTTGGAATCCCTTGCAAACCATTTAAACCTGCGCCACGATTGAGATTAATAAAAAAAGTTTCGATCTGGTCGTCTAAATGATGCGCGGTAAGTAAATAATCATAGTTGTGATCATTACATAAATCATCAAAAAAATCATATCGTAATTCTCGAGCCGCCATTTGAGTAGAAACACCGCGTTTACTAGCATAGTCTAGTGTATCAAATTGAGCAACATGACAATCCATTTTCAATCTGCCGGCTAGTTGTCTAACAAATTGTTCGTCTTGATCACTTTCTGAGCTTCTAAGATGAAAGTTGCAATGCGCAAGTGCAATCTTATAGCCAGTATTAAATAATAAATGTGTTAGTACCACACTGTCTAGACCACCACTAATGGCTATCAACAATCGCTTTTCCCTAAGGTTAGAAAAATGGTCGTGTAGATGTTCTTGAAACGCTGTGAGCATATCACAAATTTAATCAAAAGAAATTCCTTGATGGCTTAAAACCTCAATCATTGCATTTGCTTTTAAGAGACATTCTTCATACTCTTTTTCTGGTTGTGCTGCTGCGGTAATGGCACTACCTACACTGAAAGAAAGATATTTGTTTTCTGAATTATAAAGTATACTGCGTATGACAACATTGAAATCAAAATCGCCATCAGGTTTTATGTATCCTATTGCACCACTGTACAGACCTCTTTTAAAAGATTCATTTTTTTCAATGATGTTCATAGCGCTTATCTTAGGGGCACCAGTCATACTTCCCATAGGAAAGGTGGCTTTTAAGACATCTATAAAGTTAAGTTCTGGTTTTACTGTAGCAATAACGGTACTGATCATTTGGTGTACCTGCTTAAAGCTATAAATACCATACAACTCTTCTACATCAACGCTGCCTTTTTTAGCGATTTTAGATAAATCATTGCGCACTAGGTCTACGATCATTACATTTTCTGATCGTTCTTTAGGATCATTAAACAATTGCTCTTTTAGATCTTCATCCTCAATGAAATGCTGTGATCGTTTTGCAGTTCCTTTAATAGGTTGTGAGATAAGCTGCGATCCTACTTTTTTTAAATAACGTTCTGGACTTGCACTCATCACGTGGTAATTATTAAGTCTAGCATATACAGCAAAAGGCGGCTCACTAATATCATTCAGCTCCTTAAAGGCTTTTAAAGTATCTAAAGAAACGTTTTCGGCAAAGAACTCTGTACAAAAATTAGCCTCGTATATATCTCCACGATGAATGTGATCTAGAAAATTTTGTGCTTTATCTAAATAACTTGCTTTAGAATCTTTGGCCATTAATTTCCCAAATCGCAAAACTGTTTTAGGCTCTTGAATCTGATGTTCAATAATTTTATCGAGCAACTTTTTAATATCTAATTCACTAGCGTGATAGCTATGAATCAATAAGTGATCTGATGCTAGTTCAAATATTACCTCAGGCACATAAAAACACAGATCTGGAAATTGTGTTCCATCTGGATTTTTACTTTTTAAATCTTCTAAATCGTTTTTTAAATCATATCCCAGATAGCCAAATATCCAATCTTGGTATTCGTTATGAAAATCCTCTAGTTTAGAGAATGCACCATTATATGTAGTAGACAAAGAGTCTATGCAACCTACCGCTAATAAGGATTTATAGGTGTCGTGTCCGGTACCACCATGATTACTTTCTAAGAAGATGAGGTATTTATCTTTACGATAAAAACTCAATAATAGATTTTTTATCGGTATTACCTCATCTAACTTATAGCGATATGTTGCCCGCGTTTTTCTCACATGGTAAAAATAACTGGAAGTTATCTATGATACCACAATATTGACATCAATCTATTAAAAAGAATACACTACTCTACCTTTGATGAAAAATGGAGTTCCTGGTGTAAAGTGAATTTCTTCAACAGATGCCGTTTCGTTTTGCAATCTTGTTTCGGTAGCAAATTGTGTTTCATTCCACTCTACGTCAAACAGGTTTTCAATTGTGAAACCTACATTTAAACGCTCGCTAAAATCATAGTTTAAATTAAGCTCATTTACAAAATAACCTTGAGCGATGATGCTGTTATCTTCATTTGCAGCACGATCTGCGATGTAACGGTATCTTAATGAAGCATTCCAGCCTTTATAGCTTTTAAGACTTAAACCACCTGTACTAGTCCATTCTGGAGCTAATGGGATATAATCTTCACCTGAAGGTTCTTCAATCGCTCTAGCATGCGCATAATTAAGGTTTGAGTCTAGAAATAGGTAATCTGTAAGTTGATAGTTCAAGCCAAGATCAAAACCATATCGTTCGGTTTTCCCACTAGGTTCAACAATACCAGCATCTCCTACATAAACAAACTCTTGTTCTAAGTATAAGTACCATAGAGCAGTATTGATCACAAGACGATTAGTAGGTTTAAAAATAGTTCCTAAATCAGATCCATATGATTTAGGCAGGATTTTATCTGCTTCATTCTGTATCACAACTCGTGTATCATTACTATGTAAACCTATCCCATTTTTAAGATATAATTGCCAATTACTGCTAGCTTGATAGGCTAAATTTAATTTAGGTAATAAGGCCGTTGCATTTTGTGATAGTGTATCAAAACTGTCGTCTAATCCATCACGGTATACAAACTTAAAATACTCTAATCTTATTCCTGCATCTATATTTAAATTACCAGTCGTAAATTCTAAACCAGTCCATAGAGAAGAATTAGTCTCGTTGATATCACCTAATTGTATTTGCTCTAAAGTTGTTCTTCTATTTAAAGTTCTCGCTAGTGAACTTCCATCTGTTCTATCATTACGTAAACTAATACCAGTGTACCAATCGAGATTATTCTCGCCAATGACATACTCTTTATTATAGACAGCGTTAATACCTATCATGTCTCTAGTCTCCTGTTGTTTTATCTGATCACCATTTAAAGGATCTTCTAAGAAAAAGGTGAAATTAGAGAATAACTCAAAGTTATAATGCGTGTAGAACGCTTGTGTCTTAAGCTGTTCTGTGTCGCTCAAATTAAAATTATACGTAAAATTTAGATTAGTTCTTGAGGTGCTTCCACCTTCGGTATCATCAATCGCTCCAAACCTTCCTATCAAACCAGTTGCAACTGCACGTTCTGGTATCTGACCGCTAGCATCCCACTCACTTGTAAAGTATGATGCTGTTAGATTAAACTCATCACCAGTTTTTGTTCTATGATGCAGTTTAGTAAAGATATTAAATCGATCAAAATTTTGCGGACTATCAAACGGTCCATCAAAAGTGATGTATTCACTAGCAACATATGCACTTGTATTTGCATTGTCCACAACATTAAACATACTTAATAAACGTTGGTAATTAAAATCCCCTATTTCTGTCTGTACAAGATTGCGCTGTAAAAACTCTTTAGTATTCAAGTTTACATGTCCAGCAGTAGCAAAATTACCTTTGCTAGCATCATAACTACCTTTTCCATAATCAATAGAATTAATAGTTTCTGGTATTAAAAAATGTAAATCTGCATATCCTTGTCCATGGGCATGAGATACCATATTAACAGGCATACCATCAACTCCTATAGCTACATCAGTACCATGATCAATATCAAAACCTCTAAGAAATAACTGTTCTGCCTTTCCTCCACCTGCATGCTGTCCTATAAATAATCCTGGGACAGTTTGTAATATTTCTTGAGAAGAGTTTACAGGATTAATCTGTAAATCCAGTAAGGCTAGTGTATTAAATGTATCTACATCATTACTTATTACTATCGCATCTAAATCTACTGAAGATGAAATCATAACTATTTGTAAAACTAATGATGGATTCTCTATAAGAATCTCACTAGATTCAAAACCTACATGACTAAATAATAAAGTTTGATTAACGTCTACATTTTCAATACTAAAAAATCCTTGACTATTGGTATGTGTATGATTTTTTGTTCCTTTTTGAAGAATATAAAGGTCCTTAATAGGACGCCCATTTTCATCCGTAACGTATCCCGAAATGCTGTGTGCATAAGCTATGAAACTACTGAAAAATAAAAAGAAAACTAGTAATGAACAGGTTAGAGTATTCAATTGCATGATTAAAAAAAAATGGTTGTTAATGATAACAATTACGAGAAAACCATTTACTACAGTTTTAAAAAATATGTTAAAAAAAAGCCGATTCAACAAATGAATCGGCTCTAGGATCAAAAAATATATTGTTACTATACGTGCATTGCTCTATCTGCAGTAGCCGCTAGCGCTGCTTCTTTTACAGCTTCTGCATATGTAGGGTGTGCATGAGACATACGTGCAATATCCTCTGCACTAGCACGGAATTCCATTGCCGTCACAGCCTCAGCAATTAAGTCTGCAACACGAGCTCCTATCATGTGAACACCTAGTACTTCATCAGTCTTCTCATCTGCGATGATTTTAACCATTCCGTCTATGTCACCACTTGCTCTAGCTCTACCTAAAGCTCTCATAGGGAATTGACCTACTTTAATAGCAGTTCCTGCTTCCTTCAGTTCTTCTTCAGTCTTACCTACACTTGCCACTTCTGGCCATGTGTAAATTACATTAGGGATAAGGTTATAATTAATGTGAGGTTTTTGACCTGCGATAGTTTCTGCTACAAAAACACCTTCTTCCTCGGCCTTATGGGCAAGCATTGCTCCTTTAACCACATCACCTATTGCATAAATGTTGGATACATTAGTTTGTAAATGCTCATTAGTTTCTACCTGTCCACGCTCATTAATTTTAACTCCTGCGGCTGTAGCATTTAATTTATCTGTGTAAGGTCTTCTACCTACAGATACTAGACAGTAATCACCAGTAAAAGTAACTTCTTCACCTTTTTTATTTTTTGCAGTAACGGTCACCTCATCTCCATTGCGCTCTACTTTATTCACAGCGTGAGATAAATGGAATTTTATCTTTTGCTTTTTTAGGACTTTCATCAACTCTTTGGAAAGCATTTTATCCATTACAGGAGTAATACGATCTTGATATTCAATTACGGTAACTTCAGCACCTAGTCTGCGATATACCTGTCCTAATTCTAGTCCTATAACTCCACCACCTATAACAATCATATGTTTAGGGATTTCTTTAAGAGTAAGTGCTTCTGTAGATGTGATTACTCTTTCTTTATCTAGCGTTATAAATGGTAAGCTACCTGGTTTAGAACCTGTAGCGATAATGGTATTTTTTGCTTCAATAGTTTGACTACCGTCTGCACCATCAATGTTGATGTGAGTGGCATCTTTAAAAGATCCCATCCCAGTATATACATCGATGTTATTTTTCTTCATTAAAAAAGCTACACCGTCACAAGTTTGATCTACTACTTGCTTTTTACGAGCAATCATTTTCTCAAAGTTGATTTTGATCTCGCCCGGAATTTCAATTCCATGTTCTTCAAAATGCTTCATCGCATCATCATAGTGGTGCGATGAGTCAAGTAAAGCTTTTGAAGGAATACAACCTACATTAAGGCAGGTTCCTCCTAGTGTGTTATATTTTTCAATAATTGCAGTTTTCATACCTAGTTGTGCGCAACGTATTGCTGCCACATATCCTCCAGGTCCTGATCCTATTATTGCTACATCGTATGTACTCATAATGAGAATTTAATGGTTTCAATTAAGATTCAAAGATAAGAAAGGCTGGATGGATAGACTTTAATTTTGAGTATTAATTAGGGTAGTAATTTGTACGCTTTCGCGAAAGCGTATTCACAAAATCATTTATTTTACCATCAATCTGTAACATTACGGATAAAGAAGTTACTTATACAATAACCTAATCAATTAACGTGAGTCAACAACTCGAATCAGAATTTATAAAACAACTGGAGGAAAACCAGAATATAGTCCACAAAATTTGCAGACTATATACTAATGATCAAGATGCGCATAATGATCTTTTTCAAGAGGTGACCATACAGTTGTGGAAGGCTTACCCAAAATTTAGAGGAGATGCTAAATTCTCTACGTGGATGTATCGTGTAGCACTTAATACGGCTATCACACTATATCGCAAGTCTACCAGACGTGTAAAAACTACGGATTATGATAATGTCCAGTTTAAAATAACAGACTTACAAGAAGATGATGAGACTGCGGAGCAGTTAACTCTTTTATACGGAGCCGTTAAACAGCTTAACGATATTGAAAAGGCGCTCGTTTTTCTATATCTCGAGGATAAAAATTATAAAGAAATATCAGAAACCCTAGGTATAAGTGAGGTAAATGCTAGAGTGAAAATGAACCGAGTGAAAACAAAATTAACTAACATTATAAATCCATAAATGATGGATCAATTAGATATACTTAAAGAAAAATGGAATACTCAAAATAGAGAGTATCCACAGGTCAGTGCTGATAGCATTAAAAAAATGCTGGCACAAAAATCCACCAGTATTGTAAAGTGGTTATTGATTATTGCCATTATTGAATTTGTGGTAATGTCTAGTATTAATTTTCTATACTCCTTCTTAGGCAGTCCTGATGAATTTACTAGAGAGCTTATGAATTCAAATTTCATGAAGGTATCATGGGCAATTCATATTGTAGCCATTATTTACTTCATATACCTATTCTATAAAAACTATAAGAACATATCTGCAACACAACCAACGCGCAGTTTGATGAAAAATATCATCAAGACTAGAAAGACCATGAAATGGTATATCTGGTATAATATTATTGGTGGATTTATTTCTGGAATGATTACAACAGTATACATGCTTAATAATCACCCATTGATTAATGAATTAATGGAAAGTGGTAAAATGGAAGGACATGAAACGATGTTCTATGTTTTAACCTTTTTAATACTTACCGTTATCTATATCATATTCTTAGGATTTATATACCTGATTTATATGCTTATTTATGGTATCCTTCTAAAACGTTTAAAAAACAATTATGAGGAATTGAAACGCATGGAAGTCTAAATTATCTGGGGACTTCTGAATATACGATAGCCAGCATTACGTTTATGCTAAGCCGCTTACCATATTTAAATAATACGGTTTTATTACTATTTTATCTAGAGACTGATAGAGAACTATATGGAGTTTCAGTTAGGTACATACATTTAAGCGATTATCCTATATACTTGCGATAGATACTCATCATATAAAAAAAGCCTGTCTCTACAAAGAAACAGGCTTTTTTTATATGGTATAAAGTATATTAGAACTTGTATCCTATAGATAAGTGACCAGTTCTAGTACGCTCATCATTTGAGAAATCTACATTATCTACAAGGTCAGTAATCCCTAAGTCAAACGTTCCTTTGATAAAAAGACCATTCCCAAAGTCATAACCTAATCCACCTGTTAACGCGAATGAACTGTTTACTTTACCTTCAATATCTTCACGATCTCCATCTTCTACAAATGACTGCTTTGCATTTAATAAGAACCCTACTTGAGGTCCTGCATGTAAACTAAAACCTTCAGTAAGGTAATATTTAAAATGAACTGGCACGTTGATAAATCTCAAGTATATTGTACTAGTAGTACCGTTAAAATCTAAAGATTCACCTTCACCAGAGTAAAATGCTGCTGCTTCAAATGACCATTTATCCCCTTGAGGAAACTCTGCAATAAGACCAATATGGTAATTTGATTTATTGTCTGCAAAATCACCGCCTAATGCGTTATCCACTTTAGAAAGGTTGTAACCTCCCATAATTCCATAAGAAAAATCTTGTGCTTGTGCTGCTGTTGTCACTAGTAATAATGCGACTAAAGAAATGTAAAATGACTTCATTGTTAAGTTTTTGGTTTGTTCAAAGATATAATAAATAAGTAAAAACAATAATAGACAATTAAAACTTAGCTTATGTACTTCCACAATCCTTTTTTAGATTGTAAAAACTGAAGCACTTTTTTAATACTTGTATTTTCTGGTAATGCAAGTGTTGCATCTTTTTGTAATAATTCTTTTGCTGTTTCTCTTGCAACGGCCAGAATATCATTGTCTTTAACTATGTCTGCAACTCTTAAAGCGAGTACACCACTTTGTCTCGTTCCCATCATATCACCAGGACCACGTAGTTTTAAGTCCACTTCTGCAATCTCAAAACCATCTGTGGTTGCGACCATGGTTTCTACTCGAGTTTTAGCCTCGGTACTTAATTTATAACTAGTCATTAGTATGCAGAAACTTTGATCTGCACCACGACCTACTCTACCTCTTAATTGATGTAATTGTGACAGGCCAAAACGCTCTGCACTTTCAATAACCATAACACTAGCGTTGGGCACATTTACTCCTACTTCAATTACCGTAGTGGCTACCATGATTTGAGTCTCGCCTTTTACAAAACGATCCATTTCATAATCCTTGTCTTCTGGCTTCATACGACCATGGACGATACTTACTTGATATTGCGGAGCAGGAAATTCTCTTACCACACTTTCATAACCATCCATTAAGTCTTTATAATCCAGTGTTTCAGATTCTTCTATCAATGGATAAACCATATAAATCTGACGACCTTTAGAGATCTCTTCTTTTAAAAATGAAAAGACACCTAATCTATTCTTATCGTATCTGTGAACCGTTTTAATTTCTTTTCTTCCTGGTGGTAACTCATCAATAACAGATATATCTAAGTCTCCATAAAGACTCATGGCAAGAGTTCTAGGAATAGGTGTTGCTGTCATCACTAATACATGTGGTGGTAAGTCGTTCTTTTTCCACAACTTTGCTCTTTGCGCAACACCAAATCTGTGTTGCTCATCTACAATCGCTACACCTAGGTTTTTAAACTTTACTTTATCTTCAATTAAAGCATGTGTCCCTATTAAGATGTTTAAAGTTCCATCTTCTAGATCTAAATGGATTACACGACGTGCTTTAGTTTTAACTGAACCTGTAAGTAAGGAAACTTTAAGACCTGTATTTTCTAATAATTCGGAAACACCTTGATAATGTTGTTGTGCAAGTATCTCAGTAGGTGCCATGATACATGCTTGAAATCCGTTATCTATTGCTAATAAACAAGTTAAAACAGCAACTATCGTTTTTCCAGATCCTACATCACCTTGTAGTAAACGATTCATATGGGCACCAGTTCCCATATCTGCACGTATTTCTTTCACTACTCGTTTTTGTGCACCGGTTAACTCAAATGGTAAATGATTTGAGTAAAAGTCGTTAAAATATTCTCCTACCTTTTCAAAAGCATAACCTTTTATGCGAGTTTTTCTGATCCGATTTTGCAATAACAACTCCATCTGTATAAAAAACAGCTCTTCAAATTTCAACCTGTAAATTGACTGTTGAAGCAATGCCGCACTTTTAGGGAAATGTGCATTATACATGGCTGTATTTTTATCTACTAATTGATGTTGAGACCTTATTTGCTCTGATAGTGTTTCTGTAAAAGAATTTTGCACTTCGCTAAAAAGCTGCTGCATCATACGCACTAACATCTTGTTAGTCACATTGCGTTTAGTCAGTTGCTCTGTAGATGGATATATGGGAGTCATCGCACTTTGTTGTCGTGATCGATGTTCCTTTAACAACTCTACATCTGGATGAGCGATATTATATTTTAATCCATATTTTGAGACCTTACCATAGACTACATAAGGTTCATTTAACTTCAAGTTATCTTTAAAATACTTTTGACCTTTAAACCAGACGAGCTCCATACTACCTGTACCATCTATAAATGTGGCAACCAGTCTACTACTGCGTCCATCTCCCATCGTCTTAATATGAGTGACCTTACCTACTATTTGTACATGTGCACTATCTGGAACCAGCTCACTGATTTTGTAATACTTTGTTTTATCGATGTACCGATTAGGAAAAAGATTAGCCAAATCACCGTATGTTGATATTCCCAGTTCTGCTTTCAATAATTTAGCACGAGCTGGTCCAACTCCATTAAGATAATCAATAGGTGTATGTAAAAAATTAGTAGGCAATCTTTAGCGCTTTTATACAAAAGTAACCTTCCTAAAGTAATGCTAAAAACCTTTTACCATTCAATAAGCAATACTAAGTAACGTTCTTAACTAGAATTTATCAAATTGCGTCATAAAGCTTGGCGTGACTTTTGTATTTTGCTTTCCCTATGAAGACATTTATTTCCTGGTCTATAGCCAGCCTTTTTTCTATATTTTCTATTGCTCAAGACAGTCCGTCACAGACTGATATTGTTGATTTTAAAAATGCAGCAGTAGATATTTACGTTAATGAAAATTCAGAGATTATATCTGGTATGATAACTTATACGGTCGATATTCTTAAAGAAACTCCTTCCTTATTTGTAGATGCAAAAAACATCACGCGTTACGATGTTAAAGTAGATGGTGAGCCTGTAAATGCAGATTATAATGAGAAGCAAATTGTTGTGGAATCACGCTTTCGCGAAAGCGCAACACACGACATCTCAATAGAATTTTCAACACAACCTAATACGGCACTGTACCATATCGATAAGGACAATGACGGTAAATGGGATCAAATATGGACACAAGGTCAAGGGAAATATACAAGTAACTGGTTGCCTAGTATAGATGACATGAACGATAAAATGGTTTGGGATATCAGTATCACTGCGCCATCTCAATATCGAGCTATATCTAATGGTTTGCTGCTAGAAACTACTGAGGTTGATAAGAATAGAAAATGGCAGTTTAACATGGATATCCCTATGAGTAGTTACCTAGTAGCTATTGTAGTAGGTAACTATGAGGTAGAGGAAAAAATGAGTGCTTCACAAAAGCAAATGGAACTTTATTATTACCCAGAAGATTTACAAAAAGTAGAACCTACTTATAGGTATACTGTGGATATGTTTGATTTTCTAGAACAAGAAATAGGTATTGAATACCCGTGGAAAGTATATAAACAAATACCTGTTAAAGATTTTCTTTACTCTGGTATGGAAAACACCACAGCAACCATTTATAGCGATCAATTTGTCGTAGATGATATCGCATTTAATGATGGAAATTATGTTACTGTAAACGCTCATGAGATGGCACATCAATGGTTTGGTAATTTAGTTACTGAAACCAGCGGAAAGCATCACTGGCTTCAGGAAGGATTTGCTACCTACTACTCTATGCTCGCAGAACAAGAGATTTATGGAGAAGATCATTATTACATGACTTTATTTGAAAATGCAGAGTCGTTAATTGCTCAAACTAAAGCTGGAAGAGGAACCGCTTTACTAGACCCTAAAGCGAGTAGTCTGACCTTTTATCAACATGGTGCATGGGCATTACATGCACTAAGAGATGAAATAGGTGATGTAGATTTTAAATTAAGTGTGCGCACGTATTTAAAGCAATATGCTGGCAGAAATGTAACGACTGATGATTTTTTAAAAATCGTAAGTAATACGAGTGGTAAGGACATGAGTGAATTTAAAAACAGATGGCTTACTAACACTCAATTCCCTAGCGCTGAAGCGTTACAGTTATTGCGTAAGAGTAATTTTATGGAGCAGTTCTTTCAACTTGCCGCACGCAGTATTTCTAGTTTTGATGAATCTTTTAATTCTTATAAAGAAACCTTGAGGTCGCCCGTTAATGAATTGCTTGTTGAAGAAATGATAAGTCAATTAATACTACACAAAAAAAACGATCGAATCATTGAACTTTATAAAGAAGCCGCTGCAACCGGAAATGTTAAGGTTAGACAAGCCATAGCTTTAAGTTTACAAAATTATGATCCTGCACTAGATAAATTACTGAAAACAATGCTAAATGATGAGTCTTATTTAACTAGAGAAAGTGCTCTATTTTTATTATGGCAAGGTAACCCTAGGGACCGACCTAGTATTTTAAGAAATGCTAAAGAAAGTTGGAATAGTATGAGCCCTTCTCTAGAAATGGCATGGAATGCTCTTGCACTCAATTCTAGTGATTTTAAGAACAACGAGAAGTATGATTTTCTACAAGGTATTTCTAAATTTACTAGTCCAGAATATAGTCCACAGACACGTACAGCGGCATTTGACTACCTCATCAATCTAGACGCTATGGGAACGCAAAACTATCGCGACTTAATAGATGCTTGTTTTCATCACAGCTGGAGATTCTACAAAAATAGTCGTGATATTTTTGAAGCACTTTATAAAAAAGATGAATCTAGGGTTTTAATAGACAGGATACTGTCTACAATGCCTGATGATGAACAGAAAAGAATAAGGGATTTATTTAAGGTCTAGAAAAGGTCCTTTACCTCAGATCTTAAATAGCTTAAAGCAGCAGCACTAGGTGCACGCTTGTCCATTAATTCATTAACGATGGCTTGTCTTAGATCTTCGCCCGAGTTGATTTTGCTACTCATAGCGACCTGTCGTATTTGTTGAATGGTCGTGTTTTTTGCAGCTCGTATAATATTCCAACATTCTTCACTCACATAAATTTGTTGTGCAATGTTGTGCTCAAATTCTTGATCAATAGCAGCTATTAATGTTTGCTCATACTGTAATTTAGTCATCGATCCTGCAAGCGTGCGTACTACTAGATTATTGGGTTTAATACGTTCTAGAAATAAAGTCATGCGCTCATAAGAAGCCATTCTAGTAGGTAAGGTTTTACCTTGTGATTTCCTTACAGTAATAAAACGACGTCTACGTTCTTCATTCTTCATGAAAGAAGAGAGAAAATAATAAGCAATTACAGCTATAATAAAGGAAGGTAGTAATGATTGAAATAAGGATAATAGAGCGTCTTGCATGGTTTAATTTTAATAATAAAATAACGCTCAAAAATAAGAGGTTATTTTATTCTGTCCCTCATTTTTTATGATCAAATTCATCTCATCTAATCAAACCTTTATTTAATAGATTGAACTGTTGTTTTGATCAGTTAACCATTTTAATCACATTATTCCATGTTTAAATTTGAATCAAAATAACAATCAAATGAAAAAATTTATCTTTTTAGCTTTAATCTGTTTAGCAGTTTCATCATGTAATAACGATGATGATATGGATCCGAACACGTGTAACGTTCAAGGATTTACATTTTCCTATGGCAATGAATCAGGTTTTATTCCTGAATCAGATCTAACAACCGAATTAGACCCTAATGGTAGTCCAGCATTAATGGAGATCTATGGTTTTGTTGGGCCTGACACTGTAGTATTCACAGCTCCATATAATAGTGATGGCGGTGACATTATTATTAACGGCTTGCCTAGTGAAACAATTTCAGCATCATTAGATGTTAGTGGTACTAACGTCGGTGATTTAATAAGATATTCATTGACAGGCACTTATCAAGGACAACCTTTGACAGGAGAATTTTGCGTAGTAGTCGATCTAGTACGACCTTAAATTTTAATTAAAATAAATATTAATAGTAGAAGTTGCTCTTTTAAAAAGAGCAACTTCTTTATTTACCACCTAAATGCAAACAATCTTTTAAATCTTGCATACTTTTAAATGGTACCGGTGTTTTTTGATACTTATAAGTATACTCTAAAGTTTGAGTCATATTACTATCTCCAATACTTACATCAACGTCGCGCATATCAAACTGACATGGATGTTCATATCCAGCAGCATGCGTTATCTCGAGTAATTCTTTATTGAACTTCTTAAAATAGCTCGCTAGTCTTCCTGCTTTTTCAGGAACTACAATACCACGTTGCAACCATTTATTTTGCGTTGCAATACCTGTCGGACACGTATTATTATGACAGGCTTGCGCCTGTATACATCCTATAGAAATCATCGCTTCTCTAGCTACATTTATAACGTCTGCACCCATAGAAAAAGCCATAGCCGCCTTTGCAGGGAAACCTAATTTTCCAGATGCTATAAAGACTAGATCTTCAGTCATATGGCGTTTTTGAAAAACCTGATATAAATCCTTAAATCCATAAACCCATGGCAGAGAAACATGATCTGCAAAACTAGGTGGCGCAGCACCAGTACCACCTTCACCACCATCAACAGTGATAAAATCTGGTCCTTTACCGGTTGCTTTCATAATATCTGCCAGTTCTTCCCATTGTTCTAACTTACCTATAGCCGCTTTAATACCAGTAGGTAATCCGGTCTCTTGCGCAATTTGCTCCACAAAGTCAACTAGACCTTCTATTCCTTCAAAAGCACTATGTGTAGGTGGCGATAGTACATCTTCACCCATAGGTACATTACGTATCTCACTAATTTCTTTAGTGATTTTAGAACCTGGTAACACACCACCTTTTCCAGGTTTTGCACCTTGAGATAACTTCAATTCAATTGCTCTCACTTGAGGATGATCTTTAACAAGTTGCTTTAACATGTCCATAGAGAAATTACCATCTTTATCTCTCACGCCAAAGTAGCCTGTTCCAATATGAAAAACGACGTCTGCACCACGTTTGTGATATGGAGACAATCCACCTTCTCCAGTATTATGATAGGCATGGACTTGTTTTGCTCCATTATTCATCGCGTCAACAGCTTTTGCCGATAGACTACCATAACTCATCGCGCTAATATTAATTACACTAGCTGGACGGAAAGGTCTTTTTCTACCCTTTGCAGCGCCTATAACTTTAGCACAAGGTAAAAAAGTAGGTTCTTGATGTGAAATATGATTTTTTTCTACCTTATAAGGCATCATTGCATTATTGATGAAAATATATTGATGAGCATAAATATCTCTATCTGTACCAAATCCTTCGTAATTATTTTCATTTTTTGCACTGGCATAAATCCAACCACGCTCAATTCTATTAAAGGGTAGCTCTTCACGATTATTTGCAACAATATATTGTCGTAGTTCTGGACCTACACTTTCCAACCAGTAACGGAAGTGCCCTACTACAGGAAAATTTCTAAGAATGATATGCTTCTTATTAAATATATCATATAATGCTACTACAACAACAACTATTACTAACCACCAGTACCACGCCAGGTCCAGAATAAAATCAATCATCTAAAAAAATTTGAATCGTAAAAATACATAAATGAGATTAAGAATTACGCTTTCGCGAAAGCGAAATAACAAGATCATAATTGATAAAATCAGAGCTCTTGAAGTTGCAAAAAATCGTTTATAAAAAATATGAATATTGGATAAAAAAACGCCCTTCAACTCGTATCTTGTCTTCCCTAGAAAAAGAAAAAAGTGCAAGATTATATATCTCAATTAAATGACGCGCAACGTGAACCAGTGTTGCAAAAAGATGGTGCCATGATCGTTATAGCTGGTGCTGGATCTGGTAAGACTCGAGTACTAACTTTGCGTATTGCATATTTAATGCAACAAGGTGTAGATGCTTTTAATATTCTATCACTTACGTTTACTAACAAAGCTGCTCGCGAAATGAAAAAACGTATCGCAGACATCGTTGGTCAAAGTGAAGCAAAGAATTTATGGATGGGAACCTTCCACTCTGTTTTTGCAAGACTATTGCGTATGGAAGCAGATAAATTAGGCTATCCATCAAATTTCACTATTTATGATTCTCAAGACTCGCAAAGATTAGTGAGCGCTATCATAAAAGAAATGGGACTGGATAAAGACGTCTATAAATACAAGCAAATTGCTTCTCGTATCTCTTCCATGAAGAATAGCCTTATTACTGTGAGAGCTTATTTTAATGATGCTGACTTGCAAGAGGCAGATGCGATGGCGCGCAGACCACGTTTTGGAGATATTTATAAAGAATATGTAGAGCGTTGTTTCAAGGCAGGCGCAATGGATTTTGATGATTTATTGTTGAAAACAAATGAACTATTAAATCGCTTTCCAGAAGTTCTGGCAAAATATCAAAATCGTTTTCAATACATTCTCGTTGATGAGTATCAGGATACAAACCATTCACAATACCTCATCGTAAAAGCATTATCTGATAAGTTTCAAAATATATGTGTGGTAGGCGATGATGCTCAATCGATTTATGCTTTCCGTGGTGCGAATATTAATAATATTTTAAATTTCCAACGTGATTATGAAGGTGTTAAGGCATACCGACTAGAACAAAATTATCGATCTACAAAAAATATTGTAGAAGCGGCAAACTCTATCATAGATAAAAATAAAACGAAACTGGATAAAGTCGTATGGACAGCAAATAATGATGGTCCTAAAATCATTGTACATCGTTTGATGAGCGATGCAGAAGAAGGTCGATATGTAGCTGGTTCTATATTTGAGAACAAAATGCAAAAGCAACTGGGTAATGATCAGTTTGCTATTCTTTATAGGACTAATGCGCAATCTAGAGCGATGGAAGATGCCTTGCGTAAGAGAGATATCCCTTATAGAATTTATGGAGGATTGAGTTTTTACCAACGTAAAGAGGTTAAGGATGTATTAGCCTATTTAAGAGTTATCGTTAATCCTAAAGATGAAGAATCCTTAAAACGTATCATCAATTATCCAGCGCGTGGTATAGGTGCGACTACTATGGATAAATTGATTGTTGCAGCAAAGCATTATGATCGCAGTATTTTTGAAGTTATAGAACATATCGATCGCATTGATATAGGTATTGCTAGCAGTACAAAAACAAAACTTAAAAACTTTGTCATGATGATTAAGAGCTTTCAGGCTCTTGAAGAAACACAATCTGTTTTTGAACTTACAGAATATGTGATAAAGAAAAGTGCATTAATTAATGAGCTTAAAAAAGATGGTAGTCAGGAAGGTATCTCTAAAGTTGAGAATATTGAAGAGCTACTAAATGGAATGCGAGACTTTGTTGAAGGTCAGAAAGAAGTTGATGAAGCTAGAGGTTCTCTTGCAGAGTTTCTAGAAGATGTCGCTCTAGCAACTGATTTAGATAATGAAAAAGACACCGATGATCGCGTTTCTTTAATGACTATTCACCTTGCCAAAGGATTAGAGTTTCCATACGTATATATCGTAGGAATGGAAGAAGATCTTTTCCCTAGTGGAATGAGTATGAATACTCGCGAGGAATTAGAAGAGGAACGACGCCTATTTTATGTAGCACTTACTAGAGCAGAGCATCAAGCATATCTTACTTATACCTTAAGTAGATATCGATGGGGAAAACTAGTCGATGCAGAACCTAGCCGTTTTATTACTGAAATCGATGACCAGTATCTAGAGTACACAACTCCTATGGATGATTATAGGTACAAAAGCGCCTTAACCGATCATTTATGGGATGAACCAGACAAATCTAAATTAAGACAGCGTAAACCAGTATCTGGT
Source organism: Nonlabens ulvanivorans (assembly GCF_032922765.1). Lineage (NCBI taxonomy): Bacteria > Pseudomonadati > Bacteroidota > Flavobacteriia > Flavobacteriales > Flavobacteriaceae > Nonlabens > Nonlabens ulvanivorans. The sequence continues at coordinate 1,366,334 of NZ_CP136694.1, forward strand.
AAGCCACCTAGTGTTAGTAGACCTAGTGAAGATCAGATTAGAAAACTGCGCAAGATAAGACCTAGTTCATCTAGTAATAATAGTGCTCCATCAGGTTTTGAAGGAAGCTTAGAGCCAGGAATGATCGTCTCACATGGACGCTTCGGCCGAGGAACCGTTGTAAATATAGAAGGTGCTGGTGGTGAGAAAAAAGCAGAAATTAACTTTCAAGTCGGTGGAATTAAAAAACTATTATTACGATTTGCAAAATTGGAGGTTATTGACGAATAAACAATCTACAAGCATCAACACGATTAGGTGTTTAAATTAGCGCTTAATATTTAACTAAACGACCAATTAAACCAACCCATAATGAATAACCTAGACTACCCTATCAAATTTAGCTTCAAGGTAACCACGCTTTCAAATGATTTTACAGCGCGCAATGCCCAAGGACAAACCATAGCCTATGTAAAGCAAAAAATGTTCAAACTAAAAGAAGCTGTAAACGTTTATAGTGATGAGAGTAAAACAAGAGTTTTATTTACTATCGCTGCAAATAAATGGTTGGATTGGAGTGCCGCTTACAGCATGATGGATGCAAACAATAAGGAGATAGGTAAAATCGCACGCAAAGGATGGCGTAGCATGTGGAAAGCTGAATATAATATCATCGATCAAAACCAGCAACCACAGTATAACGTTAAGGAACAAAGTGCTTTTACTCGTTTTCTAGATAATTTATTAGGTGAGATTCCTATTCTAGGTTTTTTTACTGGATACCTTTTTAATCCGACCTATAACGTAACTAATAGCAAAGGTGAAGTTGTAGTAAAGCTAAAAAAAATGCCTTCGTTTTTAGGTAAGGAATTTGAACTTACTAATCATGCAGATATAGATGAAGATGACAAAGAAAGAGTGATGTTAGGCCTTATGATGATGATTCTGTTAGAACGTCGTCGTGGTTAAGTGCATACTCAGTTGATTTTTTTAAAACGCATCAATAGATAATTTAGCAATTGATGCGTTACTTTTGAATTTGATTTTATCTTAATTATTATTAGTGTACGAACATAATTTCCCTCATAAACGATTTAATATCACGTTAGAATTTCTAGAAAAGCATATTTCAAAAGACCAATCTATTTTGGATTTAGGAGTTGAAAATCCGTTTTCTAAGATAATGAAAGACGCTGGTTATGATGTACAGAATACCAGTGGTACTGACCTAGATGATGATGTGAGTGAAATAGAGAATTTTAATGGTAATGTCGTTACAGCTTTTGAAATATTTGAACATCTAGTAAGTCCTTACACCTCATTAAAAGCCATTTCAGGCAATAAAGTCGTAATAAGCGTTCCATTAAAACTATGGTTCACCAGTGCTTATCGTAATAAAAATGATATTAGAGATCAACATTATCACGAGTTTGAACCTTGGCAACTGGACTATGTACTAGAAAAAGCAGGATGGAAAGTAATCGATAGTATAAGGTTTACTAACCCAGTAAAGAAACTAGGTATTAGACCATTACTACGATATTTCACAAATCGTTATTATCTCGTTTATTGTGAAAAAATATCATCATAAACATAATGAAAATTGCTGTCATCATTCCTACTTATAATGAAGAACGTTTTATAGCCAAAACGCTCGACAGCTTACTATCCCAAACTTTCAAAATTTCCAAAATTTTCATTGTCAACGATAATTCTACCGATGGCACGTTACAAATAGCACAATCTTATCAAAATCAGCACGAATCAATAAGTGTTATTACTCATCAATCGAGCGATCAAAATATTCCTGGCTCTAAAGTCATTAATGCCTTTAATGTTGGTCTTTCAAATATCAAAATAACAGATTTTGATATTATTTGTAAATATGATGCCGATCTTATTTTCCCTGTTAATTATATAGAATTACTAGTGTCACGCTTCCGCGAAAGCGATACAAATGGTATGGTTGCAGGTCATTGCTCAATAGAAAACAATGCTGAATGGGAACTTGAAAAAGGAACGAATAAGGATCATATTCGTGGTGCATTGAAAGCATATCGCACCACCTGTTTTCAACAAATAGGTGGACTCAAATCGTCTATAGGATGGGATACCATTGATGAAATGCTAGCTCGTTATTATGGATGGAAAGTAGTGACTATTCCAAATTTACTTGTAAAACATCTTAAGCCTACTGGTGCCTCCTATAATTCAAAGGCAAAATACCTTCAAGGTGAGGCTTTCTACAAGATGCGTTATGGCTGGTGGTTAACTTTTATTACAGCTGCAAAAATGGCTTGGAATAAAAAGAAAATAAGACTTGTTTTAGACTATTTAAAAGGTTACAGATTAGCACAAAAAAATAACCTTGAACCGCTGGTGACAGAAGATCAAGGTCATTTTATAAGGTCATACCGGTGGAACGGTATTAAGTCTAAAATAGGCTTTTAAAGGCATTGTTCATTTTTGCCATTGCCGCAAAAACGAACCAAAAAAGTCTAGGCTGTGGGAAACCTGTCTAAAAATTTTAATATAATCGCTAAAGAAAAACTAAGACTTGAGCAACCTAAATTATTCAAGTTTAAAAAAGAGTTTTCTAACAACAATCAAAAGATTTCACTTTTCTTTTTCACGCTCCTTATATTTTCATTTTTCACGACAAACTTCCCAATGCCTTCTTCAAAAGTATCATTAAGTATAAAGCCAAAAAAAGAACCTTGAACCTCTGGTGACAGATGATCAAGGTCGTTTTATAAGGTCATACCGTTGGAACGGTATTAAATCTAAAATAGGTTTCTAGAAGTTGAAAGACATTCCGAAACTAATGGTAAACTGATTATACAAATCCTCTGCAGGAGTTAGATCCTCTGTTTTATAAGATGCAAATGGCACTGCAGCCTCTGTGTATAATCCAAAACCATCAGTAAAGAAATAACGAGCACCTAAGTGACCACCAAAATTCTTTGTACTAAATCCTAATCCTGGATAGATATCTAAATTAGGATCTACATTAATCACGTTACCTATGTTTGCATTAAAACGTAAACGTAGCATCGCTCTTTCATCAAAATCTACACTGATGTCATCATCTATACCTAAGGCGTATGCAGCCGTTAGACCAAAAGAGATGTTCTCTCCTACTCCATAATCATAGGTCGCTTGTACACCAGTTGATCCAGATTGAAAATCAGCACCTACTTGAAATTTTTGATCTCCTTTACCTGTATAAACTTGTGCTGTTGCAGCAGTGGTTGCTATAAGAGCAAGGATAAGTAATATTTTTTTCATTTGTTATTGTTTAATTATCAAAGCACAAATATAATTATTATGCTATTCTATTATTCACCAAAGTTACTTTAATACAGGTAATATAGGATTTCCAGTCGCTCCATTAGGAAAACTAATTCCTAATAGGCTAGAAATAGTAGGCGCTATATCAATAATATGAGTGCGTTGCGCACTAGTACCATTATTAATTCCTGCACCATAGAACAATAACGGTACATGCGTATCATAGCTTTGTGAACTACCATGAGTACTACCTGTTCTAGAATAACTTATTACTCCAGGCTCAAGAACATAAACAACATCACCACTACGTTTATGGTGAAAACCATTTTGAATTAGAGCTCCTACTCCATTAGTAAAATTTGAATTAGTAAGTGCCTCACGGGTAAAAACTTTATCAATAGACTTATAATTAGTTAATAAAGAACTTAAAAATCGTTGTACATCTTCAGATTTTAATTGAGCCATTTCAAGTTGCTCATAATCTAAGAAGACTTGACTATTAGAGATATTTTTTATGATCTTCTCATTACTATATTTAATCTTTAACTGTGCTTTTAAGAATTGCTCTAATGCATCATTTTCAAAGTACCCAGCAGCAATGCCTTGTGATTGTAAATATGCTGGATTATTAACCGCACCATGATCTGCGGTTAAGAAAACAGTGTAATTATCATTCCCAACTTGATGGTCTAAAGCGTTTAAAAGACGCTCTAATTCTAGATCTAATCTTAAATAAGTATCCTCTAACTCTACTGCATTTACACCATATTGGTGTCCTACATAATCTGTACTAGAAAAACTTATGGCTAGAAAATCAGGAATAGCATCCATTCCCATTTGCTCATTTTTTAAAGCCGCTATTGCAAAATCTGCTACTAGACTATTTCCATAAGGTGTTGCCTTTAATAAACTATAGCCTCCATTTTCATCTTGTAATGCAGGTAAATCATAAGGAAATGTTGCCGTTTCTTTTCCACGAGGTGCTTTCTCAAAATCATTTAAATCAGTACCACTAGCAGTATAGGTGGATAATGGGTAAAGTGTATTCCATTCTCTCATATAGGGTTGTGATGGATTACTAGCATTGTAATCTTTTACCCATTGCGGTAATTCATTGATATAAAAGGTAGATGAAATAAATGTTCCTTCATCACCACCACGATACCAATAAGCCGCATCAGCAGCATGACCTGCAGGCAATATAGCACCGCGATCTTTTATAGAAATACCTATTACTTTAGAACGACCTTGTGTATGTAGTTCTAATTCATCTGTAACAGTTGTTGTCAATAATCGTCTAGGCGACATTTTACCTTCTGCATTTGTGGTCCCTACAGGTTCCACAGTATCATCACTAGCATTATAAATTGATCTATTCTCAAATTTATCAAACCAGTTATTACCTATAATACCATTGTTCATAGGTGATGTGCCGGTATAAATGGAGGCATGACCTGGAGCAGTATAAGTAGGTACAAAATTATAATGGTTATTAGTAAGGTTAAAACCATCATTCATTAATCTTTTAAAACCTCCTTCACCATATCTGTTGTAAAAACGCGTGAGATAATCATAACGCATTTGATCAACTACTATACCTACGACTAACTTAGGTTTGGTTGTGTCGTTAGTATAACGTTCTTGATTAATTGATGTCTTTACGGTAGTGGTTTCTTGCTTTCGCGAAAGCGTACCACAACTGACCAATAGCGTCATAAATAGTAAAGCTGTCCAAAAAGTTTTCATGTCATAGATTTTGTGCAAAAATAAGGATAATGAAAAGCAGAAAGTTTAAGATTGCATTAAATCGCTTCATGGATTTTTTATCTACTTTTACCATTCATGAGATTTCTAAGACACATAGGTAAATATATGTTGATGTTAATTGGTGTTTTCAAAAGACCTACTAAAACATCTGTATTGAGAGAACTGGTACTTAAGGAGATAGACGACTTAATCATCGGCTCCATAGGTATAACGGCTTTTATATCCCTTTTTATGGGAGCCGTAGTGGCACTGCAAACTGCCTTAAACCTAGACAACCCTTTGATTCCTAAAAGTTTAATTGGTTTTGCGACTAGACAGTCCATAATTTTAGAGTTTGCACCTACATTTATATCAGTTATTATGGCTGGTAAAGTAGGCTCTTATATTACCTCGAGTATAGGTACTATGAGAGTTACAGAGCAAATTGATGCTCTTGAAGTAATGGGTATTAATCCTCTTAATTATTTAATTTATCCAAAGATTATAGCGCTATTATTCTATCCATTTTTAATTGCTATCATCATGTTTGTTGGGATATTTGGTGGATTTCTAGCCAGTGTTTATGGAAATCTGGTAAGCTTAGAAGATTTTGTTGTTGGTTTACAAGATACTTTTATCCCATGGCACATTGCATATGCATTTATTAAAACAATGGTTTTTGGTATACTGTTAGCGACTATACCTAGTTACCATGGTTACTATATGGAAGGTGGCGCATTAGAAGTTGGTAAAGCCTCTACGACATCTTTTGTATGGACATGTGTTGCCATTATTGTAGCTAACTATATTCTTACTCAAATACTTCTGACCACATGATAGAAATTAAAAACTTATATAAAGGATTTAATGGAGAAGCGGTCCTGAAAGGTATTAATGCTACATTTGAGCAAGGAAAAACAAATATGATCATAGGCGCCAGTGGATCTGGTAAGTCTGTATTTTTAAAAAATATGCTTGGCTTATTTGAGCCTGATGATGGTGAGATTATCTATTCTGGTGAATCTTTATTGGATATGGATATTGACCGCAAGAGTGAATTACGTAAGGAAATGGGAATGTTATTTCAACACAGTGCTCTCTTTGACTCTATGACCGTTGAAGAAAACATCATGTTTCCACTTAGAATGTTTTCTAGAATGAAACTTGCTGAGCGTAGAGAGCGAGCAAACGAAATTCTGGAACGTGTTAACCTAGTCAATCTGAATAAAAAAATGCCTAGTGAGATCTCTGGTGGACAACAAAAACGTGTTGCCCTAGGTAGAGCTATTGCAAATAATCCACAGTATTTATTTTGTGATGAGCCCAATAGTGGATTAGACCCTAAAACAGCTACCGTAATCGATCAATTGATTCAAGAAATAACACACGAGCGTAATATTACCACCGTGATTATATCACACGATATGAATTCTGTGATGGAAATAGGTGAAACCATTGTTTTTCTTAAAGACGGATTGATCGCCTGGGAAGGAAGCAATAAAGAAATCTTTAAGACCGATAATGAAGCGGTAACCGACTTCGTTTATAGCTCAGACTTATTTAAGAAAGTAAGAATTGCGCAGAATGAAGGTTTTTAAGCGTTCAAATATTCGTTAATAATTATATAACATTATTATTTCAATACGGCTATTTTCATATTTTTAAGAAACTTAAAAGTATAATATGGTCAGTAACAACATAAAGTGGTAGGTAGGTTTATTTCTAGTCATCGGGCTTATACTCGCGACTAATTTCATTGATCGCAATAACTTTAAGCGAGTACAAGATTCGGTTTCTACTATTTATGAAGATCGACTGGTTGCTAAGGATTTGATTTATGACATTCAGTTAGAGATTCACGAGAAGGAATTGCTTATTGTTTTAAATAACACTACCGCGTATTTATCTCAAAAGAACAAGGCTCAAGATGAATTAAATGATTCTATGACGCAGTTTTCTACCACTAAATTAACTCTCGAAGAAGAAAAGGTTTTTAATAATCTACAAACAGAGCTCGCTGCTCTATTCACATTATAAAACGCTACTGATTTTACAGCTGTAAACGGTCAAGACAACAGTCGCTTACAACAGCAACTAGACTTGATCAATGAGACACTTCTCAAACTGTCAAATATACAAATAAAAGAAGGCAATCGCCAGATACATATCGGTAAAAAGGCGATGGCATCCATGGAACTTTTAACTCAAATGGAAGTATGGATTATGATTGTTCTCGCCATTATCATTCAGTTTATTATTTTATACAGTCCGAAAAAGAATTAAAATAATACAACTCTCATTGCCATTTAAGGATTAGAAACTTCAACGGTATCTGTGGCACTAACCACACTACGTTCCAACTCATTAATTTTGACCTTGTCAGTTTTAAGGCGGTATTGCAACCAGTTTGCCATGCGTGTTTTTATCGCACCGCGATCTTGCTGGGTTAAAGTGGTATCGTTAAAACGGATATTATACTCTGCAATAGTGTCTGTAAGTTGTGTGATAAAATCCTTATTCACAGACTCAGCATAGCTGATACTGGAGATTTGAGGATAGTTCAATCGTACCTCTTCACTAATAATGTCAAAGTTCTTACCTTGTTCATTCACTCGTCTTAATTCATCCTCAAGGGCAGCAATACGCACATCCTTATCTTGTATCAAGCGCAGCTTATCAATAAGTTCTTCTTGTACCATTTCTACACCATCATTATTGACGTCAGGCATCGTACTACCTTGATAAAATCTTACGTTGGCTTCTTCTAGATGCTCTTGTGATTTAAATTTTTTCTTCCATTCATCAACGATAGGTTGTGGAACTGGCGCACCTAGCATGACTATGTCTAGGGTTTGAGTATCCTTATTCCAGTCATCGTTAGGTCTCATCCCATCGTATTGAACAATTTCATTCATAAATTGGTTCACGGCATTTTGTCTTAGTTGATCTTGTAATAACTGATAAAACAATACTACAGATGGAAGTAAAACTAAAAAACCAATTAGTGAAGCTAATCTAGACACACGTTTACGTTTAGCCTGATTTGCATATTTTACCATAGGAAATGCAAGAAGCTTACAAACTAGATATGTAGATAAAGCGATAAAAACTGCGTTAATACAGAATAAATAAATCGCACCTCCAAAAACTTTTAATTGCCACGTAGCAATACCATAACCTGCCGTACATAACGGTGGCATTAATGCAGTAGCAATTGCTACACCAGCAATGGCATTTGATATAGTTCCTTTCTTAGCTTTCGCAACAATTAATGCTAATCCACCAAAAATAGCAATAAGAACATCGAGTATTGTAGGATACGTACGAGCATCTAATTCACTGGTAATCTCCTTCATAGGAGTGATTAAAAAGTACAATGACGCTGTTAAAAGAGATAATCCCATCATTACACCTAGATTGATCAACGACCTGCGCAACATAGTATCATCGTTAATTGCTGTACCTAATCCCATACCTACAATAGGTCCCATAAGTGGAGATATTAACATGGCTCCTATTACAACTGCAGTTGAGTCTGCATTAAGTCCTATAGATGCAATGAATATAGAGAAGATTAGAATCCACGCATTATGGCCTTGAAAAGAGATATCTTTTCTAACCGACTCAATGGTTTCATCTCTATCAGAGTCTTTTCTGATATCTAATAAGTCATGTAAAAATGCCATGATATTATCCCAAATACCACTAATTTTTTGTTGGTTAACCTCAAGACTGTTATCAATTTCAGTCTGTGAATTTTGTGATTCTTGTGATTCCATTAACCTATTTCTTTACCGTACTTATCCATTGCTGTATTACGGATTTCTTTAATTTCTTGCTCAGCATTTTTAGGGATAATCATTAATACATCATCTTGATCAACCACGATATAATCTTCTAGACCTTGTAAAATTACTTTTTTACCAGGCGCTGTTCTCACCATATTACCATGTGATTCTATCGCTGTGACACTAGCATTAACAATGGCATTAGACTCTTCATTCTTATCTAGTTTGTCATATAAGGAACCCCAAGTACCTAAGTCATTCCAAGAGAATCGAGCTGGTAGCACATAAACTTCTTTAGAATTTTCCATGATGGCATAGTCTACTGATATGTTCTCTGCTTTTGGATATTCACTCTCTAAAAACGACACTTCTTCTTCTGTATTTAGAACCTGCATACCGTTGGTGAATAATTGGGTCATGGTAGGTTGCGCTTTCGCGAAAGCGTTAACCACAGCATCTACACTCCATATAAATATACCAGCGTTCCATAAAAAATTACCTGCATCTAGAAATTGCTGTGCTGTTTCTAAATTAGGTTTCTCACGGAATTGATTTACCTTTTTTACAGCTGTTGTCTCTTGATTATACTCAATATATCCATAACCAGTATTAGGTGATGTAGGTTGAATCCCTAGAGTCATCAATGCCTGTGGATGTTGCTCACAAAAGGCAAATGTGGTCGCTAAATCTTCATTAAAAAGATCTTCTTCGGCAATATAATGGTCGCTGGGCGCAACAATCATACTTGCCTCTGGATTCATTTTTTGAATTTTTAATGCTGCTAGTAAAATACATGGTGCGGTATTGCGCATGGCAGGTTCTGCAACTATATTCTCTGGTAAGACCTCAGGTAATTGCTCTTTAACAAGATCTACATAAGCCTCATTAGTTAAAATAAGAATGTTATTTGCTGGTATTTGAGCTTGCAGTCGCGTAAAGGTCATTTGTAATAATGATTTACCTAATCCTAGCATATCATGGAATTGCTTAGGAAATGACTGTTTACTTACTGGCCAGAATCGGGAACCGACTCCACCGGCCATTATAACTGCATATTTATTACTCATTCTTAACTTTTTAAAACTTCTACCTGAACATTAGGCTGGAAAAGATAAACTTTACCACTCTCTATTTCTAAGCATTCATAGCGTTTACGCAACTTTTTACCTTTTTGAAATTTACGTCCATTATCTGTCGCAAAAATAGCGCCTTGCACTAACTCAAATATATAATTTTTATCAGTGGCAGCATCATACTTTTTAAGAGCTACACTTAAATGTGCATCAGTATCACTACTGGCTGTTGGATTTTTAAAATGTCTGGCCAGTAAAGGCAAAACATCATTGGGGAAAATGTCTGGTCTTAAAAAAGGTAGCATTAAATGTTGGAAGGTATGCTTCCACTCTACTCCATGTGGTTTAATAGCCCTACCATACTTTTTAAAAGCAACTAAATGAGCAATCTCATGAACCAATGTTACTAAAAAACGATACTGGTTTAAGTTAGCGTTAATGGTAATACGATGAGAACCATCTGGCAATGGTCTATAATCACCATGCCTGGTCTTACGTTCATTTACAATTTTGAGATGAACAGCATTCATCTCTAGCAATTGAGTTAAAGGCATTACAGCAAGTCGTGGTATATATTTATCTAAAACCGACACTAATAATTAGTTACTTTAATGAATTACAATTTAGGGATGAAAAGTAGGATTAGAAAGTGAATAATAGCTTAGTTATTAAGATACTTGATAAAAAGTTAATACTAGTAAAATCAAAAATCCCATCTAGAAACTTAGATGGGATTTAAAGTATTAAACTAAAAGTCGCCGCTACAGGTGAACGATGATATAATTTTATTTATTTCTTTCCTTTTTTCTGTTCTTCTTGTTGGGCTTGTGCTTGCTCCATGATCTCACTCATCTTTGAAGCAAAACGTCCTTTCTTCTTTTTAGGTGCTGCTTTTGCTTTCTCGATTTTAGCAAGTACTTTATCTTCTTTGATTACAAAGTTTTTAATTACTAGCATGATACCTATGGTAATCAAATTCGATACAAAGTAATACAATGACAATCCACTAGCATAGTTATTGAAGAATACTAGCATGAACAGTGGTGATAGATACATGATGAACTTCATGTTAGGCATACCAGGCTGCTGTGTGTTTTGCATGGTCTGACCAGTAGTCATTTGCATGTAAAAGAATATAGCAACAGAAGCTAGGATAGGAAATAAACTTACGTGATCACCATAGAATGGGATATCGATAGGTAATTTAAAAATCTCATCATAGCTTGATAAATCGTCTGCCCATAGAAAACTCTTTTGCCTTAAGTCAAAGGCTGTTGGGAAGAACTTAAAGAGTGCAAAGAAAACAGGCATTTGTAATAGCCCTGGCAAACAACCCGATAGTGGACTGGCACCAGCCTCACTCTGAATGCGCATCGTTTCTTGCTGCTTCTTCATCGCATTATCCTTATACTTCTCGGCAATACGATTTAATTCTGGACGTAGAATTTTCATTTTTGCCTGAGTCATATAACTCTTATATAAAACAGGAGATAAAATGATACGAACACATATCGTTAAAAGAATAATCGCTATTCCATAAGGTATACCTGCATTTTTAGTTAACAACGAGAATAATGGACGTATTACAAATTCATTAATCCATCCAAAAACTCCCCAACCTAAATCTACAACTTCATCAAGGTTACGATCATACTCAACAAGAATATCATAATCTGTTGGTCCAAAATACCAGTCCATATTATAAGCAAGCTCGCCACCAGTATATTCTAAGTCTATTTGAGAGTTGAATTTTTTAGTATAGGTATCTTGCTCATCATCTTGAGAAGCGATATTCTCAGAAATTAATTTAGCTTTCTTAAATGGTGTATCTGTTAATAGAATGGACGTGAAGAAATGTTGTTTATAAGCAATGTAAGAAACCTTGTCTTCTTCTTCGTCAGCTTCAGCACCTTGGCCAGTATAGTCATCACTACCATCACCGTACTCAAACTTAATTTCAGTATAACGGTTCTCGTTATCCATACCTTTAGAACGCTTGTAAGCAAGCATTTCCCAGTTAAGTTGTGGAGCGTCTGCCGTATTAAATGTTTGAGATAAACCTTGAGAACGGATGGTAAAATCCATCATATAATTCTTAGGTTGTAACTCATATCTAAATTCAAGAAATTGAGATGGACCGACATTTGCTTTAAAAGACAATACCTTATTTACACCATTCATAGACTGTGAAGGCGTAAAGCTCATATCTTTAGTATGCATTTTACGACCATCATTAGTTACAAAGACTAAATCTAGCTGGTGATCCTTCTCATTAGGTTTTGCCAGATAAACTGGTAAAGAGTCATAGGTTTTGTAGCTTTTCAATAACGCTTCTTGAATCAAAGCTCCTTTAGAATCAATTTTAAATTGAATTAAATCATTTTCAAAAGTGATGACTTCATTTGATCCTGCTTGAAACACACCATTGCTAATCGGCGTCGCTGCCGGTTCATTATTAGATGTTAACTGTGGTGTGGTATCTGGCGTCGATGCACTAGTCTCGGTAGTGGTTTCTGGATTAGCCTCTACGTCTGCTTGATTCTGACTGAACCAGTACATTAGGATTATGAAAATAAGTCCCATTCCTACTATTGACTTCCAGTCGATTGATTTTTGTTCCATAAAATTCCCCTTGCAAGGGCTGTACTGTGGTTCTTAAAAAGAACCTGTTGATTGATTTTTACACGCTTTCGCGAAAGCGCAATCTTTATAATCTTATTGCTTTCTCGCAGCTGCTGCCGCTACAAATGATTTAAATAAAGGATGTGGATTTGCCACCGTACTTTTATATTCTGGATGATATTGAACACCTATAAACCATGGGTGATCTTCTATCTCTATTATTTCTACTAATCCTGTTTTAGGATTAACACCGGTAGATTTTAATCCAGCTTTTTCTAGCTGTTCCTTATATTCATTATTATACTCATAACGATGTCTGTGGCGTTCAGAAATCATGCCTGAACCATAAATATCTGACACATTGCCACCGTTTAACTCACAATCCCATGCACCTAGACGCATGGTTCCGCCCATATTTGTGATATTTTTTTGCTCTTCCATCAGAGAAATTACCGGATTTGCGGTCTTCTCATCCATCTCTACAGAATTTGCATCTTTGAGTCCTAATACATTCCTACTATACTCTATAACAGCCATTTGCATTCCTAAACAAATTCCAAAGAATGGCATCTTATTTACTCGAGCATAACGTACTGCCTCGATCTTACCTTCTATCCCACGTTCTCCAAAACCTGGCGCTACTAATAAGCCATCTAGGTGCGACAACTTGGCGTCAATATTATCAACTTCAAGAAATTCACTATGTATGGATTCTATATTTACTTTTACCTCATTTGCAGCTCCTGCATGGATGAATGATTCTAGTATGGATTTATAAGAATCTTGTAATTCTACATACTTCCCTATTAAGCCAATAGTCACTTCACTCTTAGGATTTTTGTGACGTTGCACGAACTCATTCCAGTTAGTAAGGTCTGGAGCTTTTTGAATATCTAAATTTAGTTCCTCTAGAACGACTTTATCTAGACCTTCGGCCAGCATTTTATTAGGTACATCATATATAGTTTCTACATCAATAGATTGTATGACTGCCTCACGTCGCACGTTACAGAAACGTGCTAGTTTAGTTTTAATTTCTTCAGATAATTCATGCTCTGTACGGCATACTAATATGTCTGCCTGTACTCCACTTTCCATCAATGTTTTTACACTGTGTTGAGTAGGTTTAGTTTTTAATTCACCAGCTGCGCTTAAGAATGGAATCAGCGTTAAGTGAATAACCATAGAATTATGTTCTCCTAATTCCCAACTTAATTGTCTTACACTTTCTATATATGGTAATGATTCTATATCACCTACCGTACCACCTATTTCTGTAATCACGATATCATAGTCACCTGATTTACCTAAAATCTGGATTCGGTGTTTGATTTCGTCTGTAATATGTGGGATAACCTGAACGGTTTTACCTAAAAACTCACCACGACGCTCTTTTTGAATAACGCTTTGATAAATTCTACCAGTGGTAACGTTGTTAGCCTGAGAGGTGTTCACGTTTAAAAATCGCTCATAGTGACCTAAATCTAGATCGGTTTCTGCGCCATCTTCTGTGACATAACACTCACCATGTTCGTATGGATTAAGTGTTCCTGGATCTACATTAATATAGGGATCAAGCTTTTGTATAGTTACTCTAAAACCACGCGCCTGAAGTAGTTTTGCAAGAGATGCGGCTATAATTCCTTTACCTAAAGAAGAGGTAACTCCACCGGTTACAAAAATGTATTTTGCGTGTGCCATAAACGTGTTCTGAGCTTTTAAAATCAGCTGCAAAAGTAGTCATTTTATGTAGAATTATAGAAAGGAAAAAGGTGAGTATTTTAAGACTTTTAAATAGATATACACAGAATATTTATTGTGTAACGATAGTTAAAAGCTTTAATAGAATATCATAATAGAACAATGCTTAACTAGTTTTAAAAAACTCTTGAGAGATATAGGTTTCCCATTCTCTTTGCTTCGATAAAATCAGACCATGATTGGTTTCTTTATCATAACGTGCTTGCATGGTTTGCCTGTTAGACTCTACTCTTTTAAAAATACCTAGGATCTCTACTTTATAATTTTGAGTGGGATTGTAGTTGTCAAAAGCTCTCTTAAGTATCCGAGCATGCAACTCTGATATGTTCCAATGTAATTGCTCGTGTCTCAATAATTGTGCATCGTCTTCCAGCAAATCTTTTTTCCAACTAAGCTGTGGATAAAATTCACTGCGCACATCAAATTCAATGGTTACTTGATCACGAGTTCTTTTTGCCGAATATCCATAAGCTATTCCAGAATTAACACTTGCCGCATGATGTGCATCTACCGGTGGAGTCCCCATAAAATCATCCCAAGTTAAAACTGGTTTTTCTTGAAATGTAAACTTCTTCTCTGGTACTAACAAAGTAGTCCACAAAACAGATATAAGAAGAAGTGACCAGCGCATTGTTTAAGACCAGTTAAAAGTTATATTCTTAACAATATCTGGATGAAGACTTTGATGAACAGGACAGGTATTTGCTATACGTTCTAAAATAAGCTGCGCACGCTTATCACAATTACCCTTCATATCTAGAATAACATCTATTTGAGATATGCGACGTGGATTTGCTGCCATAATTTTAGTAACATGAGCAACACTTCCTTTTAAGTCTAATTCTAAATCTCTAGCCTTAATACCCATCATTGTAATCATACAGCTAGCAAGACCAGTGGCTATAGTATCTGTAGGTGAAAACGCTTCTCCTTTACCATTGTTATCCGTAGGCGCATCTGTCGTGAAAGTATCATCACTTTTTAAGTGCTTACTCTCACATCTTAAATCTCCTAAATAAGTTACCGTTGATGTCATTAATCCAATTCTTTAATGGTTAAATCTTCTTGATATTGCAATAGATAAACCGATTCGTTATAATAACCTGCCATGAATTTTTTTGAATAGTTGAATTTATTCTCTACTTGAGAAGTACTTCCATTATTCATTGCGCTATCATATAGATTACCGGCACTCGCATTTCTTAAGATAATATCCATTACTACGTCAAAGCCTCTCGTAGCGTAAGCATTAGGTGTTATTTGATATTTGCGATAATACTTTTTTGAAAATCCATTCTCACTTCCAAAGTCTCTATTAATACTAGGGTATGTATACTTTAATGAACCTAATCTCATATGAGGTAGTTCTAGTTCATCATAATTTTCATAACCAAACATGGTTACATTATGCGATTTTGCCTTTGCAGAATAATGTGATATCGCATCTGTTATAAAACCTTCATTATCTACCGCAAGTATTACCCAGTTATCTTTGTCAGAATCTAAAGCATTGATATAAGTCTGTTTATAGATGTAATTATCTTTATTAGGCTTCAATTCTATCGCATTTGGAAAAAGCGCTAGATACTCGTTCTTCAATTCTGGTTTTTTAGAATCCGTTACTAAGATAATGTTCTTCCCTTCCGAGTTTGCTACTAGATAATCCATGAGCTTTTGTTTTAAAAGAGCCTGATCTGGTCTAGCTTGGAAAAGATTTTTATATAGACGTACATCAGTGTTAGTCAGTGGTGATATGACAGGTATACCATCACTTTTCAATTCTTTAGCGGCCTCTACCACATTTTTAGCTAATAGAGGTCCTACAACAGCTGTATAACTATTAAAGTCATGAGAATTTATAATAGAATTCACCTTACTAGTACTTTTTTGGGTATCAAAAACATCATACGTCACCATAAGGCCTAGTGACTGTGCAGAGTCTCTGGCAATGGTCATACCACTATAAAAATCTAAAGCAATACGAGTTGCAGATTCCTTGCGCAATAACGCATCATCAGATGTTTCCTCTCCTAATTTATTAAGTGATAATGGCAACATCACAGCAAATCGCTGCGGATTATAATTAGATATACTATCTAAAAGGTTTGAAAATCCAGTGATTTTAGAATCCATGACATTTAACTGTCCTTTATCAGAATTAGGTATTCTAATGTTCATACCTAGTTTTAAACCGTCTTTAATATGAGGATTTAATGCAATTAATGAATCTTCAGTAATACCCGTTAAGTTTTCTAAAGAGTACATCGTCATTTTTGCAGGTACTTCATAGTTCACAAACTTATTTACCACTGCATTATCTGAATTTGAAATTGAACTATCAACAATTACAGGTGTCATAACCGGTACATTGATAATCATTCCAGGATGAAGATCTTTCATGTCTGGATTAAGAGATTCTAAGGCTGGAACTTTAATACCATATTTAGTTGCTATACCAAATTTGGTATCTTTGGACATTATACGATATTTTCCATCTCCTAAAGGAGTATCTGCACTAACAACATCAACAGGTGTTGTGACAGTTACCGGTATTTCAACTTCTTCAAAAACTGGTATTTGTATACGGTCACCTTTTCTAAGTCCTTTAGAATACAATTCTTTATTGGCCTCTTTAATATCTAGTTCTGTGACATCATATTTTTTTGCAATACCATATAACGTTTCTCTGCGACGAACTTTATGCTTCTTATATTCAACAATTTTACGTTGAGTCAGTACATTTGAGCTTGCAGGAATTAATAGTATAGAACCTTCTTTTAAACCAGATTTAATATCAGGATTAAGTTGGGTTAATTCTGTAGCATTAATTCGGTATTTACCTACGATACTAAAAACGGTCTCTCCTTTTTGAACGACATGCTGTTTGTAGTTCTGAAGGACTGTTGCATTCGCTTTCGCGAAAGCGAAAAAAACAAAGACTACTAAGATTATATTTTTCATATTATTTTATTCCCATTCTATAGTTGCTGGCGGCTTTGAACTGATATCATATACCACTCTATTAACGCCTTTTACTTTATTTATTATTTCATTGCTGGTCGCCTGTAAAAATTCATATGGTAAATTTACCCAATCTGCGGTCATACCATCTGTACTTTCTACAGCTCTTAATGCAACGCATTTTTCATAGGTACGTTCATCTCCCATAACACCTACACTATTTACCGGCAGTAAAATGGCGCCTGCTTGCCATACTTTATCATATAAATCCCATTTTTTAAGATTATTGATAAATACGGCGTCAACTTCTTGTAATATAGCGACTTTTTCTGGAGTGATATCTCCTAAAATTCTAATCGCTAATCCAGGACCCGGAAATGGATGTCTACCTAAAAGGTCTGCAGCCATACCCATCGACGCTCCTACTCTTCTTACTTCATCTTTAAATAATGCTCTAAGTGGTTCAACAATCTTCAATTTCATGAAATCTGGTAATCCACCTACATTATGATGTGATTTAATAGTTGCACTAGGTCCACCTGTTGCACTAACACTTTCTATCACATCTGGATAAATAGTACCTTGAGCTAACCAGGTTACATTTTGAACTTCCTTTGCTTCATCATCAAAAACTTCAATAAAAACACGACCTATTGCCTTACGTTTCAATTCTGGATCATCTAACCCAGCAAGAGCATCCATAAATCGTGCCGAAGCATCAACACCTTTAACATTCAAGCCCATACCTTCATATTGCTTAAGGACTTGTGTATACTCATCCTTGCGCAATAATCCATTATTAACAAAAATACAATAGAGGTTCTCTCCTATCGCTTTGTGTAATAACATTGCCGCGACTGATGAATCGACTCCACCGCTTAATCCTAAGACGACTTTATCGTTTCCTATCTTTGCCTGCAATGCCTCTACCGTTTCATCTACAAATGCATTAGGTGTCCAGTCTGGATTAACATTTGCTATTTTAATCAAAAAGTTTTCGAGTAATTGCTTTCCATCTGTCGAGTGATAAACCTCTGGATGGAACTGGATTGCATAAGTATCTTCTCCATTAATTTTATAAGCAGCATTTTCAACATCATGTGTACTAGCTAGCAATTCACCGTTAGTCGGTAACTTTTTAATAGTATCACTATGACTCATCCACACCTGACTACCAGTAGAAATCCCTTCTAAAAAGGCCTCACCTGTTTTTATATAAGACAGGTTTGCACGACCATATTCTCTGGTACTAGATGCACCTACTTCTCCTCCATGAAAATGTGCGAGATATTGAGCACCGTAACAAACACCTAGTAAGGGTTTTTTACCTCTTACTTCATCTAGCTCTATATGAAATGCGTTTTCTGAACGCACAGACATAGGGCTACCCGATAGTATGATTGCTTTATAATCATCAAGATTAGATGGAACTTTATTAAATGGATGTATTTCGGAATAGATGTTCAACTCTCGAACTCTGCGCGCAATTAACTGTGTGTACTGCGATCCAAAATCTAATATTAAAACCTTATCATGTTGCATGCGCAAATTTACTTTTTTATGAGTGAAAGTAAATCTGTAAATGAGACTTTTGTTAACGTGTTTTAAAGATATTTAAGAATCAAGTATTATGACCGAAAATCTTAAATCTAAAGGATCAAGATTTTCTTTAAGTATTTTAATCAAATTTGATCCATATTCTACATAAAGACTTGAGAAATTTTCCTGACGTTCTTGTAGACTAGCGTTAGGAAATAACTCTTGTTGTAGAATGGTTGCTCTTTGCAAAAAATCTTTAAGTTTACGCTTTTGAGCTTTTAAAAGTCTTTTTTCTAGATTTTCTAATCCTTTTATCTGTTTACGTTGTTGGGCTGCAACAGCTCTTTCAAAAGAGCTTTCAGTTTTTTGAGCAAGTGTATATAAATCTTTAAATTGATTCTTTAAATGTTTTTTCTGGGTAGAGAAATCAATTTTAATTTCGCTCAATTGTCGAGTTAATCTCTCTTCAAGTTGAAAATCTTTGAGAAACAAATCTTTGATTTCTAAATCTAGTTTTTGCACTTTTTCAAATTCCTTATTAGCAAGTATTAATGCAGAGTTGCGCATTAATAAAATAGGAAATGTAATTTCTTGGGAATCAAAATACTCCTTAAGTTCTAACCAATAGGCCATTTCACCACCACCACCTACATAACATAGATTAGGCAAGATAGCTTCTTGATACAAAGGACGCATAATCACATTAGGAGAGAACCGTTCTGGGAATTGTTCTAATTCGGTTAAGATCTCTTTTTCAGAAAAAACAATTTTAGTATCAACTACTTTATATTGATTATTTTCAAAAACAATACGTTCTCTTAAATTATCATTGAGATAAAATAAATTTATTTCTCGAGGTGATACTTGTACATTATAAGCATCAGGCCAATTTGCTATGGTATTAGTGACTTTATGATAACTAGTTTGATCTAGCAATTCTTCTTTAAAATGCGGTGTCATTAAACTTTTAAGCCCATGATCATCACCATCAACTATCACTAGCCCATCTTTCCCAAATAATTGATGAGCAAGAAAACGGGTAGCACTTGCAAGATTATCATGGTCTAGATAAGCTGTTTTGAAAAGTTTAATAATTTCTAAAGCATTTTTACTAGTACCTATCTGACCTTTGAAAATATCTAAAACCTCTTTTAAACCATCTGTATTTAACCTACCTACACCACCATTAGATTCTTTATTCCAGACAACCTTTTTACCATGATATTTAAAATATTGAATTTCTTCAAAGTCATGATCTTCAGTAGCCATCCAATATACCGGAATAAAGTTATAGGATGGATAAGCCTCTTTTAATTGCTTACAAAGGTTAATTACAGATATAATCTTATATAAAAAGTAAAGTGGTCCTGTAAACAAATTAAGTTGATGACCTGTTGTTATTGTAAATGTATTTTCTTCCTTTAATAAACGGATGTTGCTTAACGATTCTTGTACATTATCAAGCTTACTATATTGATTTAACAATGACTCAACCAGAACTTTCCTGGTTTTAGGTTTCTGTTTAAACTCAATTTGCTTTTCCTCAATTTGATCTTGAAAATTTTCTAGTGCAGGAAACCTATGATATAAATTCTTTAAATTATCTTTTTCTACCAGATAATCTTCCATCAAAGAGGAAAAATACCTTGCATCTGGATAAGTAAGTTTTTCTAGAGTCATAGGTTCAAATATAGAACTACAGATGTGAAATAGTTCTTAAAACAAGATGGTATTGATAGAAATTTTAATAATACTAGTTTCTATACCTTAGACCTGTAAGAACCTCTTTAATGCGCAATTTTAGATCTTCACCTGCATCATAGATCATCTGTTCATTAGATGGGAATGGTATAGCTCTCGCATTTAGAGTTTGTAAATAATCTTCATCAACTGCTCGTCTATCTCCATTAACACTGCCGTATATGTAATTAAAAATAAAAGTACTTCCTATCGGAAAACGATCAACTAGTTGTCTATTATAATTATTAGTGACGATAATATTTGCATCAATAGACACTTCTTTTTGTTGTGTACTTTGAAATATAGTAGCCTTTACAAGTTTGTATTTATCCTTTTTAATGTCATCTCCTAGACTATCCTTTTTTACATTCCCACGTTCATCTAATTCATATTCAAAGCCGTCTATTACTTGTTTTTCTTTTTGAAGTTCTTTTTGTAAAACTTGCTCTGGAGAAATATTAATGTTTCTAAAATTAATATTTAAGCTGTAATCATAAAAAATATTATCATTATGTCGATTATGATAAACAGTCCATTTATCATTTAATCCATAAGTTGAAAAATTAAGTAACTCTTCCTCTAGACGTTCTGGTATTACTAATTGTGTTTCATTTTTTAGTGAAACCATGATGTAATCAGTTCCTTTTTCTAAGGCTTTATCCAGTAATACTGCCATGTCTTTGTAGTTAGGGTTTATTTTATTTAAATATATTAAATCGTCATAAATAGTACGTGCTTGCAAGGTATTTGCCACATTCAAAGATTTTCTAGCGTTGTCTAATAAATGATCTGATAATGATGTTCTTGCAGCAATAACTTTTTTAGAATAGTCAACCATCGGGAAACTTGCAGATTTACCGGTTTCATAGATTGTTAGTGGTAGTAGCGGTCTTATCTTAGATTGCCGATACTCCATATTTAGTAGAGTTTCATAAATCGACTCCAGTACCGAAGGATTAGGATCAGATTGCAATCTGTTGAGTACAATCTGATCTTCAGAAACCGCTTTCGCGAAAGCGTTTTCCAATAAAACTACGTACTCTTGTTTACGCTTTGCATTCTTATCACTGGCTAAATTGCTAATTGCAATATCTATAGCCTGATCAAAATTACCCGTATTAATAGCTGTTTTAGCTTTTTTAACACTGCTACAACTCGCTAACATGGTATATACAAAAAGTATCGAGTATAGGGTTTTCATCTAATGTTTAGATTTAGGTTCGTATACTGGTAACAATTGATTAGAAACTTCACCAAAACCTATACGAACAGGACCATTTTTACAATAACCTCTCATTGTTACAGTATCAAAATCATTTATAAATTTACGCTCTGTACCATCATTTAGTTTAACAGGGCGTTCACCTCTCCAACTCAGTTCTAGCATAGAACCATAAGAGTCTGGTTTAGGACCAGAAATGGTTCCACTACCCATCATATCTCCACTATTTACTCTACAACCATTTATAGTATGGTGAGCTAATTGCTGAGACATATTCCAATACAGATGTTTGAAATTTGATTTACAGATAGTAGTTGGTTTACCTTGTTGTGGGGTGATATCAACCTCTAAATGAATGTCATATGTTTTATCATTACTAGATTTTAAATAATCTAAAACAGGTTTTTCCATATCAGGACCGCTTGTTCTAAACGGTTCTAAGGCATCAAGTGTAACAATCCATGGAGATATGGAACTAGCAAAGTTTTTTGCTAAGAAAGGACCTAAAGGCACATACTCCCATTTCTGAATGTCTCTTGCACTCCAATCATTAAAAACGACCATTCCAAAGATATAATCCTCAGCCTCATCCACGCTTATAGGTTGTCCCATATTGTTTGCATCAGTAGTAATGAACGCCATTTCTAATTCAAAATCAACTAATTTTGAAGGACCAAAAACAGGCTGTTCACTACCTGCCGGTATCGTTTGACCTTGAGGTCTATGGATAGGAATTCCAGAAGGTATAATCGTACTTGATCTTCCATGATAAGCAACAGGCATATGTAACCAGTTAGGTAGTAAAGCATTATCAGGATCCCTAAACATAGTTCCTACATTAGTAGCATGCTCTTTACTGCTGTAAAAATCAGTATAATCACCGATTAAGACAGGAAGTTGCATTTCTACTTCATCCATGTTAAAGATGATACGATTTCTATGCTCTTTATTGTCTCTAAGAAGCGGATTTTCAGAATCAAAAATATCTCCAATACGATTACGTACAAGTCTCCAAGTTTTTTTACCATCAGATATAAAGTCATTCAAGGTATCCTGCATAAACATATCATCAGTGAGTGGTACACCATCAAAATAACCCATTTCTTGCAACGCACCTAAGTCTATAGCCCAATCACCAATACGGGTTCCTATAGTTATTACATTATCTCTCGTTAAAAACACACCAAATGGAATGTTCTGTATTGGAAAATGAGAATCGCTGCTATAGCCTATCCATGATTTTCTATTTGGGTCGTTAGTTTGAAGTGGCATATTATATTTTTATATCCTGTTAAAAAAACTATCCAAATATATCATATTCGTAACGTTTGCAAAGAGCAATGAATTATTTTTGTTTTAATCTTAACGATATAAATTATGAGCTACAACGATAAAGAGATTTTTGATTTAATTCAGGAAGAACAAGAAAGACAAAAAACTGGATTGGAATTAATTGCAAGTGAAAATTATGTGAGTACTGATGTCCTTGCTGCAGCAGGCTCTATTCTAACTAATAAGTATGCAGAAGGTTATCCAGGTAAAAGATATTATGGTGGATGTGAAGTTGTTGATGAAATCGAGACAATTGCCATTGAACGCGCAAAGGAACTTTTTAATGCAGAATACGTAAATGTTCAACCACATTCTGGAAGCCAAGCTAATACTGCAGTATTTCATGCTTGCTTAAAGCCCGGCGAAAAAATATTAGGATTTGATTTGTCACATGGTGGTCATTTAACTCATGGGTCACCAGTGAATTTTTCAGGTAAGCTCTATGAGACTTCTTTTTATGGAGTTGAAAAAGAAACTGGTTTATTGAATTATGACAAAATTCAATCTATTGCAGAAAAGGAAAGGCCAAAGTTAATAATAGCTGGTGCATCTGCTTATAGTAGAGAAATAGATTATGAAAGATTTCGTAAGATAGCCGATAGTGTAAATGCCA
>NZ_CP136694.1:1400000-2090000 GCF_032922765.1 Nonlabens ulvanivorans
ATTCAGAATTAGCAATGTTGAACAACCAACCTCTAGAATTTCCTTTAAGTATTTTAATGAACTATTGTATAGCGAACCATACATTGTAGTCTCAGGCAGACTCGAACTGCCGACCTCTACATTATCAGTGTAGCGCTCTAACCAGCTGAGCTATGAGACTGTATAACTAAACAGACATAACTATCTAATTAAAAGTCTTTTCGACTTAATATATCAAGATTGACAACTTTAAAATATAAATAAACACGCTAATCAAATAGCTTAACCATACAAATCTATTGTTGTTCCATTATTTCAGGAACTCCAGAAAGGAGGTGTTCCAGCCGCACCTTCCGGTACGGCTACCTTGTTACGACTTAGCCCCAGTTACCGGTTTTACCCTAGGCAGCTCCTTGCGGTCACCGACTTCAGGTACCCCCAGCTTCCATGGCTTGACGGGCGGTGTGTACAAGGCCCGGGAACGTATTCACCGCATCATGGCTGATATGCGATTACTAGCGATTCCAGCTTCACGTAGTCGAGTTGCAGACTACGATCCGAACTGTGATAGGGTTTATAGATTCGCTCCCACTCGCGTGGTGGCTGCTCTCTGTCCCTACCATTGTAGCACGTGTGTGGCCCAGGACGTAAGGGCCGTGATGATTTGACGTCATCCCCACCTTCCTCACGGTTTGCACCGGCAGTCTCGCTAGAGTCCCCGACATGACTCGCTGGCAACTAGCAATAGGGGTTGCGCTCGTTATAGGACTTAACCTGACACCTCACGGCACGAGCTGACGACAACCATGCAGCACCTTGTAATATGTCCGAAGAAAAATCTGTTTCCAAATCTGTCATACTACATTTAAGCCCTGGTAAGGTTCCTCGCGTATCATCGAATTAAACCACATGCTCCACCGCTTGTGCGGGCCCCCGTCAATTCCTTTGAGTTTCATTCTTGCGAACGTACTCCCCAGGTGGGTTACTTATCACTTTCGCTTGGCCACTCAGACGTCAATTCGTCCAAACAGCTAGTAACCATCGTTTACGGCGTGGACTACCAGGGTATCTAATCCTGTTCGCTACCCACGCTTTCGTCCATCAGCGTCAATATATTGTTAGTGATCTGCCTTCGCAATCGGTATTCTATGTAATATCTAAGCATTTCACCGCTACACTACATATTCTAACCACTTCACAATAATTCAAGACTAACAGTATCAATGGCAGTGCCGGAGTTGAGCCCCTGCATTTCACCACTGACTTATTAGCCCGCCTACGGACCCTTTAAACCCAATGATTCCGGATAACGCTTGCACCCTCCGTATTACCGCGGCTGCTGGCACGGAGTTAGCCGGTGCTTATTCTTACGGTACCGTCAGCTATCCTCACGAGGATAGGTTTCTTCCCGTATAAAAGTAGTTTACAACCCATAAGGCCGTCTTCCTACACGCGGCATGGCTGGATCAGGCTTGCGCCCATTGTCCAATATTCCTCACTGCTGCCTCCCGTAGGAGTCTGGTCCGTGTCTCAGTACCAGTGTGGGGGATCTCCCTCTCAGGACCCCTACCTATCGTAGCCATGGGGAGCCTTTACCTCTCCATCTAGCTAATAGGACGCATACTCATCTATCACCGTAACCTTTAATTATAAAACCATGCGATTCTATAATACTATGAGGTATTAATCCAAATTTCTTCGGGCTATCCCTCAGTGATAGGTAGATTGTATACGCGTTACGCACCCGTGCGCCGGTCGTCAGCAGAAAGCAAGCTCCCCCTGTTACCCCTCGACTTGCATGTGTTAGGCCTGCCGCTAGCGTTCATCCTGAGCCAGGATCAAACTCTTCATCGTAGAATCTTTTTAAAGATCGTTTTATGACCTATATAATCAATACTACTTAATTAGCGTAATTGTGTTTATTTACATTAAATCTTACCAGAAAATATTATAAAATATCTCCTTATTATTTTTGTGCTGTCAATCAAAATCTCAATGAACTACTTCAAATCATAAAATTAAAACTTTGACAATCCTCTCCCGATTCTTGAACTAGTATTCTAACCTTCTTTGAAGAACTAACGCTCTACTTTAGACATCACGTCTGCTGCAAAGCGGGTGCAAATATACTCACGTTTTTCTCTACCAACCAAACTTTTTGTCAAATTAAATTAAAATAATTCGTAAAACACAAACAAACAAGTCATTACGAAAATGATTTAACAAATCTAACCCTTATCAAATATCGATAACGCAGATACATCAACATACTTGACACACTTAATCCTAGTAATAAGCCAATCCAAATACCTTGCCCGCCGTAATCAAGCACAATCCCTAAGTAGTAAGAAACAGGAAATCCGACTAACCAATATGCAATAAAACATATTGCACTAGGTATCCATACATCTTGTAATCCTCGTAATGCACCCAAGAAGACTACTTGTAAACCATCACTTACTTGAAAAAATGCAGCTACAATCAACAAACTAGAAGCAATATTCACTACTTCTACGTCTTGAATATAAATCCAAGGTAATTGATCCTTAAAAGCATAAAATATTACAGCAAAAATCACATCTAAAATTAATGTCAACAAGAATATAGATCTCGCAATTCTTTTAAGCTCTAAAATATTACCATTTCCCAGTTGATTACCAATTCTTATGGTCGCTGTTACACTAAGACCAACACCAACCATAAATGTCATTGCTGATAAATTGAGAGCAATTTGATTTGCTGCCTGACTTTTAGTACCCAACACACCACTAAGAATGATTGCTGCAGTAAAAAGACTAACTTCAAAAAACATTTGTAGCGCTGTAGGAAATCCTAAGTTCAATAATTTTTTAAATATTACAACAGAAAATGCTTCTACTGTAGAAAAATATCTTTTTAGCTCTACTTTTCGCGAAAGCAAAAACATCAAAACAGGAACCATGAGTATCCTTGCTACTAAAGTCCCATAAGCAGCTCCTTCAACCTCTAATCTTGGAAACCCAAACTTTCCATAAATCAATAAATAGTTCAAGATAATATTCACAATGTTTGCTATTATCGTAGCCTGCATGGCAAACACCGTCTTAGAAAGACCATCTGCAAATTGTTTAAACGACTGGAAAATCATTAAAGGAATCATGGATATCGCTACAATTCTCATATAAGGAATAGCTAAAATAATAACCTCTTCTGGCTGATCAAGGTAATACAAGATTGGTTCTGACAGAAATAGAAGAACACATAATATCACTCCATTAATTGTGGAAACTAAAACTCCATTGTGAAAAATACTTTTTACTTTTTGAAAATCACCTTTAGCATCAGCCTCAGCAACTAAAGGTGTTATCGCAAATGAAAAACCAATACCTATACTAAGGGCTATAAAAATTAATGTATTTCCTAGAGAAACAGCAGCTAGCTGAGCGTCACCCAATTTACCTACCATTACATTATCTGCAAATGCAACTAGAAGATGCGCTATTTGCCCAGCCATTATAGGATAAGCAATATTTAAATTCTTACCAAATTCACGTGTATAGTCCTGTAGTGCCATGCTTATCAAAAAGATGGCAAAGATAATGACAAAGAGCTACTCAAATTATGATATGAAAATCTTTAAAGTTAGAATTATCATAAATTGAAAAAACTATAAAGAGTTAACTATTCGTTTTCTAAAACTTTAATATAGTCATCAATTTTTTCAACGTCATTATCATCTAATTGTGGCATTACAATATGGGTTTTAGATTCTAGCGTCTGTAATAAGATATCGCAAACAATTTTACGCGCCATAGGTTTGTCATCAGATGGAATTATATACCAAGGAGCAATGTCTGTTGAAGTATTGGAAATAGCTTCTTCATAACAGCTCATGTATTTATCCCAAAGAGCTCTTTCTTTCAAATCACCTCCTGAAAATTTCCAGTTTTTTTCAGGAAGATGCAGTCTTCTCAACAATCTATTTTTTTGTTCGTCTTTAGAAATATTCAAGAAAAACTTAAAAATATATGTTCCGTTTTGAGAAAGTTCTTTTTCAAAATTATTTATCTGCTCAAAACGCATCTCCCAAAACTCTTCATTCACATCATCGGTACTCTTAATACCTGGTAAATTCTCAGCCATTAAGTATTCAGGATGTACACGTGTAACTAACACGTTTTCATAATGAGTACGATTAAAGATTCCAAAATAACCCTTTGATGGTAGCGCTATATAATGTCGCCATAGATAACCATGTGATAATTCCAGTTCAGTAGGTACTTTAAAACTGTGTTGTACGACACCACGAACATTAAAGTCTTTAAAAACTTCCCTTACCAAACTATCTTTCCCTGCAGTATCCATACCTTGAAAACAAACCAATACAGCATGGCGATCATGAGCATAGAGTTTTTCTTGAAATTTAGCTAACGCTCTTCGAGATTTTTCAAGTGATGCCTTTGCTTCTTTCTTACTCAATAATTCCTTAGGTGTAGTATCAAAATTACTTAACTTGATATCCCCAGAAGCGAGATAATTTAAAGGGTTGGTTTTCATACGTCTTTATTTACTAGCAAATGAATTAACATCTGTCTCACTTATTTCTTCACTACCTAAAATAATTAGTCGTTCCACGACATTACGCAGCTCTCTAATATTACCCGTCCAATCATAATTTTGCAGCTTTCCTACCGCTTTATCAGAAAACTCCTTTGTAGTACCACCATGTTCTTTTGCTATTTTAGCTGCAAAGTGCTTTATAAGTAACGGAATATCTTCACGTCTATCATTAAGCGATGGCACATTAATGAGAATAACAGCCAAACGGTGATATAAATCCTCTCTAAATTTATTTTCAGAGATCTCTTTTTTTAAATCCTTATTAGTAGCTGCAAGAATGCGCACATCTACTTTAATATCTTTATCACTACCTACTCTTTGTATTTTGTTTTCTTGTAGAGCTCTCAGCACCTTTGCTTGAGCTTTAAGACTCATATCTCCTATTTCATCTAAAAAAATAGTTCCGCCGTTTGCTGCCTCAAACTTACCAGCACGGTCCTTATTAGCTCCGGTAAAGCTACCTTTAACATGACCAAAGAGCTCACTCTCGATCAACTCACCTGGTATTGCAGCACAATTTACTTCGATAAACGGTGCTGATGATCGGTGGCTTTTTTCATGCAACCAATGTGCTACTAATTCTTTTCCCGTTCCATTGCCTCCCGTAATAAGAACACGAGCATCTGTAGGAGCTACCTTTTCAATAATGTTTTTGATAATAAATATCAGCTCACTATCACCGACCATTTCATAGTTCTTACTTACTTTCTTTTTTAGACGTTTATTCTCTACAACAAGACTTTTACGATCTAATGCATTACGAACTGTGTTAAGTAATCTATTTAAATCTGGCGGCTTAGAAATATAATCAAAAGCTCCTAAACGCATCGTATTGACAGCCGTATCTAAATCTCCATGACCAGATATCATAACAACTGGTATTTCAGGTTTGATTTTTTTGATTGCCTCTAGCACCTCAACTCCATCCATTTTAGGCATTTTAATATCACATAGAACTAGATCATAATCTTCTTTCTTTATGAGTTCAATGCCTTCTAACCCATCTACTGCTTCTGTAACAGTATAACTCTTATTCTCTTCAGACAGTATTTTACTTAATACACGTCTAATTGCTGCCTCATCCTCTATTAATAGAATATTTGCCATTTATATTTTAAATTTTATACCTGCTCTAGAATAGAACGTATTACTATCATTTACATTTTTAACATCATCACCACCTGCATCTCTTAACCTTATATCGTTAAAGATAGTATATCCAGTATACACATAAACACTAATATGTTTAGTAAAGTTATACTGATATCCAGGACCGGCCATAGCTGTAGTCATTGAAACATTATCTGCAACGCCATTAGTTGTGTTTACATTGTTTTGAATATTTCCATAAAACCCATCTAATCGTGCATATAATTGTACCATATTTTTATCATTAAAGCGATACACGAGATTCATTTTTGGAGCTCCTAAGGTGAAACTCCATTTTGGAGCAAATTCTCTGTAATAGTTCAAATACGGTAATGGAAAAGGACGTCCAGCAGTTGTGGAGTATTGAATCCCTACGACTAATCTCCAAGGTTTTCCACCATCATCTCTTTTTGTCATACTTTTAATAAAATAAGCGCTGGCCGTTAAAAAATAATCATCACTAATAGCTTTTCCTGCATCAAAATTTGATGCTGCTAACAAGCCTATACGAGTTCCTAATCTCCAGTTATTTTTTAAAGGCGTAGTGTAACCTAATGCAACTTCATAACTTTCATACCGATCAGTACCGAATTGTCTGAAATCTTCAGAATCTTTTACTACAAAGTGAACATTCCTGTATTCTAGATACGGAACGAGATAAGTACCATCTCCAATTTTAAGGGGTACATTCACAAAGGTTCTAAATCTCCTGAAACTATTGTCTGAATTGCGTTGTGGGAAATAGGTATACTCTGTACGGAACAAATCGGTACCTTGTGAATACGCTTTCGCGAAAGCGAGTATAAAAAAACAAATTAGAAGTCTTTTGAACATTAAATGGTTTTATCTTTTGATTGAAAAATATGAACATCCCTTTGTGGAAAAGGAATTGTAACATTTTGAGCTCTAAAGGATTTGTCAATAGCAAATCTCAACTCACTTTTAATACGAGGATCCACAAAACTATCTCGCACAAAAAAGTAAAGTGCAAACTCTAACGCACTATCTCCAAAATTATTGAACAAGACAAATGGTTGAGGACTTTTAAGTACACCGCTTTGATTAGTTGCGCACTCAAGCAACAGCCTTTTAACTAGTTCTGTATCGCTACCGTAAGCGACACCTACTTTTATATTTTCTCTCGTTTTTGGGTGGTTTTGGGTATAATTATATATTGTCTGTTGTAAAAATAAATGATTAGGAATCACTAGTACTTTATCATCTCTAGTTATAGCTCGTGTTGTACGCAATCGTATTTCAAAAACACGACCTACCTTACCTTCCATTTCTATAATATCATTCACTAACAATGACTTATCAACTAATATGGTAATTCCTGCAATTATATCCTTAAAAAAGTCTTGCAGGGCAAAACCAATACCTACAAATAATGCCGCACTAGCCGTTAATATAGCAGTTAAGTCTACACCAGAACTGTTGAGAACGATAATTATGACTATAATGTAAACTATGTAATTGAAAAACTTGAAAATACTATCAAATTTGAGCTTGTCGGTTTCATCCATCTTACGTGTAAGAAGTCTTTTTATACCTCTTAATGCAAGCGATGCTAAAACGATAGCCAGTATTGCCAGAATAATATGACCGGCGTCTAGATGAAAATCACCAGGTTTATCTGCACTGATTATTTCATAATCAAAGAATCCTTTAAGCTTTTTCCAAAGTTCTTTCATTAATACTTAAGCCATTTATATAGTTCTTTCCAATTTACTTTTTTACCATACATTAATATACCTACTCTGTATATTTTTGCAGCAAACCATGCCACACCAAAGATACTTACATATAGTAATAACATACTAAGTCCTATCTCCCAGTATGCAATCTCTCCAAAAGGAATACGCATTAACATCACTATAGGAGAAGTTAATGGGATATACGAAAATATGACTGCAACAGTTCCATGAGGATTATCCATGACAGAAAAGAATCCTACATAGATTGATAATATTAAAGGTAATATAACCGGTAGCATAAATTGCTGTGTATCTGTTTCATTATCTACAGCAGCACCTATCGCTGTATATATTGCTGCATATAAAAAGTATCCACCTATAAAATAAAGAAAGAAACAAATCACCAATTTAAGTAAAGGTAGCTGCATGATATCATTAATAATGAGCTGCATCTTATCCATATTCTCTAATTGGGACATGGCCATTTCGTTACCAGGACTCTGCACGGCTTCAGGCCCTAAAAATGTACTAGCAATGGTGAAGAGAATTCCGCCTAGTATTACCCAAATGATGAACTGAGTAATTCCCGCAAGCGATGTTCCGGTAATTTTACCTATCATTAAATAAATAGGTTTAATAGAACTAATAATAATTTCTATAATACGATTTGTTTTCTCTTCTATAACTGATCGCATTACCATATTACCATAAATGATAATAAACATCATTAATAAATATCCTGCTCCACCACCGAAAGCCATTTTAATCCATCCGTTTGCTTTACTGGTTTGCACACCAGTATAACTTTGTAATTTTAAGTCTGCTGTGATTTTAGATTCTTTAATAGTCTCTAGATTAATACCTCTGGCTACTAATCGGTCTTCTGTAGCTTTTTTACTAATCTTATCTTCTATCTCATTTATAAAACCTAAAGATGGAGAATCATCAGAATATAAGGTAACCTCACCTAACTGATTCTTATTTTCACTTATATGTATTAATCCATAATAATCTGCTGTTTTACTTGCGTCTATAGCTACCTGCAAATTATTATTTTCAAGTATTATATATTCTGTACGTTCTGAGTCTTCAAAAAGTGGAGCATATATACTCGTGTCATCTAGTATAGCAATTTTTCTAGTAGTATCATTATTAAGACTAGTAAGAAAGCCGACTAGTAAAGCAACACCCACAAATATCATAGGACTTACAAAAGTCATGATAATGAAGGTTTTGTTTCTGACCTTATTAAGGTATTCTCTTTTAATTATAAGCCACAACTTATCCATCTTGCTTCACTGTTTTAATAAAGATATCATTAACACTAGGTATAATTTCACTGAAATGGGTCAACTCGCCTAAACTCGTTAAATCATTTAACGACTGGGCTATAGTTATATCTTCTGGCAATCTAATTTTAAAATCTAATGTATTATCTAAACCAGATAACTCGATACCTTCTGCATTATATAAATCTGGTATTGATTGTAAAGTTCTAGCATTATCTTGAGTAATAAGTGACACAGCGTATTCTCTATTACGAAATTGTTGTTTCACCTCACTGAGTTTACCACTTAAAACTACGTTAGATTTATTGATAAGAGCTATGTGGTCACACATTTCTTCTACACTTTCCATACGATGGGTAGAGAATATAATAGTTGCTCCTTGATCTCTTAATTGCAAGATTTCATCTTTTATTAGATTTGCATTCACAGGATCAAAACCAGAAAACGGTTCATCAAAGATTAGTAAATCTGGTTCGTGCATTACCGTGACAATAAATTGCACTTTTTGAGCCATCCCTTTTGATAGTTCTTGTAATTTCTTGTTCCACCAGCCTTGCATTCCTAAACGATCAAACCAGTATTCTAATTTTGCCTTTGCTTCAGATTTTGAAAGACCTTTAAGCATGGCTAGATAGATACATTGTTCACCTACCTTCATGGATTTATACAGACCTCTTTCCTCTGGCATATAACCAATTTGTGAGATATGTTTAGGCTCAAGTGGTTCTCCATTAAGAAGAATATCACCACCATCAGGCATCGTAATTTGATTTATAATTCTGATTAAAGATGTCTTACCAGCTCCATTAGGTCCTAGTAATCCATAAACACTTCCCTTGGGAACTGCAATATTTACGTCATTGAGTGCCCTAAAGTCACCGTAACGTTTTACAATGTGTCTTGCTTCAAGCGTGTTCTTCATATTATATCTAAAGCTTGCTAATTTAAAAATATCTCGCACCTTCTAACGAGCATTTACATTTATTTAGGTTACAAATAACAAAAAACCCACCTTCCTAATTAATAGAAAGGTGGGAAAAATTGCTATGAAAAAGAAAAATAACATTTGGTTGGTTAACCAATTGTTAAACCAAATATATAATTAAATTTTCAATTATTTAAGATTCTTTTAAGAAAACATATCCTTCACTTTCTCAAAGAAAGATTTGTCCCCTTTTTCAGGTGCTGGTTCAAAATGCGAGTCTGCCATCATGGATTCAAAAAATTCTTTTTGATCTCTTGATAGGTTACGTGGCGTCCATACATTAACATGTACTAATAAGTCACCGGTTGCATAGCCATTAACATTAGGCATACCTTTACCGCGCAGTCGCAATATTTTACCGCTTTGTATTCCTGCTTCAATAGGAATACGAACTTTACCAGTTACCGTCTGAATTTCTTTAGTCGTTCCTAGAACCGCTTCTGGCACACTTACATAAAGATCATAATGTAGATTATTACCTTCACGCTGCAGTTCTGCATGTTCCTTAACCTCTATATCAACTAATAAATCACCGGATATTCCATTACCAGGTGCTTCATTACCTTTCCCGCTTACTTTTAACCTCATATCGGTTTCTACACCAGCAGGTATTTTGATAGATACAGTTTCCTCATCTATTACCAGTCCTTGTGCATCTGCTCCAGCTGGTTTTTTATCCATGGTTTGTCCTGCTCCACCACACACATTACATGGTGCACTGGTTTGCATACGACCTAAAATGGTATTCTGTATACGTGTAACCTGACCAGATCCACCACATGTAGTACATGTTTTATAGGTAACACCTGGTGCTTGCTTTTTACGTTTTACCTTAACTTTTTTCTCAACTCCTACAGCTGCTTCTTCTAGTGTTAAAGAAACTCTTATACGCAAGTCTTTTCCTTTAACTCTACGACGTCCGCCGCCACCGAAACCGCCGCCACCGCCGAAACCAGAGAATCCGCCGCCACCGAAAATATCTCCAAACTGGCTGAATATATCGTCCATATCCATGCCACCGAAACCACCGCCGCCGCCGAAACCGCCTGCACCACCTGATGTGTATGCTTGATGACCTAACTGATCATAACGAGCTTTTTTCTGCTGATCGCTTAAGGTTTCATAAGCTTCTGCTGCTTTTTTGAAATTCTCTTCTGCGGTTTCATCACCAGGATTTTTATCTGGATGGAATTCAATTGCTTTCTTACGGTAAGCCTTTTTAATTTCTGCTGCCGTGGCACTTTTTGAAATGCCTAATATGTCATAAAAATCTGCCATGTTATTGTCCTATAACTACTTTAGGGTAACGTATTATCTTATCACCCAGTTTATAACCTTGCTCAATTACATCAATTATTTTTCCTTTCATCTCATCACTAGGTGCAGGAATCTGTGTAATCGCCTCATGATAGTCTGCATTAAAAGCGTCTCCAGCTCTAACTTCCATTTGCTCTAATCCTTTACCATTTAAGGTATTGCGCAGTTTGTTAGAAATAAGAGTAACTCCTTCAATAAGGTTTTTATCTTCTGACTTATTGATCTCAATCATTGCTCTGTCAAAATCGTCTATAACTGGCAACATGTCTTTTAAAACACCTTCTCCAGCTGTTTTAAATAACTCGATACGCTCCTTTGCTGTGCGTCTTTTAAAATTTTCAAACTCTGCAAATAGTCTTAAGAACTTATCCTTTTCTTGTTGCAGTTGCTCTTCTAATTCTACTATAGGATCTTTTTGCTCTTGTTCTTCATCTGTAGTGTTATCATTTACACCATCCTGTTGATCAACAGTTTGCGATTCTAGATCGTTTAATTCTTGTTCTTCGTTTTTATTCTTTGCCATAACTGGTCTCCTAGTTTTGTTAGGAATTAATGGTTAACATATTGCCGTTGTTTGTTTAAATCGTGCTTTCGCGAAAGCGTAATCACAACAGCCTTTTTGCTCATTCTACATCCTATAGTCAAAAGTACTGCCATACAAAAATCAATGTCAAAATGTCACTGAAATATTTAATATAGTTTTAACGGCTTTATTTGTAGGTACATTTAATTTTACAATTCAAATTAAAAAATATAAACAATGAACACAACATCAATAAAATTAATGGGAATGGCTGCCGTGGTAGCGTTTACAATGTCATGTAAAGATGCACAAAATGAAGTAGAAGCTACTGCTGCCGAGGCTGAAGCACAAGCTACAGTTGAATCTATAACTTATAAGGTGGACACAGCGGCATCTAATATCGCATGGGTAGGTTCAAAGCCTACTGCAGACCACACTGGGAACATTTCTTTAACTAGCGGTATGGTAACTGTTAATGGTGAGTCACTAGAAAGTGGTGAATTTACCATTGATATGAAAAGTATTGAAGTAACTGACATAGAAGGTGAAGGAGCTATGAAATTGAAAAATCACTTATCTGGTACTGTTGAAGGAACTGAGACTGATTTCTTTAACGTAAATAAATACCCTACTGCAAAATTTGTTGTAACTGGAATTGAAGGAAACATGTTATCCGGTAACCTCACACTTAAGGATGTTACTAAAAATGTAACATTTGCTGTAACTGTTGCTTATGACGGTGATAAGATGATGTTAGATAGTGAAGAGTTTAAGATCAACCGTACAGACTGGGGAATTAAATATGGTTCACAGACTTTCAGTGATAAAGTATTAGATAGTGCTATCGCAGACGATATTAAATTAACTGTAAATCTAGTTGCTACTAAGTAATTAAGATTTGAGTGTAGATTGAAAGGAAAATCCCTGAGCAGCAGCTCAGGGATTTTTTATATATGACAATTAAAAGTAAACTACTTCCCTTAATCTATATATTGCTCTAATGCTTGATCCAGTTGTGGATATTTAAATTGATATCCGGCTTCTTCTATTCTCTCGCTACTTACATGCTGGCTCGATAATACTACCGCAGCCATCTCACCGAGCATAAGTTTCATTACAAACTTAGGTACATTAGGTAAAAAAACAGGTTTACCCATTGCTTTACCTATAGCTTCCATCATAGGCCTATTGCGCACTGGATGTGGAGCTACTCCATTATAAACGCCTTCTAGTCTATTCTCTGACAGATAGTAAAAAATCCCTACTAGATCATCAATAGCAATCCAGCTTTGCCACATTTTACCATTTCCAAATCCAGCGCCAGCATAATATTTAACCGGTTGTGCCATTTGTTCTAATGCGCCACCTTGTGCCGCTAGCACTATACCTATTCTGACAATGGATAATTGTACACCTGTTTCTCTAAATTGTTGCGCTATACTTTCCCACGCGATACAAACGTCTGCCAGATAATTATCTGCATATGGCGGAATGTCGTTTTCTTTAAAAGCCTCGGCATCTTGATCATCTGGATAAATACCTATCGCACTAGCTGTAATAACTTGCTGTACCGTGTGATCATTATCCTTCAATAAATCTACTAATAGTTGTGTACTATCAATACGGCTGGACATAATACTTTCTTTGGCTGCTGCTGTCCATCGTTGAAAAACAGATTCTCCTGCGAGATGAATTATCGTATCGACACCATCAATACAGCTAGAATCTATGGTCATGTTTTTAACATTCCACAAAAAGCCTTTATAATTAGGTTCTGTTCTAATCGCGCTGGAACGAGTGGTCAGATAATGAACTGTATGACCTTTTGAGATAAATAAATCTGCTATTTGCGAGCCTACTAGACCTGTCGCACCTGTTATTAATACATTCATATAGGTAAAGTTAGTCGCTAGCGACTAGTATGTAAAATGCTTTTGTATAGAATTAACTTTTAAGATGTTAGAATCTAGATCAATGAAGCCTTCTTTTATGTACCTTATTGAACTAAAAAAACCCATTACTAAAGAAAGTAATGGGTTTTTAAAAAAGGTATTAAGTTTAAAGTCTGATAGTCATTTCTGTATCTTCTTTTAAGGTAAATTTTGAATCTCCAAAAACTGGTGGTCCAAAACTCATCTGTCCTCCACTTACGTTATAATTTTCGGCAGGCATACCGTCTTTAAAGTCCATTCTTTGATTACCATTTAAGTCATGTAATACTATAATAGCATATTCTCCTGGAGCAACATTTTCAAAAGTTACAGTCGCTACTCCATCTTCAATTTTTACCGCAGCGCTTTGCACAGGTGCTGCTACCATAAATGTTTCTTTAGTATTAAGTGCAAACACCATTTCACCTTTATCGCTAGTCGCGTTAGGAACGGTAACTTTTAAAGTGTGTGTTGTTTCTTGAGCAAAACTTAATAGTGAAATAAATAATGTGATTGTTGTGATGATAGTTTTCATAATTGTGTGGTTTTTGTTGTTTGATGAGACAAATATGCATCACGCTTTCGCGGAAGCGAACTTTAAACGACCCAACTGTCATAAATAACTACCGAGTTGTATTTTTAATCAAGTTGTTACTCATATTCCTTAAGTATAGCTACTAATTTATCTAAATCTGCAGGACGTAATTGATCTATAGGAAATGAGTCCACGCGGTTGATACGACGTATTAGTAAATGTTGATCTTCTACCCAAACCTGCGATATAAACTTCATGTCCAGCTCTAAAGTCTTACCTTCTATCTTAAGTTTAACTTGATCATCTCTTTTCCAATGTAAAGCATTTTTGCAAGTTGCTAACCATATTAAATAGGCTAATCCTATTAAATATAGCACCACACCTGGAATACCAAACCAAAGATCAGGAACAATAAATTGTGGAAATACAATCAGTATCCCAATAGCAATAGAAAGACACCATTGAACCCATCTAGGATAGGCACGCCACTTGGTATTAAAAAAATAAAACTTTTTAGCCATCTTAATTTATAAGATTATAAAAGACCTCTTGCTTTAATCTCAAGATATTTATTAATGGTATTTACAGTAAGGTGTTGCGGTTCTGTAAGAATGGTTTGTATACCATATTTGTTCAACTCATTAACGATGAGTTTCTTTTCATAGATAAACTTTTCTGCGATGGTTTTATCAAATATCTCACGAGTCGTATCTACCTCTTCTATAAGCATCTCTTTAAGTTCTGTGTTCTCAAAGAATATGATCACTAGTAAATGATTTTTAGCAATCGCTTGTAAATATGGTAATTGTCTATGTAAAGCATCAAGTGTTTCAAAGTTTGTATATAATAAGAGTAAACTACGATTTGTAATCTTGCGTTTAACGTCTATATATAATCTAGAAAAATCACTTTCTTTAAAATCTGTATCAACATTATAAAGTGTCTCGAGAATAAGATTCATTTGCGAAGCTCTTTTTTGAGCTACCACCTGATTAGATATGCGGTCTGAAAAGCCAAACATACCAGCTTTGTCACCTTTTTTTAAGGCTATATTACTAATCACTAAAGTCGCATTAATCGCATAATCAATCAATTTCATACCTTCAAAAGGCATTTTCATGACACGTCCTTTATCAATAACAGAGTAAACTGGTTGCGACTTTTCATCTTGATACTGATTAAGCATTAATTGCCCACGTTTTGCACTGGCTTTCCAGTTGATATTGCGCACATCATCACCTGGCACATAGTCTTTAATTTGCTCAAATTCCATAGTGTGCCCTATCCTACGTATTTTTTTCATTCCGTAGTCTTTGAGTTTATTGGTAAAAGCCATCAACTCATACTTACGCATTTGTAAAAAAGATGGATATGTAGGCGCCATAGCATCTGCATCAAAAAGATAACGCCGTTCTATAAAACCTAAAAAACTGGATACATAGACATTTAAAGACCCAAAGTGATACTCACCGCGTTCTACAGGTCTCACCGTATAATTAAACTCTCTAGACTTACCTGACTCGATAGTTGCATCTATAACAAAGTCTCGTTTCTGGAACTGAATAGGTAACTCATCAATAATTTTAATTGCAATTTTATAAGGGTATTGATTCGCAATCGCAATATTTATAGGGTTATTGTCTCCATTAGATAATTTATCTGGAATATTACGTTTTGCTTTAATTCCTTTTTGAAGTCGATATACTAATATAACATCGAGAATAGTAAGTGCTATAAACAGATAAAACGCAAACTTTAAATAGCTAAAAATAGCCGGGAATAAGAAAGAGACTATCAATAATATCACAAGCCCAATAAGCACTTGAAAAAAGCGCTTTGAGAAGTAAATACTCTTATAGAATTTATGTAGTTTCTTTTTCACTATCTAGGAATCTCTATGGTTTCTAAGATTTGTGCTACAGCTCGATCTGCAGTGAAGCCTTCCATTTCTCTTTCAGGAGTTAAAATAATTCTGTGTCGCATAACAGATTTTGCAATGTATTTAATATCGTCTGGTGTTACAAAATCACGTCCCATAAGAGCCGCATAAGCTTTAGACCCATTCATTATAGCAATTGATGCACGTGGTGATGCTCCTAGATAAAGATTTGCATTATTACGTGTGTTAAGAACAATCTCTGCTATATATTTAATTAGATTATCTTCAATGATAATGTCTTTAATAATAGTTTGATATTTTTTAATTGCAGCTGCTGATAGTACTCCTTCAATCAGCGTTTCTGGATCTTCATTTTTTCTAGCGTGATTACCTTCTAGTATCTTAATTTCTTCGTCTAGATTAGGGTAATCGACGTTAATCTTAAATAAGAAACGGTCTAGTTGTGCTTCTGGCAATCTATAGGTTCCTTCTTGTTCTACTGGGTTTTGAGTTGCAAATACTAAGAATGGTGTATCTAAATTGTACTCATGCCCATCAATAGTTACCTGACGCTCTGCCATCGCTTCAAATAGTGCCGCCTGTGTTTTTGCTGGTGCTCGATTGATCTCGTCAATAAGAATAATGTTTGAAAAGATAGGTCCTGCCTTAAATTCAAATTCATTGTTCTTCATACTAAAAACGCTTGTACCTAATATATCACTAGGCATTAAGTCTGGTGTGAATTGAATACGTGAAAAACCAATTTGCATGGTTTTGGCAAGTAATTTTGCTGTTACCGTTTTTGCTACACCAGGAACTCCTTCTATTAAGGAATGTCCATTTGCTAGAATAGAAACTATCAATAAGTCAATCATCTCTTCTTGACCGACTATTACTTTACCTAATTGCTCTTTAATTTTAACAACTGCAGCAGACAATTCTGTTAAATCAAGCCTATTTTTAAAAGCTAATCCATCTGACTTAGTAGCTTCTTCTACTTGAGGTTGATCTGGAACAAAAGCAGAAGATCCAGACTCTTGATCTGGTGTTTGAACAAACTGCTCTTGTGCGGCCTCGTGAACAGGTTGAGAATTAGTATCTTGATCTGATTGTGACTGGTTATCTTGTGGCTGGAGTTGGTCTTTATTTTCTTCCATAGTTATTTATTCCTTTAAAAAGGCTTCAATCCTTTTATTAAGTTGTTTTAATTCATATTCATTGTGTACTGATTTAGTACGCAACTTATTGATGTATAAAATGACATCTTCTGTAAAATTTTGTGATCTACCCGATTTAACCGCTAGTCTCTTTATGAAAGTAGTGTCTAATCTTTGAGTGTCTACAAAATATTTAGAACGCAATCGTTCTAAAAAATAATTAATCTTTTTATCAATAATACCGCTATAATCACCTGTTTGATAATATAAACTACCTATCGTCTTTGTAAATTCTACCGAACTATTTTTAAGTGGTTCTACAATAGGTATAATGCGCTGTCTACGTTTACCAGCAAAAATCATATAGATAATCACACCCAACAATGCTATATAATAAGCCCATTTTAAAGCAGGTTGAGATAGCACAAAACGCATGGGTGAGGTAATAACTTTGCGACCAGACTTACCATAGTCATCAAAGAATACTGGACCATCGTTCATATAGCTTAAAGCCTCTACAGCATACTGGTGTTTACCATCTTTGAGCATGTAATAGTTAGTAAATGATATAGGGTTGAGATTATAATAAAAAGCACCATCTCCAACCTTTATCTCGACAAAATTAACTTGTGGAGTCTCTCTGGTTAATCTTTTCTCTTCTTTATCATCTACATTAATATCAAGTTTTTCTTCTTTTTCACCTTCATCATTATCAATAGTTTCTTCAAGATAATCTGCAATGTATCCTTTAGAAGGTTCAAAGGCTAGCACCTCACCTAACACTTTAGTGTTTAAGGTATCATAAACTTCAAAAAACTTATAATCTGCACCTTTATCATAGACATAACTCCTATCTTTTAAAGATTTATTAACCAGTCTAGTTCTTACTGTATCCCTTCTAGAATAAGAGTAAAATGAAGAAGAGTTGGTCTCCAATCCTAACGTGTCTGCCAGAGTGCCATAAGCGCCATTACTGGCAATAAACACTTTATTACCACGCGCAACAAAATCCATTAAATAGTCACTTTCTACACTATCAAAACTGAGATAATCATTTATGAAAATATAGTTGGCATTTGTTATAGAATCATTCTTTAATAAAAAGTCGACAGGCACTTCATCAACAGATGTGATATCATCTCTATTAAAAATTTCATCTAACTGATCATATAATACAAACGCACCGAATGGTATTTTATCACCACTAGTAAAACTCTTTTGCCAGTTTAATGGTCTAGGTCTACTGCTTTCAAAAAAGAAAAGCATAACCACCACACCTAGCAGTACATATAGTATCGTTTTTGCTCTCTTATCTATCATGATGTCTGATTTTTAAGAGATTCAAACTTTGTTCTAGCGTCGT
Source organism: Nonlabens ulvanivorans (assembly GCF_032922765.1). Classification (NCBI taxonomy): domain Bacteria; kingdom Pseudomonadati; phylum Bacteroidota; class Flavobacteriia; order Flavobacteriales; family Flavobacteriaceae; genus Nonlabens; species Nonlabens ulvanivorans. Next base: position 1,418,404 of record NZ_CP136694.1, read on the forward strand.
TAAATGTATGTTCATTAAGTTCAAACTCTCCATACCAAACATAATCATAGAGGTAGGATATTTTCTTAAAATGCTCTTTGAGGGCAGGCTCGTTAAGTTCGCGATAATAGTCGGAATTTGTTTTTTGAAAATCCCATTCAATCTTCTTATTAGTACTCAACCACTTTAAGGCGTCTAGATATAAATAGCGGACCGCATTTCTATAATTACCAGTAGCAACACTGTCTTTAATTAATTGACTCAAGTCGATTTGCTCGATGTGAGTTTCTTCCATATTTACGGTTGCTGCAACTCTAGCATTGCGAGTTAATAACGATTGGGCGCTTTCTTTAGAGAGCAATCTTACTAGAAAGTAGATCCCTACAGCGGCCATTATTATAAATATTAAAATCTTTAAAACGTCTGCCCAAAAAGGATTAATATCGATTCCAAATACATCACCTATCCAATTGAAAACACCGTTAAGAAATCTAGTAAAAAAGTTATCACCTTCATCAGACACTTCATAGTAGAAAAAATCATTACCGGTGTACTGTTCTCTCAGGTCATCACCTATATTCGGTATGTCCAGACTACGATTATCATAATCTCGGTTTAACGTGTCGGTAATTTCTCGAGGTCGTTCCTCTATTTTAGGAATAAGATCTTGTAGTGATTGCGCTTTCGCGAAAGCGGATATCAAAACAATACCTAAAAGCACTAATTTTCTCATATGTTCTCACCTATTTTTTCAATACGAGAACGCAAAAAAGTATTGTGCTTAAATTCATGTAAATTGAAATATACAAAAGCGTTAATGGTTTGCGATAACAATTGTATAAACATCAACATTAAACAGAATAAACTTATGACTACCACCAATAATATTTGACCAAAGACGCTTTCATCAAGACTAGTTCCTGACTCCACCGTATGGAAAATATACACACCTACAAGTATCGCTGGTAGTAGGTTTAGAGCCATTAAGGCTATTTGAATAATTAATCCTAACACAAAGTTCACTCCTATCGCTTTCCAAAAATTACTAAAAAGTAAATCCCATGCTTCACCAAATGCTCCAAAAACGGTAGAATCTTCATTGTGAACATAACTAAATATAGTGAGACTGATCCACGCATTAAATCCTAAACCTATGAAGATGCTAAGTATAGAGCCTAAGAATGGTATAAATGCTAGTATAACTTGAACGATTATATAAACAATATAAAGTCCAACAGCTACTAGAGCAACTAGAAAAATCCCTCCAAGATGACGTTTAGCCTTTTCCCAAGCATCTTTACGTGGTATATTATTAACCTTGCGCTGCTCGTATAAACTGACGTAAGCACTAGATAAAGTATAATTTAGCAATGTGGCAATTAATAACACCAGTATTAATAATATCACACCTATTCCCGTAATCATCGCTGCAGACTCTTCTGCATTTGATCCACCTATAGAATAGCTATTTTGCGCGATAGCAATAGCCACGATACCAGTGATCATTAGATAGACACTGATTAATATAAAAATGACAAAGATGCCATTATACCCTACGAACATATTGATGATTTCTTTAAAGTTTCCTTTCAAAAAATCAAAATATGCAGATATTATTCCTCCAAAGTCCCTACGTAATCTGGGCTCTATATACTTCCTCATTTTTTCTTTTTAGGTAATTAGGATAAATAATGTAATATCCTACAATAATAACAGAACTCAATAACAAAATTGCATATTTAAGGATCGAAGGCATAAAAGCATATCTGGTGACAAACCCTTCAATAAATCCAGCAACTATAAAAAGCGGTATAGTACTAATTAGTACTTTAAGTCCCTTTTTAGCACCTTTTACAAAAGATACCCGTCTAGAATAAGTGCCAGGAAACAATATAGAATTACCCATGATCATTCCGGCAGCACCACAAATAACGATTACAGACAGTTCGATAGTACCGTGCAACATAATTACACTCCACGCCTCTACAGCTACGTCTTCATTTGAGAACATAGCAAAAAAGGTCCCTACCATTATACCATTATTAAATAAAATATAACCCGAACCTATAGATGTCAACAGTCCAGCGGCAAAACACAACATTCCTACCTGAATATTATTTTTAGTAATCCATAAAAACATGCCCAACGCACCATCATCTTGATATATACCTGTAGGATTACCATTTCTTATGTTTTCTAAAGTTTCATTAACATAACGATCACCTAATATTAGTCTAGTAAAAGAATCGTCATATATAGTACTTATGGCACCTATAGCTACTGCTATCATAAAAATAGCAAAGGCATAAAAAAGCGTACGTTGATGATCTGCAAAAAATAAAGGAAACTCTGTCTTCCAGAAATCTACAATACGATTACCGCTTTCTTTTTTATTTACATATATTTTTTGATGCGCTTGACTTGCTAAAGAATTTAAATACAGTAAAGTTTTACTTTTTTTGTAATAAGTTTGAGCAAATGATAAATCGTTAGTCAATTGTATATAGAGCTCTGCAAGGTAATCTGGATCAATTTTAGAATTTGAGTCTAGAGCCTTTTCAAAAGCCACCCATTTTTCCTTATTTTGCTTCACAAAAGCTGCTTCACGCATAGCACGTTTTTTGGCTAAGATAAAAACTAATTTCAGCATGTCCAACACAAATGTAAATACAGCTCAAAATGTTAATATTAACTATCAGGTTTCTAGTCTAGGATATCGCATCGTCGCATTTATTATTGACCTGCTAGTCATGGCTGTGTATTTAATTGTAATTGATTACATCGGTTTAGGTTTTAGGGATATAGTAGATAACAACACTTATTTTGGTATTTCAGAATTACTTTTCCTTCCAGTAGCTTTTTATAGTTTATTCTTTAATATCGCATTTGGTGGTCGTACTCCTGGTAAATTTATTATGAAAATGAGAGTCGTTAAAATAGACGGATCACCAGCTAGATGGTCTGACTATTTAACCACATGGATTATAAGATTAATAGATATCTGGTCTACTAACGGCGGCGTGGGAATTATTGCTATCATTTTTACAGAGAAAAATCAGCGATTAGGAGACTCTGCTTCAGATACTATTGTTATCGACGCTCGCAAAACAACTAAAATTAGTCATACCATCTTAGAAGAAGTGGATCAGAGTTATGAACCTACCTTTATGATGGTTAATAATCTAAGTGACAATGATGTTAACGAGATTAAAGAAATTTATAGACTCGCTGCAGAGAGTCGTGACTTTAAGGCTCTACACCAATTACGTCATAAAGTAGAAGAGCTGTTGCAGACTAATTCAGAATTGAGAGATGGTATTTTTATACGTACGATCCTTAAAGACTATACATACCTCACACAAGGACGCTAGATGGATTTTATACAAGTAATTGATTTAATGGGAACGGTGGCGTTTGCCATATCTGGTGCTCTTGCCGCTTATAACAAGAAGTTAGATGCTTTTGGGATCATAATCATAGCATTTGTAACTGCTGCCGGTGGCGGTACCTTAAGAGATATACTACTAGGTGTTAGTCCAGTTTCTTGGATGACTAATATGAATCTAGTCTATACTATATTAATATGTGTACTGGTAACTTTCATATTTAGTCAGAAGTTGTTAAAACTGCGCAAAACACTTTTCTTTTTTGACACGATAGGTATCGGTTTATATACCGTTGTAGGTCTAGAAATGGGAATCACTGCAGGACTACATCCGTTTATTTGTGTCACACTAGGTTGTATTACGGCCTGTTTTGGTGGTGTGATCAGGGATATACTAGTAAATGAGATTCCCGTGATTTTCCGTAAAAACATTTATGCTACCGCATGTATCGCTGGTGGCGGTATTTACTTTATTCTTAGAAAATTTGAGGCTCCAGAAAACATCACATTTATCGTGTCAGGTATTTCGGTTATTGTGATTCGTATGCTGGCCGTTAAATTTAAATGGCAATTACCACGTCCTTACCTTGATTAATTTTGAAAGTATTGGTAGAATTATTACGCTTTCGCGAAAGCGTCATTTAAAGACATCGCTGCTTAATCCTTACCTGCTTTAAATAAAAAATCTTTCTCTGCTTTACTAAGGCTTTCATAACCGCTTGCAGATATTTTATCTAGAATAGCATCAATTTTCTTTTGCTGTGTAGACTTCTCTTTAGCAGTACTATTAGTAGATTTCTTATTGCGGTAAACCGTTTTCATAGGCGCCTTCTTTTCCTTTTTAGGAGTCGATTTAAACATTGATTGAAACCAATCACCAACTGATGAGAGTCCTTTCAAAATATCTATACCATCACGCATTTTATGTGCGGTATAAAATCCAATTGCGATACCACCTAAGTGTGCTAAGTTTCCACCGACATTATCACGAGCAAAAATACCAGCAATCGTCATGACCAATAGAAAGTATCCTATATACTTGAGTTTTAAATTAAAGAAAATCAATCGCACCTCTGTATCTGGCAGATATGAGCATACAAATAAGGCTACTGCATAAACACCAGCACTTGCTCCTACTAATCCAGCTGAATTTACATAGGTAGAAAACAAGCTTTCGCCTAATAAATAAAAAGCAGCTCCACTTAAAACACCTGCAAAGAATAAAGTGATTAGTTGACGACTATTAAAAAAATTAAGCATCATCTGTCCAAAACTGAACAGTATCAACATATTCCAAAATAAATGAAAAATACCGGAATGTAAAAAGGCATAGGTTATTATGGACCACGGTTGTAATAAAGTCTCCCATAAACCTGGTGGTAACCTGAACCAGTAGTATGATGGCGCATATACATATTGTAATAACCACGACACTAAAGTTAACGCTACAATGACAACAATTAATTGACCTAATGCGGATTGCTGTGCATACTTACTTTTTAAATCATCTATGAAAGTCATTAATCCCAACGGTATTTGTCCATGCTATTTCTTTTCCAGTACCAGGTAATTATAAAGCCTACTATAGCACCACCGACGTGTGCTGCATGACCTATATTATCTTGTACACCTGTAATACCTAATGTCGCTATGGTCTCGTATGCAAAGTAGGCACCTATCAACCATTTTGCCGCAATAGGAAAAGGAATAAATAGAATTTGTAATTTCACATTAGGATATAAAAAAGCAAATCCTGCCAGCACACCAAAGGTGCATCCACTTGCGCCTACCATTACACCCCAAAAATTAGGGTCACTAGCGGTCCCAAAAAGCTGTTGATCTACAATAGCTTGAGTAGCGCCTGCTTCTATCGCCTCACTAGTCCATGTTATATACTCGTAGTAGTCTATTCCAGTAGTTAATAAATAAGCTCCTATTCCAGAACTTAAGTAAAAGAAAATAAACTTATTGTTTCCCATCCAGCGTTCCAGTGGCGGACCAAAAATAGCTAACACATACATATTCATTAAAATATGTAGAAAATTTGCAGAATCATGCATGAACATGTGAGATATTGGTTGCCATATTTGAAACCTTGGATCTTCAAAGAAATGAAGAGCAAATGTGTCATATAATCCTGGAGCAATAAAAACAGTCCCTATATAAAAAACGACATTAAGAATAATAATACCTTTTACTACAGGCGTCATGTTACTAAACATACTAGTTGAACTTTAAATTTAGGCTTTCGCCCGTGATATTTATGAACACCTTTTTTCCTTGAGCGGTAAGTTCTGACTCTTTACAAGCAAATAATTCATCGACAAGATTCTCCATAGCCTCTTGACTCATAGATTCTCCACTTCTGATGGCCATTCCTCTAGCCATGGTAGCTGCTAGCCGATCTGATTGAGAAAAACTTTCTTTAGGTAAATCTAATTCGCTATCTCTGATGATAGTTTCCAGAACTTCTGGCACGTGTTTTTCTTTCAACTGGATAGGTAAGCCTACAATTTCAACAACATTATTTGCTAATGTTTTAAAGATAAAACCTGTCTGCTCTAGCTGTTCTTGTAATTGTGTTAAAATAGACACTTCATCAACAGGTAAATTAAGTCTCAACGGAAATAATAATTGTTGACTTGTACCTCTTTGTACAGTGATATGCTTTAATAATTGCTCATACAAAACACGTTCGTGAGCACGATTTTGATGAATGACCAGCATACCACTCTTTAATGTGCTGATGATAAATTTGCGCTGTAATTGAAAAATATTGCGTGTTACTTTCTCTTCCTCAAACATCGATGTAGTCATCGACACCTCTTCTGTCTCATCTAGTAAGGTTGAAGAATCATCTAATCCAGCATATAGCGATTCCCATGCTTGCGGCGCAGGTTTACTATAAGATGGAGTTGATTTACTGGTGCTAGAACTAGAACTGCCTGTATTTGAAAATGGATTAAAATCTGGATTAACTTCTATTTTAGGAGAACTGGTATTTTTCTTAGTATACTCATAAGGAACCTCGTATTGAGGTTCTTTGTCAAAATCAATCGCATTAATACTGAACTGTCCTAGTGCATGTTTTACACTTGCTCTAACAATGGCATATAAACTATGCTCATCGTCAAATTTGACCTCAGTTTTTGTAGGATGAATATTGATATCCACACTATCTTTAGGCACATCTAAAAATAAAAAATATGTTGGATTATTTTTCTCTTTAAGCAAGCCTTCAAAAGCACTAGTCACGGCGTGATGTAGATAATTATGCTTAATAAATCGGTCATTAACAAAGAAATATTGTAAACCTTTAGTTTTACGAGCAAACTCTGGTTTACCTACAAAACCAGATATTTTAACTAGTTCTGTTTCTTCTTCTACAGGAACTAACTTTTCATTAGTCTTTGCTCCCATAATATTTACAATACGCTGTCTGTAATTACTAATTGGTAAATTAAATAGCTCTGTATCGTTACTAGAGAATTTAAGTCCTACTTGAGGATGCGCCATAGCAACACGATGAAACTCATCAGTAATGTTGCGTAATTCTACATTATCAGATTTTAAAAATTTACGACGTGCTGGTACATTGTAAAACAAATTGCGAACGCTAATCATAGTTCCCTTTGTGGTTACGACAGGTTCTTGATTGACAACCTTACTACCTTCTATTTCAAGAATAGTACCTAGATCATCATCTTCTCTCTTGGTTTTTAACGACACATGTGCAATAGCCGCTACAGAAGCAAGCGCTTCACCACGAAACCCTTTTGTGTGCAAATCAAAAAGATCATTTGCATTAGTGATTTTTGAAGTAGCATGTCTTTCAAATGCCATACGAGCATCAGTCATGCTCATCCCTTTTCCATCATCAATGACCTGCACAAGTGTTTTACCAGCATCTTTAATAATTAAAGAAATTTGTGTGGCTCCAGCATCGATGGCGTTTTCTAACAACTCCTTTACAACACTGGCAGGTCGTTGCACAACTTCTCCAGCCGCGATCTGGTTGGCCACGTGATCGGGCAATAATCTTATAATGTCTGACATGAAGTCAATCTAAAATTTAAATATGGATAAATCAAAATCAATTAACCATAAAAAGACTAATACAAGCACAGCTACAATGATATATAAGCGTTTTTTAACACCTGCATCTACACCTTGCTTATAATCACTCATCGCTGTATTAAACCTATTTTTTAAACCACCAGCATCAATAGTTGATCGGTGTTCATCAAATTTATGTTTAATTTCAAACGGTCGTGTTCCTTCCTCTTGTTTATAAAAGCGAGGCTCGTAACTATACTTTTTATTTTTGCGACGTGTTAGAATTCCCATGATTATGGTTTATTACAAAGTTAATAAATATGCTATTGTAGATACGTCAAACACCATACCGACTATCAACAATATGACTAATAATTAAAAAATAGCCGTTTAAAGACGTGTTATGTTGAATAATTACGCTTTCGCGAAAGCGTAATCATCAACAAGTCAACCCATTCTATAACAGTGTAATATTTTTGTGATGTTTAGGCATTATATTTAAGGATTCCAAAAAAGACTTTTATAACATGAATCTAACCAATCCAGTAAACAGCATCCTTAAAGGGACTATCTCTTTTCTAATCATTTGTTTTAGTACGTTATCTTTTTCTCAAGACTCATATCCGATAGATTTTCAAGGAGATATCATTACCATGGAAACTAATATCGATAACTTTCAATGGTCACAATTTCCATCAAATAGTGTATTAAAAAACAGCTATACTGGATGGATACAATTTGCACAAACTCCTACTTACATAGTTCAACAAGAATTAAAAGCTGCAGGAATTACACTTGAAGCCTATTTACCTCATAGAACATATGCTTTTACAGCATCACAAGAAGTAAGTCCTATATTTTTAAAACAAAAAGGAGTCATTACAATTAGACCTTATGATAATCGCATGAGATTATCACATGATCTTAAAAATGAGACTATCGGTAATTGGGCTATTCGAGGAGATAAAATCCTTATCCAGATTCAATATTTCAAATCAATTACTCCAGAGGAAATTAGTATATACTTAAAAAACGATAGTATTGATATTATAGAAGTTTTTACCAGTGGTCACAACGTCATGGTCGCCATTGACAATGATCGTATTAATGAGATTGCCTCTCGTAACTATGTTCAATATATGGACATCATAGTACCTCCATCCATAAAAGAAGATACTGATGGAAGAGGTTTACACAGGTCTAATAATCTAGACACGCAACAGGTTGGTGGAAGAAACTACACTGGTGCTGGAATTGGTGTTCTAGTAAGAGATGATGGAATTGTTGGACCGCATATCGATTTTGAAGGCCGCATAGACAACTCACAGGCTAGTGGTTCAGGACAAACGCACGGCGATGGTGTTGCTGGTATTTTAGCTGGTGCTGGAAACCTCAATCCAGAAAATCGCGGTATGGCAGCTGGATCTAATGTTTATGTCTCAAATTATGCTTCTTCTTTTCTAGATAGCGCGACGACATCACTTATCGCAAATGGAGATGTTCAAATCACCAACTCTTCTTATGGAAATGGATGTAATGCAGGCTATACTATAACTGCAAATACTGTAGATACTCAAATTAATAATACACCTTCATTATTACATGTATTTTCTGCAGGAAATTCTAATGGGTCTGATTGCGGATATGGTGCTGGTGGCCAATGGGGAAATATAACGGGTGGACACAAACAAGGTAAAAATGTAATTGCAACCGCAAATGTAAATGATGATGGTACTCTTGCGGGAAGCAGTAGTAATGGACCTGCTACAGATGGACGTATCAAGCCAGATATTACAGCTCATGGGCAAGGTCATATATCAACTAATGAAAACAACGGTTATTTATCTTTTGGAGGAACCTCAGGTGCGGCACCTGGAATTGCAGGTGTAGCGGCTCAATTATATGATGCTTATCAAACCATAGCAAATGGTGTTTTACCAGAGTCAGCTTTAATAAAAGCTATCATGCTTAATACCGCAAATGACGTAGGTAATACTGGTCCTGATTTTCAATACGGCTGGGGAATTGTAAATGGGTTAAGAGCTGTTAAAACTATTGAAGGACGTAATTTTTTTAGCAGAACGGTTTCACAAGGTACATCACAAAGTCGTGTTGTTCCTGTACCACAAAATGCTTCACAAGTTAGAATAATGCTATACTGGAATGATCCGGCAGCTGCTACTGGTGTTTCCACTGCCCTAGTTAACGACTTAGATCTAGTGGTGAGTGATCCAGCTGGTTCTATTTACAATCCATGGGTTCTCAATAGCAGCCCAAATGCTGTGACTCTTAATGCTCCAGCTACTACTGGAATAGATCGACTGAATAACATGGAACAAGTCGTAATTGATAATCCTATCGCTGGTGATTATACTGTAGATATTACAGGATTTAATATACCCATGGGAATCCAAAAATTCTATGTTGTTTATGAAATAATAGAAGACCAACTGAACATCACATATCCTAATGGTGGTGAACCTTTAACACCAGGTAGTACAGAGTTTATTCAATGGGATGCTACTAATACTAGCGGTAATCTCTCATTAGAATATAGCTCTGATAACGGTACGAGTTGGAATGCAATCGCAACTGTAAGTAATACAAGTTTATTATATGAATGGACTGTTCCTAACGATGTCTCTGGTCAATGTCTCGTAAGAATAACTGATAGTAATGGTAATACAGACACTAGTGACGCTGCATTTTCTATTGCTCAACGAGTGACAGGTTTAAGCATTACGCAAGTATGCCCGACATATATTAATGTATCATGGAACGCGATGCCAGGTGCCACTTCATATGATATTTATACTTTAGGACAACAATTTATGGAAGTAAATGGTAGCAGTACAACTTTAAGCTACAGTATACCTATTACAAACATTAACGAAGTACAATGGATAGCGATCAGCGCTTCTGGCGGCAATGGATGGACTAGTCTGCGTACCAATGCTATAGAATATGACGGCAGTGGATTATTAAATTGCTCACTAAGCAACGATTTAACGGTTGTAAGTATTTTGAACACCACAGCAGATTTTCAAACCATTTGTAATCCTGGACCTATCATTGTATCGGCCAGTATAGAGAACCTAGGATCACAAGACCAGTCTAACTTTACAATATCATATCAAATCGATAATAATGCTATTATACAAGAGACTTATAATGGAACTCTTAATGCAGGTTCTTCCATTTTATATAACTTCAACACACCAGCAACTGTGAACGCAAATGGTGCAGGCACATTACGTGTTTGGGTAAGTACAACTAATGATGAACAATTAGTAAACGATGAAAAAACACTTGATTATTTTGCAACAGCAACAAGTGAATCATTAGACATTGTAGAACCTTTTGATGTAAATGGTGTACTACCTACAGGATGGATACTTGATAATCCAGATGGAAATACGACATGGACTGAAGAGATGAATGTTATAGGAGTTAATGGAAATCCGACAACAGCTGCATTCATTGACGGTGCAAACTATACCTCACGTGGACAAACAGATTCTTTTACTACAAATTATTATGATTTAAATTTTAATGGTACCGCTACACTTACTTTTGATTTAGCAAAAGCACAATGGTCTGCAACCTACAATGATGGACTAAGAGTAGAATTATCTACGGATTGCGGTAGCACATACAATCAAATTTATTTTAAAGATGGCTTAACACTTGCCACGGTACCCTATACTAATAGTACTTGGACACCTAGCAGTGCTTCAGACTGGCGACAAGAAAGTATAGACTTAAGCTCGTTTGTAGGTAATGATATAGTATTAAGGTTTGTTAACCTTAATGATTACAGTAACAGTACATATATTGATAACATATCTCTAAATAGCACATTATCAAATAAAGAAAACAAATTAGCAAGTGCTGTAAATTTATATCCTAACCCAGCAAATACAATAGCATTTATAGAAATAGATAAACTTACCGCAGAAACTGTAGAAATTCAAATTATGAATAGTTTAGGTCAGGTGATTCTACAAGCTGATAAAGTCAAAAGTTCAATGACTACAAAGCTAGATGTGAGTAATTATAAATCAGGACTATATTTTGTTAGAGTTAGCACTGGAGAATTACAAACAACAAAAAAGCTGATTATAAAATAATCAGCTTTCAAATATTGTTATAAAAAAGTATCTAATTAATGGTCGTTTTTAATAGCGGCCATTTTTATTGCAGCTATAGCCGCCTCAGACCCTTTATTTCCATGTTGTCCACCGCTACGAGCAGCAGATTGTGCATGGGTATCGTCTGTTAAAACACAAAATATAACAGGTATACGTGTTTTATTTAAATTAAGGTCTTTAATTCCTTGAGTAACACCTTGACATACAAAATCAAAATGAGCCGTTTCTCCACGTATCACGTTACCTACCGCGATTACAGCGTCTAATGGCTTTTTAGTCCTTCTATTAACAACTGGATAGGATCTGTGCTGCATCGTTTTACATCCATAGATCAACTCAAAAGAACCAGGAACGTTCATTCTATGAATATTAAACTGGTCAACACCACAGTCCATTAAAGCCTCTACAGCACCTTTATAAAGGTTTTCTGTAATATCATCATTCCATTCAGAAACAACAATCCCGATACGCATTGCTGCGGCATCGGGTATATTGTTTTTATCGTAATGTGATAAATCTTTTCCTTGTGTTGCCATGTAACTAGTTACCTGATGCTTGTGCCTGACCTAAAAGTACTTTTGCAGTACTAGCCTCATCTGCATCAGCATACATAGATTCTATTTTTTCTAGAGCCTCGATCGCTGTTGATTTATCACCAGTAGCAAGAGCAGCATTAGCAGCTTTTAATAAATACTTAGGAGAAGTAAAATCGTTAGGATTAGTCTCAGCAGCTTGCATGTAATAAGAAACAGCATCTGCAGTTTGATTAACTTGTACTAGTGCATCACCGATTCCAGCAAGAGAAATAGATTCTAATACAGAATCTCCACCTTTATAAGCAGTTAAATGATCAATTGCTTTTTGATAATTATTTCCACCTAAATTTAGATATGCCATTCCAGCTTGATAATTTGCAAGGTTAGCTGCATCAGTACCAGAGTACTCATCGATGATTCTAGTAAGACCAAATTTACCATTTCCACCTTCTAAAGCTAGAGTGTATAGTGAATCTTGAACATCACCTGTAGCAACGATAGCGTCATTGTAATAAATGTTTGCTTGGGTCATCTCTGCCACAGCCTCTTCAGACTTAGGGCCTAATATGAATTGTGTGTAAGCCCACCATAGTAAAGCTATTACAGCAAGTCCACCTATAACATATAAGATTGTATTTTGATTTCTACTTACCCATTCTTCCGTCTTATTTGCTCCTTCATCTAAGGTGCTAAAAACTTCTGCTGTAGTAGATTCAGTTTCTAGAACTTCTTCTACAACTTCTTTCTCTTTCTTAGTTTTAGGTTTGTATCCTCGTTTATTATAGGTTGCCATAGTTTATTTATTGAACGCGCAAAAATATAATATTTATCCATAATTAAAAATGTGTTTAAAGCTTTATTCTTCTTAGTTTCAAACCATACCTTTGCGAGAGGTTGAAAAGTGAGCTTTAAATCACGCTTTCGCGAAAGCGAAATAATCTCAACACATTGCAATTCAAAACATTACCAATCATATATGCATCTCGATTTTTTGAGCTTAGTAAATTATAAAAGTTTCGCATCTGCAGAATTTGAGCTGGATGAGAAGATTAATTGTTTTGTAGGTAACAATGGCGTAGGAAAAACCAACGTTCTAGATGCTATTTACCATCTTGCATTTGCAAAAAGTTACTTTAATCCCATTACAGTTCAAAACATTAAACATGACGAGGACTTTTTTGTCATTAATGGAAATTTTAATAAAAATGACCATGAAGAGAAAGTGGTCGTAAGTGCAAAAAGAGGTCATAAACGTGTCGTAAAGCGCAATGGTAAAGCTTATGAAAAATTAAGTGAACATATAGGATTGATTCCACTGGTCATTATATCACCTGCAGATCGTGATTTAATCATTGAAGGTAGTGATACTAGGCGCCGTTTTATGGACAGCGTTATATCTTTAGATAATCAAAATTACTTAAATCAACTGGTTACTTATAATAAGTTGATTCAACAGCGCAACGCGTTGTTAAAATATTTTCAAGCCAACCGTACTTTTGATAGAGACGGATTAGAAGTATATGATGAACAGCTCATCGTACTGGCTACCTTTATACATAAAACTAGAGTAGACTTTCTAGAATCCTTCACTCCTATTTTTAAGAAATATTATGCCTATATTTCACAGAGTGAGGAAGATGTAAATATTTATTATAAGTCTGATCTTAATGAAATCGCTGCCAAAGAAGTGTTTGAAAAAGCACTCCAAAAAGACATGCAATTACAATATAGTAGCGCTGGAACACATAAAGACGATTTATACTTTTTACTTAATGGGCATGCTGTTAAGAAATACGGTAGTCAAGGACAACAAAAAAGTTTTTTAACGGCTTTAAAGCTAGCCCAGTTTGAGTTTATTAAATCTCAAAGTGGCACAGTTCCTATTCTATTGCTTGATGACATTTTTGACAAATTAGATGAAAATCGTGTTTCTCAAATTATCAATATGGTGAATGATGAACAATTCGGTCAATTATTCATAAGTGATACGCATCCTGAACGTACAGAACAAGTGGTAAAAGAGATACACCAATCGTATAAGATTTTTAAATTATGAGAAATTTAATTTTATTATTGATATTAATCAGCGTTACTGCCTGCAGTAATAATAGTAAAGAAATGGTAAATGCCATGGAAGGTTATTGGAATATAGAAACGGTCACCTTACCTGACGGTAGCGAGAGAGAATTTCCTTTTTCAAATCATATGGATCATTTTGAAATTGAAGGATATAATGGTGTTAAAAATAGAGTAAGTCCTACTTATGATGGAGGCTTTATTAATTATGGAAGTCCTGTTGCCTTTACATGGGAAGTTGTTGACCAAGTTGTTGTATTAACATTTAAAGATGGAGATAGTCGATACCAACAGACCTTAAAAAAGTGTAATGGATCAACACTTATCTTATTGCATGATAACGGAACAGAATACATTTATAAAGCACACGAGAATGCGCAAGAATAAAAAAGACGACTTCTTAAATATGAGCGAGGCTTTAAATGATTTTAAAACTCAAAATAAACTTCAAAAAGGGTTTGCTCGTGTTGATGTAGAAACGGCATGGAAAGAAGTTATGGGTAATGGTATCATGACTTACACAACGCAAATTAAATATAGTGGCACTACTCTATTTATAAGTTTATCCTCGTCTGTTTTAAGAGAAGAATTACTTTATGGACGTACTAAAATCATGGAAAACCTCAACAAGCATTTAGGTAGTAATATGATTGAAAAGCTAGTATTGAGATAAAGGTTTATAACTATGCTTTTGCGAAAGCGTAACTCAACTGAACCTTAGAATTTTACAGGTCCATTATTTAAAGTTGTTGATGCAGATTGTTTAGGCTGTTGTTTTTCAATTTCTAATTTTTTATTAAAGATTTTTTGATATAACTCTTTTAAAGTATCAAAGTCTACCGACCATGATAAACCTATTCCTTGAGCATATCCACTTATATCACCTATTTGCTGCAGGTTATCTTCACGATTGAATATTTTCAGTCTTAATGATCCATCTTTATTAAGTAAAAATTCAATTTCTACATTACCTATGACAGCACGCTCTGTGGCACTTGTACTACCTACTGGAACTCCTAGTTTACCATTTATCAAAACACGATCTGTGATTTGAGTAGTCACAGTTACACCGAAACGATCTGATCGCTGTAAATCACTATTAGGATTACGCTCTGAAGCTTCATAATTAACACCAAATTGAATATCGCCATCACGATTACCTACCAGATCATTCACTATACCAGATAAGCTTTCTACTAGGTTACCAGTTACAGCATTTTGACCTATACTGTTAGGATTATAAAATGTTCCTCCAGTAATGAGAGACATAGCTTGTAAATAACGTTGTGCTTTATCTTCTAAACGATATTGAAGCTCTGAGCTTACTACAGAGTTGGCATTCGGGAATTTGATTTCAAACTCTGGATCAAAGTAGGATAAATTCCCTTCTAACTTTGTAATAACTTCTACCGGAATTTGTGAATTTATATTAGGATTATCTAATAGAATCGCAGGATTTGCTTGTGTTTTATAAGTTGCACTTACATCTATGTTAGCTTCTGTTGGACTACCATTCCAGTCCACGGTACCACCTGGTTGAATAGTAAATTCTTTATTAACTATACCGGCATATTTAAAATTATAAATACCATCATAGACTATAAAGTCACCATACATATTAAACTTACCTAAGGTGTTAATTTCAAGTAATAAATTACCAGCGCCACTTCCTCTTAAATAACTTCCATTTTCTTGATCTACGGTAATTTCTACCTCGGCAGCAGGAGTTACTTTAAGATTAAACCTTAATTCTAACCCTGAAATATCTTTTATTTGAATGTCTTCACCTGATACACGAGCTTCTTTCTCTTCTGGACTTAAGAAGTAAATGACCGAATTATCACCTATACTTTCGGCATCATTTAAGGGTACTTTAAATATGGTGTCTTCTCCGGTAGTAGCATTTACGTCGATAAACAATTTATCTGTAGGTCCACTTATACTTGCTGTACCGTCTATAAATGCGGTCCCATAATATAAAGATTCTGGCGTTAATCCTGTGTCTAAGACTAGTAATCTATCAGAGCTAAGGTTGAGCCCTAATTCCCAGAATCCAAAATTCTTATGCTTTATAACTCCAGATAACGTTCCTTTAGTACCATACCTAGTATCTGTTAGTTCAATAGTATTGAAGTCAAATAAATCAGTACTTACAGTAATTTCACTATTTTGAGCTAAGTCAAAATCTGTATTAAGATATGGTATATTCAATCCACCATCTTTTATCACTAATCCACCACTAAGATTAGGTTCTACTAATAAACCTGTAAGACCTATCTCTCCTGTCGCAAATCCTCTCATATTATCGAGCACCTCACCACCTAATGGACTTAAAGCGACTAAATTGAATTCATTAAAATTAAAATCTACGTTAATCTTAGATTGATCACCGCCAGTATTAACCGTACCATTTGCCCAAAGTGTGCGCTGTACGTCATCTTTTAATTGAGCATTTACTTTATACTGGGTTAAATTCTCATTTCCAGCAATAATTAATTCAAAATCTCCTAATGGAGTATCATTTACTTCAAAATCAGATACCGTAAAATCACTGGTAGGTGCATATTTACCATTACTTTGATTTAGTTCTAAAGAGCCATTTATGAGGCCTTTCATTTTTAAACTATCTATAGGCGATGTTAAACTAGAAATACGCACATCTTTAAAATCTAAATGAAGTGCTTTATTATCCTTACCACTTACATCACCTGCTAGAGTAATAAACTCTTTTGAGTGTTTAAATACTAAAGTATCTAGGCTAAATTTTTTAAAATCATGATCAAAGGTGAGTTGTACCTCTTTATCATCATTATTTAAAAACCATTTTTTGCCTTGAAATTTGATATCGCTCTTCCTTATTCCTACCACAGATTGACTACTATCGTTTACCGTGTGATAAAAACTAAGGTTGTATTTATCTGATTCCCTTTTTTCACTGGCAAATTCGGTTCTAAAGAATAAGGTATCCTTATTAGTTACATTAATTAGTTTAAAATCATTAACGTCATAAACACCATTCTTTACGTTATCAATCTTAATATAGGTATTAAATAAAGGGTTTTGATTATTGATTTGCACATTAACCTTGTCTAACTTAATATCGTCAAAAAGCTTAATCTCTGGTGTTCTAAAAGTCATTTTAAACTGAGCTTCATTTGATGCTACTTGACCCTTTAATGTTGTGTTTTCGCCTAGAGCGATATCTGGAAAAACAAGATCTACTATTTTATCATATATCTGAAATTCATAATCTAGATATTGATCTTTGGTCACTGTTTCTGACCTATAGTTGGTGTATACATTACCAATAGCGTTTTTAAAAAGCTCAGGTATTTCTTCTAGTTTAAATTTACCTGACAATTCTCCCTCAATAATGTCTGGGCTATTGATTGTAATCTTGCGAACGTCTTCATCAAATGAGGATACTACTTTAAAATCTTCAAATACATATTCTTTATTATCGTTTTTATAGCTGGCATCTTTAAACTCAACAAAACCATACGCATCATTGATTGTAGTTCCTTGCATCGCCATTACAATATCACCTTTCAATATAGCCGTAGAATCTCTTTTAAAAATATTTATAGCATTTAGGTCTGCATATTCTATGCTAGCCTTAAAGTCATATTTATTAGTTTCTTGTGAAAGATCTGCTAACCCATCAAAGGTCATTTTAATATTGGGATCGTTAATAGATAAGCTTCCATCAAACAATGGCTTTTTAAGTGTTCCATTAACTTTAATGTTACGATAAACATAACCGTTATACTCTAGGTTAATGACACCACCGTTTATATTCGTATTCAATTGATCTGGATTAAAACCTTTTCCATCCACAATTAAATTAAGGGTTGTTTTGCCTAAAGACGATACTCCAAGTAGAGAACCAATGTCTAGGTCTGTTACTTGAACCTTTCCTTTATATCCTGGTTGAGTACTTTGAATATTAGTAAGCACTAAATCGGTATCAAAAGACCCTTTACGAGAAGTACCTTTTAAACGTGACACTACAGTATTTGCATTTACAGATGCATATCCTTGTGCATTAACGGTACCTAATGCGTCAACTTCTACTGGCAAAGATTTTCCTAATATGTTTGGCAAAAAGGCTTTTAAATCTTTATTACTAACTCTTAATTGATTAAAGTCTCCTTCAATATAAAATTCATCGAGATTATCTACCACATTTACAAAATGCATATCTCCATCAATAGAGATATCATTAAGTGCTCTGGCCTTCATCTGATCTACATTAAAATCATTGAGAATTCCAGTCATATGACCACTAAGTTCTACTGTTTCATTTTTAACAATCTCATTATAAAATAATCGCAACTCATTAGTCGCTATAATAGATTCATCAATTTGAAAGTCCCAATCCACTTTATTTGTAAAATCAGAGAAATTATTATTCTGGTAATTCAGTTTTAAATCTCCTTCTAACTTTGATCCTGCGGTCTCTATATATAAATCGGCAATGTGAATTTGAGAACTTGTATAAGTGAAATTAGATTTTAGGTTTTTGACTATTAAATCAGTCACACCATTTTCTTCTTTCATAACACCTGTATGCATTAAGAAATCAGAGTTTTCAATACTTGCAGTAATCACACCACCATCAATCTTAAAATCACTAGCAACCATGTTCAGATTTCTTGCATTAAAAGATTCTGGATATTTGATAGTTTCATCAAATACTATAATATGAGAATTAGTAACATTCAGTTCACTTGCTTCTAAAATAAATGGAGCGTTACTTGAACTTTCGCTACTTCCAAATTTATCTATGAACAGACTTAAGTTATCTCTTGCATCTTCTTTATATCTATGAATGTTTAAATACAACCCATCTAATTCTACAGACCCCAGATCTGGTTGTCCATTAAATAAATCGCTAAAACTTACAATAGAGGTTTCTAAATTTCTTACAAATATTACTGTGTCTTTTCTGTGATCCAGCGCTAATGCGTTTTCTAAGGAGACATTACCAGAATAACTGACATGGATTTTATCAATAGAGATGTCAGTATCATAACTATCATTAAGATATGTAGTTGTCCATTGTGCTGCTTTAGTTTGCACTGATGGAAAGCTGAATGCGATTACTAGAATAATAAATAGCACCAGTAGCACTAGTAGTATCCTTAGTAATATTTTTAAAATCCTTTTAATAGTAGTAGATGATTTACTTTTGCAAATGTCACCAATTTTTATGCCTTAGTATCATAATGCCCACACAAAATACATACATTCTTGCAATTGAGTCTTCATGTGATGACACTGCTTGTGCAATTCTAGAAAATGACCGCGTTTTATCTAATGTCGTCGCTAACCAAAAAATACACGAACAATATGGTGGTGTAGTGCCAGAGCTCGCTTCTAGAGCACATCAATCTAATATTATTCCTGTTGTTGAGGAAGCTCTTAAACTAGCAAAAATTGACAAAAAACAATTAAGTGCCATTGCATTTACTAAAGGTCCAGGTTTAATGGGCAGTCTATTAGTAGGTACCAGTTTTGCAAAATCATTAGCATTATCGTTAAATATACCATTACTAGATGTACATCACATGCATGGTCATATTCTAGCGCATTTTATAGATGATGGTCAGGAAAAACCTAGTTATCCCTTTTTAGCACTTACTATAAGTGGTGGACACACTCAAATAGTTCAAGTCAATAGCTCTAGTAATCTAGTTGTACTAGGTACAACTCAAGATGATGCGGTTGGTGAAGCTTTTGATAAATCAGGTAAAATTCTGGGACTAGGTTACCCAGCAGGACCACAAATTGATCGATTAGCTAAATTAGGAAACCCAAGAAAATTTGAGTTTCCAGTCCCTAAAGCACCAGATCTTAATTACAGCTTTAGTGGTTTTAAAACTGCTGTTTTATATTTTCTTCAAAGAGAGACTAAAAAAAACGAAGACTTTATAAAAGAAAATCTAGAAGATATTTGTGCCAGTATTCAATATACCTTAATTAAAATTTTATTTAAAAAATTAGAAAAAGCAGTTATTCAAACAGGGATAAAACAAGTTGCTATAGGTGGTGGTGTAAGTGCAAACTCTGGTATCAGAGAACATCTTAAATCTATGGAATCAAAAGGATGGAAAACCTTTATCCCGCCATTTGAGTATACCACAGATAACGCAGCCATGATAGGGATTGCAGGTTATTTTAAATATTTAGAAAATGATTTTGCAGGATTAGACACCACTGCTTCACCTAGAATACATATGTAATGCAATTATTTTATAATTCTCAATTAGATACTCAATCCACTTCCTTCACATTAGATCGAGAAGAAAGCAAACATGTATTTAAAGTTTTACGCAAGAATATCGGTGATATAATTAATCTTACTGACGGTATAGGTAATTTGTATCATGGTACCATTAACCATATTACAAGTAATAGATGTGATTTAGACATCGCTTTCGCGGAAGCGTATCCACCATTACCATATCAATTACACATCGCCATTGCTCCTACTAAAATGAATGATCGCATGGAATGGTTTCTTGAAAAAGCAACAGAAATGGGAATCACTAGAATTACACCTATCTTATGTAAACATAGCGAACGACAAAAAATTAATCTAGATCGTTTTAATCGTATTATCATTAGTGCGATGAAACAATCACTACAATTCAATAAGCCAAAACTAGATGAGCTTACCACTTTTGAAGATTTTATAAACTCAGACCTATCAGGTTCCAAGTTTATAGCTCACTGTGAAGATGGTGATAAAAACCACCTCATCAATATGATAAGTAAAGGTAACTCGTCAACAGTACTTATAGGACCAGAAGGTGATTTTACGCCACTAGAAATTGAACTAGCATTAAATAATAATTTTAAGCCAGTAAGTTTGGGTGCAACTAGATTGCGCACAGAAACAGCAGGTGTTTACACCGCAGCAACATTGAATATTATAAACAATTAAGGTCTATTTAAACCTATTGTTCATTTTCAATGAGCAAAACACCATCAAGATCAACTTGTTGTTGAACTTCTATTTGATGAATATTTTCTTTTTGTTCTTTCTTTGAATAATCCTCAATGCTTTGAAAAGCAACAGTTCCTAATGCGAGTAACATAGAACAAGTGGGAATAATGATTCTTAGCGAAGTGTTAATTTGCATGATAATTGATTTAAGGGGATTTAAATATATATAATTAATCGTAACGACTTAACCTTAATTTCACTTTTATCTAACAATTATTTGTTAATAATGTATCCTTGCTTATTAAGATTGTTAGATATTTGAACATATGAAGAATTTTATACTACTCTTTTTTTGCTCTACATACCTTGTTATGGCACAAGATGTCGCTGTACTTAAGTATAATGGTGGTGGTGATTGGTATTCTAACCCTACAGCACTTCCTAACCTAGTTACTTATTGTAATCAAGAAATAGGAACTACACTTTCTGAAGACATCGCTACTGTTGAAGCAAACAGCATTGATATTTTTCAATATCCCTTCATACACATGACTGGTCACGGTAATGTGGTTTTTAGTGAAGATGATTTATCTAATCTTAAAAATTACTTGTTAAGCGGCGGTTTTCTGCATATTGATGATAATTATGGAATGAAACCATATCTAGAAAAAGAACTACTTAAATTATTTCCAGATAAAGAACTTATTGAATTACCGGCTAGTCACGAGATATTTAATAATCATACTCAATTCCCACAGGGCTTACCTAAAATTCACGAACATGATGGTGAACGTCCACAAGCCTTAGGCATTTTTCATGAGGGAAGATTAGTCCTATTATTTACCTTTGAATCAGACCTAGGAGATGGCTGGGAAAGCCCAGAAGTACATAATGATCCACCAGCTGTGCGCAAGAAAGCGCTAGACATGGGAGCTAATATTATAAAATACGTTTTCACAAACTAATCTATGTCTACACCATTACTTAATTCCAAATCCATAGCATATGGTATTTTAAGAGCCCTACTTATTATAGGTGGTGTCTTTGTGCTATTATGGTTTATTTGGAAAATTCAATCTGTATTATTATACATAGGGATTGCAGCTGTTATTTCATTAATCGGTAGACCAATTGTAGTCTTCTTGAGAGATCGATTAAAATTTCATAATACCCTAGCAGTCATAATCACTATATTTTTCATCCTACTTATTCTTGCCGGAGTTACTTATATGATTATACCGATCATGCTAGAACAAGGTGAGAATCTAAGTCGCATTGATATTGAAGAAGTAAAAGGTAACCTCGAGGTTCTTAATATTGAAATAAGTGAATACTTTGGGATTAAACGTGTTAATATTTTTGAGCGCATTCAAGGATTAGAATATGTACAAAACTTTGATGTAGAGTTAATTCCTCAGTTTGTAAATGGAATTTTTGGAACGTTAGGTAATATCATGATTGGACTATTTTCAGTTATTTTTATCGCTTTCTTTTTACTTAAAGATAGTAGACTACTGGTTGAAGGAGTACTCGTTTTCTCAAAAAAAGGAACCGAAGGACAATTCCTAAGAGCGTTCAACAAAATAAAAAAACTGCTTTCTAGATACTTTATAGGCTTGGTTCTTCAAGTATTTGTTCTATTTATTCTCTATAGTATCATTTTACTTATTGTAGGAGTAGAAAATGCTTTAATCATAGCTTTTTTCTGTGCGCTATTAAATCTGATTCCTTACTTGGGTCCAGCAATAGGTTCTATTTTAATGATGGGATTTGTCATTAGTGATAATCTAGGAGCAGATTTTACACATACCATATTACCTAAGCTGGTCATAGTAGCCATAGGATACTCTATTGTTCAATTAATAGATAACTTTATTAACCAACCACTTATATTTGGTAAAAGTGTAAAGTCACATCCTTTAGAGATTTTCATAATTATATTAATCGCTGGATTATTGTTTGGCATTATAGGACTAGTACTTGCTATTCCCACATATACCGCTTTAAAAGTGATTTCTAAAGAATTCTTGAGCGAGTACAAGATTGTTCAAAAATTGACACGCAATCTATAGATGAATTTAAAGCTGTTACAGCCTATAGTGCGAGAATATTTATTGGAACATCTCCATGTAAACGCTGCTTCATTTCTTTTAAAGTCACATCCCTTTGATAGTATTAGTCCGCAAGAACTTACACAACAGCTTGTCGGATTGCAAAAAGCACGTTTAAAGTTTGAACCGCTATTCATCAATGATCAAGTAATTTTCCCTCCTAAGGTAAACTTAGAGCAAACCAGTTCTTGGTCTACCGCTACTTATAAGGCAAACCTTTTTCAAGGTGAGAAAATGATAGATCTTACCGGTGGATTTGGCATTGATACTTCCGCTTTCGCGAAAGCGTATACCAACACCACACATATAGAACTTAATAAAGACTTACAAAGACTAGCTAAACAATTATTTACTGCACAAGAATTAACCACCAAAAGTTATGCTGGTGACGGGCTGCAATATCTTACTGAAAGTACATCTCTATGTGATTTAATCTATATAGATCCTAGTCGCAAAACCGACACAAAAAGCAAAGCGATACAATTAGAAGATTATGAGCCTAATGTTATTAAGAATCTAGATCTACTACTTTCTAAAGGAAAGAAAGTGATGATCAAAACATCACCCATGCTAGATATAACAGCTGGATTAAAGCAACTTAAAAACGTTTGTGCAATACATATCGTCGCTGTAAAGAATGATGTAAAAGAACTTTTATGGGTTCTAGAAAAAGACGTAAATGAGGTCATTATCCATTGCGTAAATTTAGAAAGTCACCAGCCTAATCTAGTATTAAATCATAACGATACCGCTAGTATTGAACTCAGTGAACCACTGGATTATCTTTATGAACCTAATGCCGCAGTAATGAAATCACAAGCATTCGGTCACCTGTGTCAGAAGTATGGAGTTTCAAAAATCGATCAAGACGCACATCTTTTTACTGGTAAAAAAAGCATCGACTTCCCTGGCAGAACCTTTCTTGTAGAAGAGGTTAAAGCATATAAACCCAAAGACATCAAACGCTCATACGCCAAAAGCCATCGCGCTGTCGTCACCAGAAACTTTCGCGAAAGCGTGCACCAACTACGCACAAAATATCAACTCAAAGAACACGAGACCGATTATCTTTTCTTTACCAGTTCTATGGGAAAACCTATTGTAATACAAGCAAAGAAATTATAACTTGTATGCATGAAAAACTTAGTTGTATTAACAGGCGCTGGAGTAAGTGCAGAAAGTGGTATTTCCACCTTTAGAGATTCTGGTGGATTATGGGAAGGACACGATGTGATGGAAGTAGCGTCACCACAAGGTTTTGCCGCAAATCCTGAGCTTGTTTTAAATTTTTATAACCTGCGTAGAGCACAATTGAAAGAGGTCGAGCCCAATCTAGCACACCATTGTATTGCCGGAATGGAACGTAATTTTAATGTGCACGTGATTACACAAAACGTAGATGATTTGCATGAACGCGCAGGATCTAGTAATATAATACATTTGCATGGTGAGTTACGTAAAGTTCGCAGTAGCAAGAATTATCATGACCAGCTACACTGGAAAGATGTTTTACATTTAGGCGATCTTTGCGATGCTGGTTCACAATTACGGCCACATATTGTTTGGTTTGGTGAGGAAGTTCCTGCGATGGAACAAGCGATAGAAATCACCGCAAAAGCAGACGTGTTACTCATTGTAGGCACCTCATTACAAGTATATCCAGCTGCTGGATTAAAAGATTATGCTCCTGACCACTGCCCTATTTATTTTGTAGATCCACATCCATCTTTAGAGAGTAATGGTAGACTTAAAGTGTTTGCTGAGAATGCGAGTACTGGTGTTCAAAAGGTGGCTGATTTGTTGAATATGGAGTTGTAACAATATGAAATACATTCTCCTTTTATTATCAATCATTTTATTTACAGCTTGTAACAAGTTGAAAAAAGAAGCTTTAATAATTGAAGAAACTATCGACTCTACAATTCAAAAAAAAGAACCTATAATAGAAGAAGAAAAAGTTCCTGAAATAATTTTTCTGGATACCACTTCTCATATGGACATTTATCAAATTAAATTAGAGAATTCTAAGTATCAATATGAAGTAACAGTTGATTCTAGTTACTGGTATAAGAATACTCAAAATGGATTCTCTTATTTTAAAGATAAATCAAATACAGCTTTTGACAAGATTAGAAAACGACTCAAAAAGTTAGATAAATCTGTTTCAGGTAGAAATGCCATCTTTTTAAATAGTAAATTAAAAATGCGAGGAAACTTTAGACCTCGTGGAAGAGTGATTGAGTATATTTTTAAAAATGACTCTATTGCACAGTCCATTTATGATCAACTCATGCAAGTTAAAAAAGACCTTCGTAAAGATTGGGAAATTGCAGTAGATTGGAAATGCCCGGCTATCATGATTTTAAAAGACAATCGCATCTATCATATTATAACCGGTGGTCATTATATGATGGGAATGGAAAATGAGATCGCAACTGTTATGTTTGAAAAAAATAAAGAAGAATAGCTTGACCGCAAACCAACTCAAAACAGAACTTCAAAACCTCAAAGCCTATAAAGACGAGCGCGTAAGATTAGGTATCGCTGCAGTAGAAAGTAATTTACTATCAGAACTAATCAACTTATGTAAACCTGAAAGCGGCGTTTCTCATCAAGCCTGCTGGTCGCTGGAGCAATCATTTTTACTTCACGAAAAATCTTGTTATCCCTATCTCAAAGAAATAGGAGCATTATATGAAATGCCCATCAACTCTTCGGGTATGCGAGCGCTTTGTAAAATATCAAGCATACTTTCTAAAAAGTTCTATAGTAAAAAAGAAAGCATAGTAAAATCTCTGTTGACTCAAACCATACGTGAACAAATGGTAGAAGGTTGTTTTCAGGTATTAATCACTACAGACAAGACCGCAAACATGGCTTATGCGGTGTATTCTCTATTTGAATTTGGAAAAGAATTTGACTGGATTTATCCAGAGCTTAAACCTATTTTACTTCAAAAACTAGACGAAAATTACGGCAATGGTTTCAAGTCTAGCGCCAGACGTATCATTGCAAAATTAGATTCCTAATTAGAGATAAATCAGCTTTTAAAATTGTAATTTAGCACGCTATTAAAGATAGAACTTATGCCTACTGCTTTACAAGCTATTTCTCCTATAGACGGTCGTTACCGTTCAAAAGTCGACACACTTGCTCCTTTCTTTTCAGAATCTGCTTTGATACGTTATCGTGTCTTGGTTGAGATTGAATATTTTATCGCTTTAAGCGAAAGCGGAATCCAACAACTCCAACCATTTTCTGAAGATACTCAAGAGCAGTTAAGAAACTTGTACCGCAACTTTACAGATGAAGATGCACAAGCCATTAAAGACATCGAGAAAGTCACCAACCACGATGTAAAAGCCGTAGAGTATTTTATTAAAGAACAGTTCGACAAACTAGGTTTACAAGCTCACAAAGAATTCATCCATTTTGGACTGACTTCACAAGATATTAATAATACAGCCATACCACTTTCCATAAAAGATGCTGTAGAAGAAATTTACCGACCAGAAATAGAAGCACTAAAAGAAACCTTGGAAAAGCTTTCTGCAGATTGGGCAAATATTCCTATGCTAGCTCGCACACACGGACAGCCAGCTTCTCCTACTCGATTAGGAAAAGAATTCTATGTATTTGCAGTACGACTAGATGAGCAATTAAACATGCTCGATAAAGTACAACATGCAGCAAAATTTGGCGGTGCGACAGGAAACTACAATGCACATCATGTTGCTTTTCCACAAGTAGATTGGAGAAATTTTGGTGAAGATTTTGTAGAAAGCAGACTTGGTTTAACGCACAGTTTTCCAACTACTCAAATAGAGCACTATGACCACATGGCTTCTCTATTCGATACTTTAAAACGCATCAATACTATTATAATAGACTTAGACAGAGATATATGGACTTATATCTCCATGGACTACTTCAAGCAAAAAATTAAGAAAGGTGAAGTCGGTTCTAGCGCCATGCCTCACAAAGTAAACCCTATCGACTTTGAAAATAGTGAAGGAAACCTAGGTCTCGCAAATGCTATTTTTGAGCATCTTGCTGCAAAGTTACCTATCTCTAGATTGCAACGTGATCTAACAGATTCAACTGTATTACGTAACGTAGGTGTACCATTTGCACATACCATTATTGCTATTAAGGCAACAATGAAAGGTTTAGGAAAACTACTTCTTAATGAAGCTAAGATTGCTCAAGATTTAGAGAATAATTGGGCAGTAGTTGCAGAAGCGATTCAGACGATATTGAGACGTGAGGCTTATCCAAATCCTTATGAAGCCTTAAAAGAATTAACACGTACTAATGAGAAAATCACAGGTGATAGTATTGCTAGATTTATCGATGGCCTAGACGTAAGTGAAACTATTAAAAGTGAAATGAAAGCCATAACACCAGCTACCTTTACTGGTATATAATTTCAAAAATATCAATCTATAATAAGCACTTCTATATGAGGTGCTTTTTTATTTATAAAGCTTTTGAGTTGCTCTAATTGATCATCATTCCAATTATATTGATAAAGTCGATCTACCTTACCATGTATTGATTTCATACTAATCATTTCTTTACTCAATCGTATTTCTTGAAAATCAGTTTTAGACTCATAGTAAATGACTGAATTCATCACAAATTTTAAATGAGCCCCTTGAAAATATATTTGTATCGATGGTATAGGTGGTGTAAAAGCATTAACCGCTATTACTATAAATGGTAATAGATAATAAAGACCTTCAAAAGGGTTAAAATCTTCACTTATCCAGGCTTGAATTGCATTATAAACGAAAAAACCAATGAAACATGTTGAAACTGCAATCCAGAAAATATTTTTCGATTTATCATACCAACTTAAAGACACATTATTTATGGGTATAAAGGCATCGATATCACGAGGTTCTTCATAATTCAATTTTTGATAAATCATGAATGAGGATTGAATACCTACCCAAATCAATATGATTTTAAAGAAATCTATAGATTCCCAATCCCAATAAATGAGAATAACTAAACCAATCATTATAATCATACTAGCTAAAAAAAAGTAGCCAGACGATTGCTGTTTCTCTTTCAATAAGAAATAACGTTCCTCAGCAAATAGGTCTAAACTTTTTAAATATTTCAACATGGAATAAGGAGTAAACTATTAATAAAGGGTATGTCAACGAACACAAAAAACTTTGTAATGATAAAATCCTACGTAAAAATGCACTATTAAGCGAGTTAATCATACCTGTCAACTTAATAAATTTATTTTATATCAATTTTAACACGAAAGGAAATATGTTCACTATACTTTTGTAGGAAAAAGCAATGAGTACTCTGACTATAATTCTTAACGTTCTAGCTCCACCTGTAAGTGTATTTATGAAAAGAGGAGTTCATAACGATTTTGCAATTAGTATTTTATTGACTTTATTCTTCTTTATACCAGGTATTATTCATGCCTTTTATATTACTAGACAAAAAAACCGAGTTTTATAAAAAGTAATGTTTAAATACTTGCTGACCTTGTAATCCACTAATTTTAATAATATAAAATGTTTTAGGTTGCATCGTTAAAATCTCGAGATAGTCTTCTTCCATTCTTCTATTGATTTTCAACACTAAACGACCAGTAAGGTCATACAATTCAATCTCATAAAATTCTTTCTTACTAAAAAGCAATACGTTTTTTACAGCTTTAACACCTAAATCCTTATTGGCAATCTTATTACTTAATGTAGCCGCTTGCCATCCATAATCAGATCCTTTTAAATCTGCGCTTTGTCTAGATAGATCAGTCGTGGCGATAATAAAGTACCAATCATTTACAACAGTATTAGCTGGTAAGTTCACCACGTTTAAACTAGGTTCTTCTTGATACATTCTACCAGCCACATCAATTTGTGCAACATATGCATTTAAGGTAGTGTCAAAATTAAAAACCACAAATGTATTGGTATCACTAAAGTCATCGTGATAATCCCATGTTAACGGATCAGCATCTGTTTGAAGTCCTGTATAAAGAAGTAAATTAGGATCTCCCATAGGATCAAATAATGAATAATCACCTTGTGATCCATAAGTAATGGTAAGAATCCCAGAATTAATATCAACTGGATTGGGATTTATAACTATTTGAGCACTTAAGAATAAGCTTGTATTGAAAAAACAAAAAAGTATAAAATGTTTCATATGTGTAGTTTACAACAACTAAAATAGAAAAATATAGATATAATCGTTCTATAAAACAACGATAATACATTCAATAAGTCTTATTACGTAAACACATCAAACAAGTTAATATATTATCAATTCAATAATTTTTAAGAAAAAAAGTTAAAAATTGATATAACTTTGAGTAAATCAAAAACATCAATCATGAGTATTCTAACCATTATTTTAAACATTTTTATTCCACCAGTAGGTGTCGCAATGAATAAAGGAATAGGTAAAGATTTTATAATAAATTTAATTCTTACCCTAATATTTTTTGTTCCAGGAGTTATACATGCCTTCTATGTAACTGCCAAATAAAGACACAAAACATATATATATTTAAAAAGCCAACTTATCAAAAGTTGGCTTTTTTATATCACATCTTCTTAGCTTCATTCCAGTACACATCCATCTCTGCAAGTGTCATATCATTTAGTTGCTTCCCTATTTCTTTGGCCTTGGTTTCTAAATACTGAAAGCGTTTTATGAATTTCTTATTGGTTCTCTCTAAGGCATCTTCGGGATTGACTCCTAGATGTTTTCCAAAATTCACAAGTGAAAATAGTACGTCACCAAATTCGGCTTCAATCTTATCTTGATCTCCTTTATCAACCTCAACTTGCAATTCATCTAGTTCTTCGTCTAGCTTTTCTTTTACCTGTTCTGGTTTTTCCCAGTCAAAACCAACACCTGCTACTTTATCTTGGATACGAGAGCTTTTAACCAGTGCTGGCAAGGATTTAGGCACACCTTCTAGAACACTGCTTTTTCCTTCTTTAAGTTTAAGAGCTTCCCAGTTTTTCTTTACCTCTTCTTCATCTGCTACCTCAACATCTGCATAGATGTGTGGATGTCTAGAGATTAATTTATCACAAATACCATTTGCCACAGTACCTATATCCCACTCATCAGTCTCTGATCCTATTTTAGAGTAAAAGACAATATGCAATAGTAAATCGCCCAACTCTTTAGGAATCTCTACTCTATCATTGTCTAAAATTGCATCACCTAACTCATAGGTTTCTTCAATGGTTAAATGACGTAAAGATTCTAGCGTTTGCTTACGGTCCCATGGACAACCTTCTCTCAGTTCATCCATTATAGTTAATAACCTATCCAGTGCTGCGAGTTGCTCTTTTCTATTATTCATTTTTTCTATAACTATGTAAATGGTTTTTCTATTATTAAATTGTGAGGTATAGCAGTTATATTTGTTACGCTTTCGCGAAAGCGTAATTCAAACAATCCTATCGCCACAATAAAGATGGCATAAAATTAGTTCCTATTATATCAAACAATCCGATATGCGACAGATACTTTTAAGCTTTTTTGCACTTGTTATAACCATTCCAACTCTAGCCCAAAACTGGGTCACTGATGAAAGTATGGAAGAAACTGTAATGCTAGAGGACAACCAGCTTAAGGTTTTATACTTTACAGCGTCTTGGTGTGGTCCATGTCGTTACATGAAACCTATCATGCAAGACATTGATGAGGATGAAACCGTGGATACCACAGTATACTTTATGGATACCGACAGTAATATTGCCGACGATATTTTAAAAGTGAATTCGATTCCTGCCTACTTTTTTATTAAAAACGGGCGTGTGCTAGGTCGTACAGGTAGCGCCGTTAAACGTGAAGATATGGTTGATATGATAGAAAGACATGACGACATGACTATTGAAGGAAACCTACTTGCCTACCGTGGCAAACCTTCAAAACATGAATTAATTGCAGGTGCAAACCCTAAACTTACAGTAGAAAATCTAGAGACCATCTGGTATGATGCGCACCAACTCAATGCATTATCTTGGAAAATTTATCAAAAACTTACTGATCCACAAGATATAGCTTGCGCACTTATTTTAATTCAACGCTCAATAGAGCTTGAAGAGTTTACTTCTAACCTAGAAACCTATGCGCACTTACTCGCTAAAAATGGTGAAAATAGAAAAGCTCTTAAAATGGCTAAAAAAGCAAAAAGAAAAGCCGAAAAGAATAATGAGTTTACTGGAATTATTGAGGAGTTGATTACAAAATTAGAAGCTTAAGTTTCAAAAAGCAGGTTTTCTAGTTCAATAAAACATTCTATATATCGTTCTTCATCTTCATTATCCAGTCCATCAATAATACATTGATATAATAGTTTACTTTGTCGATTAGGTGAAATGGATTGCATATTTTGAAGCTCTTTCTTATAAGTATCATTATCAACATACTCAGACAATCTTAACCTAGAGGCGGCATATTTTTGAACATTCTTATGTTTATCATCGATGGAGTCCAATAATTGATATGCTTTTTTGAAGTCACCTTGATTCATGTACGACTCTGCTTCTAGATAGATATTATTTGCCTCCATTAGGCCATTTAAAAAAATCATAGAATTAGATCCATATCTACTGGCAAATTGATTTACGTTTTGACCTAGACTTAATCCATCATAAACGCTATATATGTTTGCTATTTCAAATTCCTTTTGACTATTAGGAGAAATATAGAAAACTAAATAATTATAGAAAGATTCTTCATTCTCCAGAATGTAAGTAAGCCTTATGACATCATCTTTTTTATGAATGTGTAACAAATTTAATTTTGAAGCATTTACAGCAAGATGTTCAAATAAATTATTATTAAATGTTTCAAACATCTGGTGAATAATGTTCAATACAATTTGAGGTGGTTTTTCACCTGGTCGCAATTCAGGTATTCTTACCCTTTTTGAGAATTCAATAGCATCAAAATAATCAGATAAAACAGCTGCCTTGTCATGGTTATAAGCATCTTGAATAATATTAGCTAGTTCTTCTGCCTTAAGTCGCTCTTTTTCTGTCATTTCTTGAAGTTGCGCTTCATCAGCACAACTCCACAGAAATAACGGTATGATGAATAATAGTAATCTTTTCAAAAGTGTTTATTTTAAATCCCTTTGATAAAATTACTGTATAAATCATTAAATTGATATCCTTCAGTAAATCGTTTTTTACTCAATTTATCAAACTCTACTAAAGACCATAAAATAAATTCTTTCAAGAAATAACGATCTTCCATAGGGAATTCTGGCTGGTATTTTTCCACTAGGTCTGTTAATGGCGTTACCTGATCTAATAGTGCTTTATAATCTGCATCATTGAGTTCATCAAGTAATTCTAAGCCATCATTATTAAAAAACCATTCTAGTAGCTTGTCATAAGGCGTTTCTTCATCCGGTTTTTGAAGTTTCTTAATTTCAGGAAAATATTCTGGGAACAATTTCTTTGTCGCATCTCCTATTAATTCATTTGCAACAAAGGCAGCACCTTCTTGCTCTCCTTCATAGACCAACTCTATTTTACCAGTAATAGAAGGAATGACACCAGTGAAGTCTGAGAAGCGTAATGTGGTCGAATCGTCTCCATTCATCAGTGCACGACGTTCTGCAGTACTCAATAAGTTTTCATAAGCAGTGATGCTCATACGTGCACTTACACCACTCTTTTCATCTACATATTCACTATCACGTGCACAAAAGCTTATTTGCTCTAGCAAGTCTTTTGCTAGTTCTGGAACTGCTACTGTATTTTCAGTACGTTCATCTTTACGAGCTTCTTGTTGTGTAATCGTTTTGGCGATTTCTATGGTTTCTGGATAGTGCGTTAAAATTTGTGAACCTATACGATCTTTAAGCGGTGTAACGATACTACCTCGATTGGTATAATCCTCAGGATTTGCCGTGAATAGAAATTGCATATCGAGTTCTAACCTCAACTTAAAACCACGTATTTGAATATCGCCTTCTTGCAGAATATTGAATAATGCTACTTGAATACGTGCTTGTAGATCTGGCAATTCATTAATTACAAAAATGCATCGATTGGCACGTGGTATCATTCCATAGTGGATCACTCGGTCGTCTGCATAGCTTAGTTTAAGGTTTGCTGCTTTTATAGGATCTATATCACCTATTAAATCTGCCACGGTAACATCTGGTGTTGCTAGTTTTTCATAAAAACGATCATCTCTATGCAACCACGAGATGGGTGTTTTGTCACCATGTTTTTCTATCAACTCAATGGCAGTCCTGGATAATGGTGCTAATGGATCGTCATGTATCTCACTATCTGATATATATGGAATATACTCATCCAGCAAACCTGTCATTAATCGTGCTAGTCGGGTTTTTGCCTGACCACGCAATCCTAGTAAGTTGATATTATGTCTTGATAAAATCGCTCGCTCTAATTCTGGAATTACGGTATTTTCATAACCATGAATCCCTGTAAAAGAATCGACTCCATTTTTGATATTTTCTCTCAGGTTATCTCTTAGTTCATCTTTTATAGGTCTCGATTCCCATCCTGATTTTTTAAGTTGACCTAAGGTGTTTATTTTTTCTATGTTCATCTTTTATTGTTATGTGAGTCTTAAATTTTCGAGTTTTTAATCTCATTTGTAAAAATTACAGACTCATTTTTAAAGTGTTAACTATATGTTTATTATTGACTTATTTATGAGTCAGCCTCTAATTTCCCCTGTCTACTCTTAATAGATTTTTCTATTTGTCGGTTTGCAAAGGCTCTCATTATAAAACCAAAACAAAGTCCACCAATCAACCATAGTACAGCATTCATAATGATGAGGTTAGTACTCAAAGATTCTCCTAAGAGCCAGTAGTATAACGTCATAAAGACAAACATAAATCCTCCAAAAAACAGACTTATTTTTAATCCCTTTTTAATCGTTATTTTTTTTGCTTCAAACGTCATATTCAAATTCTCAAATCGCGCGGGCTGCGCTGCCTTCCATCTTTCTCTATTGTTTTTATTGAACGGCTTTAAAGCTCCAAAAACTAATGCCGAAAACCAATTGCGCAATGGCGGGATTGTTTCCTGGCAATTATCACAATGGTAACCATACCAGTTTTTATTATGAGTATTATTTTGCTTAGACCATTTTAATCCAGAATGTATGGTATCGCAATGTGGACATGGTATATAAGTACGCTCAGCAAGTCCTTTGCTATTATCCTTCTCTATAAACAGAACCTTAGGAGTGACAACACCTACAAATTCAGAAACTGCTACTCCAGGATTAATAATCCAATGTAACATCATAGGATGTTTCCAGTTCCAGATCTTATATTTTTCTTTATCGTAGTTTTTCATTTTATGGGTTTGAGAGTCTTGATTGGATTTTCAATTTAACTTTTACAAGCTCAGTCTGACATTTATATTATTCTATCACTTCAAACGTTTCTTTCTATTTGCTTCATAATCTGTAAAGATCATTTCCCCTAGACCTTGCAGTCCTGTGAAAAATGCTTTTCCTTGATTAGCCTCAGTAAACTCATCTACAAATCGTTGTAAATAAGGATCGTTGGCTATCATAAATGTGGTTATGGGAATGTGCAATCTTCTTGCTTGTGCTGCCATGGTGTAACACTTCTCTACGATGTATTCATCAAGTCCATTACTGTTTTTATAATAACGCCCATCTTTTAATCGCAAACAACTCGGTTTCCCGTCAGTAATCATAAAGATTTGTTTATTGGTATTACGCTTGCGACGCAGTATATCCATGGCAAGTTGTAAACCAGCGACCGTATTAGTATGATAAGGTCCTACTTTGAGGTAAGGCAAATCGGCAATTTTTATGGGCCAGGCATCGTTACCGAAAACGATAATATCTAAAGTGTCTTTAGGATAACGAGTCGTTATTAACTCTGCGAGTGCCATTGCTACTTTTTTAGCAGGTGTGATACGATCTTCTCCATACAAAATCATGGAGTGCGAGATGTCTATCATTAACACCGTAGACATTTGGGCTTTAAACTGTGTATCTTCTACGACTAAATCATCTTCAGTCAGGTTAAAGTTTCCCATACCATGATTGATATGCGCATTGCGCAAACTCTCTGTCATAGAAATACGGTCCAGTCCATCACCAAAACGATAAGCTCTGTAATCTCCACTGTGTTCATCACCTTGGCCAAGTTTACCTGTTTTATGATTACCACTATTTCCTTTACGCATGTTACCAAAGATTTGTTCTAGGGCATGCTTGCGTAATAGCTGTTCTGTCTTTGCAGTAATCGTAAAACCAGCTGGGTTTTCATCATCACCACTTCCATCGCCGCCAGCATTGGGATCTATTTCTTGCTTTATAAAACCGCGTTCTAGTAAATCATTGATAAAATCTTCAATCGTATAGTCTGGTGTGGTAAGTTGATATTCTTTATCAAGTTCACGAAGCCAATCGATAGCCTCATCAAAATCACCTGAAGTGTGTGTAATGAGTTCTTTAAAAATCCCAAATAGTTTATCAAATGGATCAACATCTTTAGGGTTAAAAAGTTCAAATTTATAACCTGCTCTTTCTTGCATCATAGGTTAAAGATAGTCGTGAAAAATGGCATTTCCTTCCTTAAAGATTCAATTTAACATGGGTTTAAAGTTTAGAAAAGGGTAAAAAAATCTGTTTTAGGTGTAAACTGACCACTTTTACCGATAAGTTAATCAGAAAATGCTTTCGCGAAAGCGTAAACCATACTACTTTTGCAGCCTTGAAAAACAGAGAACTATGAGACAACATCCATGGCATGATGTAAGTTATGGCGAAGATGCGCCAGAGAAAGTAATGGGAATTATTGAAATCCCTAAGAATACAAGAGCAAAATATGAATTAGATAAAGATTCTGGTATGTTGATACTGGATAGAGTTATCTATTCTTCTATGTATTACCCAACCAACTATGGCTTCATTCCACAAACATATTGTGATGATGAAGATCCACTAGATATTTTAGTATTATCTCAAATTGAGATTGTACCTATGTGTCTGGTAGAGGCTAAGGTTATAGGTGTAATGCAAATGTTAGATGGTGGCGAGATGGACGATAAAATTATCGCTGTTGCTGCAAACGATATGTCTGTTGCTCACTTTAATGATGTAAGTGAATTACCAGAATTCTGGAAAAAAGAAATGCGTAATTTCTTCCAAGATTATAAAAAATTAGAAAATAAAACTGTAGAGGTTGAAGAGTTTCAAGGTCGTGATAAGGCGATGGAAATCGTTAAACAATCTATTGAAGATTATAAAAAGAAGTTTCCTAACAATCAATAGGCCTTCTACTTACCTACTTTAAGTAGTGATGTAAAAAAAATCCAGCTCTAAGAGCTGGATTTTTATTTGAAAATATTTTACCGCAGTATTCATCAGCTCAAAGTTGAAGATGCTATTCCATAAACTATTTACCACTACCTTTAAACTGCTGTTCTTTACTAGCAAATAATACGTTAAATGTCGTTAAGCTACCATATATCCTTGTAATGTACTGTTGTAAATCAACTTTAGCCTGATCATCTAGATCTGAGCTATTGATCTTTTGTTCCATAACACGTAGTCTATCTCGCAGCATGACAATTTTATGCCAGAAAGTGTTAATAGGTATTTCTTTTACAGACAGGTTAGAATCTGCTGGTTTGAGCACCATAGTACCATTCTTATACTTATCTGCAAGAGGAACGATTTGCGTCACGTCAGAGAATC
Source organism: Nonlabens ulvanivorans (assembly GCF_032922765.1). Classification (NCBI taxonomy): domain Bacteria; kingdom Pseudomonadati; phylum Bacteroidota; class Flavobacteriia; order Flavobacteriales; family Flavobacteriaceae; genus Nonlabens; species Nonlabens ulvanivorans. The sequence continues at coordinate 1,455,387 of NZ_CP136694.1, forward strand.
GTTCTAATATCTCTCTTAAGCTTTTCTCTACGTCATAAAAACTTACCGTATCCACGTCATCCTCACAGGCCTCAATAACCTCAAATTCTTCATCCAGATCTAATGTCTCTAATCCGTCTTTTTGAAAAGTAACCCAATAATGTTTTGCAGTAACATTAGTAACGACACCAAAACCATATGAGTCATGATTAATTCTTGAGCCTATTCCTAGTAATTTCATTTGTTATATTATTATGTCCATTATCTTTGACCCGAAATTGCACAAAAACATTCAGCTTTGAAAAAAATCGGAAGAATTTTATTAAAAATCGTTCTAGGGATACTTGCGTTACTTTTAGTCGTTTTTATCGTTTTAAAAATAGTTTTTAATGACGATGTACCGCAAGGAGAAAAAGGTGCTGCGGCAGATGAGCTAGGATATGCTATCCTTGAGTCGATTAACAATAAAGAATTTACGCAAGTAAAAGAAATTCATTGGACTTTTAGAGGTGTCAATAAATATGTATGGAAAGTCCAGCAAAATGCTGTAGATGTTTACTGGGAAGACTATAAAGTTGCTTATGCAACTCAATATCCACAAATAAGTTTTGCATGGAAAGGTGATCAAAAACTGAGTGGTAAAGAATTAGAAGATGCCATTGCCTATGCTTCAAAAAACTTTAATAATGATAGTTTTTGGGTTGTTGCGCCATATAAAATTTTTGATATTGGCACAGAGCGCGAGCTCATTAAAGAAGATGGGAAAAGAAAACTACTCGTACGTTATAATTCTGGTGGATCAACTCCTGGTGACGTTTACCTATGGGAAGTTGATGAGAACAATGTTCCTATAGCTTTTAAAATGTGGGTAAGTATTATTCCTTTTGATGGTATCGAGGCAAAATGGAGCGATTGGAAAATGACGGATGGTGGTTTTCCTTTACCAACTACACGTAGCCTGTATGGTATAGAAATACCCGTTACTAATGTGAAAGTGATGAAATAATCACTCATCACTTTCTTCAAGAATAAAAATATCTTCAACAGGTACTTTAAAAAGTCTAGCCATTTTGAGAGCTAGTACGGTTGATGGTACATATCTATTTTTCTCAATAGAACTTATCGTTTGTCTAGATACACCAATAGCTTGAGCTAATTCTGTTTGATTCATCTGATGGATCGCACGTTGTACATGAACTGTATTCTTCATTACAACTGCTTTTTAAAAATCTGAAAGTACATTAGATAATAAAACAGATATGAAGAGATAATAAAGAAAAAACTCTGATTATATTCCCATTGCTGTGGTAACTCATCTTTGATACTATTAATTGTAACGACTACTATTCTCATCATCAATAGTGTGAATGTCCCTAATACAAATGCAAAAGCAAACGCTCGATACCTTAATCTTTTAATGCGTTCATCTTCATTTTTATCTTTAGCTAGTGTCATTATAAAAAGACCAACTAAAATAAAATGCATACACAATTCCTTAAAAAAAAGAACATGATCACCTGCCTGTAAGGCTACTATTGTCATTGTAAGAATAGAAAGAATACATACTCCTATACCTATCCATAAAAATGAAGCTGGTAATAATGGAAATGCACCACCTTTTTTTTCTAACTCGCAAAATCTTTTTAAAACAGAATTTTTCATATTGTAAAGTTATTTTATAATACTGACAAATATACTTTACATTATGGAAAGAATACTATGTTTTACAAGTTATTATTTTTTATTTATTCAATAGTCTCATATTTGATGTACTCTTCTACATCTTCAGATTCTGTCTCATTATATACTTGCCAAAGTTGATAATAGTCTACAGATAATCTATTGTAATATAGATTACTGACTAATATAACTTTAGCGACAATTAAGTAGGTATGCCATAGCGCCGCTTGATAATCTCCACTTATATGAAGAAAAATAGTTACCAGAATCCCTAAAATAATAGACCAGCGCAAACATACTGACGTATATAAACCGGTTAAGATAAGGACACCTATAAACAGCTCAACAAATGGTAGAAATGGGGATACTATTCCTAGTAAATTTTGAAAACCAGTCTTATCAGAATAATTAATACTATCTAGGTAAAAAGCATCAAAATCAAAAAGATTCAAACTAGCATGATAGATTAAATATGCACCTAGAATTGTTCTTAAAAGGAAATAAGCGACAGAGAATTGGTCATTTTGGGTTTGGTATAAATGCTTCATAAAAGCGTATTTTAAAGATTAATAGATATTATAGACGTGTTTAATTCTCCTTTGGTTTTTAAAAAATTGTTTTTTAGACCACTTTCCATTTTATCTGTTTAACCGTATAAATCAATTAACATAAAAAGGATGAACAGTACGTTAAATAAGTTAATCAACGTAACAATCCTATAAACATTATCACATAACTTTAAGTAGACTTTAAACTCTATATTAAAGCGCTTTAAGTAACTTCGCAAGATTGCAAAAAACTATGGCGAGACCTCAAGAATTTATTGAAGTAAAAGGTGCAAGAGCACACAATCTTAAGAATATCGATATTGATATACCACGTGAGCAATTAGTGGTGATCACTGGTTTATCTGGTTCAGGTAAATCATCGCTAGCATTTGATACTATATATGCTGAAGGTCAGCGTCGTTATATAGAAACATTCAGTGCTTATGCACGCCAGTTTTTAGGTGGATTAGAACGTCCAGATGTAGATAAAATAGATGGCCTTTCTCCAGTAATCGCTATCGAACAAAAAACGACCAGTAAAAGTCCGCGTAGTACAGTAGGAACGATTACAGAGATTTATGACTTTTTGAGACTTCTTTTTGCAAGAGCCAGTGATGCTTATTCTTATAACACAGGTAAGAAGATGGTAAGCTATAGCGACGAGCAAATAAGGGACCTTATTATTGATGAATATAAAGGAGACCGCATCAACATTCTTGCGCCAGTCATTAACTCAAGAAAAGGACATTATCGCGAGCTGTTTGAATCTATTGCAAAACAAGGTTTTGTAAAAGTACGTGTAGATGGTGTCATTCTAGACATTCAAAAAGGGATGAAACTAGACCGTTATAAAACACACGATATTGAAATAGTTATAGATCGTATTGTACCTGGCGATAGTGAAGAAGATATTAAAAGATTAGATGCTTCCATAAATACAGCAATGTATCACGGGAACGATATTCTTATGCTGGTTAAAGCTGGCGATAAAGAAGGACGTTATTTCTCTAGAACATTAATGTGTCCAGAAACAGGCATCTCTTATCCAGAACCTGAACCTAATAACTTCTCATTTAACTCACCTAAAGGTGCCTGTCCAAAGTGTAATGGTATCGGGAAATTATACCAGGTAAATCCAGATAAAATATTACCAGACCACAGCATTTCAATCTCTAAAGGTGGTCTCGCGCCTTATCCTACCATGAAGAAGGATTGGATTTTTAAGCAGCTGGATCTAATCGCTCAAAAGTTTAATTTTAAACTTACTGATCCCATAAATAAAATTCCAGAAGAGGCTATTCAAATGATTCTTTATGGTGGTAATGAGTCTTTGGAAGTTAATTCTAAAGACCTAGGTGTAAAACGTAAGTACAAAATAGATTTTGAAGGTATTGCAAACTTTATAGATCAGACTTTTACAAATAATGATAGTACCTCTCTACAACGTTGGGCAAAAGAGTTTATGGATCATATAGACTGTCCATCTTGTGAAGGAGCACGATTGCGCAAAGAATCGCTCTATTTCAAGGTTAATGAAATGAACATCGCGCAGTTAGCAAATATGGACATCGCAGAACTGGTAGAATGGTTCGATGGTTTGGGAAGCACGCTTTCGCGAAAGCAAGAACAGATAGCCACAGAGCTCTTAAAAGAAATACGTGTTAGATTGCAGTTTCTGCTAGATGTAGGACTGGACTATCTATCGCTAAATCGTAGTGCCAAATCACTTTCAGGTGGCGAGGCACAAAGAATAAGACTTGCTACTCAAATAGGTTCACAATTAGTAGGTGTTTTATATATACTTGATGAACCTAGTATTGGACTACATCAACGAGATAATGAGAAATTAATTAATTCTCTAGAGTCTTTAAGGAACACTGGTAACAGTGTGGTAGTTGTAGAACATGATAAAGATATGATTGAGCGTGCAGACTATGTTATAGACATAGGTCCACGGGCAGGAAAATATGGTGGAGAAATCATTTCAAAAGGTACACCGGCAGAAATACTTAATCATGATACACTTACCGCTCAGTATATGAATGGTAAGCTAGAAATTGAAGTCCCTAAAACAAGACGTAAAGGAAACGGTGAGAAAATATCGCTTAAAGGTTGCACCGGTAATAACCTTAAGAATGTTTCCATCGATTTGCCACTAGGTAAAATGATTGTCGTGACTGGAGTATCTGGTAGCGGTAAATCAACCATGATTAATGAGACGCTCTACCCTATCATGAATGCTCATTTTTTTAATGGAGTAAAAATACCTAAACCTTATAAAAGCATTAAAAATCTAGATGCAGTAGATAAAGTAATTGACATTAACCAAAGTCCTATAGGAAGAACACCACGTTCCAATCCAGCAACCTATACTAAAACCTTTGACGAGATAAGAAGTCTATTTGCTAAAACTCCAGAAGCATTGATACGTGGTTATAAGCCAGGTAGATTTAGCTTTAATGTAGTGGGTGGACGTTGTGAGACCTGTAAAGGTGGTGGATTGCGTGTGATAGAAATGAATTTTTTACCGGATGTTTATGTCACTTGTGAGACCTGTCAGGGAAAACGATTCAATAGGGAAACACTAGAAATACGTTATAAAGGAAAATCAATAAGTGATGTTCTTAATATGACTATTAATGAAGCAACAGACTTCTTTGAACCTATTCCTAAAATTTATCGCAAATTAAAAACGATAAAAGATGTAGGTCTAGGATATGTCACGCTAGGACAGCAATCCACTACTCTATCTGGTGGAGAAGCGCAACGTATTAAACTTGCCAGTGAATTATCTAAAAGAGATACTGGTAATACTTTTTATATACTAGATGAACCTACTACAGGATTGCATTTTGAAGATATTAGAGTATTATTGCTAGTTCTTAATAAACTAGTCGAGAAAGGTAATACGGTACTAATTATTGAGCATAACATGGATGTGATTAAAATTGCAGATCATATTATAGATGTAGGTCCAGAAGGTGGACGTGGTGGTGGAGAAATTCTCGCTACCGGAACACCAGAAAAGGTCGCAAAACACAAAACAAGTCATACTGCACGATTCTTAAAGAAAGAGTTAGGGATGTAATGAGTTTTAAAAATTTAAAATATATGTCTGTGCTAGTTAGAGACATGATGTAATAACGTAACAATTGTCATGCTGCAAAAGCTAGTATGATATAAGAAATTAAAAATATTATGAGAAAAGAAGCTAGAGAAAAAGGATGGAATGAAAAGAAGACTAACGACAGTTGGGCTACTTTTAAAATATTATCTGAATTTGTAATGGGATTTGAGCGCATGAGTCGTATCGGTCCATGTGTATCTATTTTTGGTAGCGCACGATTAAAACCAGATAATAAATACTATCAACTAGCGACAGAAATTGCTGGTAAAATTGTAGATAATGGCTATGGTGTTATCACCGGTGGTGGACCTGGTATTATGGAAGCAGGTAATAAAGGTGCGCACCTTAATGGTGGTACATCTGTAGGTTTAAATATAGCATTGCCATTTGAACAGCATGATAACCCATATATCGATCACGATAAGAGTTTAGATTTTGACTACTTTTTTGCAAGAAAAGTAATGTTTGTAAAATATTCTCAAGGTTTTGTAGTAATGCCTGGTGGATTCGGCACCTTGGATGAATTGTTTGAAGCAATTACCTTAATTCAAACTAATAAGATTGGTAAGTTCCCTATCATTCTAGTAGGAACTGAATTCTGGAGTGGATTACTAGATTGGATTAAAGGCACACTAGATAAGAAGTTCTTTACTATTAGTCCTGAAGACATCGATTTACTACATGTTGTGGACACATCAGATGAGGCTGTTGCTATTATCAATGAGTTTTATCAGAAGTATGATTTAAGTCCTAACTTCTAAAACTTAAAACTAATCTCGTATTTTATTCGTTAATATTCTGTACACTGCTAACCTACCAAAGCAAATACCATAACGATTTGAGAAAACTTACGTTTGTTTTGCTTTTGATGTTGTCTTGTATTTCACAAGCACAGCACTCACACCATATGATCGCTACCTTAGAATCAGAGTCTGATGTTTTGCATATCAAAGACTCTATGATTGTAAAAAACGACAGTGATGTGAGTTGGGATAAAATAGTAATGCTGGATTGGGCACATGCTTTCAGTTCTAAAGATACACCGCTAGCCAATCGATTTGCTGAGGATTTTAAAAATAAATTTCAATTTGCTCCAGAAGATGATCGTGGTAAAACGGTCTTTAAATCTTCCACAGCAAATTTAGACTTTACAATAAAAAGGCTACCTCATCAAGTTGATATTATCGAGTTAATACTTAATGAGCCTTTATTACCAGGCGCATCTAAAATAATTGTTTGGCAATATGATATAGTAATACCAGAAGATGACTTTACAGGCTATGGTAAAAGTAGTACAGGCAATTATGCATTGCGTTATTGGTACATCACGCCAGCAGTATTTGATCAAGGTGAATGGCAATATTTCTCGCATAAAGGAATTAACGACTACTATCCAGCTTTAGCAAATTACTCTATATCCTTGCACCTGCCTACTTCTCATCAAATAGTGACTAATGCACCTATTATAACTTCTGGATTAACAGATTACAAAAACAGTTACTTATTAAAAGGCAACCACCTAGCCCATGTAGAGCTTTACCTTGAACAAAATCTTCAACGTTATAAAAACTTTGGAGTTCCTGATTTAAATGTTACCACAGATATTGAAGATGGTGATGTACCACCAGAATTAAAAGCTTTATTCATTGATCGTATTTCTGGATTTTTGAATGAAAAATTAGGGTCATATGCATATCCTAATATGCTCATTACAGATCGATATTATAGAGAAGATCCTGTTTATGGTTTAAGTTCACTACCTAGCTTTATCAATCCTTTTCCTGCTGGCTTTACTTATGAAATAAAAGTCATTAAAGCCATGACCAGAAAATGGTTAGAAAGTGGTGCCAGATTACATCCCAGAGATGAAAACTGGCTACAAGATGGTATGATGGTCTATTTATTACAACAATATAACCAGACCTATTATCCAAATTTAAAAATAGCAGGTAAGCTTAGTAATATTTGGGGAATAAGAGGATTCAATATCACACAATTAGATTTTAATGATCAGTATAACTTTTTATACTTAAACACCGCTCGATTGAATCTAGATCAAAGTATCACAACTAGATCAGACTCACTGGTAAAGTACAATCAACAATTAGGAATCATCAATAAAGCTGCTATAGGCTTAAAATATCTTCAAGATTATTCTGGCAATAATTCTGTAGACCAGACGATTAAAGAGTTTTATCAAAAAAATAAGTTGAAATTATCTCACGTCAGTGATTTTAAAACTATTCTAGAAAGTAAGAACACTAAAGACATCGACTGGTTCTTTAAAGATTATATTACAAAATACACTCGCATGGATTGGAAAATCAAGCGAGTAAAAAACATAGGTGATTCCGTAAAAGTATTTCTTAAAAACAAATCAGATCGAGATCTTCCTATAGCTCTCTACAGTCTCGATAAAGATAGTATCGTTGAAAAAATATGGATTGATCATGTTGTAGAAGATACTGTGATTACGCTTTCGCGAAAGCGTGCCAACAGAATTTCTCTCAATTATGAAAAACTCATACCAGAGTTTACCATGCATGATAACTATAAAACTTTAAAAGGATTTGCTCAAAATAGACCTATTGAATTCAGACTTTTTAAAGACATTGAAGATCCAGAAAGAGCACAAGTTTTCTTAATGCCTGACTTAGGTTTTAATGTGTATGATGGAGTCACTGTAGGAGCACGATTTTCAAATGGGACATTATTACCTAAGCCATTCAGATATACTTTAAAACCTATTTATGGTCTGAACTCTAACAAAGTAATTGGATCTGTCGGTTTATCTTATACACATAATTTAGAAAAACATGATGAGAGCATTTATTTTGTGCGCTATGGCGTGTCTGCAAATCGTTTTTCTTATGCAGATGATTTACTGTACCGTCGTGCGAGTGCCTGGCTTAATTTAGGTTTCAGACCTAAAGATTTGCGTAGCAATAAAAGATCATTTCTTACCTTCAGAAACGTATTAGTAGATAGGGATAGAGATCCTGCAAATCCAGTTAATGAGCCCGATTATAACGTTTTCTCAATCAACTATAATAATCAAGATCGTAACTTTAAGAGGTACTTTAGCTATAACGCAGGCGTTGAAGTCTCTAGCAGATTTAGTAAGGCGACTTTCAGAACACAGTGGAGAAAACTGTTTAAAGACAATAGACAATTAAACATCAGATTTTTTAGCGGTGCATTTTTACATAACGAGACTCAAAATGATGGAAACTTTTTCTCATTTGCACTAGACCGACCTACAGATTACCTATTTGATTATAATTATTATGGTCGCTCAGATGAAAGTGGTTTCTTCTCACAACAACTTATCATTGCCGAAGGTGGTTTTAAATCACAACTAGAAACACCATACGCAAACCAATTTATAAGCACGGTTAATACATCATACAGTATCTGGAAATATGTATTTGCATATGCAGATGTAGGTGTGGTTAAAAACCGTAACACTCCACTTGCTGGCGTTTATGATTCTGGTTTAAGGTTAAATTTATTACAAGATTATTTTGAAGTCTACTTACCTATTTATAGTAGTAATGGCTGGGAAGTAGGTCAAGGCGATTATGACCAGCGAGTAAGATTTATACTCACACTCGATTTAAATACTCTTACTGGTTTGTTTACGAGGCGTTGGTATTAGAAAGGCTATTGCATCTCGACTGCTTAATCATTACCTTTGCAATTATAGAAAAAGCGCTATGCAAACAGAAGAAATCCAAGAACAAAAACTAGTAAAATCTGACTTCAAACAAGAAGTGATTAAAGATTACAAGATTGCGGTAACTAGCCGTGAATGTAGCCTTTTAGGACGTCGTGAAGTACTTACCGGTAAAGCAAAATTTGGAATTTTTGGTGACGGAAAAGAAATTCCTCAATTAGCATGGGCACGTGCTTTTGAAAATGGTGATTTCCGTAGTGGATATTATCGTGATCAAACTTTTATGATGGCAATAGGCGAATTAACTATAGAACAGTTTTTTGCCGGTCTTTATGCAAATACAGATATTGAAGAAGAACCTATGAGCGCTGGTCGTCAAATGGGTGGACACTTTGCAACACATAGTTTAAATGAAGATGGAAGCTGGAAAAGGTTGATCGATCAGAAAAACTCAAGTGCAGATATCTCTCCTACTGCTGGACAGATGCCTAGGCTTCTGGGGCTTGCTCAAGCATCTAAGGTTTACAGACATAATGACTTTATTCCTGAGGATAACGGCTTTTCAAATAAAGGTAATGAAGTAGCTTGGGGAACGATAGGTAACGCAAGTACGAGTGAAGGACATTTCTGGGAAAGCTTTAATGCCGCAGGTGTCTTACAAGTACCTATGGTTATAAGTGTATGGGATGATGAATATGGTATCTCTGTACATGCTAGACATCAGACAACAAAAGAAAGCATTTCTAAAATACAAGCTGGTTTCCAGCGTGATCATGAGGATGCTGGTTTTGAAATCATGACCGTTAAAGGTTGGGATTATGTAGAACTGGTAGAAACCTATGAAAAGGCAAGCAAAATTGCTCGCGAAGAACATGTACCAGTACTGATCCATGTTCAAGAATTAACTCAGCCACAAGGGCATAGTACCAGTGGTTCTCACGAACGTTATAAGAACGAAGAACGTCTGGAATGGGAACGTACTTTTGATTGTAATGCACAGTTCCGTAAATGGTTATTAGATAATGAATTTGCGACTGATGACGAGTTATCAGCAATTGAAAAGGATATTAAAAAACAAGTACGCGATGGAAAGAAAGCTGCATGGTCTGCTTTTATCAATCCTATTGTACAAGAGCGTGATGCCGTACTTCCTTTATTAGAAAATGTAGCTAACCAGTCTGCAGATGGTGTTTTTATCAAACCAATGATAGAAAACCTTAAATCTACTAAAGAGCCCATCCGTAAAGAAATTCTTGAAACAGTGCGTAAAACATTGCGCTATACGTTAAAAGAAAATAGTGAAGCTATCACTGCTCTTAACCAATGGTTGAATAGTTATAGTCAAGAAATTCAAAATAAATACAGCAGTCATTTATATAGTGAATCTGCCCAGGCAGCTACTAAAATTGAAGCTGTTGTACCAAAATATAATGATGACTCTGAAGAAGTAGATGCTCGCTTAATCATGAGAGATAACTTTGATGCTATTTTTGCCTCTCGTCCAGATACTATGATTTTTGGTGAAGATGCTGGAGAGATAGGTGATGTAAATCAAGGGCTGGAAGGCATGCAAGAAAAATATGGTGAGCTGCGCGTGTCTGACACAGGCATACGTGAAGCGACGATATTAGGTCAAGGAATAGGTCTCGCAATGCGTGGCTTACGACCTATTGCAGAGATTCAATATTTAGACTACCTACTCTATTGTTTACAAATAATGAGTGATGATCTTGCTACTGTTCAATATAGAACGGCAGGAAGACAAAAAGCTCCACTTATCATAAGAACACGTGGTCACCGACTAGAAGGAATATGGCACAGTGGTTCACCTATGGGAGGAATCATCAACTCTGTAAGAGGTATTCACGTCTTAGTGCCACGTAACATGACGCAAGCCGCTGGTTTTTACAATACTATGTTAGAGAGTGATGAGCCTGCGCTAATTGTAGAGTGTCTTAACGGTTATAGACTTAAAGAAAAACTACCTGTCAATTTAGGTGAGTTTAAAACACCTATTGGGCAAATAGAAATTCTTAAGGAAGGGAAAGATATTACCGTAGTATCTTATGGGTCAACCTTAAGACTTATAGAAGAAGCTGCAGTTGAATTAGAAAGAGCTGGAATTGACATAGAGATTATCGATGTACAATCTTTACTACCTTTTGATATAAATCAAGAAATTAAGGATAGCGTTGCAAAAACAAATCGCCTATTAGTCATCGATGAGGATGTACCTGGCGGCGCTAGTGCATTTATTTTACAAAAAATTGTTGATGAACAAAATGCATGGAGATACCTAGACAGTAAACCTCAAGCTCTAGCTGCAAAAGCACACAGACCAGCATATAGTACAGATGGCGATTATTTCTCCAAACCTAGTGTAGATGATATATTTGATAAAGTATATGCTATCATGAATGAAGCTCAACCTGCAAAATATCCTAAAAATTATTAATGCATAATACGACATCTGCACCTGCCTGGAAACGTAAGATTCATGAAATAATTTATGAAGCAGACACGCCTGCTGGAAAGTGGTTTGATGTTATATTGTTAGTTCTTATTGTCATAAGTCTAATACTGGTAATGCTAGAGAGCATACCTGGATTAGGTGAAAAATATGCTATTACATTTATCACTGCAGAGTGGATAGTAACCATCTTTTTCACTATCGAGTATATTTTGAGAGTCATCTCAATTAATAAACCGACTAAGTATATTTTTAGCTTTTACGGGATTATCGATTTCTTATCGACCATACCTTTGTATCTTACTTTTTTCTTTGGCGGTTTCAGTGCGCTACTGGCTGTAAGATCTTTGAGACTTTTAAGAGTTTTTAGAATTTTAAAAGTAACTAGATATATAGGTGAAGCAGATAAATTAAGTAAAGCCATAAAATCTAGTGGCCCCAAGATTGCGGTCTTTCTATTTGCAGTCATGGTAGTTTCAATCATCTTTGGAACCTTAATGTACCTTGTTGAAGGACCAGAACATGGTTTTGACAGTATCCCTAAATCAATTTATTGGTGTATCGTTACATTGACTACCGTAGGCTTTGGTGATATCGCTCCAGAGACGCCTTTAGGTCAATTTCTAGCTACCTTGATTATGATTATGGGTTACGGAATTATTGCAGTACCCACGGGAATTGTAAGTGCTGAATATGCTCAAGATTTAAAAAGCAAAAGCGACAACCTTGGATCTGAAAGCCCTAATTATAGACATGTGAATACTCAAGTCTGTCAAAATTGTCTAGCCAAAAAGCATCAAGATGCTGCTCAATTCTGTCACAAATGTGGCTATCCACTACATGACTAAAAAAAATCTTATCGTTATTGTAGGGCCTACCGCAGTTGGAAAGACTGCTTTAAGTATTGCTTTCGCGAAAGCGTATAAAACAGAAATTATTTCCTGCGACTCTAGGCAATTTTTTAAAGAAATGACGATAGGTACCGCTGTTCCATCTAAGGAAGAACTCGCAGAAGCTAATCATCATTTTATTCAAAACTTAAGTATTCATGATTCCTATTCAGTTGGAGATTTTGAAAGAGATGCTGTTAAATTGCTAGAAAACTTATTCAAATCACGTGAAACAGTAATCATGGTAGGCGGCAGTGCATTATATGAAAAAGCGGTGACACACGGTCTAGATCAATTACCAGAAGTTCCTGATACAATAAATGATGCGATCGAATCACTTTATAAGGAAGATGGCATTGAAGCTTTACAAGAAGAACTAAAAATGAAAGATCCTGAATACTATAATCAGGTTGATTTACAAAACCCGAGAAGATTAATACGCGCCTTAGGAATTTGTAGAGCTACAGGAAATACATTTACTCAATATCGATCCGGTGTTAAGCAGCAACGAGATTTTAATATCATTAAAATCGGTCTAGAAGCTCCAAGAGATGAATTGTATGATCGTATCAATGCTAGAGTTGATATCATGATCAACAATGGTCTTGTTAGTGAGGCTAAATCACTATTACCCTTTAAAGATCTTACCTCTTTAAAAACTGTTGGTTATCAAGAATTGATGGGTGTTTTTGAAAACAGTTACAATTTAGAAGAAGGAATACGGTTAATTAAAAGAAATTCACGCCGGTTTGCAAAGAGACAAATGACCTGGTATCGTAAGGACCAAGACGTGATGTGGTTTCACTACAAAACTCGCCACACAGATATTGTGCAGCGAGTAAGTGAAAAACTTATGGACTTTAATAATTAAAAATCTACTTGATCTTTTACTAGTAAACGGAATCCTTCACCGTGAATATTCACGATTTCTACGTTCTCGTCAGATCTTAAATACTTACGTAGTTTTGCAATATATACATCCATACTACGAGAGGTAAAGTAATTATCATCTCTCCATATTTTAGTAAGTGCAAGTTCACGAGGCATTAGATCATTAAGATGTAATGCGAGTAAACGCAATAACTCATTCTCTTTAGGAGATAATTTAATAGGCTCTTTATCATTAAGAGTTAAGAATCTAAGTTTTGAATTTAAATGGAAGTTACCAATCTGAAATTCAAATTCTTTAGAATCTGCTAGACTATCTGCTCCTTTACGTTGAATAATTGCTTTGATTTTCATAAGCAATACTTCACTGTCAAATGGCTTATTTAAATAGTCGTCTGCTCCTACCTTATAACCTCTAAGAACATCTTCTTTCATTGCTTTTGCAGTTAAGAAAATGATAGGAACTTCTTCATTTTTTTCTCTTATTTCTTTGGCTAGTGTAAAACCATCTTTATATGGCATCATTACATCTAGGATACAAAGATCATAGTTATCTTTTTTAAATTTTTCAAACCCTTCCATTCCATTCTTTGCGTGCACCACGTCAAAGTCGTTCATCATTAGGTAATCTTTTAATACTGTCCCAAAGTTGGGATCGTCTTCAACAAGAAGAATCTTTTTGTTTACAGTTTCCATAAGTTTAAGTTATTAAAGGTAAATTAATTATAAATGTGCTTCCTTGGCCTTTTTCACTCTCCACATAAATATCGCCATGATGGTCATCAACAATGCGTTGAGCATATGCTAGACCTAAACCATGTCCTTTTACGTTGTGAATATTACCAGTATGTTCTCTAAAGAATTTTTGGAATACTTTGCGTTGAGCTGTCTTACTCATCCCTATTCCTTGATCTCTTACTTTAATGACAATCTTATCTCTGACATTTTCTGTATAAATATCTATGACAGGAGCTTCAGATTCATCAGTATATTTAATTGCGTTTTCTAAAACATTAACAAATACGTTACTCAAATGACTTTCATTTGCAAGCACAGTCGTGCGCAATGCACCAAAGTGACGGTGTAGAGAGCCACCTCTTTGCTCTAGAATTAAGGCTATGTGTGAAATACTATCTTCTAAGACATCGTTGAGATCTAAATTCTCTTTTTGAATATCTAAATCGTTCTTTTCTAATTTAGAAATACGCAAAACATTCTCTACTTGTGAATGCATTCTTTTATTTTCTTCTCTAATCATTCTAAGATAATTAGCAACCTTTTCAGGATCTGAACTTATCTTGGGATGTTTTAAGGAGTCTAATGCCAGGTTAATGGTCGCAATAGGTGTTTTAAACTCATGCGTCATATTATTTATAAAATCCGTTTTAATCTGTGATATCTGACGTTGTTGAAACAATTGGGATATAGCACTAGAGTAAGCAATTACAATAATAAGAGTAAATACTAATGAAAGACCAGCCATACCTAAAACAGATGACAAAATAAACTTTTGTCTTCCTGGTAGATTGATTAATAGTTTATAAGATTGGTTATTTGCGCTATCAGAATTAAAAACCGGAATTCCCCATGTAAAATAATCATCGACATCAAAATTAGCAGATTGAATTCTGGTAGGAAAATTATCCTGATGTATAGCAAATTCAAAACTAGAATTAAGCTGACGTTCTTTCAATTCTTTACTTAGTAATTCCTGGACCTGTTTATTAGTTACACGCTGAGTTATAGGAAGACTAGCAGATTGATCTGCTATGGATTCCATGAACATTTTTTTACTCAACATGTCCCATTGATTTAATTTCTCATAGGACTCTTCAGAATTAACAGGTGCACCGTCTAATGAAGTATTGCGCTTAATAGTTTTTACACGACGATTTAACAACTTAGTAAACATCACGCTATCCATTTCTATATCTAATATAGGAGCATTAAGCTTGTAGCTCTCACCTTGAATACTATTAGAATATGTAATTGCCTCATCAACATTTGCATCCCTTATACGCATCAAAAGAGAACTCATGTTCATTGAGTTGGGAGCTATATCTAAACTATCTATAGCTCGATTTACAGCCCTGTAATAATATTCAACTTCTTGGTCTTCTATTTCTTTAGCTACATTTACTAATGATTGTCTTACCGCAAAGGAGAATTGTTCATTTCTTCCATTGATACTATCGACAATCCAGTAAATCTGGACCGCAATAATACCTGCTAATGAAAGGCTCATCAGAGCAATTAATGTATAAAGTAATTTCTGTTGCACGCACAAATTTAACACTATCGTAAAGTGTTAAAAAGCGTTTAACCAAATGTTAACATCTATAATAAAAATAACAATCCTTAATTATTTAACATAAAATGATGAATTAAATACACTTTACTAGTTAATAAATCGATATTATCATTAATTATTACAAAATCAGCTAATTCTAGTTTTTCTTTTTGGGACCATTGATTTTTCATTCTAGCTAGAACCTCTTCTTTAGTCACAAAATCTCTATCCATCACTCTTTTCAATCGTTCTTGCAATGTTGCAGTTACTAAAATAGTTGCTTCACACCTTTTATCTCCATTAGTTTCAAATAGAATCGCAGCTTCATATAAGATATAAGAAGCATTATTATGTGTCACACAAAATTTATCAAAATCCAGATGTACTGCAGGATGTAATATTTCATTAAGCCCTTCCAACAAACTCTTATTATTGAACACCTTACTAGCAATAAAAGGTCTATTAGCCTCTAGTTTACCATTAAGTTCAACATAAGCATTTTCACCTAGTAAAGATTTAACTTTTTCAATAACCTCAGCATCATTAGATAAAATATACTTTGACCTCTCATCGGCTATATAGATAGGCACATTCAACTTTTCAAATTCTTTAGCAACGGTAGTTTTACCACTACCAATTCCTCCTGTAAGACCTATGACTATCATCGCATCACTAATATTTGAATTTGTTGAGGAGAAAACCTTATAGAAGAAACTTTATCACTAAGTATCTTTACTTCTGTCGTTATTAGATTATAATCTTCACTCAGGTCATTATAATCAACAACCGCTTTAAAATCAGATACATCAATCATTTCATACTCCTGTAACTTACAATTAAAAACAACCTCTACTTCTGAAGGTATAATCTTAACAGCAACATTATCCTTATTATTAATCACGTCTACTGGTACCATAAACGCACCTTCAGTCATTACTGCACTTTTAATTACATAGTCAACATTAGAAGGCTCAACTTTAATATCGGGATACAGTTCAACGAGATCAATATGTTTAATCACCAAAGTATCTTTAATTGCAATATCTGTATGACTCACTTCTAGTATATCTAAATCTTTAATCAACAAATCATTTCCAGTTATCACAACAGAATCTGGGATAAAGTATGGGCTCACAACTGGTAAATAATTATCCTCATAGACCGTTTTAATTTTTGATCTCAACCCCACTTTTTTGGAAATAAACTCATCGACCTTTATAGTTATAAGCTCTTCTGAGACGTACCCAATTTTATAATTATTGGCTAGTTGTGTTTTCAAACTACCCATGACTGATTTAGGATCAAAAAAATAATCTCCATTCTTATAGACATATTTCTGAAAATCAAGTTCAACAATTGGAGCGACATAACTAGCCTTAAGTAAATTAAAACCGTTACCCGTTAATTCAACATCTAACTGGTAAGATAAACCATCTTTAAGCTTCACATTACTAGGTACATTCACCCACAAAACATCCACAGCAACATGCTGTGTATAAACCTCTTTATACTTGAAAAAAAACCACAATAAACCTGCTATTAACACAAACGTAGAAAAAGTCAACCATTTTCTGTACTCAAGGCTCATAGGATGTTATTTAAAAAACAATTGCGGGAATTGATTTTTTTCTTCTTTTTTTAAAAAATTCAAGTAATAGTATGATTTTAAAAAACCAAGACCATAACCGGTGAATTGAACAATTACAGCAAAAACAGAATACAATCCGATTTTAGCACCATTTTTAATAGAACTATCTATAAAGATAAGCAGGAAGTAAAATAAAGCTAAAAATAAAAACCAGATATAACCTAATAAAAAAGAGATGAAAGAAAAAAGCAAACCTATTAAAAATAAACTAGGCAACCAGTAAATAAGCTTTGATGTATCTGGATACCATTTATTTAAAATAACCCTAACCATACCAAATTTATGAACCTGTTTATAAAATAACTTCCATGATATACGTCTTTCATGATACACATATGCCTCTTTAATTAACCTGGTGCGATAACCTGCTTTCCACAACCTTATACTCAGATCAGGATCTTCGCCGGGATGAATTTTCGCAAAACCATCGGTAGCTTGAAAAGCTACTTTACTTAAGCCCATATTAAAACTACGTGGTTGAAACTTATCAAGTTGCTCACCACCACCTCTAATTCCTCCAGTTGTAAAAAAAGAAGTCATACTATAATTGATAGCTTTCTGTAATGATGTAAAGCTATCATGTGCAGCATCTGGACCACCATAACAATCCACATAATCAGATATTAACGCATTTTCAGCGGCTAATAAATAATTTTTAGGAAGAATACAATCACTATCTAAGATAATAAAGTAATTACCTTTTGCTTTTTGCATTCCATAATTACGAGATTCTCCAGGTCCAGAATTAGTTTTAAAGTAATATGAAATGTTTACGCTTTCGCGGAAGCGAGAACACACTGTCTCACAGGTTACAGTAGAGCCATCCTCAACAATAACAACTTCAAAATCTTTGTTGTACTCTAATTGAGAAATACTAAACAGTAATTTCTCAACCTCATCTGGGCGATTATAAACAGGTATTACAAAGGAAAAATTAAGTTCTTTCACGTTGTAAAAATAGGGAATAAAAAAAGGCTGTTCAATTAAGAACAGCCTTTCTAAAAAAGTTATATAAAATTTACTCTTTCACTACTCGAATCGTAGAAGTACGACTGCCAGTAGTTACTTGAACTAGATAAACTCCAGCACTTAGAGTAGTCATATCAATTTGAGCATTAATTACACCAGGTGACACATTCATAACCTGTTGTCCTAACATATTCATAACAGATGCGCTATCTATATTTTGCAATCCACTAATACTCAATACATCTTTAATAGGATTAGGATAGAAAGTAAATCCTAATTCTTCAATGCTTGAAGAACTTGCAGTAGCATCAATAGTAAAGTTATCTACAAAGAACTCTGAATCACCAGCACTAGCAGCAACACCATTGGATCCCCAAAATGCTAATTGAACGATTCCGGTATATGAACTTAAATCTACAATTACGTTTTGTCCTGTATTAGAAACAGTCGTTGTAGAATCCCAAGTCTGTAAAGTCGACCATGTTATACCACCATCATCTGTAATTACTAATTGAACTTGCTGATCACCGGTAAAGACACCTGGAATGGTATCACTAAAGTCAGTGTGAGCAATATCAAAAATCGCTTCGAAATTACCAGTTGAACCTAAATCAAATTCTGGAGTCACTAACCAATCATTTATTGCTGCAGTGGTCCAAATATTAATCTTAGCTGCCTGACCATTAGCACTTGCCGTATCATTAGCAAAGTCATCTGTTGCCCAAGCACCATCTAGACCATTAGGTCCTGCTGCTACAGCGGTATCATCTCCTTCTGACCAGCAAACTCCTGGATATGTAGTAAAGTCATTACCTGGAGCACCAGTAGCTGTACCGTACGGCGCTACAAATGGCGCACAGCTTGTTTGATAAGTAATTGGACCTACCCAATCACTGTAATTACCCATTCCACAATCGGCTCTTACATAAACTTCAAAATTAGTTGAGGAAGCAAGTGCCGATAAAGATTCTGCTGTATTCATTGTCGATGTACCAGCTGCTGTTGGAACACCTGTACCGGCAGGCTGATTTACATATTCCCATACCGTTTCTCCACCACCTGCTGTCCATGCAACATCTGCAGAACTAGAGGTTATATTAGTAACCATTAGATTTGACGGCGGAAGACATCCTGTAAATGAATCTACAACGATATCATCTATTGACATATCACTTTCAAAGCCATTACCACGCTCACCTCTAAATCTTACTTGGATAGTTGCCCCTGCAAATGCTCCTAAACCGACATTAGTAGTTACCCATGGATCTGCCTGAACTGGTTGTTGTTGACCTACAAATGATGCTACATCATTTACCCAACCAGTTCCGTCATTGACATCAACATGTAAAGTACCCATATTAACACCATGCATATGATATGAAAAAGTTAATGCTGGATTTGTCAATGCCGACATATCAATTAATGGGGAAACTAATTCAGTTTCGGCCCCTAAAACACCTGAACTCGCCTCTGTAAAGAAGAAATTAGTTCCTGTTGCCGCAGCAAGAGGACCCGTTCCTGTAGAGCCAGTTCCTGCGCCACTAACATCCCAAGTATAGCCTGTAGTTTGCGGAGTGCTCCAACAGTTTTCTTCAACAAATGTCGTTGATACTGTAAATGTCTCAAAGCTTTCTGTATATGGTGCTACAAAAGCAGCACAAGCAGTTTCAAAAGAAAATGGCCCAACTATATTACTGAAGGCTCCACCTCCACAGTCTGAAGTTACATAAAATTCATAACAAGTTTGAGAACTTAATCCTACAATTGACAATGGATTCATAGTCGTACCTGTTACTTGAACTGCAGCAGGATCCATGGTTCCTGGAGTAAATCCACAAGGTCCATATTCTACATTCCAGATTGTAGACATTCCATTTTCTGTCCAGCCTAAATCTGCCGTAGAATCTGTAATATTAGAAGCAGACAAAATACTAGGGTTTGGACAAGCTGGAAGCTCATCTACTTTAAAGTCATCTAAACTAATATCACCTTCAAAACTACCATTACTAGTTGCTATAAATCTAAATTGAACAGTTGCACCAGCATAGGCAGATAAGTCACTTATTTGTGACAACCATGCATCAGCTTGAGTTGTTTGTATCTGACCAGGTCCTAAGGTTACAACATTAGTCCAACCAGTTCCATCATTTATTTCAAGATCTAAAGAACCTATCTGCCCTCCAAACATGTGATAGAAAAACTCTACTGACGGGTTTGTCAAAGGAGTTAAATCTATCAATGGACTAACTAAAGTAGCTACATCACCAGTTCCCGCTCCAGAGGCTTCTGTATAGAAATAATTAACTCCACTATTTGCCGCTAAAGGACCAGTTCCCGACGAAGGTGTACTACCTGCACCATCAACATTCCAATCAAAACCAGCAGTAGCTGATGCTGACCAACATTCATCTTCAACAAAAGTTGTGCTCGTTGCAAAAATTTCAAAATTCTCGAAATACGGTGCTGTAAATGCTGCACATGCTGTCGTAAATGTAAAAGGACCTATATAAATACTAGTGTCACCAGGTCCACAAACAGCTCTAACATAATACTCATAATCAGTATTAGGTAATAGTCCAGATACTATTGTGTCTGGTGTAGGAGTTACTCCTAATACCGTTACCTCAGCAGTCATAGTATCTGGTGTAAACCCAGGTAATCCTACTTCAACGTCCCATTCTGTTTCTGTTGCGCCGGCTGTCCAAGCTAAATCTGCCGTTGTATCAGTTACGGTAGGAGCAGTTAATGCAGATGGGGCTGCACATGTTGGAGGAGCTGCACATGTCACTGTCGCTGACCATCCTGGTCTTTGAACAGACCCATCAGATTCAAAAACAAATGTCAAACAACCTGAAGTAGACGTTGCTAAAAGCAATTGACCTACTAAATCTCCAGTACCACTATTATTAGCTGGATCCCAACACCATTCAGTACCTCCAGATGGAGTGTTTATAGTTGGGAAAGTGTTATCTGGACCATCATAAATAGTTAAACCGTCAAAACAACCTGTACCACTATCTTCCATATCGTTAAACGTGAAGTTCACATACACTACATCACCAGCATTATCAGGACAAATGTTGTAAGTGATGTTTTCACTATTCTGATAGTCACCAGAAGCCCCACCTGAATCTACAAATGCATCACCAGAACAATAATCAGGAGATGTAGAAGCATTAGTACATACTTGTTGAGATATATCTCCAGGTCCACATACTGCAGACACACATAATTCATAATCCGTTCCACTGCTTAGACCAGTGATTATAGTTGTAGGTGTAGTTGGGTTAGGACTCACAGCTGTAAATGCTGTAGTTCCTACTTCGCGATATTCAACAACCCATTCCACCTCTGTTCCACCAGCTATCCAGTTTAATTCTACACTACTAGAATTCACAACACCAGTAGCAAGCATAGAGATATTAGGACAAGTTGGAATATTATCAATTCTAAAATCATCGATAGAAATATCACCTGCAAATGTTCCATTTGCTTCAGCTCTTAATCTTACCTGTATAATATTACTTGTTAACGATACTGGAGCCAAATCAATAATAGCATCCAACCAATCGTCTGCTTGAGCAACCTGTTGCTGACCTACAATCATATCCACATCGTTGATCCAACCTGCCCCATCATTAACATCAACATGTAATGTTCCTATTTGAGCACCGAACATATGATACTTAAATTGAACCGATGGCGCGGTTAACGCAGTGATATCTACCAAAGGTGAAACTAACCTTGCCTCATCACCAGCCGTACCACTAGACGCTTCTGTATAGAAGTAATTACTTCCACTAAACGCGCCTAAGGGACCGGTTCCAGAAGAAGGAGTTGAACCATTATTATCAACATTCCAATCATAGGCTGAATCAGAATCAGCTGCCCAACAATTTTCTTCTACAAAAGTTGTCGTTGCTGTAAATGCTTCAAAAGTATCTAAGAAAGGTGCCGTAAATGCAGCACATTCAGTAGTAAAAGTACCAGGCCCAGACACAGCACTAAGAGCACCCATACCACAATCGGCAGTTATATAATAATCATAACATGTGAAAGAAGTTAATCCTGATATCGTAAATGGATTAGTGGTAGCAGCAACTGTTGTGGACGTTCCATCCCCAGGCACAAAGCCACATGGTCCATATTCTATACTCCATGCAGTTGCAGATCCGTTTTCGTTCCATAAGATTTCTGAGGTAATATCGGTAATTACGCCTGTAGATAAAGCTGACGGTTGAGGACAAGCAGGGATCTCGTCAAATACAACATCGTCTATAGCAATATCTGAAGTTCCTGTGAATGCGGTTTCTGTTCTTTCTGCTCTAAATCGAACTTGAACCGTTCCAGTACTATTATAAGGTAATAAATCTACCACCTGGATATCCCATGCAGAAGCTTCACTCGTTTGCTGCTGTCCTGTAAGAGTTAATACATCATTAACGAATCCAGAACCGTCATTAACATCAACGTGTAAAACACCAGTTGCAGCACCAAACATATGGGATGCAAATTGCATTGAAGGAGCTGTTAATCCAGAAATATCAACAATAGGAGCTAATAAAACTGCTTCATTACCTGCTACTCCACCATTTCCTTCTATATAAAAATAGTTACTACCACTATTTGCACCAACAGGTCCTGTATTGGTAGTAGGTGTGCTACCAGCTCCATCTATATTCCAATTCCATTCTGTAAATGAAGTGGAATTCCAAGACCCTTCCCAACAATTAGCAGCAACAAAATCTACACCTGCAGTGAACGTTTCAAAATCTTCTATATAAGCAGCTATAATTGGAGAACATTTTGTAGTAAAAGTAAAAGGTCCTACCCAAGCACTAAATCCATCTGTACCACAATTTGATCGTACATAATAGTCATATGTTGTTTCTGCCGTTAATCCAGTGACTGTTTCAGGATTAATAGCATTAAGATTTTCATAAACAGCACCTGCAGTTCCTTGAGCTACTCCAGTAGGCTGCACTTCCACTTCCCATGAAGTTGCTAAACCATTTTCTGACCAAGAAAGAACAGCACTTGTATCAAGAACTCCATTAGTTGATAATAAATTAGGATCAGGACAAGGAGGTAATTCACCTACAAGAATATCGTCTAAAGATATATCTCCTTCAAAAGTTCCTGCAGATATCGCTCTAAATCTAATTTGTATTGTCTGACCAGAATAAGCGCCCAAATTTACGATTTGCAATAACCATGCATCTCCTTGAGCGGTCTGTTGAGCACTAGAAATAGTATTAACAGCTGTCCATCCAGATCCTGTTAAATCATCTACCTCAAGAACCAAATCTCCTATCTGACCACCAAACATATGATAATAAAATTGAACAGATGGATTAGTTAATCCTGAAAGATCAAATTGAGGACCATTAAGTATAGCCTCACTAGTACCTGCGGATCCAGAACTTGCCTCAGTATAAAAGTAATTAACACCTGAAAAAGCTGCTAATGGACCTGTATTAGATGAAGGTGTTGAACCTGCACCATCTACATTCCAATCATATGCATCAACGGAAGTTGCTGACCAACATAACTCTTCTACAAATGCAGTGGTTGTAGCAAATGATTCAAAATCTTGAAGATATGGTGCTGCAGATGTAGGTGTAAACGGTAAGCATAATGTTGTTGCATTCAATAGAGTTGCTGAGCTATAATCAGGAGCTACAGGATCACAAACTGCTCTAACATAAATATCATAAGCAGTTGCATCTGACAATCCCATTAAACTAGTTGCAGGAGTGGTCATAACATTAACCACAGTTCCTTGTGCAGGATTAGAAAAAGGTGCTGATATTATTCCTACTGGAGCGTATTCAACTTCCCATTCTGTTTCTGTAGAACCAGCTGCCCAATCAATATCCATACTATTAAATGATATATTAGTTGCTTGAATCGCCGTAACTATTGGACAAGATATTGATGTTTGTGCAGTATAAGGACCGGCCCATAAACTCAAATCTCCCATTCCACAATCGATTCGCACATAAAAATCATATGACGTATCAGAGGAAAGACCTGTAACATCTGCAAATGGAGCTGTAAACTGTTGAACTACGGTACCGCCGCTACCTTGTGTGTAAGGTGATGGGCCATACTCGACATCAAAAATAGAACTAGGATTTCCGTTAGCATCCCAAACAAAAGAAACACTATTTGCCGTCTGTGTTACTGGTGCAAAATTTGAAGGACTAGGACAAGACTCTGTTGTCGTTAACTGAATTGGGCCTTGACAGGCGCTTTGATCGCCAGGTCCACAAACCGCAATAACATAGACATCGTAAGTAGTCACAGAGCTTAGTCCTGAAATCACAAATGGATTTGACGTAGCTGTAATTTGAGTCCCTCCTGAACCACAAGAATATGGAGCAACACCATATTCTATTATCCATTCCATTTCGGAACCTCCAACGGTCCAAGCAATCTCTGCAGAGTCTGCCACAACATTATTGGATGTAATATTAGAAACAGCGGGACATGTAGGACAGGTTGCAGTCCCGTTAAAAAAGTTTCCAGTTGCAGGTGAAAACCCAGAATTAACTACTACAATTCCTTCAGAATCGAACAAAGTAAATTCATTATCACCAGGCGTTACAGCATCAGCTATATAGTCTAATGATATGGCATCTCCATCATTAACAGTTATCGAGACTGTGTTAATATTCCCGGG
Organism: Nonlabens ulvanivorans; assembly: GCF_032922765.1. NCBI lineage: Bacteria > Pseudomonadati > Bacteroidota > Flavobacteriia > Flavobacteriales > Flavobacteriaceae > Nonlabens > Nonlabens ulvanivorans. The sequence goes on from NZ_CP136694.1 coordinate 1,480,237, forward strand.
AGGATTAGGTACCGTATACACTTGTGGTGTACCACCATTTATGGTGACAGATATCTGCGCACCATTATTCCATCCATCTCCAAAATTATCCAGCAATTCTAACGAATAGTTGCACTGAGCAACCATCATAGAAACAGTGAATAAAGCTAAAAGCGTAGCGTAAAAATGTTTCATAATAATATTTTAGTATTAAATAATAAGAAGATGAATGTAAGCATTAAGATTAAATTAACAACCTAAGACAGGTTGATTATCGTTAAAATCCCTAAAAAAAAGGTTAAATAAATAAGATGAAATACATTTAAAACTATAAATAAAGAAGTATACTACCTTAATAAATGTTAAAACACAGAGTTAAATACAAATAATTAAAATAATATAATTACAACAGCAAAATCATAAGTTATCAATATTCTTACCAAAAACATGGTCTAGATAAATAAGTAACTTCCGCGAAAGCGAGATTCCAAAAATTCCATATAACTATGAATGTAGTAAATATCATGAATAAAAAAAGGCTGTTCTTAGTAAGAACAGCCTTTCTAAAAAAGTTATATAAAATTTACTCTTTCACCACTCGAATCGTAGAAGTACGACTGTCAGTAGTTACTTGTACTAGATAAACACCAGCACTAAGAGTAGACATATCAATTTGAGCATTAGTAACACCAGGTGAAACATTCATAACCTGTTGTCCTAACATATTCATAACAGATGCGCTATCGATAGTTTGCAATCCATTAATATTCAATACATCTTTAACAGGGTTAGGATAAAAAGTAAATCCTAATTCTTCAACACTTGAAGAACTTGCAGTAGCATCAATAGTGAAGTTATCTACAAAGAATTCAGTATCACTAGCACCAGCACCTACACCATTAGATCCCCAGAATGCTAACTGAACAACTCCTGTAAAAGAACTTAAGTCTACAACTACATTTTGTCCAGTATTAGATATAGTAGTGGTAGAATCCCATGTCTGTAACGTTGTCCATGTCATACCACCGTCATCAGTAATTACTAATTGAACTTGCTGATCAGCAGTAAATACTGCAGCTGTAGAGTTAGCAAAGTCAGTATGAGCTATATCAAATATAGCTTCAAAATTACCAGCTGTTCCTAAATCAAATTCCGGTGTTACTAACCAGTCATTGATAGCAGCAGTGGTCCAAATATTAATCTTAGCTGCCTGGCCATTAGCACTTGCCGTATCATTAGCAAAGTCATCTGTTGCCCAAGCTCCATCTAGACCATTAGGTCCTGCTACCGTAGCAGTATCATCACCTTCTGACCAGCAAACTCCTGGATATGTAGTAAAGTCATTACCTGGAGCACCAGTAGCTGTACCGTACGGAGCTACTATAGGAGCACAATCAGTTGCAAAGTTAATAGGACCAACCCATGAACTAAAGTTACCCATACCACAATCTGCTCTTACATAAACTTCAAAGCTAGAAGAAGAAGCTAAACCTGAAACAGATTCCATAGTGTTCATAGTTGAAGTTCCAGCTCCAGTTGGAGCTCCAGAACCACTAGGCAATACGGCATATTCCCATACCGTTTCAGAACCACCAGCAGACCAAGAAATATCAACAGAAGTTGCAGTGATGTTAGCTGCTGCAACATTAGTTGGAGTTAAACAACCATTAAAGTCATCAACAATAACATCATCTAGAGATATATCACCTCCAAAAGAAGTACCACGAGTTCCTCTAAATCTAATCTGAACGGTTGCACCAGTGTAAGCACCTAAACCTACAATTGTAGTTTGCCATGCATCTGCTTGATTGGTTTGTTGTTGACCTACTAGAGTAAACACATCTGGTGTCCATCCCGTACCATCATTAATATCGACATGTAACGTATCAAAGTCTGGACCCCACATATGATAAGAGAATGAAAGTGCTGGATTAGTCAATGCAGACATATCAATTAACGGAGATAAAAGCTCTGCCTCATCACCAACAGCACCTGAAGAAGCTTCAGTAAAGAAATAATTAGAACCTGTTGCTGCTGCTAGAGGCCCAGTATTAGTAGAACCTGTTCCACCAGTACTCACATCCCATGTATAACCAGAAGTTTGAGGTGTACTCCAACAATTCTCATCAGCGAAAGTTGTTGAAACTGTAAATGTTTCAAACCCTTCAGTATAAGGAGCTAAAAGTGCACCACACTCTGTTGTGAATGTTGCTGGACCAGCTGTTCCACTTAATGTACCCATTCCACAATCTGCAGTAACATAAAACTCATAACAAGTCTCTGAAGTTAAACCAGATATCGCAAACCCTATATTAGAAGTAGCCACTACACTAGTACCAGTTCCAGGTGTAAAGCCACAAGGACCATATTCAACATTCCATGAAGTAGCTGAACCATTCTCATTCCAAGAAATTTCTGCGTCCACATCAGAAACATTAGCAGATGTAAGAATTGATGGTTGTGCACAAGCAGGTAATTCATCAAAAACAACATTATCTAGAGCAATATCACTGGTTCCAGTAAAACCGGAATCTGTACGTTCAGCTCTAAACCTAACTTGTACAACAGAACCTGTAAACGTACTTAAGTCAATTACACCTAATTCCCATGGCGCATTACCATCAGCTTGCTGCTGACCTGAAATTAACACCACATCATTAACAAAACCAGAACCATCATTTACATCAACATGTAATATACCAGTAACAGCACCAAACATGTGATAGTTAAACTGCACTGATGGAGCTGTTAATGCAGACACATCTACTAAAGGAGATAATATTGTCGCTTCATTACCAACAGCACCTCCGTTACCTTCTATATAGAAGTAAGATGAGCCATTAAATGCTAAGTTAGGACCTGTATTAGTTGTAGGTGTACCTCCAGCGTCATCAAGATTCCAATCCCAAGCTGTAAAACTAGTAGAATCGAAACTTCCTTTCCAACAATTCTCTTCAGTGAAGTCAAGATTAGCAGTAAAGGTTTCAAAATCCTCAATATAAGGAGCTGTTAATGGCGCACATTCTGTTTTAAATGATAATGGGCCTACAGTATTACTAAACGCACCAGCGCCACAATCTGAAGTTACATAGAAATCATAAAGTGTATCTGGCATAAGACCAGATGCAGTTTCCGAATTTGTAGCTGCAGCATTTAAATACGCCGCTGGCATAGTTCCTTGAGCCACACCTTGAGGCTGTACTTCAACTGTCCAAACGGTTGAACCACCATTCTCAGTCCAAGATAAATCAGCAGTAGTATCAGTCAAGTTAGAAGCACTTAAGAAACTAGGGTTAGGACAAGCTGGCAGCTCATCTACTCTAAAGTCATCTAAACTTATATCTCCTTCAAAAGTACCTGCACTTGTAGCCACAAATCTAAATTGAACTGTTGAACCTGCATAAGCAGATAAGTCACTGATTTGAGATACCCACGGATCAGCCTGCGCTGTTTGTATTTGTCCAGGACCTATTGTAATAACATTAACCCAACCTGTACCATCATTTATTTCAAGATCTAAAGTTCCTATTTGACCACCAAACATATGGTAGAAGAACTCTACAGATGGAGTTGTCAATGGACTAAGATCCACTAATGGAGAGACTAGCGTAGCAACACTAGTACCTGATGTACCAGAACTTGCTTCAGTATAAAAATAATTCACACCACTATTTGCATTTAAAGGACCAGTCCCTGTTGAAGGCGTACTACCTACTCCGTCAACGTTCCAGTCATAAGCATCAACAGAAGTTGCTGTCCAGCAAAGCTCCTCTACGAAATTAACATTAGGGGCAAATGTTTCAAAGTCTTCAAAATATGGAGCTGGTAAAGCATCACATAAAGTTTGGAAAGTAGATGGTCCAACCCATACTGATGTATCAGTTGCACCACAAATTGCTCTCACATAATAATCATATTGTGTACTGCCTTGTAATCCAGTTATAGTATATGGATTAGTAACACCAGTTGCAGATCCACCAAGTGGCGCTGCTGGAGGCATACCTTGCGTATAACCTATTGGTCCCCATTCTACATCATAAGTTGTAGCAGTTCCATTTTCAGTCCAACTAACAGTTGCATCAGTTACCGTGATTGAAGCATCATCCACTAATAGAGCAGATGGTGCTGGACAAGTTGGTATTTCATCAACTCTAAAATCATCAATAGAAATATCACCCGCAAACGTACCATTCGATTCTGCTCTTAATCTTACAGATAGTTCTGTTCCTGTTAAACCAGTTATAGCACTAATATCAACGATTCTCTGAATCCAATCATCAGCTTGAGCTGTTTGTTGTGCACCAACAATCATATCTACATCATTAATCCATCCTGTACCATCATTAACATCAACATGAAGAGTACCTATTTGTGCACCAAACATGTGATAATAAAACTGAATAGAAGGAGCCGTTAAAGCAGAGTAGTCAATAATTGGAGAAACTAATCGAGCCTCTGCACCAGTAGATGAAGCCTCTGTATAGAAATAAGTCGTTCCACTAAAGGCCATTAAAGGACCTGTACCTGTACTTGGTGTTGAACCATTATCATCAACATTCCAATCATATGTTCCATCTGCATCAGCTGACCAGCAATTCTCTTCTAAGAAATTTGTCGAAGCAGTAAACGCCTCAAAGTTATCGGAATAAGGTGCTGTAAAAACAGCACAAGCCGTTTGGAAAGAAATTGGCCCAGACCACACAGAGAATCCTGCAGCACCCATACAATCAGTTCTAACATAAACATCATAATTAGTGAAAGCTGTTAAACCTGTCCAGTTATAAGGATTAGCTGTTGCAGTTTGTTGAATCCCAGTTGTAGTAGCATCTGGAGCAGGATCGCCTGCCGGTTGTACTAAAACCTCATAACTAGTTGCAGCCGTAGCATTCGTATCTGCAAAATCTACATCAACCGTTGTATCTGTAATATTCAAAGCAGCTAGCATACTAGGTGGTGAACAAAAAGAACCACAAGTTTCAATTCTTAATAAATCTATAGCCATATCACCGGCAAACCCATTATTAGCAGCTTCATCACCTGTAATTTGCAGATAAATCACTTGACCTAAATAAGCATCTAGATTAACTCCTACGGGAGCCCATGGATCATTTCCAGCAGTTTGAAGTTGACCTACAGCAGAAAATTCATTAGTCCAAGGTCCAGTAGGTGATGTTCCCACATTCACACGGATTTCCCCTATATCAGTTCCAAAGGCAAAGTAATAAAAACTTAATTCTGCTCCATCCGTCGCAAAACTTAAATCAATAGCAGGAGAAACAATAGCTGCAGGAGTAGTTACTGTTCCTGAAGTTTCAATATAAGCAAATCCACCACCACTAAATGGTGCATCTGGACCTGTATTAGTTGAAGTTGGTGACACAGCTCTATTAAAGTTCCATAAGGCAGCAGTTGTAGTACCTACTCCTATATCTCCAGTCCAACCATTATCATTAGTTTCAAATTCTTCTTGGAATACGAAGACATTATCCATACCTGGACAACTTACACCTGACGGTGGTAAGAATGCTGTAGTAAAAGTATCGGGTCCTGTTTGAGCACTTAATGTACTCATACCACAATCTGCTGTTACATAAAAATCATATGTCGTTGTATCATCTAATCCTGTAATTGTGTATGGATTTGTTGTTACAGAAACCTCAAATACATCAGGATCAGTAGCCGAAGTACCAGGAACAAAACCTGTTGGACCGTATTCAACAATCCAAGTTGTTTCAGAACCTTGACTTTGCCATGTAATTTCGGCATCATTTGCGTTAAGAACACCTGTATTCAACAAAGAAACAGGAGCACAAGCTGGTGCTTCTTCAACACTAAAATCATCAATAGCCATATCACCAGAAGTAAAACTTGCTCTAGTGGAAACAAAACGTACTTGAATATCACCTGTATAACCAGCTAAATTGATAATTGCTTGTTCAAAAGGATCACTACCTGCCGTCTGAACTTGACCAGAACTTGTAAACAAGCCCGTTTGCCATGTTGTACCATCATACACATCAACACTTAAGTCTCCCATGTTAGGACCAAATAAGTGGTAATAGAATTGTACCGAAGGCTCTGTTAAACCATCAACATTAATAATTGGAGAAAACAAAGTTGCTGTATCACCATCATTACCTAATGTCTCTATATACATGTATGCTGTACCAGAATTTGCAGCATCAGGACCTGTACCTCCAGATGGAGTTACACCGGTTGTAGTTACATTCCAGTCATACTCACTGAAGTTATTAGTCCCCATAAATGTTGCAGACCAACAGTTTTCTCTTTCAAAGTCTGTATTTGCAGTAAAAGTCTCAAAATCCTCAGAATAAGGCAAAGCTGTCGTTGCAGCTAGTGGCAGACATTGTGTCGCAATCGAAATATTTTGAACAGAGCTATAATCTGGAGCTACAGGATCACAAACTGCTCTTACATAAATATCATAAGCAGTATCATCTGTTAAACCTGTAAGTTGTGTAGATGGATTAGTCATCACATTTACAACTGTACCTTGAGAAGGCGTGGAGAATGGTGTCGTAATTGTTCCTGCTAACGCCCACTCAAGTTCCCATTCTGTTTCCGTTTGACCTGCTAACCAAGAAATATCAGCTAAATCAGAACCTACAAAATCAGCTTGTAAAGCACTAACTGGAAAACAAGATATAAGAGTTTGAGCCGTATAAGGACCTACCCATAGACTAAAGTCACCCATTCCACAATCTATGCGGATATAAAAATCATAACTAGTATCTGAAGCTAACCCAGTAACATCTGCAAAAGGTGCCGTAAACTGTTGAACTGGAGTCCCACCAGAGCCTTGAGTATAAGGAGAAGGCCCATAGTCTACTTCAAAAGTAGGATTTGGATTTCCATTTGCATCCCATACAAATGAAATACTATTAGCAGTCTGTGTTACTGGCGCAAAATTAGATGGGCTTGGACAAGATTCAGTCGTCGTTAACTGAATTGGACCTTGACAAGCACTTTGATCCATTGCTCCACAAACAGCTATAACATATACATCATATGTAGTTATAGAACTTAAACCTGTAATTGTGAATGGATTTGAACTTGCTGTAACCTGAGTACCACCAGAGCCACAAGTATATGGTGCAACACCATATTCAATGATCCATTGTGTTTCAGTACCACCATTCACCCAAGCAATCTCAGCAGAATCTGCAACGACATTGTTTGAGGTTATATTAGTAACTGCTGGACATGAAGGACATGATGCAGCACCACTAAAAAAGTTACCAGTTGCTGGTGAAAAGCCTGAAGTTACCACAACAATTCCTTCAGAATCATAAAGTGTAAATTCATTATCACCAGGTGTCACTGAGTCAGCAACATAATCTAATGATATCGTATCACCATCGTTTACAGTAATAGATACTGTGTTAATGTTTCCTGGAGGATTAGGAACGGTATACACCTGAGGTGTACCACCATTAATAGTCACAGAAATCTGTGAACCATTACCCCAACCATCACCGAAGTTATCCAGCATTTCTAATGAATAGTTACACTGGGCAACCATCATAGAAACAGTGAATAGAGCTAAAAGAGTAGCATAAAAATGTTTCATAGTAAATTTTAAAGGTTATTTAACGCTCAAAATAACACTTAATAATATCATAAAACAATAGAAAAGCTTTTAATCGATAAACTGATAAATATCTAGACAAAAAAAGAGCTGCCTTTCGGCAGCTCTTTAACATAAATGAATTTATTAATTTACTTTTTAACTACTCTTCTAGTAGCACTAGTCGAACCTGATTGAATTTCAAATAGATACAATCCAGTCGCTAGATCAGAAATATCAATTACAGCATTCTCATTATTAACAAGAATTATTTTCAATTGTTGCCCTAATAAGTTTGTTACTGTGACATTATCGATAATTACAGTTCCATTAATATTCACAATACCTGTTGAAGGGTTAGGGAATAATTTAAGACCTGCTTTCGCGAAAGCGTCTCCATTACTAGCCGTTGCATCAATAGTAAAATTGTCTACAAAGAAATCATTATCCTCTGAATCAGGTGTAACACCGTTAGTTCCCCAGAAAGCTAACCTTACTACACCAGAATATGCCGAAAGATCAATTTCTATATTTTGACCTGTAGGCGATATTACAGAAGAACTGTTCCATACTTGAAGTGCTGTCCAAGTAAGTCCAGCATCATCAGAAATTAAGAACTGTACTTCATCATCAGTTCCTAAACTAGCCTGAATCCCTGTATCGTCACCAAATTCTGTTAAAGCGATATCAAACAACGCACTCATATTATGACCTGTAGCTCCTAAATCAAAATCAGGAGTTACTAACCAATCGTTAATTGCGCCAGTAGCCCATATGTTAATTTTTGCAGAAGCACCATTAGGACCGCCAAAAACATTTGCATAATCATCTGTTTGCCATGCCCCATCACTTCCATTTGGTCCTACAGCTACAGCAGTATCATCACCTTCTTCCCAACATGTTCCTGGGAAAGTAGTAAAGTCATTTCCTGCAGCACCTGATATTGCACCATACGGAGTTGGTAAAACATCACAAGGAGTAGTAAAGTTTAGTGGTCCAACCCAATCACTTAGGTTACCCATTCCACAATCAGCTCTTACATAAACTTCAAACGAAGTTATTGCTGTTAAACCTGCTTCTACTGCACTAGTAACAGTTACAGGCGTTCCTGCTACTGTTGGCACACCAGTACCTGCAGCTTGAACTATATATTCCCACGCTGTTTCTGTGCCACCAGCATTCCATCCAAAATCAACTCCAGTTGCTGTAACTGAATTTAAAACTAATGAATTAGGTGCTAAACATCCATTAAACTCTTCAATAACAAAATTATCAATAGCAATGTCTGATTCAAAACCAGCTCCACGTTCACCTCTAAATCTAATCTGCACTGTTCCTCCACCATAAGGCGTTAATCCTAATGTTGAAGTTAAGTAAGCATCACCTTCTGCTGTTTGCTGTTGTCCATTTATAACAAGCACATCATTAATGAAACCTGTACCATCATTTACATCTACATGTAAATTACCCATATTAATACCAAACATATGATAAGAGAATGTCAATGCCGGATTTGTTAATGCAGAAACATCCACAATAGGTGCGTATAATTCTGCAATATCACCAAGATTACCACTTGATGTTTCTACATACATATAATTACCAGTATTTATTGCTGGAGCAGGACCTGTTCCACCAGAGGCTGTTAAAGTTGATGGCGCAGCAACCCAACCTAAACTAGCTGTATTTACAGCAGACCAGCAGTTCTCTATATTAAAGAAATCTGCAGCACCAGGGAAACCACTGGTAGTCGTTGTAAAAGTTTCAAAGTCTTCTGTATATGGAGCCGTTAAAGGATTACATACCGTCGTAAATGTTCTAACATTAGAGGCTACACTAGCAGCACCAGAACAATCAAAAGTTACATAAACATCATAACAAGTATTATCTGTTAATCCTGTAATAGTATAAGGATTACCAGTTGCTACCACTGTAGTTCCAGATCCTGGTGTAAATCCACAAGGTCCATATTCAATATTTACTGCCGTTGCTAGTGGCTCTGTAGTCCAAGATACAGTAGCAGAATCATTATTAAATGAATCAATAGCAACCATCAAAGGATCTGGACATGTAGGTTGATCTTCAACAATAACATCATCAATATACATTCTCCATCCATCAGTTGTTGATGGCGGAATTCTAAATGCAATATACACCGGTCCAGTATAAGCAGATAGGTCAATAATCTCTTCTACATAAGTCACGTTACTAAATAATGTAACTGGAAGTAAAGTGTTTGTAAAATCTACAGCACTTGAACCTGTTGTAGAAAGTAACACTTCCATATTATTCGGTTCAGTAGCACTTTGTACTCTATACTGATATTTTAAGCGCTGCGCACCTGTTAAGTTTAATTGTGGAGAAATTAAATAATCATCGTCTGCTCCACCATTAAAGTCTGTTGTTATTGCAGCTACTTGATCACCTTCAAATGGATTAAAGCTGTAATCAATATCCCATTGATCACCATCACCATTTGCATCTAATACAGTCCAGCATTGCTCTGTTGTACTCGCTGTATTAAACCCTTCTTGGAATGGCACATTAAACGCGACACATGCTGTACAAAACGTTCCTGTCGTAGACCAAGGACTAAATCCACCCGTTCCACAATCAGATCTTACATAGTAATCATAACATTGATTCGGAACTAAACCTGTCAATGTATATGGATTCGAATTAACAATTACTGCAGTTCCAGCTCCAGTTCCAGGCAAGAAACCTACTGGACCATATTCTAATTCCCAAGTTACAGACGCACCTTGCTCTGTCCAAGTAATATCTGCCGTAGTCGTTGTAATGCTTGTAGCATCTAACATTACTGGCTCATCACAATCTGGTATCGACTCAAAACGTACATTATCTATATACATCCTCCATCCATCAGTTGTTCCTGGCGGTATTCTCCAAGCAATATATACATCACCAGTATAAGCTGATAAGTCGATAGACTCTGTCATGTAGGTAACATTTGCAAAGTTAGTTACTGGTAACAATTGAGTAGTAAAATCTGCTGGGGCATTTGTAGCTGTTGATATTAGAACTTCCATATCATTAGGTTCACCTGCACTTTGAACTCTGTAATCATAACGCACTCTTTCATTACCCGTTAATGTAATCGCTGGAGAGATCAAATAATCATCGTCAGCTCCACCATTAAAGTCAGTAGATATAGCTGCTACTTCATCACCTTCACTAGGGTTTGATGCATAATCCATATCCCACGCATCTCCATCACCATTAGCATCAACTACAGTCCAGCAATCTTGAGTTGAACTTGAAGAGTTGAACCCTTCAGAGAATGGTACCGTAAATGCAAGACAAGTGGTACGACCTGCTAATGGACCAACCTGCGCACTTACATTAGTCGCACTACAATTACCTGTGATATAGAAATCATATTCTGTATTTTCTGTAAGACCAGAAACTGCATATGGATTAGTTGTTACTGTGACCACAGTTCCAGTACCAGGAACGAAACCTACAGGACCATATTCTATATCCCATTCGGTCTCTGTCGATCCTACCGTCCATGATAAGTTAATAGTATCGCTAGTTGAAGAATCAACTGCAAAGGCACTAGGCACTGGACAAGCTGGCGGAGCCGCACAAGTAACAGCTGCTTCCCATCCAGATTCTTGAACAGAACCATCAGATGTAAATACAAACGTAATACATCCAGAAGGAAGAGCACCAATTAACATAACTTGCGTTAAATCACCAGTACCTTGGAACGCCGCTGTACTAGCAGGATCCCAACACCATACATCTCCAACTCCATTAGGAGGGCTGATTACTGGGAAGGTGTCATCCGGACCTGCGTAAATAGTCAATCCATCATAACAATCATTAGAAAACTCACGTTCCTCAGTATCAAATGCTGTAAAATCTACATAAACTACATCTCCAGCGTTATCTGGACAAATTGTATATGTTGTATTCTCGCTAGCATTATAGCCAGCAGTTGTTCCACCAGCATCAGTAAAAGCATCTCCTGCACAATAATCCTTTGTAGTAGAACCAGTTAATGAAACCGGGATAGATTCATCACCAGGCCCGCATAAAGCCGTTATATAAAATTCGTAAGCAGTATCACTCGTTAAACCTGTTATCGACGTACTAGCCATTGTTGGGTTAGGTGTTACTAGTGTTCCAGACCCAATTGCGAATCCAGGCGCACCATATTCAACTCTCCACTCAGTTTCTGTACCACCAGCAGTCCAAGAAAGATCTAAAGACGATGCAGAAGAAAGATCAATCATTTGACCAAACACTACTGGACATGTAGGCGGAGCCGCACAAGTAACTGCAGCTTCAAATCCAGCTCGTTGTCCACCACCATCAGATTCAAAAACAAATGTCAAACAACCAGAAGGTAATTTACCTATTAATAATTCCTGAACTAAATCTCCAGTTCCAGAACCTGCGTCCCAACACCATTCTGTTCCACCACCAGGAGGATTAATGGTAGGAGACAATGTATCTGGTCCGTCGTATACTGTTAAACTATCCCAACAACCAGCAAAGGAAGTTTCCAATTCAAAAGCAGTAAAATCTACATAAACAACATCGCCAGCGTTATCTGGACAAACAGTGTATGTAAAGTTCTCACTTGCGCCATAGTCGCCTGCTACTCCACCAGAATCTACTAGTAAATCACCTGCACAATAATCTGCCGGCGTTAAAACACTTGCGCAAACAGGTGTAGATAAATCCATAGGACCACAAACAGCAGTTACACAAACGTCATAATTCACACCAGATGACAACCCAGTAAGAGTAAATGGATTATTAGTCATTGAAGTAACGGTAGTACCAGTTCCAGCAACAAATCCTGCAGGACCATATTCTATACTCCATTCTGTCTCAGTTCCACCTGTCGTCCAGGCAACATCAACAGATGTTTGACTAACGTTAGAAAATGTAATACCAGAAATATCTGGACATGATTGTGCTGTAGTAGCTGTATAAGGACCAGCCCAAAGACTTAAATCACCCATCCCGCAATCAATACGCACATAAAAATCATAAGTAGTATTTGCCGCAAGACCTGTTACATCTGCAAAAGGCGCTGTGAATTGCTGCACCATTGTACCTGAACCTTGAGTAAAACCAGTAGGCCCGTATTCAATATCTGCAATAGTACTAGGGTTTCCATTTGCGTCCCATATAAATGATACACTCGTAGCTGTTTGAGTTACAGGAGCAAAATTAGAAGGCGTAGGACAAGACTCTGTAGTAGTAAAACTTGCAGGTCCTTGAGAATTACTTAAATCTGTAGCAGAACATTTTGCTCTTACATAAACATCATAATTCGTAATGGCACTTAAACCGTTAACGGTTGCAGGATTCGTAGTTGCTGTAGTAACTACACCTGAACCTACTGTAAAACCAGTTGGCCCTACTTCAATTTCCCATTCAACCTCGGTTCCTACTTGGGTCCAACCGATTTCAGCTGCATCAGCAACCACATTATTTACAGTTATAGTAGTTACCGCAGGACATGTAGGACATGAGGCTGATCCATTGAAATAATTACCTGTTGCCGGTGAAAATCCAGAATCAATTACAATTATTCCTTCAGAATCAAAAAGGGTAAATTCATTATCTCCAGGTGTTACCGCATCTGCGATATAGTCTAGAACTAATGTATCTCCATCATTAACAGTTAGGGAAACAGTATTTTGATTACCAGGAGGATTAGGGACCGTATACACAGCAGGAGTACCATTAATGGTAACTGTAATTTGTGCACCATTTCCCCATCCGTCACCGAATGCGTCTCTCATTTCAAGAGAGTAATTACATTGTGCTGAAGCTAATGCGGCAGCAAAAAACAATGCAATTGAAAGTAGTTTTTTTAACATGAGTTAGTAGTTTGATTTAATAATGTCGAATATAATATTTTACAATCAATTAACACTGTTAAATTTTTAATGTTGTAGGAAAGTGTATCTATATGTATTTAATTGTTTTTACGCTTTCGCGAAAGCATAATAAAAAAGCCTCTGTAAAAACAGAGGCTTATATCAATGATAAATATAAATTTCTAGAACTTCTCGATAACTTCTTGACTTACTCCTGTATTAGAGAAACCACCATCATGGAAGAGGTTTTGCATTGTCACCTTTTTAGTATAGTCTGAAAACAAGGTAATAGAATACTCTGCACATTCTTGTGCTGTAGCATTACCAAGAGGACTCATTTTTTCGGCATAGCTTATAAAACCATCAAACCCTTTAACTCCTTGTCCAGCCGTGGTAGGTGTAGGAGATTGTGAAATGGTGTTAACACGTACCTTTTTATCTTTACCAAAGAAATAACCAAAGCTTCTAGCAATAGATTCTAGATAAGCTTTATTATCTGCCATGTCATTATAATCTGGAAATGTTCTTTGTGCAGCCATATAAGTTAAAGCTAGGATACTACCCCATTCACTCATAGCATCTTGCTTATACAAGGTTTGCATTACCTTATGAAAAGATACAGCACTAACGTCCCAACCTTTTTGAGTCCAATCATAATTTTGATCTGTGTAGGCTTTTCCTTTTCTCACGTTTACAGACATTCCTATAGAGTGTAAAACAAAGTCAAGCTTCCCACCTAGAATCTCTACTGATTGAGATACTAAGTTTTGAAGATCTTCGAGACTAGTAGCATCGGCCGGTATAATTTGACTACCTGTTTTCTCTGCTAGCTCATTAATGGTCCCCATACGCATTGCGATTGGTGCATTGGTAAGCACAAAGGTTGCACCTTCGGCATGAGCAAGCTCAGCTGTTTTCCAGGCAATAGAGTTCTCATCTAGTGCACCAAATATAATTCCTCTTTTTCCTTTTAGTAAGTTGTATGACATATCTTAAATATAAGTGACAAATATAAAATTCTTATTGAAGTAATACACGTGCATTTTCCCTTGCGGCATCAGATATTTTTCCACCGCTTAACATTTGCGCTATTTCTTCTACTCTTTCTTCTATATTTAATCTGTAAATGTTTGAAATTGTTTGTTCGTCTTTAACTGCTTTTTTAACAACTAGATGATCATTACCTGCACTTGCAATTTGAGGTAAATGTGTGATAGTAATCACCTGTAAGCTAGTACTCATTTGTTGCATTATAATCGCCATTTTCTCTGCAATAGCACCACTTACACCTGTGTCTATCTCGTCAAAAATGATCGTTGGTAAATTCTTATAATTAGATAGCAATGCCTTTATAGCCAGCATCAATCTAGACAATTCACCACCAGAGGCTGCTTTATTTAATGGTAACAGCGCAGTTCCCTTGTTTGCGGTAAACCTGAATTCTACTTCATCCATACCGTAAGAATTAAAACTGTCTTTTTTTTCGATGTTGACTTTAAAAGACGCTTCCGGCATCCCTAGCTGCTTGATAATAACAAGAACTTCTTCTTCTAATAAGGTTGATTGTTGATCACGTTGCTGATGTATCTTATCTCCTAGTTGCTCTAAAGATTTATGAGCTGTATCTAGTTGAACTCTTGCCTGTTTAATCTTTTTAGAGATGTTTTGAGTGGTAAAAACCTTATCTGCTAACTCATCTCTCAATACGATAAGTCCATTAACATCCTTTTGATGATGCTTCTTCAGCAGTTGCTCAATTAAGACTAGGCGTTGATTAATGATTTCTAATCTAGCTGGATCAGCCTCGACACTATCCGCTTTACGGGACATTTCTTCACTGAGGTCTTCTAATTCTAAAAAAGTGGTATGAAGCCGTTGATTAGCATTCTCAAAATCAGAATCATATTTTGAAATCTGGGTAAATCTGTTTTTAAGTAATCTTAATTGATCTAACAAACCATTATCATCCTGATCCATCATAGATTGAAATTCCTGTAATACAAGTTGAATCTCCTCTACATTACTTAACTGTTCATTTTCTTGCTCTAGCGCTGTAATATCAAGCTGATCTAGTTGAGCATTATCTAATTCTTCTAATAAAAAATTATTATAATCTGCTTCTTTAGATAACAATTGTTCTTCTTCTACCCATTTATTGAGTTGTGTTTTAAGCGCCTTGTACTGACTCCATTCTATTCTAAAAGAGTCTAATAGAAATGAGGCTGGTTCTTTAGCCTTCTCAGTTAGTTTATTGACAAATGATTGTAAAACATCTATTTGAAAATCATCAGAAGCTAGTTGTAAAGTTTGATGTTGAGAATGAATATCAATTAAACGATTACCAACTTCACTCATTGTAGCAAGTGTAACTGGTGTATCATTAATAAAAGCACGGCTTTTACCTGATGGTAAAATTTCGCGTCTTAAAAAACAAACCGGCTCAACATCTAGGTCATATGATTCTAATAATTCATCTAACGATAAACTAGACATCTCCACCTGAGCCTCCACAACACATTTACGTGTTGTATCTCTCACAGCGCTTAAATCCGCCCTTTTACCTTGAACTAACCCAAGCGCTCCTAATAAAATAGATTTACCAGCACCAGTCTCACCAGTAATCATGGTAAGCCCATTCTTTAAGTCCAAATCGAGGCTATCGATCAGAGCAAAATTCTCAATGTGAATATGTTTAAGCAATTGATTTTAAGACATTAAGCAGTACAAAAGCTGTACTACGTTACAATGTTTAAATCTAGATAATTTAAAACATCTTACCAAAGCTCTAGACCTTAATATTACGCCATTTTGAGGACTGATTAGGCGCTAATTGTTGTAAAGCAGTCTTGAGTTCTCTAATATCGACAGCTGGTCCTCCAGAAAATATACTTAAAATCTCATCTGCCTTAGCATCAAAGAATAACCTCTGTATTAAACTATTGGGCCTTCGGCTGTTAAGAGCTTTTAATTTTAAAATCTCAGCACTGATGAGTAACTTAGCCTTCTTTTGATCATCAGCAAATGAATCCATTCCTTTACTGTGATATCCATACAAAACTTCTCTATATTCTTTAAAAGTTTGAGAAAGCATATCATCATTTAATTGAAAACGCGTTCCCTGACCATCAGTAGCCTTCCATCCTACAGAATTACTTTGTTGTGCTAAACTAACAATACGTTGTGCCTCGATGTGATGCTCTTGACCACCATTAAGAGAAAACGTATCTCCATCTATACCTAACATGGTATAAATATAGAATGAAATCAATGAGGTTAAATTATTTTCATACTGATTTGCATTGTAAAAAAACGGTGCATACTCTAGATATTCAAATTCAATATTTGAATCTTTAAAATTAAATATAGGAGATGAATAAGAAGAGTTAAAAACAGGTCTAGAAAGGGATATTTGAACATTCCCTTTGAACCGATCATTGTCATAATCAGTAATTACAAAAACAATAGAACAATTAATCTTTTCTTCATCTCTATAATCTTGATCAGTCCACTCAGTATTATTAATAAACTCCTGCATAGAAGTCTCTAAGGTTCTAAAAATAGTCTGATTAGGTTGCGCAACATTCTGCGCATTAACCTGTACCACTGCGTTGAACTCTTGCGCATGAGAAGTCCCCATAACTAGCAAGAAGAATAAGGGCAATACTTTAAAGAGTTCTTTTAATAATTTCATTAACGATGTCTTTTGCCACTTCTGTTTTAGGTTTCGTATCAAAAACAGATGTTTTTTGATTCCTATCAATCAGTGTAATTTTATTTGTGTCTTTTCCAAATCCTGCACCTTTATCACGAGTCGAGTTTAATACAAGTAAATCTGTATTTTTCTTTTCCGCTTTCGCGAAAGCGTGCTCCAGCTCATTTTCCGTCTCTAGAGCAAAACCGACTAGATAAGGGCGATTTTTCATAGCACCAACACTAGCTAATATGTCAGGATTTTTAACCAACTGAATTGTTAACGTTTCGGACTTCTTTTTTATTTTCTGATCAGCAGGATTTATAGGTTTATAATCAGCCACTGCAGCACTAAATATAGCATAATCTGCTTTATTGATATTTTCATGCACATGATCGTACATTTCTTGAGCAGTCTTAACGTTAATTCTATGAATTAAATGGTGGTCAGTTAATACGTGGCTAGGTCCCATGATTAGAATGACCTGAGCACCTTTAGAAGCCATCTCCATAGCCAGTGCAGCTCCCATCTTACCACTACTATGATTCCCTATAAATCTTACAGGATCAATTGCTTCATAGGTAGGGCCAGCCGTAATAAGACATATTTTTCCCACTAACGGCAATTGTGATTCGATATCTTTTTCAATAAAAGCTACGATATCTTCTGGTTCAGCCATACGACCTTCACCAGTCAGACCACTAGCAAGCTCTCCAGTGCCCGCAGGCACCATTTTATTGCCATAACTAGATAGCTGCTCAAAATTATATTGTGTAGAAGCATGCTTATACATATCAAGGTCCATCGCCGGAGCGAAGTAAACCGGACATTTTGCACTACAATAAACAGCTAACAGAAAATTATCAATATTTCCCGAAACCATTTTACTCATGGTATTTGCAGTTGCTGGTGCGATGATCATATAATCTGCCCATAAACCTAACTCAACATGATTATTCCATGTATCATTTTCATCATCTTCATTAGTAAAAGATGATAAAACAGGATTTTTAGATAATGTAGAAAGTGTTAATGGCGTGACAAATTCTCTAGAAGATGGAGTCATCACCACCTTAACAGTGGCGCCCGCTTTTATAAGCAGGCGCACAAGGTAAGTTGTTTTATAAGCAGCAATACCACCGGTTATACCTAGCAATATATTTTTACCACTTAGAACCGAAATCATTAGATTACTCTTCTGATTTAGAAGTATCTCTAAAATATATTTTACCGTCTAACCATTCTTGAACAGCAATCTGGTGAGGCTTAGGTAGACGCTCATAAAATTTAGAAACTTCAATTTGCTCTTTGTTCTCAAAAACTTCTTCAAGAGAATCATTATAGGTAGCAAATTCTTCTAACTTTTCAATAAGCTCTTCCTTTACATCGGTATTAATTTGTTCAGCACGCTTTGCTATGATCGAAATAGCCTCATACATATTACCTGTAGGATTAGTTAAATTATCCCTATTATAAGTAATAGTACTTGCTGGCGCTTTTATGTTTTTAGTATCCATAACTGAAATTAGATGTTATTCTTTATTTTATAATCGTTGATGTTTTCCATGATCTCATCTGCATCCTCACGATACTCACTGGTTGGAAAACGAGAGACAAAGGTATTATAATATTTTGTAGCAAGCTCTAATCTTTCTGGAACTAGCTCATTTCTACTCTTTAAAGCATATAAATATTGTGAATCTATCAGATAAAATTGCGCATCATCCATAAATTCAGAACCAGGATGTTGTACAATGAAGTTTTCAAAACTCTTGATCGCTGGTATATATCTATTACGGTGATGATAATTCTTTGCAATCTCATAAGCCTTTCGATCTAATTTAAATCTCAATTCAGATACTAAACCGTTTGCCTGTTCTGCATACTCTCCATCTGGATATAAATTGATATAGTCTTGCAATTTTGCCAAAGCCCGATCCGTATTCACCTGACTTTTTGAATAAACAGCAGACATATGATAATGACTTTTTGCTCCCATAAAAGCGGCGTATTCCCTATTATCACTCGCAGGATGTGATTGCACAAATCGCTCATATTGATATGCACTATTAGGGTAATCTCTAGTTTCATAGAGTGCCTTTGCATATTTAATAGACAACGCTTCAGCTTTATCTGTTCCTCGATACTGCGGTATGATTTGATCAAAAAGATTAACAGCCTTGCTATACTTCTCTCTTTTAAGAAGTGTATCAATCATAGCTAGCTTCACCTCATTATCGGTAGACTTTAAAGCAGTCTGATAAGGTCCACAGCTTACTGCCATAATCGCTAAAAGAAGTAAAACAATATAGTTTTTCATACTCAATTTTAAATGGTTTGCAAAAGTACAATTTTTATACATATTTTCTTAGTTGTCTATGCAACTAACGCATATAATTGAAATGAAGTATAATGCTTAAGATTAATTAATCTACCTTAAGCCTCATACTGCTTTAAGAATGCATCTATTCTAGACTTTAAGTTTTCATTTACAGGCACCAATGGCAACCTAAGATACTCTTCGATCAACCCTAGAGAAGCTAGCAAAGATTTAATTCCACCAGGATTACCTTGCTCAAAAATCATATCGATACTTGCAGCAATTTTATAATGCAATTCAAACGCCTCTTCAACATCACCATTAAGACCATAACGCACCATATCACTAAAACCTTGAGGCAATCCTTGACCTATCACTGATATAACTCCAGCTCCACCTGCAAGCACCATGGACAATGTAATCATATCATCACCAGATATCACTAGAAAATCTTTAGGAGTATATTGAATTAATTTCATGGCTTGTACAATATCTCCAGCTGCTTCCTTGATTCCCACTATATTATCAAAATCATGTGCAAGTCGCACAACTGTTTCAACCGCCATGTTAGACGCCGTTCTACCAGGCACGTTATACAAAATAATTGCTTTTTCTGTAGCTGTTGCCACAGCCTTAAAATGCTGGTAAATACCTTCTTGCGTAGGCTTATTGTAAGCTGGCGAAACAGACAAGATGGCTATATAATCGTTTAAATCTGTGTTTTTAACTTCTTCAACTACAGCAGCCGTATTACTACCACCTATACCCAATACCATAGGCAATCTTCCAGCATTTGCTTTAGTTATCGTTGATTTTACAGCCTCTTTTTCTTCAAGAGTTAAAGTTGCACTCTCTCCGGTAGTACCTAATACTACTAAATAATCAATTCCATTATCAATTTGATAATTCACCACTTGCTCTAATGCGCTGTGATCTACCTCACCAGCGGCAGTAAAAGGTGTAATCAATGCTACACCAGTTCCTATTAAATCTTGCATTTTATTGAGTTAATATTTTTAAATACTTTTTTAATTCTATTATTAATCCTTTATAATCCTTAAGATCAACACTTATGGAAAGATCAAAAAGAGATTCATTATCACTACCATAAGCCACCTTTAAACCAGACGGCAACGCCAGACTCACATAGTCTATCAAATCATTTTCAGTATTAAAATGATTGATCTGTAAATCAAAATTTTTACTTAGTAATTCCTTTGTTTCAGAATCAGTAATACCACCAGACCATTTGATTAATTTTCGATCAATTAAATGAGCGTCGGTTATAGTAGATTTCTTTTTATCATTTACGTAAGCTATACATGTTACCGCATCTTCTTTTATCCCTAACTCTTCTGCCCATTTTAAAAAAGGACTTATGTCAGAAACCTGCTGACCGTCATATATCACCACAAGCGATTGAGGCCATTTAATAGACGGCCTAACTTGCTCCTTTTGCAATTTCTGCAGTTCTTTGCGCAACCAGCGGCGCTTAATTCCGTTAAAAATCATGTACTTTTACTAACTGTACAAATGTAGCACAATAGGACATGAAAACATCTATTTATAAGCGACTGGGAAAGGCTTTTTTCTATCTCGCTTTCGCGAAAGCGTTATTAATCACAACCTCTTGCAAATCAGATCATTTACAACTTACTAAAATATCGAGCTCGCAGACTCATATCGACAGCACGCTACAAAGCGTCGTACAAATAGATGCGTACATCGCTCCGTTCAAAAAATCGTTAGACGCTCAAATGGATGAACAATTAAGCTTCAATCCTGCTTCCATGAATAAAAACGATTATAAGTACAACACTCCTATCGGTAACATGCTCGCAGCAATGGTACGTGAACAAGGAGCTCCTATTTATAAATCTCGTACTGGAAAAGACATAGATGTAGTTTTACTAAATCATGGTGGTATTAGAGCGGGAATGCCTGCCGGACCAGTAACAATGAGAAGGGCTTATGAAATCATGCCATTTGACAATGAAATAACCATCGTTGAACTTACTGGCGAAAAGATGAATGAATTAATCAATTACATCATCGATCGTAAAAAAGCTCATCCATTTGACGGAATGCAAATTATTTTAAACGCAGACAACAGCGTTAATATGGTTACTATACAAAACAAGCCGCTAGATAAAGATAAAATATATACCGTAGCAACTAGCGATTACTTGTATAGCGGTGGTGATGATATGAGCTTTTTTAAAGATGCGCCTATGGTGAAAATAGATTACAAAATACGTAATGCAACTATAGATTACTTCAAGAAAGTGGACACAATTAAATTTGAACGTGACAACCGATTTGAGGTTATCGATTAATAAGCAAGAAAATGGAAAGAAGAAAATTTATACGCAATACAAGTGCTGGAATGGTAGCTGGTGCGGCTTTATGGTCTAACTATGCTCTTGCAAATGGTATTCTTACAGGACCAGAATTAGAACCTGGAACTAAGAAAATCACCATCTTACATACTAATGATACACACTCTCACATTGAACCTATTTCTGGCGGTCGTAACGACGGTCGTGGTGGTGTTGCTCGCAGGGCTGCTGTGATTAATAAAGTACGGACAGAAAACCCCAATACTTTATTGCTGGACTGCGGTGACATATTTCAAGGTACTCCATATTTCAATTTCTATGGCGGTGAGCTTGAGATTAAATTGATGACTATGATGGGATATGATGCTGCCACCATAGGAAATCATGATTTTGATAACAGTATAGAAGGCCTGTATAAGCAATTACCTAATGCAGATTTTGACTTTGTGATCTCGAATTACGACTTCTCAAACACCATCATGGATGGACACACTAAACCCTATAAAGTAATGGTCAAAGATGGTGTGCGCATCGGGCTATTCGGTGTAGGAATAAAACTAGACGGATTAGTAGACCCAAAAATGTATAAGGAAACCGTTTACAATGACCCTATAGAAGTCGCAAAAGACCAAATTAAAACACTGCGTGAAATAGAAAAATGCGATCTAGTAATTTGCATGTCGCATTTAGGTTATTCATATAGAGGTGACAGAGTATCTGACTTATCACTTGCAGCAGCCACATCAGGTATAGATCTTATCATAGGTGGGCACACACATACTTTTCTGGACGCACCAGAAATCGTTAAAAATGCCGCTGGTAAAGATGTTATGGTGAATCAAGTAGGCTGTTATGGGATCAATCTCGGTCGTATTGACTTTTACTTTAAAGAAGGAAAGATCGATAAAGGAGCCGACGTGGTTTATAAGATTTAAAAGCTATTGATCGTGATTAAAACTATTAATGATATAGATTCTTCAGAATTCAAAAAAGTAATTGAACTTGGAGACAATAACTCAAAAACTTTAGGTTTTTTACCTTATTCTGCGTTTAAAAAACATGCAACTGAGAATCAAATAATTGGCTTATTTGACAATAAGACAGATGAGCTGATGGGTTATTTACTGTGGAGAAATTCTTTTAACCGCGTAACAATAGTACATTGTTGTGTCGCTTCTTCTCACAGAAAAAAGAAGGTAGCTAATAAACTTGTTCAACATCTTAAAAGCATTTCTAAAGAATACGAAGGAATAAAATTAAGTTGTAGAAATGATTATGGAATAAATTCAGTTTGGGAAAGTTTTGACTTTATACCTATTAAGGAGAAAAAAGGCCGAAGTAAATTAGGTTTACCTCTAACTATATGGTGGTTTTCTAACAACCATAAAAATCTTTTTTCCATCACCTCAGAATATCAGCAAAACAACAAGGCGATTTCTGTGATTGACATGAATATATTTTTAGATATTAAAGATGAACGAGAAGAAGAAAGCTTATCTCTACAAAGTGATTGGCTATCTAGTGAAGTTGATCTATATGTCACTAATGAAATTTATATCGAAATTAATAGAGGCCAAACTGAAGAGATAAGAAAATCAAGTAGAGCTTTAATCAGTCACTTTAAAGTATTACCAAATTCCTCGCGTGAAATCTTTGAAGAGACTTTAAATCAATTACTTGAGGAATTTCCTACGAAGAAACAAAATGACATTTCAGATATCCGCCATTTAGCATTCGCTATTGCAGGAAATGCATCATATTTCATTACTAGAGACAAAGTTCTACTTTCAAATAAAAATTATTTTAATCAATTTGATCTAACCTTATATCTGCCCAGCGAATTTATAACTCATTTAGATGAGATAACACAATCAACGAAATACAAACCCAAAGATATAATAGGATCTAAGATAATATCCAAACGAGTCCAATCGGAAGATTTTTCAACATATACTAACTTATTTAAACAAGAACAGGAAAGGAAAAACAAATTTGAAAAAACGCTAAGTATTGCTTTATCTAGACCAAATGATTTTGAATTGATAACCATTCAAAAAAATCATTCAGAAATTGCATTAATTTTAATAGATCGCACTAATGAAAACGAATTAATAATTCCAGTCTTTAGGTTTTTAAAAAATAAGCTCAGATCCACCCTTTGTAAACACATGTTAAATCAATTAGTATTGAACGCATCACTGGAAAAAAGAGAGATTATAAGAATAACTGAAACACATTTAGATGAGGACTTAACTCAATCAATTGGTGATAGACGTTTTATTTTAAATAATACAGAATGGGTAAAGCTAAACCTTAAGAGAATAGTCCTGAAAACAGAAAAACTCAGCTTTCCTAAACAATTAATCGAATTAATTAATAATAAAGTTAATCAATTAAGTGAAAATACTGCAATACCGTCCAATTACTTAAAAGAAAGATTCTTATCTCCACTAAAAATTGAAGATTTAGAAATACCATGTTTTATCGTACCGATAAAACCATTCTGGTCGGAACAACTATTTAATGATAATTCAAAAAATAAGCTAGAATTATTTGAACCCAAATTTAATTTACTTTTAAACAGACAGAACGTCTATTACAGATCATCTAAACCAAAAATCATTTCCTCACCATCAAGAATCTTATGGTATAATAGCGAAAACAAAACCACCGGTGAGCCAGGTTATATTTGTGCCTCATCTTACATTGACGATGTTTTTATAGATTCTGGTAAAAATTTATTCAAACAGTTCGAATCTTTAGGCATATTTGAGTGGAGAGATATTTCAGAATTATCAAAAAAGAGATCTAAAATCATGGCTTTTATATTTTCTGATACGGAGTTATTTACTAATAAAATTTATTTAAATGATGTAAAAGAAATGTTTTTAGCAAATGAAGATAAAAACTTTATGGCGGTAACTCCAATTAACATAAAGTCATCCACATTTATTTCATTTTACAAAAAGGGTATGAATTTATGATCTCTCCAATAATTAATAGAGACACTGTATTAATATCTGTGCACCAAAAATATGCTGAAAAGATTATCAATGGAGAGAAAACCATAGAATTAAGAAAATCTCTTCCACAAAAAGTTAAGCCAGGAGATAATTTAATAATCTATGTAACATCTCCTGTAAAAAAATTATATGCGATTTGCACTATAAAACAATTTATCAAATCAACACCTGATAGACTAAAAGCTGATGAATTATCTAATACAGGTATTACCAGTAAAGAATTTGACCAATATTACAAATCTTCAAGTAAAGCGTATGCAATAGTACTTGAAAACATCATTGATATTAAACATAAAAATATAGAATTAAAAACACTGAAAACATTGGTCCCTAAATTCTTACCTCCTCAAACATATTATTATTTTAATGATTCAGTAGTAGGCTTTATTAATTTGAAGAAAATATTGTTTCATTAAATTTGACAGCAAAATAATATGACCAAATCAACCATCACTAAAGGATTTATACTTTCAGGGATCATAAACACCATAGGTATTCTTTTTTTCACAAAGGGTTTCACCAATGATGTTATTCCAGAAACAGATCCAGTAGTGATGTCCTATTTTGGACTACTTATGATTATGGTTTGGGGTCTTGCTTTTATAGCCGTGGCTAAAGTTTTTGATAAAGTGAAATGGCTAGTTGGTGTATTTGCTCTTGAAAAACTATGCTATGTCATTGCTTATGGATATTGGTTTTCAAATAACAGTGTTCAAGAGGTGTATGATAAAGATTTAATTGCTGGAATTTTTTACTCCATCTATGGTTTAAATGACTTTCTCTTCATGGTATTTTTTGGTTATGTTTTCATCAAACTCATGAAATCCAAATAAAACTACTCAAATACTCAAGTGTAATTTTTACCTAAACACCCCAAAAATATTGCCGAGACAACATCATTTATTACATTTTAAAAACCATCAGCCCCTAAATTTATAGGGCCAAACTATAAATTTTATATAATTTTAAAGCACATACCCTATATTTGAAAAATAATTCAAATTTTTTCAAATGGGCAAGAAGGTTAATTTTATAGTTTTAGCTGTTTTAGTACTTATCAGTTTAACGTTTAGTAATCCCTATACAGAAAATGGTGATATGAGCGCCATTGACAGTGGCGATACCGCATGGATGTTAATCGCTTCAGCATTTGTATTATTAATGACTCCAGGACTTGCCTTTTTCTATGGCGGTATGGTCAACAAAAAATCCATGATATCTACCATGTTGCAAAGTTTTGTAGCACTAGGCGTGGTAAGTATACTATGGGTAATTGTAGGTTTCTCACTTGCCTTTGGAGAAAGCTATTATGGCATCATAGGAAATCCGATGACTTATTTTAATTTTAAAGATGTAGGTCTTGCTCCTAACCCAGATTTTGCAGGAACCGTTCCCTTTTTAGTATTTGCTCTTTTCCAGCTGAAGTTTGCCATCATCACACCAGCATTAATCACAGGTAGTTTTGCAGAACGTGTTCGTTTTAGAAGCTATATCTTATTCATGGTATTGTTTACTATATTCATATACACGCCTTTAGCTCACATGACTTGGCATCCTGACGGATTGTTGCGCAATCTAGGAGTACTAGATTTTGCCGGCGGAACAGTAGTTCACATGAGTGCAGGATTTGCAGCTCTTGCAGGAGCAGTTTATTTAGGAAAACGTAAAAAAATCACACACGACCCAGCAAATGTGCCGTACATTATTTTAGGAACTGGACTGCTATGGTTTGGATGGTTCGGTTTTAACGCTGGTAGTGCGTTAGCCGCAAATGCAGATGCCGCCATAGCCTTTGCCAATACGAATATCGCTAGTGCCACCGCCATGATCACCTGGATGTTTTATGAACGTTTCTCAAATCGCAAAATGAGTGCTGTAGGCGCATGTATCGGTGCTATTGTCGGACTGGTTGCCATTACTCCAGCAGCTGGGTTTGTTACTATTTCACAAAGTATATTTATAGGATTTGCTACTGCGATTACTAGTAATATCGCTATTTCATTATTTTCTAAAACCGGTATTGACGATACACTAGACGTTTTCCCTAGTCATGGAGTTGGCGGAATAGTAGGTATGATTTTGACTGCTGTTTTTGCCAAAGATGTTGGACTTGTCCATGGCGAGACAGAAACCTTTATGTGGCATATCATAGCACTTATAGGTGTTTCTGTATTTACCTTCGGTGGTAGTTTGTTATTCTATAAACTGGTTGATATATTGATACCTATAAGAGTAAGAGACGATCAAGAAGAGCGCGGACTAGATGCTAGTCAACACGGTGAAGAAGTTAGTTAGATCTAGTGATACCTTTTTCGGGAAAAGCTGCGTCATAGATGAATGCAGATTCATCTATTTCTGTAAAGCAACTTATTACCTTGGCTTGATCACTATAAATCAACTTATCATTCTCATCAAGTCTGATGTATAAAATGTAAATTTCCTCGCCACCACCGCACATTCCTCGGCCATTACCACCAGATTTAGACGGTACCGAAATATCTATTAGTAGATGATTGACATCGTCTACTATTTTATGGCCTATAACATCAACAGCATAAGCATAGGAGAAATCTAACGCTCCTAGATCTAAAATAATTTGTTCATCTCTAATTAGATAAACTTCTTGACTACCTAGTTCCCAAAATTGTTCTTGTGGATTACCTTCAAACCAAGTTTTTAATATCGTATTAGAATTGCTTTTATGCCATTTTAAATCATTGAAAATACCATTCACTGCAGTAGTTTCAAAGACCTCATCATAATTTAATACTTGACAAGCATACTCTTCATCAACTTCAGTTTCAAAATCACCATCATATTTGGCATAAATTTTAAAGGAATCTTCTTCAGGATATGCTGAGTAATAAAAAAGGATAGGAATAGACTCTGTACTATTATCATATTTATACCAGCCTGAGAATTCTTGCTCATATTCACAATAACCGTTGCTTTCCACATACATAGTAATGGGATATTCATCGATGAATCCATGTAATAACATCGTATTGTTAGGGATGATTTTTGAAGAATAGGTTTGCGCTTTCGCGAAAGCGAAACTTAACAACACCACAAACACCAATACCTTTTTCATATTTTAAATCATTGCAAGAAACTCTTGCTCGCTAATCATCGTTATACCCAATTTCTCTGCTTTTTCAAGTTTAGACGGTCCCATTTTATCACCACGGATCAAATAGTCAGTCTTACTAGAAATAGAACTAGAGTTCTTACCACCGTTATCCTCTACCAGCTTCTTTAAATCATTTCTAGACATTTCGAAAACACCTGAAATCACAAAACTTTTACCAGATAACTTGTCAGTCTGGCCTTCTAATTGCTCTTCACTCAATGCAAATTGTAGACCAGCATTTTTTAAGCGTTCTACTATCGCCATTTGATCCTCATTCTGGATGAACTCCACTAGAGATTGAGCAATACTTTCTCCTATTTCTGGAACAGCGGTTAATTCTTCTATTTTCTTATCTGCGGCGCTCGAAACATCAGCAAACAAATCGATAGAAGTCTTTTCTGGTTCTGCTGGCATATTAAATAACGAGTCAATATTTTTATAATGTTTAGCTAGTTTTTTAGCTATTGTTTCGCCTACATATCTAATCCCTAGCCCGAACAGCACACGCTCAAAAGGCACTTGCTTACTAGCCTCTATTCCATTAATCATATTCTCGGCACTTTTTTGTGCCATGCGTTCTAGCGGTAAAACCTGCTCCACCGTTAGATCGTACAAATCTGCATAGTTGTTGATGAAACCTGCGTCGACTAACTGACCTACAGTCTCTGCTCCTATCCCATCAATATCCATCGCTTTGCGAGAAATAAAATGCTCAATCCTACCTTTCACTTGTGGTGGACAGGCCATGTCGTTAGGACAGTAATGCTTTGCATCTCCTTCGTTACGAACTAACTCTGTATTACATTCTGGGCAGTGCGTAGCATAAACCGTAGGAGTGGAATTTTCTGGTCGTTTAGCTAAATCTACAGCAACTATTTTAGGAATGATCTCACCACCTTTTTCTACATATACCTCATCGCCTACTCTTATATCTAGTTTTTCTATCTGATCTGCATTGTGAAGGCTTGCACGTCTTACCGTAGTTCCAGATATTTCTACAGCTTCTAGATTGGCTACTGGTGTGATAGAGCCAGTACGACCTACTTGATAGGTAATTTCCTCTAGTCTCGTCGATACTTGCTCAGCCGCAAACTTATAAGCCATCGCCCATTTAGGAGCTTTGGCAGTAAAGCCTAACTCATCTTGTTGATCAAGCGAATTCACTTTTATCACAACACCATCGGTTTCATATGGTAGCTCTTTGCGAGCTACATCCCAGTGATTGATGTACTCAAATACTTCTTCTATGGAGTTGACTAATCTACTTTCTTGAGGTGCTTTAAAACCCCATTTTCGCGCAAGCATTAAAGAATCAAACTGACTTTTTACTGGTAGATTTTCACCAGCAAGTTGATATAGCAAACAATCTAATGGTCTTTTTGCCACCTCAGCACTATCCTGTAGTTTCAAGCTACCACTAGCCGTATTACGTGGATTGCGATATAAATCCAGTCCTTGCTCTGCACGTTCTTCATTCATTTTATGAAATCCATCCCAAGGCAATACAATCTCACCACGTATTTCAAACTTCTCAGGAACATCGTTTCCTTTTAATTGTAGCGGCACAGACTTAATCGTACGCACATTTGCCGTGACCTCATCACCTTGATTTCCATCACCACGAGTTACAGCTTGAACAAACTTTCCGTATTCATAATGCAAACTTATGCTAGCACCATCATATTTAAGCTCGCAAGTATACTGAATTTCGCCATCTACTATTTTTTTGATACGCGTTTCCCAATCGCGCAAATCCTCTATGGAATAAGAATTATCTAGCGAGTACATGCGATTGATATGCTTAACGGTATTGAAATTTTTAGTGACCTCACCACCTACACGTACAGATGGACTGGTCGCGTCATAGAACTCTGGATGAGCAGCTTCTAGCGTTTTTAATTGCTCCAGTTTCTTATCAAACTCAAAGTCTGATATGGTAGGATTATCGTTAACGTAGTAATTATAATTGTGCTCGCGCAACTCATCACGCAAGGATTGTATTTGTTCTTTTGGACTCATAGAAAATGTGCTATCTTCTGCTCAAATTTTAAGATTCTAAAATACGATAATGAGCGCTAGATTTCTAATTCTTTGTAGTTTGATATTAACACTGTTTTCATGTGCTGAGCCTCAGGTAAAATTATTAAGTCCGTCCATTATTCCTGCACCTCAATCCTTACAAGTAAATGCTGGACACTTCACTATTAATGAAGAAACTACACTGAGTAATAATGATGACTTTACAGCTTCCTATAACTTCCTGAACAACTTTCTAGAACACGCATCAGGTCGCACTTGGAAAACAAAATACAGCGAGACTAACTCAATAATTCTGGAATACGATGACAGTATTTCATCAAAAGAAGGATATTCGATTGAAAGTAACGAGCATAATATAACTATAAAAGCCAGTACCGATGCAGGTGCATTCTATGCCGTTCAATCCCTCATACAATTAATGCCGGTAGATCTAAATAACACCACCGAAATTCATATTCCAGCAATCACGATAAAAGATGAACCACGTTTTAAATATCGTGGTATGCACCTCGATGTGTCACGACATATGTTTGATGTAGAATTCATCAAAAAATACATAGATGCGATGGCCATGCTCAAAATGAATAACTTTCACTGGCACCTTACAGATGATCAAGGCTGGCGCATTGAGATTAAGAAATATCCGCGATTACAAGAAGTAGCCGCTTATCGTGACAGCACTTTATTGGGTCATTACAACGACACACCACATCAATATGACGGTGCAACATACGGTGGTTTTTATACACAAGAAGAAGTTCGTGAGGTGATCGCTTTCGCGAAAGCGAGACACATCAACATTATCCCAGAAATAGAAATGCCAGGTCATGCACAAGCCGCCATCGCCGCCTATCCAGAATTGGGTTGCACAGGTGATAATATCCAAGTTGCTATGAAATGGGGCGTTTTTGAAGACATCTACTGCCCTAGCGAAGAAACTTTTACATTCCTAGAAAACGTACTGGACGAAGTGATGGAATTATTTCCATCCAAATACATTCACATAGGTGGCGATGAAGCACCGAAAACCCAATGGAAAACAAGCGATGTCGCTCAACAAGTGATTAAAGAAAATGGATTAAAAGACGAGCATGAATTGCAATCCTATTTTATCCAGCGCATGGAAAAATATTTGAACTCAAAAGGTCGACAAATCATAGGATGGGACGAGATTTTAGAAGGTGGACTCGCACCTAATGCTACAGTAATGAGCTGGCGTGGCACCAATGGAGCTGTCGAAGCTGCAAAAGCCAGGCATGACGTGATCATGACGCCGACATCGCACGCTTATTTTGACTATTATCAAAGTGAAAATGATGATGAACCACTAGCGATAGGCGGATTTTTACCGCTTGAGAAAGTGTATCATTTTAACCCAATTCCAGTAGAACTAAACGATGAAGAAGCTATTCATGTTTTAGGAGTTCAAGGAAATGTATGGACAGAATATATGACGACCAGTGAGCAAGTAGAATACATGGCTTTTCCACGCATGCTGGCGATGAGCGAAGTTGCATGGAGTGCAGACGAAAATAAAAACTATGACAGTTTTATAAATCGCGTGGAATATTTTCATAAACGATTAGATGAGATGGATATCAACTATGCCAACCATTTATATGAAATTGAAGGAACCTTAAATGAAAATCAAGCATATGAGTTAAGCACCAAAACTATCGGAAAAGAAATAAGATTTACAACTGATGGATCTGAACCTGACTCATCTTCTACGGTTTATGAATCTCCTATTCCTTTTACTGCAGATATGACTTTAAAAGCTCAAGTTTTTGATGATGATGAACCACTCGGTCATTTATTTACTCAAGAACTCCATTACCATAAAGGTGTAGACGCGACAATTAGTATCAATAAAGCGCCACATAAATCTTATCCCGGAAGTGGTGCTAATGGATTGATCAACGGAATTAAAGGAAGTGACTCTCGATATGGCGATAGTGAATGGTTAGGATTTTGGGGAGAAGACATTGAGATTGACCTTAGTCTTGATGCTGTATGTCATTGCAAAACAATTACTCTGAGATTTAATAATTCAAACGGACAATGGATATACTCGCCAAGAGAAGTGTTTTTAAAATTAAGTGAAACTGAAGAACCTATCAAACACGAAATTATTGAATTAAATAGTTCATTAATTGAATATACTTTCAATTTTCCAATTCATAGGAAATTTAGAGATTTTAAACTTATCATACCCAACTACGGCACCATTCCAGACGGCCATCAAGGCGCTGGAAATAAAGCTTGGACATTCATCGACGAAATCATCATCAAATAGTATGTTACTAGAAATCTGCGCATCCAATTATCAAAGTGCTCTCAACGCTCAAAAAGCTGGTGCACATCGCATAGAATTATGCAGTGAGTTAGGTACTGGTGGCATTACACCTAGTTATGGATTGCTTAAAAAAGTAATGGAAGAATTGAATATTCCAGTCATGGTATTGATACGTCCACGTTCTGGGAACTTTGTTTACAGCAATGCCGATTTTGATATCATGAAACGTGATATAGAGCTATGTAAAGAACTAGGTTGTGCTGGAATAGTTTGTGGTGTATTGACTGCAGATTTCAAAATAGACATCAGACG
The DNA here is from genome assembly GCF_032922765.1 of Nonlabens ulvanivorans. Lineage (NCBI taxonomy): Bacteria > Pseudomonadati > Bacteroidota > Flavobacteriia > Flavobacteriales > Flavobacteriaceae > Nonlabens > Nonlabens ulvanivorans. The sequence goes on from NZ_CP136694.1 coordinate 1,512,822, forward strand.
TACGAGTGAATTGATAGAACTCGCCAGACCATTACCTTTTACCTTTCATAGAGCTTTTGATCATATCACAAATCCAGAACAAGCTGTTGTGGATTTAGTGAATTTAGGTGCAAAACGTATCCTTACTTCTGGACAGCATTCTAAAGCTATTGACGGAATAGAAAACTTAAAGCGTTATCAAGAAATCTCAAGTAATGAGTTAATCATCATGCCTGGTGGTGGGATTAATGCTGGTAATTGTTCCGTTTTCGCGAAAGCAAATTTCAAAGAAATTCACGCTAGTGCAACAGAAATCATCCAACAAACTAACGAAGAAAAAGTTCCTATGAATTCGCCTAAATTTCTTCAAGAAAACATAGAAGTGATTTCTAATTCAGAGAATATAATGACCATCCTTAAAAACCTTGAAAATGAGGATTAGTTTATTATTAGTTTTAGTGATATTCATAAGCTCTTGTAAAGAAGAACGTCCTAATGTAGAACGCCAGTATTTAGAGAGCAACTGGTCGCTATTAAAAGAAGCCGACTATAGTTTGATATCAGATTCGGCTCAAATTCCATCTACAGTTCATAAAGAATTGTTGCCTTTTATAAAACATCCTTTTCGAGGAAATAATGAAGACCGTTTGCAATGGATTACAGAAGAAGACTGGATTTACGAAACGGTTTTCACAGTTGATAAAGCAACACTTGCCAAAGAACATATTACCTTAAATTTTGAAGGAATAGACACCTATTCCAGTATTGAACTTAATGGCCATGATATTCTAAAAACAGATAATGCTTTTCTTAATTGGTCAATAGATGTAAAACTATTTGTTGAAGAAGAAAATGAGCTTTATGTTACAATCAAGTCACCACTAGAAATAGAAGCACAAAAAGCAACATTAAATCCATACACCTTACCAGAAGGAAACCGAATTTATACACGTAAAGCTCAATATCAATATGGTTGGGATTGGGGACCTGAATTGAACACTATGGGAATTTGGAAACCAGTTTATCTTGAGGCTTATGATAATTTTAAAATCGATGATGTTTACATCAAACAGAATTTTGTACAAGATTCTACAGCAAATCTAACGGCACAAATCAAGCTCTCTGATAAGCGCACAGAATTACTACATTATAAAATCAAAGTCAACGATAGCCTTTACTGGGAACAAGATTATCAGCCCAAGGCTCAAGAAGATGAGTTTGAAATCCATTTTGAAATTCCGCAAGTGCAACTATGGTGGCCACACAACATCGGTGAACCTTATTTGTATGATATCGAAGTTTTGGTTTCTAAAGAAGGTAAGCTTATTGATTCTCAAAAGTTGAAAACCGGAATACGCACCATAGAGCTTGTCAACGAGCCAGACGAGCACGGTGAAAGCTTTTATTTTAAAGTCAACGATGTGCCCGTTTACATGAAAGGTGCTAATTACATTCCGCAAAACTCGATGCAGGATCTGGTTACTGATGATCATTATGAAAAATTGCTGAGTGATGTCAAGGAAGCTAACATGAACATGCTACGCGTTTGGGGCGGCGGCATTTATGAGAACGATATTTTTTATGAAAAATGTGACGAAAAAGGCATCCTTGTTTGGCAAGACTTTATGTTTGCTTGTGCGATGTATCCTGGTGATGCACGCTTTCGCGAAAGCGTAACCAATGAAATTACTCAACAAATCACTAGGTTGAGAAATCACAGTAGTATTGCGCTGTGGTGTGGTAATAATGAGACTAGTGAGGCGTGGCACAATTGGGGCTGGCAAGAAGGAAGATCTCAAGCCGAACGCGATAGTATCTGGGAAGATTATCGAGCCGTATTTCAAATTGCAATGCCTAAATATGTGAGCGAACTTACCAAAGAGCCTTACTGGGAAAGCTCGCCAGAATACGGTCGTGGGAATCCTAAATATGAATTTGAAGGCGATGCACATGACTGGCGCGTGTGGCATGACGCATACCCATTTGAGCATTTTGAAGAGCACGTGCCTCGATTTATGAGTGAGTTTGGTTTTCAGTCTCATCCATCTTATGAGGCGATACGATATATTAATAAAAATGGAACGGTTAATATCCAATCAGAGGACTATGCCTCGCATCAAAAACACGCTCGTGGAAATGAATTGATAAGAGAATATATGGAACGTGATTTCCCAGTTCCTACAAACGATAGAGATTATGTGTATGTAAGTCAGCTATTACAAGCTTATGGAATGTCCAAAGGTATCCAAGCGCACCGTCGAGCTAGACCTTATAACATGGGAACGCTATACTGGCAACTCAACGATTGCTGGCCTGCAGTAAGCTGGTCCAGTATCGATTATTTCAGTAATTGGAAAGCCTTACATTATCAAGTGAAGCGTGATTTTGAGAATGTGTTGATTAGTAATGTAGTGGAAAATGATACATTGAAAACTTATGTGGTAAATGATAATATGGAAACTGAGGTTGGAGACTTTGAAATACTCTTTAAAGACTTTTATGGGAAGGTCTTGTATAGAAAATTTGAAGATAGCAGCACCGCATTTGTTGATGCTGGTTCTAGTGAATTAGTAAACTCAGTAGATTTAAATAATGTCAATATAGATTTTAGTGAGGTTTATGTGGTTACTAAATATGGTAATAAGGAAGTGATTTCTTTTTTGGAAAAGCCGAAGGATTTGAAGTTATCACATGCTGAAATATCAATCGATTATAGAAAAGAAAAAGATAAATTCATAATCAACGTAGAGTCTAATGTCTTTGCAAAAGATGTTTTCCTTTACACTAAAACTAAAGGCCATTTCAGTGATAACTTTTTCAACTTAGAACCTAATAGCAAAAAGACCATCAGCTTTGAGACTGATAGTGATGAAGAGCCTGATTTTAGGTATAAGACTTTGAATGGGTTGATGAAGAATTAAGCCAATGCTAAGTTCCGTCTTGCGCAACTGACATTACCAAAAACTTGTCATTCTGAACTTGTTTCAGAATCTGACGGTAATGAAAACCTAAGACTTGTATGAACTAATAGCCTTATACCGCTGTAATTAGGAGACGCTGAAATAAATTCAGCGTGACAACTTTTAATTAAGGTCCATTTTCAAATTCAAGTTGAAGTTCATTCTCTCCAACACTTCATCATTCTATAATTCCCATTCAAATCTTTATAAACTTCAGATTCAAAACCTAGCTCTGTAGCTAGCGCTTTCATTTCTTTTGGTAAGTATTGATTAATTTCAAAGTATAGAATTCCGTTAGGTTGTAAAGCGTTTTTAGAAAGTTCCATAATTTTACGATAGAAAATTAATGCCTTATCATCTTCTACAAAAAGCGCTAGATGTGGTTCATTTTCTAATACGTTATCATGTATCTCCTTCTTCTCTAAATCCCTCACATACGGTGGATTGCTCACGATGACATCATATTTCTCAGGCAATTCATCTAAAGCCAAGACATCTTGCAGAATCGTTTTTACTGGAGTTTTTATATGATTTGCATTTAATTGAGCAATAACGAGTGCTTCTTCAGAAACATCCATCAATGTGATTATACAATCAGGCTTTGCTGCTTTAAGTGATAATCCTATACATCCAGTTCCTGTTCCTATGTCTATAATATTCAAATAAGTTTCTGCTTTATGATCCTTGATGATCATATCAACCAGTTCTTCTGTTTCCTGACGCGGAATCAACGTATGTTCATTAACCATAAACTCATGACCATAAAAATGAGCTTTTCCGGTGATGTATTGAACAGGTTTTGAAGTACGCAGTTCTCTTAAAGACTTTTGCAATATTTCTTCTTGAAGATGACTCAGTTCTTCTCGATCCTTGATCATAAAATCAGAGCGTGACCAGTTCAATAAGTCTTCACAAACGATTTGAAGAATGCTGTGGATCTCATTTTCTGGATATATTGGAGCCAGTTGTTCTTGATAAAGGGATTTTACTTGATTCAATGTCATTTTGTAAAGGTAAATATGATATCTGGTATTAAAACATTAATTCAATAATAACAGCTTTGTTCATTTTTGCCATTGCCGCAAAAACGAACCAAAAAAGTCTAGGCTGTGGAACACCTGTCTAAAAATTTCAATGTGCTCACTAAGGAAAACACCAAGATCTATGAATTACAAAATCTTGGACTAGAAAACATATCTGGCAATTAATTATTATTGAGAGATTCTTTTCCTTTTAACGTTTCACACATTATCATTTTTTACAACAGACTTTCCAATGCCTTTTTAAAAACTATCATTTTATTATTAAAAATCAGTTTTTACTTTTTTGGCTGTCCATCTTTCCCATGGGGAGCATTATTTTGATCGATTCCTTCTTTAACAGATCCACCTATATCAATGAGGCTCCAGATAAAGGAACCAATTTTTATGAGTGGCCAAAATAAAATTCGTAAAAGTATTTCTGCCATATCAGAATTTTAAAAGCATTTGCACCGGACAAGAGAAATGACCTGTATCACCTAATGGACCATCAAGTAATTTAAAACCAACGTGTTTGTACAATCCTTGAGCGTCATACATATTATCCATAGTCTCTAAGTAAACACTTTCAAATTGTAATTCTTTGGCGCGCTCTAGGCAAGTCATCATCATTTTCTTTCCGTATCCTTTACCACGTACTTCTGGTTTAAAATACATTTTTTGAAGTTCGCTCACATTACCATTATAATTATCTAATGGTGCAATTCCAGCGCCACCTACCACTACTCCATCAACTTCTATCACATAGTAAGTTCTGCGAGGTTTTTGATATTGTTCATACATCGTTTGTGTTGCCGCATCGCTGTAAGCGGTTCCTATTTTAGGAGCGCCATGTTCTAAAATAGAGGCTTGGATAATCTCTTTGATAGCTTGGTTATCTTCAGGAAGAATTTTGCGAATTTTCATAAAGCGAAGTTAGAAATATGAGCTTCAATTTTATTTAATAAATTCTAAAAGATTTCAGCCCTAGAAATTAATTAGACAAGTTTGCGCTGAATTTATGGAAGTGCTAGGTGTAATTAATCGTATTTATTTAAATTTTCAAAACTGAACTTTGATTACGATTGGACATGCTCAATGTGACAACACTCTACTCAATCTTAAAGTTTAATACTGAGCTTTAAATTTAAGTTTAAGTATAAGTTTAAATTTTTATTAGTCACTTACCTTTGCTATAGATGACTACAGAAGAAAAATACATGCAACGCTGCTTGCAACTGGCGCAAAATGGATTGGGAACGACGTATCCTAATCCGCTAGTAGGAAGCGTGATTGTTTCTGAAAATGATGAGATTATAGGTGAAGGATGGCATCTCAAATCTGGAGAACCGCATGCTGAGGTAAACGCTGTACGCGATGCAGAAAAAAAGGGTTATGATGAAGACGCTTTCGCGAAAGCGACAATATACGTCAATCTAGAACCATGCTCACATACTGGTAAAACACCACCATGTGCATCAATGATCGTCCAAAAAGGCTTTAAAAAAGTAGTCGTAGGAACGCTAGATCCGCACGATAAGGTAGCGGGAAAAGGTATTGCGACTATAGAAAAAGCTGGAATTGAAGTCGTAGTAGGCGTCTTAGAAAATGAATGTAACGAACTCAATAAGCGATTCTTCACGTTTCACAGAAAACAACGTCCCTACATCATCTTAAAATGGGCCGAAACCTCTGATGGATTTATTACACCAGAAACTAAGAACGAACAAAAACCAGTATGGATTACTAATCCATATTCTAGACAACTATCGCATCAACTGAGAGCCCAAGAAAATGCGATTTTAGTAGGCGCTAAAACAGTTATCGATGACAACCCATCGCTTACCTGTCGCGACTGGTCGGGCAATAACCCGACTAGAGTCATACCAGACTCAAGAAACAGCATCACATCTGACTATCAAGTTATGGATGATGCTGCGGTCACTTTAAAACTTGAACTCAGTTCTTCTGACACGCTAGAGATTCTCAATAGTCTTTATCAAAATGACATTCAATCTGTTATTATAGAAGGAGGAACTACTACCATTCAATCATTTATTGATGCTGGTTTATGGGATGAAGCTTATCAATTTATGGGAACTGATGTTCTTTTTCATCAAGGTTTACAAGCTCCTGTTTTAAGTGGTGATTACTCAATGCTTTCTAGAAAAATGATAGCAAACGATGTGCTTAAAATATATAGAAAAAAATGATTTGGCTCGTTTTAAGTATTACGGTTTCAAGCTTTTTATATGTGATTTTTAAATACTTTGAAGTATTTAAAATCAACACACTACATGCTATAATCATTAATTATATAGTGGCTTGTATTACTGGTTTTGTTGCTTATGGTAGTATACCAAATTTTGAGCAAATTATAAATGCAGACTGGTTGTATTATGCCCTATTTTTAGGAGCTCTGTTTATCTTCATCTTCAATATTATGGCACTTACCAGTCAAAAGAATGGACTGTCGGTAGCTGCCGTCGCAGGTAAAATGTCACTGGTTATACCGGTTATTGCAGGCATATGGCTCTATGACGAGTCCATAGGCTGGATGAAAATAATCGGAATCTTACTTGCTCTAATCTCTGTTTATTTGACCTCTGTTAAAACAAAAGATGGCATACAGCTAGATAAACGATTACTTATATTTCCAATCATATTATTCCTAGGTAGCGGTATAATAGACACCACACTTAAGTATGCCGAAAAGATGCATGTGCCAGATGGCGAAGAACCTCTTTTTAGTTCGATGTGTTTTGCAATGGCTTTTATAATAGGAATTATAGTTCTTATTTATGAAGCTTCTCAAAAACGTTTATTGACTATGCGCAGTATAATTGGCGGAATTGCTTTAGGAATACCTAACTATTTTTCTATTTATTTCATCATTAAAACTCTTAAAAACGGAATGGAAAGTAGTGTGGTTTATCCTATAAATCACGTGGGAACAGTACTCTTCACATCTTTGTTAGGTATTGTCATTTTTAAGGAAAAACTGATTCCTAAAAATTATATAGGAATAGTGGTAGCCATTGTAGCTATTGTGATGATTGCTTTCGCGAAAGCGTAAAAAAAAAGCTTCCCTGTTAAGAAAAGCTTTTAATATAATAAAGTTGGTATTGCTTATTGTCTTTCAAAATCTGCAAACCCATCAATTAAAATCTCTATGGATGCACCACCAGTAGTTTGCGTAGATAACCCATTGATATCAATTGATAAATCTGTGGTATTTAAAGTGGTAATAGTTAGTGTTGTAGTATCATCAAAAGGAGTCACATTACTAGGTGATGCGCTATTGAATCTTAATATGTCACCTGTAACGGTATAGGTCCCTAAGTCGTTAAAAGTATTAGTTTGATTACCTTGAGAAACACCTTGATTAATCACTTCAAACTCTAGATCACCCGTTATAGCGTATGTTCCGTCTGCATTAAAGGTCATTATAGCATTGGAACTTACATATTCAACAGAAGCTGTTATTGATACTGGTGTACCGGAAACAGTAGTTGTCGTTGTAGTATTAGTTTCTACATCTGTATATAACCAGTTACCGACGATTAATGTAGCATCTACACTACCGCCGCCTGTTCCACCTGCAACAGGATTTAACCCTGGATCAAGAGCCTCAGTATCACAACTTGTTAAGGCTATAATTGAAATTAAGATGGCAAATAACTTTTTCATTTTTTGATTTTTGGGTTACATTGCAAATGAAATAGATTATCACGTTAAAACTAACATTCAACTATTCTTTACCATAACTTTAACATTGGCAGATTCTTACAAAACCATTATCAAACCAACTGACGAAATCCTTTTTAAGGAAAGAGGCAGCAAATTTTACGGATATGCATTTCCTTTAAAAAGTGACGAAGAAGTGAATGATCTTATCGCGACATTGCGCAATAGACATCCTAAAGCTGGACATCATTGTTATGCATGGAAACTAGGAGCTGACCATCATAACTATAGAGCAAATGATGATGGTGAGCCCAGTCATAGTGCTGGCGACCCTATATTAGGTCAGATAAATTCTTTTGAGTTAAGTGACCTGTTAGTAGTCGTTTCAAGGATTTTTGGAGGTACTAAACTAGGTGTAGGTGGTTTAATAAGTGCATACCGAGAAACAGCAAAATTAGCTCTAGAATCTGCAGATGTAAGATTACGTACCATTACAGCGGCTATAGAAATTAGTTTTGAATATCCACAAATGAGTCAAGTCATGCGATTTATAGACGATGGTAAATACAGCATAATCTCTCAAGATCTAACGGCAAGTTGTATCATAACTATTGCGGCACCTATGTCACAACAAGAACATATAACTGCTGTAATCAATAAAATGTATCCTATTAAAGCAAAAGCAATGGATTAAGGCACCATCCATTGACCATCCCAATTATTTTCTCTTTTAAATAATGCTCTTAAATGATTAGGTCGTTTAAGTTGTAGCACTTCCCATTGATCGGGAACAAATTGTAAAGGAAGAAAATGATTTTCCTTGCGCACTGTGTAATCGACATTATCGAGATTAGATATAGAAGTTCCAGGTATGGAACAAGTCGTGTAATCTTTAATAGCTTTTTCACCTACCTTTTGAAATAATCTTTTAATTTCACTGGGATCGTCTATAGGATATAAATTACCATTAAGTTTAAGTTGCAACATTTTTTTAGGATGATAAGCAAGTAAGCAGGCTTGAGAGTTATTTGCTAATTGATGTACTTTACTAGTACGGGAATCTGTGAAAATGATACAATCGAGATTATCGTGAATTTCCCTAAGGACAATAGTGCGCGATTGAGGCATATCCTTTTCATCGACTGTTGATAAGGTTAAGTATTTAAATGGATGATTGCGTTTTATAAGCGCGTTTTTAAATTCGGCTTTCACTTCTTTAAAAAAATTATCTAACATATCAATAGCATATATTGTAACGATTAATGAATCTTCTTTTTTTAATACTAATCTAAATCATTAAACAATAAATTACACGCTTCAAGAAAATCTGAAAGAGGTTTCATAGGTCTAAAATTAGCGGCATTTGTGAATACTAAAGTTAAATCTGCGGTAGCACAAATCACACCGTGTTGATTAACAATTTCATACTCAAACTCCACTCTAGTTGTAGGAGGTTTCTTAAGGGTGGTTTTGACGGTAATTTCCTCTCCAAACTTCATCGGACTTTTATACTTAATATCGATTTGATACACCGGTAAAAGAACTTTATTTTCTTCCATTAGTTTATAAGAGAACCCTAGAGTATCTAGCCAATCAAGTCTTGCTTGCTCCATGTAAATCAAATAGTTAGAATGATGAATAATTCCCATTTGATCTGATTCTGCATATCTGGTAGTAATTTTTGTAAGTGTACTCTTCATTCTACTAATTAATTTTTTTGTATATTAAGTGAGTTGAAAAAATGAAGATTTACTTGCAACAATATTTTAGATAAATCAAACACTTTTCTAGTTTTTTTTAAGGTTTTTTATTCACATATTTGTCATCGATTAGAAAGAAGCATTTTGTCCTCATTTTCCACTTTTTTAATCCCACAATCTTAATCTTTAAAAGTAATTTATTTTATGGCATCGACGGCAGCATCGGTATGGGAAAATTGCCTACTATTTATAAAAGATAATATAAATCCTCAAGCCTACAAAACCTGGTTTGAACCTATTAAACCTGTAAAATTAACAGAGACTGCATTAAGTATACAGGTTCCTAGTCGTTTTTTTTATGAATGGTTAGAAGAACATTATATTAAGTTATTAAAAACAGCTCTTACACGTGAGCTAGGTGAAGGCGCTAAATTAATTTATGCGATTAAAATGGAAAATACCTTAAAAGGTATGGAACCATTTACTGAAAAGATACCAAGTAGTAATCGCTCTATACAGTCTTCCCAATCTGTAGATGCGCCAGTAAGAAGTAAAAGCCCTGAATTAAAGAATCCATTTATTATTCCTGGAATAAGAAATGTAAAAATAGAATCTCAATTAAATCCATCTTATAATTTCGATAGTTTCCTAGAAGGTGATTCTAACAGGCTTGCACGTAGTGCTGGTATGGCGGTTGCAAATAAACCTGGAGGAACCTCTTTTAACCCTTTACTTATTTTTGGTGGTGTAGGATTAGGTAAAACTCACCTTGCCCATGCAATAGGTGTAGGAATTAAAGAAAATTATCCGGACAAAACAGCGCTTTATATCAGTGCCGAAAAGTTCACACAACAATACATTGAATCCGTACGTAAGAATAATAGAAACGATTTCATACACTTCTATCAGATTGTAGATGTGCTTATCGTTGACGACATACAGTTCTTTGCTGGTAAAGCAAGTACACAAGATGTATTCTTCCATATTTTCAACCATTTACATCAAAATGGTAAACAGGTCATTCTTACTAGTGATAAGAAGCCTGTAGACATGCAGGATATTGAGCAACGTTTACTCTCTCGTTTTAAATGGGGACTTAGCGCAGAGCTTAATCATCCGGATTATGAAACTAGGGTTTCTATCATTAAGAATAAACTATATCGCGATGGTGTAGAAATGGATGATGATATTATACATTATCTAGCTGACAATATTAAAACTAACATACGTGAATTAGAAGGTGCTATTATTTCATTAATTGCTCATTCTTCTTTTAACCGTAAGGATATTACTATTGATCTTGCCCGTAAGATTGTAGAAAACTATGTTAAGAATACTAAACGTGAGATTTCTATAGATCAAATCCAGCAAGTTGTAAGTGATTATTTCCAGATGGATGTTGAAACTTTACAGTCTAAAACCCGTAAACGCCATATCGTTCAAGCTAGACAGTTGGCTATGTACTTCTCTAAGAAAATGACTAAAGCTTCACTAGCTAGCATAGGCTCTCAAATAGGGAAACGTGATCACGCTACAGTACTTCACGCTTGTAAAACCGTAGATAATCTTGCTTCAACAGATAAGCAATTCAACAAATATGTTGAAGATTTGAGTAAAAAACTAACTAATTAAAAACTAGTGATGAGTAAGACGTCCATTTTAATGGTCTGCTTAGGTAACATTTGCAGGTCTCCACTTGCCGAAGGTATCATGCGTTCAAAACTTAACTTTACTAAGTTTGATATTGATAGCGCTGGAACTAGTGGCAGTCATCGTGGACAAGCTCCAGATAAAAGATCCATAGCCGTTGCAAAAAAGAATGGACTAGACATTTCTAGCCAGGCCAGTCGTAAATTAGTGGTAGAAGATTTAGAAAATTTTGACTACATATTTGTAATGGATAATTCTAATTACAGAGATGTTATAGCACTTGCACAAAACGATGAGCAACGTGCTAAAGTTCACAAAATTCTAGATTGGGCCTTTCCTAATGAAGATCTTGATGTACCTGATCCATACTATGGTGGCGATAGTGGTTTTGAAAATGTATATCGCATGCTTGATCACGTAGGTGATGTAGTCGCTAAAAAGCTGCAATCCTAAAACATAAAAATTAAACCTATTTCCTAAACAAACGCTCTAATGTCGATCGCTTATCTACTTTCTTAGTATGCGTTTCTTCAAAAGAGTTGATGAAATAGACCTCTTTAGGTATTTCATATTTATCTAATACCGTAAAAGCCTTTTGTACATCAGACTCCTTACCTTCTACTATCAAGATGACTTTTTCACCTAGATCTTCATCATTCATTCCAGTGATAAAAAAGCGTTGAGCGATGTGCGCTGCCATCTTTTGCTCCACCATATCTGGATGAATTTTTATTCCGCCAGTATTGATGACATCATCAATACGGCCTAGTATTTTAAATCTATAATCGTCAATCAATTCAACAATATCGTTAGTACCCAAATTATTAGATCCTAACGACGGTGCATTAATTACTAAACAATCCCTTTTATCTTTTGAAAAACTAATATCACCTACTGCGGTATATTCGCTTTCAAACTTTGGATACAACTGTTTAATCGCTACATGAGAAGCTGTCTCTGTCATTCCATAAGAGTGAAATGCTTTAGTATGTTTGTGTTGTAAGTCATCAATAAGTTGAGACCTTATTGCAGCTCCACCTATTAATACCATTTTAGTTTTATGGATATTCTTTAATGATTTTTTCACCTGCATAGGTGTCATTGCTGTAAAATCATAACGTTTTTCTGCCTTTTTCAGTGGATTTGAATTAGGTTTCACTAAGTCTATTTCCCATCCCAACATTAACGCACGTACCATCATCATTTTACCAGCGATATAACTTAATGGTAGACAACATAAAGCCTCTGTTCCTGGACCTAGATAAAAATGTTCACCAGTCATTATTGCACTATTAATCATGTGCTGTTTGTTCAACTTATATTGTCTAGGTGAACCTGTAGAACCACTTGTAAAAACAGTCATCACATCAAAATCATCCAACCAGTTTAATAGAAAATCGCCTACTTCTTTCTCCCATTCTGTGCCTTCTTTTACATAAGAATAAGCGACAATCATAACTCCTTGATGATCAAGATGACGACCATTAAGCTTAAACGTTGGATGTATTTTAGGAATCATTTATGATGCGTTTAAATTATCAAATTCTTCTTTAGAAAGCACTTTGCCAAAAAGCTTTTCTTTCCAATTAGACCATTTATAAATCTTAGCTAAAATCCACAAAATTATTGGATAACCTATAACGATAGGTAACATATCTGCAAGACCAAAACTAGGTTGTGAAACATCTAAGAAAACAGAGTCTGTTTGTATAGCTGTCCAAGTTGATGTTACCATAAGTGCCGCAGTAATGTTATTTGCCGCATGAAAACCTAAAGCAAGCTCAAGACCTTCATCCATTAAGGTCATGGCACCTAGCAATAAACCTGTACCTATATAAAACACCATTACCTCCATACCTAGTTTTTCTACCTCTGGATTTGCAGCATGCATAACACCAAATAATACAGAAGTAAGTATAAATGGAACCCATCTCGTTTTAGTTAGTATCCCTAGGCCTTGTAAAAGCTGACCACGAAATAAATATTCTTCAAAACTAGTTTGAAATGGAAACAATAAAAACGACACTACAACTAGTGGTATAAACTTTGACCAATTTAAATTATATTCAAAATTTTCTGGCGCACTATAAACGCTCAATAACATGGTTGCGACAGAAATGGTTGCCCAAAAGAGAAACATAAAGCCAATACGCTTCCAATCTATTTTTTTTCTGCTCGTTGTTAACGATGTTATTGATTGTTGATGTATATACTTAACCCAAACAAATATGGAGACTAAACCAACTACAAAAGTCAATAGGTTCACAATAAGAAAAGGCATTTTCCCCATCATTTCAATCATTTGCGCCATAATCTCTTCTACAGATTGACCTTGCTCTTCCACAAGCATTTGAGTAGAAAAATAATTAAACACCATAAACAGCATGAAGCCTACCGGAATTAAAAAGAAATTCCACACTCCTAGATTACCTTTATATCCTTGTTCTATATACATTCTTATAAATTTAAACTCTTAGTATCCCATATTGAGATATCGTTACATTTTAAAGTGCCATTTTTTATTTCTAATGGCGCCTCAATATTATTAGTATATAAACCACCGGTCCCTAATCCTTGTGGCATCAAATTACCTAAAGTATAAGTAAATTGAGCGATGGCATTAAGCCCTACATTAGATTCTAGTGCACTGGTCATCCACCAGCCAGCATTATTATTTCCAGCTATGTTAATCCATTCTCTACAACTTTGAAATCCACCTACTAGCGCTGGTTTTAAAATGATATACTGTGGTTTTATGGTTTCTAAACAACGTTGTTTTTCTTCGGTATGATATAAACCTATAAGCTCTTCGTCTAGGGCAATATCTATAGGTGATTGTTGACAAAGTGACGCCATCTCTTGCCATTGACCTTGCTTTATAGGCTGTTCAATACTATGCACTTGATACTTAGCAAGTGCATCTAATTTCCCCATGGCATTTTCAGGTGTAAAAGCTCCATTTGCATCTACTCTTATAGTTATCTCGCTTTCGCGAAAGCGAGACCGCACAGCATCTAGCAATTCTAATTCTTTATTAAAATCTATGGCTCCTATCTTAAATTTTATACAGTTAAAACCACTAGCTAACTTTTCTTCAAGCTGTCGCATCATAAAATCTTGATCACCCATCCATACTAATCCATTAATATTAATGGTATCCATACCTTCCGTAAATAGCGATGGAAAAAGTGTAAATACATCTGATGATTGCAGGGATTTGAGCGCCATTTCATAGCCAAATAAAATAGATGGCCATTCCATTAAGCTATGATATAAATCTGCCGGCTTTAGATGAATGTTATCACACAACCATTGCAACTTACCTTCATAGCCAGGTCGATCATCTATAGATAATCCTTTAAATAAATTACATTCTCCGATGCCATATTTATCGCCATTTGATAGATACAAGAAATAGGTTTCTTTAATGCGTAAAACACCTCGAGAGGTACCAGCCGGACGCTTAAATTCTAAAGTATACTTTTTAAATTGAGCTTGCATTCCTGCAATATAAACATCATAATATGGAGTTACCTATTGCTTTAATAAAATTTAATACTGTGATTTAAAATTTTCATCACGCAACCTATCGAGTAGTTATGCATCTATTTGATAACCAATCAAAAAAGCCATGATCAAAAAAATACTCGTCATTTTAATAGGATGTATTGCTACCGTTGCGATGGCTCAATGTCCACCTGGCAATATCATATTAGAAACCCAAGCAGATGTAGATGCATTTCAATCTAACTATCCCAATTGCACTCAAATATTAGGTGATTTATACATAGGTAGTTATTCTACATCCTCATTTAGCAACATTAATAATTTAAATACTCTTAACGGGATTACCTCTATAGCAGGTAGACTACAAATTTCTCAAGTAGATCAACTTATTGATTTAAGTGATTTAATTAACTTAAACAGTTTAGATTCATTATGGATCTCACAGAGTTACTTATCGAGTTTAAATGGCTTACAAAACCTAACCGCATTAGAAAATTTAAGGCTTTTCAATAATCATACGAGTGATTTTAGTGCTTTAAATCATCTGACGTCTCTTAATCAATTAAGAATTGCATTTGATGAAGTATTAGTTGATCTCAGTGGTTTTGATCATTTTACAAACATCAATTTTATTGATATAAACAATAACCGTCAACTCACAAGTATTAACGCTTTTCAAAATTTAACAGGTGTCCCACCATTTACGACACCTAGTATACAAATAGATGATAATCTCGTATTAACCAGCTTAAATGCATTTCAAAATGTGCAAGTACTCTCAAATTTAGAAATCAATGGCAATCCCATGCTATCTTCTATAAATGACTTTAGTAATTTAATACAGGTCAATAGAATTAGAATATACGATAATGGCTTGATAAGCATGAATAATGCGTTCTCTAGTCTGACTACCATCAATAGCCTACTTACAATAGGTAATAATTTTAGCATGACTTCTTTTGATGATTTTAATGCACTAACGAGCATTCAAAGCATCACATTCACTAACAATAATAGTCTTCAAAATTTCACTGGGTTTAATAATCTAATCAACGTAAATTCAGTAAACGTTTCGTCAAACCTAGCTTTAACGCAATTCAATACATTTCAAAACATACTACCACTTCAATATGTAAACATCTCTAACCATCCCGTTTTAAGTAATATCAACGCTATAACAAATGCTGACTTTACATTACTAAATAGCTTGAGAGTCGCAGATAATGATCTTCTCTCAACTTGTAACGTAACTAGTATATGTCAATATCTCAATTCTAATAATGCAAATGCTGAGATAAGGGATAATGCTCCAGGTTGTAATTCTACTCTTGAAGTCGCTGCTGGATGTAATTTAAATGTAATAAGTGGTAGCGCATATTATGATTTAAATGGCAATAACATCTTTGACTCAAGCGATCTTCCTGTTCAGAACATTAAAATTACTAGCGATAATGGAACAGAAACTTTTACTACTTACACACGTCAAAATGGCTCTTATGATAATTTCACTGATGATGGCTCTATAAACACCACTATAGACGCTGTTTCCAACTTTACTTTTGCGCCAGCCAGTCACAGTTCAACATTTAGTGGTGTAGGAAATCAAGATATAAATAGAAATTTTGAAGGCTCTGTTATAAATGCTTTTAATGATGTGTCTGTTCAAATTATTCCTACTAATGCAGCAAGACCTGGATTTGAAGCTCGCTATAGATTAATTTTAAAAAATGAAGGAACACAAAGTTCATCTGGAGTAGTAACCGTTAACTATGACGCTACTAAATTAACTTTTAACAGCAGTAGTGTGACTGCGATTAATCAAACTACTGGGTTAATAACCTTTAACTATAACAACCTCAACTTATTTGAAACTAGAATCATACAGCTACAATATGATGTGGCTTTACCACCTACTTTAATAGGTGGCGAAATTCTAGATTTCAATGCTCAAATAACACCTTCAATTGCAGATATTGATACTACTGATAACAATAATGTCCTTTCTCAAACTGTAGTAAATTCTTATGATCCAAATGACAAAACAGTTTTTGAAGGCAATGAGATACTACCTAATCAGATAAATGAATACCTACATTACCTCATTCGATTTCAAAATACTGGAACAGCAAGTGCTATTCATGTAAAAGTTACCGATACACTTTCTAACAACTTGGACTGGGACACTTTTGAACCTATAAATATGAGTCACGATGTAGGTGAGGTTCATATTAGAAACAAAAGATTTATAGACTTTGACTTTCCTAATATCAACTTACCAGATAGTACTGCAAATGAAGCGTTAAGTCATGGATACATTTATTACCGCATTAAACCAAAGCAAAACATAGTGATAGGCGACCAAATGGAAAATACGGCTCACATATTTTTTGACTTTAATGAAGCTATTGTTACAAACACTACTGTTACCACATTAGTACAAACTCTTTCTGGAAATGATGAAGAACCTTTAGGAATAAGCATTTATCCTAATCCAGTTAAAGAAACCCTAGTTTTAAAAACTGATAAAGAGATTGATTCAATTTCAATTTATAATCTTCAAGGACAGGAATTGATAAAGACCAATTCCAAAAACATTAATGTTAACAATTTAAATTCCGGTATTTACCTTATAATCATTCATTCCAATAGTCAATCTCAGTCACTAAAGTTCATAAAAAACTAACCAAAGAAACTACTTAAGTCATGAAATACATTTACTCCATATTACTATTTTTTACCATTTCTTTATGCAGCCATGCACAATGTCCTACCAGTATTATCGTACTAGAAACACAAGCAGATGTGGATGCCTTTCAATCAACATATCCTAACTGTACTCAAATATTAAATGGGTTACAAATAGGTCCTGCTACTGGAAGTTCAGATATTAGTAATCTTAATAATTTACAAGGATTAGTGCAACTAGATGGTGGATTAAACATCCTTAACAATCCGCTACTGAATGATCTCACCGCTTTTTCAACACTTACACAATTAGAAGATATCTATCTATTTAATAATCCGGGCATCACCAATTTCAATGGATTTCAAGGGATAACTAGTATTAATGATATTAAACTAGAACAATCTTTTGTAACAGATTTTAGTGGTTTATCAAATATTGATGACGTTCATAAACTATGGATTGTAGATGATACAGTTCTCAATGATTTATCAGGATTAAATCAATTAGTCATTCTTAATTTTTTAGAATTAGACAATACTCGTTTAACAAGTATCAACTCCTTTGACCTTGTGGATCAAGTAGAATGGATGATTATTAAAGATAATGACTTCCTGACTTCTATAGACGGTTTTGGTACGATGACAATGATTGATAATCTATCTATTTTACGTAATTCGCAACTATCAACGATATCGCAATCTTTTCAATCATTGAGATTCATACAAAATAACCTTATTATAAAAGGAAACATCAACTTGAGTGACATTAGTGGCTTTAGTTCTATACAAACTGTTGACACAATTCAATTAGATCAAATGATAGGATCTCAAGATTTATCTTTTTTCAACACTATCTTACAGTTAAGAATATTGCGTGTAACACGAGTAGATTCTATAACTAGTTTAAATGGATTGCAAAATGCTCTCACTTTAACTTATATCAGTATTGAAAACAATCCATTATTAACAGATATTAATGCCATAGGTGGAAGTAATGCTAATTTTTTAACAGGCATGCGTATTGTAGGAAATCCATTGCTAGCCATTTGTGATGTGCCAGTTGTTTGTAATTACTTGAGTGGTACTACTTCTACAGCTACTATTAATGGAAATGCAACCGGATGTGCTTCAGAACAAGAAATAGCAAATGAATGTGAACTTAATGTAATAAGTGGTACTATCTACTATGACACTAATGGTAGTGGTGATTATTCACCAGCTACAGATGCAGTAGTTCCATACTATAAAGTATTTAGTACACACAGTACGGGAACTAGTACAACCTTTTCTAAAGCTTATGGCGATTATTCAAATTATGTAGGAACTGGTAATATCAATACAGATGTAGAAGACTTATCCATGTTTGCATTTACACCAGCAAATGGTTTTAATAACAACTTTACAGGATACGGTAATGTGGCTAGTGGTGATTTTGAAGCACAGACTACCAATACGGTTCAAGATGTCTCTATAGATCTTATAGCAACTATTGCTACCAGACCTGGATTTACAGCAGGCTATAAACTCATAGCCATTAACAAAGGATCTGTACCGGTATCTGGAACCATTGAATTACCATATAACAGTAATCTTTTCACTTATCAAACTAGTGTACCAGCAGCCAGTACAGTATCCACGGGTATGTTGAACTGGTCGTATAATTTAGGCCCGTTTGAAAGATTACGTATTGATGTAGAATTCCTAGTAGCTCAACCACCTGTTTTAATAGGTGGAGAAACAGAAGCATGGACAGCGACGATTAACCCAATACCTGGTGACGCAAATCCACAAGACAATGTTTTCTATTATAATAACAATATTGTTAACTCTTATGACCCTAATGATAAAACCGTTTTTGAAGGCGCAGAAATACTACCTACAGAGTTAGATGAATACTTACATTACAGAATACGGTTTCAAAACACAGGTAATGCTAGTGCGATAAATGTTACCGTTAAAGATACCTTGTCTGATAATCTAGACTGGGATACCTTTGAACCTATAGACATGAGTCATGATGTAGGAGAGATTCATATTGAGAACAAAAGATTCATCGACTTTGATTTTCCTAATATCAACTTACCAGATAGTACTACTAATGAGCCATTAAGTCATGGATATATTTATTACCGCATTAAACCTAAACAAAATTTAGTCATTGGTGATTTTATAGATAACACTGCTCATATATATTTTGATTTTAATGAAGCTATTATAACCAATACCGCTACAACTACTATTGTACAAACACTTTCTAATAGCGATCAAGAATTTCTAAATATAAGTCTCTACCCTAATCCTGTAGCAGACATAGTACAATTACAAACGTCAGAAAAAATTGATTTTGCTGTAATTATGAATCTTCAAGGACAGTTGTTAATAGAAACAACTGATAAAGATATTAACGTAAGCAACTTAGATACTGGAGTATATTTTATTAGAGTTACTTCTGGTAATAAATCTCAAGTTTTAAAATTCATTAAAAAGTAATTACTCTTTTAATTTAACTATTTTAAACCTGTCTTACCATTTAATAAGATTAGAATATCTAACTTAAATAATGTGAGACAGGTTTAATTATGCCTTCTTTTTAACCGTCCATTCAAATCTGAACTGGCTTACCTCTACTCCATCCTGGTTCACACCACGAGATTCCATCCATACGGTTTGACCTTCACCAGTGGCTACCGTTTTTTCTATGGCTTGTTGAATAGCTTTACCATCATTACAAGTAAATGTGATGATGCCCGTTGCTTTTTTAGTAAAAGTAGCCTCATTGCGGGCTACTAACATAGAAACTCTTGCATCGCTTTTTTGAATAAATGACATCACTAATGCTCCTGTAGAAAGTTCAGCAGCCATTGCTTGAGTAGCAAAATACATACTCTTGAATGGATTCTGGTTGAACCACTTGTGACGCACTTTTACCGTACAAGATTCCTCACTTATGGTCTTACATCGTACACCTGCCCACCATGCACTAGGTAGTTTTAAGAAGGTAAATGCATTTATTTTCTTAGGAGTTATCATTTTTAACATTTTGTACAAATGTAATCAAAAGGCGCGTTGTTGTTACGCTTTCGCGAAAGCGAAATAAAAAATATCTCACAAAAATAAAAATATATGGTACTTTGTATTGCATAATACTATCTTTTAGATATATATTTGCATAAGAAAATAATATGCCATGGAGAATACTTTACAAAATAATCATCGAAACTTAGCGACATGTTTGCACTTGTTGAGCTTTGGGAAATGGTTATTTCCTTTAGGGAATTTCATTTTACCCATTTTATTATGGATGGTGAATTCAAAAAAATCTGACTTTGTAGATCATCACGGAAAACAGGTCATCAACTTTCAATTAAGCATGACGCTTTACTCAATAGCTCTAGCTGTTATCGCAGCGATTATTCTGGTAGTTGCATTTGCATCTGGTGGAATTGAATTTTTAGAAGGGCTAGATAGAATGGATGGCGATGAATGGATGCATGGTGAACATATGGGAATTTTTGCTACCATGATAGGTGTAGGGATTCTTTTTGGCGGTGCGCTTTTACTCATCGGTATTGTAGATTTAGTCTATACTATTAGAGGAGCGATGCAAGCAAATGATGGGGTGCTTTTTAAATACCCTTTAACGATCCCGTTTTTAAGCACAAAAACAGAATCTAATAACACAACAACATGAAGATAGAAAACACAAAAGCGCAAATGCGTAAAGGAGTACTCGAGTACTGCATTCTATCCATCCTCAAAGAAGAAGATGCTTATGTAGCAGAGATTCTCGATACTCTTAAGGATGCAAAGTTACTAGTGGTAGAAGGAACAATCTATCCATTATTAACCCGATTAAAAAATGCAGGTTTACTTAATTATAGATGGGAAGAAAGCACCAGTGGTCCACCACGTAAATATTATGGACTGACAGAAACTGGAAAGATTTTCCTTAAAGAATTATCCAGTACCTGGGATGATCTTAAAAACGCCGTTAACCTGGTAACCACAACAAAAACTAAGAAATCATGAACAAGACCATAAATATAAACCTCGCAGGGCTGTTCTTCCACATCGATGAAGATGCCTATAATAAATTACAAAAATATCTAGCCGCTGTGCGCCGCTCATTTAGCGGTATGCAAGGATCTGAAGAGATCATGGCAGATATAGAATCTCGTGTTGCTGAACTTTTTCTAGAAAAAAGAGCTAATGAACAACAAGTCATTTCCATCACTCATGTCGAAGATGTGATTTCCATAATGGGACAGCCAGAAGACTATGAGGTAGATGAAGAAATCTTTGAAGGTGAGAGAAGATCAACTGCTCAAGAGATGAAATCACGTTTCAGCAGACCGTTGTTTAGAGATACCTTGAACGGTTATATAGGTGGTGTTTGTGCTGGTCTAGGTCATTTTCTAGGTATAGATGCCATATGGGTACGAATCTTTTTTGTAGTCATATCATTTATATCATTCCCGTTTAATGTACTGACTTACATCATCTTCTGGATCGTTGCTAAAGATGCTGTCACTACAAACCAGCGTCTAGCGATGATGGGTAAAGAAGTAAATATCTCAAACATAGGTGAAAACTTTAAGTCGGGTTTTGATGATGTAGTCGATGGGCAGACCGACGCCGACTACCGAATTGTAGGTCAAAAGGGAAAGCGTGGAACAGTACGTTTCTTTAGTTTTTTAGGACGTTTTATTAAAGGTATTTTTAAAGCTATAGCTAAGATCATAGGGCTGTTTATGTTCCTACTAGGTGCTACAGGTTTAATTGCATTATTCTTTAGCTTGATAGGTATAGGTACAGCACAATTACAAAGTGATGATTTTATGTTACTTATGAATATGAGCATACCTTCTAACCTATCAACATGGTGGATTTATTTAACAGCCTTTTTCTTAATAGGGATTCCATTCTTTATTATCGCTGTTTTAGGTTTGCGATTGTTAGTATCTAATCTAGCCTCCATAGGTCGTACGGCTAAAGTTATTATAGGATTACTTTGGGTAGCATCTGTAATTGGACTGTGTGTGATTATCGCAACTATAGGAACATCACAAGCTTTTGATGGGAACATAAACAGTTTAGAAAAATTCCCTGTGAATAAAGAGAAAGTGTTTCAACTTAACATGGAAGATAGCACTCTAGAAGGCTATGATAATATCTATGTAAATGGTTCTCATTTTAGTATAGGAGAATTTGATGGTGCTAAAGAAATACGATTAATGGGAATTAAAACAGCGATTGCTGCTACTACTGATAGCGTTGCATCTATAAACGTTAAGTTCAAGGCAAAAGGATCATCTATTCAAGAGGCTAAAGAAAAAGCTTCTCAAATAGAATATAATTATGTGATTACAGATTCTATCATTACATTAGATGATTTCTTTAAAATTAATAGTGGTAGTCTTAATAACCACAAAATTGAGATCATTGTAAATCTTCCCGAAGGAACTAAAGCTAGAATGAATGATGAGTTTGCAAACCATTATAGAGATTACATTAGTAATGATGCATTCTCTCTAGGTAGCAATGACTCTTATACTTATCAAGTAAAAGATGGCAAAGCAGTATGCCTAGACTGTCCTGTTGTAGAAGAAAGTAAAGATGACATTGAAAAAGATGAAATCAATTCACCTTCTAGATCAACAGATGATAATGAGTGGAAATATGAAGATGACGAAGACGAGGAAAATGAAACATCTGAAACTACTACTATTAAAACATCGATAGACTTAGGACCTATAGAAATAGAAACAGAAGAAAGTTTCTAGAATAAAGATTCATGTGATGTCAACTGTATTTTAAGAGATTCTTGTTGACTAGAAAACCGCTTCATTCATTTGGAGCGGTTTTTGTTTTACCTTTGTTAAACAAATTATCTCTCAAATGAAAAAATTATTACTAGCAATCTTGATTCTTACCGCTGCTGTTTCTCAAGCACAAGAAAAGGTAAAAGGAAATCGCGAACCTAGCACCGTTATTACAGATGTTGATCCATTTACGGTTATTGAAATAGGTGGTGATTATGAAGTAGCAATCGTAGAAGGTGCGGTTCCTCAAGTTGAAATCACCACAGATTCAAATCTACATCAGTTTTTAGAAGTTGCTGTAGTTGATGGCAATTTAAGTATTAGCTCTACCGCAAACATACGTTCTAAAAAAGAGATGACGATACGCTTAATTTATCCTGCTGGACTAACTAAAATCGTTGCTAAAGAAAAGGCAGAGATAAGCGCTATCACTGAACTAAAAATAGACAAGTTAGAAATTGAAGTACGTGATGATGCAAAATTATTTCTAACCGCAAACATTAGTAATTTAACTCTCAATCTAAAAGGAGACTCTAGATCTGAGTTGAATTTAAGAGGTAATGATGCTAAGATTAATTTTGACGATAAGGCTAATGTAAAGGCATTGCTAAAATTTCAAGATTTAAACCTAACGATGAAAGGTCGTACAGTTGCAAAATTAGAAGGTGATGTAAAATCAGGTACTTTATTACTTGAAAATAAAGCCAGCTTTCAAGGCGATAACCTAGTATTTAACAACTTAAATATGAAAGCGTCTCAAAATACCGATTGCGAGGTAAATGTAAAAGATGAATTAACTCTAGCTGCCAGCGATAGTTCTAAAGTAGAACTATTCAATTCACCTAAAGTCATCTTAGAAAAATTTACAGGAAAAACGCAATTGATAAAAAAATAAACGTTGATTGCATTTGTTGATCTGAATAGTCAACATCTCAATTCTAATTAAATAAAAAAAGCCTCGCGATGCGAGGCTTTTTTTATAAACTTAAAAGTAGGTATACTTAATAACTACCATCTATTACTTCTTCTACAATACCTACCTCAGCTAGATAGCGCTCAGCATCAAGAGCCGCCATACAACCTGTTCCTGCAGCGGTAATTGCCTGTCTATATATTTTATCTTGTACATCTCCACTAGCATACACACCTGGCATGTTAGTATAAGTAGATCCAGCTTTAGTTATTAAATAACCAGCATCATCCATATCAAGTTGCCCTTTAAAGATATCAGTATTTGGCTTATGTCCTATCGCAATAAACAATCCAGTGATGGCAATCTCATGCTTTTCATTAGTTTGATTATTTACAATACGTAAACCTTCCACTACCTGATCACCTAGTACTTCATCAACCTCTGAGTTAAATAAAACTTCTATATTTTCTGTTTGCGCTACACGATGTTGCATCGCTTTAGAAGCACGCATTTCTCCTTTACGTACTAACATGGTCACCTTAGAACAAATATTTGCTAGATAAGTAGCCTCTTCAGCAGCTGTATCTCCAGCACCTACAATAGCGACATCTTGACCTCTATAAAAGAATCCATCACAAACGGCGCAGGCACTAACTCCACCACCGCGTAGTCGTTGTTCACTAGGCAAACCTAAATACTTTGCCGTGGCACCAGTAGAAATGATAACGGTATGCGCCTCAATTTTAGTTTTCCCGTCTACAATTGCTGTGTGAATACCGCCTTTTTCACTGGCAAAATTTACTTCAGTAACCATTCCTATACGTACCTCAGTGCCGAAACGCTCTGCTTGTTTCTGCAAATCAACCATCATTGATGGTCCATCAATACCTTCTGGATATCCTGGGAAGTTATCAACCTCAGTAGTGGTCGTTAACTGTCCACCTGGTTCCATACCTGTATAAAGTAATGGTTTCATATCTGCACGTGCAGCATATATCGCTGCAGTATATCCTGCTGGTCCTGATCCTATGATCAAACACTTAACTCTTTCAATTTGTTCTGACATTGTATAAACTTTGGAATGTAAAAATAATCAAACTATAAGCTTTTTTTCAAAAGCATCTATCACTATTTATTATCACTTTATTAAGGAAAACCATATCAACCTGTTCTATTTTTACTCCATGGGCCATACCTATATCAATCCTATTACAAAAGAACGCGCTACTATACTTAAGACTAGCGCACAAACTGATGGAGCATTTACCTATATAGAGGTAGAGTTACAGCCTGGTGGTGGTAATCCTATCCACTATCATCAATATTTCACAGAACAGTTTGAACCTATTGAAGGTACTTTAGGTGTTCATCATTTAGGTAAAGAAATACGCTTAAAACCTGGTCAAATATTTAAAGTACCCGTAATAGATAATCATCGTTTTTATAATCCAGGTGATCGACCTATCGTTTTTAGAGCAAAATTAGAACCCGGCCAGCCTGGATTTGAAAATTTCATGGCTGCACTTTTTGGACTGGTTAGTGATGGTAAAACTTTTGGAAAGAACCAGATTCCGTTCAATCCATTCTATGCTATTATTTTACTTAAATGGGGCGATACTCAGGTAGATAGCTTATTCTTTAAGTTATTTAAATCCGTTTTGATGATGTTATATACGCTTTCGCGAAAGCTGGGATACGAAAAGAAATTGCTACACAAATATATCATAGGTTAAGGCAGTACTTGCAAACGCGTTTTCAAAATCGTAACATTACACTCAATAATCCCGATACATGGAAAGTCAAAATATCAACCACGAGGACGAAAAAATCATCATTAATCAAGAATTAAACATTTGGGAAGCGCTAATTCCAGTAATAGCATTAGTTGGACTACTAGCATATAATGTATTCGTTTTTGGTGATAGCGCTTTAGGTGGTTCTAACCAATTTATATTAATTATAGGTGCAGCTATTGCAGCTATCGTAGGCTTTAAAAACAAAGTTTCTTATAAATCCATGGTTGAGGAAGTTGCTCAAAATTTAAAATCTACTACTGGCGCTATTCTTATCCTTTTAATGGTAGGTGCGCTTGCTGGGACCTGGCTGGTCAGTGGCATTATACCTACCATGATTTATTATGGACTAGATATCTTAAACCCAACTATTTTTCTGGCTGCATGTGTTATTATTTGTGCTGTTATTTCTGTTGCAACAGGTAGTAGCTGGACTACTAGTGCAACAGTAGGTATCGCACTTATAGGTATTGCAGGCGCATTAGGGATAAGTCCTGGAATGACTGCTGGTGCCGTATTGAGTGGTGCCTATTTTGGTGATAAATTAAGTCCTCTAAGTGACACCACTAACCTTGCTCCTGCTATGGCTGGTACTGATTTATTTACTCATATCAGATATATGACTTACACGACAGTGCCTACTATCATTGTAACTCTATTATTCTTTATTATACTAGGATTTACTAACGATACAACCGGTGCTGCCGATGTTTCTCAATATCAAGGTGCGATAGATGCTACCTTCAATACCACACCATGGCTATTTATAGTACCTATTGCTGTAATTGCCATGATAGTTAAAAAGATATCGCCTTTAATCGCTTTACTGGCTGGTACGTTACTAGCAGCGGTTTTTGCATTGATTTTTCAACCCGATCTTGTACTAGCTGTTTCTGGAATGAAAGAATGGAGTTTTGAAGCTGGTTATAAAGGAATCATGAATGCCATCACTGTAAAGACCACTGTTAACCCGATATCTGACAATCCTAAAATTGTTGAAGAACTAGCAGGACTATTTGAAGGAAAAGGAATGGAATCGATGCTAGGTACTATATGGTTGATTATTTGCGCTATGGTCTTTGGTGGTGTCATGGATGCTATAGGTGCATTGAGCAGGATTTCAAAAAGTCTACTGAATCTATTTAGTAGTGTTTTTGGATTATTCTTTAGTACGGTAGCTAGTTGTATAGCGATTAATTTCACTGCAAGTGATCAATATCTAGCACTGGTTGTACCTGGTAAAATGTATGAGAAAGCTTATCGTGAAAAAGGACTCGCACCAGAGAATTTATCGAGAACACTAGAAGACTCAGGAACAGTTACATCTGTTTTAATACCTTGGAATACCTGTGGTGCTTACCACAGTGGTACTTTAGGTGTAAGTGTATTGGATTATGCTATCTATGCTATGTTTAGCTGGTTATCTCCTATCATGACGCTTATTTTTGCAGCGTTTAGTATTAAGATTAAACAATTAGTTACTAAAACACCTACCCTAGATACTATAGGTGAAGAATAATATCAACACATTAACAATGAAAAATTTATTATCTGTATTTGCACTTTTAAGTATTCTTAATGCTGGTGCACAAGACCGATTTGCAAAAGTTCAAATTACATCTACTGAGGTAAGCGAAAACACTTTTATGCTTACTGGAGCTGGCGGTAATATCATGATTGCGATAGACAAAGAGAAAGTGGTAATGATAGATGATCAATTTGCACCACTTAGTGATAAAATTAAAGATGCAATTGAAGGCATTACAGAATATCCAATCACTTACTTAATTAACACTCATCATCATGGAGATCATACAGGTGGCAATGGAAATTTTAATTCTAAAGAAACCACAATCGTTGCTCACGTGAACGTAAAAGAACGCTTAATTGCTGAAGGTAAAGAAGAGAACTTCATACCAGAAATGACTTTAGAGGAAGAGTTAGAATTACAATTACCTACTCAAACCTGTTTATTAATTCATGTGCACAACGCCCATACTGACGGTGATACATTTATCTTTTTTGTTCAGGAAAATGTGGTACATATGGGTGATGTATTTTTTAATGCAAAATATCCATATATCGATCTAAAATCCGGCGGCTCTATCGATGGTTATATCGCTGCTCAAGAAAGAGTCCTGTCTACTATTAATGAGGAGACTAAGATCATACCAGGACATGGCACATTAGCTAGTTATGACGATTTAAGAAATAACATTGAAATGTTAGTGGATATCAAAGAAAACATTGCTTCAAAAATTAAGAAAGGTGTTTCTAAAGAAGATATTATCGCAGACACGACTATAACAGCAGCATATGATGCAAAAGGTTATGGAGATGGCTTTATTAATGCAGAGCGTTTTAGAACTACCGTTTACGAGAGCATCACAGGTCTATAATTAGTTTTATAATTTAAATAATGAGAGCATTAGTCATATCTGGCGGTGGTAGTAAAGGTGCATTTGCCGGTGGCGTTGCTCAATACCTCATTGAAGAAAAAAAACTAGACTATGATATTTATATAGGGACATCTACAGGCAGTCTTCTTATTTCTCATCTAGCACTTCATAAAATAGAAAAGATTAAAGAGGTCTATACTAATGTAAATCAAAAGTCAATATTCAGCAATTGCCCATTCATAATTAAGAGAAGTAAATATGGTGTTGAGGAAATAAAAATCAATCACTGGAATGTTCTGCGCAATTTTTTAAATGGTAATAAAACCTTTGGCGAAAGCAAAAACCTTAGAAAACTAATCAAAAAGATTTTTACCATTGATGAATTTAACGAGTTAAAGGCGACGCAAAAAGAAGTCATCGTTACCGTATCTAATCTTTCACTCAATGAAACCGAATATAAATCGATTCAAGAAGTGAGCTATGAGGACTTTTGTGATTGGATATGGATTTCTTGTAACTATATCCCTTTTATGAGCATGGTTAAGAAAGATAACTGCGAGTATGCAGATGGTGGCTATGGTAGTATGGTACCTATTAAAGAAGCTATAGAACGTGGCGCTACAACAGTCGATGTTATTGTACTAGAAACAGAAGCTACTTACTATAATAGCTTGCCATCGACTAATGTCTTTTCACTACTTACGAGCCTTCATGGTTTTATGATGGATCGTATTGAAAAACAGAATATAGCGATAGGAAAGTTTACAGCAAACCATCACGATGCTATTCTTAATTTCTATTACACACCTACGGTATTAACGACTAATTCGCTCATTTTTAATAAATCAAAAATGACTAACTGGTGGAATAGCGGATTTAAATATGCCGCAAGCACTACAGAAAAAACGAGCGAAATCAAGCCTCAAGAAGAATAAAGCAAATTACTTCCTTACTCTACTACTCCATCTTTTATAAAAGAAAAACGCTGCAATAAAAAGCAATAGTAATGGCCAGATATTTACTAGAATTAAGAGTAAAGTTGTTACTATAGACCATCCATTTTTAAAACCGCTCAAAGCTTTGTCTTTAAAGGTAACCTCATAAACTACAGGATCCTCTCTAAACTGTACTGTTTGATATAATTGTAATTCAATATTACTATAACCTACTTTATGGTTTAGTAATTTTAATCTTCCTTCGGCGCTCTCTATTTCTTCTTGTAGAATCCTTAATTTCTCTTCCGTTTTAAGTACCTCTTCTACTGTTTTTGCTTTACCTCTTAAGATTTCGTCATATCTTAATTTGACTTCTTTTTTAGTTTTAAGCCTGGTTTGTAAATCGACATATTCATCACTCACGTCAGTAGTAGACATATTTTTGAAGTCGATAAAATCGGCTAGCGCAGTAAGTTGTGTGATGGTAGATTCAAAATGTGTTGCAGGAACTTTAAAGATGATACGATTTTCTAATTTGTAATCATTTTGAGTGTATTTCATATCTGCTACATATCCTTTTTGAGCAGTAATTATATTTTGTGCTGCAGTACTTGCACTATCTAAATTAATCACTTTAAAACGACAATTAGCATTTTTAATAATCTTGAGATTTTCTAAAGTTTCGGTATTACTTTCTACTGTTTGGGAAGGAGACTCGATATTTAATTCTTGAGAAGATGCTATAACATCTTCTTTATAACCAGCTCGATTTTCATAAGCCTCTGCACATGATGATAGATTAAGAATTACCGCTATTGCAGTTACATAAATTACATTTTTCATAAGATGATTTTTTAATTCCTAACAAACCTATTGAGCCATGTAAAAATCTATTTGTAATACTCTTGTAAAACTTTTGTAAACTATATTACAAGAGCTATTTTAGTGCTGTATAACCTATGAATAGTATAACAGACCTCTTATTATTTAATCTGCTTTTAGAACAGGTTTCTCTTAAATTCAGAGAGACTTATTCCCCTCAACAGTCTATTATGAAAGATTGGAAAGGTCAAGATATCATCAATTTTCAAGATGATTTGAGGTCTAAAACAGGAAGCAGCGTCAGCGAAAAATGGTTCTACACTTATATAAAAAACGAGCCGAAAAAGTTACCTAGAATAGATATTCTCAATATGCTATCTGTATATGCAGGATGTGATCATTGGTCCGCTTTCGCGAAAGCGAATGAAGACTACCTCATGCCCGATTATAGTACAGCATTAAAGAATGACACAAGCAGCTCCATTGAAAATGTTTTAAAGATTCTATTGAAAGTAATAATCACAATCGCAGGAATGGCTATCACTTATATAGTCCTAAGTAATAAAGAATATGATTACAACTTTTGCTTAAAGGATTTTTATAGAAAAGAAGCTATAAAAAATGTCCCATTTGCGATTTACAGAATTAACACGAATCAAAAAGAACGAATTGAGGTTAATGAGGATGGTTGTTTTTCTGGGAAAAGTGATTCTAAAAACAACACATTTATTATTGAATCTCCATATTATAAAAATGATACATTAAGCCTTAATCTAGAACGTCTGGTAAGTAGAGATATTTATTTAAAACCCGATGATTATGCTTTAATGCTTGATTATTATTCTAATGGCGACATCAGAAGTTTAAAAAACCGAAGAAGACAACTTAACCAACTATTACATAATGATGTTATTGTTATGGAATTATTACCTTATGAAATAGGTGTAACTATTTATGACAAACAACAATTTATTGATAAACTCACCACTCCTACACAAAGCTTGAAAAAGCTATTAATAGTCGATACTGAATATGCTGGGGAACAAATCAAGAAAATAAAATACCGCATTAAGTCATGAGAAATTGGACCTTAATATTTATTTTAATATTATTTTCTTCCTGTAAGAATAACAATAATTCATCAGAAGGTGAAATTGATGATTCTGATTTTATTAATGAAGTAAAAACAAACGCTCCTATAACCGAAGCAGATTTAACAATGCGAAAAGTATTATTTTATGAGGAAATGATACGTACCGAATTTAAAGATGTTATTGAGGCTCATAAAATCAGGTCTAAAGCCAATAGCATTAATATGATTTTCAAGGAAAATGCTCCTTTTAAAATCCCTCATGGTTCAGTGTTCAAATACATAGAACTACACTCCATTGAAAAACCTGATCAAGAATATCCAGCAGATCAAATGAATTATGAATTTTATTACCATTATACTAAAGTTTTTAGGGATACAGTAAATCTGAAAGATATTAAAACTAATGGGTTTATCGCTATTGATGAACAACCACAAGTAATTGATAATGACACGATCAACTCTGTAAAAATCATTTGGTAAAATAACCTTAGACTATTACAAGTTCTACCTACTATAACCATAACCTATAACACTATTATGTTATAAGATTGTAAAACACATTAAAAAACCGTCGCTCTGAACTACTTTTGCAGCCTGAAAAACAACACAATTTAAAACTAACAACAATGGCAATAGTAGGAAGACAGTTTCCAAGTATCGATG
Organism: Nonlabens ulvanivorans; assembly: GCF_032922765.1. Taxonomy (NCBI): domain Bacteria; kingdom Pseudomonadati; phylum Bacteroidota; class Flavobacteriia; order Flavobacteriales; family Flavobacteriaceae; genus Nonlabens; species Nonlabens ulvanivorans. The sequence goes on from NZ_CP136694.1 coordinate 1,544,449, forward strand.
TAGATGCAATGAACGAAATGGGAGATACGTTTAAATTAAACGTTCTTGAAGAAGCAAAAAATAAGAATAAGAAAGTATTACTTTTTTGGTATCCTAAAGATTTCACTTTCGTATGCCCTACTGAATTACATGCTTTTCAAACTGCATTAGGTGAATTTGAAAAAAGAAACACTATCGTAATTGGTGCTTCATGTGATACTCCAGAAGTACACTTTGCATGGTTGAATACTGCAAAAGATGATGGTGGAATTGAAGGTGTAACTTACCCAATTCTTGCAGACTCTAACCGTAACCTTGCAAACATGCTAGATATCCTAGATGTAGAAGAAGAGTACAATGATGACTTAGAAGGTTATATCCTTAAAGGAGATAACGTAACTTTCCGTGCGACATACCTTATTGATGAAGAAGGTACCGTATTTCATGAAGGTGTTAACCACATGCCAGTAGGTCGTAACGTAAATGAATTCTTAAGAATGATTGATGCTTACACTCACGTTCAAAAGAATGGTGAAGTATGTCCTGCAAATTGGGAAGAAGGAAAAGACGCAATGAGCGCAGATCGTAAAGGAACTGCCGCTTACCTTTCTCAAAACTAATTATTAAATTAATTAAGAAACACAACAGGTCGTTTCTTTAAAAGAGATCTGTTGTGTTTTTATAATATAGTATCATATGCAAACTTTAGATCAAGATAACCTACAGGAAATCGTTGCAAACAACGATACTGTAGTTGTACAATATATGGCTAGCTGGTGTGGTAACTGCCGCTTAATGAAGCCTAAATTTAAAAAACTAGCTGCCGAAAATGAGAATACTACATTCTTATTAGTAGATGCAGAAAAATTCCCAGAATCACGTAAAATGGCAACTGTAGATAACCTACCTACGTTTGCAACTTTCAAAGGCGGTTCTTTTGTAAATCAAGTACAAACTAACAAATTTGAAAATCTTAAAGACTTAGTACATGAAGTTACCAATAATTAGACATATACAAAAAGGTACTACTCCAGAACAATTAGAAGCAACTCTAGAGGTTCTAGAACATTTTTCAGAACACAGGTCTGTAACTGAAGAGGAAATGGATGTAGTAGGTGAATTAATTACCAATATATGTGGTGCTCTAGAAGTACACGCTAATGTTGCACAAGGTATGAGCGGAATAGAAGCCGCAAATGCTTTCGCACAAAAAGTTATGGGATCTATAGATCAATAACGTTTAATATTATTATTAAAAAACCTCAAAACCCTTAACGTTTTGAGGTTTTTTTATTTATAAAATTATTAATTAAGCAAAAAATTGATAATAAAAATGAGTTTTTCGTTATTTCTAGTTACTGTTTTAATATTTTTGATTTTAACATATCCCTATTTATATGAAAAATCAATTAACTATTATTATTGCTCTTCTAGGATTAAGCATTGCAACGGCACAGAACTATTTGGACATTGCACGTATTAATATCTCTAATACTACCCTAGAAGATTTAGAACAAACTCACGAGACTAACATTACTAATGTCAATCTTGAATTTCTTCTTCCGACTCCGATTAATGATAAGACTATTTTAATTACAGGTCTTACAGCCGAGAATTCGAGCCTTGTTTTAAGCAATGGACTATCAAGAGAAAATTTAATAATGACTCGAATTAATTTAGGAGCAAAAGTTTATCATTCTAAAAAATGGACTGGAACCTATTTGTTATTACCTAAAATAGCTTCTAATCTTAATGAAGTTGCAAGTCAAGATTTTCAAATAGGCGCTATCGCATTACTGGAATACAGGCATAAAAATAGATTCAGAACAAAGTATGGTTTGTATAGCTCTTCAGAAGAGTTTGGTACAATCATTACTCCATTACTTGGAGTGTATTATAGAACGCCTAATAATAAATTTTACATAGATGCTGCCTTCCCTATACGTATGGAGGCAAACTATAACGTGACTAAAAAATTCAGCTTAGGAGCTGATTTACGTACATCTGTTAAATCATACAATCTAGGATTAACTGATCGCTATGTACAAGAAGAATCCATACGCGGTGGTTTATATGCCTCTTACTCTTTAATGGATGATAAACTCATATTAAGAGCCAAGGCAGGTCTAGATACTACAGATTATGGTCTTTATAATTCTGGTGACAGGATAGGTGCACAAATCTTAACGATTCAAGTTAATGGAGATGATCGAGCACGACTAAATAATGAATTTGATAGCAGTGTATATTTTGGTTTTGATGCGATATATAGACTTAATCTATAAATTGACATATACCATATGATTTAAACACCATAAACTTAAAAATTTAAGGTGTTTTTATTTTAATACCTTTCTATCAGGTCTTTGATCACTTCTTCTTAAGTAAACTGCTGTGACAATCTCTGCGTCATCTATGGCTTCATCTTCCATCAGCATGGTTTTGTGTGAATAACCTTGCGCTACTAATAAATCTGCATTTGCATCATTACCTAAAATCGTTTTTTTACTTTGAATTGAAGTCAAAAAAATCAAAGAAAAGAAATGGCTTCCTTTTCTTATAGTAAAAAATTTATCCTTGGGCTTACCTGGTAATGTCATGGTGTCTATTAAAAATTCCCCTTGGTACAGCTCGGCTGTGATTTCATTTCCTTTAGTATAAGATAGAAAGACTTGATTTCCTTCAGCTATATTTTGCTTTTTATCTTTATTATGAAGACATAAGTCATTCCATAGACTATTCTCATCATCTCCTTCAATTCTATTCTCATACAATCCAGTTAGTGTAGTAGGTGTAAGCACCATTGGATTTTCATTAATTCTTTTAGCTAGACTATTTGAGGTATAACAACTAGATATAAAAAAAGTCATTAATAAAAGTGTGAAAAATTGTTTCATAACATTAATTTTTGGTTGTTCATCTGTTATCAAAAAGCATGCTAAACTAATAACGATTAAAAAACATGATACTGAACATATATTTTATCTTTGTAAAAAATATTATAAATGAAAAAGATCATAATCCTTTTAACCATCGCTATTAGTTTTAACAGTTGCGGTAGTCTCAATGAAATTGTTAATAGTATACCATCAGGTAGTGGCGGTGTTTTATCTCAAGCAGATATAGGTAATGGACTTAGACAAGCTCTTGATCAAGGAATTGACAAGGAAGTTTCTAAACTTATGGCTACAGATGGTTTCTATAGAAATGAACTGGTTAAAATTCTATTACCAGAAGAATTACAAAAAGTAGATGATGGTTTACGTAAAATAGGTTTATCTAGTGTTGCAGATGATGGTCTCAAACTTCTTAATCGTGCTGCCGAGGATGCTACAAAAGAAGCTCTTCCTATATTTGTTGATGCTGTAAAGGGAATATCTTTTAATGATGCAAAACAGATTTTATTAGGTGATCAGCGTGCTGCGACCTCTTATCTTGAAAATGCAACGCAACAGGCCTTGTATGCAAAATTCAGCCCTATTATTAATAATAAACTGGGTGAAGTAGGCGCTACAGAACTATGGTCTGGTGCTATTAATAAATACAACGCTTTGCCATTAACTAGTGATGTAAATCCAGACTTAACTGATTATGTTACTCAAAAGGCACTTGAAGGTGTTTATAAAATGATTGCTCAAGAAGAAATTCAAATACGTAGTCAAGTATCTTCTAGAGGTACAGATTTATTACAACGTGTATTTGCATTACAAGACTAAATGTAACAGACTTTTTACAATCAGATAACCTGTGTAGAAAGAATATTATAGAATTTTGCCCTGCTGTTGAAGCGTTATAATGGGTTAGTTAATAAAGGAAACCGTTTATATTAATGGTTTCCTTTTTTTTATTTAAAATCTCACGCAACCTTTTAAGAAGAATAACGTCTAGTAAATGTATGTTTCGACATCATTAAGGGGATTTTAAGAAGGCTGTTTCTACTGAAGCAGCCTTTTTTTTTATGAAATATTATTTGTGAACAAACTCACAATTGATATTTTGTTAACCGTTATTAACTTTAAATGGGGAAATAAATAGACAGACTACATTTAATTTTGCTTTCTAAATTAAAAAATAAAATGAGTGACCGCACTTTAGATTTGTACAAGAAAGAGCGTTTGTATTGTTCTATGATAAGAAAATCGTTTCAAGTAGCCTTAAAAGATAGAGATCGCAGCCAGGCTATTCTTAAAAAAGCAGAACAGCTTAAAGCAGAAATTATTCAGCTCAAACAAACACTATTTAATTAGAATTCAATTGTTTGAAATAGTTAGGTGTGTCTTTTAAACGGCTGCCATACCATGAGAAATACGTCCCATCTACGGTTAACAATCTGGGACTTTTTAATTCCGCTTTCGCGAAAGCGTCTTCAATTTCCTTCTTATCTAAATCATTAAAAGCATAAGGTTCTGATGAGAACAGAATCACTTCAGGATTTAAATTAATTATGTTTTGTAACGTCAATTCTGGATAACGACTAGCTCCATCCATGATGTTTTTATAACCACCACGCTCCATGATATCATGAATAAAGGTATCGCTACCAACTGTCATGTAAGGATTTTTCCATATTAAATATAGTGCGTTGACTGCACTGTGTGATTCTTTATCAAAATGATTGAAGTTGATTTTGATTCTATTCACTAACGATTTAGCTTTAAAACTAGTCCCAGTCATTTTTCCTATGTCTGCAATCATTTCAATAGCATCATCTAGATGAGCTATATCTGACACGTATGTAGGTGCGATTTCTTGACAAGCTAGAACAATCTCTTGTGTGTTCTCTTCTTTATTACAAATGATAAGATCTGGTTGCACTTCCCAAATACGTGAAGCAATCACCTTTTTTGTACCACCTACCACTTTTATTTTATCAATTAATCCAGCTGGATATTCACAAAATCTAGTAATACCTACTAGGTATTCTTCAAGTCCTAATTCTACAAGAAGCTCTGTTTGTGAAGGTACTAAGGAAACAATACGCAAAGGGCGCTGTGGTAAATCAACAGTACGGTAACATTGGTCAGTGATTGATATAAACATTAGTCAAGTGCGTTTTTAGTTACCCATAATTTATAACCGAAGATCATCATTTGCCATTTACTGGCCTTGCTTAAATCTAATCGACGTTTTGTAAAGCTGGGTAAAACGGCTTTATTAACTCGGGCTAATATTTTAAAGAGCTTTTTTCTCATGATGCAAAGGTATCTTATTATCGATAAGTTCAATTCTCTAAATATAAAAAAGCCTGTCTTAATTAAAGACAGGCTTTTTAGGGCTAATTAATTTTTAAATCTAGTTAGTTACTTACGGATGTCATTTTAGGACTTAACCCATCCTTGAAATAGTCAAAAGTGAGTTTATTTATTCCTTTATTAGTAGCAATGGCATAATCAGTGCCTGCAAATTCTATTTTTAATTTTACAACTTTACCATTGCGTTCTTTAAAGGTTTTGATATTGAAAGAGTATCCTTTGGCTCTTACTTTTTCTCCATACTTTTCCAGCATCCCTTCACTAAAGTTCATAAGTGTATCTGAGGTTATAATTTCACTAAGTGTAGATTCACCATTACGAGAATTAGCAATAATATGTTCTCTCCTTTTATTTATTTCATCCTTTTTCCTTTCTCTTTCTTGTAGTATAGCTGTATGTCTTTCTTCTATCCTCATGTTTCTATCTATTCTTATAGAATCTATAGAAACTCTTCTTTTTAAGCTATCTCTTTCAATGAGAGCTTGTTGTCTCTTTTCATCTCTGCGTTGTATTAGTTCTTGCCTTCTAGATTCCATTTGATCTCTTCTAATCGCTCTTAAAGAATCCATTTCAAATCGTCTTTGATCCATCAGTGCTCTTCTATCAACACTACTTGGCAATTCTTTAAGTCCTTCACCATCTTTAGTAACAATAATCACAACTCCATCTTTTCCTTTCTCACCATATAAATCAGTTGCATCTTCACCTTTTAAGATATTCATTGAAGCAACATTACTCATGTCCATATTCCCGCTAAAAACAGAGTCATTAGATTCTTTACCATCCACTATAACTAACTGTTTCTCACTATCAGAGTTATTCATAACGATGTAGTTACCAGAGCTTAAATTACTATTAGGCATTTCAAACCGCGAGTAATCAATATCATCTAAGTCATTTAAATCTGGTAACTCTTGATAATAATTACCTATTGAATCTGAATTGATATAAATTAAGGATTTTTGAATGTGTGATTCAATAGAGTCAAAATTGATATTCATAAGCTGCAAATCAATTTGATTCTGTAATGAGTCCATATTTATAGTACTCAATTTTATTGTTTGCATAATACTATCTACATTCATTTGCGTCAGTTGATGATATTCATCAGGTGATAAGTTCATATACTTAACATCACCTAATTGATAGGTAGTTTGAGGTGCATCCTCGCAATTGTTGAGCTTCCAGTTTTTGTGATCTCCTTTTATAGAACCGTTAATACATATATTAGGTATTGCGGTGTCATTCTTATAGGTCTGTGCTATTTTTGCTCCATCATTATCATCCAGTTCTATTTTAATAGACACCAGCTTTCCTTCTTTATATCTAAGCTTACTGTATTTGAAATCAACGTTATAAGATTCTTTTAAAAACTTTTTATGTTCTTCTAAAGACTCTTTAGTAGATGTAGGTGTGATTTTAATGTAAATCTTCACATCTTTAGAGTTTACCTCACTCCATTGAAAATTTTCATCTTGCTCTATATTTAAATCTCCATAGGTCCAATCGTCTCCCATTTCTACATGAACTCCATCTTTAGTGATGTATAATGTCTCACTTGAATTATCATCATTCACCCATAGCTTTTCTTTACTAGCTTTAATAAGTAATAACTTAAAAGGCTCAGTCCCAATAGTCATGTTCTTGTCCCATTTTGATTCAGGAAACTTTGTAGAGATACTAAGACGTTTTAATCTATTTCTTTCATCACGTTCTTGATCACTAAATTTCACTTGATAATTTGCATGGTCATTGATTTGTGATGCATACCTATCTAAATCTTCATCAGTTGTCTGTGCTGTGATATCATAGATAAGCTCTTCAGAGGTTTTAAGAATAGAATCTGCTTTAGAAACCTTAACAGCATTGATCATATTTAGATCATTGCTCTCTTTTAATGAATTTTGAATCTCTAGAGTTGGATCATTTTCTAATTCTAGATACTCAACTTCAGTAACAACATTAAAACTGTAGAGAAAAACAACAATTACTGGTAATATCAATGCATACTTATATGCGTTCCAGCGTGCACTGGCTTCTTTTTGTAACATCATAATACGTTTTTTAATAAATGGCGTGAAAAAATTATTAGCTAGTGAAGGTTGTAGATGAAATGCAGCGCTACTCAATAAAGTACGCTCGTAACTTACACCAGATTTAGTTTGCGTTTTTGCTTCGGCATCTGCGATAAACTCTAGGTTCTCTCCTATTTGCTTTTTTAACCACCACGTCAGCGGATTGATCCAGAAGATGGCTCTATATAAATGACTCAGCAATACATCAATGCTATGCCATTGTCTGGCGTGTACCTTCTCATGATCTAATATGACATCTAGCGCAGCACTGGGCTCTTCTGATTCACTAATACATATATAATTAAAGAAACTGAAAGGAGTCAGCTTTCGCGAAAGCGTAACCGTAACAAAATTCCCGCTCTTAACGGTCTTACCTGAACGTATTAAACGATACAGTGAGCTAAGCTCTACTATCATTTTACCTATAAAGAAAACCATAACAGTTACATATAAAAAGCCGAAAAGCTGCCAGTAATCAAAAGGTGTATCTACTGGAATTGCAGGCTGTTCTAGCATTATTGCCATGGGCGTTGCTACTTGCTGTGGTAAATACGTATATTGTTGAATGGGTTGTTCTACATAAACAGTCTGTGTAATTTCTATCAGTGGGAAGGCAATGGATGCAATAATACCTAAAAATAGAAACCACCGATTTGCTTGAAAAAAAGTCAACCGTCGCAATAAAAAATGATATGTAAAGACAAAGATGCTTAGTACACCAGCACTTTTAAGTAAATATTCTATAACTGCTTCCATCTTATTTTTCTTTAGATTCTATCATTTCTAAAATTTCTCTCAAATCTGCTGCGCTTATTTTTTCTTCTTTTGCAAAAAACGAAACCATATTTTTATAACTATCGTTAAAATATCTGGTCATCGCATTATTAACAAAGGTGTTGCGGTAAACTTCTTTATCTACTATAGGATAATAGCGGTGTGTTTTACCAAAAGCCTCATAAGCCACATATCCTTTCTCTTCTAACTTGCGTACAATAGTAGAAACGGTATTGTAATGATTAGTACCTGATAATTGTGGTACAATCTCTTTTACAAATGCTTTCTCTAATTGCCAAAGCACTTGCATGATTTCTTCTTCCTTTTGTGTGAGCTTCTCCATACTTAATATTTTTTACTACCATCACTAATCGATGTTCAAACATATAACTATTTTTATAGTTATCAAACTAAAAACGTAGTTGATTAACTATTATTATAGTTTTTGTATAAAAAAAATCCCGTACTTGTAATAAGTACGGGATTTATAAGAGATTAATTTTAAGACTAATAAGCGGTTTGAACTCTTGCCCTATGATGAATTTCATCTAATTGAATTAATAAAACAGGTATTCCATCTTCACCTTCAAAGCTGTAAATCTTATCATCAATTTTAAAAGATATATTAGTAATGACATTCTTAGTATTACTTATGTTTTCAAGAATACTACAATTGAATTTCTTTTTCTCTATCTCAGAAACAAGTTTTTGAACATCCAGAGATTTTGAGTTTTTTGTAATCACAAACTCTTCAGTCAATTGAAAGGTCATTATGGCAACTTCATTATCAAATGATGCCGATGGGTTGAGTAGATTTCCTTCTTTATTAATGAGCATTCCATTACTATTTTTCAAAACCAGTGATAAGCCATCAAATTCAAAACTATAAGTGTCACCTTTAAGCATTGTGGTTCCATTCTCAGGTTCATTTGCTAACGATTTATCTAAGATCATAATGGTCTTATCTGACGAATCATAGATGAAAGTCTTATCAGAATAAACCTTGTAAGTACACTGTTCGCCTGCAAAGAATACTGTATTAGACTCTATTGCAGCATCTACACCTGCCGCATTTTGCTTCATTGCATTTAGTACATCAGCAGTGTTTTGTTCATCTTCAATTCTATTCCTTTCTTGAATAGTTGAGATAGACTGAACTTCTGATCCGGCATTATCAACTTGATTCTCTACAGATTCTGATACAATGATGACATCAGGCTTTTTAACACTATCTCTAGGCATAAATCGATTCTGACGACTGGCACGAGCCTTTTTGAGAGAATCTTTTCTGAGTTTGGTTTGCAGGACTATTTCTTCTGCTTTTAATCTTTCTAATTCAAGTTTTGCTACTTTAACTTTCTTTAAGGAGTCTTTGCGTGCATTGTAATCTTTATTGACCGCTTGTGAAAGTGTTGAATAGCCACCTGATGATTGATTGTGCCTTGAATTTTCACGAGCCTTCTGGGCTGCTTGTTTTTGATCATCAGCTATTTCATCATACTCTACTGTTATATCTTCCTTTACAAAAATATCTTTTATACGTTGCTTATATTGCTTGAGCTTTTCTACTCTAGCATTATATATTTTTCTTTCTTTTGCTTCTTGTACAGGATCACGATGCAGTATGGACGGACCATCTTCATCACAAGAACCTGCATAACTTACAATGTTTGTCACATTATTAATTACAATACACAAGTCATCTATTTCAGAGTTAGACTTAATAATGAATTTTGTGGAACGTTGTGTCTTTTCTTGAAAAGCAATTCCTAGAACCATCACCTTTCCATTGCGTGCCTTATAGGAAATCAGTTGTGCATTAATTTCAAAAGACTCTTTTAACGTATCAAAAAACAAAAAGAGATCATCTTTACTGCTATTGCTGTCTAACTTAAATATAGTCTGATTCACACCTTCAATATCTTTGGTAGATAAAGAACTTGCTTGCGTGTAATTACTTAAAAATAAAACAACTGTAAAGACAGTCATTAATAATCTAGAGAACATTTTTATCTTTGTTTATTCAGTTTGCAAAAATACACCGTTATAAATTTTAATAATCATTAGAACAATATAGTTATGGTTGAATCCACTAAATACATAACTTATAAGGTAAACAACATCTAGTTCTTCTTCTCACTTACATTTACTCGATTATTTCTCTCATCTATATCTATTAATATAAATGAATTTGAGTCTAATACATTGAAAACAAATGACTCCTCATCTATTCTAAATACCAAATTAGTCAGACCACCAGTTTGATTAAATGTGGATTCTAGCAACTCTGTATCAAACTGATATTGCTCGATTTGATTAAGAACATTTTTTATTTCATCATCAGAAAAATGAATTTGTATTTTAAAACTATGTGTTGTTTTAAAATCTTGAATTTGTGAATTGGTATTATTAACTCCTGCACCTACCACTTTACCTTCTTCATCAATAAGTTGACCTTGTGAATTTTTAATTATGAGTAGATTCTCAGTAAATTCATAATTAGCCTCTACTTGATTAACGATAACTTTACCACTTTGTGGTGCATCTATCAATTCATCGTCGATAGTTAATATTTTAGCACCAAAGGCGTCATAAATAAAAGTACGCCCCATGTATACTTTAAAGCTACACTGCTCTGCATTGAACATTAAATAGCCTTGCTCTATAATTCGATCCTCTATAGCAATATAGCCTTGTTCATTTGCATTAACCATCAATTGCTTACGAGAGTCTGTCTGGTCCAGATCTTCTCTATACCTTTCACGTTCATCGATTAGCTCCTGTTCTGCTTTTAGCAGCGCCGCTCTTTTCTTTTCCTCTTCAATAAGACGTTCTTTCTCTAATTGTGCATTAAGTTCATCTTGTAAAGCTTGTCGCTCTAGAGCGAGTCTATCTAATTCCAGCTGTCTTTCTAACCGTTTTAATTCTAGAGCCTCTTTTTCTTTCTTTACTCGTTCATTTTCTGCCTTAACTTGCTCCAATCGTTCAGCTTCTAGTCTTTTACGCACGCGTATTACTTCTCGAGCACGTTCTTTTTCTTCCTCTTTTAATCGCAGCACTTCTTTTTTATCTAGCTCTTCCTGTAATCGTCGTTGTTCTTGTCGTTGTTGAGCAGCAAGCCGTTCCTTTTCTAGCGCTTCTAACTGAAAACGTTCTTCTTGCGCAAGAGTTTCTAATCTAGCCGTTTCAATAGCTATTTGCCTCTTTTCTTGTTCTAACTTTGCTCTACGTGCCGCTTCTGCTTCTTGCCTTCTCGCAAGTTGTCGTTCACTTACCTCTCTTAATTGCTGTTCTCGTTTCAAAGTTCGATCTGCAATTAATTGCTCATTTTGAATACGCTTTTCCGCTTGTTGTGCCTTTAGTTTTGCTTTTCTAGCAAGCACATCTATACGTCGTTGCTCTTGTTGCTGTTTCACTCTCAATCTGGCCGCTTCTATTTCCGATTCTGTCTTTGCCTTGCGTGCAGCTATCACATCTTGAGCTGTCTGTCGAGAATCTACCTTTTCTTTCTCAATTTCTTCTGCTTTCTGAACCGTTTCTTTTTCATCAACTTCTGTAGAGTCCACAAAAGTTGCCTCATAAAACTGACCATATTGAGAGGCACTTATTGGCGTAACAGCCTTTAAGGCAAAATCACATGGTGCAAATTCAACAATATTATTGAGTGCAGGATTAAGCGTTAAGCAAACAGTATCGATACCCTTATCATTTTGCAGATTTAAGGGGAAAATGGTTCCATTTTGATCAGTTAACGTCAGGTCTAATAAGGTTATGACGCCACCATGACGTTTATATCTATTTAATTTGGCTTTGACGCTATGATTGATAAAAAGCTCTTTGAAAAGTTCAAAAATCTCGGTTCGTGTAGAACTTTTATCTATACTAAAGGTTGCAATTTCTGTATTGGAGTAGATAGTATGTGCAATGGTTGCTGGTGTTTCCGCTTTCGCGAAAGCATAATACCCAACAAAGAACACGATCACTAACAACTTCCATTTCCCTACAAATGAAGTCATCGTCGTTTAATTTATGACTCCTAAAGTAAACAAATAATCAAAAGCAGCCTTAATACTGTTTTTAAATTAGAAGAATCTACAAAAATAGGCGCTAAATGGCATCAAAATAATATTGTCATTCCTATAAAGCGATTAACTTTGCAAGTTCATATTTTGTAGTTATGATTAAAATTACTTTACCAGACGGTAGTATAAAAGAAATGGAAAACGGCACCACACCTATGGATGTCGCGATGAGCATATCACAAGGACTTGCTCGCAATGTAATAAGCGCTAGCTTTAACGGAATTAAAGTAGAGACTAAAACACCACTTACAGAAGATGGTAGTTTAGTGCTCTTTACCTTCAATAATCCAGAAGGAAAAGAAGCTTTCTGGCACTCAACATCTCATATCATGGCTCAAGCTATTGAAGAGTTGTTTCCAGGTGTAAGTTTAACAATAGGACCTGCGATAGATAATGGGTTTTATTATGACATAGACTTTAAAGAGCATTCCATATCTGAAAGTGATATCCCAAAGATAGAAGCGCGAATGCTTGAAATAGCACGTGGCAAACATGAGTTTACCATGCGCAGTGTTAGTAAGGCAGATGCTCTTCAATTTTATAAGGATCAAAACAATCCTTATAAGGTAGAGCTTATTGAAAACTTAACAGATGGTGAGATTACCTTCTGTGATCATGACACTTTCACGGATTTATGTCGTGGTGGTCATATTCCTAATACAGGGATTATAAAAGCTGTGAAAATTATGAGTATTGCTGGTGCATACTGGCGTGGTGATGAAAAAAACCCACAACTTACTCGTATGTATGGTACCTCTTTCCCTAAGCAGAAAGACCTTAAGGAATACCTAGAATTACTAGAAGAGGCTAAAAAAAGAGACCATAGAAAATTAGGTAAAGAGTTACAACTTTTTACTTTTTCTCAACGTGTAGGTCAAGGGTTGCCATTGTGGTTACCAAAAGGTGCTGCATTACGTGAGCGATTAGAAGACTTCTTAAAGAAAGCTCAGAAAAAAGCTGGTTATGAAATGGTAATCAGTCCTCACATAGGTTCTAAAGAACTATATGTCACTTCTGGTCACTATGAAAAGTATGGTGCAGACTCTTTTCAACCTATAAAAACTCCTAATGATGATGAAGAGTTTTTATTAAAACCTATGAACTGTCCACATCACTGTGAGATCTATAAAAGTTCACAATGGTCTTATAGAGATTTACCAAAACGTTTTGCAGAATTCGGTACCGTATATCGTTATGAGCAAAGTGGTGAACTACACGGACTAACACGCGTGAGAGGTTTTACACAAGATGACGCACATATTTTTTGTATGCCAGAACAGCTAGATAAGGAGTTTAAAGCCGTTATCGATTTAGTTCTCTATGTATTTGGTTCACTAGGATTTGAAAATTTTACCGCACAAGTAAGTGTTCGTGATCCTAAAAAACCAGAAAAATATATAGGCGATACTAAAAATTGGGAAATTGCAGAAAATGCAATTATCAGTGCTGCAAAAGATAAAGGTCTAAACTATGTGATAGAAGAAGGCGAAGCTGCCTTTTACGGTCCTAAACTAGACTTTATGGTTAAGGATGCTCTAGGTCGCAGCTGGCAATTAGGAACTATTCAAGTAGATTATAATTTACCAGAACGCTTTGACCTATGGTACAAAGGTGCTGATAATGAATCACATAGACCTGTAATGATCCATAGAGCTCCATTTGGTAGTATGGAACGTTTTATAGCAATTTTATTAGAACATACTGGCGGTAACTTCCCATTGTGGCTGATGCCAGAGCAGTGTACTATTCTGTCTCTCAGCGAGAAATATGAAAATTATGCTAAACAGGTGGCTAATTTGCTAGAAATTAACGAAATTCGCACAACGATTGATAATCGTGCCGAGACCATGGGTAAAAAAATACGTGAGGCAGAGATGAATAAATTGCCTTATATGCTCATAGTAGGAGAACAAGAAGAAAAAGACGGCACAATTTCTGTACGTAAACATGGAGGAGATGATTTAGGAAGTATGACGGTTGAAGCGTTTAGCCAGTATATTAAAGATGAAATCGCCTCGACAATAAAAACATTTGAAGTTTAATTAAAATTATATAGCCATAGCAATAAGAAGACGCAGAAGCCGCGGACCGGCTCGTATTATCAAAGAAGACAAGCACGCGATTAATGAAAAAATACGCGCTAGAAAAGTACGCCTTGTAGGTGAAGGAGTTGAACCACAAGTTTTGGACACTAGAGACGCGCTTGCAAAAGCTCGTGAAATGGAGTTAGATCTTGTAGAAATTTCACCTAAAGCAGATCCGCCGGTAGCAAAAATCATGGACTACAAAAAGTTTGTCTATGAGCAGAAGAAACGTGAAAAAGTGATGAAGGCAAATGCCTCTAAAGTAGTCATCAAAGAAATCCGTTTTGGACCTAATACGGATGATCACGATTACGAGTTTAAAAGAAAACACGCTGAAAAATTCCTTAAAGAAGGAGCAAAATTAAAAGCATATGTATTCTTTAAAGGTCGTTCTATTATCTACAAAGATCAAGGAGAAATTCTATTATTAAGACTTGCTCGTGACCTAGAAGAACTAGGTAAAGTTGAGCAAATGCCGAAACTAGAAGGAAAACGCATGAATATGTTTCTTGCGCCTAAGAAAAAGTAGGTAGATATCAATAAAAATACTATTTTTGCATTCCTCAAAATGAGGGCTGTTTTATTTAAACAGCTTTCGGGCTGAGAATGCGAGAATTAAAAAAGGAAATTATGCCTAAAATGAAAACTAAATCTAGTGCTAAGAAGCGTTTCAAGCTTACTGGTACTGGTAAGATCAAAAGAAAACACGCTTTTAAGAGTCACATCCTTACTAAGAAAAGTAAGAAGCGTAAACTAGCTTTAACGCACGATGGACTTGTGCACAAAGCAGATGAAAACAATATCAAGTTACAATTACGTCTTAAGTAAGACCTTATTGTAAACCTTGATGGTTTATTAATTAATAACAAACCCAGTAGAAAGGCTTATCAAGAATTCTTTATGAATCGCCTCCTACTAAAAAATTAAAATTATGCCTAGAGCTAAAAACAGAGTAGCGAGCAGAGCTCGCAGAAAAAGAGTGCTTAAACAAGCAAAAGGTTACTTCGGACGTCGTAAAAACGTATGGACAGTAGCAAAAAACGCAGTAGAGAAGGCAATGTCTTACTCTTACCGTGATAGAAGAAATAAGAAAAGAACTTTCCGTGCCTTATGGATCACGCGTATCAACGCCGGTGCACGTATGCATGGAATGAGCTACTCACAGTTTATGGGAGCTGTTAAGAAGAATGATATCGAGTTAAATCGTAAAGTTCTTGCTGACTTAGCAATGAATCACCCAGAAGCTTTTGAAGCTGTTGTAAACAAAGTAAAATAAATTAGGTTTAACAACCTCTCGCAAATAAAAAATCCCATCAGTAATGATGGGATTTTTTTTATTTAAAACTCTAGTATCTATATCTCTATTTATTTTCAGAAATATTATTTAATTCCTGAATTTCTTTCTGATATTCTTCTAAGAGATACATATGATTAGATAAGGTATTGAAACTTGACCAACTTCCTACTCCTACAATACCTTCATTTTTCAAATCATCTGCGATACCGTTAACATTAGTAATTGTTCCTTTATTAACGCCCGGCAATGGCTCGTAGGTTTGAGCATTTACCGCGTTTAATGATAATAATCCTGCTACAGCTATTGTACTTAAAACTCTCTTCTTCATTGGTCTAAATCTTTATATTAGTTATACTTAATTTTTATAACACAAAGATAAATTTGACTATGAAACCAATGAAAACTATTAAATTAAGATTTATACAAAAAATACGTTTATTTTAACAAAAAAGGCTACAATATTAACGCAATCAACTTCTTTTACTACAAAAATCTTAAAACAAGCTGCTCTTTTTAAAAAATTCGTTTATTGAATATGATAAACACCACCTATATTTAAATTGATGAAATTACCAGCACTTAATTGAGAACTCAAATCCCAATTATTAAAATGATAGGTAGCACCTAAATCCACTTTATAGCTATGCTGCGTTTCACTTAGTACACTGAGAACATCGTTCAAGGTCTGTAGAAAAAAACCGTCATCTCCACTTAACTCATAATCTATCCAGCTACGATTATAAGCAACACCAGAACTAAAGGTCCAATCGTTATAATCTTTACTAGCTATTAATTGAAACAATATAGCATGAGCATCAACTAAAGATCCATCAATTACTGCTAACGGTGGAGAATTATCATCAGATCGTAATTCATATGGATTGAATGATAGATTTAAATCAAATAAAGAATAACTGGTTAAAAACGCCAGCTCAACAGGACGATCACCCTTGAATAAATATTGTGATAAATTATGTTTTACTCCAATTCCATAAATTGCATAATCAGATTTATCTATTTTTATATTAGGTGAATATCTTAACAGCAGCTCTGTTTCTTGCCACAACCCTACTCCTACCTGTAAGAATGGATATGCTAGAAATCCCGTATCGATACCTTCAAAAGCCTGAAATTCGTACTCTTCACCATCTATAGTAAAATCAAAGAATGTGCGTTGTTCACCACCTAATGTAGTAGGTATAGTCGTGGACTCGTCACCTCGTATCGTTAAATTCAATAATTCATCATTGTTGATATCAAAACTTTTCTTACTTGATGGAAAAACTAATGCATTGGCATGTAACGCAACAGTAATCTTATATTTATTTAAAGTATTAGCGCTATAATACCAACCAGCACTAGATTGCATCACAGATGCCTCTGCTGCTGGTTGCACATATCTATCAGATATGAGTAACATATCGGTAAGCACTTCTCCCAGTTCGTTATTTTGAGAATTGGAAAATTCCGCTTTCGCGAAAGCGAAAACACAACAAAGAATAGTAACTTTAAATTTCATAAGGCTGATAATAAGCCCGTGAAAATAAATAAAAACAAATTATGATAGTTTCAACAACTGATTTTATACCTGGAAAAGAAATAGAAGCGATACTAGGAGTCGCTAGAGGCAGCACTGTTAGAGCCAGAAATGTAGGAAGTGATATTTTTGCAGGTCTAAAAAATCTAGTAGGCGGAGAAATTGATGAGTACACAAAATTACAAGCACATAGTAGAGATCAGGCCATGCAGCGAATGGTAGATGACGCTAGAAGACTGGGCGCAGATGCAATTATCAACGTGCGACTCACATCATCGATGGTGATGCAAGGTGCGAGTGAAATTCTTGCTTATGGCACTGCAGTTAAACTAAAATAAGATGGCGGCTCTATTTATAATTTTACTTTATTTAATAGGAATCGCAGCCTGTATTGGGATTATAATCTACTTAATCGTTAAAAGAATTGAAAAGAAGGGAAATGAAGGTTTTGAAGAACGTGACTGGTAATATTAATTAGTATAGAGAGCAATCACTTAATAAACCTATTTTTGCATTTTAAAACTTGCTACTGTGCGCATAGATATTATTACCGTTTTACCAGAATTAATTAAAAGTCCATTTGAAGCTTCTATTCTCAAGAGAGCCATTGAAAAAGGTCTTGTAGAAGTGCATATGCACGATTTAAGAAAATATGGCCTCAACAAATATAATCAGGTTGATGACTATCAATATGGTGGTGGCGCTGGTATGGTGATGATGATTGAGCCATTAGATAAAATAATTACAGATCTTAAAAGTGAACGTGACTATGATGAAGTCATATATATGACACCTGATGGTGAGACTTTAAATCAAGGAATTGCAAATCACATTTCTCTCAAAGAAAATCTAATGATTATTTGTGGGCACTATAAAGGTATAGACCAGAGAGTGCGGGATATGTTTATTACAAAAGAGGTTTCAATAGGTGATTATGTATTAAGCGGCGGTGAATTAGGAGCTGCTGTTTTATGTGATTCTATCATAAGATTAATTCCTGGCGTGATTAGTGATGAGACTAGTGCATTGACTGATAGTTTTCAAGATGGCCTTCTTGCTCCACCGGTTTATACTAGACCTGCAGAATATAAAGGCCACAAAGTTCCTGAAATTCTATTGAGTGGTAATTTACCAGCAATAGATCAATGGAGAGAAGACCAAGCCATACAACGAACTAAGGATAGACGACCGGATCTTTTAAGCGATATTTAACGTTTAATATTTGATAAAATGTCGTAGATTTACTCTAATATGTAGACAAACATGAAACAATTTTTACTTTTTTTATTCTTAATAGCTTTTACTAGTCCTGTATTTACAGCAGCGACTCCTGTAAACGATATTAATGTTTCCAATTCATCTCGTATAGATATAGAGGATGAGTTTACACTTTTAACTAATCCTGTAAAAAATGGAGTACTCAAGTTAAGAGTAAACCAAACAGATACTAAAAGTATAGGCATTACAATTATTAATTCCTTAGGAGAGCAAGTTTATAATGCAAAAAGTGGTTTAAATAAACAGGTTATCGATTTTGATGTGTCTAAATTAGCAGCTGGAATCTACTTCCTACGTATACAAAGTGACACACAGAGTACCGTAAAAAAACTGATCATACAGTAACCAGAAGTATTCGATAATTTTCTTCAATTTTTTTTGTAACAGTAAAAGAAGTTTGTATTTTTGCAGCTCGTAAAAATTAACCTCTGACGATCTTCGTGAATGTTACTCTTTACTTAAACAAATTAATTCCCATTCAACATGGAACATTTAGTAAAATTCGTACAAGACGAATTCATTGAAAAGAAAGATTTCCCTAAATTTAGTGCTGGTGATACAATCACGGTGTACTATGAAATTAAAGAAGGTGAAAAAAGCCGTACACAGTTTTTCCGTGGAGTTGTAATCCAAGTAAGAGGAACAGGTGCTACAAAAACTTTTACAATTAGAAAAATGAGTGGTAACATAGGTGTAGAACGTATCTTCCCTATCAACCTTCCAGCGATTCAGAAAATTGAATTAAACAAAGCCGGAGCTGTACGTAGAAAACGTATCTATTACTTCCGTGAGCTTACTGGTAAAAAAGCACGTATCAAAGAAGCTCGTAGAAAATAATCTACTAGATCTTAATTATATTAGAGAAAAGCTGTCCTATGGACAGCTTTTTTTATATCATATTTTTAAATCTCACAATAAGCTTTCAACCCTTTTCATCTACAATTGCAAAATCAATCATTCAATACATCCATAAGCTCTATTTAAACTACTAAGCTTATGATAATTTAGGTTTTAAATAAGCCTGTTAAATATTATATTTGCTAGACTACTCAAATAAGATAATTTGAGATTATAATACTAATTAAAATTCATAATAAATGTCCAAGACTCCTACTATAATTTACACTAAAACTGATGAGGCACCAGCACTTGCTACAGCTTCTTTTTTACCTATTGTAAAAAAATTCATTGCGCCAGCAGGAATTAACATAGAGACTAAGGACATTTCTCTAGCTGCGCGTATCCTTGCTGTTTTTGCAGATCGTTTAGAAACAAGTCAGCAAGAAGAAAATGCACTTTCAGAACTGGGAGAACTGGTAAAACAACCAGAAGCAAATGTTATTAAACTTCCTAACATTAGTGCATCCGTACCTCAGCTCAACGATGCCATTGCAGAATTACAAGCAAAAGGATACAATCTTCCAGATTACCCAGAAGATCCACAAACAGATGAAGAAAAAGATTTTAAGCAACGTTACGATAAAATAAAAGGTAGTGCTGTTAATCCAGTATTAAGAGAAGGAAACTCTGATCGTAGAGCTCCTAAACCTGTAAAGATGTATGCTCGTAACAATCCACATAGCATGGGTGCATGGAGTAAAGATTCAAAATCTCATGTATCAACGATGCAACATGGTGACTTTGCCCATAATGAGAAAAGTTTTACAGCAAGTAAAGATACTTCTGTAACTATTCAACTTATTGATAAAGCTGACAGAACTCACATACTTAAAAAAGACCTTGCCTTATTGAAAGGTGAAATTCTAGATGCAACTTACATGAGTAAGGCTGGATTATTAGAATTTTTAGAAGAACAAATTGATGACGCTTTAGAGAAAGATGTACTTTTCTCCTTGCACATGAAGGCCACTATGATGAAGGTTTCTGACCCAATCATTTTTGGTCATGCAGTAGAAGTGTTCTTTAAACCATTATTTGATAAGTACTCAACTGTTTTCAATAAACTAGGTGTGGATGTAAATAATGGTTTTGGGGATTTATTAAGCAAACTGCATGAATTGCCAGAACTAGAAAGAGAAGAAATTCAAGATGAAATCCGTAAAGTATTAGAATACAGACCATCTCTAGCTATGGTGAATAGTGATCATGGTATTACTAACCTTCATGTACCTAGTGATGTTATTATTGATGCTTCTATGCCTGCGATGATTAGAAATTCTGGTCAGATGTGGAATAAAGACGGAGAATCTCAAGACACAAAAGCAGTTATCCCAGACAGTTCTTATGCTGGAATATATGCAGCTACCATAGATTTCTGTAAGGAAAATGGAGCCTTTGACCCTAAAACTATGGGAACTGTACCTAATGTAGGTCTTATGGCTCAAAAGGCAGAGGAATATGGTTCACATGATAAAACTTTTGAAATTGGATTTGGTGGAACAGTACAAGTTGTAGATGCAGACGGAACTGTTTATCTAGAACATGAAGTAGAGGCTGGAGATATTTGGAGAGCATGTCAGACTAAAGATGCTCCTATCCAAGATTGGGTAAAACTAGCGGTAACTCGTGCTCGTGCAAGCCAAACGCCAGCAATATTCTGGTTAGATGAAAATCGTGCCCATGACGCACAGATTATAGAAAAGGTGCATCAGTACTTAAAAGATCATGATACTACAGGACTAGACATTTCTATAGCATCACCTATTGAAGCAACAGAGCGCACATTGCGTCGTATGAAAGATGGTGAAGACACTATCTCAGTAACTGGTAATGTTTTACGTGATTATAATACCGACCTCTTCCCTATCCTAGAAGTAGGAACAAGTGCAAAAATGTTATCTATAGTGCCGTTAATGAATGGTGGAGGATTATTTGAAACTGGTGCTGGTGGAAGTGCTCCAAAGCACGTTCAACAATTTGAACAAGAAAACCACTTAAGATGGGATTCTTTAGGTGAGTTTCTTGCTCTTGCCGTATCCTTAGAGCATTTTGCTGTAAAATACGACAATCAAAAGGCTCAAATTATTGCAGATGCTTTAGACGCTGCCACTGAGAAATTCTTATTAAACCGTAAGTCTCCATCTCGTAAGGTAAATGAATTAGATAATCGTGGTTCTCACTATTACCTAGCCTTGTACTGGGCACAGGAACTTGCAGGACAATCTAAAGATGCAGAGTTAGCAACTGAATTTGCAACACTTGCAAAATCACTTTCTGACAATGAGACTAAGATAAATGAAGAATTGATTGCCGTTCAAGGTAAACCTATGGACATAGGAGGATATTACAAAGCAGATCCGGTAAAAGAAGAAAAAGCAATGCGCCCTAGTGCTACACTTAATTCGATTATTGGATAATTTATACTTATCTAAAAAAATAAAAGTCCTGATTGTTACAATCAGGACTTTTTTATTTTCTATAAATACACATTTGAGAGTTAAAAACTAACAGTTGAGTATATTGAAATGTCAGATTTTGATGTTGCTGTTTATCTTTATTAAAATTAATCTCATGTTATTATATAGTAATTCTTATAATTTATTGATGTACCTACATTTGGGTACCGTTGTACCTTGTATATTTTTAGGAGCATACTTACTTTTTTTTAGAAAAGGTAATTCACTTCATAAAGTATTAGGTAAAATTTACATGACCTTAATGATGATTACTGCGATTGCTTCTCTGTTCTTACCAGCATTGGTAGGACCACAGGTTTTGAATCATTTTGGATGGATTCATCTTTTCAGTTTCTTAACGCTTTACTCTATTCCTACAGCTCTTATAGCTATAAAAAAGGGTAACGTACGTAAACACAAAATTAAAATGATCATGCTCTATGTAGGCGCTATAATGATTGCAGGTGGTTTTACATTAGTGCCTGGCAGATACCTACATGGTGTATTTTTTGGATGATTTTTTATCTCGCTTTCGCGAAAGCGTCATTAAAAATACTGACCTATTCCAAAAACGAATCCTTGAGTTGATCCTGGTGTAATGCCTACTCCGTAATCAATACGTAGTATCGCATTAAAAATACGCTTATGCATAAAACGCACTCCTAATCCCGGATAGACACGTACATTATTAGAATTAGTAAAATCTCTAAAAGAACCTCCTGGATTGCGCCATGTCCCGGCATCTATAAAGGCGTTTCCTTGCAATACAAACCATTCCTTATCAATTATACTATGTCTGTATTCTGTATTCATGACTACAGATCCTGTACCACGATCGATTAAATTTCCAACACCACGCACATTTAAATTATTATCCACCGCAAATGGTGCAAATGGTGACTCATCATTTGTAGCCAGACCTAGTGTTAATCTAGTAGCCCAATTTCCTCGTTTCTTTATTCTTTTAAAATAAGTTAAATCATTTCTAACGATTAAAAAACTAGGTAGTGTTCTATTGGTACTTTCTACATATTGTGCGTTGAACACATTTCTAAAACCTTCACTGTACTGATAATAAAAATCAACACCATTATATTCGTAGATAAATTTTAATAAATGCTTATCAACATCGAGGTTTAATGGTGCTTGATTACTGATAGTACCAGATTTATAATCATATTTCTCTGTAAATAAACTAAAACCTAATTCTACTCTATTTTTTAGGTTGAATTGGTAAAGACCAGAAAGCTCAATAGAATTATTATTATACCTATATAAAGCAGTTCCTTCATTAAAAAACACAGGCTCTTCAGTTGTCAAGTTTTGATAATTAACAGCTAGACCTATATGCTTATTAAATAGATACGGTGCTCGTATTCCTGCTCCATAAGAATCATAGATATCTCTTAAATAATGACCACCTATAGAGATACCGCGCCCTAAAGCATTAAATTCTGCAATACCGATACGATAAGCCACTTCATCATCATTTGTGGTATAAAAATTAAAAGATGGTATGATGGTGAAATTTTCTTCTACGCCATACACTATTTTATATCCTTGATCAGTTAGATGAACTTGATAATATGCATGGGCAATTCCTGCTTCTCGTTTAAGGCGCAAGACATCACTCTTAAGGGTAAGGCTATCTAACGATTGCCCTACTTTAAGATCAATTAATGATGTAATATAGCCTGTTTTAGTCCTTTTATTATCCTGAATAACAATCTCGCTGATCACTTGTGATAAAGCATAGGGCGCGATAATAAAAAATAAAAAAATGGTGGTTAATTGTGTCCTCATATTTACTTTACAAATCGCAGACCTATATTAAAGGTTTGCCCTAGTCCTGTATCATTACCTCTTATAAAATTGGTGTATAAGGATTCTATATTAAGTTCATCTGTCAGTTGATACTTAACACCAGTCCCTATGGCGGTAAAATCTTGAGTAAAGTTATTCCCTAAATCAATACGCTGTGAATGTTGCGCCAGCGCTAATACGGTAAACTTAGAAGATGGAAAATAACTTAAAAACACACCAGGAGTAAGATTTAAACTATTATTGGCAAAGCTCTTATCTTCATCACCAAAGTTGAGTTCAGAATTAAGTTCACCGAAGATTTGCCATTTGTTACCGTCAAAAGTGTAATCATAGAAAAATCTATTTTGCCAGGTAAAACCATTTTGATCTAGAAAGACACCGTTATTATTATTAATAGCATCAAAATCTTCTGACTCATTATCAACTAAAGGGATAAAAAGTGAACTTTGTATCGAGAAATTATTAATCTTTGAAAAAGGTACAAATTTCACTGAAGGTGCGATAGATGTAAGACCAGAACGAGCGGTAGCATATTCACCATCAAATGAAAAAACATCTAGAGCAGACCTGTCTGCAACCACGTTACTACGTGCTTCTAGAATCAACCCTATATTCCATCTTTTATTTTCACCAATACCGGTATAAGCTTCTAAGGTTGATGTAAAGAAAGTTTGTCTATCTTCTCTTCCATTAGAAAATGTACTTCTAGTTTGAGTATATAAATTATTGAACCACTTAATATCGTATTGCCCTTTACCTATTAATTTTGAAGGTGTTAATGTTTGAATAACCGAACCTTTAGGCTCATCATTCATATTCTCTTGTGCCGAAGTTGATAATCCTAATATTAAGGCTATTAGAACAAAAATTTGATGGATTGATTTCATGGATATAGATACTTTAATGTTTGATTAATTATTGTTTATTTACTTTCCAGTTATAGGTATAAAAAGAAAGTTTGGCGTTTTCTGGAAGAGCTTGCTTCCTGTATTTCGAAATAAATTCTAGTATGCTTTTTCCTGAAGCAGTAAAGTCTTCTTGATACCATTCAAAGATTTGTGATACTGCTACTCTATTTTTCTTAATTTGTATAAAATGATCGTCATTTAAAGCTTTAATAGTTTGTTGTTCTAGTTGCTTTTCTAATGTAGCTGGACGATATGACTGATTGATTAAAGGTGGACAACCTAGGGCACCGCATACTAATACAAAGTGAAAACGTGCATCATGGAATGCGGCTCTAAGCTTTTTATTTTCTATATCATTCAATGTCAAAGACTCTCCTGCTACCTTGTGTTTTATAGAATCGAAAAAACCTTTCTTGTCTAGTGGTGACGATAATTTATCATCTACAATACCTTTTATAACATATAGGTTATAAGCATTAATATAAAAGGCTTGATAATCTAAAGAATTTGATTGCTCAACTTGTGCGTCTTCAATCATACCTATCAATTTATTTAGTTGAGATGGCTCTTTTGATATTGATTCATAATCAACTAAACCATTTTTTACATGAGTGTGCAAAAACATGTTAGCCTCATTATAAAAATTATCATTCCCTTTACTTGTGGCAGATATTGTTAGACTAATGAAGAATAGTATGGTGAGTATTTTTTTCATAACAGATTTATTATTAAATATTTATATGACAAATGTAAATCGCGGTTTAGGCTTGTAATTTTATGATAGTGCCTAATAGGTGTTATATTATTCCCGATAGCAATGTGACATTTATCCCGATTTGAGATGACAAACTTATACGTCTAAGATTTCAATAAAGTTTCAAACTGTTAACTAAAGTATCACGGTATGATTTTTATAGTTGAAGAGCAAAAAAAAAGCGACCCGATTGGGTCGCTCATATCAATTAATGTGAATTTTTATTCTATATCCTTCTCTAAGTGATGATCTTGATAACCATCTTTAAAAGTTAGAGTTGTAGAATAATCATCTCTAAGCACCAAATAAACAGATATTATTAAACATGCCTGACCTAATACAACTAGCGAATCCACTTGAAAGTTACATTATAAGATGATAAAATCGTTACTAGGACTAAAAATGCAGTGGTAAAAATCACCCAACGTATTGCTTTGTTTTTCATGCTATTTAATTTGTTTAAAATTAAATAGTTACCTATAAAACACTTATTAATGTTTAACTAATTTATTAATAAATTAAACAAAATTAGTTTGAATACCACTCCAATTGATTCACTTGTATATCGCTATTTCCTGTATTCACTAATTCTTTAAACTTAATCACATCAGACTTACCTTCAGTTCCTCTATAATGATAAGGATAAACCTCAACTGGGGCAAAGTCAAGTACAGCATCAGCTGCACTTTCTACCGTCATAGTATATGGTAAATTCATACAAACAAAGGCTTTATCAATTCCTTGAAGCGCTCTCATCTCAGGAATATCTTCTGTATCACCAGATATGTACACTTTATAATCATTTTTTTCAATCACATATCCGTTACCTCTTCCTTTTTCATGAAACTTAAGACGTTCTTCTGTGAGGTTATACATAGGTATTGCGGTCACTTTAAAACCGTCGAAACTTGTAGATTGATCATTATGTATCACCTCAGAATCACTTTGATCTTCTTTTATTTTTTCATTAACGGCTTCAGGCACGATTAATAAAGACCCTTCACTTCTTATTCCATTTAATGTTTCTAAATTGAGATGATCACCATGTATATCTGTTATTAGAATGACATCTTCTTCTGGCATGTTTTGAAAAGCTTCTATTCCTCCAACTGGATCAATATAAAATACTTTATCGTCCCATTTCATCGCAAAGGTCGCATGAGAAATCGGCATTATTTCTATTTTAGGTTGATAACTATCAATAGAAGCAACCTCATTTTGCACTGTTGATTTTACTTCTTTGGTGGTTTCGTTTTTACAGCCTGCTAGTAAAGCAATAAGACTGATTGATAGTATAATATTCTTCATAAATACAATTGTTTTAAGATTCAAATTTCGCGAAAGCGATATCTATTACCAACCAATTAAGATGGATTTATCACAATCAATTTAAGACAGATTAAATAAAGCTAGCAAAATTTTAACCTTTAGTTAAAATATAAACACATCTTTTAGCTCATTGGTTATGAATTAATTAAACAGTATAATAAACATTTAATTAAAACTCTTAACCTTTGAGTAACGAGCAGGTCCATATTGATTACAAATGCTTAAAGATTCATTGATTTTGATTTTTAAAAATTGCTGGATGGGACTTTTACTTTTGCCGCAACTAAAAAATCATAACTAATGAAAACAAAATATTTACTCTTATCTGCCTCGTTATTAACCTTACTAGTAAGCTGTAATAATGATGATGACAACGCAACAAATGGTGCTCAAGGAAAGGATATTGTGTTACAATCTCACTCCACAACACCTAACTTTCTTAAGACAACATCTTCTTTTAGTAATGTAGATGTCTATCCTATTCTCTCTAGTGCAGATCAATTACCAGACACTCCTAATTTTATTTATGGATCAATGGCAGACGGAGCTGGATTAATGTACAATCAACAAGATGATAATTTTATGTTGATTAATAACATTGAAGCAGATTATTCAATCGCTCGTATCACTTTAGATAATACGTTTAAGCCTGTTGCAGGAGAATATATTCTTAATTCAGATGCCACTGCTGCTACAGCACAATGTTCAGGTTCTTTAATTACACCAGAAGAGCATGGTTTTGGCCCGTTATATTTATCTGGTGGTGAATGGGGTGGCGCATCAAAAGGTGTTTTTGTGACTGAACCTTTCAAGCCTAGTTCTTCTCGTACTACTCCAGAGATTCTTACAGCAATGGGACAATGGAGTACAGAAAATGCTGTCGCTATAGGAAAGGATGCTTATGATGATAAAACAGTAGTTTTTATAGGTGATGATCACTCAGATAACAGCACTCCATCAGGCCAACTTGGTATGTATGTAGGTGATCGTGGTGATTTATATAGTGGTAAACTTTATGGATTAAAAGTAAATACCGCTGGAATCAACTTTGAAGTAGACATGGTAGAAGGGCAAACTTATGATGCAGAGTTTGTAGAACTGAATCAAAGAAATATCGATTTACTTGACGCTGAAGCTAAACAGAAAGGCGTTATGGGATTCTCTAGATTGGAAGACATCGACTGGAGAAGAGGTAGCGACGACAATCAAAGAGAAATATATTTTGCAGTTACAGGACGCCTTAAAGCTGATCTAGTAGGTAAAGGATCTCTTTATGGTAGAATTTATAAAGTAGAACTTAATGAAAATGACCCTACAGGTCCTGCAAAAATCACTTGTGTATTAGATGGTGATAAGCAAGGCGGAAAAGCATGGGGTTTCCATAGTCCAGACAACATTTTAGTAACAGAAAACTATGCTTATATCCAAGAGGATCCTAATGGATACTTTGATGATGCTGCAAGAACACACTATGCTAGATTATATCAATACAATTTAAATACTGGCGAATTAAAAACAGTGTTAGAATGTGATCAAGTAGCCGCAGCTGCAGCTGGAATAGGTACTGAAAACAGCATTTGGGAAATCACCGGTATGATTGACATATCAGAAACGATAGGTGTAGACAATACTTTTTTAGTGATGACTCAAAATCACGGATGGGAACCTGCAGACGGTAGTGCTTTCACAGATCCAACTGCTGTATCTGATGTAGCTTCTAGTCGTAAAGAAGGTAGTATGATGTATGTAATTTCGGGATTAGAAAGATAATATGAAAGGAATTAAAATGTTTTTAAATAAGGCCTGTATCATAGCAGGTCTTATTTTTTTATTGATCTCTTGTAATCAGAATAAGGATTATAGTATTAGTGAGCCTATTAATCAAAATCAAGCCTTACAGGATCTTTATATCAATGACATTAATGAATGTAAATTCTTTACTGCACAACTGTCCGTATCAAAAAACAGAGATTCGCTAGAATTTTATTTCTTAAAAGCTAGAAACTCCTTTAAAAAAGTTGAGCCCATATTGTCGTTTCATGATATCAACAACTATAATTTTTTAAACGCTCCTAATATTCTTAAAGTAGAAGAAGAAGACCTAACAGATATTAAAATTAATAACCCGCAAAGTTTTCAAACACTTGAAGAGTTAATATTTACAGATCAATTAGATGTAGAATCCATTCACAAAACATCTAATATCATTGCATCCCGATTAGAATTACTGAGTAAAAACTCAGATTTAAGTTATTATCAACCCTACCATATTTTATGGATGGTTCGTAAACAAATTCTACGTACCGCTACAACCGGTGTCACTGGCTTTGACTCTCCAGTCTTAGAAAATAGTTTAGACGATGCTGTTACCGCTTTTGCGAAAACCGAACAAATACTATCGCTATACTCCTCAAAATTTAAGGAGTCACCACTAGAAAATCGTTGGCATACTCATTTTCAAAAGGCCAAAACCTTTCTACAGTCAACAGATTTTAATCATTTTAATAGGTATGTATTCATTACTAATCATATCGATCCATTCTTGAAATTATGGACTGCTACGGCAAAAGATTGGAAAGTGGATTTCCCTATGGAACTTGCCATTAAAAATGAGGCTGCTAGTCTATTTTCTAATGAAACTTTATCTTTAGAGTATTTTGCTAAAACAACTCAATTATCCTCAAGCGATAGTCAAGTTGCACTAGGTAAACAATTATTTAATGATTCAAACCTATCTACTAGTAAATCGATAAGCTGTGCTACCTGTCATATAGAACAATTAGCTTTTACAGATGGCATATCAAAACCGAAAGGACTAACTCGCAATAGCCCTACATTAACATACAGTGCTTATCAGCAAGGCTTTTTTTACGATAAAAGAGCTGGTAGTTTAGAAGGGCAAATTGTATCTGTTATCAATAACAGCAATGAATTTCATTCTGATTTAAAAAGTTTCACAAAAGCCATTGAAACAGACTCTAGCTACGTAAATCAATTTAAGACCGCTTACAATGTAACTATCAATCAACAAACCGTCAGAAAGGCCATTGCAGACTATGTAAGATCACTGAATGAATGGGATTCTAAATGGGATAAAAACATAAGAGGTGAACAAAATGATTTAACAGTGTCAGAGATCAATGGATTCAATCTTTTCAATGGTAAAGCAAAATGTGCTACATGTCATTTTGCACCGGTTTTTAATGGTACCGTGCCACCAGATTATATGGATACAGAAATGGAACATTTAGGTGTCCCAGAGTCTCCTGTGATTTCTAATGGTCGTATCGATCCAGACTTGGGAAGGTATGACGTTTTTAAAACAGAAAATAGAAAACACTTTTTTAAAACTCCTACCATACGTAATATTGAACTAACAGCTCCATATATGCATAATGGTGTGTATCAAACTTTAGAAGAAGTTGTTGATTTTTATAACCGTGGTGGTGGTTATGGAATTGGTATTATTGATCAAGAATATCAAACACTACCTACTGAACCATTAAACTTATCACAAGAAGAGATGGATAACATCATTAATTTTATGAAGACGCTTACTGATGCTCGATTTATCGATTAGTTTATAATTATTTAAGGTAAATCATTGACAAAGTTAGCAAGTGCTTTACCTACTTGATTAGGGTAACCGTAAATAGGAGCTGCCTCGCAAACATGGATATATCGAGGCATCTCATCGCTTACTTCTAGTATTTCTTTAACCGTTTTGCGCAATCTTTCTATTGAAAACCCAATAGGAGATTGTGCACTAGACGGAAAATTAGCAACCACATCCATATCTATTTCAAGACCATAATTAGTAGAATCTATATGATCTATGGCTAGCTGTACATCTTCGGCTATATTAGTGTAATCATACTGGTATGCTGTGTAAGACAGTCTCAAATCATCGTGTAAAATTTCTCGCATCGATTTACTCAAGTAATTCTCTTGTAAACCGATCATAAAATAATTTCGCAAATAACCGTGTTCTAATGCATGAGAAAAGCCATTACCGCTGTGTCTTCCATTAGCAACTCTTAAATCGGTATGTGCATCGATGTTAATGACATCTATACCATTAAAAGCTTTTAATATAGGGTAACAGTTATTGTGTCCACCACCTATTACGATAGGTAATTTCCCTAAGTCTTTTATCTCTTTTACAATAGTTGAGACGCGTTGATCTATGATTTGAACTGCCTCACTTAGTTGAATTCTTTCTGTGTGATTATTTGCATTGAGTGATTGACACTCATCCATTAAATCATTTAAGATCACATGACCTAAAACACAGAAACGATTAGCATCATTATCTGAATGATGTTGCAAATTGAGGAAAGTAGATAAAAAGGCATCCCAAGCCTGTGCGGCTCCTGCCCTACCTAAGTTAGC
Organism: Nonlabens ulvanivorans; assembly: GCF_032922765.1. Lineage (NCBI taxonomy): Bacteria > Pseudomonadati > Bacteroidota > Flavobacteriia > Flavobacteriales > Flavobacteriaceae > Nonlabens > Nonlabens ulvanivorans. The sequence goes on from NZ_CP136694.1 coordinate 1,575,370, forward strand.
TCGTACACCTATATCTTCTGGGATTCCTATAATGACATAATCTGATGGAGATTGTTTTAATTCAGCTAGACTAGTACAACAATCTACAGCTTGCGCAAATGTGGTTGAATTATCTTCTAGCTCGACACCCGTAAAATCATTGATAGAAGCTCTTTTACTGTTATAAGATAGAAGTTCTTCTCTGGTTGAAAAATGAAAGTGAGTCATCATAAGTGTTACTATTAATTAATCTTCCATGGTGGATTGAGTCTATTATCGCCAGCGTAATAAAGAATGATTAAATTACCATCCACATCTTTTAATCTAGCTTCTCGCCATAACCATGGTTGGTTTTTAGGTTTCATGTAAAACTCTATTCCTAATTTAATTAGATCTTCAACTTTCTGATCAAGGTCTTCACATTCAAAATAAACATAAATACCTTCACCTTTAGGCAATTCATCTGTTAGATGAATAGAAAAAGTTGACTTACCATCTGGACATTCAAATCTTGCATAATGTGGTAAAGACTTAACAATAAGTTTTAATCCTAACTTTTCATAAAAAGGAATAGATCTTTCTAAATCTAACGACGGAACAGTGACCTGATTTAAATTCATCTTTAATCCTGTATGTGATGTCCATTTACTAATACCCTATCAATAATTGAGTGACCAAAATGATATGGAACCGCTGCAATCGAATCTATATCTTTAAAAAATAATAAATGAGCTTTTTTACCTCTAGAGATACTACCTACCTCATCTTGTAATCCCATTGCGTGTGCTGCATTAACAGTCATTGCATTAAATGCACGTTGAGGCGTCATTTTCATTTTTATACAAGCAAGAGAAAATACAAAATTCATGTTACCAGATGGTGTACTACCTGGGTTATAATCTGTTGCTAATGCTACAGCTATATTTTTTTCAATCATCTCATTAACCGGTGCATAATCCAGTCCTAAGAAAAAAGAACAGCTAGGTAATGCTGTCGCGATTGTATTTGAATCAGCAAGGGATTCATAATCTGCAGTCGTCATTACTTCTAGATGGTCTACACTTACCGCACCAGCTTTAACAGCAGCGTCTATCGCTCCTATCGCATTAAATTGATTCACATGTACCTTGGCCTTCAATCCATATGCACTACCAGCTTCAATGACTCGCAACATTTCATCGACTGTAAAGTAGTTTTTTTCACAAAAGACATCGATATAATCAGCTAGATTTTCTTCACCTATTACAGGCAACATTTCATTAACGATCAAATCTAGATATGCTTTTCTATCATCCTTAAATGCCAGAGGTATGGCGTGAGCTCCTAAAAACGTTGCTTTTATAGGAATATAATTTTCATTTTTCAACCTTTTTACTACACGCAATATTTTAATCTCACTTTCCACACTTAAGCCATATCCACTTTTAATTTCTATGGCTGTTGTTCCCATAGCTATCAATTGCTTGAGACGATCCTGAGCTTGTAAATAAAGTTCATCCTCACTCATATCAGCCAGTTTTGCAGCGCTGTTAAGTATGCCACCACCACGTGCAGCAATTTCCTCATAAGATAGTCCATGAATACGATCTTCAAACTCTTTTTCACGAGTCGCAGCAAATACTAGATGTGTATGAGAATCCACATAACCAGGCGCGATAATTTGATTTTCACAATTGTATACTTCTTCTGCAGGATGAGGATGCAAATCATCCATCGATCCATAGTCTACAATACGACCATCTTCAACATATAAATATGCATTTTTTATAGACGGCAGCTCATCCATGGCAGTACCTCTTAAAGGCTCATTAGTATGCTCTCGCACTTGAACCAATTCTTTGATGTAAGTAAATAATATAGACATAGTGTGAAGATAGTATTTTTAATAAGCTCTTTAAAACCTATGTACAAAGGTGGTAAAACTTGAGAAAATCTTAACACAATTATTCGGTAACTTGGACTGCTTAAAAAAACAGATATGAGCTCAAAAAAAAGACCCGTTAATACTATTTGTGTTCACGCAGGAAATTTAGAAGATGAAAAATATGGTGGCGCTACATCACCTATTTATACTTCAACTGCTTACGATTACCGTAGCGAAGGCACTAATCTATATCCACGATACTTCAACACACCTAATCAAGTTGCCTTAGGTCAGAAGATAGCTGAACTAGAAAACTGTGAGGCTGGACTCATTTTCGGTAGTGGTATGGCAGCCATCAGCGCTGTGTTTATGGCGTTCTTAAAAACGGGCGATCATATTATTTTACAACGTGCGATCTATGGTGGCACCTCTCATTTTGTAGATGCTGAATTTTCAAATTTAGGTATTGAATATTCGTTTGTAGAACAAATTAATAGTGAATCACTTAAAGCTCATCTCAAAGAAAATACTAAGATGATTTACATAGAAACTCCTAGCAATCCACTATTAGAAGTAGTAGATATGACTGTGGTTTCCGCTTTCGCGAAAGCGAACTCTCTAATAAGCGTTATCGATAATACATTTGCCTCTCCTATTAATCAGAATCCTGCAGATTTTGGTATCGATATCATTGTTCATAGTGCGACAAAATATCTAGGTGGTCACAGCGATATTTGTGCTGGTACCGTAAGTAGTTCACAAAAACACATGGATCAAATATGGAAAACTGCAAAAAATTATGGTGGTAGTTTAAGTGATCAAACCGTGTGGCTATTAGAACGCAGTATAAAAACACTAGGTCTAAGAGTTAAGAGACAAACTCGCAACGCAAAAAAACTAGCTCGCTTTCTAGAGAAACATCCATCCATTAAAAAAGTGAATTATCCAGGTCTAAAATCGCATCCGGATTATAAAATTGCCAAAGCGCAAATGCATGGATATGGTGGTATGATGTCATTTGAATTTAAAGAATCGATTAATCACAATCGTTTTCTAGAAGAATTACAAATCGTTAAAGTAGCTTTAAGTCTGGCTGGTGTAGAAAGTACTATTCTCGCTCCTACCGAGACATCACATTCTTTATTAACACCACAACAACGCAAGGATCAAGGAATCACAGATCAGTTATTACGCTTTTCTGTAGGTATTGAAGAAGTAAGTAGTCTTATAGAGGATATTGAGCGCGCCATGGAGAAAAGCCGTAAAATTGCAAAATGATGAATAACTTAAAACTTGACATACTCGCTATAGGCGCACATCCAGATGATGTAGAATTGAGCTGTGCAGGCGTTCTAGCAAAAGAAGCTGCTAATGGTAAGATTACAGGAATACTGGATCTTACACGTGGTGAATTAGGCACGCGTGGAACTGCGGACATACGTGATCAAGAAGCAGCAGCAGCAGCAAAAATATTAGGTGTATCGGTGAGAGAAAACCTAGGTTTCCGAGATGGCTTTTTTATAAATGATGAACAGCACCAGTTAGAGATTATTAAAATCATAAGAAAGTACAAACCCGAAATTGTGTTGTGTAACGCCATTTATGATCGTCATCCAGATCATGGAATGGGATCTGAACTGACAAGTAAGAGCTGTTTTTTATCGGGACTACGTAAAATCGAAACAAAACTAGAAGGACAAATTCAAGAAGCCTGGAGACCTAAACACGTGTATCATTATATACAATGGCAAGATATGGAACCAGATATCCTGATCGATATAACGGGTCATCTAGACACAAAAATAAAATCTGTAGCAGCTTATAGATCACAGTTTTACGACCCTAATTCTAAAGAACCTGAAACACCTATAAGTAATAAAAATTTCTTTGATTCTATAAAATATAGAGCTGCAAATTTAGGTCGTTATCTAGGTACAGAACACGCCGAAGGATTTAAGTCAGAACGCTATCCAGGAGTAAATAGCATATTTGATCTAAAATAATTTTTATAAAGTGTTTTGAATATTCAGAAATGTATTAAATTTGCATCCGCTTAACGGCGCAGTGGTTGAATTCTTGAGATCCACTTTAATAAAACTCACATTGATATGGTGGTTGTAGCTCAGTTGGTTAGAGCGCTGGTTTGTGGTGCCGGAAGTCGCGGGTTCGAATCCCGTCTTCCACCCTTAAAAGGTCTTAGTTATACTAAGACCTTTTTTTATGCCTTAATTTTTAATAGTGAAGTACTGAGGCGATCTTATAATCTTTAATTTTTTCGCGTCCATTAATAAAGTCTAGTTCTATAACAAAGTTAAAACCTTCTACTTTCCCACCAGCTTTTTGAATGATTTGAGCTGCGGCTATTGCGGTTCCTCCTGTTGCTAGCACATCATCGTGTATCAAAACACAATCACCAGGTGAAATTGCATTTTCCTGTAGCTCTAGTGTATCTGTACCATATTCTAGCTCATACTCTTGTGAAATAATTGCACCAGGTAATTTACCAGGTTTACGCAACATCACAAATTTTGCATTTAACGCATCTGCTAGTAGCATTCCAAAAAGAAAACCTCTTGATTCAATACCTACTACCACATCAATAGTTTGACCTCTAAAGTCTCTAACGAGTAATTCTGTGGTGATTGATCTCGCTTTCGCGGAAGCGAGTAATGGAGAAATATCCTTAAAAATGATTCCTTCTTTAGGAAAATCTGGGATGTCGTGTATGTGGGATTCTATAAATTCATTATTCATTTTCTAAAAGTAAGAAGTTCCTTTTATTTTATCTTTAAATTTGAGTCAAACATTTCACTATGAGAATTCTTTTTATCACCATACTGCTTTCCTCATTATTTGTCGATAGTCAAGATTTAAAAACAGCCTCTACTATTAATGAAGTCACCTTATACCTACAAGGTGCTCGTATAGAACGCACTGCTAGTATAGAATTGAAAAAAGGCACCCATGAGATTAAATTAAGTGATTTATCACCTGATATTGATGAGGCCAGTATCAATATTACAGATCTAGATGGAATGAGACTTAACGGACTTTCTTACAGTGCTACTGCATTAGAAAAGAAAGAAACCAGCAATAACATTAAAGCACTAGACGCTCAAATTGCAGAGGTAAAAGATGAGATAGGTAAGTTAAACGCACTTAATAGCGGTCTGGACCAAGAGAGATTATTATTAGAGAGCAATCGCAGTCTTAACAGTAAAGATACCGGATTGAGCCTTGCACAGATTAAAGAATTTGGTACTTATTACCGTACCAGATTTGCTGCTATTATTAATGAGCGCAATGCAAATAATGAGGCTATTACTAAAGCCAGCGAGCAACTGAATAAGTTGAATATCGAAAAGCAGAAGCTTAATCCTGAGGCTAATGAACGTCGAGGAACGATAACGTTAAAAGTCATCACACCATCAACACGTCGCTACTCGATTAACTTTAGTTATAATGTATATAGCGCTGGATGGGTACCTATTTATGATATCACGGCACAAGGTACTGATGACAAAATAAATCTCGCTTTTAAAGCCCAAGCTTATCAAGCTACTGGCACAGACTGGAATAATATAAAATTAAAGATATCAACTGGTGATCCTCAAATGGATAACCAGATGCCACAACTAGAAACAAAACGTCTAGGTTTTGTAAGTAGGAACTACAACGCAAGAGCAACGGGTAGAAGTAACAAAAGATATAATCCATTAGTTAAAACTATCAATGGTAAAGTGACGGATGGTTCTGGCGAACCTGTGTTGGGAGCAACGGTATTAATAAAAGGAACCTCTATAGTAACGACTACCGATTTTGATGGTAATTATAGTATCAATGCAGAGGATGGCGAAGTACTAGTGATTAATTTTGCCGGTTATTCACCTCAAGAAACACCTATATATGCTTCAAACATTAATGTAACTATGGAAGAATCATTAGATGCGGTTGTAGTTACAGGCTATAGTACTGTAAAGAAAAGTAGATTTGATTATGATGCTGAAGAAGTTGAAGTAGATGATTATGTACCAGCTGTAGTTGAAGATATCGAAGAGAATATAGCATCGCGCACCTTTAATTTATCACAGCTTTACTCAATACCTAGTACGGGAGAATCTACAGATATAGAAATATCAAATAATAATGTTGATGCTGCATATGCTTATTATGCTGCTCCTGTAATTAATGAAAATGTATTTCTGACCGCTACTCTTTCTAATTGGGAATCATTGAATTTAATACCTGGAGAGGCAAATGTTTATTTTGAAGAAGCATTTATAGGTAAAATATATTTTGACACCGATACCACAAAAGAAGAATTGGTAGTAGGATTAGGTGTTGATCCACAGATAAGTGTTAAACGAGAAGATAAACGAGATTTCAAAGCAAAATCTTTCTTTGGTAACAATCGCATCGTTTCTAAGAATTATGAAATTACTTTAAAAAATAATCGTAATAAAACAGTGATGGTTAAACTTCAAGATCGTGTACCAATAAGTGGCAATAGTGAGATTAAAGTAGATGAAGTAGAAACGGGAACAGCACAAGTCGATAAAGAAACTCAAATTTTAACTTGGGAAATCAACCTCGGTAGTGGTAGTCAGGTTCAAGAGCGTTTTTCTTATCGAGTTAAGTATCCTAAAAGGAGACGAATAAATCTAGAGTAAAATTTAATTGAATTATTATTGATTCTGCTTTGCTGCAATTGAACAAAAAGTATATATTTGCAGCCGCTAAAGCGTTAAGCTGGACGTGAAACTAGGCCTCGTGGCGCAACTGAATAGCGCACTTGATTACGGCTCAAGAGGTTACAGGTTTGAATCCTGTCGAGGTCACTAGATATAACAAGGGTTTCAAGAAATTGAAACCCTTTTTTATGTTATAAACTTAAATTTTAATGATAAAAAATGGGATTATTACAAATTGTAATAATCCCATTTTTAAAGCTTTTACTGTTATTACTTTAAAAGCATATTTCTATCAAGTTACCTCCATCCACCTCCTAAGGCTTCATATAGATTAACGACTGCTACTAATTGCTGTAATTTACTATCAATAATATTTAACTCTGCTGTTAATGCACTTTCTCTGGCGGTAAGTAAATCAAGATAGTTTGCAAAGCCGTTTTTTAATAATTCTTCAGAATTACTTTCGGCTTTACGCAGCGCCTCTACTTCATTAACTCTAAATTCATATTTTTTAGTTTCTGATTCATAGCTGAACAATGCATTTGACACTTCATTACCAGCAATCAACAATGTTTTTTTAAACTCTAAAAGTGATTGTTCTTGTTGCGCAAGAGCAACTTCTTTTTGCGTCTTAAGCTTTCGCTTATTTAAAATTGGCTGGGTTAATCCACCTACTATATTTGCGAATAGAGAGTTAACACTCAATAATTCATCTAATTGTAAGCTCTGTAAACCTCCAGAAGCCGTAAGCGTTAACGATGGATAGAAACTACTATTAGCAACATTTGTCAACTCAAACGAATTTATTAAACCATATTCTGCTGCCATTACATCTGGTCTATTACGTAATAAAGTAGAAGGAAAACCTAATTTAATATTTTCTTCAATCACCTGGCTTTCTAATGTTGATCTATCAAAATTTTGCGGTCCCTTACCTAACAAAATACTCAAGGTATTTTCAGTTTTAAAAATAGCTGTCTCAATATCCACCTGTAAAGCTCTAGCATTATTAAACTGAGCCACATTTTGATCAACGGCTACTTGAGTTACCTGCCCTGCATCTTTTAACGCCTTTATGGTTTCTACACCACTTTCCCTTGTCTTTATAGTTTGTTTTGTAATTTCTAGTTGCGCATCTAAGGCTAATAAATTATAATATGCACTGGCTATACTAGAAATAAGCTGAGTTTTCACTGCTTGATGACCTGCAACACTTTGCAAATATGCTGCCTGTGTAGCTCGATTATTACTGCTTATTTTACCCCAAATATCTGCTTCCCATGATAAATTTGCTGTAATGTCATAGGTGTTTAGTCCACCACTAAAAATAGAACCAAACTGGCTATTTTCTGAAAATTCCTGACGAGTATAATTGGGTCCTACATTTAAAGTAGGTTGAAATCCTGCTTTTCCTTGTTTTGCATAAGCTTGTACCGCATTCATTTGTTGAATTGCTATTCGAACGTCCATGTTATTTTCTAAACCTTCTTCAATATAACTTTGAAGAACGGAATCTTTAAACATTGTTTTCCAAGATAAGTCTGCCATGGACAAACTATCTACAGGCAAGTTATCTGTTCTATAAAGCTCTTGCGTCACTTCAGGTAAATCTGGTCTCACATAATCTTGAGCTACAAAACAACTTTGTAGTGTTAATGTAACAACTAATATTAATGCGCCTTTACTAAAGTTTCTATGTTTTATTATTGACTTCATTGTTTTAATCTTCAATAGTTTGTACTGCTGGTTTACCCGAAACTTTTTCTTGTAACCATTGGAATAATATAAATAGGATAGGAATAACAAATACTCCTAGAATAGTACCAATAAGCATTCCGCCTGCTGCTCCAGAACCAATAGAGTTGTTTCCTTCTGACCCAACACCTGAAGCTAATGCTAAAGGCATTAATCCCAAGATAAAGGCAAACGATGTCATTAAAATTGGACGTAAACGTGACTTAGCACCATCTATCGCTGCATCTACAATGCTCTCACCATTTTTTCTTCGCTGTAAAGCAAACTCAACAATAAGTATGGCATTTTTAGCCAACAAACCAATAAGCATGATTAAGGCAATCTGGAAGTATATATTGTTTTCTAACCCTAAGAATTTAGTACTTATATAGGCACCAAATACACCAAATGGTAATGATAATACTACAGCAAATGGTAGCAAGTAACTTTCGTATTGTGCACTTAATAAAAAGTATACAAATAAGATACTTAATATAAATATGAACGTCGTTTGGTTTCCTGCGTTTACCTCTTCACGTGTTAAACCTGAGTAAGCCACAGTATAATTACTTGGTAGTTTTGCTACCTCTTCCTCAATAACTCTAATAGCATCACCTGTACTATAACCATCGTTAGTAGCACCAGAAATCATGGTAGAATTAAAAAGGTTAAAACGTGTTACCGATTGTGGACCATACACACGCTCTAAGGTTACAAACTGTGTAACAGGCGTCATCTCGCCAGAATCTGTACGCACAAACATACTGTTTAAGGCATTCTCGTCTGCTCTATCTTCTGGTAATGCTTGAATATATACCCTATATTGTTTTCCAAATCTAGAAAAATCAGATGCATAAATTCCACCTATATAACCTTGTAATGTTGAAAATATACTACTTACAGATACGCCTTTTTCTTTTGCTAACGGTACATTAACTTCCATTTCATATTGTGGATAGTTTGTACTAAAAGAAGATTGTGCATATTTAATTTCTGGGTGACTCATTAAAGCCATAGAAAAGTCTTTATTGGCTTGATCTAAATCTGTAAACTCACCACCAAATTTATCTAATAAATTGATTTCGAAACCTGATGAGTTACCAAAACCACGTATACTTGGAGGTGAAAAGAATATAATATTGGCATCAGGTATTCCTGCTGCTATACCAAATAATTTTCCTGTAATAGCTTGTGCAGATAATGACTCGTCTTCACGTTCATCCCAATTTTTAAGTTTTATAATACCAAAACTATAATTACTACCAGCACCACTTATTAAACTTCTACCTTTAATAAAGTTTACAGCTTCAATACCTTCTACACCTTCAATTTGAGCATATAATTTTCTTGAAACAGCATCTGTTCTATCCAATGATGCTCCTGGAGGTAATTCGATGTTTGCAAAAACAATTCCTCTATCTTCATTAGGTACAAAACCTGTTGGAGTTGTCATTGAAGCCCAATAAATACCAACACCTGCAATAATTAATAGTAATACTGAAACAAATTTTCTTTTATATAAAAACTGTAATGATTTGCCGTATCTATTAATGGTTGCATTAAATCCACGATTGAATAAGGTATAAAAACGTTTTAATGGTCCTTTTCCTTTTAGCTCTTCGTCTTCTTTATGTTCTTTTAATAGTAAAGCACATAATGCAGGGCTTAAGGTTAATGCATTTACTGCCGAAATTAAAATGGCAATAATTAACGTAACACCAAATTGCTCATAAAAAACACCTGTTGGTCCAGTAATAAAGGTAACTGGAATAAATACCGCTGCCATTACCAAAGTAATTGAAATTATGGCTCCAGAAATTTCATTCATTGCAGTTAATGTTGCCTTTTTCGGGTTGTGTTCTCCTTCGTCCATTTTAGCATGAACAGCTTCTACAACAACAATTGCATCATCTACTACAATACCAATAGCAAGTACTAAGGCAAATAATGTAAGTAAGTTAATAGAATAACCGAAAACATTTAAGAAGAAGAAGGTACCTATAATAGAAACCGGTACTGCAATTGCTGGAATTAAAGTGGAACGGAAATCTTGTAAAAAGATAAATACTACTAAGAATACCAGTAAAAAAGCTTCTAATAATGTGCTAATTACTTTTTCTATTGAAGCGTTTAAGAATAAACTGGTATCGTATGGTACAAAAATGTCTAGACCTTCAGGAAGATCTGCTTTTACATCTTCTAAAGTCACTTTAATGTTTTCAATAATTTCTTGTGCATTGGATCCTTTAGTTTGGAAAATTCCCATAAAAACTGCTGGATTCCCCATACTCATGGCATTAGATGAGTATGATTGAGCATCTAACTCTATAGTTGCCACATCTTTTAAGCGTAAAAACTCTCCGTTTCCTAAAGCTTTAATTACAATATCGCTGTATTGCGCTTCGTCTTTAAAACGACCACTATAGGTTAATGTATACGAAAATGATTCACCATTATTTTCACCTAAAGAACCTGCTGCTGCTTCTAAATTTTGCTCTGCCAAAGCTGCAGTAATATCTGAAGGTATTAAATTATAAGACGCTAATTTTTCTGGATTTAACCAAACACGCATAGCGTAATCCTGTTGTGAAAATACACTAACATCACCAACACCACTAATACGTTGCATTGCTGGAATTACATTAATTTTTAAGTAATTCTGAATAAATGTAGCATCGTAGTTATCGTTCTCAGAATACATAGAAATAAACATCAAAGCACTGGTTTCCTGCTTTTGTGTTACAACTCCTGTTTGTGTTACCTCTGATGGTAATAATGGTGTGGCTCTAGCTACACGGTTTTGGACGTTTACAGCTGCAATATCTGCATCTGTTTCTTGATCAAAATATACCGTAATTTCGGCAGTACCATTGTTTGAAGCTGTAGAGGTAATGTAGGTCATACCTTCTACTCCATTAATTTGCTCCTCGATAGGTACAATAACGCTCTCTAAAACGGTCTCTGCATTTGCACCTGTATAATTTGCAGTTACTTTAATAGTTGGTGGTGCAATATCTGGATATTCCTCTATTGGTAAGGTAGTTATACTAATAACACCTAGCATAACTATTATAATAGAGATTACTGTTGAAAGTACTGGTCTTTCAATAAATGTTTTTAACATGATAAATATGTTTGGTGGTTATCTAATTTCTAAATAATGTTGCTACAGGTATTATAGCCTCTTCAAAAGAAGTTTCTTGAGGCGCAATTGCCATACCGCTTCTTAGTTTTCCTATACCAGATACTACAATCTTGTCGTTTGCTGTTGCACCAGACTCTACAACATATAAGTTATCTACAGTACCTTTTATTTTTAAAATAGAAGTCTCTACTTTATTATTTTCTCCTAATTTGAAAATCATAATATTACCTTGTTGCTCAAAAGTTGCCGTTTGTGGTACAACAATAGCGTCTTTATACTCTATTGGGAATTTGATTTTTCCGCTATTTCCGTTAGTCAAAATTTCGTTTGGATTATAAAAAGCTGCTCTAATTTGAATAGTACCTGTACTTTGGTTAATCTGTCCTGTACTGGTTTGAATACGCCCTTTTTCAGAATACTCCTTACCATTTGCTAACACTAAAGTTAGGTCTGGTGAATTTTTAATACGCTCTGCTTTGTGTTGACCTTCTGAGCGTTGTAAGTGATCAATGTATTGCGCTTCGTTAAAACTAAAAAAAGCATAGACTTCGTCTATCTGACTTACTGTTGTGAGTGGTGTTGCATCACTTGGACTAATTAATGCGCCTTCTCTAAAATTAATAGCTCCAACAAAACCATCAATTGGACTTTTAATGGTAGCATAACTAATATTTGCAGTCACACCACTATAATTAGCTTTTGCTTGCGCTAAATTTGCTTTTGCTGTTTCTAACTGTACTGGACTAATAATGTTTTTTGCTACTAAAGGAATTAGTTTATCAACCTCTACCTGTGCGACATTGACGCGTGCTTTTGCTGCTCCTGCATCTTGACTTAACGATTGTGTTTCTAATTTAAAAAGCACTTGTCCTTTACGCACTTTTTGACCTTCGTCTACGTATACTTTTTCTATGTATCCAGATGTTTTTGCTCTTACATCACTATTCACTTTGCCTTCAATAGTTGTTGGATACTCTGTATAACCCGTAACGGTTTTGGTTTGTAATTGAGTAACAGGAAATGGTAAAGCTTGTTGCTCTTTTGCAGCAGCTGCTTGTTCCTTGTTATCTCCACAACTAGTGATAACGAACAATAAAGCCATCATTACTAATTTATAAACTATACTATTATTCATCACTTTTTACCTTTAGATATTGATTTGATTATTTGATATTTTACTTTTTAATTCTAAAATAGACGCTGTAGCATCGTCTATGTATTTTATATAATCTGTGTGAAAATTGAGATCAAATTTTTCTTCTTCATTCTCAATTTTGCTATTATTAATAACCTCTTTATAGTCCTTAATTTCTACATGTATGGCTCTTTCATCATCCCAATGACTCACCATTTTATCCATATGCTGAATTATGATATCTTTTTTTATGATAAAATACTTTTTACGATCTCCAACTTTAGTGAAGTATTGAATCTTATTTAAATCTTGTAAATGATTAAGATGTGTAGATATAGTGCTTTTACTTGCACATAGAATTGTCACTAGATCTTCAAACGTGCTTCCTTTTTTTCCAGTAAGTATGATATATGATAATATCCTAGCTGCAACAGGTGCAAGCTGTTCCCTATTTTCTAAATGAACACCTAACTTTTCAACAAGCGCCATTTTTTCCTTGCAAATCGAATCTTTCATTTCTATTTAAATTAGCCTATTATCATTATTTAATCATGCAAATATATAACTAGTTCGGAACCAACCGAACTAAACGAAGTTAAATATTGTTAAAGAAATTTCTTTTCAATTCACAGATATACAATCTTCAAAATTGAAGATTATAATTATCAAATTAATACTGTTCATATAGCAATACTGACAATATGATATCTTCTTAAGTCAGTAAAACCAGTGAATTGGGATGTTTTTTCCCCTAATACTGTACTATCTATGATTAATTTGAAAATAAAAAATCAACTATTTAAGGTAATTTCATATTCTAAATCACTCATATGAAAAAGCTACTTCTTATTCTACTATTAATTTTAAACTTCAGCTGCAGTGAAGAACAAAATAACCCTTCGGATACAGTTGTAAAGAATATAGAAGATTTACAAAACGCGATTGATAATGCTCAACCTGGTGATGAGATCATTCTATCAAATGGCGTTTGGGAAAATTCTCAAATAAAATTTCATGCTACAGGAACTGAAAAACAACCTATAACCTTGAGAGCAGAAACGCCAGGAGAAGTAACGCTAGAAGGTGAATCTGTTTTAAAAATAAGTGGAGAACACTTAATTGTCAAAGATTTATATTTTAAGAATGGTTACACACCAGATGAAGCTGTTATCATATTCCGCAATAGTCCAGATTCTATAGCATACAACTGCCGCGTTACAGGTACCGTAATAGAGGATTACACTCAACTAGATAGACACAGAAAAGATCATTGGGTAGAGTTTTATGGACAGTATAACGAGCTAGACCATTCTTATATCGCTGGAAAATCAAATGAAGGTCCAACCGTAAAAGTTTATTTAAATGATAATAGACATATTAACAATTATCATAAAATTCATGATAATCATTTCGGACCACGCCCTAGGAAAGGTGGACCTAAGGCAGAGACTATGCAGTTAGGAGCTAGTATGACTTCTATGACTCCATCTTACACTCAGGTAACTAACAACCTTTTTGAAAAATGTAATGGTGAGGTTGAAATCATATCTAGTAAGTCTAATTTCAACAACTTCAGCAACAATGTATTTTTAGAAAGTGAAGGATCTGTAGTCACGCGTCATGGTAATTACGCTACTATCAGTGGTAATTTATTTATTGCAAATGATAATCCATACGTAGGCGGAATTAGAGTCATTAACACTGGTCACTGGATTACTAACAATTATTTTTACGGCTTGAAAGGTCAGGAATTTCGTGCGGCACTTGCAGTGATGAATGGTATCCCTAAATCACCACTAAATAGATACAATCAAGTTACCGATGCTGTAATTGCACACAACAGCTGGATCAACTGCGAGCAACCTATTCACTTTTCTGTAGGTGTAAATCTAGATCAAGCCGAAGTACTACCACCATCAGAAATTAGATCTGCTAGACCTGAAAGAGTCATTTTTGCAAATAATTTTGTTTACAACCAGTCAGCTACCTCTTATCCTATTAAGGCTTACGATAAGATTGACGGTGTTAAGTTTAAAAGTAATCTATGGACCACTGCATATGATAATAATACGACAGATTTGGATTATTTCACTTTCGCGAAAGCGGACTTAAAACCAGCATATGATATCTACTACACTCCTACAACCTATGAAAAGGAATTATACAATGGATTTAACTTTAATGCTATAGAAACAGATGCATTAGGTAAAAACAGAAATCAAGATCAAAATTACATAGGTGCAATTATCCCACCAATTCAAGAAGAACCTGTACAATTAATGACTGATAATTACGGTCCAGAATGGTTTACAGCTGCATCAGGAAATCAAGATGTTAAAACACATAAGGTTTCTAACATTAACGAATTAATAGCCGCGATTGAAAATGCAAATTCTGAGGATGTTATCGTTTTAAGTGAAGGTAATTACTTAATCGATAAAACCATACCTCTATCAAAGGAACTTACTATACGTGGAGCAAATGATAAAGCAACAATTCAATTTGATGCCTTAAAAACTGGTTTCTTAATGCAACCTAAAGGAATATTAAGTTTAGAAAATTTAAATATTTTAGGAACGCCAGAACAAGACCTTTTCAATACGCTAGATGAGAATATGTCCATGGCTTATGGAATCCATTTAAAAAATGTTAGTGTCTCTAATTTTAAATCAGTTATAGATGCCTCAAAAAGTTCCTTTGCAGATCAGATTATAGTTAATAATTCTCAGTTTAAAAATTGTGGAAACGGTTTCTTGCTGGATAAAGAAACTGATGATAAAGGAGATTATAACGTAGAATTCTTAACAGTTACTAATTCTACCTTTGAAAATATATCCAATGAAGTGATTGACTTTTATCGTGGTGGATATGATGAATCAACTATAGGTGGTGTTTTAAATCTGTCTGGTAATACTTTTATGAATTGTGGAAAAACAGATAGCGATGAAATATTAGTGAATACTAGAGGTATCGTTAATGTAACTTTTAAGGACAATACATTTAAAGATAATCACACCAAACTGACAGCGGTCTTATGGGGTGCAAAAGGTCAACAACCTATCAACAACACGATTACCAACTCTGGAGAAATTAAGGTAGTTGAAAACATCGCTCTAAAATTAGTGTACTAACCAGCATATTTTATAAGTAAAAAAAAACCTGATAGATAATCTATCAGGTTTTTTTGTTTTGAATATTTGGCTAATTCAATGACTAACTAAACGCTAGTCCACCATTTATATCAATATTAGTACCAGTAATATAAGCACTCTTATCTGTGGCTAGATAAACAACTAAATCTGCAACATCATCTGCAGAACCTTCACGACGTAATGGTGTCATTCCTGCAACATTAGTACGTACCTCATCTGTTGTGAAATCATCATGAAACTTAGTCGCGATCATTCCTGGCGCTACTGCGTTCACTCTTATTCCTTGAGGACCAAACTCTTTTGCCCAGCCTCTTGTTAGTGTTGTGATCGCGCCTTTAGATGCCGCATAAAGAGCCGCACCGCCACCGCCACCATTACGAGCCGCTAAAGATGATAAGTTAATGATAGAAGCTCCTTTATTCATTAAAGGAACTATGGACTGAGTTACAAAGAATGTAGATTTATAATTCAAATCTATTAAAAGGTCAAAGAATTCCTCATCTACCTCATCTGTATTTTTTCGAGCCACTATTCCACCGGTGTTGTTCACTAATACATGCACTTCATCACCATAAGCCGCTACAGTAGCCTCTTTAAGTTTTTGAACGCCTGCCATTTTAGTTAAATCAGCTTGTACAATGGTACAGGATCCACCAGCGTCGTCAATCATTTTCTTAGTTTCCTCTGCCTGACTAGCACTACTGTTATAGTTGATAACAACATTAGCACCTTCGGCAGCTAGTTGTAAAGAGATAGAACGTCCTATATCGCGCGCGCCACCCGTTACAACAGCAACTTTACCTTTAAGCTTACTCATTTTATTAAGAATATTATATTAAATACCTAAAGCTTGTCCACCACCAATTTGGATAGTCTCTGCAGTGATAAATGAAGCATCTTTACTCGCAAGGAAAGAAACAACTCCAGACACATCTTCTGGTTGACCTAGACGACCTAGTAAGATATTATTTGCCCATGAAGCAAACACCTCTGGCTTAGTAGATTTAATTTGTGCATGAAAAGGTGTATCAATTGTACCAGGAGATACTGCATTTACACGTATTCCATATTCTGCAAGATCCTTTGCAAGAGCTCTAGTAATAGCGTGCACACCAGCTTTAGAAGTACCATAAATTCCAGCACCTGGTCCACCAGCATTCCATGCTGCGTTAGATGTATAGTTTATGATCGATGGGTGCTCACCATTTTTTAAATAAGGAATAGCTGCTCTAGACGCAAAAAACACAGAGTCTAAATTCAATGCCATTACTTTTCTATAAAAGTCAGTAGTCATCTCTTCAAAACGAGATCTTCCACCTAATCCACCTGCATTATTTACAAGTGTATCGATTCTACCATATTTTTCACCTATAGCTTTTATACTTGCATTTACTGCTTCTTCATTAGTAACGTCAAAACCGCTATACTCACAAGTGATTCCTTGTGCAGTTAATTCTTTTACACATGCAGCTCCTTGATCATCTTGTAAACCGTTTAACACTACCGTATAACCGTCAGTTCCTAATCGTTTTGCTACTTCAAACCCTATTCCGCTAGTTGCGCCAGTTACTATGGCTACTTTACCTTTATTACTCATATTATTTATTGTTTATTTATTGTTGTTGTTATTTAAGCTTCTTTATCTCCAAAGTAAGATACACCGCTACCATCGAGAAAATCTTCTCTCACTGGTGCAAACACATCTATTAACATTCCTTCTTCTAGACATACCGCACTGTGCATCAAGTTAGGCTCCATATAAACGCCATCACCAGCACTCACGATTTGTTTTACTCCATCAATCTCAAATTCAAATTTTCCAGCAGCAACATAAGTTGTTTGTGTATGGAAATGTTGATGAGGCGCTCCTTCTGCACCTTTCTCAAATTTCACTTGAACCATCATGATTTGATTGTCATAGCCTAAAAATTTACGAGAGACTCCACCTCCTAAATTCTCCCATTCCATTTGGTCTGTCAAAATGTATTTTTCACTAAATCTTTTCATCATTTATAATTTAATTAATTGATGTGGTCCATCCCAACTATAAGATTTCCCGTTAAATGTTATTGTATGATTGTTTTTGCCATCACGCTTTCGCGAAAGCATGTATAAATAATTTTCTTCTCCAATTTTAAAAGTTACCACATCATAATCGCCTTGTTGCTCATGCGTTAATTCTGAAAAGGCAGATTTAGGGTAAGTCACCGTTTCTTGAATAGGATTAAAGAAGCCATGCGGTTCTATAATATTTACAAAAGTGTGGTTTTTACTTCCTGATGGTTGTCTAATTAAATACTGACGTTGTAGATTAAGATTGAACTCTGGATCGTTTGCACCAGTTTGAGTGATGAATAATTCTGTCGACGGATCTGTAACGCTAGTGATACTATAAAATCGCTGAGCTTGTAAGAAGGTAAATTGAGAGTTTGTGCTGTTAGGTTTAGGTGAACCTTTTGCAAGAACTTCCAGGTGATTGTATCCATTATCAGTTCCTAAAACAGTTTTGTTAACTGGTCTATTATAATCAAATTGCGTGTCGATGATATCACCGAAGAATGGATAATTTAGATCCATTTGATGGCCTGTATTAGAATCCACATGATACAAATCAATTATAAATGGTCTATTTGTGATATCTGCATCATTAACCATGGTGATTGATCTGGACAATTTTGAACCATCATATGCCATGGTATCTGCTGCTATGGTTACTTGTAATCGATCGTTACTCATATCGTTTTTGACAAGTTGAGAAACATGCTCTTCAGAATATTTTACATTTCCTTTATATTGTGATTTTTGGTCCAGCACTACAGCACCATGTGCTATGGTGTGTTGAGCATAGGTTTTATTTTCTGGTAAATATCTTCCACCTCTTTTAGTTTCTATATTCAAAAACCTTGCTGCTCCATAATCTGGTATAATTTCATTGCCATGATCATAAACAGATAAAGTTAATCTATCAAAATGTCCATGTCCCATACCTTGGGTAGAGAATTTAAGAACTGTTTGTAATTGACCTGCTGTATTTTGTGGACTGCGCATTAATGATAGTCCACCGCTGTTACCGTCTACTCCATCTGCAATGAACATACTAGGTCTTTCATAAAAATCCTCAGTGGTATCTGTTATAGCATTTGCAGCTATAGCACCAGCATCTGTTAATGATATTTTATTCATCATCTTAATTACTGGTAATAAAGATGCATCCTTATATTGTTTATAGGCAATATTTGTTGCAAACACAACCTCATCACTTTCCCATGTCTTACTTTTAATGGCATCATTGATAGGATAAAAACGACCTTGTTCATCCGTAAGTTGCAATAAGGTAGTCACAGCTTTTCTTAAAATACCATCACGATGCTCAAATATTTTCACATCTGGACGATTATTCTCAATCGCCTCTGCAAAAGCTATAAATGGTAAAATAGCATAACGATGGTAATAAGGTCCTTCACTATAAAACCCATCACTAGAAAACAAATGATCTAATTGAGCTATAAAACCTGTTTTACTATCTTTATTACTTCCGTAAATAGAACGGTCTATCATATCGTCATCACCCAAAACCATCCCAGTCATTCCTACAGCAGCAACAGACCATGTCCCGTGATTGTGAATCTTATTAAAGACATCATAACTATCGACGCTTAAAAACTTTGCCATAGGGCGTAATAAATCACTTTCAATTTTTGCACGTTCTTCTTCTGTCATAAAATCACGAGTCATATCGTAAGCCTGGATCATGTAAAAAAGCGTTACCGCTTCATTGAGGCCTTGCCAGTATAATTTACCACCTGGATGATTCTCTTTATCTTTAGGATGCATTCCTAACGTAGGATACATATTAGCATATCCATCAAACATTTCTTTCACATAAGTTAGTTTTTCATCACTAGGATTTAGGTTATATGAAATGGCAACTTGATACAACTCTGCATAATTTCTTTTGTGCTTCTCGTGAGAATAACCACCACCAGCATCAACGGGCTGTGGAATAATTACTGGCTCAATTAATATTTCCTGCACTTTATCCTCTAAATTTTCTGTGGCTTGATTAATTATTAAATTATCAGAATTTTTCAAAGTATTTATTCCTGAAGCAGATAAAAGAAGTTGACTACTTGAACTAGAAGATTCTATCGCGGTTTGCTTTTGCTCGCATGCAGTGGCAGTCATTATTAAAAAGGCAAGAATTATAATTCTTTGAAGCATAAATCAGTCAAGTTTAAAAGATAAGGTAATAGAAATCAATCTTATCAAAATTGGTTTACCAATCTGGTTGCCCAAAATAAAGGTATTCATAGTGGAATTGCAAATCCAAGAGGTCTTTTGTTTAAACAATCTGATTAAAAAGGTAGGATTATTGAGAATTTGCTTAAGTGAAAGGTTAACAGAAGTTTTTTATAAGCTTCGTTTAGACTTATAAAGTATATTAAGAACTAACCCAATTATTACCAAAGCAATACCTAATACAGACCATATTGTATAAATTTCCATAAACCAAGTAGCACCTATCAATACCGTAAAAATGACCTCTAAATACTTTAATGGTGCAACTAATGAAGTTGAGGCTATTTGAAAAGAACGCGTCATAAACAACTGTCCTATAAACCCAACAACACCTAAGCTAGCTAATAATAACCATTCAACTCCTACTGGTTGAATCCAGTTATTAATACTAAGTAGACCACCAATTATAACACCTATCGCCATAAAGTAATTAATGATAACCATAGGATGATCTTGTTTACCTATTTTAGAGATAACAACAAATACTAATCCCATACCTAGTGCTGATAATAGTACTAAACCAATACCGATTAGTGAAATATTTTCATCATATCCTTTTAAGATAAATACACCAGAAAAAGCTATCAAAAAAAACAACCACTGTATAGGTTTAATTCTTTCTTTAAGCCATATCACCGCAAAAACGGCTGCAAATATGGGTGATAAATATCTCAAAGTTACCGCTGTACCTACCGGTAAATATTTGAGTGATAAAAAGAACAGTAAGAGCGAAATCGAACCGAAGACGCCACGAGCAATTAACAACCATCTTTTATTACCTAAAATCGAAATTTTCTTGAAATTAAGGTAAATCATGGTGATGATTAAAGATCCAATAGATCTAAAAAACACTAATTGAAATGCGCTAAAATCAGATAGATATTTTACAACACCGTTCATTATCGCAAACGCAAGTGTACTGAAAAGCATGAAAAGTATCGCCTTTTGTAAATCCTTCATCATCAACTATTAATTATGACTGTGCAAGTTTAAGAGTTTATATTGATTAAGTACTACTGTTTTAAGAGGACTTTAAAGACAACAATGGAGATACTAGATTAAGTCTTTACTATCCCTATCAAGGAGCTTTATTCAATAACTAGATAGGTACCTTTAAAACTTTGATTTATCACCATTACTTCTAATTGCTCACTTCCATCGTTGCGTATTAATTCTATCGTTGCTTTACCGTTTGCCATTTTTATAGATTCACTTCCAGTCGGTGTTCCATGACTTTTTATTGTCGTACCGCCAGACAAGGCCTGGAAATAAACACGCTCTTCATAATCTAGACATCTTAGTCCATCTGCATCTACAGCTTGAGCGATTAGTAAAATATTACCATTATCCAACTGCTTTGAATCTAATGTAAGTGCCTTAGGCTTTCCATTTTTAGTAAATCTATAATTCACTAATAACTCGTCATTCACAACGTCACCATCCTTCATTGTGCCTACCGCACGCATCTCGTTATCACCTTCCTTAAAATCTACTAACCAAGTAAGACCGGATGCAGGAAACTTATTAACGTCTTTAATCTTTTTACCTAAAGATTTACCGTTCATAAAGAACTCCACCTCTTCTGCATTAGAATAAACACTTATTTCTCTTTCTAATCCTTTAGGACCTTGACGTTCTGTCCAAGTGTGTGATTCTATCCATACAAATGGTTCATCACTCCAGTAGCTTTTGAACACATAATAGGAATCTTTAGGGTTATTATCTCTATCCACTAATCCCTTTTGATTAATATATGGAATATCATTTTCTGGTCTTAACGGCGTCCCAAAATCTTTAAACGCCCATTGCGCATTACCTATAAAGGTAGAATCCGTTTCTGATATACGTAAATGCCAGTCAAATAAATCGACCATATAGTTTTCACTCCAGTCACCTATTTGAGCAATATTTGCCACATCTGTTTGTACGATTGCCTCTTCCCATCCATCAGCTTGAATAGCTCCTTCACCAGTAATCGGATTTTCTGTATGTCGACCTACATGGCTACTACCTCCGTATTCGGTATGGATAAAATGTTTGTATTGAGCTTTATATTGATTAATTGCTTTTTGATAACTTTTATAACTACCAGAGTACCATCCAGACCATATGGACGGTGAGAAGACGTCTACGATATCTGCTCCTTCATAGTATTTTCTTATGGCCGTAACTCGTGACGGATCCATTTTATGAGCTAGATCATTGAGTGATTGTAAGTACTGGTTCATCTTTTCTGTATTATCACCATCCTCAAAATCTGGTAACCAATACACCTCATTTCCTAGTGACCAGAATACAATACTGGGATGATTGTAATTCTGATTAATAATTCCCTTCAACATGTCGGTAGTATTTTCTTGCCATACATCATTACCCAATCCGCCACGACACCATGGTAGTTCATCCCAAACAATTAATCCTAACTCATCACAAGCCTTGTAAACTTCAGGATCTTGTGGATAATGAGCGAGTCTCACAAAATTAGTCCCCATGCTTTTTATAAGTTCCATATCTGCACGATGTTGCTCGTTGCTCATAGCTGCTCCTACTCCAGCGTGTTCTTCATGTCTGTGAGTTCCCCTTAATAATAATCGTTCTCCATTTAAATAAAAGGCGCCATGATCTTCAAATTCAAACCAGCGTAATCCCACTTTTTTCTCGGTTTGATCAATGATTTTATCGCCGTTTTTAATAATTGTGGTTAAGGTATAAAGGTTAGGAGTTTTGGTACTCCAAAGTTCTGGAGATTCGATGTTTTCAAATGACAGACTCGTGAATTTATCAGTTCCAACGGCTTCAGTCATTTTAAACGATTTACCTGTCGGTGATGTTAGTTCACAATCTACTATAAACTCTTTTGGAAGCGTTGAAGTTTCCACATTAATAAGTACGCTAGCATTTACTGCAGAAACTGTTGGTGTAACTTTTACTCTATCAATATGTGTTTCAGGTAAAGTTACTAGCCATACATCTCTAGTAATACCTCCATAAATAAAGAAATCACTTTTTTGAGAAGGAATCACTTCTGGATCATAGCTGTTATCTGCTCTAACTAATACTTCATTACTTCCTGCTTTTACTACATCTGTAATATCTACTGTAAAACCTATGTAACCACCTATGTGACCACCTACCTTTGTTCCGTTCACATATACTTTAGAAACAATGTTTACTCCTTCAAAATACAATTCGTAAACTGCATTATCAACAATAGTTTCTATCTCCAAATCTTTCTTATACCAGCTAGAACTACGTCTATAACCTGGATTCAAATCAGTTGCATCCAGCGCATTCCATGTATGTGGTAGATTTACAGATTCCCAATCTTGCTTTTCTAGAGCTTCATTTATATCTAATGTTGGATGCTCTAAATATTGCCAGTCTTGGTTAATATTAGTCTTAGACCTTTCAACAGTAGTAGTTGATATCCCTGACATATCTGAGTCACAGCTGGCTGTAATCACAAAAACGAGTACCCAAAGTTTCAAAAAGTGATTCATAAAGTAGTTTTAAAGTGAAAATTATTGATCCAGTTCTTGTAAGCGTAGCATCAATTCAAGGAAATAATAATCTCCATAAATGATAGGTTCATCCATTTCTGATCGTTTGGACCAGTCACCAGAGCTGTGTTGAAGAATAAAAGGAATCTCTAGGTCAGCAGGAAGGATATATTCCTCAGACTTTAAATTATTTAATACTTTCCTGCTATAATTAATGTAATCTTGCTTATCCGTGTAACCATAAAGCTCTACCAAAGCTGATGCTACTATAGCAGCTGCAGACACATCTCTGGGCTCATCTGGAATGTTAGGAGCATCAAAATCCCAATATGGTATACCGTCTGCAGGTAAATTTTTGTGATTAATAAAAAAGTTTGCAGTCGCCTGCGCTTGTTTTAAATAATCTTCGTTTTTAGTATATCTATAAGCCATCGTATATCCATAAATGGCCCAACCTTGTCCACGAGCCCATGCAGACTCATTGCTATAACCTTGATGAGTTACACGTTCTTTTACATTACCATTAATCGTGTCATATACCACCACATGGACAGTACTGTCGTCTGGTCTAAAATGATTTCTTAATGTAGTATTTGCATGTTTTACCGCTAATTTGTGAAAAGTAGAATCTCCGGAAAGTTTAGTCGCTTCAAAAAATAATTCCAGATTCATCATATTATCTATAATCACAGGGAATTCCCACTGATCACTATTAAAATCCCACGATCGTATAGATTGAACATTAGGATTAAAACGAGACGCTAGCGTATGTGCACTTGATATTAATACATCTTTATAATGTTCATTTCCTGTACGATGGTAACCTAATCCAAAACTGTTGTAAACCTTAAAACCCATATCATGAGTTCTATAATTATATTTTTCCTTTTCTATAAAAGCCGTCCATTTGATTGCGCTTTCGCGAAAGCGAGACTCTTTAGTAACATCACTCAACATCCATAAGTTTCCTGCATAGAAGCCACTCGTCCAATCTTTTGATGGTCGCTTGAGTATTTGTTTTGTCTCAGGATTATAACTACGTGGAAAGGCTGTCGAATCTAATGTGTAGTTGAGTACTTTGTTATAACGAGCGATCAAAAGCTGATCAATATCAGCAGTCATTATTTCTTTAGGTTCATGAGGCTTGCAGGAGGCTATAAAAATAATACAGGTCAAGAGCCAACTAATGTTGTAAAAGGTTTTCATGATTTAAATAAAATTAAGATCGAAGCGTTTTACCTCGTTCATTTTAAAAGTAAAACAAAGAGTAGAACCATCAATTCAAAATTGGGTAAACAAAAATCCCAGCAACTTAAAGTTACTGGGATTAAAGCAGTTGGCTATTTCAACTTCTTAATATCCTGGATTCTGAGGCAATAAATTTGGATTTCTATCTAACTCATCTGCCGGTAAGGGCATTAAATAATCAGTAGCAGAAAAGTCTGATTTAGCACCTTCCAATCCCGTAGCTCCAAATGCAGTTGCTCCTAATTGTCTTCTAGCTATATCATACCATCTTTTACCTTCAAAAGCTAGTTCTAATCTACGCTCTTCTAATACATCATTTGCAGTAACCATATAATTCATAGGCAACTCTGCTGGTTCAGCGCTTGGAGCAACTGTAGTGCTTACACCTGCTACTAGTGTTGTTCCACCCATTCTTGCTCTAGCTCTAACACGATTCATGTATGTTAAGGCAGATTCGTTATCGCTTATCTCTACTGCCGCTTCTGCAGCGATTAAAAGTAACTCTGCATATCGTAGCATAGAGTAGTTATGACTTGTCGCTCTGGCGTTACCACGAGCAAATGCTCCTGGAAAACGAGTATATTTTGCGATGTAAGGTCTATTCTTTGCAAACTGATGTCCACTTGTTGTGAAATTAGTATAGAATTCAAGGTTACCATTAATACTAGCACCATCATCCATGCTTACTGCACGTCTATAGTCTAGAGGACCCCATGTATCATATACAGCAAAAGAAGGTACTGCAACAGACCAGCCACCACCAGAATTTCTATCATCTCCTCTAATTCCTGTCATAGGTGCAATTTGATCATACGCGTTATTAGGAGCTTCAAAATTATTATAGTCTAATGCAAATATTGGTTCAACCGACGCATCAATTTCATCTGCATTAAATAAGTTTTGAAAATCTAAATCTAAATCATAACCATAAAGGCCTTCATTCATAATTACTTCTGAAGCCTCATCAAAAGCTTTTTGAAACATAGCAGTATCATTAGTACCAGCCATTGTTAAATAAACTAAAGCGAGGTAAGAACTTGCTGCTCCTTTAGATGGTATAGCACGAGATACTTGTGTATCTGGCAACCATTCTTTTGCATATTCTAAATCAGCAATTATATTTTCGTACACTTGTGCTGCAGGTGTTTTGCTAATTGAAGCAGCAGCATCAGCATCTGTTATAGGTGCATCAATATATGGAACATCACCAAACTGTCTTACTAAATGAAAATAGTAAAATGCTCTTATGAAATAGGCTTGAGCAATAACTGGATTCTTAATTGTCTCATCTGCAGCTACAGACTCTGCTCCTGCAATAGCTTGGTTAGCCGCTGCAATACCTTGGTAGGTTTTAGGCCAGAATTCACTAATCATACCGTTGTTCCCTAGGGTAGTCAAATCATTCATCTCCATTCTTCTTGTTTCATTTGAAGCAAGGTCTACCATATCAGAACGTAACATTAATGCTACCGATAGTTTTCTTCCCCAGAACTTTTCATTTATGGCATGGGTATAAGCACCGTTTACTGCTGTTTGAATATCTTGTGGTGTTTGAAAGAATCCGTCAGGCGATAATCTACCTACAGGATCTTCTTCTAAATCTGAACATCCTATTATTGATACACCTATCAATAACAGTAATAATTTATATGTTTTCATAATTATATATTTACGATTATTATTTGTGATTAAAAAGTTGCGTTAAGACTGAATGTTACTGTTCTAGACGTCGGGTAATTACCAAAATCAAAACCTCTAATAGTATTTTGTTTTGCATTACTAGAACCACCTCCACCAAAATAACTTGCTTCAGGATCTAAACCAGAGTAATCTGTAATAGTCAATAAGTTTTGAGCACTTACTGAGAACCTTAGTCGTTCTAAACGGATTTTACTTAAAAATTCTGATGGTACATTATAACCCAATGCAATATTTTTAAGTCTAATATAGCTTCCATCTTCTACAAAACGAGAAGAAATCTCTCTATTACTGTTGTTTCCAACACGTGGCACATTAGTATTAGTATTAGTTGGAGTCCAAGCATTATTAAAGTTATCTACAGTAGTGTTAGCGTCACCATTAACAAGCTGAACATTAGTCAAGTTAAATATTTCACCACCTTGAGAGCCTTGGAAGAAAATGCTTAGGTCAAAGTCTTTGTAACTGAAATTATTTGTAAATCCGAAAGTGTAATCTGGATTAGGGTTACCAATTGTTGTACGGTCATCTTCTGTAATATCACCACTATTATCAATATCTCTAAATAACGGATCTCCTGCAACACCACCTGCTAAGGTAGCTGTACCAGCAGGCAAAGCACCACCTTGATAAACACCTGCATAATCATAACCCCAGAAAAGACCTACTTCTTCTCCTACTCTTAAGATTGTACTTTGATCATGACTAAAGTAACTAGGTGTACCATCGTCAAATACATCTGCATCATTAATTAATGCTACAACTTTGTTCTTATTGAAGGAAATATTGAAATTAGTAGTCCAAGAGAAATTCTCGTTACTTATATTTCTAGAGGTTAATGCTAATTCAAAACCTTTATTGTTTACTTCTCCTAAATTTGTTAAAATGTCAGAACTTAAATAACCAAAGTATTCCGGAATACCATTATTACTAAGAATGATATCTTTAGTATCGATATTATAATAATCTAATGATAAGGTAAATCTATTTTTAAGTAATCCTAAATCTAGTCCAATATTAGTTTGATATGATGACTCCCATTTCAGATTAGGATTAGCCGGTTGGTCTGAGGTAACTGCACCTACCGTTTCACCGTTACTAGAAGCATACAAAGAAGCAAATCTAGCTAGTGATTGATATGGTCTGATGGCTGGATTACCAGTCACACCATAACTAGCTCTAAGTTTTAAGTTTGATATAGCGTTGATATCCTTAATAAAATCTTCATTAGATATTTTCCATCCTATCGCAGCCGATGGGAATATAGCGTACTTTTCATTTTTTGCAAAATTCGAGGCTCCATCTCTTCTTACCGTTGCGGTAAACAGATATTTATCATCCCAATCAAAGTTTACTCTACCAAATTGAGATTGAATTTCAACAACACTTAACGCAGAAGTTGCCGGCAGTAAAGTTTGTGCACTTCCTAAGTTGTAAAATGAAAATGAATCAGAAAGAAAACCATTTGCAGCTGCTCCAAATACCTCAGTAGTCGTTTTTTGATAAGATAAACCTCCTAATAAAGTTAATTTCCCCTTACCTATATCTCTTTTATAAGTTAAGTAGTTTTCATTTAAGACGTCTCTTTGTCTCGTATTTACTATGGCTGCTCTACCTCCTACAGCACCTGCCGTAACTTCCAAAGATGAAGGACTATAAGTACCTTGCTTACTTGTCTCACTACTTAAACCTAAAGTTGTTTTAAACTCTAACCCTTTAATAATCTCGTAATTAGCATAAAAATTTGATCTAAAATCAGTTTCTCTTGTCTCATCTACACGTTCTGTTGCTATAGCAAATGGATTATCAACTAAATCTCCTACAGTGTTACCAGAATTATAAGATCCATCATCATTAAAAACTGGCTGATCTGGGGCATAACGCATTGCTAGAGAGATAACATCATCTCCACCACCACCAATACCACCTAAACCTGTGGATTGAGTTGACACACCATTCTTTGTACCTAAACTACCGAATAGATTCAGACCTAATTTCAATTTATCATTTACTTGAGCATCAATATTTGATAAAAATGTAATTCTCTCAAAATCAGAGTTAATTATGATCCCTTCTTGATCAAAATAATTAGCAGATGCATAAAAATTAATTTTATCAGAACCACCAGAAAAAGAAAACTGATGTGTTTTAGTACTTCCTGTAGTATAAATTAAATCTTGCCAATCCGTATTAGCAGGACCTTGAGGATAAGCAATAGTGTTTCCGTTATTTGCTCTAATTTGTGTTTGATATGCAGCAAATTGATCAGCATTTAAAAGGTCTAATTCATTTGTGGTATTTTGAATAGAATAGTTTGTATTGTATTCAACAACCATTTTTCCATTTCTACCTTTTTTAGTAGTTACTAACACAACACCATTTGCACCTCTTGAACCATATATAGCAGTTGCAGAAGCATCTTTTAAGATTTCCATTGATTCTATATCATTTGCTTGAGGCATAGAAGCTCCAATAAAACCATCAACTACTATTAACGGAGAGCTACTCGCTCCTATAGAAGTATTTCCTCTAATTTGAATATTGATTGGAGCACCTGGCTCTCCACCATTATTAGATTGTACAACAACACCAGCTGCTCTACCTTGTAAAGCCTGTGCTGCATCTAATACAGGGAATGCATTTAATTCCTTACCTGTTACTGAAGAAACCGAACCAGTGATATCACTTTTCTTTACTCCACCATAACCTACGACTACGATCTGATCAAGTAATGCTAGATCTTCCTTTAAAGTCACATTAATAACAGACTGATTATTTACTGGTACTTCCGTTGTAGCATAACCGACATAACTATATATGATAGTCGCAGTTGCTGCATCTGCAACACTAATCGAATAATTACCATCTATATCGGTAGTGGTGGCACTAGAACTTCCTTTAATAAGTACGGTCACTCCTAAAAGTGGCTCAGTTTGTTCATCAATAACCTTACCTGTAACTGTCGTTTGCGCATATGAAAACATGGCAAATAACATACAGCCTAAAAAGGTGCTGATATTTAAAAACTTGTTGGGGTTAGTTTTTTGCATAAGAGTAAAAAATTAGATAATTAGTTTAAAGTTATTAATCTGAAAAAACAGCTAAATCGTTTTCGAAAAACCAATCACGATTATATCATAAAATTCAGATTGTTAAAATTAGCTTAACGAGCATAACTAAAAATTCAAAAAAGGGTACAAAAAAATCCCGATTTCATTAAAATCGGGAGTTTCTAAGGGTTATTTGTTAAAATCAAATTCTAGACAGAGAATTTTTTAGAATAAACTGATGGAGTCTCACCATACACTTTTTGGAAGCATTTACTAAAGTATTTGGGGTTTCTAAAACCTACTTTATAACTTACTTCAGAAATATTAAGGGTACCCAATTCTAATAATTGAGCAGCCCTTTTCATTCTAAAATGTTGTATAAATTCGTTAGGAGTAAAATTAGTCCAGGCCTTAACCTTAATAAATAACATCGTTCTACTTACTCCTAAATCTGAGCAAAATGTAGGTATATCAAAGTGATCATTAGGTATATTATCTTCTACTATTTGGATTGCCTTTTTCATAAGCTCATCATCTACTGAAGACACACTTACTTCATCGGGCGTGAACAAGTCCCCATTTCCAAATTTCTTTTTCAAACTAGACTTATAAGAAAGTAGATTCTTTACACGCAATTGTAGCTCATTAATATCAAAAGGCTTACTTAGATAATCATCAGCACCACTTTCTAGGCCTTCTAATTTATAAATTAATGATGATCTTGATGTTAATAGAACCACCGGTATGTGACTGGTGCGTACGTCTTCTTTTATTTTAGAACATAATTCAGTACCTGCCATAACAGGCATTACCACATCACTCACAATAATATCTGGGTTGCTATTTACTGCTATTTTGAAAGCTTCTTCTCCATTACCAGCCTCTAGCACATTGTATTTTTGTTTTAACAATTGAGCCATAAACGATCTTAAAGAAACATTATCCTCTACTACGAGAACGGTAGATTTCTCCTCGTCATTAATAAAATCTATACTAGACGGCTCAGTGATTAAATTAGGGTTCTCTAGTTGATTGGTATACTGTGTAACATCGTCACTAAACTTAAAGTCTGAAATTATCTGATCTTCAGTAAAGTGTTCTTTTCCTAGCTTAAGGGATATTAAAAATGTCGAACCTTGATTAACCTTACTCTGCAATTTAATTTGTCCTTTATGTAGTTGGACTATATTTTTTGCGATGTTTAACCCGATACCGGTTCCTTGATTATATATGCTGGCATTTTCTTTATGAGACTCTACCTCATAAAAGCGTTCAAAGACTTTTTCTTGCTTCTCTTGTTCTATTCCTATCCCATTATCTTTGACCTTAATGTGAATATGTTCTTTATCTCTAGATATCTTTATTTTAATTTTCCCTCCTTTAGGTGTAAATTTAAATGCGTTAGAGATGAGATTAAAAAATACACGTTCTAACTTTTGTCTATCATAGTAAACTAGAATCTCTTCATCAATGGTTTTAAAGTCATAATCGTATTCTCCTAATTTTGCATGTTCCTTAAAACTAAAATATATCTCTTTTAAAAACTTGACGATGTTCCCTTCGGCTGCATGAATTTCAAATTGATTTTTTTCCAATTTTCTAAAATCCATTAGAGTATTAATAAGCTGTAGCAATTGTTTACCATTGCTTTCTATCACTAATAATTTTTTATACATTTTATTAGTCCCTTTATAATCAGCCAGCAATTGCTGCAATGGTCCTAATATCAAGGTAAGTGGCGTTCTAAACTCATGAGAAATATTAGTGAAAAACTGAAGTTTAGCCTCATTAATATCTCTATTTCGTTGCAATTGAATCTGTTCAAATTTTAATTCTTCTTGCAATCTAGTTCTAGATTTAAGTATCCTTAATAAAACATAAGCAACTGCTATAAACACTGCTGTATACAAGACAAATGCCCACCAGCTATACCACGGCGCAGGTTTTGCCTTTATGATTAAAGTTGTAATCTCACTTTTGATCCCATCGCCATTAACGCCACGCACTTCAAAATTATAATCACCTGCATTTTGAATTGCATAGGTGGCTTTATTCTCTACCGTTGTATTCCATTCTTTTTCTAATCCACTTAACCTATACTCATAGGTTTTACTGGTTAAATTATGATAACTAGGCATTGTAAACTCAATGGTAAAATTACGTTGATTATGATCTATTTTTAACGCTTTCGCGAAAGCGATATTTTCAACCTCAACATTGTTATCATTAAATTTCAATAAATCATCTCCTGTAGTTCTAAAGTTGGTAATGAGTACATCTGGCGCATAGTTATCTATACGTATTTTAGTAGTATTAAAAGAAGATATCCCTGATACACTACCAAAAACGAGTTGATCTTGTGGCAATCGTAACACCGCATTATCACTAAATTCATTACCTACTAATCCATCTTTTTGCTGGTTAAGAGATAAAATTTGTTCACTATCCTTATTTAATTTTAAAATACCCTGATTACTACTCATCCAAAGCATACCATTACCGTCTTCGATAATAGAATGTATAGTTGTAATTTCTTTATCAGCCCATTGTAATGGAACTTTTAAAAACTGATTATTTACTCTTTTAAAGAGACCTTGGGACTTAGTTCCAGCCCATATTACCTTATTACTATCTTCATAGAGGTGCAACACATCAAAGCCTGCATCCTGATCTTTATCAAATAAATAATTTAAGACTTTATTGTTCTTATCAACACTATTCAGACCATTTTGAGTTCCCACCCATAGTGTCCCATTGTTATCAAATAATAAGGATCTTACCAAATCACTTGTAAGACCATCTTCACGACTTAAAGTGGTAATATTCTTAGTAGCATCTTGCGAGATTACACCTTTTCCAAAAGTTCCATAATAAAAGTGATTTCCAGATTTCAAAATAGAGTATACTCCTACATCTTTAAGTGTGTCATTTAATGGACTTTTTGTAAATTGTTTATTATCTGTATCATATACATCAACACCGTTACTAAATGTCCCTATGTATAACTTATTTTGATCGAGGTAAAGTGCTTTAATATTATTCTCTACTAGGTCACTATTCTCACTAGTTAGATATTTAAAATCTTTGGTGTCGAGATCTAGAATATTTACACCACCTTGTTCCGTACCTATAAACAGCTGATTTATTGAAGATTGCAGAGAGCTAACTACGG
Organism: Nonlabens ulvanivorans; assembly: GCF_032922765.1. NCBI lineage: Bacteria > Pseudomonadati > Bacteroidota > Flavobacteriia > Flavobacteriales > Flavobacteriaceae > Nonlabens > Nonlabens ulvanivorans. Next base: position 1,608,037 of record NZ_CP136694.1, read on the forward strand.
GATAGTTAAGACCCTTTTTAGTCCCGTTTTGAACATAATTCTGAAAGTTACTATTTGCTTCATTCCAGATATTTGCTCCACCATAATAAGTACCTACCCATATCGAGCCACTTGCATCCTCATAAAGAGCTTTAACAGAGTTTTTTTCAAGACTATAAGGATCATTTAGATTATTAGTAAGATGACTTACTTGTCCTTTATTATAAATGTAAACACCATTATAACTTCCTATCCATAGCCTATCATCTTTATCTAATCGTAACTTACGTATATCATCAATGTGTAAATCCTCATTGATAACAAAAGACTTAAGCTCTTTAGAAAGACTATCATAGACTAATACACCTGAAGATTTTGTACCTATAAAATATCTATTTTTTCCAGCAGGTACGATGTCTGTAATGTCATCATTTTGATAGGAGTTAAATCTAGAAACAGCATAAGTACCATTTTGATCATCTTTTTCAACTGACCATAAACCTAGATTAGTTCCGATTAAATATGAAATAGGCGAAAGCTCTATAACGCTATAAACGACAACCTCCTGTTGTACTTCCTCAAATATCGCATTATAATAGGAATCTTCACTAGGGTTATATATAGAAAGACCTTTTGAGGTACCTATCCACATGTTACCATCACTGGTAGCATAAACCTCTTGAATGATATTACTAGCTAACGAGTTAGTGTCACTGGTTTTTAAAAAACGAGTAAAAGTATCTGTTTTAGGATTATATCTATTAAGACCATTATAAGTACCTATCCATATCTGACCATTCTGATCTTTTTCAAGTGATAATATATCACTACTACTTAGGGAATTGATATTCTCTCCATCAGATTTAAAAACGGTGATTTTATGACCATCATATACATTAAGGCCATCACGGGTACCAATCCACATCTGACCTAATTCATCTTGCTCAATAGCTATAGCACTACTTTGAGAAAGACCATGAGCTGTGGACAGATGCTGAAATTGAAAACTACTGACTTGCGCAGCTGCAGCATTCAATAATAAGAGAAATATGACCGTTATTCTATACATATATCAAAAACAAAATTTGGGCTTAAATGTAGTTAATATGATTGATTATAGCCACTTTATGAGTTACTAGAAAGAACTCATACCATTATTAATCATAATTTAACCTGCTATTCAACTGATAGTCATATAGTGACGGTACATCGTGTAAAGATTGATTTGTCATTTTAATATAAGCCAGTGATTCATATCAAACTATGTTATTAGTCATTAATAAGATATTATACCTATAAAAATCGTCCATTTAATTGAGCTTTTAAAAAACAGACATCTCTATAAATTATACACTTTTAACTAGTCAAGTAGTTTAATACATGACACCTAAAAGTCACGTTAATCATAAAAACACATCTATACAAAAGAGAACGCTAGTACAGCATATGGGTTGCTATTATTCAGTTTAACCTAATAAATCTACATAAAATCTCACGAGACAACATCACTCTTTAAGATCTTTTCACACTGCTATCACAAGCCCTAATCACGATTAAAACATTGCATCACAATGCTTTGTACACAATTCTCCCTATTCTGAATAATTCCCATTGTATAATTACAAAGTAATAGAAGATAATTTCTCATATTTGGTCAACCAATTTTGAGAAATTCTAAAAAATCAAACCTAATTATGGCAAAAACTATAGTTTTAACAGGAGCCGGCGGTGTTTTATGCAGTACCATGGCAATTGCACTTGCAAAACAAGGACATCAAATTGCTGTATTAGATTTAAGAAAAGAAGCAGCAGATGCGGTAGCTCTTGAAATTAGTGATAATGGTGGTAAAGCCATAGGTGTAGCAGCAAATGTCCTAGAGAAAGATTCTCTAGAAACGGCAAAAAAAGAAATCAATTCCAAATACGGAAAAGTTGACATATTAATTAATGGTGCTGGAGGAAATCACCCATTGGGAACGACGAGCAATCCGTTTTTTCAATTGGAAGATTTAGATAATCAGACAGAAGGTTTTAAAACCTTTTTTGACCTAGATCCTAAAGGAATCGAGTTTACCTTCAACCTTAACTTTTTAGGCACCTTGTTACCTACCCAAGTATTTGCAACAGATATGGTAGGTCGTGATGGCTGTAGTGTGTTGAATATTTCGTCCATGAACGCTTTTACGCCATTGACTAAAATACCTGCTTATAGCGGTGCAAAAGCTGCTGTGTCTAATTTCACACAATGGCTGGCGGTTCATTTTTCAAAAGTCGGCATACGTGTCAATGCGATCGCACCAGGATTTTTCTTGACCGATCAGAATAGAGCGCTTTTGACTAACAGTGATGGTTCTGCGACGCCGCGTGGCGAGCAAATCATCGGCCAGACGCCTATGGGACGTTACGGTACACCAGACGATTTGGTGAGCACCGTGAACTGGTTATGTGATGACGGCGCTGCTTTTATTACAGGAATTGTAGTTCCTATAGATGGCGGATTTAGCGCATATAGTGGCGTGTAAACAACAACTTTTTAGTAAGATTTTTAAGATCTCGCTTTCGCGAAAGCGTGACAATAACAACAAATGAGTTTAGAACAAACATGGAGATGGTACGGTCCTAATGATCCAGTCTCTCTTAACGATATCAAACAAGCTGGTGCCACTGGCATTGTGAATGCATTACACCATATACCTAATGGCGTAGAGTGGCCTGTTGAAGAAATTACCAAACGCAAAAAGGAAATCGAAGCCACTGGACTGACTTGGTCTGTTGTAGAAAGTGTGCCGATTCACGAAAACATCAAAACTAAATCTGGAGATTATCAAACCTATATCCAGAATTATAAAAACACGATCACTAATCTTGGTGAATGTGGAGTCGACATCGTGTGTTATAATTTCATGCCGGTGCTGGATTGGACACGTACTAACCTAGATTATGAAGTAGCTGACGGTTCTACAGCGTTAAGATTTGAAGCAGCAGCATTTGCCGCTTTTGAATTGTACTTATTAAAAAGACCAGGTGCTGAGAATGATTATACCGCAGCTCAACAAGAAGCCGCAGCAAACTACTTAAAAAATTCTAGCACAGCCCAACAAGAAAAACTGGTCCGTAACATCATCGCAGGATTACCAGGTGCTGAGGAAGGTTACACGCTAGAAGAATTTAATAAGATACTCGCTACTTATGATGACATAGGTCCAGCAGAATTAAAAGCAAATCTTTTTCATTTCCTATCTGAGATTATTCCAGCAGCAGAAAAAGCTGGAGTACTCATGTGCATCCATCCAGATGATCCACCTTTTCCTATTCTAGGATTACCACGTGTGGTAAGTACTGAGCAGGATATCGTAGATTTATATACGGCTGTGGATAGTCCTAATAATGGATTAACCTTTTGTACAGGATCCTTTGGCGTGAGAGCAGATAATGATCTTGCGGGAATGGTAGAGCGATTAGGTGATCGTATTCACTTTATCCATTTACGAGCTACTAAAAGAGATGAAGCAGGAAACTTCCATGAAGCAGATCATTTAGAAGGTGATGTAGATATGTATGCCGTAATGAAAGCACTCGTTCTAGAACAAGAAAAACGTAGAAATGCCGGTCGTGTAGATTTGCGCATGCCGTTCCGTCCAGATCATGGACATAAAATGCTGGATGATTTAAAGAAAAAAACGAATCCTGGTTACTCAGGTATAGGTAGACTGCGTGGACTTGCCGAACTGAGAGGTCTAGAACTAGGAATCAAAAAATCACTGGCTTAATAACTAAAAAAATAATAGCTTGATCATTGAGTCAGGTTCAAAAATAATATCATGTCTACAAATTTTGAAACACGTTATGCAAACAGCCCAGAAACGGTAAAGAAATATAATACGACTCAACTTAGAGATGAATTTCTAATCGATAAGCCGATGGTAGCAGGTGAGATCAATCTAGTATACACGCACTATGATCGATATATCGCTGGTGGTGCAGTTCCTACTAAACCATTAAAACTAGAGTCTATTGATCCATTAAAAGCGGAGAACTTTCTAGATCGTCGTGAAATGGGAATTATTAATGTAGGTGCTACTGGAACAGTAGAAGTAGATGAAACTAAGTACGAACTAGCTCATAAAGATGCCTTATACATAGGAATGGGCGGAAAAGACGTCGTTTTCCATAGTGCAAATGCTAGTGATCCTGCAAAGTTTTATATCAATTCAGCTCCAGCACATCAATCGTATCCTACTAAAAAAATAAGCCTTGCCGAAGCTCATAAAATCGAATTAGGTAGTCTAGAAACGGCAAATCACAGAACCGTTTCTCAAATGATTATAGGCGGAATTATTACTACCTGCCAGCTACAAATGGGAATGACTGAATTAAAAGTAGGAAATGTATGGAATACCATGCCAGCTCATGTTCACGATCGTAGAATGGAAGTGTACTTTTATCTAGATGTACCACAAGACCAAGCTGTATGTCACTTCATGGGACAACCACAAGAAACACGTCACATATGGATGCATAATCACCAAGCGGTAATATCGCCGCCATGGTCTATTCATTCTGGTTCAGGAACTTCTAACTATACCTTTATATGGGGAATGGCTGGAGAGAATCTAGATTATAATGATATGGACGTTGCAAAAATCACAGACCTTAAATAAATCTAGATGAATCTTTTTGATATTAAAGGTAAAATTGCTCTAGTGACTGGTAGTACGCACGGACTAGGAATGTCCATGGCTCATGGATTAGGACTTGCAGGTGCCACTATAGTTGTCAATGGAAATTCATCTCAGCAAAAAATAGACGATGCCGTTGCTCAATATAAAGAAGCTGGAATAGATGCTGTAGGATACAAATTTGATGTTTCAGATGAATCAGCTGTTGAAACTAACATTCAACAAATAGAAAGGGAAGTTGGTCCTATAGACGTCCTGATCAACAATGCTGGTATCATAAAAAGAGTTCCGCTAGCAGACATGGATGTGGAAGAGTTCAAACAAGTCGTGAACATCGATTTAGTAAGTCCTTTTATAGTTTCTAAACATGTAGTAAAAGGCATGATGAAACGTAAGGCCGGTAAGATCATTAATATATGTTCTATGATGAGTCAGTTAGGTAGAAATACGGTAGGTGCTTATGCCGCTGCAAAAGGTGGACTGGTCATGCTTACTAAAAATATGGCAACAGAATGGGCAAAGCATAACATACAAGTGAATGGTATAGGTCCTGGATATTTTGCTACTTCACAAACTGCTCCTATACGTGTAGACGGTCATCCATTTAATGATTTTATCGTGAACCGCACACCAGCAGCAAAATGGGGCGATCCAGATGACCTTGCAGGAGCAGCGATATTCTTATCTTCACAAGCTAGCAATTTTGTAAATGGTCATATATTGTATGTTGATGGCGGTATACTAGCGACTATAGGTAAACCTTCAAATGAAGACTAAATGAGATATTGGAACCTCTTACTATTAGCATTTTCTATTCTTTTCATCAATTGTGATCAAAAGAATAAAGATGTTTTTTTTATGCTTCATAATGAAATCGATATCGCTAGAACTGAAGTTATTGTGATTTCAAAGAAGCAAATTAAAGAGAAAATGCCAGCTTTTGATGAAAGTCAAATTTTAATATTTAAAGATTCTTTGGGAACTGAATTCCCTTATCAATTGGATGACATGGATCAGGATGGAATCTGGGATGAAGCAGCTCTAGTTGTGAATTTCGAAGCTCTAGAAACTAAAAGGCTTATGATTTACGCTTTCGCGAAAGCGGAATCACCACAATATGAAAAGATAACAGACGTACATTTTGGTGTAGGAAAAGCTAAGCCAGAAGCAAGTGAAGAGCAACTCTACACTAGAAGTTATGATCCAAGAGATAAAGACTCGTTGTTCTTTCAAATGGAAGGACCAGCTTGGGAAAATGATAAAGTGGGATTCCGTATGTATTTTGATCCTCGAAATGGGATTGATATTTTCGGAAAAACTACTGAAGAACCTACGTTACACAAACAAGGATTGACTACAAATTATCATGAGAAGGCAGATTGGGGAATGGATATTCTCAAAGTTGGCAATTCATTAGGTGCTGGCGCCATAGCTTTCAAACATCAAGACTCCTTGTACAGACTTACTGGCTGGAATGGCACTCGATTTGAAACCATTACTGAAGGTCCTGCAAGAGCTATTTTTAGAATGACTTACTTAGATGAGTTTATTGGAGATAAATCTTACCATATCGTTCATACCATAACTATAGAAAAAAGCGACTGGTTTTACAAAAGCGATGTTGAATTGCACGGCACCAATGATGGAATAAAACTCTATACCGGAATAGTAAATTTAAAAGAGAATAAATTAAAATTTTATAACTCTGATGAAGGCGTTGATGTCTTGTATTCATTTGGTAAACAGTCAGAAAATGATGACCACCTAGGAATGGCTATCATCACGGCACAGTCACTAACTGCATATGTAGATGCGCCATCAGAAGGTACTGGCATTACCAATACTTATCTATTAAACCTTCAAGAAGGAAAAAATCACAGCTTCTATTTTATGAGCGGTTGGGAAGCAAGTGATGCACAATTCAAGACTATTGAAGGTTTTGAAAAACTATTAGAACAATCTACAAAAATGATCAATTCACCTATTACAATTCAATAAACAACTTATATGAAAATTAAACATATCATTTTTTTATTTCTAGCAGCTATCCTTATTAATAGCTGTGCTGAAATACAATCAACAAAAACCCTAAGACTTGCTCATAGCGTAGACACACAACATCCCGTACATAACGGTATGGTGGTATTAGGTGAAAGCTTAGAAAGAATATCTGAAGGAAAATTAAAGGTTCAAATTTACCCTAATGGTCAGCTAGGTGGCGAGCGAGAGAGTATCGAGTTATTACAAATAGGCAGTCTGGATATTGCCAAAGTAAGTGCTGGAGTTCTGGAGAATTTTATTCCAGAATATAAAGTATTCAGTATTCCATATCTATTTAGAGATAAAGATCATATGCATGATATCTATGATGGTAAAGTAGGTAAAGGTATTTTATCACAAGGTAATAAGTTTAACCTAGAAGGATTAACTTTTTATGATGCTGGTAGCCGTAGTTTCTATACAAAATCAACACCCATCAACTCACCAGATGATATTAAAGATATGAAGATACGTGTAATGAAAAGTAACATGGCTATTGCAATGATTAATGATTTGGGTGGTGCTCCTACTCCTATTTCTTATGGAGAACTTTACACAGCACTACAACAAGGTGTGGTAAGCGGTGCCGAAAATAATATCCCTAGTTATTTTACGTCTAAACATTATGAAGTTTGTAAATTCTTAAGCCTCGATGAGCATACCTCTGTACCTGACGTGCTAGTTATAGGAACAGAAACATTAAAACGATTGAGTGATCAAGAAAAAAAATGGTTGAATCAGGCTGTTGAAGAATCTAAAATTGCACAACGTAAATTATGGGAAGAATCCGAAAAGGAATGTCTTGAAAAAGCAGTTGAAAGTGGTGTTCAAGTCTTTTATCCGGATAAAAAACCATTTCAAGAAGCTACAGTAGAACTGGTAAATGAATTTAAAAAAGATCCTTTACTAGGTGCATTAATCCAATCCATCCAAAATAATTAATCATGAGAAAAACGATAGATTCTATTTTAGGTAAATTATGCCTATTACTGCTCAGTATAATGCTATTTGCCGTGGTATGGCAGGTAATTGCTAGGTTCATACTACAATCTCCTAGTACAATAACTGATGAAATTTCTAGCTACTCACTCATTTGGGTAGGTTTATTAGGTGCTGCATATGCCACTGGACAGCATTTACACTTAGCCATTGACCTTATACCTGAAAAGTTAGTTGAAAAAAACTCTAGACTGTTTGATGGTTTTGTTCACTTATGTGTTTTTTCATTTGGCTTTTTTGTGATGATTATAGGTGGTTGGAGATTATGTCAACTTAGTTTTCAATTTGAACAAAAGTCTGCTTCACTAGGTATTCCTCTTGGTTTCGTTTATCTAGTAGTTCCACTAGCTGGTATATTAATTTGTTATTTCAGTATCGATACATTCTTCAAAAAAGTAATCTCTTCTAAAGCCTAAACTATGAACTATACAGAAATTTTAATATTAGTATTGAGCTTTTTAGTGTTTTTATCATTACGAGTTCCTATTGCTTATGCTATAGGTCTTGCCGGTTTTATTACACTGGTTTATTCCATGCCATTTCTTCCATCGGTGACCACTATGGCGCAACGTATGGCGACATCATTAGACAGTTTTACCTTAAGTGCTATACCTTTCTTTATCCTCGCAGGTCAAATTATGAATCGCGGTGGTATTGCTGTGCGACTGATCAACTTTGCCAAAGCCATTGTAGGTCCATTACCGGGCGGACTGGCCTTTGTAAATATTATTTCTTGTATGCTTTTTGGGGCAATCTCAGGAAGTGCCGTTGCAGCAGCTAGCGCCATAGGTGGATTTATGAATCCTATGATGGAAAAAGATGGTTACAGTAAACCTTTTAGCGCCGCTGTAAACATTACTAGCGCAACTACAGGTCTGATTATTCCACCTAGTAATGTATTGATTGTTTATTCTCTTGCAAGTGGTGGAGTTTCTATTGCTGCTTTATTTATCGCAGGCTATGTACCTGGATTACTATTAGGGCTCGCTTTAATGATTGTGGCTGCTGTGTATTCTATTATCAAAAAATACCCAACAGATAAGTTAGTAAGCGTAAAGGTGTTTATTAAAAGATTTTTTGATGCATTACCTAGTTTAATGTTGCTTGTAGTGGTGATAGGTGGTATTGTAGGCGGAATATTCACTGCTACAGAAGCTAGTGGAGTCGCGGTTATTTATACGCTTGTGCTAGGTTTTGTCTATAAAGAGATTAAGTTAAAGGACCTGTCTCCAATCCTATTAGAAACCATTAAAACTAGCTCAATTGTACTACTATTAATTGCTACTTCTATCGCGATGAGTTGGGTAATGTCTTATGAAAATATTCCACAAGAAATTAGTGATGCACTTTTAGGAATCAGTGATAATCCAATTATCATCTTGATCTTAATCAATCTTATTTTATTATTTGTAGGGATCTTTATGGACATGACGCCGGCGGTACTCATCTTCACTCCTATTTTCTTACCTATCGTAACCGCTATGGGAATGGATCCTATCCACTTCGGAGTCATAATGATTATGAACCTGTGTATAGGATTATGTACGCCACCAGTAGGATCTGTACTCTTTGTAGGTTGTAGTGTTGCAGATCTCAAAATACAGAAAGTCATACGTCCTATGCTACCATTATTTGTAGCCATGATAGCTGTTCTTGTAATGGTGACTTATTTTGAAGATATTACCTTATGGTTACCTAGAGCATTTGATTTAATGGACTAATAAATCATCTTTAAAATGAATATAAAAAAAGCTGCTATAAAATATTAGCAGCTTTTTTTATGATGTTATGCTTTCGCGAAAGCGTATTATTTATCAAACTCAAAATAATTCACGGCGTTGTGGTAACATATATCACTAACTATTTCCCCTAGCCACTGTTCATCTGCAGGAAGTTCTCCATTGACAACATCATTGCCTAATAGATTGCACAGGATGCGACGAAAATACTCATGACGTGGAAAGCTTAAGAAGCTGCGTGAGTCTGTCAACATACCTACAAAAGTGCTTAAAACACCGAGACTAGATAGTGTGTTGAGCTGTTTTTCCATGCCATCTTTTTGATCTAAAAACCACCATGCTGCACCATATTGCACCTTACCTCGTATCGTACCATCATTAAAATTGCCGACCATGGTTGCAATCATTTCATTGTCTGCAGGATTGAGATTGTAGATTATGGTTTTAGCCAGTTGATCAGTACTGTCCAGTTCGTTTAAATAACCACTTATAGACACCGCATGAGAAAAATCACCTATGGAATCAAATCCAGTATCTGGACCTAATTGTGATAACAATCTTTTATTGTTGTTTCTAATCGCGCCTACATGAAATTGTTGCGCCCAGCCGAGTTTGTGATACATTTTACTCAACTCCAGCATCACCTTACCTGCAAAGTATTGTACTTGTGCAACTGATAATTGCTTGCCGTTTCTTACTTCTTGAAACAACGTATCAAGATTAAAATCTGCAGTTGTGCTGTGGTAGATTTGTTCCAGACCATAATCTGCAAGACGGCAACCATTCTGGTGGAAATAGTCTACTCGGTTTTCTAGTGCTACTAATAGTGTATCGTAATCATTAACACTGTTACCAGTTACTTCTTCGAGTTGACTTAGATAAGCATTATAACTCACGGCATCTCCTACCCCAAAAGCCTTATCTGGTCTAAATGTAGGCAGGACTTTAGGTGATAATGCTTGAGATTTAATACTGTTATGATATTCTAGACTATCGATAGGATCATCAGTAGTACATAATAACTCTACGTTTTGTTGTTGTAACAAACCTAAAGTGCTGTGAGAAGATTGCTGGAGTAAGTCATTTGTTTTCTCGTAAGTCGATGCAGCATTATTTTCTGTGAGAAGCTCTTTAACACCAAAGTAACGCTCTAATTCTAAATGCGTCCAGTGATATAGTGGATTCCTAAGCGTGTAAGGAACTGCACTTGCCCATTTATGGAATTTCTCTTCGTCAGTTGCATTTCCTGTAATGTACTTTTCATTAATTCCCAGCGCACGCATCGCACGCCATTTATAATGATCACCGGCTAGCCACACTTGAGAACAATTGTCAAATTGTCGATTAGTGGCAATATCTTCTGGAGACAGGTGATTATGATAATCTATAATAGGTAATTCTTTTGCAAAGTTGTGATAGAGACGTTTTGCAAAATCTGTTTGAAGTAGAAAATCATCATGAATAAAGGAGCTCATAGATCTGTAAATTATAGAAACAAATATGACTTTTATAAACACCAATTCCAACCTGTAAGAGGTTGGAATTGTGTTTAAAGATTCCTTTTATGTACGATAATCATGTGCTAATGGGATACTTCTATACTGTACAATTTCACCTTTGAATATCCAGTTGGATCAGTAGTCTGTATATAGTTACCTGCTTTGAAATAATTATCAAAAGGCCATTTTGCTAAACTGATGTCTTGAAAAACATGGGACTGACCATCTACAATGACCTCTAGACGACCTGTCGAGGCTCTTATTTCTAAATCAAACGGTTCAAAACCTACCTGACCAAAATTATACGATATATCACCCCATACTGCATCATCTTTATTAATAATAGCGTCACCAGACATGGACTCGTTTTCAAGAGTTTTTTTATAAGCATATAAGTCACCATCTCTCCATTGCATTTTTAATAATGGTGGGGCTGAATCACTAGAAAGATTAAGTCTAGCCACGTCAGATGGTGTAATGATACCATGAATTTGAGCCATTATAAAACGATCTTTATTAAGACTACCAGTACCTGTATTATCAGATACGTCCAACGCTTGCATGCGTACCTTTAAAACACCTCCATCTTGTAAACTCCAGTTATCTCTTGAGTTAGATGGATTGATAAGCTCTCTGAGTTCAGTTCTAGGATAAGAACTGTTTGCCGTTGTCGCACCATTAGGGTCAAATTGTGTGTAAAAAATAATACCTTCTCCTACTGGATCATCGTACATGTAACCATCTAGGGCACTCAAAGTACGGTAACCGCCATTATCTAATTGCGATGGTGCATATTCATCTGGACTACCATCACTATTTACATCAACTGGTAGGGTCACCTTCCAGTCCGAGAAATCAAAATTAGATGCAACGGGATCTGGCTCGTTAGGTACAACTATTTCAATGCGCTCTGGTGATTCTTCCTCGCTATCACATGATGTAATAAGAATCATAGCGAGTAATAGTAATGCTATATTTTTCATGTTTTTTTCTTTAATATAATTCCTAAATAACTCAAGTTATAAGTATTGTCTACAGTTGTGTCATTTCAAAATCTGCAAAAAGCACCTGCTCATCTCTTAATTCATCTGCGTGTTTTAAGCTGCGATAAATTCCCCATTTAGGTCTTAAAAATTGTGCTTTCGTCTTCCATATTCTTAAATTCCCTTTATACGATAAGAGTTCTTTTTGATCTCGCTTTCGCGAAAGCGTAACCTCTAAGTTCCCTTCTTCTCCATAAGTGATTATTTCTTTTACCATAATCCATTCACCTAAGAATGGTTCTAAATCAGTACTCGCGATTGATTCTTGAGTTAGAAATTTAGAGAACCTTATATCAAAACTCTTTTTATCGTTCTTATCTCTCAAAGTGTAAGTCAATGTAGGCATCTTATCTTCTGGTCCACCAACAGCTTTAATTTGATGAATATGAGTAAATCCCGATGAAGCTTTAAAATTTTTATCTAATTTAAATAACCAAGTATAAACATGAGTTTCTCCTGGCGTTCCCAAAACCTCTTCTGGGGACTTTCCGTAGGTCTTAATTTCAGTACGCGACCGATCAAATTTCTTACATCTATCTGTATCCTTTTCAACATGAGCGTGAAAAACAAACACATCTTTCTCTAGTATATCGTCATATTGTTGAGTAATGTGGTCTCCAAAACTAGGATGACTACAATCACTTACCTCAACTACATTATAACCAGGAGATAGCACACTATTAATAAGTTCATAAGTCTTTTTTGAACTATCAGCTTGTAATTGTGTCACTATATCAACAGCCCTATCTTGCTTAAAAAGCATGGATAGGGCTGCGATTAAAAGAAATATTTGTTTCATATTACTTCACTAGGAACTGGATTGTTTCAGAACCTTGATTTGCATTAACTTTTACAAAATATGTACCAGTATTAAGATTACTTACATCTACTCTAGATGTATATTCTTTAACGGATATCAATTGTTGGCCTGTTAAGCTATAAATCGTTAGTGAGGTCCAGTTTTCGTCTTCTAACTCTATCGATAAGAAATTAGTTGCTGGATTAGGATATAATTTAACCGTACCAAGCTCATTACTAGAAACTGAAAGTGTGTTTTGTGTTCCAGGTGTACCTAATTGACTAGCTGTACCAAAAGTTGCTGTAGCTGCGGTCCATGCGGCTGCAAGATCATTTGCATTTACATCAAAAGTATTAGACTCAATACTACCACCACCAGAAAACATCATCATAGGAAATCCAATAGGTGCTGTACCATAACCATAGTCATATTCTACACGGTCAATTTCAGTACCACTAGCACTTAATAAAGCAATACCATCAATTTCATTATCATTAGGTGCACCATCATCAAAAGAAGATTCATTATTGAATCTAGGGAAGTTAGAACCTACTCCAGGTGTTGCTGTACCACCAGGAGGAGAATCAAATCCATATTCATAAGCAACGGCTGGAATTCCTCCATTAAGTGTAGCATCACCACTAGCAGCAAGAATTGCATAACTATTTGCTAGAACTACAGTGCTAGTTGTAATCTCATGTGCTCTACCACTTGAAGAAGCATCAACAATTGTCCATCCCATTAAATCAATGGCTGCTGCAGTTGTATTGTAAACTTCAAAATATTCTCTTTCATCTTCAGAACCGTTAGGATCTATCATTAATTCAGTTATCACTATATCTCCTGCTCCTAATGCTGGTGTACCACCAGAATTACTATTTGCAGTTCCTGGTGTACCTACCATCATGTCTGTTCCGTAAATTGCAGTACTAGGCAACCAATTTGTGGCAACATCGTTTGATGCACTATCTAATGTGGCAGCATCTAGTTGATAAGAAACATCACTAGCTGCTCCCATCGCTGGCCATGCATTCAATCCGGCATAACCGAACCCATAAAGAATTTGATCAATTACAGTTCCTGTTGCTGTTTCTAAACGGATACCATCATCGTTAGTAGAACCATTTGCATAAGTACTTTCATTATTCCAAGTAGGAAAGTTAGTTCCTGCTCCTGGAGTGGCAGGACCACCTATAGGACTATCATAACCGTACTCATAAATAGAGTTTGTTATTCCGCCGTTTAATAAAGGATCATCATTTGCTACAAGTACAGCATATCCATTTGCTGGAACCATAACTGGCACTGCAGACGTGATTACGTGAGCACGTCCACTACTAGATTCGTCATTAATAATCCACCCATTCATATCTATAGCGGTACTAGTTGTATTATAAACTTCAAACCATTCTTGTTCTCTTTCTGTACCATTAGGGTCTATCATAATCTCAGAAACGATAAGGTCTCCTGGATTTTGAGCAAAAGCAACCATTCCTAGAAACATTGCTATTAAAGGTAATTTTGTTTTCATAATTGTTATTTATACGGTTAAGTTGATTATTATTAGAAATGATTTTAATATGATTATAATCACTTCTGATGATGATATGATTCAATCTTCAAATTGTAAAGATTGAATCATATTATGTTTTCAATATTTTTATCCTGCTGGATTAAAATCATCTGTCACGTCTACTGCACCAAATTCAGTTAGCACACGATCTGTAACTATAAACCAGTCAAAATTGAAATATGCAGGTACTGTAGCACTACTACTTCCTGGTGTAATTCTTAATTCTAGAACATTATTAACACTTGTTTGTCCCGGAATAAAACCATTAAGCCTTACAGCGTGTAATTTCCAATTCCCACCAGTGTTTGCATTTGATCCCTGTAGGCTTCTTCTATTAGAAGAGCTCGTACCACCCATATAGATTTTAAAAGCCATATCTGTATTTTCAGTGTTCATCCAGAAATGTAAAACAGGATTATCACCATAATTACCAGAGTCTAAAATGTTATTTACGGTAGGGCTTGTGGAGGTTTGATGAACTTTTGCTCTAGCAACGGTTGAGCTAGTAGATGTATTCATCTGTAATGCATAATAATCATTACCTGGAAATGGTGGTGGAGATACATTACCATTAATAGAAGCTACTGCATTTGGATCTTTACTAAAATCGATAACAAATACTGAACTAGGATCAGAATCAAATTCATATAACTGCTCAAACTGTCCATTAATATATGGTAAGCCCGATTCAGTTATTGTTCCTCCACCTTGAAAATTAAGGTTAACATCTACATAGCCAGTTACCACTGAAGCTGGCACATCAAATCTAATTTCTGTAGGTGATTGACTATTGATAGTGATCGGTGTTCCTTCTACATCACCGTCAGTTATTAAGTTCATATCTTGTCCAGTAACAATAACTTCATTATCACGAGTCAATACCGCTGGAAAACCACCGATGGTAGGCTGTGGTAAAATTACTTCAAAATTAGTTGCAGCAACTAAAGACGCTTCTCCTGAGGCTGTAAGGTAAGTTAAAACAACATCTACAAATCCAACGTTATTTGGGACTCTTACGACTAAGGCCTGTTCTTCTTGAAATTCAATAGTTCCTGCTGTTCCGCCAAAAGTTATACCTGTAACACCTACAAGATCTGTCCCTATAATATTAATAATAGAATTAACATCTGCAGTTGCTGGTAATGCGGTAGTTACTGTAGGCACAGGATAAGTTACCGTAAGAGATTGAGCACTTACTGCTTCTTTACCTTGCTCAGTCACCACTTTTATAACTCCGGATACTGCATTATTAGGAACCTGAATTTGTAAACGTTGACCTGTAATTCGTGAGGTAATTGTTGCTTCTACATCACCTATGTAAGCCTCTGTAGCAAAGTTTAAAAATGTACCATCGATATCCACTAAAGCATTTACCGCCGCAGTGCCTGGAGAAAAACCAGTTATGGTAGGCTGTTCAGCTTTAATTTCTGCAACAGTTTGATCTATTTCTACATCTGCATCACAGGCTATGAGTACTACAGCCATAACAGATAAAACTGTCAATATTTTATACAAATTTTTCATTATTGAACTTTTTAATCGTTATTAATTAATCCTATATTCTTTTGATCAGTACCTGCATTTATAAGACCTGATCCATCTCTAACTTTAAAGTTTTCTGTGTTTTCCCATTTGGGATTAAAACGCTCTAAATTTATTTCTTGAGCACTATCACTTAATTTTACCTTTCCACTATTATAAACCACACAATTTTCTATGATATGATGATTTCCCTTAAGTTGAACGATACTATTGGTCTCTCTTGAGTTATCTAGAACTGAATTTTTGATGTGGACATTCTTTATTCCATTTACCTTAATAATTCTACCTTTCTCTGAATCATCTACTCTATAAAAAACACAGTGATCAATTAAAAGATTACCACCGCTAGTTCTAGCTTCTATACCTGATCTCGTATAATTCACTGCAAATTGCTCAATGTCTACGAATAGACTATTCTGAATTATGATATGCTCTGCATTATATTTACCAGTTTCATCTTTTTCATACGAAAGATTAAGTCCTCGATAAGAATCTTTAAACGTTGAATTCTTAATTGAAATGGTATCTGCCTTTGTACCTGCATATGCTTTAAAAATGGCACCGCCAGCGGAGTTTTTAAAATTTACAAAAGTGACATCATCTAAATAAAGATTGTATAAGTCACTTGAAGGGCTATTAGAAGAAGTAATACCATATTTAACCGTTTCAGACGAAGCGTATCCGTCAATATGAATTCCTTTAATCTTTACCTCTTTAGCACCATTCAATCTAAAAATATATTGAGGCGTCTTATCTGCCTCTTTACTAATTTTTAAAAAAGTTTTATCATTTCCATGCCCCACGATTGAAAGGTCTTGAGAAACTTTAATTGCTTTAGTAATAAAGTAATCTCCAGCTGTCAATTTAAGTATGGTAGGCCCAGACATATTCTTTATTGCTTTTTCAAGAGTTTTCTCGCCTGGAGCGACATCTACAACTGTAACAGCAATATCTTTTGATAAGTTTCGTAGTTCATCTATTTTAATAAAGCTAACACCTGCTTGTGAGGTTAATGCGATAGCTGGCTTAAAATTACCTGGTACAATGGCGCCAGCTCTAAGTTGAGATCTTAATGCACCTGTCGCATCTACTCTCACCTTGGGATTAGTTTTCACAGCAGTCAGTAACGCATCACTGTCTGCAGAAGGAATATAAATTCCATTTGCAGCTTCTAACTTAAAGTCAACCACATCTACACCATCAAAATCTTCAATTAATGTTGAGCTTACTTTGTTTCCACCTAAAGTAATCCCACTAATATCATCTCCAGCAAAAATGGCTAAACCACGATTTGAATTGTAAATCAAGTTATTTTCAAATTTAGTATTTACGGGTGCGATGGTAGCATTACTTCTAGAGCCTATACTTAATGTGACGGGAGAACAATTAATGATTGTATTGTTTTGAATAATACCATCTACCACAGGATCATATTCATTCAATTTAGAATTTGGAATTCCATTCATGACACAAATAGGAGCACGTAAATCTTTTCCTGTAGTTCCAATAATAATATTATTGCGCACAATATTTCCCTTATTAATCATGCGTATACCACCCGTTTTAGGTAAATTATTACCTATAATGACATTACCTTCTATAATATTATAATCACCATGTCTTAAGGTAATTGTACCTTCACTTTCAAGAATCAAATTATTTCGCACGACATTATGAGCAGATTTGATAGAGATTATTTCGATCTCACCACTACATCTTTCAAAAAAATTGTTTTCCACAATCGTTCTAGAAGATTGCTTTGAATAGGTAGAGGTACCTATTCTAATTGTTTCTCCACCATTAAAACCTAGTGGTAATCGTTCTCCAAAATAATTATGATCGATTCTATGATTGTTATCAATGCTATTCTTTAATCGTACCGCTATGGCTGGTCCTTTATTAAGTTTACCTAAAAGACTACAATGATCTACTCTATTATTTTTACCATGTAAAGCAATGTAATAATTGGTAATTTCTCTAGAATCTGGATTTACATTAATAATAGCACAGTTAGTTAATCTAGAATTAGTTGCTGGGGTATCTCTATCTGCCTCAAAACGTACAACATTATTTTTACCTACGTTACCATTTTCAAACCATAATCCATGTACTTCTAGATAATCACCACCTATTCTTAATGTTGAAGTTCCTGTAAGTTTTACACTTCCAGCTGTTTGAGATTTTAATACAATAGGTCTTTCTGAAGTCCCTATTGCTTTAAACTTAATATCAACATCTTTCCATTCCTTATTTACCATAACGATTGTATCGCCTGGCTGAGCTTTTTTAATTGCTTCAGATAGTTGACTAGCATCATTTACTGGTATAGTCTGCGCTTTCGCGAAAGCAAAGCACAATACAAACCAAATGACTATGTTGACTTTAATTTTCATTAATAACCTACATTTTGTGCTACTGACGGATTCAAATCTATCTCATATTGAGGTATAGGTAACAGTGTTTGAAACTGCTGTATAGGCTGCGTGTTAAATGCAGTCTCATTAGGGTCATTATACTGAAAATCTGTTACAAAGTGATTGTTCATAACAGTAACTGCACGATCTGTACGCAAAAGATCAAACCATCTGTGATTTTCAAAAGCAAATTCTTTACGTCTTTCTTCTTCTAATGCTAGTTTAAAGTCAAAATAAGTACTCGTCTGACTAGAAGTAAGTACTGGTTGTCCCGCTCTTAATTTCACATCATCGACATAGCCTATAGCCTCAGTATTAGGACCACCGTTGTTTTCGTTAATAGCTTCAGCTAATAATAAAATAACATCTGCATATCTAGAAATCACCCAATCATTAGGTGCATCATCAACATTAGAAAACGTACTGTTATACTTGCTTACAAATCTTTCTACGTTTGTATTACCACTGTTATCTACCCATGAAACGGCAAAATTTGTTCTTGCCCTAGGATCGTTTGCCGCATATAAGGCTTCCATACCTTCAGTAGGTACATTTAACTCATCACCACCACCAAAGATGACAGCATTTTCACTTTGTAAGGGTGAAAATAGATTTGCAAAAGGTGAACCTAAGCCTAGTAATCCAGATTGATAACGTACAGCAAATAAAATTTCATCATTGTATTCATTATTAAAATCAAATACATCTTCATAATTATCCAGTAACATTTTACCACTTAAGGTAGCAACATCTCTCAATACAGTTTCTGCTCTTGCAACGCTAGTTGCAGATCCTTCAGTTAGAAGTGCTTTACCTAGTTCAGCACCGGCAGCCCATTTTGTAGCTCGGCCTACTTCACTACTTCCATATGCTTCTGGCAGGTTGTTGTAAGCAAATTCTAAATCTTCAATAATCACTTCATATGCTTCTTCTATACTCTTACGTTCTAAATTTCTCGCATCTGATGCATCAATGGTTTCTGTAATTACAAATACACCACCATATAACCTTACTAAATTGAACAAAGAATGTGCTCTTAAGAAACGTGCTTCTCCTTCATATTGGGCTGCCAGGTCTATATCATCAACAACCGCTAGATTCTCTAGAACATGGTTGCTTAGACCTATAGTCTTATAACTAGCTCTCCAATAACTAGCTGTAAATTCATTCAAAGGATTAGAAACAAAACGATCTAACTGTCTATAAGGGACATTTGCATTTACTGAGTTATCAAAGCTAAGCTGCGTATTATCACTACGTAATTCTGTAACTATCCATTCATCTAATTGTTTAAGATGTAAAGAGTTGTAGATTCCTATCACTCCTAGGTTTACTTCATTAGAATTGGAATAAAAACCATCTGCACCTATATCTGATATGGGCTGTAAATCAATAGGATCATCACAAGATTGAAAACCTACAATAATGGCTAGTACTGCTGTTATTTTAATTATATAATTCTTCATCATTGTTTTTTTTAGAAAGTAATATCGATTCCTGCTGCAAATTGTCTTGTTAATGGGTCAGCACCTCTTTGGTAACCTGAAACTAATGGAGATGCGTATTGACTAGAAGTACGTAATGCTTCTGGATTATTTCCATAGTAATCATCTGCAAAGAAGTAAAGTAAATTTTGAGCTGATGCAAAGATTCTTACTGAATCTAAACCTAAAGTTTCTGTTACCTTATCATTAAAAGTGTAACCAAAAACAGCTTCCCTTAATGCTATATAACTAGCATCCTGGATTAAGTAATCTGTTGCGGTCCATTCACGACCATTTCTACCAGTAGGTAAAGAAGCAGGAATATCTTCATGCACCCATCTATTTTGTAAAAAGTCGCTTTGAAGAGTCCTTGTTTCTAAATAAAAACCATCTCCATAGTACACCTCAGCACCATGGCTACCTTGCCATAAGAAGTAAAGGTCAAAACCTTTATATTTGAATGTATTACTTATTCCCCAAGTAAAGTCTGGAAAAGGACTTCCTAACGTAGTTCTATCTGCAGTAGTAATCACACCATCACCATTAATATCTGCTACTCTTATGCCTCCTGGCGCATCTTCTGCAGAGCTCGCATTTAATGGATCATCAATCTCTGCTTGACTTTGCCATACACCTATAGAACGATATCCATAAAATTGTATCGCTTCTTCTCCAACTCGAGAAATATATTGATCTTCTCTTTCTCCATTATTAATAAATTGCTCTTCACCTCCTAGAGAAATCAATTTATTTTGATTTGTGCTTATGTTAGCAGATGCTACCCAATTCAATTCACCAAAGTCAAAGTTTGTACTTACCACAAACTCAAATCCTTGATTCTGAATCTTACCTACATTATTAATAAAGCTGTCGTGTCCTGTAGCATAAGACACATTTTGGTTAAGTAATAAGTCTTGAGTTAACGCATAATAATAATCTGCGGTAAATGAGATTCTTTTATCTAGTATTGATGCATCTATACCTAGATCATAGGAATCTGTTTGTTCCCAACTGATACTTCTATTTGCTAAAACGTCACCGTTTTCTGCAAGACCAGATATGATAGATCCTGGCCCTTCACCTAATGAATAATTAGTAGGAAATAAAAGATTTGTAAAAGAATAATTATCAATATTGTTGTTACCTACAACACCATAACTAGCTCTAAGCTTAAGCTGATTTAAAAATGAGATGTTTTCATTAAAGAATTTCTCGTTGTGAACGTTCCATCCAGCACTTGCTGATGGAAAAAATCCGTATTTATTATTTGGGCCAAAAAGCGAACTACCGTCTACCCTTGCCGCGAATGATAAAAGATACTTATTATCATATCCATAGTTAACACGCGCTAGTCCAGACAATAGTCCTATCTCTTCCTTAAGAGTAAAGGTATTATCTGCATCTATGATTGTTGCAGCATTAATAGTAGATATATAATCGGTTGGGAAATTAGAACCTAAAATAGAGGATGTTTTTAAGAAAGTATATTCGTAAGTCCCACCCACTAAAGCATTAAAATCATGTTTCCCTCTAGAATAATTATAATCCAAAGTATGTTCTGTGATAACTCTATTACGAATAGAGTTCACATCTTCAGAGAAAGACTGACCATCTCTTCTAGCGATTGAGTTTCTAAACTCCTCATCATTTCTCATTCTTAAGTAGGCTCCTATTCTACCTTTGTAATTTAAGTTTTTTGCTACTTTCCAGTCTAACTTACCATCTGCTACAAATCGATACTCGTATCGCACTCTTTTCTCATTTTCTAAACGTGCGAGTGGATTATTATTATTAGTTCCCCAAATACTAGATTGAGTAAAGTCTTGTTGATCACCATTTTCATCAATATAACTGAAATCAATATTTCTAAAATGTCTAGCATGTGCGTAGCTACCAACTGGCTCTCCAGTTAAATCACTAGAAAATTGATTATGACGTGGAGCAAAGAATCCATAATTACGTGCAAAATCAGAAAACTGTTGAGCGCTACGACGTTGTCTTGAATAAGAAGGTCTAAAATTCAAACCTAGCTTTACTTTATCACTCAATTTAGTATTGAATCTAGCTTGAAGATTTAAAGCTCGATACTCATTATCTTTTACTAATCCTTCATCCTGTACAAACTGACCTGAGAAATAATATTTGGTAAGTCTACTACCACCACCGACATCAAATTGATAATTCTGTATAGTAACATCTTCTCTTTTTGCCTCTTCTAACCAGTCCGTACCATTTCCACTGGCACTTGTATTTTGAGCTAATATACGTCTAGCTATTTCTAAGTTAGAATAACCTATTACCGCTGGATCACGATTCTCGTTAATCGCATTTGCATTTTCTGCCAGTTGACGTTCATTACGTGTAAAGTCTGTAAATTCAGTGGTATTTAATAAATCCGGTAAACGCAATACAGATTTTACACCTGTAAACGCTTTAAAGCTAAAGCTAGGTTCACCATCACCATCCTTTGTAGTTACTAGAATAACTCCATTAGCTCCACGAGACCCATATAGAGCAGCAGAACTAGCGTCTTTAAGAACCTCTATAGATTTAATAGAACTAGGGTTAATAAACTCTAACGCATCTTCAATCGGGAAACCATCTACCACTATTAAAGGACTACTACTAGCTGTAATTGAAGAAAGCCCACGTATACTAATTTGTGGTGCCTCACCTACTTGACCAGATGTATTTGTTATTTGAACACCTGCAAGCTTACCTTTTAAGGCATCTGCAACACCAGAGTATGAGAGATCATCTAAGTTTTCATTTTTAAGTTGAGCAACAGAATTTGTTAAGTTACTCTTTGAAGATTTTCCATAAGCCACAACAATTACTTGATCTAACGTCTCTTGATCTTCTTGCATAATGACTTCAAAAAAGTTCTTATCACCTACAAGAACATTAACTGTTTTAAAACCTAAAGAACTTACAACTAGAACATCATCTGGTTTTGCCTGAATGGTAAACTTACCGTCCAAGTCTGTAACAGATGCTCTATTGGTATTCAAAATTTGAATGGTAGCACCCAGAATAGGTTCTAAGTCTGCACCTGAAGTCACTGTCCCAGTAACCTCTTTTAAGTCTTGAGCTATAGAAATAGCTGGTAAAATAAATAGACAGATGATGAAAAGAATTTTTCTCATAAAAACATTTTGTTTCACAGAAATCCTCACCCATGCAAATAGTGTCAAATTTGACAGATACTTAAGAGCTAAATCCCCTAAGACTATCTATTTTTACAAAGTGAAAGAGTTCTACTCTTTTATTAATTATTATTACTTTATGTAAATAGCACGAGTGGCAGCTCGTGCTATTTTTTTATTACTTTTTTGTGTATTTGCGCAATGCAGCAAAGTGAATATTTAAAGCTTCAAGAGCATCATCACTTTTTTTGTTTTTAATAGCTTCTACGATATCGGTGTGCTCGCTTACTAGTTTAATAGCTTGCGTACGGTCACAGATATCTTCTTTATTAAAGTGTCCTATAATATCTGGCACAATGATTTTCATTAAACCATATAAAACTGTGTTTTCACTTGCTTTTACTATAGCTAAGTGAAACTTCATATCTTCGATTAATGACGGTAATCCATTTGTAATACAGTCGACAAAGTTTTGATGAACCTTTTCTAATTCTCTTAATGATTCATCAGAACACCTAGCAGCTGCTAGTTGAACTGCTTGAGATTCTATAATAACTCGAGTCTCAACTAGTGCACTAAAATCTGGAGTTTCTAAATCTAGAACATCTGTCATCATTGTATTCATGGAAGGAACTCCTATCCCTGTGATCATAGAACCACTTTGTGGAAGTGTTTCTATAATTCCATAAAATTCTAATTTTTGAATTCCAGCTCTAATCTGGTTACGACTTACACCTAGTTTTTCTGATAATTTTCTCTCAGATGGTAATTTATCACCAGCACCTAAATTATGCTTTTTTATCAGTGCACGTATTTCACTAACCACATCGCTTTCAGGAGCTACATCGATTTCGTATTCCTGCTCTGGAATTACTAATTTGAGACCATGTTCTATCATAAAACTATCCTTAAACGAATTGGTTCACCAATCTGGTTGCCCAAATTAAAGTGATATCATAGATATTTCCAAATAATATGATTGTTAAATTTTCATAATGATCAATTTTAACAACTTAAAATGCTAATTTGTTAATAAAGTGGTTAAGATTGAAGCTTTAATGCTGTTTCCACTGCTTTCTCTATATCTAGTTCCAATCCTTTAAAATCACCATTATTGATTTTGAGTTTATCAAATAACTGACTTCCCATTCCCACACAATTAACTCCAGCATTGAACCATTCACTTAAACCATTTTCTGTAGGGTTAATTCCACCTGTAGGCATAATAGCTAGTTGAGGAAGGACTGATTTAACCGCTTTCGCGAAAGCGGAACCTATAACATTTGCAGGGAATATTTTAATCATCTCACAACCTAAATGCATTGCGGTTGTAGCCTCTGTGATCGTAGCAATTCCAGGTATATAAGCTATATTATTTTGAACACAATAGTTGGCTAACTCAGGTACTAAACCTGGTGAAACGATAAATTGAGCACCAGCCTCGACAAATTGAGCAGCTGTTTTTGAGTCATAAATAGTACCTACACCTACAACCAAATCTTCATATTTATTAAAATAAGGTATTATGGTCTTGAAAGTTTCAAGACCATTAAGACCGCGATTGACAAATTCAAATATGCGAACGCCACCTTTATATGAGGCTTCAATTGTATTTATAACTACGGCTGCGTCTTGATGAAAGAAAACCGGTACAATTTTGTGCGATTTTGTTAATTGTATAAATTGAGTAATATCCATTATCTTAATAATCTACCAACGTTATTGCCTTTTACTAGTTCTTCTACTTCTTCTTTACTACTTAAATTGACATCTCCTATTGTACTGTGTTTTAAAACAGATGCCGCTACACCAAATTCTACCGTTTCTTGTGGATCTAAATTTAAAAAACCATAGATTAATCCTGCCATAAAAGCATCTCCACCACCTATGCGATCCACGATGTTTTTCATGTCATAATTCTTAGACGTGTATAACTTACCATCTGTATATAACAATCCAGATAGCTCATTACGAGATGCAGTCATAGCATTACGTACGGTTTTTGAGAAAGCTTTAATATGAGGATATTTTTTGAGCACCTTATCACAGTTAGCTTGCCAGTCTTCATCTTGTATACCTAGACAGTTTTCTAGATCCACTCTTCCACCTATTACCACATCTGTTAACTCTACTAATCCTGGCATGATATCTAGTGGTTGTTTACCATATTGCCATAAATTACGCCTATAGTTAATATCTCCACTTGTAGTAACACCTCTTTTCTTAGCCTCTTTTAATGCTCTAAGTGTAATGTCTGCAGCATTTTGAGAAATTGCTGGTGTGATACCGCTATAATGAAACCATGATGCGTCTTTAAAAACGACTTCCCAATTAACCTCATCTTCTTTAAGATGTACAAAGGTGCTATCAAATCGATCATAGACAATACGCGATGGACGCTGCATCGCTCCTGTTTCTAGATAGTATACACCTAGACGGCCTTCTTTGCGCACGATGCCTTCACCGCTCACGCCATTAAGTTTTAAAAAACGCTCTACACGTTCTCCTAAATTATGATCTGGTAAGGCCGTTATATGTGTACTATTCAAACCAAAATGGGCTAAAGAAACTCCAACATTTGCCTCTGAACCACCAAAAGTGACATCAAAATTAACTGTTTGAAATAATCTTTTATAATCTGGAACGGTAAGTCTCATCAAGACTTCTCCTATAGTAACTACCTTTTGCTTCATAATAATATAATGATAAACTTAATAAGGACAAACTTAAGTCTATACTAGTTATAATCTATACAATAAAACTATCGTTTACCCTTTTCAGAATGATATTGCCACCATAAACATACACAAACAGTGGCATTTTTGAAATTTTCAATAAAATAATACTAATGAATTATATTAGTAAGGTGAATGAAGAACATCCTACTTAATTTATATACTAAGTAAACTATGAGTATTAAAAACAGACTTGAAAGCAGCATCACTAAATTATATAAAGCTTTTCATGATGGAACCTTGCATCCAGAATGTGCATGTCATTGTGCAGTAGGTAATATTTGCGACAATAAGGATTTCTGGAAACATCTATCTGATGATCACGGTTCTGTAAAGCTTAATTATGTAGGCTTAGTCAATGAGAAACTAGGAAAACGTTTTAATGGTTACTTACCTTCGGAACTATTGCGTATTGAACACGCTTTTTTACAAGGTTGCGGCTATCAATTACCATTAAGACATCATCATTTTAAACCTAAGGACCCAAAAAGCCAGGTGATTCAGTTTGAAGGGTTGTGTGCCACCATTACCATATTATGTAAATTAGAAGGTATCGACGATATATCAGATTACTCTAAACTTTTTGAGACTGATAATCATCAACCTGTACACTCAATAGACCTAGTGTTTTAAAAACAAATCAAATAAGTAAAGAGATTAAAAAATCTCAATCTCTTTACTCATTTTGCTAGGTTAAAAATGACTGTATTACATTAAGGTATAATGGCATTCCAAAAGTAATGTTGAAAGGAAACGTTATAGCAAGTGCCATCGGTATATAAAGACTAGGATTAGCTTTAGGTGCAGCTAATTTCATAGCGGCTGGTACCGCAATGTACGATGCGCTAGCCGCTAGAATAGAAAACAATAAACGGTCTCCTGTTTCTGTCACAAAAAGCCCACTTACTACCGCCACGATAATCCCATTAACAATAGGTATAATAATTGCAAAAGCAACCGCAAACCATCCTTTCTTTAAAAAGGTTGACAATTTTCTTCCACTGGTGATTCCCACATCTAATAAGAATACAGCAAGAAATCCTTTAAACAAATCGGTCGTAAAAGGTTTAATTCCTTCGGCTTGAGCCTCACTTGCACAGGCCTATTACTAAACTACCTATTATTAGGATTACACTACCATTAGTGAGTGCATGATGCAACACCGTTTTTGTAGAGACCTTATCTGATTTATCTTTATTAAATAGAGAAATTAATAAAAGGCCTACCATAATGGAAGGAGCTTCCATAAGTGCCATTACAGCAACCATATGCCCACTGAAATCCATTTGTTCCATCTCTAAAAAAGAGATAGCCGTAACAAAAGTAACTGCACTTACAGATCCATATGCTGCTGCAATTGCTCCAGAATTATAGACATTCATCTTACGACGCAAAATGAAATAAGCATAAATAGGAACAACAATAGCAAGTAAAACACCGAATAATAAAGACCAGACAATTTCCATATCAAATTCGCTATGTGACAATTCTTGTCCACCTTTAAATCCTATCGCTAACAGTAGATAAAGAGAAATAAATTTTGAGGAATTCTCAGGAATTTTAAGATCACTCTTAAGTTGAACCGCTATAATCCCTAAAAAGAAAAATAATAAAGCTGGGTTACTTAGGTTATCAAATAATAGATGTAAATCCATAATTATATTCTTAGAGAATTAATTAGTTTTTATTGATTTTAATCTCACTTTTGATTGATAAAGTTTCACTTCCTTTAATCATAGGTCCAAGAAAAGATATCGCCTTATCCTTTTCTGA
This sequence comes from Nonlabens ulvanivorans, assembly GCF_032922765.1. Lineage (NCBI taxonomy): Bacteria > Pseudomonadati > Bacteroidota > Flavobacteriia > Flavobacteriales > Flavobacteriaceae > Nonlabens > Nonlabens ulvanivorans. The sequence goes on from NZ_CP136694.1 coordinate 1,635,481, forward strand.
TTGTAAAGCTGCAATACGCTCGTTTTCAAATGTGCATGGATCTGCGTGATCTCTTTCTGTTTTTGCCAGTCGTTGTAATTTGTGAAAATTCATCTTCTTGTCTAGAACTGAAGTAATAATTTCCATAGCGTCTGATGCCTTAAAATTTCCGTCGATTAAGTCAATTTGTAATTCTTGCATTATAAAATATTTAAAGGTTAAATCACTTTTAATAAAAGCTGCTGCAAAGTTGAATTATCTTTTATATAAATTTATATTTATAATTTTTATCATATACATAAGTAATATTTATGCATTATACACTTCACCAACTAGAGATATTCTTTAAAATTTCCCAATTAAAAAGTATTACTAAAGCTGCCGAAGAATTAAACCTTACTCAACCTGCAGTTTCTATACAACTCAAAAAATTTCAAGATCAATTCCCATTACCGCTTACAGAATATTTAGGTCGTAAAATCCACATTACCGAATTTGGAAAAGAAATTGCTGATACCGCAGAGAATATCCTTGAGCAAGTAGCTACGATTACATATAAATCTGCAGCTTATGAAGGTAAAGTCGCTGGCAAACTTAACATATCAGTAGTGTCTACAGGTAAATATGTGACGCCCTATTTTCTCTCAGATTTTTTGAAAAAATATCCAGGAATTGACCTAACAATGAATGTTACTAATAAAAGTGAAGTAATCAAAAGTATTGAGGAAAATACAGTTGATTTTGCCATGGTATCTGTACTTCCTGATCATTTAAAGATTAGCCGTATTGAGCTTATGCGTAATGAACTTTTTTTATTAGGAAAAGACAACCCTAGTAAGTCCGGCATGCAGATGAGTACTCAAGAATTTAAAAAGTTGAAACTTATCTATAGAGAAAAAGGATCTGCCACCAGACAGGCTATGGAAAGCTTCTTAGACCAACAAAAATTCACAAATCATAAAAAAATTGAACTAGTTTCTAACGAAGCTGTAAAACAAGCTGTTATAGCAGGACTAGGTTATTCTATAATGCCTATTATAGGAATTAAAAACGAACTCAAAAACAAAGAAGTACAAATTATACCTATTAAAAACTTACCAATAATAACTAACTGGAATTTGATCTGGTTATCATCAAAAAAACAGTCTCCGGCAGCACTTGCCTTAGCTCAATATGTTAAAGAAAACAAAATAGAAATTATTAAAAAACACTTTAGTTGGATGGAAAGTAAATCATTCCTCCCATAATTATTAGTTGTATTTTTCAATGATACGATCCATACAGTTAATTCCATCGATCGCCGCACTTATAATACCGCCGGCATATCCAGCACCTTCTGCACATGGATATATACCTTTAATTTCAATATGCTCAAGGGAAAAATCATCCCTTGGTATTTTAACTGGTGATGATGTCCTACTTTCAGGCGCATGCAATACAGCTTCGGTAGTTAAATATCCTTTCATCTTATGACCGAAAGCTACAAAAGCTTTTCTTAATCTACTTGCCAGCATATCTGGCAAGACTTCATTTAAATCGACAGCCGTTAAACCTGGTTGATAAGATGTTTTAGGAAAATCAGTAGAAACCTTACCAGCTATAAAATCGGTCATGCGTTGTGCTGGAACCTTTTGTGTTTTACCAGCAGCGACCCAGCAATCATATTCTACCTTCTTTTGAAATTCCAGACAGACAAAAGGATCGTTCTCTTTATAATTAGGTAAATCTTGAGGTGATACACTTACAACAATTCCACTATTAGAATATGGATTATTGCGTTTACTAGGACTCCAACCATTAGTAACAACCTCTTCAATATCAGTAGCACATGGCGCAATAATACCACCAGGACACATACAAAAAGAATACACACCTAATCCATCGACCTGTTCTACTAAACTATAACTGGCTGGCGGCAAATATGGATTTTGATCATCGCCATGATATTGGATCTGATCTATTAAAGATTGTGAGTGCTCAATACGCACACCTATTGCAAACGGCTTTGCTTCTACTTTAATACCACGATTATGTAATAAGTAAAAAATATCTCTAGCACTATGTCCAGTTGCTAATATCACCTGATTATAATCATACCAGACACTATTATTTATCTGAATTGAGGTAACCTGTCCGTTCTCATGTTTTAAATCTGTGAGTTTCTCATTAAACCTCACTTCGCCACCTGCCTCTATAATAGCCTCACGCATTGCGGTAATTATTTGTGGCAACTTATTAGTTCCTATATGTGGATGAGCATCAACTAAAATATCTGGTGTTGCACCAAAATCAACAAACCACTCCATCGCTTTCAATACATTACCACGTTTTTTAGATCGGGTATAAAGCTTTCCATCACTGTAAGTTCCTGCGCCGCCTTCACCAAAACAATAATTAGACTCTGGATTAACGATATGCTCTTTATTTATAGCTGCTAGATCTCGACGTCTAGAACGCACATCTTTACCTCTTTCATAAATAACAGGCTTTAAACCACCTTCTATTGCTCGCAATGCGGCATATAATCCAGCAGGTCCAGCCCCTATGATGGCTACCGAAGGCTTATTACTTATATCACTTATTTTATATGGCTCGCGTACAGGTTTCTCGTCTCCATTCAACCATAATTCAATCTGTAGATTATAAAGGACACGGCGTTGTCTAGCATCAATACTGCGCTTTCTAATGGACCATTGAGAGACATCATTCATAGAAAAATCAACCTTTTGGAAAACCTTTTCCAGTATGTGATCTTCATCCTCTAGATGATGTGGTAAAACTTGAATCTGAACCAGTGTACTCATAGGTGGCAAAGGTAATAGGTCTTTGAATAATATGCTTTAATTATACGTTCTTGTAGGATGATGTGGTTGACGCTTTCGCGAAAGCGAAATTTTAAACATCCTTATGATGTAAAAAGCCTCTTATCTTAACAATAAAAGGCTTTTTAAAAAAATTATAATCTCTATTAAGAGTATCGTTCTAGATTTTTCTTTTGCATCTCTATGGCATCTTTGAATTCAGTCTTCATACGATTAATCAAATCTGTTGCAGGTACGGTATCGTTAATTGTAGCAGACCCTTGTCCGGCACTCCATATAGTTTTCCAGGCTTTTGCCTCTGTATCCATTTCTTTACCAAAATCTATTTTACCAGTGGCTTTAAGTTGCTCTTCAGTAATACCTGCTGCATTTAAACTAGCTCCTAAAAAATTAGCACTTACACCAGATATAGCAGCTGTATAAACAATATCACTTGATCCAGCATCTATGATCATATCTCGATACTCATCTGTTGCTTTAGACTCATCTGTATTAATAAAACGGGTACCCATGTAAGCATAATCTGCACCCATTTGTAAGGCACTAGCCACATCTTGTCCACTACTCATCGCACCAGACAGTAAGATGGTTCCTTTAAAGAAACTGCGCACTTCTCTAATAAATGGCATAGGATTTAAAGTTCCTGCATGACCACCTGCACCAGCACAAACCAATATCAGTCCGTCCACACCAGCCTCTGCAGCTTTTTCTGCATGACGCTTTTTAATAACATCGTGAAACACTAAACCACCATAAGAGTGCACCGCATCTACTAGATCCTTTACAGCACCTAAAGAGGTAATTATTAAAGGTACCTTATGCTTCATGCACACCATTAAATCTGCCTGCACACGAGGATTACTACCATGAACAATGAGGTTAACTCCAAAAGGAGCCGCTTTCTTACCTGTTTCTTTCTCCCATTGATCGAGTTCAGTTTTAATTTGTACTACCCATTCTTCAAAACCTTCTGTCGTACGCTGATTTAGTGCGGGAAAAGTTCCTACGATACCATTTTTACAACAGGCTATTACTAGTTCAGGACCAGAGATTAAGAACATAGGTGCTGCTACTACCGGCAGCTTTATATTTTGAGAAAAGTCAGTGTTATTCATTACTTGGGTTTACCACAAATTTACGATTATAGCACAAAATCACCGCATACGAACTTAAATTAATATTGCAGTTAAGATGTCGTTAATTAAAGTCTTACAAGATGGTTTCCATTTAAATTTGTAACAAATTAATCTATTGTCCGTTACTTAGACAGACTAGAATATTTCTTATGATTAAACGATTATTAAGTGCAATAATTTTATTGAATTTCGCTTTCGCGAAAGCGCAATCAGAAAAATTCACCCTATCAGGTACCATCAGTGAGGTAAGCAACGGCGAGACCATGATAGGTGTCAATATATTAATCCCAGAATTGAGCGCAGGAACCTCGAGTAATGAATATGGGTTTTATTCTATCACGCTACCGGCAGGAACTTATCAAGTCGTTTACAGTTTTATAGGTTATAAAAATATTTTAAAGGAAGTCGTTTTAAATAGTGATACACAAATCAATATTGAGATGGCAGACTCTGACGAGCAGCTAGACGCTATAGTTATTAAGGCTGATGTAGAAAGATTGAGTACTAAATCGCCACAAATGAGTACGAATGCACTTTCTATAGAAACTATTAAAAAAATACCTGTTGTACTGGGCGAGACAGATATTGTAAAGTCATTAGTTCTTTTACCTGGAGTGACTAATGCTGGCGAAGGTGCCTCTGGATTTAATGTACGTGGTGGTGCCGCAGATCAAAATTTAGTTTTACTAGATGAGGCAACATTATATGGTAGTGATCACTTGTTTGGCTTCTTTTCTGTTTTCAATCCAGATGCTATAAAAGACTTAAAATTATATAAAGGAGGAATACCTGCACGCTATGGTGGACGTGTATCTAGTGTACTAGACATCTATCAACGTGATGGTAATAAGAATAAACTGAGTGCTACTGGTGGTGTAGGTCTAGTGGCTAGTAGATTATTGCTTGAAGGTCCTATTGAGAAAGGCAAATCATCGTTTCTTATCGGTGGTCGCAGTAGTTATGCCCATCTATTCTTACCTTTATTTGACATAGATAACGTGGCTTACTTTTATGATTTAAATGCAAAATTAAGCTTTACATTAAACGACAATAATAGACTTTATGTGTCCTCTTACTTTGGTAGAGATGTATTTAAGGTGAACAATCTGTTCGGTAACACCTTTGGAAACTCTTTTGTAAACGCGAGATGGAATCATACCTTTAATAATAAATGGTTTGCAAATACCTCTTTGATTTATTCAGATTATAATTATGGCCTTGAATTAGATTTTGTAGAATTTGAATTCAGTAGTGGAATTACCAATCTTAATGCAAAATATGATTTGACACATTATGTCAATGATAAAACTAAAATGAGGTATGGGATTAATTCTATCTATTATGAATTTGATCCAGGACTTATCACACCTACAACAGCCACAAGCCCTATAAATGAGAGACAACTTACAAAAAAGTATGCTTGGGAAAATGGAGTTTATGTTGATGGAGAGTTTGAAATAACAGACAATATCAATATTAATGCTGGTTTAAGATTAAGCACCTTTAATCGTCTAGGTCAGAACAATATTAATATATATGAAAACAATCAACCTATAGTCTTTAATGAAGAATTACAAATCTATGAATCTGTAGACCCTATAGAAACTACAAACGCTAGTAGAGGCACGACTTTAAAAACATTTGCAAATCTTGAACCTCGATTCTCTATTGCCTACTCTTTAGACAACAATACTAGCTTTAAAGCGAGCTACCAGCGCATTAATCAATATATACATCTTATTTCTAATACTAATGCTCCTACTCCATTTGATCTCTATGCTCCTAGCGGCACTTTTATTGAACCGCAAAAAGGAGATCAAATTGCTGCTGGATTTTTTAAGAACATAGGTAACTATTCTTTAGAGACAGAAGTTTTTTATAAAACAGTTGATAATCGACTGGATTATATAGATGGTGCAAATCTTATAGCTAATGATGCCGTAGAACAAATATTATTAAAAGGTGAGGCTAGAGCTTACGGTCTAGAGCTTCTCTTTAGAAAAAACAAAGGTAAATTACAAGGTTGGATTGCTTATACTTTATCACGTAGTGAACAACGCACACCAGGCCGCACACCTGAAGAAACTGGAATTAATAATGGTGAATGGTACAACGCTGCCTGGGATAAAACACATGATTTAACCATAACGGGTAACTATGAATTAAATAACAAGTGGAGCTTTGGCGCTAATTTTACTCTACAAACAGGACAACCTATCACTTATCCTAACGGGCAATATGAGTTCGATGGCTTATTTATACCTACTTATGAGGCACGTAACAGCAGTCGACTGCCTATCGTGCATCGACTAGATTTAAGTGCTACATACATTCCTAAACCAGACAAAACAAAAGGATGGCAAGGCAGCTGGGTTTTCAGTATTTATAATGCTTATAATAGAAGAAATGCAGCCAGCATAAGCTTTGCACAAAATGAAGATACTAATCGTAATGAAGCAACGAGACTATCAATTTTTGGATTAGTACCTGCTGTTACTTACAATTTCAAATTTTAAGATGATGAAAAAGATATTTACCTTATTAGTAGTTTCCATTTGCATAATTTCTTGTGAAGATGTTATTGAACTAGATCTCAATAATGCTGCGCCTAGATTAGTGATAGATGCAGCTCTTGAATTGCAAGAAGATGGATTTACTGAAGCTACTGTTCTACTAACTCGTAGTAGCGCATTTTATCAAGAAGAAATTCTTTTTGTAGACGATGCTAGTGTGATTGTTACTGATCCTTCTGGAACTGATCATACTTTCATATTGACTAATCCAGGATTATATAAAAATGTAACTTTAAATATACAAGATGGTGAATCTTACGTTTTAACCGTTATTGATGGAGATGACATCTACACGGCAACACAAGAGTTTATTAGCACCGTTCCATATTCTAGAGTAGAGCAGTCAGAAATTACAGGTTTTGGTGATTTTACTGAGATCACAGGCTATTTTAACGATCCACCAGGTGAAGAAAACTATTATTTATTTGAATATATTGATGCGTATAATACTGAAGTTGACATATCAGATGATGAATTCTCTGATGGAAATGAAGCTCTGACGGCGTTTTTCATGGAAGATTTACCAACCGGCACTATAATTACCTTAACCATAAAAGGTATTGACCGCAGAGGTTTTACATTTTACGACACGCTTATTCAACAAACTGCAGATGGTGGCGGTGGCCCATTTGATACACAACCAGCAACCGTAAGAGGAAATATTATTAATACAGTAAACCCTGAAAATTTTCCTTACGGATATTTCAGGGTTTCAGAAAAATTTGAGATAGAATACACTGTTGTTGAGAATCCTTAAATAGATATCTCTTAAAGGCCGAAAAGCCTCTCATTATTATTCATAAATTCCCAATAATATTGTGGATCTGGGAAGCTATAACGTTCCATTCTATTGCGTTCACGTCCGTTATGATCTAAAGCGAGTAATGTTGGGAATTTACTAACTCTCAACTTTTTTTGCATTTCCTTATTTATTTTCTTTTGCTCTAACGAGATTATATCATCACGATAAGGAATATCAAGCATTACAACGATATAATCCTCTGAAGCTTCAGCAAATTGGGGTGTATTAAAAAAATCCTTTTTAAGCTTTACACAAGGTTTGCACCAGTCGCTACCAGTAAAATAAACGAGCATAGGCTTTTTTTGCTTTTTTGCAGCAGCTTTAGCTGTTTTAAAATCTGTAAACCAGTTAATCTCTACTTCTTCAATAGATTCGACATCTTGAACATTTTCTTCAAAAGACTCTTGAGCATTCACTAATCCAGTAAAAAGAAGAATCAATAAAAGGGAATACATTTTCATAGTAACTAGGTTTATAGTATCAAAAATAATAAGATTATTTACACTAGGTCAACAATCTTGCCATAATCTAAACGTATTGTACCATTTCTTGTTGTGGGCGTCTTACTTTTTCCATTTTAGAAAACACGTCATCCTTTGCACGGTAACCTACTGGCAGCAGTAATACAGATTTAAGACCTTGTTTTTGAAGATCTAGTAATTCATCGATTTGCTCTGGTAAAAAACCTTCCATAGGACATGAGTCTATACGTTCTTGCGCACAAACAGTCATTAAATTACCTAATGCTATATAAGCTTGGTTTTTAGACCACTGTTCTACTTCAACCTTTTGTTTTTCTGAAAAAGATTGGGTAAGTTGATTCTTAAACGGTTTTAAAACTTCATCTGGTGTACTGCGTATCTTTTTTACAAGTTCAAAATATTCATTTACATATTCAACATCAACATGTTTAGTACATAAAACTAACACAGCGCTACAATCAGCAACTTGTTTCTGGCCAAAAGCTTTTTCAACCATCGCGTTTTTTATTTTTTGATTCTGTACTACAATCATTCTACAAGGCTGTAAACCATAAGAAGTTGCAGTTAAGTTAAATGCTTGAACTAGTGTATCTATCTGATCAGTAGTTAATGTCTTTTGACAATCAAACTTCTTTGTGGCATAGCGCCATTGTAAATTATCTATACTTTTCATAGGTTGGAAACGTTATCTTTGTAAGGTAGTCGAGTTATTATATATTCGCTTTCGCGAAAGCGAAAAATCAAAGTTCAAAATAACTATAAACAAAGGTAAGACCTTCAATCTCTTAGCTCGTTAATTATTCAATAAAGGAAATTTATGACCGACACAGAAAAACGTATTAATGACTCTGAAACGAGAATTTTCAAAGCCGTTTTTCCAAATACTACAAATCACTACGACACTCTTTTTGGTGGAACTGCTTTACACATGATGGATGAAGCATCATTTATATGTGCTACTCGTTTTTCTAGAAAGAAAGTTGTTACCATAAGTACCGATCAAATTGACTTTAAAAAACCTATTCCTCAAGGCTCCATTGTTGAACTTGTAGCGCGTATAAGCCGCGTGGGTAATACTAGTTGTAATGTTGAGGTAAGCATGTTTATGGAGGATATGTATAGTTATAAACGTGAAAAAGTGGTTACAGGGAACTTTACCTTTGTCGCCATAGATGATGATAAGAATCCAACTCCTATTTGTTAAATGCGTAAATTTCTAAATCTTACCGTTTTTACAATTTTAGGGCTAGTCCTACTTGTAATTATCTTACAGTTTCATGTAAACAGATCTAGTCGTGATTTGATTTTTGAAAACGCAAATGATTTAGAGCCTACTTATGTAGGCTTAGTACTAGGCGCTAGTGTACGACCAGATAAAAGTCTCTCTCCTATTCTACAAGACCGCGTTGACAAGGCATTTGAATTATATCACAATGGTACAATCAAAAAGTTTTTATTAAGCGGTGATCATGGGCAAAAAGAGTACGATGAGGTGAATGCTATGCGACGTTATTTAAACGATAAAGGTGTACCTAATGAGGATATATTTTTGGATCATGCTGGTTTTGACACTTACGACAGCATGTTTAGAGCACGAGAGGTATTTCAAGTAGAAAAAGCAATTGTGATAACTCAAAAATTTCATTTACCACGCGCCATATATGTAGGTAAAAAAATGGGATTAGAACTACAAGGATATATTGCCGACAATCGAGAGTATCCAGGAAACGCGCATTTCACTCGTAGAGAATGGCTAGCAAATATTAAAGCTTGGATTGAATTAAACATTGAAAAAAGCCCTACTTATAGTGGGAAATCTATTCCTATAACAGGAAGTAGCAGCCCTAGTCATGACAAACAATTAAACTAACGGACCATTTTTCTTAAAAATTAAATAAAAGGAAAATGATTCAGTTAAAGCTTGTTAAGTTATTTGTCAACGATTAGAATATTTTTTATCTTAAAATAAAAAATAAAAAATGAAAACATCGAAGACAGCAAAAACAAGCAAAAGAGAACAAGCCATTAATTTAGAAGAAACACATGGCAAGAAAATTAATCATCAAGTAAAAGATAAAAAAGAACATCATCAACCTAGAGATGAGTTAAAAACACAATCTTAACGCACTTATAAAATCTACTTAAAAAAAGTAGATTTTTTTTGTGTCAAATTTTCATTAAACAAAGAATAATTATATATTTGCAACCGCTTAAGCAAAAACATTTTTGTTTATCGACTGGAGAAGTGGCAGAGTGGTCGAATGCACTGGTCTTGAAAACCAGCGAGGGTCACACCTCCAGGGGTTCGAATCCCTTCTTCTCCGCAAAAACCCCAATAATCTTTGATTATTGGGGTTTTATTTTTTAATCAAAGTTCTTATTGTGTTCAACAAAAAACAATTGAGTTCTCGATTAAGATTTTGAATTAGTGATCAACAATTCTTGATTTTCAAGAGACCACATCAACATTTTACAATAATCTTTAATGGCTTTCTTTTTGGAATCAAGTTTTGTAACGTCAATAGATGTTCGCCATATCACTTGTCGCTCTTTTTCTGGACAGATACAATATAGTACACTTTCAGCATGATAAACTACATAACTTTCTAATTGCTCGTTTTGATCAAATAAGCCTTGGTTTGAATAATAATCTTCATTAAAAGTCTCAAACGTTTTATTAAAATTCTGATAAGATTTAATCAACGTAACCTTATCCTCTGCTCCTATAACTTTAGAAACTAATATTGCATCATAACCATCATGTAACAATAAATCTTCCAGAGCCTTTACTTCATTCTCCGTTTGAGGTCTTTGGGTAAAATTATTGTCAAAAAAATTATCGCTATTTATAGCGTTTACTCCTTTATTTATGAGCTGTTGAACCACACGGTTTTCAAAATACTGTCTGTTTTCAACATCATTGGATATGGCAAGTACAAGTACTTTTTGCGCTTGAAAAGTTTCAACTTCAGGATTTTTCCAGTTTTCTACTAATTCAGAGTCAGAACAACTCACAAGTCCAAAGACTAAAATCGCTATAGCATATATTGAATTTCTCATGATAAGTTTTTAAATAAATACAAAAATGCTCTCGCAAATACATTTTATTCCACGATTTAATACTTTGAATCATGCATTACCAATAAAGGCACTTTACTAAACATCCCTAATTCTTCTACCATTGGTGTAGAAAATATAGAATCTAAAAACGAATGTTTTCTATTGATAAAAGACACCATATCACTTCCACGACTTTCTACAAATCGTTTAACACTACTATTAACATCTGAACCGCCGATGTGATGTAGACTAAAAGAAGCATCCTCAAAACAATCTTCTAGCAATTGTTTATTCTCTTGTTGTTCAACGGTTAGTTCTGGATGATCATTAACGTGTAAAACGCAAATATTTGCATCTTGCAACTGTGCTATCTCGACAAGATGAACTAGTTCTCTTCTTTTGTAATGCGTTTTAAAACTAGTCGGAATCACAATTTCTTTAATATGTACTAACCTGGCGTTTAATGGAATTCCAAGAATAGGTGAACTACGCAAATTTTCCATCACATTTATAGTATTACTACCAAAGAGTTTATTCTCATAATTACTAGCACCTTTTGTCCCCATAACAACCAACTCAATATCTTTCTTTTCAATGGTTGATTGAATAGCACTTAATGGATCATCTTTTACAGATACTATATGATATTCATGCATTTCATTAAGACCTCTAAAATCTAACATCTCTAATATATTTGCTAAACCACTAGCTGACTTATTTTTTTCTGTCTCAAAAGAAAGCATTTCTGCTTTATCCTTCATTAAATGTCCTCTACTATGCATTGTAGCATTGTAGGCATTGAGCAAGAAAAAACTGCATTCTTTATTTTTAAACAGGTCTGCAGCATAGGTAATGGCATTCCATGCGTTCTTTGAAAAATCGGTAGGTATTAAGATTTTCTTTTTCATAGCTTATTACTTTATATTACTTCATAAATCTAGATATTTGAGAGAAGAATAACTATGATAATTATCAGACCTCTTCCGGCAGAATAAGTAATGGAAGATCAGTATGGAAACTTATTTTTTCTACCGTTGAGGTTTTTAAAACACTCTTTAAAAAACTATACTTATGAAATAGTAATGTCAATAAATTAATATTTTGTGTTTTACAAAACTGATTGAGATCACTCTCAACAGATTGTTTACTAGAGACCCAGTGCGTTGTAAACTCAACATCATTTAATTGCTCTTTTAAAATATTGAATTGTGGCTCAACTTCTCTTTGTACATCTGACTCATTATGAAAATGAACTAATTGTAATTTTGAGTTATTTGCTTTTATTATCTTTTTTAAAAAATCAATGTTATTTTGTAGAGTATTCTTCTTAAAATCAGTAGCATAGGCTATATTTTTAGGATGAATATAGTTCGAATTTTCAGGAATTAAAAAAAGCGGAATAGGGCTGATATTCTTAATGGTATCTACCGCTTGACTTCCTATAAAAATTTCTTTTAATCCTGATGCTCCTTTAGTGCCCATAACTACTAATTGAACATCTAGATTTTCAATTAAATCATTAATAATCTCATTAAGAGGTAATGCAGCGTACATCAATTCAACCTTTAAGTCGTATCCCGCACAGTCTAGTTGAACTCGATGAGACAATTGCTCTAGTTGACTTTGGACCGTTGATCTTAATTTTGCAGTAATTGCTTCATTTGCCACAGGATCCATTTTACTAATGCTATCATTTAAGGTCGCCTCATAAGAATGTACTAGATATATGGTACAATTTTCATCAGGAAATAATTGTGTCGCATAAAATAACGCATTATACGCATTTTCAGAAAAGTCAGTCGGTACGATAATAGATGCCATGGTCCTTATTTTAGTGGATAAAACTATCCCTTACTTATATATATACCTATGATAAAAATCAGCTCTAGTTAGGTAAAATAAAGAAAGGCACATCTGAATGATGAACTACTTTTTTAACAACAGGTTTGAACAATAAATTCTCAAAAAAGTTGTGTTTATTGTGAACTAGAACTAATAGATCGATACCATGCTTAGATTGAAAATCTTCCATAGCCTCTAATACATCCATATCTTTTGCTATTTGAGTAAGGTGTGCATCACGTTTAAAAAAAACGTCTAACGACTCCATATTTGCAACTTGTTGCTGTGTCAAACTACTACCTTCATAGGCATTTAAAAATATTAATCTGGAGATATTTTTATTGCAAATATCTTCAAGCAATTCGATACCTATGTGGTTTTCATTTGTGTGATAATCCGTGGTAAACAATATCTCCTTGGGCTGTTTAAAACGATAACCTTGCGGTACACCTATTACGGGAACTTTGGCATTTTTTATAACATGCATGGTTTGCGAGCCTATAAATACTTCCTTAAGACCAGTAGCTCCATTTGTCCCCATAATAATGAGTTTGATATCATAATCTTTAATTAGTTGATTAACTTCAATACTCAACATATTAAATGTTGAAATCCCTTTGTAGTGGTGATGTTCATCCTCATATTTTGAACTCACCTCATCGATGACCTTTTGCACCTGTTTTTTAGACTTCTTTTTAAATAGCTCTCCTATTTCTAAATCTAAACCAGGATCATTTCCATAAGTAGTAGAAGTATAAAGCGCTACCGGCTCATAAGTGTTAAGAACATAAAAAGTGCACTTTTCATTTTTAAATAACTGCACAGCATACTCCATGGCGTTGATGGATGCCTTGGAAAAATCTGTGGGTAAAAGAATCTTTTTCATAATTAGTTATATTATCGTGATAGATTTTGAAGAATTAAAAAAGGAATTTTAAGATTTAATCCTAACGCATCGATAGTTGGTGTTTTTAAAAAGGACTCTAGGAAAGAATGTTTAGAATTTACAAGTACTAATAAATCAATCTCATGTTTGCTGATAAAATTATTAATCACTGTGGTTCCATCTCCTAAATCATGACGGGTATATTCTATCTCGCTTTCGCGAAAGCGTGATTCCCATATTTTTTTAATTTCAATCTGCCTTTGAGATAATTGATCAAACTGTGCTATATGTAAAAGATGCACTTTAGAACGATGACATAGTGCCAGCATGCTGATTAAGTCTAGTTCTCTATCTTTAAAAGGTACCTGCAGTCCAGATGGGAAAAGAATACTATCTGGACTCTTAAACTCTAACTCGAGTGGTATGGCTAGAACAGGACAGCTAACATTTTTAATGATCTGTAAGGTATTACTACCGAAATTTCTTTTGCGATCTGCAGTTTTACCTTGCGTTCCCATAACAACTAAGTCTGCATTCAGTAAGTCTACCAGATTATTGAGTTGTGTCATAAAACTACCTGCAATTGCGCGAGTCTCAAAACTGTGATGCGGATTATAGGTTAAATACTCTACTCGCTCTAATAAGTGATCCAGCTTTTCTTCACACGCCAGCTGTACGTCTTGCATAGGCAGATCATAGGTATGTACAATTACAAACTTAGCTTCTTCCTTATCAAAATACTGTATAGCACACTGCAACGCGTTAAAAGCATTTTCTGAAAAATCTGTAGGAACGATTATAACTTTCATAGTATCATAGTGTTTATTTACGTAAACCTATGATTTACAACACTTAAAAACTATGATATTAATCAGTTAACCGTTATTCATGAATGATTAAAAAAGGAACTTTTTTACGATAATTGAGTTCATGGTAATGCTCGGACGAGAAAAGTATATTTTCAAGAAAATTGATGTTTTTAGCAAATAGTATAACTAATTCCACCTGATGTATACTTACAAAAAGTTGTAATGCATCATCCATTGTTTTATTTATCACAGAATGGAAACTACAAGAAAACTGCTCTAAAGCAGTTTTGAGAAATGACTTATTTTCTACCTGACTTTGTGTTAAAATAGCATTACTGGTCTGTAATTGTAATATATTGAGATGAGTCTGTGAACGATCTACAAAATCTGTAATGGTGTTGGTTGCCTTGGACCGATGAGTAAAATTAAAATCGGACAGTAAGACAACTTGTTCTAGAGGTTTACATTTAAAATCATGCGGCACAATCAACACAGGACATTTTATGCGTGTGATAATAGCTTTAGTATGAATGGCATCTATCTGTCCATTGTGAGTTGCATGAAATACATCTGTACACACTATAAGGTCTATATCATTGTCATGCACAGCTTCTTTAACTTGAGTTATGAAACTACCTTCTAATGATAAACCAATAATTTTTTGATGTGGTGCTATTAATAATTCTAAAGCCTCTACTCTTTCTTTAAAATTACAATTGGTAGCTATTAGAGCCTTAGACGCATCATCATCAATAGGCTTTAAAGAGCTAGCTGGCAACAAATAAAAGCAAATTCCAGCATCACGATACATAGATATAGTGCAATGTGCAGCGGTCCATGATGGATCTGTATTATCTACCGGTATAAGAATGTGCTTCATTGCAAACTACTTTGAGCTCACAAATGTATCGGGCTAGAAACTATGAAATAATGATAAAAATCAGTTTTCGGATATTTATTCTACTTTTTCAAGTCCATTAATATCGATAATTCTAATACTGCGTCCTTCTATTTCAATAAGCCCATCTTTTTTAAATCCAGATAAAGTGCGTATTAAACTTTCTGTAGCTATACCTGCAACACTTGCTAGATCGTTACGAGTGATACAAATATCTTCTTGAGCTTGTTTATTGAAAGCACTAGCAAATTGTAGTATCGTCTGAGCTGTTTTTTTACGTACTGAACTATAAGCCATTTGTAAAAGTTGTGTTTTTACATGAGCTACATTATCAGATAACAATTGTAACAACTCCATTGATAAATTATTACTGTGATCTAGTATTTCCTTAAGGACAGATTTAGAGACACCAACTAGAGTCACGTCTTCAAGAGCCTCTGCAGATTCTTCATAAGCAACATTATCTAATATAGAGGTAAACCCTAAAAACTCATCTTCCTTAAATAAGGAAGTAATTAACTCCTTACCACTTTTATCGATTTGATATGTTTTAACCACTCCTTTTGTAATCAAGTAAATTCTAAATGAACGTGAACCTTCTTGATAGATTACATCACCTTTTTTAAAACTAAGCTCTTCTCCATGATCATCAAAAAAATTTTTCAATTCATTTAGATTACGCAATTGATCTTCATCATTTGAAGGTTGTGGTAAATTATTTAATAAAGATTTAAAAACTTCAGCTTTGGCTAATCGAGTTTCTATAGCGTTTAATAATTCTTCTTCTTCAAATGGTTTTGTTAGATAATCATCTGCTCCTAGATCCATTCCTTTACGTACCTCTTTATGGTCTGTGCGAGCTGATAAGAATATAAAAGGGATTTGATTGGTACTCACGTCTAGTGATAAAGCCTCTAAAACACCATAACCATCTACTTCTGGCATCATGATATCACAAACGATAACATCGGGTTTGTTTTTTTGAGCTTGTTCTATTCCTAAACGACCATTTGCCGCAGTAATAACATCAAAGTCTGACAGCTCAAGCAATTCGGCTGTATTCTCCCTTAATGCGGCATCATCTTCTATAATTAAGATCTTTTTCATTATTATGTTATTTACTTGTAGGAATAGTTATAGCAAAGGTAGAACCTTCATTTTCTTTACTTTGAAAAGTGATGTTGCCACCTAAGTTTTTCAAATGATTTTTCACAATATTAAGACCTATACCAGTACCTGGATTAAGCAATACATTTTCTGCTCTGAAATATCTATCAAAAACAAAACGTTGTTCATGTTCTGGTATTCCTATTCCTTGATCTATGATTAATATTTCTATAAAATTTATTTTTTCTACAACTTTTATATCTACTATAGTTCCTTCACCAGAATACTTTACGGCATTATGAATAAGATTACTTAATGATAGTTCTAGTATTTTCTCATCAAATTTTATTGTTATAGCATCTGCATTTTTGGGATAATTGATACTTTGTTCATCTTTTAAATGGACGTTTGCATCATAGATCACCTCATTAAGCACCTTGCTTAAAGGAAATGATGTTATTTTATAATTAGTCTTACCAGTATCTAATCTTTCAATAGATAAAAAGTCATCTATAATTGTATTAAGATATTTCACCTTACTCTTAATAGTATTAAGGTGTTTAACTCTTTTTTCTTGATGTTCTTCTTTAGTATATTTTGATGCAAGTGTTGCCGAAGTTAAAATACCACTAATAGGTGTTTTAAACTCATGAGAAACCAGAGATAAAAATTTAGTTTTCAGTTCATTCAGCTCTTTTTCTTTTTGTAGGGCTTCATTTGCGCTTCTCTCTGCTTCTTTTCTTAAAACAATTTCATCTTGTAACGATTTAACAGCTTGATTTAAAGAATCGGTACGCTCTTCTATCTTCTCTTCTAAATGGTTATTAAGATCTTCAATATGTTTTTCTTGAGCTTTACGTACAGTAATATCAGTGACTAAAGCCATTACGTAGTGATGATCATGTAAAGAAAAAGGATTTAAACCAGCTTCTACTGGGAACTGAGAACCGTCTTTACGCATACCGTAGAGTACACGACCTTTACCCATTTCTCGCTTCTGACTGTGTTTCATAAAACCATTGAAGTGAGAATGATGTTCTTTATGGTATGAAGAAGGAATTAATTTATGAAGATGCTGTCCTTCTAGTTCATTCTTATCATATCCAAAAATTGCTCTTGCAGAAGAATTAGTTGCCACTATAAACTGTTCTGAATTTACTACAACAATACCTTCTGACGCACCTTCAAATAAGATACGAAAAGCCTCTTCTACACTCTCTTCAAAAAACTTCATATCTCAAAAATACAATTAAAAGAAATGTTTTATTTAATAAATTAATAAAGCTTTTACAGCACTAATAAATTGAATGAACTCATCATTATTAACGATATAAAAATCCATCAACTCTCATGATATAAATCATAGTTATCATCCTGAACAACTTTTAAATTTGAGAAAACAATTGATTATGAAACCAAATATTAAAACTACAGAATCATTTTATCATAATCTAGGTAAGCTATTTTATGCCGTGGCATTTTGTGATAAAAAAATAGCCCCAGAAGAATTTAAAACGTTAAAAGTTTATATCGAAAAATTCTGGTTACAATATGATGAATTGACAGATATTTTGGGTGGTGATGCAGCACATCTTATAGAGATTGTTTTTGAAGGTGTTCAATTCTTTAATGAAAGTACAGACGATATGTATCAATCGTTTGTCAGCTATAAAAATGAACAGCCACAATTGTATAATGAGCAAGTGAGTCGTTTAATTCTAGAAACTGCAAAAGCAATTGCATACTCTTATTCAAAACTCAATAAATCTGAACTCATTATACTTCATAAATTAGAAATAGAATTAAACCAGCTATAGACTACCACACATGAAATTTATAGATTACTACAAAATATTAGGTGTAGAAAAAAATGCTAGTGAAAATGATATTAAAAAGGCATACCGTAAAATGGCTCGTAAATATCATCCTGATCTTAACCCAAATGATAAAGAAGCCGAGACTAAATTTAAGCAATTAAATGAGGCTAATGAGGTTTTAAGCAATCCTGAGAATCGTAAAAAATATGATCAATATGGTGAAAACTGGGAAAACGCAGAAGCTTATGAACAAGCAAAAAAACAGCAAAGTAAACATCAACAAGACGCATACTACAGACAACAAAGCTACAACCAAGAGGATTTCTCAGATTACTTTGAATCTATGTTCGACAGTGGCAGACAACAACGACAGTCTTATAGAGGTCAGGACTTAAGAGCAGAGCTTCAACTCAATCTTATGGATATTTACAAAACCCATAAGAGAACGCTGACCATTAATGGTAAAAATATTAGAATCACTATTCCTGCAGGTGTAACAAATGGACAAAGTATTAAGATTAAAAATCATGGTGGCATAAGCCCTAGTAATGGCCCTAATGGAGATTTAATCATTACTTTTTCAATTGTTAACGACACACCATTTAAAAGAGAAAAAGGCGATTTATTTATAACCCAAGACATCCCTTTACTAACCGCGATTTTAGGAGGTTCTCAACTTATTAACACCTTAGATGGCAAGGTGAAATTAACCATAAAAGAAGGTGCTCAAAACGGTACTAAAGTAAAGCTTAAAGGAAAAGGTTTCCCAATCTATAAAAAAGAAGGCTCTTATGGTGATTTGTATGTTACATACTCAGTTGTAATACCTGAAAAACTGTCGCCTAAACAAAAAGAACTATATCAAGAACTTTTAAAATTAGAAGACTAATGGAAGATTATGAACTCATACCTGCGATAGACTTTTGTATTGGTCATCACATTGAACTAGAGATGGTTCAAATATTAGGTAAAGAAGGTCTCATTGAAATTATAGAACTCGAAGAAGCATATTTCATACCCGAGCATCAAATAAAAAAACTTGAAAAAATAATCGTTTTCCACAAAGATTTAAATATCAATCTAGAAGGTGTAGATACGATTATAGACTTACTAGAACGTATGGAGTCTATGCAACAACAGATTATTCAATTAGAAAACAAACTACAAAGATTCTTATAATGGCTACACAAACTGAACACCTTATTTCTTTATGGAAAGAATCTCGCACGAGATTAGAGAATCAATTAAGTTCTATAACCACTTTTGACCTCAAGAAAAAACTAGCGCCATCACCTAATAGTTTAGGTTTTTTGTTGCGCCACATTGTTGAAGTTGAATTATTATTTGCAAAGAATGTTTTTGGCGCAAAAGACACAAAAATAATTGCAAAAACCATTATTGCACAACACGACACTGGTGAATGGACTGATTTAGAAAAATTGATATTAATGCTTGATAACTCTAGAGATGTATTGATGGATATTATTCAAAAACAAGATGCCACCGACTGGGATGTAGAAATAAAAACTAAAGAATTTGGTGTCAAGACTAAAGCACAAGCTCTAGGCCGTATCATCTCACACACAGCCTATCATGCAGGTCAGATAGGTATTATACTTAAATATGGAACCGTATTTAATTAAATGATGGAACTAATCAATCAATTACAATCATGGATCTTGCAAGATCCAATCTCAGCTAGTTAAGATTAAAATACATTCTCAACATGACTTCCATCAATACTTATATAGACCATACACAACTTAAAGCGACGTCTACCTTAGACGATATAGCCATATTATGTAAAGAAGCTATGGAGCACCATTTTTATGCCGTATGCGTTAATGGCTGTTATACCGCTTTCGCGAAAGCGGAATTGAAAAACACCTCAATAAAAATAGCAACCGTTGTGGGATTTCCTTTAGGCGCTGTCAGTACTCAAACTAAAGTTTTTGAAACTAAAGAAGCTATAGCGCACGGTGCTGATGAAATCGACATGGTGCTTCAAATAGGAGCCTTAATAAATAATGATCTTGAAACAGTGAAAAAAGATATTCTTGCGGTACGAGAAGCTTCAAAAGGAAAAGTCCTTAAAGTCATCTTTGAGAACTGTTACCTTAATGATAGTCAAATTAAAAATGCCTGTGACATATGCCTAGAGGCAAATGTAGATTTTATTAAAACATCAACTGGTTTTGGGACTGGAGGCGCAACCATTGAAAATGTAAGATTGATGAAAGAAACAGTAGGAAATCAAATTAAAATTAAAGCTTCTGGAGGCATTAAAGATAAAGAAACTGCTGTAAAGTATATAGCGCTAGGTGTTGATAGAATCGGAACTTCATCTGGTATTAAAATAGTAGAAGCATAATTAAATAAGACCCATATTATGAGTACACATATAGAAGCCAAAAAAGGAGAAATTGCAGACACCGTTCTACTTCCTGGAGATCCTATGCGAGCAAAATGGATAGCTGAAACTTTTCTGGATAACGCAATTTGTTATAATGATGTACGAGGCATGCTGGGCTATACTGGAAACTATAAAGGTAAACCTGTATCTGTACAAGGAACTGGCATGGGAATACCATCTGCACTTATTTACTGTCATGAATTAATTAATGATTATGGAGTAAAGAATTTGATACGTGTAGGATCTGCTGGTTCTTATCAAAAAGATGTAGCGATAAGAGATATTGTGATTGCAATGGCGGCCAGTACGACATCTGGAATTAATAATTCAAGATTTAAGAATGCCGACTACTCGCCTACTGCAAATTTTGATTTGTTTCTAAAAGCGTGTCTTTATGCAAGAGAAAATAACATTGACATTAAAGCTGGTAACATTCTATCTGCAGATGAGTTCTATGAAGATGATTTTGAGAACTATAAACAATGGGCAGACTATGGTGTATTATGTGTAGAAATGGAAACTGCTGGACTATATACTATCGCTGCAAAACACAATGTTAAGGCACTTTCTATACTGACTATATCAGATTCACTAGTTACTGGAGAACACACCACGTCTGAAGAAAGAGAGACCACATTTCAAAAAATGATTGAGATAGCACTAGCCACGTTATAGTAATTTACATTTTAATGTAATCAGAAAAAACACTAGCTATACCTATAATCAATATTAATACGAGTACTAAAGTTCTAAATTGTTCCTGAGAAAAATAAGCCAGTATTCGCTTGCCAATCCATGTACCTACAATAGCAACTATTAACAATAGCCCAGCTATATATAAATGCTCTTGATGCATGTAACCATTGTAATAATAAATAACAGCTCTACTGGCATCTACGCCAAAATCAATAGCTGCAGATGTCGCGATAAAGGTTGCTTTATCCATCTTAAATGCAGCCATAGTAATACCTCTTATCGCACCACCAGTTCCTAATAATCCAGCACTAAGGCCAGACAAAACGCCACCAGCAATAGCATTTTTATTGCTGTCCTTAACCACTAGCTTTTTAAAAATTAAAAAAACAAGACTGAGAACAATCAAAAAAACACCTAATATCAAACCCAGCATACCTGGATTAACGTATTTACTTAAAAAAGCACCAATAGAAACAAATATTATAGCCGGTATACCTAGATATAACAACAGTCTTTTATCTAAACCTTTTCTGAAGAAGGCAATTTTAGTCACATTACTGGATAAATGGAATAATGCTGTAATTCCTAAAACAGATTGAAAGTCAAAATAAAAATTTGCAACTGGCACAAAGAATACAGAAGAACCAAAACCACCGATAGTTCCCAGCACTTCTGCTAATAAAGCTAGTATTAAAAAGACAGGTAGGTATCTGCTAAGCATCTAGGAATTACAATCTCTTAATACTAGAAGCGGTAAAGTAGCTGCATTCACTATCTCAGAAAGATGTGATTCTGATATCATGCGCTCTAGGAAAGATTGAGACTTTACAGATATTGCTTGTAGTTGATAATTTCTAGAGTTCAAAGATTTTTTGATAATCATTAATGGCTCTTGATCTTTATGAAGCTCATAAATCACCGGACTAGGCAAACAAAACTTAATAAAAGCTTCTCGTTCTTCTCTATAATTTATAGGATCTATTTGAAATCCATGATTAAAACGAATGACATTAATAGTAGATCTAAATTTTGAAACTAATTCTAAAAAAACATCTTTGCCGCACTCGTCAAATATATCATCATAATCTAAAATATACTGAACAGCAGTTGGCTTTTCATAGCTATATTCTGTAGGTACAGCTAGAACGGGACAGTCTGTATTTCTTATAATCCTTAAGGTATGTGAGCTAAAGATGTATTCAATGATACCACTTTTACCATCTGTACCACAGATAATTAAATCTATATGATATTTCTTTACGGCATCATTTACAGCACTCGTAAAGACATCATAATCCACCATGGTGTGAAAATTGTAATCTTCATTTTTAGATTTAATTTTTAAAGCTTCACTTACTTTTTTTAAATCACTTTTATTATCATTTAATAACGCAGCTGCGATGTCGTCTTTAGGATTTGCAACCATAAGATCATCCATAGTGTATTCCCAAAACTTTTGCACGCTCAATAGATGGAAACTGCAAGATTGACCTGTAAAAAGCTGAAGTGCATAATCGTGTGCATTTTCAGATTTATCAGTAAAATCCGTAAGTAATAGAATATTTTTCATGACGATTGCTTTTAGTCTAATCAAATGTAATTGTTAGATCAAGAGCAAACTATGATATATGTCAATGCTATCAAACTGTATATACTCTCATATTTTAATAGGCTTTTATTATTGCATTAATTTAATAATCCTTAAAATTGAGAATGGAAAATAAAGACTACGACCTTATATGTGTTGGCGCTGGTATCATGACCGCTACTCTAGCCCTTATTACTAAAATACTTCAACCAGAAATGCGCATTCTAATTTTAGAACGATTAGATAAAGTTGCTCAAGAAAGTAGTGCTGCATGGAATAATGCTGGTACTGGTCATAGTGCTTTATGTGAACTTAATTATTGCCCTCAAAAAAATGATCAAGTTGATATTAGTAAGGCAATAGATATTTGTACACAATTTGAAATGTCTAAACAATTCTGGAGTTACCTGATAGCTCAAAATCTGATCAAAGAACCTAACTCTTTTATAAATCCGGTACCGCATAATAGCTGGGTTTATGGAGCAGATAATGTTGATTATCTAGAGCGACGCTTTCACGCTATGAAAGAACATTTCATGTTTGATTCTATAGAATTCACAAGATCTATAGAGAAAATGAAAGAATGGTTTCCATTAATCATGGAAAACCGTGATGAGAGCGATCATATGGCTGGCTCTAGAATCAATCGTGGTGCCGAAATGAACTTCGGATCTCTAACAGAACAGCTATTTCATATACTAGAAAAAGAATATAACGTCACCGTTTCATTTAATGAAGAGGTTCAAGATGTAGATCCAGATAAAGATATAGAATGGGACGTCATTACAAAAAATAGGATCAGTGGTGATACTAGAACTTTAAGTGCACACCATGTTTTTATAGGTGCCGGTGGCGGTAGTTTGTTACTATTACAAAAGGTAGAAATAGACGAAAAAGAAGGTTATGGCGGATTTCCAGTAAGTGGCGCATGGCTGGTTTGTAAAAACCAAGAGATTATTAACCAGCATTACGGCAAGGTTTATTCTAAAGCTGGACCTAATGATCCACCTATGAGCACGCCACATCTAGACACGAGATTTATTAATGGGAAACGCGAATTACTATTTGGTCCTTTTGCCGGTTTTAGTCCTAAGTTTTTAAAAGAAGGTTCTTATCTGGATCTTTTTAAATCAATTAAGACCGATAATATTAAACCGATGCTGGAGACCTTTTGGGATAATCTACCACTAACTCAATACTTAGTAAACCAAGTCACCATGTCCTTTGATGACCGCATGGATGATTTGCGCAAGTTCTATAAAAATGCCAAAAATGAAGATTGGGAATACCTAGTTGCTGGACAGCGCGTTCAAATCATTAAAAAAGATGAATTTAAAGGCGGACAGTTACAGTTTGGCACTGAAGTCATAGCTAGTAAAGATGGAAGTATTACTTGCCTTTTAGGCGCCTCTCCTGGAGCTTCTACAGCGGTAAAGATTATGCTAGACGTGATAGAAAAAGCTTTTCCTGAACTCATAGAAAATCCTGAAACCTTAAGTAAACTACAAAAAATGATTCCATTTTATAAAACTGAGGTTACTAAAGAGTTATTTGATAAAGAGTTGATGAAGTCTAAGGTATTGTTAGAGTTGTAAAAATTAGGGCATGTGCGCATTTTAAATCTTAGATTAAAACACACGCATTACAGATGTGTACGACGTGCAGCTCGACACGCAGACACTGCAGGTTTTTATTTTCAATTTATTGATGGTATGTAACTATATCGAAGATTAAGTAATCTTTACAAACAAACATGATACAAAAATTAAATATAATATCGTGTTTAATTATTTAAAAGAATTTAATTCGATTAACATTTGTGATATTTTTTTCTCCCATTTTACTTGTACAATTTTATCAATACTAAAATAAGTTTCATTATCATATTTATTATTTAATGAATCACATTCACTCAATTTTTTTTCAAATACACTTTTATATACGTCAAAATCAGTGATTTTATTATTGTTTAAGCTATCAAATTCTTTTCTAATCTTACGAGTATAAACTTCATGAATATTAAAGTGTGACTGTTCATGTTTTAAATGTTGTATATCTTTAGTTATAGTCCAAGATTCATTTTTTAAAAAATAACAGTTAATTTCGAAAATGGGTATTCCATCTCTATAAAATGAGTTTTCAGTTACAATTTCAACAGCAGTTTCAGCAACAGCAACTCGTTTTTTACCAACCTCTTTTTTTCCTTTAAAATCAGACCATTTCAAAGGTCGCGAAGAATGCCATTTAATTTTATCATTTACCGGAAAAGTAGATTTACCAAATGACAGAAAGATTATCAAAATAACTAGAAATGTTTGTTTTATCAATTCTTGAATATTTAATTCGCGCTTATTTAATAAGTTTACTTATCCGATTGATACCCATCAAGTCTTCTGCTTCTTCTTTCTAGCTGCTGGGAATAATACGTTGTTTAATATCAAACGATATCCTGGCGAGTTGGGATGCAGGCTCAACTCTGTAGGTGGATCTCCTACTCTATGCTGGTAATCTTCTGGATCGTGACCACCGTAAAAGGTGAAGAATCCTTTACCACGTATACCATGAATGTATTTTGCTTCTTTGTTAGATCTATTTTCCCCTAGTACCAATACGTTTTTCTTCACTTCATCACGATCGTAACTGGTCGTTTGTCCCATAAATCCTTTTACGAGACTGGTGTGATTTTGATTCAACATCGTTGGGATAGGATCCCATTTTGCGCTGAAATCCATTAAAGAAAAGTAATCCAATTCTTTTTTAATACCACGCTTCTGCGTCATGTCTATAGAGCTGAATTCATACACATTAGGTGATCGTTCTAAGGTAAAATCTGTAAAGGCAAAGGTCTTAGTGTAATCAATTTTAGTTTGATAGGCAGCTTCACTAGCATCACCGTCAAACATAGGCTCAGCGATATCAACACCTTCGGCGGCAAGGGCAATGTCAAAGCTGTCTGTAGCGCTACACATCGCAAACATAAAGCCACCACCGACTACATAATCACGTATTTTAAGTGCTACGTCACGTTTTGCCTCACTTACTTTATCGTATCCTAGTTTAGCAGCACGTTCTTCGGCTTCCTTTTTTTCTTGAATGTACCAGGCTGCTGTTTTAAAGCTTCTGTAAAATTTACCATATTGACCTGTAAAATCTTCATGGTGCAAGTGCAGCCAGTCATAGAGTAATAACTCGTCTGCAAGAACTTCTTCATCATAGACCTTAGTATAAGGAATCTCTGCATAGGTAAGTACCATCGTTACCGCATCATCCCATGGCAACTTTCCTGTAGGAGTATACACGGCTATTTTAGGTGCTTTTTCTAGCAATACTTCTTGCATGTTTTGAGATGGACTAGCAATAAGAGCAAGTATATCGCTCACTTCACTTTCTGTCATTTCCTCATAACTCACGCCACGTACGATTAATTCCTTCTTTATTTCATCGACATCGGGCATTAAAAAAGAGCCACCACGATAGTTCAATAACCATTTTACTTTGGTCCCTTTACTGAGTACCCAATAGGAAACTCCATAGGCTTTTAAGTGATCGTTTTGAGTGTCGGCATCCATAGGAACAAATAAATATTGTCCCATTGCCATAGGTGCCCATAGTGCTAGAAAGGCGTATAATAGAAATTTCTTAAACATAAACATGTGTACTTTTGAGCTGTGAGATGGTTCATTACGCTTTCGCGAAAGCGTAAACCCAATCATCTACATCATAAAAAATGCCATACTATGGCTCGATGGCTAAGATAGCAAAGAACGCAGTAGTTATAGAAAAAAGTATATGCTTTTTAAAGATGACCTAGAAAGGTACCTCATCATCTGGACTCGCAGGGAAATCACCAAATGCGTCTTGAGCGCTAGGTAAACTTCTAGGATCAAGTCCATCTGGCCTGTTAGTATCATCGTTTGCCGCATTCATTTTTGAACCAAATTCATATGGCGTCGAGAAATCATCAAGGTTATCAAACTTACCAAACTGCCCAAGGAACTTAAGACGTATCGCATCTGTCGCACCATTACGGTGTTTGGCAACGATAAATTCGGCTTGATTTGCAGTTGGGCTGCGATCATCATCATCCCATTCTTCAAGGTTATAATACTCTGGTCTATAGATAAAGGATACAATATCTGCATCTTGCTCGATTGCTCCAGATTCACGCAGGTCAGATAGTAATGGTCTTTTACTACCACCTCGAGTCTCTACCGCACGCGATAGCTGTGATAGTGCTATTACAGGAACACTAAGTTCTTTTGCCAGTGCTTTAAGATTACGAGAAATGGTTGATATTTCTTGTTCACGGTTACCACCTTTTGCACCTGTTTGTGCGGTCATTAACTGTAAGTAATCAATCATGATTAACTTAATACCATGTTGTGAAGCTAGACGTCTACACTTTGCACGCAAGTCAAAAATGGATAATGATGGTGTATCATCAATGAAAATAGGTGCTCGCTCTAGATCTTTTACTTTAACGTTAAGCTGCTCCCATTCAAATGGCTCAAGCTTACCGGTTCTTAACTTTTCACTGCTCAATCCAGTTTCTGAGGATATCAAACGAGTGATCAATTGTACAGAACTCATCTCTAGTGAGAAGAATGCTACTGGTATATTAGATCCTACCGCCACGTTACGTGCCATAGAAAGTGTAAAGGCCGTTTTCCCCATACCAGGACGTGCCGCGATAATAATTAAATCACTAGGCTGCCATCCAGATGTTAATCGATCTAGATCTGTAAATCCAGTAGGGATACCACTTAATCCATCACGGTTTGCGATATCTTCAATACGCTGCTTTGCCTGTTTTACCAGATCCATTGCAGACTCTGTACTTTTTCTAATATTACCTTGAGTTACCTCATACAGTTTAGATTCTGCCTTATCTAGTAGGTCAAAAACGTCTGTAGACTCTTCATAAGAGTCTGAAATAATCTCTGTAGATAATTTAATCAAACTACGCTGAATAAACTTTTGCTGTATAATTCTAGCGTGAAATTCAATGTGTGCCGTTGAACTTACTAGCTGTGACAATTGCACAAGATAATGGTCACCACCAGCGGCTTCACTTTTCTCATCTTTACGCAATTGAGCACTAACGGTTAATAAGTCGACCGGACTACCGCTTTTAAACAGTTTATCAATAGCATCAAAGATGTATTGATGGGATTTTTGATAGAAAACCTCAGGTGTTAACAGGTCAATAACCTCATCCACACCTTTACCATCAATCATCAACGCTCCTAGAACAACTTTCTCTAAATCAATAGCTTGCGGTGGTATCTTTCCTCTCTCAAGAGGAACGACCATACTATTGTCTGTTTTAGATACGGCTAATGATTGAATTTTTTCCATAGGTTCAAAAGTAGTGCTTTAAAGGTGTTTATTAAGTATAGGGATGTCACACGGTAGTTAACAAATTAACTATTTATTATGATGACAACCTGTTGATAACTGCAGTTTTTTTTTGATTGTATTGTAAATCAATAGGCGACAAAAATCGCGCCTAAATTCGAAACAAAAATAAGGTCGTTGATAAGTTTTACAACACGATTTCTCCTACTTTTTAAAGAAAATACTTTGTTGCTTGAGGATAAACAAGATGCAAAATGATCGCTAGGTATTTTATCGACGATAAAAAAATCCCTAGACCTATCGGTCTAGGGATTTTATATATAAGATGGTAATAGGCTTACTCTTTGTAAACACCCATATTACAATATTTATCCATACGTTGTTCAACAAGCTCTGGAGCTTTTAGAACTTTCAATTCTTCATAATGGCGTAATATACATGCACTTACTGCTTTAAAAGTATCAGGTCTATTAGTATGCGCGCCACCTACTGGTTCTTTGAGGATCTCATCAACCAGTTTCATTTTTTTCATATCAGTTGCAGTTAGCTTTAACGCATCTGCAGCTTGCTCTTTAAATTCCCAGCTGCGCCACAAAATAGAAGAACAAGACTCTGGTGAGATGACAGAATACCAAGTGTTTTCAAGCATTATTACTCGATCACCTACTCCTATACCTAGCGCTCCACCACTTGCTCCTTCACCTATAATCATTACAATGATAGGTACTTTTAAACGAGTCATTTCAAGAATATTGCGAGCAATTGCTTCACCTTGTCCACGTTCCTCAGCTTCTAGTCCTGGATATGCACCTGGTGTGTCAATAAGACATACTACAGGAACACCAAATTTCTCGGCACTTTTCATAAGACGTAAGGCCTTACGATATCCCTCAGGATTTGCCATACCGAAATTGCGATACTGACGTGTCTTGGTATTAAAACCTTTTTGCTGACCGATGAACATAAAGCTCTGATCGCCTATCTTACCTAGCCCACCTATCATTGCTTTATCATCCTTTACTCCACGATCACCGTGCAGCTCTAGCCATGTGTCACCACAAATTGCTTTGATATAATCTAGTGTATAAGGACGAGCAGGATGACGTGACATTTGCACACGTTGCCATGGCGTTAAATTGCCATAAATCTCTTTGCGAGTAGCTTTTAATTTTTTCTCTATTTGTTTACAGGTTGCGGTAACGTCTACTTCGCTATCACTTCCTATAGCCAGCGTTTGCTGGTATTTTTCTTCAAGTTCCTTGATAGGTAATTCAAAATCAAGATATTCCATAAACTTAGGGTTGTTCTTGTTAGGAAGACAAATATAATAGATTCTTTTAAGCGATAGCACCTCAATAGTATAAGATATTAAGAGGTTTTATTTTATTCGCTTTCGCGAAAGCGACATGAAACAGCTCTGTAACTTTTAAAATAATTATAGAGCTATTAATGCTTCTACTATTTGCGTTGTAAACGTGTTTTTATAAAACCGTTGAGGACAATAACCACTAGAATAACAATGGCACCAATGTAGAACTGTGGTGTCATTTGCTCTGCATCGCCCAATATGAAAAACGCTAGTAAAATCCCATAAACTGGCTCGAGGTTTGTGGTAAGCATGACCGTATAAGCACTTAAATACTTCATTACTTTTACACTAGCGATAAACGCATAAGCAGTACATACAGATGCTAATATTCCCATCCACAACCAGTCATCACTAGTCAATTGTTGTGGTCCAACAAAGTCAAATTGTGGGAGCGCAAAAAATAAGGATAGCAATAACACACCACTTAATAATTCATAAAACGATATCATTGATGGAGGATGCTCTTTTGCAAAAGTCACATTCATAATCGAGAATGTAGCGCTCAAAAAAGCACTTATTAATCCCAGCACCATTCCCATAATATACTCTGTCTCTACTTGAAAAATATAATACAAAGCACCTATAATCACCATCCCAAATACTAGTTCATACCATACCAATTTTTTAGGCGTAAACAGCGGTTCTAGCAAGGCTGTAAAAAAAGCTCCTGTACTCATCATCGCAAGAGTAACAGATACATTAGACGCTTTAATGGCACCAAAAAATGTAATCCAGTGCAAGGCGATGACCATACCTGCTAGACAAATGGATAGTAAACGCTTGCGCGGTAATTTATGAACTCCCGTAAATTGAAACGGAATCTTTTTCACCTTCATGTAGATCACAATCATAATGACGGCTAGCACCATGCGCCACCAGACTAGAGGCACAGATTCTATCGAAATAAGTGCACCTAATACTGCGGTAAAACCCCAAATAAAAACTATAAAATGAAGATGGAGATAATTAAATAATCTATCGTCGCGCATTTCTTATCAGGAATAAAGCTACTATACCAAAGAATATATTAGGAGCCCAAACGGCGATCCATGGTTCAAACGATGTGCTTTTCTCTGCAATAGTTCCGAATACTTTATCCAAGAACATATAACTCATTGCTATGGCTAGACCTATCGCAAGATTCACACCCATTCCACCTCGCTTTTTAACAGACGATACTGCAACAGCTATAATGGTAAATATTAAAGCACTTACAGGTATGGATGTACGCTTATGTTTCTCAACATAATATACGTTCATATTTCCATTACCACGACTTTCTTCTGTCTCTATAAAATCAAGAAGCTTTTGATAAGATAAAGTCTCTGCCACATAAGATGATGGAGTTAACTCATCTATATCAAAATTAAGAATGGTGTCTAATTTTGCCTTAGTAGTTAATATTTCTCCATTTTCCTGCAGTACACGTTTTTTATAACGACTGAGTGTGTAAATGCTGTCTTTAAAAGCAATACGTTCTGCGTATAATTTATACTCTAGTTCATTGCCGTTAAAATGCTCTAAGGTAAAATCGTATCCTGTTTTTCTTCCAGAATTGTAATTACTTACATACACATAATCGTCATCTGATATACGCCGGAAAACATTATTGGTCTGCCGTTCTTTTTCTGACTTAAAGTATTTGAATTGAAACTCATTAAATCCTGCTGCTGCATCTGGAACAAACACCGTACTAAATACTAAAGCGGTAACACAAACTAATACCGCACCTATTATGTAAGGACGCAAAAATCTATTGTAAGACACTCCAGAACTTAGAAAGGCGACAATCTCTGTATTATTAGCCAGTTTAGAAGTGAAAAACATGGTAGAAATAAAGAGAAAAATAGGAAATAAGAAATTTGAAAAATAGATGGTAAAGTCTAGAAGGTACATCATCACCTCGGCAAAAGGGATGTTTTTACTTAAGATCTTCCCTATCTTTTCTGCAATATGCACGGTAATCATAATAGGTATGAAAAGGCACAAGAGCAGTAGAAAAGCTCCTAAGTATTGTTTTAATATGTATCTATCTAGAATTTTAAGCACTAAAGTCTATTATCCATTTGTTTAACCATCTTATCCTTCCATGTTCTAAAGTCACCTGCTATTATATGCTTGCGAGCTTCTCTCATTAACCATAAATAGAAGGATAAATTGTGTATGGTACAAATTTGTCTACCCAACATCTCGTTTACAGTAAATAAGTGTCGTACATAAGCCTTAGAATAAGCAGTATCTACCCAAGCATAATCTCCTGGATCTAATGGTGAGAAATCTGTTTCCCATTTCTTATTCTTCATGTTCATGGTACCATGAGCTGTAAAAATCATCCCATTACGCCCATTACGTGTAGGCATCACACAGTCAAACATGTCGACACCTAACGCTACATTTTCTAATAGATTAATAGGCGTTCCCACACCCATAAGATATCGAGGTTTATCCTTAGGCAATACAGCTGTAACGACATCTGTCATAGCATACATTTCCTCAGCCGGCTCACCTACTGACAGTCCACCTATCGCATTTGCAGGCATATCACAATTTGCGATAAACTCAGCACTTTGTTCTCTTAAATCCTTGTATGTACTTCCTTGAATGATCGGAAATAAAGTTTGATTAAAACCGTATTTATTAGGAGTATTGTTAAAGTGCTCAATACACCTTTTTAACCATCGGTGAGTCATGTGCATACTGCGACGCGCATAATTATATTCACATGGATATGGAGTACACTCATCAAACGCCATAATAATATCTGCACCTATACTGCGCTGTATATCCATAGCACGTTCTGGAGTAAAAAAGTGGTATGAACCATCTATATGTGATTTGAATTTCACACCTTCTTCTTTAATCTTACGATTTGCACTAAGAGAATACACTTGATATCCACCTGAGTCCGTAAGAATAGGACGATCCCAGTTCATAAATTTATGTAATCCACCAGCTTTTTCTAGCACATCTATACCAGGTCGTAAGTATAGGTGATAGGTGTTTGCTAGTATAATGTCAGGATTGACATCATTTTCTAGCTCGCGTTGGTGAACGCCTTTAACAGTACCTACAGTACCTACAGGCATAAATATAGGAGTCTCAATCGCTCCATGGTCCGTGTGCACAACTCCAGCTCTCGCTTGGCTTTGTGAATCAGTTTGTAATAAATCAAATTTCATGCGGCGCAAAGATACTTTAATGAACTTGAATTTGTACTTCATTTTAATATCTCAAAATGAATTTAGGAACTAATTGAAATAGATAATTATAAATATAGACATTGTTATTACGCTTTCGCGAAAGCGTAATTATGACAACTCTAACGGCACTTATAAATAAACTAGTTCTCCACTATTTTTTAATTTGTTTACAAAACATGGTTTTTAGTTAATAAGTGGTAGGTATTTGACCCTTTAAAAAAATGAGAATCGTTCTAACTTTGAACCATCATCAAAAAAAACCAAAATGGCTGATACACAGCACTTAAAAGATTTAGTAACGCAAGTACGTCGCGATATAGTAAGACAAGTACACGCGGTTAGTAGTGGACATCCTGGAGGCTCTCTAGGTTGCACAGAATTTCTTGTTACCTTATATAATGAAGTAATGGATCATGATCCTAGCTTTAACATGGACGGAATAAATGAAGATTTATTCTTTTTATCTAATGGTCACATCTCACCTGTTTTTTATAGTGTTCTTGCTCGTGCTGGATATTTCCCGGTATCTGAGTTAAGTACTTTTAGAAAACTAAACACCAGACTACAAGGTCACCCAACAACTCATGAAGGCTTACCAGGTGTGCGTATTGCAAGTGGTTCATTAGGTCAAGGAATGAGTGTTGCTATAGGTGCTGCACAAGTTAAAAAGTTAAACGGAGATGATAAAACGGTTTTCACACTTCATGGAGATGGTGAATTACAAGAAGGACAGATCTGGGAAGCTGCTATGTATGCGTCTGCAAATAAGGTTGATAATTTAATATCAACAATTGATGTGAATGGGCAACAGATTGACGGTAGTACAGAACAGGTACTTGCATTAGGTGATTTACGTAATAAATTTGAAGCTTTTGGCTGGGATGTTATTACGGTTCAGAAAGGAAATGATGTAGATGCAATTATCACTGGAATGAAAGAAGCAATGAATCTTACTAGAAAAGGTAAGCCAGTTTGTATCCTGCTTCATACTGAAATGGGTAATGGTATCGACTTTATGATGGGATCTCATGCATGGCATGGTATTGCTCCTAATGATGAGCAACTTGCCGAAGCATTAAGACAGAATCCAGAAACCTTAGGTGATTATTAATTAAAACACGCTGTATTAACAGCATGAGTATATGAAAATTTACGAAAATACAGGAAGTAAGGATACGAGATCAGGTTTTGGTGACGGACTTACGGAACTAGGAAAAAAGAATGAGAACGTTGTAGCGCTATGTGCTGATTTAACGGGTTCTCTAAAAATGAATGCTTTTGCAGATAATCATCCAGAGCGTTTCTTTCAAGTTGGTATTGCAGAGGCAAACATGATGGGAATTGCGGCAGGTATGACTATAGGTGGTAAAATTCCATTTACGGGAACTTTTGCTAACTTTTCTACAGGTCGTGTTTATGACCAGATCAGACAAAGCATCGCATATTCTGATAAGAATGTAAAGATTTGTGCTTCTCACTCAGGTCTTACTCTAGGAGAAGATGGTGCAACACACCAAATTTTAGAAGACATAGGATTAATGAAAATGTTGCCTGGTATGACTGTAATCAACACGTGTGATTACAATCAAACTAAAGCAGCTACACTAGCTATAGCGGAGCATCACGGACCTGTTTATTTAAGATTCGGTCGTCCTAAAGTAGCTAACTTCACTCCAGAAAATGGAACGTTTGAAATAGGAAAAGCAGTGATGCTACAGGAAGGTACTGACGTTACTATCATAGCTACTGGTCATTTAGTTTGGGAAGCTTTAGAAGCGGCTAAAACTCTTAATGAAAAAGGAATCAGCGCAGAGGTCATTAATATTCACACTATTAAGCCTCTTGATGAAGCTGCTATCATCGCATCAGCTAAAAAAACTGGTTGTGTCGTTACTGCCGAAGAGCACAATTATCTAGGCGGATTAGGAGAAAGTGTTGCTCGCACATTAGCGATGCACCATCCTACGGCACAAGAATTTGTTGCTACCCAGGATACCTTTGGTGAAAGTGGAACACCAGCTCAATTATTAGAAAAATATGGCTTAAACGCAGAGAATATTGCATTAAAAGCTGAAAAAGTAATAAGCAGAAAGTAATCTTTCATCTTATTCAATTTAAAAAATCCTTTAAGCTTAGCTTAAAGGATTTTTTTTTTCTAATTGTCCAGCAACCGTCTAAAAGCGATAAGCTATCTTAGGAAGCATGGAAAAAGAGTTCAAATCTTTAGTCGTGCCTCGCTCCATTTTAAATGGTGTATACTGCATGTCAAATGATATTTGAACTATCGATTTATCCTTAAAACTAAAGATATATGATAACCCAGGTGCTACTAGAAAAGAGTTTATATTATCATAATCCAGAACAGCATCTCCTGCCCTAGTTACCGGATCAAGAAATATTGATGACATCCCTAATCCAAAAGTTAGTTCTAAGCGATTTCTATCTTTTTCCCATATGTATTTATTAAGCTTTAAATAAGCATTTAATATAGTAGTCGCCTCAATTTCATAATCCTCATTATTATCTCTTAATAGAAAGAAATTTTCTTGTTGAGGAATAACAAGTTGAACTCCTAACTCAAAACTCCTACTATAAGAATCATCTGGTATTACAATTCCTAATTCAAAAAAAGGTGCATTATTTAAAAAATGCGATAGTTTGCTGGTAGGAATCCAATAACCTGCACCTATTTTTACATATGGTATATTTTGGTTAATGTCTAATTCTGCAGATGATGTAGCCCCATTACTTTGTGCTACACAATTTAGTGATAAGACTAAAGTGATGATACAAATTACAATTGATTTCATGATCTTGTTTTTTAAATTCAAGACAATAATATTGTGAACACTACAATTTTATTTGCGTAATCATCTAATACTCATTCAATCATTTGCAATAATCGCAAAGAGATCTTAATAATAAAAGCCTCGATTGAGGCTCATATTATTATCTATATATGGAGTAAATATCCTAGGTTGTTACTGCAATAGCCGTATCAGCATCTAAGTAATCTGGTACACCATCACCATCTGTATCTAAAGCATCACTTGGATTTCCATCTCCATTAGGATCTGCATTTTCATCGATGGTATCAACACCATCATTATCATCATCAACATCTATATAGTTAAAAGCACCTATCGTATCTTCATCGGTATTATCAGCATTATCAGATGACCTTAAATTACGATCTCCATCCAAATCTTCAAATTTAGAAAACACTCCATCACCATCGTGATCAGTAATTTTCACCGCTCTAAGCTGAAAAGTAAAAACTAAAGGCGAATATGCTGGAATACCAGATACCGAACTAGAAAAATAGCCTAAACCAGATGGCATGAATACAGCACCAATTCCACCATCATCATATGATAATGTACCATCGGGTTGCGGTGTAATGGTCGTAGCTTCATTAAATTGAGTCACACCTTCCATAAAACCACTCACAACTTGAGGCAAATCAAACCAAATTGCGTTTGTCGAAGAATCAAAAACAATCTGTTGATAAGAACCATCATCATTCATTTCCTTATTTAATTGATAACCTTTATAACTCACTAAAGTACTATCTGCAAATGATGGAGACTTTGCACCACCACCTTGTCTAACATTTAGTGTGTAAACCGTATAATCAATATCCTCTCTTCTTAAAATAGAAGTAGTCACCTGTTGAGATAATGGGATTTTATTTGCATTCACACCTACTAAAGAATCAAATTTTATCTCAAAATCACTATCTGCAGGATTTGTTGCAAAATCTTCATAGTTCCAAAAATGGGTATCTAAGTAATTCTGTAGCTCTAATTGATCTTCAAGATCAACTTCTTTTCGATCTCTAATTGCAACCGTTGTTGAATCATCATCTGGACTACAGGCGATTGCTATAATTATAAACAGACAACTAGTCACAATGTATTTAAGGTTTCTCATCTTCATTTTTTTAAGCGCTCAAAGATAGTATTTTCTAGTACTTTTGTTGAGATAACGCTTAATTAAAGCTTCTGTTATGCGAGTGGATAAATATTTATGGGCTACTAGATACTTCAAAACTAGAAGCAAGGCTACCGATGCCGCAAAAAAAGGACGAATCAGAGTTGGCGATTCAATTATCAAACCATCTAGAGATGTATATCCTGGAGATATAATAAAATTACGTAAAGACCAAATCGACTATGTAATTGAAGTAATAGACCTGCCAGATAGTCGAGTAGGTAATAAACTAGTCAATTTATATAGGTTAGATCGTACTCCACAGGAAAATTTTGAAGCTCGAAAAATGATAGAACTGAATCAAGACTATTATAGACGCAAAGGTGAAGGAAGACCCACTAAAAAAGATCGTAGAGACTTAAACGATTTACTAGGCCAACAAGATGAGGAAGAATGATTAAATTAGATCAACAATACTGGCAAGAGAGATATACCAACAACTCAATTGGATGGGATTTAGGAAAAGTATCTACACCTTTAAAGAATTACATTGATCAATTAACAGATAAAGACATATCTATTTTGATCCCAGGTGCTGGTAACGCATATGAAGCAGAATATCTCTTTAACAGCGGTTTTAAGAACATTACTATTTTAGATATTGCATCATCACCTATTAAATATGCCAAAGAAAAGATAGCCCTACCCTGCAGTAATTTTGTACAACAGGATTTTTTTGATCATAATGGCAAGTATGATTTAATATTAGAACAAACATTTTTTTGTGCTTTAGAACCACGTTTTCGCGAAAGCTACATTAAAAAGACACATCAACTATTAAAAGACAACGGTAAATTAGTTGGTGTTTTATTTAACTTTGAAAACAAATTGAACGGACCTCCATTTGGAGGCATTATTACAGAATATATTAAACTTTTCGAGTCACACTTCAAAATTATTATAATGGAGTCATGTTACAATTCTGTAAAGGAAAGACAGGATAAAGAGATATTTATTAAACTAATGAAAAAGAAATAATGGAAACTCGAATTTTAGATCATGATCAAGTAAAAAATAAAATTAGACGTATCGCTTATCAAATAGCTGAAGTTTATCTAAACCACGATGAGATAATTTTAGCTGGCATAAGTGACGGTGGTTATGTATTTGCTAAAAAACTTAAATCTTCTCTATCTAAAATTGTTTCTAGTGACATAATTCTTTGTAAAGTAGAAATTGACAAAACAAACCCATTAAACAATATCAAGACATCTTTAAAAGCCGAAGAATATACCAATAAAGGTGTGGTTCTATGCGATGACGTGCTTAATAGCGGCACCACTCTTATATATGGAGTAAAACATTTTTTAGATGTACCATTAGATCGCCTTAAAACCGCTGTTTTAGTTAATCGTAATCATAAAAAATATCCAGTAAAGGCGGATTTTAAAGGAATTTCTCTATCTACAACCATGCAAGAACACATAGAGGTTCATATTAAAGCCGAACCATACAGTGTTATCTTAAAATAGTGTACTTATTATTTCTTTTGAAATTTGACTAAGACTTTTATCATCAACAGTAATTTGATGATGTGCACGTTGATAATATGGACGACGTTCAAAAAGATGCTTGCCAATAAATTCTAATAACTCATCTTCATCTGTAATTCCTGAAATTATGGGACGATTTATTTTATCATCATTTAATCTATTCAATAGTGTTTTCATTCCCGCGCTTAGATAAAATGTATGGATATAGCTCTTATTTAATAATAATTCCATGTTATTGTAATAGCATGGAGTACCACCTCCTAGACTTAAAATAACTTTACGATCCTCTTTTATTAACTCTTTCAGATATTTATTTTCTATTTTTCTAAAATAAATAGCACCATTTCTCTCAAATATTTCAGAAATTTTTTTTCCTTCTTTAAATTCAATATAATGATCCAAATCGATGAACTCGAACCCTATCAAACCACTAATCACCTGTCCTACAACAGTTTTACCACTACCCATATAACCTAATAAAACAATCATTTAATTACATTTTTTAGCCTTCAAAAAGCACAGATTAAAAAAAACGAAATTAATTTAAAAAAACTTGTTGAGATTTAAAAAGAGGT
This sequence comes from Nonlabens ulvanivorans, assembly GCF_032922765.1. NCBI lineage: Bacteria > Pseudomonadati > Bacteroidota > Flavobacteriia > Flavobacteriales > Flavobacteriaceae > Nonlabens > Nonlabens ulvanivorans. Next base: position 1,674,379 of record NZ_CP136694.1, read on the forward strand.
TATATATTTGCACCCGCAATTAAGCAATACCGATCTGGTAGCTCAGTTGGCAGAGCATCTCCCTTTTAAGGAGAGGGTCCTGGGTTCGAGCCCCAGCCAGATCACAAGATTATAGTAATCTCTAAAAAGTCCTTAAATTTTAAGGACTTTTTTTATACCCGAGTGCTGGAATTGGTAGACAGGCACGGTTGAGGGCCGTGTGTGCTAGTCACGTGTGGGTTCAAGTCCCATCTCGGGTACTATAAAAATCAGGTTTTACCTGATTTTTTTTTTATCCTATATCGAAATTCTCACAAATAACATCGCAATTGTTAAATAAAATCCAAATTGTAGAACTTTTATTATAAAAACTCAAACACTTTCCAATTTTGTTTAACTTTACCCATGTAAAAGTAAAACAGAGATATTTTGATTAAAAGCAAGTTTAGTATTAAGGATTTAGAAAACCTTAGTGGCATTAAAGCACATACCATAAGAATTTGGGAAAAGAGGTATGGCTTACTAACGCCAGATAGAACAGATACCAATATCAGAACGTATGACTTAGAAGCTCTACAGAAGATATTGAACATCTCCTATTTACGTAATGCTGGTATAAAGATATCAGCTATTGCTGAACTGAGTTCAGAAGATATTGAAATTCAGGTTAGAAATTTTGCTGAACGTAATAATAAGAATGATCACGCCATACAGGAATTAAAACTAGCTATGGTCAACTTTGACCAGCAAATGTTTCAAAGAATATATCAAAGCTCTTTAGACGAGTTCGGTTTTTCAGGCGTATTCTATAATCTATTCGTACCGTTTTTAGAGGAATTAGGTTATTTGTGGCAATCAAAAACAATCAATCTAGCACATGAGCATTTTATTAGTCACTTGATTAAACAAAAGGTTTTAATAAACCTAGAAAAATTACAGTATAAACAGCCTCATAATCAAGAACAAGTTTACATATTGTTTCTTCCAGAAAATGAAATGCATGACTTAGGATTACTTTTTCTAAACTATGAGTTATTAAAAAAAGGATGTAACACTATATATCTAGGAGCGAGTATGATGTTAGAATCTCTACCATTCTTTAAAAGCAAAGAGGCTAAGCCAACTTTTATAACCTACATAACCGTTCAACCAACCGAAAAACAGCTTCCCTCCTTCTTAAAACAGTTTGACAAGAAAGTTTCCAACGGCGACGACGTTGAGTTATGGGTTTTAGGACATTTAGCTCAGAAAATAAAAGACAAAGACCTTAAACCTAATCAACTTGTATTTAGAGGTATATCTGATGTGATAGGTAAAATTCCTGATTTAGTAATAAAAGCATGAGCAAAAAAATAGCAATAATAGGTTCTGGTTTCGCTTCTCTTTCTGCTGCTAGCTATTTAGCTCAAGCAGGTAATGATGTCACGATATACGAAAAAAACAATACCGTTGGTGGACGAGCTAGAAGATTAGTTAAAAATGGTTTTACATTTGACATAGGACCTTCTTGGTACTGGATGCCTGATATATTTGAACGTTTTTTTGCCGATTTTGGTAAAATGCCTTCTGATTATTATGAATTAGATAAATTAAGCCCTGCATATACAGTCCTATTTAAAGATGAATCAATTGTTATAGGAGATAACTTAAGTACCATTAAAGGTACATTTGAACGCATCGAGAAAGGAAGTTCTGTTTACCTTCAAGACTTTATAGATAATGCAAAAGAAAACTATGATATAGCCATTAAAAAACTTGTCTACAGGCCAGGAGAATCTCCACTAGAATTAGTAACACCTCAGACTGTGAAAAAACTAGGAGCATTTGTAAGTAATGTATCAAGAGATGTTCGTAAAAAATTTACCAATCCTAAACTAATATCTATTCTAGAATTCCCTGTATTATTTTTAGGTGCTACTCCAGGTAACACACCTAGTTTTTATAATTTCATGAATTATGCAGATTTTGGACTAGGCACATGGCATCCCAAAGGAGGAATGTATGAAGTTATACTAGCGATGGAACAACTGGCAAAAGAACAAGGAGTAACCATTCACACAAACTCAGCTGTTACTAAAATATTAGTGGATGATAAGAATCAAGCTATGGGTATTGAAGTAAATGATGAGAAGTTAACATTTGATATCATTCTTTCTGGCGCAGATTATCATCATTCAGAAACCTTATTACCTCAAAAAAACAGGCAATACTCTGAAGCTTATTGGGAAAAGAAGACTTTTGCACCCAGCTCATTAATCTTCTATGTTGGTTTTGACAAAAAACTTAAAAATATTGAACATCACAATTTATTCTTTGATACTGATTTTGAAAAACACGCGCACGAAATCTACGAAGATGCCCAATGGCCTGAAGACCCATTGTTTTATGCAAACTTTACATCAATAACAGACAGTAGCACCGCACCAGATGGCTGTGAAAATGGTTTTTTTCTAATACCGTTAGCACCTGATTTAGAGGACACACCTGAGCTTAGGGAAAAATACTTCAATATCATAATGAAACGTTTTGAAGAAAGAACTCAGCAAAACGTCACAAATCATATTTTATTTAAAGAATCGTTTTGTGTAAATGATTTTAAATCAGAGTACAATAGCTACAAAGGAAATGCCTATGGTATGGCAAACACTTTATTACAAACTGCTTTCTTACGACCTAATCTTAAAAGTAAAAAAGTAAAAAACCTATATTTCACTGGTCAACTTACCGTTCCAGGACCTGGAGTACCACCATCTATTATTTCTGGAAAATTAGCAGCAGACCTTATTAAAAAATATTCATAATCATGAAAAGCTTATTCGATAAAGTATCTCGTCAGTGTAGTAAGGCCGTAACTAACAATTATAGTACTTCTTTCTCTTTAGCTAGTAAAATGTTAGGCCCCACGATTAGACAAGACATACATAATATATATGGATTTGTAAGATTTGCAGATGAGATTGTAGATTCATTTCATGACTATGATAAAAGAACCTTACTGGATCGATTTGAACTAGATCTTAAGTACGCGATTGATGAAAGAATAAGCCTCAATCCAATATTAAATTCATTTCAAGAAACCGTAAACAAATACAATATCACCCCAGATATGTATGGGGCCTTTATCAATAGCATGAGACTAGACCTTGACAAGTCTGTTTATCTAACTGATGAGGAATACAAAAATTACATTTATGGCAGCGCAGATGTGGTAGGCCTTATGTCTTTAAAAGTATTTGTAAAAGGTGATAAAGCAAAATATGATGAACTTAGAGATGACGCTATGAGGCTAGGTAGCGCTTTCCAAAAAGTTAATTTCCTGCGTGATTTAAAAGCTGATCTTGATGTTCTAGAAAGAAGTTATTTTCCTAATACAGATCTTCATGATTTATCTGAAGATGATAAAGCCCGTCTTATACAAGAAATTAAAGAGGACTTTGATGCAGGACTTAAGGGTATTCAACGTTTACCAGTTGAGGCTAAACTAGGTGTATATACCGCATATGTTTATTACCGTAGACTTCTTACCAGATTAGAACGCACACCATCTAAAGAAATAAGAAATGCACGTATTAGGGTTCCCAATTATGAAAAATTAGGCTTACTTGCAAAAGGATATGTTAGCTATCGCTTAAATTTGATTTAATGGATATACTTTTTTGGATTCTTATCCTTCTGACCACTTTCTGCGTTATGGAGTTTAATGCTTGGTGGATGCATAAATATGTGATGCACGGTTTTTTATGGAATTTACATGAAGACCATCATCATAAACAACACGACAGCTGGTTTGAGAAAAATGATTTCTTCTTTGTTTTTTATGCAGTTATAAGCATTGGGCTTAAAATTGCACATAGCGAATTAGATCTTTGGTGGGCACTACCTATGAGTGCAGGAATATTTGCATACGGAGTAGCGTATTTTATAGTACATGATATATTTATTCATCAACGTTTTAAATGGTTGCGTAAAGCTAATAATGTCTATGCACGTGGAGTTAGAAGAGCACATAAAATACACCACAAACACATCGGTAAAGAAAAAGGTGAAAACTTTGGAATGCTTGTCGTTCCTCTCAAATATTTCAAATAAATGGCTACTGCCATAATAATAGGATCTGGATTAGGAGGAATCGCAACTGCTCTTAGACTGCGCCATAAGGGATATCAAGTTACCATATTTGAACAAAACGACTATGCTGGTGGTAAACTGCACTATATAGAAAAAGACGGGTATAGATTTGACCTAGGTCCTTCCCTATTTACTCTACCTCATTTAGTAGATCAACTGCATGATTTATTTCCTGATCATTGCAATTCATTTTCCTACATAAAAAAGAGTGTTGGTTGTCATTATTTCTGGGAAGATGGAACTTCATTTAAGGCATACAGCGATCAAGCAGATTTTGTTTCTCATGCTAGTGACACATTTGCAGAATCCAAAGCCGTTATCAACAACTACCTTAATAAAAGTAAATCACGTTATAACCTTACCAAATCTCTTTTTTTAGAAAAGTCGCTCCATAAATGGAGCACGTATTTTTCAATAAATACCATAAAAGCGATCATTAACGCACCTTTTCTGGGACTATTCAATACACTACACAAAGAAAATGAAGTGTTTGAAAACCCTAAATTAACCCAACTGTTTAATCGTTATGCTACATATAACGGTTCTTCACCTTATCAAACTCCAGGAATCATGTCCATGATACCTCATTTAGAGATGGGAATAGGAACGTATTATCCTCAAAACGGGATGCACCGTATATCTCAATCTCTTTATGAACTCGCTGTTAAGGTCGGGATAGAATTCCGCTTCCGCGAAAGCGTGACCAAAATTAATTATAAGGACAATAAAGCTACTGGTATAAAAACGCCAATTAGTAATTATAAGGCAGATATCATTGTTTCAAACATGGATATTTATCCTACTTATAAAAAATTGCTTACTGACTATCCTGCACCTCAAAAAACACTTAATCAAGAACGTAGTAGTAGCGCCTTAATCTTTTATTGGGGTATTAATCGTAACTTCCCAAACCTAGATCTTCACAATATCTTATTTAGCGAGAACTATCCAGAAGAGTTTGATCACATTTTCAATAAAAAATCTCTATTCAACGACCCTACAGTATATATTAATATTACCAGTAAGGAAACTAAAACAGATGCACCAGCAGGTTGTGAAAATTGGTTTGTTATGATTAATGCACCTGGTGATTATGGACAGGAGTGGGAAGCAATGATTGTAGAAGCCAGAAAAAATATAATAGCAAAAATTAATAATTGTCTCCATACAGATATTTCTAATTACATCAGTACAGAACATGTGTTAGATCCTCGCGGTATTGAGAAAAATACCAGTAGCTATCGAGGCGCATTGTATGGTGCTGCCAGTAATGATAAATTTGCGGCCTTTTTAAGGCACCCTAATTTTAATAAAGGACTTAAAAACCTATATCACGTCGGTGGATCTGTTCATCCAGGTGGTGGAATTCCACTCTGTTTATTAAGTGCACAGATAACAGCAGACTTAATACCTGATGTATCATGATTAAAAAATCGCTTATACTTTTTACTTGGGTGCTTCATGTTACAGCACTTATAGGTATAGCATTGGGGTACCAAGACTTTTTTGTGTCTAAATCTCCTTTTACACTTCTATATCTTGCTTTAGTTTTATGGATTTGTTATCCTATCCGATCTATAAAAAAAGTAAGCCTATTTGCATTATGCTTTATCGTAGGAATGACAGTAGAATGGTTAGGTGTACATACGGGCAGCCTTTTTGGTGATTATTTTTATGGTGATAATTTAGGTCCTAAATTAGATGGCATACCCTATTTAATAGGTGTCAACTGGGCCATACTGGCTTTTATAAGTCATTCTATATCCCAATCGTATATAAAAAATATTACAGCCCAAATATTTAGTGCAGCAGGATTAATGGTCATTCTCGATTTTTTCCTAGAACATATTTGTGACTATGCAGGTTATTGGCACTTTAATGGTGGTGCAGGCTGGTGGAATTATATATGCTGGTTTATCGTTGCTTCTATACTCCATGCCGTATTAGCTCATTATAAGTTGAAAGGTGATCGCAACACTTCCTTACATTTGTATACTGCACAACTCATTTTTGCATTAGGATTATGGATCATCATTTCGATATAGCAATTATAGGTTTGGGCTGCGCTGGCAGTCATATAGCCTTAGAGCTATTACAACAATGTCCAGATATAAAATTGGTGGTTATAGACAATGCTCCTACCGTCTTACATAAAAAATGGTCCTATTGGGAAAAAGATTCTGGAAAATGGGACCATATGACTCTTAAAAAATGGAATTATGGTCTTTTTAAATCGGCACAAGGTATTATTGAACTAGATATGAATCCATATGTTTATAAGACCATCAACAGTGTAGATTTTATCGCTTTCGCGAAAGCGAAACTACAACAAAGTAATAACAGCTCCTTTATCAATTCAACAGTAACCAGCATTGATAAAAAAAATGAAGAATTACAAATTATAAACCACACCAATGGTATAATCCATGCTAAGGTCATATTAGATAGTCGTATAGACAATCAGTTTTTTAAAGATCAAAAAGCGATCACTTTACAACAGCATTTTAAAGGGTGGACCATCGAGACTACCGATGATCACTTCAACCCAGAATGTTTTACCATGATGGACTATAGCTTAAGGGATCGTGGTACAACAAGCTTTACATATATATTGCCCTATAGTACTAAGAAAGCACTTATAGAATTTACATATTTTTCGCCTGATCTGGTAATGGATACTACCTATGAAGAGTATCTCAAGCGTTATATTAATGAGCAATTAAACATAAAAGAGTATAAAATTGTAGAAATAGAAAAAGGTATTATCCCTATGACTACTTATAATTTTGACCGTCACCATTCTCAAAATATCTATAAGATAGGAACCGCAGGTGGCTGGGTAAAACCATCAACTGGTTATTCTTTTAAAATGACAGAGAAAAAAGCAGCCACTTTGGTACGTAATTATTTGAACGGTTTACCATTACTGACAGATTTATTTACAAAACGGTTTAGTATATATGATAGCAGCATGCTGTCGGTCTTACATGATTTCAATGATGATGGACCAGCATTTTTTCATCGTTTATATGATAACAATAACATACAAAGACTATTTAAATTTCTAGATGAGGAGACCAACCTTGCGGAAGAGATTTCTATAATGCAAAGCATGACTTCAAAGCGCATGATTAAGGCTTTTTTTAAAAGCTTATTATAGACCTTCCGGTATTTCAAAATTAGACCAAGAACCAATAATGCGATAAGGTTGGAATCTGGTAAACATCTCTTCCTTATACCATTGCAAGGCTTGAGTTTGTTGCACAGCATGTCTATGACTTTGACTACGATAGGCAAACTTCTTTAAAGCACGAGCATCGTTCCAAAGGCTGAAAGTCGCCATTTGAGTTACTGGTCTCTCTCCTACTCCTGCAGTAAATAATAAATTAGGATTATCAACTAAGTCTAATTGAGAGGTAGGTACATAATCCCAAAATTTTTTCAACATGCTTATTTTAATAGTAGCTCTTGTTATTACAGAGATATAGGCGTTATTATCATCTAAGTTTTCACTCACCATAAATGGGTTTTTCTTAGACCACTGTCCATGCGCTTTTATACATTTCATATAGAAAGTAAGCTGGTTGGAACTGTGCTTTTGATATCGATTATATAAATTTGAATTTGCAAAAAAGCTTTTTGCAGATTCTTCATTTTCCCAAACTTGCAATAATCCATAAACACTCCAGTCTGGTTTAGGATCAAAGTTTTTCTTTCCTGAACCCAACAATTTATAAAATTGTAAGCCATTCACTTTCTTTAACGGACTGTGTGCAAATTGCATCATTCCGAATGCCCAAAACTTTTGTTTAAATTCAGGATATTTAAAAAAAGTAAGTGTTGTGATTTGTTGTGACATGTTTTACAAAGATAGCTGCTTCTGTATTTTAAAAATCATAAAAACAAGACCATATCATTTGGATAGTTGTTTTAAGTCATATAAAAATGCCTCTTGAAATCTCAAGAGGCATTTTAAATATAATTCAAAAAACGCTTTTAATTATGCCGCGTTATCTTCTTTAATTTTGTTCAAAGCACTTCCCTTATGGAACCACTCGATTTGAGCAGCGTTATAAGTGTGATTTGCTTTAATTGTATCCTTAGAACCATCTGCGTGAGTGATCTCAATAGTCAATGGCACATCCGGTGTAAAGTTAGCAAGATCAACAAAGTTGAACGTATCATCTTCTTGAATTAGATCATAGTCAGCTTCATTTGCAAACGTAAGTCCTAACATACCTTGTTTTTTAAGGTTTGTTTCATGGATACGAGCAAATGATTTTACAATTACTGCTACAACACCTAAGTGACGTGGCTCCATTGCTGCATGTTCACGTGAAGAACCTTCACCATAGTTATGATCTCCAACCACTACAGAAGGTACTCCAGCAGCTTTATAAGCTCTAGCTGTTGCAGGAACTGCTCCATATTCACCATCTAACTGGTTTTTAACAAGATTAGTTTGCTTATTATAAGCATTAACCGCTCCTATTAAACAGTTATTTGAGATGTTATCTAAGTGACCTCTATAACGCAACCATGGTCCAGCCATAGAAATGTGATCTGTTGTACATTTACCAAAAGCCTTTATTAATAATTTTGCATTATTTACATTAGTACCTATAGGAGTAAATGGTTCTAATAATTGCAATCTTTCAGAGTCTTCTGCAACATTTACAACTACACCGCTTCCATCTTCTTGTGGAGCTAAGTAACCATCATCTTTTACTTCAAAACCTTTAGGTGGTAATTCCCATCCTGTAGGCTCATCTAACATTACTTCTTCTCCATCTTCATTGATTAATTTATCAGTGATAGGATTAAAGTCTAGTCTACCAGCAATAGCAATAGCAGCAACCATTTCTGGAGAAGCTACAAATGCATGTGTATTAGGGTTACCATCGGCACGTTTAGCAAAGTTCCTATTAAACGAATGAATGATGGAGTTTTTAGGTGCATTTTTAGGATCCTCATAACGTGCCCACTGACCAATACATGGTCCACAAGCATTTGTAAAGATTTTTGCATCTAACTTTTCAAAGATCCCTAGGATACCATCGCGCTCTGTTGTATAGCGTACTTTTTCAGATCCTGGATTAATTCCAAATTCCGCCTTAGTCTTAAGACCTTTATCAATAGCTTGTTGAGCGATAGAACTTGCACGAGATAAATCTTCATAAGAAGAGTTAGTACAAGAACCTATAAGTCCCCATTCTACCTTAAGAGGCCATTCATTTTTAGTTGCCTTTTCATTCATTGAACCTACTTCAGTTGCTAGATCTGGAGTAAAAGGTCCATTTATGTGAGGCATTAATGTATCTAAATTAATTTCTATTACTTGATCAAAATACTGTTCTGGGTTAGCATATACCTCATCATCACCAGTAAGATAATCTTTCACTTCGTTTGCAGCATCTGCTATATCAGAACGATCTGTCGCACGCAGGTAACGCTCCATTGAAGCATCGTATCCAAAGGTAGATGTTGTTGCACCTATCTCTGCACCCATGTTACAAATAGTTCCTTTACCAGTACAAGAAAGGTTTGCGGCACCTTCACCAAAGTATTCTACTATTGCACCTGTACCACCTTTTACAGTAAGAATCTCAGCTACTTTAAGAATTACATCTTTAGGAGCTGTCCAACCAGATAATTTACCTGTTAATTTAACACCTATAAGTTTAGGGAATTTCAATTCCCAAGCCATTCCTGCCATTACGTCAACGGCATCTGCTCCACCTACACCTATTGCAACCATTCCTAGTCCACCAGCGTTTACTGTGTGGGAATCAGTTCCAATCATCATACCACCTGGGAACGCATAATTTTCAAGCACTACTTGATGAATAATACCAGCTCCTGGCTTCCAAAATCCAATACCGTATTTATCTGATACTGACTCTAAAAAATTAAAAACCTCGTTAGAAGTATTCAAAGCATTTTGAAGATCTGCATTAGCACCGTTCTTTGCCTGGATTAAGTGATCACAGTGAACGGTTGTAGGTACTGCTACTTCGGTTTTACCAGCTTGCATAAATTGTAGCAAAGCCATTTGAGCCGTAGCATCTTGACATGCGATACGATCTGGTGCAAAATTTACATAGTCTTTACCTCTAGTAAAAGGTTTACCAGGTGTTCCATCCCAAAGGTGAGAATATAATATCTTCTCAGCTAGTGTAAGAGGTTTACCAGTAATTTCACGTGCTTTATTTACACGAGACGGTATCTCACTATACACTTTCTTAATCATATCAATATCAAATGCCATAAGGTATATTATTAGTTTTATTAGTGTTTTAAATATACAAAATTATAGAAGCACTATTTATAATATAAATATAAAATTGACCACTGCACTGATAGTTAATATTAATAACAAGTAGAAATAATAGTAATCAAAAAAGCCTGAATCATTAGATTCAGGCTTTTTTTGATTATATTAAATAGTTTGTTGTTTTAAGCAACAACTAAGTTCTTAGTAGAAGGCTTGAATTTAGTTAAAACTATACCTTCAACTGCTGCTTCATATTCTTCCATTGTAGGTGTTCTTCCTAAAATTGTAGATAATACAACTACTGGAGTAGAAGATAATAAAGACTCACCTTTTTTACCGTCTGTATCTCTTACCACTCTACCTTGGAATAAACGAGTAGAAGTAGCCATTACCGTATCACCTGGCTCTGCCTTTTCTTGGTTACCCATACAAAGGTTACAACCTGGACGCTCTAAGTATAACATATTTTCATACTTAGTACGTGCTAGTCCTTTAGGCGCGTTATCATCAAATTCAAAACCTGAATATTTAACTAAAACATCCCAGTCTCCTTCTGCTTTTAATTCATCTACGATATTATATGTAGGAGGAGCCACAACTAGAGGCGCATTAAACACTACTTTTCCTTGTTGTCTCTCGATATTCTTTAACATCTGAGCTAAGATTTGCATATCTCCTTTATGAATCATACATGATCCTACAAAACCTAAGTCTACTTTCTTCGTTCCTCCATAATAAGATAACGGGCGGATGTTATCGTGAGTATAACGCTTAGAAACATCTTCATTATTCACATCTGGATCTGCTATCATAGGTTCTACGATCTTATCTAGATCGATAACAACTTCAGCATAATACTTTGCGTCTCCATCTGGCTTTAAAGCAGACTTCACACCTGTTTTAATCTCAGTAATACGATTATTTGCTTTATCAACTAGTCCTTTAAGATCTTGTTTTGGGTTATCCATACCCTTATCAATCATAATCTGAATACGATCTCTAGATATTTCTAACGACTCAATTAAGGTATCATCTTCAGAAATACAGATAGAAGCTTTTGCTTTCATCTCTGCTGTCCAGTCTGTAAACGTAAATGCTTGATCAGAAGTTAAAGTACCAATATGTACTTCAATAATCTTTCCTTGGAAAACGTTTTCTCCTTCAAATTGATCTAACATTTGCTCTTGAGTAGCATGCACTACATCACGGAAGTCCATGTAAGATTTCATTTCTCCTTTAAAGGTAACTTTCACTGATTCTGGAATAGGCATAGTAGCCTCTCCTGTAGCAAGAGCTAGGGCAACGGTTCCTGAATCTGCTCCAAAGGCAACACCTTTTGCCATACGAGTGTGTGAATCTCCACCTATAATTACATCCCAGTCATCAACTGCGATATCATTTAATACTTTGTGTATAACATCTGTCATTGCATGATACTTCCCTTCTGGGTGACGTGCTGTTACTAATCCAAAGTCGTTCATAAACTTCATTAATCTAGGGATATTAGCCTTAGACTTATCATCCCATACAGAAGCTGTATGACAACCAGATTGATAACCACAATCAACGATAGGAGAAATAACAGTCGCTGCCATCATTTCTAATTCTTGAGAAGTCATTAAACCAGTAGTATCTTGAGAACCTACAATGTTTACTTCTACTCTTACATTAGAACCAGCGTGTAACGTTTTTCCTGGTGTTGAACCTACTGCATTTTTATTGAATATTTTTTCAACTGCAGTTAAACCTTGCCCTTCTATAGATACTTCTTTTGCAGTAGCATATACTTGAGGAACGTCTATATTTAAAACCTTACAAGCAAAGGTTTGTAATTTTTTACCAAAAACAACTGCATAAGATCCACCAGCTTTGATAAACTCCATTTTAGGCGGAGTTAAAGCTGTAGAGATATCTTTTAACTCTTTGTCTCCGTTATATAATTTCTTGGTTTTTGTATTGATAGTAAGAACCGTACCAGTAGCTACAGAATATTCTTCTTTAAGAATAGCCTCACCATCTTCATCGACTATCGTATTACCGTCTGCATCTTTTTGCTTAACCCAGTTTTTTAAATCAATACCGATACCACCGGTTACTCCTACGGTAGTTAAGAAAATAGGTGCAATACCGTTAGTACCTGCGATTACTGGAGCGTAATTAATAAACGGTACATATGGACTAAAAGGAACACCAGTCCATAGCGCTACATTATTCACACCAGACATTCTTGAAGAACCTACTCCCATAGTTCCTTTGTCAGCGATTAACATCACTCTTTTATCAGTATGTTGCTCTTTTAAAGCTAACAAATCATTCTGCATGTCCTTATTATGCTCAAACATACACTGACCATGTAATTCACGGTCTGATCTTGAATGCGCGTCTGCACCAGGAGATAATAAATCTGTAGAGATATCACCTACACCTGCAACAAAAGTTACGATCTCTATTTCTTCTTCTACATCTGGTAACTTAGTAAAAAACTCTGCCTGTGCATAGCTCTCTATAAGTTCCTTAGCAATAGCATTACCATCGTTAAAAGCTTTTTCTAACTTTTCAGTATCTGCTTCATATAAGAATACTTGAGTTTTTAAAACTTTGGCAGCATCTTGAGCAATTTGAGCATCATTACCTAAAGCAAGATCTAATAAAACCTCTACAGAAGGTCCACCCTTCATATGAGATAATTGTTCAAAAGCAAAAGCTGGTGTAATTTCTTTTACCGCTTCCTGACCTAAAATAATTTCTTTTAAAAACTTAGCTTTAACAACAGCAGCACTAGTCGTACCTGGTAAAACATTATAGATAAAAAAGTTAAGAGACTGCTCTCTAAACTCGTTTTTTACGTCTTTAATTTGCGATATAATTTCGCTTAATAATTCAGCTCCATCTATAGGTTGTGGGTGAAGTCCTTGTTCTTTTCGGTCTTCAATTTGCTGAAGGTAGTCCTTATAAGTATTCATATATTTTATAATAGTATTCGGTTCAATGTAAATTAAGATATGTCTTTATGATACAAACTTTTTCTTACTCTAAGTCTTACATCAGAGGCCATAATCACAGAATAATTTATCCTTTTTAAAGGATTGCGAAGTTACAAAAATGACACGTGAAATGAAAGTCTAACCGCGCTACCACAGTAGTTTAGACGTTCTCAAAATAATGATGTTTAAGAAGATGAGAATTATGAATTTAATAATTTAAACCGTTTAAATTGTCAAATTCATAATTCTAACGATAATGATTATCAAACTAGTAATAATTTATTTCAGCAGGTTGACTGTAGACAAGATGAAATCTACTTCCTGTTCACTGCTTTAAAAATAAAATAAACAGCAGCTAGGTCAGCAGCATATCCTAAAACCATAAAACTATTGCTAAAAATAGGATAGATATCCCTATATAATGCACCAGCACCAACTAAAATACCTCCTATTAAAAAGAGATATAAACTAGCAGCGTATTTGCGCATCTTAAAGAATTTTTGCGATAATACTATCTTCAGTATATCCTTCGGCTTCTGCCTTGTAGTTTTTAATAATACGATGTCTTAGAATTCCAGTAGCAACTGCTTTCACGTCTTCTATGTCTGGACTATACTTACCATTTACAGCTGCGTGAGTTTTTGCTGCTAGAATTAAATTCTGAGAAGCTCTTGGACCAGCACCCCAATCAATATATTCCTTAACAATCGCTGGTGCGGCTTCCGACTTTGGTCTTGTCTTACCTACTAAGGCCACGGCATATTCAATAACATTATCTGCTACAGGTATACGACGTACTAATTGTTGAAAATCTATTATTTCTTGAGCATTGAACAATGCATTAATTTGCGCTTTGTGATTACTAGTAGTTGCCTTCACCACATTTACCTCTTCTTCAAAAGAAGGGTATTCTAAATTAATAGCAAACATAAATCGATCCAGTTGTGCCTCTGGCAATGGATAAGTACCTTCTTGTTCTATAGGGTTTTGTGTTGCTAGCACAAAATAAGGTGCGTCTAATTTATAATTATGACCTGCGACAGTAACCGTTTTTTCTTGCATGGCTTCTAGTAAAGCTGCTTGTGTTTTAGGTGGTGTACGGTTAATCTCATCTGCAAGGATGATATTAGAAAATATAGGACCTTTAATAAATTTAAAGGTTCTACTTTCATCTAGTATTTCACTACCTAGGATGTCACTAGGCATTAAATCTGGTGTAAACTGTATACGCTTAAATTGCAAACCTAGTGCTTGTGAAATGGTGTTTACCATTAAAGTCTTTGCTAGACCTGGAACACCTACTAATAAAGCATGCCCACCGGCAAAAATAGAAATAAGAATTTGGTCTATGACTTCATCTTGTCCTATAATAATTTTTGCAATTTCTTTTTTGAGCTCTTGGTGTTTCTTTACCAAATTATCGATAGCAGTTACATCTGACATGTGATCTGTTTATTATTTATTCCATTCATTTTCAAAATCACAACCTTTAAACTCTGCGCCAATCTTAATATAAGTGTCTTTGAGTTTTTCTGATTGCCATTTCCTAATTGCTTTTACTTGTTTATCTCTTAAAGCAATATCTTTAATTTTAAGATAATCTAAAGCATAGTCTGCTTTGTGATCTTTTATCTTATTGATGACATAAATAATTTTAAATGTCTCACGACCTATCTGATCTTTTTCATCTATAATACCACTTATATCTCCTTTTTCAAGAAAAATAATCTGTCTAGTTAAATCTTCAGAAAGTCTGGTAAGATCTAATCGTGCTTCACCAGTATTGGGATTAATTAATTTCCCACCATTCTTTGCGGTTTCTTTTTCATCACTAATTTCTCGTGCGGCTTGATCAAAAGTAATTTCTTTTAAAATTATTCTATCTCTCATCTCATCGAGTTTCTGTTTTGCCTCATTAACCTGAGCAACAGAAATATATGGATATAATAGTATATGACGTACATCTCTTACTTGTCCCTTTACCTTCTCTACTTTTAAAATATGCCAACCAAAAACAGTTTCAAATGGTTCACTGACTTCTCCTTCCGTTAATGAAAAGGCTGCTTCTTTAAACTCTTTTACAAATTGATCTCCTCTTTTCAAAGAAATAATCCCACCTTGACGCTCTGTTGCTACGTCTTCAGAGAACAATGCAGCTTTTGCTGCAAAACTAGCTCCGTTTTCAAGCACATCAGTACGGTAATCGTTTAGTTTATCTACCACATCTTTAACAGCATCATCACTAGGTTTAGGTTTTACTACTATTTGAGCAATTTCAACTTCAGTATTAAATAATGGACGTTCTTCTTCTGGTAGATTAAAGAAAAATGCTCTTACCTCTTCTGGCGTAATTTCCACCTCTTCAGTAATACGCTGTTGCATACGTTGCGCTAGTTTCATATCTCTAGTGATACGATTTAATGCAGACCTTAATTCTGGCATGCTACTTTTTTGATATTTCTTCAACACGGCATCTTCACTTCCTAGAATACCTTTAAAATATGCAATACGTTGATCAGTCTCTGCCTCTACTTCTTGATCACTGACCGTGATACTATCTTGTACTGCATGATGAGCAAACATTTTTTCACGCAATATACTCTCAATCAATTGACAGTCTGACAATTCACCTAAGTCTTGATCTCCTTGAATTTCTAGAAGTTGTTTTTTAATATCTGAATTAAGGATAACATAATCACCTACAACACCAGACACTCCATCAATAAGCTCTCTTACTTGTACCACAGGTACTGGTTTTACCGAGTCTATTTTTCTCATAGCCAACAGCACTTCTTCTTTTACCTGCTCATCAGACATTTGAATTGTATCTGTTTGTGCTATAGAAGCTTTCGCGAAAGCGAGACCTAAAATAACCAGAAGGTATTTATGACTTAATTTGAAATTTCTTACTCTTGATAGCATCATCTAATAAATCTTTTTCTAATTTTTTAATGTAATTAAGTTTGCGCCTATTGAGCAACACTTGTTTTATTGTAGGTTTTACGTAAGATAATGGTGCATTATCACCGCGACGCAGTACATTATTGAATCGCACCAAATATACGCCAACGCTATCTTCTAATTTCCAATATTTGTTATCTTTTATGTAACGCTCTTCATTTGAAGGCGTGATTGTAGTGACTCTATTAAAAACAATATTTTTCTGAACCCAGATACTATCATTTAAAAAATGACTTTTGAATCCCAAGGATAGACTATCTAACTTTTTAAACGCATCAATCGAGCCTTTATTGAATAATTTATCGACCATATCAACATCTGTGTACAATGGATCTAATTGTATATAACGGAATTGCACTAAATCCTCGTTAAGTTTAAAATCCTTTTGATGTTGTTTAAAATAATTTTCTATGGCTGCAAGTTTAATAACCGTATCTAAATTTTGCTTGGTGAGCTCTTGCTTATAAGCTTGTGAATAAAGTTCAAAGCGATATTTTTCAATAAGCTTATCTAGTTGTTCTTGCTGCGATAGGGAAATGTTTTTGCGAGCATTTTGCATTAACAATCGCTCAGTTGCCCAGTTATTGATATAACTAGAGACTATGATGGTACTATCTTCTTTGGTATATTGTTCTGGTAATAGATTTTCAATATCTTCTTGAGAGAGATAAGCATCACCGGCTATAACTACAGCATCAACAGGTTGTGCTTGCTGAAAATACTCACAAGAGCTAAGTAGCAATAAAAAAGCTATGTAATACAATAGTTTATGCATCTTTTGCAATCGCTTTTTTGACTTTTTTAAAGGTCTTTTTATTGACCTTAATAGTTCTACCATTTCTAAGGGATGACATCCAATCTTTTTCTAATTGTTGCTGGTAATCATTAATTACTGCACCACGAGCCTCATCAAGTGTTTTTTGAGAAGGTTCTAAAACCTCCTTTACAAGAATTACTTTATAGAATCCTGTTTTCTCATCATAATAAATGGATGAAACACCTTCTTTAACTTCAAAATTGTCTGGAATACGATTATAAGTTTCTTCAACAATCCCATTAGACATCATTACCTTAGTACGTCCATCGATATTGAATTGTTTTTTAATCTCTTCTCTAGAGGTACCGTTTTTTAATAATCGCTGCACTTCTTGAGCTACTTCTTCTGTAGTATTTTGTGTTAAAACAATATCTAACCTACGTTTCCATTGATACTTACTTTTATGTAAGTCATAATAAGCCTGTTGACCTGTAGAATCTTCTTTTGCCTTATTCCAAATTTTAGTTTCTAGTAAATCAAAAAGTAATAGACCTTCTTTATACTCATCATAAATAAAGGCAAAGTCTTTATTTTCATTTTCTAAATTTTTATCATAATAAGCTGCAATAGATTTATCGATAAAATCATAATAGAACTTTTGAACCTTTTCTTCTTTACTACTATAATTTGTAAAATCCTTTTTCTGACGGCTCATAACGTCTTTGTAGAAATCTGCATAGGTGATTTCTTCATCTTTAATAGTAAATATTTTCAAATCTGCCATCTTGAGAGCAGGATCATATTGCCAGCTATTACTTAAAATAGAATCTGAAATAACTTCATTTAATTTTTCAAGAACCTTCTCTGATCTTTCTACATGATACTTTTCTCTAAGACTTTTATTGAATGAGTCTGTAATCTTGCGAGCTCTAGGTGATTTTCTAATTTTCTCTTTTAGTGATGGTGCAAGATCCTCATAACTACCTACTGGATGTTTTTCTATAAGCTTAACAATATGCCATCCAAATTTTGATTTAAAAGGTGCAGAGTATTCACCTTTTTCTTTTAAACCAAAGGCGATATCCTCAAAAGTAGTGGCATTTAATCCTCCTGTTCCAAAACGATCTAATTTACCACCACGCGATGCAGAGTTCATGTCGTCTGAAAACTCTCTTGCAAGTTCTTCAAATCTACCCGTTTCTTGCAACTGTTTATAAACATCATTGATACGTTTTTCGGCGGTTTTTTCTTCAGCATCTCTAGCGTCAAAAGTCATGATGTGTGCAACGGTAACCTCACCTCTTGCTGGTCTATCTTCAAAAACCTTAACTATATGATATCCAAAGTCTGTTCTGAAAATTTCAGAATGCTTCCCTACCTCAGTGTCAAAAGCAGCATTTTCAAAAGGATAAACCATTCTAAAAACACTAAACCAGCCTAATTTCCCTTCATTACCAGCGCTCGGACCTTCGCTTTTAGTACGTGCCAGTTTAGAAAAATCTGCTCCATTATCTAATTCATTTTTAATTGCGTTTATTTTATTCCACGCTTTTAATGTATCCTGTGGCGCATCGCCTGGCCCAACTTTAACTAATATGTGACTGGCCTTTACTTCTCTTTTTTTACGATCATAAGCTTCTCTTATCAAGGATTCTGTTACATCTGTGTCAGTTAAGTAGGCTTGTGCAAGACTTTGTCTATAATTATTAAGCTCTTTTTTATAAGACTCTTTAAGATCCAGATTCATTTCATAAGCCTGCAATAACTTTAACCTGTAGTCTATATAAAGGTCTAAGTAATTATCGATATCTTTTTGAGAATCATCTTGTACAATGTCTAGATTTTTGAGATAAACTCTCATAAAAGTCCCAGCATCATAGGAATTACCGTCTATAGTAAGTAATGTTTTATCTTCAAGTTCTTGAGCGACCGCTATCGAACTTATAAAAAGTAATAGTATCGTAAAAAAACGTTTTGTAGAAATCATATTTATTCTCTTTCAAGGCTAGCAAAAATAACCATATTTTAACCCTATACAAAACGCTTCTCTTTTCAACCTAGTATATTGATTTCACTTCTATTTTAACTAGGTATTTTAAAGCAGTTATCTAGTTAGTTTTTCAATACTGCCTCGACATAATTCTTATGATTGAATGCACCCATCAAGTGACGATACCACAACCAATAGAAAAGGTTATGGAGCTTTTTAAAAATCAAGATTATTTTAAAGAGTGGCAAAAAGGATTAATAAGTTTTAAAAACCTTACACCTGACATAGGTCAATCAGGCAGTAAGCGCAGTATGAAAATTAAAGCTGCTGGTACTACTATAACAATGATTGAGGAAATAACAGCAATCGACTTACCGCATTTATGGGAAGCTACTTATAGGACTAACGGTGTCCTCAATAAGCAAAGTAATCGTTTTCAAGAAAAGTTGATTAAAAAAGGTGATCAAACACAAAAGGTAACGGTTTGGGACAGTACTGCTACATTTACTTTTACAGGCATGATGCGTATTATTGCAAAAGGGCGACCTCAAATTTTTACTAGTCAAACACACCAGCACATGGAAGATTTTAAGACCTTTGCAAGCACAATGTAAATCCATGGGAAGACAACTTAAACTGATTTGGGACTTTAAAGGTCCAGACGCACAGCGCACCGCACAACATCACGTTATTCATCTAGATGAGTTTATCGTGAGAGATAAAATTGCTTCTTTAGGCACTGGAGTAGAAAAAATCAATGAAAATCACTTTATAGCTTTTATGGGTATTGAAGAAGCTGCGATGCCACCAGTACGTGATGCGCTTAAACCACATCGTGGGCAGTTGTGGATGAGTTAATTACGCTTTCGCGAAAGCGTATTCAGTAAGACAATCAATACTTAATAATTAATCTAGCTGCTATTCTACTTTACATATGACTATTTATTGCTTAATTTTAAGTACTAAATTACAGCCATGGAATCGAATCATTTAAACTGGAATAAAAACGAGTTTCAGACGTATTTACTACTTTACTGTGCAAGTGCAGATCTTTCTCAAGGTGCAGAAGAATTACATTTCATAAAAGAGCACGTAGAGAAATCAGATTTTAGAACAATTCATAAAGTATTCAACAACGATACTGATTACCAAAGTCTTAAAAGGGTACAAGAGTATGTAAATCATCACAACTTATCTAGTAAAGAACTTACTGACACTTTTAAAGAAGTGAAAACTCTTTTTAAAATTGATGGTGAATATGACTCCATGGAAAAGCATTTATTAAATATGCTTAAATCTTTACTAGAATAATGAGCTTTAGTCTTTTTGAAAAAATTCTAGATCCATCACAAATTGTAAGTGGTCAGGAGCTAGAATCTCGCTATCATCATATATGGCACATGGATGAACCATTGAAAGCTATCTGCCTTTTAATGCCTGCTAGTACTGATGAAGTAAGTAGTATTATGAAGATTTGTTATGAGCACAATTTACCTGTTGTCGTACACGGTGGATTAACTAATCTTGTAGGTAGTACAGAAACGTATGGGAACGAGGTTGTCATTTCAACAGAGCGCTTAAATTCTATTGAAGAGATTGATGGCTCAAGCAGGACAATGACCGTACAGTCTGGAGTTATTTTAGAACATATTCATGAAGCTGCTGCAAATACTGACTTATTATTCCCTCTTAACTTTGGCGCTCGTGGTAGCGCGCAAATAGGCGGCATTATATCTACAAATGCAGGTGGACTGAGAGTTCTTAAATATGGTATGGCCAGACAACTGATTCTAGGCCTAGAGGCCGTGATGGCAGATGGGACCATCATATCATCAATGAAAAAGATCATTAAAGACAACAGCGCCTATGATGTGAAGCAACTTTTTATAGGTTCTGAAGGTACTTTAGGGATTGTGACAAAAGCTATTTTAAAATTAGAAGAAGCGCCTAAAAGTAGAAATGCTGCTTATATTGGGTTTAACAACTATGAAAATGTAGTCGCATTTCTAAAATACATGGACAGTAATCTCGCTGGAAAACTGAGTGGTTTTGAACTTATATGGCGCAATAGTTATGAACAGATGACTAGCGTTAGTCATGCTGTTAGACCACCATTACCTTATGATTACAATTATTACGTACTTATTGAAGCTCTAGGTAGTCATCCACAAAATGATCATGCAGAATTTCAAACATTGCTTGAAAATGCTATTGAGCAAGAACGAATATTAGATGCTGTAATGGCTCAATCACCTAGCGATATTGAGTGGTTTTTTAGAATTAGAGAGGACGTAAATAATCTCGTGGACTTTATGAAACACGATCAGCACTTTGACATTAGCTTGCCTATACCGTTCATAGGTGATTATATCGCTGATCGTTATCAATCACTTGCTCAAATAGATGGTGTGGAGCAGATATATGCATTTGGCCACGTTGCCGATGGCAATATTCATTTCATGATAGGCAAGAGTAATCTAAATGACGATTTAAAAAAGAAAATTGACCATTGTATTTATGACGGATTAAAAGCGATAGGAGGATCTGTAAGCGCAGAACATGGTATCGGCACTCATAAAAAAGACTATCTCAATCTATGCCGTACACCAGAAGAAATAGTTTTAATGAAGGCTTTGAAGTTAACTATGGATCCTAAAGGATTATTAAATCCTGGTAAAATTTTCTAATCGAGGTAGTTTTGTGTAACGCTTTCATTATTTTCTATATAACAGAATCGCGCTAATATATAGAGTCCAAATAAATAGCTACCTCGCTCTATAAAATAGAATCGTATTGGAAATAATTCATAATAGTAAGCTACCATCGCGGCAAAATCTGCAAATACAAAAGCAAAAGTAGCATACATCAAATAAGCAGAATTAAAGGTACTTCTCGTAGCATTTGAAAAACCTACTAATAAACAAGTAGTCATACCAGCGATTCCTGTAAGTAATAATAGAAGATACTCAACATCTGTACTTATCATTTCTTCAAAATTATTTACGTTATAAAAATGAAAAGCGATGTGCGTAAAAAATATGAATAGGAAAGAAGCATATTCATAACGTTTTATTTGATCCCATTGAATACTTTTCAATACCCATGAAACTATAATACCATAGACTAAGATACTAGCCGCTAGAAATAGGTATTTTCCAAAATCAAAATCATAATAATAAAATCCTATACTAGATAATACCTGTAAGATGTATATGATGTATAACCATTTACTATAATGACCTATCGCTACAATAAAATATAGGAAAACCGCAAGTGTAGACAGTATTCTAGCCAGCCTAATATATTCAATATCACCTACAGCAATAACCACGATGTTAAAAACTATAAATAAAGAACTCAAAACTAACATTTGAGTTCTAATCGTTAAACTTTTAAACCATTTAAACAGGAACATACACTTACAATTTAGCGATTAACAACTTAATGAAGGTATTCTGTGCTAAACAACACAGTACTAGTAACTATAAATATCGGAAATATTTTAGTATTCCTAATTTGGTCGTCATAAAGCGCGATTAATTAATGATTATTATAAATACTATCTAATTAAAGAGAAATGCCCTTTATACATTTTACCATTTTCCCGTTTCACAATAAACCAATAATCACTTGATGGCAATGGGACGCCATTATAGGTTCCATCCCAACCTATCCCATCAGCACTAATTTGCTTGAGAAGCTTACCATATCTATCATAGATATAGATTTCATTATTAGGTTCAAAACGACTATTTATTATCTGCCAGTAGTCGTGAAACCCATCACCATTAGGTGTAAAATACCTAGGATGATATAACATAACTACATTTTGACTAACCGTAGAACAACCAGTAACATCACGCGTATATATTGTATATTCATCAATGGCTAATTGACTAAATACATTTGAGTTTTGATAATTAACGCCATCAATAGAGTACTCAAAACTGCCGACACCACTTACTTCAACGATAATAGAATTATCATTTAACGTCCAATCTTCAACAATAACATCCGTAATCTGTACATCAGTGGCAATAACGTCAAAGGCATAATTAGTATCACATCTAGTTACACCTTGAATACTAGAAACCGTCACACTATAAGAACCTGGTGTATCTATAACAATTCCTGACGAAGTTGCTCCGGTGGACCATAGATAATTATCGAATCCGCTACCAGCATCAACAGTTAGTTGTTGGTCATCACAAAGAAAATATTCTGGCTGTAACAATAACTGAGGACTTTCTAATAATTGAAGATGGAATGTAGTGGTATCAAAACAATCTTCACTACCTACAACACTCACACGCGCAATTACAAGTTGATTTAATGAAGTATTGGTATAATTTATAGGATTAGTAATGGGCACATCTGCAATTAAATCTGCTGTGGATTCAAAATAATCCACTCTTAACCCGTTAGGTCCTTGACCATTTAGTATACTAGCATTTTGACTAGTAAGATCAAAAGTCTCAACTCCATTTGCATCCGTATCGCATTGTATTAAGTCGTTTACTGAATTTGCTATAGGTGTATTATAAATTGTAATCACCCGATTTTCTATAAATAGCTGACCTGTTACAGCCTCTACAACACTTAAACTGACATTGTAATCACCTGCAATAGCATAACTATGGATAGGATTCTCTATGGCAGAAGTAGAACCATCACCAAAATCCCAAGAAATTGAAGAGTATGCTTGAGACAAATTAGCTGTAAACTGTGATGCGTCACCCACACAAACATTTTCTACAATAAAGCCAATGTCAAAATAGGACTGTACAAATGGCGGCAATCCTAATCGGGATATTTTATTATTTAAGGTTACTCCATTTGAAGAATAATTTGCAAGAGAACCTAATTCGTCTGGATTATTAATCACACCTAGTCTATCATATCCGTCTTGTGCGACATATATTTTACCGTCCTGCGCTAGTTGAAGGGAATTATTAGATCCTGTAACGGTATTTGAGGATTGAGAACCCAAAAACACTTTTGAATTATCAACATCTACAGCATTATAATTAATCAAATCAAATTGATAAACACCTTCAAAAGTTTCTGTGATATATAAGAATCTACTACGTGGACTGAACTCTACACCATAAATTTTAGAAGAATTTGTTCCCATATTGGTACCAAATGAGTTGATTTGAAAAGCATTGCTAAGCATTCCTGTTGTAGCGTCAAAATCTAAAAGTTCTAAAATCTCTGATTCATTATAAACAACAGCTACCTTGGTCCCATCAGGCGATGCCTTCATTTGACCTATGGTGTCAGCAAGAACAGTTACATTATTACCTACCGCACTAATAATAGGGTTAATATTAATACCATTGATATCAACTAGATAAGAAGTAAACTCATTAGAACCATATTTATGAGCAATTACCCACACATCTGTACCGTTTGAATGACTTACCGCTGTAATTTTTTCAGTTGTAGGATCATGTAACAAAATATTCTTATCGGTAGTAATTTCTCCTAATCCATTATCTAGTGACATATCTACAACACTGTATCTGAGGCCACCTGACGCAGCAAGTGATTGAAGAGTGAAAATATAATATAGATTTTGATTCCCAGGATGCGGCACAATTAGACCAGATTGAGTGCTCGATGAATTACCTTGTAATTGGGAACCATTAGGCATTACTAGATGATCCCTATTATAAACACTTCTTCCATCGGTATAGAATCTAAGATTACCTTGAGAATCGGAGATAGCAGCGCAACCTTCGGCAGTATTTAAATTGCCGTTAACTAGAGCTACAGGCATGCCGCTATTAAAAGTTAATCCAGCGCTTTCTCCAAAATACCAATTACTAGCTTCACCTTGACCATTTAAAAAATTAAAGGTTAAAAATAGTACGATTAAATAAATGTAAGGTAATCTCAAGTTTAAGATGCTTTAGACATGCAATTTAATTGGTAAATCGCTTTCGCGAAAGCGAAACATCAAAAACCTAAACATAAAAAAGGTTACTCCTAGAAGTAACCTTTTTGAAAAGAATAATTGGCTATAGTATTACTCTTTAGACAATTTAATATTTTGCACGCCATCTCCAGAAGAGATTTTTGCAATATACATTCCTTGTGAAAGGCTAGTTGCATCAAGATTTATAGATGTTGCACTACCTTCTTTTTGAGTTAATACTAATTTACCGGTAAGATCATAAATATTTACCGTATCGATAATTGTATTTGCTGACTGTATAGTCCAACTACTTTGAGCAGGATTAGGGTAAGCATTGAATACATTAAGTTTAAAAGAGTCAGAGCTAAGTGTTTGTTGAGAGAAATAGATATTATCAACATAAATAAAATCAGACTGTAAATTACTTGACGCATCTATCTTCCATTGAAAGAAGTTTGCTTTTGAGAAACCTCCAGTACCACCAGTGCTTCTAGGAGCTGTGTTTTCAAAGAAAGAAAGTGGGATTTCAACATGAGTCCAAGCTTCTGACACAATAGCTTCTTGTGGTGCAGCTCCACCGATTTCATACCAATACTCAACGACAGCACCGTTATTATCAATCATATAAAATCTAATCTCTGTTGACATGTTGTCTGCCCAATAATCAAATTGTAAGAAGTTGTAGGCGCTTATATCAACAACACTATTTTTACCTTCTCCATAACCAGCAGCGGCTAGATTAAATTTAAAAGTATTATTAACACCAGAAGTTCCTAAATCTACAATATTAGATTGACCAAAATTATAATCGCGTGTCCAAAAGTTAGTATATCCACCTGTATCTGTAAAAACAGATAGAACCTCAGCTGCTGGAGCTGTAGGGTCTGGAGCTGCTGTTGCAGGTATAGGATCAACTGGAATCATAGCTCCATTAGGTCCTGTTATATCATCAATATAATATGTACCGGTAGCTGTATTACCAGGAGTTGAGTCTGTAAAGATTACAATAGTAGGATACTCATTACCTAAACCAGCTCCAAAATCAATACTTACAGTTTGCCAACCCATCATATTAGTTGTAAACGTTAACTCAGTTGCTCCCGAAGTTCCACCTTCAAATTTCAAAAGGTGCGTTCTTAAGGTTGCATCTGGCGCCCATATTCTCATGGTAATAATGTTTGTTGCATCATTAGAAAGATCTACATAGGTATCTAAACCCATAGCTGCACCATCAAAATCTACACCTGCACCAATCATTTCAAGCACTTGATTAGTTGCATCTGTAGGATCTACAATTACGCTTGCTGCGGTTCCATTAAAAGCTCCAAAGTTATCATCCTCTGGTACTTCAAAGTCTAATGGTAATGACTGTGAAAATCCTGCTATTGAAAACAAGAAAAGCAATAAAGTAATTTTTTTCATTTGATTGTTATTTAAAGTTTAATTTGAGTAATTAAATCTATAACAATAACGATATAGTTAATCATATTACACCCATACAATAAATCATCACTACGTAATCTACGTTCAAAACAAATTATAAAAACATAATTAAATCGTTTACAGCTATTTACATAAGCAATAACGATTTCGAAAATCCATTATTTACTCTTCAAAACACAAAATGTTGTGGTAATGTTGAGTAAAACGGGACATAAATAAACTCTTAAAAACTCACTATTATTAATAATTAATTGAATATCCTCGTACTAGTACAATCATTAACTTTTACCTAAAATAAATAATACTAATATTGAAAGCCCTAACAATATGGTTCTTATCGTAGGTTTTAAGAATATCACTAATATTTGTTCATCAAACATTTAGTATATATGTTCTATTAAAAAAAAATGGCTCCCTAGGGGAACCATTTAACAACATAAATAATTATCTAACTACTGATAAACTCTTATGTAATCTACTTCCATAGTACTTTCGACGAACGAAGGGTCTATTACACCACCAAAATCACCGCCCATGGCTATATTCATAATAAAGAAAAAATCTTTATTAAAGGGCAAAGTTGCATCGTTTGCAACTTGATGGAATTGTTGATCATCAACAAAAAACTTTATGTCTGTAGCGGTCCATTCAAGCTTGTACACATGAAAATCTGTTGAAACTCCAGACACCATCAAGTTACCACCATCTGCATTACCTGCAAAGGCACCAGGATGATGAACAGTACCATAAATGACATCTTGATTATTCCCTACGTGTTCCATAATATCCATTTCACCGGCGGCTGGCCAAGTATTGGTTTGATAATCTGAACCTAGAGTCCATATTGCTGGCCAAGTACCACCTCCAGTAGGTAATTTTGCCCTAACCTCTACCGTACCATAGGTAAAGTCATATAGCCCTTCAGACTTTATTCTCGCAGATGTAAAATTAGAACCATTAAAATTTTCTGCTTTTGCTGTAATTTTTAAAACACCATTTTCAACTTTTACGTTATCTACTCTATCTGTATAAGTTTGCGACTCGTTATTTCCCCATCCATTGGTTCCAGTACCAAAATCATAAGTCCAGTTTGCTGGATCTGGAGCACCATCAACGTCAAATTCATCTGACCAAACTAAAGAACCTGTAGTTCCACCACTAGCTGCATTAGGATCATCTGTCGAGAAGATATGGTACCAGGCGAGGTCACCATTCATAATGGAACGCACAACTAATCGATTCTCAGAAATTTCAAGAATATCATATAAAGAAGAGTTTATATAATAACTCATAAATCCATCACCGCTAAATTGCATTGCAGTGCCACGCTTTTCATCGTCTGGCACAATTGAATCAGACGGTAGAAAAGTAACATTTTTAATACCTGAGGTATCGTAAGCATAACAGTAATCGAATCCATTAGAACCTCCGGCTACACCTTCAAACGAACCATTAAAATAAGTATCTCCACCGTTCAATAATTCATAAGTGACGTTATCTCCATTTTGAGTAAAGATTAACTGATCCATATAAAGACACATACTTTCTGGAGCGCCATTCTTCTCAAATGGCGTAGCACTATAAAATGCTGGGAAATTATTTTCTCCAGGATTTGCTGCATTTGGATCATTAGGACCTACTCCTAAATGCCCAGGTTCTGCAGCTGCCCAATACCATGTTTTAGATAAACCATCACCACCAGTTAAGAAGGTTTTAGCTTCTGCATCGTTAAAAGCACTAAACACATCTACTAAGACAACTTTGGAAGTTGAAACTCCGCCTGTGCCTGTTGCTATTACAGTAACACTATAAGTATTTACTCCAGGTTCTACAAACTGATGTGTAATTGTACCATCATAGGCAGATCCTGTACGCATATCTCCAAAATCATAAGTAAAGTTAATAGCATTATCTGCTGTTGCTGTAAAGTCTACTTTACCACTACCGTCACCATCAGGATTCATCGCATCCTGACCTTGTACGATAAAACTAACTTCAAGATTAGTGGGTGCTGTAATATCTCCAAATTGTAAATCATCTTCCTGACATGATAAAACTAACAGACTTAGAAAGGCTAAAAAATATATTTTATTAATAAGTTTCATAATGCTTTTATTAATTTGTTAATTCAATTTCGTCAAAATAGTAATCCGTTCCAGTTCCAGCGGTTCCAAAATCGAAGAAGACTACTATTTTTTGATAATCATTTGAGCTGTTTATTCCAGTGAAATCAAAAGTCAATTCCTCCCAGCCATTTGCTACCGTATTAGTAACGTCAACCTCTACATTGATATTAGAATCTGCAGAATTCTCTAATTTCATTTTCACAACAATACCTGATTGAGGAGACCAAGTCTTTAATTTGATTTTTTGTAAACTAGTAAAATCAATAGGAGCATCTAATTCAATAAACGAACCTGCCCAGACCTGTGAGCCTGAAGATTTATTAAGGTTTGCTACCATAGCTGTTGTGTTTGCTCCAGTTGCATCTGGATTTGCTATTACTGACGTGGCTGCTCCACCAAAGTCAGTGAAACTGTAATTAAGTGTAGCGTCTTCAAAAGTTACTGGTAATTCTAAAGCTGCCATTCCATCAGTCAAAGCTATATCATCAAAATAGTAATCAGTCCCAGCACCAGCGTTACCAAAATCAAAAAACACAACTACGCGTTGATAATTATTTGCATTATTAACTCCTGTAAAATCGAATGTAAGCTCTTCCCATGCATTTGCAACCGTATTGACCACATCTACTTCTACGTTAATATTAGGATCTGCTAAATTTTCCAATTTCATTTTTACAGTGATACCTGATTGTGGCGACCATGTTTTTATACTGATCATTTGCATCAATGAAAAATCAATAGGGTTATCCAATTCAATAAATGATCCTGCCCACACTTGTGATCCATTTGATTTATTTAGGTTCCCTACCGTAGCAGAAGTGTTTAATCCTGAAATATCCGGATTAGACACTAATAAAGTATTTGCTCCACCAAAATTATCAAAGTTGTAAGTTAGAAGCGTAGACTCAAAATCTAATGGTAGCTCTAAAGCTATAGGACTTTGATCTGTTAATTCAATGTTATCAAAATAGAATGTATCTGAGTTACCGGCATTACCGAAATCATAAAATACAATGACTTTTTGGTACTGTTGAGTAAGGTCAGCAGCAGAGAAATCAAAAATCAAAGTCTCCCATGAACTAGTGGCAGCAGTAGGCACATCTAATTCTGTACTAATATTAGAATCTAAAGCATTTTCTAACTTCATTTTCACAATAGCTCCTGCAGGTAGTGGAGACCAAGAATCTAATTTTATTTTTTGAAAAGTAGTAAAATCTATGGCTTCATCTAATTCAATAACAGTTCCAGCAAAAACTTGTGCTCCGGCTGTCTTTGTAGTTTCGGCAACAAAAGCGCTATTATTACCTGCGAGGTCTGGATTAGCAACTTTCGCGGAAGCAGCACCTCCAAAATCAATAAAATTATATGCAAGTGTCGCAGATTCAAAATCGATAGGTAGTAAAAATGGATCAATTATAGAAACAGCTTCAGTCCCCATAGTTGTAGCAGCACCACCACTAAATGCAGTAACCGTTACCACATAATCACCTATTGAATTGTATACATATCCTGTCTCACCGTCTGTAGCAAGGTTTTGTGCAGGTAATGTTGCATCTTCGCCAAAAGTCACTTCAAACATGGTTGCAAAATCTGCTGTTGCCGAAACTACTATTCCGAAACTAGAATTAGGGTCATCAACTATGCTAATAACAAGATTTTCTGGCGCTCTAAAAGAAACCAATAAATCTTTCGTAATTTCAGATATTTTACCATTTATTGAAGTAGCTACCAGTCGAATTGGATAATTACCTTCTGAATAAATGCGCTCTGCACTTTCACCTGGAAGTAATTCTATAGACTCTTCAGTATCATCGCCATAATACAATTCGAAAGAAGCAGCACCTGAAGCAGATGGTGTTAGCGTCACCATCCCACTATTATCTTGTAGAATATTAAACGTTATGTCCAGTTCTTGAGGTGCAGCTAAGTTTTGAACTTGTTCTGTAAGGTCGTCTTCTGTACAGCTAACTATTGCCATGATAGCTAATAGTAAAACACTTAAAAAATAGAATGTCTTTTTCATGTTGATATGATTAATAATTAGGGTTTTGGTCCCATCGATTACCTGATAGTATGATTTCATCTATAGGAATAGGAAATACTTCATTCTTGCCAGTTGTAAAGCCATTAATTTCAGTTGCTGCTCTACCAGTACGTACTAAATCAAAAAAATGATGACCTTCACCAACTAGCTCTACTCTACGCTCATGGTAAATAGCATCCGTCAATGCTGCACCAGTTGCTGTAACTAAAGGCATCATAGCACGCATTCTAACTTCATTTAGGTAATCTCTGGCAATATCATCACCTAGATTACCACGATTATATGCCTCGGCAGCCATAAGATACACATCTGCAAACCTAATAGCTCTATAATTGTTAGGGTTAGTAAGGTTTTGATCTCCTGTATTTAAATCACCTTGCCTTGCTATATATTTTCTGTTATAATATCCTGTATGTTCAAATCCAGTATTAAAAGTAGCACCGTTTGCAGCAGACCAAACATTAATATCTAGTAAAGCGACTGGTAGTCTAAGATCATTAGGCTCAAACTCATCATAAACATCTTGAGTAGGTAAGTTAAAGCTAAAACCTGAGTCAAATACAGGACCTGTGTAATTACGTATACCGTTAAAACCAACAGCAACATTACCTTCACTACACTGTAGACAACCAAATCCTGCTCCTTCTACATCTGTATATTGCACTTCAAAAACAGATTCAATGTTGTTCTCATTATCGTTTTCAAAAATCGTGTCGTAGTCATCTACAAGATCATATGGCCCCATAGTGATTACATCGTCTAGGACGCTAGCGGCATCTCCAAATTTATTTTGATACAAATAAACCTTACCTAGTAATGCTTGAGCAGCACCTTTAGTCACTCTACCAGTTTCAGTTGTGGTATAATTTAGGTTATCTGCTGCAAAAATAAGATCCAATTCTATTTGAGTGTATACGTCTGCTTTGGGAGTTCTATTAATTTCAAATTGATCTCCAAATAATATTCTTTTATCTACAACTAACGGTACATCACCAAAGAACTTCACTAATTCAAAATAATAATATGCTCTAAGGAATCTGGTTTCAGCTAACACTTGCTGCTTTTCTGGAAAGTCAATTTTATCTTGAAATTCCATTATATAATTAGCTCGATTAACACCAGAGTACATCCATCCCCAAATATCTTTAAGTTGATCATTTACAGGTGTGTGCGTCATATCATCGATTTGCTGTATTCCAATAACGTCTGTCGCGCTTTCTCCACCAGCGACGGTATTATTAGAAGCTATCTCGCCCAGCATCACATTCATGTAGGTACTTTGTAATAAATCATAAGCACCTATTAAAGCACTTTGATAATCTTCTGGAGTATTGAAAAAGTCTTCAGAGTTTGCATCTCTACTAGCTACATCTACATAGTCATCTGTACAGCTGTTGACTACAACGGCAACACTCAAAATAAGAAATAGGTTTATTATTTTTTTCATAATGATGAGATTAAAATTTAAGATTAACACCTGCTAAAAAAGTACGTGGCACTGGATAGAAGCCATAATCGATTCCTCCACCTATAGGAGCTCCATCTGATGCAGATGGATCAAATCCTCGATATTTAGTAAGCGTGAATAGATTATTAACGGAGACATAAAATCTCATGTCTTTAATTCTAAGTGTATCAAGTGTAGCGTCTGTAATAGTATAGCCAACTTGCATATTTTGAGCTCTTAAAAAAGAACCATCTTCTACATAAAAATCAGAAAAAACTTGATTTGAAGTAGCTCCAGTTGTAACTCTAGGTGTAGAGTTACTAGTACCAGGACCCGTCCAACGATCTAGATAGTTTGTTGTAAGATTTGTCAAGTTTTGATTACGTTCATAATTACGTACTACATCATTACCTATAGAAGCATATAGATAAGTTTGCACATCCCAATTCTTATAATTTACAGATAAATTTAAACCCATAGTAACGTCTGGTATAGGATTTCCTAAATCTGTTCTATCCTCTAAATTAATAACACCGTCTTCGTTAATATCTACATACCTAATGTCTCCAGGTTGAGCAATTGCTCCTAACGCTAGTTGAGAAGGATGTGATGCTACTTCATTAGCGTCTTGAAAAATACCATCAGTACGATAACCATAGAAATATCCAATAGGCTTACCAACTTCCATTCTAGATGGCGCTGGTTGCCCTACTCCGAAAGAACCACCTTCTAAAAACCCTACAGAATTATTAACTTTAAGAACTTCGTTTTTCAATGTTGCAAAATTGTAACTTGCAGTGAATGAAAGATTATCATTAATTTTATCTTTATAACTAATCGCAAACTCTAATCCTTTATTTTCAATATCTCCACCATTAATAACAGGTGCGCTTGACCCAGGAGCTGTAACGCCTAAGGTACCAGAAACTACTGGAACCAATAGTAAATCCTCAGTTCGTCTTGTGTAGTAATCAATTGTTACATTTAATTTATAATCTAAAAACTCAGCTTCTAGACCAATATCTGCAGTATACTGCTCTTCCCATTTAATTTCAGGATTAGATATTGCTCCAATTGCAGTTCCAAAAATCAAGTTATCTCCTATAATATAAGCTCCTTCACCATTAAGTAAAGAGATAAATCTATAATCAGGTATTCTATCATTACCTATAATACCATACGATCCTCTTAATTTCAAGAAATTTATAGCTTTAGACTCCTCAAGAAAACTTTCCTTACTAAGGACCCAACCAGCAGATGCTGATGGAAAAATTCCGAACTTATTTTCAGGACCAAATTTTGTAGATCCATCGCGTCTTATAACACCAGAGAACAAGTACTTCCCATCATAATCATATTGCAATCTAGCAAAATGTGATAGTAGTCTTGCATCATATTCATCACCTCCATTTTGGAAATTATCGACTATATCAGATGCATTCTGTCTATTTGCATTTGAAAAATTATTATCTGGAATATCAAAACCTGTTAAACCATTAAACTTTCCAGTAGTTCTAAAGGCAGACATTCCTACAGTAGCATTTAAGTTATGCGCTTGCGCGAAAGTGTGCTTATAATTAATAAACGCATCATAAGTGTAATCCCTAAAGTAATTACTGTATTCTCCATAAACATTACGTGTTAAGTTAAATACTTTACCTGAACCATAGTTTGCCTCAGGTGCAAAATTATCACCATAAGCTTCGGCATAATTAAATTGGATTCGGGTTTCAACGGTGAAGTCATCCCAAAACTTATAATTCAGTCCAAAATTTCCACTAATTTTATCTACTTTATTAGAATTAAATGTGTTCTCCAGTTGATGTACAGGATTAATAACCTCATTCCCTAAGCCTTCTGCTAAGGTAAAATCTCCATTTGCATCCCTTACTGAAAAGGTAGGAGCATTATTGACCGCATTAAATAAAACACTACCTAGACCAGTTTCAGATATTGTACTTCGAGAGGTACCTGTGTAAAACAATCCAGTTTTCACCTTTAAATTGCTTAAAAGATCATAATCAAAATTGAATCTTAAAGTAGAACGGGTAAAATTACTTTTTCCGGCTCCTACAATACCATCCTGTGTAAGTAGAGCGGCACCAAAGGCATATGCTGCCTTTTCCGTCCCACCTCTTAATCCTATGTTATTATTAAATATTGGTGCATTACTAAAAACTTCTCCCTGCCAATCTGTATCATTCAAACCTACTATAGTAGAAAATGGTGGTGTTTCACCATTATTTGCGAATGCTTCATTGACTAAAAGAGAATATTGCTTTGAATTTAAAGTAGGTAATTTTCTAGTAGTTTGTTGAAAACCTACAAAAGCATCATACTCGTATTGTAATTTTTGATTCTTACGACCTCCTTTAGTGGTTATTAAAATAACACCATTTGCCGCACGCACACCATATATACCAGCTGTCGCATCTTTTAAAACGGTATAACTTTCAATATCACCTGGATTTATAACACTTAAATCTTCAACAACATTACCATCTACCAATATTAAAGGTCTATTATCTCCATTAGTAGAAATACCACGAATTCTGATATTTGAAGCAGCTCCAGGAGAACCAGATGTAGATGTTACATTAACACCTGCTACCTGACCTTGAAGAGCCTGTTCTATACGTGTGGGCTTCAAACTTTCAATTGTCTCTGCCTTAACCACAGTTACCGCTCCGGTAATTTCTCTTTTTGCTTGTGTACCATATCCAACAACAACTATTTGATCTAAAGAAGCTACATCCTCTTCTAAGGTCACTATTAAGTCAGAACTTACTGGAATTTCTTTAGTTAGATAACCTAGATAAGATATAATTAATATATCTGATGAGTTAGCAGTAATGTTGTATTTCCCATCGAGATCTGAGGTGGTTCCAACATTTGTTCCTTTTACTATAATTGAAGCACCTAATAAAGGTTCTTGATTTGAGCCATCTATTACCGTTCCAGAATATTGTGTTTGCTGTGCAAATCCAATTAACGAAAACGTTGTAATAAGAAGAAAGAAAAAGTGTTTGTTCATCCTTTTAAAATTTGATTGGTTAAAATTAATGTGAAGTTTATGTTAATTAAAATAATTAGCGCTACATCATCTCAACATGAACATAATTATAAATAATAACTTATAATTATCATATAAGTTTCACAAAATCAGTCAATAAGAATTCAATCTATTCAATTATCGAAATAATTGAAAACTAAAATATAAATCAATGTTGTGGTAATGTTGTAGTGAAATTACAGAAGTGTAGTAATCGAAAACGTTGTAGAAATCTTGACTAAATGCTTAACATTCATTTTCATATCAGAATTTCATTGATTCATTCTTATCCCAGATCCCCCAAAAAGCTCCTACCTCACCTTCGTCATCTTTTTTCCAGGACTCATCAAAAGATGAAAAATAAAATAATTCAATACCATTAGCTTTAGACCATCTTTGTGTATCAATAAAGTATTTCATTGCATTTACCTCAGAGGCATCTGCAATCTTCAAACTTTCTCCACGACTAGGCCATCCAGTTTCTGTGATAATAACTTTCTTGCCATGTCTAGCTGCAGCAACTAAAGTCTGATCAAACATAGCTTTCATATGACTGTTTGCATACCCAATTGATGTACCTTCCCAATATGGATAGCAATTAGAAAGTATCACATCAGAATTTTCAATTAGCTCTGGATGAACGGAAAACTCATAATAGGCATCTACATAACCGACAATAGTATGAGGAGCAGCTGCTTTTACCCTTTGCATATAAGCTATAAGCTGTTCAAGAGTCAAGTCATTACGATAAAGCACCTCATTACCAACCGCAGCGATATCTACAAGTCCTTCTTTTGTTAACTTAATTAGAGCCTTAATTTCTTCCTCATTTTTATCTAAATCATCACTTAGCCATGCTCCAACCATCGTCTTCAAACCATGTTTATGTGCCATTTCAGGGACAAATTCGTTTCCTTCAATACATGAAAATGATCTCACCCATTTGGTATAAGGTTTAATAATTTCGATCCTTCTTTCTACTTGTTCTTTGGTTATTTTATCTCCTGGTTCTTGCCCATCCTCATACATACTGAAACATAAACCGTGTATTCCTTCATGAAGCGTATCACGCCATAACTTTCTCAACTCGGAGTCAGAATAATTAGAAAGTTCAATACCACTAACATGAATATTACTGACTCCATTTTCTTTAAAAAATTGATCTTTTCTAAATGACATTGTTTAATATTTAAAGTTTTCGTCCTTATCCCATATTCCCCATCTTGCTCCTACATCACCTTCCTGATGAACTTTCCATGATTCATCAAACGATGAGAAGTAAAACATTTCTACTCCTTTATCTTTAGACCAGTTAGTAATATTTACAAAATACTTCATTGCATTAATCATAGATGGAACTGCTTCTAGATTTTCTGATCCTTCATTAGGCCAACCTGTTTCTGTAATAATAATTGGTTTTTCTCCGGCCACTTGTTTCACCATTTCATACATCTCATTAAGATAAGCAGTAGATTTCCCTATTGCACAACCTTCCCAGAATGGATAACAATTGATCAATAAGACATCGCATATCTCTATAAGTTCTGGGTGATCCACAAATTGATAATAAGCATCAACATACCCTACAGGAGTATTAGGAAGAGCTTTTTTAACTCGTTTAAGATAATCAATTATGACTTCCATGGGTAATTCATCTCTCAGAAGTACCTCATTACCTACCACCGCAATGTCAACTTGACCTTTTTTAGCTAGGTCTATTAAACTCTCGATTTCTAAATTATTTTGAGCCTCGTTGCCACTAACCCATGCTCCTATCATTGATTTAAGACCTTTTGAACGAGCAGAAAGAGGAATTAACTCATTTCCATTTCTACTAGAAAATGAACGTATCCAAGAAGTGTATGGAGCTATAACTTCCATTCGCTCATCGATTTGAGTGCCACTTAACCGCTGGTTTACATTTTGTCCTTCTCTATAAGGACTAAAACATATACCATGAAGCTTTGAGCTTAGAGATTTTTGGAAAGCTGATTTCAATTCGTCTAGAGAAATATCATCTTTAACATCAGTTAAATAAGAGCTTTTACCTTTTAAAGACATTAAAGATTCTAACTTATTTAAACCATAAAAAGAAGTATTTACCCCATTATTAAGACTCTTACGTTTATCTAATTGTGATCTAATTTCACTAGCTCTTTTTTCAGTCACATCATAATTGCGCATTATAAACATGGCAGCCAAGGTTCCTAGCATAGGGAAAAAACAGAAAAATGCATGTAATCCATCAACTGCACCTTGCTGTTCTATGGTTGCCAGATCAGAATCAAAGCCTACTAACCAAATAATTCCGCCACTTAATGCTCCAGCTATTGCATACCCAACTTTTACCATCCACCAGTAAATTGCTCCAAAGGTTCCTTCTCTTCTTTTTCCCGTATTAAGTTCATCTATATCTATCACGTCGGCGGTCATAGACATCATAATGGTAAATAAACTACCTATACCAAATGAGAAAAACGGTAATGCTAATATATACAACCACGGTTTACCAGGAATAAACAAGAAGTAAAGCATTAGGTACCCTAAAATCGATATGCTCTGACAAATCATAAAAGCTTTCTTCTTACCTAATTTTTTAGAAAGCGCTGTTACAATAGGAATCACAATAAAAGTAGTACCTAAAGCACCTAAGCAGCCAAATAATGAAACCCAAACACCTGATGCTCCTGCGTCACCATTGAACAGTTTGTAAACAATAACAAAAAACGTAAGTGACGCAACCGTATTGAAAGCATTAAATATAAAAAACGTCGATAAACATAACTTTCTAAATTCTTTAATCTTGAAGGCTTCTTTAAAACTGTCTCTTATTTTTGTTAAGCTACCACCGATATTTGATAAATTTAACGGCTCATAATCTTCATTGAGTGTCGATTCACTTTTAATAAAAAGAGCAGGAATCATTGCACAAATAGCACAAGGAATAGCCACCCAAATTGCCAGTTCACGTGCTGCAACGTCGGCAGATGGGAACCATTCAGGATCGTACATTATTAACCAAAACAATGGAGCAATAACCCAAGCCCATTGCCCTATCCATTGGGCAACAGCCATGATGTTAGTACGTTCATGAAAATCATCACTCATTTCGTAACCCATTGCTACATATGGCACACTAAAAAAAGTAAGACCTAAGTAGAATATAATTGACCAGAAAAAGAAATACCAAAAGTTATATTCTAAAGAATTTTCTTTAAATAGTTGCCACATAAAAATATAAGCAACACCCATTATAATTGACCCAATTAAAACATAGACACGTCGTCTTCCCCATCTAGATTTTGTATTATCAGATATAAAACCCATTATAGGATCGGTAATAGCATCTAAAAGTCGTGGAAATAAATATATCATTCCCCACATCAATCCAGTAAATTTTAAGTCTTCAACCAGTACCACCATAAAAATCCCCAAAATTGCCGGAAACATTTGATTAGCAAACATCCCTACTCCAAAGGCTAATTTTTGACCAAATGGAACTTTATTTATAGTAGTAGACATATGAATTAGTTTTTAGTTGGTATAATGACAGTTTGTAAGCTTTGTGGACCTAAGTTGATATTAACCACGCTTTCGCGGAAGCGTAATTCATAGTTTTTATTTTTCATTCCCTCATTAAAAATCACAAAAGCAATCGTACCATCTGGATTTTTTGCAGCGGTAACCATAAGGTCTTTATCTGTATTTTGAACATCAATTACTACAGCTCCTGGACGTATGTACTTACTAAAATGTGCCATTGTGTAATAAAGAGGTGTAAAATAAACCTCATCATTTTCTGGATCTACAATTACAGGTGCTACACACCAGTTTTTGAACCAGTTAGGTCCACCTTGACGATCTAAAACCATATTCCAATCTACCCAACCGTCTACCCAATTATTCAAACAACCTATGATATCACGGGCATAACGATTTACTGGAGCATATTTAGGATGTAAATGTTTATCTTCTTCTCTTGCCCAATCCCAGCCCCAATCCGTAGATTCTTTAGACCAATACCACTGATCATTTCTCCATTCTGGAACTTGTGAATCCACGCAACCTTCAGTCTCAATCAGATATTTATTTGGCGCTTTGTTATGTGCATATTGCAAATCTTCTGGAAAATAATCATAGGTACTTTCATACCAATGAATGGCTGTACCATCATAATATTTTGATGAAGCCTCATCCTTATACATAACGTCTACCCATTCCTTTATTCCAGCTCTATTCTGGTCATATCCTAAAATAATTTTATCACCATAGCCATCTTTTTCAAGTTTAGGACCTAAATGATGCTGGACAAAGTCAGTCATTTCTTGTGGTGTGTAATGCATACTTTCCCAATTATTGCCATTCCCATGTGGTTCATTTTCTACTGTAAAGCCCCATATCGGAATACCTTCAGCCTCGTAAGCATCAATATATTTTGAAAAGAATAAAGCCCATGTATCATAATACTTAGGCAATAATTTACCACCAACCCAATGGTTGTTATCTTTCATCCACGGCGCTGCAGTCCATGGTGATGCAAATATTTTAAATCCATCATCAGAAGCTGCCATGGCATCCTTAATCATTGGAATTAAGTCATCGCGATCTTCTTGTATAGTGAAGTGCTCTAACTCCATATCATCGACAACAGGCGAATAAGAATATTGTGATAATGAGAAATCACAACTATTCATATGCGTGCGTGTTAGTGAGTAATTTGCACCTCTATTTGAAAAATAGGCGTCAATTATAGAGTCTTTATTTTTTTTACTTAATCGATTTAGTAAATAGGCAGAACTTTCTGTAAATGCACCACCAAAACCAGTAATCTTCTGGTAAGTAATATTTTCATTTATAGTTATAACAGTGGTACTGTCCTTTATTTCAAAAGGTGTAACACGAGTTAAATTATTACCTGTTGCAGATGTCTCATAGACCTCAACATTAAGTGTACCTTGTTCTTCTTTACAGCTCATAGTCGTACAGATTATAGCAGCTACTAATAAAGAGGATGCTATGTTTTTACATCTATTCATATCCTTTAAAATTTGATTTTACTGGAGGTAATTGGACAGCTTTCATAAGTTGTGATTTATTACCATCATAAGTTTTAGAAATGGAGTAACCATTTCTAGTCAGACCTTCAAATACATTTTCATCCACTAGATCCCAAAGACCATATTTAACTTTTCCATTAATAGTAAATAGTCCAAAATGATTCTCTGAGCCTTGAGGATTTGCAGCATCCTTCCATTGCTCATCAAAAGCCTCAAAGTAAAAGCAGGCGATTTTATTCTTTCTGGTCCATTCTCGGATTGATTGATAGTACAGTCCAGACTTGTACTCATCAGTGGCTTTTGATCCATTGTTACCATATAATCCACTAGAATATGTTGCCCATCCGGTTTCACCTATGTGAATTGGCTTATCAACACCTATAGACTTCATATATTCATATACACGATCATATTGATCAATCGCATAAGCTAATGACCTCTCTATCGACTTCTCTACTTTTTGTCCTTTAGAAAGTGTATTTTCTTCAGGAGAGTTGCCCCAAAAAACTGGATTATAATGAGTGTCATGCATAGGGTAAGTATGCATCGAGATATAATCTACGGCTTTAATTAATTGATTTAATTCTGCCGTATGATATACGTCCTCTCCACCACCCCATGAAGCAAAGTTGTCAGAGCTAGTAATCCATAAATCCTTAGAAAGTTCTCCTTTTTTCTTAAGGTTTTGAAGATGATTTACCCATTTAAGAATCACGGCAGGTTGCACATAATAACTTGTCGCCCATTTTACCATTGCCTCATTTCCTACTGCTATAATTTTAATTATATCTGGATACTGTTGCGCTAATTGTACTGCACGATCAATCTCTGCAGCATTATTTTCACTTTCTATATTGTGATCTGGCTCTGTTGCCGTCCAAGCATTTTTACAATCTATCCATGCACCCAGCATGACATACATTTCAAAATCTGGTTGCTCTCTTTTTAACTCGTCAATCGCTTTAACCACGTTTGTAGCCATAGGTAATTGCATGTTATAAGTACGCAGGATTTTTACATTCATAGCTGCAAGAATCTTCATATCATTCTTGATTTGCATCATTGATGGCTGTACATCTCTAGAAGTACTGCGGTAACCACCGTATGAGATCGCTAGATAATCTGGATTAGATAAGATAGCACTTGCTGTCATTGTATTTGCTTCTGTTACTAGAGGTTTATTTTCATTAACATCTTTGCATGCTGTCATAAAAACCAACAACATGATAAATAAAGATGTGATATGAAACTTCATAACTAGTTTTAATTATTAAGATGATTAGTTATCGCTTTCGCGAAAGCGATAACTAATCATCCATCTTATTTTTTACTTATTCAGATTTACTTTTATAACCTTAATTTTATGTGCGCGTTGAAATAACATTTCACTTGTTTTTCTATCTAGGCTCAGTCCATCAAAAGTTATTTGATCACCATCAGTGAACATAACTAGGATATTTTCAGCAATGCTTTGGGTATAGATAACTGGCACCTGACAATATGTAAATGCCAGTGATCCTGTATTGACTTTTATAGATTGCTTCTTTTGATTTACATCTACATAATTAAAGTCTTGATTAGTTTTTAAAAACTCCAGTTTGCGCAACATGCTAGGTTTAAAAGAAAGCATACCTTTAGTAACCACGAGACCTAGCTCGCCAAAACGGCTCAAGATATCTTCCTTAACCTGCCCAGTCATTCCTGGTTGTTGAGCACCTTTTGTACCTGGCGTATGTGAATATGGATCTGTAGGTACCGCACCATACAATTCTGGTGATTTATGAGCTCCGATTCCTGCTTGAATCTCAAAATAGTGATCAAACATTTTCCCGATGATCTTATCGTTAGCACCTTCATTAACTGCTTTTAAACAGCACTCTTGTACTGCAAGCAATAGTTTAGAAACCATATGCCAGTATATAGAACCTAATCCTTCATAGCCGAAGAATGTACCCGACCTACCGGTAAAGGCTTTATGATTAAAAACCGCTTCAAAAGTTTTCTCTAGTTGTCTTTGTTCGGTTTGAACTAAGTCTTTATAATCGCCATTAGATAAATTCTTCAGTGCTTTTTTAAGACTGTTTACGTTATTAAAGTTAGCATTGAAGTGATAGTCTCCAGTATTATCTTGAACTACTATTTGTTGATTACCGTTTTTAAGAAGCTGCTGCAGTAATTGTGACTTTGCAACCAGTTCTTGAGGTATTATATTCTTCTCCTCAAATCCAGGTAAATCTTTATTAGGGTACAGGATATAGCTGTACTGGTCTTCTCTAAATAGTGCGCTGGATTTTAATCCATCCATTACCTCAAGTGCCTGTTTAGAGTTTAAGTAACCAGAACTTAATACTGCTACCTGACCTTCTAACATTTCAGATAAGTAAGAAACACTTACGTCTCCATTATCTTCTATGGTCATCAGATTATAGGCATGGTACATGCCATCTGCACGTTTATTTGCGTCTATACTGTGGTCTAAGTATTTTAAAGTAGTTTCTATAAATTCTAGTACGCTACTTTTTGAAATTTCTTTTTTATCACCTGAGAAGTTGTTGTTGTAAATTCCAGTTCTATAGTTACTTGCTGGTTGGGAAACACCATCTAGAACAGCTCTACGTTGTGTATCATTCATAGCGCCATCAAGTAATCCATGATGATCCTTTAAGGTCTTGCTTACACCTGCAAAAAATACTTCTAGCTCCTGAGAAACTGCAGTAGTTTCAAAATCAGCATTTTTAATGAAGTCATTAAAGTAGTTTAAGAAACGTCTTAGGTAATATAATGTTACCATGGAAACTCCGTTTCCTACCAGCGCATTATTTGCATCGTTCCATTCTGGACGTTGAGTGTTTAACCATATACCAGCTTCAGGGATAAGATTAGAAACTTTAGCAAGAACCGTTGCTAGTAATTTTTCAACTAGATTTACTCTATAAACATGACCTGATGTGTCTCTTAATAACGCACCATCTGCTCCTACTTCTTCTCTTCTTTCTTCTATGACTTCTTGTAAACGATAATCGAAGTCTATGGTGTCTTTAGGGTTCTTTAAGATATCTGCATACTCCTTAATTTTATAAGGAACGTTTGCATATACAAATAGAT
The DNA here is from genome assembly GCF_032922765.1 of Nonlabens ulvanivorans. NCBI lineage: Bacteria > Pseudomonadati > Bacteroidota > Flavobacteriia > Flavobacteriales > Flavobacteriaceae > Nonlabens > Nonlabens ulvanivorans. The sequence continues at coordinate 1,717,646 of NZ_CP136694.1, forward strand.
CTTCATTTAAGAAGCTATCCAACTTACCAGGATAGTAATCTTTAATAAACTCTAAGAACTTAAGTAAATAAATGATCTGGTGATCACCCCAATATCCTATATAAGACCATGGATCATCTTCTTCTATAACTTCCCAATCAAATCCTCCTTTAGTAACTCTATATGGGTTATAACCATCAAACGTGGTTGCATTTAAGAACTTATGAATCATTCCATCTATAAACTCTGGATAGGAATGTGCCAATGCTTCCCAGTTCTGGAAAATATCACGCCAGTTACCTTCATAGTCCAAGATTTTTGACCCATCTACTTCACTACGAGTATTGATTGAAAACTTATTCCATGGGCGACTAGGATCACCATGTCTCCTACTAAATTTAAGTGGCAGATATTCTATAACTAACCTTTTAAAATCTGCATGATTACTTGAATAAGCAATCTTTGTTATAAGATCGTGATTAAATGTATCTGGTAGCTCTTTAAGCAAGTCTATACAGTCATTATAAACCTTTCTATTTGCTGCTTTTAAATATTCTTCAAAATCATCTTTTTCAATAGCGTAGTTGTTATCAAAAATCCCACCTCGCATGATATTAAACATCGTGTTTGCAAAGTGTCGGTTATTAGTCAATGGATCTGCAGTTAATTGCAATCCGTCTGACGCTGCTATAAGATTGATAAGTTTTTGCGAACCTAATTCTATGTTTTCTTTAATCTTGTTGATGAGATTTGCATCTGTCTCAATCAGTTTTGAAATATCATTAATAGAGACAATATTCTTATTAACGTCTGCCATGTAATACCATTCCTTACTATTGTTTCCAGAAATTTCCATTTCTGAAATTGTGAAATAAGCACCTTTCTCTGCCTTTATATCAGTCTCTCCAAGAACATTGAAACCTTTTCTAAAACTATCTAGTTGAAGACTGGATAATAAATAAGTAGGATTATCTACATTTAAAGACCACACAATATTTGCCTTAAGTGCCTCACTAGGTTCTGCTTTATCTACAATCACAGCGCTAAGTGCAATAATACCAACTCCTGTTTCTTCTTTAAGTTCAGAACGTTTATAAGCATCAACTAAATTACTAGATGCTTTTTGTAAATCCTCTCCTACTGTTGCAGGAAGTAAGTTTTGCAAACCATCTAGAACAGTCATTTTCACTTTATCTGAACTACCATTAATGATCTCAGACTTTTTCACAAAACCATAGATATCACTGGAGTTCCATGAGTATCGATAGGTTATGTTCAAATCATGGTTGATTTCTTCAAAAACCAACTTATTACCATATACATTTTTATATAAATTACGCGAGGTTTTATAAATCCCAGTATATCTATTTGAGAAAGGTTCCCATAGTAAATCCCGATCTTCTTTATGAAGTCTAATAATCGTTTTACTTCCTGTTATATCATTAGACTCTGTAATTTTATCATCGGTATAGTATGGGAATAATGCAGCGTCACTGTTTTTACGACCTGCGGTAAGACCACCATTACTAGAGATAAACATCCAGTGATTTGAATCGCTTACAATGCTCATAAAAAATGGTCGCATCGCATCATGATTACTTATTTTATAATATTTCTCATTTTGAAAATCGACTAGCTCACCTTTTACTTCATTATTTTGAGAAGTGGCTTTTAGATTTCCTAGATATATTTCTTTATTGGTCATTATTTTAAATTATAGTAAAACTGCTATTAGAATTTGAAATTGATTAAAATAAAAGATGCTATTGATGATTCCGCTTTCGCGAAAGCGTCATGCAAAATCTTAAATCAATATGTTATTATTTACTCGTAGATGCGTATATAATCCACATACATAGTTTGAGGAAAAACCGTTTGTTGAGTTGGAGCTCCTACAAAAGAACCACCTACTGCAAGATTCATAATAATGTAGAAGTCGTTATCATTAAAAACCCATTCTCCATTCACATCATCTGGCGTAATCTGATTGTACAGCACATCATCGACATAATAATTAATGTAATCTGGTCCCCATTCTATACCAAAAATGTGAAAGTCTGTATCAAATCGATCATTTACGAGATCATAGGATTTAGTAACAGCATTACCACCAGAATAGCCTGGTCCATGTACACTACCCAAAACAATTGTAGGATCCTGACCACGGTATTCCATGATATCAATTTCCCCTATTTGAGGCCATATTTGCGTCCCGTTTGCATCATCTCCTAACATCCAAAAGGCAGGCCAGATACCTTGTCCCCATGGTAGTTTAATCCTAGCTTCAAAACGACCAAATTTTCTTTGATACTTTCCTTTGGTTAGCATTCTAGCAGATGTAAATCCAGCACCTTGAAAATTCTCTTGAAGAGCTGTTATTTTTAGCATACCATTTTCAACGTTTACATTTTCTGTACGATCGGTATAATATTGTAATTCGTTATTTCCCCATCCTGGTATACCTTGGTCTGCACCATTACCGATATCAAATCCCCATAAAGTTGGGTCTGGAGCTCCATCTACATCAAACTCATCTGAAAGGACTAAGTTTTTTAACGTAGTCACTGTTTGCTTTTCATCTGTTGAACAGCTATTGCCTAATAGTACAAAACTTACAGCTATGGATAGAACAGATAGTTTATACATGGTGTGATTTTTTTTTAATTTCATAATTCTTGTCTTTCTCCTATTAATTACGGAAGTATAAATTATCGATATAAACATCTGCACTTTCAAAAGGCTGAGCTACAATTATATACTGACCTATATTTGAAGTGTTTAATAATCCGGTAAAGTCTGTCAGTGGTATATCATGGCTCACCCATTGTCCTGTTGCTGGATTAGAAATGGTAATCTCATGTTCAGAATCATCTGGTGTACCTATCGTATTATCTGCTCCTAAGTCAACCAATTTGATAGCAAAAGATGAATAGTTTGCAGACCAAGTGTCTATTCTTAAATGTGTCATGGCACTGGCGTCTACAGTACTTGAAATAGTTTCAATACCAGCAAATCCTAATGAAGTATATTTCTTTATATTATCACCTGCAACTACTTCATCAGTGAGTACCGTAGGTGTTGATGACCATGGCGTTCTAAACGTATCCACCGCTACATCTGTATAAGCATCACTGTAGAGTGAAATCACATTAGATGCGGCATCTGATGGAATTGCCGCCGCCGTGGTAGGTGATGTAGGTTCTCCATAGAAATAGATATTGTCTAAATAAAAGTTAGGTAGTACAGAAAAATTAACGGTCTCGTATATAATAAGTCCGATGTTATTTCTTTGAGTAAGAGTAATTGGAATTTCAAGTGTTGCCCAAGTATCTGCAGTAAAATCAGAGCTATTAAAAAATATTTGTTGGCGTGTATCGTCTCCACCACCATCAACCTGATCAGGACCAAAATCAACTATAGATATTAAGAAATCTAGACCTGCTGGAACACTACCAGGTATGTACATATTTAAATGTAAGTTGGACTTTTCAGTAGCATCAACTGTTGGGTTTGCAAATTGATTCCCCACAAAATTGAAGTTTGTGTAGTTTAAAATATTATCACCATTAACTACAAAATCAGCCGATAAGGTAGTTTGAAATGGTTCCCAAAAGCCATTATAAAAATCTACAGGCACATTAGTATAAGTATCGCTAAAAATTGAAATCACATTAGCAGGACTTCTTGTAGGTGTAGGTGCTAGAATAAAATTACCTAAGGAATTAATTGTTATGGAACCAGAAGCATCATTTTCACCTAGAGTAGCCGTAATCTCACTAGTACCGGATGTTATTACACTTATAATACCAGAAGCGTCAACCGTTGCAACATTAGTATCTGAAGAGTTGAACTCAAAATAAGCAGGTGCTGTCACTACTGACACATCACCAGCAGAAGCTATATTAAAGGTTTGCATTAAATCAGTTACTGGAGTTGTTACACCTGTAAATGAACTTGCAGTAACGTCTTGTCCGTTTACGATGGAAGGCCTAGGTTGAGCTATAGTACCTAACTTTTCAAATTTCAGTTCATCAATCCATAAAGTATATCCAGATCCACCAGTTCCTTGAGTTCCTGCAGCATATCTTAACATACCACGTTCTTGAGTTAATTTTGAAGGATCTGGAATAGGTACAATATATTTACTCCAATTAGTACCGATACTAATATCGGTTCTAGTTGCAACAAATCGGTTCTCTAAAAAATCCTCTCCAAAACCTAATTCGCCAATCGTTACGCCTTGCGATGCTTTCGCCCAAAAAGTTAGAGCATCGTATTCCGTCAAATCTCTTCCCGCGCCATCAATTCTAAAAATTCCACCGGCATAAGCTCCTTCTGGATCATTATCGTTAGGCACATCAATTCTTATAGACGCTGCACTTTGATAACCTTCATTGTTATCAACAGAAAAGGCAGTAAATTTTGAATCTGAGTATGGGAAATAAAAATCACTACCCAATCCGATAGGTGTATCAGTAAAAATTTCTCCTGTCTTAGAAAAAGTAGCAGCAGCTACATCGTCTGATAAATCTCTTTCACAACTAATGGTTAATGAGAATACCGCTAGTAATAAAGAAACTTTTAAAAAATTAATTTTTGAATTTTTCATTTCTATTATCTTTTTATTTACCTATGTTAATATGAACATAAGTTCTTATTTCCCATTCAGATCCATTAGGGAATCCAATTGGACTTATTATTGGTTGGTCAGCAAAAGGTTCTGCTTGATTAGGACTATATCTAGGAGAGAATTCATTTAAAGATCTCCAAGTACCCATGATACCAATTCTGGTATCTGGTAAGATGAACCAATCTGGTTTACCGAGAGATGTAGAGATATCTAAGGACATTTGCAGTGGATAGGTAAGGTTGAAATCTCTATGATAATCAAAAGGACCCCAATCATTAACTTTTACTGCTCCTGTAACTTTCACTTTTTTATAAATGAACCTTACATCACCACCACCTCGTTTAATTAATCTTTCATCACTACCATTTGCTTGCGCGGTACCGTAATACATATTTGCAATTAATCCTAATTCTGGTGTTAGCTTAGAGACAACTCTTGAATGTGCTTCCCATAAATCTTCTGCAGGTGCAGAGTTAGGAAAGATTAAAAAATCTCGTGTATCTGAGAACCCAATTGCTGCATCTTGCGCTGTTGGGTGCTTGCGATAGACAAAACCAATGTTCATTGCAAATTTTGCGTCTTCAGACCTATCGTTGTCCCATTCATACATCCATGTTGCTGGTGTTGGGTCATAACTCAATAAGATTTCACCTGCAGTAGTTTCTCTGTTGCTTCTTACTGAAAAAGGATCTTGAATTATATTTCTAAGTCTTCCAGGAGCTCCCACATCGTTAGGCATAGGACCTACTATTGGTTTTTGCCATAAAAAGTTAGGTGCTATTTGAAAGTCACCAACAGAGTAAGTGAAACCAGCTAAAACGTTAGTCTGATTTCCTCCTCCAGACTCTTTTAATCTCCATCCAGTAAACGTTTGTGTATAATCACCTCCATTACTAGCAACTAAGCCAAATGCTCCAGCTTGTGCATATGCATTAACTCTACCATTTTGGTAAGTCATTTTAATCTTACCACCAAAATTATCAGAAGCTTGAATCTTGTCTGTTAATACCGTATAATTTCCAGATGTCCCTTCAGCCACTTGAAACTCTCGTCCATTAAGCGGTGATCCACCCCAAATACCTCCTACTTCTAGACCAATATCTCCAAATTTACGAGCGGCATGAAACGTAACTCTTCTCGTCTTAGGCTGTGGAATAGCTATAGAACTTACTGCTCCACCTAAATTATCAAGATCCTCGTGGTAGATTCCTGTTAGATTATATTTACCAACTTGACGACTATATTTTAAAAGTATTGCAGGATTTGCACCCCACCAAAGTTGAGGACCAAAAGCTGCTTTGAAACCTTTAAGTGCTCTTTTTCCATCCACTTCCATCCCAAGAGTCTCTCCATTGTAAATATCTAAATTAGGTCCATAATTTGCCTCTGGATAAAGTCCGAAAAAATCTCCTTCATAACCCCAATGATAATGTCCTGTTCTATAAAAACCTCTTGCGTCAAAATCTTTTGCATTCCATTCATAGCTTGCATTATAAATTTGGACTCTATTTTGATCAATCAGGTCAATTGCTCCATCCTGTGAGTCAACGGTTATTTGTCTACCTCTATTTTCATAAAAGATCTCATTAATCGGATTCTCAGCAACATTACCTAATATATTGACATTAACCTCTGCTCTCATATTTGCAGCAGGATTTCCTTCAATTCCTATAAAATAGGACTGCATGTGATCAAAACCTTGTTCATCAGGAACAGCATCAGAATTCGGGTCGGCAACTTCTGGAGTTGTAATCAAAGAACCACCTGTGCTAAACGTTGTAAATTTTGCGCTTAGATTACTGATACGTATTTTTTCACTGTTTCCACCACCACTCATTGCCGCTTTATCACCGCGCGCTCGTAGTACGGCATCCATTAGATTAATATTCTTAAAATAGTTATCTACAAAATTCAAATCAATATTGGAGCCGTATGGATCTAACTTATGCACCTCTTTAAGCGTGTAGTAAGCTGCTCGAGGATATAATGTGTAAAGCCCACGAGGATTTGTAGGTCCCTTAGCGCAAATACCGAACCATTCCTCATTCATATTATTCTCTCCAGGTACTAAATCAAGATCATATCCTCCGTTTGACCACGATGCATTATTGTCGTGTACGTCTAGGTTTTTAGTCTGACCAAACTTCCACCAGCCATCACTAAATTGAAATGTAAAACCACCTATTGAATTACCTGACATACCCATACCAGCGACATTCTTATAAATATCCTTCCAATTATTAAGCATGTAATAGGCCTGAGATTTTTGATCTTCTTGATTTTCTATCGCATTAAAGGCGTCAGCTCCAAACTCAGTAAACATTAAAGGCTTATTAAGTTTCTCTTTCACCGTCTGAAACGCATCTGTAAAAGTCTTACCACGGTACATGTTAGTACCTAATATATCAATGTCCTTGCACTCTTCAGCAATAATATCTATAAATAACAAATCACCATTACAAATTGCCATAGGATGATTACTGTCAATAGCTTTCATTTGAACTACAGCTTCATTGAATATTTTATACAACGACCTTGCACGTTGAGTAGATTTTCTATCCTCTAACGGAATATCTTCTGTTTCTGCACCATCCCAAAAGAGACCATAATTATTTTCATTACCTAATAGGAACATCAAAATACCTCTAGTATCCTTATAAGAGCGAACCATATCTGTAGCTTCTAAAAGCAATAACTTCCTTGTTGCTTCATCACTATACTCTGTATTTGCAACCCAAGATCCATTTACATTTAAACCATATCTACCGAAAGAATGATTAAGCATAGTGTAAATTCCGTAATTGTCATATATATAAGTAATCCATTTAGATGGAACTCCTGTATATTGTCTAATAGTGTTAACTCCCATATTTTGAAGCAGTCCCATTTCTGCGTCCAAAGCTGCTTTAATAACATCATCAGATTGCTTCCATAAGCTGTAATTAAAATTGGTGCCAATAGGAAAATAATCCCAATTCATCCCATTGATAATAAAGGGTTCATTCTCTACTAAAAGTACATGACCATTTTCATTAGATTTTAATGAAATTTCAGGATTTTGTGCGAACGCCAAAAATCCAAAAAGCAACCATGCGATGCTTAAATAGATATTTTTCATATTAAATAATTTGGAGGCTTTCAGAAATCGATTTCGTAATTCAACAAAAACGTGAAAACTTAAAATTTATACATGCTAAAAATATCTTTGTTATTTCAGATAAAAAAAATATTAACTACAACAAAAAGCATACATTTTGTAAAAAAACATATCATTACATAACATTTAACAGAAACACCCTTAAAAGACTGATAAAGATTGACTTACACAATATTTAGTCAGTATAAATATTTATAATTTCAAATATGTTGTACTAATGTTGAGTTATTAAGTATTTGAATCTTTAAATCTTATATCTCAACAATGTAACTCGTAAGACTATCCTCTCGAGACAGATCTAATTTTTTACGCAAACGATATCGTTTTATCTCAACACTCCTAGGAGAAATATTTAATAATGGAGCAATTTCTTTCGATGAGAGATTTAACCTAAGATAGACACATAATCTAAGATCACCAGATGTAAGTGATGGATGCAATTCTTTAATTTTTTTGAAAAAATCTTTGTCGGCATTATTAAAAGCTTCCTCAAAAGTTAACCAGTCTTGTTTACTATTCAGGTTTTTATCTAGCATCTTTTTTAAGGACTTTGACTCTACAGTTTTAGGAAGATTATTTAGCTCTTCTTTTAATTCATTCAGAGTTTCATTTTTCTTTATCATTGCCATAGTAGAAATAGCAAGTTCTTTATTTCGATGCTCAATATCTCCTCTTAATTTGGCATTACGTAGTTCAATTAAATTCTTCTCATTAGTAAGGTTCCTAAGCTCTAATTCTTTTTGCTGTTTCAAAAGAGCTCTCTCTTTTTGTCTTTTAAAATACCAAATATAAAATCCGTTTAATAATATTATTAAAACAATCAAAAGAAGAATATAAATCGCAATTGCGGTATTAGTCAAATAATAAGGTCTAGCAATAGTAAAACTATAGGTTTCTGTATTAGTGGATAAAGTTTCGTTAATTCTAGATCTCACCTCAAAATTATAATCCCCATATGAAAGGTTTTTTAATTCGATTGAAGTATTTTCAACCCATTCACTCCATGATTCATTAAGTTCTAATACTCTATATTGATATAATACAGTATTTAACGAGTTGTATGAAGGCGAGCTGTAATGAATTTGCAGAAAGTTATCCTTATACGGTATAGTAGGTATGTCTGTTAACCCAAACAATATAAACTCTCCATCCTTAAAAGATTTAACCTCATTAATGTATAATTCATTTGTTGTAACTGTTTTTTTATTCTGATTTAAGGTGGTATATCCATAAGATGACCCAATCAAATATTCATTAGACCCTAAGACCGTTAAGTTTTCATACCCTACTTTCTCGTTTCTCAATTCTTTACTTAAAAATACTTTTTCTACAGAATAGGTACCATCAATATCCTCAATACTAATTTTTGAAAGGTGATCTTTATTGAACAGCCATAGATAGCCATTACTTATGACTAAAGTACCTGAGGTATAAACATCTTTTCTTACCAGTTGACTTAACTCCTCATTTAGGGTGAAAGTCTTTTCATTATAAGATTTTGTATAAACAGAGTCTCGTCTTGCATAGATGATATTATCCTTAAACATTATCATATCAGAACCAATACCTTTACCCAAAACCTCTACTGTATCAATTCTTTGAACGGAAGTTAAGGAATCATTTAGGGACAATTTAAAAACACCTTTGTATTCATGATTTACATAAATATTCTTGACCTTATCAACTACCACATCCTTTGAACTGATATTAAATCCTTTTATCTTATTTCTTACTTCCCAATTATCACCTTTTTTGGTTAAAAAGTATAAGCCATTATAAGTTCCTGCAAGAAGCAAGTTAGAGTCGTCACTGATTCTATGGGTCTGCCATGTACCAATAGTACCTGGTATGCGTTCTGCCCTATCATTTTCAACAATAAATATTCCCGAATGATGATTACAATATAATTGCCCATTAATACTCGCAATAGACCACACCTGCCCCTGCGTGCCATCAATAAAGGTAAAATCTAAAGAATCATCATTTTTATAAAACAAGCCTTGATTAGTACCTACATAAAGAATATTACCCGATTTGTAGGAAGTGTAAACCGTACCTAATTTTCCATCTCTATCATGATAAATACTATAAGCTGAATCTACGTTTACAGAACTAATTCCATTATCTAGACCTAACCAAACATTTTTTTTAGAATCTTCAAAAATGGTAAGACATGTATTATTAATTAAACCATCACTTTGATTGATAACATAATTGGTGCTACCATCAAGATTCATGGAAACAACTCCATTAGAAATAGTGCCTAACATCAGACTACCGTCACTTAAAAAAAGCGCGTTATACACGGTAAGGTCAAAATTTAAATCAGATTGAGCAACCAACACTGGTTCTTTATTTTCTAATCTATATAAGTCTGCATTTTCAGTTAAAAAATGAACTTTAGATTCATGTTCAAATAATAGAATTACGGTCTCTTCTTTAAAAAAATCACTTTGGCTTATAGGTAAAGGTCTCTGATTAGAAATAGTGAATAATCCTTCTCCCAAAGAATGGTAATAATAAGTCCCATTTACTTTAAAAAATTTATTGATATTATCATTAGATACTAAAAGAGAGACTTTACCACTACTTATATCGTACGAATAGATATGAGATAAGGATTGAAATAAAACATAATCTTCATTTACGATAATATTCCAGAACTGCTCATCTTCTTCAACATCGATGACGGAAGATTCAATAATAGATGTGTACTTTAAAACACCACGATCATCTTTTTGCCAGTAGCCAAAATCCATGTAGCATCCAGTATAAATGCGATCGCCTGCTACCTTTACAGATCTCATAATACTCTCATTAGGCGTTTTGTAGAGACGCCATTGAGCACCATTATATTCTAATAATCCTTTGTTGTTAGCAATATAAATATAATTATTTTCTGACTCCGACAACATCCAATTTTGGTTACCTGCGCCATATTGTGAAGGCTCATAATTATTTAAAGGAGGCAACTCTTGAGCCGCACCATTTATATAAAATAGGGATAATAATAGTAAGAAGTATATTGTTTTCAACAGTTACAGTTTTCTCAAATGTAACTAAAATAACTCAACACACAAGCTACAGTGCTAGACACTATAAAACGTAAGGCTCTTTAAACCAATAAGTAAAGATTTAAAAAATAAAAAAACAACCTATACAATACTACTTATTAAATCCTCTCAACTTTATAGCAGTAAGAACTTTTTTTGTGTATAAAGGAAAGTCTGCGTTCTGAATCCAGCTGTAATAACCGGGTTCTTTCTCTAACACATCGACAATTCTCTTCCCTTTGTGTTTCCCAAAATTGAAACACTCTTCTCCTTTATCATTAAAAGCAAGCATTCCTGCAAAATCAACTGGCTTACGACGCGTAGAAAAATCAGCAAGAGAATTCATGTCGTTTTCAAGGTCTGGATAACGATCTAATTGACCTTTGAGCACTTCATATGTAGCGATAGTATCAGCCTCTGCACTATGCGCATTTGTAAGATCCTTATCACAATAAAATTTATAAGCAGCGACAAGTGTGCGTTGCTCCATTTTATGAAAAATATTTTGTACATCAATAGCATTACGATTACCCATGTCAAAATCTACATCAGCACGCAGCATCTCTTCTGCCAGTAAGGGAATATCAAATCGGTTTGAATTAAAACCAGCTAAGTCAGAATCTTTAATAATATTGTGAATTTCATGAGCTAACTCCTTAAAAGTACGTTCATCTTTTACCATCTCGTCAGTAATTCCGTGTACAGCTGTGGTCGCTGCAGGGATAGGAACCGTCGGGTTCACTCTATAAGAATATGTTTTCTCAGTGCCATCAGGCAATACTTTATGTATAGCAATCTCAACAATTCGATCTTTTGAAATATTAACTCCTGTGGTTTCTAAATCAAAAAAACAAATAGGTCTACGTAAATTGAGTTGCATGTGATATATTTTAGAAGATCAATGTTGTGAGTTACACGCTTTCGCGAAAGCGGAATCCAAACATTTATTGATATGTTTAAACTTTATTATTTTTACAAAGATAGCAGCTACCTATGTCAAGGCATGGAATTTGTAAAAGAATTTAATAAAAACAATTTGTAGCAAATATCAAGTTGCAATAAAACAAGAACATGAACGGACTTAAATTACTTACTGCGTTATTTCTATTGATAATAGCGATCCCTTTACAGCAGCAACCAGAAGGTATAAACATCACCATAGAAAAAGGTCATAAAAAGATTACCTATTATGCTGAAAATGTAACCGACAATGATCTTGATTTATTTTTTAAAGTCAATAGCACAGGTTTCCGTCGTAGTGCAGATCGACCTATGATCGAGACAATTCCTGCAAAAACTAAAAAAGCACTTATAACATTAATTCCTTTAAAGGGTATGGATACCACACATACTTATATTGCTGTAGTGACAAAAAAGGAAAATAATATTGAATTGCGCAAAACAGATACTATTGTTAAGGATGTAATGCGCATTGATCCTAAGAAGCAGAATTAAACAATTCTTTTTTTAATAGTATCACGATTACTATAAAGTAAACGATATAATTTGCAACATGTGCCATGACTATTCCTTCTATACTATATAGTGGTAATAAAATCATGCTGAAAATATAAAAGCTTAAAACGCTTACTATTTCTGCCACTAGATATCTTTTTATATCGTTGCGCGCAATAAATTGAAAAGCTAGTACTGTGGTGACTATTTTAATAAAATCGCCTATTAATTGCCATTTAAACAGTGGCTCCATTCCTTCAAAATCAGCATTAAATAAATAGAGGATGATATAGTCCCTAGAAATATATACTGCTATTAAACCTAATAGCAGAAAAGGCAAAATAGTTTTATAAAAATGTGATATCGTTGTTCTAAAATGGGATGAACTTTTATTTTTACTTAGTTTAGGTAGTACATACATACTTATTAAACTAGTCGCAAAAAGTATGTAGTAATTAGATACTCTAATCATTCCTTCCCACCATCCAGCCGCTGCATCACCTACTTGCGTGCGCACTTCATTACGTACTAGTATGGCAACCAAAGGCAATAAAAAGGCACTAACTAAAGCCATGGCACTGTATGAAAAGAGCTTTTTAGCAGTTTCTTGACTCCATTGAATACCTATCAATTCAAATAAAGGAACTTGATGTTGAATAGTACTTTTAAGAAAAAAAAAAGCAACTACACATTGTATAAAAGGGACTATCACAATACTATACAAAGCACCAGTCAGATTAAAAGTATAAATCAAATAAGCTGATATTATAAAAATCACTAGACTTATAACTATCTGTAAAGTGATATACCTTTTAAAAAATTCAAATCCTTGTAATAGTGAAGTAATAAAAATAAAAACGACATAAAACGGCAACGAAACAGCAAATAATCTAAAAACGGTTGTAAAGGATATATCAGTAGCGATTAGATAATCATCTAACCATGGTGCCGCGATAAAAATTAATATCGCTAGTATTAAACTAGATATGATTGATAAAGACCATGCAGTTTTGTAATGTTTTTTTAATTCAGTGAAGTCTTTACGATAAGCCGCTGCATATGATACTAATCCATGTTCAAACCCCAAAACGGCAAAAGTCTGTATACCTTGAGTAAAATTGCGAAGATTACCCATAATCGCCATTCCAGCAGCACCAGCATAGTCTGCAATGATACGAGACATTATTGCTCCTATACCTATTCTAATAAGAATGAATACACCATTAAAACTTGCAACTTTAAGCAGTACATTTTTAGTGAAAAAACTTAAGAGAGATCTCATTAATAGTTATTTACAACTTGAACTACTTTTTTAATTTCTGATGGAGATAGTAATGGATGACAAGGTATGCTTACCTCTGTCAGGTGTAAATTTTCTGTTTGCGGAAAACTTAAATCATTCAACTCTTTAAAGGCCTCTTGTTGATGTGGTGGTAAAGGATAATGTACATTAGTCTCAATACCGTTTTCCATCATATAATCTTGAAAGTGATCTCGATCTGTCACAAAAACAGGAAAAACATGCCAAGAGTTATGCTTTAAAAAGTTAACGTTAGCAGTCACTACGTGATCATTTGTAAAATGATCAAAATAATATTGAGCGACTTTTGATCGTTGCAAATTATCTTGATCAAGCAATGTTAATCTATTACTTAAAAAGGCAGCTTGCAATGGATCTAACCTACTATTAATTCCCTTTACAGAATTCTGAAATCGGTTATCACGACCATAGTTAGCTAGTTTACGAGCCATAGCTGCTAGTACATGATCATCTGTAGTGATAGCACCACCATCACCTAATGCACCTAAATTTTTTGTGGGATAGAAAGAGAAGGCACTTGCCCTAGCTAGACTTCCTGATCGCTTACCATCGCTATTAATGGCACCATGCGATTGTGCGCTATCACAATAGACTGGCTTTTGTTGCGCTGCCGCAAAAGCGTATACTTCATCGCTAACCAACTTACCATATAAGTCAACGGTAATAATCGCATCCACTTTATCAATTTGTGATTTTAAATCGTCGACAGTTAATAATATATCAGAAACATCTACAGGAACAGGCTGCATTCCAGCATGGATGATACTTAAAAAAGTTGCAATGTAAGTATGAGCTGGAAGAAGAATTTTAGCATTTTCTGTAAGGTTCCCTAATTCTTTTTCGGCCAATAATATTAAGGTTAATGCATCTAGACCGTTTCCTGTGCTTACAACCTTATCCACACCGCAATAAACCGCAAATTGCCTTTCAAATTGTTCTACGTAAGGACCACCTATATATCTACCTGATTCATAAACAGACGCAAATGATTGCTGATCTTTATGATGAAAACGGGCATTAAGCTCTCGTAATGGCAAGTAAGATATTTTCAAATTTTCTATGACTGGTGTTTTTTTAAACGTTTTTAAAAATAATAAAGTATTTGATAATGAAATCCTTAATGCGAATTAGTAAAATAGTTGAATATAAAAAAAAACGCTAAGCCAATAAACAGAAACACATTAATCCAAAAAGACAACTTTTGCATTTTTGTTTTCTCCTCTCTTAAACTCAAAATGGCACATGTAAAACCTATTAGGATACTGATATATTGAAAGGTTATTAAGTAAGCAATCACCATATCAAACTGTGTACTGGCGTTACGATCTAATTGAGATAAGATTAAAAAAATAGTTAATAGAACAATTGAAATCCATGCAAAATGCAAGGAACGTTTACTGTATTTCATACTTAAATTTTACTCCATCTTGACCTAAACACAGGTTGATTAATGGCTCCTAGTTCCTCTTTAAATCGTTGTAAACCTCTATTTACAGATCCATCACTTTCATTCACATGTCCATAATCTATGTAGTTATAGTTTAGGTCTTTGAAATTTTTACTAGCTTCAATATATAAAAAGTCCAATGCGCTTTTTTTCATGCCGTCTAAAGTAGCGGCTGCATATTGTGATTTTACGATAGTTCCTTTTATAAAAAAAGTTACACCTGCTAATAAATTATCACTTTCATAGACCAAAAACTGTTTAATCTGATCAGGAAATCTGGAAGCTAATAATTCTATCTCAGCTAGGCTATGAACTGGACTAGCTTGATGTCTAGCTTTTAATTGAGGCTCCAGTATATCATCCCAGAATATTTTGAAATCATTATTAATTACTAATCTCAATTCATCAAATTTTCCATTACGATATCCACTTGTTTTTTTTGAAGAAATATTAAATTCATTCCTCAAGTTTACATGCAAGTTATGCAAAGCCTGGTATGTATTAAAATCTAGAAATTCAAACTGTTTTATAGTATGCAAATGATGCCTGTTATAGATAGCTGGTTGCCACCTTATTTCAACGGATAAGTAATGAGTTTTGAGATAAAAAATAATCTCAGTTAAAATAGCAATCATTAACTCATTAGAGGTTTCTAACTTCATAAAAACACCTCCATAAGTTAAACCTTGATGGCTATAAAATTGGTCTCCGACACTATTCCCTGGTACACAAGCCACCAGT
Organism: Nonlabens ulvanivorans; assembly: GCF_032922765.1. Lineage (NCBI taxonomy): Bacteria > Pseudomonadati > Bacteroidota > Flavobacteriia > Flavobacteriales > Flavobacteriaceae > Nonlabens > Nonlabens ulvanivorans. Next base: position 1,733,429 of record NZ_CP136694.1, read on the forward strand.
TTATCATTATAGTATACCATCAGGCTTGCATCTTCAAAACGATCCTGATGATAATCCAAGAAATTCCTATCTAATAAAAAAGTGCCATTACAAGACTGCTTTATGAAAGCATTCCATGTAATGGCGTTTTTTGGATAGTATTTTTGAATGGTAATATTCAATGGAAAATATTCAGTGCGCTAAGATAGCAGAATAATCATTCCATTTTAAGCAATATGAAAGGTAGTATCATATTAAAAAAGTTAATTAAGCAACTCAATAATTTCAGTCGCTTTACCAGCATTGTATAAATGTTCCTTTCTTATTTTGTTAAATATCATGAGAGCTTTCTTTTCGTCGCCTTTTTTAAGATATAGGAGCCCTTTATACCAATATCCCTTCTCCGCATCAAGGAAATCACTAGATATCAATTGATCATATGCGATGATGGCATCGTCATAAGACCCCATTTCCATCAAAGATATTCCCTTTAAAAGATAGAAGGCTGGTAAGTTTTCTTGTGAGGTAATAATTGAATTCTCAATGATAGGCATAGCCTCGTTATACTTTTCATCTATAAATAATGCAGTAGCCTCATCAAGCGCACTTTGACTATCACCATCTCTTACTATGGAATATGTAAGCTGGTTTTTATCCAGATAGGTAGCATAAACATGGTCTGGAGTCGAATTAGTCCCATTGAATTGAGATACACTTATAATGATAACAACCGATGCAGCAGCAGCATATATAAGATGTTTCCATCTGAAATCATACCTTGCCTTTATAGGTTCACTAGAATGATCGATATTCTTTAATGTAGCTTTAAGGTTAATAATGTCTTCATCATTAAATAATTCTTGATATTCTGTTATGACAGCTTTATCTACATTATTAGCAAAGCTCCAACCTGCCTTATGGAATGTATCATGCAATTGTTGTTCAATTATTAATTGTTCCACAAATTTTGAATCTTTCTTTCTTATTTCAAATTGAGCATGTTCCTCATGAGTTAAGGAATTTTTAAAGTACTTTTCAAGTAAAAGGTCGTCTGGCGTAATCATAATTCTCTTAAGGCATTAAATCTAGGGCTGTCTTTGATAAGCTCTATCAGTTTCTTTTTGCATTTAAAGACACGTTGTCTTGCGACTGTTTCAGAACTATATGCCAAATCTTTCACCATATCAGCATAGGACACATCATTAAAAAACATTTCAAGAATAGACTTGCAGTTATCTGAACTCAAACCCAAGGCTGCTTGAAATAATTCTAATCGTTCTTGTTCTAATAAAACATGTGCATCTTCATTTTTCATATAGAACTGTTCCTCCTCTATATCTTTTGTTACCCAATGTGAAGATTTATTTAGTTCTCTTCTCCACAAATTCTTACATGCAGTAAATAAAAAAGCCTTGAAACTAGATTTAATTGAAAATGGATTCTTTTTATATCTAACGGCTATTTGAACTAATGCCTTTTGGAAAACATCCTCGCCATCTTCAACAGAACCTTTATTTTGAACCACAAATTTTTTCACCTTAGGCAAGGTGTCCTTATAGAGTTCTGAAATCACAGCAGAGTCACTCGTTAATAAGGCTCTTAAGTATTTTAAATCATCTGCCATTTGAACAAATATATAAGTAAATCACATAGAGTTTATTTTTAAGGGTAACAAAAACCGACTTTTGGTAACAGTAGGGTACTAACCTAAACTATAAAACCCTACTTTTATGAAAAATTTATTTTTAAAACTATTCTTTTGTTCGATTATCTCAATAACCATCTCTTCATGCACTATTAATTCTCTTGAAGAAGATGATTTAACAACTAATAATAAAAGTTTAACCATATTAAGTGATTTAATTAAAATAGACCTTTATATAAGTTGGGAACCTGGGACTACAGAAGATCAAAAAAATCACGTCAGAGAGCAATTAACGCACTCAAACTCATTGACCACTTTACATTCTTTCTATATCGATGAAACCATTCATAATGGAGAAATATGGCAATTATCTAGCAAACTACTTCAATCCGACACAACAGATCCAATTCTGTGGATAGAAGATGAAGATTTAATTAAACATGCTAGCTTTGAACCATTTTAATAAATAATTTGTAATTTAGATTTTATATTCCGATTTTCTTGAAATCTAGTTTTAACCGCATCATATTTTGGCTACTTGTACTTTGCTTAAGCAATACTGCAAGTAGCCAAACTTTTTACGATCTATTTGATTCGTTTGAAAAAAGCAAAGGTATTGAAGCTTTACAGCCTCAATTAGACAGTCTGTTGAAATCAACTCCAGATTATCTTAAATACACTGAGATGTCACATGACTTTTCCGTTAAATACTTCAGATTGAGAGACTATAATGCAGCGATAAAATATGCTCAGTTAGAAGTCAATTCATTTGAAAAACATGAAGTGGTGGATGAAAAATATAGTAGAGCACTATATCAGCTAGGTTATTTTCAAGATCTTACTGCTCAACCTGACATAGCTTTACAAAATTTCAGTAAAGTAATATCTATTGACCCTAATTCTTATATATCAATTCAAGCTTACGGTAAATTAGGAAGCTGTTACTATAAATTAGGTGATTACTATCAGGCAGAGATTTATTATCTTAAGGCTATTTCCGATTTAGAAAATTATAATGATTCTGGTTTTTTAGCTTCACAGTACTTAAGCTTATCAAAAGTTTACCACACCTTAGACACTGAGGATTCGAGGACAAAAGAACTAAACATATTAAAAAAGGTATTAGAACTTAACAAGAAAGTAAAACTCAACGACCGTAGATTATCAATTCTCTATAATAATTTAGCTAATTATTATAATAATGAAAAATCATATGATTTTTATAAAGCCAAATTATATTATCAAAAATTACTTAAACATTCTATTGAAAAAGCAGACTCAACTTCTATAGGAATAGGTTACGGAAATCTAGGAAATCTATATATAAAACAAGGAATAGACAGCGCAAAATATTTTTTAAATAGAAGTTTGGAGTACTCTTTATCAATAGAATCTAAAGACCGAGTGTTTAAAAACATTGCGAATTTTGAATTGAATAACGGCAATAATGAAAGTGCTTTGACCTTTCTTGATAAAGCAATTCAAGTTAATTTCACTAATGAACAAGTTGACACTAACACTCCTTCTCTTGTTCATTTTAAAAACGCTATAAACCCAATAGGAGTTATCAATTCATTATCTAAAAAAGCAGAAATTCTTTTACATCAGTATGATAATTCAAAAAAGAACTCTTATATAATCAATGCTTTTAAAAATTTACAAACTGCAGATTCACTAATTGATTATATCCAAAACGCAAATAATGAAGAGAGCTCAAAAATGTACTGGCGTAAAGAAGCATCTAAGGTTTATCACTATGCTGTGTATTGTTCATACATATTAGATGATGCAAAGCTAGCTTTTATATATAGCGAGAAAAATAAAGCCGTATTACTTACAGAAAATATTATCCAAAACTCTTTTGACGTTCCAGAATCTATTAAAAACAGAAGAAGGTTTTTAAGTAATAAATTAATAGAGTACGAAAGAAAACTTGAAGAAAAAAAAGACTCAAATTCTATAAAGTTTTTCAACAAAGCCATTCTTAATCAAAGACTTGAAATTAAAAAATACGACGACTCTATTGCTACTAACTATACAGATGGCCTAACCAAAACGCACACTAATCAGCTAACGAGCCTATCAGAAGTACAAAAAAAATTAACCCCAAACGAAATGGTTATTTCTTATGTATGGAATGAAGAAGTAATATGCAAAAATCATCTTATGTGTGTAGTGATAACACCTACAGATGCACAAGTATTTGAATTAGAAGATGCTGATGATTTAAAGCTTGAAATCTCTCAATACCTGCAACTTTTGTCTAAGCCTTTTAACACAGAAGATGATATTAAAGAATATTCAATAAAAGCAAATTCTATATATAACAGACTTTTTCCGGAAGAAATTCAGAAACAAATAAAGGCAAAGAAAACAACAATTATTGCAGACGGTCAATTACAGAATATACCCTTCGACGCATTAATCACAGATATTAAAAAGCATACGTATCTAATTAATGAAAGTCAAATTAACTATGCGTATTCGCTATCCTTTTCTAAAAGTAATGCCGCTATTAATAGAACGGCCAAAAAAAATCTAATAAGCTTCTCTCCTACCACATTTGACCTTATAGGTTTACCTAAATTATATAATACAAATGAAGAGATAACTTCTATAAATAAATACATTGAAGGTGATAATTATATAAATAATAACGCTACTAAAAGTAATTTTAAAGAGTACATCAATGACTATAAAATTATACATCTTGCCACACACGCAAGTTCTGGAGAGAATCCTTTTATAGCCTTTCATGACAGCAAATTGAGTATCAAAGAACTTTATTCCCTAGAGAACAATGCTCAACTTGTTTTCTTAAGTGCTTGCGATACTTCAATTGGAGAAATTATCCAAGGTGAAGGCACTTTGACACTGGCAAGAGGTTTTTTCTATACAGGATCTCAAGCTGTAGTAGCCTCTTTATGGAAGACCAGTGATAAGTCAACCTCCTATATTGTGGAGGATTTTTACAAAAATATTGAAGAAAATGAAGGAGTCTCTACTGCCCTACACAATGCAAAACTTAAATACCTCAGAGAGAATAGCCTCTCAGACGCTTCTCCATATTATTGGGCTTCATTAAAAGCCATGGGAGATAATCAACCTATTTCTTTAGATAACTATAATATATACTATTGGATTGTAGCAATTTTGATTCTTATTCTACTTATTTTCTTCTTTTTAAAGTCCCGTAAAGGATAATTAATATTAATTATGTTATTTCCTACACATTACGCTTTCGCGAAAGCGTAATGACAACTTCATTTCTCTATTTCAGGACCTGTACGATAATAAATTTACTCAAAATAACTATTCTTCTGGGTAACAAAAGGGTCTTTAACAGAACAACATTTTGAATGCATTCTGGGAGACTTTCTGAAAACCCATTTAACAGAGTAGGAACTAACCAAATCAATTATCATGAAAAAACTATATTCAATAGTGCTCATATTAATTATGAGTAGTTGTATGTTTCTAAATGCGCAAATATTAAATGAGAAAGACCGCTATCAAGAGCAGCTAAAAGTTGAAAAAAAGATAGCTTCATTCATTCAAGAAAACATCGATAATGTCATACCAGAAAAGCATCTGTATAATTACATAGAAAAGCTTAGAACCGCAGATGAGCATACCATTCAAGAGCTAACAGCTATTCCTTTTGAAGAGTTACTGACGATTTATAAAAAGGATTATTTACGCAGTCTTTATTTTACAAATAATCCCGAAGCTACCACTATTTTTAAAGCTATTGCCGCTCCTATTTGCACAAACGGCGATTTTGAATCTGGAGCTTTTGACACCTCACTTGCTGGTGAAACCGGTATATATAACTTGGGAGAATGTGATGCCATACCTTTAGTAGGAGCTTCAAATATAATTTTTAATCCAGAGGCCTTTGGAAATGCTAATCATTTTGACATTACTAATATAGGTCTAGACCCTATCGTTGCATACGGTGGTGGTTCTTTACAGATGGTTAACAATGGAAATCATGCTGTACGTATCAATGCTCCATTGATTTGTAATACCGGTACAGAAAACCCTAATGGTGGTATTAATAAATTAATCAAGTCCATTACTTTGCAAGATGATGGTATTCAAGAAGTAAATTTTAGTTATGCATTAGTGGCAGATTATCCTAATCATTCAAATGAAAATCCATTTTTTATGGCTAGAGCACTAGATGCTAGTAGTAACACTTTAGATCGTTTTTGTATCGTTTCTAATCCAGATCCTACGGTTAATCCATTTATAAACAGTTTTGCAGATTACCCAGGTTGTCTTACTAATCAGGTAGTATGGCAGGACTGGACTTGTGGCTCTTTAACTGTGAATGGTAAGGCTGGAGATGTCATCACCCTAGAGTTTATTGTTTCAGACTGTGGTCAAACCGCTCATTTTGGATATGCATACGTTGATGATATATGTGCTATAAGTTGTACAGGGAGCGGTCAAGGATCTATTCAATTAACACCTATGGACCCATGTCAGGACACGCCATTACAGGTTTGTGGAACTTACACGTTACCCAATCTTAACGGCACCAACGGATCAGTCAATTCTATTGAATTAGACATTCTACAAAATGGGAATGTGGTTAATACCTTATCAACTTCCATAAATGGAGCAGGAAACTTTTGTTTTACTGTAAATAGCTCTGAAATGACTGGTCAATCTGGCGGTTATGATTTCCAAGCCAATATTGTTTTCAATATCGGTTCAGGCACACAACCAGCAACGGATTCACAAACCAATCCAGGTCAAAATAATGATTATATTTTTGACAATCCAGACTGTTGCCCTACAGATGCATCGTTTAACGCATTTATAGATACAGGTGGCTTACTAGCAATATCAAGTTTTACAGACTACAGCGCTTTTAACCCAACCCATGAATGGTATGTATTATCGAGCCCTAATAGTTCAGGCGGACCTTACACACCAGTTTATAGTGTTTTAGATAATGGGCCAGCCACAATCAATTTAATCCCTAACGCACAACCAGGATTATACTACACAGTAATTCATATTATGAAGTCTAACGACTGTGCAGATATATGTGAAAGTAAAGTTCTTTATTATAATAATGGAAGCAAACGTGGTGAAGAATTAGATTATCGTTCTAATCAAGATTGTTGTCTTGCTTTGCAGTTTTGGGCAAACGGTCCAGGTCAAACCAGTAGTCTCTCAGGTGATTTTCAAGTAGGTGTTGACTTTAATGGTACTGTAACGACTAACGTTGTTAATCCATACAATAACCATCCAGGAATAACACATAGTTGGGAACTATATTCAAGCCCTAATTCAACAGGTGGACCATATACATTAGTCGATTCTCAAACCGGTCTTAATTATAGTTATAGCTCTATATCTGATGGTATTTATTACTTTGTCCTTCATAAAGTAGAAACAGATTGCGGTCAAGTATGTTTTGTTCAAGATATTTGCAGAAATTGTGCAAGTCGAGGCAGCTCTAGTATTGCAGGTGAAATAGATTGTGACTTTTTTAATAATACCACAGTCAACTGCACTGCTACAGAGAAACATGAATACAGTTGTAAGACAAACATGCTAGAATGGGCCGCTGTACCTGGAGCATTAGGTTATGTTATAGAAGTTAATTATAATGATCCTGACTGCTGCCCTAGATCCACTACCCTACCTACTAGTCAGCGCTTTGAGGTAGGACCTGGAACTACAACATTGTCAATTCCTATCAATCGATCTGGCTGTTTCAGCTATTCAATCGGCACTTTATGTGCAGATTCTAGATTACCTAAATGGACAGTTAAAGAATGTGTATCCTGTAATTCTATTATTATACCGTTGTGTGCCGCTCCAACTAGTACTGATTTTAATTGTGATAGAGGTATTATATCATGGACAGGATCACCATCGTCCAATGATTATGTGGTAGAATACACTTATAATGATCCAGATTGCTGCCTTAGTAATCAACGTCCAATCACTAATAGTATAAACGTTACGGGAACTAGTTTACAAATATTAATACCGACAACAGCATATTGCATAAGTTATCGTGTGGGAACTATATGTCCTGATTTTAGAGAACCGATCTGGACTGCCAAAGTATGTCAAACTTGTAGAGGAATAGGTATAGTCCCTAAAAATGAAAATATAGGAAATACCAAAATCTCACCTAATCCTAGTAATGGTGTAACCACATTCACATTTGAATCTAGTGATATCAGACTTCAAAAGATTATTATTTATAACCTAAACGGTGTTGAAGTAGAGACAATTGATATCCCTGATTATAAAGAATCGATTTATAAAAAAACCTGGGATGGTAAAGACATTTTAAAAAAAGGAGTATACTTTGTGAGTTTTCAGACTTCAGAAGGCAAAAAAGTCGAGAAGTTAATTATTAAGTAAAAAGAATTTTACTCTATCTAATATCAACTCAACAACAGAAAGCAGAGATCAATTCTCTGCTTTTTTTTTAAATAAACAGTTATAATGAATTAAATAAAAAAGTAAAAAAAAATGAATTTATCGGGTAACAAAATCTACTCATTAGGAACACTATTATGAAAAGACAGTTAAACTGTTGTTTTAAAACATTAGTAAAAAGAGTCAGAATAATAAACCAGTCAATTTCTTTATAAAATTTAATTTTTATTAAAGACACTGTCTATCCCTATAAACAGGACTGGTTATTAGAATTTTAAATAATAGTTGGAATAGTTAAGTATACTATTTCATTAATAAATAAAAAATTAGAAAGTGGTGATTATTAGGTTCTACTATTAATTGGGGAGACCATTTTTTAAAAGAAGGCAGGAAATTTTCCTGCCTTTTTTAATGCGTTAAATTTAGAAATTATCATGACAAGGCACAAAAAAAGCAGATTCTTAAGAATCTGCCTTTAAATATTACTCTTAATCAGTATTGATTATGAAAGTTGTTTTCCTGCGCGTTTACGCTCACCTTCATCAAGAAGAATTTTACGTATTCTCAAGAAATTAGGAGTTACTTCAACATATTCATCTTTCTGGATGTATTCAAGCGCTTCCTCTAGTGTAAACTTCACTGGTGGAGCAATCTTTACTTTATCATCATTACCGGCACTACGCACGTTAGAAAGCTTCTTAGTTTTAGTAAGGTTGATCGCAAGATCATCTGGTCTAGAGTTCTCTCCTACTACCTGACCACCATATATTTCTTCACCTGGTGCGATAAAGAATTTGCCACGATCCTGTAATTTATCCATTGAATAAGGAATAGAAGTTCCTTTTTCCATAGAGATCATAGAACCGTTGATACGACCCGCAATTTCACCTTTATAAGGTTCAAAACCTACAAAACGGTGATTCATAATAGCCTCACCAGCAGTAGCAGTGATCAATTGGTTTCTTAGACCTATGATACCACGAGAAGGAATTTTAAATTCACAAACCATACGCTCACCCTTTGGGGCCATACTAGTCATTTCCCCTTTTCTTAAAGTAACCATCTCAACAGCTTTACCACTTACCGCTTCTGGTAAATCAATAGTTAGCTCTTCAATAGGCTCACATTTAACACCGTCTATTTCTTTAATGATAACTTGTGGTTGACCTATTTGTAATTCATAACCTTCACGACGCATCGTTTCAATTAATACAGAAAGGTGTAATACACCACGACCGAAAACCATAAACTTATCTGCACTACCCGTATCATGAACCTGTAAAGCTAGATTTTTTTCTAGTTCCTTAGTTAAACGATCATTAATATGACGAGATGTTACAAACTTTCCGTCTTTACCAAAGAAAGGAGAATCGTTGATAGTAAATAACATACTCATTGTCGGTTCATCAATTGCAATAGTTTCCATTGCTTCTGGATTTTCAAAATCGGCAACACTATCACCTATTTCAAAACCTTCTAAACCTACAATTGCACAAATATCACCAGCCATTACTTCTTGAGCTTTGGCTTTACCCATACCATCAAAGACATAAACCTCTTTAACCTTAGTCTTAGTCATAGAACCGTCACGCTTACATAGCGTCACGTTTTGACCTTCTTTAATAGAACCTCTTTTAATACGACCTATTGCAATACGACCTGTATAATTAGAGAAATCTAATGAAGTAATTAATAGTTGAGTCGTTCCTTCTTCAACCTTTGGAGCAGGAACATGCTCGATAACCATATCTAATAATGGTTCAATATTAGTTGTTTCATTTTGCCAGTCCTCAGACATCCAGTTATTTTTTGCACTACCATAAACGGTAGGAAAATCTAACTGCCATTCTTCTGCACCTAGTTCAAACATTAAATCAAATACAGATTCATGTACTTCATCTGGTGTACAGTTCTCTTTATCAACTTTATTTACAACTACACAAGGCTTAAGACCTAGGTCTATTGCTTTTTGTAATACAAAACGAGTTTGTGGCATTGGTCCTTCAAATGCATCTACCAAAAGTAGAACACCATCTGCCATATTCAATACACGTTCTACCTCACCACCAAAATCGGCGTGACCAGGTGTATCAATGATATTAATCTTAGTCCCTTTATACATAACAGAAACGTTCTTTGCTAGGATTGTAATCCCACGCTCACGTTCAATGTCATTGTTATCAAGGATTAACTCTCCTGTTGTCTCGTTCTCACGGAAAATTTCACAATGGTGTAAAATCTTGTCTACTAACGTAGTCTTACCGTGGTCTACGTGAGCAATAATCGCAATGTTTCTAATGTCTTTCATAAAAATAACGCTTGTTAGCGGCTGCAAAAATAGGCTTATTTATTGGTTTTTAGCGGTTTATTGAAATATTTGCACAGCTTCTTTCAAATACTTGATTTTCAATAGCCTTAAATCTAATTGATATTTCGCTTTCGCGAAAGCGAATCATAAAACCATAACCATTTATTAATTCATCCATCCTATAAATATATTTTACTCCTAATCGTTAAGTCTTTCTTAATCATTAGGAATAAAGTGACGTTTCATTTTGTTAGGTATTTGTAAATCATACCTTTGCCGCTGATAGAAAAATATCAATTTTTATGAGTCAAGTTAAAGCAAATGACACTGTAAAGGTGCATTACACAGGTAAATTAAAAGCAACAGGACAGGTCTTTGATACATCTTCAGACAGAGAGCCATTAGAAGCTCAACTAGGTCAAGGAATGTTGATCCCAGGTTTTGAAAACGGCCTTATAGACATGAAGGTAAATGAAAAGAAAACTATTGAAATCCCTAAGGAAGAAGCTTATGGTGAGGTAATGGAAGAACTTTTTCATAAAGTAGATAGAACACAATTACCACAAGAAGTACAACCTGAAGTAGGAATGGGATTGATTTCTCAAAACCCTGATGGGACAGAAAGACAATTGCGCGTTGCAGAGGTACAGGAAGATCACATAGTAGTTGATGCTAACCATCCACTAGCTGGTCAGGACCTTGTATTTGAATTAGAATTAGTAGGAATCAACTAAGGTTCTCTACAACATTTAAAAAAGCCTGTCGATAAATATCGACAGGCTTTTTTTATCATTCTATTTAAAGAAATACTTAATCTACCACAACTGCGCGGGATATAGGAGTATCACTTTTCACAACAACAAATGATGACACCGGATAAAAAGAATTATCTGTAGTCGTATTAGTCCAGTTTTCAAAACCATATTCAAAGGTAAAAGTTGTACCTGCCATACTGGATGTAAATGAGTCTATTCTCGTAGGCACTTCCATTCCCGGACACCATCCAGCTCGATCTGGAGTCCAGTTTCCAGGTGCTTGATTGCTAACTGGATTAGAAGCACATCCCAGAGGACCCAAATTATGCTGAAACATATTTGCGCCGTTGATACTCACACTATGCGTTCTATAGCACCATTCAGCACAAGTACGACCATCTGGATCACCAGATGCTGCTTGTCCCCATCCAGATATTATAGTACGCAAATGTGTGCTTTGGGCATTTGAAGGAATATTAATCGAACGTGTAAGATCAAAGGCATGTGCGACACCGTATGGTACACCTGCTTGTGAGCCATTATCATAATTAAGAACTCTAGTGATCCCATAATATTGATAATCTGGTGTTCCTTCTATATAATCAAAGTCTACACTAACCTCATAACCTTTTGCATTCCAGCACTCAGTTCTTATTCTTAGCTCAACGTTACCGGTTAGCATTGATTTAAAATCAGTGACATCAAATTCAAATCCTCTAGGCAACTGACTGTTATCATTCCAGTATGGTGTTATAAATCTAGCCATTTCATAACGCTCTCCAGACATCGGATCTGTTACTTTTACATTTGCAAAAACATCCCACTCATCACATCCTCCTGATGGACAGGTAAGTTTTACATACATTTTTATTGTCTCTATATTACTTAGGTCATTATGGAGATTAAATGTCTGAACAGATGTTTGATTAAATCCACCACCAAAGGCGACTCTAGTTCTATTAAAGGTTAGATAGTTATGTATCACTGGTGTACCTGACCCATTAAGTGCTATTACGATATCGTCTGCTATGTCGGTAGTTTGAATAACGATATTTTCTTGAAACGTATTTATGGCATCTGGAATGAATCTAACAAAAATCAAACTTGAAGTAGTAAGGACAGGTAAGCTTAGTTGAGTAGAAAATGTAGAACCATCCACTGACAATTCATATGGGCTTGTTGTTGCTACATTAATATCACTGGTTAAGTTTGAATAACTCAAAGTAAAAGATTTTAATTGCGAGTTCTCACCTACTTGAGTATCCTCAAATAAAATTTGGCTCACCGAAGCTGATAAAGCTGCCGTATCCCCAGAACCATTTGAACCTGAATCATCATTTTCTTCAGAACTACATTGAATAAAAAATAAAGCAAATAAAAAAACAGTGAGGTATTTAATCGATTTTAAAATTGTATTCATGTCGTCAAGTTTATGTTTAGTGCAATTTAAAACAAATTTCTAGGAGTACTCAAGGTTAGTTTTCATACTTTATTAAAAATGAACAAATCTTATTTAATAAGGTAGAACATTGAGAACAAAAGCATTATAATAACTTGAACTTAAAGCGCCTAAATGGTATCTTTGCAAACTTCAAAAAATGAGTCAATAATATGTTTGATAATTTAACTGACAAACTCGATAAAGCCATGCACGTCCTTAAAGGACATGGAAGCATTACCGAAGTAAACGTTGCAGATACTCTCAAAGAAATACGTCGCGCCCTTGTGGATGCCGATGTAAACTATAAAATAGCCAAAGAATTTACCTCTCGCGCTAAAGAAAAAGCGTTAGGTCAAGGCGTACTTACAACTCTTAAACCAGGGCAACTTCTTACTAAAATTGTAAAAGATGAACTTACAGAGTTAATGGGTGGTGATGTTACTGGACTTAACTTAACCGGTAACCCTACTGTTATTTTAATGTCAGGTTTACAAGGTTCTGGTAAAACAACTTTTTCAGGTAAACTTGCCAACTTTTTAAAGAGTAAAAAGAGTAAAAAACCTCTTTTAGTGGCTTGTGATATTTATCGTCCGGCAGCAATTGACCAATTGCATGTTGTCGGTGAAAGTGTCGGTGTTGAAGTATACTCTAATCGAGAGGAAAAAGATCCTGTAAAGATTTCTGAAGCCGCTATTTCTCATGCCAAACAAAATGGCTTTAATGTGGTTATCATTGATACAGCAGGTCGTCTTGCGGTTGATGAACAAATGATGACTGAGATTGCAAATGTGCATGCTGCAGTTAAACCTCAAGAAACACTTTTTGTAGTTGACTCTATGACAGGTCAGGATGCTGTTAATACTGCCAAAGCATTTAATGAACGATTAAACTTTGATGGTGTTATACTTACTAAACTAGATGGTGACACACGTGGTGGTGCTGCATTATCTATTAAATCTGTTGTTGATAAACCTATTAAATTCATAGGTACTGGTGAGAAGATGGAAGCTATTGATGTTTTCTACCCATCTCGTATGGCAGATCGTATTCTGGGAATGGGTGATGTTGTTTCTCTTGTAGAGCGCGCTCAAGAACAGTTTGATGAAGAGCAAGCTCGTAAATTGAGTAAAAAAATTGCTAAAAATCAATTTGGCTTTGATGATTTCTTATCACAGATACAGCAAATCAAGAAGATGGGTAACATGAAAGATTTAATGGGTATGATTCCAGGTGCTGGAAAAATGCTTAAAGATGTTGATATAGATGATGATGCTTTTAAAGGTATAGAAGCTATAATTCATTCTATGACTATAGAAGAAAGAACACGTCCACAAGTGATTAACGGATCTCGTAAAAAAAGAATCGCAAAAGGTAGTGGTACTACCGTTACTGAAGTCAACCAACTGCTTAAGCAGTTTGACCAGATGAGCAAAATGATGAAAATGATGCAAGGCGGTAAAGGTAAAGCCATGATGAATGCTCTAGGAAAAATGAGATAACCATTTTATATTTTAGATATTTGAAAGTCCTAGGTTCACACTTAGGACTTTTTTTGTGACACAAATATTCCTACGCAATCCTTATCGTTAACAAGTAGATAATAAGTGTATCGATTAAAATTTTAAAATTCGATTCTTATGATTGAATTTTACAACATCATAAACCAGCACACATAACTATGATTATTCTCGACGGAAAAAAAACAAGTAATGATATCAAGAACGAGATTACAGAAATCGTTCAAGAAATGAAGAATAATGGCGAGAAAGTACCTCATCTAGCTGCAGTAATCGTAGGAAATGATGGAGCCAGTCTTACCTACGTAGGTTCTAAAGTACGTGCATGTGAACGAGTAGGATTTGAAAGCACAATGGTACGTATGCCTAATACAACTAGCGAAACCGAACTGCTTAAAGAAATAGAAAAACTTAATAGCAACCCAGATATTGATGGCTTTATAGTTCAGTTACCTCTTCCAAAACAAATTGATACTCAAAAAGTATTAATGGCTGTAGATCCTGATAAGGATGTAGATGGCTTCCACCCTACAAACTTTGGTAGAATGGCATTGGACATGAGCACCTTTATCCCAGCAACACCATTTGGAATTCTTGAATTACTAGACCGTTACAATGTAGATACACAAGGAAAACACACTGTTGTGATAGGCCGTTCTCATATCGTAGGTAGACCTATGAGTATACTAATGGGAAGAAAAGGTTTTCCTGGTAACTCAACTGTAACATTAACACACAGCCACACAAAAAATATTACTCAAATCACATCACAAGCTGATATCATCATTACCGCATTGGGCGTACCTGGATTTTTAAAAGCAGAAATGGTAAAAGATGATGTAGTCATAATTGATGTAGGTATTACACGTGTTCCCGATGAATCTCGTGAACGAGGTTACTACATAACTGGTGATGTGGACTATGAAAATGTCTCTAAAAAAGCAAGTCACATAACACCTGTACCTGGTGGTGTGGGACCCATGACTATTGCTATGCTACTTAAAAACACATTACTAGCAAGAGAAAGACACAGAGCTGCTAACAGGTAAGCTTCCAGCTCCAATTAAAAAGTCCTACATATGTAAATATGTAGGACTTTATTTTTAATAATTAATAATAGTTTTTATTTCCCGCCATTTGCTTGCAAGTCTGCGATACATTGAGCATCTAACTGCGCTATTCCCGATCCCATGATATTCATCATATCTAATGGATTAAAAGTTTCTAATTGTGCACTCATTAAACAACCATCGACATCACAATGTGCGCTATTTGATTGGTCTTCATGATCAGATTGTAATGGAGTACCTATGTTCACTAATCCCATAATGTGGGCAAACTCATGTTCATATACTGCTGTTTCTACATTGACTCTACTAGGCTCATTAAAGCCACCGCTCAACTCTTCAATAGTTTTTTGAAACATCACTAAGGATGTATTTCTGTATGCTGTACCTAAAATGACACTATTACCTGAGTCATTTTCACTTGATTGATCAGCAAATAAGACAAAAATAGTAAGAGTGTCATCTAAACTAAACTGTGTTCTTATATCATCTTCTAATTGACGAACTTCTGCCATCGAATAAGTCCCCAAACTTTGTGCAGGAATCTCTCTTTCTACAATAGAGATTCCACCAGGTTTATGTAAGCGATTATTTAAAAAAGACAATAAATTATTGAGAGACGCTTGTTCTGGTCTAAAACCATCAACATACACTGCTTCAATAACGATCTTTGTAAATCGAGTATCACTTAATAGTTCATTTGCACTTGCACCTGTATTAAGCGTGTAAGAAAATTGACTACTATCTCCATTATTATCCTGATCTTTGTCTGAACTACACGCATTTAAACCGGCAAGGATGATTAAAAGGCATAATAATTGAAATATCTTTTTCATATTGTATATTTTCACCTCAAATTAAAATTAAATAATGAAACATTCTATTAAATTGCTCCTAACACTTCTTGTTTTTTCCGCTTTCGCGAAAGCGCAATCTGGAGAATCCTACCAATCCTTAATGATGAAGTATTTTGAAGTAAGCGGTATAGATACTGAGTACAATGCAGCCTATGATGGTATGATGCAAATGTTTAAAGATGCTTATCAAACTCAAGATGTGCCTGCATCTGTTTGGCAAAAGTATGATGCAAACAAAACAGCTTCTGTAGCAAAGCTTAAAGGAATTCTAGCTAGTGAGTATCGCAGTATTTTTGATGACAAACAAGATTTAGTCAATTTGATTAACTTTTATACTTCTAAAGCTGGTAAGCAATTAAAGGCTAATCCTAACGCTATGAGTGAAGAGGACAAACTCGCATATGAGGCTTTTAGGGTATCTAATACAGGTACTAAACTATTCGGTCGCATGGACCGTATTAATAAAGCTAAAGAAACAGCAAGTGTTTACTGGTCTCGTGAGCTTTTTTGTCAGGTAACAGGCGAATTAAAGGAAATGGGATATTCTAGTTCAATGCCTATGGGAAGTTGTAATTAATGGAAGATTTTTTAAAATCGCTCCCACAACTTGCTGCTCAAAAGAAAAAGGAGAATCAAGCTTATTTCAAAAAGCTTAAAAAAAAGGCTCCCAAAAATTTAGATAATCGCATGCAAGAACTGCATGATGAAACTTTTGAAGAAGTCGATTGTCTATCATGCGCAAACTGCTGTAAAACAACCGGCCCTTTATTCACACATAAAGACATTGATAGAATAGCAAAGCATTTTAGAATGAAGCCTAGCGATTTTATCGACCAATTTTTGCGTATTGATGAAGATAAAGATTACGTATTGCAACAGGTGCCTTGCCATTTTCTAGGAGCAGATAATTACTGTTCTATCTATGATGTACGTCCTAAAGCATGTCGTGAATATCCACATACAGACCGACGTAAAATATACCAAATAGGTAATCTGACAGTAAAGAATACTGCTATATGTCCCGCCACATATAAAATAGTAGAAAAAATGAAAGCCTCAATTCCCATGAATTGAGGCTTTTATTTTCTATAGAACATTACGTTGGCAGATTTTAACAGGCAAATGCTAATCATAGTTAAAATAAATCGAGAATTCATACACCTTATATATATTTGAAATGATGAAAAAATATTTCCCATTTATATTATTGCTTATTATAACTGCATGCAGCAAGCCCGAACCACAGAAAGCCGCAGTAATTGGCATTGAAGATATTGCATCTTTAACAAGTAATTATCCTGATAAGATACAAGTCATTAATTTTTGGGCAACCTGGTGCAAGCCATGTGTTGATGAATTACCAGCTTTTGAAAAATTAAAAGCTACCTATGGTGATCAAATAGAAGTTATCTTAATATCACTAGATGATGTTGAAAATTTAGAATCTAAAGTAAATCCATTCCTAGAAAAGCATAATATACAATCTCAAGTAAGATTACTAGATTACCCATATGCGGCAGAATATATACCTATGGTAGATCCACACTGGGATGGAGCTATACCTGTAACATTAATAAAATATAAGAAAGAGCACAAATTTTATAACCAAAGTTTTGAATTCAAAGAATTAGATTTTGAAGTCGCTGCTCTATTAGAAAAATAATAAATAAAATGAAAACACTTAAAGTATTAACTGTTGTAGCCATCGTGGCACTAGTGGGCATTTTGGTTAGTGGCGTACTTAACTTTGGATCCACATCCATGGAAGATAATGAAATAGAAAGTGCTGTTAACAAATCTAATGTGATAGATCAGGCACCAGTTAGAAAAGGTTATGACATCGGTGATAAGGCGACTGATTTTAACCTGCAAAATATTGATGAAAAAATAGTCTCACTTAAAGACTTCAATGATGCAGAAGGTTTTATCGTGATTTTCACTTGCAATCACTGCCCATACTCAGTAGCTTATGAAGATAGAATTATAGCACTCGATAAAGAGTTTAAAGGACAAGGCTATCCTGTCATCGCTATTAACCCTAATAACCCAGAATCATACCCAGAGGACAGTTTTGACAACATGAAAATAAGAGCTAGAGAAAAAGGTTTCACATTCCCGTATCTTTTTGATGCTGGTCAAAAAATATATCCTCAATATGGGGCAACTAAAACACCTCATGTCTTTTTACTACAAAAGGAAGGTGCCGATAACATTGTAAAATACATAGGCGCAATCGACGATAATCACAAAGATGCAAAGGCTATTAAAAATGACTATTTGCGCAATGCCGTCACTGATTTAATCAATGGTCAAGAAATCAAAATGACTAAGACAGTGGCTATAGGCTGTTCTATTAAAAGTTAGTCACCATAAATTTTATTGATACAGAACCCGTGTTTATACATGGGTTTTCTTATTTGGTAAACTGTCAAAATTGTATTTTTGCAAAAAGAATAGATTACCCAACATGATTTTAGAACAACATTATACTAAATGTCTAGCTCAAGGTGCTTACTACATTGCATCAGCTGGCGAGGCTGTAATTATAGATCCATTAAGAGAAGTACAACAATACATCGATCGTGCGGCAAAAGATAACGTGACCATAAAATACGTGTTTCTTACTCACTTTCATGCAGACTTTGTTTCTGGTCATGTAGATTTAGCAGATAAAACTGGTGCAACGATTGTTTTAGGACCCAATGCCGAGACTAGTTACGCTTTCGCGAAAGCGGAACACGGAGAAGCCTTTAAAGTAGGTGATGTTACTTTTACTCTTCTACACACTCCTGGACATACCATGGAATCTTCTTGTTACTTATTAAAAGATGAAGAAGGAACGGCTAAAGCTATTTTTACTGGTGACACCTTATTTATAGGTGATGTAGGCCGACCAGATCTTGCTGCAAAATCAGATTTGAGCACAGAAGATCTAGCTGGTCATCTTTATGATTCTTTACGTACTGAAATCATGCCGCTACCTGATGATATTATTGTTTATCCGGCGCATGGTGCAGGAAGTGCTTGTGGTAAAAGTATGAGTAAAGAAACTTTTGATACGCTAGGTAATCAAAAGAAAACAAATTATGCCCTTGCTAAAGATTTAAGTAAAGACGATTTTATTAAAGAATTAACGACTGGTATTGCTCCACCACCAGCATATTTCCCAAAGAATGTATGGATGAATAAAGGAGTCAATTCTAGTATCGATGAGATTATTGCTAGAGGAAATACACCTATGAATGCCGTGTCGTTTAAGGCACTTGTCGATGATAATGAATACTTAGTTCTAGATGTAAGATCGCCACAAGAGTATACTGCATCTAGCATTCCAGGATCTTGGTTTATAGGTTTGGATGGACAGTTTGCCCCATGGATTGGTGCTTTAATTGAAGACATAGATCAGAAAATTATTTTTATTGCACCTAAAGGACGAGAAGAAGAAACTGTTACCAGACTTGCGCGCGTTGGTTATGATAATGCCCTAGGTTATTTAGATGGTGGTTTAGATGCATGGAAGGAAGCTGGATTTGAGACGCAGCAAATCGAAAATATTACAGCCCAGCAATTTATTGATGGCTTATCTAATAACATCTCAAATCCTATAGATGCTCGTAAGCAAGGAGAATATAATACTGCTCATGTAGAAGGTGTCCCACTATATACCTTAGACAATATTCATTCAGACGTTAATTTACTAGATACCAATAAAACATATCATGTATATTGTGGTGGTGGATATCGCTCTGTGATTTTTGCTAGCATTGCGGCCGCAAATGGCATAAAAAATGTGGTAAACGTGGAAGGTGGCTTTGGAGCCATAAAAAAGACTAATTTAGGAACTCAAAAAATTACTGAACCAACAAGTTGTTCACTTTAATATGAAAGACATTACAAAACAAGAATGGAAGGAACTTACTGCATCAGATGATAATGCGGTAATTATAGATGTACGAACTGCAGATGAAGTTGCAGAAGGTATGATTCCTAAGGCATTACACCACGATATTTTCCAACCACAAGAACTCATGGCAGCACTTGAAGAAATGGATAAGTCTAAAAATTACTATATCTACTGCCGTAGCGGTGGACGCAGTGGTCAGGCTTGTCAAATTATGAATCAAATGGGCTTTGAAACAACTTATAATCTTTTAGGCGGTTTTAGTGAGTGGGATGGCGATGTTGCTTAACCTATATTTGAAATGAAAAAATTAATTCTTTTATTAAGCTTAATCTGTATAATTGCTTTAACTCAAAGCTGCTTTGAAGCTAAAGCTGGTGCGGTTGAACTAGTAAGCTCTGAAGAGGCTGCAGATATCATAAAATCGCAATCAGCACAATTAGTTGATGTACGTAGTAAGGTTGAGTACGATGCTAGTCATATCGCTGGCGCTATTAACATTCCTGTAGACAGTGAAAATCTAAATGAAATCATCGCCGGACTTAATGACAAAGAACCTATTCTGGTTTATTGTAACGGTGGACGACAAAGTGCTCAATGTGCTAAGATTTTAGAAGATAAAGGATTTATTAAAATATTTGATCTCGATGGTGGTTTAAGTAAATGGACCACTAGCGGTAGAGAGATCGTTTTAAAAACTAACGAATAACAAATGCAATTATCTGACATTCCACAAATCAAGCATGTAGATGCTGACAATTTCTTTTTACTTGCTGGCCCATGTGCCATTGAAGGAGAAGACATGGCACTGCGCATCGCAGAAAAAGTGGTCAAAATCACTGATAAGCTCAATATCCCTTATGTATTTAAAGGAAGTTTTAAGAAAGCTAATCGCAGCCGTATAGATAGCTTTACTGGTATAGGTGATGAGAAAGCGCTTAAGATATTGCGCAAGGTTTCTGAGACTTTTAAAGTACCTACTGTTACAGATATCCATGAGGTTTCTGATGCTGCTATGGCTGCAGAATATGTAGACATTCTACAAATCCCGGCTTTTTTAGTAAGGCAAACAGATCTAGTAGTTGCTGCTGCACAAACTGGTAAAGTCGTGAATCTTAAGAAGGGACAATTTATGTCACCAGAAGCTATGAAACATGCCGTTCAAAAAGTGAAAGATTCTGGTAGCGATAAAGCTTGGATTACAGATCGTGGGACTATGTTTGGTTATCAAGATATGATTGTAGACTTTAGAGGTATACCGACCATGCGCGAGTTTGCGCCTACGGTATTAGATGTGACACATAGTTTACAACAGCCCAATCAAACGAGTGGTGTTACTGGTGGACGACCAGATATGATAGAAACTATTGCACGCGCAGGAATAGTAAACCATGTAGATGGTTTATTCATTGAAACTCATTTTGATCCTGCAAATGCTAAAAGTGACGGAGCCAACATGTTAGATCTTCAATATTTAGAAGGTCTATTAACTAGACTGGTAGCTATCAGAAAAATCGTTAATTCTTTTTAAAACAAAATTTTAAATAAAAAAAAAGCCTGCAAATTAATTATTTGCAGGCTTTTTTTTTATTTAATTATCATTTGTGAAGCAATAGTGTTAAACATTTCCCATTCTGTAACAATGCAAAAAATGTGGAGTCCTATTTTATATACATCTAACAACAAAAACTTTACATTATGAAAAATTACATTTTTATTGCAACGTTCTTTATGGCATTTATAGGATTTGCACAGACCAGTATGGAAGTAGAATCCTTTTCAAAAATTAAAATTGAAGCTGACGCACAAATTGAAATTGTTTACTCACCAAAAGATCAAGTGATGTTTAATGTGGATGAAGATCTACTCAAAGACTTTACAATCTCATCAGATAATGGTTCCTTAACCATTAAACAAAACGGAGCTTCTATAGCAGGATTAAAAATACGTATTTACACCAACCAACTTAAAGGTATAGCTGTAAATGGAAACGGTAATGTAACCTTAACAAAGTTTGCTTCTATGAATAATTTATACTTATCCATGAAAGGTTCTTATACGGTTGATACTGGCGATGCTAAGATTAAAAACTTTATAATATCAAGAGATGCTAACAGTAAAGCCATTCATGAAAATGCAGTAGAAGTTAAAGAAAGCGTCAACGGATCCTTACTTGTAGTAAATGGCTAACATTTATTTGCTCTAATTATTAACTAAAAGCCCTTTCTTTAAAAGAAAGGGCTTTTTATTTTCAATCGATTTATTTTAAACTTTGTAATACATTAGTAGTCATAAAGAAAAAATCATGAAGATCAAATTTTACTTACTACTCTCTGTTTTTGTAATCATGGTTTCTTGTCAAAACGAAAAAGATGATTATATTCCTACAGACCAGGTAATATTGTCTAACGTATTTGGAAGTAAAATTGATTTAAATAACCTGGAAAGCTATCAAAATAATAACATTCCATCTTATATAAGATTTTCTAATCGAGGAAATGCCATAGAGAATGATAAGGCAACATTAGGTAGAATTCTTTTCTATGATACAAAACTATCTACTAATAATAGTATCTCTTGTGCCAGCTGTCACCAGCAAGAACACGCGTTTAGCGATACTAATGTAGCTAGCACTGGTGTAAATGGGATGACATCGCGCCACAGTATGAGATTAGTTAATGTTGGATTCCAACCTGGAACTAACTTCTTCTGGAATGAAAGAGTTAACTCTCTAGAAAGCCAAGTTACAGAACCCATAAAAGACCATGCTGAAATGGGTTTTAGTGGTGAGAACGGCGCACCTACATTTAACGATTTATTACTTAAATTATCAGATACAGATTACTATCAAGTATTATTCAATCATATTTATGGAGATCCATTAATAACAGAAGGACGATTACAGGAGTGTTTATCCCAGTTTGTTTTGAGCATACAATCATTTGATTCTAGATATGATGATGGATTACTAGCAACGGGAAATCCAGGACCAGCTTTCCCTAATTATAACATGTCAGAGAATCGCGGTAAATTTCTATTCACGACGACACCAGTTAATGGTGGCGCTGGTTGTGTAAGTTGTCATGTGCCGCCAGAATTTGCAATAAAAAATAACATTCACAATAATGGTGTTATTGCGACTATTGCAGATCCTAACGTTTTTGATCACGATAATACCAGGTCGCCCAGTTTAAGAGATCTTGAAAATCCAGAAGGCTTTATCAATGGACCACTTATGCATAATGGATCCTTTAATACCTTACTAGAAATGGTGGAGCATTACAACTCAATAGATATGACTAATCAGCAATTGTTAGATCCTCTTTTATTTGATAGCGTTGGACCTAATGGCCCAATAGGTCAACAATTACAACTATCAGAAAGCGATAAAACAGCACTCATCAATTTTCTTAAAACGCTGACTGGAAATGATATTTATACTAATCCTAAATGGAGTGATCCTTTTGTAAATTAAATTTTAAGGAACAAGTAAGGCTTCAAAATCATGTTGTGAACCTTGAAATACATTTCCATCCACTAAGGTTTTAATGCCATCTACTGGAAAACGATCGCTGTACTGCCAGAAATCCCACGATATACGTGGTGCATTAACTCGATTGTAATTTGCAATCCACACTCTAGGATATTCTTCAAAATAAGAATCTGGTTTAAGGATATCCCTGTAGAAAGCCTCACCACTATATATAATGGGTTTCACACCATAATGATCCTCGATAATTGCAATCCAGTTCTTAAGACCTTTTCTTAAAGAAGCTTTATTCTGCACATTAGACATATCCTCGATATCTAATACAGGTGGTAAATCACCTTTATTTAACACCACTTGATTTTTAAAAACAGCAGCTTGCTTAGCACTATTTACATCACTCCAGTAATAATGATAAGCTCCTTTTTTAATTTGGGATTTTGTCGCACCAGTCCAGTTTTCTTTAAATCTTTTATCCTTTTCGGTTCCTACAACAGCTCTTATAAAAACAAAATCAATTTGCTTTGTACTATCTGGATGTTTAATATTATTCCATTTAATAGCACCTTGATGATGAGAAACATCTATACCATGTATTGCATATTTTTTGATGTGATCACTCTTATAAACCATTGAGGCATCGTACTTATTCAAATTATAATACCAGCGATATATAGGCCTTTTATATTGGAATAATAGAATAGATATAATGCCAATTATTAAGAATATGAACCACCATTTTTTATAATTCATTTCTTCTTTTTATGGTTAATACGTATCTCTTTGAGTTCTAATAATGTTTCAATAACCATCTGATCATCGATTTCTTCTAAGGTTTCAAATCGCAATGATCGCAACATTTTTCTTCCTTCACCGGCGATTAATTTACCATGTTGATTAGTCAATTCATTACCATAGGACATTCCTAGATCAACAAATATTTTCCTGAAATTAAAGAAACAAAACATCGTTTTATCGTCAAGATAATAAAATGGTAAATGCCATTTATATTTCAGTTGTACCTCAGGAATAGTCGACTCTACCAGTAATTGGAGATGCAGCATTATCGAGCGATAAGGCTCTGGAGAACGGTTAATATAATCGTGTGCGGGATTCATGCTATAAAGCTATTTCTTTTTACGCTTTCGCGAAAGCGTAATCAACACCACTTCTCTACTCTAATAAAATAATCAATAAAAAATATGATTAATTCAGTAAAATACATTTACTTTGTATTTCAAAGTACTTTTATTATGACTAAAGATAAAGTTCTAGACGACTTAAAAGAAATCAGATCCATCATGGACAAGTCGACACGTTTTATATCGCTTTCTGGTATGAGTGGTGTTATGGCTGGTATTTATGCGCTGATAGGTAGTATTGTCGGTTATTTTGTGATAGAAGATGCACGTGAACGTGGTTATACAGATACGTTAGACAGTTTATTAAGTACACCATGGGAACGTAACCCATCACTTCAAATACTAGTTATTGCCGGTATTGTTTTATTTATGGCTGTTGTAACGGCCTTTTTCTTAACTAAGATTAAAGCAGCCAAATACAAACAAAAAATATGGAATAAACAATCTATAAGACTGGTAGTTAACTTTCTAGCACCACTAACAATAGGTGGTTTATTTACTCTGGCGTTATTACAATATGGATTGTTATTTTTAGTAGCACCTGCCATGCTAGTCTTTTATGGAATAGCCTGTATGAATGCAGCAAAATATACTTTAGGAACTGTCAAATATCTAGGATTAAGTTGTGCTATTCTGGGTCTAATTAATACACAGTTTATAGGTTATGGATTGTACTTTTGGGCTGCTGGATTTGGATTGTGTCACATCATTTATGGCGCTGTGATGTATTATAAATATGATCGATAGGTTGAGTGGGCAGTAGGCAAAAAACGCAGTCTAATCCTGCACAATCGAGAACAGGTTACAAAACAAAAAAGTCATTAAAATATAATTCCATTTAGAATTATGAAAAAAGTTTTTAAAATTACATTACTAATAGTTACATTAACTCTAATAGCAACTTCATGTAATACCGAGAGCAAACCACAAGTTGTTATCGATGAGAATACCGTTGCAGAGGATTTTGTGATACAAGAAGATACCACGATGGTTAAAGTTTTAAGTCTTCCCGTTTATATCGATAGTACTCAATACATTTATCACCCTACAAAGTTATTAAGCAATCGAACCAAAAATGATAGCCGAAGATTTTCAATAAGTAAAAACTCTTACGAATCAGGGAATAGTAATAGTAAATACTCTCATTATAGATTCAATGGTCAGTATGCTGGTTTTGCAGTTGAAAATATAAAAACAGGTGAAATTATTAAAATTACTGATCAAGAAATTAACTTTTCTAACGTTAAGATATATAACAAGCTAGAATACAATCCTAGAGTAGAATTTGTACTCTACGAAGGTCACGATCTGGATACAAACAAAGATGAAAGATTAAATCACCGTGACGTTTCAGCTTTGTTCATTAGTAATTTAGATGGAAGTAAATTCAAGAAACTAAGTGTTGACTTTGAAGAATATTTATCCTATTCCTTTCTCGTCGCAAACGATAAACTTTATTTTCAAACTGTAAAAGATTTGAATGGAGATGGAAAGTATGAAAATGATGATGAATACCTTAATTACGTAGTGGACCTGATTAAAGAGGACAAACAAGCGATACGTTATGACACTGAACCAGCATTCAAACAGAACCAATAACTAAAAAACGATAACTCTCTCAATGAGTCTTATTAATAAATTAAATAAAGCATTTGATCATCGCATTAGACTAGGCATTATGTCTGTTCTAGTGGTGAACGATCATGCCGATTTTAAAGAGCTTAAAGAGTTGTTAGATGTTACAGATGGTAACCTTGCTAGTCATGCCAAAGCTCTTGAAAAAGAGGAATATATAAGAGTAGAAAAAAGTTTCATAGGCCGTAAGCCTAATACTAAATATATCGCTACAGATGTAGGCAAACTAGAGTTTAAAAAGCATATCGCTGCCCTAGAAAAATTATTAGGTGGATAACATACTTGCCTAAAATCCTATCAACGCTGTAACACAACTAAGAATGAAAAAAATGAAAATCACACTGTCAATTTATTGCTCGCTCTAAGCCTATATATTATGAAATCTATTTTTTTATCTTTTTACTTTGAAATACAAAGTACTTTAAAATACCTAAGAGAACTTTTAGTGAGTTTAGGATTTACCATATCTAGCAAAATGTATGTCTTTTTTAAAAAGGGAACATCATGGCATCTTCAGACAACTCAACTACTGTCCTACCCTAAGCATAGTTTAGGATTTCATCTAGGTTGCTTTTTATTAAAACACAAATTTGAACCTCAACCACGTTGTGAGGATCATGACGTTTTTCATGTTCTAACGGGTTATAAAGTAGACACTGCACAGGAAATCGCAATGCAGTTTTGGTTATGGGGCAACGGTAAGCGTAGTCCATTTGTAGCTCTTGCCATGCTTATTGGTCTACTACTTTATCTGGACTGTTATGACAGCTTTACTAGAGCATATTTAAAAGGTCAATATTCTAAAGCTATACATCATATTGATTTCAGCCAACATCTGTCATCACCTATATCAAATTTTAAAACTAACAATAATATTATCTCATCATGAAAAAGACCATCGTCATTATCTTAGGCGGCATCACATTTGCCACTCTATTTTACAACCACTTTCTAGGGTTAAATACAGCAGTTTATGCTCTATTTCTTATCATAGCGCTTGCTGTAATGAATACTAGATCACTTCTTAAGCCTACCATTATTGCCAGTGCGGCTGGAATGATTGCCTCTTCCATTGCTATTATAATGCATGGATCTGGCATGGCTGTAATGTGTTACTTCTTATCTGTGTTTTTATTTATAGGAATGGTTGCTAGCTCTCAAGCGAGTATTTACACGAGCTGGTTTAATGGATTATACAATCTGTTTTTTGGAATGTTCCATGACTTTATTTTCAATATCCAAAAAATTAAAGAAGAGCCTACATCTACTTATGCAGTAAGTCAGATTATTAAAATCACCGTCATTCCTATTCTATTGATTATTTTATTTTCTTACCTATATAGTCTTGCTAATCCAGTTTTTGCAGAGTGGCTCGCATTTATAGATCTCAGCTTTATAGATGGATTATGGTTTTTTACAGCTATACTAGGCGGTTTTATCATGGGGAATATTGCACAGCCTAATGCGATTGATCCTTTAACTGAGAATGATATCAAAACTGACAACTTTTTAAAATCTAAAGAACTAGAAAATCCAGAAATTGAAAAAGCTAAAAATGAATTACAACTAGGTACGTTCTCCATTAGTGCTCTTAATATCCTACTGGTCATTGTATTGATTACAGAGCTGATGTTTATTTTAAATATCAAGGATTTTGCAGCATCAGAATTAAGCGATGCGGTTCACTCTGGTGTTTATGCCAGCATTGTAAGCATCATTCTAGCCGTGGTGATTATTGCTATATTTTTTCGCGGAAGCATCAACTTTATAAGAGAAAACGGAACTCTTAAAACACTCACTTTTATATGGATAGGGCTTAATTCCCTATTAATCGCCAGCATATTTACAAAGACTTATTTATACATAGATCAATATGGGTTATCCATGAAGCGCATAGGTGTAGTGGTGTATCTTACCTTATGTTTAATAGGACTATTTACTACTTTTTTAAAGGTACAACACCAACTAAACTTTGTGTATTTATGGCGCCGTAATCTAGCGGTAAGCTTTGTGATTATCTCCATATTTTCATTATTCAATTGGTCTGCTATTGTTACAGATTACAATCTCAATAATGATTTTGTAGATCATAAACAGTTAGAAAGATTATTACCACAAAATGCTTTGATCCTTAAAAAGCATGGATTATATGACGATGCACAACAGCTCAATAATAGTTTAGGATATAGTTCTGCACGATACTGGGAAGAACATTTTACAAATCGTCAATGGCAAGATTTTAATTATATCGCTTATCAAATTAAGAAAGAAAATAATCAAGATGCTCAAAGCAATCCATAATAGGCTAGCCTTATGTGAAAGAATAAACTCTTATGGAATTAAGACTGCCTTACTAACCTTTATTTATATGATGGTAATAGGTACTGGTTATATCTTAACCCATTTGGACTTTTTTATCGCTTTTATTTTATTGGGAATATTTATTGGTATAATCATCAATGGAATCATGATGATAGCTGTTTTAATTCAACTATTAAGAAATGTGAATCGGACGGTTGAAACTCTATTTACCATTTACATTTTACTACTTAATATACCGATGGCGTTCCTTCTCATATTTCTCAACGACTTTTTAAACCAACATTTTTATTCATGAACTATTTAAAAGAATTAACTCCTGTCAATCGATTTGCACATTGGACAGCTATCGTCAGTTTTTGTTTAGGCACTCTATCATTCCTATCGTATTTAATATTTAAACAAAGTGATTTAATAGAGATAGGCCTAGGATACATCGTCATAGCTGTGGTATGCAATATCATTGTTCTCGTAATGATTATGATAGCAGCTTTAAGCCAGAAAACATCATTTAAAGAAACTGCTTATACGATAGGCGTATTGCTAGCTAATATACCTATAGCCTTTCTCTACTTTATAATAATAGTTGAATTTGCAATATGAAAACACTAATCATTAATCGCTTTAAAGAACTAAGCATTTTATTAATGCTTAGTTTAACTAGTATCGTACTTCTTGCCATGCGCATAAAAATCACACACGACTTTTATATGCTATTTCTAGTCTGGAATCTTTTTCTAGCAATACTACCCTATGTTATTAGTTTATGGTTAGAAACAAGCATAGCTAGTACGTACTATAAAAGAACTCATAAATGGTTGACCATACCTATTTTTACCATATGGCTTCTCATTTTGCCTAATGCTCCTTACATCATTACTGATTTAATACACATTAGAAACGCAAGCGGTGCTTTTCTTATATATGACAGTATTCTTATCGCTAGTTTTGCTATTACCGGTTGCTGGGCTGGCTTTACGAGTTTACACCAAATGATAAACAGCCTAAGCTCTATGCATATTATTAAAAGAGAGGCACACAAAACTGTACTGCCATATCTTATCCTATTTCTAAGCGCCATTGGCATATATTTAGGTCGTGATTTAAGGTGGAATAGTTGGGATATCATCCAGCAACCAGCTAAGCTTTTTATAGACACTTTATCTATTTTTATGCATCCGTTAACACACCAGACAGCTTGGTTACAAATCATACCTATGAGTCTATTTTTAATGGTCCTCTATAAACTATTTCTTCAACATGAGACGAAGTACTAAAAGACATTATGCTATTCTAGCGATAGTTATCTTTTTAATAGAAGTCTTTATAGCGCTTTATATTAATGATTCTTTCATACGACCATTTCTAGGAGATGTGCTAGTTGTTGGATTGATTTATTGCGCAGTAATGACCATTACATCATATCGAGTGGTAATAGTAGCTATCGGCACATTAATTTTTAGCTATATGGTAGAGTTAGCACAATATGCACAAGTAGTTGATCTACTAGGATTAAGTGACAACAAATGGGCTAGAATTATCATAGGCACTAGTTTCTCATGGTGGGATATGGTGTGTTATACTATAGGGTTTATAATCATTTTACTAATTGAGAAGAATAAAAGAATTATGAAAATTAGTCAATAACGCTTTCGCGAAAGCGTTATTAGAAATTAGACTCATAAAAAAAGCGAGCCTAAGCTCGCTTTTATATATATATAGATTATTGGGTTATCTCTTCAGGGCAAAGTGTCCTTTAAAGCTACGTCCATCGCTTAGTTCTACTAAATACCAGTAGTCACTAGATGGCATTGGGTTACCATTATATGTTCCATCCCAACCAATTCCTTGTGCATCGATTTGCTTGATCAGTTTTCCATAACGGTCAAAGATGTAAATATTTGCATCTGGAACGGTTTCTATGGCAATTACTTGCCATGTATCGTGGTAACCATCTTGGTTAGGAGTAAAGTATGGTGGTCCACCTATTATTACAGCATCCATAGATACGGTTCCACAACCGTTTTTATCTTTTACATAAATCGTGTAGTATCCAGGATACAGATTGTTGAATCTAGGACTGTCTTGGTATACAAAATCGTCTAGTGAATATTCATAATCACCGCTACCTGTTACGATAGCTGTAAGTTGATTTGTATTTACTTCAAACTGTCCGATGTCGATACGTTCTATCACGGCTACATCAGATTCGATTACCGTGATCGTTGCTGTAGAATCACAACCGTCTGCATTGAAAACAGTCACGTCATAATCACCACCTTGATTAACGGTTATGGTTTGTGTCATTTCTCCTGTAGACCATAAGTAGCTGCTGTATCCTGCACCTGCATCTAGCACTTCATCAATTCCTGCACATATAGTGATAGGTCCTTGATTTGCGATGACTGGTCTAGCAAATACTTCAATTCCAAAAGTAGAAGTATCATAACAATCGGTATTCACATTGTTCTCAATTCTTGCATAAATAGTTTGCGATTGAGATACATTAGTGTATGGGAAAGTAAGTGCATTTGCACCACTGTCTGCATTTGCTTGAGAGGTGTGATAAGTAACTGTAAAGTCTGCCGCAGACTGTCCATTTAAAATATCTACATCTACATTACTGAAATCAAATTCCTCAATTCCGTCATTGCTTACATCATCACAACCACGTTGATCTAATGCTACTCCAGCGGTAGGTTGCTCACTTACTGTAAGAGTAAAGCTAGTGGTATCATAACATTGCGTATTAGTATTACTTTCTATTCTTACATAAACAGTTTCTGGTGTCGTCGTACTACTTGGGTAAGAAGCAGGTAGTGCTGCTGTATTAGCATCAGCATCTGCTTGAGATGGGTGATAAGTAATATTAAAGCTAGCAGCATTTTGTCCGTTAAGTACTTGAGCATCTGCATTGGATAGGTCAAAAATTTCTGAACCATCGTTACCAGCATCATCACAGGCAATCATGTTTTGAACAGCATTTGCTGTAGGTGTAGGACTTACCACAAACTGGAATGTTGTTGTGGTATAACAATCGTTATTATCTCCATTATCTATTCTTGCAAACAGGTTAGGTGTCGTTGTACTCACTGTGAATGGACTTGCTAGTGGCGAAGCGTCATTATCAGCATCTGCTTGTGATGCGTGATAAGAAACAACAAAACTAGGATTAGTCTGTCCATTTAGAATTTCAGCATCAAATTGTGAAAGGTTTACATCTTCCACACCATCATTTGATGGATCATCACAAACTACCACATCTGCTGGAGTACCTGCAATAGGTAAGTCATCTACAAAGATGTCAAAGCTTGTGGTGTTATAACAGTCTGCATTTGCAATAGTTTCAATTCTTACAAAGATGGTATTGTCTCCACTGTTGTAAGGAATAGCTAATGGTGTCGCACCACCTACAGAACCTAAGTCAGCATCTGCTTGAGAGGTGAAGTATTCTATATTAAAGTTAGCTGCTGTTTGAGCTCCTAGAACTTCTACATCTTTAGTAGAAAGATCAAAGTCTTCTAACCCATCATTTGAAGCGTCATCACAGATTCTATATTCAGTTACTGTATTTGCAATCGCTTGTTCATTCAATATTATATCAAAGGACACTACTGATGCACAAGTCTCATTGTCTGAGTTGTCAATACGAGTATAAACGGTTGTAGTACCTAAGCTTACTTGATAAACAGCTGGTAGTGGACTCGCGTCATTATCAGCATCTGCTTGAGAAGCGTGATAGCTAATTACAAAAGTAGTTTGTGTCTGACCATTTAACACATCTGCATCAAATTGAGATAAGGTGATATCTTCTATTCCGTCATTGGTAGTATCGTCACATACGACTAAAGTCATCGGTGCTGCGGCAACTGGGATATCATCTACTACTAAATCAAAAGTTGTTGTTTCATAACAAGAAGCATTAGTTGCATTCTCAATACGTACATACATGGTTTGTCCTGCACTACTATAACTAGGCATTACCGGTGAAGCTCCACCAGCGATACCAGCATCAGCATCGGCTTGTGATACAAAATATAAGACATTAAAATCTGCTGGGTTTTGAGCACCTAATACTTCAATATCTTTTGTAGATAAATCAAATACCTCTGAACCATTATTGGAAACATCATCACATAAACGATATTCGGTTACCGGATTGGCAACTGGTTGAACACTTACACAAATTTCAAAATCTGTTGTATTGTAGCAAGTATTACTATTAATAGATTCTACACGAGCGTATATACGTTCACATATAGCTGTATTCATATAACTACTCGCTGTAAAGGCATTCATTCTAGCGTCAGCATCAACTTGCGTAGGATAATAGGATACAGCAAATAAAGTTGGATCTTGACTTCCCAATACAGTAAGATCTAGTTGACTTAAATCATAACTAATAACACCATCATTTGAGACATCATCACATACTTCGATATCTGTCACTGAGTTTGCTACAGGTGCAGATCCTACGGTAATGGTAAAATCTTCTTGAATAGCATTTCCACAACTATTTGTAATATTTACGGTATAGGTAGTGGTAGCAGTAGGAGTAAATGTAGGGTTTGCTACAGTTGGATTACTCACACCGGTAACTGGTGTCCAGCTGTATGCGGTTGCATTATTTACAGTAGCATCTACGCCAGTTACTGTATCACCTAAACAGATCGATGTATCATTAATATCTACAATTCCATCAACGAATGATATGTAATCAAAACAAACACGTTGTAAATTTGAGAATCCTCCAGTAGAGCTTGTAAACCCAAAATAATTCAAATTTCTTCCTTGGAAAACCTGATTAATTAAATCACCCGTATAAGTCAATCGCAACACACAGTCAAAAAACACACTCATCGTTTGAGTGGTCGCATTCCACTCAATACGTACATCATGTTCAAGTCCATCCTCTACATCTAATGCCGTTGGTGAGGCCATTATAGGACCAGCTAGATTTTGTGAAAAACCATGATTATTTACACCACCAGATACCATAGCGATATGGTCAAAGGTTGGGTCATTTAGATTTGGATTTTGCCATGTATCAAATTCTACCGCAAAAGAATTAGGGATTCCTTCATAACCCATTCCTTGTCCAACAGTTCCTATTAAAGGATCCACTCGATTTTTGAGAACAAAGGTTATTCCATCTGCTCCGTTTCCATTTTTAGTTCCTAGATAGATTCTAAATTCTATAATAAAATTATTAAGCATATCTATTTGATCAGACGACCATATAGCTCCAGATCGATTGGTTAAATCTGGTGTAATTTGAAAACAATCATTTCCTATAGCCGTAGCATCTCCCAATAGAGTAGGATTGAATTGCGCGTTAACATGGCTTGCTGTAAACAGCATTACAGCAATAAATAGCCACTTATAGGGCTTTAAACAATCCTTCATAATTAAGTATTTAGTTAATCATCGCCGTCCACAAAATCTTGTAAATAAGAAAATCTTTCTGTTAAAGTACCTTCGCTAGTGGTCATTTGTGCTCGTTCTAATATTCCATTCTTATCACCATTAAAAAATGCAGGAATCACGTGCTTCTCAAACATCTCACCAAAACCTTCACTCGCATCCTTAGGCAATTCACAAGGCAGGTTATCTACAGCCATAACGGTTATAGCGCCGGCTGTTTTAAATGGCACCTCTTTTTCGGTAGAAGCATCATAGGCATATATAGGATCTGCAATCGTGCTAGGTTTTATGGTACATGCAATAGGACCGTCAATATCACAACTCACGTCTGCAACAAGATTTATTTTAAAATCAGCAGCCCTCATATCTTCTCTCGTAAAAAAGTATGGCGCTTCATTACCATAAAAATGACCAGTAATCAACATATCTGTAACTTTGGCATATCTCATAAAGTCACTCTTCAACAACTCTGGATTATTATAGCACTCTGTTTTTGTAGGCTTATAACCATCTTTACGCGTGTAATAATCTATTACGTCTAACTGCGTATACACAGTTTGCACATTATTAAACTGCCCTAATTGTAAATATTCTTTAGGTTTTAAAGCATGTATATGTAATTCTTCCAGCACTTCTATAATACCACCGGCAACTTTTCCCACTCCAGTCATTGCGATGTTAATAGGTGGTAAATCACATTTAATGCGATGCAACTCTGCTTTAAGCGATTTATAATCTGGCAAGTTTTCTACCTTAGGTAATTCAAACAGTCCATCGCGCAAACCTAGTGCACGGAAACCATTATAAGCTCCTACAATACCGGCATATCTACCAAAACCTATTAATCTTGCTCCGTTCTTTTTTACAATCGTCTCATGATCATAAAGCTCAATTTTTTTATTTAAGATTGCTCTTAACAACTCTCTATTGTAGGGTTGCTTTTTAATGGTGTGCGAAAAGAAAAAATATTTTTTATTTGGAATCAAAGCATCCATAGGTACTTCTTTCACTCCTATCATTACATCGGCATTGCTCACATCTTCTTGAACTGTTATACCACTAGCCGCATATTGTGCGTCACTGAAAATTCTAATGGGAGAGGACTCTACTGTGAATTCCGCTTTCGCGAAAGCATGATTCAAACGACCTAACTGCTCTGGAGTAAACACTACTCTCCTATCTGGCGGACTCTTTCTCTCTCTAATTATGGCAAATTTCATAGCGGTATTTTAATGTAGCAATATAAGGAAATCAAGTAAAACCTTTCTATGGGGAATTATAGTCAATGAGTCGGGAAATATGATACAAATTTGAAGAGTAGCATCGATGCATCTTTGCCATGTAATTAAAGATAACCGCCTAGTAATAAGGCATAAAAAAAACAATATCATGAAAAAAGTAATCGCATTTTTAACCATCGCACTAGCATTAACAGCAACTTCTCAAGCGCAACACAGCATGAAGAAAGATAAGATGATGGATGCTCCTGTAAAAACAATTGCATTAGAACAAGTAGCTGGCGAATTTGTACAAAAAGAAATTAAAGTAAATCCTGGAACTTATGTATTTACAGTAACCAATAATGAGGTGGGACACGATGTAGGTTTTGTACTTGTGAAAAAAGGAGATGATATCTCTAACCCAAAGAATCATATTCAAACCGCATATGTAACGCAAGCTGTAGCCACTGGTCAGACGCAATCATCACAGGCAACAACATTGAGCGCAGGTTCTTACTATTACTTTTGCCCATTAAACCCTACGGCAACAGATAATTTATTAATTGTTGAGTAACTCTATGTAGTTCCCCATAGATATAGAGTATACTCTTGATCCCAACTCGCTGCTGAGTTGGGATTTTTTTTATTTCTTTTGGCATAGTTTTTACTACTGTTACAGTGGCTAATAATTATATTTGCAATCGCTTTGGTTTTGAGTCCTGGACTTAAAAAAGAAGTATAGACAATTTGGGGTCGACTGGTTTTGACAGCGAGACCGAGTTAATTGTAAGCATGTAGAGCGCTGGGAAACAGCTCTTAAATCTCATTTTTCATCTTTTTTAAACGGCGAGAATAACTACGCCCTAGCTGCATAATCCGAATTACAGTAGGATAGTGCCTCGGTCTACAAGGTAGACAAGCAGGAAATCTCTCAGCAGCCTTGATTTACGGCGACTGATTATGAGATTTCGTAAAAGTAAATCTATCCTCATCAGGGCTTTGATGTTGAGGAGAAACTCGATTGAAGACAAGCGTTACTTTGGTAGTTTCTAACCGGTGTAACGACTGAAATTAAATGGAAACTAAACATGTAGAAGGCCGTTAAATCGCTCGTTTGGACGAGAGTTCGATTCTCTCCGACTCCACAAAAAGCCTCTTAATCAATTGATTTTGAGGCTTTTATTTTTTAAGTTGACATTTTAGTTGACAATTTGTAAATCTTGTTGATATTTTTTTTGCAATGAGCCCCATAATAGTAATTCCCAGTCTCACCATCTAGCTCTTTACCATTGAATTTATAAGGTACATTGTAGCTGTTCTGATGTTCCTCTACTAGAGTTTCGCCAAAAGGAAGGTATTCCATATGTTGAGTCACTACTCCATTCATATTTGTAATATACGAAGAACTCCCCAAATGATCTGGATGGTACCAGTTAGTATCAAATCCCTGCAGCATTGTGTGTTTCACAACTGACAATCTTCGAAATTAAGCACCATCATAGAATAACACCATTTATAGTTACTTAGTGAATATATATAAGAATTATCTATTGAGTTTACAAAATTAAGCCTAAACCAATCTGAAAAATATGAGAAACATTATCTTAAGAATTAAATTTTTCAAAATGAATTACTAAGTCCTTTTGCTTTGAATTATTCCTTACAGTAGATAATACAATCCTTAGAAGCTCTTTTTGTTTATCAGTTGATTTATTTACCAAAGTTATTTCTTTATAAGTGTTGTTAGAAAAAAACAGAGTGTATTTTAACGCAAATCCATCCAAGGAAACATCATTGAAACTTTCGTAATCATCTGCTTTAAAATGGTCTAACAATTCTTTTAATTTTTCTGAAACGTTTTGATTTAATAATAAAATTTCAGAGGAATAGTAAAAATTACGACTATTATTCTCTTTCCATTCCCCTAATTTTTGATTTGGTGGCTTAACCGAAAGCACATTGATCTCAGAATAGTAAACAATAAGTTGATTTTTGTTCAAATCAAACATTAAATTTAGCGGAACTCCGTTAGATTTTGAACTATACAGAGTAATGTAAAGCTTATCTAATTCAGTTTCTCGAATATCTAATTTATTCTGACAAGAAATAAAAACAACAACTGCTGCTAGAAGGTAAAAAAATCTAAACATCATAATCCTCTATATGTTTTAACATTTCGCTCATTGAATTTAACTTGCCAAGGATTATAGTCAAATTTCTTATTAAGATCTGGTCTATAAATATGAAAAGTAGGGTGACGATTATAGTCTATCTTGGCATCTAGAAATTTATAAATAATATTGGTTGCGACTCCTTGGTCTCCGTATTCATTAGAGGCTACGTCGTCTGCTGTCGATGTCCCAGGATGACTGTGATAGAATCTTTTCAAGTGTAATATATTATAGCCACTGACACTATTAAATCTAGCAACCGTTTCTGAAAAGTGACTATTCCCTATGATGAATCTATTTCCCGAATACTCTTCTAATGCCCATTCGACACCACTATTATCAGCACCGAACTTAAAAACTTTGTACGCATCAGAACGATTTGATGTTTTTGCCCATACACCTGTTTTAATACCCCAAAGAGATTGACCTCCTGTATTATAGTTTATATCTTCCCACTGCAAATCAGATATTATAGTGCCGTCTGTAGATTTTGACTTATTAACTTGAACATAATTATCTTGATCTTTTATTTCACCACATTCATTTACAGCATACAATCGATCATACTTGTCGTCCGTCTTTTGTATCAATCTTACGTAGCCGTTATCATCTAGACCATAATCATCTTGAACACTTTCACCAGACATACCAGTAGGGTCAGTATAATTTAAAGGGTTGTTCCAAACATATCCATAAGAATCCATAGTCTGCTCCGCCAGCGGATCCACACTCAACCACTGACTAAACTTAGGATTATAATACCTCGCTCCGTAGTAGTAATTCCCAGTTTCTCCATCTAATTCCTTACCATTAAATTTATAAGGCACATTATAACTGTTCTGATGTTCCTCTACCAGAGTTTCACCAAAAGGAAGGTATTCCATGTGTTGATTAATTACCCCATTCATATTTGTAATGTACGAAGAACTGCCAAAAACTTGAAAGGAATATAGGTAACAAATTGAAGACTTTATCTAATTTCTATATTTGATTTGTAAAGTGTCAATATAGGGACTACGAAATTCATTCAACCTTATATTATTATTTTCTAAGAAGTAAGATGTCGAATACATTACGTTAAACGGTTCTCTTGTTTTATCATAACAACCTAATTGTATTCGAATTTTGCCATCGTTATTCCTATATTCTTCAATTCTTATATAACGTTTAGAAATTATTAACGTATCTAATAAAAGATTCTGATTATCAAGACAACTTTCAAATCTTAAAAATGTGGATTTATGATTAAATACAATGTGTAGTTTTTCATTTTCACGATAATTTTTAAAAAAATCATTTTCTAAAGTTTCACCAATAACTTTATTCATTATGTCACATTCATCAATCTTATTCTGATTTACACATGATAAACCAATAAAAAAAATAAAGGCGAAATATAATTCCTTATTTACCATTTTCAATTTGATTAATTAAATTAGTAGCCTCAATTCTATCAGCCTCTGTACTTTCTATATTCGTCATTTGACCGTAACCTCTAAAAGTATATGAATGATAATCTGCTTGCCATTCACCATTTTCTTGTTGAGTAAAAGTAAATTGTCTACTACCGTAACCTCCTTCAGAATCAGATTCCGAACTGATTGTTAAAGCCTTGAAATACATTGTGTTAACTTCTATTCCGTCTATCTCTGTGCAACCATAAACAACTTCACTTGCTAACAAAACTGCATGACCTTGCATGTCTCCAACTTCACCCATAAATACAATATCACCTAACTCACCTTTCGCTATATTGGATACAAATTGGCGATCAGTTCCATCTCCTTTTTTAAACCAGTTCATACCTCCTGTATCATGAGATCGTCCTTTAAATGCACCATTATTTGCTGAAAAACCTGATTTCAGAACATTCATCGTTGAGGAATTTGCTCCATTCATATATGAAGTCCAACAACTTTCGTAACATACGGTTTCAGTAGGAACCACACCTTTTTGATATTTCCAGCCTCCATTAAATCCATACCATTCGCTAAATGGTATGTTTTTATTTGCCATATTTCTTGCAGCCCATAATAAGGCAGGAATATTTTCTCTACCGTCAGGATCAACGTAGTTAATAGGATTATTTAATGTGTAGGTGTACGCACTAACATCATAATATTTCTCCGCTAGCGGATCAACAGAAAGCCATATTGAAAACTTAGGGTTGTAATAATACAATTTCATACCATCATAAATATAATTAAGCTATGACAATATTACACCCTACGACTATGATGAATATCAACAAAAAGTACAAGGACTTCTTTAATAAAAATGTCGCTGCGCTATAAAACAAAAAAGGAAAGCCGTTTCTGGCTTTCCTTATTATTAACTCTTAGCGTGTAGATCATTTGCATGACACTTAAGCCAGCTGGAAAAGATTTTAAAACAAACCTTTCTAAGTCTCAATAACAACTTTAATTGTCTTAAAATCTGATGATTCATTTATTTCAAGATGAACTTTAGACTTAATTAATTTCTCAGAATTGATAATTATTGACTCTTTAGATATTTCAATTTCATTTGGATATTCAATCAATATGTATTTCCCCTTTAAGTTTTCTTTATCTACGTTAATGTAATCAATTATAGCTTTTTTAAAAGAATCTAAGAACAGATCGGCAGAAAAATCCTCACAATTACCTGACGTTGAGATTTTAAATAGAATGTCTTCATCAGGTTTAAACTTCATTAAATAAACAGAACATTTATCATTCTTTTTCAATTCAATAATATCAAAAGAATTGACATAAGATTCTTTATCTGAACAATTAATAAAAATGAATGAAGTAATAAAAAGTATTAATAATCTAATCATCATCATCAGTTTTTACTGCCCAAATTCTTATGGACAAATTAGAACTCTTATTATATTGTAAGTAATCGTCTACGTCTGCTCCACCACCCATAACACCACTACTATATAAACTCATATCTCCCCAAAAATCTTCATAAAGAAGATCAACGTGACCCGTTGCACCGTACTCAGATCTATCTCCTGCTGATAAAACAATAATTCCTTTAAAGTCATCGCCTAAAGAATTTATTTGTTTCATTGCATCTTCTATTTTTTCGTCTGAATTTAGATTAGTCAAAGACAATGTTGGAGCTTCGATATCTTCAAGATAATTGCCCATACTAACAGCGTCTAATATAAAATTACCACTGTCATTATCGTTACCAGTTTGAATCCTAACATCAGCAGGCGTATCTTTTGAACTTGGTATAGAATATCCAGCACCATTAAGAGCATCAGACATTCTTATTGCACAAGTATTAGTATCCTTATTAGCGAGATACGATAAGGCAGAACCCTTTTTCTCTAATATACTTTGACCATCCTTGTTGTAATTATTTTTTATTGCTTCATAAAAGTAATTAGTTATTTTATCAGGTGGATCAACTATCTCTGGAGCCATCCCAGTAGGATCAGTATAACGTATGGGATTGTTAAAAGTGTAATTGTAAGGTGACCAACTGGGCATTTTCTCTGCCAGTGGATCCACACTCAACCACTGACTAAATTTAGGATTATAATACCTAGCCCCATAGTAGTAATTCCCAGTTTCACCATCAAGTTCCTTACCATTAAATTTATATGGCACGTTATAGCTGTTCTGATGTTCCTCTACTAAAGTTTCACCAAAAGGAAGGTATTCCATATGTTGAGTTACAACTCCATTCATATTTGTAATATACGAAGAACTTCCCAAATGATCTGGATGGTACCAGTAAGCATCTATCCACTCTGCATTATGAGAATATACGTTTACTTCTCCTTCTACTACTGGCGCAGACATCGTAAATGGTTGTTCTAAACTTGCATAGGTATCTGATAGTGCCGTATGTTGCTCTTGAGCAATAATATTAGCACCATTTGTATTTAATTTTTATTATTCCAAAATGTTCTAATTTGAAGGTCTATCCTTTCTTTTCAATCGAATTTATCCAAAATCTTCTTTTTAATCTTTTTCTTTTTGAATATTCCAATTCGTTACATATAAATAAATCAAAACACCTGTCTTTACAATCATCAAAAAATCGAACTGTATAAAATTCCCCTTTGTCAAAAAAATTATCGCCATACCATTCTGGACATGGAACTAATAAATTAATTGTTTTAGAATTGTAATTTGGAAGATTTAAACTAGTGATTTTAAACTCCATCATTACAGAGCTGACAATCAAAGATTGACATTCACAATGAGGATTTATTTCACTATTTAGAGTTGCTTCTAATTTAAAAAGTTCTTGATAGTTCTTTGCATCATTTGAAATAATTGCTGAAAAAATAATGATACAAATAAGATTATTTGAAAAGAGTTATTCATTATTTAAATTTTAGGGACTACATTTCCATTAACAACACGCCATCTTACATTCTTAGTTTCACCATTTTTGATATAAGGAGTTTTAAATGTTGCATTCATAACTGGGAAAGTTTTAGTCAGTTCAGAAGAAGTTTGTCTTTAATCAATGTATCCATAAACGATAAAAACCAGTAATCAAATTATATTTTGATTACTGGTTTTCAATGATTTAATTTCTCAAAATTGTTTATGACCTAGTTTACTACATTGCCAGCCATAGATAAATAGTAAAAACTTTAAAAGACATTTTTTAAAGAATTTTCAATCATTAGATGACTCGTAAAAATACTTAGAAACCAGTCAAATACAATTTTCTTTTGAACCTTTAAAATACAAGCTTTTATTAAACTCTGACTTGTTAAAAACTTTTATTGAATCTTTATCATATTCTATGAGAAAATTGCGGTATTCCCCATTCTGATTACGATATTCCACGAAAGGCTCTTTGATTTTCTTATCTCTACCAGTACCAGCATTCATTTTAATAAAAATAATCTTCTCAACACCTTCAATAAAATCAATTGAGTGAATAATCAATTTAGTTTGATTTACTTCATTTAAATAAATATTTTTTGTAAAAGTAAATTTTGTTTCATTTACTTTCCTATTCCTCAAATTATCAATATTGATGTTTGAATTCGCTATCTCATACTCTAAATGAAAATCATTGTTCCCAACAGTAGGGTTTTGATAAAGTATTATAAATAAAACTACCCCTGTTAATATCATTAGAGTTAATATAATTATAGATTTGAATTTGATAAAAGTTTTCATTATTAAATTTTTAATGGTCCTTGAAAATCTCTAAATGCATCATATCTGTCAAATTTAATTGGTGTGATGGTATGGGTTGGTCTTATCTCTGTAAGTATTGCCTTTTTACCATGAATCGCTTTATCATCTATAAATAAATTACTAGTTGAATCGTAATAAAACCTATTTGCCTGATTATCAGTTCCAGCGTTATGAAAATAAAGGCGTACAGCCACCAGCTGACACGCTTAAAAAGCTATCCGAAGTTTTTAATGTTTCTATTGATTTTCTAGTCTATGGTGGTACTGAAGAAAAGGCTAATCAACTCTTAGGCGATAATGAACTCCTAACACAGTTTAAAGCGGTATCTGAACTTGAACCTAAAGATCGTTCTACTATCAAAGAAGTTATCGATGCGATGATTAAAAGGGCTCGATTAAGGAATATAGCGGCGTTATAAATCAAAAAAAGGAAAGCCATTGCTGACTTTCCT
The DNA here is from genome assembly GCF_032922765.1 of Nonlabens ulvanivorans. Lineage (NCBI taxonomy): Bacteria > Pseudomonadati > Bacteroidota > Flavobacteriia > Flavobacteriales > Flavobacteriaceae > Nonlabens > Nonlabens ulvanivorans. Next base: position 1,776,333 of record NZ_CP136694.1, read on the forward strand.
TTTTCTTTACTCCGATGATATAGATCTAATTATTTGCGAGACGTTTTCACCACAGATATGGAAATTGTTTTCTATCTATGGACATAAACCTAAGCGATATTTATTTTTTGATTTGATAGAATAAATGAAAACCATGTTTTTATCTATTCTTTCTTTATGTCTTAATTCTATCGGTGTTAACCATTCTGGACATTGATCTAATTTAGTGTATTCAGTATTACTGAAAAGACCTTCAATTTCAAATTTTGATACAATCAGATCCTTTGTTTCAAGAGTTCTTTTTAAATCTTCTAATTTGTTAGAATCCATATTTAGACAATTCGTATCGTCAATAACGTCGCACAATGATTCTATCTGTTCATATTTCGTAATTAGCCTCGTAAATTTACTGCGATATGTTACGCCATTCAGCTCTTTCGCTAGATTTCCTGAAAAAGAAGATTTAGCCACAAAATCAAATTCGATTTCCTTTTCATTCACACAGCTTGTAATTAATAGTAATTGACATAAAATGAATAAAAAGTAAAATTTTCTAGTTGCCATAATAAATCCATTTTGATGAATCATTATTGAATGGATTCCAATCACCATCAGCAGGATAAGCCATTCTATTTCCAAATCTCTCAAAACTTACTTTTGTAGTAGAAGCTCTTACACTTCCTACTGGTGTATTCCAGAAAAATGATTCTGCAATATTTTGACCATTAGTGTCAAAATTTGAAGATGGTCTAGTAGAATTACAAGTATTCATCAATAAAGTCGAACAACTAATATCACCATTGGGTTTTGGTAAATCACTCACGCTTGTACCTTGGGTTCCACTAATATTTGTTTTACCAGTACTAGTACTTACAATGTATTGTCCGTCTAAGGTAGATGAATCTCCATCGGGATCAGTATCTAAATGTAAAGCCTGATCACTACCATGCATATTAAAAACAATCAAATTAGGCGCACCTTCCATATCACCCCAGTCTTCAGCGAAATCAGATTCTGTTTTGGCATCGCTTAATGCTACGCTTCCTTCACCATATTTTTTCACATATGCATCATATTGTGCTTTAGCTTGTTCATTAAAACCTCCATCATCACCGCCACTTGCATTTGAATCATAAAACATATAAACTTTGACGTTTTTACGTTGATCCTCCGTTAATAAATTTCCTTCTTTATCACGCCAATCTTCGACTTGACGTCCATCAGGATCAATATAATTTATTGGATTATTAAGCGTGTAGGCATACGACGAGTAGCTATAATATTTCTCCGCTAATGGATCAACACTCAACCACTGACTAAACTTAGGATTATAATACCTCGCTCCATAGTAGTAATTCCCAGTTTCTCCATCTAGTTCCTTACCATTAAATTTATAAGGCACATTATAGCTATTTTGATGTTCCTCTACTAAAGTTTCACCAAAAGGAAGGTATTCCATATGTTGAGTTACAACTCCATTCATATTTGTAATATACGAAGAACTTCCCAAATGATCTGGATGGTACCAGTAAGCATCTATCCACTCTGCATTATGAGCATAAGAATTAACAATTCCTTCCACAACTGGGCTTACCAAATTAAAAGGCTGTCCCAGTTCTGTATAAGTATTATTTAACGCTGTTTGTTGTTCTTGAACTGTTGCATCAGCCATATTTCTGACCACAGTACCATTACCTCCAAACCAGTCTCTCTCATCAGGATACAAGCCTAAATCTTTAGCTGTACCAATGGTACTATTAATACGCTGTGCATCGAGGTAATAATGTTTGGTATATCTCACAACGGTATTACCACTTTGCGGTCCACTACCTTCTTCATAATTAACCGTACGAGCCGTAAGTAATGCACTAGGATAAATTACATCTCTATGTGTTTCATTTTTAGAAAGACTCTCTGCATTATTAGTGACATCTAATCGCACTGGAATATGTCTTACTACACGTTCCCCACCAGCATCATAGGTATAAACAGAGAGTTGATTTGCACCACCTTCTTCTGGATTTAAGTTTACAGCTCTCAATCTATTCTCTTCATCCCAATGATATGTCCTTAGAGTTGTATTCTCTTGAGCTACTTCACCTTCTAAGGCATCTGGTTGATCGTCGTGATTAATAACTACATCTACGGTAGTTTGATTACCGTTAGCGTCATAATTAAATACCGTTTTCTTATATCTCGGATCCTCTTGAGTATAAGTATTATCATCTGGTGTTTCAATAATCTCTCTTACCGCATGTGGTTGTACATAACCTACATCTCCAGCAATCCCAGGAGTGATATTAGTAGCCTCAGCATACTTTTGATATTCCAAGTGATAACTAGTAGGTTGAACCACTTGTGGATTACTAAGTGGACTTGTATGATCTGGTGCTGTTCCTTGAGTATGCATTTGCGTTTTACTAGTAATATTATGAGCTACATCATAAGTCATATCAAGTTGATAAGTATTCCCCAAATAAGGAGTCGTCAAATCATTTGCTCCTGTATATCTACCAGATGCTGTTGTCAATCTATTAAAATTATCATAAGTATACGTATGTGAAATAGCGCCGCCTATCTCTCCTGTAGCTGGAAGTGAGGAGTTAGGACTTAAGGTGTTGATTCCTGTAACATTACTTAACACGTCATACTGATATTCATTTGTGATAGAACTATTGGCAAATGAATGAGATAGCGTTTCCATTCTGCGACGATTATCATAGGTATAAAGTGTGCTTGTTCCATTACCATAGGTGACTTCAGTACGTTCTCCGAGATCATTGTATTTAATACTGGTTAGTAAATCCTGATCTGTAGTATGAACTCCAGGTACTTGTCTTGTGATTCGGTTTAATTTACCACCTATGTTATATCTGTATTGCACCACTTCATCATCTGGGTATTTAATACTCTGCACTCTATTGAAATTATCATACTCCCATTCCGTATTGAACCAGTAGGTATGTCTTCCCGGTACACTTACCCCACGTAAATGTCTATCCATGTTACCGAGAGCATCATAATTAAACAATTGAACTCCACTGGCATCTTTTTGCATAAACAGCTTTCCAATGACATTCTCACCATCGGTGGTATTATCTCCATAAGTATAAGTCACATTATTTGAAGGGTTTTGCGGATATTCAATTTCAGTCAACCTATTAAAATCATAAGTGTATTTGATAGGCTGTGCTGCTTGCTCTATAAGATTTGAGGTAGTACGTTCTGTCATGTTACTCAACTCATCATAAGTGAACTGTTGAACTCCACGATCTGGATGACTTTGTTGGATGGTACGACCTGCAAGATCATACCAGTACTTCGTCTCATAACCTTGTTGATTCTTAACTCTCGTTTGTTGATTTAAGTGATCATAGAAAAACTCGGTAGCTATAGTGTTGTTTTGAACAATCTTGCGCTGTCTACCTCTTATATCTGTAAAGGTTTTCATAGTCTGCCCTTTCTCATTGATAGTCTCAACGGTAAACATGTTGTTTTCAATACCGAAGCTATTGGTAGCTGTTTGAGCTTCACCAGGCTGATTTGAAGTAATCACACGATCCCTTACATCATAGGAGCTTAAGGCAGCTGGAAAAGTCGTATTGGCTAGGTTATTATAAGTAAAACTAGCACTAGGAATGTTATTAGACTGCCCAGCTGAAGGATAACCAGTTTGAATAGTTGGCAAGTAACTTTCAATTACGCGTCCATAAGTATCCATTTTCTTTTTTCCATCGATGAGCCATACCAGTCCATTAGTACTCTCATTAGTATAATGAGATTTTTTTAATTGAATGGCACTTCCTAATCCATCGACTATACTCACGGTGAGCAGTTGATTGTCTTGAGCATCTGGCACTCTATGTCTTGTAACCGCCCAGTGAGAAGAATTATTACCAGACGTAGGAGGCACAAAACTATTAGATGCATCTATAATATAATTCTGACCAGAAAAATTTGATGGCAGACTCTCATTTTCATATTGCATGCGTAAGGTCCAAGTATCTTCTGGAGCAATTACTTCAAGGACACGACCACGATCATCATATCGAGTATGCATGGTGTTCCCATTCATATCAGTCATGGACAGTGGTAAACCATATCTATAGTTATAAGTCGTTGAAGACACCTCATTAAAGTGATTAGTCACTAATGTTGGATAGCTATGAACTACAGGGTCATATTCAACATTTGTGGTGTATTGGTTCCCATCGGCAATAAGTCTGAATTTAAGCATGTTTCCATAGGTATCATATAGAAAATTACTTACTAAGGCATCTGTATCATTAAGATGAGAAGTAAACCAGTTGGCTTTATTTAAGCTGTAGGATGCTTCACGCTTACGCGAAAGCGAATTATCACTTAATTTACGCACCTCTATTTTACTAGGAGCATTGAAGTGAAGATTAGAATCATAATGGTAAGTGATGAAGGTAATGAACCCATCTGCATTTGGTCCATGATTATAAGTATCTCCATAATCAACATACTGGGTTAAATTCCCATACTGGTCATAGGTTTTAAATTCAGTAATATGACTCAAACTTTGACCATTTTCAAAAACCGTATTAGTAGATTTCTTAAGTAGTGGTAAATATCTTTGATTAAACTTAGCTAAAAAGTCATCGCTTGGTATCGTTTGATTCACGCTTGGTGATGAAGCAACGCTTAAAACATATTCGTTTAGAGTTTCAGAAAGTATATTATCGTTGCCATCATAAGATGCCTGACGTTTCATTTTTCCTTGAATGTAAACATTTGAATTATGGTATTCCATAACGGTGTATCTGAATACACTGTTAGTTGTAGTAGGGTCTTCTTGATGTACGGTCACTTTTCCAAATCCTAAGAAACTACGTTCTCTACGATGATACATAGGGTCTTCATAAGAAACGGTTGTTTTAGTTTCGTTCAGTTTCCAAGTACTATCTCCATTAAATCCATCATTAGTTACAATTTCAGAAAGCGCCCACTTGTTAGATGAAAGATTAAATTCGTTTCCTGTTCTCGTATAGTCAACTGTCCAAGATCCTCCCATAGGAACTTTTACTTTTTTAAGTAAATGAGTTTTACCTACATTATTTAATCTTGCCGTAAGGTCATCATTAGCATCAGAACTTATAATATCTACATAACCATCTCCATTTATATCTTGAAATGTTCTCGCGGTTGTATTAATCCCACCGTTAGTAGATAATGAAGGTGTAGTTGTAACCTTAACCGGAACACCCAAAATATTGAATCCAAATCCAAAAGTTACAGAACCAAATAAGTTACCTGAAATCGTTTCATTTATTTGAATATCATTAGTTGCAAATCTTCTTGAAATATTCGAAAACTCATCACCTTGATTAACGTAGTAGTATGTATGATTTCCACTTTTTACTACCAAATCTGGTAGCCCGTCTCCATTAACATCAAGTAAAGTAGAGCCTAATAAAGATTCTCCCTCTGAGCCACCTAATCCTACTGCAAAAGAGGCAGTAGTCTTACCTGAAAGCGTGGAAGAACCTCCAGCGCTTGTGCTCATAGACGTTGAACTACGAGTAGAGGCTCTTAATGTGGATGAACTTGTAGCCCAAACTTGATCAGAATCAAATCGATATCCTAAATTCAAACGCACTTTAACTTCATCAGTCTTAATTAATACTTGATCTGCAAGGCCATCTGCATTGATGTCTATGTACAATTTTACATTTTCACTATTACCAGTTCCGCTATTTAGTCCTGAATTAATGTTGGTAGTAGGTTCATTTGCTCTCGGCGAAGCATCTCCATTGGCACTGTCTTTTGTTGTAGAATTTGGAAATATTCCAGAAATACTTGCCCCTACAGTATCATCATTACTATCTGATCCTGTCGGGAAAGGAACATTAAAACTCAATGGGTCAGTTAAAGCTCCTTTAGAATTAGTATACTGAGCTCTATTAGGAGTAACTAAATCTGGATAACGATCTCCATTGATATCTACATATTGTAGTAAGGTTGTAGATGAGGACTTACTGTCCGTTCCAGAAAAACTTGCTGCGCCAGCTCCAATATTGCCAGAGACAGCACTACCTTTAGATTTCGTTCTTACAGGAAGAGCCCGAAGAAAAGATGTACTTCCAGAAAGTAAATCTAGCGGATCAATCCAAACATCATGTAAATCTGGCTCTCCAAATCTTCCTATTTTGGCAGTTAATAGTTGATTCTGATTGAACCCATAACTGGCATGTTCTGTTAAAGCTGTTGTCTGTTTATTAAAAATTAGCTCGTTAAGATATCTTTGATTACTGTTATCTGCTCCATACGTAGTATATCTAATAGCAGTTTCATTAGGATCGTCCGGATTGTTATTTTGATTGTTGGTGTCAAAAGTAAATACATTAGGATCAATAGGTCCTGAAAAATCTATTGGACTATTTAGATTAGTGATTTCTCCATCATTGTCATATGTAAAAGTGATACCGCCATTATAAAGAAACTCTCCCCAACCTCTATACGCTGCGCCATAAAACGCAGGAGATTGAGCTAAGAATGGATCTTCAATAGTTCTAGTGATATAGGTGTAACTTCCTTGCTGGTTGGAGGCTAGTTCAAACTTAATATCTTTTGAGAAAGTACTCGTCGCATTACCTATACTAACATTGTCTACATAAAATGCACTTTGAATAAGATCCTGTGAAGACCTTAAAGAATATGCCTTTTCTTTACTGATCATAAAGGACTTGTAAATATCTGTACTTGCTTGAGAAAAATCTAGTTGATTATTTAAGTCTTCATCTGAAAAATAAGTTACGCAAGACATGCAATTTTCAACTTTAGCGTAAACCGTTTTTTTGTGTAATATTTCCGGTTGAGTAGAAGAACCAGCTTTTGTAACCCAAGAGAGTTTGAATACTTTAGGATGAGTAATGTTTAAGGTTCCATAAACACCTCTCAACCTATTTGTCAATGATGACCCAGAAAATAAATTATGACTTACCTTGATCATATCTGCTGATCCATCTTGAGGAATGTTAGGATCAACAGGAGCATTAGGAAATTCACTAGCATTAAAGAAAGTGTCTATTTCGTTTACATTATCACTAAAAGAAGTATGACTTACAGGTGGGTTTATAGTAACCGTGTTGCCATCAGTAAGATAGCTTACCTCAGGTATCCATTCTATTTCGTCCCATCTGATGTTTGAAGAACTAATTACCAAAAATTCAATATCATAGCTTTTATTTCCAGTATTTAAGTAGTGATTTGGGACAACAACGTTAAAATTTAAAGGTGTTGTAGAAAAACCAGTCAACTTATCATATGTGAGTTCTGCCGCGATTTCTTGTGTTGGTAAAACGGTTTCGTCAATTTCTCCCGTTGAAGTATGGTAATAAGTGTTTTTAATAACTCTAAAGGTGACATCATCACTTAAAATAGGATGATTTTGATCGAAAGAATTTAATTTCCAATCTACCATGACTTGAGAAGTTTCAGGATTTGGTGTCCAAGAACTACCATCTACAATGTAATCATTAACGGCTGAATATCGTAAAGTATTCTTACCGTTAAAGTCTAACCTGTCTATGATTGAAGCAGTATTACTCGTATACCTAATGAATGGATTCCATTCGGTCTCTGCGCCACATCCATAGTTTAGATTATGACTTCTAAAATATAAGATGTCTCCTTTATTAACTACTAATGTCTTACTCATAGATCCACTCGTACCCAAGGAATACTTTGTAGATGTTTTTTCGACACTAATAGTTTCAGTACCTGCATCATATTTCTCTAAGGTAAATTTCACTCCATTATTTCCAGCGCCTGCATCACATGTGTTCAAATCTCTTATAATAGCATTACCTGTAATACTCACGGTTCCATCATACTCTGCTCGCCATGCTTTCACATGATCAAATTGAGAATGTTGTGATTTTACTTCATCCAAGGTTGGAAGCTCTAAATCAGGAAGGATATCAAGGCTTACTGAACCAACTGAAATTTCATTCTGGCCTATAGCTCCAGGTGAGAAATCGACGGGTTGATTGGTATCATCATCTACTATATTTATTCTTGCCGAACCATAACGCATAAAATCTACGAGACCATCACCATTAAAATCCGTAAAATATCCATCTGTTTCACTACGAGTAGTACTCCAACTTTTCCCAGCACCAACTAATCCACCTACATTAGCATCAACACCGAAGCCGGTCGTTATAGACTTTGATTTTCCTAAATCATCTATAGTTAAAATGGGAATTATAGTAGAGTCAAAACCATTGTTTTCCCCTAAATTTTTATTGTAGGCAACGCTTTCTATTCCTGGCAATTGGAAATAATGAAATACCCTATCTGGTAAACCATCACCATCTATATCGATCAATCTAGAGGCTGTCTTTTCATTGTTAACAGAATAATTGGTACTTCCACCTATTGTAGTACTTACACTTTTAACATTATTCCCAATTCCAGCACCAACTCTGAGTCCTCCAGAAACACCACTAGAATAACCAGTACTTATCGCACTACCAGAAGAGTTGGTTATACTAGCTACTATATTTGTATTGGAAACTAAATCGACAGAATTTGCATTGTCCCAATCATTTTGAGAATTCGAATTAATCAAATCAACACCATTAGACTCTTCAAAGTATTCAAATTGATTCTCATAAAATAAATCAAGATTGCTATCATATTCCGAGATACTTGATAAAAGAGTTTTCTCAAATGGAGATTCATCATATTCTAGAGCATACGCCCTTACTAATTCGGATGAACCAGAATGATAAGTCACACTTATTTCTGTTAATAAATCTTTGGTTTCAATTAAAGTACCAGTGCTAGCATTTAGAACTGCATCTTTCCTTGCATTGTAGGTTCCTCCACCAGTAATCCCATAGGAGTTCCTGTTAAACAGAACTTTATAATAGTTATTGACTCCACTATGTTTTGTATATTCAATGTGACTAGGATAGAAATATTGTGATCCCGTATACGAAGCATTCATCATCCCTTTGGAATAGAAATACTCTATATAGTTTCCAAAAGGATCTATTTGTTTTTTAATAGCCCAATGAGTTTTGGGGTTACTAGAATTTCCATCTACATTAATAGAACTATTAGAGTCAACACCTGATTCAGTTCCACCGTAAAAAGTTGTCATACCAGATCTGTCCTTAACCTCCCAGTAGTAATTACTTGGATTAGAACCATGACGTGTAATTTTTTGATAACCGCCTTCAACTCTTAAAAAGAACTCACGATTTGTAGCTCTTGAAATATCAATTGAACTTCTATGAGGATTAGTATATGCACCTGTTCGATCTCTAAGCACTAGACTTTGGCCATTTAGTTGGTATAATTCAGTTTCATTGGTATTATCAAATATTGGAACTCCCCATCTGGTGTCCAAAGTAATGGCTGGTAACTGGACATTCCATCCTAGACCTGTCCAACTATTCCCACCTTCACTATTATAGGAAATAGCCACTTGCGGTGTCATACCATTTCTTCCTGCCGGTAATTTGATTGGAAAAGAAGTATTTAACGTACCTGATGAATTTGGGCTTGGCGGTGAAACAGAAACAACCTGAGAAGTAGGGTTTGCATATTCCATGTCTGTAATGGTCGTTGGAGCAAAACTATTGGTTTCTGCCATTTCAGGAACGGTCAAAACACCATTGATATAATCAGTATCTCCTTGATATGCTAAGAAAATCTTTGCATTTTCAACGTCTATAAAGCTAGGCTCAAGAGTAATCCATTCCTTTTTAGAAGTATCAAAATAAAAACCCTTTACACCTCTAACAGAATAACCATCAGGGATTTTATCACAATCAAAAGGTAAAACGATCTGAGCGAGTCCATGATCTTTTTCGTTGTAATTCTGGGATTTTATACGCACAGCTAACTGATTTGACAAACCTATATTTACCAAATCCGAATTAAGCGGAGCAATGTCTTTAAAGGCTAAAGAGTTAATGCTTAGTGCGCTTTTATTAATACTTGATACATGCAATGAATCAAATTGAATACGAGCCAGATCGGCATCAATCGTAATCGCATTGCTGCTGACGCTTTCATTGAATTGAATCTTATTTCCCTTCTTTAATTTACTAAGTTCTACTTTCTTTTTGTAGATGGTGCCGTTTGCAGATGAGTATTCTAGGGTAACAGTTTTGCCTTTATAATTATTTAAAACTGCTTCGAATAGATGATCAGAGATATCTATATTTTGGTTATTAATTTTTAAAGAAGCTATATCATCTTTTACAAAACCACTTAATAGTACTTGACTCTTTTTAGGTAAATATGTCTTTTCGGTAAAATGAATTGATTCGTTTGACTTTTTGCGGAAAGAAATAGAAACAGATTTTATTTCATAGTGATATTCTTTATCTACACGTCGATTAAAGAAAATTTCATTTTCTCCATTCTTAATCCAACTAATTGGCAGGTATTCTTCAACACGTTTCCAATCACTATTTTCAACTATAGACTGCCCACCATAAGCCTCGTGTTTATTAATACTTTTAGTAGTGTTTGTGGCATCTAATACTCCATTTAATTCATAAGATAAAAAAGCGTCATATTGATCTAAAGGCAACGATTCTGGGATAGTAACGCTAAAAAAGTTATCCTTTGGACTTTCCTTTACTCCATCTTTTTTAACTCCAATGAATCCATAATTTTCTACCGAATTGTAAGTGTTTGGTTTATCAGTAGAAATAATCACTTTATTTTTATTGGATGATTTTGATGTAATGGGACGATTTCCCTCAATACCTGAATCACTTTTAGATTCGTGAAAATCTAAATTTCCAAAAAAAGTATTTACCGTAAGATTTGAGTAGTCTGATAATGCTAAAGTCTGAGAAATAGGTTGAGCAAACACTAAGGTGTATGACATGAACAACATCATTGAAGTAGTAAACCAGTGATATTGCTTATTATTTTTGTTATTTGAATTCATCTTCTGAAAAGATTATTTAATTATTACTCTACCTACCTTAACCACACCTTCTTCGGTGGTAAGTTTTACAAAATAAACACCTGAGACGTTAAGTGAATAAGAGAGCTTATAAAAGCTGCTACCTTCAATGAATCTACTTGAAAGTATTTGTCCTGAAAGAGAAAAAACTTCAACCGTCCCTTTTACTTCAGTTAAATTTGAAATCTCAAAGCTGAAGTTACTATTTGCAGCTGCAGGATTTGGATAGATTTTAATATCTAAATCTGCTATAAGTGAAGATGTGTCCTCAACCGAGTTTATTGATGATCTTGCGTAAACAGGTTCAGAGTCGTCTGGACATAGATCATTGTTTTCTAATACAAAAGATTGTTCTTTAGTACATCCAGTAACTGGATCGGTAGCTGTAACAGTAAACACATAATTATCATCGTAAATATCAATTCCATCACATAACCCAAAACCAATTGTAATAATCGGATTTGTACTAAATATTGTTGTAGAATAAGACCAAGTATAAGAAGTGTTTGGTACTAAATTGCCCGTCTGGGCTTCAACTTGAAAGTCATCTATATTTATTCCAAAAAGCGGAACGATTTGTCCATTATACGTATTTTGATAATTAACATAACCTCCTTGACTACCTAGTGCATAGGCTTCTAGTTGAGGATATACATCTAAATGAAGAGCTTGGTAAATTTCTACCGTATCCACATAATTACTTCCAAGTTGGTCAGTAACTGTAACCGTATAGGTACCATTTTGAGGATCTAAAATAGATTCTGTAGAATTGCTGATATAGGATGTAGTAATTCCGTTGTATCCCACTTCTATCAGATAAGGAGCAGTACCTCCTGCTGCAGTAATATCTATCGTTCTACCGAATGCTTCACAAACATTTTGAACTATAATAGTTGCATTAACGGATTCTTTGCTTACAGTAATCGTATCAAAAACTGTACAAATATTCTCCCCATCTGTTACTTCAACGGTATAGGTTCCAATTTCGTCTACGGTTAATATTCCTGAAGTTTCAGTAAGTAGTATTCCATCCTTATACCATTTATAGGTGGCATCGGGATCGGTAATATTTATACTTGCGCCTAAATCAAAACTTGTATTGGAATTATTTAGCACTAAATCAGGCCCTAAATCTAACGGAAGATTAGGCATCGATATAGTTATCTGCTGTGTTTGAGTAATCCCATTCGCATCAATAACGGTGACTGTGTAAGTTACTCCATCTGCTCCAGTAAAAATGAAATCATCATTTACGGTATGTTCTTCGTAATAGCCGTCATCACCTTCAATCGCAATAGTGTATTCTCTTCGTCCTCCAGTTATATCAATTGTAACATCAACTTCAGGTTCACAACCTTGATAGGATAACTGTACAATGAGTTCAGGACCTACGCCGAAAGTAAATTGATCAAAAACACTATCATCCGTATCAAAATTGACATTGCTGAAATAAGCGTGTTCCATAGTAGCATCTACAGTTCCTGAATAATATTTCACATGACCACTTTGAAAATCAGACACCTCTGCATTGTCTTCTAATTCATCATGTATCATCCAAACCTTGAAATCAGGATTGTTTTCTAAAACCGATATAATGTCTGGTGGTAAATAAAACTTAAAATCGATATCATAATTGGGAGTTGAAAAACCAGTCCTTTGCGCCAGCCAAACCTTAAACAACTTTCTAACACCATTATCATTTTCATCATCTAAACCTAATGATCCGTTATTATCACCAAACAGTAAAAACTGTTGATCCAAGATTAATATTTCTGCTTGCTTTTCTGTATTTGTCTCCTTTATTTCACCAACAGCAGCTATTAAATGATTTTTAAGGTGAGTACTTTCACTTTGTAATTGATTTAATGTTGAAATATCGTCCCTTCCTAGTCCAAAGGTTCTATTTGGAAACTTTGTATTATTCTCTTTCTTCCATATTTCCCTATTACTGGAGCTCAAATAATCCTTACTTGAATGCAGATTCAATCCGTATTTGACTCCTAAATATGATTCAATTCGCAGTTGCTCATTTGATGTTAATTCTTTAGAATAATAAATAAACTCAGGAATTTTTCCTGAAAAGCTGTTATCCGAAATACTAATATTAGGATCAAATGAACTTTGTTTACCTACAAAAAACTGAGTTTCCCCTTGTTTACCATAACTTTTAAACACCTTATCCTTATCGTATTCATTGTTATAATATCTCTGTATGAAAGCATTTTTATCATTAGCATGGCTCGCTTTCTGTACCACATTCCAAGAAGTAAGACTATTAAAATCAAAAAAGTTTCTTTGAATGGAATCCGTAGAAGTTGTTTGAGCATTACTTGGATGCCAAAGAGTGGAAAAATGTGAGTAGTTTGTTTCTAGAGCGTTTGGTTCGTTCACCATAAAGAACGTCGAGGATTGTTTATTTTCAAGATTTGCTGTCCAGTTTAAACAAAAGTCTTCACTATAAGCACTAGGATTAAAATTAAAAAGTTGATGAGTAATCTCTCCACAGTCCTTTATATTAATATCATCCTCTGAATTATTAATAAAATCACTATTTACAATATTATCCTCGTTAGCGATATACCAGACATGACTGTGTGTTACACCTCCAGGTGCTTTTTGAGCAATTAAATTTATTGAAAAGCAAAGAGTAACAAGTATGGATAGTTTTTTAAAAATCAGATTCAAATGCATTATACCTTGGTTAATTAGTTTTGACAAATAATTCATTATTTTTTTGAATTTTCAATAATTCAAAATCTATGATTAATTTTCAGATAGACATAACTATCTAAAAAACTAAAAATGTATTGGAAAATAATTAAGGGAAAAATAAAGCCCATACATTTACTAGCTCAACAAAAGCTATTGAATTATAGACTACTAATTAAAAGGGGAATTCAAACATAAATCAAATGAGTGAAACTAAATAACTCCGAGGGATTTCTTAACATATAGTTAACAATGGAATTCTGTAACAATATAAAAATGAATGCAATAAATATCAGTACAGGCTATATGCTAAATTTTTGTATGTTATGATACTTAAGGCTAGGTTACTAGGAAGCCATCAAATCAACTTATATCAATTCCGTTGAAATCAAATGTTCCATAGTATTTGAACATAATCTCAAACAAGTATTTCATCCTTTAAAAGATATGCGTATTTATAAAGTAATCTGAATAATTTATGTTTTAAGCTTCAAGTTACCTCTCATAACCTATCTCAGGCAACTTAATCCCCAACTTCCAAAAACGAACATATCCTTCTTCTGCCACCTTTTTTTCCAACTCAACTTTCAAATCACTTTCGGCTTGATTAGAATAAATAATCAAACAATCAATTAAAGAATCTTTTGAAATTTCTAGTTCATCATAAACCTTAGTCATTCTAGCATAACCTAACACCTGTCTAAAGTCTGAAACGTCAATTTTATTAGTCTTGTACCGAGGTTTATACTTAGCATCAATAACTCCAGTAAATTCATTGGATTTAATTAAAAAGTCAGGTCTTAATCCATCAATAACTGGTTCATATAACAGCTTCTCTATTCCATTGGCTTTTTCAAGCTGTCGGTACACATACAGCTCAAAAATCTTTGACATATCAATCCAAAACGGTGGTGTAGCAACTTTTTCACTCGTGGCATTTTCCAACTTGAAACCATAGCGTTTCAAAATCAACTTGGCTAGTTTTAAAGCGGCTGCATATTCTTTGAAAAACGGATTGACCTTAAAGTTATTCACTTGATTTTCATTGACCGTTTCACTGACTTTAGTGAACGCAGGACGGCAAAAGGCGACTGTCTTTTTAAGTGATTTGAATGTTTTATGGGTATGTAAATTAGCCGACACAAATAGCAATGCTTTTTTAAGCAATCTATTCTCAAAATGATCCAATCCATATTCTTCAAAAGAACAGACTGAGCGATCCATACGACCGTGCACATGATTGTTTCTTATCGTTGCTCCTACTAGAATCTTCCCTTTTACCTTGGCAGTCATATTGTGTTCTACGCGGTAATAAGACTTTCTCAATCCTTTATGTACGATGCTCTTTAATAGATTTAAAAATTGAGCAAATAGCAATGGCGACAAGTAATCTTGTTCTTGATCTATTGGTATTAAAGGTTGATTGAATTTTATCTCAAACAAACCTTTAGTCTCACTTGGTTTTAAGTTACCAGAAAGCGCTTGTTCTAATACCGCGTAATAATCAATTTTACGCTCTTCATCATCTAGCTTTGGTTGTACATGAATCACTTTTCCCGAATCGCCTATATGGTCTATGCCTATATAATATGAGGTTTCTGCTCTATAACCTTGTTCCTTTTCCTGAAGGCTAAAACATAAGTTCTTACCACCTAAAAAAGAATGTTCATAATCTCCTACGACATCTAATACATGACTCGCATTATGCTTCTCAAGTAAGGGATTATGTTTATCACCATAATTATATTGTTCTGGTAGTCTAAGCATTAATTATAGACTATCTAATTCATCACGTAAACTATCGCTATTCTTTAAAACTCCATCCTTTATGTATTCTTCAAGAATAGGTTTGATTTCATACTTTACACGTTGAGAAATATCTTCACCTTCTTTATGAATAAAATAGCTATGACCTATACACACATCTTTGGGGTCAAATTCCTCAGATAAATGATCTGATCGTTTCCAGTCTGTTTCTGGTTTTACAAATAATGCTTTTACTTTATCAAATTCCGCTTTCGCGAAAGCGTAACCACTTTCCAACCGACCACTTAAATCTTGAGGCAATACCGACTCAAAAGCAAAACGCCTGCGTATCGCATAATCAATATGACCTACACTGCGGTCTGCGGTATTCATGGTACCTATGATGAATAGATTTTCTGGTAATATGATTTCTCTTCCTTTACCTTTTATCTCATAAATGCTCTCTACTGGTTCACCACGATATTCTAAAGCATAAATTAATTCTCCTAGAACAGATGACAAATTTGCACGATTTATCTCGTCGATGATGAGAACATAATTCTTCACATCTACTTTATGTTGTGGTTTCTTCTTTTCGTTCTCTACTAGATTTTCATCCCAATATTTCTGAAAGTCATTTAATACTCTTACGTAATAGCTAGAGTGCCAATTAGCTTGACTTGAAAGTGATTTATTTTTCTTAATGTCCTGTCTAGAGGTATTATTATCTATGAAAGCCTTTTTGATATCTAAGAATTTCATCCTAAGACCATGCTCATTCCATCCATTTTCACCTTTGTATCTAAATGCATCTTCATCTACATTGATTAAAGAAACTTTGTCTGTTAGTTGGTAATTACCTTGAGATTCTATTTTTTCAGCTATTTCTCCGATGAACTCATCAAAAGCCTCGTCTAGGAAAAGTTCTTGATAAGATGTTTCTAAATCTTCATTACTTTGTAGATAGTTCCTATTCGCCTTTGCAGCAATTTCTCCTAAAACTCGATTTTTGGTTTCATAAATAACTTTACCGTCTATATTCTCCACAGAAATACCTCTTACAAAATCTTCATAGCTATATGATGCATGAAATTGAACGATCTCAAATTGATCTGAACTGGACAAAGCAACTTTCTGCTCATCATCTGTTGGCGCTTGCTTATCAAAAATAAGTTGGTATGCTATTTCTTTAGCAAGACGTGTCTTACCAGTTCCTGGCGGACCTTGTAGGATGATTTGGTTTTTACTTTTTAAAATGTTTATCAAATCTTTCATTTCTAACTTCCTTTTGGTTTTGACATACCAATTCTTAATGAATTGATATGTAGGTGTACTTTTAGTTACAGCTCTATTCAATGTGCCTTGAGGTTGTGGAAAAGATTCATCTCCATCATAAAAATCTAATACCTTGACACGGCGGTAGTAAATATTATAAAACTCTTTAGTTAGTTCTGAATCCTTAAAACATTCAGAAATCACTTCACATAAAGCGATAGGTTTTCCACCATGTTTGACACAAACTATAGAACCCTTCGCAAGATTTTTTTTAAAGTAGCGACATTGATAATCATCCCATTCTCCAGTTCCTATAATAGGAGAATGTAAATTTAGCATTGACATAGGATCTACATAAGTCCTTCCATCTCTACCATGAGGTTTACTCATTTGTATGTGCCAATAATTCATAGCGTTAATTGCTTTTATTTTTAATTATAATATCAATCAATTTTCATTTTTAATTCTTCTAGTATATCTCTTTTCAGTCTACTTTACAGTGCCTTTATGTTTCTTGCATCTTATTTCTAGGAAACACAATGGTCTTTACTAATTAATTAACTCTACCTATGACATACTCTTGGAAGAACCATCTGCAAGGAAAAATTGTATTTTTTGGATCTGTTTATACTTTAATTTAATCATTCTGATTTAAAACCACCTTCTTGATACCAATTGGAATTAAATAGTGCTTGATAAGTGGCAGTCTGCCAAGAATTTAAATTGACATTCCTCATACTTAACCAACTACCTTCTAGAAAATTTCTTACTAATAATGCACCGCCAGTCTCAAACATCTCATTTATCCTATAATTATAATTAGTTAATTCTACTGCACTATGTGATCCGTATAATTTTTCTAACTCGAAAAGTTTAAAATGATTACGTATTCTTTCATACTTGATTTCATCCCAATTATCTGGTTTAACCGTGTAAAATCTTAATGAAGCAGGTTTTAATTCAATAACTTCTGCTTTTAACCATAACTCATCATCTACATCATCGAAATAGGGATGAATAGGTTCTCTTTCAGGGGAATTGACTACTAAATCTAATTTTATTTTATTACAAGCACTACAAGCTGGAAATATATTAATTGGTACTACGGAATATATTGGATAGTTTCCTTTTGGTAGATGGTGTTCTAAAGTATCTGTTGTTCTTTGAGCGCACAAAGGACATATGTTATTTGGAGCAGATGCCCTCCATTTATCATAGATATAACGTCCAGGAGATGTAGACCCAACCATCCTATCTGTATATACTTTTTTCATTTCTTCCGAAGAAACATTCCCATTAATTGAATTATGAGTTGCTATGGTATGAAGTTCAATTCTTGGAGCTTTAGTTGTATAATCAGTTACAGCAGTTATAAGGTTTGGTTTACAATGTTCTAGCCTAGCTTTTAAATCATTATTTTGAACCTTACTTATACATATATCAAATACATCTATAGCGTCCTCAACTGGTAGATTAAGTTTTCTCATAGACTAGTAGTTTCTTGTGTTCAATAATGCGCGAATAATAGATTGCGCTTCCAAACCCAATTCTCCATTAAATTTTTTGTGAACCTCGTTGTAAGTATAATTACCCTTTACAACTTCCGATATTAACTTATGAAAACCTGAATCTGTTACTTCAAATCCAAAAACTTCTCTTGTTAATGTACCTAAATTTTCTCCATAAGATTCAATAGATAATCTTTCAGCTTTAGAATAAGTTCCAACTCTACTAAATTTCCAAACACAACTTTTAGGTACCTCTTGTAAAACTACTGGTGAATGAGTAGCTATTATGGCAACCGCATTTCTTTGTCTAAGTAAGTTTGATAGTGCTTTCATAAACGCTGATAATAAAGGTGGATGCAAATGTGTTTCTGGCTCATCTAATAAAACTAAACTTCTTTCTTCAACTGTATCAACAAGCCTTACTAATGTCAACAACACTATTTTATGACCAGAACTTAAGGTTCTAAACAAATCTCCTATTTCCTTGTTTACATTAATTTCTATTTCTGAAAAATTGTAATCCTCAATTACTTTAATAAAATCAAATTGACTAAATACAGGGTCAGAAGACAAAATTAAAAGTGCCGATTTTAATCGTTTCCATTTTGCGCCTTTTAAAATAGACTCTAAACCTTTAACAAATTCATTTTTTAAAATAGTTGTGCTTTTTGGAGCTGAATTTTTATCAGACTTTACTCGTTTTAATCCTATATATGAATAATTAATACTATTTGACTTATCATTTCTTTCTTCAGGAGGATCCCTGTCGTCGAAAGCACTAAACGAGACAGAAACTAAATTTGCGAAAATTTCATCTGATTCTGTTTGAGAAGTAAAGTATCCGTATTTTGAACTAGATTTAGAATTGTTAAGTAACGAATCTATCATATTGTTAAAATGATAAGTTTTTCCAACACCATTACTACCGATTAAAACGTGTATATTAGTTGTAGGTAAATTATTAGGTATGACATGAAAGGTAATAGGAGGTCTAGGTGCAATACTAGATTTAGTACTTGGGAAATTATATTGAAATTTATATTCAGAGAGAACAGCATCTCCATTCGCTAAACTTCTAAAATCAACGATAATGTTATCAACCGAAACAGTTCTTAAAAGTGAAATTGCAGTAACACTTTCATTAATAACTTCATCGTAAATCTCTTCATTAAAGGCGATATCGTTTAGTGCATCTAATAAAAAACATCTAACTGATTCATCATAATTACTTAGATTTTCGTAATAAACTTTTTCTTCACCTAACGAAAAGTAATCATTATCTAATTTTTCAAAACTATCTGGAACAGATGTAGAACCAGATTTCATTCCTTTCATTGCTATTTTGACTGAACCAATATTATCAAATTCCTTATTTTCATTATAATAGTATAATTCAAATAATGTTTTATAACCCCAATCATCCCAACTATCCTTCGTCAAATAAAACTCGTTAACATTATAACTATCCTGATTTATATGTAAATTAATTTTCATGATTTCTAAGTTTATTTAAACTAATATTTACGTACATCTTTTCTAACCTCTAAGCACTTTACCTTTAATGCTCGCAATAATCTTGATTTTGCCCTACTTCTCATCAATTATATAACTCGTTCTCGACTTCAAATCATTCTCGACTGCTGAATCGTTCTCGACTGCGCTCGAACTGACACCTTAGACTTTGATTTAGACTTTGATTTCCCTTTTGTTTTTCCTTTTGTTTTTACTTTTGTTTTTACTTTTGTTTTTGTCACATCGAGCGCAGACGAGATGTCCTTCAACAACTCACTCGCACTACCATCACTATCCAGCTGCTCGACAAGTTCACCTTTAAAGGCTTTATGTAAAATGGCTTGTGGTAAACTGTCTATTTGTGATTTTAACTGCTCATAACGTTGCTCAATAGCCGTAGCTTTTTCAAACAGGCTAGCCAATTTAGAAATTGCATTATTTTGTTCTTCCTTGCTTACATTAGGAAACGGTAAAGAATTAATAATTTTCTGATTTAAATTAATCATTGTTGATCCAACAGAGTTAGTTTCCAAATAATTAATCACAAAATCACTTCTCAAATAAAGGTCAAGGAAAGCTGCACTAATATTTTTATTTTCTCTTAAAATTATAGAGCCAGTACCACATATCATTTTTCCGTAAGATGACTTGTATAATGCACATCTCCCCATTTCTCCACGTCTTCCCAAAATAACATCACCTTCTTTTAGCTCCCATCTTTTCAACTCTTGGAATTTAGTGTTAGAGATTGAAACATTACTTTTTGGTATTATTTCCCCATCTTTAATATGACTTGGGTTAATCACATAAATACCAGAATCAATATATTCTGACTTATGGAGAGCACTTCCAAAAGGACCTGTTTTTATTTCTATCTCAAAGTCTTTGATAGTTTTAAAACTTTGTTTTTTGGTAGTTTTAAATGTCACCGCTTGAGTCAACACTTGCTGCCTGAAATCTTTTAAGAGTTGTGGAATACGCTCCATCGCTTGCTGTATCGCAGCGTGTTGCGCCATTAAATCATCTACTTTTGCCACAATACGGTCTTGCTCTGCTCGTGGTGGTAGTGGGATTTGTAAATCCTTTAGTAATTGAATTGTGATTTGTGGTTGTGCTGTTCCAGTTATTACATCAGACTTATCAACCGCTTTCATAATGTAAAAGAGATATTTTTGATTTAGGACATCCACTTTTACTTCATCTAACACAATCGAATTACTAGTTATAAACGATTCTGGATTTGTAATATGAATTGCACCACTGGCAGCACCTCGACAAGAGATAATCACTCGTGGTTCTTTATAATGATAATCAGAATAGGCTCCTATAATCCCATTTGCACCATAAACATCGTAACCTGTTTCAGTCAAGTTTTTTACTGGTAAACCTTTTCCATATTTGAGATTAAATATTGAATCTAGGTCAGTCTCCACCCAACCTTTTGGCAATTGCTTTTCCATTAGCCTAATTCTTTTATCATCGCTTTCAGTTGTTTTTGAATGGCATTGAGTTCGTTAAGGGCTTCGATGGCAATTTCTACAGGTTCGCCTAGGTCTTCGGCTTTGCTCACGCTGTCGTCTGCGATCAGGCCTAGATCTAGGCTGTCGTTTTTGCTGGCGATTACTTCTCGAGTTATATAATTCCAGCGTTCGTCTTTGCTTGCATTGCCATCTTCTTTAGAAAGCACTTCGACAGGCTCAGTGTGACACACTTGTGGACGGTTTGAAATGGAACCGTCATAGTTTTTTTCTAGGTCTGCTATGGTTTTGCCGCCTGTGTAGGCTGTTACAAAATCTGCGAAAGCGGTTTGTGTAAACGGTGTGCGTTTTCCATAATTAGGGACATTGGTTCTCATGTCATAGAACCATATTCCTTTGGTATTATTTTTCTCGGTTTTACCTCTGGTAAAAAAGAGCACATTGGTCTTTACACCTGCGGCATAAAAGATTCCTGTGGGTAATCTTAAAATGGTATGTAAATCACATTTATCCATAAGGTCACGACGTATCTTCTGTCCGTCACCATCTTCAAAGAGTACATTATCGGGCAATACGACCGCTGCGCGTGCCTTCCCGTTTTTCTTTAAACTTCTATAAATGTGTTGTAAAAAGTTGAGTTGTTTGTTACTGGTAGGGAAGGTAAAGTCATCTCTGGTAGGTTTCTCGCCGCCTTTTTTAGTACCAAATGGTGGATTTGCCAGCACGCCATCAAAACCGTTTAGGTTTTTACCCATCTCCGTAAGTGTATCGCCTAGTATGATCTCGCTTTCCATACCGTGCAATCGGGCATTCATTAATGCCAGTCTGTGCGCATCGCCTACTAGTTCTACACCACTAAAAGCTTGTTCTTTCTGAAACTTGCGCTCTTTATCACTTAAAGCATAATAGTTCTCATACTTGCTACGCAAATACTCGTCTGCCGAGATCATAAAACCAAAAGTCCCAGCCGCAGGATCATTCCATCGCTCGCCCAGCTGTGGCGCGAGCAATTGCGTCATAATATTAATCAACGGTCTTGGCGTAAAATACTGTCCAGCACCACTCTTTTTCTCGCCCGCATTTTTCTCTAGCAGGCTCTCATAAATATCGCCCATCACATCGCGATCGTTCTCTTCATACCAGTCCAGTTTTTCTATGGACTGCACCAGCGTGTTAAAGTTGACCGGTTTGCGTAAACTCGTACTCGCATTATTATAAATCTCTTTAATACTAGGACTGGTCGTCTCATTAGAAATAGTCACTAGAAATTTCTTGTAACGCTCAAACGCCTCATTATTATCATGCTCTTCTACAAAACCACGCCAGCGGTATTCCTCAGGAATATGCTCTTCAAAATCCTTAACCTCAGTCAGTTTTAAGAACAATATGTAGGTCAACTCATTAAGATACTGGTGATACGTCACACCATCATCTCTCAAGACATTACATAGGTTCCATAATTTATTTGCAATTTCATCTGCACTCATATCTTTCCTTTGTCATGCTGAACTTGATTCAGCATCTTGATTGTTTTATCTATTGTTGTGTTCTCGCTTTCTTTTTGTCTCGCTTTCGCGAAAGCGTAATTAAATCAAAGTAGTGGTTCACAATATTGTTTGTTCACTACACGATCTCTCAGTTTCTGTTTATCATTAAAGTTTCTAGTAATGTTGCGTACAATATCGCTATAATTATCACTTCCATCTTCTTTCTGATGATAATAAGGTTTAATAGAAACGCAGTTATCATGTTCAAATAAGGTATTGAGTAAGGTCCTGTCAGAATTACCACAAGAATGCCCCATAATTACCACCTGATATTGATCACTATTCACAAATTCCAGCAATCTTTTATAACTATCGCGATCTAAGTATTTGACAGACTTAATATTTTCTAAATAGCGGTTATCATCTAGTTTTTCAATTTCTAAATAATCATCATCTAGCTCATCACCGTAACCGAAAATAATTGGGTTCTTATCTTCTTCACGAATAGAACCGTGGATGTGAATAGGTTTAATTACGATAGGGTGCATCCAATCAGACCTAATAAATTTAGTAGAATCAAAATAAAGTTCTTCTGTCAATGTATAATTAAACGAAAGCCTTAATACTTCATCTGGCATATTTATAAATAGCTTAAGACTTTCATTTTCAACCATTAGTTTCTTTAACTGTTTTACAGAAAAACCGTCGTGCGACCTCTTAAATATTTTCTCATAATATGTGTCAGTTTCATGTCCCGTTTTGAATCTTAAATAAGGCGTTTTTAATTGATCATATTTTAAAGCTACTTTATCATCTTTATAATCCTCAGAGCATTCTCTTAATTCAATATTCTTATACATTTTTGAACCAATAGATCTTGCAATTTTATCAAAATTTAATTCACCCTTTTTGAGGATATCATTGAATGCTAACTGCTCCTTAATTAAATATTGCTGTAGCTTACCTTTTATTTGTTTAAAATCTGTATTAAGTTGATCAATCTGTTTTTTACTAGCATTGGTTTTCTGCTGTTGATCGATCTTATAACATTCTGTCAATCTTTTATAAAATTCTTTTTCAATGTCCACCCAACCTTCTATGTATTGACATTCTATTAATCTTTTAAAAAAGTCATTATTAAAAGATCTAGTTTTAAATAACGTTTCTATCTTACGTTTTGCTGGAAAGTCTTTATCTAATTCTCCTTGCTTGCCTTGGTGTCCTGCAACCTTAAATAAATCATTATCAACCGAAAGTGTATCACTAGCTTTTACCTCTTCAAGAATATCTTCCCATAAAAATTCTATAAAATCATTATAGGACGTTTTCATCCCATGCGCTAGATCAAATCCATTCCCTATTAATACGATTCTATTCAATGGACTATGCCGTATATAAATGATTATTAATAGAGTCAATCACTTGCTCTACCTCTTCTTGAAACTGCTGGTTGATTCTTTTAAATCCACCATCACTTTTAAAAGGTTCTTTGTCTAAATCTTCTTTGGTAAGCACCGTTTCGGCTAGCATTTGGGCTTCAAAACGTGTCAACCATTTTAATTGTAAGGCATTAAAGTTTTTGGTTTCTTTCACTTTCGCGAAAGCGGACTTAATACGATCCTCGTGAGAAACCAACGCTTCTCCCAACGCAGCGGTTCTTATATAACTTACAATATCTGCTGCTATGTCTTCATTTTTAGACTGTCGCCAAGCGGCATTTAAATAACGCTCATTAAATCCATCTTGATCCAGCATCATCTTCAACTCCTTAAGCGATGTACGGTCTAGGGAATTAGGACTAGTCAATATGGTTTTAATAGCCAGCACCTTATTGCGATGTGTTGCGATATAATGATTGAAACTCTCAATATAATCTCCAGGCTTTTGCGCCTCACCAAATTTCTGCTCCATGGCGATGAACTCGTCTTCTTGATCTGCCACCATTTGCATGCCTGGTCTGGTAAACTTTTGATCTAGAAATTTCCATAAACTGCCGTACTCTTTAATGATATTTGCTACCTCGCTGCCTTGTGCATTCTTAAAAATATTCAATAGCTCATCTGCTGTTTTACCTTGAGCATTGTATTGCAGCTCTTCATTGCGATCTACTTTTTCAATCTGGCGTTTCTTTACTTGAAACTTGGCAATGATTTTTTGCATCTGGCGTTGTGCGCGATCGTCATTATCAATATGCTCCATCTCTTGTGCGAGCTGCTGGAACGATATACGTGGATCTGACACAGGACGTATTTGTATAAAATCTTCTAATGCCTCGTACAATCGTACGGCATCATAAATTTTAAATACTTCTTTATTGATCTCGTCACATTTTCTAGTCGCACGACCTACCATTTGTTCATACAAAATACGTGAGCGTACTCGTCTTAAGAAAACAAGATTCGTAATTTTAGGAACGTCTATTCCTGTAGTTAATAAATCTACCGTTACCGCAATAGTTGGAAATTTTTCGTTCTTGAATTGCGTAGTTAACTCCTGCGGATTATAAGATTTACCTGTAATTTTTTCAATAGTTCCTTGCTCTACTCTACATCCTATTGCGTCAAATTCTTCCTTGAATATTTTCACAATCAAATCTGCATGTTCATCTCTAGCTGCAAATATTAATGTCTTTTCTTCACTTTCAGGATCGATGATTTGCACCAGTTGTTTGATAACGGCACGGTTAAAAGGCTCGGTAATCACCAATTTATTAAACTGGTCTATTTCAAATTTCAACTCATCGTCTAGTGCTGCCAGTTCTTCAATCTTACCAGTTTCTGGATTATAGGCTTTAGGTCGTTCTCCTTTTTTCCATACTATTCCTTCTGAATTGAGTTTGGTTTTAATGTTATAAGGTGGCTCGTAATCTATCAAGTGACCATCAAGAACTGCCTGTCTATAGGAATAACTAAAGACTGGTTCTCCAAAAATTTGAGTGGTATGTAATGCTGGTGTTGCTGTTAAACCAATGATATAAGCATTAAAATACTCAATCACTTTTTTATATTGGCTTACATAATCGTCTTGATCTTTAAAACTAAGATCATCTTCATCTATTTCTTTATCTAGGTTATAACCTCTGTGTGCTTCATCAATGATGATACAGTCATAACTGTCTATAGGTAATGGATCTTCATTATAAAACAATCGCTTCACCATACTCTGTACCGTTGCAAAATGCAGTCGAGTCTCACCATCTGGTGTGGTGTCTTTTAATTCTTCTAGTTGATAAACATCTCCAAATGAATTTAGGTTTTCAATTTTATTTTCTTTGTAATTGCCCAGAGCTTGTGTAGCCAGCATAGTTCTATCTGTTAAGAATAGAATGCGTTTAAAACGATCGGACTTTATAAGTCTGTATGACAAACCTATTACTGTTCTGGTTTTACCTGTTCCAGTTGCCATTACTAATAAAGAACGTTGTTCTTCTGGTCTTTCTATAATTTTCTTTTCAACCTTTTTAATGGCGTCTATTTGATAATCGCGAAGTGAAAGTCCAGTTTTATCTGCTAGGTAGTCATAATCGCTTTTCTCTAATCTATCGTTAGATTCATCAATATCACGCTCATATAATTCCACAAGACCTTGAGGTGAAAACCAACCTTTTAAAGCAGCTGCATGGTTATCTTTTTTCCTAATATCTAAGTGCCAAATTCCGCTTTTAGTTTTGAGCTGTTCTAAAAACTCTCTACCGTTTGTACTGAATAGAAAAGGTACTTTATAGGTATTCCATTTGCCCAACAATTCTGTATCTTGAGCATCGGTAATCCGTTCTGCATATATTTTAGACTGTCTTAAATCAGTAGAAATATCACTACGATATCTTTTTGCTTCTACAATTCCGTAAAGTGTTGTGCCTATAAATAAAGCATAATCAGCCCATTTCCCATCACAATACCATTCGGCTATCGCCATATTGCGACCTTTTTCAGGAAGTGTTTTATGCGTTTTATAATTCAGTAAATCTGTATCTACTTCCCAACCTGCTTTTTTAAGCGCTGGATCAATTAAAAGTATTCTTGTGTCGTGCTCGTTAAGATCAATATTACGCGCACTTTTATTAGAGCGTGATTTACGCGTCTCTTGAACTTCTTTTGAGCTATTGAGTTCTTCAATTTTTGCTTTATAATCCTGTAATTGCTGTTCTAAGAAATCTAGTTGGCCTTGCAATTCATGAGCACGTTCATCAACTACTGCTGGCAATTCGTATGCTGCTAGTTCTAGAAAATCATTCTCATAGGTTTCATAAAACCATTTAGACAGTTTGAAGGCTTTCTTAAGAATAAACTTGGCTTGATCAAAAGAACCTGTCCCATCATGACTAGCTTGATTACCAGACTTTCGAATCGTATGAAAGATTCCTTCAATAACTTCAGGCAAGATATTAGAATAAGCCAATCTATTGAGCCTATCTAATTGAGTGCCATTAAAATCTCCCATTTGCTCAAAATCCCAAATTAATTGAGACATCTTTTCAGCCAGCAATCTAGTCTTAGACAACGATGAACTAGGATCTATATGAATGAGCTGTTCAGATAATTCGGCTATCACAAAAAGTTTGGGATAGTCATCTTTAAGAAAATTAAAATAGCTCATCTAGATTTTAATGTTTAATAATAAAAAACCCTAAAACGCACTTATCCAATGATGTAGGAAAATCTGTGTTTTAGGGGAATGTGAATATATGAAATCAAATTGTAATTATTCAAAATTAGAGGCAAATCGGTTGAGTAAAAGTCATCATATAATCTATAAAATTGAACTAGATTGATTATCGATTAAAATTTGACAAACGTAATCTTCTTTGCTTTTAACTTGCACTCGTAATGGTGAAGGAGCGACCAGTAAATGCTCATTTTAAAATCAATAATTTATGTCAGCTTTTAAAGAAGGTTATGAGCCTACACAAGATGATCTAGACAATAGATCTGACCAACTTAACCCTAATAACGATGAGTATAAAGGGAATGATGATTAAATTTTAATCACAATTTATTTAAATTTATCCCGCTGTAAAAGGCGGGATATTTATTATGAAAGCCATACTTCCACATTTTTTTGAATTTTTAAATTCCAAGATGCCTGAATATATAGGTGTACTTGAAGAATTGGCAATTCAAAAAAGTGGTTCCAAAGAAAAATTAAAAAAAGAACTTGCTGCACGTATCCAAAATGATGGAGAAACGAAGGCATTTCTAGACGTATTAATGCCTATTCGAGAATGGCAAGAGAATGATTTAGTTCATATCGAAAGCATCGAAGAAATGCAAGGCTTCAATGATTTCATTGATGGTATAGTTAGTACTGATTTAGGAAAGGTGATCATAGATTTTGAAGGAATTTCTAAAACCGTGAATCCATTAGGAATAGCTCTGACTACAATAGGTGTTTTTGAATGGTTGGACACAAAGGTGATGTCAATGGATTCCTTAGAGTATGATATAGACATGAGTAAAAATACACGTCGTACTTGGCTCAATTTCTTCTTTGAAAATCCTATTTACGATTCTAATAAATCTCAAAAAGAGTATCGCTATTACAATGTTCGTAAAATCACACCAAGAGATTATGTTGAAATATGGATAAAGTTTGTATTGGTTGATATTTCTAACTTTAAACCGAAGATAAAAAGAACTGTTAAAGCCCTAAGAAATGGTTGGGTAGTCTCTAAAGAAGATTTAAAAAAAGCTTATAACAAGAGACCTGAACATATCAAAGCGGCTTTATTAGATGCTGTTGATCAACCTGATTATCCAGATTCTTGGCCTAAAGTGATTCCTGATAAGGATAAATACCCTTACAGTGTTTCTTTGTTTATAGCCCGTGAACTAAGTATCAGTTAAGTGACTAATTAAGAACTGCTTCTATTACGCTTTCGCGAAAGCGAGAATAAATAAACTTCTATAATCAATAAGATATTAATAGGAAAGTGAAACTGTCATACAGTTGCAGGTTGCAAGGGTTTATAATTATCTATAACCACAAACACCTACATATCAATTATTTAAAAAATTGTAATACAGCTGTTTTACCGATTGTCACACAGATAATAAGATGTAATTAATATAATGTCACTCATCTTGTCACACATAAAAGACCCAGAAGAATAATCTATATTATGCTGTTGTCATACAAAATAGGCGAAGTCCTTTAAAAGCAACTGGCAACTAGCAACTTTGGCTATAAACACTTTAAGTACTTAAATAGCAGGTGTTTAAATATTAAATTGATACGGTTGCGAATTGTCGGTTGCTATGATACATATTTATTCCATTTTTTAGAAATTGTTCCTTTATGTAGACCTGTAATATCTGCAACGGCTTTTTGAGATGCATTGTTTTTGATTGCCATTCTTACAACATCATCAACATTCATTTTACTTTGTGAAGAATTAAAATGACTTCTTACGATGAGTTGAAAGTTCATAAAATAAAATTCGTTTAATTCAATGGCTAAGTTGACATCGGCCATGTCTAGTTGTGATTTAAAAGTGCTTTCCTGCGCACGACACATTATAAATACGAGTATGCATAGTTTATGAATTGAGATACTCATTTTTGAACAGTACTCTTCATAAAGTTTTACAGCGATAGATTGTCTGTTTAATAGTTGCTGTGTGTAATCAAATAAAGTTCTGTGAGCCTCATCTGTTAAGCTAATAGTTAATTCTTTTATACTTTCAGATGACTTTTCACTTTGTCTCTTATAAGCTAAAATATTTTCTATGGAATGATTATAATTTGAAATGACTTTTCCTTCAATACTACCAAAAGTCATCCTCTTATTTCTTTGAAAGATATTAGTAAACAGTATTCTATCAATAAAACCACTTTCTAGATTACCATTAGCAAACATCTTAGGTAAAAACTGGTGCTGTAGCCCACCTATTAACGTAAGATAGGTTTTCTTAATCCTAAAACTATCAGTTGTTTTTCTACCGATATCTACAAACTTGTTGGTATAACTTTCTAATAGAAAAGTTCTCCATTTCTGTCTATCGCGGCTATTTGAGTTAGACATATTTTGTATAAGGTCAAATATCTCATCTTTACATATTCCTATACCACTAGGATTATTTTCATGTGATAGCTTAGCCGATTCTATGGTTGCATCCTGTAATAGAATTTGTTTACGCTTTATTGGAGGATCTTCGTCTGTTTGATTAGACTTGTTTTCCCTGTACTTATCATAGTCTTTATCATCACCAATCTTAAGTGGAGCGGTCGCAATACTTATAGCTTCCGACTTTGTATCTCCTCTACTGCCTATAATTGTGAAGTAGGCATTTACATAATTTGAAAAACCCAAAGCATCTAATTTAAAAACTAATCCAACTGACGAACTAATTGTAAATAAAATAGAGCTAAGCATATATTCTTTTGGTACTCTTTTATAGATGTAAGATTGCTCAATAAGTTCCGAATAATTGTTGGGAAGTTGATTAAGGATTTTATCACGTTGCTCTATCAATTCTTTTGAGAGTAGCTGTATTACTGGTGAAGTTGTGTTTTCCATAACCGTTATTTTATATGTACCACACGTTCATCGTTTTCATCAAATCGTACCGTATGCATAAAATCATGTAGCTGCACATAATCAATGAACTACAATCGATCATCCTTTTACTTTATAAAAGATCAAATATATAAACTATGATAAAAGTCAGCTAGAAGAAATACTGTAAAACAGTGGAAAGCAGTAACTTTAAACAAACTTTATCACATGAAAAATATCATCATACCAGTAGACTTCTCAACGCATTCAGAATATGCTTTAAAGACAGGTGCCATCCTAGCCAAAAAGCATAATGCTACCTTGCATGTACTTCACATGTTGGAATTGTCTGATTCTTTGATATCACACTCGGCAAATGAAAACAAGAATGAGATGATGTTTTTACTGGCTCTTACAAAAAAGAAATTTGAACCTTTTCTGGATAAAGATTTTCTAGAAGATGTAAAAGTTGAGGCCCTAATAAAACATCATAAAGTTTACAAAGAAGTAGATGCCCTAGCGCAAAAAGTAAATGCAGATCTTATCATAATGGGTTCACATGGGTTAATGGCACATGAAGGGATTTTTGCAGGTTCTAATGCAGAAAAAATGGTGAGAAATAGTAATACACCAGTATTAACTGTTAAGTCAGACCCCAAAAATTTTAATCTTAAAAATGTAGTTCTAGCCACAGACCTAAGTGCACAAAGCGTTGCAGCTTATAAAAAGGCATTAGATATTTTTGATACTTTGGGCAGCTCTATCCAATTGGTTTATGTGAACAGACCACATCATAATTTTATAAGCACAAGAGAATTTAAGGAATTAACTCGCGAGTTTGCAAAAGCTGGCGGGACAGATCAAGTAGAATTTATAGCTGGTTATACAGTTGAAGATGGCCTTTTTGAATATGCACATGATGTAAAATCTGATTGTGTGGCTGTAGGCACGCATGCTAGAAAAGGAATCTCACACTTCTTTAAAGGCAGTATATCTGAAGATGTCGCAAATCACTCAAAACTACCAGTGATGAGCTTTAAAATTTAGTAAATAAAGACCTTTCATATTATGGCGGCTATCAATAGTATAATTGATAGCCGCTTTAAGCTTCTCTAAACATTAAAAAAGGAGCTAGCAATCTAGACAATTTATCACATCGACTGTCATACCTATTGGATTCTAGATAATTATTGATGTCATCAAGATCGTCAGTAGTTTTAACTATACTGAATTTGCTGTTATATTTTTTGAAAATGAGATTATCTGTTTTTTTTATTAAAAACCTCGTAGACATTTTTATGTCTACTATCCTCTACAATCCTAGCATATAATGGATCAATCACTGCTTTATTACCTTCTAATATTTGAAGATATTTACCTGTAATATGTAAAAAAATACCATAAATATTATTTGCATTGTTAAAGCTACTACTCTGATTAAAAAGCGCTTCCATATCGTTCTTATTTAAAGAAGTAGTCTCATCACTAAAATAACATATAGTATAATAATTACTCTCCATGTAAGTGGTTTTAAAAAATCCAAAATAGACAATTATAAAAATAATAAATTATTTAAATTATTTGGACAAAAATTACTTTTCTCGTAATTTAATTCTTAATTCTTAATTCTTAATTTTTTATGAATTAATCAAACCTTAGGATATAACCTATTTTGAAATTCTATCTTGTGTCTTTAAATTTCAACTATGTATTCACTAGCCATTGTAGGTTTAGGCCCGAGAGGATTATATGCACTTGAGAGTCTATTTGTAACGCTTTCGCGAAAGCGTCATAAAATCATTCCTAAAGTAGCTTTAATAGAATCCCAAACAGAGATAGGTTGCGGTAGCGCCTGGAGTATCCATCAACCTGATGCAAATACTATAAACATTTCTGACAGAGACCTCGTTGAGCTTCCTGAACGTGAAATAATAAACGGAGATGGATATCTTATCACTGCTTTTCCTTCTTTTATTAACTGGGTGCGCGATAATTACAATCATGAACTAGATAATAACAAAGACACCTATTTTGAGCGGAATGTCATGGGACGTTACTTGCATCAACGGGCTAGAACTATAATTGACCCTTTGATTCAACAAGACGTTGTAACGCTTATTAATGCTAGAGCAACAAGTTTAAAAATTGTAAATCAAATTACTGAAATCGATTTTGAAAACGATCAACACCAATCAATACATGTAAAACAAACCCTATTAACCACTGGCCATTTACCTGAAGAAAAATCCAAACAAGACGAAGAATTTAGTCATCATGCTAACCAATTCAACGACGTTTTTTTTATTCACAATCCTTATTCAAAAAAGGCCTATAACCAGTATAACCAATTACATCACGTTGCTATCAAAGGAATGGGATTAAGCATGATAGATATTATTCATTTATGTATTGCACGATTAAACGGTGAGTTTAAAACTTTAAATCAAGAACCATTTTTATCTTATGATCACCATTCTAAGTCAGATTTAAAGATATATCCGTTCTCGTTAGATGGGCTACCTGTAATTCCAAAACCTTTAGGAAAAAAAGTAGATCAACACTTTAATGTTGAAAAAGAAGTTATAGATAATTTAAAAAAGAAATTGCAAATATTGCAAGAAAGTCCGCAGCATCTCAAAATTGAGAATATACTAGCTCCTATTGCAGATATTATTCAGATAATTTATGAACGATTGGAGTATGATGATTCAAATACAGATATTCATTCTCTAATACTCGACTGGCTGATGGGTAAAAAGGTGGATAGCTCTATATGGCTGGATAAAGAGTTAAGTGCAGTTGATTATTTAAAACAAGCTTGTTTAATGGCTTGTGGCCATCAACCATTTACACTAGATTATACCATAGGCCAGGTATGGAGACAGCTACAACCAACACTTTATTCCATTTTCACTCATTCTAATTTGCCACCAGATTTACAAAGCGAGTTCATAAAGATCGATGAGTTTACTAAACGTTACTCCTATGGTCCACCAGTAGAACGAGTTTTACAATTAATCGCTTTATCAGAGTGTGGTATACTAGATTTCGGTTTAGCCTCTAACCCGACGATTATAGAAGATAAAAATGGGTGGATATTGAAAAATAAATCTACTAAAAAAAAGGTGCATGCCATGGTAAATGGTGTATTGGCCAGTCCAAACGTTAAAAAAATCAACGATCCATTAATCAATAGCTTGTTCTCTAGCAACTATCTAGAACCTTTTCATAAAGAACTTGGAATTAAAACAAATGAAAATGGATGCGCTCTTACTGAGACAGAATCTACAATAGATATAGCAGTACTAGGTAGAAATGCTAAAGGATCAGTTTATGGTGTAGATGCGATTCTTGAATGCTTTAGTACAGAGACGGAAAAATGGTCCAATCATTTTGTTAATACTCATTTATTGGAATAGCATGATTTCATTAAAAATCAAAAAGCCAGTAATCATATTACTGGCTTTTTGATTTAATCTGAAAATATTATTAATCTACTATATCTTCTAATCCTTTTATAGTTTGTAGTGTATTTTCTATTCCACTTAATTGATTGCGGACTACGTCCTTATACTCGTGCAAATAATCTTGGTTTTCTAACACATCCTTGTATTCTTGAACGGCAGCTTTATCTCCGCGTATGCATTCTTCTAAAATAGCTTCATCATTTTTACCAGTAAATGCTGTCTTGAAATCCATCCACATGCGATGTGCTGCTGCTGTGGCACTTCCTTTTTCTACTGGTGTAGCATTTAAAAGTCTTAATGATGCGTCTAATTCATTTGCATATTGACTACGATGTGCTGCTTGTCGCATAAAATAAGTTTTCAAATTATTACTCTTCACATCAGTGAGTGCATTTTTATAACCTTGTTCTGCATCATAATTTTTCTCAAGTAAAGCATTTAATGCATTTACAGTGGCATCATGTGATTTTCTGTGAGCTTCTTCTCTTGTAGTTTCCATAGTGGTTAATTTTATTTAGTTAGTGATTCGTTTAGTTGGCGTTTCATCTCTTTGACCTCTTTATTGCGCTTATGTTCCATATAGTAGTTGTAAGCTTGAAAAGCGAGCTGCGCGACGGTCAATACTTTAAAGAACTTTTTCATAGTTTTTATTTTAAAGATATTAACGAATTGTAATAAAATAAATGACTTTAGCACTATTTAACGACTTAATTATAATGGATTCACAAAAAAAGCTTGTTTACATTATTTTTTATGAATTAAATTAACAAATAAATCACTTTATAGGGAACTTTTCTCTAATATGACTCAATGATAAATTATGAATACTACCTATATGAGTATGGTGCTTTGATGTATCTGGAACATACGTTCCATTCTCAACCTGCTCACCTATCGTTTTATACGCTTCTCTGAAAGATGTTCCATCTACCACTAGGTTATTGATATTATCTACAGTAAATAGATATTGATATTTCTCATCATTAAGGTCGACTTCCTTTACTATAATCTTCTTTATAGAATAATTAAAGATTTCTAGAATATCATTTAATTCTATAAAAGAAGCGATCACATTCTCTTTGAGCAATTGAAAATCTCTGTGATAACCACTAGGTAAATTATTTGTTATCAATAACATTTCAGTTTGTAAAGCTTGTATTTTATTGCACTTACCACGTATCAATTCAAAGACATCTGGATTCTTTTTATGCGGCATGATGCTACTACCTGTCGTTAACTCATCTGGAAAACTTATAAACCCAAAATTCTGACTCATGTACAAACAGATGTCCATCGCAAATCTAGAAAGTGTATTTGCCACGTTTGATAAAGAAGCAGCTATACTTCGTTCATTTTTACCTCTAGTGAGTTGTGCAGCAACTACATTATATTTTAACGTTG
The DNA here is from genome assembly GCF_032922765.1 of Nonlabens ulvanivorans. NCBI lineage: Bacteria > Pseudomonadati > Bacteroidota > Flavobacteriia > Flavobacteriales > Flavobacteriaceae > Nonlabens > Nonlabens ulvanivorans. The sequence goes on from NZ_CP136694.1 coordinate 1,811,352, forward strand.
CAAAACCCATTTCTTGGGTAGTAAATTCTCTATCGATAGGAAAAGAGCTTCCATAACCTGCAGCACTTCCTAACGGATTTTGATCTACAATACGCATCGTAGCGTCTAGAATGTACACATCATCCACCAGCAACTCTGCATAAGAAGAGAACCACAATCCAAATGATGATGGCATCGCCACTTGTAAATGAGTGTAACCTGGCAACAATTGATTTTTATGTGTCTCGGCTAAATCTAATAATGTATCAAACAATGTCTTTACACTAGTTCTCGTTTGCCCCAGTGCCTCTTTATAATACAATTGTAACGCCACTAGAACTTGATCATTTCTAGATCTAGCCGTGTGAATCTTCTTCCCTACTTCTCCCAGTTGTAGAGTCAGTTCGTGTTCTATTTTAGAATGTACATCTTCAAACTGATCATCAATCACAAAACTACCTTCTTCTATTTGTAGTGCAATGGCATCCAGTCCAGATTCTAATTGTTTTAATTCTTCGCTAGAAATGATGTTAATCTTTGCTAGCATTCTAGCATGTGCACGAGATGCTATTACATCATAAGGAGCAATATGTAGATCAATCTCGCGATCATTACCTACTGTAAATTGTTCCATTTTTTTATCTATCGCAATTCCTTTATCCCAAAGTTTCATAATTCTATCTTTAAAAAATACTCGTTAATAAATTGATGTATATATCGATGCCTTCTTCAATCTCTTCTAGATATATAAATTCATCTGCGCTGTGAGATCGTGTGCTATCGCCAGGACCTAATTTTAAAGAAGGACAGCTTAAACACGCCTGATCTGATAAGGTAGGTGATCCATAAGTGGTTCTTCCCATCGCTATTCCTGCTTGCACCAGTTCATGTTCTACAGGAATAGAAGAAGAATTTAATCGCAAACCTCGTGCAATAATCTCATCACAAGGCGACTGTTCTTTCAGCATTTCTGCAATCTCTTGATTGCTGTATTTATCATTGACTCTTACATCAATAACCAGTTCTACTTCTGATGGTACAGCATTATGTTGCACGCCAGCTTTAATTTGCGTTACCGTCATTTTTACATCACCTAATGCCTCAGATGATTTTTCAAACTTAAAATCTTGAAACCATTTTAAAACTTCTATAGAATTGTAAATCGAATTATTATCATTGGGGTGAGCCGCGTGTCCTGGCGTCCCTTTTATTTTAGCATCAAAAACGACCAATCCTTTTTCAGCGACTGCTAGATTCATTAAAGTAGGCTCGCCCACAATAGCAACATCTATATGTGGTATGATATCTAGCATACTATTTAAACCGTTTGGGCCGCTACTTTCCTCTTCGGCGCTAGCGACTATGACTAGGTTATATTTTAGATCTTTTTGCTTATAAAAATGAGTAAACGTAGCGATTAAAGAAACCAGACAACCACCTGCGTCATTACTGCCTAGACCGTATAATTTACCATCTTCAACTACTGCCTTAAATGGATCTTTTGTGTAGGCTTTATTAGGTTGTACCGTATCGTGATGTGAGTTTAATAATAACGTAGGTTTCCCTTTTTCAAAATATTTATTAGTCGCCCATATATTATGATGATCTCTATTAAATGGAATTTCATGATTATTAAACCATGATTCTATCAGTAGAGCAGTTCCTTCTTCTTCACTAGAAAACGATTGTGTTTCAATCATTTTTTTCAACAATTCTAGAGCCTCTTTTTTTAAATCTTGATGTTTCATTAGTTCGATATTGTAGTGAATAAACTGTTTGAATTTTGAAGCATATCTGGCAATCCTACACATACTTTTTTTACACCATTTTGAATAGCATGAAAACAATTTTGCATTTTAGGCAGCATTCCGTCGGCTATGACTCCTTGAGATTTTAAATCTTGATAATTTTCTAAATTGATATTCTTAATTACAGAATCTTCATCTGTAATATTTTGTAAAACTCCTTTTTTCTCAAAACAGTAATACAGTTCTGTTTCATAATTTTTGGCTAGTGCAATAGCTAGTTCTGCAGCGAGAGTATCTGCATTTGTATTTAATAATTGACCATGTCCGTCGTGCGTTATGGCGCAAAATACTGGAGTACACTTTCGCGAAAGCAACACCTCAACAATCTCTGTATCTACCTTTACAACATCTCCAACATAACCAAAATCTACCTCTTCTACATCTCGTTTTTTAGACAAAATAGTATTCCCATCAGCTCCTGTAAATCCTATAGCATTGCACTGCTTAGCTTGTAATTTTGCTACGATGGTTTTATTTACTTTACCAGCATAAACCATAGTAGCAATGTCTAGTGTTTCTAAATCGGTGATGCGACGACCATCGATCATTTTTACCTCAAGATTCATTTTATGAGCTAATTCTGTAGCTACTTTTCCACCTCCATGAATAAGAACTTTCAGCCCTTTTATTGCACTAAATGTGGTTAAGAAATCATCTAGTGCTTGCTGGTCATTGATAATGTGCCCACCTATTTTTATAACTTTAAGCTGTTCCATTATTCTATGTTTTCTAAAATATTTTTTAAAACTACTTGAGCTGCATAGGTTCTATTATTAGCCTGGTGGATGACGATGGAATTCTCACTATCTAGCACAGCATCTTCTACCACAACGTTTCTTCTTACAGGAAGACAGTGCATAAATTTTGCATTACCTAATTTTCCCTGAGTCATCATCCAACTCGCGTCTTGACTTAAAATCTTGCCATAATCGATATAACTGCTCCAGTTTTTCACATAGACAAAGTCGGCTTCTTTCAAAGCTTTTTCCTGATCGTAAATCACCGGTGTATCTTTTACAACCGCATCAGATAATTCATATCCCTGCGGATGTGTAATCGTAAGATCTACGTTTGCCATTTGCATCACTTCAATAAATGAGTTTGCAACCGCTTGTGGCAATGCTTTAGGATGTGGTGCCCAAGAAATGACCACTTTGGGTTTTTTCTTGGTTTTCAATTCTTCCAGAGTAATAACATCTGCAAGAGCTTGTAAAGGATGAGCTGTTGCACTTTCCATATTTACAATAGGTACAGACGCATATTTTATAAAACCATTTAGGACTACTTCTTGAGCATCCTTTTCTTTATCCACTAAAGAAGGAAAAGCTCTTACCGCAATCACATCTGCATATTGAGAGATGACCTGAGCAGCTTCTTTTACATGTTCAGAAGTGTCTGCATTCATCACCGTTCCATCATCAAATTCTAGTTTCCAAGAATCATTCACATTTAATATTTGCACTTCTAACCCTAGATTCTTTGCTGCTTTTTCTGTGCTTAATCGTGTTCTTAAACTCGCATTAAAAAACAACATCACTAGAGTTTTGTTCTTACCTAGATGTTGAAAATCATATGGTGTTTGTTTTATTGCAATTGCCTCATCTACTAGTTGAGCAAGGTCTTTTATATCTTTAAGTTCAGTGTATTTTTTCATAATTCAGCTTTTAAAGCGTCAAAGAATAAATCGATATGAGATTCTTTAATCGTTAATGGCGGCAAAATTCTTATCACGTTAGGACTCTTTGCACTACCAGTAAAAATGTGATGATTAAACAGAATGTTCTTTCTTATTGTCGCAATAGGAAAATCAAATTCTAGTCCTAACATTAATCCGCGTCCTTTTACATTTTTAACCTGTGGTAATTCTTGAGCTCTTTTTAAAAAGTGAGCAGATACTGCTTTTGCATTATCCATTAATTGCTCCTTTTCTATAACATCTAGCACCGTAGAAACTGCGGTACATGCTAGATGATTACCGCCAAAAGTTGTTCCTAACAATCCATAAGAAGCTTTAATTTGTGGATGGATCAAAATACCACCTACAGGAAATCCATTTCCCATACCTTTTGCAATAGAAATAATATCTGGTTCTAGTCCATGTTTTTGAAATGCAAAAAAGTCACCGGTTCTACCAAAACCAGATTGCACCTCATCTGCAATAAAAGAAGTATTGTACTGACGACACAAAGCTTGTAAACCTTGATAAAACAAAGTAGTATCTTCATCTAGACCACCTACTCCTTGAATACATTCTACAATTACCGCGCAAACATTATTCTTATCTAGTGCTTTTTCTACAGCTACCAGATCTCCTAATTCAATAATTTCTACTTCTTGTTGTGCATTTAATGGTGCGATAATTTTTGCATTATCTGTAGCCGCCACCGCTGCAGATGTACGACCATGAAAACCATTTTTAAAAGCGATTACTTTATGCTTTCCATTATGAAAAGAAGCTAGTTTTAATGCGTTTTCATTTGCCTCTGCACCAGAATTGCACATGAATAGCTGGTAGTCTTTACAACCAGAAAAATCAACTAGTCGCTGAGCAAGTGCTTCTTGCAATGGGTTTTGAACCGCATTACTATAAAAGCCTATTTTAGAAACTTGCTCGCTTATATTATTTACATATTCTGGATGAGAATGACCTATAGAAATAACAGCATGACCACCATATAAATCTAGATACTCGACATTATTATGATCATAAACATAAACATCTTGTGCACGCACTGGCGTCACATCAAAAAGTGGATAAACATCAAATAAACTCATATCTGTTTTTCTTTAATCGTATTAATTTTTTGAAAAGAAGCTATCATTCCTTGAATAAGCGAACTGCTCAATCCTTTATGTTCCATCTCGTTTAAACCTTCTATGGTGCAACCTTTAGGCGTGGTAACTTTATCGATCTCTTGTTCTGGGTGGTTGCCTGTTGTTATTAATAAACTTGCAGCACCTTCGGCAGTATGCATTGCTAATAATTGTGCCTCGCTAGCGTCAAAACCTAACTGAATCGCCGCCTGTGTACTCGCTCTTATTAATCGCATCCAGAAAGCTATTCCACTAGCACAAACTACTGTTGCAGCTTGCATTTGTGTTTCTGGAATAACTAGTGTGGTTCCCAAACGATTAAAAATAGCCTGAGCTACTTTTATTCTAAGAGTCCCTTTTTCATTATGACACAGACAGGTCATCGATTTACCAACCGCGATCGCTGTATTGGGCATTGCTCTAATCACATGCTGATCTGAACCTACAATTGCCTCTATTTTATCTACCGTAAAACCAGTTATCGTCGATATCAACACATGGTTCTCATTAAATAAATCTTTAGTTGTTTCTAGAATATCAGTAAAATGTGCTGGCTGTACCGCAAAAATGATAATGTCAGATTTCTTGATTGCTTCTTCATTATCTGCAGTTAAAAACACGCCAGAATAATCTTGAAGAAACTCTAGATCTTCTAGATTCCTTTTAGTTAAATACAATGTAGTTATTGCATTATTATGAATCAATCCCTTTGCAATGGAGCGGCCTAAATTACCAGTTCCTATAATGGCTATTTTCATGATTTTGAGTTTAAAAAAAGTTGGCTTTAAGTTGTAAACCTTGATCCTCTGGAAAATCATACATCAAGTTCATATTCTGTACTGCCTGTCCAGACGCTCCTTTCAATAAGTTATCGATGACACTCGTAATTAATAAAATGTCATTATGCTTATGTAGGTGAACAAGACACTTATTAGTATTAACTACTTGCTTTAAATGCACCTCTTTGTCAGACACAAATACAAATGGCGAGTCTTTATAGTAGTCCTTATAAAGGTCTTTTATTTTTTCTAGTGATAGGTCTATTTTAGTATAAGCTGTCGCAAAAATTCCTCTACTGAAATCACCACGATTAGGCACAAATAACACATTAGAATTAAAATCTTGTTGTGACTGTTTTAAATTCTGATTTATTTCTCCTAGATGCTGATGCGTAAAAGCTTTATAGTGTGAGAAATTATTATCTCTCCATGTAAAATGTGTTGTAGGTGACAGACTTGTGCCTGCACCAGTCGCACCAGTAACCGCATTTACATGCACATCTTCTTTTATCAATTGTTGTGCAGCTAGTGGTAAAATGGCAAGTTGTATCGCTGTTGCAAAACATCCTGGATTTGCCACATGAGTAGCTTTTTTAATCTCTTCTTTTTGATACTCGCACAGTCCATATGTGAACTCGCTTTCGCGAAAGCGTGCATATTCTATCAACCTAAAATCATTACTTAAATCGATGATTTTTGTGCTTTTTGAAAATTGATGCTTCTCTAAAAAAGATTTTGAATTGCCATGGCCTAGACATAAAAACAAAACATCTACATTGTTATTTAACTGGCTTGTAAACACCAAATCTGTAGTACCTAAAAGGTCTTGATGCACATCACTCACTGCATTACCAGCGTTTGAAGTCGAGTATATAAAATCTATAACTACCTCATCATGGTGAATTAAAAGTCTTATTAATTCTCCTGCTGTGTAACCTGCACCACCTATTATACCTGCTTTAATCATGATTCTTGATGTATCTGGTTATAAATCTTATTGCTGTTTCCTATGATCTTGATAAAACCTTTGGCCTCACTTGCTGTCCATGCTTTATTCTCTTCTCCATAAGTACCGAATTTTGCATTCATTAAATCGTTTGCCGATTCTATACCGTCCAGAGTAAAGTGATAAGGTTGTAAAGTGACATAAACATCTCCAGTAACTTTGGCCTGACTACTTTCTAAGAAAGCCTCCATGTCGCGCATTACAGGATCGAGGTACTGACCTTCATGCAGGTGCATACCGTAAAAACTAGACAGATAATCTTTGTGCTGTAACTGCCATTTAGTAAGTGTATGCTTTTCTAATAAATGATGTGCTTTGATAGTAATCAACGCTGCTGCGGCTTCAAAACCTACTCTACCTTTCATACCTACTATGGTATCGCCTACATGGATATCTCTACCTATAGCATATGAAGAAGCAAGATCATTGAGCTGTTGTATAGCCAGTTCTGAAGATTGCTCTTTCCCATTTACAGCAATTAACTCTCCTTTTTTAAAGGTCAATTTTACTTGTTCCTTTCCTTCTTTTTGAAGTTGTGATGGATAGGCTTCTTCTGGTAATGCTTTGAGCGAGGTCAGAGTTTCTGCTCCACCGACACTAGTTCCCCACAGTCCTTTATTGACAGAATATTGAGACTTTTCCCAAGACATGGCTATTCCATTTTCTATGAGATAATCTATCTCTTGTTTACGTGATAGTTTACCATCTCTTATAGGTGTAATAATTTCTATATGTGGTGCTAGAGTTTGAAAAATCATATCAAAACGCACTTGATCATTTCCGGCGCCAGTACTTCCATGAGCGATAAATTGTGCGTCTATGGTTTTTGCATATTCAATAATCTCAATGGCTTGCACAATACGCTCTGCACTTACCGATAGCGGATATGTATTGTTCTTCAACACGTTTCCATAAATCAAATACTTAACGACTTTATCATAAAAAGTGCTGACAGCATCTATTGCTTTAAAAGTGCTCACGCCCATTTTATAAGCGTTAGATTCTATAGTTTTAAGGTCTTCTTGAGTAAAACCACCTGTATTCACACACACGGCATGCACTTCATAACCTAGATCTTGTGAAAGATATACGGCACAATATGAGGTGTCAAGTCCGCCACTATAGGCTATTACTAATTTTTTATTATTGTTCATTTTGATCTTTTTTGAGGATAAGCGTTTGCTTAATTTGTTTTAATCTGTTGAAAACAGACTTTTTAATAGGTTTCTTTTCTTCAGTTGTTTTCTTAGAAGGATCATAGATCATTCCTGTACACAAGCACATTTTTTGTTCTGTACGTTGTAGGATGTCATAGTTCTTACAGGTCTGGCAACCGTTCCAGAATTGCTGGTCGTCTGTTAATTCAGAAAAAGTAACTGGCTTATAACCTAGATCGCTATTCATTTTCATAACAGCAAGTCCGGTGGTGATGCTGAATATCTTTGCATCAGGAAACTTTTCTTTAGATAGTAAAAAGATGCGTTCTTTAATTTGTTTGGCCAGTCCTAGATTTCTATAATCTGGATGCACAATAAGGCCTGAGTTTGCGACAAACTTGCCGTGTCCCCATTTCTCTATGTAACAAAAGCCTGCAAATTTTCCGTTATCCAGTGCGATAACCGCGTTGCCATTTTCCATTTTGGTAGTGACATATTCTGGTGTACGTTTTGCGATTCCTGTACCGCGCACTTTGGCAGCGTCGGCTATGGTATCACAAATGATTTGCGCATATTTTGAATGCGATTTATGAGCAATGACAATTTCCATTGTGATTGATTTTATAAATTAAAAAGTGTAAAGTGTAGTTGTGAAAAGAAGAACCGGACGCACCTAAATTCCCAAAAAGAAAGACCCCTTACGGGCGTCGGCGTCGTAAAGTAGGACGCACAGAAAAACCGTTCCTAGAAGGAGCAGTTAGAAAAGCAGTAAATGTTAATGGAAGTGAATTCAATGTAAAAAAAATAAAAATTATATCTAAATGCTAAGTGAGATTAAGCACAGCGGCGTCGCAATGTAAAGCGCACCGGTAAGGATATATTTTTATTTCTAGATAAATTCATGCGGTAAATGTAAGTATTTATTTGGACTAGTCATCAATAACCTACACAAACTTCTAAAATTTAGCATATTGCAATTTGATTGACAATTCCTTGTTTTAACCACAATTAAATAATGATTTAATAATAAATTCTCATTTGAAAATAGATTGCATCTTTTTACATCTCAAAACGTAGACTTATTTGAAATAATGTCACTCAATTTCTTCAAAAAACTATCTTCGCGGCATGTGGATGTATTTAGGCTTACTTGCCGCTTTATTTTTAGGATTACACAATCTATGTAAGAAGCATGCTGTGCGTGGTAATGAGGTGTTCCCTGTTTTATTAGGCACATTGATCGCAGGTTTTTTATTAATCTTACCTTTTTACATCGGTTCTATCTATGCGCCTGAAGCAACTAAAGAAATAGGTTTTTATGTAGAATCTATACCATGGACGACGCATGGTTACATTATCATTAAATCTATGATAATGGCTGCTTCCTGGATACTGGCCTATCAAGCACTTAAACATTTACCACTCACCATTGTAACACCGATAAGGTCTGCAGGTCCATTTTTCACATTTATAGGTGCTATTTTTATATATAAAGAAGCCCCAAATAATTATCAATGGATAGGCTTCTTCTTAATCATATTATCGGTATTATTATATTCTAGAATAGGTAAAAAAGAAGGCATCCATTTTAAAAGCAATAAATGGGTTTTTGCGATTATAGGCGCCACATTTTTAGGGGCATCCAGTGGATTATACGATAAGTTCTTAATACAAAGTTTAATGCTCAATCCGCAAACTCTACAATTTTGGTTCTGCTTTTACACTATTATAATCTTACTGATTATCTTATCCATTACATGGTTTCCATATCCACAAAAACGCAAAGATTTTAAATTTAGGTGGTCTATCCCTGCAGTTGGTATATTATTACAAACTGCAGACTATTTTTATTTCAAAGCACTGCAAGATCCCGACGCCATGATTATGCTACTGTCCGCAATAAAACGCAGTCAAATCATCATTGCGGTAATTATAGGCGGTTTAATTTTTAAGGAACAAAATAAACGTCAAAAACTCATACCACTAGCAGGCATCATGATAGGTGTTTTTTTAATTCTATATTCTTAAGAATTGCTAGAAAGAGTAAACGACACCTAACCTATTACCAGAAAAGGTGAAATTTAGAGAAGTTAGATTATCCTTAGAGTCAGAATTATATTTTTGATTATACTTTTTATCTAAGTATTTATCGATACTCTCTACTACAAAGTAGCTTAAAACCCAACTTAAAAAAACATCACTTGCCCAGTGCTGTTCTTCATAGATACGTGTTAATCCAGGAGTCACGCCGATGGCATATATAGGACCTTTAATCCACCAACTATCAAATTGCTTTGCAATAACGTGTGCATTTGTAAAAGTAAGTACTGCATGTCCAGACGGAAAAGATCGATAACCAGCAGATCCACCAAATGGTTTAAAGTGATTTTTACCTAGATTAGTCTGTGGTCTAGCTCTTCCTGTTACTGACTTAGTTAATTGTTGTAAAAAGCCTGTAGCCGTCGCTGATGATAATAGTAAAACTCCAGTTCTTCTTAATTTCTCATTGCGTGTAAACAAACCAGTGAGGTAAACTGCACCTGTAGCACCATAGTTATTTTGTGGACTACCAGCATACCATCCATAATCCAATATCAAATTAGGCACATTTTCTTTATGTTCTACAAAATAACGCCTTGATTGATCATCAATTGAATAAAGTCCCAACGTCACAGCTGTTGTCGCACCTAGTTTGTAAAAATCATCTTGTTGCCAGTAGATAGGTCTAGAGTACGCATATCCTACACCTTGAAAAACATTACCCATATCATAGGTAAAATCTCTCCATAAGGACTGATTTTCAGTGTTAAAACTATTACCATTAGATTGACCTTGAGAGACCCAAACACATAGAAAACACAAGCAATATATCATTTTTTTCATTTTGCAAAAATACTATAAAATCCACTTAACAACTTTTTAGGAACAACTATTGTATCTTTGTTATATGTTTTTAAAGATGGTTAAAAATATAGGTGTATTTATAATGGCGGTAATGGTATTATGCTCTACCCTATCATTCAGTGTGCATAAACATTTTTGCGGCCCATTTTTAAAAGATGTTTCAATGATTATTCCATCCCATGGTTGTGGTATGGAGACTAATAACACGACCGAATCTTGTGCCGTGGTACTAGAAAAAAGTTGTTGTAATGATGTTGTGGAATTAGTAAAAGGGCAAGATGATTTAAAATTATCATGGGATCATTTTAATTCAGACCAGCAACAGTTTATAATATTATTCACTCATTCCTTTATCTATTCGATCACTGGCGATGATCTTATGGACACACCTTTTACATCTTACTCGCCGCCTCTGGTCACAAGGGACATACCAGTGTTGCACCAGTCTTTTCTTATCTAAGTAAAGTTGTTCTCTCAATTGCCATTAGGCATTAATTAAGATTACTAACTTTATTTTATAACACTATGAAACATATTATTATGGTGGCTTTGGTGGTTTTCGCTTTCGCGAAAGCGTATGCTCAAGGTCCACCCATTACAGCAGATAAACCTATCATGCTAGGAGGCAATAGCTTCACCATGAAAACTCTAACTGAAATCAGAAACACCGAGCGTGGAACAGCCGTTTATGTTCCCGTGATGTTGCATTATTTACCTACTGCAAATTCATTAATTGCTTTACACGTACCTTATGTCAACTATGACTTGAGTGATACTAGTGGCAGTGGACTAGCGGACATGAAAATTATGGGGAAATATCAATTTTACCGTAATGATGGTACTGGAAGAACATTCCGTATGGTAGCAAAGACCTTACAAACTTTACCTACCGGTCAGGAAATCGATGTGATGGATATTTCTACAGGAAAGTACTCTGGATATTACGGTATTGTATCAGGTTTAGAAACTTTGAAATACGGTATTTCTACAGAGATAGGTTACAACTGGATGCCAGATGGCAGCTTAGATGAATTCAGAACTAAACTAGGTTTTGGCCTTCCATTATTAAAACCTCAGTATCCTAATAAGCAACTTAATCTATATTTTGAATACAACAGTGTATGGCTACATGAGCGCGATTGGTACCAGTTATTATATGCTCAAGGGATACAATATGCTCGTAAGAACATCACCTTTGATCTAGCGGTTCAATTACCTCTTATTCAAGATATAGCAGATGATCGCGCACTGAACTATTCTGTTTTTGTGGGAACGCGATATACTTTTTAATTACAAATAAACACAACAAATATTAACATGGATACTGCTATAACGGTCTCCTAAAGAATAACATTAAAACAAGATGAAACAAATAACAATTATATTAAGCATAATGATAAGCTTACTTGCTTTAACCCAAGTAGATGCACAATCTAATAAAGATAGAGATCAATTTGAGGTACAGGTAGACGGTTTAGGCTGTCCATTCTGTGCTTATGGCCTAGAGAAAAAGTTTAAAGAATTTAAAGGGATTAAAGACATTGCAATTGATATAGAAACAGGAGATTTCTCATTCACTTATCCAGCAGCAAAAGAGTTAACTATGGAAGCTGTTGTAGCTCAAGTAGTAAAAGCGGGATACACACCTAACGACGCAAAAATCACACGCGCAAGTGGTACAGTTGAAACTAACAAAGAAGCTGAAAAAGAAACAATCAATGAGGTAACTACATCTAAAATTTACGTCAATGGTATGTGCGGTATGTGCAAGGCACGTATAGAAAAGGCTACCGTAGCTGTAACTGGTGTAGCAAGTGCCGTGTGGGACGTAGATACCAAAATGCTAACTGTAAGTTATGACCAGAATCAGACTAGTGAAAAAAATATTGAGAGCGCTGCGGCTGGTGTAGGTCATGACACTAATGGGACTAGAGCTACAGATGCTAGTTATGATAACTTGCACCCATGTTGCAAATACGAAAGAGCAAACTAATGAGAACATTAATATATATTATCGTGGCTGCGGCCACGATAATCTCATGTACAGATAAAGCTGCTGTTCCACAAGACTGGCAATTTGAAAAAGTAATCGAACTGGACGGTATCAACCCTATAGGTATTGCTATGAATGGTAATGATATCTATCTAAGTGATGGAGACCATAATCGCGTGGTTAAGGTAGATGAAGATGGAAGTGTTTTATTTGAGATGGAAGGCTTTGAAAGACCGATGCATATAGATTTTGGAGAATCAGACTTTAAAATCACAGATAAAGTGACTACTTCATTACTTAAGGAAAGAGCTCTTTTCATACCAGAATATGGACGTGACTCCATCGCAGTAATGCGAGATAACAAAATGGATTACTTAGTACTACAAGATTCATTAGACGCACCAGCAGCGATAAGCGTTTTTGATGATGAAATCGCTATTGCAGATTTCTATCCTAATCGGGTACTTTATTATGATGGTAAAGAATGGATAAGTATAGGTACAGAAGGCAAAGAGCTAGGACAGCTCTACTACCCTACAGATGTGCAGATCACAGAAAACTACATCTACATAGCAGATGCTTATAATCATAGAGCACAGGTATTTGACAAAACAGGAAAAGCAATAGCCATAATAGGAGCTGATCAAAAAATAAATGCCGCAACAGGAATTTATGTAACTGATAATGAAGTATTGCTTACAGATTTTGAAAATGGACGTGTTCTCATTTTTGATATGAAACATCAATTAAAACAAATCATAGAAACTAACATCGATAAACCTACAGATATCTTTGTTCAAGACGATTTGATGTATATTACTAATTACCGTAAAGGTCAATTGATCAAATATATACTTAAAGATATAACCCATGAATAAGCTCTTTTTCTTATCTATAACATGTTTTTTAATACTATGTAGCTGTGAAAAGAAAAAGCAAACAGATTATACAGTAAAGAATACTGGTGCTTTAATGAACATCATGTCTGGGAATCTAGTGGCGACTGCGTCACTAGACTCCATTCACGAATTACCTCATCTCTATGCTCTAGGTGCTTTAGAAAATTTGAAAGGTGAAGTTCAAGTATTCGATAGTGAATCTTATGTAAGTAAAGAATCTGATGATAACCGTGTCACTATAGAATCTCATTTTAATCATCAGGCAGCCTTATTAGTTTATGCGCAAGTTGAAAAATGGACTACAGCAATTAATCTTGATGTATTCTTTGATAACAATCAATTAGAGCAGCAATTAGAAATACTCGCTATAAAGAATGCCATAGATACAGAAAAACCATTTCCTTTTCTTTTAAAAGGTACTGTTGACCTATTAAACTGGCATGTGATTAATTGGATAGATGGCGACCTAGTACACAATCATAAAAAACATAAAGAATCAGGTGCTTATGGTACGATTGAAAACCAAGAAGTAGAAATTATAGGTTTTTATTCAAAAAAGCACAAAGCTGTATTTACTCATCACACAACTTTTTTACACATGCACTTTAGAACTATAAGTCCAACCGTTATTGCTGGTCACATAGATGGATTAAAAGCTTCTAATTTATCACTCTATTTACCTAAAAAATGATGAAACATATTTACCACATAGAAGGCATGACCTGCAATGGTTGCCGTGCTGATGTTGAGAATAAATTAAATAACATTGATGATGTGGATCACGCAACTGTTACACTAGAAAATGAGCAGGCTGTGATAAACATGGCCTCTCATATAAGTTTAGACACATTCCAGCATGCACTTAGTCCTAAGTATCATATAAGTCTGATAGAGGAAAAAAATGTATTTGAGAATTCCGCTTTCGCGAAAGCGGAACCAAAACAATCAAAGTTACAGCAACTGAAGCCTCTATTTTTAATTCTAGGGTATATCACAATTGCTACACTTTTATTGAACTATAGCAGAGAGAACTGGAATGAAGCGATGCTTGATTTTATGGGATTATTCTTTATTGTCTTTAGTTTTTTTAAAATACTGGACTTAAAAGGTTTTCCAGTCAGTTTTAAAATGTACGATCCACTAGCCAAATTAATTCCTGGATATGCTTGGGCATACCCATTTATAGAAACAGCGCTAGGTTTAATGTTTCTAATAAGATTTCAAGTTGACCTTGCGTTACTTATCACCTTAGTAGTCTTAAGTATTACAACTGGTGGCGTAACTAAAACCTTACTAGATAAGAAGTCCATTCAATGTGCATGTTTAGGAACGGCTTTAAAATTACCGATGACTGAGGCTACGTTTATTGAAAATGCAATAATGATTATTATGGCTACAATAATGCTGATAAGCTAATATCATTCTAATTTAAAAAGCCCGAAATCAATAATGATTTCGGGCTTTTTTATTTGATTAAAATAATATTTATAAAGTACCTCTTCTTGCCTGTTGTCTTTCAATAGCCTCAAATAAGGCTTTAAAATTACCTACTCCAAAGGATTGGGCACCTTTACGCTGGATTACTTCAATAAACATGGTAGGTCTATCTAATACGTTATTAGTAAATAACTGTAACAGGTAACCTTCATCATCTCTATCGATAAGAATACCATGTTTTTTAAGTAATTCTATATCCTCATCGATCTCACCTACTCGTTCTAAAATATCGTCATAATAAGTATCTGGAACATAAAGAAACTCAACACCACGTTCTCTCATTGCGCTTACTGTCGCAACTATATCATCTGTGGCCACTGCAATATGTTGAACTCCAGGACCATTGTAGAAATCTAAATATTCTTCTATCTGAGATTTTTTCTTTCCTTCGGCAGGTTCATTGATAGGGAATTTAACACGACCATTACCGTTACTCATTACCTTACTCATAAGAGCAGTATACTCTGTAGCGATATCATCATCTGCAAAAGAAATGATTTGAGCAAATCCCATAACTTCACCATAGAACTTACACCATTTATTCATCTCATCCCATCCTACATTACCAACCATATGGTCGATAAATTTTAAACCTACAGGCTCAGGATTGTAATGAGATTCCCATTTTTCATATCCTGGTAAGAAGACTCCATTATAATTTTTGCGTTCTACAAATATGTGAACAGTTTCTCCGTAGGTATAAATACCCGAGCGCACTACTTCACCAAATTCATCTTTTTCAACGGTAGGCTCTAAGTAAGGTTTTGCACCACGTTTAGTTGTTTCTTCAAATGCGCTTCTAGCATCATCTACCCATAAAGCAACTACTTTAACGCCATCTCCATGAACATTGATATGCTCATTGAGCTCTCCACCTTTTTGTAATGGAGTGGTAAGGACAAGTTTAATTTTGCCTTGTGTTAATACGTAGGATACGCGATCCTTAAGACCAGTTTCTAGGCCAGCATAAGCAAATGATTGGAATCCAAACGCACTTTTATAATAATGTGCTGCTTGCTTTGCATTTCCTACATATAACTCTACGTAATCTGTACCTAGTAATGGAAGAAAATCTTCGGCTTCACTGAAAAGTTTTTTAAGTGAATATTCTGTATTTGCTAGGTTAGTTAAGTTTTTTATTTCTTTAGACATAATAATTTTTAATTGTAAATAATGTTATAATAATTAAGGTATAGAGAACTTATATTATTACCACATTGCCCTTACATGAGAAGCTATTTTATATGAATAATCGATCATTGTATCTAAGATTTAGAACTTAAAAAGTTGCCATTTAAGAAGACTAGGTAAATATACAGATTTGAATATAACTAAAGTATAGATGAAGACTGTTTATGCCTGTTTACTTACATCAATTCATAAAAAAAGCCGCTCTTTATGAGCGGCTTTTTTTTATGAATTGAGAAATTTTATAATCCCATTTCTGTTTTAACTGCTTCAGTAATATTTACAGAATCTTCTGCAAATAATACAGAACTAACAGATACGATAATTTTAAATCCTTTTGCCTTTGCTACCTTTTCTATAGCTGCATTCAGTTTATCATATATAGGTTGCATCAATTCATTTCGTCTAGTTGCTAATTTTAATTCGGCACCTTGCTTTTCTGTATTTAAAGAACCTTCTAGCTGTTGCGCCATTTTAATGATTTCTTGTCTTCTTTCTTCAGTTACTCCTTCTGATTGTGCTTCTTGTTGTAAAGCTTGAAATCTTGCATTAGCATTGGTTTCGGCTTTTGTAATATCTGCCTGAAGGTTACTGGTGTAATTTTTTAATTGTGTTTCTGCAGCGCTTACCTCTGGCATTTTAGACAATAAAAACTCTGCATCAACATAACCTGTTTGTGCAAATGAGAAAGATGAAGCTACAAAAGCTACTAGTAATAATAATTTTTTCATGATTGTATTTTAACGGGCACAAGATAATTAAAATGTTCCCTATTGTTTATATAATTTTCAAATTCCAATAACTAAGCCAAAGTTAGTCAAGGTTACCTTTTCACTGCAAAAAAACCTGTCGTCTCTGTAGGAACACCGTTAACTTCATATTTTAACTGATACCAGTAAGTGCTAGACGGCAATGGATTACCATTATAAGTGGCGTCCCATCCTATTCCATCTGGCGCTAGTTGTTTTAACAATTTACCATACCTATCAAAAATATAAATACCCGTGACTGTGACATCAGCACTATTGATATCTATTCTCCAGAAATCGTGATAACCGTCATTATTAGGTGTCATATAATCTGGTATCACAAATAAAGGCTCTTCAGGTTCTGGGATGACCACTACCGGATTGATGGTCAATTCAAAACTTATCTCATCGTCACAACCAGACGCATTAATATCATAAGCATATAGAGTTACTGGATAAGTTATAAAATCTGTAATGTCGATAACATCACCAGTAGCATACGAACTACCTAATCCATTAGGTTGAGTATAGAACAACTGATTACCACTTAAATTATTCCCGCCGATACTAGGAAAAGTATAAGATCCTGTGGCAATTTGAGAACCTATAGGATTTAATTCTGGTACTGGTATGACATTTATAGTTAATGTTTCTGTGATGGAATTATTTGTGGTTAGTCCAGTATCTGTAACCGTACATTCATAAACTGTAGTAACAACTGGCATTACTGTTAAAGACATCGCAGTAGACAGCACAGTGGTCGTTCCTTGTTCTCGCCATTCATAATTATAAGAACCTTGGGCAGTCGCAGGACTCACCGTTGCAGTTAATGTAGTAGACTCACCAGCGCAAAAATCATTTCCTGTAGCACTAATTGTTAAACTAAGCATAGGCGGATCCATTATACCTAGAATAAAACTCTCTTCATCACTACAACTACCGTTATCATCATAAATGTATAGAGCGATAGGCAATACTGCAAAATCTGCTGCGGTTACTACATCACCTGGGTTATACATGATTCCATTTCCATTGGGTTGTGTATAATACACCTCAGCTCCTGTTAAACCTGTTCCTGTTATGGCCGGAAATGTAAAACTACCTGTCACGTTTTGATCTACTAGATCATCTATATCAATAACTGGTAGTACATTAAAATCTGTCATATCAAATCCCATATCCGTTCCGTTCTCTACACCAGAGTCATTTACAGTTACAGAAACTGTAGTCGCAACATTAACAGTTACGGTAATAGATGACGTGTTAGGATAACTTGTTCCCTGTGTATCTGACCAGTTAAAGCTATAATTACCATAAGGAGTTGCAGGAACCGTTGTAGCAGTTAATGTGACCATATCACCGTCGCATACATCTTGAATTCCTCCAGGAGTAATGGTAACTTGAGCATCAACAAATTCTATATCAAACTGCTCAATGAGCTCACAACCATTTGCATCAATTCCATATACAAATATTGTTGCTGGATTAGTTGTAAATAATGATGGATCAACTACATCACCGGCATTCCAAGGCGTGCCCGTATGTGCTGGATTATCATAAAATGCAGCATTTGCAGGAATATTAGTTCCTGTTATTGCTGGTAATGTATAATTACCATGCGTGATAACATTTGCAATAGGATTCCACGATGGTATTGGGTTTACAGTAACTGTAATACTAGAGGTCGCTATATTATCTGGCGCCACACGTCCCGAGTCTGTAATAGTACATTCGTAAGTGGTTGTGGCCGTGATATTAATAGGTAAAATAGCACTAGTACCTACTACACCTGCCTGACCTTGTATACGCCATTCATAAGAGTACACGCCTAATGGAGTTAAAGGGTTTGCAGTAGTGTTAAGAATTGTATTGGCATTTTGACAATATTCTGGATCAGTATTCCCGTTTGAATCTTCTATATCTAAACTAATCGAACAAATAACATCAGACGCGACCTCAGCAGCGCCAAATATATCTGAACTCACCAAGTTAGGGCAGTTTGCGGTAGTTTGAGCTGTATTAATATCAATAAAACGCGTATCATTTCCACCTGTCGCTACTAATTCAAAAGTTGGATTTATCGCACAAGGATTTGCGGTAATTATAGTTACTACCCCAAAAACATTATTAAATCCAGACACTCCAGGAATTGTCCCTACCAGACTAGAATTACTCGGATTTACGACATCTATAAGAGCGAGATCATTACCGTCTGCACTTAGATAAAGATTACCATTGAAATAAGTCAAATCTCCAGCACTAGGAAAACCCGTATCACCTATATATGTAGCAGTCATACTTGCAATATCAAACCTAAAAAGTCCACCAGGCGAATTAGTATGGACACCTAATAAAGTGCCTGGTCCTTCCTTAACTAGAGAATCAACTCTGAAGTTACCCGTAAAACCTACAACGTTTAAAATCCCTAATGAAGTCACTGCCCCATTGGATACATTGATTAAAAATAATTCGTCATTACGTATACCGTACAAAGTATCATCAGTATCACCTTGTGCTATATCAAAGAAAGAAGAAGAATAACTAGCCACTACTGTGGAACTACAGTTACCTAAATCTGCCAGTACGATGTCACCATTTGCTAGACATAAATAAGAAGTATTTACTGATTGCGCTTTCGCGAAAGCGAAAATAAACAAACATAACAAGCTTAAAATCAGTTGCTTTTTCAAGAAAATATAATTTTGCCGCAAAAATATAATAATTATTGACCAAGAACTGACTTATCTTTAGATTATCGTTATGTAATCGTTAAAAAACCAATATTCTACCTTCCCTATATTATATTGCCGAACAAAATAATTCAACATGAAAAAATATCTATTTTTTATTGCTATCCTTTTTAGTATTGTAGCTACCGCTCAGCATGAAATTGTATACAACCTTGAAAAAGGAAAGTCATATCCACAAAATCAAATGGTGACTAGTGAGCAACAGCAAGTTGTTAATGGGATGCCTCAAGAAATCACAACCATTATCACAACAGAAACTGACTATATGGTAACAGATATCAAGGACGGTATTTATTATATAGATATTGTAATTAAAAAAATGTCAAGCGAAACCAAATCACCTATGGGGACTGAATTAATATCATCTGATGGTCCTGCGTCTAACTCGATGAATACTATTTTTAAAAATATGATTAAACAACCTATCAAAATAACCATGAATAAGCATGGTGAGATTTTGAGCTTTGATAATAGTAGTCAAATGGAAGGTTTAACTGATGATGTAGAAATGCCTCAAATGCAATTATTACAAGTAGAAGCAGCTTTAAAAAAAGAAATGGATGCAGAAAAACAGAGCTCTAACTACCAGCAATTAACCGCTATTTTACCTAAAGAAAAAGTCGCTGTAGGTGATTCTTGGTTTCAAACCATAACGGTGAACTCTATAGCTTCTTTTGAGGCTACTAGCAGCTTTCAATTAGAAAGCGTATCCGAGGATTCTTATATGATAAGCTCTACGGCTATTTTAAAAACTCCAGATAATTCAAGTACTAATCTTAATGGTATGGAAGCTAACTACAGTCTTTCTGGTCCTAGTTCTGGAACTTACACGATAGACAAAGAAACAGGTTGGATTACTAATGCATCTATAAAACAAGAATTAGATGGTAACATTGTCATTAAGAAATCGGATACGATGCCACAAGAAATGAAAATGACTATGAAAACACAAACAATTACAATTATTGAATAATCGTAATATCTCTAATAAAAAAAGCCCCTTAAGCATATTTTCTTAAGGGGCATTTTTATGATTTATTTTTTTCTACGGCGATTTGCGATTTTATCACCACGTGTTTTGGGTTTCTTATATTTTTTTGCAATTTCCCTACGATAGCTACCACCTAAATTCACTTTTTTATTCTTCTCGCTTTTCTCATGAAAAGATGCTCCACGTTCTTCTTCAATGATTTTATGAGGATTGAAAATCTCACGCACGACTGGTTTCTCTTCAGGTGTTTTTTGAGTTGAAATTTCAACTTCTTCTGGGAAAGGAATTTCTGGAATTTTATAATCCATTAATGCCTCGATAGCTTCTTTATCTTCTCTTTCTTTCTCTGTGTAGAATAAGATAGTTTTACCTTTTTCCTCTGCACGTCCACTACGACCTATACGATGCATATAATTTTCTGGAAATGAAGGAACATCTATATTGATTACGTGTGATATTTTATCTAAATCTAATCCACGCGCCATAACGTCTGTCGCTATCAATATACGACGTTCTCCAGTATCAAAAAGTTCAATAGAGCGCAATCTGTAATTCTGCGTTTTATTAGAATGTATAACTGCAATTTCATCACCATATCGTTCTAGCATGTACTCTTGTAGACGATCTGCACTTTTTTTATTACCAGCAAAAACCAGTACTTTTCTAAATTCCTCCTCATCTGTAAGAAGGTCCATCAAAAGATTAGCTTTAGTATAAAAGTTCTCTACTGGATAACAAGTTTGCTCTATATTCTCTAATCTCGTACCACTTACTGCTACAGATACTTTTTCTGGATTAAAGAAATAAGATTTTATAAAATCCTCTATTTGATCCGTCATAGTAGCACTGAACATAATGTTCTGACGCTTTACAGGTAAATGATCAAAGATATTAGTTAACTGAAATCTAAAACCTAGATCTAGCATCACATCAACCTCATCAATAACTACCTTCTTACAATTCTTTAATCGCACCGTTTGTGCAACAATTAAATCATATAAACGTCCAGGAGTTGCTACAATAATATCCACTCCATCTGTTACCGCTTTCTTTTGTGTATTGATGTTAGTACCACCATAAACACCTAATACTCTTACATTGATATAAGCAGCATAGGCTTCAATTTGCTCAACAACTTGAACAACTAGTTCTCTAGTAGGAACTAGAATAAGCATTCTAGGATCTAATGTGTCTGCATATTTTAATTCATGAAGCAATGGCAACATATAGCCCAGTGTTTTACCAGTACCAGTTTGTGCAATACCTATCATATCTCTACCCGATAAAATAACGGGAAAAGCCTGCTCTTGAATAGGTGTCATTGTAGTAAAACCTAAATCGTTAATACCATTGCGCAATGGTGTTCCCAGATTTAGTTCCTCAAAATTCTTCATGAAAATGATTTTTGCAAAGGTAATGGAAATGACTCAGGTAACGTGCTGTTAAACAATTGGTTTTTCAGGGCTAGCAACAATCTTAAACTTACTTATTTACCCAGTCATTAATCAAACTAATCTACCAGAAACACAGCTCTTTAATATTTAAGAGCATCTACTATCTTATCTTTGCAGACATGCATGATAATAATTTACACAAACATGGATATGATCTCGACTTGCTGTCAGAATCATATCCAGATCTGAAGTCTCATTTCATTACAAAAGAAGATGGCTATATAAGTATAGACTTCACTAATCCAGCCTCTGTACTTGCTTTAAACAGCGCATTACTCAAGGAGCATTATGGTGTTAATCACTGGGAATTACCAGTCGATTATTTAAGTCCGCCGATACCTAGCCGTGTAGATTACATACTGCATCTAGCAGATTTAGTAGGAGAAAAAAACATCACAGGTTTAGACATCGGTACTGGAGCTAATATGATTTACCCTATTCTAGGAACTGCTATTTTCAATTGGAAAATGGTAGGTAGTGAAGTTGATCCAGAAAGCTATGATTTTGCAACGTCCTTGCAAGAGAAAATTACCATGCCTAAATCACGTAAAATTTCTAACATCAAATTGAGATTTCAAGAAGACCGTGGTTCTATATTAAAGAATATCATTAAGCCTCAAGAGCTTTATGACTTTACTATGTGTAATCCACCTTTTTACGGTAGCGAAGATGAAGCTATTAAGGCCAACCAGCGCAAAAATAAAAACCTAGGTAACGACGTGAGTGATCGCAATTTTGCCGGTAAATCTCACGAATTATGGTGTAATGGTGGCGAGGCATTATTTGTAAAAAGACTGATCAAAGAAAGTGTTGCTTTCAAAGCACAAGTGGGCTGGTTTACCAGTTTAATATCTCGTAAAGAAAACTTACCGAAACTTGAAAAACAACTTACCAAATTAAAGGCTACTTATAAGATAGTGCCTATGAATAGCGGGAATAAAAAGAGTCGCTTTATTGCTTGGAAGTTTGAGAAGTAGATTCTTCTTGTTTTAATTGAGCTTCTTTTTCAGTATTATTTTTAAAGTTATCACAGCCGGTACATACACAGCTTAAACATTTTGAAGTCTTGTTTTCATTATTCATGTCACTAATGGTTTTAAGGTTTATAAAATCAATATTTAAGCTGCTTTAGGATCTTTAAGCGCATTTATTCCACCTATTAAATCACGTACATCAATAAGATTGTGACCTTTTAAAATACTAGCCGCAATCATACTGCGATATCCATTTACACAATATAAAATATATCTTGCCTCCTTATCCATGGCTTTGGCTTCAGTACTTAATTCATGTAGGGATAGATGTTTAGCTCCTTTTATATGATTTAATTGATAATCTCTCTTATGACGTACATCTATTAAAACAGTGTCTTGTTCTTTAATAATTTTCAAAAACTCGTCATTAACAATGCGCGAAGTTTTAGTTATAGGCCTTCCAGAATCTAACCATGTATTGAAACCTCCGAGAAGAACACCTATACAATTATTAAATCCTGCTCGAGATAATTTCATTAAAACATCTATCGCCGTGCCATCATCACAAACTAATAAAATAGGTTGATTCAAATTAGGGATTACAACAGTTAAGCAACTAGTGAAAGTACCATTCAACCCTATATTTATACTACCAGGTATGGCTGCGTCTGCATAATGATCTGCACGACGAGTATCTATGATAATCGCCTGATTTTTAACCGCACTAATCACAAAGTCTTTAACGTCTATTTGTAATTCATCTAAAGGGTTAAATTTTCCATCTAGACCTGATGATTTATGATATTCCTCCATTTATTTACAATTTGTTAGGTTGATAAGATGACGCTTTCGCGAAAGCGTAATTCTAAAATTAATCGTCGCTACACATCATTTACCGTAATACTTTCTTTAAAATCAATAAGAAACTGTGTGATTTTATCACCCTTTACATGATCCATTACAACAATTTTAAACCACTCTGGATGGTTATGATTATCTGGTACAAGTCCGTATTTAACAGCAATCATAGGTGTAACAAAATCACGATGGATGGTAATAATATTGCTATCCTCAAAATGAATGAGTTTTACATCAAGCTCTAACAAATGATTTTTTAATCGCGTCGTGCGAGCAGCTAGCGCCAGCATGCGCTCTGCCCAATCATACGGCCCATAATTCATTAAAATTTTATAAATACTTATGGCGTTTGCGCCACTGCGACTACCTACAAGTGTACAATCCATACCTGCTACATACTGTGCACTATCGGTAAGACTATATTTGAGTAATCCTTTTCTGATTACAAAAATTCCAGTACCATAAGGCGCCTGTAACATCTTATGTGCATCTAGTGTAAATGAATCTATACGATCATCATTAAAGGTCAATGATTGATCTGGATTTGTAAATGGCAAGAAAAAGCCACCATATGCTCCGTCTACATGAACTTTAACCGTCATGGAAGGATACTGTGCGATAACAGCCATATAGTCATCCAATGAATCTACAGAACCGAACATAGTCGTCATCATGTTACAAACCAGTATCAGCTTATCAACACCTTGTGATTGTAATACCTCTAATCGGTTTTTAAGATCTGTTGAATCGATGGCTCTAGTTTCTGAATCAACCTTAATTTTAGCAAGTTTAATATTTAACAGATTGCTTGCTTTATCCATACTATAATGAGCATCTTCACTACATAAAATAGCTATAGAACTATAGTCTTTTTCTAGTGCATAAGTTTCATTAAATAAGTTGCGATATACCCATATGGCTTGAATATTACCTTCTGTACCACCTGAGGAGACATAGCCATCAATAGTATCTGACTGTGCTTTGAGAATATCTTCGGCAATAATTTTAATAACCTCAGCTTCTAATCGCTGCGTCCCAGAAAAATAAGGCTCTGATAAATCTGTATCCGTATGTACACCTATATGATTGGGATTATTAATAAGTGTTTTAAGAAATGTAGAGCCATCGAGCACTTGAGAATCTGGTGCAAATTCTTGCTTATCTAGATGCGATGCTGGCACACCCATTTTTAAACTATCATAATAATTAATATTTTGAGATAATGCCTCTAAAATGTGCTGATCAATAGTTTCTTTAGAAAGACGCTTCCAATTATTATAAACCTGATTATAAGTCACTTATATTGTATTTAATAGATGAGCCGCTAAATTATTTAAATTTAGGATCACAAGTAATGATAATTATCATTTTGTTCAGGTAAAACATATATTTTTAAATATTCTATGCAACAAAATCTGGCAACTAAGTCCATACGACCTTTTATAGGCTGCAATGATTATTCAGAATCTATTGCTTTTTATAAAGCCATAGGATTTCACGTGACTTCCATAGCGACTAACATGAGTGTTTGTCAACTAGGAAATTGTAGTTTCTATCTTCAAGATTCTCAGGTTAAAGATTGGATAGACAACACGATGTTATTTCTTGAGGTTAATAATCCAGCAGGCTTTTTAAGTTACTTGAAATCTCTAGATTTAAAGAAACAATTCCCTACCATTAAACTGAAAGGAATGGTGGATTATGATTGGGGACAAGAGTTCTTTCTTCATGACCCTAGTAATATATTGTGGCATATAGGCGCTTTCAAAGAGTAATGAAATAAAACTTTTCCGACTTTATTAAAAAGACTGTTATGTTTGGATTATTTAAAAAGAAAAGTGAGTTAGAGAAATTACAGGATGAGTATAAAAAACTCATGGGAGATTTTCACAGGCTATCAACTTCAGATCGATCTGCTGCGGATGCTGCTTTTGCCAAAGCTGAAGAAATTGGCAAAAAAATGGATGCTTTGAAGTAAGTCCTGAGTTTTGTAGTCCTCATCAGGAAGTCTCTTTTTGAAATCCGTCATACTAAATTTTTTCAGCGTCTGGTTTAACTAAGACGTTGGGTAATACTATCTACTGTCTTTTGTTTCTATCATGGGCAGATTCTGAAACGAGTTCAGAATGATAGGTTAAATACTTATAATTTTATTTTCAAATTGAGTTCTGAAATTTAAAAATTCACAGCTTACGAATTCAAAGACTACATCTACATCTGTTTAGGAACTTCTATTCCTAATAATCCACAAGCAGATTTTATTACCGCTGCCGTTTTAAAACATAATAGTAAACGGAATTGCTTCATCTCTACATTTGATTCCTCTACGATTTTAGGAACGTTCTGGTAGAATGAATTAAATTCTTTAACCAATTCGTATACATAATTTGCTACTAGCGCAGGACTATAATTTCTGGCTGCAGCTTCAATAGTTTCTGGATATTGTTGTAATAACTTAATGACTGCAGCATCTTTATCTGTTAATGCTAAATGTGTTGCTACTTTTAAATCGCCTTGTTCAAATCCAGATTTCTTTAAGATAGACTTAATACGTGCATGTGTGTATTGAATAAAAGGTCCCGTGTTTCCTTGAAAATCTACCGATTCTTTAGGATCAAACATCATGTTTTTCTTAGGATCAACTTTAAGCATGAAATACTTTAATGCTCCTAGTCCAATCATTTTATAAAGATCTTCCTTATTGGCATCGCTCATTCCTTCTAGCTTGCCTTGTTCTTGTGCAATCTCTCTAGCAGTATCTGTCATTTCTTCCATGAGCTCGTCTGCATCTACCACAGTTCCTTCACGAGATTTCATTTTACCAGACGGCAACTCTACCATTCCGTAACTTAAATGGTATAGATTCTCTGCCCAATCGTATCCTAGTTTCTTAAGAATTAAGAAAAGCACCTTAAAGTGATAATCTTGCTCATTACCTACAGTATACACCATAGAGTTGATATCGTGATCTTTTACACGTTGTATAGCTGTTCCTATATCTTGAGTCATGTAAACCGCTGTTCCATCAGAACGTAATACAATTTTACGATCCAGTCCTTCATCAGTCAAATCAATCCATACAGAACCATCTGGATCTTTTTCAAATACG
This sequence comes from Nonlabens ulvanivorans, assembly GCF_032922765.1. Classification (NCBI taxonomy): domain Bacteria; kingdom Pseudomonadati; phylum Bacteroidota; class Flavobacteriia; order Flavobacteriales; family Flavobacteriaceae; genus Nonlabens; species Nonlabens ulvanivorans. The sequence goes on from NZ_CP136694.1 coordinate 1,838,261, forward strand.
CCTTTATCTAGACCTATTTGAACTACATCTTTACCAAGTAAATAGGTATTACTTTCATAGTATAAACTATCAAAATCAACACCTAGGTTTTTATAAGTAGTTTCAAAACCATCATATACCCAACCGTTCATTTTTTTCCATAAAGCAACTACAGCTTCATCATCTTGCTCCCATTTGCGGAGCATTTCTTGAGCTGCAATAAGTAATGGCGCTTCTTTTTTAGCTTCTTCTTCGGTTTTGCCGGCAGCTATTAAGTCTGCAATTTCCTTTTTATATTCTTGATCAAATTTTACATAGTAATTCCCAACTAGTTTATCTCCTTTCAATCCTGTAGATTCTGGAGTTTCTCCATTACCATATTGTTCCCAAGCCAGCATGGATTTACAAATGTGGATACCACGATCATTGATGATTTGGGTTTTATTCACTTTACGTCCTGTAGCCTCTACTATTTGAGCTACAGAGTAACCTAATAAATTATTACGCACGTGTCCTAAATGCAGTGGCTTATTAGTATTAGGTGAACTGTACTCTACCATCACACCTGACATTGTTTTATCTACTGGTGATTTACCATAATCAGATTGAGATAAGATATCATTAAAGTCTTTAAGATATACTTCATGAGCTACGGTAATATTTAAAAACCCTTTAATCACTTCGTAAGATGTAATCAAGTCTGTTTTTGCTAGCTCTGCGCCTATTTGTTCACCTATGACAGCTGGATTACCTTTGATATGTCTTAACATAGGAAATACCATTACCGTAAGGTCTCCGTTTTGATCTTTTCGCGTAAGCGTAATCTCCACATTTTCTAATCTTACAGAAAATAATTGTTCAACAGTGTTTTTTACAGCAGTTTCCAGTTGATTGTTAAGCGTCATGGTTACAAATTTAAGCTTGCAAAGATAAGGATTATGAAAGGCTTAAGGAACTTTTGAGACTATTAGAATATGCTGTATAATGTATCTTATAACGACCCAGAAACAAGACGCCTTATTGAAAATGACGTAGGCAAAGTTTTAAGCTTGCGCCAAAGGTGGAAACTCAACGGCAGTGGTTCTCCTAAATTACATATTACATCTTCTAGCATACAGATTCATAACTTGCTAGTCGTTGATAATAGTCTTAAGGTGTGCAATATCGAATTAAGAGAAAAAGGAATCATAGTCAGATTTCGTTCTAGATTGCAGACCTATGCCCTACCTATTCCCTATTATAAGCTTAATGTATATAAAGGTCGTGCCGAAGAATATAGTATTTACAGAGATAATTATTTTGTTAAGGTAAAAGCAAACCGCAAACCTATTCATGATTTTTTCAAAAAAGTAAGTCAGCAAAAAGGTGATACTGGATTTGAATATGTAGATGATTTGTAATCCCTATATTTCACTTATGAAAAAATGCTTTTATCCATTTCTGGTTTTTCTATTATTGATCTCTTGTACGACTAATGATAATGACAGGCAAGCAGAACCAGAATCTATTGAATTCTATAAAGGAATGGACCTTTCATTTTTACCTGAAATAGAGTCAGATGGAGTAGTTTTTAAAGATGAGAATAGTCAAGATATCGTTGATAATTATGCTTACCTAAAAAGTCGTGGTGTTAATTTAGTACGTATACGTTTATGGATTAATAATACAAGCGGACTTTACAACCTCAATTTTGTAAAAAATCAAGCCTTAAAGGCTAAAGCGCAAGACATGGATTTTTTACTGGACTTTCATTACTCAGACACATGGGCAGATCCAGGATCACAGGATATACCTATCGTATGGGCAACACAGAACATTACCTCAATGACCGAAAGTATTAAAAATTATTCGCAAAATGTTTTACAAGAGCTAGTTCTTCAAGACACTCCACCAGCGATAGTACAAATAGGTAATGAAACTAATAATGGGATGTTATGGCCATTGGGCCAAATATATTCTTCTGGTGGTGAAAATTGGGATAACTATATTCAACTCACTAAAGCTGCTATTGAAGGAGTATTACTAGCTTCTCCAGAATCTCAAATCATGATTCATCATGCAGGTATAGAAGGCGCTGATTATTTTTACGAGCAATTAGTATTTCATAATGTAAATTTTGACATTGCTGGTTTAAGTTATTATCCTTGGTGGCATAATAATGATATCGATTTTATTGAGAATCAACTACAATCATTTGCTATCGGTATTTCTCAAAAGATTATGATTGTTGAAACAGCCTATCCATTTACTCTGAACTGGGATGACAATACTAATAATATTGTAGGGTTACAAGATCAACTCATCGCTTCATATCCTGCAACACAAGTTGGGCAAAGAACCTTTATGTTACGCATTCATAATATGATGAAAAATTTACCTAACGATAAGGGTTTAGGTTACTGCTACTGGGCACCAGATTGGGTAGCACATCATACTGGCAGTTCTTCTCAGACAAGCGGTAGTAGTTGGGAAAATCTTGCTTTATTCAACTTTAATTATGAAGCTAATACGGCTTTAGAAATTTATGAATTAAATTAATTTTTAATTTTTACATATTTAAACCCTTCACTTATTGAATCTCCTAATTTCTGAATAGAAATTTGATACTTATTCTCCATAAACTCTACATATCTTCCATTTACCGCCGGAAGTGGTAAGTCATAGGTTCCGTATAAGAAACTATTATTTAAGGGTGAGTGATATTGCAACTCATCTTTTGTAACTTTTTTAAAATCATTAGGATAAATAGACTTAGGCGCTGGCTGAATCAATAAATTCAATGCATGTAAATTATAATTTCTTATCATTAAATCGTTATCTGTAAGTCTATTTTGCAGTCCCGTAAAAGTTGCGATTATTAACCCGACAAACAAAAAGGTTAAGATTAAGAAATTAACTGTTTTGTGACTCAGTTTAAACATTAACAATCCCGACAGAACCGCGGAAGGAACCAGTAAAGGAATAAAAAACCTAAATTGTGGAGAAGTGACAAACAATACAACTACGTGAAATAGAAAAACTATAATAACGCATTTAATAGCCGGCTTTACTTTTTTAGTGAATAGAAATATAAATGAAATTAATATACTCAATAGTAAAATTTTATTGAGCAAACCTTCCAATCCTGAATGAAATAACCAAGATTGGCTAAGTTCAAAAGCGTTCATTTCAGTAATCACTGTTGGAGAGACACCAAAAGCTTGTGCTTTAGTTATACCATTGTAAAAATTACTTACGCTTAGAGGCAACTCCCATACTGTCTCTGTAACAATTCCGTAATCTAAGGGAAATAACGAAAGACCGGTGACAACTAAATTTTTTCCTATAAATAAACTTAGAAAAAGTAATCCAACAAGCATCCAGCTTACGTTCTTTTTAACCTGATAATATTTTAACCATATCATAATTACTAAAATAAATAGTAACACCATGATGACTTTAAAATAAATAATCTGACAACAAAAGAACGTCAAAATGATAAATTCTTTTTCATCCCAATGATGCCATAATTTCAAGAATTTATAAATAAGTATATAAGTTAAAACATAAACAGCTGTATCTGGACTAGGAGCACTTATAAACGTAAAGCAAATCAGGGATAAAACAACCAGTCCCTTACGATAGTATTTCAAAATATAGTTATCATTAATGTCACTCTCCAAACTACACCTATCAATAAATAGAAAGCACTTAAATCATTAAATCTATCATATACACTATCAAAATTAAGAGCCGCTTCTAATATGTGGAAACCACTTTGTTGGGCTAGGTAGACATGCAAATTAGCTAGCCCCTTTACAAGACCATATTTATCTAACCACTTTATCGTTTGAATATAATAACTTTCGTTGTCAATCACGTAAGCTGGCAACGATGTGCAATAAACAATTGCCAATATTGTAAAAAGCAAGGTTAACTTATTGAGAAAAGAAAGCTTGAGAATATTATTTTTAGATATTTTCAATTGCTCGTAAACTTCAGCTCTATTATAAAAAAACACAACAGTTGATAAAAAAATCAATGAAAATGACCATAAACCAGCTAATGGTAGAAAAAACATCCAGAGGCTAGAAAAAATGGTGATTGTAACCAATCCTAATAGAACTATATCTAAAGGTAACTTAACCTTTATTGACAATAGTTTACTAGTCCCTATTCCAAGAGGAAATAAAATTATTATCAAAAGAAAAAAATATAGAAGTATTATTATCACTGTTGGATCAATTTATTAATCTTCTAAACTAAACCTTATTAAAGAAATCAGAAAGAGAAAAGTTTCATACAACTGTAACAAATCTCTTTTTCAAAGTACTAACACTTAAAACCAATTATTCAAGAACTGTTTATTATGATACTAAGCCTTAAAAATGTTTCTAAAACTTACCCTAATGGCGTAAAAGCGTTAGATAATGTAACTATTAATATTAACGCAGGAATGTTCGGCCTACTAGGACCTAATGGTGCTGGTAAATCCTCTATGATGCGTACCATTGCTACATTGCAATCACCAGATTCTGGAAGCATACACCTAGACGGATTAGATATCTTAAATAATAAAATTGAATTCAGGAAGACACTGGGATATTTACCTCAAGAATTTGGTGTATACCCTAAAATGAGCGCTCATGATTTACTTCATTATTTTGCAAGTCTTAAAGGTATCACTAGCAAGGCTGAACGTAATGCTATCGTTGACAAAGCACTTGAAGTAACTAATTTAAGTGACGTACGCAATAAACATGTAGCAGGTTATTCTGGTGGGATGAAACAACGTTTTGGTATCGCACAATTACTATTAAACGATCCTAAATTAATTATTGTTGATGAGCCTACCGCAGGGCTTGACCCAGCAGAAAGACATCGTTTTCTTAATGTTTTAAGAGAAATAGGAACTAATCACATTGTTATATTCTCTACACACATTGTTGATGATGTAAAAGAACTTTGTACTGATATGGCAATTCTCAATGGCGGTAAAATACTAGCACAAGCAACACCTAAACAAATGACTGCTGCACTTGCTGGTAAAATATGGACCACTACTGTAGAACGAGATGGAATCGAACAAATGCAACAAGATTTTAATGTGATTTCTTCTAACTATAATGAAGATAATAAACTTAATGTACGTGTTTACGGAGAGGTTTCTCCTGGTGACGCTTTCGCGAAAGCTGACCCTACACTAGAAGACGTATACTTTACGACTTTGAGTAATGACAAGTTTATTGCTGCAACTGAAATCGCTTAATCATGTTCTCAACGATATATACACACGAAGTAAAAACCTGGTTTAAGAAACCTCTTTTTTACATATACGCAGGCGTTCTATTTCTATTATCATTATTAATATCTGCACTTGCAGTAGGTGTCTTTGATAGCGATAATGTGACTGTAACAAGTGCCATTAAATTAAATGGAGCGGTAGGTATCTATAGTCTTTTAGGCTTTTTTGCTATACTTACTTATCTATTAATTCCTTCAATTATAGGAGGAACAATACAGCGTGACTTTAAGAATAACATGCACAATGTGCTTTATTCTTACCCATTAACTAAATGGAATTATTTACTAGCAAAGTTTAGTGCTGGTATGACGATGACCTTATTAATCATCATTGCTAGTTTAATAGGAATCACCTTAGGTTTTTATTTACCAGGTGCCAATGAAGAGTTAGTTGGTCCTTTTAAAATCATGAACTATCTACAGCCGTTTTTAGTTTATATTATTCCTAATGTGTTCTTTTATGGTGCTATTGTATTTGCTATTACTGCATTTTTAAGAAATGTCAATATTGGGTTTATGTTTGTTTTAGTCATGATCATTCTGCAATTTGCAGCAGGATCTAGTGTCCCTACTATGGATGACTCTTACTGGGTAGAATTACTAGAGCCTACTGGTGATAGTGCCACTTATAGTCAGATTAAATATTGGACTCCAGAAGAACAAAGCACTCAATTAATACCTATTACCGGAACCTTACTTTACAACAGGTTAATCTGGTTAGGCATATCGTTACTCGTTTTTATCGGTGTTTTATTTGCGTTTAACTTTTCACAAAACCCCACGAGTCTATCACTGGCAAAAACCAAAGCACAGCGTGTCACTAAAAAGAACTTTGGAACAATAACTAAAGTTGTTATGCCACCAGCTACTCAAGATTTATCTTTCTTTGGACAACTTAAAACGGCATGGATTATTGCAAAATCTGATATCGCATACATTGTTAAAGGATGGCCTTTTATAATTATAGCTTCAGTTGCATTTGCGTTCTCATTATTGACTATGTTAATTACCGGACAGCAGTACGGAACTGATATTTTGCCTAAAACTTGGGTAATGCTTCAATTTGCAGGTGGTATCTTCAGTACGTTTGCTTACCTATTAATATACTTATATACTGGATTAATAATGGATCGAGCAAAAGCAGCTCATATTAATCAATTAGTAGATGCTACACCTACCAGAAATTGGACCATGTTATTATCAAAGTTTATAGCTATGGTAGTCATGGTAGCAACCATTTTATTGATCGTGATCTTGAGTGGTATTATCATTCAGGCTTATAACGGTTTCTTTGAGTTTGAGTTACCATTATACCTTTTTGACCTTTATGTAATTAATATCTGGGATTTCATTCCTTGGATTATGATGTCTTTATTAATTCACACACTGATTAAAAATAAATGGGTTGGTTTAATAGTATTATTAGTTCTTGCCATAGGTATTCCTCCACTATTAGGAGCTATAGGTGTAGAACAAGGACAGTTTATATTTAATCAAGGTGCTGGTTCACCTAGTCCTAGTGACATGAACGGATATGGAAGTGGATTAGGGAAATACTTTACTTATAGAGTTTATTGGATGCTATTAGGTATTGCATTATTTGCTCTTGCGGTATTATTCTACCGTCGTGGTATGGGAACTTCTATGAAAGAACGTATTGCATTTGCAAAAGCACGATTGTCAAAATCAATCATCGCTGTAATGGCCGTTTCATTACTAGGATTCTTTGCAATAGGTGGTTATATGTGGAAAGTTAATAATATTGATAACGAGCAAATCTCTGGTAAAGAACAAGAGGAACTACAGGTAAATTATGAAAAGGACTTAAGTAAATATGCTAAAACACCTCAACCTCGATTAGTAGCTGTCAATACTTTTATGGACATCTTCCCTAGCACACGTGATTTTAAAGCTGGGGCTACCTACACTCTAGTAAATCAAACTGATGTTGCTATTGACACCTTACATGTTAATTATCCAGATAGACCTACAGAAATTACTCTAGATCTAGAAAGTGATATCGTCAAAGATTTTGAGGATTACAATTACCGCATGTATCAATTTAAAAAGGCGCTACAACCAGGTGATACTTTAATCATGAAGTTTGAGACTGAGAATAAGCCGAATACATTCTTTGACAATAACTCGCCGGTGGTGGATAATGGTACTTTTATTAATAACAGTATTTTCCCATCCATTGGATATAGTGATCAATTTGAAATACGTAACACTCAAGTACGTAAAAAGTATGATCTAGAACCTAAAGATCGTCTTCCAGCACCAGATGCTCCAGGCGCAAGAGATAATAATTACATAGGTGGTAATAGTGACTGGATAGATTTTGAAGCAACGGTTAGTACTTCAAGTGATCAAATCGCCATTGCACCAGGATATCTCATTAAAGAATGGGAAGAAGATGGACGTAAATATTATAACTATAAAATGGATTCTAAAATCCTCAATTTCTATGCTTTCTTAAGCGGCCGTTATGATGTTAAGAGAGACGAGCATGATGGTGTGAAATTAGAAATATATTACCATCCAGATCATGACTATAATGTCGACCGTATGATGAGTGGTTTAAAAGAAGGACTAGATTATTATAACGATAATTATACACCATATCAGCATAGACAGGCTCGTATTATCGAGTTCCCAAGAACTGGTGGTGGTTTTGCACAAGCATTCCCAAATACGATTCCTTTTAGTGAGGCGATAGGTTTTATAGCAGATGTTGATGATGAGGATAATGACGCCGTTGATTACCCATTTAGTATAACTGCTCACGAACTCGCACACCAGTGGTGGGCACATCAAGTGATAGGTGCAAATGCAAAAGGAGCAACGTTACTCTCTGAAAGTTTATCTGAGTATAGCTCTCTTAAAGTCCTTGAGAAAGCAAACGGTAAAGAGCAAATGCGCAAATTCCTTAAAGATGCGATGGATGGTTACCTACTAGGTAGAACTGTGGAGCAAATTAAAGAGAATCCATTGATGTATAATGAAAATCAGCAGTATATCCATTATCAAAAAGGATCACTTGTATTATATGCCATGAGTGACTATCTAGGTGATGAGAAATTTAATGCGGTCATAAAAAGATTTGCAGAAAAGCATCAATTTAAAGGAGCTCCTTATCCAGTTGCAACAGAGTTTGTAAATGATATTAAAGCAGTAACGCCAGACTCATTACAATATCTAGTAACTGATATGTTTGAAACCATTACCTTATATAATAACAAGGTAAAAGACGCTACCTATCAAGAATTACCAGATGGTAAATATCTTGTAACCCTAGATGCTCAAGTAATCAAGTATCGTTCTAATGAGAAAGGTAAATCTGTTTATAAAAATATCGCTGGTGACAGCCTAACTTTCACACCTGAAGGTAAAACCAAAGCACTACAGTCATTACCACTTGCAGACTATATTGAGGTAGGAGTTTTTGGTGAAGTAGACGAGGACACTGGAGTAGAAAAAGTTCTTTACTTGAAAAAGTTAAAAGTGACTGAGATCTCCAACAATTTTGACATCATCGTTGATGCTAAACCTGTGGAAGCTGGTATCGATCCTTATAATAAGCTGATTGATAGAAATAGCGACGACAACAGGTCAAAACTATCAGAAAAAAAATCTAGCACTACTGCAAAAGAATAAAGTTTTTATTGATTAGAGTAGGTTACCACTTACCATTTTAGAATTGTGTTGCAGCAATTTTAAGATGGTAAGTTTTTTTGTGCCAAACGCTTTTAACAAATCCATATAGAATTACCATACAATTGCTCCTTATCTTTAAGAAATGAAAGTTCTACTCACAGGTGCAAATGGTTACATAGGTATAAGATTACTATATGAATTACTCAAACAAGATCATGAAGTAATCTGTGCGGTGCGCAGTGCAGCACGACTATCGGTTCCACAAGAGATTAAAGATCAAATTAAAATAATAGAAATTGATTTTTTAAACTTAAAACCTCATCAAGAGCTTCCGCAAAATATTGATGCTGCTTACTATCTTATTCATTCAATGAGCAGTAGTACAGAAAGTTTTGACACGATGGAAGCAGAAAGTGCGATGAATTTTGTGCAACTTATTAATAGTACCAGCTGTAAGCAAATCATTTATTTATCAGGTATAGTTAATGAAGATAAACTTAGTAAACACTTGCTTTCGCGAAAGCGTGTTGAAGATCTTCTCTACACAGCAACAGCTGCAGTGACAGTACTAAGAGCAGGAATTATAGTAGGTAGTGGAAGTTCGTCTTTTGAGATCGTGCGTGACTTATGCGAAAAACTGCCTTTAATGATTACGCCTAAATGGGTCAACACAAAAACACATCCTATTGCTATACGTAATGTGATGAGCTATTTAACAGGCGTTTTAGGACGTGAAGACTGCTATAATCACAGTTATGACATAGGTGGTAAAGATGTCCTGACATACAAGGAAATGATGACTCGTTATGCCAAGATGCGTAAAATTAAACTATACATCATCACCGTTCCAATCATGACTCCTAAGCTTAGTTCTTATTGGTTATATTTTGTTACCAGCACTTCTTATAAACTAGCACAAAACCTGGTTAACAGCATGGCAATTGAGGTAGTTGCGCAACCTAATGATTTGAGAGAAAAACTAGGCATTCAACTTTACAGTTATGAGGAAGCACTAGATATGGCATTTGCTAAAATCGAGCAAAATCAAGTAGCTAGTAGTTGGAAAGACTCTATGGTAAGTGGTCGATTTAAACTTAACCTCAATAAATACAAACAAGTCCCTAGCTATGGTTGTTTAAAAGACGCTCAACAGTTAAAAACTGATGATCCAGATGCTGCGCTCGAACGCATATGGTCTATAGGTGGTAAGAACGGATATTACTATGCTACTTTTTTATGGAAAATAAGAGGCTATGTAGATAAACTTATGGGTGGTGTAGGTTTACGTCGTGGTCGTACAAATGCAAATACCATCTATGCAGGAGATTCTTTAGACTTTTGGAGAGTCCTAGTAGCAGATAAGAAAGAGAAAAGATTACTTCTATTTGCAGAAATGCGCGTTCCTGGAGAAGCCTGGCTTGAGTTTGAAATAGATGAAGATGATATGATACATCAAACAGCAACTTTCAGACCTCGAGGTATATGGGGACGATTATACTGGTATTCTATGCTACCGTTTCACTACTTTATTTTTGCAGGAATGATCAGGCGTATTGCAAAAGGATAAAATAAAAAGGGCAGAATTTGCTTCTACCCTTTTTCTATACCGATTGAGTCTTAATTACGATTTTGGTAAAAATACCTCTGCCATCATACATCTCACGGATCCACCACCTAAGGTTTCAATAGTTTCAATAGATGGATGCAATATCTCATTATATTTTTCTAGTTTTTTGATCTGGTCTGCAGTTAACGATTGGTAAGCTTGATCACTCATAATCAGTAACCTATCACCTACCTCATTATGGACTTGCATCATATTACCAGCAAATGCGTTTACTTGATTTTCAGTTATCGCTATGACTTCTTTTCCATCTTCTTTAAGATGTTTTAATACACTCTTACGCTCAGATTTATCATCTATACTGTCTAAACAAATGACCGCATAATTCTCTCCCAGCGCCATCATCACATTAGTATGATAGATGGGTAGTCGTTTATCTGCAACTGTTTGGTAAGCTGTAAAGACTACAGGTGTATATTCAAAATCTTCACAAAACTCTATAAATAATTCCTCGTCTGCACGTGGAGATATACTACAATAAGCCTTTTTATTTACTCGATCAAGTAATAAACTACCTGTTCCTTCTAGAAAAAAGCCTTCATCCTCTGCACTAGTATAGTCTATGATGTTTGTAATACTAAATCCTTCTTTCTCTAGCGTGTCTAAAACTTCTGGTCTGCGTTCCAGACGTCGGTTTTCTGCAAACATGGGATAAAGGGCTATATCACCATTTTGATGTGTAGAAATCCAATTATTAGGAAAAATTGAATCTGGCGTATCATTCTTTTCATCGTCTGAAATAATGATCACATGGATCCCTTTGTTTCTTAACGCAGTTGTAAAAGCATCAAACTCTCCTTGAGCTTGGTTATTTGCAATATCATTTTTAATACGTTGGTGCGCCTCTTGATCTTGGTAATAATTATTTACAGCTGTTTGCTCATTTAAACGGAACTGTACCGGTCTTACCATAAAAACCGTATCTGTAATTTGTTTCATTAATCTCTTATTAGTGGTAAAGTAGAACATCTTAACAAGCCTTCTTGTTTAGAAATTTCGGCATATGGAACTTCTTCTACAGTTATTCCATGACTGCGCAACCATGTGTTTAATCGTGTAAAATTCTTTTCAGAAATAACGACATCTGGTGCTATAGAAAAAATATTAGAATTCATGTAATACATTTCTTCTTGTGTAATCTCAAAACAGTTTTCTTTACCAAAAAAATCGACTAAATATTGATATTCTTCTTCTTGTAAAAAACCATTCTTATGAATAATGCATTTTCCGTTACCTACCGGCTGGAAACAGCAATCCAAATGTAATGCGTTGTTATAAGGGTCTAGGTTGTCTTTTCTCAAATTGAAGGAAACGACTTTTTTATTAGGAAAGGTTTTTTTCAACCAGTCTATAGCTTCAACGTTGGTGCGCGCAATGATATAATCTGCATAGTCCTCACCACGATAAGTCCCTACAAAGATATATTCACCATGCAGCATGACATCACCACCTTCAATATGTACTTCTTCTGGTGGTCTAATAACCTTATCAGGATTTATTTGATCAATGATATACTGTATTGCTTCTATTTCTTCCTCACGGTCTGGTAATATATTTGCCTTAACAAAAACATCATTTATTACAAAGCCTATATCTCTTGTAAATATCTGGTTACAATCCTCAATGTGTGTTGGTCTATAGACTTTAACATCATACTTTTGAAAAACGGCATTTACCGCTTCCATCTCGATCACCATGTCTTCATTTGTAGGATAGGTTCCTGCTAGGATGTGCTCGCGTGATTTAGGGTCATAAGCATCCTCTAATGCAGGCACAGGACCGTTGCTTGCAGCTGTTCCTAGTATAACGGCACGCAATCGTGACGTCTCATCAATTACATTAAGATTTAATTTATTCATATTGCGAATTTAATAATATAACAACCACTTTTTTACGAGATCGACAATGAGTTTATCAACTTTATTATCCAATAAAAAACTCCCTAACACAACGCGCTAGAGAGTTTATAAATATTATGATTTAAGATATTATCTTTCAGATACTTCTTTAAATGATCTAGAGTTCTCACCCGTATACACCTGACGTGGACGACCGATAGGCTCTTTATTTTCACGCATTTCTTTCCATTGCGCAATCCAACCTGGTAAGCGACCTAATGCAAACATCACTGTAAACATTTCTACAGGAATACCCATAGCACGATAGATAATCCCAGAATAGAAGTCAACGTTAGGGTACAGCTTACGATCTACAAAGTAAGGATCTTCTAGAGCTTCTTTTTCTAGACCTTTTGCGATATCTAATATAGGGTCATCTACACCTAATGAATTAAGAACCTCATCTGCAGCAACTTTTATAATTTTTGCTCGCGGATCAAAATTCTTATATACTCTGTGTCCGAATCCCATTAAACGGAATGGATCATTTTTATCTTTTGCTTTGGCCATGTACTTTTTAGTATCACCACCATCTTCTTTAATTCCTTCTAGCATCTCAAGAACTGCCTGATTTGCTCCTCCATGAAGTGGACCCCATAAGGCGTTAATTCCAGCACTTAAACTTGCAAAAAGTCCTGCATGTGAAGAACCAACGATACGCACTGTACTTGTAGAACAGTTTTGCTCATGGTCTGCATGAAGGATTAATAATTTATCTAACGCTTGAGAAACGATAGGATCAACAACATACTCAGAATTAGGTTTCTTAAACATCATTTTAAGAATGTTATCTACATAACCCAAACTATCATCGCCATAATCAAGCGGTTGTCCAGTACGTTTTCTTAATGCCCATGCCACAAGAACAGGGAATTTACCCATAATCTTAACAATCGCATTATACATATCTTCTTCACTATCTACATTCACAGATGTAGGGTTAAATGCTATTAACGCACTTGTAAGTGAAGAAAGCACACCCATAGGATGAGCAGACTTAGGAAAACCATCTAGAATTTTCTTTACGTCCTCATCAACATGAGAATTTGCCTTTATGTCTGTATGAAATTTATCTAATTGCTCTTGTGTAGGCAATTGTCCAAAAATCAATAGATATGCTACTTCTAAGAAATCTGCTTTATCAGCTAGTTCTTCAATGGAATACCCACGGTATCTAAGAATACCTTCTTCTCCATTAAGAAAAGTTATAGCACTCTCACAACTTCCTGTGTTCTTATATCCAGGATCTATTGTGGTAATACCACCTGTTGCACCTCTTAAAGCCTTAATATCTATGGCTTTTTCATTTTCTGTTCCAGTGATTATTGGGAATTCATATTTATTCCCATCGATTTCTAAGATAGCTTTTTCTGACATTATTATATTTTGGATTTAACTCCTTCAAAAATAATACATAGACCGTTAAGTTGTCGTTAATCGAGACTAGATATTTAACAGATTTAAGAAAATATTTTACTTTTCTATATCGATTTCGACAATTAACTATGATTTGGCAGATATTTATTTGTTAGTGGGATGATTTCAATACGCTTTCGCGAAAGCGTAATTACAATCACAAAACAAAACGACGACCAATAATGATCGCCGTTTCAACTGTCTGATAGTTCCCAAAAACTTATTCAAACATTATTTTACAATGATTTGCAGAGTAGCGCTCTCATCTAAAGTTGAGACTTTAACTAAATACATTCCACTACTTAAATTTGATTGAGGTTTAATGGTAAGGCTGTTATTAAATGTAGCCTCTTGATCGTGTATCAATTGCCCAAGTGTATTATATAAACTTACCTGAACTTCTTTACCATTTAATAAATCGCTTTGAATAGTAAACTGACCGCTACTAACTGGATTAGGAAATAATCTAAGGTCAGCCTGTAGATTTATATCGTTACTACTTAATGTAACATTTTCAAAAACGATTTCAAATCTGTTGATATCATTACTTGCTGCATCACCTGGCAAAACATCAAAATCAATAGAGTTAGCACCTTCTACAAGATCTGTACGGTTTGTGGTGTAGTGATCTATTAGTACTGGTTTTACTCCTACTAATCCGTCGATTAACACTTGCATGGTGTACTGAGTTGCTCTAAATCGATCAGTTAGTAAGGTCATATGATCTCCTACAACGGGCATTATATTTTTATCAATACTCAATAGATTTCCATTATTGACTATCGCAAGAGTTTCATCTTGATTATAAAACTTTACAGCATCGCTTTGATCTATTTGAGGATTATTTGCACTATTTATTCTTCTTACAGTTTGGTCAACAATAGTTTGGGTACTGCGATTCACCAGACTTATAAGAACACTTGAATTGTTTTGTGGCTGATTGAAAATATTATTTAAATCTTCACTCACTTTTTTATGAGATTCTTTAAAAGTAATATTTGCTGCACCAGTCGCTTGAATAAAAATAGACTGTCCAGGTTGTAAATACTTATTTGCATTACTAGCAAAAGGTATAGGATCACCGTTAAGTGTACTCATGTCAATAGTAGCGTATGCTCCTCTTGTGTTTAAATTAGGATCCCAATAGTATGCAAAATTCACATTAACACCAGAAGTTGATACATCATTAAGAACAGTTTTAAAGTCAACATTTGCTTGGTATGGATTTGCTATCATTATAAAATCTCCATTACTGGTAGCTAGTGAACTATTAAAGTCACCTAGATGCAAATCACCTTTTGCTCTTAGTGTTGTATTGGTAGCTGCAGGAGCATTTTGAGTAATATCAACCGTCCTATCTCCTCTTACCATTAAACGATATGCAGTACCTACTTGTAACTTATCTACATCTGTGTTGGCTTGAGATGCCCAAACAGAATTTACGGCATCATAAGTAAACATAGATGGATTACCTGATGCTGTCATATCAAATCCATTTGCACCAGTAAGTGATCCTGTTATATGTGTACCTAATCCAGCTATCGCTGATCCATTTTCTTGCCAGTTTTCATAAATTGAATTAGTTGAATTAACAGAAGAAGCTACTAACCTAAAAGCTCTTTTTGCAGGAATATATCGCTCTACCTGTACAACTCCATTAATAGTAGCACTACTGGCATCATCTAATTGAGCAGTTCTATTGACATCACTACGGAAAACGATGTTCCCATTAGTATTTATAGTAGTACTAGCAGGCGTAAATACATCATGTATATTCATTACTGCAGTTATTGATATTGTATTTGAACCTGTCATCGTTACTTGACCTATGTCGATAATTCCATCACCTGATATAGACTGTGCACCAGAACCTGAAAAAATAAGCTGCCCATCAGTTGCACCTATATATCCATCAGTTGAAATATCACCTAAGACAGTGAGGCTATTATTAAGGAATAAACTATTTGCATTCCCTATAACTTGAAAATTATTAATTTGAGAATCCGTACCAATAATAGCTAAGCCATTTATTACTTGGGCGTTTAGAGAGCCGGTATCTGCGTTAGGTGCAAAAGGTGTCCATCCATTATCATAAATTAAAGTAGGCTCTTCAATAGCTATATTAAACGTTTGAGCATTCATTAATGTATTAGCATTACCTAACACAGTAAAGTCAAAGCTATCTGTAAGCACCATTTCAGTTGAATCATGATTATAGACTATTCTATCATTATTAAGATCTGATTGTGTAAAAGTATCTCCTAAATTAAGAGCAACACTACTTAATTCTAGACCACCTTGTTTAGGTAATCGCATAACTACGTAAATCATATTTGCGTTAGTCGTACCTGCTTGTTGAGTTCTAAGTAGAGTCTGGTCGATTATTGAAGTTGCTCCATATGCCGTAGTCAATAGATTGTTTCTATTATTATCGATATCATTTACATATTGCAGTCTCCCACAAACAGTAACACTGAATTCATTAAAAGTACCACCTGTACCAGAAGTTCTATCTGTTGCCAACAAAACCCATTCTCCTTGAGCACTTAGTCCGTTAAATCTTGAAAAAGCCTGTCCAGGTCTTAAATTCCCGGTTAAAGCACCTGTATAACCAGGATTACAAGCAAAAGCTGCAGTACCTTGATCACTAACAATCAAATCAAAATCTCTACCGGCAGCACATTCTCTATTATATACCTCTGAAAAACGGCCTGACGGTGAGCTTAACTGCATTTTAATATGTCCAGTATCATTATGATCTGCACGCATGTAAAAGCTTAAATTAGTAATCTCAATATCGTCGGGAACATTTACACGTGCACTTACTGCGTTAACATCTGTCTCCCAGATATTATCATTGTTTTCAAAGTATTCATTATCATAGACATTACAGACATCTTGAGCTGTCTGGAATGCAGCTATTGATGCTATTGATCCGGTAGCACAACCATTTGAAGGTGTTATCCTCCAATAATATATTTGAGAAGGATTAAGTGATGTAGTCTGTAATGATGTCTCATTAATAACAGTTGAACTTTCTATAATTGAAGAGAAATCAGACGTTGATGAAACCTCTACTAAGTAGCTTGAAGCACTAGGTAAGTCTTGCCATTCTAATACAGGATTTGCGACCTGATTACCAGCACCATTTAATGGAGATAGGATTACAACCTCGCCTACACCATTATCAAATACTTTTAAGTTAAACTCTTCATCAATGGTAGCAGAGTTTGCAGTCGCAACTACTCTAAAGTTGTATAAATCTGCGTATACTTGATCTGTTCCTGTTACTACTACATTTACCGCTGTAGAGATTGATGCAGAAGAAGGACTAAAAGACGCTGTAAGTCCAGATGGTAATTGTAAAGCACTAAATGTCACTACTTCATTAAATCCAGGTGCTGCATTATAATTAAAACTAAAACTTGCGTCCGAAGGCTGACATGTAGAAATATCAACCGATGGAGCTGATAATTCAAATGTACCTTCTTTAATTTCAAAATCGTTCTCTGAAATATTGAAGAAGTAGTTACCAACTGCTTCTACCATTACACGAGCTTGACTCGTTTTAATTCCAATAGGTAAATTAAGTGTATGACTTCCATCATTTGGAGTACTGTTAACAAGAACTATTGGGTACGTATATCCACCATCTAAAGAAAGAGATAATTTAACTTGTGTTGCATAAGTTGAAGAATTAGTACCATTTACATCCCATAATATCGTTCTACTTTCACCTTCATACCATGTCTCGCCTCCACTAGGCGCATTAACCTCTACCGGTCCATTTGCTCCTACAGTTATAGTAAGACCAGCAAAATCAGTTTGTCCACCATTAGGGTTATTATCTCTAATCGTACAAAAGAATCTCATATCTCTCTCAACACTAGGTAAAGTTTCCCAAGTTGGATTTACACCATTTACCAAGTCATCAAGATTAGGAAAATATCTAGTAGGACTAGTCGTCGCAAACTTAGACCTAAACATAGGACCAGTTGAGTTAGTAGGCAATGGAGGCTGTGTTGCACCAGTATTTGCTGCCGTACCTGTATCCAATTGTTCCCAATTATAAGTATAAATTTCTCCAGTGTCTGGAGTTGTTGATGAGCTAGCTGTCAATTTAAACGGTGTCGATTTAGGAATAGTTTTAGGCCCATCATTTACCGCTGCTGGAGCTGTAAGATTACCGTTTAACGTCAAATCAATTTCAGTATCACACGTGTCCCCATCAGAATTACCTTGCATCTGAAATAGACTAATTAAATGAAAATAAGCATCACTATTCTCTTGAACATTAGGCGCACATATACCAGCATATCCCATGATAGTACTAGCGCTACCAGATTCATATGGTGAAGACGATGGTGAACCACCAAAACAACCGTTATAGAAAGTGTGTGCTGCACTAAACTGGTGACCTATTTCATGACATACATAATCGATATCAAAAGGATCAAACTCTGGTGTCACAATTCCAGTAACTCCTTGTCCTTTAGTACTTGCACAAGGACTTTGACCTGCAATTCCACCTCCACCGGTAGAAAAGACATGACCTATGTCATAACTAGCAGTCCCGATCCTATTATTGATGTTACTAGTATTTGTCCCTAACATCTGAGAACCACTATAATTATCATAAGGATCTGCAAAACCTTGATTGTTTTGATCATTGAAATAAATCAACCTATCATTATTTGCAACTAGTGTAAATCTAATTGACATTTCTTGCTCATAAACACTATTAACACGTGCTAGAGTAACTATAATAGCCGCAAGAGCATCTGCCCTAGCATCTCCATTGGCCGCATTACCATCATCGTGATACGAAGTATACTCTGATGTTGTAGCAATTGCAATTTGATAAGTTTTAAAAGTCAAGTCTCTAAAGGCCTTTGTTTGAAATTCACTTATTTCTGGCATATTAGCATTATTAACTAATTCATCAGTATGACATTCAAAACTTAAATCCGTTCGCACTAAGTCACGACGGTTGTACACCATGATATCATCTGGCGTCACTTTAGAAAAAGGATCCATATATAGAATACTTTCTCCCGTAATTACACCTCTAAATCCTTGAGGCGTTATCGTAAAATATATTTTATTTAATGATGTACTAGAGTAACCGTAGTATGAATGGATATCAGGAAAATCAGTCATTAACTGTGATTCCATCGCTCCAGCATCATATACATTAAATGTTTCGAATTGGTCATTACCTATCGGAAAATCTACTGCGATTGAAGCGCCACCTGAAAATCGATCTACAGCGCCTTCCAATTTTAAAACTAACGCATCTGGATTGATATGGTATAAATCATAACTAGCAGGTTTTATCGGCCTTTGAGCATCTGTTAAAGACGGTAATCCGTCTTTAGAAAAGTTTCCCCATATCACGCCTTGACTATAAGACAATGATACAGAAAGAAATACAAGAATAAGTACTATTTTTTTCATGTTTAATCGTTTTTGGGAAGCACAAGTATGCAACACCAAAACAACAAAAACAACATTTAGACGATTAAAATGAATTTTAACGGGTTTTTATTGCATTTCATCGATGTAAAAAAGCCACTTATAATAAGTGGCTTTAAAATATTGGCTTTCGCGAAAGCGAACTAGTATTCAGTCTATAACTAAAAAGCGTTACGTGCAGGATAATATGCACTTTCCTGTAGTTCTTCCTCTATACGCAATAACTGATTGTATTTTGCCATGCGATCAGAACGAGAGGCGCTACCTGTTTTAATCTGACCAGTGGACAATGCTACCGCTAAATCAGCAATAGTATTATCTTCAGTTTCTCCACTACGGTGAGACATTACCGATGTGTAGCCAGCTTTATGAGCCATTGTCACTGCAGCGATAGTTTCAGTAAGCGTTCCTATTTGATTCACTTTAATAAGAATAGAATTAGCAATTCCTTCTTTAATTCCTCTAGAAAGTCGCTCTACATTAGTAACAAATAAATCGTCACCAACTAGTTGAACTTTATCGCCTGCAAGATCTGTAAGGATTTTCCAGCCTTCCCAATCGTTTTCATCCATTCCATCTTCTATAGAAATAATTGGGTATTTTGTAGCCAGAGAAGCAAGATATTCTGCCTGCTCTTTACTAGACCTTATAACACCTTTATCTCCTTCAAATTTTGTATAATCATATTTACCATCGACAAAAAATTCTGCAGCAGCACAATCTAATGCAATCATAACATCTTTACCTGCAGTGTAACCGGCATTATCAATAGCTTTAATAATAGTATCTAAAGCATCTTCAGTTCCATCTAAAGTTGGAGCAAATCCACCTTCATCACCTACCGCTGTACTTAGACCTCTTTCATGTAAAACTTTTTTCAAGTGATGAAATATCTCAGTTCCCATTTGTAGAGCATGGCTAAAACTCTCAGCCTCTACTGGCATTACCATAAATTCTTGAAAAGCTATCGGTGCATCACTATGAGAACCACCATTGATAATATTCATCATAGGCACAGGCAATGTACATGCACTCATACCACCAATATATTTATATAAAGGCTGATTTAATTCAGCTGCAGCAGCTTTAGCACATGCGAGAGATACTCCTAATATGGCATTTGCACCAAGTTTTGCTTTGTTAGGCGTACCATCAAGGTCAATCATTAATTGATCAATATGCTGTTGATCAAAAACAGAAGTACCCATTAATTCAAGCGAAATTACTGTGTTTACGTTATTTACAGCATTACCAACACCTTTACCCATATAAGATTTACCGCCATCTCTTAATTCTACAGCCTCATGCTCACCCGTAGAAGCACCTGAAGGTACCGCAGCTCTTCCCATAATACCGTTAGAAGTAATTACATCAACCTCTACCGTAGGGTTTCCTCTTGAATCAAAAATTTGTCTTGCGTGTACGTCAATTATTGTGCTCATGCTATATGTTTTTTAGTTGTTTTAATTAAATCAATGAATTGGTCAAATAAATACGTTGCATCATTAGGGCCTGGACCAGCTTCTGGATGATATTGAACGGAGAAACAAGGTTTATTTTTAATTTGTATACCTGCAACAGTATCGTCATTTAAATGCAGGTGTGTTATCTCAATGTCGCTATTTGCAATTGCTTGAGACTTATTAATGGCAAAACCATGATTTTGAGATGTGATCTCGCCTTTTCCTGTAATTAAATTTTTAATTGGGTGATTGATTCCTCTATGACCGTTATGCATTTTATAAGTAGACACACCCATCGCGAGTGCAATCACTTGATGACCCAGACAAATTCCAAACAGTGGATTATTAGATTCTATAATTTGTTTTGCAGTTTCTATAGCCTTAACTAAAGGTTCCGGATCACCAGGACCATTAGATATAAAATAACCATCTGGATTAAATGCAGCCATCTCTTCATAAGAAGAATTGTATGGAAACACTTTTATATAAACATCTCTCGATGCTAAATTGCGAAGGATATTACTTTTTATTCCTAGATCAAGTGCTGCAACCTTAAATCTTGAATTTTTATCACCATAAAAGTAAGGCTCTTTACAAGATACTTTTGAAGCTAGCTCCAACCCTTTCATGGAAGGAACATTATTTAATTTAGATTTTAAAGCCTCTAAATCATCCACATCAGTAGAGATAATGGCATTTTGTGCACCATGATCTCTAATATAACGAACCAAAGCTCTTGTATCAACATCAGATAGTATTACAAGCTTCTTTTCCTCTAAATATTTAAATAAATCTGATTGAGCAGCAGGCCTTGAAAACTCTTCAGAAAAATTCTTACATATCAAACCTGCTATTTTAACAGAATTAGATTCAGCATCATCATTAGTAACGCCATAGTTACCGATATGCGCATTAGTTGTCACCATAATCTGACCAGTATATGATGGATCAGTAAAAACTTCTTGATAGCCAGACATACCAGTATTAAAACAAATCTCTCCAGTAGCAGTACCACCTTCACCAATTGCTTTACCATGGAATATTGTACCATCTGCTAAAAGTATAACAGCGTCTTTTTTATTCAAATAACTCATAATAGAAATTGTTTTTCAAAAATAATTTAAAAAAAAAGGACCAATGCGAAAGCATTGATCCTTTTATCTACATATTATCAAAGATATTACTCTTCTTCATTAGTATTGTCTGTTGAAGTTTCAACTGGGGCAGCAGTAGAAGATTTACTTCGACGACTACGTCTAGTATTTTTCTTCTTACCTTCGTTAGGGCTGTAAATTTCATTAAAATCTACAAGCTCAATCATTGCCATATCAGCATTATCTCCTAAACGATTACCCAACTTAATAATACGAGTATATCCACCTGGACGATCAGCTACCTTAGAAGAAACGTCTCTGAATAATTCAGTTACAGCTTCTTTACTTCTAAGCTTAGCAAATACTAAACGACGATTATGAGTTGTATCTTCTTTAGATTTAGTAATTAACGGCTCTACAAACTGCTTTACAGCTTTAGCCTTTGCTACAGTAGTATTAATACGCTTGTGTTCAATTAATGAACAAGCCATATTTGCCAGCATTGCCTTACGGTGTGCTGTCTTTCTACCTAAATGATTAAATTTCTTTCCGTGTCTCATCTTATTTTGTTTCTTTAACTAGCCTAAACTAGTCACGGTCAAGTTTATATTTTGATAAATCCATACCGAAGTTAAGTCCTTTAACGTTCACAAGTTCTTCAAGCTCAGTTAAAGATTTCTTACCGAAGTTTCTGAATTTCATCAAATCATTCTTATTGTAAGAAACTAAATCACCTAGTGTTTCAACTTCAGCAGCTTTAAGACAATTTAATGCACGTACAGAAAGTTCCATATCTACAAGTTTAGTCTTAAGCAATTGTCTCATGTGAAGGCTTTCTTCATCATAAGTCTCTGTTTGTGCAATCTCATCAGCTTCAAGAGTGATTCGCTCATCAGAGAACAACATGAAGTGATGGATAAGTGTTTTAGCAGCCTCAGTTAAAGCCTGCTTTGGGTGTATACTACCATCAGTAGATATTTCAAAAACTAGTTTTTCATAATCAGTTTTTTGTTCTACACGATAGTTTTCAATACTATATTTGACATTCTTTATAGGAGTAAAGATAGAATCAATAGCTATTGTACCAATAGCTGCGTTAGGATTCTTATTCTCTTCAGCTGGAACATATCCTCTACCCTTCTCAATAGTTAATTCTAAATTAAGACTAACAGATGATTCTGTATTACAGATAACCATTTCAGGATTCAAAACCTGAAAACCTGAAATATACTTCTGCATATCTCCAGCGGTAAAGGTATCCTTTCCTGAGAAAGAAACATTTACAACCTCACTATCAACTTCATCAATCTGACGTCTGAATCTAATCTGCTTGAAATTTAAAATGATTTCAGTAACATCTTCAACTACTCCTTCGATTGTTGAGAATTCGTGATCCACACCTTCTATACGTATAGAAGTAATAGCAAACCCTTCAAGTGATGAAAGTAATACTCTACGAAGAGCATTTCCCACAGTAAGACCATATCCTGGCTCTAAAGGTCTGAATTCGAATTTACCTTCAAAATCAGTAGAATCAATCATGATTACTTTATCCGGCTTTTGGAAATTTAATATTGCCATAAGATTACTTTGTGGATTAATTATTATTTAGAGTACAATTCAACAATCAACTGTTCTTTAATGTTTTCAGGAATTTGCATTCTTTCAGGTACACTAACGAAAGTTCCAGACATGCTTGATTTATTGAATGTAATAAAATCATAAACATGTTCATTACTGGATAAGGACTGATCAATAGCACTTAAAGATTTTGATTTTTCACGAACAGCGACAACATCACCAGGCTTCAATTGATAAGAAGGGATATTAACTAACTCTCCATTAACAGTAATATGTCTGTGTGAAACTAACTGACGTGCTCCACGACGAGTTTTTGCAACACCCATTCTGTAAACCACATTATCTAAACGTGACTCACATAACTGAAGTAATACCTCACCAGTAATACCAGTACTACGAACAGCCTTTTCAAACATTAAACGGAATTGCTTCTCTAGCACTCCATAAGTATACTTAGCTTTCTGTTTTTCTTTAAGCTGAACCGCATACTCTGATTCTTTTCCACGGCGTCTTGCATTACCGTGCATACCTGGAGGATAATTTTTCTTCTCCAAAGCTTTACTAGGGCCAAAAATTGGTTCTCTGAATCGACGTGCAATTTTTGCCTTAGGACCTCTATATCTTGCCATTTTACAAAATTTATTGAATGATGTACTGTGAATTCAGGTCAATATCCTTCGACAGCCACATAACCATTCGTTATTAATAATTAATTAAACTCTACGACGTTTAGGTGGACGACAACCATTGTGTGGTAATGGAGTAACGTCAATAATTTCAGTTACTTCTATTCCTGAATTGTGAATACTACGAATAGCACTTTCACGACCATTACCTGGACCTTTAACGTAAGCCTTTACCTTACGAAGACCAGCTTCATGTGCAACTTTGGATGCATCTTCAGCAGCCAATTGAGCTGCATAAGGAGTGTTTTTCTTAGAACCACGGAAACCCATCTTACCTGCAGATGACCATGAAATAACTTCTCCTTTTTTATTTGTCAAAGAAACCAATATGTTATTGAAAGAAGATGAAATATGAACTTCACCAACTGATTCAACAATTACTTTACGCTTTTTTGATACTGTTTTAGACTTTGCCATATCAATACTTATTATTTAGTTGCCTTTTTCTTGTTAGCAACAGTCTTACGTTTACCTTTACGAGTACGTGAGTTGTTCTTAGTTCTTTGACCTCTAAGTGGAAGCCCAGATCTGTGGCGAATACCACGATAGCAACCAATATCCATTAGACGCTTAATATTAAGCTGTGTCTCAGATCTTAATTCACCTTCTATAGTGAATTCACCTATGGCTGCACGAATCTTACCAATTTCATCATCATTCCAATCTGTCACCTTTTTATCTAAGCCAACACCCGTATCGATAAGAACTTGTTTTGCACGATTACGTCCGATACCGTATATGTAAGTCAATGAGACTTCTCCACGTTTATTTTTAGGTATATCTACCCCTGCAATTCTAGCCATAGCTTAACCTTGTCTTTGTTTAAATTTTGGATTCTTTTTGTTGATTACATAAAGACGACCTTTACGGCGTACAATTTTACAATCAGCACTTCTCTTTTTAATCGATGCTCTTACTTTCATATTAGTACCTATAAGTGATCCTTGCTTTCGTTAAATCGTAAGGACTCATTTCTAATTTTACTTTATCTCCTGGAAGCAACTTAATGTAATGCATACGCATCTTTCCAGATATGTGTGCCGTTACTACGTGCCCGTTTTCTAATTCTACCCTAAACATTGCGTTAGACAATGCCTCTATAATGGAACCGTCTTGTTCTATTGCCGACTGTTTTGCCATTACGCTACTGCTTTTCTATTTTTACCTGTTTTAATTAAGCCATCATAATGACGATTTAACAAGTATGAATTTATTTGTTGCATAGTATCTATCGCTACTCCTACCATAATTAATAATGATGTACCTCCATAAAATAATGCCCATTGCTGTGTTACTCCCATAAGAGAAACAAAAGCTGGAAATATAGCTACTAAAGCAAGGAAAATGGATCCAGGCAAAGTAATTTGCGACATAATTTTATCTAAATAATCCGCAGTTTCTGTTCCAGGTCTAATTCCTGCAATAAAACCACCATTTCTTTTTAAATCATCGGCCATCTTATTAGTAGGCACAGTTATTGCGGTGTAAAAATAAGTAAATATTATAATTAATAGTGCAAAAACTAAATTATACCAAAAACCAAAAATATCACCGAAAGCAGTTTGAACTGTTGTAGCCCAAGAAGTATCTAGCTGACCTAAAGCTGCTGGAACAAACATAATTGCTTGAGCGAATATAATAGGCATTACTCCAGATGCATTTAACTTTAAAGGGATAAACTGTCTAGATCCTTGTTCATTTTTTTCATAACCACCTGATGCAGCTCTTCTTGCGTATTGTACAGGAATTTTACGAACAGCCATTACAAGCATAATACATAACAAAATTACAACAAACCAAACTAATAACTCAACCAAAACTAACATCACACCACCAGTACCCGTGACTCTCGCAGCAAATTCTTGTACGAACGCCTGAGGTAATGTAGCTATAATACCAACCATAATTAACAGCGATATACCATTTCCAATACCCTTGTCAGTAATTTTTTCTCCTAACCACATCGCAAAAACGCAACCAGTAACAAGAATAATAGTACTACTAACAAGAAAAAGATTCATATTATCTGGCATCAAATAAGCATCACTAGGAACACCTAAGGTACCAAGACTTAAAAGATAACTTGGAGCCTGAATTAAACAAATACCAATAGTTAACCATCTAGTAATTTGATTAATCTTCTTTTGACCACTAGCACCTTCTTTTTGTAGCTTCTGTAAATAAGGAATCGCAATCCCCATAAGCTGCACAACAATACTAGCCGATATATACGGCATTATACCTAAAGCAAACACTGACGCATTTGAAAAAGCACCACCGGTAAAAGCGTTAAGGACGAAACCAATACCACCACCCTCGAAATTTTCAGAGAAACTAGCTAGTTTACTTGAATCTATTCCTGGAAGAACTACTTGTGCACCAAAACGGTAAACAAGAAGCAAACTGAAAGTCATAATAATACGATCTTTCAGCTCATCAATTTTCCAAATATTTTTTAATGTTTCTATAAATTTCATCGATTAAGATTATAAGATTTGTGCTTGACCACCAGCTTTTTCAATGGCAGCCTTTGCAGTTGCAGTAAACTTATGAGCACTTATGTTAATAGTAGCTTTCAATTCACCACGACCTAATATCTTAACTAAATCATTTTTATCGACAAGACGCTCCTCTATTAAATTCTCAATAGTAATTACATCACTCAAACGTCCTTCATCTACATAAGCTTGCAAAACATCTATATTGACACCTGCATACTCTTTACGATTGATATTTGTAAAACCAAACTTAGGAACACGTCTTTGTAAAGGCATCTGACCACCCTCAAAACCGATTTTCTTAGAATAACCAGAACGAGATTTAGCCCCTTTGTGACCACGTGTAGCTGTACCACCTTTACCAGAACCCTGACCACGACCAATGATCTTGGCAGATTTTTTAACTGAACCTGCAGCAGGTTTAAGATTATTTAAACTCATTTATTTTCTTTTTAAGCCTTCTCAACAGAGACTAAATGTTCAACTTTAGCAATCATTCCCTGAATAACAGGAGTATCATCATGCTCTACAACCTGATTCATTTTACGTAAACCCAACGCTTCCAGAGTACGTTTTTGTCTTAACGGTCTTTTAATTGCGCTACGCACTTTTTTTATTTTTAACTTTGCCATTATCGTATGATTAACCGTTAAATACTTTATCTAAAGAAACACCTCTTTGTTTCGCCACTGTATGAGCATTACGCAATTGCAACAGAGCATCGAAGGTAGCTTTTACAACATTGTGAGGATTTGAAGAACCTTGATTCTTAGAGAGAACATCATGTACACCCACAGCCTCAAGAACTGCACGAATAGCACCACCGGCAATTACTCCAGTACCTGTTGCAGCAGGAATTAATAAAACTCTTGCTCCACCAAATTTACCCTTTTGCTCATGTGGTATTGAACCTTTAACGAGAGGAATTCTTACCAAGTTTTTCTTAGCATCCTCAACAGCCTTAGAAATAGCCTCAGAAACCTCTTTAGACTTACCTAAACCATGACCTACTACTCCACTTTCATCACCAACAACGACAATCGCTGAAAATCCAAAAGCACGTCCACCTTTTGTTACCTTAGTAACACGTTGAACACCCACTAAACGATCCTTAAGATCAAGCCCACTAGGTTTTACTAATTCTACGTTTTTATATTTTTGGTACATTACTGTAATGTTTGTAATTAAAATTTAAGACCAGCTTCTCTAGCCCCATTAGCCAAAGACAATACGCGACCGTGATAAAGATAACCTCCACGATCAAACGATACCGTTTCAACACCAGCAGCTTTAGCCTTCTCTGCTACAGCCTTTCCAACCTCATTTGCTATAGAAATTTTTTCGCCATTTGACTTTAAATCTCTTGATGAAGCTGACGCTATAGTTACTCCATCTACGTCATTGATAACTTGAGCATAAATCTCTTTATTACTACGGTACACCGATAAACGAGGACGCTCAGCTGTTCCCGAAATATTCTTACGAATTCTTCTGCGGATTTTATTTCTTCTTTCAGACTTTGAAAATGCCATAATATACTTATCTATTATGCTGATTTACCAGCTTTTCTTCTTAATTGTTCACCCACAAATTTAACACCTTTTCCTTTATAAGGCTCAGGTTTTCTGAAAGATCTTATTTTTGCTGCTACTTGACCAACTAACTGCTTGTCAAAAGAAGATAATTTAATCTTCGGGTTCTTACCTTTCTCAGAAATTGTTTCTACCGTTACTTCCTTAGCTATATCCAACACAATATTGTGTGAATAACCTAAAGCTAAATCCAAGACCTGTCCTTGATTAGATGCTCTATAACCAACACCGACGAGTTCAAGTTCTTTAGACCAACCTTCAGAAACACCAGCAATCATATTAAAAACTAAAGACCTATATAATCCATGCTTAGCTTTATGATCTTTGGAATCAGAAGGACGAGTTACTAAAACTTCATCTCCTTCTACCTTAATGGCAACATCCGAGTAAACCTGAGTAAGCTTACCTAACTTACCTTCTACATTTATAACTCCGTTGTCGACCTTTACGGTAACACCAGCTGGAATTGCTACGGGATTATTTCCTATTCTAGACATATCTAATTATTTAATATACGTAACAAAGAACCTCACCACCTACATTCTCTGTACGGGCTTGTTTATCTGTCATTACACCTTTACTAGTTGAAACAATGGCAACACCTAAGCCATTAAGAATTCTAGGTAACTCACCTGCACCAGCATATTTACGTAAACCAGGCTTACTTAACCTTTGGATATCCTTTATAACTGATTCCTTAGTTTCTCTATCATATTTCAAAGCTATCTTAATGTTATCCTGAGCTGCATGCTCTTCAAACTTATAACTTAGAATATAACCTTGATCAAATAAAATCTTAGTAATTTCCTTTTTTAACTTAGAAGCAGGCACATCAACAACACGGTGATTAGCACGTACTGCATTTCTAATTCTAGTTAAATAATCTGCGATTGGATCTGTATTCATAATGCTATATTTAAGCTAATTACCAACTAGCTTTTTTAACTCCTGGGATTAAACCTTGATTTGCCATCTCTCTAAAAAGAACACGGGAAATACCGAACTGTCTCATATAACCTTTTGGCCTACCAGTAAGCTTACATCTATTGTGTTGTCTTACAGGAGAAGCATTTTTAGGCAACTTCTGAAGAGCTTCATAATCTCCAGCTTCCTTTAAAGCTTTGCGCTTGTCAGCGTACTTTGCAATTAGTGCCTCACGTTTGCGCTCACGCGCTTTCATTGATTCTTTTGCCATTGTATTAATCCTTTTTGAAAGGTAAACCAAGCTCACCAAGAAGAGACTTTGCCTCTTTATCAGTTTGCGCACTAGTAACGAATGTAATATCCATACCAGAGATTTTATTAACCTTATCTATATTTATTTCTGGAAAGATGATTTGCTCAGTAATTCCTAAATTATAATTTCCTCTACCATCAAAACCACTAGCTTTGATACCTTGAAAATCTCTAACACGCGGTAATGCAACCGTAACTAAACGATCTAGAAATTCGTACATACGCTCACCCCTCAACGTCACCTTAACACCTATAGGCATACCT
Source organism: Nonlabens ulvanivorans (assembly GCF_032922765.1). NCBI lineage: Bacteria > Pseudomonadati > Bacteroidota > Flavobacteriia > Flavobacteriales > Flavobacteriaceae > Nonlabens > Nonlabens ulvanivorans. The sequence goes on from NZ_CP136694.1 coordinate 1,868,007, forward strand.
TTACGTAACTTAAAGGAAGCAACATCTTTCTTAGAAAGCGTAGCAACAGCTTTTTGACCAGTAATTGTTGTCAACTCATCAAGAGCATAATCAATCAATTTTTTATCGGCAACTGCAGCACCAACACCACGGCTTAATACTATCTTTTGCAACTTAGGAATCTCCATTACATTATTGTAACCGAATTCCTCTTTTAAAGAAGCAGCAACGCGCTCCTTATATTCTGTCTTGAGTCTAGGAATATATGCCATGACTAAATTAAATCGTTTGTTGTTTTAGCAAATCGAACCTTCTTATCACCTTCCATACGATAACCAACACGAGTTGTTTTACCATTATTGTCAATCAATGACAAATTAGAAATCTGCATTGGAGCTTCAATTTCTTTAATCCCACCCTGTGGATTGGTAGCGCTTGGCTTCTCATGCTTTGAGACCATATTCACACCTTCCACGATGGCTTTATTTTTGTCTTTAAAAATACGAGTAATAACACCTTCAGAACCTTTATGTTCTCCAGCAAGTACACGTACTTTATCTCCTGTTTTAATTTTTACCTTTACCATGATTGTAAATTATAATACTTCTGGAGCTAATGAAACTATTTTCATAAATTGCTTATCACGCAATTCTCTCGCAACCGGCCCAAATACACGAGTACCTCTCATTTCCGAGTTAGGATTCAATAACACACAAGCATTATCGTCAAATCGTATATAAGATCCATCTGGTCGACGCACCTCTTTTTTAGTTCTTACTACTACTGCGGTAGAAACAGCACCTTTTTTGATATTACCATTAGGTGTAGCTTCTTTAACAGAAACAACAATTTTATCTCCTACTGACGCATACCTTCTTTTAGTACCACCTAACACCCTAATACAAAGCACTTCTTTTGCTCCCGTATTATCAGCCACCTTAAGTCTTGATTCCTGTTGTAACATTACTTAGCTCTTTCTATAATTTCTACTAATCTCCAATTCTTAGATTTACTAAGAGGTCGAGTCTCCATGATACGCACCGTATCACCTTCATTACACTCATTTTTTTCATCATGAGCAACGTATTTCTTAGTCTTTAAAACGAACTTTCCATACATAGGGTGTTTTCTCTTCTTAACTTCCGCAACAACGATACTTTTATCCATCTTGTTACTTCTTACAACACCAATACGTTCTTTTCTTAAATTTCTAGTTTCCATAATGTTCGTCTACTGATTATTTATAGCCGTTTTAAGTCGAGCGATAGTTCTACGCAAATCCTTAATTTGAGAAGGATTATCTAGTGGGGACACTATATGCGTTCTCGTAAGATCTGCATAAACCTTCTGTGATTCTGCTAACTTATCACTAAGTTCAGCAGCAGAATAACCTTTTACCTCTGATTGTTTCATAACTACTTATTGTTCTTGAAAATCGCGAGCGACTATAAATTTTGTTTTAACTGGTAACTTTTGCGCCGCTAACCTTAGAGCCTCCTTTGCTGTTTCAAGTGGAACACCTGAAATTTCAAATAAAATTCTACCTGGCTTAACTACAGCAGCCCAATATTCTACCGCACCTTTTCCTTTACCCATACGAACCTCTAAAGGCTTCTTAGTTATAGGCTTATCCGGAAATATTTTGATCCATAAAGAACCTTCTCTCTTCATGTAGCGAGTCGCAGCAATACGCGCAGCCTCAATTTGACGAGAATTAATAAATTCTGAATCTAATGATTTGATACCAAACGTACCATACGCTAGCTGATTACCGCGTCCGGAATTACCCTTCATGCGACCCTTCTGCTGTTTTCTAAACTTTGTCTTTCTAGGTTGTAACATCTCTAGCTATTATTTTCTGCGACGACGATTTCCACCTCTGTTCCCAGAGCCGCCATCTGATTTACTTTGTTTCTTCGATAAACCTACTAACGGAGATAACTCACGCTTTCCATAAACCTCACCTTTCATAATCCACACCTTAACACCTAAGCGACCATAAGTCGTATGAGCCTCAACTAAAGCATAGTCTATATCAGCACGGAATGTAGATAAAGGAATTCTACCATCTTTGTAAGATTCAGAACGAGCCATTTCAGCACCATTCAACCTACCAGAGATTTGTATTTTAATACCTTCAGCATTCATACGCATTGCAGCAGCGATAGCCATCTTTATTGCACGTCTATATGAAATTCTATTCTCAATTTGGCGAGCTACACTTGCTCCTACCAAAAAGGCATCAAGTTCAGGACGTTTAATTTCGTGAATATTAATCTGCACATCTTTACCAGTAATCTTCTTAAGCTCTTCCTTAAGACGATCCACTTCTTGACCACCTTTACCTATAATAATACCAGGTCTAGCAGTAGTTATTGTTACAGTTACAAGTTTCAAAGTACGCTCTATAATAACTCTTGAAACACTAGCTTTAGATAAACGAGCATGAATATACTTACGTATTTTATCATCCTCTGCAAGCTTGTCACCATAATCATTACCACCGTACCAGTTAGATTCCCATCCTCTGATGATACCTAAACGATTTCCTATCGGATTAGTTTTTTGTCCCATATCCTTTTTTAGTTAACCTCTGTATTATTAGTTTGACCTAACACAACAGTAACGTGATTCGATCTTTTTCTTATTCTATGTGCTCTACCTTGAGGCGCTGGACGCAACCTTTTCAACATAGACCCACCATCAACTCTTATCTCTTTAATAAAAAGACCAGCTTCAGCAACATCAGAATCTTCATTCTTCGCTTGCCAATTAGCTATAGCAGACAAAACTAATTTATCAAGTCTACGAGCAGCTTCTTTAGATGAAAACTTTAAAATATTTAAAGAATCCTCAACCTTTTTACCTCTGATAATGTCCGCCACTAACCTCATTTTACGAGGACTAGTAGGACAGTTGTTAAGCTTAGCAAATGCGACGCTCTTTCTCTCTTCCTTAAGCCTTTCAGCCATTTGTTTTTTACGAACTCCCATAGCTTAGATTACTTTTTTCCTTTGTTCTTAGCTCCTGCATGACCTCTAAAAGATCTTGTTGGAGAGAATTCACCTAACTTGTGACCAACCATATTCTCTGTAACATAAACAGGAATAAATTGCTTCCCATTATGAACACCAATAGTTTGCCCGACAAAATCAGGAGTAATCATTGATGCACGAGACCAAGTTTTAATAACAGTCTTTTTTCCGGACTCAACATTTTGAGCCACCTTAGTTTCCAACTTATGGAATACATAAGGTCCTTTTTTTAATGAACGAGCCATAATTATTTCTTTCTACGTTCTAAAATATATTGAGTACTAGCTTTATTCTTGTCACGAGTACGATAACCCTTAGCAGGTATACCGTTACGAGAACGTGGATGACCACCTGAAGACTTACCTTCACCACCACCCATAGGGTGATCGACAGGATTCATAACAACAGGACGTGTTCGAGGCCTTCTACCTAACCATCGTGATCTACCAGCCTTACCACTAACCACCAATTGGTGATCGCTATTTGAAACAGCGCCAATTGTAGCTAAACACTCTTGCAAAACTAACCTTGTCTCACCAGAAGGCATTTTAACAGTTGCATACTTACCATCCCTTGCCATTAACTGAGCAAATGAACCAGCACTACGAGCAATAACAGCTCCCTGACCAGGATGCAACTCGATACAACTAATAATACTACCTAAAGGAATACTCGATAATTTCATAGCATTACCAACCTCAGGAGACACAGAGTCACCAGAAACTATATTCTGACCAACTTGCAAACCATTCTGAGCTATAACATAACGCTTTTCTCCATCTTGATAATTCACTAAAGCAATAAAAGCAGTCCTATTCGGATCATACTCTATAGACGCGATTGTAGCAGGCACTCCTTGCTTATCTCTTTTAAAGTCTATAATACGGTAGCGCCTCTTATGACCACCACCTTTGTAACGCATAGTCATACGACCACTAGCATTACGACCACCTGAACGTTTTTTCGGAGCGAGTAAACTCTTTTCCGGCTTATCAGTCGTTATGGCATCATAGCCATTAACAACTCTAAATCGCTGTCCAGGAGTAACAGGTTTTAATTTTCTAACTGACATCTTTTGTCTGTATTATTTATATATTACTATAAAGGTCGATGGTATCTCCATCTTGCAATTGTACAAAAGCTTTTTTACTAGCTTTAGTTTTACCAATTTGCATCCCTGATTTTGTAAACTTTGTTTTACGCTCAACACGTACATTCATAGTTCTTACCTTAGTAACAGTAACACCATATGTAGCCTCAACCGCATTTTTAATTTGAATCTTATTAGCGTTAGGCATAACCTCAAACCCATAACGATTCAATAACTCACTATCACTAGTAGCTTTTTCTGTAATGATTGGTTTTATTAAGATATTCATAGCCTATTTACTTAAAGTTTCCTCGATTCCTTCTAATGAGCTCTCCAACACTACAACACTATTAGCATGTAAAATTTTGTAAGTGTTTAATTCTGAGTTAGTTACCACTTCAGAACCCTTGAAATTTCGAGAAGACAAATATACATTATTATTTGAACCACCCAACACAAAAAGAGATTTTTTATTATCTAATCCTAAAGACTTCAAAACATCTATAAAATTCTTAGTTTTTGGAGCCTCAAAATTAAAGTCTTCAACGATATGTAAATTACCTTCAGCCATCTTCTGACTCAAAACAGATTTACGAGCTAATCGCTTCTGACCTTTATTTAATTTAAAAGAATAATCTCTAGGAACAGGACCGAACATACGTCCACCACCTCTAAAAACACCTGACTTTATAGATCCAGCTCTTGCTGTACCAGTTCCTTTTTGCTTCTTAATCTTACGGGTACTACCAGTAATTTCAGCACGTTGCTTAGCCTTGTGAGTTCCTTGACGCTGATTTGCTAGATATTGCTTAACATCTAAATAAATCGCGTGATCATTAGGCTCAATTGCGAAAATGCTATCAGATAATTCAACCTGACGTCCAGTTTCTTTTCCTTTAATGTCTATAACTGATACCTTCATTACTTCTGTAAGATTACATAAGCATTCTTATGTCCAGGTACACATCCTTTAACCACTAAAAGATTTTTTTCCGGAACTACTTTAAGAACTCTTAAATTTTCAACTTTAACTTTTGTATTACCCATCTGTCCAGCCATGCGCATTCCTTTAAATACACGAGCAGGATAAGACGCCGCACCAATAGATCCTGGTGCACGTAAACGGTTATGCTGACCATGAGTGGCTTGACCAACTCCAGCAAATCCATGGCGTTTTACAACACCTTGGAAACCTTTACCCTTCGATGTTCCTGATACATCTATAAACTCACCTTCAGTGAATATATCAACAGAGATTGCATCTCCTAATTTGTAAACCTCATCAAAACCTTGAAATTCTACAACTTTTCTCTTGACACCAGTTCCCGCTTTCTTAAAGTGACCTTGAGCCGCTTTAGATGCGTTTTTGTCTGATTTGTCATCGAAACCAAGTTGAAGGGCAGCATAGCCGTCCACTTCTTCAGTTCTGACTTGGGTAACAACGCAAGGACCTGCCTCTATGATCGTACATGGCATATTCTTACCATTCTCATCATAAATGCTAGTCATTCCGATTTTTCTTCCTATTAACCCAGACATAATTATTATTTATTATATTAATGTTATTCATTAAATCACGCTTTCGCGAAAGCGTGATTTAATGAAACTTTTTTATTACACTTTAATCTCAACTTCAACCCCACTTGGTAACTCCAACTTCATTAAAGCATCAATAGTTTTGCTAGATGAACTATAAATATCTAACAACCTCTTGTAAGAGCTTAATTGGAATTGTTCACGTGATTTTTTATTAACGTGAGGAGACCTTAATACTGTAAAGATTTTCTTGTGAGTTGGTAATGGAATTGGACCAGTTACCACAGCACCTGTACTCTTCACTGTTTTAACGATTTTTTCAGCAGACTTATCTACCAGCATGTAATCGTAAGACTTTAACTTTATTCTGATTTTTTGACTCATCTTTTGAAAATTAGTTTGTTGCACCTTTAGCTGCTGCGATTACTTCTTCACTAATGTTAGAAGGAGTTTCAGCATAGTGTGAAAATTCCATTGTTGATGTTGCACGACCTGATGAAAGAGTACGTAATGTAGTTACATAACCAAACATTTCAGATAACGGCACTTCAGCCTTCACAACCTTTGCACCTGCACGATCACCCATATCATTAACCTGTCCACGACGACGGTTTAAGTCACCTACAATATCACCCATATTTTCTTCAGGAGTAATAACTTCAAGTTTCATAATAGGCTCAAGTATAACAGCTCCAGCAGATTTTGCAGAGGCTTTATAACCCATTCTAGCAGCTAATTCAAAGGAAAGAGCATCAGAATCTACTGGGTGAAAAGAACCATCCGTAAGAGTAACACGCATACTATCCATCTCAAAACCTGCAAGAGGCCCTGCCTTCATAGCCTCACGGAAACCTTTCTCAATAGCAGGGATAAATTCCTTAGGAACGTTACCACCTTTAATCTTATTAATAAATTGTAACCCTTCTTCTACTTTACCTTCTTCATTTTCTTCAGCAGGCTCGATAGTAAAAACAATATCACCAAATTTACCACGTCCACCAGATTGCTTCTTATAAGTCTCTCTGTGATCTGCAGCTCTTGTAATAGCTTCTTTATATTCAACTTGTGGCGCTCCTTGATTAAGCTCAACCTTAAACTCGCGACGCATACGATCAACGATAATATCTAAGTGCAACTCACCCATCCCAGAAATAATTGTTTGGCCAGAAGCCTCATCAGTTCTCACTTGGAATGTTGGATCTTCCTCCGCTAGTTTAGCTAACGCCATACCCATCTTATCAACATCTGCCTTAGTTTTAGGCTCAACCGCAATACCAATTACCGGATCAGGGAAGTCCATAGATTCCAAAACAATAGGATGCTTCTCATCCGACATTGTATCACCAGTTTTAATATCTTTAAAACCTACTGCGGCACCGATATCACCTGCCTCAATAAAGTCAATAGCGTTCTGTTTATTAGAGTGCATCTGATAAATACGAGAGATACGCTCTTTTTTACCTGAACGATTATTCAAGATATAAGATCCAGCATCTAAACGACCAGAATATGCACGGAAGAAAGCTAAACGACCAACAAAAGGATCAGTAGCAATCTTAAATGCTAATGCAGCAAATGGCTCTTTTACATCAGGTTTACGTAATTCTTCTTTTTCAGTATCTGGATTGATTCCTTTGATACCTTCTTTATCCGTAGGAGAAGGCAAATAACGACAAACAGCATCTAATAAAAACTGAACACCTTTATTTTTGAATGCAGAACCACAAATCATAGGGATGATAGACATATCCATCACAGCAGCACGAAGAGCAGCATGCACTTCATCCTCAGTAATAGAGTCCTCATCTTCCATGAATTTCTCTAATAAATTCTCATCGTAAGCAGCAACCTCTTCAATAAGAAGTGCACGATATTTCTTAGCCTCTGCCTTCATATCCTCAGGGATATCAATCACATCAAATGTTGACCCTTGAGTATTATCATGCCATACAATAGCACGGTTTTTAACTAAATCTACGATACCTTTAAAATCCGCCTCATCTCCAATATTTAAAACAATCGGCACAGCGTTTGATTTCAACATATCCTTTACTTGCTGACATACAGCAAGAAAATTAGAACCTTGACGATCCATTTTATTCACGAAACCAATACGTGGAACTTTATAATTATCAGCAAGTCTCCAATTAGTTTCTGATTGAGGCTCTACACCATCAACAGCACTAAATAAGAATACTAAACCATCAAGAACACGTAAAGACCTATTTACTTCTACAGTAAAATCAACGTGACCAGGAGTGTCTATAATATTAAAATGATAATCTTTAGTTTCTGGTAGCGGCTTTGCATTTTCTAAAGGAAACTTCCAAGTACAAGTAGTAGCAGCAGATGTGATAGTAATACCACGCTCTTGCTCCTGCTCCATCCAGTCCATAGTCGCAGCACCATCATGAACCTCACCGATTTTGTGAGAAACTCCAGTGTAATAAAGAATACGTTCCGTAGTAGTAGTTTTTCCTGCATCAATATGAGCAGCAATACCTATATTTCTTGTGTATTTTAAATCTCTAGCCATTATTTCTTAGAATCTAAAGTGAGAGAATGCCTTGTTTGCCTCGGCCATCTTGTGAGTATCTGTCTTCTTCTTAACAGCAGCACCTTCTTCTTTTGAAGCAGCTAGGATTTCAGAAGCTAATTTTTGAGAAAAACTTTTCTCATTACGCTTACGTGAATAACCTATCAACCACTTCATAGCAGTAGATATCTTTCTGTCTGGACGAATCTGCATTGGAATTTGAAAAGTAGCTCCACCAACACGGCGACTACGTACTTCAACATGAGGCATTACATTTGATAATGCATCTTTCCATAATTCAAGCGCGGTTTTCTCGTCGTCTTGTTTTTTCTCTTCTACAATGTCAATAGCATCATAAAAAAGTTTAAAAGCTGTTGACTTCTTTCCGTGTAACATCATCATGTTCACAAAACGGGTCACTAGCTGGTCGTTAAAACGTGGATCCGGAAGGATAGGACGTTTCTTGGCCTGTCTTTTTCTCATTTCTTCTCTTTGAGTTGTTAATTAAAGCTCACAAACTGAGTATAGCTTGTTAACTTAAAAAATTTTACTTCTTAGGGCGTTTTGCACCATACTTAGATCTACGTTGTGTACGGCCTGCAACACCTGCTGTGTCCAGCGCACCGCGCACTATATGATATCTAACTCCTGGCAAATCTTTTACCCTTCCACCTCTAACCAATACTATCGAGTGCTCTTGTAGATTGTGTCCTTCTCCTGGGATGTAAGCATTCACTTCCTTACCATTGGTAAGTCTAACCCTTGCCACCTTTCTCATTGCTGAGTTAGGCTTCTTAGGTGTAGTTGTGTAAACACGAGTACATACTCCACGACGTTGAGGACAAGAATCTAAAGCAGCCGATTTACTCTTCTTGGTTATTTTGGCTCTTCCTTTACGTACTAATTGTGAAATCGTTGGCATATTGTTTTACGCTAATAAATTAATCCCCTATTTTAGGGTCGGCAAAGGTATAAATAAAATTGAGTTATTCAAACCTCAGTTTCAAGTTTTTACAATATCTTTTTCCTAACGGACAAGAAACTCACATTTAAAGACGTTATTTTACCATATCGTTATCTATAAAACCTGCTTTTTTGAATAAGAAAATCTTCCTTATTATTTGTCTACTATCTTTCTGTAATAGCACTGCACAAACATTGCTATTGGAATACAAGGCAAGCCAAACCAGCGAACAAACAATCCTAGACAGCATTTCCAAAAATAAATCTTTCCTAAATTTTAAAGCCTTAAAAAAATATAACGACAGCTTAATCAACCAACTTAATCAAAAAGGCTATGTAAACCTACTATCCCAGCCTCTTCAAAAAACAGATGAATTTAAGTACCAACAAAAAATAGAACTCAATAAAAGATTTAAGACAATCGAAATTATCGCAAATCCTTTAAACAAAGAAATAGATAGTTTAGTTGAGGTAATGCTTTCGCGAAAGCGTGGTAAAAATTTTTACAACTTTGAAGAAGTCGAAGAGAAACTAAAAGAACTACATCGTTTTATTTCTAATAATGGATTCTCATTTCTAAAGATTCAGGCAAATGAATTTGAAACAAAAGGAGAAGACACTATCTCCCTTAATATAAATCTATCAATTAATAAAAAAAGAAAAATAGATAAAATAATAATTAAAGGTTATGATCAATTCCCTGAGAAATACATAAGTAAAATTACAAATCAGAATCTAGTATTCAATCAAAGCAATATTGTTAAAGTTAAGTCAGCATTTAAGCAGATACCTTTTACCACAATAGTCAAAGAACCTGAAATACTTTTCAAAAAAGACTCAACGTTCGTATATATTTATTTAAAGAAAAAAAACAGTAATTCAGCAGATGGATTAATAGGGTTTAATAATTCTGATAACGGTAAATTAGAACTCAATGGGTATATAGATTTAACATTATACAATAACCTAAACAACGGTGAAAAATTAACAATTCTATACAGAAGTGATAATGATGACCAAACCAGATTAGATATTAACACGGAGTTCCCATATATACTAAAATCAAATTTAGGGATAACTGCTGGGCTAAATTTACTTAGAAGAGATAGTACCTACCAAAACACAACGATCACTACAGGGCTTTTTTACGCATTAACACCACAAATGAATATCGGATTATCTTATAATAAAAAGAACTCGACAGTACAAGAAATCAACATCACAAACAACAATAGCAAAAGTGACAATCTCGTTTTAAACTTAAACCATCAAAAACCTGCTAAAGAGGATATTTTTTTGAGCGATATCTTAGCAGAAATTCAGATTAGTATCGGTAATCGAACAATAGAGTCTAAAACAAATAGACAAACACTTATCTCTTCAACTATTCACAAAAACTTATACATAGATAAAAAGCAAAGTATTCATCTAGAGAATCACATTAAATTTTTAGGAAGCAGTAATATCTTATTTAACGAACTCTTTCAAGTCGGTGGCTCTAATAGCATAAGAGGATTTAATCAAAACAGTATAGATACTTCTTCTTTTCTCTCACTGAACACAGAGTACAGATACAGATTAAGCAGCGGAATTTACCTACACAGCGTCTTGGATTACGCTATTTTCGAGAACTACACTACCAATAAAGCGCAAAATATATACGGAATTGGATTTGGCACCGCAATTTTAACACAGTCAGGAATTTTAAAATTAAGTATCGCGAATGGCACTTTCTCTGGGGCTAACATGGACTTTTCCAGCACAGTAGCACATTTAAACATGCAAATAATATTTTAGAATGTTACCTAAATGTTAACTATCACTTAAATAATTGCACAATTTGATAGGATAAAAGTTGTTTTATTAACTATTATTTGTGACTTTTGGCTTTGGCTAATTCAAATAAATCAAAAATGAAAACAAAATTAAATGGAATTTTAACGCTGTTCTTAGCGTTAGTTGTGCAATTTGCTATTGCACAAACAGTGACCGGTAAGGTTACTGATGCATCAGGTGAAGCTGTCCTAGGGGCAACTGTACTTGTGAAAGGTAGTTCAAACGCTACTACTACAGATTTTGATGGGAATTATTCTATCAATGCCAAATCAACTGATATTCTTGTTATATCTTTTGCAGGATACACACCAGCAGAATTTTTAGTAGGAACACAATCTGTCCTTAATGTGATACTGGAAGAATCTTTAGAAGTGGTAGTAATTGAAGGATATCGAACTGTTTCAAAAAAGACTTCTAATGTTGCCGCTAACACGATAACATCAGAACAAATTGAAAATAGACCGAATGCTTCATTTATCCAAAGAATTCAAGGACAAATCCCAGGTCTTAATATTCAAACTGCAACAGGACAACCTGGTGGTAACAGTTTAGTTCAATTAAGGGGTCCAAGTTCGATTAATGGTAACACAGAACCACTTTTTATAATTGATGGTGTACCTGTAGATGAAGATAACTTTAGATCATTAAACCCTAATGACATCGATACATTTACTACACTCAAAGACGCTGCAGCAACTGCTGTTTTTGGAAATAGAGGAGCAAATGGTGTAATCGTAATCACAACTAAATCTGGAAGTTATAACAGCCCATTAGAGATTTCTTATTCATCAAGTGTAGGATTTTCTCAAATCTTAGATAATGATTATAATCTTTACAATAGTCAAGACTACTTAAGACTTGAGCAAAGAAGAGGAACAGGATTAGGGAATACTTTGACAGATGCCGAAATTAATGCATTTAACGTTAACACAGACTGGTCAGACACTTTCTATAGAACGGGAGTTGTGAATAATCAGAATTTATCATTCCGTCAAGGAGGTAAAAACCTTTCTTCTTTCACTTCCTTAAGTTATACCGAACAAGAAGGAACATTAGTTGCTAGTAAGCTTCAAAGATTCACGCTAAGATCAAATATTTCTGGAAAAAGTGATAATGGTAAATTTAGATACAACACTAGATTTACAACAGGATATAGTCAAAACGAAACGCCTGGTAGCTTGGGTAGTGGTTCAGTATTTTTTAACTATGCGTTTGGTGCATTTAATGCATTACCATATTTAGACCCAGCAGACTATGATCCTGCAGCATTGACTGGAATTAACGCATTTAACATTCAAGCATCGCCATTCGTATTAATGGACAATATAAGATTTGCAGGTTCAAAAGTTGATGAGGTTAAAATAGTGGGTGGAGCAGACTTCTCTTATGATATTGCTAAAAACTTAACAGCTAACTATGCCGTAGGTTTAGATTACACTCAAACTAATTCCGTTTCGTATGAAGATCCTAGAGCTGCTTTATCAAGAGTAAGAGCAACATTAGACGCTAGAACAGTAGATGGAAATCAATCTGAAGCATTTAGTCGTGATGCGAGATTCAATTCTAGGGCTAATCTAAATTATGTGAATAATTTTGGTGAAAATAAAGAGCACACAGTTACAGCTGCTGCTTATGTTGAATATGTAAAAGCACATCTAAAGTCTTTCAACTACCGCGCAGAAGGTCTAGACCCAAGAACATTTAGTCCTGGTGATGGTTCATCTTACATAGGTGACAATGCAAACGACGATTTCTTTGTTCCAACCGTTGGATCTGGTAAAAATGAAGTAGGTTTATTTTCTTATTTTGCGCAAGCAGATTATGACTATAACAAAAAGTATGGTGTGTCAGCGACATTAAGAAGAGATTCTTCAAGTAGATTTACTGACGAAAATAAATGGGGTACATTTTGGTCCGCTGCGGTACGTTGGAACCTAGATCAAGAAGATTTTTTAGCTGAATCAGATATAAACACATTGAAATTAAGAGCTTCATATGGTAGTATTGGAAATGATAGGATTACTGGAGGTTACTATGGTTCATTATCTAACACTAGAACACTATTCGCTACCGGTCAAGGATATTCTGATAACCAAACTTTCGTATTAGGTTCATTAGGAGATACATCTTTACGCTGGGAAACTATAAAAACAGCTAACATTGGTATCGAGTACGGTGTTTGGGGAAGCAGACTACGTGGTACACTTGATTTCTATATCAAAAGAACTGAAGATTTATTTATTAATAGAAATGTTTCTGCAATCACTTCTACGTTTGCTAATCCAGCAAACTTAGGAGATTTAGAAAACAAAGGAGTAGAGTTAAGTGCAACTTATGATGTTATAAAAGCAAAAAAACAGGGAGATTTCAACGCTACGGTATTTGCTAACGTTGCATACAACGTTAATGAAATAACTTCTTTATCAGTTCCTGATGGAATTATTGATAATGGTAACACAGCTATCGCAGAAGGTCAAAGTTTAAATGAATATTTCGTAATACCTTACGTTGGTGTTAACCCTGCAAACGGTAATGCTTTATTTAGAGATATTAACGGTGATATTACAGAAAACCCAACAGATGACGACAGAAGATATACTGGAACAGATGCTACACCAGATGCACAAGGTGGATTCGGTTTTAGTTTATCTTACAAAAATTTCTTCTTTGAAAATCAATGGAGTTTTGCAACAGGTATCGACAGATTTGACTTTGACTTAGCAGGTTATCTAGACCCACAGGATGTTGGAATTACTCAACTATCTTCAGATCTTGAAAGAGCTTGGACACCAACAAACAGGATTACTGATGTTCCAAGTTTAGATGCGACAAATCTGAACGTACCAAACAATGACAGATTCCTTCAAGAGGCAGACTTCTTAAGATTACGTTTTGTTCAATTAGGTTATTCACTACCAAAAATAGCAACAGACGCTATTGGAATGAATTCAGCTAGAGTTTATGTAAGTGCTGAGAATTTACTAACATTCTCTAAATGGCGAGGAAATGATCCAGAGAGACCAGACGGTGCTACACAATATGACTTTCCAACTCCAAAAATCTTTAACTTAGGATTAGATATATCATTTTAAAAAAAGCAATCATGAAAAAAATAAAATTAATCGCGCTATTATTTATAGCAATATTAGCATCATGTGATGATGCTACAGAAATCGTACAGCCAGGAGAATTTCTTGGTGAGAATGCATTTCAAAATGTTGATGATCTGCAGACAGGTTTGTTTGGAGCTTATTCACAATTAAGTAATGCTACTATAATTTCATTTACCTCAATATTTACTGATGAGGTAAGTATTGGTAGGAGTAATGGTGGGCAAGGTATAACTAATGACGCAGTTCACTTATATAACCTGAATCCAAACACAGGAGAAGCTGGCACCATATGGTTAAATAATTATACTTTAATCAATTTTGCGAACAGAATTCTTGAAGCAGCAGAAAATATTACACCTGAAAGTGGCGAAGAGGATACTTACAACAAAGTAAGAGCTGAAGCTTTAGCACTACGTGCATTTGGTCACTCTCAATTATTATCTTTTTACGCTGAAGACATAACAGACCCTTCAAGTACAGGTGTTATTGCTATAGATTTTGTTCCTGAATTAACAACAACATTGCCTAGGAATACCGTTGGAGAAACTATGACTCTGATTACTAATGATCTAAATGAAGCTGAACTTTTATTTTCTGGACTTTCAACACCTGTTTCTAATTCTAGCAGAATTTTTATCGATACAGATTTTGTAAGAGCCGTTAGAGGTCGTATGGCGCTTTATACTGAAGATTATGTTACTGCTGAGATCATGGCTGACGCTCTTATCGCTTCATATAACATCACAGATCGCACAAACTTTGCAGCCGTATGGCAAGATCAATCAGTTAATGGAGTTATTTTTAAAGCTGACAGAACCGATAATAATGCAGGTATTGGTTCAGTATGGAACACAAACAATAGTACGGCAGGTGGATCTCCTGTTTATGAATTAAGTAGAAGTGTCTTTAATAAGCTTGAGAATAATCCAGGCGATATTCGAAGAACAGTATATGTAGACCCAACAAGTATTGTAGATCCTAACTACGCTTCATCTGTAGACCCAAGAAATACAGATGTTCTTGTCATTGACAAATATCCAGGAGACCCTAACTTGACTAGTGTAGTCATTAACGATTTGAAAATTTTCCGTGTAGAAGAATTTAGATTTATTAAGGCTGAATGTAGAATTTTCAATAACGATTTACCAGGTGCTGCTGCAGAAATCAAAGCAATCCGTGACCAGCGTTATTCCTCCGCAATAACATTACCTTCATACACAGACGCACAAGAAGCATGGGCTGATGTTTTAGAAGAAAGAAGATTAGAATTGTACCTTGAGGGCCACAGATATTTAGACGTATCGAGATTAGCTTCTAAAGCTAATCTTAATACATATGATAGAGATGCAACTGATTGCTCTATGATCAATCAAAGTAATTGTAACTTATCAACTACCTTAACCATAGCTAAATATTTCCCAATTCCTTTCGATGAAATCTCTGGTAATAATGCAATCAGTCAGAGCACAGGTTATTAATATAAAACAAATTAAAAATGAAAAATATATTTAAATATCTTTTATTCGCACTTGCCATCGTATTGGTGTCGTGTGAAACTGAGCAAATTGTTTTTAATGGTACTGGTAACAATCTTCCGTTAATTTCATTTTCTCAAAACAATTATGAATTACAAATAGAAATTGATGCTGTAGGATCGGTTGATATTCCTATTAACTCTAGCAATAGAACTAATGCAGATAGAGTATTCAATATTTCTGTAAACATGGTAGATACAGATGCAATCGCAGGGTCCTACTCTGTACCTGGTACTGTTACAATACCTGCTAACGAGTATAATGGTTTTTTAACTATAGATGGAACAGATGTTGCTGGAGTGGATACTAATTCTTTAAATTTAGTATTAGATTTAGAAACGAACACTGATAATGTATACGGAATTACTACCGCAGTAGTTAGTGTATTTCAAGTTTGTCCAGTTGATGAAACTTTATTTATAGGAGATTATCAAATGACACATCTTGTGTTTAACGGATTTGGAGTACCTACTTTTGGCTTTTCTAAAGTAGTTACTTTGGAAAATGCGGGAGGTACATCTAGAGCATTTGATGCAGCATGGGCACCAGATTTAGGCGCTTTCGGGGATGTCACTTTCAGTTTCAATTTATCTTGTAATGAAATCCTTTGGTCTCCTAGTCAAGATGTTGGAATAGGCTGTGCAGCTGGAGCAGGTAATGTTGAACTATCTACATCTGATGCTTCATTCGGAAATGGAACATACGATCCATTAAACGATGCTTCATTTACAATGAATTTGGTAGATGACGACACAAATGATTGTAATGCAAGAACTAATGTTTCAATTCTTATGACCAAAATCTAGTCTAAGATTTATATCAATCAAAACGCCTCAACCATTGGTTGGGGCGTTTTTTATTTACATACATTTGTAACATGGAAAAGACTACATACATTTACGGTTTAAGAGCGATTATAGAAGCCATCGAAAGTGGACAAAACTTAGGTAAAATCTATTTATTACGTGAAGCTGAAGGTGTTTTAATGGGACAACTTAAAACACTTGTTAACAAGCATAAAATCACTAACTCATTTGTACCTGTAGAAAAACTAGATAAAATATCCAGCTATGGAAATCACCAAGGTGCCGTAGCCTCTATTTCTCCGGTAGATTTTGCCTCATTAGAAGATATACTAGAAAAACGTAATGTTGAATCCAAAGAAATATACCTATTACTAGATGGTGTAACGGATGTACGTAATTTTGGTGCTATTATTAGAACCGCAGAGTGTACTGGTGTTAGCGCTATTATTATAGGAGAAAGCGGATCTGCTCCGATTAATCCAGCAACAATTAAAACAAGTGCTGGAGCTGTTTTTAATATTCCTATTTGTAAAGTAGCACATATAAAGGATGCGGTATTCCTAATGAAGGCTTATGGAATAACAACGATAGGTGCAACTGAAAAATCAGCTAAAGTAATCTATGATGTCGATCTTAACCATTCAATAGCACTAGTTATGGGAAGTGAAGACCGTGGTATTAACCCTTCAACATTAAAGGTAATTGATGAACCAATTAAACTACCTATGAAAGGTGATATTGCATCACTCAATGTATCTGTTGCCTGCGGAGCTATACTATATGAAATTGTAAGACAGCAAGGATAAGGT
The DNA here is from genome assembly GCF_032922765.1 of Nonlabens ulvanivorans. Taxonomy (NCBI): domain Bacteria; kingdom Pseudomonadati; phylum Bacteroidota; class Flavobacteriia; order Flavobacteriales; family Flavobacteriaceae; genus Nonlabens; species Nonlabens ulvanivorans. The sequence continues at coordinate 1,885,245 of NZ_CP136694.1, forward strand.
AACTCCTATTCTTCCTCTTCTAATTCAAAAAAATTACCATCCTCATCAAATTGACGCATGAAAGGATCGTCGCCGGCATTAAAGTCTGCAGTTTCCCATTGATATTTCTTTTTTTCAGGCAACTTATTTTTAGTAATAATGGCAAGTAGTAAACCTACTACTCCACCACTTAAATGACCTTCCCAAGAAATGCCTGTTTTTAATGGCAAAACATACCAAACCATGCTACCGTAAAAAAAAGCAACTACAAAACTTAAAGCAAGCATTCTATAATGCTTTGTGAATACTCCTTTAAAAAACAAAAAGCTGGCTAATAAATAAATTAAACTACTCGCACCAATATGATATGATGGCCTCCCGATTATCCATGTCATAATACCACTGAAGAATAAGCCTAACAATAATACCTTCAAACTTATATTTCTGTAAAAATAGCATAGTCCTGTAATCAATACCAATGACGGTATAGTATTACTCCATAAATGCCCAAGATCTGCATGAATAAATGGACTAAAAACAACTCCTTTTAATCCACTCAATTTGCCAGGTCTTATACCTAAATCTGTAAAGTTGAAATTGTATTTAACTTCAATAGTATAGATGAACCATATTGCAATGGTGAATACTAAAGCCGGCAATACCGTATAAAGGTCAAACTTAAAATATTGATAATCTTTCACTATAAAAGGATATCAAGAACATGACCAAATACGAATGTGGAAAAAGTGTCATGACATTATAGTTTTAGGATTTAAATTATAATAAATAAATATAGCTATACCTATCTTCGTAATATGCATAACTCACCTCTTGCCGAACGTATAAGACCTCAGAACCTAGATGATTATTTAAGCCAAAGTCATCTTATAGGGGAAAAAGGTACTTTGAGACAACATATTATTAACGGTACTATACCTTCATTGATTTTATGGGGACCACCAGGAACAGGTAAAACAACACTGGCTAACATAATCGCACAAGAAAGCAAAAGACCGTTTTACACTCTCAGCGCAATAAATAGCGGTGTAAAGGATGTCAGAGAGGTAATTGATAAAGCCAAAAGCGCAGGCGGCTTATTTACCGCAAAAAATCCAATACTCTTTATAGATGAGATCCATCGTTTTAGCAAGTCACAACAAGATTCTTTACTGGCAGCTGTAGAAAAAGGTTGGGTCACACTAATAGGCGCAACAACTGAGAACCCGAGTTTTGAAGTTATACCTGCCTTATTATCCAGATGTCAGGTTTATGTATTAGACGCTTTCGCGAAAGCGGACCTCGAGCAATTATTGCACAGAGCCTTAAAGGTAGATGAATTATTAAGTAAAAAAGAAATTACCATTAAAGAAACGGAAGCATTACTCCGCATCAGTGGTGGCGATGCGAGAAAGCTTCTCAATATTTTTGAGTTAGTAATTAATAGTCAACCATCTGGACCTATTGTAATTAATAATGAATTAGTATTTGGACAAGTACAGTCTAATCCGGCACGATACGATAAGACTGGTGAACAACATTATGATATTATTAGTGCTTTTATAAAATCCATAAGAGGTAGTGACCCTAACGCATCAGTTTATTGGCTAGCTAGAATGATTGAAGGTGGTGAAGATTTAAAATTTATAGCTCGTCGTATGCTTATCCTCGCTAGTGAAGATATAGGAAATGCAAACCCGACTGCTTTAATCATGGCTAATAATACTTTTCAAGCAGTTTCAACCATAGGATATCCTGAATCTAGAATCATTTTAAGCCAGTGTGCTATTTACCTAGCGACCTCAATAAAAAGCAACGCTTCTTATCTAGCAATAGGACAAGCACAACAAATTGTAAAGCAAACAGGCGACCTACCTGTTCCATTAGGACTAAGAAATGCGCCGACTAAGTTAATGAAAGAACTAGGATATGGTCAAGAATATAAATACGCTCATGATCATCCCGGTAATTTTGCACAATTCGACTTCTTACCTACTGAAATAAGTGGAATGAAAATTTTTGAACCTGGAAGTAATCCTAGAGAACAGGCTCAAAGAGAATTTTTACAAAAACGCTGGAAAGATCATTATGATTACAAGCCTAATAAAGGCTGAATTGACAATAAATCATGAACGACAATTTCATTTTTTGGAATTGGTTGATTTGTTGTATGAAACCATATAGTCTTGATACCAACTTGTTGTGCACCTAAAATATCTGCCGCATAACTATCTCCTATCATGAGACTGTTCTCAATGCTTGCTCCTGCCATTTCTATCGCCTGATGAAATATTTGAGGAGCTGGTTTTTTGTATCCAGCAGCCTCTGCCGTTAACACAATATTGAAATAATCATTTAATCCTGCTTTATCAATCTTATTTTGCTGAACACCGTTAAACCCATTAGTTATCAAATGCATTTCAAATTTACCTTTAAGACTATTTAAAAGGTCTATACAACCTGGAAAAAGGTGATTATTATTAGGTAAGTATTGAATATATAAATCTGCGAAAAGATCAATTTGCTTATCCTCTAAGGGGTAATTACAAGCATCAAAAGCAGTTTTTAATCGCTGATAACGTAACTCTTCTTTAGTTATCAAATTTTCTCTAAATTTTCTCCAAAAATCTAAATTTAGAGGTTCATAAACTTTTATGAATGCATCTAAATCAAGCTTAACATCATGCTCTTGAAAAATCTGTTGGTATGCTAACTTACTATTTAAATCAAAATCCCATAATGTATGGTCGAGATCAAAAAAGATGTGCTTTATATTTTTAAACATGATATGCTAATAGTTTTTTAATAATTGTATAAATATGTGATCGTTTTTTCAAGTCAAATTGATCATTGTCAAAGATGATTATAAAATTACCAGTTGCAACATCTGCATATCTTAATAGTTTATCTATAATTGCTTGTTGTCCATTAAGCATGAAATGTTCTATACTCCTATAATGTATGGCATACGGGTATACACGTAATGGTGTTTGAACCTCATAATCTAGGTCATAAAAATAAAACGAGTGACTTGTACTAGCTCTATAACCAGGTATATTAGTATACCCCATACTATAATCTTCAATAGTATCCATATCTACCAACTGCTTATAATGTCCAGGCATGGAAATTTTAGAAAATGCAGTCATTGTTTTAGAAAGCGGTCTGTTAGTGATACTTTCATAACGTTCAGCCTCTTTTGAAATTTTATCCTCTCCGTTTGCAAATGAAAATCTCAAACCTATTTCTACATAGTCAGCAATATGCTTGATAAGCTCTTGATAGGTTTTAGATCGATATGACACACCATTATCAATATAATTATAATCACCTAAGTGAAATAAGTACAAAATACGTCTACTGTATTTTAAATTTTTAGGTAGTTGTGCAATGCTTTCTCTATAAATCCTAAGGACTATATCATATACATTATATGGGTCCTTAACAAGCCTTAAATGAACTCCTATTTGTCTAAGAAACTTTCGTACTTGCAGTTTACTTAGACTTTCATAAAGAGAATGGAAAACAGGCACAATTGCCCTATTTTTATATTGAAATATACTAGCTGTTTCAATGGCGGTAATAATTTGTGTATCACGCTTACGCGGAAGCGTAATATCAAATCGCTTTTCCAGTTCTTCACCTAATTTTATAATCCACAAATCTAATAATGGTATATCTAAGAAGTGGTGTTGTGCAGCTATACTTGCAGAGGCAGTAAAACGACCTAAATCATCTTTTACTTGAGGTAAATATTCTTCATATCTCGTTAGCAAATAAAAACTAGCAGAAAAAATATCAAATGGTAAATCACTACGGTCTGGAGCTTTAAAAAAAATAGGTAATTCCTCCCATTGATGCACTTCAATCTCATGATCATCAATACCTACTTCATTTAAGAGACCGTAAGACCATATAAAAAATTCATCTCCAAGAGATTTTTTACCATAAGATAATTTAGGCCCTTCATATGCAATAAATTCACTGAGATCAGAGGTGAATTCAAATGGAATCTCTAGTAACCTTTTAAAGATGTGCTTAAATATATATTGTTTACGAGGTGATAATTTATTAATAAAGATTAATACCATTACATTAGATTATGATCTGCAAAACTGTAAAAGTTATCGCTCGTTATTATGAGGTGATCCAGCACTTTAACGTCCATAATTTTACCTGCTTCTATTAACTTTTGGGTTAACCTTTTATCATCTGCACTAGGCATCAATTTACCACTAGGATGATTGTGTGCTAGGATCATAGCTACGGCTGCTTCTTCAACTGCTTTTTGAAAAACGATACGTGTGTCTACCATTGTACCGGTAAAACCACCTTTACTTATTTGATGTTTTGCTAAAACTTTATGGCTGTTGTTGAGATATACTATCCAAAATTCTTCATGTGGCAAATCACCTATAATGGGTAATAACACTTTAAAGGCATCGTCACTGCATGTAATCACAGGCCTAGTCGCAGGCAATTCACTAGCGCGACGCTTGCCTAATTCCATAGCAGCAGCAATTGTTATCGCCTTTGCCTCTCCTATCCCTTTAAATTTCATTAACTCTTTAATACTCAGTTTTCCTAATTTGTCTAAAGAGTTACCGGCATGATTAAGTATTAACCTGCTTAATTCAACAGCACTCATTTCCCTATTACCACTACCTATAAGAATAGCTATAAGTTCTGCATCTGACAATGCAGAACTACCGTTAAGAGATAATTTTTCACGTGGCCTGTCGTTTTCTGACCAGTCCTTGATAGAAAACGATGTTGATTCTTGAGTCATGCTATAAATATAGCGCTTACCTTATAAATACTGGTTCATTTTCATTTACAGTATCTTTTTCAGAATAACGGTAATCATCTTTCTGAAAAGACAAAACATCTTGTAAACTACTGGATTGAGTCTCAATAAGGAAACGTGCCATGGAACCACGAGCTTTTTTTGCAAAAAAGGAGATCACTTTAAGTTTACCATTTTTATAATCTTTGAACACTGGACTTATTAACTGGCCATTTAAAGATTTTTTATCAATTACTTTAAAATATTCATTACTCGCAAGATTTACAACAACTTCATCCTGTTGAATTTCCTTATTAAGAGATGGAGTCACTATATCTTTCCAGAAAGCGTAAAGGTTTCTATCATTTTCTACAGGAAGTTTAGTTCCCATCTCCAGTCGATATGGCTGCAGCAAATCGAGCGGTCTTAGATATCCATATAATCCCGATAATATGCGCACCATAGATTGCATATCATCTATACGATTAACTTTTAAAGTATAAGCATCTAACCCAGTATAAACATCACCTGCAAAAGCATACACGGCAGGTCTGCTATTATCAGTAGTAAATTCTTTATCAAATTCTTGATTACGGTTATAATTTAAATCTGCTAGCGATTCTGAAATATGCATTAATTTACCTAGTTCATTTTTAGATATATTCCTTAAAACCTTATTTAGTTTCAAGGCCTCTTTTATAAAAATAGGCTGCGTATAATTATCTATTGGTAATTCTGTTTTATAATCAAGGGTTTTTGCTGGCGATAGTAAAATTTTCATGGCGCTTAAATTTAAGACTCAAAAATAAGAGTAGAAATTTCTTTTATCACATAAAGGCTAGTTAACTTTTCAATACAATAATTGATAATCCTTATCTAATAAAAAAGTCCAAATGATATAATTATATCATTTGGACTTTCTTTTAAGCATCCTTAGAGTTAGCAGCATATACGCGCCATTTCTCTATACAGTTCATCATGTCATCTGGTATATCACAATTAAAACTCATCCATTTTTTGGTTACTGGATGTTCAAAGCCTAATGTTTTTGCATGCAGAGCCTGACGCGGTAATACCTTCATACAGTTATCTACAAACTGTTTATACTTGGTAAAGCTAGTCCCTTTTAAAATCTTATCTCCGCCATAGCGTTCATCATTAAATAAAGTATGTCCTATATGTTTCATATGAACACGTATTTGATGTGTTCTACCTGTTTCTAATTTACACGAAATCATTGTCACATATCCTAATCCTTCGATGACACTCCAATGTGTTACCGCAGGTTTACCTTTATAAGCTTCTTCACCAGACCACACATAGTTTTGCAATCTATTTTTAGGATGTCTACCTATATTGCCTTCCACGGTTCCACTTTGTTCATCAAAATCTCCCCATACTATCGCAACATATTCTCGTTCACTAGTCTTTGCAGCAAACTGAGCACTTAAATAAGACATGGCATGTTCTGTTTTTGCAACTACAAGCAAACCACTAGTGTCCTTATCAATACGATGCACTAAACCTGGACGATTACTACTATTATTAGGCAAATTCTCAAAATGGTGTATCAATGCATTTATAAGAGTCCCTGAATAATTTCCATGACCAGGATGCACAACCATACCTGCAGGCTTATTAACAACAACTAATGCATCGTCTTCATAAACAATATCTAGAGGAATATCTTCTGCAACTAATAAGTTTTCATGAGGTGGATGCTTAAATAATACGCGGATATGATCACCAGCCTTAACTTTATAATTAGATTTTACAACTACATCATTTACTCTTACAGATCCGTCTTTAATACTTTGCTGTATCTTACTACGTGTAGCATTTTCAATAAAATTCATTAAATATTTATCTACTCGTAATGGCTCTTGTCCATCACTTGCAGTAAACTGATGATGCTCGTATAAATCATCATCGTGAGCATCGTCCAGCTCATCTGTATTAGTTACCTGTGGCATCTTCTGTTGTATCTTGAGCAGCTGGCTCTTCTCTGTTAAGTAATGATTTATCTCCTAATACAAGATCGATGACAGATGTCTTCATTAATGATTTTCCTGGCTCGATTTTGTCACCTTTATATCGTAATTCTAACACCATATCTGTAGCGATGTGCGGTCTATATGAGATATTACCTATTTTAAAACCTAGTGCTTTTAAGGTAGGTTCCGCTTGTCTTCTAGTCCTATTAATGAGATTAGGAATTTTAACCTCACCATAACCTGATGGGTTTAACTTTATATAAATCTGTCTATTCTCCTTTACAAATTTTCCTGCAGCAGGATCTTGTTCTATCACACTACGCGGTGGATATTCTGGATTATAACTAGAACTGTCAATCAACTTACGTCTTAGATCTAATTCTTCAAGTTGTTCATCCACTTCAACAAGTGACAATTTTGCTAGATTAGGAACTTGAATTTTCTGACCATGATTCGTATAAGAACTTAACCAAAATAAGTAAACAAAGCATAAAGCCACTACTAAAACGATGGCTAGTAATAAATGCTTTAAGAAGGTTTTTGTAAAAAGAAATTTGATAAAACTCATGTAATTAATTCAAATCGTTTAAAAATGCAGTAAAATTTATGCTAACTCGTTTAGAACCGTTTGATTGTAAGTAATAACGATCTCTTGCTGCATTCATATTTCCTATTTCCAATATAAAAGCAGCTGAATTAACCTTTTCTAATAACGCCATACCATTTACTTCAGTACGTATTGTAGAAAAATAAGCGTCTTTAGTGAGATGGGTGATTAAAGAACTAGCATGCTCTTTACTTTTTTCAAACTCCAAGTTTTTATCGTTTAGTATAATAGCAGCCTGCCTAGGTCCATTATCTGAAAAACCCATATGTATAGATATAACTAAATCCGGCTTTAATGCATTTATCTGATCGGCACGTTCTTCTATTGTCAAATGTTCTCCACTTGGATTGTGATAGATAACATTTAAATCACCTGTTAATTCTCCAGTAATTTCAGCTACTAATGCAGCTAAAATCTCATACTCACTTTCATCATCCACTATCGCTCCTCTATCTACAGCATCATGACCACGATCAATTACGACTGTAAAAGGTTTTAAATCTTCACAATTAGCTTTTACCGTTATACTAAAAGCACTTATCAGTATAAAAAGAAGATATTTTTTCATCTTAAATATTTGTTCAAATATAATCATTGAAAACATACTTAGAACCAGTTCTTTTTTAACTTTGTTGTTCATGCTTTTGCGAAAAGTTATTCTATGAAAAACATTGCGGTATTAATGGGCGGCTATTCCAGTGAATGGCAAATCTCTATGAAAAGTGGCGCTGTAATTACAGAACACCTAGACCGAGATCTTTACAATGTATTTTCCATCGTTATTCTAGAAGAAGCGTGGTATTATGTAGATAAAGAAAAGAACCGCTGCATAGTAGATAAAAACGATTTCAGTATTACAGTTAATGACAAGCACATCACGTTTGACTGTATTTACAATACCATACATGGAACACCAGGTGAAGATGGTAAAATACAAGCATACCTTGAATTGTTACATATACCACAAACTTCTTGTGACTCATACCAAAGCGCGATTACCTTTAATAAAAGAGACTGTATAGCAGTATTAAAGCCATGGGGAATTTATACTGGCAAACACATTTACCTCAATAAAGGAGCTGATTATAATGCGGTGGATATTTCAAAAAGATTAGGATTACCATACTTTGTGAAAGCTAATCGCAGTGGTAGTAGCTTTGGTGTATCAAAAGTTTATAAAACCAATGAGCTAGAAAAAGCACTTGAAGTGGCCTTTGCAGTAGATAATGAAGTCATATTAGAATCGTTTTTAGACGGTATAGAAGTATCTGTAGGTGTGTATCAAATAGATGACGAGGTTATCGCGTTACCACCTACTGAAATAGTAAGTGAAAATGACTTCTTTGATTATGAAGCAAAGTACCAAGGTAAGTCACAAGAAATAACACCAGCCAGAATATCACTAGAACTTACATTGGCTGTACAGGAACAAAGTAAAAGAATTTATAGTGTACTTAAATGTAAAGGTATAGCTCGAGCAGACTTTATTTTTCACGATGGCACACCGCATTTTATAGAAATAAATACCAATCCAGGAATGAGTACCGAAAGTATTATTCCGCAACAGATAAGAGCTACAGATAAAACGCTCCAACAAATATTTACAGACGTAATAGAAAACACCATAAAACATCACTCATGAAAAGAGCCGTATTTCCAGGAAGTTTTGACCCGATAACGCTAGGACACTATGATATCATCGAGCGCGGTTTGGGCTTATTTGATGAAATCATAATTGCCATAGGTGTTAATGCCGATAAAAAATATATGTTCTCACTAGAGCAACGTAAAAAGTTCATAGAAAAAGCATTTATCAATCAACCAAAAATTAAAGTTATGACCTACTCTGGACTGACTATTGATTTTTGTAAAAAAAATGATGCTAGCTTTATTTTACGCGGTTTACGTAATCCAGGTGATTTTGAATTTGAAAAGGCAATTGCACATACTAATCGTAAACTATCAGAAATAGAAACCGTTTTTCTATTGACTAGCTCTGGTAAATCTTACATATCATCATCAATCGTTAGAGATGTAATCAGAAATAATGGAGATTACACTAGTCTTGTACCAGATACCGTAAAGCTATGAGACTAATTACTTATCTATTTTTAATAACCATAATCATATCGTGCCAGCAGTCTGATAAACAAATTGCCGAAGAGATAAAAGACTGGCAAACACCATTTGAAAAAGGTAATGGAAATCAAACAGCCACTTATCAAGAGGTTATTTCATTTTATGAAAACTTAGCTACTACCTATTCTACCATTGAAATGGAAGAGATAGGAATCACTGACAGTGGTCTACCATTGCACCTCATTAGTTTTTCAAATAGTAATATCAACTGGAGCTCTGTAAATGAAGACAAAATTAAAATCCTTGTTAATAATGGTATTCATCCAGGTGAAAGTGATGGTATAGACGCTACCATGATGTTAATGAGAGATTTGGCAACTGGTAAACTAGAAGCTCCAGAAAATCTGATATTTTCTGCGATTGCCATATATAATGTAGGTGGCTCTTTAAATCGCAACAGCCATACTAGGACTAATCAAAACGGACCAGAAGCATATGGGTTTAGAGGTAACGCCAGAAATTATGACCTCAATAGAGATTTCATAAAAGCAGACAGTCGTAACGCTCAATCGTTTTATCAAATCTATCATAAAGTAAATCCAGATATATTTATAGACAATCATGTAAGTAATGGTGCAGACTATCAATACACTTTAACGCATCTATTTACACAACACGATAAATTAGGTAAGGCAGCAGGTAATTACCTCTACAGCAACTTACAAAAAGAACTAGAGCAACGCATGCTTAAACGTAATCATGCTATGACTCCATATGTAAATGTTTATGGTGTATCACCAGAAAATGGATTTTCTCAATTTATGGATCATCCTCGTTATAGCACTGGATACACTACCCTATGGAACACCTTAGGCTTTATGATAGAAACACATATGCTTAAGCCTTATAAAGATAGAGTTCTAGGAACACAAGCAATAATGGAAGAGACGATTGCCCTAGGCTCTCAAAATATGGAAGCGATAAAAACAGCTAGAGCTTCATCTTTTAAAGAATTTAACAATGCTAGCTTCTATACTATCAACCATGTTGTAGATAAGACCAAAGCAGACACATTACTTTTTAAAGGCTATAAAGCGTTGCGCAATGTCAGTGAATTAACTGGACAGCAACTCCTCACCTATGACCGCAACCAGCCTTTTGAGAAAAACACACCATACTATAATCATTATATTGCTGTAGACTCAATAAAAGTACCAAAATTCTATGTTATCCCACAAGGTCAGTGGGAAATCATTGAATTAATGCGCATGAATAATATTCAGATGGAAGTTTTCCCTGCAGACAGCACCATGACCGTTTCACAGTATCGTATAGAAGACTACGACACATCTAGTAGCGCATATGAAGGTCATTATCCACACTCTAATGTTGTGGTAAGCAGTAAAGATATAGAATTACGCTTTCGCGAAAGCGATATCATCATCCCTACTGCTCAACCAGGAATAAGATATATCATAGAGACCCTAGAACCACAAGGTCAAGATTCCTTTTTTAAATGGAATTTTTTTGATACTATTTTACAGCAAAAAGAGGGCTTCTCGACCTACGTATTTGAAAGCACTGCAAAAGAATTACTATCAACTAATCCAGAGCTTAAAAAGGAGTTTGATTCCATTAAAAAGTCAAATGATAAATTTGCTCAAAGTAATTATGCACAATTGAAATGGCTGCATGATAGATCACCTAATTATGAAAAAGCCCATTTAACTTACCCAATCTATAAAGTACATTACAATGATTAAAAATATTATTATTCTTATAGCAGCATGCGCATTTATTTCTTGTAAAAACGACAAAGAAATTATCTCTTTAAATGTAGAAGAAACTGTAAAAACAACTCGTCTTATAGATGATTTTGAATGTAACAATACCTCTTATGTTTTTCAGATTCCTTTTTATGAAGGTGACGCAGAAACCAAAGAGAGACTTAATAAAGAAATAAAAAATATTATTACTCAAGATTTTATAGACGTGACCTATAATAGAGATGCAGACCTTGAAGAAATATGGAGCATTTTTATGTCTCATCGTGAACAAAAAATATGCAGTGGCGATATGAGCGGTATTACTAATATTAACATTGAACACACCACTCAAACAGACGCATTAATAAGCTATGAAATCACTTACACTAGAAATGGGCTACAAAAAAGACTAATCAATTCATTTAAAAAGCCAGAACTTATCATCATAACAACGTCTGACCTTACAAAAGATCAAAAAGAAGATGATGTGAGGACTATTTTTGATATTAATCTACAACAGTCTGTAGCCAATCTAGCACTAGATGTGAAAATTGATGATCAAGCAGAATTCAGAAACTATGTCGAAAACAAGGTATTTAATTTCGAGAAATCAGAATTTGAAAACGCTACAATTGGAATTAAAGAATTAGGTGTAGATTCTTTAATGTTACAGTTAACTAAACATATAGAGCTACCTAAAACCTTTTCTTATTTAAATCCCGATGTAAAAGTAGAAATTAGAGCTAAAGAAATGGAATATTACCTAGACCTATCTCCTCTTAAAATTTAAAGTTTGATCTGGAAATAATTCTTTTATATTACTATAAGAAGATTCCAGTGCTTTTTCTGCCTCACTTTTATCTAGCCATGTAGCTATATCAATACCTTCCTCTGCTTGAGGCTCTAATGGACCAGAATAGTTAGTTTCTAGAAGATACCAATGGGTAAGTTTAAGTTTTAATGCAGACTTCCTATTAAATACATGATAGGTGCGACCTAATTTTTTAATCATTTTTAGTTTTTTTGCACCTGTCTCTTCTTCTATTTCTCTTTTGGCAGTTTTCCGCATTCCCTCAAATCGATTAGCCTTACCTTTAGGAAGGTCCCATTTACCGTTGCGGTGAATGAATAGAAACTTATTTTCATTATTCATAACCAGTCCACCACCAGCTTTGACTAGTGGTAACTTTTTATGAAGTCTCTTTAAAAGCTTCTTTTCATTTTTTGAATATAGCAATACTTTTTTGAGTTTGCCTTTTTCAATTTTCTTAATGATTTTGAGCAAGTCAACATCTTTAAGAGAAAAAACTTCATAGTCGGGATATTCATCCCTATTTGATGTCACGATAATTGCGACGTCTTTCACAAAAACTTTATACATTTGCGCCATGGTTATAAATAAGGATATCGCAATTAAAACGGCTGAATTATTATTGCAAATTAAAGCAATAAAATTGCAACCACAAGAACCTTTTACTTGGGCTAGCGGCTGGAGATCACCAATTTATTGTGACAACCGCGTAACACTTTCATACCCAACGATTCGCAATTTTTTAAGAGAACAACTCGCTAATCAAATTGAGGAATTATATGGTAAGCCAGATGTTATTGCAGGTGTAGCAACAGGTGCTATAGGCATAGGTATGTTAGTCGCAGACTATTTAAATCTTCCGTTTATTTACGTAAGGCCAGAGGCAAAAAAGCACGGTCGTCAAAATCAAATTGAAGGTCATCTAGAAGAAGGTCAATCTGTAGTCGTCATTGAAGATTTAATAAGCACTGGTAAAAGTAGTCTTAATGCAGTTAATGCCTTAAAAGAAGGCGGCGCAAATGTAAAAGGTATGTTGGCACTGTTTTCGTACGGCTTTGAATTTGCACAAGAAAATTTTGAACAATATAACTTGAACTTACATACATTAAGTGATTATAATCACTTAATACTACAAGCTCAAAATACAGGACACTTCTCTGAGCAAGAAATTGAATTATTAAAAAGCTGGAGAAAAGATCCTAGCGCCTGGACAGGTAAATAAAATATTATGAATTTAGAAAGCCGTACGGTACAAACACAAAAAACACCGCAAGAGTTATTTGAATTTTTAACCCAAGTTGAAAATTACAAGCAATTAATGCCAGACGATACAAAATTTGAAACACATGGAGATGACAAATTTTTATTCGGTCTTAAAGGTATGCCAGAAATCAAACTAGGTCTTCAAGAATCCATACCCTTTACAAATGTCACATTAGGTTCCACTAGTGATAAACTTGCATTTACATTGAGTTGTGACATAGAACAGGTTGCAAATGGTTCTCAAGCGCAATTAATCTTTAATGGTGATTTTAATGCTATGATGGCTATGATGATTAAAGGTCCTATTAAAAAATTCTTAGAACAACTTGCTAGCGGATTAGAGAAACTTTAATAATTCCATTGCACTTGTTTTAAATCATAAGCGGTGATTTGCCCATCTTTTTGAAGGAGCAATTCACCGTTTTCTGTTACTCCATGTACGGTAGCGACCACATCCTGATTATTAATACTAAAATTCATTTCCTGACGATACTTAAATAAAAATTTAAGATACTTTTCAATGGTTTGTGTTCTATTTTTAAGAGCGTAGTCTAAATGAAAAAGAAACTGTAATAAAAGCTCTTCGAGTTTAAAATTTTTACCGGTAAGATTTTTTAAAGATATTGCTCGTGGTAAATTTTCAAAATCTTCTTGATTTACATTAAGTCCAATACCTACAATAGAATGAATCCATTGACCTTTTTGATACGTATTTTCAATTAGAATACCGGCGAGCTTCATCTGAACTGACAGGATGTCGTTAGGCCATTTTATTTTGGCTTGTACATTTAAATCTGATTTAAGCCATTCAATCATAGCAACAGATACGATTTGATTCAGTTTAAACGGTGTTAACCCAGATAGATTATCCGAAACTAAAACGCTGAATGTCAGATTTTTACCATCTTCAGTATGCCATACCGAACCTCGATTACCTCGACCTTGTGACTGTGACAAACTATAAATAGCAGTTAGGTGCTGTGTTTCGCTTTCGCGTAAGCGTGCTTTTAATTCATCATTTGTTGATGTAGTGGCATGTAATTTGACTATTTGCAAGTGACTATTTATCTATAGATTAAGTTTTATTTTGTAAAACTGCTGGTAAAAAAAGAATAAATTTGTCGTAACAAAAAATATTTGATGACTAAAGAAAAAGTTTCTACTGATGCGTTAATCGCTCAAATGATTGCTGGAATAGAAGATGTGAAAGGTAATGACATCACAATCATGGATTTAAGAGAGATTGAAAATACTGTTACAAGCTATTTTATAATCTGTAATGGTAACTCTAACACTCAAGTAAACGCAATCGTTAACTCCATACAAAGAAAAGTAAGTAAAGAATTGCAAGAAAACCCATGGCATGTTGAAGGTTCTTCACAGGCAGAATGGGTACTTATGGATTATGTTGATGTTGTTGTACATGTTTTTCAAAAACATGTAAGAGAATATTATGACCTAGAAGGTTTATGGGGAGATGCTAAAACTACAATGGTAGAAAGTACTTACTAATAACAAGATTATACAAGCTAATGTCTGAACAAAATAAATCAAATCAAAAACCTGGAAATAGCAAACCTATTTTACCAGGAGGCGGAAAACCTAAATTTAGTGTATGGTGGATTGCGGTACCTATAGTACTTGCATTTCTAGCTTACTCATTGATAAGCGACGCTGTCAACTCTCCAAAAGAAACTAACAAATCCGAATTCTTTTCTTATTTAGAAGACGGAGATGTAAAGGAAGTTATCGTATGGAATGGCAGGTATGCAGAAGTATTTCTTACCAAAGAAGCCCTAAGTAACGAGACAAAGCATAAAGATGCTTTGAAGCCTAGCGCAATGAATCAAGGTAAGGTACCTCAATATAAATTTGAATTTGGTGATTTAGAAATTTTTCAGCCACAGCTAGAAGAAGCCGTTCAGAATAGTAATCTAAAAACAAAAGTTTTATATAAAACTCAAGACAACACGTTCATGAATGCTATATGGAGCTTCTTACCTATTATTCTTTTAATAGGAGTATGGATCTTCATCATGCGACGTATGAGTGGTGGTGGCGCTGGTGGTGGCGGTGGCCAGATTTTTAATATTGGAAAATCTAAAGCTAAGCTCTTTGATCAGAAAACTGATGTAAAGACTACCTTTAAAGATGTGGCTGGTCTAGAAGGTGCGAAAGAAGAAATACAAGAAATTGTTGACTTTTTGAAAAACCCAGAAAAATACACCTCATTAGGTGGTAAAATACCAAAAGGAGCATTATTGATAGGTTCTCCAGGTACTGGTAAGACATTGCTAGCAAAAGCGGTTGCCGGTGAGGCAAAGGTTCCTTTCTTCTCATTAAGTGGATCTGATTTTGTAGAAATGTTTGTAGGTGTCGGTGCTAGTCGTGTTAGAGATTTATTTAAACAAGCAAAAGAAAAATCTCCTTCAATCATATTTATTGATGAGATAGACGCTATAGGACGAGCAAGAGGGAAATCTAATTTCTCTGGATCTAACGACGAACGTGAGAATACTCTTAACCAACTTCTTACTGAAATGGATGGTTTTGGTACTAACACCAACGTGATCGTATTAGCAGCAACTAACCGTGCAGACATTTTAGATAAGGCATTAATGCGCGCTGGTCGTTTTGACAGACAGATCTATGTTGACCTACCTGACGTGAATGAACGTGAAGAAATTTTTGAAGTTCACTTAAGACCTCTTAAAAAGGTTGATAATGAGTTAGACACTTCATTCCTTGCAAAACAAACGCCTGGTTTCTCTGGTGCTGACATTGCAAATGTTTGTAATGAAGCTGCTCTTATTGCTGCAAGAAAAGGTAAAAAAGCAGTTGATAAACAAGATTTTTTAGACGCAGTAGACCGTATCGTAGGTGGACTAGAAAAGAAGAATAAACTTATCACACCGTCAGAGAAAAAGACTATTGCTTATCACGAAGCTGGTCACGCAACGGTAAGTTGGATGACTGAGCATGCTGCTCCTTTAATAAAAGTTACAATTGTACCACGTGGTCAATCACTAGGTGCTGCTTGGTATTTACCAGAAGAAAGACAGATTGTACGTCCTGAACAAATGCTGGATGAAATGTGTGCGACAATGGGTGGACGTGCTGCAGAGAAGGTTATTTTTAATAATATATCTACGGGTGCTTTAAGTGATCTAGAAAAGGTCACTAAACAAGCTCGTGCTATGGTGACCATATATGGTCTAAATGAAAAGGTTGGTAATATTACCTATTACGATTCTAGTGGTCAACAAGAATACAGCATGTCTAAACCGTATAGTGAAGAAACAGCTGTCATAATTGATCAAGAGATCTCTAAAATCATTGAAGCTCAGTATCAAAGAGCCATTCAAATTCTTGAAGAAAATAAGGATAAGTTAACTCAATTAGCAGAAGTACTGCTTGAAAAGGAAGTTATTTTTAAAGATGATTTAGAAAACATTTTTGGAAAACGACCATTTATTAAGGAGGAAGCAGTTGCTTTAAAGTCATCGACAAGGACAATTGCGCCGACATCTAATTCAAAGGAGGAAGAAGAATAGTTTGTAACTACTGTAATTAGTAAGTATATTTACCTAGTCCCTAATATTAACGCGTCTAACATAGATGAGTATTTTTAAAAAACTCTTCAAAAAATCTTCTGATTCTGAGTCTTCTCAGAACAAGGATACTGGGCGCTCTAAATACATGCCAGAGGAAAAACTTCCATTGGATGAAAGGTTTATACATAACTTTACTACTCAAGGCGGTAGGTTTCTCTATTCTCTAGATGAGTCTGAAGTGCAAGCTAATTTTGAAGATGTTCTTGTAGAACACGATTTCTTTGAAACTAATGTACTTTGTACTGATTTGAATTTAAGAAATCGTTTTAATGGATTCAACCTATGTTTTTCTGATGTACATGAAGATTGTAGTTTTTTCTTGACCACTTGTGAGTATATTATTTCGGATAATGGGGCTATTTTATTTTCTTCTAATCAATTAAAAGAAAAGAAACCGGTTGATTTTCCAGAGACAATGATCGTGCTGGCTACAGCAAGTCAGATTGTTGAATCCATCGGTGAAGGATTGAGAGGTATAAAACATCGCAGCGGATCAAACATTCCCACTAATATCACAACACTTAAAAACTTTGAAGAACCTAAGGTTCAAGAGAAAAAAGATCTTATGAACTATGGTGTCCCTAACAAACGTGTCTACCTCATATTATTAGAAGATTTATAAGATGCGTGAATTATTAGTACGTTCCGTTTCAGGAATCATGTATGTTTCATTAGTAGTTTTAAGCGCCTTATACTCTAGGGATGTTTTTATTCTGCTATTTTGTGTTTTTGCATTTATTTGTTTGATCGAATTAATGCCAATGATACGGTTAAAACAGTTATTGATTTATCCAATGCTACCTATCAGCTATATTTTGCTAGTCTGGTATGATTGGCCTGCCATTTATCAACCCTATTACAACTATGCAATCTATAGCTTATTAGGCGCAACACTACTGGTAAACGTTTATCTAATTAGGGATTTAGTTTTATTGAATAGAATACCCTTATTTAATACAAAAAAACATATTATAGCGCTACTTTATTTAATAGGTAGTAGCTTATTTCTAGCTTTAATACCAGATGTTGTAGAAGAATACAAACCTGAATTACTGATAGGTATTTTCAGCATCATATGGGTTAATGATAGCTTTGCCTACATCACTGGAAAGAACTTTGGTAAACACAAATTATTAGAACGTATTTCTCCAAAAAAGACTATTGAAGGGTTTTTAGGCGGATTAGTAATGGCACTTCTCGCTGGAGTTGCTCTACACTATTATGTTGGTGTTTATGGTTTATGGCAATGGATTGTACTAGCTTTCATCGTAGCTTTCTTTGGGACTATAGGTGATTTAATTCAGTCTAAGATCAAAAGACAAGCTGCAGTTAAAGATAGCGGAAGTATAATGCCTGGCCATGGAGGTATCTTTGATAGGATGGACAGTATTATATTTGCAGCACCATTTGCTTACTTATTTTTCACAATACTCAACTATGTTTCATAAAGAAGGAACCATTTCTATATTAATAGGAATAGCCGTTGCTGGTATGCTTACTGCAATAGCAACACAAATCGATATGCCTAACTGGCTTTCCTACACGTTAATTGCCCTAGGATTAGTTTTTTTAATTATCATCTTACAGTTCTTTAGAAATCCAAAGAGAGCGACAATACTAGATGACAAGACTATAGTATCTCCTGTAGATGGAAAAGTTGTAGTCATAGAAAAGGTTCAAGAAAATGAATATTTTAAAGGTGAACGTTTAATGATATCTGTCTTCATGTCACCCATTAATGTCCATGTCACAAGGTATCCTATAGGCGGTAAAGTGAGTTATAGTAAATATCATCCAGGAAAATATCTAGTAGCCTGGCATCCTAAAGCCAGTGAAGAAAATGAACGTACAACCGTTGTTGTTGATCACAAGAACGGTAAACAAGTAATGCATCGTCAAATAGCAGGTGCTCTAGCAAAACGTATCGTTAATTATGCTGTTGAAAATAATGACGTTGCACAAGGAAGTGAAAGTGGCTTCATTAAATTTGGCTCAAGAGTAGACGTTTATCTACCGATAGATACTCCTGTAAATGTAGAATTGAATCAAAAAGTAAAAGGTGGTATTACCGTGTTAGCGCAATTTTAATGACTAAGGAAGAACTCAATAAAAAGTTTCAAGCTGCATTTGAAAAAGCTAGTCAAGAAGAACAATCATTAGTTCCTCTTGAACTTCAATTGCATTTGTATGCTTATTACAAAAGAGCTATTGATGAACCTTATGTTAATAATCGCAGTTTTGAAACTAATGATTTGCGCAGCGCATTTAAAATGAATGCTATTATACAAGTTCAACAAATCACCAAAGAAGATGCTAAAGAGAGATACATAAAAATCATTGAGGATTTATATCCTAAACCGTGGTAACCTTCTAGACATCCTTATTTTTCTTTTCAATTGGCTTCAAAAGATATCTCATAAGCCAAATAGTTCCTTTTACCAGACCGATAAGAATTAACACAGCAAATATTAAAATCACCAACGGATGCTCTATAAATGACTCCTTACCTGAAATTAATATTATCGGAAATTTGAGTTGTATCATATTTACTTAAAAGTCTTAAATATAAAAAACGACCTTTATTAATTAAAGGTCGTTTTCAAATATTATTAAAGTAGGATAACCTATCCTTTCAAAGCTTTCATACTAGCCTCTATTGTTTCAATTTTTGCAAGTGTATCAGCTTCTTTTTGTTTTTCCTTATCAACTATCTCAACGGCAGCATTATTAACAAACCTTTCGTTTCCTAGCTTCTTTTGAACACCAATTAAAAACCCTTGAGCTCTCTTAAGCTCTCCAGACAGTTTTTCAATTTCTGCAGCGACATCTATATTTCCTTCTAACGGTATGAAATACTCATTAGACTTCACACGATAACTAGCCGCACCACTTACTTGTTCTTCAACTAGATGTATTTGAGAAACGTTACCCATTTTCATAATAAGACTGTCATATTCACCTGACAACTCCTCATTATTAATGGCGTTCAAGGTAATCTCATTCTTAAAGCTTATTTGCTTTTCCTTACGTACAGTTCTTATTCCAGAAATCACATCTTGAACCAGTTCAAAATCATTTAATAATGATTGATTTATCGCATCAGCAACTGGCCAAGTGTTAATACACAAAGCATCTTTTACATCTCTAGCGGCAATCGATTGCCATAACTCTTCAGTAATAAAAGGAGTAAATGGATGCATTAACCTCAAATTATCTTCAAAAAGTGCAATTACCTCAAAAAGTGTTTTAGGATCTATAGGTTTTTGATATTCTGGTTTTATAATTTCAAGTAACCAACCACAAAAGTCATCATATATTAACTTATAGCTCGTCATGAGCACATCGCTTATTCTATATTTAGAATAGTGGTCCTCGACCTCATTTAAGACTTGAGCAAATCTCGATTTATACCAGTTTAAACCTTGTAGAGCATGTGCTGGTTGAGATAGTGTTTCATCAACTTCCCATCCATCAATTAACCGATAGGCATTCCACATTTTATTTACAAAGCTCTTACCTTGCTGGCATAGGTCTTCATCAAACATAATATCATTTCCTGCAGCAGCACTCAATAAAAGTCCTACTCTAACACCATCTGCTCCATAATTCTCTATTAACCCTAGAGCATCTGGAGAATTACCGAGAGATTTCGACATTTTACGACGTTGTTTATCACGTACTAATCCCGTTAGATATACTTTGTCAAATGGTTTCTCATCTCTTAATTCATATCCGGCAACTATCATACGTGCAACCCAAAAGAATAAAATATCTGGGCCTGTCACTAAATCTCTAGTAGGATAATAGTAATTGATCTCTTCATTTTCTGGCTCAAGCACACCATTAAACACACTTATAGGCCATAACCAACTAGAGAACCATGTATCGAGAACATCATTTTCCTGACGTAAATCTGATGCTTGCAGGTTGTCATTATTAGTTCGCTTTCGCGAAAGCGTAATCGCATCTTCAATACAGGTAGCAACTACAAAATCTTCCTTACCATCGCCATAGAAATAAGCTGGTATACGTTGTCCCCACATTAATTGACGTGAAATATTCCAATCGCGTACATTTTCCATCCAGTGAAAATAAGTACTCTTAAATTTTGCTGGTAATAATTCTACTATATCCTCACGCACTGCTTTAATTGCAGGCTGCGCAAGGTCTTCCATTTTTAAAAACCATTGATCACTCAATCGTGGCTCAATTACAGCTCCAGTACGTTCACTAGTTCCTACTTTATGAACATGGTTTTCTTTATTAATTAAGAAGCCTTTTTCCTCGAGCTCATTGGATATTTCTTTACGCACAAGAAATCGATCTTTACCTGCATAATGCAATCCATAGCTATTTAAAGTCGCGTCTGCATTGAATATATCAATTACTTCTAATTTATGCGTCTCTCCTATCTTCTTATCGTTTTCATCATGTGCAGGAGTAATCTTTAGTGCTCCTGTTCCAAACTCCATATCGACATATTCATCTGCGATCACAGGAATCTCACGATTTACAATAGGTACGATAACTGTTTTACCTACTAGATCTGTATATCGATCATCATCTGGATGTACGCAGATTGCTGTGTCTCCTAGGATAGTCTCGGGACGTGTGGTTGCAATTGAAATAAAATCATTGCTTCCTTTAATCTGATATTTTAAATGGTATAAGTGACCATTACGTTCTTCATAAATCACCTCTTCATCACTAAGAGTAGTCTCTGCCTCTGGATCCCAATTTACCATACGGAAACCACGATAAATCATACCTTTATTGTATAAGTCTACAAAGACCTTGATTACAGAAGCTGACATGTCGTCATCGAGCGTAAATTTAGTACGAGACCAATCACAACTGGCCCCTAATTTTTTAAGTTGCTCCAGAATAATACCACCGTACTCTTCTGTCCAGTCCCAAGCATGTGCAAGAAACTCTTCTCTACTCAAGTCATTTTTATCAATGCCTTGTTCTTTAAGTTTCTTAACAACTTTTGCCTCTGTAGCTATCGATGCATGGTCTGTACCAGGCACCCAACATGCATTATAACCTTTTAAACGTGCCCTTCTTATAAGGACATCTTGAATTGTATTATTAAGCATATGACCCATATGCAGTACACCTGTAACATTAGGTGGTGGAATGACAATCGTATAACTTTCACGCTCGTCTGGAACTGATTTAAAAAAATCATTCTCCATCCAGTACTGATACCACTTATCTTCTGTGGTTTTTGAATCATATTTTGCTGCTAAGGACATTTTTGGCTTAGTTTTTGAAATTTCATCGACAAAAGTACTATTTACTTAAATTATACACATCATTAACAGAGGCTTTAAGTAGTAATAATTACTTTTATTCACGATAAAGAAATACGAAAATGAAAAATATCTTCTTTTTATTAATAGCAATCGGTTTTGCGCAATTCATAAATGCACAAGATGAATCTACTCTTGACAAAACAACTACAGTAAAATTTGTTGAAACAACAATAGACTATGGTAAAATAGAAAAAGGCAGTAACGGTGTGCGCACTTTCACCTTTACTAATACTGGTGAACACCCTTTAAAAATCTATAATATCTATTCAGCATGTAATTGTGATATCGTAGCTCAACCAGAAGAACCTATAGCTCCTGGAGAAAAAGGTGAAATTAAAGTAAAATATGACACTGAAAAAGTAGGGCCAATCGTTAAAACTATTACAGCAAATACAAATACAAAAGAGAAACTTATCCCTTTAAACTTAGTTGGTGAAGTATTACCTGCAAGTACAGACAATAATGACGAAGAAGAGAAAATGAAGATGTAAAATCATTCTATTAGGGGAATTAATTAAAGTTTAAAGTTGATTCTCCTCTTTTTACTGTTAGTTTTAAATTGCTATATGGGTTCGTATAAAATTTCTTATTAATAGATTGTAAAGTCATATTTCTGCTTTTAGTTGAGTTGACTTTTAATATTAAATCTCCTTTTCTGATGCCTGCAATTTCAGCAAGTGAATTACTTCTAACTTCAGATACGATAACATTGGGGGAAAATTCATAAATTAACTTAGTTGTATTAGAAACTGATTGGTTTTCTTATCCATCATTTCGATAAAAGCTTTTTGCCCAAAAACCCTTCTCTCTGGTAACTACTAAATTCATGCCTTCAACTTTTAATTGAATACCTGCCATATTATAATAAAAGCCATCATTAAAATTAGAATTTGGACTTAAAGAAATTAGTTGGTTTTCAAAGTCAAAAATTACATCAAAGCGTCTCAGGATTTCACCGCCAATAGAACCATTGCTATTGTTAGTTACATTTTTATTTGCCCTCATCCCTAATGATTTTTTATAATCTGGAAATGAAACCGTTGGTCTTTCCATTTTAAATCCAGATATTGAGAGTTGATCTAACTTTGACCTGCGACCATAAATCTCGCCGGTTAATGTATATCCTAAATAATCATTGAAACCTGACCTAGGATAACTAAAGTTTAAAGAATCAATTTCATGTAGCCATAATGAGTCGCTACTTCCAGTATCAATAAGAACATCAGTTATTAGGACACTATTATTGTTAGCAATTTCACCATTGATATACGGCTTTCCCTTTATTAATTTGATTGGCTCAAATTTTGCTTTTCTAACATTCCTAGGTAATTTGAATTTTCGATTGAACACATATATGTTTTGTGAGACGTAATCAATCTTAATTATATATTTTTTAAAAAAATCTGTCCCCAAAATTCCATTAACGTTCATTCCTAATCGCTCAACAAAATAAGAGTTTGATTGCTTCATAACTACTATTTCGGCACTTGAATCAATCAATCCACGTCCTATAGTGATGATATTATTGTCACTGAAATAGGCCTCCACAAAATCAACATTATTTTTTTTACCTGAATATCTAACAATCTTTTCTTTTTTAATGTTCAAGGTATCAATTCCTTTAAAATCAAAAACAACTGTTCTTGTAGATCCGGTATCCACAATAAAATTAAGTAGTACACCATTTACTTGAACAGGCACAATAATTAAATTAGACGCCAGTTCAAAAGGTATAATTTCTTTTTTTACATCATTATTTAAAATAAATCCTAAGTTTTCTTGCGCTTTAATATTGTAGCCAAAGAATACTAGAAACAGAACAATCAAATAATTTTTCATAAAACATAAATATAAGGAAATCATAATCGTTTTTATATAGACCTTAGTCGTATTACATTTGCAAAACAAAATAGAAATACATGCCAGCAATATCCCACAAAGGTGCCAAAATGCCATCTTCACCGGTTAGAAAACTAGTTCCGTTTGCAGAAGCAGCAAAAAAAAGAGGAATACATATCTATCCTCTGAACATAGGTCAACCAGATATAAAAACACCTAATCAAGCTATACAAGCGGTAAAAGACACTGACATGGAAATTCTAGCATATAGTCATAGTGCTGGAAACGAGTCGTATCGTACAAAATTAGTTGCTCATTACAATAAAATAAAAATGGGATTAACTATAGATGACGTGATTGTATCTACAGGTGGTAGTGAAGCACTGTTGTTCACTATGGGTAGCATATGCGATTACGGAGATGAGGTAATCATACCAGAACCCTTTTATGCAAACTATAATGGTTTTGCAACAGCAAGTGGTGTTACAGTAAAACCTATATCTACTAAAATTGAAAATAATTTCGCATTACCTTCTATAAGTGATTTTGAAAAACTTATTACCGATAATACTAAAGCAATTCTAATTTGTAATCCTGGTAACCCAACTGGTTACTTATACACCCAAGATGAGATGAATCAACTAGCAGCGCTAGTAAAAAAACATGATTTATTCTTAGTGGCTGACGAAGTCTATCGAGAGTTTGCATATGATGGTCGTGAGCATCTGTCAGTAATGAATATACCAGGTTTAGAACAACATGCCATAATGATTGATTCTGTATCTAAAAGATATAGTATGTGTGGTGCTCGTATAGGATGTATGGTTTCTAAAAATAAAGAGGTCATGGCTACAGCTATGAAATTTGCTCAAGCTAGATTAAGTCCTCCAACATTTGCTCAAATTGCTGCCGAAGCCGCTCTAGATACTCCACAAGCTTACTTTAACGAGGTTATAGGAGAATATATTGAGCGTAGAGATATCCTTATAGCAGGCCTTAAAAACATACCAGGTGTAGAAGTTGCAAATCCAGGTGGTGCATTTTATTGTGTTGCTCAATTACCTGTTGATGATACAGATGCATTTGCCCAATGGATGCTAGAATCTTTTCAATTAGATAATGAAACTATAATGGTAGCTCCAGCAGCTGGTTTTTATAGCACTCCTGGTGTAGGTAAAAATCAAATCAGAATCGCTTACGTTCTTGAAAAAGAATCTTTAATAAAAGCAGTTCAAATCTTAGCAGAAGCTCTTAAAGCATATAACGCGTGATTGAAATAAGATCACACTTCTCTCTTAAGGAGTACAACACCTTTGGAATATATGCTTTTGCAAAAGCATATACATCTGTATCTACTATAAAGCAACTTAGAGAAGTGCTTGCTTATTATTACAATAAGGAAGTATTTCTTTTAGGTGGCGGTAGTAATATGTTACTACTTAATGATATTGAAAGACCTGTTGTTCATGTAAATCTTAAAGGAATAGATTTATTGAAACAAGATAATGAACATGTGTTTGTACAAGCAATGGCAGGAGAAAACTGGCATGACTTTGTCATTTTTTGCATTGAAAATAATTGGGCTGGAATTGAGAACATGGCTCTCATACCTGGTAATGTAGGCACCTCTCCTATTCAAAATATAGGTGCATATGGAGTGGAGTTAAAGGATACTTTTGTTTCATGCACCGTTATGAATATTAAAACAGGTGATGTAAAAACACTCCATTTAGAAGATTGTAAATTTGGTTACAGAGAATCCATCTTTAAGAATAAAGCTTTAGGCAAATATGTAATAACGTCCGTAACTTTTAAGCTTACAGATATCACAAAGACAAATGATTACCAGCTCAAAACTAGTTATGGTGCAATCCTAAACGAATTAGAGAACCTACAAATAGAGCCATCCATACAATCTGTTGCACAAGCTGTAATTAATATAAGGAGCAGCAAATTACCTGATCCAAAAGTGATAGGTAATAGCGGTAGTTTTTTCAAAAATCCTATTATTGAAAAAAGTTATTATGAAGACCTTATAAGAATGCATCCATCTATACCGCATTACCCAGTAAATGAAAAGCAAGTAAAAGTACCTGCTGGCTGGCTTATAGATCAATGTGGTTTTAAAGGTCAACGACGTGGTGATGCTGGTGTACATGATAAACAAGCGTTAGTTCTAGTAAACCATGGTAATGCTAGCGGACAAGAAATAATTGCACTTGCAAAAGAAATCCAATCGATGGTTCAAAACAGATATGGAATCACTATTGAAACTGAAGTGAATTTAATTCAGAATTAAGAATACATCACTTATTATTCTTAAATTTGCACTATGGAATTACTCTTTATTACTATAGGTATATTAGCTCTTGCAGTTGCGGGAATAGCTATCAAGATATGGGCAAAAAAAGACGGGAAATTTGCAGGAACTTGTGCTAGTCAAAGCCCTTTTCTTAATAAGGATGGTGAAGCTTGCGGTATGTGCGGTAAATTACCCGAAGAGCAAGATTGTAAAAACCCATCTTTAGAATCTTAATTAAAAGATGGAAATAGGCATAGCGTTTATAGTCCTGGCGGGATTTGTGCTTATTAATATAATATATTATTTCTTTTTGGCTCGAGTTGGTTTTTATAAATCATCTCTAAATAACACATCTCAAGATGCAGTATCTGTTATTGTATGTTCAAAAAATGAACAAGATAACCTCACAACACTAGTTCCCTTACTACTACAGCAAACTCATCCTAACTTTGAAATCATATTAATCAATGACGCTTCTATTGATGACACATTAGAGGTTATAGAGCATTTTCAAGATCTAGATGCCAGAGTTAAAAAGGTAGATGTTGTTAATAACGAAAGTTTTTGGGGAAATAAAAAATACGCACTTACTCTAGGCATCAAAAAGGCCATTAATGAAAATCTAATCTTTATAGATGCAGATTGCAAACCGGCAAGTAATAACTGGTTAAAAACTATGGCCAGCGGCTTTACTAATCATAAAAGTATTGTATTAGGTTACGGTGGTTATGAGAAAAAAAAGTATTCAATTCTTAATGCTCTAATTAGATATGAAACTGGCATAACTGCCATACAGTATATGAGTTATGCATTGCACGGGAATCCATATATGGGAGTAGGTCGCAATCTAGCTTACACCTCAAAGCAATTTTATAACGTCAGCGGTTTCATAGATCACATGAAGGTACTAGGTGGTGATGATGATCTTTTTGTAAATCAAGCAGCTACTAAGGATAATACCTCAGTAATTATCGAACCCGACGCATTTACAGTAAGCACTCCTAAAAACACATGGACTAAATGGTGGACTCAAAAACGCCGCCATATCAATACTGCTTCTCATTATAAAGGCAAACATAAATTCTTATTAGGACTTTATTTTTTCTCTCAGATTGGCTTCTTTATAGCTTCAATAGTAGGCTTTATATTTGGGATCAATTGGTTGTATATCCTAGGATTAGTGATTTTAAGATACACCATTATCTGGTTAGTTGTAGGGAAAGGTTTATCTCGCTTTCGCGAAAGCGATATTATACCATTTATACCCTTTTTAGAAATACTTCTAGTCTTTACGCAACTAGGACTTTTCTTCACCAACGCAGGAAAACCACCAAAACGCTGGAAATAGTCAGTTTGACAGATTTTTAACGACTACAATACTTCTCACAAAAGCTTTATACCTAAATTTGTAGTATGAATACAGTAAAAGAATCCATCGCGCCACCTGCAAAAGGGAAACCTAAATGGTTACGCGTTAAGCTTCCTGTAGGGAAGAAATATAAAGAATTACGTGGTCTGGTTGATAAATATGATTTACATACCATATGTACTTCGGGTAGTTGCCCTAACATGGGTGAATGCTGGACTGAAGGTACTGCCACTTTTATGATATTAGGTAACACGTGTACAAGATCATGTGGATTTTGTGGTGTTAAAACAGGTCGCCCAGATGATATTGATTGGGCAGAACCAGAGAAAGTTGCACGATCTATTAAATTAATGGGTATTAAACACGCTGTTGTAACCAGTGTAGATCGTGACGATTTAAAAGACATGGGTTCTATTATATGGAAAGAAACCGTGGCTGCTATACGCCGCATGAATCCAGAAACAACTCTAGAAACATTAATACCAGATTTTCAAGGTAATAAGCGCAACATAGATCGTATTGTAGAGGCTAATCCAGAGGTAGTTTCTCATAACATGGAAACGGTCCGTCGTTTAACTCGCGAGGTACGTATCCAAGCAAAATATGACACCAGTCTAGAAGTACTACGCTATTTAAAAGAGCAAGGTATTAATAGAACAAAATCTGGTATTATGCTGGGTCTAGGTGAACGTGAAGAAGAAGTGATTCAAGTAATGAAAGATTTGCGCGATAATAATGTAGATGTAGTGACTATAGGTCAGTATCTACAACCTTCTAAAAAACACCTGCCAGTAAAAGAGTTTATAACACCAGAGCAATTTAAGAAATATGAAACGATAGGCTTAGAGATGGGCTTCCGCCATGTGGAAAGCGGTGCTCTAGTGAGAAGTTCTTATAAAGCTCATAAACACATTTTATAATTTTTTGCCTTTAAGCATCAAAATACGTAACTTAATCTACTCCACTTACACTAATATATCAAAGTATATTGATAATGAGAATAGAAGAAGCACAACAAACTATAAACTCTTATCGAGTATTAACCACTGATCGCAAGTCTTTAAAATTACTTGATAAATGGAATGAACTTCTTATCGAAGTTAAGAATCTGGATCTAAATCAAAATGAATTAGATATTCTTAATAAAGAACTTGAAGTACAGTTGTGTCGTATAAGCGATTCTAATATCGAAAGAAAAGTAGTAAAAGAGAGTTTGAAATCTACACTTCTTTTTATGCAAAACATGCTAAGAATTAAAGACTCCTATCAATACACAACTATAGGATGTTTTGCAGGATTATTAATTCCATTAATATCTAACATAAGTATCATATTCGGTTTTTTGATAGGCATGGTAATAGGATTTATTTTAGATAATTATTTGAACAACACACAACGTAACATCAAGACCAATTTGCACGATACATGGTAAAGATTAAAGTAGCTATTAATGGATTTGGTCGCATCGGTCGTACATTTTTGAGAACCGTTCTAAATGACGATCATATAATAGAAGTTGTTGCTATAAACGATTTAGCTTCTAATCGTATCATGTCACACCTATTGAAATATGACTCTATTCATGGAACTTTATCACATGATGTAACTTATACAGAGGACTCAATAGTTATCAACGATAAATCGATATTATTTACACATCATAAAAATTTAGAAGACCTTAACTGGACAGGTGTTGATGTCGTGATAGAATCTACAGGTAAATTTAAAACGCTAGCGCAATTACAAAAGCATCGTGATGCTGGTGCAAAAAAAGTGATCTTAAGTGCGCCACCAGTAGATGATGATATAAAAACAGTCGTATTAGGTGTTAATGACCATGTAATAAATGAAGATGATGTCATATTATCTAATGCTAGTTGTACAACTAACAATGCAGCTCCTTTTATTAAAGTTTTAGACGAGTTATGTGGAGTTGAACAAGCATATATCACCACGGTACATAGTTACACTTCTGACCAAAGCCTGCATGACCAACCGCATAATGATTTAAGACGCGCAAGAGCAGCTGGACAATCCATAGTTCCTACTACTACTGGAGCAGCAAAAGCACTTACTAAAATATTCCCTCATCTTAGTGACGTGATAGGTGGCTGTGGTATACGAGTACCAGTTCCTAATGGCAGCCTTACAGACATGACTATTAATGTAAAAAGAGACACAAGTATCGATGAAGTTAATGCTGCCTTTCTCGCTTTCGCAGAAGCAAATCCTAACACCTTTTCTTACACTGACGTACCTTTAGTTTCCATTGATATTTCTGGCAACCCTTACTCGTGTATATTTGACTCTCAAATGACTTCTGTAATAGGAAAACTTATTAAAGTAATAGGCTGGTATGATAATGAGAGCGGTTATAGTAATCGATTAAAAGATTTGGTTATCAAAATAAGCTAACCAAATAAAACAGGTTTTTAAATAAATAATTGAGACCTAAAAATCCCGTTGTACCGTATTTTTATTACCTATGTTAACAGGTCACGCTTCAGATCATTAAAAACATCGACGAAATACACTCTTAAGTAGCTAAATTGACAGGTTTTAAGGCTTTTAACGAGCGTAATTCTATATTTGTGTGTTTACTAATAAGTACTTTATCTCTCCAATTAATAAAATACTACTATTATTCGCCCTTTTATTGGGTGGACTATGCCTCGCTCAAAGCGATGATGACGCCTCGTTATCTATTAACAGTCAACAGATTGCAGTAGAAGCGATGCTCGAAAAAGCACGTTTAGCTCTACAAAAGACAGACTATGAAAAAGCTCAGGATATTGTTTCTAGTGCCATAGAAATAGCAAAAGACTCTTCATTATTTGCTAGTACTCAATTAGTCCAGGCAGAGTATTTTTTAATTTGTAATCAATTAGATCTTGCAGAGCTTAAGTTATCAGACATTGAACAACTTATTCCTGAAAAATCCGACAGCCAAATAAGGTTATACTTGCTGAAATCTAATCTTTTAATTAAAAATAAAAAGATTATTGATGCCGATCAAACCCTTAATAGTGCTAAGATTTTAATACAAAATTCTTCAAATCAAGAGTTGAGAGCTCTACAATTATTTTTAAGAGCTCAGCTCAATCTTGAAACTAAAAATTTATATGAGACCGTAAATGGTTTCAGGAATGTAATACCGTTACTGCAAAAACAACAATTACACTTCTATGAATCACAAGCGACACTTGGATTAGCTAAAGCCTATTTTGAAAAACAAGAACTAGATGAGGCAAATGCTGCAACTAATGAAGCCCTTAGAATCAGTAAAAACTATGGCTTCATAACCACTGAACAAGAAACCTACAGCCTTAAATCCTCAATTGCTCGTGCACAAGGCGACTATCAAAAAGGTCTAGAGTATATGGATCGTTATATTGAACTTAAGGAATCTATAGACAAAAACGGTGATAGCGGCAATGCACTAGCTATAAGAAATAAAGAGAATGAAAATTTAAAAGTTGAACTTGCAAAAAAGCAAAAAGACCTAGATAGACACGATTATACAAATATTTTATTTTTTGTTTTACTGACATTGCTTTCTTTACTAACAATGTCGCTTTTTAAGAACAATAAGTTCAGGTTGCGAGCAAACAAAACATTGGTAGTTAAAAACAAATCATTGATTGAAGAGCGTGATAGAGCACAAGATGCTGCAAAAATTAAAGCAGACTTTCTATCAACCATCACCCATGAACTTAGAACACCTATGTACGCCGTTACAGGTTTAACTCACCTATTATTAGAGAACACACCTAGATCTGATCAGAAAGAACACTTAGAGACCTTACAATCGTCTGGTGAGTACTTGTTATCCTTAATTGACAACATACTTAACTTCAATAAACTTGAAGCTAATAAGGTAGAATTAGAATCTATCCCTTTTAGTCTTAAAAAACGTATTCAAGACCTTACCACGTCATTAGAAAGTCAATCTAGAGACCGCAATAATCAACTTCAATTAGAATTTGATGATGCAATACCTAGTCGCATTAATGGTGATCCAGTAAAAATCACTCAGATATTAATTAATCTTATAGGTAACGCCATAAAATTCACTCAAAACGGGAATATTTGGATTAGAGCAAATCGAGTAAAGCAAGTTGATGATCGTTGTCTTATCAGATTTGAAGTTGAAGATAACGGTAAAGGAATATCCGAGGAGAAGCAAGTTGCCATCTTTGAAAACTTTGCACAGGAAGAATCTAGCACAACAAGAGAATATGGTGGTACTGGGCTAGGATTAGCTATCGTAAAAAATCTAGTTGAATTAATGCAAAGCGACATCAAATTAGATAGTAAATTAGGACGCGGTAGTATCTTTTCATTTGATATATGGTTTGATTTACCAGACTCTAATAAATTTTATGATGACTATCAACCTGTAAAATCAATCTCAAAACCAAAGTATACATCTGATAAAGAAGTAGTTTTCCCGTCTGAGCCTTCTGAGATAGTCGCACCAGTTAAGACCACTTCCATAAATGAAGTTTTAAGTGAAAAGCCTCTCGCTCCTGGAGAACACTTAGAAAAAAGAATCCTAGTAGTAGAAGATAATAAAATTAACCAGATGATTACTCGTAAAATTCTTGAAGGCAAGAATTTTAACTGCGATGTCGCAAATCATGGTGCAGAGGCATTACAAAAGGTACAAGAGACAGAATATGACCTGATTTTAATGGATATACATATGCCTGTAATGGACGGTAAAAAAGCAACTACTGAAATACGTAAACTCAATAGAGAGATTCCTATTATAGCCTTAACTGCTGTCACTTTAAATGATTCAGAGAAAGAACTGTATCAAATAGGTTTTGATGACATAATCCCTAAGCCGTTTAAAATGGATGAGTTTTTTGAAAAAATTCAAAAAGCATTTACTAATTATCAAGTACTATAAATTGGGGCTCTTCTCCTAAAAACCTTATCTTCATAGGTAAATAATATACTTTTGGCACGTCCCATGGCGACAGTCTAGTATAATCTTTCTCGGTCGTAATAACGATATCTTGAGCAGCAATGATGTCAATTTCGCTTTCGCGAAAGCGGTGATGATCACCATATTCTAGATGCTCAACTTCAAATTGTTTCTTTAAGAAATTTATGAAAGGTGCTGGTTTTGCTATACCGGTAACCGCCGTAATCTTATCAAACTTTAACTCATCTAACAAAATAGATCTATTAGATTGAGATACCCTTTTTTCATATTCAATAGTAGAAAAATAAACCTTCTGATTCTTCAAAGGTTTTAGCTGTTGTATCATAGAATCCATTTCTGCTTGAGAAAGATTTTCTGGACACTTAGTAACAACAATCGTGTGAGCACGGTTAGCTCCTTTTCTAGATT
The DNA here is from genome assembly GCF_032922765.1 of Nonlabens ulvanivorans. Classification (NCBI taxonomy): domain Bacteria; kingdom Pseudomonadati; phylum Bacteroidota; class Flavobacteriia; order Flavobacteriales; family Flavobacteriaceae; genus Nonlabens; species Nonlabens ulvanivorans. Next base: position 1,918,331 of record NZ_CP136694.1, read on the forward strand.
CTCTTAAATTGCCTGCTGGCAATAAATAATCATTTGAATAAAGCCTGTCATAACTAGTGAGTAAAATATAATGACTAGCCTTCACATATCTATGTTGAAAAGCATCATCTAACAAAATAATATCTATAGAGTGATTTTTTAATAACTCTATAATACCATCTACTCTTTTCTCACAAACTGCACTTATGATGGCGTCATTATACTTTAATTTAATTTGCAATGGCTCATCACCTACTTGAGCGGCTGTATGATGATTTTCTATTTCAATGTAACCTTTAGTCTCACGTCCATAACCACGACTTAGAACTGCAATTTGATTTCCTTTATAATGTTCTATCAACCATTCTATCATAGGAGTCTTACCAGTTCCTCCAGTACTCAAATTGCCTACTGCTATCACTGGTATATCAAAAGTTTCTTGAGTAAGATAACCATTGTCAAATGCCCAGTTACGAGCTCGAGTGATACCATTATATAGTATTGAAAACGGAAATAATAAATTTCTTAACGATTGCATGTTTCAAAAGTAGGTTAATTTTATCTTTAGCTTTTTAAATCGTATTCATGAAAATCCAAGAAGTCCTTTCCTATATTGAACAATTAGCTCCAAGACATTATGCTGAAGATTTTGATAACACAGGTCTATTGACTGGCGATTCTAATACAGAAATAAAAGGTGTTTTAGTAACCTTAGATTGTCTAGAAAATGTTGTCGATGAAGCTATAACTAAAAATTGTAATTTAATAGTGGCCTTCCACCCTATTATTTTTAGTGGACTTAAAAACTTAAAACCAGATAATTATGTCAAAAGAGCGGTTGTTAAAGCCATAAAAAACGACATTGCTATCTATGCTACACATACGGCTCTGGATAATGCAAAATACAGTGTTAGCTACCGTATGGCAGAAGAATTAGGATTAAAAAACATTAAGACATTAATCCCGCAGAAAGGCATTATCAAAAAACTAGTTACCTATATACCAAAGAGTCATTTTGAAATGGTTAGAGAAGAACTTTTTAAAGTAGGCGCTGGTAAACTAGGCAACTATGAAGAGTCTAGTTTTAGCATAAATGGAACAGGCTCTTTCTTAGGTAATGAAAAAAGTAACCCAATGATTGGAGAAAAAGGAAAACGCTCTACAATTGAAGAAACTATGTTGTCTGTGACATTCTTACCACATTTAGAGTCTATCGTCCTTAAAACCCTATTTAAAAGTCATCCTTATGAAGAAGTTGCTTATGAAATATCGACTTTAAACAACCAATATGACCATATAGGAATGGGTGCAATAGGTGAATTTAAAGAAGAGATGAGTACTAATCACTTTTTAAACAAGACAAAAAACACTTTCAATTCAAGAGTTGTAAGGCACACCAATTCAAAAAATAAAAAAATAAAAAAAGTAGCATTACTAGGTGGTTCCGGAGCTTTTGGCATTAAAAACGCTATACAATCCGGCGCAGATGCTTACATAACGGCAGATTTAAAATATCACGACTTTTTTCAAGGTGAGTCCATTCTATTATGCGATGTGGGACATTATGAAAGTGAACAGTTTACAAAAAACATTTTACACGAATATCTTAGCAAAAAATTTAGTAATTTTGCAATCCTTTGTGCAGATGCGCAAACAAACCCTGTAAACTATTATTAAACAGATGGCAAAAAAGACGGAAGCTACTGTAGAAGATAAGCTTAGAGAGCTTTACAATCTACAATTAATCGACTCCAGAATAGATGAGATTCGCAATGTGCGCGGTGAATTACCTCTTGAGGTAAAAGATCTAGAAGATGAGGTGGAAGGATTAAACACACGTGTGGTTAAGCTTAGCGCTAAACTTGAAGAGCTTAACGAATCTATCAAGGATAAGAAAAATAGAATTGAAGAATCTAAATCTCTTATCAAAAAGTATACAGAACAACAAAAGAATGTACGTAACAATCGTGAATTCAACTCTCTTTCTAAAGAAATTGAATTTCAAGAACTAGAAATGGAACTTGCAGAAAAACACATTCGTGAATTTAAAGCTCAAATCGAGCAACAAAATGAAGTTGTGAATGCTAGTAAAGATCGTATGTCACAACGTGCAGAACATCTTAAGCATAAAAAAGCTGAGTTAGAAGAAATTCTAAAAGAGACTGAAAAAGAAGAGCAAGCTCTTATGAAAATGTCTCAAGATCACGCAACTACAGTTGAAGCTAGATTAATTAAGGCTTATACTCGTATAAGAACTAGTGTACGTAACGGTCTTGCTGTTGTACCTATCGAACGTGGTGCCTCTGGTGGTTCTTACTTCACAATTCCACCACAAGTGCAGGTTGAGATTGCAAGTCGTAAAAAAATCATTACAGATGAACATTCAGGACGTATTTTAGTAGATGCAGCTCTTGCTGAAGAGCAGGTTGAGGCAATGGAAAAAGTATTTGCTAAACTATAGTCACTTATCATAACGTATAGAAATCCCTTATCTAATGATAGATAAGGGATTTTTTATTTAACGAGTTTTTAATACAACTATTTTCTTCAAAAAGTATTTTTACTTGAAACAAGTAAACCATGAAACTGATAAGTACCATAATATTAATATTTATTGCCTCAACCTGTAATACACCAGTTGAAAAAAAGGCAAAGCAAAAAGAAATTTTACCCGTAGAAGTAAACACTCAAGACGGATTAGAAAGAGCATACTTTGCTAGTGGTTGTTTCTGGTGTGTAGAAGAAATATATGAAAGCGTTCAAGGTGTCCAAGAAGCTATCTCTGGATATAGCGGTGGCAACACTGAAAATCCTACTTATAGAAACCATGCAGATCATGCTGAAGCAAATGAAATAATTTACGATCCAGAAACTGTAAGTTTTAAAACTTTAGTAGATGTTTATTTTGCCTCACAAAATATAGAGCAAGTAAATGGTCAAGGTCCAGATATAGGTGAATCCTACCGAAGTATTGTTTTCTATCAGAATAATGAGCAAAAGAAAATTATAGAAGATAAAATTACTGCCCTAACTAACGAAGGCTATAAAGTAGCTGCTGAAGTAAAAGCTTTTCAAAAATTCTGGATTGCTGAAGAATACCATCAGGACTATGCAAAACTGCATCCTAATCAAGGCTATATACAAGGTGTATCAATTCCAAGGTGGAGAAAATTTGCCTCTAAAATGCCAGATGTTATTAAATCTTCAGTTAGACATTAAGACCTATTACAAATCCTACGCAAGTATTAATTGTAACAGAAATTTGTTTGCTAAAAGATTTTTTTTACATTTACAGAGTTATGATAAAAAACAATAATATCAGATTTAATAATAATTCTTTACTCACGTAAGGTAGTATCTGGTATTTTAAAAAATTCAAAAGGTCTACTTCACAGTAGACCTTTTTTCATTTAAACAATTTAGTTATGTGCGGAATAGTAGGGATGTTTCAGCTGAAAAAAGACAGCCAAGACCAACGAGAAAAAATCTTAGAATTATCAAAAAAATTAAGACATCGAGGACCGGACTGGTCAGGTATTTATTGTGGTAGTAATGCAATACTTGCTCATGAACGATTAACCATTGTAGATCCACAATCAGGTGGTCAACCGTTATATAGTCCAGATGGTAAAGTAGTACTTGCCGTAAATGGAGAAATATACAACCATCAAAAAATACGTGACCATTATAAAGATTCTTATGAATTCAAAACTAAAAGTGACTGCGAGGTCATATTAGCTCTTTATCAAGATAAAGGTATAGACTTTATGGATGAGCTTACCGGTATGTATGGTTTTGCTCTTTATGATAGTGAAAAAGACGTTTTCCTATGCGCAAGAGACCATCAAGGAATCATTCCTCTCTATCATGGTACAGATGAATTAGGGCAATTTTATGTCGCTAGTGAACTTAAAGCTTTAGAAGGCACCTGTAATCAAATCAGCCCATTTCCGCCAGGACACTACTATTATAGTGAAGATGGCAGCTTTACAAAATGGTATGATCGCGAGTGGAAAAGTTATGATTCAGTAAAAGAAAACAAAAGCTCTGTCGCTGAACTTAAGAAAGCAATGGAAGATTCTGTTCATAGACATTTAATGAGCGATGTACCATATGGTGTGTTACTTTCTGGTGGATTAGATAGTTCTATTGTAAGTGCTGTTGCAAAAAAATATGCCGCAAAGCGTATAGAATCAGGTGATAACAAAGAGGCTTGGTGGCCTCAATTACATTCATTTGCCATAGGTTTAGAAGGAAGTCCTGATCTAGCAGCAGCACAAGAAGTTGCAGACCATATAGGTACCGTGCATCACAGTGTCAACTTCACAATTCAAGAAGGTCTAGACGCAATAAAAGACGTAGTTTATTTTCTAGAAACCTATGATGTTACTACCATTAGAGCATCCACACCTATGTATCTTCTTGCACGAGTTATTAAATCTATGGGAATTAAAATGGTTCTATCTGGTGAAGGTAGTGATGAGATTTTCGGAGGTTACTTATATTTTCACAAAGCACCTAGTGCAGAAGAATTTCATAAAGAAACCGTGCGTAAACTAGATACACTACATCTATATGATAACCTAAGAGCAAATAAATCTCTTGCAGCATGGGGAATTGAAGGTCGCGTTCCGTTCTTAGATAAAGAATTTATGGATGTAGCTATGAGACTCAACCCTAAAGATAAAATGTGTGGAAATGGAAAAATGGAAAAACACATTTTAAGAGAAGCGTTTGAAGATGATCTACCTAAAAGTGTCGCTTGGAGACAAAAGGAACAATTCAGCGATGGCGTTGGATACAGCTGGATCGATACCTTAAAAGAAGTCGTAGAAGATGTGGTGACTGATGAAATGATGAAGGCAGCTCCATTTAAATTTAAAATCAATCCGCCGCAAAATAAAGAAGAGTATTACTATCGTAGTATTTTTAGTGAACACTTCCCTAGCGATACTGCCGCAAACTGTGTACCTTCTTTAAAATCTGTAGCCTGCTCGACACCTGTTGCATTAGAATGGGATGAAGCTTTCAAAAACATGAATGACCCATCAGGTCGAGCAGTAAGTGGTGTACATGATGAAGGTTATTAAAAAAATGTTAGATACTTGTAGGTTTGAAAATGCCTACTTACATTTACAACCTCTATGAGAAACACAAATCATACTTGGTGGTGGAATGATACAGCTCAACAGCCGTAAAGTCACCCGTATGTTTATATAACAAAAAGGTCTGCTTAACGGCAGACCTTTTTTATTTTACCCATTTTTAGAACTTATAATGCAAAAACATAAAGCAAAAACTACACAAAAATCCATATTAGCAGATATGCTTACACCTGTAGCTATATATATGCGATTACGTGATAAATATCCAGGCAGTATATTACTAGAAAGTAATGAGTATGGTGAACGCAGTAATAGTTATTCATTTATTTGTTGTAATCCGATAGCGCAGTTTTCAGTTACAAACACAAGCATTGAAAGTCAGTATCCAGATGGTTCAAGCGAGCAATCTTCTTTCAATTCAAGTTATGATCTTGCTGCTGGACTTACGCAATTTAAAAACTCCTTCTCACATACAGATTCTGATTTCCCATTTCCTAATCATGGGCTTTTTGGATATTTAGGCTATGATGCTGTTCAATTATTTGAGTCTTTAGAATTTCGCTTTCGCGAAAGCGAGAAGAACATACCTCTTGCTCATTATCAAGTTTTTCAAAATGTAATGGTTTTTGATCACTACCATAATCAACTTCATGTTTTTGAACACTTATATGATGGAAAAAAACCTAAAATAAATGAATTACTAAGCGTCATTAAACATAAAGATGTCGCTCAATATAGTTTTAATACAACTAATGATGAAACATCAGAGATGAGTGATGATGATTTTAAAAAGCTAGTTGAAAAAGGGAAAGAACATTGCCGTCGTGGTGATGTTTTTCAAATAGTTTTATCTCGCAAATTCTCTCAAGATTTTCAAGGTGATGATTTTAATGTTTATCGTGAATTAAGAGCAATCAATCCTAGTCCTTACTTATTTTATTTTGACTATGGTAATTTTAGAATATTCGGTTCTTCACCAGAGGCGCAATTAATTATCAAAGAAAATCACGCCAGTATACAGCCTATTGCTGGAACCTATAAAAGAACTGGAAATGACAGTGCAGACTTAAAAGCTGCCGAAGACTTAAAGAAGGATCCTAAAGAAACTGCTGAACATGTGATGCTAGTAGACCTAGCTCGTAATGATTTGAGTAGACATGCTAGAAATGTTGCGGTGACTGACTATCAAAATATACATTTTTACTCTCACGTGATTCATATGGTTAGTAAAGTGACTGGATTAATTAATGAAGAGGATAAAATACAGCTTATAGGGGACACTTTTCCTGCTGGAACTTTAAGTGGAGCGCCTAAATATAAAGCCATGCAACTTATTGATACATATGAAAACTCTAGTCGCAGTTTCTATGGCGGTGCTATAGGATATTTAGGATTTAATGGTGATTTTAATCACGCCATTATCATACGTAGTATATTATCACAAGGCAAAACTCTTAACTTTAGAGCCGGCGCAGGCGTTGTTGTACATAGTAACATAGATGACGAGACACAAGAAGTATATAATAAAACTAATGCCTTAAGAAAGGCCATAAATCAAGCAACTCAAAACCACTCAACAAAATGAAAATAAATATTCAACTACTTATCTTATTTACTTTAATTGTAACTGGATGCTCTACTAATCCTGTATTGTTAGATGTAAAACCTACGGAGGATATGACAAGACTAAAAACCGAAAATCTTACTGATTTTGAAATTATTAAGAATGACGATATTAAATATCTCACACCTACAGAGATTTTTAACTCGATCTCCGTTAGCTATAGAATAGGTGTGACATTGGGATTTAAAAATGATTTTTATATCAAAACGATGCTTAAAAATTTCACCACTAAAGATGGATACAGAACGGAACTTGTGCTACGCAGTTATGACAGTAAAGACCAATTATCAGATGAGCTTGTGCTCGCTAGAACAGATAATGACACTATTTTTTCAGGTAAAGTTTTTAAAGATCTTACTATCCAAAAAATGGTTAATAATGTAGAAACAAATTACACCATAGATTCAAAAGGTAAATTTCAAATTATTAAATAATGAAAAGTATTCTTCTTATAGATAATTACGACTCCTTCACCTTCAATCTGGTTCATTATTTAGAGGATTTAAATGTAAAAGTAAAGGTAGTTCGCAACGATAAAATTACACCTGAAGAGTGTGTCAATTACGATGCTGTCGTTCTATCTCCTGGCCCAGGAATTCCTAGTGAAGCTGGCAATTTGTTACCTATCATTGATTTTTTGAAAGATAAAAGACCACTTTTAGGTATTTGTTTAGGTCATCAGGCCATTACTGAAGTTTTTGGTGGAGAGATTATAAATCTAGATAAAGTATATCACGGTATCTCTACTAACATGACACATAACGGTAATGAGATATTTAATCATATCGACACTAATTTTGATGCAGGGCGATACCATTCTTGGGCTGCACAAAATAGCAGTTTTCCAGATGTTCTAGAAATAACCGCAACTGATGAAAACGGTCAAATCATGGCTCTTAAACATAAAGAACTACCTATTTACGGATTACAATTTCACCCAGAAAGCATTATGACTCCGCAAGGAAAACAAATGCTTAAAAACTTCATAGACACTTTGTAGTATGAAAGAGATTCTAAACGAATTATTTAATCATGGGACGCTTTCGCGAAAGCGTGCTTATGATATCCTAACTGCCATAACTAGCGGAACTGTAAACGATGCGCAAATTGCAGCATTCCTAACTGTTTATGGCATGCGCAGTATCACTGTAGAAGAACTGGCAGGTTTTAGAGATGCTATGTTAGAACAAGCAAACCTTATTGACCTAACAGAATTTAATCCGATAGATTTATGTGGTACTGGTGGTGATGGAAAAGACACTTTTAACATAAGTACCCTAGCTAGTTTTGTAACTGCTGGTGCAGGTGTACCTGTTGCAAAACATGGTAATTATGGAGTGAGCTCAGTAAGTGGTTCTTCTAATGTTATGGAACATCTAGGATTTGTATTTACAAATGATCATGATATTCTTAGAAAACAAATAACTGAGGCTAACATTACTTTCTTACATGCACCGCTGTTTCATCCGGCGATGAAGGCTGTTGCTCCTATTAGAAAGCAATTAGGTGTAAAAACCTTCTTTAACATGTTGGGACCATTAGTAAATCCAGCAAAACCTAAATTACAAAGCGTAGGTGTTTTTAATTTACAACTAGCCCGTAATTATGAATATCTTTTTCAGTCAGAAACAGATAAAAAATATGCGATACTACATGCACATGAAGGATATGATGAAGTAAGTCTTACAGGAAAAGTGCGCATGGCTAAAAATAATGGAGTGAGCGATCTATCGGCTAGTGATTTTAATATGAAACCTTTAAAACAATCAGATATTTATGGTGGTGATACTGTAGAAGATGCTGCATTGATTTTTATGAAAGTACTTGAAAATAAAGCGACCGATGCACAAAAGAATGTAGTCATCGCTAATGCCGCAACTGCTATATCAGTAGCCCAAGATATAAATCTTAAAAATGCAGTCGTTGCTGCGAGAGCATCTTTAGAAACTGGTAAAGCCCTAGAAAGTTTTCAAAAACTTATGGAGCTTAAAGCTTAATACAATGATCAATTCATAATTCAAACAAGAGTACAATTTCAGGTATAATGGAAGATATCCTAAAGAAAATAACTAATCAAACTGCTCAAGATCTAAAAGCAAGAAAGGCTCAAGCTCCTCTATCAGACTTGAGATCTATGGAGGCTTATTCTCGTAAACCAGTTTCACTACATGCAAGTTTAAAGAATGGTAGCGGTATCATTGCTGAACATAAGAGACAAAGTCCTAGCAAGGGCTCTTTCCATTGCCCAGCGAGCTTACAGGAAGTCGTTAAAGGATATGAAAATGCCGGTGCAAGCGCCATTAGTTGTTTGACTGACGAGCCATTTTTTGGTGGTACGTTAGACGATTTACTAGAAGCAAGATCACAAGTTAATATACCTATCCTGCGCAAGGATTTCATGATTGACTTATATCAAATTCATGAAGCCAAAGCCTATGGAGCAGACGCTATTCTACTAATCGCAGCATGTTTAAATAACGAAGAATTAAAAACCATGTCCCTAGAGGCTATAAATCTAGGTCTTGAAATTCTTTTTGAAGTTCATGATTTAGAAGAATTGAATCGCATTAAAGAGGTAACCACTTCTTTGAATACGTCTAAGTTTGTGATAGGAGTTAATAATCGTGATTTAAAAAGGTTTAAAACTGATATTCAGAATAGTAAAAATCTTTTACCACATTTTCCAGAAAATGTTCTTGCTATATCAGAGAGCGGTATCTCAGATCCTGAAATAGTAAAAGAACTTAAAACTTTAGGCTTTGAAGGTTTCTTAATAGGCGAAAATTTCATGAAGACAGACCTACCAGGAGCAAGTTGCGAGCAATTTATAAAAGCTATAAAGTCATGATGATTAAAGTATGCGGTATGCGCGATATAGAAAACATCAACCAGTTACAAGAATTGGATATTGATTTCATGGGAATTATACGATACTCAAAATCAAAGCGCTTTGTAGATGACATTCAAAAGGAAAAAGTTGCCCTACAAACCATGAATAAAGGTACTGTAGGTGTTTATGTGAATGAGACTTTTGAAAAAATATTGCAAGATGTGATTCCTTTGCAACTAGACGTTATTCAATTACATGGTGATGAGAATCCCGCTTTCGCGAAAGCGTTACTAGAAATAGATATTAAGATATTTAAAGCATTTCAAATCAAAGAAGAATTTGATTTCGATAGCTTAAAAGAATGGGAAGAGCTTGCCGCACAACATGTTGGTAAACTCTTTTTCTTATTTGATACGGCCACACCTAATTATGGTGGTAGCGGTAAGAAATTTAACTGGTCTATTCTCGACTCTTATAAAGGAGAAGTTCCCTTTTTATTAAGCGGTGGAATATCAATAGATGATGTTGCAATAGTAAAAGATATTAAACATAAGATGTTTTTAGGTGTAGATCTCAATTCAAAATTTGAAACTGCGCCTGGCGTTAAAAACATAGAAGAAATAAAAACATTCATAGAAAAGTTAAGAAAATGAGCTATCAAGTAAATGAGAAAGGGTTTTATGGAGAATTCGGTGGTGCATTCATTCCAGAATTGCTCTATCCTAATATTGAAGAGCTACAAGAGAACTATCTAGCGATTGAAAAATCGCCAGAGTTTCAAGAAGAGTTTCATCAATTACTCAAAGATTATGTAGGTCGTCCTACTCCATTGTTTCTGGCAAAGAGGTTATCTGCAAAATATGGAGCAGAAATCTGGTTGAAACGTGAAGATTTATGTCATACTGGTGCTCATAAAATTAACAATACCATTGGTCAAATTTTACTTGCAGAAAAGCTAGGTAAAAAAAGGATCATTGCAGAGACCGGTGCTGGGCAACATGGTGTGGCAACAGCAACCGTTTGTGCATTAAAAGGTCTAGAGTGTATTGTTTACATGGGTGAGAAAGATATCAAACGTCAAGCACCTAATGTCGCACGTATGAAAATGTTGGGTGCAGAAGTTAGACCAGCAACAAGTGGTTCTAAAACTTTAAAAGATGCAACTAACGAGGCGATGCGCGACTGGATCAATAATCCAGAAGACACTCATTATATTATTGGTTCTGTAGTTGGACCTCATCCATATCCTGATATGGTGGCACGGTATCAATCCGTGATTTCTGAAGAGATCAAGAAGCAAATGGATGGTTTACCAGATTATGTCATTGCTTGTGTAGGTGGTGGCTCAAATGCAATGGGCGCTTTCTATCACTTTTTAGATTATAAAGAAGTAAAATTAATAGGAGTTGAAGCGGCTGGATTAGGCGTTGATACAGATAAAACTGCTGCAACTTTAACTCTAGGAACTCCAGGTGTATTGCACGCAAGTCGTTCTATAATGATGCAAGATAAAGACGGACAGGTTGTAGAACCTCATAGTATAAGTGCAGGATTAGACTATCCTGGAATTGGACCAGCACACGCATGGTTAAAAGTATCAGATCGAGCACAATATATGGCTGTAACTGATGCTGACGCACTCATCGCTGCCGTAGAATGCAGTCGTCTTGAAGGAATTATTCCTGCTCTAGAAACTGCTCATGCCTTTTCTGTTTTGAAAGATCTAGACTTAAAACCTACTGATCGTGTAGTAATTAATTTATCCGGTCGTGGTGATAAGGATATGAATACTTATATGGAAGAGTTGAATTTGAACGCATTATAGAACTTGAAGATGAATAACAAACTCACAGAATTACTTAAACACAAGCCTGAAAACTTGTTGAATATATTTTTTACCGCTGGGTATCCTCAATTAGAAGACACCACTACTCTACTGACTGCTTTAGAAAATGCAAAAGTAGATTTAGTAGAAATAGGGATTCCTTTTAGTGATCCACTGGCAGATGGACCTACCATTCAAGAAAGCAGTAAAATCGCTTTAGAAAATGGTATGTCTATTGAAAAGTTATTTTCTCAATTAGAAGATCATACTCCTATAATTCCTGTTTTATTGATGGGATATTTGAATCCTGTGATGCAATATGGATTAGAGAAATTTTGTAAAAAATGTCAAGAAGTAGGTGTTGACGGATTAATAGTTCCAGACTTACCTATGTATGTTTATCAAACTGAATTTAAAGAGATCTTTGAAAAATATAACATTAGTAATATTTTCTTAGTGACACCACAGACTTCAGAAAAGCGCATTAGAGAAATCGACGATAATTCTAATGGATTTATATATGCTGTAAGCTCTGCGAGTACTACTGGATCTAAGACAGACTTTTCTGCAGCAGCAGATTATTTAGGAAAACTTAAAGAAATGGATTTAAAAACTCCTATTCTAACTGGCTTCAATATTAAGAATCAACAAAATTTTCAAGATGCTTGTAAATATGTGAATGGCGCGATTATAGGCAGTGAATTTATTAGACAAATCACCAATGTAGATGACATCTCACAAGCAGCTGCTAGTTTTGTATCAAGTATTAAATAATCATGTCATTAAACGCTAAACAAAAAGTGATAGACTTTTAAATTAAAGTTAAATCCTATTAAAAAAGTAGGATTAATTTTCGTCATTCAAAATTCAGACTTATGTTTGTACTGCAATGAAAACAAAAAACCTACATCATCATCATTTAACTTACCGTCAGGCGAGATAAAAATGTATTGATGTAATTCAAACATATTTTAAAAACCGTCTGTTTCAGACGGTTTTTTTATTTCCAATAATTTGGGGTAAAAAAGGTTTGTAAGCAGCTTAAATAACATTCTCAAAATAGAATGGCAACAAAAATTATGATCAGAATAGCAGTACAAAAATCAGGAAGACTATCAGATAAATCTTTGCAACTCTTAAAAGATTGCGGAATTAAATTTGACAATGGTGGTCGTAAATTATCTACACAGGCAAAAAATTTCCCGATGGAAATTCTTTTCTTAAGAGATGACGATATACCACAATACGTAGCAAATGGTGTTGCAGATCTTGGTATTTTAGGACTTAATGAAGTAGAAGAAAAAGATCAAGAAGTAGACGTGATCAAGCAACTAGGTTTTGCAGGCTGTCGTTTAAGCCTTGCTGTTCAAAAAGATGTAGATTATCCTGGACTAGAATGGTTTAATGGTAAAAAAGTAGCGAGTAGTTATACCACCATCGTTAAAAAATTCTTTGCAGAAAAAGGAATCAACGCAACAACAGAAGAAATAGGTGGCTCTGTAGAGATTGCTCCAGGTATAGGACTTGCAGAAGGTATTTGCGACATCGTTTCTACAGGATCAACTCTTATCATGAATGGTCTTAAGGAAGTCGAAACAGTAATGTATAGTGAGGCTGTTTTAATCTCTAATCCTAACTTAAGCATAGAGAAGAAAGAAATCCTTGACAAGCTAACGTTCAGAATAGACGCTGTGCAAAATGCACAAAAAAGTAAATATATCTTATTGAATGCGCCCAATGATAAGATAGAAGAAATATCTGCCTTGTTACCTGGAATGAAAAGCCCAACCGTTTTACCACTAGCTGAAGAAGGATGGTCTAGCTTACACTCGGTAATTGAAGAAAATGATTTCTGGAATGTCATCGACCAATTAAAAGATGCTGGTGCTCAAGGAATCTTAGTGAGTCCAATTGAAAAATTAATTGCGTAATGAAAATTATATCTAACCCAGATTACTCTCAACAACAAGAGTTATTAGAACGTCCTCAACAAGAACGTGCTAATGTAGAAACTGCAGTAACAGATATTATACAGCTGGTTAGAGAAAATGGTGACCAGGCGTTATATGCTTTTGCAGAAAAGTTTGATCAAGCTAAGCTTACTAACTTAAGAGTTACACAGGAAGAAATAAGCGACGCAGCAACTAAAGTTTCACCAGAATTAAAAGCAGCAATTCAAACCGCTTTTCAAAACATTTATAAATTTCACGAGGCTTGTTACACTCAGGATTATCCTGTTATAGAAACCATGCCTGGCATGACCTGCTGGAGAAGATCTTTACCTATTCAAAAAGTAGGCTTATACATCCCTGGCGGCTCTGCTCCTCTTTTTTCTACCGTTTTAATGCTAGCCATTCCTACCAAGATTGCTGGCAATAAACGTGTCGTTCTTTGCAGTCCTACAGACTCAAATGGAGATATAAATCCAGCCGTATTATACACTGCTAGTCTTTGTGGAGTTACTGAAATCTATAAGGCAGGTGGCGCACAAGCCATTGCTGCCATGACTTATGGAACTGAAAGTATTCCTGCGGTAGATAAAATCTTTGGTCCTGGAAATGCTTTTGTAACTAGAGCAAAAGAACTCGCACAACAGCAAGGTGTTGCTATCGATATGCCTGCTGGACCATCAGAGGTTTTAGTTATTGCAGATCAAGAAGCAAACCCAGTATTTGTAGCAGCAGATTTACTAGCACAAGCAGAACATGGACCAGACTCTCAAGTTATTCTATTAACTGATTCTATTACTCTAGCAGAGGCTGTAAATGAGCAATTAAGTATTCAATTAAGTACGCTTTCGCGAAAGCAAACAGCAGAAAAAGCTATGGAGAATAGTAAAACTATCGTTCTAGAAAGTATAGCAGAATGTATCAAATGGTCTGACGCTTATGCACCAGAACACTTGATCATAAATGCAGAAAATGCTGATGATGTAGCGGAGCAAATTCAAGTTGCCGGATCTATTTTTATAGGTTCATATACTTGCGAGAGTTTAGGTGATTATGCTAGTGGTACTAACCACACATTACCTACCTATGGATATGCGCGTAATTATAGCGGCGTGTCAGTAGATAGTTTTGTAAATAAAGTGACCTATCAAAAAGCAACACCACAAGGTTTAAAAAACCTAGGACCAGTCGTTGAAATAATGGCTACTGCCGAAGGTCTTGATGCGCACAAAAATGCGGTGAGTGTACGATTAAAAGAAATTGAGAATTATAATTAAGCGATTCCGCTTTATAGCGGAATGACAGAATAAAAATGGAATTTAACTTAGAAAACATAGTCCGCAAGAACATTTGGAATTTGAAGTCTTATTCTAGTGCTCGCAGTGAATTTGATTTATACGGCAGCGATAAAAATGAGCTGACTTTATTAGACGCAAATGAAAATCCTAAGGGAGATTTAAATCGTTATCCAGACCCTTTGCAGTCTTCTATAAAAGAAGAACTTGCAAAACAAAAAGACATTTCGCCAGATCAAATATTTGTAGGGAATGGTAGTGATGAGGCTATTGATTTACTATATCGCATTTTTTGTGAACCAGGAAAAGACACAGTAATTACTTGTCCACCTACTTATGGAATGTATGAAGTTAGTGCAGCGATTAATGATGTAGAGGTTTTGAAGATTCCGTTAAGTGAGCGTTTTGAATTAAATGTAGATGCCATTCTTGATGAGATTTCCGCCTGCGCGGAAATAAAGCTCCTGTGGATTTGTTCTCCTAATAACCCTACTGGAAATGTACTGCTCAAAGCCGATTTAAAACACGACTGGCAAGCACAAAATTACACTCGCGGCGGAATGATGGACATGCCGTTTGCCCCAGAGTTTGAAGCAGAAATGTTAGAAAATCAACGACAGCTAGATCGTTTGTTCGGTAACTTCAATGGTATTATCGTAGTAGATGAGGCTTATCAAGATTTTACGGAGAACATGAGTTTCATAAAACGACTAGAAGATTATCCTAATCTTGTGGTGTTACAAACCATGTCTAAGGCTCATGGTATGGCTGGTGCAAGAGTAGGATTTGCGTTTGCTTCTTCAGAAATTATTGAATTATTCAATAGAACAAAGCCGCCATATAACGTAAATGAATTGTCTCAAAAAGCAGTTCTAGAAGCGTTACAAAACGAAGAAAAAACAAAAACTGAAATACAAGAAATTATCAATAACAGAGGTTTTCTTGTGGAACACTTAAACAGTTTTGATTTTATAAAAGAAGTATATCCTAGTGAGGCAAATTTTGTACTTGCCAAAGTAGAAAATGCTACACAAGTTTATAATTACCTACGTGATAAAGGTATTATTATACGTAATCGCAGCAGTCAGATTGAAGACACCTTGCGATTTACCGTTGGGACGATGATGGAATGTAAAGCGGTAATTACTGCGTTGCGAGAAATTAAAGAGAATTAGATGAATTAAAACCGAAGCTGTTCTTCAATAGTTTAAAAATTATAAAAGAGTCATCGTTGATGGCATTTAATCAAATAAAGTCGATTGCGGGAAGAGGTTTCCGCCTTCGCGGAAATACATGAAAAAAGTATTATTTATAGATCGCGATGGTACCATCGTAAAAGAGCCACCAGTAGATTATCAACTAGATAGTTATGAAAAGTTAGAGTTCTTGCCTGTGGCGATTACTCAGCTACATCGCATCGCTCGTGAGTTAGATTATGAATTAGTTATGGTGACTAATCAAGATGGATTAGGAACGGATAGTTTTCCAGAAGACACCTTCTGGCCAGTGCATAATTTAATGATGAATGTTCTAGAGAATGAAGGGATTAACTTCAGTGAAGTTTTAATAGACCGTTCATTTCCTGAGCAAAATGCACCTACTCGTAAACCACAAACTGGTTTATTGACGCATTATATAAAAGGTAATTACGACCTTGAGAATAGTTTTGTAATCGGTGATCGCAATAGCGATATGCAACTGGCTAAGAATTTAGGCTGTAAAGGAATACAGCTACCTAGTATTACTGACGACTCTACTTTTGAAGACGAACTAGTAGTTCTTAAAACAGAATCTTGGAAAGAGATTTTTGAATTTTTAAAAGGACAACCTCGCAAGGTCACGGTAAGCCGTAAAACAAATGAAACCGATATCAACATCGTTTTAAACCTTGACGGTTCTGGAAACGGAAAAATAGATACCGGTTTAAAATTCTACGATCACATGCTAGAGCAGTTACAACGTCACGGCTCATTAGATTTAGATATTAAGGTAAATGGCGATCTTGAAATAGATGAACATCACACTATTGAAGACACGGCGATTGCTTTAGGTGACGCTTTCGCGAAAGCGTTATCCTCAAAAAAAGGAATCAATAGGTATGGCTTCTTGCTACCTATGGATGACTCGCTAGCACAAGTAGGAATAGACTTCGGTGGTAGACCATGGATCGTATGGGAAGCAGAATTTAAACGTGAATATGTGGGCGATATGCCTACAGAATTGTTCTTCCACTTCTTTAAATCATTCAGCGATGCGGCAAAATGCAATCTGAACATGAAAGTAGAAGGTGATAACGAGCATCACAAAATAGAAAGTTTATTTAAAGCGTTTGCAAAAGCGATAAAAATGGCGGTAAAACAAACTGGTGATGGTAAATTACCGAGTACAAAAGGAACTTTATGATTGCCATTGTAAAATATAACGCAGGTAATATAGGAAGCGTCACTAATGCGCTCAACAGACTAGGAATAGAGAATAAAGTAACTGACGATCCTGAAGAATTAAAGGCGGCAGACAAAGTTATTTTCCCTGGCGTAGGAGAAGCTGGTACCGCGATGAACTATTTGCGTGAACGTGGACTAGATCAAGTCATAAGAGAATTGAAACAGCCTGTGCTAGGAATATGCTTAGGAATGCAATTGATGTGCAGCCACAGTGAAGAAGGTGATACAGAATGTCTAGGGATTTTTGACACTACCGTAAAGAAATTTCCGGCTACCGAAGGAATGAAAGTGCCTCACATGGGATGGAATAGTTTAAATACTGAAGTTGTTGATCAACAATCTTCCATCTTGCAAGGCTTACAACCAGCAGCAGATGTATATTATGTACACTCGTACTATGCTGAAGTTTGCGAAAACACAGTTGCGGCTTGTGATTATATTTTGCCTTTCAGTAGTGTCTTGCAAAAAGACAATTTTTATGCAACACAATTTCATCCTGAGAAAAGTGCTGGAATAGGTGAGCAGATATTAAAGAACTTTATAGAATTATAGTATGCGTATTATACCAGCAATAGATATTATAGACGGTAAATGTGTACGTCTATCACAAGGCGATTACAACCAAAAAACGGTTTATAATGAAGACCCACTAGAAGTTGCAAAAGAATTTGAAGCAAATGGAATAAAACACTTGCATTTGGTTGATCTAGATGGAGCAAAAAGTAGTCACGTCGTGAACTGGAAAATGCTGGAGCGCATCGCTGGACAGACTGGTTTGCAGGTTGATTTTGGCGGTGGTGTGAAAACTGACGAAGACATAAAGGTCGTATTTGAAAGTGGAGCAAAACAAGTTACTGGCGGTAGTATTGCTGTTAAGGATGCTGCAACTTTTGAAGGTTGGATTTCCAGATATGGAACTGATAAAATCATCCTAGGAGCAGATGCTAAGGATGGAATGATCGCCACACACGGCTGGCTAGAAAGTAGTGAACTAGAAGTGGTAGAATTCATCAAAGAGTGGAATAAAAAAGGAATCGAGTATGTGATTTGTACCGATATAGCAAAAGACGGTATGCTTGCTGGAACTAGTAATGAGCTGTATAAGGAAATCCTTAACACAGCACCAGTTAAATTAATAGCTAGTGGTGGCGTTGCTGTCGTAGAAGATTTATATCGCTTGCGCGAAATGAATTGCGAAGGAGCCATAGTAGGAAAAGCATTCTATGAAGGTAGAATTACATTTAAGGAATTGAGAGAATTTGTATGAGCTTAAAAAAAAGAATTATACCATGCCTTGATATTAAGGATGGACGTACCGTAAAAGGGATCAACTTTGTTGGATTGCGAGATGCTGGTGATCCTGTAGAACTTGCAAAGCAATATGCTGCTCAAGGTGCTGACGAGTTGTGTTTTCTAGATATTACAGCAACTATAGAGAAGCGTGACACTTTAGTACCGCTAGTTCGTGAAATCGCTGCTGTTTTAAATATTCCATTTACTGTAGGTGGCGGAATTAACGACGTAGCTCTTGCCAAAGAAATCATTAAAGCTGGTGCTGATAAAATAGCTATCAATAGTGCTGCCGTAAAAAGACCAGAACTAATTAGTGAACTCGCTGCTGAGTTAGGTAGTCAGTGTATTGTGGTTGCGGTGGATACGAAGCATTCTCACGAAAGTGAGAATCTAGCTGATTCAAAAAGCAAGCCTAGCGAGTCAACAGCAACAGATTTCCACCTACGCGGAAATAAAGTTTATGTAGCTGGTGGACGTGTAGAGACCGAATTAGAAACTATTTCTTGGTGTCAAGAAATTGAAAGATTAGGTGCTGGAGAAATCTTGCTTACCAGTATGGATCATGATGGTACAAAAAATGGTTTTGCTCTAGAACTTACCGATGCCATTTCTAGAAAAATGAGTATTCCTATCATTGCATCAGGTGGTGGAGGAACAAGTGCTCATTTTGAAGAGTTATTTAAAGACACAGAAGCGAGCGCTGGACTTGCAGCGAGTATATTTCATTTTGGAGAATTACCAGTTCCTGAGTTGAAAAAACAGCTTACTGCGTCTGGAGTTGCTGTGAGAAATTAAAATAGGATTGCGATAAAATAAAGTGAAGCTGTCCTTCGACGGCTTGACAAAACAAAAACATCGCGGTGAGAAACTAAAGATTTCTACCTGCGTAAATAAAATCGAAAGTGTTGAATCGAAGAGATTCCCACTTTCGTGGGAACAAATATGAAACTAGACTGGAATAAAGGAGAAAACGGATTATTGCCTGTAATTGTACAAGACGCTACTAACAAAGAAGTGTTGATGTTAGGTTATATGAATGAAGAGGCATTTGAAAAAACTAAAGCTGAAAATAGAGTGACTTTTTACTCACGTAGCAAACAACGACTTTGGACCAAAGGAGAATCTTCCCAAAATTATCTTGATGTGGTGGATATTAAAATTGATTGTGATCAAGATACTATTTTGATTCAAGCAAATGCGCACGGAGCTACTTGTCATACTGGTGCTGTGAGTTGCTTTGATGATTTTGTGAGTACATCTCATGAAAGTGATGGATCCTCAGAGATCCTGAAACAAGTTCAGGATGACAGTTTGATAAACTTTACTATTAAAGATCTTGAAAAAACGATTCACCAGCGTATTGATGATAAAATAGAAAGCTCTTATACCTATTCATTGATTCAAAAAGGGATCAATAAAGTAGCTCAAAAAGTAGGTGAAGAAGCCGTAGAAACGGTTATCGATGCTATCAATGGCACCGATGAAGATTTCTTGTATGAAGCTGGAGACTTAATGTATCACTATCTGGTTTTACTAAAAGCAAAAGGATATTCACTAGCTAATATTGAGAAAGAACTGGCTATAAGGCATTCTAAATAAATTCCATTTAAAACAACTTTTCAGCGATAGCGTTAATGTTATCACTTTTCCCCATTGAATAGTAGTGTAATATCGGGACTCCTGATGCGATTAACTCTTGACTTTGATTAGTACACCACTCTACTCCTAACTGACGCACGGCTTTATTATCTTTACATTTAATCACTTCTCTCACCAGTTCTTCAGGCAGTTCTAGGCTAAAACGATGTGGTATTAAATTAAGTTGCTTACGAGTAGCTAGTGGCTTTAATCCAGGAATTATAGGTACGGTAATTCCAGCAATTCTACACTTATCGACAAAATTGAAAAACTTATTGTTGTCAAAGAACATTTGAGTAACAATATAACTAGCGCCATTTTTAATTTTCTTTTTCAGAAAATGTATGTCACTATCTAAACTAGGTGCTTCCATATGTTTTTCAGGATAACCAGCGACGCCTATACAGAAATCTGTAGTCGCAAGGTTTAATAATTCTTCATCGATATATGTTCCCTTATTTAGATAAGCTATTTGCTCCACTAACTCAGTTGCATATAAATGTCCATCTTTTTCTGGAACAAAATAGGTTTCACTTTTTACAGCATCACCACGCAATGCCATCACATTATCAATTCCTAAGAAATCGAGATCGATAAGAAAATTTTCGGTATCTTCTTTTGTAAAACCACCGCATAAAATATGAGGAATGGCATCCACATTATACCTGTTTTGAATAGCGGCACAAATCCCTACAGTTCCTGGACGTTTACGCACTACTTTCTTTTGTAAATAACCATTTTCTACTTCTTTATAAAGATATTCTTCGCGGTGATATGTCACATCTACAAATGGTGGTTTGAACTCCATTAAAGGATTCATTTGCTCAAAGATTTGACTAATATTTTGACCTTTTAAAGGTGGTAATATTTCAAAAGAAAATTGTGTTTTACCTTTTGCATTCTCTATATGCTCTAGTACTTTCATATTATAGTTGCACTCTGCGTGCTTGTATTATTTGATAATTTAATCAGCAATGTTAGGTGCTAACCATTTAGTTGCCTTTTCTAGCTTGATTTTTTTGCGTGATGCGTAATCTTGTACTTGATCTTCTTTTATTTTTCCAACTCCAAAATATCTAGCTTCAGGACTTGCAAAGTAATATCCTGATACAGAAGCTGCTGGCCACATTGCTAGTCCATCGGTAAGCTCTACTCCTATGCGTTCTTTGACTTGTAATAAATCCCAGATAGTTTCTTTTTCAAGATGATCAGGACAAGCTGGATAACCTGGTGCTGGTCTTATTCCTTTATAAGATTCTTTAATTAAAGCTTCGTTATCTAAAGATTCATCGCTAGCATAGGCCCAATGTGTTGTACGTACTTTTTTATGTAAATACTCTGCAAAAGCTTCAGCAAGTCTGTCTGCAAGTGCTTTTATCATTATGCTGTTATAGTCATCATTATCCTCTTCAAATTGTTTTGCAAGCTCATTTGTACCAAATCCTGTTGAAACACAAAAAGAACCTATATAATCTTGAGTACCGGTTTCTTGTGGCGCTATAAAATCAGCTAATGCTATGTTAGGTCGTCCTGCCGCTTTTTTACTTTGTTGTCTTAATGTATGGAATCGTACTGATTTTTGAGACTGATGCAATGGATTATCTTTAGGCACTTGAACTAGAACATCATCGAAATCGATACTGTTTGCTTCAAAAACTCCGAAAACTGCTCGAGCAGTCAACCACTTTTCATCAATGATTTTTTCTAACATTTCTCGCGCATCAGCAAATAATTCTGTGGCTTGTGTTCCTACTATCTTATCCGTAAGAATATTTGGGTATTTACCATGAAGATCCCAACTTTTAAAAAATGGAGACCAATCTATATATTCTTCTAAAAGTGATAAATCTAGATTCTCAATAACTTGAATTCCTGTTTGAACTGGTTTTGAAATAGTCTTTGCAGCTGTTTTCCAATTGATTTTAAACTTATTTGCTCTTGCTTCTTCGATAGTGCAAAAATCTTTTTTCTTCGTTCTGCTTAAAAATTGTGTTTTAAACAGTTCATATTCATCTCTAATATTCTGTTTGAAATCGTGATTATCTTTTTGTAATAAATCACCAACAACCGTTACTGCTCTAGATGCATCATTGATATGTACTGCTGTATGACTATAATATGGTGCGATTTTCACGGCAGTATGAGCTTTGGAAGTAGTTGCTCCACCTATTATTAGTGGAATGGAAAGATTATTTTTCTCCATTTCTTTAGAGAGATGAACCATTTCATCCAGCGATGGAGTAATAAGTCCACTAAGACCTATTATATCTACATTTTCTTTAATCGCAATTTCTATGATACGTTCTGGCGGCACCATAACTCCTAAATCTATAATTTCATAATTGTTACATCCTAGAACTACACTTACTATATTCTTACCTATATCGTGTACATCTCCTTTTACAGTTGCCATTAAGATTCTACCAGCAAATGATTGTTTACCGTCTTTTAATTCTTCAATAAATGGTTGCAAATAAGCTACAGCTTTCTTCATCACTCTTGCAGACTTCACTACTTGCGGCAAGAACATTTTACCACTACCAAATAAATCGCCTACCACATTCATACCTGTCATTAAATGTCCTTCAATGACATCAATAGGTGCGCAAGATTGCAATCGTGCTTCTTCTACATCTTCTATGATAAAAGCATCTATTCCTTTAACCAGTGCATGCGTGATACGCTCTTGTAATGGTTCATTGCGCCATTCTTGAATAGTTGCGGTAACTTCTTTAATTATTCCTTTAAGTGACTCAGCAAATGTGACTAAAGCCTCCGTAGCATTATCGTGTTTATCAAAGAGTACATCTTCTACCTTTTTTAATAACTCAGGTTCTATCTGATCATAAATCTCTAGCATTGTAGGGTTCACGATTCCTAGGTTCATTCCATGTTGAATGGCATGATATAAAAAAGATGAATGCATTGCCTCGCGCACGGTATCATTCCCTCTAAAAGAAAATGACACATTACTAACTCCACCAGAAACATTTGCATAAGGCAAATTTTCACGAATCCATCTAGTAGCCTTAAAAAAATCTATCGCGTTACGACGATGTTCATCCATACCGGTTGCCACTGGAAATATGTTAGGATCAAAAATGATGTCCTGAGCAAGAAAGCCCACTTCATTTACTAAAATATCATAACTACGTTTACATATATCAATACGTCGCTGGTAAGTATCTGCCTGACCGTTTTCATCAAAAGCCATTATGATAACTGCGGCACCATAACGTTTCACAAGTTTTGCTTGATATTTAAAATTCTCTTCACCTTCTTTAAGACTTATAGAATTTACAACACATTTACCTTGAACAACTTTAAGTCCAGCTTCTATGATTTCCCATTTTGAACTATCTATCATCACAGGAACTCGAGCTATGTCTGGTTCACTAGCAATAAGATTTAAGAACGTAGTCATGGCATAAACACCATCTAGCATTCCTTCATCCATATTCACATCTATGATTTGTGCACCACCTTCAACTTGATCTCGTGCCACTGCAAGTGCTTCTTCATACAATTCTTCTTTAATAAGGCGCAAGAACTTACGAGAACCAGTAACATTTGTGCGTTCTCCTACATTTATAAAGTTAGATTCTGGTGTAACCACTAAAGCTTCTAATCCAGATAAAGTGAGGTATTTATGATTAGTATATGACATTAGATACTTGTGTTTAAAATTCTAGGTTTGTAACATGATGCAACTTGTTCAATGGCTTTTATATGTGCTGGACTGGTCCCACAGCATCCACCTATTATATTGATGATTCCATCTTCTAAATAGGATTCTATATAGGATTGCATTTGCTCTGGTGATTCATCATACTCGCCAAAAGGGTTAGGCAGTCCAGCATTAGGATGTGCAGATGTATAAAACTGTGTTTCTTTAGAAAGTCTTTGTAAATATGGTTGTAATTGTTGCGCACCTAGCGCACAATTAAACCCTACGGATAATAGTGGAATATGTGATACAGATGTTAAAAAAGCTTCAACCGTCTGACCCGAAAGTGTCCGTCCAGAAGAATCTGTTATAGTACCTGAGACCATAATAGGAATATTTACACCACGTTCTTCCTTGACTTCTTCAATCGCAAAAAGAGCAGCCTTTGCATTAAGTGTATCAAAAATGGTCTCTACCAGTAAAACATCACAGCCTCCATCTATTAATGCTTCTACTTGTTCTTTATAAGCAATGCGCAGTTCATCAAATGTAACTGCTCTATACTCAGGTCTATTAACTTCTGGCGATAAACTAGCAGTGCGATTAGTAGGACCTATACTACCTGCAACAAACCTAGGTTTCTCTGGTGTTTTTAAAGTAAACTCATCAGCAACACGCCGTGCAATTTTTGCACTTTCATAATTTAATTCATAGACTAGATCTTCCATTCCATAGTCTGCCATTGCTATGCTTGTACCAGAAAAGGTGTTAGTCTCTACTATGTCCGCACCAGCTTGATAATACTGTTCGTGTACACGAGCAATCGCATGCGGTTGAGTGAGTGATAGTAAGTCGTTATTACCTTTAAGTGGTGAAGGATAATCAGCAAAACGCTCGCCACGATAATCTTCTTCAGTAAAATTATATTGCTGGAGCATAGTTCCCATTGCCCCATCTAGGATTAGGATTTTTTTCTTTAAGTTTTCCTCAATTGTGGACATCATAGATCAGTGTGTTTAGTACAAATTTGAATTTAAGAATGATGCAACACCGCTTACTTAACCATAATTCAATTGAATTATAGCAAGCTGGCAGATCTATAAAAAGTAAAAGTCTATTTACAAATGGCATCTTCTAGATTTAAAAAAATCCAATGCAAAACACGCGACCTGAGTCTGGTGAATTTAAAAAAAATGTAATCTAGAAAGATGCATTAATATCCATATGGATATTAACGTTTGGTTATCTATCAATCACAAATGTGATGTAGAATGTAGCACCTTCTATGGCTGGCATAGGGTTGCTAAGGTTTCAACGGGTCTATTCCCTCAACCTTTCTTGATAACAAGTCAGTAAGTCATTGAACTAAGTGTCAAATATGATAAGAAAATCATAAACGTCCAAAGGATATTACTTTTAAAACAGAATAATTTAAAAAGATGTTCTGTTTTAAAAATCTATTTATCTAGAAACAAGTCCAGTAAGCAAGATTACTGGTAATTCAGATTTTAGATCTTTAAGTTCTGAAGGAGTTTTTTTAGGAATCCAGAGATATATAGAACGTAAAGTGCTTAATAGATTAAAAAGCATGGTCTCGATATTGAGGTTTTTGAATTCACCCGTAGCGATCCCTTTTTCTAAGATCTTTTTAAAATCAAGTTCATAGGTCTTTCTTAATGTGATATACTCTTGATATTTAGACCCTTCCAGATGCATCCAGTCGGTATTCAAGACAGCAAGTGCGTTGGTATATTCTAGAGCAATATTAATGTGTAGTAGGATTAATTGTTCCGCTTTCGCGAAAGCGGACTTATCATCCATCTCCACGGTATCCATACCGGTGGTGAATTCATGTGCTACCTCAAGAATGAGTGTCGCAAGAATCTCCTGTTTCCCAGAAATGTGATTATATAAACTAGCAGCTTTCATATCCATAGCAGCGGCAAGATCACGCATAGTAACTGCACTATAACCGCGTTCTTTAAAAAGTTGGGCTGCGGTTTTGAGAATTTGTTTTTTGCGTGTCATAAGATGCAAATATAATAGATGATGACTATCTTAAAATTGATTAAAAATCGATAGTTAGGAATTAGAATAATTACTTTTAGACTAGCTTTGAACTTTACCCTACGATAATGCTAGAGAATATAGAAATTAATCCACTCCTAGAGAGATTGCCACCACACTTGAAACAGTTTATAAAGCCACAGAACTATGAGCTTTACACGTATCAAGATCAGGCAGTATGGCGTCATGTCATGAGAAAAAATGTAGATTTTTTAAGTAAAGTTGCACATGGATCTTATCTAGATGGATTAAAAAAAACAGGTATCTCTATAGATAATATACCATCAATGTATGGTATGAATCGCATTCTTAAGGAAATAGGTTGGGCTGCTGTGGCTGTGGACGGATTTATTCCGCCAGCGGCGTTTATGGAGTTTCAAGCATATAAAATATTAGTGATTGCTGCCGATATCAGAAAGCTAGATAATATAGAGTACACACCAGCGCCAGACATTATTCATGAGGCAGCTGGTCATGCACCTATTATTGCTAGTCCAGATTATGCAGAATATTTAAGACGTTTTGGCGAGATAGGAAGCAAGGCGATTTCTAGCGCACATGATCATGAGATGTATGAAGCTGTGCGCAAAATATCCATCCTTAAAGAAACACGTAGTGAAAAACAAAATCCAGAATTAGACAGAGAAATTGCTGCTGCCGAAGCTGAGATAGAACGCCTACAAAATAAAAAGGTTGAACCTAGCGAGATGTCTCTCATACGAAACTTACACTGGTGGACTGTTGAGTATGGACTGGTTGGGACATTAGATCATCCTAAACTGTATGGAGCTGGATTATTATCGAGTCTAGGAGAAAGTAAAAGCTGCCTAGAACCTGAAGTAGAAAAAAGACCTTATACCATTGATGCAGCATACCAGGATTTTGATATTACTCGTAAGCAACCACATTTGTATGTTACCCCTAATTTTGCTCAATTGAGTGAAGTATTAGAAGAGTTTGCAAATACCATGGCTGTGCGTAAAGGTGGACATCGTGGTTTACAAAAATTAATTAATTCAAAATCCCTAGGGACGATTGAACTGAGTACTGGATTACAGATTAGTGGTCATTTTACACGCATGATTACTAACGATGATAATGAGGTCGTTTTCTTTGAAACTACAGGAGAAAGTGCTCTAGCATATCGTGAAAAAGAGCTAATAGGACACGGACGCAGTACTCATAAAAATGGTTTTTTAAGTCCGCTAGGGAAACTTAAAGGTATCAATCTAGCTATTGAGGATATGGGACCACGTGATTTACAAGCTTATAATTTTTATGATAATGAACGTATCGAGTTTACTTATGAAAGCGGAATTAAGGTAGAAGGATTGAACGTGACTGGACAGCGTAATTTGAATGGTAAATTAATGTTGATACAGTTTACAGATTGTACAGTGACGTATAAAGATGAAATTCTTTTCTCGCCAGAGAATGGAATGCTCAACCTCGCAGTTGGAAAAGAGATTGTAAGTGCTTATGCAGGTCCTGCAGATTATTACAGTTTTGACCTAGTTTTTCATGAAAGTGAAACTAAAACGATTAAGCCAGTTTTCTCAAAAAGAGAAATAGCTATTCAAGGTTTATACGAGAAGCTACGTAACTTTAGAGAAGAAGATAAAATCAATAAACCATTACTCGAGAAATTGAAGAATCAAGTTGAAACAGATTTCCCTGAGCAGTGGCTGCTTATTGAAGAGATAGACGAGTTGATAGGTTAACTAAATTTTGGAAATAGGTATTTGTGCATTAACCACCGTACCGTTTCCTATGGTGCTAGTCAATTTTAAATCGCCTTTTAAATCATGGGTTGCTTTTAAAATGGCTTTTATTCCATTGCCATCTGAAATTTCTTTGCGATTGTAGCCTATACCGTTATCATGTGTGATAAGGTGTAATTTACCGTCTTCAATCGATGCAATACTGAAAATGAAATTTGCTTGAGAATGAATGGCTGCATTATGTAAACCTTCATTTATTATAGTCAATAATTGTAATGTTTTTCTAGGTTCGAAGTTCAATAATTCCCTTTCAGGAAAGTTTATTTTATAGGTTGAATTGTTTTCTATTGTTTTAGAATAATGATCTTGCAACTGTTTTATTGCTATTTCTAGATCTTTTAAAGTAAACTGATTTTTACTGGCTGCAAAGTGATAAATTAACTGGAATGCATGATTTTTTACTTCGGTCTTTTCAAGTTTCTTTTGATTGAATTCTGTTAAGATAGCATCCCTTTGTTTCTTCAATCGATTTTGATCATTCGATATTTCCAATCGCTTCATTTTTTGCTCTTGTCTTTCTAACTTTGATAGTAGCATGATGACAACTATTCCTATGAGTAAACCTATTACTATGTAACTTAAAATTCCTTCCATGATTCTAATGTATGAAATACTCATGAGAAGTTTTATCTATATTTTAATAAAAACATAACAGATAGATAACCTAAAAAAAAATCGATTATTGATAATATAATATAGAAATTAAGGTTAATTAACTTCCTAAAACTCGTTTTCTAATCAAGTACAACATATAATATTGTATTTCATCGAATATAGAGTTTTAATTCCCCCAAAAAAAAGATTAATATTATTGATATCTACTTTTGCAAAAAAACATGGAAAATAAATTTTTATATATACTAATGATTTGCGGACTTGGTATTTCACAAGCTCAAGTTGGTATAGGAACTGATACTCCAGAAGCTTCTAGTATTTTAGACATTACGTCAAGTAATAAAGGATTTTTAGCACCTAGAATTGCGTTAAACAATATTTCTAATGGAATGATTGATGGTACAAACGCAAATGCTGACGGGCTTATGGTTTATAATACAAATACCACTACAGTGAATGGATCTGGTAAAGGTTATTATTACTGGAATGATACAATTTCTGAATGGGTTGCAATGAAAACAGCAGCTGCAAATGTAGATAAATGGTCTAAAGATGGTGATATATTATCGGGAGGTGAATTTATAGGACCTACTAATAATGGGCATGATCTAGAATTTAGAATTGAAAATGATGTTGTTGGTGAATTTACAACTGATGATTCTATTCGTCTAGGAAGAGATATTAATCTAATTGGATCTACTTCTGTCGCCATAGGATTTGAATCTCAAGCAACTGAAAACGAAACAGTTGCTGTAGGGAGAAAGGCTGAAGCTTCAGGTTCCCGTGGAACGGCAGTAGGTACTGAAAGTCGTGCTGAAGGTTCAGAATCTGCCGCATTTGGTAGAGGTAGTGCTGCCGAAGCTGATAGATCTGTGGCTGTAGGTTTTGAATCAAGCGCTACTCAATCTGACGCAACCGCAGTAGGAAGAAATGCTAGTGCAAGTGGAAGACAATCAACTGCCATAGGTTTTAATTCGGTCGCCACCAATGAAGATGATGTTGCATATGGTTCAAATAGTTCAGCTACTGGACAGTTTTCTGTTGCTGTAGGTTTTAATGCATCAGCTTCTAATATAAATACCGTAGCTTTAGGAGAAAATGCAAATGCACCAGGAGACTCTGCTATAGCACTAGGATCTGATACTCAATCTATTGCTGAAAGCTCTATAGCTATAGGTGATAACACAACGGCAACAGCTTTTGAAGCAACGGCTATAGGTGACGAGGCAGATGCTACTGGTATTGCAAGTTTAGCTATGGGAAGTAATACAATTGCTGAAGGAGAAAATAGTATAGCAATAGGTCAAAACGCTCATTCTAGTGCAGATAATGCAACTGCAATAGGTTTCAATGCTGAAGCTCCAGAACCAGATACAATGATCTTAGGAAACGGAGACATCAATGTAGGAATAGGAACAAACGAACCAACTACAACTTTGGTAGTAGAAGGATCACCAGGTATAGCAGCAATTTTAGATGGTATAAGCCTGCCTAGAGTCACTGGTGATCAACTTCATGAAAAAATGTACACAACCATACAAACAGGCACTATCATATATGTATCGACTGGTGCTGATGTTACTAAACAAACGGGACAAACTATTAATGTAGACTCTGAAGGTATTTATTATTTAAACTCAGCGGTTATCTGGACAAAACTTTAAAAATTTGATTTTCGAATTTTTAAAGTTAACTACTCCTTTAAAACAAAAATTATGTTCGATCTATTTAAAAATAAAAAAAAGGAAACTATACAGAAATACCTTAATGATAATGCACAATTACTCGACGTGCGCACTGCCTCTGAGTTCAACAGCAACCATATCGAAGGGTCTAAAAACATACCCGTTCAAGTTATAGATCAAAAGATGAAAAGCCTTGATAAAGAAAAGCCAGTCATTGTTTATTGCGCGATGGGTGGACGTAGTAATATAGCTGCTAGTAAACTAAAAGCAAACGGTTTTAAAGTTGTTAACGCTGGTGGTATAGGCTCCATGAGAAAACATTTAAAACTGTGATACTTTAGTTATATATTCTTCCTACTTTTAAATCATGAAATTAGATCACCATAGCATAAAAGATAACGGAAGGTTTACCATTACAAGCTTTCAATGTGGACCGTCATTACAACTTCTTCAAGAAAAAGGGCTTTACAAAATTGTCTGGTGTACAGATGGTGAAGAACGATTAGTGGTTGATGGGTATGATGTGGTTCTTAAAAAGAATCAGGTTCTATTTTGCACACCTGTTAACATAGTAGACATTCCTAAAGATAATTATGGTCTAATTGCATTTGTATTCAACAGAGAATTTTATTGTATCCAACACAATGATCCAGAAGTTTCTTGTATGGGAATGCTTTTCTATGGATCCTCAAACGCTCCTATCATCAATCTATCGACAAAAGAACAGGCCAGTTTTAATGCTATGTTAGTTCTATTTCAAGAAGAATTTGAAACAAGAGATCATATTCAAGGTGAAATGCTGCGCACTCTTTTAAAAAGGATGTTAATCACGTCAACTCGATTAATTAAACAAGATAGTAATCAAGCTAGCTTATCTGTAAAGCAAGTGGACTTAATTAGAAAATTCAATATACTGGTAGAGCAACACTATAAAGAGAAACATCAAGTGTCAGACTACGCAGATTTACTTTTTAAATCTCCTAAAACCTTATCTAACTTTTTTAAGAAACACGATGTAAAGTCTCCTTTAAAAATCATTAATGATCGTATCGCTGCAGAGGCTAAAAGACTGTTGCTCTATTCTGATAAAAGTGCCGAAGAAATAGCTTATGAATTAGGATATAAAGAACCAAGTCATTTTTCAAAATTCTTTAAAACACAGGTAGGGACGAGTCCCTTAGGATATAGAAAAAAGTAGATCCTTCATAAGAACTATAAATACTGCTCTTTACGATAAGAATTGATTATCGATTGAAGGCATGAATTCATCGAGTCAACTGCTGCTTAAATAGAATACTTGTTTTCAGTTATAGCTGTGGCATCTAATATTGTCACAATTAATAACTTAATATAACATGAAAACAATAAAAATTCTTTTATTAATGCTCGCAATCACGGCAATTAGTTGTGATGGAAATGATGATATGCAAAATCCATCTGGAACCACTCTTAATGGCTTTACGGTAGTTCAAAACAATGGTGCAAGTACATTTTATGAAACTACTAACATGTATATTGAAATCGATGATGATAATGATGATGCTTTCCCACTAGCACCGGATTATTATTCTTTTTACTTTTTAAATGGAAGATTACTAGATAGAGATCAACATACCGTTGTAGGTGGAGATGAAATTTTATTATCTACCAACACAACAAATTTTGCAGGTCTAAAAGTGGATGTTGCTACTCATCCAGATTTACAAACCGGTATTCCTCCAACGGCAAACAATACTTATATAGCAAGTACTGACGACAGTAATATTATTCATGATTTCCAAGTAAATTCTTTAGTACCAGCGTACTTCTTTACTATAGATGGGACCTCATACGAATTTGGAAATGGAGATGCTAGTGTGGGTACTTTACATGAACCGGCAACTTTAGGCCATACGGTCACCATAAACACCATTAATATAGACAGCACAAATCCTTCTAACAGCACTATCGATGTTGATTATACATTTGTAAATACATCTGGCGAATTAATTTCTGGTCATTATGATGGAAGTTTAGGCATCATTGAAGATTAAATTAAAAAAACAGGCCTATCTTCTAAAAGATAGACCTGTTTCAACCAACCAACTATGAAAAACTATATCTTTATTTACTTATCTATTTAAGCTCCTAATGGCTCTACCGCAGGAAAGTCTACAGGAACTTGAGTTGTATTATGTAAATAGTTCGAGATGGTTTTATCACCTACTAAAACTATTGTATCTACTAGATTTTCTTGAGTATAACCTGCCGCTAGAAAAGAATCTACCACAGCTTTATCTGCTCTACCTCTATTCTCTGTAATATTTTTTGCTAGACCTGCAAGAGCATTGTAACTAGTCTGAAAAGATGCTTTACCAGCTCTTAATTCTAGAGTTTGTTCTTGAGTAAAACCATTCATTTGTGCAATTGCAGTATGTGCTGCAAGGCAGTAATCACAACCATTTACTTCACTTACTGCTAGATTTACCACTTCTTTTTCTTTATTATTTAAAGATGTTTTTGCTCCAGATAAAGAAAGGTAATTATTTAATGCATTATTAGATAATGCATAAGTGGCATATAAATTAGGAACAAAACCTAATTGCTTTTCTAGGTTATCAAAAATTCCTTGATTCACTTCATTTACTTCGCTTCTTTGTGGTACATTAAATGTTGCCATGATATTATATAATTTTAATTATTGTTATTTTATTATCCCTTAGGACACTACAAAGATGCGACAGTAAGTAGCCTCTAAATATGTGTTCATTTCCCTAGTACTGTTCTATTCTTCCCTAAATCTTTAATTCGACAGGTTTTAATACTTTATGAAATGCTTTTTTACTATTTATATCACTAGCACCTCTTATAAAGCAGTACTTTACTTATTTTTATAATCACAAACCAAAATATTTATGAGCGATAAGCAGATAGATCTTAAAGGCGCTATAGCTATAGGTATAGGTGGTATGGTAGGCGGCGGAATCTTTGCCGTATTAGGTCTAGCTATATCACTAGCCAAAGGTGCAACGCCTGTGGCATTTCTTATCGCAGGAATCATAGCCATATTCACAGCCTACAGTTATTCTAAATTATCTCTAGCCTACCCAGACACTGGCGGTACGGTACGTTTTATTAATGAAGGTTTTGGTAAAGGAGTTTTAAGCGGCGGACTCAATAATCTATTATGGATAAGTTATATCATCATGCTGGCGCTTTATGCCAGTGCTTTTGGTTCTTATGCGCCCAATTTAATTACCATCACAGGTGACACCACCATAGATACCCATATATGTATAAGTGCTGTAGTGATTATCGCCACTATAATTAATTATGCTAGTGCAAAGCTAGTAAGCGCTATAGAAAGTTATGCGGTGATTATAAAGCTTATCATATTGCTAGGTTTTATAGCAGTAGGTATATATGGTATGAATTCCAGTGCAAATCTAGAACAGCTAGACCCTTCTAATTGGGAAGGCACTTTTCAAATCATCACTGGCGGTATGGTCATTTTTGTTGCCTATGAAGGTTTTGAACTCATTGCAAATGCCGTATCGGATTTGAAAGATCCAGAAAAGAACATTCCTAGAGCTTATATGATTTCGGTACTTTTTGTTGTAGCACTTTATATAACCATCGCTATTATCACCGTAGGATCCTTGCCATTTGACCAAATTAAAGAAGCTAAGGATTATGTGTTATCTGAGGTAGCAAAACCTACTTTGGGACAGGCTGGGTTTACCATCATGACTATTGCAGCGTTGATTTCTACATTTTCGGCTATAAACGCAACACTTTACGGTGGTGCTCGTGTAAGCTATAAGGTCGCTGAAGATGATGAGTTACCACATGAATTCACCTTTAAATTCTGGAATCACCCTATTGGGCTTTTAATAATCGCAGTAGCCACATTACTTCTTGCTAATCTTGCTCCGTTAGAAAGCATATCCACCTCTGGTAGTGCTGGTTTTTTATTATTATTTGCTGTAGTAAATTATATTGCTTTTAAACAGCATAAAAAACTAAATGCAAATAAGATAATCACGCTGTTAGGTACCATTTTATGCGTGGTAGCATTGGTCATGCTTATTATTCAACAATCACAAAGCAGTTTATCTGGTGTTATCATTATCGCTTCTATAATAGCAGCTTGTTTTATAATGGAATACTGGTATAAAAGGACAGAAAAACCAACTTCTTAAACTACCAACTTGTAGATATCAATTCTCAGCTTATATTTAAGGTAAATTTTCCTACCATGAATAAGTTGTACTATATCCTATTTGCGTTTGTTGTTCTCGCTTTCGCGAAAGCGGAATCACAACAATTACCAGAACCACCAGAAGAACAGAAGTTCTATGAATCGCAGGAATTTAGACTCTTGGGACCATTCCGTGGTGGACGTAGTGCTGCGGTTACCGGAGTTCCCGGAAAACCTAATCTTTTCTATTTCGGTAGTACAGGTGGTGGTGTTTGGAAGACTTTAGATGGTGGACGTACCTGGGCTAATATTTCTGATGGATTTTTTGGTGGTTCTATAGGTGCCGTAACTGTTGCTCCTAGCGATCATAACGTAATTTATGTAGGTGGTGGCGAGAAAACGGTGCGTGGTAATGTTTCCAGCGGCTATGGCCTATGGAAAACAGAAGACGCAGGTAAAACATGGACTGAGGCTGGATTACCTAAAAGCCGTCACGTACCTAGAATAGTTATAGATCCTAACGATCATAATACCGTTTATGCCGCCGTATTAGGTAATATCTATAAGCCTACCGCAGACCGTGGCGTTTATAAAAGTACAGATGGTGGTAAAACATGGAGTAAAAAACTATTTACTAATGATTTAGCCGGTGCGGTAGATTTAATCATAGACCCTAGTAATCCACGTGTATTGTATGCAAGCACTTGGAGATTACAACGCACACCATACAGTCTATCTAGTGGTGGCGATGGTAGTGCTATATGGAAAAGTAACGATTATGGAGAAACGTGGAAAGAGATCTCAAAAAATGAAGGTTTTGCAAAAGGAACTTTAGGAATTATGGGAATTACAGTTTCCCCTTTAAGTTCTGATCGATTGTATGCGATTGTGGAGAACAAAGATCAAGGTGGAGTTTACAGAAGTAATGATGCAGGATTAACCTGGAAAAAAACAAACGATTCTAGAAGTTTAAGACAACGTGCCTGGTACTATTCCAGAATCTATGCCGATACGGAAGATATAGACCAGCTGTACGTAGTAAATGTTAATTATCATAAAAGTACCGATGGTGGTAAAAACTTTTCTAACGCGAGAGCACCACATGGTGATCATCACGATTTATGGATCGCACCAGAAGATTCTGACCGTATGATTATGGGAGATGACGGTGGCGCACAAATCACTTATGATGGTGGCGAGACATGGAGTACGTATCACAATCAGCCTACAGCACAATATTATCGTGTGACGACAGATAATTCTTTTCCTTATAGAATCTATGTAGCACAACAGGATAATGGGACGATAAGATTACCTCATCGCACCACTGGACGTAGCATTACAGATAACGATTGGGAAGGAACTGCAGGTGGCGAGAG
Organism: Nonlabens ulvanivorans; assembly: GCF_032922765.1. Lineage (NCBI taxonomy): Bacteria > Pseudomonadati > Bacteroidota > Flavobacteriia > Flavobacteriales > Flavobacteriaceae > Nonlabens > Nonlabens ulvanivorans. Next base: position 1,953,687 of record NZ_CP136694.1, read on the forward strand.
TGCGCATATTGCTGTAGACCCTAAAGATAACGACATCGTTTATGGTGGTAGTTATGGTGGTTATTTAACTCGTTATAATCACAAGACTAAATCACAAAGAGCGATTAATGTATGGCCAGATAACCCTATGGGACATGGTGCCGAAGGAATGAAATACCGCTTTCAGTGGAATTTCCCTATTCTGTTCTCTCAACATGAGCCTAATAAACTCTATGCTTTTTCTAACAACGTACACGTCACTACTAATGAAGGTCAGAGCTGGAAAACTATCTCACCTGATCTAACTAGAAACGATCCAACAAAACTAGTTTCTAGCGGTGGACCGATTACTCAAGATAATACAAGTGTAGAGTATTACTGTACCATTTTTGCCGCAGCAGAATCTCCTTTAAACGCTGGCGAGTTATGGATAGGTAGCGACGATGGACTCATACACCTTTCTAAAGATGGTGGTAAAAACTGGAGTAATATTACACCTAAGGGATTACCAGAATGGGCACAAATTAACAGCATAGAACCTAGCCGTTATGACGCGGCTACTTGTTATGTCGCTGCTACACGTTATAAATTAGGCGATTTTACACCTTACTTATATAGAACTACAGATTATGGTAAATCATGGAAAAAAATAACAAATGGCATCCCATCAGAGCATTTTTCTAGAGTCGTAAGAGAAGATGATCAAGTACAAGGAATGCTGTATGCAGGAACAGAAACTGGTTTATACATTTCTGCCGACGATGGAAAATCATGGAAATCATTCCAGATGAATTTACCCATCGTACCAGTTACAGATCTAGCTGTAAAGGATAACAACCTAATTATCGCGACACAAGGTAGAAGTTTATGGATACATGATGATCTAGGATTAGTGAGAGAAGCTTTTTCTAGTTCGCTTTCGCGAAAGCAAGACGAAAACAAACTTTTCAAACCTAAAACCTCTTACCGTATGGCAGGAAATGGTCGTGCAGGTTCACTTACCGCAGGAGCAAATCATCCCGCAGGAGTACAAGTACATTTTTATATTCCGACGTTGAAAGAAAAAGATAGTGTATCACTTTCTTTTTATGACTTTAAAAACGAGTTGATAAAAACCTATGCTACCTATGATAAAAAGAACAAATTAAAAGTAAAAGAAGGTGCCAACTCTTTCAATTGGAATACGGTTTATGATGGAGCAGAAAAACTACCAGGGATGATTTTATGGTGGGCAAATATGTCTGGACCTAAGGCCGTACCTGGATCTTACAAAGTAGAATTATCAGTAAATGGTAAAAAGGAAGCACAACCTATCACTATTATATCTACTCCTAATAGCGAGGCTAGCGATGCAGACATGCTAGCACAATTTAATTATGTAAATGAAGTAAACGCTACTGTAGACAAAGCTCACAAATCAATTAAAAACATACGTGCATTCAATAAAAAATTAAGTGCTTTTGAAGCGTTGTATGGAGATAGAGAAGAACAAGGTGTTAAAGATATGATTGCCATGTCTAAGGAGATGAAAAAGAAATTTAGCGAGGTAGAAAAAGCACTTTATCAAACTAAAAATCGAAGTGGTCAAGATCCTTTAAATTTCCCTATTAGATTAACTAATAAACTAGCTCATTTAAATAGTCTGGCACAAATAGGTGACTTTGCTCCTACTTCACAAAGTATAGAAGTTAAAGCTGAATTAACTGCTGAGATTGAAAAGCAACTGGCTATTTTTGACCAAGTTTTACAATCCGATATTAAAAAATTCAACGAGCAGTTTAACGCATTGAATTTAGAGTATCTCGTGATTGAGAAAGAGAAAAAATAATGGAGGAATTAAGCGGTTATTGGGAAGGTTATTTTATCTATGGATTAGGATTTGATCTTCCTTTCTTTGGAGAAAGAGTCAGGCTATTTACTGAAATGGAATTTAAAGACGGCATTATAACCGGACATCAGACTGAAGAAAAAGGACCTTTTTCAACTGGCAGAACAGTAAATTTTACTGGGTTTTGGGAAAAAGACTTAGTATCATTTACAGTTCAGTATACCAACAACGATGTCATATTAGAAGATGGGTTTAGCACTGAAGAAATAGGCCATGTATTTGAGATTACTTATAATGGAACATTCAACCCAAAGAAAAAAGCTATAAACGGTCTATGGTTTATGGAAAACGAGCTAGATTCTCATCTTGATCTAGAGATACCACCTGCAGAAGGTTTATGGGTATTGAAAAAAGCAAAGAAACCAGTAAGTGATTTTGATTACTCATTACTAGGTTTATCATAGACTTGATAACACAATAATTTGTAAAAGCTGATGGTTGTCATATTTTAGAGTTGGATAGGTGATTAATTTTGGCATTGTTAAACCAATTAACCTATTAACAATGAAAACCATTCTAATACCCATCGACTTTTCAAAAACCAGTCATAAAGCTCTAGAAGTAGGTGCTACTATAGCAAAACGTATCAAAGCAAAGCTGGTATTGATACATATGGCAGGTCTTGAAGAAGGACTTAATGATAAGAATAATAGTTTTGAACAAGCTATCTTCTACAGTAAGTATATCGGCGGTAAGTTTGAAGAACTTATTAAAGAGCCTTATTTAAAAGATGTCCTTGTAGAACCTATTTTACAAAAGCATTTAGATTTTGAAAGCATTAATGATTTAGCAAAGGAAATTGACGCCGCTCTAATCATTATGGGATCTCATGGTAGTAAAGGCCTGACTGAAATTATTAAAGGAAGTAATACAGAAAAAGTAGTTCGTTATTCTGAAACACCAGTACTGGTCGTGAAAAATAATGAAATCAACTTTGCTCCAGAGCGTTTATTATATGTGAGTGATTTCAATACTGAAACGATAAAAGCTTATCATAGAATGGTAGAAATAGCTACCATGTTTAATGCACGTATCGAGTTCTTATACGTAAATCTACCAGACAAACAATTTAAAAGCACTAATGAAATGGATGAAACCTTACTTACCTTTTTTAAAGAAGTTAAGCATCCAGATCCAGTTAAAGCCATAAGCACGGTAAATCGTTATGCAGATTACACTGTTGAACAAGGTGTAATGAACTTTGCTTCCTTATCCGGTACAGATATTATAGCAATTCCTACACATGGTCGCACTGGGATATCGCATTTGTTGCAAGGCAGCATTAGTGAAGACATTGCAAATCATGCTGTGATGCCTGTGCTTACTGTTAAAATGTAGATATACGCTTTCGCGAAAGCGTATTAAATACAATCCATAAACATTATAAGATATTTCTCGTTTTACGAATACCATAACTATGGGACTAAACATTATTACACCAGCAGAAGCTGTAAAAAATATTTCATCAGGTCAACGCTTATTTTTTCAAGGAGCCGCTATGACACCTAATCTTTTAATTGATGCATTATGTCATCGATATAAAGAATTAAATGATGTTGAAATTATACAAGTTCATACAGAAGGTAATGCCTTATATACTCAATCGCCCTATCGCGATAGTTTTAACATAAACAGTTGCTTTGTGGGCGGCAATGTACGTGGAGCTGTAAATGGTGGAAATGGAGATTATATTCCGATTTTCTTAAGTGAGATACACTTACTTTTTAGAAGAAATATTTTACCTATTGATGTAGCTTTCATACAGGTCTCGCCGCCTGATGTACATGGATATTGTTCCTTAGGCACATCAGTAGACATTACTTTACCTGCGGTACAAACTGCAAAAACGGTCATTGCGCAAATCAATCCTAATGTGCCACGCACCCATGGTGACGGTATTATTCATGTAAGAGATATAGACTTTGCTGTTGAAGGAGAACACCATTTAAGTATTTCTAATTCGGCTATTATATCTGACATTGAGGCGCGCATCGGAGCAAATGTAGCTAACCTAATTGAAGATGGAGCTACCCTTCAAATGGGAATAGGAAATATCCCTAATGCGGTGCTAAACAACCTAGGCAATCACAAACGATTAGGAATCCATACTGAAATGTTTTCTGATGGAATTTTACCACTGGTAGAGAGTGGTGTAATCACGGGTGAAGAAAAAGAAGTGAAAACTGGGAAAATAGTAACTTGTTTTGCAGTAGGGTCTCAAAAGTTATATGATTTTGTAAATGATAATCCATTAGTTCATTTTAAAGAGGCTGCTTATACTAATGACACTGCTATAATCAGACGTAATCCAAAAGTGACAGCTATTAACAGTGCAATTGAAATTGATCTTACAGGGCAAGTTTGTGCTGACACGATAGGTAATAGACAGTATAGTGGTGTAGGTGGACAAATGGACTTTATAAGAGGCGCTTCACTCTCACAAGGTGGCAAACCTATTTTTGCAATGACTGCAGCTACTGCAAAAGGGATTTCTAAAATAACACCATACTTAAAACAAGGTGCTGGTGTCACAACAACGAGAGCCCACGTCCATTATGTAGTTACAGAATATGGCGTTGCTGATCTCTTTGGTAAAAACCTAAAACAACGAGCAAAAGCTTTAATTGAAATTGCACACCCCAATTTTAGAGAAGAATTAAATCGTGAAGCCTTTGAACGATTCGGAAGTAGTTTTCTTAAACAAAGCTAATTAGTCTTGTTTTTGTACTGAAATTATGATACGCAATTCAGTATCTATGTAACCTATGTTACACATAAAAGAGGCTGCAATAAGTAGCTTTGAAATAAAAAGATGTTTAAGAAATCTATTATATACAGTATCCTTTTTCTGAAGTGTCCTCAATGTCGTCAAGGAAATTTTCTAGAAGCAAATCCTTATCAGATTTCTAAAATGAATAAGGTAAAAGAAAGATGTCCTAAATGTGAATTAAAATACAGTATCGAACCTAGTTTTTATACTGGTGCAATGTACGTTAGTTATGGAGTAGGAATTGCTTTTGCTGTTGCTACGTACGTAATTTTATTATTTTTAGGTGTTGCAGATAATCCTTTAACTATCTTTATAGCGATAGTTGCTGTACTCGCCCTAACGTTCCCCTACATAGGTGCAGTTTCTAAAGCTATATGGGCACATCTTTTTTTTAAGTACAATCCTATGATTGCAAAACAAGTTAAAAATGATACAAGAGCTTAAAGAATATTATGGTTCACAATTTGAGCTAGCACTTATAGAAGACATCAATAGCGTGGCAACTTTTATGGAAGTTCCTGCTGGACAAGATTTAATAAAGCCTGGTCAGTACATTAAATCCATGCCACTTTTACTTTCTGGAAGCATTAAAATTATGCGTCCCGATGCTGATGGCAATGAGTTATTACTCTACCATCTAGAAAGAGGTAACACTTGTGCCATGACTATGACTTGCTGTGTAGGAAATACTAAAAGTGAGATTCATGCTGTAACCGAGACACCAGTTAAGCTGTTGATGATACCTGTTACAAAAATGGAAGAATGGTCTTCTAAATATAAGACCTGGCGCAATTTTGTCTTTACAAGTTATCATACACGTATGATGGAGCTCTTAGAAAGTGTAGATAATATTGCTTTTAATAATATGGATGAGCGCTTAGAGAATTACTTGAACGATAAAATTAAAATTCTTAATAGTAAACATATCTATACTACTCATAAAGAAATTGCTGCAGATTTACATACCAGCAGAGTTGTCATCTCCCGACTACTTAAAAAAATGGAAAATATTAATAAGATAAAACTACACCGCAGTTTTATTGAAGTCGTGTAACATCTGTTACAAACATGCGATGACGCTCCTTCTATATTTGAGTTCTAAATATTTATAGAATGGAAATAATAGAAATATTAGGATTTATAGGAGCGCTTTTAATAGGTCTTGTGCTAGGGCTTATAGGTGGTGGTGGTTCCATTCTTACAGTTCCCATTCTGGTATATGCCCTTACATTAAATCCTGTTCTAGCCACTGCATATTCTCTTTTTGTAGTAGGTGCAACATCATTAGTAGGTGCTATCAAAAATATGATGAAAGGTATGGTAGACTTCAAGACGGCTATCATTTTTGCTATTCCAGCATTCATAGCGGTATACCTAACTAGAGCTTATTTAATACCTGCGATACCAGATGAATTATTTACTGTAAGCGGAATTGTTATAACTAAAAATCTGACAATCATGTTATTTTTTGCTGTTATAATGCTGTTAGCATCAATTTCCATGATACGTAATAATCGTAAAGAAAGTGATGAAGATAGCGTCATAACCTACAACTATCCACTAATTATTGTAGAAGGTTTAGTAGTCGGTACCATTACCGGAATAGTAGGCGCTGGTGGCGGATTTTTAATCATTCCTGCTTTAGTACTACTCGCAAAACTACCTATGAAAAAAGCAGTAGCCACTTCCCTATTTATTATTGCTATAAAATCTTTGATAGGCTTTTTAGGTGATGTAAAAAACCTAGAGATAGATTGGTCCTTTTTATTACCCTTTACCTCACTTTCCATTATTGGAATATTCTTAGGCATCTGGCTCAATAAATTTATAGACGGTAAAAAACTAAAAAAAGCATTTGGTTGGTTTGTCCTAGTTATGGGTATATATATCATTTACAAAGAGCTCGTTATGTGACTTATGTTACCATTTTAAATGATCAGAACTTTTAATTTTAAATCAGAAATAAAATCATTATGAAAGTAGAACAAATTTATACGGGATGCATAGCTCACGCTGCATATTACATAGAAAGCAATGGTGAAGCTGCGGTATTTGATCCTCTAAGAGAGGTGAATCCGTATATTGAAAGAGCAGAAAAAGATAATGCACAGATTAGATATGTTTTTGAAACTCATTTTCATGCCGATTTTGTGAGCGGTCACCTAGACCTACGTGAACGGACTGGAGCACAAATTGTTTTTGGACCTACGGCACAACCTGGCTATGACGCTTTGATTGCAAAAGACGAACAGGTTTTTGAGTTAGGTGATTATAAAATAAAAGTAATCCATACTCCTGGTCACACTATGGAAAGTACGACCTATTTATTAATTGATCAAGATGGTAAAGAACACGGTATTATAACAGGAGACACTTTATTTATCGGAGATGTAGGACGTCCAGACCTAGCTCAGCATGTTGTAGAAGATCTTACAGAAGACAAACTAGCTGGTTACTTGTACGATTCGCTGCGTAACAAAATTTTACCGTTAAGTGATGATTTAATTGTGTACCCTAATCATGGCGCTGGATCAGCATGTGGTAAAATGATGAGTAAGGAAACTACAGATACTTTAGGGAACCAGAAGAAAACCAATTATGCATTGCAGGAAATGAGCAAAGAAGAGTTTAAAAAAGCACTTCTTACTGGTCTCACACCACCACCAGGTTATTTCCCTCAAAATGTAATGATGAACATTAAAGGTTATGAAAGTTTAGACATCGTTATGGATAGGGCTACAAAAGCTCTTTCTCCAGCAGCGTTTGAAGCTGCAGCAAATGAAACTGGAGCAATCATCCTAGATGTAAGATCTCAAGAAGAGTTTGCAAACGGTCATATCCCTAGATCCATATTTGTAGGTTTAGACGGTAATTTTGCACAATGGGTAGGATCGCTAATTGCAAATGTCAAACAACCATTACTACTTATTACAACAAAAGGTCGAGAAAAAGAAACACTAACAAGACTTTCCCGAGTAGGCTTTGACCAAACAATTGGCTATTTAAAAGGCGGATTTGAAGCATGGAAACAAGCCGCTATGGAATATGATAAAGTGACCTCAATAACAGTTAAGGAATTTGAAGAAGAGCAAAATGAGCGTCATCTACCTATTTTTGATGTACGTAAAGAAGGTGAGTTTTTATCAGAACATGTCGTGGACGCTCACAACACTCCACTAGATTACATTAATGATCACCTAGCATCATTTCCAGAAAACACTTTTTTCATTCACTGCGCTGGTGGTTATAGAAGCATGATTGCAGCATCGATATTAAAAAGTCGAGGTATACATAATTTAATAAATGTAGAAGGAGGATTTAACGCTATTAAAGAAACTGATATCGCTGTTACTAATTATGTCTGTCCATCGACACTTTAGTAAGGTATCAAATTATGGTTGAGTTAGTTGAAAGCGGCAAGAAATTGTCGCTTTTTTTATTTGGATAGAACTAAAGTTGTCATGGCTCGTTCATCTTGCACATTAGTCGTTTTTACCGGTTCTAATAATTCTAATTGAAATTCTGAAAGCAATAATGTAATGCGTTCTCTGGTTAAATAATAAGTCCCTTTTTGTCCATTATCTTTAAACCGTACTATTGGGGCATTACCATCTAGCCCGATGTTTGAGGCCATTCTAATTAATAGAGTGCCACCAGGTTTTAATACTCGTATCAATTCTTTAAACATTTCTGTAAATTGCTTTTCGCTTTTTGCAAAATGCAATACAGCACAACATAAAACGTGGTCAAAACTACCATTCTTGTACGGTAGTTCATCCAGATTTGAATTTATAAAATTAGCTTTACCCTTTGGGTATTTCGCTTTCGCGAAAGCGAGAAAATCAGAATCTACATCATTACCATAGATCTCAAAATCATTGTCATAGAACCATTTTAAATTTCTTCCTTTACCACAACCTGCATCTAAAATAGATTGTTGTGGATGATAACGATTTTTTAAAATCTGGTCAATAATATAAATATCAATACCGCCTAGCAGGTCATTTGTTTGCTCAAAATTCATAAGTGTAAATTTAATAATCTAACATTTGTAATTATAATGAATTAGTGTAACAAAGGTCACTTTTGAATAGCTTAGAACATGGTATTTTTATTTTGAAAAATTATATAAAAATATTATCATGTCATTTTTAAGCAGCCTTTTTGGCACAAAATCATCGTCTGATCAAATAAAGAAATTATCTCCTGCAGATTTTAAGCAGGCAATTAAAAGTATGAACAAGACAAAACAATTAGTGGATGTAAGAACACCTAGCGAATTTAAGAGTGGTCACATTAAAGGCGCCGTTAATATTGACTTTTTTAACACGTCTAAATTTATGGATGCGTTACAAAAATATGATAAAGAAAAGGCCATTTATTTATACTGTCGTTCTGGTAGCCGTAGTAATAATGCCGCTAGAAAACTTGAAAACATAGGTTTTAAAGAAATTTATGATTTACAAGGTGGTTTTATGAACTGGAGATAAACAATACTACTTACTGATATGAATAGCATTATTAAATATCGCATCTTAAATAGTCGTATTCGGTAACATAGGTTACCTACTATAATCTTATAAAATCTTAACTTACTTGTTTAAATAAAAGCATTATGAAAACTTCAATTATAGTACAAAATTTAAAATGTGGCGGTTGCGCAAATACGATTACTTCTAAGATTATAGCGCTAGACAACATATCAGATGTCATCGTTGACACAGAAACCTCAACAGTATCATTCAATGCAGCATCAGCTAGCGATGCTCTTTTTGCAAAGGAAAAATTAAAATCAATCGGCTATCCATCGATAGAAGAAAATAATAACACTTTTACAAAAGCAAAGTCTATTATGAGTTGCGCAACAGGTAAAATAAGGTAATGCAAAAACTCAAATTATCGCTCACCGACAGACTTGCTATAGAAAGAACTAGGCTAGCAAACGAGCGTACGTTTTTGGCCTATTTTAGGTCTGGCGTTGTTTTTTCTAGTTCAGGTCTTGCTATTATAAAACTGCAAATACTGGAAGAAATTGAGTGGATAGGATATGCACTAGTGATAATAGGTCCTATTTTATTTCTAGTTGGCTTGTTTAGATTTCTTTACGTAAAACGCAGTATTAATAAAAACACCATTATCTAATGAAAATTACTGCTCTATTTTTCTATTAGCACTATCAGTAATTAGTTGTAAAAAGAAAACTATTGATAACGATACAAACGGAAATGGTCTAGCTGCAATGGTTAATTATGGTGATACAATCACAAATGAAGTTGTATTTGAAAGTCATTATAAAATGATTGTTTTTGCATTAAAAAAAGGGCAAAACCTCAAACCACATAGCGCTCCTATGGATGCACCATTACTTATGCTAGAAGGTAGCGCAACCATCATTATAGGTAGTGAAAAAACCAGGCTCAGTGCAGGAGATATTATAACATTGCCTAAAGAAATCGATCACGGTGTTAACTCACTTACCGATTGTAAATTTTTATTACTTAAATAAAATGAAATTAATACTTTCCTATATTTCTATTTTTCTACTAGTTGCAACCCTTACGAGCTGCAATAATTCAAAAAAGTCAGATTACGCCACTCAAAATGATATTGAGAAACAAACGATTTACACAGCGAGTAATCATCCCGGTAAAAAACTCCTAGAAAATCAATGTTACCTATGCCATAATCCTAATGCAAATATTGAAGGACGTATCGCTCCACCAATGGTCGCTGTTAAGTCGCATTACCTGAATGATGATATTTCACAAAAAGAATTTGCAGACGCTATTTGGAATTTTGTAGAAAAGCCGACAGAAAAAAAATCTAAAATGAGAGGTGCCGTAAGACGATTTAACCTGATGCCTTATCAAGTATTTAAGGAAGAAGACATAAGACTTATCGCTGATTACATGTATGAATTTAAAATCGATGAATCAGAGTGGTTCAAAAAACATATAGAAGAAGAAAGTAAAGGCAAGGTAAAATACCGCAATGATGGTGCAAAATTAAACGACACTTTAATTAGTAATCATCATACACCTGAAGAGAAAGGTCTACAATATGCCTTAAGCACAAAAAAAGAATTGGGAAAAAACTTAATGGGAACCATTCAAAAAAAAGGAACTAAAGAGGCTGTGACGTTTTGTAATGTAAAAGCCTATCCTATTACAGATAGCATGGCAATAGCTCAAAACGCAAGAATCAAGAGAGTTAGTGATCGTCCTCGCAATATTAATAATCAAGCCAATAAAAAAGAGTTAGCAATTATTGAACAATTCAAAAAGTCAATAGCTAGTAATAAAGATTACAAACCAGTAACAGAATTAATTGACGGCGTGAATCATTTTTATTATCCTATCACTACAAACTCCATGTGCTTGCAATGTCATGGTGAACCTAATAAAGATATCAATGGTGATGTATATAGAACAATATCACAGTTATATCCTAATGATAAAGCTACTGGCTATGATATAAACGAAGTACGTGGTATATGGAGCATCACTTATTAATTTCCCTTACCGTTGTTCATTTAGAGTAGACTTAAATATCTACTATTTTAATTTTATTAAAGGTAAAATAAAAAGCTATTGAGAACTCTACATCAAATAGTTGTAGATAATATTATCAAATTAATGAAAGTACAAAAGAAAGATGGTTGAAATTATAATGGTTATTCCTCTTGCCCACTAGTTACAGGATATGGTAAAATGACGCTGGCAGAGTTTGATTATGAAGGCAACTTTACACCAGATCCTAAGTTGAAACAATTAGCACTTAAGATAAGTGACCTCTTTTAAAATTATAATTATGAAAAACCTAAGTTATAAAGATTATTTACTAGTCGGTCTACAGGCTCTTTTATTTATAGTGTACATCGTAAATCTAAAGATAATTGATATAAAATTATCGAGTGTAATAACAACCACAGGTTTGCTCATTGCCATTATAGGATTTTTTATTTTTTTGATAGCTATTTTACAATTGAGTAATAATCTCTCACCTTTCCCTACTTCTAAAAACGACTCTTCTCTAATTAAAAACGGTTTATATAAATATATGAGACATCCTATATATACTGGTATATTATTGATGTTTTATGGATATGGTGTATATCAAGAATCTCTCTATAAGATTTTAATAACATCAGTGCTACTCATTCTTTTCTCTGTAAAATCTAGATATGAAGAAAGTAAGCTAAAACAAAAATTTCCTAGCTATTCAACATATGCACTAATAACTGGTAGATTTCTACCAAAGTTATTAGTTAAAAATAGTTAAATAACTCGTTGTGTAACATGGGTTACCGTACCAATTCTAATGATAGCGTAAATTTATCATGTGAAACAAAAACAATAAATTAATACTATTATGGAAAATTTAAATGTAGTACCAGAACAAATAATTTCTATGCCTAGAATAGGCGATACAGCACCAGATTTTGAAGCGGTTACCACCAAAGGAAACATCAAAATGTCTGATTTTGCAAAAGACAAATGGATTGTTATGTTTTCTCACCCAGCAGATTTCACTCCAGTTTGTACGACTGAAATGAGCGGATTTGCTCAAAGAAAAGCAGAGTTTGATGCGCTTAATACAGAATTATTAGGGTTAAGTATCGATAGTATTCACGCACACTTAGGTTGGGTTCAAAATGTAAGAGAAAATACAGGTGTTTACTTTGACTTCCCGATCATAGCAGACATAGACATGAAGGTGTCAAAACTTTATGGAATGCTACAACCCAATGAAAGTGAAACGGCTGCAGTTAGAGCAGTATTCTTCATTGATCCTTCAAAAAAAATAAGACTTATCATGTATTATCCACTTAACGTTGGTCGTAACATGGATGAAATTTTAAGAGCCCTAGATGCGTTACAAATGTCAGATAAGCACAAAGTAGCAATGCCATTAGATTGGAAAAGAGGTGATCAAGCGATCTGTCCACCACCTAAGTCATTAGATGCATTAAATGAAAGACTAGCAGATGATTCTGTTGAAAAAATCACTTGGTATCTTGCAAAAAAAGATATTTAAATCAAATAAATAAGGGCTTTATTTATCTTTAATAAAGCCCTTAAATAAATTAAAAATACAGCTATGAACATTAAACAATTTGAATACAAACCGTTAGCACATTACTCCTATGCGATAGTTAGTAATGGCGAGATGGCAATTGTTGATCCAGAACGTGATCCTAGTCAGTATTACGCTTTCGCGAAAGCGAACAACGCTACTATCAAAGCAGTCATAGAAACACATCCACATGCAGATTTTGTAAGCTCACATCTCGAGCTATATAAAGAAACAGGTACTACCATTTATAACAGTGAAAAATTAGGTGCAGACTATCCGCATCAATCATTTGATGATGGCGATAGTATCACCATAGGCGATATTACTCTTAAAGCAATCAACACGCCAGGACACTCACCAGACAGTATTACCATCGTTGCCACAGATACTCATGATACAGCACTATTCACAGGTGACACTTTATTTATAGGTGATGTAGGTCGTCCAGATTTGCGTGAAAAAGCCGGTAATATGCAAGCAAAACGTGAAGAGCTTGCGGCAATGATGTATGATACCGTAACTACTAAGTTTACTGATTTACCAGATGACGCAGTGGTATATCCAGCTCACGGTGCAGGATCGTTATGTGGTAAAAATTTAAGTGATGCAGCGAGTAGTACATTAGGAGATGAACGTCGTGATAATTGGGCTTTTAAAACGCAGTCTAAAGAAGATTTTATGTCAACCATACTGGATGGTCAACCTTTTATACCATCTTATTTTGGGTATGATGTTGATATTAATAAATCAGGCGCAGACAGTTTAGAACCATCCATATCTGAAATACCGTTTGAAGAAAATGGCAGCGCCACAGGACTTATAGTAGATATGCGAGATGAAGCAACTTTTAAAAAAGGGCATCTCAAAGGAAGCTTTAATATTCAGGCCGTTTCTGAAAATGCCAAATTTGAAACTTGGTTAGGTTCCATAGTTACTCCAGAAGATACCTTTACTCTTGTAATCGATTCTAAACAAAACAAGAACACTATGTTGCATCGAGTGGCAAAAATCGGATATGAAAAAACACTTACTAAAGTAATCACACTTGCTCAAGAAAATCTAGAACAAACACCTACACTAGATCTAGCCGATTTCAAAGAGAATCCAGATAATTACACTATAGTAGATATACGTAATACCAGCGAGGTAGAAGAAGAAAAGTTTTTTGAAAATGCCTTATCTCATCCATTAAATGAATTGAGAGATACAGCAAGCGAGATCCCTACCGATAAACCTATCGTAGTACATTGCGCAGGTGGTTATCGCAGCGCTGCAGGAAGTAGCATTTTACAGAAAAAACTAGCAAGTGCCACCGTGTATGATTTAAGTGATGAAATAGAACAATTTAAATAATAGATTATGAAAAACATGAACAACATAGGTTTAGACATTAAAGCATCCCAAAACACAGCAGCTGAGCTTAATGATCTTCTTGCAAACTATCAATTATTCTACATGAACCTAAGAGGTTTTCACTGGAATATAAAAGGGAAAAAATTCTTTGAACTACATCTTAAATTTGAAGAACTTTATAATGATGCCTTAGTTAAAGTGGATGAAATTGCAGAGCGTGTTCTAACCTTAAGCGCTACACCTTTGCATACCTTTAATGCATACCTAGATGCGTCAGAGATAAAATCTGCAGAAAACGTGACAGATGGTGAAGTAGCTATCAATGGTATCTTAGAATCGTTAAAGATTCTTTTAAGCAAAGAGAGAGCTATATTATCTATTGCCGGCGATGCAAACGATGAAGGAACGGTAGCACTTATGAGTGATTATATCGTGCAACAAGAGAAACTTGTATGGATGCTGTCTGCTTACCAAGACTAATATAATTTATGAAACAATACCCAGCAGACTTTTGGAATGAACGCTATGCCGAAAAAGAATATGTCTATGGCACACAACCCAATGTGTTTTTCAAAGAACAACTAGACCAGTTAGTGGCAGGAAACGTACTTCTTCCTGCCGAAGGTGAAGGCCGTAATGCGGTGTATGCGGCTTTGCAAGGTTGGGATGTTGTTGCTTTTGACATAAGTACAAGTGGTAAGGTAAAAGCGATGCAGTTGTCAGCAGCGCAAAAGGTTGTAGTAGATTATCAAGTTACTAGCGTGCTTGACTTTAAAACTGATATCAAATTTGATACAATAGGATTATGTTATACCCATTTTCCTATAGAAATAAGAAAAGATGCATTTCAACATCTCTTAAAATTTTTAAAGCCTAATGGGACAGTTATTTTTGAAGCTTTCGCGAAAGCGCAATTAGGAAAGCCTTCAGGTGGTCCAAAAAACTTTGGGATGTTATTTTCTATTGAAGAAATCAAAGACGAATTTCCAGAATTAGAGTTTAAATTATTAGAAGAAAAGACTATCGAACTGTCAGAAGGAAATTATCATAAAGGTAAAGCCGAAGTCATAAGGTTTATCGGTATTAAAAAATAAAAAAAGCCCTTCTTATCTGAAGGGCTTTTTTACGTCCTGACTTAACTCATTCTAATCCTAATTCTTGTTTTATAGCAATAGTGTCTAAATTCTCTAAGAGACCTATCAAGTGTGGATACCATTTTTCATGATAGCCGTATTCTTTCTGTCTAAACTCTGCAATAGCTTTTTCCTTAGACCAATTCTCAAACACCATACGATAAGCTGCCACTACTACACCTGTTCTATCTGAGCCATGCCAGCAGTGAATCAATAATGGTTTAGGAGCTTCAATAATAGCTTTTAAAGCCGTAATGATATCTGATTCCTTAATCTTTTTAGTCTGTAGTGGTAAGTGTATTAATTCTAAATCAGTACCTCTAGCTTTGGTAGAGTAATTTCTCAAGCGTCTAAAACTAATGATCGTTTCAATCCCTGCAAGTTCAAGTTCTTTAAAACCCTTTTTACTAGGTTGTTCAGATCGGAATACAGAGTCATTAATCTTATATAGGTTTTTAAAAGACTTAGAATTCAAAATTAAACTATCCGAAATTTGCGCATGAGCTGACGAAAAAAGTATTAAACATGCCAATGATATTATCAAGTTTATTTTCATTTTATTTAAAATTGATAATTTGCAAACACAGAGAAGTTTCTTCCTGGATCATTGATCGGCACACGACCAAAATCGGCTTGATTTGTAAATGAAAAATTCAAGTGATTATTATAAGTTGCATCAAAAATATTCAACACAGCAACACCTAGTTGTACATTTTTATAAGGTTTTACTCCTAATCTTAAATCCAAGGTTTCATATCCTGCCGTTTCTATCTCTCTAAAACTGGTAGAGATTTCATCTTGTTTTGACGTGATGGTATAATCAAGATTTGCCCAGAATTTTTCTTTTTCAAACCCTAATCCTAGTCTTGTAATAAAAGGTGGTGTTAAAGGTAAGGACTCGTCTAGGTCGTTATTTCTTGTATACACATAAGAAAACGCCGTGTTGAAATTGAAATAGTTAGCAAATTCTATACTTGCTTCAGCCTCAAAACCGGTTTTATAAGCATCATCTATATTGATAAATCGCTTGACCTCTTGGGGTTGTGCCGTAGGGTTAAACTTTCTATCTAGTGTAGGGTCCACTACAGGAACGATGTAGTTTTCATAAATAGAATAATATCCAGAAATACCATAACGTATAGCGTCGATTCCTTTTTCAAAAGTTCTTTTCCCTTTAAAACCTATCTCAAACTGATTATTCACCTCAGCATCCAGATTAGGATTTCCTACGTATTCAAAAGGATCTTGACCTACTGAAAAATGATTGATATAACGTTCTATCATGTTTGCAGATCGCACACCACGACCATAGGCAACTTCCAGCGTGTTGTTTCCTGAAAGTTTGTGCTTTACAGAAACGGTAGCCGACACATTGTGCTCTTCTCGTTGTCCTAGATCTGTGTATAAAGCTTGAAAATCTGCCTCTGGATCTTGTATGTCTGATACTACAAGGTCATAACGGACACCAGCCGTTAGCATGGTTTTATTAGAAAACGCATATTTATTTTCGGCAAAAATACCGTAGTCATTCACATAAGAATCTTGCCAAACCTTATCTTGAAACACCATAGGTTCTGGTAAGAGGTCACCCATCATATTGCGTTTTACCGTTCGTGTTCTACCGCCATCTCTGGCAATAAGTAACGCATCTAAACCACTATATAGAATCCATTTCTCTGTAGGATTCATTTTAAATTCTACTTTTCCACCAGCTGTTGTAGCATCTATGGTAGAGATGGCTCCAGTCATCATAAAAGATGGTCTTCTATTGTTAGACATGATATGATCTACATAGGAATAATAAGCTTTGACATTAATTTCTTCAATAAAATTATTCACCTTAGAAAACTTATAGTCTATGGACAGTATCGAGCTGTTATCCTCATCGGTATCCATAGGTAGTCCTGCATGCAATACATCTCTTCCATAAGACTGTCGCCAGTGCGCCTGAATTCTTTGATTATCTTTAATATTATAACCTAATCGCAAGCCATAATCCAGACTTCTAAATGCCGAAGGGATTTCAGTTCCATCACCATCTTCATAGTTTCCAAAGTCACGATAACCGGCATTTGCCGTGATATCATATTTATCTGTGATTTGGTGTAGTTTCAAGGAAGAGACTAGCGCATTTCCATTAGTCTCATAACCACTGCTTACACTGCCATGAAAACCGTTACCTAGATGTATGGGCTTTTCTGTAACTAAGTTAATAATCCCGCCAAAGGTCGCGCCATATCTAACGGTATAAGGTCCTTTTATGACTTCTATACGTTCAATATCTTCTGGGACAACATGAGTGGTAATCGGATCCATACGATTAGGGCAAGCGTGCATCGCTTTAGTTCCACCATCAAATTGAATGTTCAACTGTTCATATTGTGAAGCTCTAAAAGATGGATCGATGGCATAGTTTCCACGCTTAATGAGTGAAAATCCATTAAAGTCGTTGAACAGATCTGCAACGTTTTTAGGCTGTACTACTTTTTTAACTAAATCTGTTCTTACCGTTGTGAGTACTGGATCTGTAGCTCCTTGACCAGTGACGATAACAGTATTTAAAGCTACCGGTTTAGTAACTGTAGTGTCTTGCACTTTTTCTGTCGTCTCTTGTGCAAATAAAGACATAGGTATTAATGCGCATATTAGCGCTAATTGTTTCATTTTCATAATAGTATTTTCATAAAATCGCACCATAAAGGTGTTGAACGACTATTTTAAATTAGCGCTCGATAAGTTAATCTCGAAGTGTATTATGAAAATCGTGGCGGATGAAATATACCGTCCATATTAGAATCTGTTATAGTGTATTGATAAAAGAAAAAGCAATTGTGTTCCTGATCAACTGTAGTTAAAATTGCAAAACTTATTTCTTCTAGATAGTAGATTTGCTCTTCCCAGTTAATTAAAGGTAATGAAGCGTCTTTATCACTAGAACCTTCGGCCATCATCTTACTTAAATAACATTTTCCATCGCAGTTTAATGTAGGCTTATCTTTATTCTCACACAACCTTTCTACAAAGCTATCCAAGTCAACTATGTACCAGCTATACATAATAGTAGTACGCAAGCTATTGCTTAAAAGTACAATCGATAATAAAGTGGCAACCCATAACTTCATATGACAAAATTATCAATAGGTCTTTTAATGTTAGGTGACAAATGTCACATAAAGCAAAGGTTTCGTAAAGACGCTTTCGCGAAAGCGATGTTTTAAAAAATTAACGGTTTTAAGTGACTATTGTAACATAACAAACTAAGTCTAGAACCTATTTTTGTAAAACAAAATCATGTCACGATGGATACAGAAATTCTAGCCCGTATACAATTTGCTTTTACCATTGCCTTTCACTACATATATCCGCCTTTAAGTATAGGTATAGGATTAATTATGGCAATTATGGAAGGTTTATATCTCAAAACCGGTAATAAACAGTATGAAGTCCTGACGCGTTTTTGGTTAAAAATATTTGCGATCACTTTTGGGATAGGTGTTGCGACTGGTATCATCATGGAATTTGAATTTGGTACTAATTGGTCAGTTTACTCTAGATATGTCGGAGATATTTTTGGAAGTGCACTTGCTGCCGAAGGTCTCTTTGCATTTGGTCTAGAGAGTACTTTTTTAGGAATTTTACTATTTGGATGGAATCGAGTTTCTCCTAAAGTTCACTTTTTCTCAACTATAATGGTGTTCTTAGGTTCTATGTTCTCTGCGGTATGGATTGTTGTAGCAAATAGCTGGCAACAAACACCGGCCGGATACCATATCGTAGGTGAAGGATTTGATGCCAGAGCTGAAGTGACTGACTTCTGGGCTATGGTTTTTAACCCATCGAGTGTCGATAGAATCATTCACGTCTGGCAAGGTGCTTTTCTTGCTGGGACTTTTCTAGTTCTTAGTGTACATGCTTACTATTTATTAAAAGGGCGATATGTAGAAATATCAAAAAAAGCCTTTAAAATTTCCCTAGCCGTTGCAACTATTATTTCTTTAACACAATTACTTTCTGGACACAGCTCTGCAGATGGCGTTGCCGTTAATCAACCGGCAAAGCTAGCTGCGATGGAAGGCCATTATGAAAAATCTGCACCTGCAGATCTATACCTATTCGGTTGGGTAGATAATGACACGCAAGAAGTCACCGGTATCAAATTACCTGGCGGACTCTCATTCCTAGTACATCAAGATTTTGAAGAGCCTATCACAGGTTTAAATGCTTTTCCAGAAAATGAACGTCCTGGACAGGTAAATGCTGTTTTCCAGTTTTATCATATTATGATATCGATAGGCATGTTTTTAATAGGATTGACCTTATATGCATGCTATTTATGGTGGCGAGGTACTTTATTTGATAAAAAATGGCTGTTGAAGATATTTGCTTACTCAGTTCTTTTACCACAAATAGCAAATCAAGTAGGTTGGTTTGCTGCAGAGATGGGAAGACAACCATGGATAGTCTATGGCCATTTAAGAACTGATGAAGGATTCTCTCAAGAAGTATCTTCTAATCAGATATTGTTCTCGTTAATTTTATTCTTAGTGGTTTACACAGTATTGTTTCTTTTATTTATTTATTCAGTAAATAAGAAGATAAAGCACGGCCCATATGACGAGGCAAAAAACCCAGATGAATTTTTAAAATACGTTTAAGACTAGCAGTATGGAAACTTTTTTAGGTATAGATTACCCTACACTATGGTATTTAGTCGTTGGATTATTATTTTCAGGATATGCAATTTTAGAAGGATTTGATTATGGTGCTGGCGCATGGCATTTATTTTTCAAAAAAGATTTAAGTAGACGCATCGCTATTAATGCCATAGGACCTTTATGGGATGCAAATCAAGTATGGCTTATTATAGGTGGTGGCGCCTTATTCGCAGGGTTTCCTGTGATGTACGCTACCATGTTATCTGCTATGTATATTCCATTTATGCTATTTTTATTATTGCTGGTTCTAAGATCATCTGCCATTAAATTTAGAAGTTCTGAAGAGATGAAATGGTGGCGCACCACTTGGGACATCATCTATTTTATATCTAATACATTAATCGCATTTTTATTAGGAGTCGTTTTAGGTAATGTTTTACAAGGTTTTGAAATAGGAGAAAACTATACTTATAAAGGTGGTATTTTCTTTGCATTTCTAAGTCCTTATGCCATCATGGCTGGATTTACAACCTTGTCATTATTTATGACCCAAGGTGCTATTTTCTTGCTTCTCAAAACAGAAGGAAGATTACACAGCAGATTAACTTTTTTACTTAAAAAAGGGATGATTTTCTTTATCATTAGTTTTGCAGTAACCTCGTTATACACACTCATATTCTTACCAGGTGTGACTGATCGGTTTAAGGAACAACCATTATTTTTTGCACTTCCTATATTAGCATTTCTAGCAGTGGCAAATGTGCCTCGATTGGTGTCTAAGAAAAAATATTTTCAAGCATTGATCTTTTCATCTTTAACGATGGCCTTTTTATTAATGTTAGTAGCCTTTCAACTATATCCAGTATTATTACCATCAACGATAGATCCGGCTTTTAGCGTTACTATATACAATGCAGCATCTTCTCAAAAATCATTAGGAATCATGCTTACTATGGTAGTCGTAGGAGCTCCACTTCTTGCTGGATACCTTATCTTTTTATATAAAACATTTAATGGTAAAGTTCAATTAGACGATACCAGTTACTAGTCATAAAGTGTTATAATTACGCTTTCGCGAAAGTGAGATAAATCAACAAAAAGCCACCCATTAAAGGTGGTTTTTTTGATTAATAATCAGTTGCGTAACACAGGTTACAGTATTCACATTACAAGGCGATTACCTTTGATACAAAGCCTTAAAAAATGTCAAAAATAGTCATACTAGGAGCAGGGATTTCTGGACACGTTGCGGCATCGCATTTACGTAGAAAACTGTCTAAAGAGCATGAAGTAGTCGTGGTCTCACCTAATAGTAATTATCAATGGATACCATCTAATATATGGGTAGGAATAGGAAGAATGAAATCTAAAGAAATCTTATTTCCGCTTGCACCATTATACCGTAAAAAAAACATCACTTTTTTACAAGCCAAAGCAGTCTCATTTCATCCTGAAGGTGATATTAAAGAAATTAAACCTTATGTATTATCTGAATATGTGGTAGGAGAAAAAAAAGGCACTCAAGAAAAAGTAACTTATGATTATTTAATAAACGCTACAGGTCCTAAACTTAACTTTGAAGCTACAGATGGATTAATTCCTGGATCAAATAAAACTTATTCTGTTTGTACCTATGATCATGCAGATCATGCGTGGCATGGATTAAATGAGCTGATTCAAGAAATGAAAAAGGGCAAAAAAGCAAAGATCCTGATAGGTACTGGACATGCTAAAGCCACTTGTCAAGGCGCTGCCTTTGAGTATATATTAAATGTAGAACAAGAATTGCGCAAGCATAAAGTGCGTGACATGGCAGAAGTTACATGGATTTCAAACGAATATCAACTAGGTGATTTTGGTATGGATGGTATGTTACTATCCTATAACGGTATGACCATGAAGTCTAGCGAGATGGTAGAAATGATTTTTGAAGACCGTGATATTAAATGGATTCTAGGTGCTGGAGTTGATAAAATTGAAGATGGACTTGCACATTATGAGAATCTAGATGGTGAACATAAAACCGAATCTTATGATTTTGCGATGCTTATCCCAGCCTTTTCAGGCCATGGTTTTAAGGCATTTGATAAAGATAATCAGGACATCACAAATAAACTTTTTAAAGGTTTTATGATTGTTGATGCAGACTATACATCAAAACCATATGAAGAATGGTCTGTACAGGACTGGCCAGAGACTTATCAAAATCCTTCTTATAAAAATATTTTTGCACCTGGTATTGCTTTTGCTCCACCACATGCCATCTCAAAACCGCGTAAAAGCAAAAACGGCACAGACATATCACCAGCACCACCACGTACTGGGATGCCGTCTGGAATCACCGCAAAATTAGTGGCAGATAATATTATTGATTCCATAAAAACCGGGAATGAATCATTAGAGCATAAAGGTAGTTTAGGAAATATGGGTGCAGCCTGTATAGCATCTGCTGGATATGGTCTCACACAAGGTAGTGGTGTAAGTATTACTACCTATCCTATTGTACCTGATTATCATAAATATCCTAAATCACAAGGTCGCCAACTAGGCAAAACCTTTGGAGAAATAGGGCTTGCTGGTCACTGGCTCAAACTAGCATTACATTATGCATTTATTTACAAAGCAAAAATGAAACCTTTCTGGTGGTTAATTCCAGAATAAAAAAATAGAACTCATGACAGAAAGAATATCAAAGTATCAACGATTTAAAATGATGAATCCCATCATTCAGTTTTTTAAATTCATCTATCTCAGTATTAAAATTATGGTTGTAGTAGCTGGTGGACATGGAGGAACACGTGAGGTAAAATAACGATCATCACAATTTATTGAAAGCCATCTATTAATAGGTGGCTTTTTAATTTAAATAAGGTTGAGTAACATAGGTTACTCTAGCAAGAAAAATAGCGAGTTAAATTTGCTTTACTAATCTCTTGTAATGAAGAAAATCTTATTATTTATAACCTTTAGCATTGCGATATTAACGCAAGCGACAGCACAGCAAACTACTCTAATTTCAAAAGAAGAAGTTGCTGAAAAAGTGGTTAAAAACAACAATTCTATAAAAATATCTGAGCAAGAATTTCTAGAAGCAAAAGCAGATTTTGATCAGACTAAAGCTGTTTTCTTGCCTAACATAACCGCAAGTCATACTGGTATTATCACCACTAATCCATTGATGGCTTTTGGTTCTAAATTAAATCAAGGAATCTTAACTTCAAACGACTTCAATCCAGATCTTCTTAATGATCCAGATCAGATTCAAAACTTTGCAACTATAATAGAAGTGCAACAACCCTTAATTAATATAGATGGATTGTACCAACGTAAAGCTGCAAGAGCCTCAATGGAAGCTGTATTACTTAAGAAACAGCGCACAGAAGAGTATCTATCTTTTGAAGTAGAAAACGCATACATGCAATTACAACTAGCTTACAAAGGGATTGCGGTGCTAGAAAAAGTTCAAGAAGCCGCTCAAGAGAATTTAAAACTAGCGCAAAACAGATTAAATCAAGGATACCTGCAACGTGCAGATGTATTAAACGTAGAAGTAAGACTTACAGAAGTTCAAAACCAACTACAAACTGCGCGTAGTAACGTGCAAAATGCATCTGACTATCTTTCTTATTTAATGGATGACGATGGTTATACCATATACAAGCCTAGTGATAGCTTAACGATTAAAAGCATCACTATTAAGGATAATAACTTTTCTGAAAACAGATCAGATATTAAAGCCATGCAGCTTGCTACTACTGCATATGAAGCTGCAAGCAAGGCAGACAAGATGGCTTTTCTACCTAGACTTAATGCATTTGGATCCTATGAATTGTATGATGAAAATCTATTTCAAGCAAGTGCAAATGGATATGTGGTAGGTGCACAATTGAGCTGGGATCTTTTTAAAGGATCACAACGTATCGGTCAGGCTAATAAAAGTAAAGCAACATTAGAAAGATCAAAATTACAATACGAGCAATATGTTTCTAAATCAAAATTAGAAATTAATAAAGCACAACGCATGCTTAATGATGCAGAAAACAGATTAAAACTAGCACAACTAGCACTAGATCAGTCTAAAGAATCATTACGCATACGTACCAATAGATTTAAAGAAGGTCTTGAAAAAACATCAGACCTACTAAATGCCGAAACGCAATTTGCTCAAAAACAATTAGAATATTATCAAACGGTTTTTGAATTCAACTATGCACAGGCCTATATCAACTTTTTAACCAAGTCAGAATAACAAATCCATCTAATAAAAGAGCCCAAGCTTTTTATTTATAAAATATAAAGAATGAAAAAATCATATATCCTATTAACCGCAGTCTTTACCTTACTAATAATAAGCTGTGGTGAAAAAGAGTCTCAACCAGTGGTGGACAATTCTCCTGCAATTCCTGTAACGGTACAGGCAGTAATTGACAACAATAGCAGTCCTTTTCTTGCGGTAAGTGGTAAAGTGCAAGCCGCAAATAGCGCACAATTAAGTACACGCATGATGGGATTTGTAAATAATGTTCTAGTTAACGTAGGTGATCCAGTAAAAAAAGGTCAGTTGTTAGTAGCCATAAATAATACCGATTTACAAGCTAAAAAAGGACAAGTAAACGCTAGTATTACCGAAGCTACTGCAGCATTTAATAATGCTCAAAAAGATTACAACAGATTTAAAAACCTGTTTGCAGATAATAGTGCGTCACAAAAAGAACTAGATGATATCACTGCAAATTTTAATATGGCCAAGGCTCGTCTAGAAGGTGCACAGCAAATGAAAAATGAAATTAATGCTCAGTTTGCATATTCTAATATAACCGCGCCTTTTAATGGTGTTATTACTAGCAAAAACATTAAAAAAGGTGACATGGCAAATCCTGGGCAACCGTTACTTTCAATAGAGGCGCCTGGCGATTTTGAAGTAATGGCTATGGTACCTGAAACTGAGATCTCTCAAATTAAAAAAGAAACAGAAGTACAGGTAACGATATCTTCCATTCAACAAACATTAACTGGTAAGGTAAAAGAAGTAAGTACATCTGCACAACAAACTGGTGGTCAGTATCTAGTAAAAATAACGTTAGATAAAACAGAGGTACCGGTTCTATCTGGCATGTTTGCCACTATTGCTTTCCCAGTTGAAAGAAAAGCTGCAAATCATAATGTTCTAATTCCGTCATCGGCACTTATTACAAAAGGTCAACTTACTGGTGTGTACACAATCAGCGAGAATAATACAGCCATGCTACGCTGGTTGCGATTAGGTAGAACTCTAGGTGATCAAGTAGAAATATTATCAGGACTTAATGCCGATGAAAAATACATTACCTCATCAAATGGTAAGCTATTTAACGGTGCAAAAGTGACTATACAATAATTCAATATTGCGTTAAGGATAGTAGTGAAAATCCTTTTTGTGGTTTTTTTCGCTTTCGCGAAAACTGCCTTCAAAAAGATTGTAACGGATAGCCTGTTAAAACGCCCAAAAAATATATCTAATGAAAGAAGGATTAGCTGGTAAAGTTGCCAAAGTCTTTATGAATTCAAAGCTGACTGTGCTCTTAATGATCGTCTTTATGGTCGTAGGAGTATACAGCTCATTTTTAATACCACGTGAAGAAGAACCACAGATCGATGTACCTATGGCAGATATTTTTGTAGGTTATCCAGGTGCTAGCCCTACTGAGGTGGAATCTCGTGTTATTAAACCACTGGAGCAACTTATTTCTAACATCAAAGGTGTCGAGTACGTCTACTCTACTTCTATGAAGGAACAAGGAATGGTGATTGTGCAGTTTTATGTGGGCGAGGATATTGAACGCAGTTTTGTAAAATTATACAACGAGATCAATAAACACATGGATCAAATGCCTGAAGGCGTGACCATGCCACTAGTAAAAACTCGTGCCATAGATGATGTCCCGATGCTAGGCCTAACTTTATGGAGTGAGAATTATAGTGATTATCAACTAGGACAGATGGCTCATGAATTAGAGGCCGAAATAAAGAAAATAAACGATGTAGCTATCACACATAAAATAGGTGGTAGAGAACGTCAATTAAGAGTTGTTTTAGATAAGGATAAACTAGCCTCTAGTGGTCTAGACTTTATGCAAGTCTCTCAAATGATTAAGGCTAATAACGCCCAACTTAACGCTGGAAAATTTGATAAAAACGACACCGAGTTTATCGTTAACACTGGTGATTTTCTAGCCAGTACTACTGATGTTGAAAATCTTGTAGTTGGTGTGCAACAAAATCAACCTATCTATTTAAAACAAGTCGCTCAAATAATTGATGGACCAGAGGTGCCTCAAAGTTATGTGAGTTTAGGCTTTGGTCAAGGAAGTGATAAAAAAACCGATTTCTTATCTGAATATCCAGCGGTAACTATATCTGTTGCAAAACGTAAAGGTGCAGATGCTATGAAAATTGCAGATGTCATTATTGCCAAAGTTGAACACCTGCGTAAGACTTTAATACCAGATGATGTGCAAGTAGAAATTACACGTAATTATGGCGAGACGGCATCTCATAAAGTGTCAGAATTATTATTGCACCTTATAGGTTCTATTATTGCTGTAACCTTTGTTGTAATGCTAGCGATGGGCTGGCGTGGTGGACTCGTTGTATTTCTTTCTGTACCGATCACGTTTGCATTAACTTTATTGAGTTATTACATGCTGGACTACACCTTAAACAGGATCACCTTATTTGCATTAGTGTTTGTAACCGGTATTGTAGTAGATGATTCCATCATTATAGCAGAGAATATGCACCGGCACTTTAAAATGAAGCGATTGCCTTTTAAGGATGCTGCTTTATATGCTATAAACGAAGTAGGGAACCCTACTATCCTAGCAACCTTTACGGTAATCGCATCTGTATTACCTATGGCTTTTGTATCTGGATTAATGGGACCATATATGGCACCTATGCCTATAGGAGCTTCCATTGCCATGATTTTATCTTTGTTTGTAGCCTTAACCATTACTCCATACTTAGGTTATATATTCTTAAGAGAAAAAGATAAAAAAGGTAGCGTTGAAAAAACAGAAAAACCACTTGAAGAAACTCTTATTTATAGACTGTATAATAAATTTGAGCGTCCTTTAATGGAAAATCGTTTCAAACGATGGTTATTTCTAGGTGGTACTTTTTTGATTTTACTAGTTACCATGGGATTGTTTTTCACAAATTCTGTGGCAGTAAAAATGTTACCCTTTGACAATAAAAACGAGTTTCAAGTGGTCATAGATATGCCTGAAGGTACTACACTAGAACGCACTGGTGTGGTCGCTCAAGAAATATCTCAGTATTTATCTACTAGACCAGAAGTAGTCAATTATCAAAATTACATCGGGACATCTGCACCTATCACTTTTAATGGGTTAGTGCGTCATTATGATTTGCGTGGTGGTAGTAATATGGCTGACATACAAGTTAATCTAATTGATAAAGAACAACGTAGTGCACAAAGTCATGATATCGCTAGCTTATTGCGTCCTGATATTCAAAAAATCGCTGCGAAGTATAATGCTAATGTAAAACTAGTTGAAGTACCGCCAGGACCACCAGTACTTTCCACAATTGTTGCAGAAATTTATGGTCCAGATTATGAACAGCAAATTACTGTAGCAAATGAAATGCAAAATATTTTAAAGAACACGGATGATGTAGTTGATATAGACTGGATGGTAGAAAACGACCAAACTGAATATCAATTTACTATCAACAAAGAAAAGGCAATGTTATATGGCGTGGCACCGCAACAAATAGCCTACACCATGCACCTAGCACTATCTGATAGACCAGTAACAAATCTATATGATGAAGATGCTGTACAGCAAATAGGTATTGTGCTCGCACTAGATGAAAAAGAGAAGTCAACCATTCAAGACATTTCACAAATTAAAGTTGCTTCTAATCAGGGAACCATGGTACCTATTGCAGACTTAGTAGAGGTCAGTGAGTCTATAAGTGCAAAAAGTATTTATCGTAAAAATCAAAAAAGAGTCGTTTACGTCATGGCAGATATGGCAGGAGAACTAGAAAGTCCTGCATATGCTATCCTAGGCATGGAAGAAAAATTAAAATCAATTCCTATGCCTGAAGGCTACAGTATTAGCGAAATGTATTTAGGTCAACCAGATTTTGAAGATGATTATACGGTAAAATGGGATGGCGAATGGCAAATAACATTAGAAGTATTTAGAGATCTGGGAATTGCATTTCTAGGAGCCATCATCTTAATCTACATATTGATTGTAGGATGGTTTCAAAATTTTAAAGCACCTATCGTTATGATGGTGGCCATACCGTTATCCCTAATCGGTATTATTTTAGGTCACTGGATTATGGGTGCTTTCTTTACCGCAACATCTTTTATAGGAATGATAGCCCTAGCCGGCATTATGGTTAGGAACTCTGTATTATTAATAGACTTCATCAATTTAAGAACTGCCGAAGGTGTACCTCTTAAACAGGCTGCTATTGAAGCTGGTGCGGTACGTACCACTCCTATCCTGCTTACAGCAGGTACAGTTGTTATAGGCGCATTTGTCATACTATTTGACCCTATTTTTCAAGGGTTGGCAATATCATTAATGGGTGGAACTATTGTGTCTACTGTATTGACCTTACTGGTAGTACCATTAGTTTATTATATGATAGAAAAGAAAAATTATAAATAATAAAATCAAGCAATGTTAAATACATATTTTAGAGTAATCGTAGGTACCATGGTACTTTTAAGCGTGGTGTTAACCGTTTATGTAAACCCAAACTGGATGTGGTTTACGGTATTTATAGGTGTTAACCTTATACAGTCTGCATTTACAAAGTGGTGTTTACTAGAAACTATTCTAGTTAAATTAGGTGTTAAGAAAGAAGCAAAAGGTTGTGCTGTTAATCCATAACAGGATTTAAAAAATATGCCATAATAGATTTTTATAGATTCACTTCAAATAAATTCCCTATTAATGCTGTAATTCCCATGGCCAGTGTTCCCCATAAAGTCACTCTAAAAATGGCTTTCAAAACACTAGAACCACCTGCACGCGCAGCAACAACACCTAACAAGATTAAAAACACTATAGCAAATACATACTGAACATATTCCATCAGATCAAGAGGTGACATATAAGCAACAACCACTGGCAAGAAACCACCGACTGTAAAAGCAATACCTGAGGACAAAGCTGCCTGTAAAGGTTTAGCTTCGGTCTGTTCTGATATCCCTAGTTCATCTCTTGCATGAGTTCCTAGGGCATCATGTGCTGTTAACTGCTTTGCGACTTCTATTGCTGTAGCTGGATTTAAACCTCTTTCTTCATAGATTTTAGCAAGCTCTACTAACTCTTGCTCTGGCATATCTATCAGCTCTTGTTTCTCGCGTTTTAGATCAGCTTGCTCTATATCTGTTTGAGAGCTAACAGAAACATATTGACCAGCAGCCATAGATAAAGCTCCTGCCACTAACCCAGCGACACCTGAAAGTAAAACTGGTTCTCTCGTAGTGCTCGCTGCGGCAACACCTATGATGATACTAGCCGTAGATAAAATACCATCATTAGCACCTAAACTCATAAGGTTTGCGTCCACCCCAAAAATGTACATAAGGGATAAGGCAAATAATAAACATAGCGGTGTTATCGCTACTACAAGGCCTGATTTACTTTTTCTATATAACTACCGCCAGAAATACTATTGTTCATTTCTAAGGCTGTAAATACTTCTTGCGACGTGATATCCATCGCGTTTAATTTTTCTGTATTAATAGCAACTTCATATTGCTTTAAAAATCCACCCCAAGTATTGACCTCTACCACGCCAGGTATACCAGATAATTGCCTTTTTACTATCCAATCCTGTATGGTACGCAGGTCTTGTGCAGTATACTGATCTTTATAACCTTGCTCTACATCAAGTATATATTGATATATCTCACCTAGTCCTGTGGTAATAGATCCCATTTCAGGTGTTCCAAAACCTTCTGGAATTTTCTCTGTTGCAGATTTTATCTTCTCGGCAATAAGCTGTCTAGGAAGATAGGTTCCCATATCATCATCAAAGACAATAGTAACCACAGATAATCCAAATTTTGAAACCGAGCGAATTTCCTGTACACCAGGTAAATTTGCCATTTCTAATTCTACAGGATATGTAATGAATTGCTTCATATATTGTGTAGATGGTTGCGGGATATTGTAATAACCTATACCTGATTATTGGTAACATCTGGTACGGCACCTATAGGAATTTGAGTAAGAGAATATAAACCGAATCCAATAATGAATACAGTAAATAGAAGAATAATGAGCTTATTCTTAATGCTGAAATTGATAATATATGATAGCATTAAGAATAAATAATAAATGTTATTATCATCTATCACACAGTTGTGAAAGAGAATTAAAAAGATTAATTACAGATATTTATGAAAACTTAGGCGGTAGGAACAACCCATCACAATGCAATGATGATAAAGGTGCCTGATAAAAGAAGTTAAGTTTTTTAAACTATAGAGGTTCTAATAATTTTAATTCTGCCTTTTGAGAATTAACCACAAAAGCTAGGATTGAAGTTATATGAGATTGATGTTGAAAAGGTAATTCTTCATGCTCATCCTTTTCTTCTTGATGATCTTTGGAATGTTCTGCTTTTAATTCTCCGTAGTGTTTTGATATAAAGACAACAATATTATCACCATACTGCTCATTATGATATTGAGCATGCTCTACAAATTCATCAATTTGTGAGATATCACTAGTATCCCAAATCTTTGCATCAGGATAATGATAGATATGCTTATTAATTTACTCACAATGGTAAATGTATAAAACTTAATTATATGGTTGTGTAACAATTATAACCATAGGTGTCAATTTAATTTATGGACATGTATTTAATTTAGATAATGTATTGACTTACTAGATCAAATTTTACAGACTAAAATCATTACTTAAATACAGTATTGTAATCCTGCACATCATCTCAATCGAACTAATTATGTTTAATAACATATTGACCCATATCTAAATATATGGACTACAATGAAAAATGGTATCCTACTTACATTCCATACCTTGTAATAATTACTTACTTCAAATTTAAAAATACTGAGTTTTATATAAAAAAGGTCAAAAGAAATTTTGAGTAAACTCGATTCCTTTTGACCTTTTTCAATGTATTCGTGACCTCGACAGGACAGAGTTCAAACTTTTTGGAAGAAGACATTGGGTTAATCGTCTCAAAATCAACAAGCAATAGAATCTGAGTTTTCTTGTTTTTTCAGTTTAAAAACAACGTGTAATCAATGTCTAATACATTAAGAGACTCATCAGGCTTTTTTGCACATTGAAATAGTAGTTCTTTAAAAGCCGTTAATTCGGATCTATTAAATAGTAAAGACAGATTGGTTTGCAATGTATTCATTACTATTTTCCGTTTAATAGGCATCGAATCATATTTTGTTTCCCAGTATTCAATCTCGATTCCAGATACGTATTTCTGAAATGATCTCATTTCCTCTTGGGTTAATTCTATGTAGATATTGGTGAATGTCAAATGATACATTTTACAGTTTTGGCAGTAGGAAAGTTGACCGTAAATATTCTTAGCTATTGTTTTTATTTGATGGCACATTGATTCTATTTTAGTAACAGTCGGTTAAGATTTGCTGTTGGTTTTCAAAATCACTTAATGGTCGGTTCAATTGTGTTTTACTAATTTCTTCTAAGGCGGCCAATACTGTATCTTGCATTTTTAATGAACCACAAATCATAAAAACAGTACCGTTGTTTAAAGCTTGGGCAACTGTGATTTGTTGTAGTTTTAGTGCATCTTGCACATACATTTTAAGCGCAGTTTGTGAAAAAGCAAATTGAATATTCAAAAGATGATTTTGTGAGATGGAATCATTGA
This sequence comes from Nonlabens ulvanivorans, assembly GCF_032922765.1. Classification (NCBI taxonomy): domain Bacteria; kingdom Pseudomonadati; phylum Bacteroidota; class Flavobacteriia; order Flavobacteriales; family Flavobacteriaceae; genus Nonlabens; species Nonlabens ulvanivorans. The sequence continues at coordinate 1,985,466 of NZ_CP136694.1, forward strand.
TAGCCTCGCGATACAAATCAAAGGAAGCTTCAGTTTTTCCACCCCATAATAATTCTACGGGCACATCTATGTTGTTATTAATCATACCTAGAAAAGGCGCAATGCCTGTGCCATTTGATATACACCAAACGGCAGGTGCTTCCTGCGGAAAGTAAAAAGAATCATTTTCTTGTATGGTCGCCTCAAGAATATCTCCTTCTTGAAGTGTATAGAGGAATGTAGAACATATTCCTTGCCTGTGCCATTTGATACTCAATAGCATGTCATCTCCTATTCTGGCAATAGAATATTGTCTTATTCTATGGCTTCCCAACGCTATGACATTCAGCAAATCTCCTGATTGAAAATCACTATGAACGTCTGGTTTAAGTCGCAAGAGAAAAGTGTCATCTAAGTTGTGCTGGGTTTTCTCTTTTACAGTAAAACGTTGTGATTGTTTAATTGTCTTTTTATGGTTTTTCAATGAAACATCCAGATTCATCCCTGTACGGTGGTTCCAGTGCGTTACCCATTTTAAAAATTCGTCTTCTGATTGCTCATTTACTTTAAACAAAGATTGTAGTCGGTTAAACTTTAAGTGCGTGTTAAACAACGTGTCTACTGTAATGGCAAACTGACAATATTTTGTATAATCCATAGAGCCAAAACCAACTACAGCAAATCCTATGGGATGTGATTGTTGCACTTTATTAATAAGATGTTCAAATTTGCGAGCGTTTCTAGGCGCATCACCGTCGCCGTAAGTTGCTGTGAGTGCGACCAGGTACTTTGCTTTGGGATAGCTGGTGTACTCGTTAAGCGTGGTCATTGCTACAGTATTTCCTTTTTCTTTTAACGCTTTCGCCAAAGCGGATGCATAAAGAATTGTAGTTCCCGTTTCAGAGCCTACTAAAAGTATTACTTCACTTTTATTTACAGTGTCCAGAACTAGAGCGGGCACTTTCTTTTTACGACGTTTTAAGTACATCGCAGCTCCTGAAACTATAAAAAAGAGCACACTTGCCGAAGAAATGGCTAAAACGATACTCCACAAAATATTTCCTGCTCCTGTATGCCATTGCAAACTCCAGCGCATTGTAAGTTGCGTGAAAGGATGTGTCACTTCACTAAGAACCTCACCTGTGTGTTGATGCACCAATAGATCACGATTGCGTAACGTGATTTCAAAATAATCTAATTCATCGTCAGAAAATGGAAAGTGTACTGTTCTTACATCAGTTAGCTTAGTTTCTGCAAAGAATTTTTGCTGGTTAAGCGGTTTATGTTTTACATCAGGATTACCTAAGACTGACCAATCCAACTGGTCAATATTTTCTGGTAACAAATGAAATTTTTCTGCACTTAAATAAACACCTGTTGCAGCCACAAGAATAAGTGGAAATAAGAGCCACCTTCCCAAAATTACGTGATAACGTTGATTAAAGTCACGTTCTCTTACTTTACTATATAATTTTAAGAAACCACCTTGCCTTTGAGCTAATAACAATACTCCAGTTATTGCTATAAAACAAAGTAAAAGACTTACTAAGCCTACAAAAAATCTTCCTATACTCTTTAAAAATAATGAGCGATGTAAATTAGTTACCCATCTAAAAAATGCCGATTTTTCAGTGACTTCACCCAGTAATTCACCAGTAACTGGATGTATATAATGATGAACCGTTTCTCCCTGCTCATTGACCAAAGAAGCTGTAACAAAATCATCTGGTGTTACAGTAACCTTAAGCACTTCTTTATGTTCCTTTTGTAAGGCTGTAATTGTTTGTGCCAGTGTAACGCCTTCTAGCGGTATCACGTCATAGCTTTTAACCGATTGCGAGATAGGTTCAAATGCGAGAATAACCCCACTAACCGAAGCCACAATTAAAAAAAGTGCCGACGAAAATGCCAGCACTAAATGACTATATCTCCAAAGGTTACGCGTCATTGTTGAATTAAGATTGCGGCATCAATCGCACGTAGCGTATAAAACCTGAGCCATCTTTTTTACCCTTAAGATTTTCAGTAGTAAGCTCAAATTCTATATCACTTGTGTGATATTCTTGATCTTCTACTGCTGTTTCAAATCTAATGCGATATCCCTTATCCATCTTATCTACAGGAATGTTCAAAACGCTAATGGTACGTTCTCCACCGCTCACTGTAGCACCAGAAATGGCATCAATATCAGGTCTTCGTTTACCGTAAAATTGCCACCATTCTGTTATTTCACTATACCACTCACTGTCTTTTCCTTGTACATAAAGTGTTTGATCATACTCGCCGTTATTATCTATAATAGAAACAACAACATAAGCGCCTTCTCCCGTATAATTCTTTAATTGAATCATACATTTATAATTTGCTTTCTCACTAAAATCAGTAAAGCTTATTAAGAGAAAAGCAGCCGCTAAAAGTGCTAGAGGTAATTTAAAAATCTGTCGCATTTTATTTTAAAAATTTAAGAGAACTATCATTTTGTTGCAGGAGCTCATTAGCTGTTGCCAGATCATAAACAGACTCCTCAAATTCCGTAATTACAGTTTTATCTGCGCCGTTTGCAATAAGATATTGTAAGATATCGCTCGAATGTGCTTTCATTGCTGCAATTTGTAATACAGTGTAGCCATCATCATTTTTTGTATTGATGTCTATATCAAAAGATGCAAGTCTTTTTAATAATGCTAGATCATTGTTTAGGGTTGCGATATGCAATAAGGTGTTGCCATTATTTTGAACAGTGCGCATAGACAAGCCGCGGTCAAGAAGTAATTTTAGTTTTGCCTCAAATGAGCCCGTATTATTTGCCTTATAGGCGTTCAACAAGTAGTAGGCCAGCGTGTTGTTTTGAGTATCTACCATTTCAATAGCTGCATTTTTGTTTAGTAAAAATTCTACAACTTCTGGTGTGTTTCTATTTACTGCCATGGCGAGAGCGCTGCGACCGTTTTGATCTTTAGCATTTATGTTTTTGACCTTTGGGTAAAGATATTTTACAACTTGTAACGTATTACTATTTGCAGCATTCATAAATGGGGAATCGCCTCCATTATCTTGCAGATTGATATCTACACCTTTATCAATAAAATATTGAAGTAAACTTAGGTCATTACTACGATATGCAATACGATGTAATGGATTACGACCATTATCGCCTACTACATTTATAGCAATTCCTAAGCTCTCTAAATATTTAAACATTTCAACATCATAAGAACTACCACGTGTACCGAAGGAAGTATACAGCACAGCATTACCACCTTTTGAGTTTAAGCTTTTATAATCCACACCTTTTGCAACAAGTAGTTTTAAAAAGTCAACATTTCCTTTTTTAGCTGCGTAATTGAAAATACCATTGTTAATCGCGTCTTTACTATCTAATGAAAAACCTTTATTAATAAAGTAAGAAAGTTCAACTTCTGTAGCAAGGGCAGGCGCTACCAGTAATAATAAATTGGCACCGTTTTCATTCTTTTCTGCTAGCAGGTTCACCCCATATTCCTCAAAAGATTCAAAAATGGCGGTATTTTTTTGACCTGCGTTTGCAGCGAAAGCGAGCGGTGTATAACCATGGCTGTCAAGTTCCGTAACTGAAGAACCTTTTTCTAGTAAATAGTTTACGATTTTAACTTGTCCTGCATAGGCAGCCCAATGCAAATAGATTCGGCTATCGTGGGTTTTCTTATCTATGGTATTTCCTTCAAACGACAGCAGGTATTTTACCACATCATCGTTAGCCTTTTCAAGCATTGCGTAAATGGTTGCGTCAAATGCGTTGCGGTTAAGCTCCGTCGCGTCATTACCAGCTTTTACATCTATTTTCACTTGCTCGAGGCTAGGATTATTCTTCCAGTACGAACGATTTAAAAATACATTCTGCGCAGATAGTAGCCCGCAGGATAAAATAGCGAGCAGTAAGAGATTTACTTTTAATGTCATTGTGTTATGGTTTTTTCACAAACGATTCTATAACAGGATCTATCTGCGTTTCTTCAGTTACTTCCTCATCAAAAAGATGTTTGTATAAGGGCTTATTATCCACTTTAGTTTCTAAAACCAGATCTTTATTTCTGCCATATACTTCGTCCCATTTTGCTCTTACGGTAGCCCATTTGTCATAATTATCCTTCCACCATTGTGCTGCTACGGCGCAACGGCTGTCATCTACTTTTACGTAGGTATTATATCCTTTTTCTTTTGCAATTACGATATCTTCTTTGCCTTCTTCACGTACAATCTTTTCATTGTCCTGATCGTGTAACCAGCCGTAGTCTGTAATTTCCTGACGATTACCGCGCATCGTTAGGTTATAATCACTACGCGTAGTGTACTCACGTCTAGGTAGTGGTGCTGTAGTGGTGTTTTCCCAGTAGCTTTTACCATCTACGTGTACCCAAGTGCCAGAGCCTTCATATCGTGGACTATCATCTACCTGATATACCTTTTGTGTCCACTGTCCAGCTACTTCCTCATCTTCTTTTTTTGTATAAGACCACTGATTATCGGCATTATACATATAGAAATCCTTGTTTTCAAACAGCCAGTCTTGACGCCAGTGCTTTACAACCATAGGTTTTGCTGGATTCCCAACTTGTAAGAGATGCTGTATCTGTATTTTATCATCTTCATCGGTCACTAGCTGTGCCCACTCTAAGGCTTTATCTACTTTAGTTTTAGATGGCTTATACAAAGAATCATTTGTGTAGTTAAACGTCTCTGCAAAATTGAAGGTTACTTCATAGCAACCACACATTTTTTTAATAGCCTCAGCATCTTTTTTTTGTTTGTCTTGCGCAACGCTCATCATTGCTATAAATAGAGTGCAAATTGTAAAAATGGTAGTTTTCATTTGATTTTGAATTGAAAATTAATTGGATGCAAAAATAGTTATTTTAATTCATTCTAAATAAAAATAAAACATATATTTGCACCTTATTAAGAATGATTCTATTTAATATAATGGGTAAGAACCTGGCTTTTAGTGTTTTATTGGTATTCGCTTTCGCGAAAGCGTACTCACAACAGCAAGTGATAGATACGACAAGGACAACAGAATTAGAAGCTGTTGTACTTACAGCGACTCGTACAGCGCGTCAACTTTCTTCTTTACCATTACCTGTGACGCTAGTGCCAAAAAAGCAAATCATACAATCAGGAACCATACGGCTGAATGAAATTTTAAGCGAGCAGACAGGTATTATCACCATACCAGATGAAAGCGGTTTTGAAGGTGTACAAATACAAGGAATCGCGTCAGACTATGTATTAATATTAATAGATGGCGTGCCGCTGGTAGGTCGTAGTGCAGGGAATTTTGACCTCAGTAGGCTTACCGTGGGAAATATCAAGCAAATCGAAGTAGTAAAAGGACCTTCTAGTAGTCTGTACGGCTCTGAAGCTCTAGGTGGCGTGATCAATATTATTACTGAAAAGCCTAAAGGCGAAATCCTTAACGGCAATATCTCGTATAGAATAGGTCGCTTCACACAGCAAGATATTAATATTGACATTAAACAACGTATAAAAAAACTAAGATATGCCTTATTTGCCAATCGATTCTCTAGTGAAGGTTATGACCTTAATCCCGATGCAGCCGGGCAAACTGTAAATCCTTTTGAAAACTACACACTTAACGGTCGTGTATTTTACGACCTAACTGATAAGCTTGAGCTGTTCTCATCTGTTCGCTTTTACGACCAGACACAAGAATCTGGTTTTGTGGTAGATGAAACCGCTTTTGAAGGTGATACTGAAGAACAAGAATGGAACGCGCACCTGCGACTAAATCATAAATGGAATGATAAACTCAATGCCGAGTATGAAATGTATTACACCAATTATTCGGCAAGCGAACGCCTAGCTAGTCCAGTTTCTGACGAGGTGTTGAGCGATAGCGATTTTGACCAGCGATTGTTGCGTCCAGAGGTTCGTTTTAATTACGCTTTCGCGAAAGCGAAAACAGGATGGAACAAAGGTACGCTCACAACAGGAATAGGTTTACAATATGATGAACTGGATAGGACGTTTTTTGATAATAAAGTCAGTTTTAATTCGCAATACATCTACACACAATATGATGCTAATGTACTAGAACGGCTGAATATGATTGTAGGAGCGCGTTTTGATAACCACTCAGAATACAGCAATCAGTTAAGTCCTAAACTCGCATTGCGATATAAAATTAATGATGCAATTGCCGTAAAAGGCTCTGTAGGCTACGGTTTTAAGGCGCCAGATTTTAGACAGCTCTATTTTGACTTTACAAATACAGCTGTAGGTTATACCGTATTAGGTTACAATGTAGCAGTTGATAAGCTCGCAGCATTACAGGCACAAGGTCAAATACTCGATGTTGTGGTGTCTGAGAATGAGTTAGGAAACCCACTAGAAGCCGAAAGTTCTGTAGGTTATAATTTAGGTATGACTTACAATAAAGGGAAATGGAATACCGAGTTGAACTTATTTAGAAACGATTTTAAGAACCTTATTGATACACGCATTATTGCACGCAAGACTAATGGACAGAATGTGTTCAGCTATGTAAATTTTGATGAAATATACACCACAGGTTTTGAGGTAAATGCTGGGTATAAAGTGAATAAAAACCTGCGTGTAAATGCAGGATATCAATTGCTCTATGCATTTGATAAGGCTAATGAAAAACGTGTTGAAAACGGTGACGTATTTGCGAGAGATCTGCAAACAAACCAGACCGTGGTTGTTGATAGGTCAGACTATTTTGGGCTTGTCAACCGCTCACGGCACAACGCAAACTTGAAGATATTTTACGACATTCCTAACCTAAAAATAAATCTCAACCTTAGAATGCTTTACAGAAGTAAGTACGCTCAGTTTGATACCAATGGTAATGGTCTGATAGACACGTATGACACCAGCTTTATAGATGGATATGTGACTACAAATGTTGCTGCCAGTAAAACATTTTATAAAGACTTCAACCTGCAGATAGGTGCAAACAACCTACTAGACTATACCGATCAAAACATTCCCACACTGCCAGGAATTCAAGGCTATATAAGATTAAATTATAACTTTTAAAATAAATATAATTATTATGAAAACAAAAGACACTCTTAAAACCCTAGCTATTGCCGCATTATTTATAGGATTTACATCTTGTAGTAGTGATGATGACAACACACCTACCCCAGATCCCGTACAGGCACAACTTGTTGAAAATCTAGCCGCACCACAAACTGGTGGACAAGGACAACCTGTAGGTGGCGAGTTTACAAAATTTGATTTTGCAACAGGAACGGAAACAACTAGTGATACCGATTGGGATATCGCTTTCAGAGGAACAACCATTGCCATAAATGGAGGAGTTGCTACGGGAACTAATGATGAACCCACAAGAAATGGTAATGCTGGAGCAGCAATAGTAAACGGAACATTTGCCAGTGTTACCACAGCAGATGAAGTTGTATTCAACCAAGATACAAATGCTGCATTTGCCATTCCTACAGGAAGCGATAATGGCTGGTACAACTATAATTTTATAACAAATCTAGTCACACCAATTCCTGGAAAAGTTGTCGTGATAAGAACTCGTGATGGCCGTTACGCTAAGGTTGAAATATTGAGTTATTATTTAGATCAAGATAGCTCAAACCCAGCAAACGGAAGACATTACACGTTTAATTATGTGTACAATCCTAATGAAGGAGATACTTCATTTGAGTAACAGATTTATTTTGAGTTAGCTAGTAACCTGAGACGCTTCTTTATTCATAAGGAAGCGTCTTTTATTTTTCATTAATTTTTATAAAACATTGTAATAATGGCCTGTATAAGTAGCTTTAAAATAATAAAAGAAAGATTTACCAGATTTCTAGAAGAAAATGGGCATAGAAAAACCCCTGAGCGTTATGCGATTTTAGAAGAGATCTATCATACAAATGAGCACCTTGAAATAGATACTTTGTACTCAAGAATGGTAGCGAAAAAATATAGAGTCAGTCGTGCGACATTGTACAATACGATGGATATTTTAATAGCATCAAAGTTAGTGCGTAAGCATCAATTTGGGGATAACGTGGCGCATTATGAGAAATCATTTTTTGACGGTAAACACGATCATATCATTCTAGAAGATACAGGAGAAATACTTGAATTTTCAGACCCTAGAATTCAAGAAATTAAGATGACAATAGAAGAAACCTTTGGTGTGGCAATTGATACACACTCCCTTTATTTTTATGCTACACGTAATAAAAAGGATGAGAGTTGAGAAGTTTTACAATTAATTTCAATAAAAAAAGCCTCGCAATCTATTGATTATGAAGCTTTGTGACCACGACAGGATTCAAACCTGTGACCGCTGGAGCCGAAATCCAGTGCTCTATTCAGCTGAGCTACGTGGCCCTTTGATGTCTATGTTAATTGGTTCTTTACTATGGTACTAATAGCTCTACCATCTGCCTTACCAGCTAGTTGCTGATTTGCCATACCCATAACCTTACCCATATCTTTCATTCCTGCTGCACCAGTTTGGGCTATAATATCTTGTACCACTTTTGCGATTTCTTCTTCACTTAATTGTTCTGGTAAAAACTGTTCTAAAACAGCTGCCTGTGCTAGTTCTGGTTCTGAAAGATCTTCTCTATTTTGTTCAGAAAAAATACGTGCACTATCCTTACGTTGCTTAACTAGTTTTTGAACAAGTTTTATCTCATCTTCTTCAGATAAATCGGCAGTATCACCTGATGTTTTTGCAAGTAATAATTCACTTTTTACAGCACGTAATGCGGCAAGAGCTGTTTGATCTTTTGCTTTCATGGCCTCTTTCATAGCGGTCATGATATCTTTTTCTAAACTCATAGTATGTATTCTTTAAGGCCATAAAAATAAGGCTTATAATGACCTTATACAACAAACTCGATTTCAAAACACTACATAAAAAAGCCCAAATTCTACTTAAAGAATTCGGGCCTACTGCTTTTAGGGAAAGCAATTCTTAATCTACATTATCGTGTAAAAATGAGTTGTTGTTTGTCCTCAACTGTATATCATCATTTTCATCTGTAGAAAGTGTAGTTCTAGAGCGATCAGCCTCACTAGGCAATTCATCTAGCTGTACACCATGTCGTTCAAAAGCAGGCTTTTTTTCAATTTCTTCAAGTCTATGTGAATTCTTAAACTTGAAATTGTAAGCATGCATTTTACGCTTACGTTCTTCGGCTCTAAGCACTAACATTTCATTGATAGGTAAGTCTGTAAGATCTACATCGTCAACAGCTATGTCTTTTACCACAGTACTATTTAATGGCTCTGTAGGCGCACTTTTAGTCACAATCTGAATTTCCTCTTCTGCAACTTGTTCAGGCTGCTTATTGACAGGCTTAGCTTGATTCATGGTTTCTTCAATTTCCATGTAATCATCTAGTGAGTATTTAGTTATTCCATCTGTTGTTACTTCAGTTACAGGAATCACGTTAATAGGGTCGTTAACTTCTATGTCTTCTAGATTGTGTACAATAGGTTTTTCTGGCTCTATAGTTTCCTTATTAGACACAGGCATATCAAAATCTAAAAAGAATTGATCCTTTTCTTCTTCAATCTCTTCTTCAAGATGAGTCGCTTCAGGTTGTGCTTCTGTTATTACAAATTCTGTTGGTTTTACCTTATCCAGCACTTCTTCATAAACCACATTTAGGTTTGAAATAAACTCTGTAGTTGGTATTAAAGTATTCTCTTCTTTAACCGCTGGCATTATTGGCTCAGGTTCTTCTTCACCTAGAGTGTGTATAATTTTCACAGACTCTGTAGGCAGCGGTGCAACTAAAGGTTGTGGTGATTCCGCTTTCGCGAAAGCGTTATCTATATCTCCTGTACCATCAACACTATCATCTAGGTCCATAATAACTTTTCCTGGAGATGCATCGGTCGTTTTCTCTTGTAAAACGGCACTAGCGCGCTGCTCATCTTCTAAGGTGTGAATGATGCGTTTTGCCTCAGTATTTGAGATATCATTTTGCTGTTCTTTATTAAATCCCGTAGCGATTACGGTTACAGAAATAGCGTCTCCCAAAGATTCATCTTCTCCTACACCCATAATGATATTTGCACCACCACCAGCTTCTGTCTGGATTAAATCATTAATCTCTCCTATTTCATCAATGGTAATTTCTTCTGATCCAGAAACAATAAGTAGCAATACGTTCTTTGCACCAGTGATTTTATTATCATTTAATAAAGGAGAATCTAAAGCCTTAATAATCCCTTCTTGGGCACGGTTTGCTCCTGTAGACTGAGCACTTCCCATAATGGCTGTTCCAGAATTTGAAAGAACGGTTTTTGCATCACGCAAGTCAATGTTTTGCGTGTAGTGATGCGTTATAACCTCTGCAATACCACGTGAGGCAGTAGCAAGTACCTCATCTGCTTTTGAGAAACCTGCTTTAAAACCTAAGTTCCCATAAACTTCTCTAAGCTTATTATTATTAATAATTATTAAGGAGTCCACCTGAGAACGGAATTTTTCTATTCCCAGCTGTGCTTGCTCGTTACGTACTTTACCTTCAAAATTGAATGGTGTGGTTACAATTCCCACAGTAAGAATGCCCATCTCTCGTGATACTTGAGCAATCACTGGCGCAGCACCAGTTCCTGTTCCACCACCCATACCAGCGGTAATAAATACCATTTTAGTATTAGTATCTAACATACCTCGCAATTCTTCAATGCTTTCTTGCGCAGCACGCTCACCTACCTCTGGGTTTGCTCCAGCTCCTAGACCTTCTGTTAAGGTTACACCTAATTGTATTTTGTTAGGCACTGGACTATTATCTAGCGCTTGTGAATCTGTATTACAGATCACAAAATCTACTCCTTTTATTCCTTGCTGGAACATGTGTTTAATGGCATTACTACCGCCACCACCGACACCTATTACTTTAATCACATTAGACTTATTTAAAGGTAAGTCAAATGCTATACTGTTAAAATCTTCATTACTCATATCGCTGCTACTTTATGGTTTAAGCTCTCTTTATTCTTTTATTTAATCTTGTTTTCTAATTGATAACTACTCTGCATTATCTAGAAAATCCTTCAATTTTGTGGTCCAATTTTCAAAGAATCCACGTTTTTTACTTTCTTGAACCTCTGGTTCTGGTTGCTCTATTTCATCAACCTCTACTACTGGTTCTTCTTTTACTTCTTCTACCGGTTGCTCTTCTAATTTTGAATTAAGGTAACCATCTTCTAATCCTTTCATCACTAGTCCTACTGCTGTTGCAAAAACAGGACTTGTACTTTCTGCATCGCTATCACCAGCTAGGTGTTCATTAGGGTAGCCTATACGACTAGGCATTCCAGTAACATACTCTGCTAATTGTTTGATATGCTTTAACTGACTACCACCACCAGTTAAAACGACACCTGCAATAAGTTGCTTTTTAGGATCATCATGTCCATAGTTTTTAATTTCTACAAAGACATTTTCCAAAATCTCAATCACTCTAGCATGGATTATCTTACTCAAGTTCTTAAGTGTAATTTCCTTAGGCTCACGACCACGCAATCCTGGAATTGATACAATTTCATTTTCTTTATTCTCTCCAGGCCATGCACTACCGAATTTTGTCTTCAACAATTCTGCCTGCTTTTCTATAATAGAACAACCTGCTTTAATGTCTTCAGTAATGATATTTCCTCCTTGAGGAATAACTGCTGTATGACGTATAATCCCATCCTTAAAAATTGCGAGATCAGTCGTTCCACCACCTATATCGATAAGCGCTACACCTGCCTCTTTTTCTTCTTGACTCAATACAGCGTCTGCACTAGCTAGTGGTTCAAGTGTAATTTTCTTAAGGTCTAGATCTGCGCTTTTCACACATCGATAAATATTCTTAATAGAAGCTACCTGACCAACGACCACGTGAAAATTTGCTTCTAGACGACCACCATACATTCCTACAGGCTCTTTGATCTCTGACTGACCATCGATTTTATATTCCTGTGGCAAAACATGAATAATTTCTTCACCTGGTAACATGACCAGTTTATGCACTTGTCCACATAAGGTATCGATATCTGATTGATCAATAACCTCTTCAGAATTACCTCTAGTGATATAATCACTGTGCTGCAAACTGCGTATATGTTGACCTGCAATACCGACTGTTACCTCTTTAATTTTTATACCGCTTACAGCCTCTGCCTGATCAACAGCTTGCTGAATAGACTGTATGGTCTGTGTGATATTATTAACAACACCTCTATGTACACCAAGGCTCTTTGATCTTCCTACACCTAGAATTTCAAGTTTGCCGTACTCATTCTTACGACCTATCATGGCCACAATCTTTGTGGTCCCAATGTCCAGTCCTACTGCATATTCTTGTAAATCCATTTCCTTACTTTTTAATACTAACGACCTGATTTTTATACCTCAAGTCGATCGTTTTAACTTGATTTAAGCGATTATCTTTCTTCATTTTTGCAATAAACGCTTTATAGTTCATCGCCTTGTGTTGTAAATCTTCTATTTTACCCAATAAGATGTCATGATCATGAGCTCTTATTTGCATAGTAGCTTTTCCTTTTTTATCAAAAGAAATTTGTGTGATGGAAGGCTTTAAAAACGAATCATCATTTATAAAATTGATCAATTCAAAAAGCTTTTCATTAAATGACTCTTTATAACCATAGACCAGCGGAACAAATGCTGTGTGCTCTGTTGATAAAGGCATTATTTTGTTATCGGCATCGAGATACACCTGAGAAGATAACATTAACCTTGCAATAGGCGTGCGCTGTTCTACTAGCACATTAACTTCACCTTCTAAAGAAACGGAAACCTCTGCACCCCTGATCATTGCGTTATCAATCAAACGCAATTCACCTTCATTCAAATCTAATTTTTCTAACGCTATAGATTCCACACTGTCTATATTTTGTATCAACAATTTATTAACGTTTTTTTCAGATATGAATAATGCTTTACTATCTGTAAAAGAAACAGTTACATCTTTAACCGTTCTTTTCTCAAATCGATGACCTGCAAAAGCGTATGCACTGAATATCAACACTATACACAGACCATATTTTAGTATGCTTTTAATGCTCATTATTCAACGGTTTATTTATCAACTTTTTTATCTCTACACCTATATCTCCAGCACCTATCATAACCACCACTCGAGTGTTCATTTCTTCTATAAACTCTGCGATATCTTCTTTTTCAAGAACCGTTATGACCGCAGGCTTTTCCTCTAATTTTTGAATTTTACTACACAACACCTGAGAGGTTATACCTTCTATAGGTAATTCTCTTGCAGGATAGATGTCCAGCAATGCTATTTTATCAAATTGAGCTAGACTAGTAACAAAGTCATTCATGAAATCTTTTGTACGAGAAAATAAATGAGGCTGAAAAATAGCTAGCACTTTCTCGTTAGGATACATTTCCCTTACCGCTTGATGAACAGCATTTATTTCTGTGGGATGATGCGCATAGTCATCAATAAGAACCCTTTCTTCTGTATTTACTCTATAAGTAAACCTGCGCTCCACACCTTGAAAAGTCACTAGAGCATGTTTCAATTTTTCTATGGAAACACCATACTCTACAGCCATTGCAATCGCTAGAAGTGCATTAGATAAATTGTGCTTGCCCGGTAATTGTAAACAAAATCCTTTATGGATATCTTCTTCAATTTGTAAATCAAAATGATAAGCACCACCAGCAATTACGATATTGATTGCTTTAAACTTACCATGAACTAACCCTACCTTTATACCATCTATAGCAACCTGTTCATTTACTAAAAGCGTCTTACCTTTTAACAATGATGCAAAGTCATGAAAGGTTTTTTCAAAGGTGGCAACATCTCCATAGATATCTAAATGGTCTGCATCTATTGCTGTTATACCAGCAATATCTGGAGATAATTGCATGAATGATCGATCGAACTCATCTGCCTCAACGACCATTACATCTGTTCCTGAACATAGGTAGTTCGTGTTATATTCTTCTAAAATACCACCACAGAAAGCTGTTACTTCAACATCACTTTTATAAAGTAGATGTGCTAGAATCGCACTAGTTGTTGTTTTACCATGTGTTCCAGCAACAGCTAGACAGGTCATCGTTTGTGAAATCTGCCCTAATAATTGAGCACGTTTGAGAATTGGTATTCCGCTTTCGCGAAAGCGTAATAATTCATCCATCGTGGCTGGAATAGCAGGTGTAAATATAACTTGAGCCGTATCAGGTTTTTTAAATTCTGCAGGGATGCTATTGAAATCATCATTGTAATGAATATCAATCCCTTCTTCTTCTAATTGTTTTGTGAGCGAAGTAATGACCTTATCATAACCTGCAACTATTTTACCTTGCTCGTTTAAATAACGAGCAAGCGCACTCATCCCGATACCACCTATACCGATGAAATAAACATGTGTGATATGTTGCAAACTAGTCATTAATAATAGATTCTAACTGGTTAACAATATCTATGGTTGCATGAGGTAATGCTAGTTGTTTGATTTGAGATGATAGATTGTTTTGCAACTCAACATCTGAAATCAAACCTTTCCAAATGGTATTAAAATTTTGATCAATTCCTACTTCTCTAACTAATAAACCAGCTCCTTTCTCTACTACAGCAAGAGCATTTTTAGTCTGGTGATCCTCAGCAACGTTAGGTGATGGAATAAAAATCACTGGTTTACCAACAATACATAGTTCTGAAATAGTCCCGGCACCAGCCCTAGAAATGATAAAATCTGCCGCACTGTAAGCTAAATCCATTCTACTTATAAAAGCATGGACTTGCACTGATTCCTTTGCTTTATTCTTATACTGATCATAATAGAACTTACCACACTGCCAAATGATTTGAACATCTTGTGCAATATTTTCTAATTGAGTATCGATGAGTTGATTAATCCTGCGCGCTCCCAAACTACCACCAAGTATTAATAATGTTTTCTTGGAAGTATCAAGGTCAAAATGATTGAGAGCCTCTTCTCTTTTTGAATCGATATCTAGTAAATCTTGACGTACAGGATTACCAGTAAGAACAATCTTTTCTTTAGGGAAGAATCGATCTAGTCCTGTACTGGCAACACAAATTTTCTGTACTTTTTTAGAAAGTAATTTATTTGTAATTCCCGGATAGGAATTCTGCTCTTGGATTAAACTAGGTATTTTTTTCATACTAGCCATTTGTAATAATGGTCCACTAGCATACCCACCAGTACCTATTGCAGCTGTAGGTTTAAATTTATTAATTATGCGTCTTGCGTCCCATAAGCTTTTTGTAACCTTTAAAGGGAACGCAAAATTGTCTAAGGTGAACTTACGTTGCAAACCACTAATCCATAAGCCCTTAATTTCATAACCAGCTGCTGGGACTTTTTCCATTTCCATACGATTACTGGCGCCCACAAATAGGATCTCGCAATCTGGCCAGCGACGCTTGCATTCATTTGCAATAGCTATTGCTGGATATATATGACCGCCTGTGCCGCCACCTGATATGATAAATTTATAAGGCTTCACTTAATACATCTAAAGGGTTCAACTCTTCTTCATTTAATTCGTCTTCTTGTTGACGTAGTTTCTGTCTTTTTGAGCTTACACTCAAAACGATACCTACTGCCATACAGGTCATCCATATCGAGGTACCACCGCTACTTATTAGCGGTAAAGTCTGTCCAGTAACTGGAAATAAATTCACAGCAACACCCATATTCATTAAAGCCTGAATTACAATAGGCAAGCCTACTCCTATTACAAGTAAACTGCCGAAAATGGTTTCGGCTTTATTTGCGATAACGACGACTCGAAATAGGAAAAATAGATATACTGCAAGTACAACTAGACCACCAAAAAGTCCAAACTCTTCGATAATTATTGCATATATAAAATCACTCGATGATTGCGGTAAAAAATGTTTAGTAGAACTTTTTCCAGGACCAACTCCAAAGGGATAACCATTTGCAATAGCGGTCTTTGCTTTTTCAACTTGATATACAGAATCACTATCTCCATCACCAGCAAAACTAGCAATACGAGATGCCCATGTATCTACACGGTTAGGTAGTAAACCAGGAAATGCTTTGGCAGTCAACACAAACAACCCTAAACCTACAATTCCTGCTCCGATGATAGCAAGTAAATACTTCCATGGATAACCACCTATAAAACACAGAATCAACACCATTAAAAAGATAAGAGCTGTTGTAGAAAAGTTAGATGGTAAGATCCATATCAATGTAAACGCTACTGGAAACCATAACGGCCAGAGAGATTGCTTAAAGGTCACAACTTTATCTTTAATACCACTCAAGTATTTAGCGACATATGTCATCAACACTACTGATGCAAGTGTACTGGTCTGAAAACCGACACCTATAACTGGTATACGTATCCATCGACTGGCATTTGCTCCATCCATAGTTGTCCCTTGTAACGCTGTATAGATAAGCATTAAAATGACAAACGGCAGTAACATCACACTCAAACCTTTAAACCAATTGTATGGTATTTTATGGACAGCATATGCTATACTCAATCCTAGTACTAAATGAACAAAGTGTTTAACGATATACTTTGCCGTATCTCCTTCTCCACCGTTTAAGTAAGCAAGATTACTACTAGCACTGTACACAGGTAAAAAAGAGAAAATAGCAAGTGCTAGGACTAATGCCCACAGAAATAAATCACCTGATATGTAATCTTTAATTTTCATTTATAGTGCTCTCACTGCATTTTTAAATTGTCTTCCACGATCTTCATAATTTTCAAATAGATCAAAACTGGCGCAGGCAGGTGATAATAAAACGTTATCTCCAGGACCTGCAAGTTTATATGCGACACGTACTGCATCTTCCATAGAAGATGTTTCAACCATATTATCTACACAACTACCAAATGCCTCAACAATTTTTGAATTATCAGTTCCTAGACAAACTATAGCTTTCACATTTTTATTTACTAATGCATACAACTCACTGTAATCGTTACCTTTATCAACACCACCTACAATCCATACCGTAGGCTTTTCCATACTATCTAATGCATAATAAGTTGCATTTACGTTGGTAGCCTTTGAATCATTGATATACTGTACCTTATTAATTTTCAAAACTTGCTCTAGACGATGCTCAACTCCTTGAAAAGAAGCTAAACTTTGTCTTATGGTTTCTTTACGGATTTGAAGCAATTTTGCGGTAGTGGCTGCTGCCATCGCGTTTGCTGTATTGTGCTGTCCTTTAATGGATAAATTTTGAATAGGCATAGTAAAAAGGTTTGTGTCTAGGTTAATGTTGATATTATGGTCTTGTATGTATGCTCCAAAATCTAGCTGCTTCTGCATGCTGAATGGAACTAATTTCGATTTGGGCTTATGAATTTTGAGAGCTTCTATTATAGCAGGATCGTCAGCATTGTAGATAAGAAAATCATTCTCATCTTGATTCATGGCAATGCGCAATTTACTGGCTACATAATTTTCAAATTTGTAATCGTATCTATCGAGATGATCTGGCGTAATATTTAATAAAACAGCTATTTTAGGTTTAAAGGTTTTTATACCATCTAGCTGAAAGCTACTCACCTCTAGAACTCTATATTTAGCTGGTGCTTCCGCAACTTGAGCAGCATAGCTTTGTCCTATATTCCCACCTACGGAGACGTCAAAATCTGCTATTTGAAGTATATGACCTACTAAACTAGTAACTGTAGTTTTACCATTACTACCGGTTATAGCTATTTCTACCTCATCTGTAAATCTTGAAGCAAATTCAATTTCAGAAATCACAGGAATATTAGCCTCTAGAATTTTTTGAACAATTGTAGCGTTGTCAGGTATACCAGGACTTTTAACTACAACATCTGCATTTAAGATTTGCTCCATATCGTGTCCACCAGTCTCATGTGGGATATGTTGATCTTGTAACGCTTTCGCGAAAGCATCTTTCAAAACACCACCGTCGCTTAAAAAAACATCATGTCCTCGTTGCGTTGCCAGCATAGCAGCACCTACGCCACTCATGCCGCCACCCAATATGACAATACGCTTTTTATTATTTGTTTTCAACCAGCTCATTACCTTACTTTAAGTGTTACAATACTGATTATAGCAAGTAAAATCCCTACAATCCAGAATCTGACAACGATTTTGCTTTCATGAATTCCCTTTTTCTGGTAGTGATGATGTAGAGGTGACATTAGGAATATACGTCTTCCTTCACCGTATTTTTTCTTAGTGTATTTAAACCAACTCACCTGCATCATTACAGATAAATTCTCCATTAAAAAGACTCCACAAAGTATTGGTATTAGTAGCTCCTTTCTCGTTGCAATAGCTAGCACAGCAATAATCCCTCCTATAGTTAAACTACCCGTGTCTCCCATAAACACTTGTGCAGGATAGGTGTTGTACCATAGAAAACCGACTAGAGCACCAGTAAACGCCGTTATAAAGACTACCATCTCACCAGAATTAGGAATATACATGACGTTCAAATAGTCTGAAAAAATAATATTACCCGATATCCAAGCAAAAAGAGCCAATGTTATAACCGCAATAGCACTTGTTCCTGCCGCCAGACCATCGATACCATCTGTCAGATTTGCGCCATTTGAAACAGCAGTTACTATTATTATTACTATAGGAATAAATATTAACCATGCCCATGATGCCAGACTAGGATCAATCCAATCAATTAATGATGTGTATTCAAATTCATTATTTTTAAGAAATGGTATAGTCGTTTTTGTAGACTGTATGGCCTCACCAAAGGCCACTGGTAATTCAGTACGTGCCATTATCTCTTGGGCTACAACAGGATCCGTTACTTCTTCTTTAATTGTAATACCAGGGTGAAAGAACATAGTTGCCCCTACAATAGCCCCTAAGCCTACCTGACCTAAGACTTTAAACTTCCCTTTTAATCCGTCTTTATCTTTTTTAAAGACTTTAATATAATCATCAGTGAAACCTATTAATCCCATCCAAATCGTAGTAACAATTAAGAGAACTACATATATATTATCTAATTGTGATAATAAGAAAACAGGTATTAACGTCGCCATAATTATGATGACGCCACCCATAGTAGGTGTTCCAGCTTTTTCTGACTGACCTTCTAAACCTAAATCTCTAACTGTTTCACCAACCTGTTGACGTTGTAAAAATTTTATGATACGTTTTCCATAAACGGTAGATATCCCTAGTGACAATAAAAAAGCGATGGCTGCTCTGAATGTAATGAAACCAAACAACGACGCACCAGGAAACTGGAACTGCTCTTCTAGGTATTTGAATAAGTAGTATAACATTTATGAATGGTTATTTATTAAGTTGGTTAAGTAGGTCTGCCACAATCATGCGGTCATTAAAATCAGATCGCACACCATTAATTTCTTGATATGTTTCGTGTCCTTTTCCCGCGATAAGAATAATGTCATTAGCTTGTGCCAATTGTACAGCGGTTTTAATAGCATTTCTACGATCGGTCACGGTAAGTGTTTTTTTAAAGTCTAAAGGTTCTACACCAGCTTCCATATCATCTAGGATATCATCTGGATTCTCTGTTCGTGGATTATCACTAGTAAATATGACCTGATCACTTAACGACGCAGCTATATTTGCCATGACAGGTCTTTTAGTTTTATCTCGATCACCGCCACACCCGACAACAGTTATTAATTTTTCATTACGTGTACGGATAGCATTAATCGTATCTAATACATTCTTTAAAGCATCTGGCGTGTGGGCATAGTCTACAATAGCAGTGATGCGTTGTGCGGCAGTTGTAAAATATTGAAATCTTCCAGAAACACCATCTAACTTTGAAATCGCTTCTAAAACCTCAGTAGCCTCTAACCCTAACTCTATAGCACAACCATAAATAGCAAGCACATTATAGGCATTAAATTCACCGATCATTTTAGTCCATAATTCTTGATTATTTACTTTTAATTGTAGACCACCAAATTGATTCTCTATAATTTGAGCACGATAATCTGTATATGTTTTCAGAGCATAACCTAGCTTACGAGCTTTAGTATTCTGCAACATAAATTCACCGTTCTTATCATCGCGATTTGTTAATGCAAAAGCCTTAGAAGGTAGCATATCAAAGAATCGTTTCTTCACATCTCGATACTCTGCAAAGGTGCTGTGATAATCTAGATGGTCATGGGTTAAATTTGTAAACATGCCACCTACAAAATATAGACCGGTTACACGTTCCTGATCGATACCATGACTACTTACCTCCATAAAACAATAATCTACACCAGCATCGCGCATATCGGCAAGATGACTATTTATAGTTATTGGATCTGGAGTAGTATGTTTAGTAGGAATTACTTTACCATTAATTAAAATCTCTACGGTAGAAATTAAACCTGTTTTAAAACCTAGGTTTTTAAATAATTGATATAATAAACTAGTTGTGGTAGTCTTACCGTTAGTTCCAGTAACACCAACTAATTTTAAATCCTTAGAAGGATTACCATAATAATTTGCTCCTATCAGTGCTAGCGCTTTGTGAGCATGATTAACCTGTACATAAGTAACATTATCAGATTGGTAATCTGGTAAATCTTCTAATATGACAGCCCTAGCACCACTAGCTACAGCTTTTTCAATAAATTGATGACCGTCTACAGCACTACCTTTAAGAGCTACAAAAACATCTCCTTCTTTAATCTCTCTAGAATCAAATTGTACTCGTTCTACAGAAATATCTGTAGGACCAATAACCAACTCCAGGCTCACTTTATATAATAAATCTTTTAAGTTTCTCATGATAGAGTTAGTGTAATTTGATCATTAGTCTTTACTCGAGTTCCAGGTGCGGCACTTTGTTCTTTAACCTTACCTTTTCCTTTGAGTACTACTTTTGCTCCAAGATTTTCAAGTAATGTCAAAGCATCCATGGCGTCCATACCTTTTAAATTGGGTATTTTATTTGACGTGGATTGAGCTTGTGTATAAAATGCTTCTTGAGACTTTATGATATCATCTGGCGCTATTTCAGGCATAGGCACTTCATCCAGCATAGGATTATTTGCATAAATCTTTTGAGCGATTTTTTTAAACACTGGACCAGCAACGATATTTCCATAGTAACCTTTCGCTGTATTCGGTTTATGTATCACTACTATACAACTATACTTAGGTTCATCTGCAGGAAAATAACCAGCAAAAGAAGCGATATATTCCAGTTTTTTTGTTTTATCTCCGTAACCAGTCTGACAGGTACCTGTTTTGCCAGCCATAGAAAAACTTGGGGAATAAAGATTATCTGCTGTACCACGCTTTACAACATTTTCCATCATTACTTTCACCTTGTTTACCGTTTGTTGAGAACAGATAGAAGGGTTTAAAATACTGCGGTCAAACCTTTCAATTAACTGATCTTTAGAGCGCACTTCTCTTATTAAGCGAGGCTTAACCATCACACCATTATTAGCGATCGCGTTATAAAAAGTCAAGGTTTGCAAAGGTGTTAGATGCACTCCATAACCGAAAGCCATCCATGGTAAAGATGTACCACTCCATTGATTATCCTCGGGATGTGGAATTCTAGGAATACCTTCGCCAGTAATAGATAGATCTAATCTTTTATTTAATCCCATACTATAAAGACGATCAACATATCTAGCGCTTTCATCTTTACCCTTATAATTATCTGTAACCATCTGTACTAAAGCAGTGTTAGAAGAAACCTCAAATGCTCTCGCAACACTTATCTTTCCATAACCGCCATATTTAGAATCTTTTACATCACGCCCATAATATGAAATTTTCCCACCTCTAGTATCAAAGACAGTACTTGTATCTACCACCTTATCTTCAAGAGCTGCAACTACACTCATAAGTTTAAATGTAGAGCCAGGCTCGTGTGATTCCCATACCGCATAATTGCGCTTTTCAAAATATTTACCACTTTCTCCACGACCTAGATTAGAAAGAGCTTTTATTTCTCCAGTTGCAACTTCCATCACAACTGCAGTACCGTGTTCTGCTTGAAAATACTCTAACTGCTCTAGTAAGGCATGATGAGCAACATCTTGCATGTTCACATCTATAGTAGTGTAAACATCATATCCATCCTGTGGCTCAATCTCATTTGCGCCACTAATAGGTTTCCATTGATTTTGAGAAATTTTTTGTTTTTGGCGCACTCCATTACTACCTCTCAAGTATTGAGAGAAGGCGCCTTCTAATCCTACAGGCGCACTACCAGGTTTATCATAACCTACTATACGTTCTGCCATTTTACCTAGAGGATGTTCTCTTACTACACGCTGCTCTACAATGATACCACCTCGATACGGACCTTTTCTAAATAGAGGAAATGATTTAATCTGTATGTAATCACTATAGTTTAAGTTTTTAGTGATTAGCAAATAACGATTACGGTTACTGCGAGCGGTACGTAGTTTTTTAGAAAAATAAGATTTTGGACGGTTTAGCTTTCGCGAAAGCGAGTCACTCAAAGCCCCAATAAACTCATTAAAATCTGCCTCGCTAGGTGCCACTGCATCAAATCTGATATCATATTTTGATATAGAAGTTGCTAGTAATTGCCCATTAGCATCATAGAGATTCCCGCGGTTTGCAGGTATAGTATCATTTTTAAAAATTCGCTGTTCTGCCTTTGCGCGATATTTATCTCCGTCAATAAATTGAATATTAATAATCTTCACAACAATTCCTAGGGCAATGATTAAAAGCACTGCACCTACAATGTAGATTCTATTCAGTATGCTTTTTTCAGTTGTTGCCATCTGGCGCTGTTGATTTAATAATTATTTTTTGTGGTGGATTTTTTGCCGGTGCAATTCCACGCTTCTTTAATTTATTTGCTATTGTTGATTCCATTTGCAGAAACATCAACTCACGTTGACCATCTACATACTGACTGCGCAATTCATTTTCTTGCTCTGCAAGCTGGCCTATGTAATGCACTTTTTTCTCAAAACTATGCCCAGTGTAGATCATGACTATAGATAGAAATACCGCAAAAATGATAAAGCGCCAATTTTTGAACGCATCATCATTTGTAAGGAAACTACCTTTTAATATGTCATAAACCTTAGACGCCATAACTAATCTTCAATACGTTGTGCGATGCGTAATTTTGCACTACGCGCACGATTATTTTCTTTAATCTGAGCTGCTGTCGGGACTATTAGCTTACCTACTTTTTTAAAGGGCACACTTGCTCTACCAAAAACATCCTTTTCAGGTTCTCCATGAAAAAGACCATTACGCATAAAACGCTTTACAGGACGATCTTCTAAAGAATGATAGGATATCACACTAAGCCTTCCACCTGTTTTTAATATTTCTTTGGACTGCACTAGAAACTCCTCTAACACGTCCATCTCCTGATTCACCTCAATACGTATTGCTTGAAAAACTTGAGCTAGCATTTTATGCTGTATACGCTCTGGAACAAATGGAGCACATATTTCTTTCAATTGAGCTACTGTCTCAATAAGACCTTCATCACGCTTTGCAATGATTGCTCTAGTTAATCTAGGCGCAATACGCAACTCACCATATTCTTTAAAAATTCGATTTAGATCATCTTCATCATAATCATTAACAACTCTAACAGCATCTAGTTCACTTTCTTGATTCATACGCATATCAAGTCTAGCATCAAAACGTGTAGAAAAACCACGATCTGCCTCATCAAACTGATGAGAACTCACTCCCAAATCTGCCAAAATCCCGTCAACTTCTTTCACACCATACATGCGTAAAAAACGCTTCATGAATCGGAAATTTTGATTTATTAAAACAAACCTAGGGTCATCAATCACGTTTTCTAAAGCATCAAGATCTTGATCAAAGGCAAACAACTTACCATCCTCACCTAACCTAGACAAAATTTCACGTGAATGACCACCACCTCCATAAGTCACATCTACGTAAACTCCTGAAGGGTGAATAGCAAGTCCATCAATGGACTCTTCCAGCAATACCGGACTATGATAAGAGCTCTGTTGTGTCATCTCCCATTACTTCTTCTGCGAGATCAGCAAAATCTACAGCAGCCTCATCAATAGCCTGCTCATAACTTTCCTTATCCCATATTTCTATTATATTAATCGCACTCGATACGGTGAGATTTTTAGTAATACTAGCGATATGTATTAAATCCTTAGGAATTAACAACCTACCATTTGCATCTATTTCTACCGTTTTTACACCAGCAGTAAAACGACGTATGAAGTCGTTATTTTTTTTCTTAAATCGATTGAGCTTATTCATACGCACCATCATTTCATTCCACTCTTTCATGGGATACAACTCTAAGCATGATTGAAATACGGAACGCTTAAGCACAAAGCCTTCTTGCAAGACTGGCGCTAGCTGTTTTTTCAATGAAACCGGCATCATAAAACGCCCTTTTGCATCGATTTTACACTCGTATGTTCCTATGAAATTGATCAAGCTTGATGAGTTATTATTTCAAATATAAAATTATTACTCCACAATTTACCACTTTTTACCACATTGTTAATAAAACGACGTTATTCTGAATAACTACGGGACTTATGAACAATTCAAATGATAACCTCTTTTTAAGATTTGAGATACTTTAAATATTGCTTTCACATAAATGAATGCTAAAAAACATAAATCGTGTCATGAAGTGGGAAAGCCTAAAAATTACCATTATACTCATTTACAATGCATGCATTATATAATGCAAATAAGCTATATTTGCTTACTGTACTAAATACAGTATATGACGCAAGAGCTGATTACCGAAGGAAAATTTGAATACTATGCCACTGGCGAAGGAACACCCATAATCATTTTACATGGTTTAATGGGCGGATTGAGTAATTTTCAAGGCGTGATCGACTATTTCCCTTCTCGTGGATATCAAGTTGTAGTGCCTTCTCTACCGCTATACAGCATGCCTTTACTAAAAACTAGTGTAGGGTCATTTGCAAAATACATCAATGAATTTATTGACCACATGGGCTGGAAAGAAGTGATTCTTTTAGGTAATTCTTTAGGTGGCCATATAGGTTTAGTAACTACAAAGTTATTTCCAGATAAGATAAAAGCCTTAGTGATAACAGGTAGCTCTGGCCTTTATGAAAGTGCCATGGGAGAAAGCTACCCTAAACGTGGTAACTATGAGTACATCAAGAAAAAAGCCGAAGGTGTATTTTATGACCCAGCCGTCGCTACAAAAGAAATTGTCGATGAAGTTTTTGGCGTTGTAAATGATCGTAATAAATTGATCAAAACACTAGCTATTGCAAAAAGCGCTATACGTCACAACATGGCCAAAGACCTTCCTAAAATGCCAACACCTGTTTGTATTATATGGGGAAAACAAGACAGCGTAACGCCTCCAGAGGTCGCTACTGAGTTCCATGAAAAATTACCAGATAGCGAACTTTTCTGGATTGATAAATGTGGTCATGCTGCTATGATGGAGCATCCTGATCAATTTAATGAAATACTAGCTGCTTGGCTAGAAAAAAGAGAACTGTAAACGATTCATCATCACTATCGTTTTCTGATTTAATTACCCTAAACTTTTAACACTATCTCATTTACCTATTCTGGTAGTCTAAAAAATTAAGGACTAACTTATCTTTGCCAAATGAAAATAACTAGTTCAGAATTTGTAATTTCAAATCAAGACGTAAAGAGATGTCCCGACAGTAAATTAGCAGAGTATGCTTTTATAGGACGATCTAACGTAGGCAAATCTTCTTTAATCAACATGTTGACCAATAAGAAGAGTCTCGCTAAAACATCAGGACGACCAGGAAAAACACAGTTAATCAATCACTTCTTGATTAACAAAAGTTGGCATCTTGTTGATTTACCAGGCTATGGTTATGCTCGTGTTTCTAAGACTAGTAAGGCAAAATTTCAAAAGTTTATCACTAATTATTTTAAACAAAGGCGTCAGTTAGTATGCGCATTTGTACTAGTTGATGTGCGTCATGAACCGCAGCCTATTGATACAGAATTTATGGAATGGCTAGGTGAGAATGGTATCCCTTTTGGAATTGTTTTTACTAAGTCAGACAAGCTTAAACCAAATGCACTAGAACGCAATGTTGAATTATATAAAACGCAATTGCTAGATGGCGTCTGGGAAGAGGTCCCACCATACTTTGTGACCAGCTCTAGTAATGGAAATGGTAAAGAAGAATTACTGAACTATATAGGTGAGATTAACGATAACCTAGACAATTAAAAGACTGGTCGATCATTTACCGTCTTGCGACGTATTTCTCTCAAAATATCTTCAATACCGTTAACTTTCATATCATAAACGGTTGTCATGTAACGACCTAACTTACCTTCTGGAAAACCTTTCCGACGGAACCAAACATAATATGACTCTGGCAACTCACTTAAGAATCGCCCCTTATGCTGGCCAAATGGCATTTTATACCATGCCAGCTCTATCAATTGTTTATGATCAAAAAATGGTTCCAAAGTGAGGTGACAAACATTATGTCAGAGACGGATTTTTTTTCACCGCTCTGACTTCACATGATTATTAATTATCCCAGCTACTAAGATCTACTTATACAGCTAACATAGTGCAGTAAATAATGGAATTACTTTTTCTTTAACTCTAGCTTTTCTGCAAAGTAGTCACAAAAATCAATCATTGTATCTCTCATCTTATCATCATTAGTCGCTCGATGATAAGAGTCTGCCATTGATACTAAGGTCTGATGAAAAAATACTCTCATCTCGTCAACTGGCATATCTTTAGTCCATAAATCTATACGGAAACTCTCTTTCTCTATAGAATCCCACATAGATACCATCATTGCTTTAGCTTCTGCTCCTGTAACGCCACCATCTGGCGCACTCCATCTAATATGTTCTGGAACACGATTTTCATCTAGTTCAATTCCTATTTTAATCTCTGATCTATGATTTTGAGCCATTATTGTTTTGGTTTATATCCTGATTTATTAAAAATAACATCTGCTGGCAAAGTGAGCATTGCATCTACTGGAGTATCATTATTCTCCATGTAAGACTTAACAATACGATAGCCTATATACTGACCTACTCCACCTGGAGTATTTTGATCTACTTCTAAGTAAAATTTTGAAAACGGTGCCGGTAATATAAAACGTGATTGTAATTTTGGATTAGTATTATACAACAAGTTTTCATCTACAAAGAAACTCCACATTTGAGATTCGTTATTTACTACAAAGTCAAATTTTTCGGGCGCATAATTAAATATCTGGGCTCCTGTTGATTGCGGCGCAAACAACTCTTGTACATAATGAAGCTTACCGTGATACACCATAGATCCCAGTAATGATCTATCCATGGATGGCTTTACAAATAAATAAGCATAAGCTAGACCTACGTCTGCTGGCAAATGTTCTATTTGCAAACCTTGTTTTTGATAATTACTAATCCCAGCATAAAGCTCGTGGTCATTACCTAGATAGGTATCTATCGCAATCAATAGCTGAGCTTCAGTAGGCGTTACCTTGCGTCTATAATCTACTTGAGATATAACAGTAACTATATCTGGGGTTTCAAATTCTGGAAAATAATATTCTACATGCCTGAAAACATTATCTACTTCATCATGTATTTTTTGATAATCAAATTTGCGATCCATCACCGCATTCTCTAGCACCATTTGAATTGTGTCTGCACCTGTTAACTTTGCAATCCACACACTATCTGCAAAACGTTGAGGAAACAACATTGAATATTCCTGCTTTAAACTACTTAAATCGTCTGGAGTGGCTTGAGCAAACTCTTCATGAAACAATTTGATTTCAGATTGTATGGGTATTGCAGCAATTTCCTGCTCTAACCTCGATGAATCGTTGCACGACGAGAGTATGAATAACGCTTTCGCGAAAGCGAGATATTTAAAACCTCTGTAAATCTTATACTTCATAGTCCTATAACGACGCTTTTTTTAATTAATTTTAAGGCTGCAAAAATACAGCTAATCTATATCAATTAAAGACTATGAAAGTAGATAAAGTAACAGATCATATTGTAACATGGCTTAAAGACTATGCCACCAAAGCAGGAGTAAAAGGATATGTTGTAGGTGTAAGCGGCGGAATTGATAGTGCCGTTACCTCAACCCTATGTGCCATGACAGGTCTAGATGTCTTATGTGTTGAGATGCCTATACACCAACATCAAGATCATGTAACCCGAGCTCAAGAACATATTAAACAATTAAAATCGAGGTTTGATAATGTAAACGATGTGCGTAGTGATCTTACACCGGTTTTTGATAGCTTTATAGACAACATGCCAAACATAGAAGATAGCGCACTAGTAGAATTAACTCGTGGAAACACACGTGCGAGATTGAGAATGACGACATTATACTATCATGGTGGCGTTCATGGACTGCTGGTTGCTGGAACTGGCAATAAAGTTGAGGATTTTGGCGTTGGATTTTACACTAAATATGGAGATGGTGGTGTAGACGTAAGTCCTATTGCAGATTTAATGAAAAGCGAAGTGTATAAAATAGGGAAACATGTATTAGTCCCAGACAGCATTATGAAAGCAGCACCTAGTGATGGATTATATGGAGCAGAACGTACTGACGAAGATCAAATAGGCGCTAGTTATGATGAGCTAGAACATATCATGAATGAGATTAGTGACGGAAAAACAGTGAGTGATTTCACCGGCAGAAAGCTAGAAGTGTTTAACCTTTATAGTATTTTAAACAAAAAGAATCAACACAAAATGAACCCTATACCTGTTTGCATGATCCCTAAAAACCTTATAAAATAGGACATAACAGCCTAATAAGCAAGGAAATACTTACATTATTATCGATTGTAAAGCCTAATTAATCGTTGTATATTTGTACTTACAAATACCCCTAAAAATGAACGTTTTATTAGCAGACCATCACCCTGTATTCCGAAGAGGAATTAAAAGTCTGATGAAGGACAGTAAGCGTTTACGCTTCACTGGCAAGGTAGAAGATGGAGAGATGCTCTTATCAGGCATCAAGGAGAATAAACCAGACTTATTAATCCTAGAAATTGACTTACCTAATTCTAACGGTGCTGGCGCATTGAGAGATATACGATCTCACTTCCCAGACCTGAAAGTACTTATCGTAAGTTGTCACCCAGAAGAGATATATGCCATAAGTGCCATTAAAGCTGGCGCAAATGGATATATCGCAAAAACTAAATCTTCTAAAGAGATTAAGAAAGCGATCGAAACTGTGATCAGTGGAGAAACATTCTTATCTGATTCTATCAAAGAAGTAATGAACTCAAAAAGTAAAACTGGTAAATCTGTAACTCTACGTTACAAAAAATTATCTGCCAGAGAAATTGAAGTTCTTAATTTACTTTCTAGAGGAAAAAGAAATAAGGAAATATCGCAAATCTTGAGTATCAACGAGAAAACTGTAAGTACTTACAAAACTCGCTTACTTAAAAAACTTAATGTAGATAATATCGCAGACTTGATACATCAGTCTCGACTTCTACAAATCACCTCTTAGACTACACGGTTTAGGCGTCTCCCCAGATATCTACTCAATTTATTATAGTCCCTTACAGTAGATAGTATATCAGTATTATCTACTGCGGGATCTTTAGATATAGTTTCAAATAAAGCTTTTATCTTCTCTTCTATCATTAACCTTCGGAAATTCAAAATAGCATCCATTGTATAAGTGGAAACTGTTTCATCCTTAGACTTTACAAAGATCATTTTACCATCCCATTTATGCAGTTGATATTTATCCTCTTGCATCACTAGATCTGCAACTAGTCTAGCCTCATGCTCATTAAGTGTAGACATAACCTGATTAAGATCTACTTTACCTTGCATAAGCAATAAATCTACTATCTTAGGGTACAAAGTTTTAAAAATGGAGTTGGAAAACTCTATTTCATCGTTTTGAAGGTCGAGATAAACCTTTTCATAAACTGGCATCGTAACTTTAACAGGTTCAACGACTAGCTCACCATCATCGGACTCTTGTAAAAACTCTTCTTTAAAATCTTCTACTTTATCACCGTATAATAATAAGATTTTAATGATAGCGTGCTCAAGTACAGATCGTCTGTCCACTTTTACGGCAGCCTCTGCGTTTTCAACTTTCTTTAATGGTTGGGATTGTTGATCACGACGATCTTTCTTGCGTTGCTCCTTTATACCTGCATTACGATTTTGGGCTAGTGAAGAAAATAATACATCCTCACCTATGTCCAGTATAGCAGCGCTTTCTCTTACATAAATCTCTCTAGAAATATCATCAGGCACCTTTGCAATACTCTGGACAATATCTCTAATCATCTCGGCTTTTTTGATAGGATCTCCAGCAGCTTCATTTTTGAGTAAATTAGATTTAAAACTTATAAAATCTACCGAGTTTGCTTTTAAGAAATCTTCAATTTCTGTCTGTGTATGTGCTTTTGCAAAGCTATCTGGATCTTCACCTTCTGGAAAAGTACAAATACGGACATTCATTCCTGCTTCTAGAATTAAATCAATTCCACGTATAGCGGCACGCATTCCTGCGGCATCACCATCATAAAGAACAGTAATATTTTTAGTAAGCCTTTGTATTAATCTGATTTGCTCTTTAGTTAAAGCGGTACCAGAACTAGACACTACGTTTTTAACGCCAGCTTGATGAAGCTGTATCACATCTGTATAACCTTCTACTAGGTAACATAAGTCTTCTTTAGCAATGGATTGCTTTGCCTCATAGATACCATATAGCACCTTAGACTTATCATAGATATCACTTTGTGGCGAGTTAAGATATTTTGCGGCCTTCTTATCATTAGTAAGAATCCTACCACCAAAACCTAATACTCTACCTGACAAACTACGTATAGGAAACATCACTCGACCTTTAAACCGGTCAAATTGTTTTTCTTCCTTAACGATGGTTAAACCAGTTTTATCAAGAAACTCTAATTGATATCCCGCTTTTATAGCAGCATCAGTAAAGGCACTCCACTGATCTGGAGAATATCCTAATTGAAAGTACTTAATCGTTTCATCAGTAAAGCCACGCTCTTTAAAATAGCTGTAGCCTATAGCTTTACCCATTTCGGTTTTGAGCTGTGACTCCATCCACTCTGCAGCAAATTTAGAAACCAAAAACATAGATTCTTTTTGATCTTGTGTTTGCTTTTCTTCATCGGTTTGTTGAGTTTCTATAATCTCAATACCGTATTTATTTGCTAACCATTTAATGGCCTCAGGAAATGTAAAATGCTCATGTTCCATTAAAAATGTCACTGCATTTCCTCCTTTACCAGAACTAAAATCTTTCCAAATTTGCTTTACAGGTGATACCATAAAACTAGGTGAGCGCTCATCAGAGAACGGACTTAAACCTTTAAAGTTTGAACCTGATTTTTTGAGTTGTACAAAGTCACCTATTACCTCTTCAACTCGAGCGGTTTCAAAAACATTATCTACAGTAGTACGTGATATCAATTTATGGAAATTCTAATTTATGGTAACTTTTAACTCTACAGTAAAAATAGCTGACTGCTATTTACTGTGCTTCCGAATCAGAATGTAAAAATAAGAATTAAGCAGCATAAGTAAATGAATCGAACTGACAGTAATTTCAACGGACTCGATATTAGTCTCGCTTTCGCGAAAGCGTATAAAAAAAGCCCTTATCATTATAAAGGCTTACTTCATTGCAATTATTGATTTCTATCTGAATCGAACACCTAAAGTAACGTACTGTTGTTGCACTGGTGAGTCTTTAAAAATATCGTTTAAACCATAAGTCGCAAAAATTTGCGAGTCATTCCATCCCGCATAAACACTTAAGCCGTATTGAAAATTATTTACTTCAAAGTCATTAGTAAGCGTGTTAGTCACGTCACGACCTTCGCGCTCATATTTAATTTCTTGAGAAGAAGTTGAAACCAGCCCTATATATCCACCTACACCTACTACAAATGGTTTTGTACCACCATAGCGCTTGATACCGTCTTCATAATCTTTTAAATCACGTCTCCCAAATTCAAGATGTACTGGTGCTAATATACTTACTTGAGTGAATCGTGAGCCATCTAAATCAAATCCTGCATCTTCTAGTCTCGTGACATTATTAAATGTACTAAAAACCTTATCATCATTAATCCTTAAACTTTGAATGCGCATAGTAAGTCCATAGTTGAACCTCATAAAATCATCTTCTTTTTTAAGTCTTGTCGAGAATTCCAGTCCTACATCAAATACACCTGATCCCCAAAAACGATAATCATCACCTATACCATTGCCATCTCCTAAGGCCTGATTAAATCCAAAACCGACATACAGCTTTGTATTAGTCATGACCGTTTCTTGATCTCTTCTAGATTCATCAAACAAGTCTAGAAAATCGTAAGGCGCATCTTCCAGCTCATTTTCTTCTTGAGCATAACCTAGATTAAACAAACCGACAACTGTAATAATTAAAAGTAGATTAGTTTTCATAAAATATTTTTATTTAAAGTTAATGTAGTGATAGTAATGCGATTATACATTAACTAATTTTTAACCATAGAAACAGCTCATGTTATTAAACAAGAGCTGTTTCACTGGCTAATTCAAATCTTTATTTTATTGAATCCTAATACCGAATGTTACATATTGAGCGTCTACAGAATCGCTTTTAAATACATTATTGAAATTCATACGACCAAAGAAGGTAAAACTATCTTTACCTACGTAGGCATCAATACCATATAACAATACTTCGTTATCGAAATTATTAATTCGAGTTTCCTTAATCTCACGTCCATCTAAATCGTATTTTAATTTTAAACGTGAACTCATATTAAAACCGGCAAATCCACCGATACCAAATTTCCATTTATCATATTCTTGAAAACGTACACGACCATCTTCATATTCTTTACGGTCACTACCACCAAACTCTAAGTGAAGAGGAAATACCAACTGATCCTGACGGAATTTTGCTTTTTCAGTATCAAAACCTATAGCTGCTACTTGCGCTTGATCGCCTTGAGTTATAAACCTATTACCATTAAGCTCTGTACCTTGTGTTTGATACTCTACACCATACATTAACCTTACATGGTTATTTTTATCAAGTGTCGTTTTCCACTGATATCCTAGAGAGAAATAGTTATTATTAGGGTAACTAAAATCATTGATTCCTAGATTCTCACCATTCATGTAATTATATCCAAAACCTAGGGTAAATCCAGAAGTCGTCTTGATATACTTTTGATTTTGCCTATTATTCTCAATATTAATACTGATTCCCTTTTTAGTAGAAATCTCAAGTGTTGATGAGGCATGGTCCTCTAATCTATAATCATAAAATGCAGAGGTACGGTTAACCTTAATTAAATTAATTTCGGCATCTGTTTTCACTCTATGTTGAGTAATGATCTCTGCAAGATCTTCGGCAAACTTTGCTTTGGATTCATCTGCTTGTTCTTCAGAAATTTTATTATCCTCTAAAGATTTATTAACTCGCTCAATCATGGTTTTGAATTGAGTCTTTTTATCTGACACGTAAAGGCTATGACTTTCTTCTAACGCCGCTATTGCAGATTCACTACTCATTATTTTTCTCTCATGAGCGCCAGGAGTTCCATTAACATATTTTATCACTTTACCATCTACTGTATCTATTTGAACAGGATATTTTTCTCGCATTTTTGCAGCTCTAATAGAATCTCTTCTAGTAGGTTTTTTTTCAGTTTCTTGAGCTTGAGTAAATAGTCCTAAAAAAAGAGATAAAATCAAGCTTGCAATAAGTACATGTGTTTTCATAATTTTTAATTTTTAGATATAAGTATGGCTGTCCGTTGTACATAAACAGCTGTTTTAAAGGTTATTAAATTGGTTTTGTTTATTTATTACGATCTACGATTGCAACAGCTTCTGCTCTTAAGAAATTAAGTCCACCTTGTATGCTGTTTTGCAATTTACTTCTATTATCAGATTCGATATCCCATTCTGTTTCTCTCAATAATTTATCGGGATTTATTGTCTTTACAGCCACTTCTGTGACCTCAACTTTACCCATCGCTTTATTAAGTAAAAGTTCCATTTCTTCCTCGGCAGTAAGTTGTTTTTCTATAATATGCTGATTAGACACACTAGCCATTGCTGTATCCTCATTACCCTTTGATAATGCCTTATCTATATTTAAAGATGATGCGGGATTTTGAACATTGATTGCTTGATCTTTTACTTTAGAATTTACAGTCTTAGGTTGCTTGTTATTTTGAGCAATCGATTGATTTTTTATAGCATTATTATTAGAGTCATCATTATTTTGAACCTCAGTATTAACCGTGCTAGCTACATCAATATTTTTGTCACGTTCTAATTTAGGCTCAACAATTAGTAAGTCGTCTTTAGCATTATCTGTATTCAAGGGTAAAGTGTTAACTATCTTATCATCGCTATTGATAATAGTCTCATTAGATAGTGATGGATACAATAATAACGCAGCAATAAAAATAGCGGCGATAGCACTTAACCAATAAATAACCACTGGCTTTTTACTCTTCTTATCATCTTCATCTAATCGAGCAGACAGCACGTCCCAAGAGCCTGCACTAGGCTTTATCTCTCTCTTTTCAAAAGTGTTTTTTATATTATTAAGCTTCATAATGCTTCTTTTTCATCATTTTTAATTCTTCCTGCAGCATCAATCGCGCTTTACGGAACTGTGTTTTTGAGGTACTCTCACTTATTTGAAGTACTTGAGCAATCTCGCCATGTTTAAAACCATCTATTGCATACATTACAAAAACAGTTTTATACCCTACCGGCAATCCATCAATGGCCTGTTGCAGAACATTCATATCAATATCGTCATCTGTATCTTCATCCATACAAGCAGGCTCTTTTTCTTCATCAATACTAGAAGAATATTTAAAAGGGTCTTTCTTGCGTAAATAGTCAATACACTCTCTAACCATTATACGTCTTACCCATCCTTCAAAACTTCCCTGATGTGAAAAACTATCTAGTTTTGTAAATACTTTAAAAAAACCGTTAAGCATCAATTCTTCTGCCAGTTCCACAGGTAATACATATTGTCTACAAACACTCAGCATTCTAGATGCATGCTTATCATAAAGATGCTTCTGGGCTTTCCTATCGCCAGCAGCAGCTTTTTCAATAAGCTTTTTTTCGTTAGTATAGAGTTGTATCACTTTCACAATTTACAGACTTTCTATTAACATAGACGAGATGTTTTTAAAAAGGTTGTCTAGATTATAAAAAATATTTGATTTTTATTTCGCTTTCGCGGAAGCGCATAAAAAAACCTCTCTTAATCCACATGATTAAAAGAGGTCTTAGAGCAATTTTTAGGGAAAATTACTCTTTTGGAAGCACTACGGTATCAATAGCGTGAATCACACCATTAGTAGCTTCAATATCTGTTACGGTTATTGTAGAACTTCCGCCATTTGCATCTTGCAAAACTACTTTTCCATCTACTAGGCTTGCATAAATAGGCTGACCTTGTACTGTAGTAGCCATAAAACCACCACCATTACTTTCTATATTTTCAATAATTTTTGCCGCTGTCCATTCGCCAGGGATGACATGATATGCAAGGATACTTGCGATCTTATCTTTATTTTCTTCTTTTAATAATGTAGCAATTGTTCCCTTTGGTAGTTTATCAAAAGCACTATTTGTAGGAGCAAAAACGGTAAAAGGCCCATCACCTTGTAAGGTCTCTACTAAATCTGCAGCTTTTACAGCAGCTACTAATGTAGCAAAACGTTTATCTGATGCTGCAACACCTATAATATCGTCAGACATGACTTGTGATGTTGATGGTTGAAGAACAGCTGTCTGTGTAAGGCTAGCTGAGGCTAGTTGCTGGTCTGATTGTGCATTTACACTTAATGCTAATCCTAAGAAAACTAGTGCGGTAAAGAGGTTTGTTAATTTCATTTTCAAGTTTTATTTTGTTAATTATTTGAAAGTTTGATGCATCTAAGGGTAATACGCCCGTAACTTTGAAATGGATTTTTAACAAGTACTAAAAAAAAGTTAAAACAACATTGACTCCTATTTTAGAACAACATATCGTTGAATTAATAAAGCAAGGCGACCAGCGTGGCATGAGTTTACTCTATGACAATTATGGACCTGCTTTATATGGATGCGCTTTAAAACTAACTAAGGATAAAGATGCTTCAAGCGACATTTTACAGGATGCTCTTATCAAAATATGGAACAATAGCAGCAGCTATAATCCAGACAAAGCAAAGTTTTTTACCTGGTGTTATGGTATCACTCGCAATACTACTATTGATTATTTAAGAAAAGTTCAAAAAAAACAGTCTAAAGAAATCCAATTAAAGAATCGAGACGTATATCCTATAGAGGACACTACTAATCAAGATGATAAAGAAAGTCTTAAAAGGCAAATTAGTACCTTAGACACAAAATACATTTCGGTATTAGATGCGGTTTTTTATAAAGGAATGACACATATGGAGGCTGCAGACTATTTAGACATTCCTCTAGGAACTTTTAAAACTAGGATGCGTGCCGCTTTAATTGAGTTGCGCTCGATTAATAAAGGAATCACCATCCTATTATGGATTTTATTAATATCATGAAATTAGAGAATCAACATATCGAAGAGTTTTTACAATCTGGATTACTAGATCGATATGTCATTGGTGACACATCTGATACTGAGAATACTATGGTTGAGGATATGATCAACCAGCATAGTGAGGTTCAACTAGCTTACGATAAGTTACAAGAAGAGCTTTTCTTATATGCAAATACAAATGCGATTACACCACCAGATTACTTAAAAGAACAGATTTTAAATAAAGTAACACCTAGAAAAGAATTAGAACCAGAATATAGTAAACATGAAAACTGGTTAAGTATTGCAGCTGTTATCGTTGCTCTGCTAGCATTATCTGGGCTAGGTTATCTATATCAACAAAACACTGGTCTTAAACAAGAAATTGTAGAAACAACTACTCAATTTGAAAACCTAGAGCGTGATTATGAACTTAATGACACTCAAAAAAGAATATTAGAAATGCGCCTTGCGTTTATAGAAGCTGGTGATACTGAGAAATATTTAATGCGAGGTTATATAGAAGAAGAACCGTTACGTGTTATTGCATATTATAATCAACCAGCTGGTAAAGCTCAAATTGAAATTGCTGCATTACCTGAACTAGAAAAAGGACTGGACTATCAATTATGGGCAGATGTAGACGGCGAGATGGTTTCCCTTGCTGTGTTAAACGATTTGAAACCTAAAACGATAAGTGCTGAAATTTTAAAAAAAGCATCAGATTTAAATATCACCATTGAAAAAGCTGGAGGAAGCAAGCACGCAAGTGTTGAAAACCTTGTATCATCGACACCACTAAATACAATACCATAATCTACTATAGATTTTAAAATACTCTTTTCAAAAGTAAAGCCGATGTTGATTGAACAGCATCGGCTTTATGATTTTATATGATTGAAAAGATTTATTTATTCTCTCCTTTATAACCAAAACGTCGCAGCTGTTTCTCATTACTACGCCAGTTTTTATTCACTTTTACATACAACTCTATATGAACTTGCTTACCAAAGAATTTTTGTAAATCCTTACGAGCCTCAGTACCAACACGTTTAATAGCAGCACCTTTATGACCTATTATAATACCTTTTTGAGTCTCGCGCTCTACCATAATCACTGATCGTATTCTTATGATATCTTCATCTTCAAAAAACTCTTCTGTATCAATCTCTACAGAGTATGGAATTTCTTTTTTGTAATGAATTAAGATTTTCTCGCGTATGCTTTCATTTACAAAAAATCGTTCTGGTTTATCCGTTAAAGCATCTTTAGGATAAAAAGCTGGTGAGGCAGGCAATATCTCTACAATACGTGCCATTAATTGTGGGACACCAAAATTCTCTAAAGCACTAATTGCAAAAATCTCTGCATTAGGCAATCTCTCTTTCCAGTGTTCAACAGCCTCTTCTAATTGAGAAGCCTGTCCTTTATCAATCTTATTAATCAATACAATAACAGGAACCTCTGCAAAGGTTAATCGTTTTTCAAACGCTTCATTTTTAAGTTCCTTTTCACCTAGTTCTACCATATACAGAATACAATCTGCATCTTCAAAAGCATTTTTTACAAACTCCATCATACTTTCTTGAAGCTTGTATGCTGGTTTAATAATACCAGGTGTATCACTCAATACCATTTGAAAATCCTCACCATTTACAATACCTAATATACGGTGACGTGTCGTCTGTGCTTTTGAAGTGATAATAGATAAACGCTCACCTACTAGAGCATTCATCAATGTAGATTTTCCAACATTAGGATTCCCTACTATGTTAACAAAACCTGCTTTATGTTCTACTTTCTCTTCCATGTGACAAAGGTAGCCGTTTTAAAATTGTGGCTTTTCAATTAAGGCTTTTAAAAATGTAGATTCGACGTTTTTCACATCATTTTCCATCATCGCAATTTTAGTCTTAGAAGCAATTGCCGGAAACCCCTTAAAATTATATGTTAACCACTCTACATTCTCACCATCACGATTTGTAACATCTTCTATAGAGAAGGCATTTTGAGCCATCTTTTCGGCCTCTGGAAAAAAGAAAAGTTGGTCACTAGCAGTAAGGTTATAATCTTGAATGGCTTTTATAAAACGCGCTCCATTTTCTGATGGTTGATCACCATTAAACAATAATTGATCTGTGTCTTCATCCATCTTTTCAAAATCACCTGATTCACCTACTTGATCATTAATTAAACCTCTTACATGTTGTAATTCAGTCAGTAATCGTTCTGACTTGGTATGAAACTCATTCATATGGTTATAGGCACTTGCATATACCGCTGGGTTTGCCATGGCGCTATCTGTTATCGTTTTCATTAAAGACTCGATTTCCTTTGACTTATCAAGTGAAGCTGCTTCCACATTAAGTTCTATGGCATCAAATGC
Organism: Nonlabens ulvanivorans; assembly: GCF_032922765.1. Lineage (NCBI taxonomy): Bacteria > Pseudomonadati > Bacteroidota > Flavobacteriia > Flavobacteriales > Flavobacteriaceae > Nonlabens > Nonlabens ulvanivorans. The sequence goes on from NZ_CP136694.1 coordinate 2,024,437, forward strand.
CTCAGTAGTTTGCTTATTAAAAAAATTACAGGCCGTTATAGTAAACAGTAATGCTATTGAAAATAGGATGTATAAGTGTTTTTTCATGGTGATTTGGCTGTTTATTCCGCTTTCGCGAAAGCGAAATTATACTATTATTCCTTAATTAATTGTCTTACCGTTTTGGAACCTTGCACATCTATAATGGTTAGAAAGTAAATTCCTGAAGGAAGTTTTGAAGTATTGATAACGTTGCTGTTTAAAATAGAACTTACTGGCTGACCTAAAGTATTATACAAGGTTAATTGACCAATTTCCACCTTTCCCTCAACGTTAACTTGATCTAGAAACGGATTAGGGTATACAGAATAAGTCTTACTAAAGGACTCTCTACTTGATAATGTATAGACATCTTTAAATCGCACAAGCATGGTTCTTCTAGTAGTCGCGTCAGTAGCCATACCTACTACAATCACTTTTCCATCATCCTGTAATAGAACTTGTCTATTATAATCTTGATGCGTACTACGTGGTAGAATGTATCTGCCACTATTACCGAAGCCATTAACTAAAGTACCATCATCTCCTACATTAAGTAGTAATAAATCATAATTATTGCTACCTATTATGTCTGCCTGAGCGATAAACGAGCCGTCTGGCAGCTCAACAATACTGTAGGCAAACGTGACTCCATAGTTACTAGAACCATGGTTAAAAAATGCTACCCCAGTAGTGTTAAATGTGGTATCTAAAAGACCATTTGCAGTGATTTTATAAAGTGCAAGTTGCGTGTCTATGGAGTTATTACCAGCTGCTCCGGTAATTAATAATCCTCCATCAGCAGTAAAAATCATGTCTCTAGTTGTATAGTTCTCTAGAGTATCAGTTATAGTTACTACGCCATTAGTTCCATAAGAAGTGATAAATGTGCCTTGAAGATCTAATTTCATAACCGTTGCATCATACTCATTTGTAGCAGTGTTAAGAATAGTACCGCTTAAAAAAAGTTCGTCTTGGTCATTAATTATCAATTCATAGAAACGAGAATCTGTGGGAACTGGCAGATCCAAAACTCCGTTAGTACCAAAGCTAGTATCGAGCACACCTGAATTATCATATTTAAGCAACTTATTAACTACAGCAGTATTTTGAGTGGCTGCTAGCACAAATATTTCTCCCGTGCTGGCAACAGCTACTTCCCATACCTCATCATCATTTGTTCCTAGATTAGTTTTTACATGACCATTTGTCCCAAATGTTGTGTCCACAGAACCATCAGGCATCAATCGTGATACAAAAACATCCCAATAAGTCCCAAAGAGTGAAGCATCACTATCTGATGTTCCTGCTATAATAATTTTACCGTCTGACTGTACTCGCATTGAGTTTGCATTATCCTTAGAATTTGCATTAATATTTACTAAGACTAAACCATTAGTCCCAAACGTAGTATCTCTCGATCCTGTATCTAGATATTTCTCTATATAATAACTGGTATTAGAACCTGGATTTCCTGCTACAAGAACTTTGTTGCCTGGCAGCATGGCAGACACGTTTAAAAATGTACCATTAGTTGCTCCAGTTGCATAACCATTAACAGCATAAGTTTGATCTATAGAGATATTTTGAGCCATTGAACTACTCAAACTTATCAATGTAAACAATGTTGAAAACCATATTTTTCTCATAACTCTAAAGTACTATTTTATAAATGATTATCTCTTAGCAATAGATACATCTTAATTTAAATGTTAATTTTTAAGGATACTTGAAGTAAATTTTGTTTTTATTAAGGATATCTAGTTAAACCTTGTTAAATAAAAGATATACACTGTTAAATAGCTTTACTTTTATTGGGAATTAGAATCATCCCAATTAATAATTTATGATATTCCAACAGGAAAATACAAAAGAAGTAGCAGCTGCTGCCTCAGAAGCTGCAGAAGCTGAAGCAAAATCTAATATGACTACCACTGAATTGATATTAGATCAATTAGAATCATGGTATGAAACTCTTATCACCAACTTGCCTAGCATGGCAGTTGCACTTATCGTATTAATAGTAACTTATTTTATATCAAAATGGGTTAGTAGAGGTGTACAAAAACTAGTACAGCATAAAGTTAATCAAGTATCTGTACGTAAACTAATAGGTAAAGTCGCTGCAGCGGTAGTAATTGTAGGTGGTTTGTTTATTGCCTTAAATGTGCTGGATTTAAATGAAACGGTACAAGCCATAATTGCTGGTGCTGGTGTATCAGGTCTGGTTATAGGTCTTGCCTTACAAGGTACTTTATCAAATACTTTAAGCGGTGTGCATTTAAGTTTTAGAAAAATGGTAAGCGTTGGCGATTGGGTAGAAACTAATGGCTATGAAGGTGAAATTATCTCTATCGATTTGAACAAATTCATCATGCGTGAGGCTGATAATAATACAGTAATTATACCTAATAAGTTAATCATGGATAATCCCATGAAGAATTATGGACTTACTAAAACCATGCGTGTTATTGTACATTGTGGTGTTGGATATGAGAGTGATTTAGATCACGTAAGAGAAGTGGCTAAACAAGCGATTATCGATAATTTTGATCAAATTAATTCTAAAGACGACGTAGAATTTTATTATAGAGAATTTGGTGATAGTAGCATTAACTTCATGTTGAGATTCTATTATGATATTGAGAATGGATTACAAAAGTTAATCAATACTAGTGAAGCTATTATCGTTATCAAAAAAGCCTTTGACAAAGAAGGAATTAATATACCATTCCCGATAAGAACATTACAGTTTGACAATCAATTGCAAATGCAAAATGTTCCTGAACAACAAAGTTAGAGTAGTTTAGATTTATAGATTGAGAATCCCTAGATCATTAATTATCTAGGGATTTTTTATTGGAATTATCCCAAGCTTTATACAGAAGTATAATTAGCATAATTTCAAAAGCCAATGTTGCTAGAATCCCTAGCGGAAATAGAATGATTAAACAGAAAGACACACCACCAATAATACCTGTAATTCCTGCCCATTTTGCAAGTTCTCCCAGTTGTACGCGATGAGTAAAAAACCCTATTGCCAAAAACAGATATATCAATCCATAGAGGAAAAGAGAAGAGTATGATAGCACCATGCCTATTCCTTCATTTTCATCAAGAAAATTAGAATAAAACAAGAAGTCAATAATATAAAATATTGCGAGTAAAGCTATTGCACCATAGGAAGCATTTTTAATTAACGAGCTTTCATTTAATCGACCATAGTGCGCGATAGCTATTAGTAAAACAGTTAAAGTTAAGTATTCAATAATTACACTTACTGCATAAATAATAGGTGACATAAGCTCAGTATTAAAAGCTTCGTTTATACTTACCAACACATTTAATGTGCCTAATATTAAATAGATGATACCAGCGATAATTCCCCAACCTAGTAAAGACTTATTATAATTAATGGCAGGTAAAACATCAGGTTGTTTTTCTGATTTTTTAAAGACCTCATCAATGGACTTCCCTAATGCTTCAAAAATATTCTTAACCGTGTAACTTCTAGGAGTCACATCTCCATTCTCAATGCGTTGTATAGTGCGTACATTAATATTGCACAGTTCAACAAGCTCTTCTTGAGTAAGTCCTTTTTCTTTTCTTAATTGTGCAATGTAGTTTCCTAATTCTGGCTGGTTCATAACAAATGGGTTTTAAAATTCATGCAGCAATATTACTGGATATGACAAGCTAGGTCAAAATATTTTAAGCAACTTAAACCCGACATTTACACGGCAAAGCCTTGAGTAGCCTATAAAACTGGTAAATCAATCTTTTGATTGTCTAGTTGAATGCATTAACTTAATTTCCAAACAGAATCTTTTTTAACAGCTACAACACTTTCTAACCAGCTACTTTTAAAACTAAGAGTGTCTAACTTGAACGTACCGTAATTGTGATATGCTAGCCATAATTTATCACCGTTACGTTTTGCCGCAATTCTTTCAAAATTGTTGATGCGGTCAAATTGGAGCTCTCTTTTCTTAGCACTTTTACACCAATTTGCAATAGTGTCATTATTCCATACCTCACCATGTTCTAACAGCAAAAAATCATCTGTTTGATACTTAGTTATTGCTGCCTCATCATAATCTGACCAGACTTCATCAAATAAGTTTTGAACCACTTCCTCTACAGCAATCGTGGCTTCTTCATCAGTTTCTTGAAGTTTTTCGGCTGTTGCGGTCGAGCAAGCATACACGATTACTATTAAGAAGAATAATGTCAGTAGTTTAATAATTTTCATAAGAATAGATTTGAGTTAAAGTTAACACGCATTTGCGAAAGTGTAAACAAAAAAAACATAAGCATTTAAAAATCACAATATTGTTATTTAATCGTGACATCTTTAATACGGATTAACTCTAATTTTAATCAAAACAAAAAGGTTATGAAAAATACGGTAAACACTATTATAGCTATAAGCTTAGCACTATACTCAATAGCTACAAGCGCACAAAGAACAGACCCAAAAAATCAAGATAAAGAATTAGGTGCTATAAGCTGGTATAGAGATTATTCAACCGCGTTACAATTATCTAAAGAATACAATAAACCAGTTCTTATTTTATTTCAAGAAGTTCCAGGATGCGCTACTTGTCGTAATTATGGTCACGATGTATTGAGTAACCCATTGATGACTGAGGCTATTCAAAATGAATTTATTCCATTAGCTATTTTTAATAATAAAGGCGGAAAGGATAAAGATGTATTAAAAATCTATAAAGAACCTGCATGGAATAATCCCGTGGTACGCATTGTAGATTATGATGGTGTAGATATCGTAGATCGCGTGGGAAATGATTACAGTGCCCAAGGATTATATAGCGCAATGGAAAATGCTTTAAAAGTTTGCAAAAAAGATATTCCACAGTACATGAAAATTTTAGCAAAAGAACTTTATGGCCATATCAATTCTAGGAACAAAGAAACCTACTACAGCATGTACTGTTTCTGGAGTGGCGAGAAGCTATTAGGCACGCAACCTGGTATATTGAATACCGAGGCAGGATTTATGAATGGTTATGAAGTAGTAAAAGTAACCTATGACAACACTGCGGTAAACATTAATGATTTAAACAGTTATGCAAGTAGTCAAGAAATGCGTCCTATTAAAAAGGATCAATCTTACAGAATCAGTTCTAAAGATGAAGATTATTATTTAAAACATAGTAACTACCAGTATTTACCTTTATCTCCTCTACAGCGCACATTGATAAATAGTGCTTTAGGAAATAGAAATGATGCACAACAATATTTAAGTCCACAACAAAGGGCATGGTATGCACAATCTCGTAAAACTGATAAAATTCTGTATTTATCACCCTTTGGACAAGCTTGGAAAGAAAGGACGTACCGTTCTTAATTTAAGTATACTAAAGACTTCCTTAAAAAATGAATACAAAAACACCTAACAACGTCGTCAATTTGTTAGATGTTTTTCATATTTATATGAATGTAATTACAGCACATCTGGTAAAGCCTCTATTCTACCATAAAATGTGGTAGGTCTTACAGCTTCATAAAGATTAGCATAAGAAACATCTGATTCAATAATATCTTTTAATGATGGCATTTGAGCACTGAGCTTAGTTACAAACTCTGTTGAATCACTACTTTGATTTGCCGTTCTTCTAATCAGTTTTAAGTACTCTACTTCTGTTAGTGCTAGACGATATTCATCACTCGTAAATACTAAGCTGTCTTGACCATTTCTAGCGGCACGCAGTGCTTTCCTAAATTTAAATCGATCACTGTTACTTATTTCACTATTTAGCAGTATAAAATCATTTAACTCTACTTTTACTGACCCTAAATAAATTTCATCTAATTGATCTTGAAAAACTTGTGCATTACTATGAATGGATAAAAGAAAAACTAGGGCTGCTGTTATATTTATATATGTTTTCATGATTATGAATTTTACTTATTATTATAGTGCAAATTTAAAACCTATAGATAGTAAAACATGTGAACATCTTTCATCTAAAATGATATATTATTCCCAAAAAAAACCACGTAAACAAATTTTGAATTTATTTACGTGGTTTTTATTTAGTACGCTTTCGCGAAAGCGAAATACAATTTATTCACCGCACTAAATAAGCGCTTTTTCTATAATATCTTCAACAACTTCTGGATTAAGAAGAGTGCTTATATCACCTAGATTAGAGGTGTCATTACATGCAATCTTTCTTAAAATACGGCGCATAATTTTACCGCTGCGAGTTTTTGGCAGACCTTGAGTAAATTGAATTTTATCCAGTTTTGCGATAGCTCCTATACGATCTGCGATCAATTGATTGATTTCTTTACGCAGATTATCATGATCTCTTCCTTCTCCTGTTTCTTTCAAAGTAATATAACCATACAAAGCATTTCCTTTAATATCGTGTGGAAAACCTACAATGGCACTTTCTGCCACTGCAGGATGCTCATTTATCGCATCTTCTATAGGTGCTGTTCCTAAATTATGACCGCTAATAATGATTACATCGTCTACACGACCTGTAATTCTATAATATCCCACAGCATCTCTTAATGCGCCATCTCCAGTAAAGTACATATTTTCAAAACTATTGAAATAGGTGTTTTTATATCTTTCATGGTCGCCATAAATAGAACGCGCCATGGATGGCCATGGATATTTAATGGTTAATCTTCCTTCTACCTGATTTCCCTTTATTTCTTTACCTTTTTCATCCATTAGTGCTAGTTGAATACCTGGTAATGGTAAGGTGGCATATGTAGGTATGGTAGGTGTAGAGTATGGTATAGGTGAGATCATTATTCCGCCAGTTTCTGTTTGAAACCACGTGTCTGCAATAGGGCTATTTTTCTTCCCGACATTATCATTATACCAGTGCCACGCTTCTTCATTAATAGGCTCACCAACGGTACCTAAAACTTTAAGAGAACTCAAATCATGATTTTCTACAAAGCTTATATTTTCTTTAGCGAGCGCTCTAATTGCAGTAGGCGCAGTATAGAATTGTGTAACCTTGTGTTTTTCTACTATTTCCCAGAATCTACCATAGTCAGGATATGACGGCACGCCTTCAAACATGACAGATGTGGCACCATTTGCTAAAGGTCCATAAACAATATAACTATGGCCAGTGATCCAACCTATATCTGCAGTACACCAGTAGATGTCATTTTCTCGATATTGAAATACATTTTTAAAGGTATATGCTGTATAAACCATGTAACCTGCCGTGGTATGCACCATTCCCTTAGGCTTACCTGTTGATCCTGAAGTATATAAAATGAATAATGGGTCTTCGGCATCCATAACTGTAGCCTTACAGGTAGGACTTGCTTCATCTAACAAAGGTTGTAACCAAATGTCACGTCCTTCTTTCATCACTACGTCACTATTGATTCTATTTACAACAAATGATTTTTTAATACCTGGACAGCTCTCTAAAGCTTCATCAACAATACTTTTAAGATCAATAGTTTTTTTACCACGATAGCTACCATCACTACATATAATAGTTTCACAATCACAATCATTAATACGTGTCGCTAGTGCCGTAGAACTAAAACCTGCAAATACTACTGAGTGTATGGCACCTATTCTTGCACAAGCTAATATAGCGACCGCTAGTTCTGGTATCATAGGTAAATAAACACAAACACGATCGCCTTTATTAATCCCTTGAGACTTTAAAACATTTGCAAATCTAGAAACACGTTCATGCAACTCTCGGTAAGTTATGTGCTGTGATTCTTCATCTGGATTATTAGGCTCGAATATAATAGCGGTTTTATCTGCTCTAGTAGCTAGGTGTCTATCTAGACAATTCTCTGTAATATTAAGTTTTGCACCTTCAAACCACTTCACTTCTGGTTTTGAAAAATCCCAGCTTAAGACCTTATCCCATTTCTTACGCCACAGGAAATGTTCTTCGGCTATTTCTTCCCAGAAATTCTCTGGATTACGTACTGATTTTCTATAAACTTGCCAGTATTCTTCGAGGTGTTTTATGTGATAATTACTCATAATTATAAATTAATGGGTTAGTTTTTTATTGAAATTTTCCGATTCTGTGCGACTTATAAATATCTTGAATCTCGCTTATGATTTGAATGTCATTTAGTGTTGATGGCACTTTAAAATCATCTACGTCTGCTATGTTGCGCAACAATTTGCGCATAATTTTACCACTGCGTGTTTTAGGTAATCGATTAACAACTAAAACATTTCTAAGGGAAGCAACAGCACCTATCTCTTCTCGTACATTTAAAACAATTTGATTTTGTATTTGATCTAATTGATTTGAGGTTTTGCTTTTCAACACGATTAAACCTAGCGGCTGCTGTCCTTTTAAATCACAATGAATACCAAAAACAGCACACTCTGCGACATCGGTATGATTAGAGACGACTTCTTCCATCTCGGCAGTAGAAAGTCGGTGACCTGCAACATTGATAATATCATCCACACGACCTGTTACAAACACATAACCATCCGAATCTTTATAGCCACCATCGCCAGAAAAATAAAAGTCAGGGAATCTTTCTAAATATCCTTTTTTAAATCGCTCTGTATTGCCCCAGATATTCTTTAACGTACCTGGTGGCAAAGGAAGTTTTATAGCGATATAACCTTCTTCGTCAGGTTTTGTTTCAAGGCCGTTTTCATTTAAAATCTGGATATCATATCCACAAACTGGTTTTCCTGCGCTACCTACTTTACTTTCTAATAACTCTACGCCTACCATATTGGCTAGCATAGGCCAGCCACTTTCAGTCTGCCACCAGTGGTCTATTACTGGTATACCAAGGTGTTTTTTAGTCCATAATAGCGTTGCAGTATCACAACGTTCTCCAGCTAGAAATTGATATTTTAAAGATGAGAGATCATACTTTTTAATATATTCTCCATCAGGATCTTCTTTTTTAATTGCTCTTATAGCAGTAGGAGCCGTGAACATGACACTGACATTGTGCTCACTAATCACACGCCAAAACGTACTCGCATCTGGCGTCTTTATAGGTTTACCTTCAAATAATATTGTCGTATTGCGATTGATCAGTGGTCCGTAAACAATGTAACTGTGCCCTACTACCCAACCTACATCACTTGCTGCCCAGTAAGTTTCACCTTCATCAACACCATATATTTTTTTCATAGAAAACTTAAGAGCTGTTGCATAACCACCAGTATCTCTTATAATCCCTTTAGGTGTTCCTGTAGTACCTGATGTATATAATATATATGAAGGATGTGTAGATGGTAATTCAACAGCTGCTGTTATCTTAGAATCTGCAACTAATTGCTGATAATCCACATCATAAGGTTTTTGATCCATTACCGGCGCCTCTTCTCTTTTAAACAGGATTACTTTCTCTGGTTTAAAATCTGCTTTTTCAATCGCTATATCCACAAACGGTTTATATGGAATGACGCGGTTTATTTCTATACCATGTGAAGCGGTAATAATAGCTTTGGGTTTACAATCATTAATACGTATCGCTAATTCATGAGGTGCAAAACCACCAAAAACAACTGAGTGAATAACACCTAATCTAGCACATGCTAACATTGCAAACACTGCTTGTGGTATCATGGGCATGTAGAGCAAACAAGTATCTCCCTTTTCAAGACCTAGTGATTTTAATCCACCTGCAAGTCTAGATACCTCATCATATAATTGATTGAATGTAAATGATTCCTTTTTGTGGGTTACTGGGCTATCATATACAACAGCAAGTTGCTCGCCATATCCATCATTGATATGCTTATCGATACACAAGTAACTCAAATTTGTAGTTCCATCTTTAAACCATTGGTAATAATCATTTGTGTCTTTAGATAAAATTTCTTGAGGCTTCTTGAACCACTCAATTTCGTTACTCTGAGTTTCCCAAAATAATTCAGGCGATTTTAAACTTTGCTTATAGAGGATATCATAATTCATAACTATGCACGTATTAAATGATCAACTGCTGTAATTAATTTTTTAACAGAAAAAGGCTTCGTGAAATACTCGTCAGCACCTAGCTTAAGACCTTTTTCTATATCTGCAGCTTTACTTTTTGCAGATAAGAATATGACTTTCGCTTTCGCGAAAGCGGGATTATTTTTTATCATCTCAATGGTCTCATAACCATCTACCTGTGGCATCATGACGTCTAGAATAACTAAATCAGGAATCTCTCTTTCCATAATAACCAGCGCCTCACTTCCATCACGAGCGATGAAAACTGAATATCCTTGCTTCTTAAATGCATATTCTAGAGACATCACGATATTAGGTTCATCATCAACAATTAAAATCTTCTTCATATTCCTACTTTTTAAATTCTACTATAAATCGAGCACCATCAATAAAATCAGGATCGACCCTAATACTACCATGATGACTTTCTATAATGTGACGGCTTATTGCTAATCCCATACCACTTCCCATGGGCTTTTTTACATTTTGGTTATTGGACTGATAAAATTTATCAAAAATGAACTCCATATCCTCTTGAGGTATGCCTTTTCCATTATCTTCAAAAATCATTAATACAGTTGTATCTGTTAATTGAGTCTTCACTTTTATAACTCCATCTTTACTTGAAACAAATTTTATACTGTTAGAAAGGAGATTAGTGAATACTTGCAGAATACGATCCTCATCATAATAAAGATTTATGGATTCTATTTCATTAACATCAATCTTAACTTGTTTTTTAAGAGCTAATTGATAAACACCATCTACAGCTTTATGGAGAGTATCTTTTAATGAGTGTTGTTTTTTATCCATCACTTCTCGCCCATTAGATAGTTTTTCCAGATCTAAAATATTTGTAATTAATGCTGCCAGACGATCAGAATCATTAACGATGTTATCTAGAAATTTTTTCTTTAATTCGACAGGCATATCATCATCGTCAAATAAAATTTCACTTGCTGCTCTAATGGACGCTGTAGGCGTTTTTAACTCATGAGCTACAGTATCTAAAAACTCATCTTTCTGTCTATCTTTTTCAACAAGTGCTTGATTTGCATTTTTAAGCCTATCGCTTAAACGTTTTAAATCATGTGATTGCTGTTGCAATTGCTTATTAATAGTAATGGTTTCCTTGTTTTCTTCTAAAATTTTAAGTACTTCGGGTAGAGAAACTGGTTGCTCTTTAACAACACTACTAATCATTAATTTTGCACTTGCAGCTCCTATAGAACCGGTCAGTAATTTTTCTGAAAAATTAACGAGTCTAGCATCTGCCTTTTCTTCTTGTGGATCAATATTATATTTGCGATAAAATAAATTTAAGGCTCTCGTAGTACGTTTTTCTCCTAGAAATCTGATTAATGCTTTTCTGATCTCAGACACATAGGCTTCACCTCTCCAGACGAAAGCATTTTCTTGTAACTCTCCATAGCTCGATACATTAACAACCAGTTCTGCATAATTGCGCTCTCTATAATCACCTTTTTGTAATACAGAAAAAACCAAGTAGGACATCACATTAAACACCATAGACCAGAAAAATGCATGAGTTACTGGTGGCATAAAGTCAACACCAAATAGCTCATATGGTTTTAAAAGTGCAATACCTGCTGGACCGTTTGTTATAAGAGAGCTACCTTCTACAAATACCTCTGTTATAAACGGCAACACTAATGTGTAAAAAGTAACTAAAGAACCTACAATTATACCTGTCTTTGCCGCAATAGCACTTCCTCGATTCCAAAACAATCCTATAAAAAAGGCAGGTGCTAATTGCGCAATGATTACAAAAGCAATCAATCCTATACTAAACAATGATAATTCAATATTGAAATTTACATAAAAGAAATAGGCGCCTATGATTAGTATAAAAATAGAAGCTCTACGTACATTTTTTATACGCTGTGCATTACGTTTAGGATTACTGTCATTAAGTGCTTTTATAAAGCCATAAGGAATGATTAAATTATTACTAATCATCGTACTTAATGCTAATGCACTAACGACAACCATTGAGATGACCGAAGAAAGACCACCTAAAAAAACCATAAGTCCTAAGAACTTATGACCATGTGCTAACGGTAAATAAAGCGTGTAATAATCTGGATTTAATTCACCGGATAATAATAGTTTTCCTGCCCATGCTATAAAAATCACAAAGACATTAAACAATAATAAATAAAGCGGAAAAACCCAACTGGCTTTTTTTAAATGACTGACAGATGTATTTTCTACAACACTTACTTGAAATTGACGTGGTAATAAGAAAATTGCAAAAAAGGATAGTGCAATCATAAAGTACCAATTAATACTAGCTTCTATGTTTGAAAATGTCGCTAACTTTTCAAATCCATCTAATGCTGATATTTGGTTATATATATCTGTGGTCCCATCAAACAAGTAGAATGTGACATAAACACCTATAATTAAAAAGAACACTAATTTTAAAACACTTTCTACAGCTACCGTAAAAATTAAACCACTGCGTCTGCGAGAAGCATCTGTTGTCTGTGTACCAAAAAGAGCCACAAAAACCGCTAATAATACAGCGATATAAAAAGTACTATCTGTAAATACGGAAACACTTTTTGAGCTGCCTGAAAGAATATCAAATGTTTCAGAAACAGCTTTTAGTTGCAAGGCTATATATGGAAATACAGCAATCACGCAAATAATAGTTACTAGCGCACCGATGGACCTTTTATTACCATATCGCAATGAAATAAAGTCTGCAATACTTGCTACTTGATATTGTTTAGAAATAACCACAATTCTTTTCAAAACGAGAATCCATAAAGGCAGAGCTATAATAGGTCCTAAATAAGTAGTCAAGAAACTAATACCACTAGTGGCTGCGATACCTACACTACCATAATAAGTCCATGCACTGCAGTATACAGCAAGTGACAAGGCATAAACCCATGGATTATGAACCCATTTAGATTTTGACCTGCGATCTGCCCAGATACCTATCGCAAATAGAAGTGATAAATACCCAACAATAACTAATATAATCACATAACTAGCCATACTTTTTAAGAACTGTAAATGTTATTATCACACTCAATAACCACACAAAAAAAATGTAAGCATACAACAAAGGAATCCCTAGTATATCAGTATCATTATTAAAAATGAAAATGACAGGCAGGTTTAAGAAAATAACCAATCCTATCGATAGAATTACAAGTTTTTGTTCATGGCGTTTTTTCATAGTATCGTTTACAAGTAAACTCTTAAGGTAATATTTTTTAGGTTAAAATGAGATGGACTTTTTCTATTACTAACTCTAAATAATATCAGGCAATACCTTAGGGATGGCACTGCCTGATATTTTAAATTAATGTCCAGTTGCTTCTCCTGCTCCACTAGGTATACGTATGTTTTCAACAATATCTTGCACATCTTGTGGTGGTGGTGATGTAAAATGACAGACCACCAGACTCACTATAAAATTGATTAACATCGCTACACTACCGAAACCTTCTGGAGATATACCAAACCACCACTCGTCTTTACCGGGTAGTACTTCATCAAACCAACCCAACTTGTATTTCATCATATAGATTAACATCGTTAAGATACCTATTACCATTCCTGCAATTGCTCCTTCTTTATTCATACGCTTGTAAAAAATTCCGAGTATTATTGCTGGGAAAAAGGATGCTGCCGCAAGACCAAAGGCCAATGCAACTACTGCTGCCACAAACCCAGGCGGATTAATACCAAAGTAACCTGCAACACATACGGCTCCTACTGCACTTAAACGCGCGGCGATCAATTCTCCTTTTTCTGATATGTTAGGATTCACTACCTTCTTAATTAAATCATGCGATACAGACGATGAAATCACCAGTAATAATCCAGCAGCAGTAGACAGCGCCGCTGCTAGTGCACCAGCAGCAACCAACGCGATAACCCATCCTGGAAGATTTGCAATTTCGGGATTTGCCAATACCATAATGTCTCTGTCCACATACAATTCATTTGCCGAGGTCACACTGGCATTAGTAGTCGCACGATTACCTAATGCTGTACGCACTTTTTCATTAAACATAGGCTTGGATTTATTACCTTCAAATGCATTACCTGGACTATATTGAACGATCCCATCACCATTTTTATCGGCCCATGCGATTAGCCCTAGATCTTCATAATTTTTTAACCAATCTGGTTGATCTGCATATGACTTACCTACAACACTATCAATCATATTTGTTTTTGCAAATACTGATACGGCTGGTGCCATTGTATATAAAATAGCGATTAGTAGTAATGCCCATCCAGCACTTTTACGAGCATCTTTAACTCTTTTAACGGTAAAGAAACGTACAATAACATGCGGCAATCCGGCCGTTCCTACCATTAATGCTAATGTAATAGCAAACACATCCATCATCGATTTAGAACCATCGGTATAAGCAGCAAATCCTAGTTCAGTACTCAATCCGTCTAGTTTATCTAGTAAATAAGTTCCAGACCCATCAGCTAGGGTACTTCCCATACCTAATTGTGGTATAGGATTTCCGGTCATTTGAATTGATATGAAAATTGCAGGGACCGTAAAAGCAAATATTAAGACGCAATATTGCGCTACTTGCGTATAAGTGATTCCTTTCATACCGCCTAAAACAGCATAAAATAAAACGATTATCATCCCTATGATTACACCTGTATTGATCTCTACTTCTAAAAATCGCGAGAAAACCAGCCCTACACCACGCATTTGTCCTGCGACATAAGTAAATGAAACTAGCAACGCACAAAACACAGCTACAAGCCTTGCTGTTTTGGAGTAATATCGATCACCTATAAAATCTGGCACTGTAAATTTTCCAAATTTTCTAAGATAAGGCGCTAGCAATAACGCCAGCAAAACGTAACCACCTGTCCATCCCATGAGATAAACTGACCCATCATATCCAGCAAAAGCAATAATACCTGCCATAGATATAAACGATGCTGCACTCATCCAGTCTGCTGCAGTAGCCATACCATTTGCAAGTGGTGATACTCCACCACCGGCAACATAAAATTCTTTAGTAGAACCTGCGCGACTCCATATCGCGATCCCTATATAAAGGGTAAAAGTTAGTCCTACAAGTATATAAGTCCACATTTGAACATCCATAATATTAATATTTTGAGTTGTTAGTTGTTGTGTAAGATCTAGATGATTTTATTATTACGCTTTCGCGAAAGCGTAATGTTCCCAACCCAGCACCTACTACAACAGTATATTTTTTAGATTTACTTTAATTCTACTTTTGACTATTCTTCATCATAACCATATTTTTTATCAAGCTTATTCATGATGCGCACGTAAACAAAGATGAGAATGACAAAAACATATATAGAACCTTGTTGTGCAAACCAGAAACCTAGCTTAAAACCGCCTAAACGTATGGTGTCTAATGCATCTTTAAATAGGATACCTGCTCCATAAGAAACGATAAACCAAATGAGTAATAGAATGGATAGATATTTTATGTTTTCTTTCCAGTATGCAATTGCGTTTGCTTTTTTATCTGACATAATTGATTGATTTTAAGATTATAGATATATCATTGCTTGTAGGGTAAGTGTGCCTACAGCATCCAGATTTCCATATTTTTGATTAGAGTACTCGAGTGAAATTTTAGAATTATGACCGCTTAGATAAAGATTACCGCCTATACCATATCGGGTGGCATTATCATCAATGGCATCTATACTGCGAGATGACAATGACAGGTATGGTTGTATTTTAAGATTTGTGTTTTCACTAGGTAATACATATCCCACATGACCATATAACATGGAGCCTGTTTCATAAGTTTGTCCTAAAGTAAAATTAGTACCGTAGTCATTATTCTGATAAGTAGCATATGCTGTTATCGCAGCACCTTTATCACCTACTGGCGCATCATAAAATGCGTCCACCGCAAAAATCGCAACGTCTTCACCTTGAAAATCATTATTATCATCTAGACTTACACTACCATTAGGGTGATAGAAAAAACCAGCTCCAATATTGAAAACTTCCTTACCACCTAAGTAAGAACCGACTTTATAAGGCAAAAAGTTACTTTCTTGATCTAAGAAATGATAGTCAAAATAACTAGCATAATTCTTACCAGCATCTTTACTTCCTAGTATCTCACGACCATTATAAGTAGCGTCATCAACTGCTGGGATTCCATTAACATCAAGACCGTTTGTTAAAGCCTCATTAATCGCAACTCGATATTGCAACCTATCAAACTTACCTTTAAAATAAACTCCCATATGTCGAGCAAACTGATCGCTTAAGCCTATGGTAGCCCAGCTCTGACGATTATTATCTAGCGTCAGCATGTTGAGTGTACTTTGATTATTTAATCTTGAAATACCATTCCAATAATGTAAACCACCACCTACCGCGTGATCGTTACTAAGTGACCATTGTCCCCATACGTCATGAAAAAACAATTGAGAACTATCACTTTTCCCAACTGGATTGAGATTATTTGCGTTCTGACTATTAAGACCAAAATGCGTCAATATTAAAAACTTGTCAGATACCTGTGCATACATTAATACACGAGCACGGCGCATTGAAAAGTTTAAATCACTTTCCTGGTTGCCAAAACTATTTAAAGACTCATTATCGGAATGTTGAGCCCAGAATTGCGCCCAAGAAATAATGCGGAAATATTTAGATCCATCCTCATTAAGCTTCACCTTCATTCCGCCTGTATACTCACTCGAACCTTGTGCAAATCCAACAGCTACTGCAAGAAGAAAAAATGAGAGAAAAAAAGCGTATCTATTTTTCATAAGATATTGTTTTTAAGATTAGTATAAACCATTAGAATTCAATTCTAATCGCACTGCTAACCTCATCAAAATCTTATGTTAATAAAAATTTAATATAGCTATCTGTTAAGCACTATAGTTTAATCTCTAAATCGTTCCCATTGTATAAGCATGAACTTATCACCTAGCTCAGTAACGACAGCGCCTGCACCTTTAATATTGAGTGGATTAGAGAAATACTCACCTAACTCTACAGCATTTAAAATCTTATAAGTAGGATGATATTTTGTATTGCTAGGTCTTTTAATATTATACTTTTTTACCCAATTCAATATACTTACGTGAGATATCCCAAGAATACGTTCTATCTCTCTATATGTCAATCCCTCAAGGTAAAGTTGCAAGGCCTTATTAACGTAGTAATCATCTATCTTTTTACCTATTTTATCTACTGTAAAGAAATAGTTACAATCCTTACATTTATAGCGTTGACGGTTATTAATAATTCCGCTTTTGATATGATTTTCAGACGAACAACTCGGGCAAACTCTCATAACCTATATTAATTTAGCATAAATATATCAATTTAGCATTAATTTATCTATTCTACTATGATTGTTTTTTATAGTAGCCTTTATAGTTCTCATTTTATTAGTGTTACTTTTGCGTTTTGCACAACAATAAGTATGAAATACTACATATTTACCTTTCTAGTAATTACTATTTTTAATCAGTCCTTTTCACAAGTAGAACCGGTTAATACATCAGGTCGCAAAGGAGATTTTTACATTTATTGGGGTTGGAACTTATCTGCCTATAGTAAATCAGATATTACATTTACAGGCGACAATTATGACTTTACTCTTGAAGATGTAGTGGCATATGATCGTCAATCAGATTTTGATCCTAAAAAATATCTAAATCCTGGTAGCATAACCATACCTCAATACAATTTTAGAATAGGATATTTTATAAACGACAAGTATAATATCTCTATAGGAGCAGATCATATGAAATATGTTATGCTAAGAGATCAAACCGTGCGTATTAATGGTCGCATAGACGATACCTCTACCCTATATAACGGCGTTTATGATAATGAGGAAATATCGCTAGATCGCTCGTTTTTACAGTTTGAACATACTGATGGGCTTAACTATGTTAATATAGGATTGCGTCGCATGGACCATTTGTGGGATTATAAATTCTTCAGCCTTCAAGCGGTCACTGGTCTTGAAGGAGGAATCATTATTCCTAAAACAAATACTAAATTATTGGGCCGCCAGCGTTATGACGAGTTTCACGTATCAGGATATGGCTTAAGTGCTGTGCTAGGTATTAATTTTGAGTTTTTTGAGCACTTCTTTGTTCAAACAGAATTAAAATGTGGTTATATCAACATGAATGATATCCGAACTACTGCTGACACTTCAGACTCTGCGAGTCAGAGTTTTCTATTCCGTCAAGTGAATATGGTGTTTGGAGCTCGTTTTAAATTGTGGGATTAGGGTTTCCTCACATCTTTCAGACCTTTATTAATACGCTTTCGCGAAAGCGAGATTAACACAATTCTCTTTTAATCAAAACCGTTAATTCTTTAAGATTTCTTATCTCAAAAACACAAAATACTCTTAAATAGGCTATTTATTTTACCATAATAAATCCAATTTATTGATTTGCTCGTATCACCAACAATGAGTCAAAAAATCAAATAAATCAAAAATGTATATTATGAGAAAATCAAATTTATTCATAGCGGTAACAGCCGCTGCAGTACTAGCAAGTTGTGTATCCAAAAAGAAATATGTCGAGCTAGAAACCAACTACAACGATACTAGATCTGAACTTCAAAAAACTAGAGTTGAAAAGGAAGATCTTAAAAATAAAATGGAGCAAATAGAGATGCGAGTGGAACGCTACAACTCTAAAATCGCTTCATTAAAATCAGATCAAGATGGCATGATGGTATCTACTGACGGAGGATCACTAGTACTATCAGAAAATAACAAAAAGGCAATGCGTAAAACATTGCAAGATGTCCCTGCCGCAAAACTTGCTGGAGCAATTACCTTAAAAGATTCACTTAATATAGCCATAGCTCATAATATTGCAAAGAAAATGGGCTCAACAGCTAGTGACAAAGACCTTAACGTATCTATTGAAGAAACTGTCGTAATGATCAATATAGATGATGATTTATTGTTTAAAGACAGTAGCTATAGAATAAGTAATGATGCTGATGAAATTCTAGCTAAAATAGCTGAAGTTGTAGCCTCAGAACCATCATTAGAAATTCTAGTAGAAGGACATACCGATAGCCGTACCGTTAAACAAGGTAGTCATATAAAGGACAACTGGGATTTAAGTACAGAACGTAGTGCTGCTATTGTGAGAAGATTAGAAGAAAAATTTGGAGTATCGCCAGAGCAATTAATTGTTGCCGGAAGAGCTAGTTATGACCCTATAGTTCCAAACGACAGTAAAGATAATATGGCTAGAAACCGTAGAACACAAATCGTTATCATGCCTAACTTGGATAAGTTTTTTGCTATGTTAAATAGTGACGAGCAATTACTTAGTGAGAATGATAAATAAAACTTCAATCATTTAATTTAAAAAAGGGCTCTCTATTTCTAGAGAGCCCTTTTTTATAAATTATATTATCACAATTTACTTTTTAAGTTCATTAGTTTCTGGATTAAGTAAAATCGGAGCTCCATAGCCTAGGTCTTTCATGCGATTCATTTGACTTGCTGCATCACCTACTATTAGATAAATCATTTGATCTGGATTTAGGTATTCACTACTGAGTCTTTTCACATCTTCAATAGTCATATTTTCTACTTCTTGCTCACGCTTCTTGAGATAATCTTTATCAAAACCATAAGTACTCATGTTATCTAACATACCCAATTTTGCAGATGCAGTCTCTAATCTGCGAGCGTTACTCTTTATCATGAAGCTTTTAGTCACCTCTAAATCTTCTGCAGTAAAGCCTGTACCATATTCCTCTATAATTTCTTTTACCAAGGCCGCAGACTCATAAGTCACATTAGTGCGCACACTACTAGAAACACTAAAAGAACCTGCAAGATCAGTTCCTCCAAATCTAGAACCTATCCCATAAGTATATCCTTTACCTTCTCGTAATTGTTGTGTTAATTGTGAAGCAAAACTACCACCACCTAAACGATAATTCATTACCTGCGCAGCATAGAAATCTTTATCTGTCGCTTTTAAAGCTGGATATCCAAAGTTAATGACCGACTGTTTTGCACCTGGTACATCATAAAAATAAACGGCTGCTTTCTCAGGTCTGTTTACTTCGGGTAATTCTGGGAAGACTACATCTTTAGTAGCCCAAGATTCATTTAAAGATTTTAAGCTTGACGCCGCTTTAGATTCATCAATAGCACCCACAAATTTAAAAGTAGCCAAATTTGAAGCTACATAATTATTATAATAATCTTTTAAATCTTGAATAGTAATCGATTGTACACTTTGTTCTGTACCAGCACCATTTCTAGATAAAATATTATTCTCGCCATACAGTAATTTAGAAAATTCGTTTGACGCGATAGCATTAGGGTTTGCTTTACGTTGCTCAATCTGACTGAGAACATCTTGTTTTAATAATTCAAATTCAGTCTCGTCAAATCGTGGTTCTAAAATCATTTCTTGAACTAGCGCCATTGTTTTATCATAGTTGCGCGCAAGCGTTGTACCTGCAACAGTGATAGACTGGTCACCAGCATAGAAATATATACTAGCACCTAATGATTCAATAGCATTTTCTAATTCTTCTGGTGTTTTAGTAGCTGTACCACGCATCATTAAATCTGCTAGTAAATTTGAAACACCAACTTTATCAATATCCTCTAATAGCATTCCTCCTTTAATATCCATACTAAATTCGACTAAAGGAACCTCATTACTAGTGATTCCATAGTATTTCATACCAGATGACAATTCATCTTGCCACACATCAGGAGTTTTTAAACTAGGAGCTTCTCCATAAGATGGTTCTACAGATCTATCAAAAGTTGATGGCGTTTTCTCATATGTGGCTTTAATACTTGCGTCAAAACTTTCTTCAGCGCCAGGAATAATCTGCTCTTCAACGACCTCAGCAAGTGTAGAACCAGTAAGGATTAAGTCTTTTTGATCACGAGGCACAAAGCTAGTAGCGATATAAGGTTTACCCTTTATATATTTCTCATAAACACGCATAACATCCTCACGTGTCACATTCAAAATATTCTTTACATCTTGCGACACAAAACCAGCATCACCAGCAAACATTTCATATTGAGCTAACTGGAAACCCTTTCCTAACGCACTACTTAAACCTCTATAAAAACTGGTTTCTTGACCTGCTTTAATACGATCTAAATCAGCTTGTGAGATTCCATCTTTTTCAAAAAGAGCAAGACCTTTGTCTAATGATGCAGCGACACTATCTAACGCTGTCCCATTAAATGCATTTATGGAAATTGTTGTCTCACCAGCTAGTTCAGACCCATAATTATACATGGTTACATTACTAGTTAATTGTTCTTGATCCACCAGCACTTTATTGAGTGGCGCTTTTTTACCAGATGATAAATACTGAGTTAGTATATCTAAAGCATAAGCATCCTCATCATACTCTGCAACTGTAGGCCAAGTGTATGTTAATTGAGGAACGCGAGCAAAGTTGTCTTCATAATACAACTTTTTTGTAGCGTCAATAGTTACTGGTCGTTTTGCTAATGGAGATACTTCTTCACCTGCAGGGATTTCATCAAAATATTTATGTACCCATGCTTTAGTTTGTTCCATATCAAAATCACCTGCAATCGTTAATACGGTATTGTTAGGCGTGTACCAGCGACGGTAAAATTCTTTGACATCATCTAATGTTGCATTTTGTAAATCTTCTAGCGAGCCTATAACCTGCCAGTTATATGGATGATCTTTAGGATATAAATTCTTACCAACTACATAGCGCACATGACCATACGGTCTATTGTCTACGCTTTGTCTTTTTTCATTTTTAACCACTTGCTTTTCCTTAGCAAGAACTGGATCAGTAACTGTGTTAACAAACCATCCTAGTTTATCAGCCTCTGCCCATATCATTTTTTCAAGGGCGTCTTTAGGAACTGTTTGGTAATAATTAGTACGATCGCGACTCGTAGATCCATTTGCTCCAGAGCCTCCTATACGGGCACTCATAGCATCTAGTCCACCTTTACCTAGGTTTTCAGATTCTAAGAATAATAAATGTTCAAAAAGGTGTGCAAATCCTGTACGACCTTCTTTTTCTCTAGCGCTACCTACGTGAACAGTAAGAGCAACCGCTGCAACAGGATCTGAGTGATCTTGATGTAGAATAACGGTAAGGCCGTTATCAAGCGTCATCTTTTCAAACGCAACATCTAGTGTTACCTCATCATTATCTTGGGTAACTACCTTGTCATTCTTACAAGATAATAAAAAAGCGACCATACATAAAGCCGCAAAAAATCTGATATTCATGGTTCTTGATTTAAGGCCATGAAGTTAATCAAATCTCTTATTATCTATAGTTAAGATATTATAATGTGGTCATCTTTATAATTACGCTTTCGCGAAAGCGAAATATAAAAACATAGCTATTTATGAATTATCAGAGGCAGAAACCTCTTCTTTTTTAAAAAACAAATAATAGGCATTAATAGCAATGATGGCAAGGTTTGTAATTAACACTGGTATACTATCTAGCATGAAACCATAGATCACAAAAAGTAAGCAGCCTAAAGAGTTGAACCAACGTAGTTTCTTCAAATCCTTTCGAGTAAAAGAAAATAACAAAACGGCGCTAGCGGCATAGCCTATGAATTCTGTAAGAGTAATGTCCATGAAAATAATTTTAAAGAGACAAAGGTAGTTTGAAAGAAACAAAAAAGCCGATTCATTTGAATCGGCTTTTGCTTAGTAGCGGGAACTGGACTCGAACCAGTGACCTTCGGGTTATGAGCCCGACGAGCTACCTACTGCTCTATCCCGCGATGTAACGTTTCGTTGTTCTTGGCTCTCAACCTTCGAGTAATAAGCTCGACAAACTATCCGTTTTTATGGATGGCAAATATACATCTAATTTAGAGTTCTCACAAGTAGAAACCTTAAGATATTTACAAATCATGTTAAGCTCTTCTTAATTGAGGTGATATTAAGAACTTAAGCAGCTCTTATATAGTATCTTAAATAAAAAAATCAATATGAAAACTACAGTCCAAACAGAGAAATATTTAAACGATTTACTTGAAAAAACCTATGATGCCCAACGCGGATACGCAAATGCAGCGGAAATTACGGAGCATGTACAGCTTAAAAGATGGTTTGCAGAGCAAGGAGCAAGAAGAACACATTATGCTGCGTCTTTAACTAAAGAGTTAAAAGCGATGAACCAAGATCCCGAACTCGATGGAAGTTTTAAAGGTGATATGCATCGTGGATGGATGAATTTAAAAGCTGCACTAAGTTTAAATAAGGACGAATCAATTTTAGAAGAATGTATCACTGGTGAAAAAAAAGCGATAGAAGAATATACGACGGTATTAGAACATAAATCTGAGTTACCACCTACCGTAGTATCTATACTAGAGGCACAGAAAGATGAGATACAATCTACTGTAAACACAATTAAACGATTAGAAGATATTGCAGATGATCACAATCTGTAATCAAAAAGAATAGTCAATAAAAAAAGCGGTTTTACACCGCTTTTTTTATTGACCTATTTCTCTAGCTTCAAAAGAAGTTAATTCTCCGTCATCAAATCCTACCTGTAACTCAATAGGATTACAACACACTTCACAGTCCTCTACATAAGTTTGAGAGTATGCAGAATCTAAAAGCATAGATATTTCTTGCAAGCAATGTGGACACATGAAAAAATGTTCTATCATAAAGGCATATTCAAAATTTGCCCTACTAGTTGTAATAATTGATACTCTGCAAGCTTTGCATCATACTTTGCTAGGTTCTTAATTGTTACCGCGTTCAATAGGTTAAGTTGCGCTTGTCTAAATTCTACACTACTGACTTGACCTATTTTGAATTGTTCTTGACTGCGGTTAAAATTATCTTCATTAGTAAGTACATTTTGCTCTTGCATTTGATATATGGCAAGCGCATTCTCATAATTCCCTTTTGCATTTGCAATATCACGCGCTACTTCTTGTTCTAATTGACTTTTAAATAAAGCCTCATTCTTATAAGCAATCTTTGCATTACGCAAATTATTTAAAGAGGAACCACCGTCAAAAATATCCCAAGTCAAATTTGCTCCTACAGCTATACTCGCACTAGTTCTGGTAGTAGAAGGAAAAAATGCTGTCGGTGGGTTTTCTGATTGATTCCACCCATAAGAACCCGTCAGACCTATACGTGGCAGCAAAAGCGCCTTAGTTGTTTTAATATCATAATCACTTATCTGTAATGTACTTTCTGCCTGTAGCAGACTGACATTATTCTCTTGAACTTTTTCTAAAAAGCTATCCATCATTAAGACATTTTGAAAAGTCACCGTCGTATCGACCACATATTGACTATCCAGATCGCGGTTTAATAATAGGTTTAAATCACGTTTAGTATTGCGTAATTGTTGTCTAGAATTTAAAAGGTTGATACTATCTGCGTTAATATCTACTCGTGCGTTAAGAACCTCTAATTTATTAACCTGACCATAATCAAATTGATATTGCGCACGTTTTTCACGCTGTTTTGAGATTTTCAGATTCTCTTGAAAAATCTTTTCATTCTCGGTTAACCTTGCAATCTCTAAATAAACACTCATCAATTGAACAGTAGTAGTCTCTATAGTAGACCTAGCTTGTAATTGGCTTAATTGATATTGTTCTTTAAGCCGTTTATAATTATACAACCTACCCAATCCATCAAATAAGGTATAATTCAAAGATAATCCTGCATTATACTGTGTAGTTTGCGCATTATTGATTTCTATATCATCTCGTGGTAGGCCGTTAGCGTCTAGCGCGCCATTAAAGTCTGTTTTAGAATCATTCTCATCAATAGAGGCACCTGCGGTTCCTTGAAGACTAGGTAAATAACCTGAGTTCAAGATACTGGTATTATTTTCAGCTATGATTTCTGAATTTCTTGCTATCTGGATTCCATAATTATTTTCTAACATGAGCTCAACAGCTTGCTCTCGTGTTAATAATGATGCATCGGACTGTTGTGCATACGCTTTCGCGAAAGCGAGATACATCAAAGCAATAAGACCAAATAATATTTTATGCTTCATCATAATGCTTTTGTTCTTCTTGTTCTTTTGCAACACTTGTTAAATCTCTTTTTACAGCTTTTTTACCAGTACGCAACCAATAAATTGCGGCTTTTCCATTATTCCCAAAACTGAGGAATAATGGCAGCATAAGTAAAGTTAGTACAGTAGCCATACCGATTCCATAAGAGATGGATATCGCCATAGGTTTTAAAAACTGTGCTTGCCTACTTTTTTCTAATAGTAAAGGTGCTAAACCTGCAATTGTAGTAATAGAAGTTAAAAATATAGCTCTGAAACGGCTTTTACCTGCTTCAAAAAGAGCTTCATCAAACCCTAATCCGTCAGCAAGGAGAGAATTAAACTTACCTATAAGTACGAGACCATCATTAACCATAATACCTATTAAAGCGATAATACCTAGAAGAGACAAGATATTTACTGGAAAACCATGTATCCAGTGTCCCCAACCTACTGCCACAAAGCTAAATGGAATTAATAATATAAGCATCACTGGCTGTATCCAACTGCGGAATGTAAAGGCAATCACAAAATAAATAAGTAATAAAATTATCGGACCTGCAACGGCAGCACTTTGCGAGAATTTATCTGCCTCGCGCGCCTGTCCACTTAAATAATTAGGTGAAATAGTAGGATACTTTTTTTGTAATTCTGGAATAATCTCAGACCTAATATTAGCTAGTATATCTGTCGCACTACCAGATGGATCTTTAAGATCTGCACTGATAAGGACTTCTCTTCTACCTTCTAGGTGATTAATGACCACATCACCTCTCTCGATGGTATAACTAGCGATATCTCTAAGCGGCACTCTATCACCAGATGGCGTTAAAACTCTAAATTCATCAAGGTCTTTAATACTATTACGATTATCACGATCATAACGTACCCAAACTCTTATCTCATCCTGACCACGTTGAAAACGCTGTGCCTCTGTACCAAAAAACGCAGACCTAACCTGCGCCATTACCGTTCTAGTTGTAAGACCTAGTGAGTAAGCAGTTTCTTTAAGTTCTAAATTTATTTCTTTGATTCCTGCAGGATCATTATCCTCGATATCCTTAAGTAACGGATTATTACTTAAAATCTGCTTGAACTCTGCAGTAGCTGCTTTAAGTTCATTAATGTCATTACTGAGTAAAGAAACAGCAACTGGACTACCACCAAAGTTACCACCAGACCCAAAAGTTAAAGTTTCTGCTCCTGGAATCTCACCAACTAATTCCCTTAAACGATTTGCGACAATTTCAGAATTCACTTCTTCTGGTCTACTTTCACCTGGTAATAAGTTAATAGAAAGACTAGCGGCAGATGAGGACGTTTGTGACTTTATAATGTTTTCAAATAACATGATAGAATCGCCGTACTCTTCACCTTTTAAGTATTCTTCTGTCAATTGTTCATTTACTATTAATGCCTTTTTTTCAATAGAATTGATAATAGAATCTGTTATAAACTCTGAAGTTCCATTAGGCATGGATAGATTGATACTTACTTGATCACTAGAAATTCTAGGGAAAAATGCTGTTTTAATAATACCACCACTCATAGACCCAAAAGTCAATATTAGTGCTGCGATGAACAGTGCAAAAGTGAAAAATTTATTTGCGAGTGAAAAGCGTAGCACTGGAGCATACAATTTATCACGCATCCAGTTCATAGCTTTATCACCATAATCATTAACAATACGCATTTTTTGAAACACTCTAGCAATACCTTTTTTAGGTTGATTGTTCTTAGGCTGTAAGGCTTTAGAATGTGCTAAATGGGCTGGTAAAATAATAAGCGCTTCTACTAGTGATACTAACAATGTCAATATTACGATTACTGAAACCTCACCAAATATGTCTCCTATCCTTCCTTCTAGAAACAGGAATGTAGAGAACGCAAGTAATGTCGTTATAATAGCACTTAAAATAGGCGGAATTACCTCCATCGTACCGTCAATAGCCGCTTGCACCGGCGACTTACCGTCTTCATAGTGTTGATAAATATTTTCTGCTATTACGATACCATCATCAACCAGTATCCCGATAACGATGATCATCCCAAATAGAGATAATACATTAATAGTAACGTCAAATTGACCAGCAAAAATGAACATTCCTAAAAAAGCTATTGGCAACCCAAAAGCTACCCAAAATGCTAATCGAGTATTAAGAAAAATAGAAAGAAAGATTAATACTAGAAGCATTCCCACTACAGCATTCTCTGTTAATAAAGCTGTACGTTGATTTAAAGTAACCGATAAATCCCTAACGACATCTAATTGAACGTTTGTAAATCGCTGATTGTAATCTTCAATATATGCCTTAACCTTATCTGCAGCATCAATTAAATCTTCAGAATTTGTACTAGTCACGGTAATATTTACAGCTAGTTTATTATCATAATAGGTAGCATTAGGTGTTTCAGAAAAACGATCTCTAATAATTGCAACATCTTTTAAAAGCACGCTTGTTCCATCTGCCAGCGTTTTAACTGGAATGTAACTTAACTCATTACCATAATATGATCTACTATTTGCTCTTATCAAATATTCTTCTCGGTCCGTTTTTATATTTCCACCAGTCGTAAGAATGTTTGAACTAGCCACAGCATTTGATATTTCTTCAAAACTGATATCATAACCTAACAAGGTATTTTCATTAACGGCAATTTCTATCTCTTCATTAGGATAACCTGATATCGCAATTTGTGATATACCATCAATACCTCTAAGATCATTTTCAATATCTCTAGCGAGTTGCTTTAACGTGTAAAGAGGCACATTTTCACCACTCAACGCAAATGAAATAGTAGGCCTGGATTGCTCTTGCTTAGACACGACTAATGGCTCCATTCCTACTGGGAAAGAAGACACACGATCTACCGCGTTCTTAACCTCAAGAAGCATAAAATCGATATTATATCCTTTAAGAATCTCAACAGTTATAGAACCAGAATTTTCTCTAGACGCAGATGTCACACGATCAATACCTTCGATTCCTTTAAGGTTATCTTCTATTTTTAGAACAACACCTTCTTCAATCTCTTGTGGCGATGCACCTGGATAGGTCGCATTAATATTAATAATTTTTGAATCAGTAAGTGGAAAGAAAGATGATTTAAGAGACAGCATCCCAAAAATTCCGAAAATCACAAACCCAACAACAATCACATTTACCGCGACACTATGCTTTATAAAGTAAGCTATAACTTTTCTCATGTGTCTTATTTAATGGCTGATTGATCTGTTTCAGTCTGATTTGCTTTTTCTTGAGCAGCTTGCTCTTCTGTCTTCACAATCATCCCTTCATAAGCACCAGGAACAGATTGGGCAATAATTACAGTTCCATTTTCCAGGCCTTTAACGACTACTTTTTTATCAGAAAAGTGCACCGGCTGAATCGTTTTCAAAACTAATCTCCCATCTTCTACTGCAAACAATTGATTTTCATTTTGCAATAAACTTCTATTAATCTCAATCGCATTTTCGATTTTCTGAGCATCTAGGTTAGCCGTTAAATACATACCTTCTTTAAGATTATCATCTTTAACCTCAATAACAGTAGTAATGGTTTGAGAAGCCTGATCTACCTTACCGTTAATACGAGAGACTTTACCACTGTAGACTTTAGCATCAGAGATATTCTTAAGCTCTACAGACTCACCTACTTTTAAGAAACCTGCAAACTCAGAACTGATAGCTACTTGAAGTTCGTAAGTACCTGTTTGAATGAACTCACCTAATTGCTGACCACTTCTTATCAAAGTACCTTCAGTAACCATTGCTTCTGTGAGAACACCGTTAAAAGGAGCCCTAATTCTATACTTTCCTAATCTGCTTTCAAGATTCTTGATATTGTAGTAAGTAGTATAAATATTGCGGCCAGTAATGAAGTATTTTTCTTTATCATCAATAGGCTGCGGTAACGCTGGTGTAGTTGCATTCATATCCCATGAATCGAGATAAGACTGCCATTGCGCATATGATGATGGATAGTCTAACCTTAAGTCAGGCATTATAGCCGTAATCTGATTATTGAGATTACTACGTGAACTTTGTACCTGTGCATAGAATTCTGAATTTTCTATGATGATCATATTTTGACCAGCACGATACTCTTGACCTGTTTTAAACAAAATACCAGTAGGCTTAAAAACACCTGTAACCTCTGCAAACAGTTCAACGCGACGTTTTGCCTGTAAATTTCCATTTGCTGGTATTACTATCGATACGGTAGAATTTGTAATGGTATCGGTGGTAATAATTTTAACCTCTTTTTTCACTCGAGGCTTAGGTGCTGTTTTACTATCAACAATGACTTTTGATGCATAAATTGCTCCGCCAATGATCAGCAATGCAAGTATACCTAATATAATTTTGCGCATAGAATAGTTTTAGTTGGTACTTAGACTTGTAAAACTACTCAAGGTCTATTCTTAAGAGGTTAAAATTTACTTAAAGGTATTTAGAATTTATCGAGCTGTTCAGAGATGTCTTCCCATTTTGTCATCCATTCGTCTAATGCTTTCTTTTTTGCTTGGTAAGCATCAAAAAAACCTGGCTTTGCAGCCAGTTCATCATAGTTTGCTGCTAGCTCATGATCTAATTTCTTAATCTCTCGTTCTAGATTATTGATTTCTGACTCTGCTTTTGACAGGCGATTATTTAAAGACTTTTGTTTTTTCTGATCTTCGTATGAAAGCTGTTTCTTTTCTGTTTCTTGCTTTCGCGAAAGCGGATCAACCTTAACCTCAGTAACTTTTTCAATCTCACGCATGTCTTGAGCCTTGCGCTGCTGAAGATAATAGTCTATATCACCTAAATGCAGGTTTAATTTATGATCACGGAATTCATAAACAACGTCAGTAAGACCTTGTAAAAACTCTCTATCGTGCGACACGACGATAAGTGTCCCGTCAAATTTAACCAAAGCTGCTTTCAAAACATTCTTAGACTGAATATCTAGGTGGTTAGTAGGCTCATCCATAATAAGAACATTAAATGGCTGCAATAGCAATTTACAAAGCGCTAATCTATTGCGTTCACCACCACTTAATACTTTTACCTTTTTTTCTGCCTCATCACCGCGGAACAGAAATGAACCTAGCATATCTCTCACCTTCACACGATTCCCATCATCTGCAGCATCTATCATAATGTCTAGGACTGTCTTTTCTCCATCTAGATATTCAGCTTGATTCTGGGCAAAGTACCCTAACTGCACATTGTGCCCTAGATTAACTTCACCTCTAGCATCTTTTATCTCGCCTACTATGATTTTTGCTAGGGTAGATTTCCCCATTCCGTTCTGACCTACAAAAGCAACACGAGCACCTCTTTCTATCATTAAATCTACATCGCTCAGTACCTTTTTTTCACCATAAGACTTACTAACTTTATCAATCTCTAAAACCACTTTACCGGGCTGTATAGACTTAGCAAAGTTGATGTTCATCGCTGCATTATCAGTTTGTTCAATTTCCACCACATCCATGCGATTCAACTTTTTAACAAGTGATTGAGCCATGGTAGCCTTACTTGCTTTAGCTTTAAATTTTTGAATCAGCTTCTCAGTACGTTCAATCTCTTTTTGCTGATTCTTAAATGTAGCTTCTTGTTGCTCGCGCATTTCAGCACGTAGTGCAAGGAATTTTGTATATGGTTTTGGATAATCATATATACGCCCCAAACTAATTTCAATAGTACGGTTAGTCACATTATCAAGAAACATTTTATCGTGACTTACAATCACCACTGCACCAGGATATGTCTGCAAGAATTGCTCTAACCATAAAATAGAATCGATGTCCAGGTGATTTGTAGGCTCATCAAGTAATAAAATATCGTGATTTTCTAGTAATAGTTTTGCAAGCTCTATACGCATGCGCCATCCACCAGAAAGCTCATCTGTAAGCATTCCAAATTGCTCTGGTTTAAAAGCAAGTCCCTTTAGTATCTTTTCTGTTTCACCTTTGTACTGATATCCACCTATAATTTCATATTCATGAGTTAAAGTACTCATGTCCTCAATAAGCTTTGAGTAAGAATCAGATTCATAATCAGTTCTTTCTGCTAATTGGACGTTTATTTGATCCAGTTCTGCTTCTATTTCTCTCGCTTTCGCGAAAGCGGTATATGCTTCCTCTAGTACGGTACGGCCTTTTTCAAAATCAATATCCTGACGCAAGAAACCAATGCTCGTACCTTTTTCCATGGCAAGTTGACCTTGATCGTATTCTAGATCTCCAGCAATTACTTTTAATAAGGTAGATTTACCTGCTCCATTTTTACCAATAAGCCCTACACGATTTCCTCCATTGAGTCTAAAGGTTATCTCTTCAAATAATGGCTCGCCGCCAAAACTAACATGTAAATCGTGAATATTGAGCATAGTGGTTTTTGTATCTTTGCAAAGATGCGTAACTGCGCATAAACACTAAAGCTTTCTGATGCTAAAAGGAACAAAATTATACAGTATTTTCACAGGAACCTGTCCAGTATGTCAAAACGAATCGATGTACACGAGTTCAAATTTGTATAATCCAAGTAAAACGCAAGAGATGCACGAGAGATGCTCTCATTGCGATACAAAATATAAGATAGAACCTAGCTTTTTTTATGGTTCTATGTATGTGAGTTATGGTGTAGGTATTGCGATAGCCATGGCTGCATTTGTTATTTGTTACTTCTTACTGAACTTATCGAGGTGGAACATATTTCTAGTAATTACGTTCATCTCAATTGTTAGTCTACCTATTGTAATCCGAATTTCAAGAAATATATGGATTAATATTTTTATGGACTATGATAAAGAAAAAGCTAAAAAGAATTTGTAAAACATTACAAATTGACTTTCTCAAATCTTTTAATGTCTATCTCTTTGTGTAATGACAGATTGTTAAACATGCGACCGATTAATTGTAACGATGCCCACGGCGCTATAAGAACCGCTCTACTACCCATACCATTAAACACCCATACATTCTCATCAATCGAGTGATGACCTACAAAAGGACGCCTATCAATGGTTGTAGGTCTAATGCCGTGTTTATGTTCTATAATCTCGTAAGGTAATTTCATAAAACGCTCTAAACGCGTAGTTAAAAATTCTTTTCCTGCCAAGGTAGCTACGTCAACCAGATCATCGCGATCATAGGTAGCACCTACCCAAAACAAATCATCTTTATAAGGCATTAAGAAAACTGAAGATTTG
The DNA here is from genome assembly GCF_032922765.1 of Nonlabens ulvanivorans. Classification (NCBI taxonomy): domain Bacteria; kingdom Pseudomonadati; phylum Bacteroidota; class Flavobacteriia; order Flavobacteriales; family Flavobacteriaceae; genus Nonlabens; species Nonlabens ulvanivorans. The sequence continues at coordinate 2,056,683 of NZ_CP136694.1, forward strand.
AGAATATAGTCTAATTCTAAGCCCGGGATTTTTATCAAAAGCACTTCTCCTTTATTACCTTGAATAGGCAAGTGATTAAAATAGGGATTATCGAGTATGCGATAACCGTCTGCAAAAATAATATGGGCAGCACTCAAAGACTTATAACTTACAGAGTCATGGGCTGTCTCTAAACAACTATAATCAAAGGTTTCAAGACTAACAGAGTCTAAGGATTCAAAAAAAGATAACGTGAGCGACATGAACTTAATAGTATCCACCCAACCCGTTCCATTCACTAAACCATATCCGGAAGAAGCTTCTATTCCATTGATATCAATCTTTTGAACTGTTGAGTTCATGAACATCTTTAAGTCTTCTCTAGCTGACTTCTTAATCCATGTTAAAGATTCTTTTTCATCATGAAACCTACGAGCGACAGTAATCGGTGTACGAACATCTACATCTGTATTTTCTAACACATAATCAAACATGTTGTTCAAAACTTCAAGTTGAACACCAGCGTTCCAAACAGCCGTAAATCGTTTTAATACCATTGGGTTATACACACCAGCTGCAACAGAACTACTTCCCTTTTTACGGTCCGAAATTAACATTAAGCTTTTACCTTGTTGATGCAATTGCCATGCAAGAGAACAAGCTGCAATTCCACTTCCTACTATTATCACATCTTTCATAAATCAAAGGTACTACCTAAATAAATCTATTAAACAAAAAAAACGCCTTGCTAAGCAAGGCGTTTGTATTTTTCAATTACTTATAGAACTTAATAGTTCCACATATCGATTTCCTTATTTCTAACGATATCTTTAAGTCTTTCAGATTCTAATAATTGCATCATAGAATTATCTGCTATATAGGCTTCAATTTTACGATCACCGTGTACGTTATCCATTTTATAGATAACACCGCTGAATCTTCTCGAGTTTAAAATATGATCAAAAGATATAGGCTTAGCAGAATTCAGTGTATTAAAAGCTTTTGCATTATGCAATAACTCTCTTACATCTGGATAGTAAATCCAAAACAACTCAATTCCTTTAGGATCATCCATAAAATTAACATCTGGAGTCACTGGCGCTATTCCTAATATACGATATCTCATCTCACCTTGACGTGTATCTAAATACCAAAGACCTCTAACATTGTATGCAGATACATTATCTGCACCTATAGAAGTTTTAGTGATATACTCAGCATCTACACGACCTTCAGCATTGAATTGTTCAATACCATAGTCTGAAGTATCTACTCTTGAAAGTGAAGTTTCAATATCTGCAAATTCTCTTTTTTCATTGAAATAAGAGTCTGAATAAAGATCTATTTCCCCATTTCTTGCAGCTGCAGCAATTACGTGAAATAATGCACGACGCTCTTTACCTACATAATTAGTATCAATAGGATAATACAATGGAAAATTCACTCTTTCATCAAGATCTATCTTTTCCCAAGTAGTTCTAGACCAAAGTACGTCACGATCACCAATGAAACCATAAGGTAACGGTGTATCATTATCGTTTTCCGTTTGAGAGGCAGTTTTCTTACCTATCTCATTAGGATCCTTTGCATTAAGTATATTGTTTTGAGCAAAAGCTGACGAGGTCAACATTAATCCCAATACAAAAACAAATAACTTATTCATATCTCTTTTTTTCAATAATTAATCTAATAACTCTACCGCTACTGGAGTAACTGTTTTAAGCTTTACTCCTGGAACAGTCGCCTTAATACCAGCAAACTGTACGATATCTCCTTTACGTGCTTTTCTCAAGTTACCTTGGGCAGCACTATTTAATTTAGTACCAGAAACCTTTACAGAAGGCGCTCCAGGAACTTTAAATAAAAACTCTGTTACACGTGGTGTTAATTCAAAGTCAAAATCATCACCGAAAGTTGCTCCAACAGTAGAAACTGCAAGGTTAGATCTGTTCTTCTTAACATCAATGTATTCTCTACTAATGGTACCGATAGGTCTTGGAAGATCCTTGATACGGAAAGTCCCAGAATCTGACACTCTTTCTCCACTAGGTAATTCACCAGTAACGGTAATCTTAACCTCTTTACCAGATGTAGGCTTCATTATATAACCATTTCCACTTCTAGTTAAACCAGGTGCAGATGCATTAACTTTATTACTAGGTACACCAGCAAAAGTAACTGTCATTGGGTTATCAACACCACGATAAACAACGTTCATCTTATCTGCAGAAATAGTTGCAGAATTAGGCTTAGGGATCACAGCATACTCTGATTCAATATCAATCTTAATAATAGAATCATTTTCAACAAATTCCATATAACCAGTGATTTTCTTTTCACCTACACTACCAGAACCTAATTTTAATGGAATTTGACCATTTACGATATCTGCTTGAGGTATTTCCTGGCCATTGATTACAACTTTATTAGGAACAGTTGTATCATCATAACGACCTAAAACTACTGTACCTGTAACTGTTTCACCATTAAAGAAAGCTGTTTTATCCAGATTAACTATTGACTTATAGTTATTCATAGAGGCAATCTTAATAAGCTCACCTTGAACTAACTGACCCATTACATCAGACTCAATATTACGAATCTCATTTTGTAACAACGTTAATTTAGTTTTAGAAGCGATTAAAGGGTAACCCTTATAGTTGTACTCCATATATTCACGATCGATATTCTCACGATCCTTAACATCACCAGTGCTGAATTTTTTATTTAATTCAGCCTTAACATCATCATAACCTTCACCTAAGGCAGCAACCATATCAGCTTTGTAGCTAGCCATCTTAGCTTTGAATTCTTCACCTGCTGGACTTAACTTATCACCTTGAAAGAAAGCATTATCAAGAATATCTGTCTTATCTTGAACTTGGTAATCCTTCTCAGATCCAGGCTCTATAGTTGATGTAAGCATCTCTTTAATACCTTCTAAATAGGTATTATAGTCATTACTTAATTTAGATACCTGTTGAGCTCGGTCAGCAGCAACTTGATACTGTGCCGGCTTTTCTTTTGCCTTTTGATTTAAATCAATTAATGAATTTGAATTCACTGCAGCTAGTGCAGTATTACTTGAACTTAAATTTTCCTCTATGAGACCAAAAGCTTGAAGAACCTCTTTACTCATATTCAATGCAAGCATTGCAATAAATACAAGATACATTAGGTTAATCATCTTCTGCCTTGGGGACTGTTTTCCTCCTGCCATAATATTCTAATTAGCTGTTATTAATAGTTTTATATTTATAATTATTGCTAATTATCCTTTCATTGCACCTAACATGTTTCCATAAACGCCATTTAGGGAAGACAAGTTATTAGTAAGTCCAGCCATTTGCTCTTGAAGTTTTGTTGCATTTTCAGCAATTGCTTCGTTAGCTTGAGCCTGACGCGTAGAACTTTCTACTTGCACTTTATAAAGACTATTTAATGATTCCATTTGCGCTGCAGCAAGAGCCATTTCTTCAGAATACTTTTTAGTTGAAGACATTGCTTCAGCTGTTGGAGCGATACCTTTCGCAGCTCCTTCAAAAGAGCGGATGCTATTTCCTAAACTAGACATTAATTCACCATCAAGCTTAGCTTCTTTAAGCATATCATCTAATTTCTTAGAAAGCAATCCTTGAGCATCTTGAGGCTCTTCTTTCTTACCTTTCTTAGCGATAGTTTGACCACCAGATAATTCAGGATAAACAAGTGACCAATCTAAATCATCTTCAACTGGCTCAAATGCCGAGATAAAGAAAATTAACGCTTCTGTAATCAAACCAATTGCAAGTAATGTACCACCTGTCAATTTAGTAAACCCTAAATCAAGCTCCCAGTGAAGAATCTTAAATAGTGCTCCTATGATCACTACTGAAGCTCCGATTCCGTAAGCCATGTTAAATAATTTCTTTGTTGTTTTAGATTGTGCCATTTTAATAAGGTTTTAGTTAAATTAGTAGTTAAAATTTATTTTAATTGGTAGCTGCGTTAAGAGTAACGTCAGTTCCCATGTAAGATTGTACCGTACGGAAACCAATATAGCTTCTTGCTGAATCAGCATACTCATAATCACGAGTTCCTACTTGTAAGAAATAAGAAATATCTTTCCAAGATCCACCGCGAACACCTTTTCGCATGTTATTCTCATCATTCACAACAGGACTCATAGAAGACATAAATTCATAAGAACCTGCGTCGTAAGATGAATTCACCCATTCTGCTACATTACCAGACATATTGAATAAGTTATATTCATTAGGTTCATAAGAACGAGCTTCAACGGTATACAAAGCTTGATCTGCTGCATAGTCACCACGTAATGGTTTGAAATTAGCTAAGAAACAACCTCTATCGTTTTTAGCATAAGGTCCACCCCATGGATAAGTAGCTCCTTCTAGACCACCACGAGCAGCATATTCCCATTCTGCCTCAGTAGGTAGACGGTATGCATTTACATTGTGACGACCACGCTCTTTTCTGAAAGAATTATGATACAAAGTTCTCCATTGACAGAACGCTTTAGCCTGCTTCCAATTCACACCTACAACCGGATAATCACTGTAGGCCTCATGCCAGAAGTAATCATTGTGCATAGGTTCATTATAAGAGTAATTAAAATCACGAATCCAAACTGTAGTATCTGGATAGATTTCTACTGGTGTCTGAGTAATATACTTACTTCTTTTATCGTTAGGATTACGAGCAGCTTTCTGAATATCCATTTCTGAATATGTAAAAACTAATTTCTTTACATCAAGTGTACGTTGCCCGTTATACATTTCTTCAAAAGGAATGTACATTGAATCATAAACCTCTGCATAGAATTCATCTGGAATATCTTCTGTATCCCAAATCAAATCAACATCGTGATTTAATTTACGACCTTCATATCCAGTCTCTCCCATACCAGCATAATTATCTTGATAATACTGTTCCCATGGAGTCAAATCTGTACTCTCGTCTGCATCTAAGAATGCAAACTCACCGATACCATCATCACCAGGAGTAGAACCATTATCATCTGCCATAATAGCTAGACGAGTTCTAAATATAGAATCTCTTACCCAGTAAACGAACTGGCGATACTCTGCATTTGTAATTTCAGTTTCATCCATGTAAAATGAAGGAACTGTTACTGTTTTGGTAGGTGCATTGTTAGTAGCGGCAAAATCATCATCACTCTTACCCATGATGAATGCTCCACCAGGCACTAATGTCATACCGTAGGGCTTCTCAGGATGCCATGCTTTTCCTTTGGCTCCAACCACCATTCCGCGATCTCCTCGACCACAACTTGCTAGAAAAGCAACCACTGCTGCTAGGACAAATAACTTTTTCATAAGGGTATTTTATGTTTTCTTTATGAATTAAGGTCGTAAACCTATCTAAAATAAATATATCTGGCAACTTTTTTTTACCAAATAAATTTAATTTGACTAATTACGCATTAATACGCTATACTTCATTCTTTCTTCTCGCTTTTAACCATCTCTCTGGCAAATTTTGATCACAAGCCAGTTCGTAATCTTTGCGAGTACATGGTAATAACGTTTGTTGTTTTAGTTTATTATTAACATTTGAAAGAAAAGGCAACTCTATCCACCATCGTCCCGTTTTATTAGACTTATAGAATGTTAGAACCTCATCTTCAATAGGCACACGATATTTTAAATAGCCGTTTTCTACATTAACAGGATACTCTCCTGCTCTATAATTATAACCTTCTATAAAATACCAAATCATTTCTGCAATAAGTTGCGAGCCTGTTAAACTGGCATCAATTGGAATTTCAAATATCCCAAAAACTTGTGTTCTATCACTTATACCTGCATATCTCGACAAACTACAAATTTGCTTGCCGTTAAGCCCGTTTGGATTCGCTTTCGCGAAAGCAGTATCACCAGCCTTAACCACAGCCATATCTATACCAACCACGTCTGCATCGCGCATCACTGGCTCAGCCAATTTTACATCTTCATCAAGAATACCTAATCGAGTGGCATCAAAATACATGCGCTCTAAAAGCTCTATTTCATCTTGACTGTTAAAATATGTCTGAAAGCCCAAATTGCTATAATTAAATAAATTATACGGTTGGTCTGCTACCATTTTCCCAACATAACTTCTAGAACTTATAGGTAATTCAATATCACCAATATCAAATCTACAATCAACGTTAACCACATTAATCATGTATTTAATATCATCAAAGGCTCTATATATAGGATACATTAAATCCTGGCTACCACCTAAATAAATTGGAATTATTTTCTTTGATAATAACTCTGCTGTTAATTGCTGTAAAACATAATAGGTATCCTCTACTCTATCACCTGGGTGAACATCACCCATATCCACAATATTTAATAGCCAGTTACCCGGAAATAGCTCATAGAATTGTTTTCTAGCCTGATCAACATTTTTAATCTGCAATAAGGCATTTTCATCGCGACGATTCTCTAAAACACCTACTAGCACCATCTGAACACCTTTTAATTGTGGTAGCCCAGTATGCGCGGTATGTATTTTAATGACGTTACCTATTGCATGTTGTGGTTGCAACATTGCATGAGCTTGCACTTCATCACTAACTGGTTTTAGAAACTCAAATGCCATTGAAAATTACTTCTTTGTCGTTTTTTTCTTTGCTGCTGGCTTCTTTTTTGCTGCTGGCTTTTTCTTTGCCGCCGCTTTTTTCTTAGGAGCTTTCTTTGCCACTAATTCTATTGCCTTCTCTAGAGTAATAGAAAGCGGATCAATAGTTTTGGCTAACTCAACTTTAATTTTACCTTTAATAACGTTGTGCCTTCCCCATCTAGCCTTTTCAATTCTTATACCTTCATCTTCCCAATTAACGATAAGTTTATCCTTTTCTTTCTGAATTTTATCTTTGATCAATTGCTCAATATCATCATTTGAAAGGTTATCAAAATCGTACTTCTTATTCACTGATATAAACATTCCAGCCCATTTAATGAATGGTCCAAAACGACCAACACCTTTTGTCACTGGTTGTTCTTCAAACATATAAATAGGCGCATCAGCTTTTTCCTTTTGTTGTATTAACTCTGCAGCTCTTTCAAAAGTAAGTGTCATAGGATCATCTCCATCTTCAAGAGATACAAAAGTTTTCTCATTGAATTTTACATAAGGACCAAAACGTCCTTGATTCACCTCAACTGGGAAACCATTATATTCTCCAACTGTCCTAGGCAGTTTAAATAAATCCAATACCTCTTCTAACGTAATGGTATTTAAAGATTGTGACGGTAACAAACTTGCAAATTGCGGCTTCTCTTCATCTTCTACCGTTCCTATTTGAGCCATAGCACCAAAACGTCCTAAACGCACACTAATCGGCTTTCCTGTTTTAGCATCTGTACCCAAAACTCGCTCTCCAACTTCGCGCTCAGCATTTTCCGCAACATCCTTTACCGTAGGATGAAAACCTTTATAGAAGTGATTCATCATATCTGTCCACTCCTCTTTACCTTCTGCTATGTTATCAAAAGACTCTTCTACTTTTGCTGTGAAATTATAGTCTAATACATTACTAAAATGCTCAACAAGAAAATCATTCACAACTCGACCAACGTCTGTAGGTATTAATTTCCCTTTATCAGATCCTGTTTTCTCTGTAAGTTCTTTTTCCTTAATATCATCTTTAGATAACGTTAATTGAACATAAGATCGCTCTTCACCTAAAGACACTCCTTTCTCGATATACTTTCTATTTTGAATAGTGGTGATAGTAGGAGCATAAGTAGAAGGTCTACCTATACCTAACTCTTCTAACTGCTTTACTAAAGAAGCCTCTGTAAATCGATATGGTGGTCTAGTGAAGCGCTCTGTAGCAGTGATTTTTTTATTTAATAAATCTTGCCCTATCGATAGTGCAGGCAATAACCCTTGTTGTTCTAAGTCTTCATCATCTGTACTCTCTAAATACACTTTCAAGAAACCTTCAAACTTTACAATCTCACCACTAGCAGTAAAATTCTTATCATGAGTGTTTGCACTTATAGATACGTTAGTACGTTCAAGCTTTGCATCGCTCATCTGGCTCGCTATAGCACGCTTCCATATTAACTCATAAAGTCGCGTCTGATCTTTATCTAATCCCGCACTATGAACTGCAAAATCTGTAGGTCTAATAGCTTCGTGAGCCTCTTGAGCACCTTTAGACTTTCCTTTATAGTTGCGCTCTTTATGAAACTTTGTACCATAAGCACTTTCAATTTCTGCCTGAGCACCTTTTTTTGCCTCATTACTTAAATTCACAGAATCTGTTCTCATGTAAGTAATTAAACCAGCCTCATACAATCGTTGCGCAAGTTGCATTGTACGACTTACGTTAAAAAACAACTTACGAGAAGCCTCTTGCTGCAAGGTGGATGTTGTAAATGGCGGTGCCGGACTTTTAGTAGCAGGTTTTTTAATTAAATCTGCAACCTCAAATTGCGCTCCTTTATTTAATTCAAGAAAGCTTTGAGCTTCTTTAAGAGAATTTAAATTCCCTGGTAGTTTTGCTTTTAAAAGACTTCCGTCCTTAGTATTGAAATCGGCATCGATTCTAAAAAAATTATCACTTTTAAAATTGATTATTTCGTTTTCGCGCTCTACAATTAGACGCACCGCAACAGACTGTACACGACCAGCACTAGCTCCACCTTTTACTTTCCTCCATAAAATCGGAGATATTTCATAACCTACAATACGGTCTAAAATCCTACGTGCTTGTTGGGCATTCACTAAATCATAATCGATTTGACGAGGATTTTCAATAGCTTTTTGAATCGCACTTTTTGTGATAGCGTTAAAAACGATACGCTTAGTCTTATCTTTTTTAAGATCTAATTGCTCTGCAAGATGCCATGCAATGGCCTCTCCTTCTCGATCCTCATCACTCGCTAGCCATACCATTTCTGATTCGGCAGCCATTTTCTTAAGTTTCTTGACCAGATCTTTCTTATCTGAACTAACTATATATTTAGGAGTAAAATCATCATCTACATCAACACCTAACTCTTTTGCAGGAAGATCAGCTATGTGACCAAAACTGGATGCTACTTTATAGTCTTTACCTAAGAATTTTTCTATGGTCTTTGCCTTTGCCGGCGACTCTACAATTACAAGATTCTTTGCCATTCAGATTTGAATTTTTGGAATGCAAAGGTATGTGTATTTTTTTTTAGTTCTGCAAAAGTCTAATTACCAATCATTTAAAACACATCACAAATCCTCAATGTGTTCACTATCGGTAGGTTATATAATAAGAACGATAATACACTATACATTTTAATAACCTAACACAGATTATGAATAGCCTGATTGACTAAGTGGTTCACGCTTTCGCGAAAGCAAAATTTAAAAAGCAATTATATGACAATATGTCACAAAACAAGTAAAATTAGTATCTTTGCACGCTTATTAATGAGGTAACGTAGATGGAAAAGATTATAGAAGAAGAAAAACAAGGTACGACGATACAATTGGAAAACAATGGTAAGAATAGTCGTAAACTATATATAGAAAGCTATGGCTGTCAAATGAATTTTTCAGATTCTGAGATTGTAGCTTCTATTCTTGCAAAAGAAGGTTTTAACACCACTAATGTACTGGAAGAAGCTGACCTAGTTCTAGTAAACACATGTTCTATTAGAGATAAGGCAGAGCAAACAGTGCGTAAACGCTTAGAAAAATACAATCGAGTAAAAGAAAGACAAAACCCTAATATGAAAGTAGGTGTTCTAGGCTGTATGGCAGAACGTCTAAAGTCAAAATTCTTAGAGGAAGAAAAGATTGTAGATATGGTTGTAGGACCTGATGCATATAAAGATTTACCTAATCTAGTCGCTGAAATTGACGAAGGACGAGATGCCGTAAATGTAATTCTATCTAAGGAAGAGACTTATGGTGACATTGCACCAGTTAGACTTAACAGCAATGGTGTGACTGCATTTGTGTCTATAACACGTGGTTGTGATAATATGTGTACTTTTTGTGTCGTCCCGTTTACTCGTGGTAGAGAACGCAGTCGTGATCCACAAAGTATTCTAGAAGAAATTAACGATTTAATCAAAAATGGTTTTAAAGAAGTTACCTTATTAGGACAAAATGTAGATTCTTACCTATGGTATGGAGGCGGATTAAAAAAAGATTTTTCAAAAGCAACACCTATGGCTCAAGCTACAGCTGTTGATTTTGCTCAATTATTAAATCAAGTAGCGACCGCATATCCTAATTTAAGAGTTCGTTTTGCAACAAGCAATCCACAAGATATCAGTGACGATGTTTTACATGCTATATCAAAGCACAGGAACATTTGCAACTATATTCATTTACCCGTTCAATCTGGAAGTGATCGTATTTTAAAAGAGATGAATCGTCTACATACTCGTGAAGAATACATGAGACTTATAGATAGAGTTCATGCTATTATACCTGAATGCGCTGTATCACAAGACATGATCACTGGTTTCCCTACAGAAACAGAAAAAGATCATCAAGACACATTGAGCTTAATGGAATATGTAAAGTATGATTACGGATTCATGTTTGCATATTCAGAACGACCAGGAACCATGGCTGCTCGTAAAATGGAAGATGATGTTCCTGAAGAGGTAAAAAGCAGACGCCTAAATGAAATTATCGCAGTACAAAGAAGGACTGGATTAGAAAGAGCTCAATACTTTATAGGTAAAACAGTAGAATGTCTTATTGAAAAGGAGTCTAAAAAATCCGACACACAATGGGCAGGTCGTAATTCTCAAAATTATGTTGCCGTATTCCCTAAGGAAAACTACAAAGTAGGTGATTTTGTCAACGTTAAAATTACAGATTGTACAAGCGCAACATTAATAGGTGAAGCTGTAGGCTACTCAGATATGAAAGGCCCATTAACTATTGATACTGAGTAATTATGGAAAGTGTACAATCAATTAAACAGCGTTTTGAACTTATAGGAAACGATCCAGGATTTAATCGTGCGATTGAAAAAGCGATTCAAGTAGCTCCTACAGACATATCTGTACTAGTTACTGGAGAAAGTGGTGTAGGTAAAGAAAGTATACCTAAAATTATACACGCTCAATCTCATCGTAAACACGGCAAATATATTGCTGTTAACTGTGGTGCTATCCCAGAAGGAACGATTGATTCAGAACTTTTTGGTCATGAAAAAGGTGCGTTCACAGGAGCAACATCTACTAGATCTGGATATTTTGAAGTTGCAGATGGAGGAACTATCTTTTTAGACGAGGTAGGTGAACTACCACTTCCTACGCAGGTACGTTTACTGCGTGTTCTTGAGAATGGTGAGTTTTTAAAGGTTGGGTCATCAGCGACTCAAAAAACAGATGTTCGTATAGTAGCAGCAACTAATGTGCGCATGACTGATGCTATCGAGAAAGGAAAATTTAGAGAAGACCTTTTTTATAGATTAAGTACAGTGGATATTAACCTACCACCATTAAGAGAAAGAAAAGGAGACATACACTTACTCTTCCGCAAGTTTGCATCAGACTTTGCAATGAAATATAAAATGCCTACACTTAGATTAGACGAAGGCGCAATTTCACTATTAGAAAGTTATCGATGGAGCGGTAATATTAGACAATTACGCAACATAGCAGAACAAATTAGCGTTCTAGAAAAAGAACGCAATATTAACGCAGCTGTTTTACGTAATTATCTACCAGACGCTGGGAAAAACTTACCTGCAGTAATAGGTTCTGATAAGAAAAGTGACAGCGACTTTGCTAATGAGCGCGAAATTCTTTACAAGGTTCTTTTTGACATGAAAAATGATTTAAATGACCTAAAAAAATTAACTAATGAATTAATGGTTAAAGGTGACATTAATGATGTCCAAGAAGAAAACAAAAGCCTGATAAAGCGCATTTACGGTGAGGATACAAAAGGAGACGACTATGAAGACGTTATTGATCAAGCATATGAAGTTACGCAAGTAGACACACCATCGTTTGACGCACAACCACAGTCTAATTTTGTAGAACCAGTAGCACAAAATGACCGTTATGACTTTGCGCAAGAAGTGCAAGAAGAAGAATCTCTATCTTTAATGGATAAAGAAATAGAATTAATAAAAAAATCACTGGAACGTCATAAAGGTAAACGTAAAGCTGCTGCAGATGACTTAGGTATTTCTGAACGCACACTTTATCGTAAAATCAAGCAATATGATTTATAAAATCCTAAGAGCATTATTAAGCTTGACACTATTGTTAAGTATTACTTCATGTGGTTTTGGCTACAGTTTATCAGGCGTATCAATACCTGATAATATCAAAACATATCAAGTTGATTTTTTTCAAAATCAAGCAGCATATGTAGAACCTGGTATTGAGAGAACATTTACACTAGAACTACAGGATCTTATATTAAACCAGAGTAGTCTAGATCTAGTTAATAAAAATGGAGATTATGTTTATCAAGGAGAAATCACTCGATTCTACATCGCTCCTATGACAGCAACCGCCAGCAATACAGCATCTCAAAACCGTGTTACCATTGAAGTAAATTTAAGATTTACAAACACTAAAGATGACGAAGCTAGCTTTGAAAAAAAATACAGCTTTTTCTATGATTATGCAGCGACAACACAACTTCAAGGAGCTGCTTTAGATACCGCATTAGAAATTATCTTTGACCAAATAACGCAAGATATTTTTGCAGACACACTTGCGCAATGGTAGATAAATATTCTCGCATTAATGAATTGCTCAACAAACCTCATGAAATGATGGTAGATGACCTTTCTATACTTGAAAACACAATTAAAAAATTTCCATGGTTTCAAGCGGCGCGCAGTGTACATCTTAAAGGTTTACATAACGAGAGTAGTCCATTATATAATAAGGAATTACAAATCACAGCTACACACACCACAGATAGAGGTGTGCTATTTGATTTTATAACGTCTCCTATTTTTGTTCAAAATAGAATTAGTCAACAAATTAAGAATCAACAAGATTACTTAAAAGAAATACCTGTAGATATAGAGTCGATTCATATTAAGGAAGAAGATTTTAATAGTAGTGTAGATTTCAAAAACACGCTTGATAAAGATTTATTTGAAAGACCTACAAATACTACGAGCATCGTCGATGAGCCACTTAAATTTAATCAAAGTGAATCATACAGTTTTGCAGAATGGTTAAAATTGACTTCTTTAAAACCAATTAACAGAAAAATAGAGGTTACTAATAAAAGCCCAAATGATGATACTGAGACTGCACCAGTAGTGGATGCCGAAAAAGCGAAAAAAATGGCTATCATTGATCAATTCCTAGCAGAGAAACCTAAAATAAAACCTAGAAAGGATAAAGTTTCTAGTACAAATATTGCAGATTTACAAACACCATCAGACCAGTTGATGACTGAAACTCTAGCACAAGTTTATCTTGCGCAAAACAACTATCCTAAAGCTATTCAAGCTTATCAGGTTTTAGTTTTGCAGCATCCAGAAAAAAGTGGTTTCTTTGCAGACCGAATTCGTGAAATTAAGAATTTACAAAGCAATATATAAATGAGCACATTATTTTATCTTTTCTTAGGATTAATCGTTGTTGTAGCCTTTTTACTCATAGTAGTAGTAATGGTTCAAAATCCTAAAGGTGGCGGACTTTCATCAAGTTTTGGTGGTGGTGGCACTCAACAATTAGGTGGTGTAAAAAAAACAGGAGACTTTTTAGATAAAAGTACTTGGGTTCTTTCTACGTTACTATTAGTATTAATCCTAGCTGCAAGTTCTGTATTAATTACAGAAAAAACATCTGCAAATAGAGATATTATAGACACTAATAATGTTGAAACACCTGCTGCAAATCCAGTTCCGACAACTACAGATGACACAGCAACTCCGTTAGATTGAGAATAGTCATTACGACATTTCAATACTGACAAAATATCCAACCATACCGGTTGGATATTTTTTTTTATGATGTTTTGTCATGCTATTTTAAATGGCATACTTATGGAACGTTGCAGTTCAAATTAAATCAATTAAAATTCTAATATAATGGCATTAAAAATTCAACCTTTATCAGACAGAGTGCTCATCGAGCCTATGGCAGCTGAACAAAAAACAGCATCTGGCCTTTACATTCCTGACACTGCAAAAGAAAAACCTCAACAAGGAAAAGTTGTAGCAGTAGGAAAAGGAAAGAAGGATTATGACATGACCGTTAAAGTAGGAGATACTGTACTTTACGGAAAGTATAGCGGTACAGAGCTTAAACTAGATGGCGCTGAGTATTTGATGATGCGAGAAGACGATATTTTAGCGATCGTTTAATATATCGAATACGCTTTCGCGAAAGCGAAACACACAACTCATTACATTTTTCAAATTAGAATACTAATTAAAAAATTAGAGTGCTGTATGAGCACTCCACAAAACAACACAAAATGGCAAAAGAAATAAAATTTGATTTAGAAGCGAGAGACGGCATTAAAAGAGGTGTTGATGCTCTAGCAAATGCAGTTAAAGTAACATTAGGACCTAAAGGTCGTAACGTGATTATAGGGAAATCTTTTGGAGCACCAGTAGTAACTAAAGATGGCGTATCCGTAGCAAAAGAAATTGAGCTTGTAGATGAATTAGAGAACATGGGAGCTCAAATGGTAAAAGAAGTTGCTTCTAGAACTAATGATCTAGCTGGTGATGGTACAACTACAGCAACTGTTCTTGCACAAGCAATTGTAAAGGAAGGTTTGAAAAACGTCGCTGCCGGTGCTAATCCTATGGATCTGAAACGTGGAATCGACAAAGCTGTTGAAGCTATTACTGCTGATCTAGATAAACAATCTAAAAAAGTAGGTGATTCTAGCGAGATGATTAAACAAGTTGCATCGATATCTGCAAATAACGATGATGTCGTTGGTGATTTAATAGCAAAAGCCTTCGGTAAAGTAGGTAAAGAAGGTGTTATCACTGTTGAGGAAGCTAAAGGAACTGAAACGTATGTAGATGTTGTAGAAGGTATGCAGTTCGACCGTGGTTATCTTTCACCGTACTTTGTTACCAACTCAGAAAAAATGACTACTGAGTTAGACAACCCTTATATTTTATTGTTTGATAAGAAAATTTCAACGATGAAAGAATTAATGCCTGTTCTAGAGCCTGTAGCTCAAACCGGAAAACCACTTCTTATCATTGCAGAAGATGTAGACGGAGAAGCTCTAGCAACATTAGTTGTAAATAAATTGAGAGGTTCACTTAAAATTGCAGCTGTAAAAGCACCAGGTTTTGGAGACCGTAGAAAAGCGATGTTAGAGGATATTGCTATTTTAACTGGCGGTACTGTAATCTCTGAAGAAAGAGGATTCACTTTAGAAAACACAACTCTTGAAATGCTAGGTACTGCTGAAAAGGTGGATATCAATAAGGACAATACCACAGTTGTAAATGGTAGTGGAAAAGCTGCTGATATTAAATCTCGTGTAGGACAAATTAAGTCTCAAATAGAGAATACAACATCTGATTATGACAAAGAAAAACTTCAGGAACGTCTAGCAAAACTAGCTGGTGGAGTTGCTGTTCTATACGTAGGTGCAGCAAGTGAAGTTGAAATGAAAGAAAAGAAAGATCGCGTAGATGATGCCCTACATGCTACACGTGCAGCTGTAGAAGAAGGTATTGTTGCTGGTGGTGGTGTTGCTTTAGTACGTGCGAAAGCTGTACTGACTAAAATAAAGGCAAACAATTCTGATGAGGAAACAGGTATTTCTATTGTTGCTAGAGCTATTGAAGCTCCACTAAGAACAATCGTAGAAAATGCTGGTGGTGAAGGAAGCGTTGTGATATCTAAGATCCTAGAATCAAAAGGAAGCCAAGGTTATGATGCAAAAAACGACACCTATGTTGATATGTTAAAAGCAGGAATCATTGACCCTAAAAAAGTAACACGTGTTGCTCTAGAAAACGCAGCTTCTGTGTCTGGAATGATTCTTACTACTGAGTGCGCTCTAGTAGAAATTAAAGAAGAAAATGCTGGAGGAGGAATGCCAGCTGGTATGCCAGGCGGCATGGGTGGAATGATGTAAAATCATTTCATAGATATTTAAAAAGCCATCTCTATTGAGATGGCTATTTTTTATTTTCTATTTTAAATAGTTGTTAACGCTACATTAAGATTTTATTATACCGATAGACAATATCTTGTAGCCACCAAAAATCTATAATGATGCGTATAATAAAACTATTGACGTTACTCGTTTTTGCTGCTACTATAACAACCAGTTGTGGTTCACAAAAATCAAGTAAGAAATCAGCAACTGCAGGAGCTGAGAAGAAAAAACCTAAGAAAGGTGGTATCCAACCTTACACCAAGGTAATTACTAAGGATGCTAAAAGTGATGAAGGACTATTCACCGTTCACCAAGTAGAAGATAAGTACTTCTATGAAATACCTGACAGTCTTTTTAATAGAGAAATGCTTATGGTAACTCGTATTGCAAAAACAGCATCTGGACTTGGCTTTGGTGGTGGAAAGCAAAACACAGAAACACTAAGATGGCAACGTAAAAATGACAACGTCCTTTTAAGAGTAGTATCTCATCAAGTAGTAGCTGCAGACTCTTTACCTGTAAGTATGGCTGTAGAAAATTCAAATTTTGAACCTATCCTCTACTCTTTTCCTATACAAGCTATTAAAAAAGATAGCATTAATAACAATGTTGTGATTGATGTAACGGACTTCTTCAGTAAAGATGTACCTTCTATAGGATTCCCTAAAAGATCACGTACTAGATATAAAGCCACACGTTTAGACGAGAAACGTTCATAT
This sequence comes from Nonlabens ulvanivorans, assembly GCF_032922765.1. NCBI lineage: Bacteria > Pseudomonadati > Bacteroidota > Flavobacteriia > Flavobacteriales > Flavobacteriaceae > Nonlabens > Nonlabens ulvanivorans. The sequence continues at coordinate 2,073,473 of NZ_CP136694.1, forward strand.
ATTGATACCTTAAGATCATATCCTCTAAATATAGAATCTAGACATGTAAAAACGTATCTAGCTAGCTCTCCACCGTCTAACAGCAGTACTGGATCAATCTCTTTAGAAATGAGTAATTCGATGATATTACTTCCTAAAGAACCTATGAAACGACGTTACTTTGACCAGCGTGTAGGATGGTTTGCTAGAGGACAACAAGACTATGGACTAGATGCTCAAGAAACTAAAACAGTACGCTATTTAGACCGATGGAGACTAGAAGTTAAAGACGAGGACATCGCAAAATTTAAAGCGGGCGAACTTGTGGAACCTAAAAAACAAATTGTTTATTATATCGACCCTGCAACGCCACAACAATGGAGAAAATATATCAAACAAGGTATTGAAGATTGGCAAGTCGCATTTGAAGCTGCTGGCTTTAAAAATGCAATCATCGCTGCAGACGCTCCTACTAAAGAGGAAGATCCAGATTGGAGTCCAGAAGATGTACGTTATTCTGTGGTAAGATACCTAGCCTCTCCAATTCCTAACGCAAATGGTCCTCACGTATCAGATCCACGTAGTGGTGAAATCCTTGAGTCAGATATTAATTGGTATCACAACGTTATGACTTTACTTAGAAACTGGTTCTTTGTACAAACAGCAGCTATCAACCCAGATGCTCAATCTACAGAATTTGATGAAGCTGTTATGGGACGTCTCATTAGATTTGTAAGCTCTCACGAGGTAGGACACACACTAGGATTACCTCACAATATGGGTAGCTCAATTGCCTATAACGTAGAAGACTTAAGAGACCCAGAATTCACTAAAAAGTTCGGTACAGCTCCTTCTATTATGGATTATGCACGTTTTAATTACATCGCTCAACCTGGCGATGGTGACGTTGCCCTGATGCCTAATATAGGACCTTATGATAAATACTCTATTGCATGGGGTTATAAACCTATATTGGATAAAACAGCTCTTGAAGAGAAAACTATCCTAGATCAATGGATTCTAGAAAAAGCAGGTGATCCAGTATATCGTTTTGGACGTCAACAATTTGGTGTTGTAGACCACACTAGCCAGACTGAAGACTTAGGTGATGACTCAATGAGAGCAAGCACTTATGGAATTAAAAACCTTCAAAGAATAATTCCTAATTTAGGGAAATGGACAGGTAAAGAAGGTGAGAATTTTGATAACCTAGAGACTATGTATGGTCAGGTATTAGGACAGTACAATAGATATATGGGACATGTAACAGGTAATATTGGTGGAGTAAAAGAAACCTATAAAGCATATGGTCAGGAAGGTGCCGTTTACGAGCATGCCTCTAGAGATAAGCAAACAAGAGCTATGCAGTTCTTACAGAAGGAATTGTTCAGCACACCTAAATGGTTAATAGATCAAGACATCTTTAATAAATTTGAGTCTGATGGTGCTATTGAACGTATACGTAGCACACAAGTTCGTACTTTAAACAACTTACTAGACTTTGGACGCATGGCGCGTCTAATGGAAAATGAAGAAGTTAATGGTAGCAGTGCTTATGGGCTTTTGGAAATGATGCAAGATTTAAGAAAAGGAATTTTTAGCGAGCTTTCTAAAGGTCAGACAATTGATAGGTACCGTCGTAACTTACAACGTGCTTATGTGGAGCGTCTAGAATTTATTATGAATAATGAACAGCCTAGAAGTCGTTTTGGTGGTAGTTCTATAGATGTTGAACAAAGTGATATACGTCCAATTGTACGTACAGAATTAAAGCAGTTAAGATCAGATGCAAAAAGAAGCATAGGCCGCACAAGAGACCAACTTTCTAAAATACATTTAGAAGATTTAGTGGAACGTATTGATTTAATTTTAGACCCTAAGTAAAAATTTTATTTACGCTTTCGCGAAAGCGTGTAAAACTATATTCATTTATAAAGAACTGCCTTCTCAATTGAAGGCAGTTTTTTTTATTGATGATTTATAAAAGTTTATATTGCACATATGAATACTCTACTCTACATCGATGCAGGTTTAGGAATGATGATTGCTCAAGCAGCAATAGCTGCATTTGCAGGATTTGTTCTTTTTTATAAAACTTTAATTATAAAGATTAAGGGCTGGCTGGGAATCACTAGTAAAACGGATGAGTCAAGTTTTGATGACATGTATGATGAAAAAGATTTAAAAGATTAATAATGCTCAGGCATCCGGCTTCATATCGTGATCCTTCTGGTTATATTTTTAAGCAAGAAGGTGAATATTTAAGACATATCAATCAACCATATTTTATTGAGTATAATACTATCAAAAACAGTGGTATATACGAACAATTATGGAATAAAAACTGGTTAATCAAGCATGAGGAGATAAGTGTTTCTGAAGATAAAATAATTCTAAGACCAGATCAATTAGATTTCATCACCTATCCTTATGAGTGGTCATTTACCGCATATAAGCATGCCGCACAACTTACCTTGCGTATTCAACTATTCTTACTTGAAAATGGTTTTTCACTTAAGGACGCTAGTGCTTTCAACATCACATTTCATAAAGGAAAAGCTATATTCATAGACACTTTAAGTATTGAAAGATACCGCGATAACGAGCCATGGAAGGGTTTAAAACAATTTAACGAGCACTTTTTTGCTCCATTATTACTCGCTCAAAGACACGGCAGTTATTACCTTAAGTCTTTACAGCATCGTATCAATGGCTTCCCGTTAGATGAGGCCTCTAAACTATTATCATGGAAATCTAAATTGAGTCCGACGATTTATTCTCATATTCATTTTTTAGGTAAACAGAAAAATGAAACTATAGGTCAAGCGTCTAATGACTCAAAAAGTAAAGGGCTAGACAAAGTTTCACAAATTAAAATGCTAAAGACTCTAGAGATGCATATCTCTAAGATGAGCCTACAAGAAAACACAGAATGGAGTGCCTATTATGACCAAACTAATTATGATGAGCAGGCCTTTAATCTCAAAAAGGAATTTATACAAAAATGGACTGCTGATATAAACGCAAAAAAAGTTATGGATCTAGGTGGAAATGACGGTACCTTTAGTAAGGTGGCGTTGACTAATGCTAATCAGGTAATTGTTTGCGATATCGATCAGAGTGCCATTAATGACTGTTACACAAATAGTATTAAACATAAAGAGTTTAATATCATCCCTATTGTAACCGATTTAATGCAGCCAGCAGCAAGTTTAGGATTCAATAATCAAGAACGAGATTCTTTTATTACTCGCATACAAGACTACGGTTCAGATTTAAGTATGGCGTTAGCTCTAATACATCACATGACTCTATCTGGCAATGTACCATTCGAAATGAGTGCTTTATTTTTCAAATCCTTGAGCCCTTATTTAATTATTGAGTTTCCTAATAGAGAAGATAGTTGGGTGCAGTTTATTTTAAATAGCAAAAGAGATGCTAAAGACTTGTTTGACTATTACAATTTGGTAAATTTTGAAGAAGCTTATAATAAACACTTTTCTATAATTAAAAAAGAAGCTATTAAAGGGACACATCGCACACTCTTTTTAATGAAAAGAAATGAAAGATAAGATCATTTCCTATCTTAACAATAATAAGCACTACTGGTGGACGGTAGGTTTATTACCTGGCATGTATGCTATCACCTATTTATACACTAACAATTATACATTAGTCAATTCTTGGACTCAATTATTGTACCTAGTTTTAAGTATGATCATTGCACCTAGCGCACTGATGATACTTATGAGTTTTGTATTAAAGAATAAAAGCGATAGAATTAAGAATGTCTTTTATTCAAGTAGTCTAATTATCTTAACAGCTATCTCCTTATCTCTGGTAATTTATTTAGGATGGAGGTGGAAAGCGCTAATTCTAGTAGCTATAATTGCTATTATAGTGAGTTGGTTTTTAGGTAAACATTATAAAAAAGGAGTATTAATTTTATTCTTGATGTGTTTACTAGGGATTTTACAACTCTCATTTTATCTTTTCACATCTATCTACACTTACGAGAATTGGATTAAAGAAAGTCCTTTCGTGAATATTGAGTTTCAGATAAAACCTAACATCTACTATATTCAACCTGACGGATACGCTAATAAGCCTTCCTTAACTAATGATAATTACCACTTTGACAATAGTCGCTTTTATAGTGACATGATCTCAAAAGGATTTAATTTTAATCATCAATACCGCAGTAATTATCCATCAACACTTACTTCAAACGCAACTCTATTTACAGGGCAACATCATTTTTACGACAGTGAAAATTTCAATAATGAGCTTTTTAATGCGAGACAAATTATAATGGGTAAAAACCCTGTTTTAGAAACTTTTAAAGAGAATGGCTATAGAACAACAGCAATTTTACAACACAGATATTTATTACTTAACCATCCAGACATTTATTATGACGGTATAAATATCAACGAAAATGAATTGTCAATTTTACCTGATTACCAACTAGACAAAGATTACTTTAATGATTTAAAACTTGCTATTAGTACCGCAGATAACAAACCTCAGTTTTATTTTATTGAAATTCTAGAACCAGGACATATCACTGGACTTAAAGCTAAGAACACCTCTGCGATAAAAGAACGTAATCAATATATAGATAATTTAAAAAGCATTAACACTACTCTTCAAGACATTGTAGACTATATAACCTCTCAAGATCCAGAAGGCATCATCATAATGGCTGCAGACCACGGTGGCTTTGTAGGATATAATTACACCGGTGAAAGCTATTCATATTTAACAGATGACATAGCATTACATCAAGCAATATTCGGCGCTTTACTGACCATAAAAGCTCCTGCTGAATTTCAATCACATCAAAAAAAAATTAAAAGTAGTATCAGTCTATTCCCTAATCTGTTCAACTACCTTTCTCAGGATTCAATATCAAAAAACAAATTAGACAATAGTAGTTATCAATTAATTAAAAGTGGCACACAAAGTGGTATTTATAGATATTATGATGAAAATGGAATTCCTGTCACAGAAAAACTACAGTAAAACGCTTATCGTTTTACTATTAATATTAACCGGCTTATTATCCCAAGCACAGTCTTGTGTTTGCTATCAAAATCATTTTTTGAATGATTATAAAGAAGCTGATTTTATAGCACAAGTCACAGTGACTAACGTGGAATCTGACTTTAGACTAGAGAACGAAGATTTGATTGAATTTGACACATCGATAATATTTAAGGGTTCAGAATCAAAATCATTATTTATAGAACAAGAAGTGGGGAATAGCAGTGATAATTCTAAATGCAGACTGTTCTTAAAACCAGGTGATGAACTTATCGTTTTTGCTCAATTAGTTAATGGAGCAATAATCACTACACCATGTCATAGAAATAGTTTTATTTATAAAGATGATCCTAAATTCTTGCTAGAAAACAAGAATCTAATAGGCACACTTAATACGCTTTCTTTATTCAATGAACAAATTGAAGCATCTTCTATTAATTGTTCCTCACTTGAAAATGATACAGATGTAATTAATAAAGTTGGCAAACTAAATCTAGTAGAATCGGATGCCTATTTTGGACTTTATAACATAAAATTCACTGAAGACAATTCCATCAGTTATGTAGGTGTAATATCACCCTTTAATAAAGAAATTGATAAAAAAATAAGAATAATGCTTATTAAAAAGGAATGGGAAGAATGTGCTCTTAATGAGAATAGAGAATTACTCGTTGCATATTTTTATCATCCTGCCTCAACATATAGAAAAGAATATTTAAGCACATACTAGACAAGTTTGTTCCCTTTAGTTTTTAAGAAGTAAAAACCAGCCACCAATATGAATAATAAAATGGGCTGTATTAAAAAACGACGGATATAAAATAATGCCATTTTCATAAAACTAGAATCTGCATCTATAAGTAAAGTAAAAGCAACTATTAATATAATGTAAGCAAACAAATACACCCATAACGCTGCATGGATATAACTTTCTCTTTTATACAAAAACCATATGATCCATAGAGAAAGCACCATATTCAGTAGATATCTTAAGCTAGTACCAGCAATTAATTTCCACACGTTTAATTTGGGAAGGTCGTATAATTGAAAATCTGAATGAAAATAATCATATAAAGGATCGTTAAATAAAGGCACCTCATACAACCGTATGAGTAATAAGGAGGTAATCAAAACCATTATCACAATTGATGAAAAAAACCTTGAGATAATCATATATGTTTTGGTTTTTTAATCCAAATCAACCAAAGTAAAATCACAGAACCGTAGATCACCGCTGGAAACAATATATCATGTGAAATATGATCATACTGTGGATACTTATTTTTAATAATAGCTAGGGCTACTAATCTGAATAGATTAACTATATAGATGAACGTAATACCGAACAGTATGAAGAAAGCTGTTTTTTTCCACGCTTTCGCGAAAGCAAGAACAAAAGCAACAAATAGTATCATTACACTTATTGCATTACAACCTTCTATCACTCGATAGACCACGGTTTTATTTAAATACATATAAACCGATGGATGATGCGGCACATTAGATATCTGGGCATCATAACCTATAGCGTTTAACAGCTGCTGGGTTTGATACGACACTTGAGAAGTCACAGGATCTGGATAGTTTGATGAATTATAATCCTGTTGTAAATAGAGATAGTAAATTAAAGATAGAACGATATAAATAACGCCAAAAGTAGCCACAAACTTAAAAACCGGCACATAGGTACGTAGAGCGCTCATCATTAATTATTTTATGACAAAGTTAAATATTTAATCAAAGGCATGACTTAATTTTACCTTTTTAAAATACATCATGATACTAGACACATTAAAACCAAAAGTTACCGAAATAGTAAATCATCCAGACTTAACAGCCCAGCTTAAAATGCAAGGTGTATGTGAATTACTGCAGTCTAATATAGATTATTATGATTGGGTAGGTTTTTATATGGCTCATGATACTGAACCTACATTACATCTATGGTCTCAGGCGGGAGAACCTACAGACCATACAGTTATTCCTTTTGGGAAAGGAATATGTGGCCAAGTCGCTGTTTCGAACAAAAACTTTGTTGTAGATGATGTGAATGCACAGGATAACTATATAGCCTGTAGCATCCATGTAAAAAGTGAAGTTGTCATCCCATTATTTAAAGATGAGAAAAATATAGGTCAGATAGATATCGATAGTAACACGGTAAATGCTTTCTCTAATAAAGATGAACTATTTCTTGAATGGATCAACGAGCAAATAGCTAGTATTCTTTAATCTCCATTACAGTTTGCTGCCATTTCCAGGCACTAGCAAGAGCTTCTTGTAAGGTAAATTGTGATTTCCAACCTAGCACATTATTTGCCCTAGTAGTATCTGCATAAGCAGCAGTTACATCACCATCTCTGCGATTTACAATTTTATAATTAAGGGATTGTCCAGTAACATTCTCAAATGCCTTAACCACTTCTAACACAGAAGATCCAGTTCCCGTTCCTATATTAAATGTTTCAAAGTTAGTAAGGACTTCATTATTGATTAGCCTTTCTAAGGCAACAACATGCGCAATAGCTAGGTCCATAACGTGAATATAATCACGAACAGCTGTTCCATCAATTGTAGGATAGTCATTCCCAAAGATTGAGAGCTGTTCTCTTTGACCAATAGCTGTTTGAGTGATGTAAGGAACTAGGTTTTGAGGCGTTCCTAACGGCAATTCACCGATTAATCCAGAATGATGCGCCCCAATTGGATTGAAGTAACGCAACGCAATCGCGCTTAATGAAGAATCGATTTTACAAACATCGGCAATAATCTCTTCCCCTACTTGCTTTGTATTGCCATATGGAGATTCAGCAGGTTTTACTGGAGCAGACTCTGTGATTGGTAACACATCTGCCTGTCCATAAACAGTACATGAAGAACTAAATATAATATTGGGTTTAGATAATTTTTGAAGCTCTTGCAATAGATATACTAACGTATTCATATTGTTTTCATAATACAATAACGGATTCTGAACACTTTCACCAACAGCTTTAGAAGCAGCAAAATGTATCACTCCACTTATATCTTGATGATTTAGAAAAAAATCGCTTAACGCTTGTTTATTTCTTAAGTCCAGTTTTTCAAATTCGGGTTTCTTATTACAAATTGTATGAATCCCTTCTAACACACTGATAGATGAATTAGAAAGGTTATCAACTATAACGACCTCATAGTCTCTATTAAGCAACTCTACAACGACGTGTGAGCCTATAAAACCTAATCCACCAGTAACTAATATCTTCATGAATAAAAAATCTTCAGTAAAAATACATCTTTAGCTTTTTAAAAACACCTAAAATAGAAACCCTTTAAATTAAAAAAAGGCATAAAAAAAGGTCTTCATTTCTGAAGACCTTTTGTGGGCGCTAAGGGATTCGAACCCCTGACCCCTTGGGTGTAAACCAAGTGCTCTGAACCAACTGAGCTAAGCGCCCTAAAAGCGGATGCAAATATAAAACCTTTCCTGGAACTTACAAGTGTTTTTGAAATAAATTTTAAATTATTTCTGCTACTACAAAAACACTACCAGTCACTACTATAAAATCATCACTGTGTGCCAGACTCTTAGCTTTATCTAGAGCGTCAGAAACAGAATTAAATTTTTTAAAATTAAATTGATGCTTTTTGAAAAAACTAGATAAAACATCTATTTCCATTCCTCGTATCGCATTTGGCTTTGCGATGTAATAAAAAGCATTCTTAGGCATTAATGATAAAACTTGGTCCACATCTTTATCAGACACCATTCCCATAACTATATGAAGCTTATTAAACTTCTCTAGTTTCAATTGCTTCACTAATGTTTTTATTCCTGCTTTATTATGTGCTGTATCTGCAATCACCCTAGGTTGAACTTGCAATAATTCGTACCTACCTCTCAATCCTGTATTTGCAGCAACTTTCAACAGCCCGGCTTCTAATTGGGTAAGGGAAATTTTAAAGTTGCTAGACTGCGTTAAAACTTTTAACGCAGTTTGTGCAACTCTACTATTATACTTTTGATATTCACCTTTTAAATCTGTAGCGAGTGGCTTCAAGCGATAGTTTACTTGATGATATATAGAATGCTTTTTTATTGCGCTTTCGCGAAAGCAATTCCTCAAAGAATCACGTCTCTCACCTACAACTACAGGTACATTATTTTTTATAATACCTGCTTTTTCTCCAGCTATTTTAATAAGAGTATTACCTAACATCGCTACATGATCTTTATCTATGTTTGTTATCACTGAAACTAAAGGCTTTATTATATTAGTAGAATCTAATCGACCTCCAAGACCTGTTTCTATAATAGCGATATCTACTTCTTGCTCTTTAAAGTATTGAAAAGCCATACCTACAGTCATCTCAAAAAACGACAGTTGATTACTTTCAAAAAACAATTTGTTTCTATTTACAAAAGCAACCACATAATCTTCTGAAACCATCACACCATTAATCTTAATGCGCTCCCTAAAGTCTTTGAGATGCGGTGATGTATATAACCCTACATTATAACCAGCCTCTTGCAGTACACTTGCTATCATATGACACGTGCTTCCCTTACCATTTGTACCAGCTACATGAATAGTTGAAAAGGATAGGTGGGGATTTCCTAAATGATTATCTAATAATATAGTGTTATCGAGATTTGCCTTGTAAGCCGCTTTTCCCACACGTTGATACATTGGGAGCTGATTGAAAAGCCAATTTAGAGTCTGTGAATAGTCCAAAACTATTCTCCAACTTTAAAAATAACCTCGACGAAACCTATTTGGATATCTTTAGCCTTAGAAGCTGCACTGAATTTATAGGTCTCAGCGCTTTTTTTTGCGGCAACTAATAAGCAATTTGCTCTATTAGTTGTTCCTTTTTTTCCTGGTATGGCTTGCACAACCTTACCAGTTCTATCAACATGAATTTCAACAATAACAGTTCCCGTTTCAAAACAGTCAGGCTCAGCTCCTTTTCCGGATAATGCTTTTCTTCCACCTAGTCCAGCTCCACGACCACTATGCCCAGATCCTGGTGCCCCATAATAGGTATTTGCATAAGGATCACCGTTAATATCACCTTTGTTCCCTGGACCATCTCCAGGACCTTCTCCGCTATTATCTTCACCATCCGTTGGCGTTGCACCAGTAACATTATTAAGCATGTCAGTTACCGATTGATCTGGCTTAGGCTCTGGCTTGGGCTCTGGTTTTTTAACAGGCTCTGTTACAGGTTTTGTTACCGGCTTGGTTGAATTTGGGTCTGAATTGATAACTGGCGCATCAATATTATCTTGTGTGGCGACATTATCAACCTGAGCGGTGGATTGATCTACAGGTGATGGATTAGACTCTGGAGTAACCTTGGTTGCCTCTGCAGGTTCAACAGGTCCAGAACCTACTGCAGTATTCCCGAAGTTGATTGCTATTCCACTATCTTCCTCTTCTGGTATTTCATCTAGCACTGAAACAAAAACAAATAACAATAGAAAAACACTCATCAAAATACTTGTAATGATGAATGATTTCTTTTTCTCTTTAGTGTCTAGAAAACTCATTTTATTCTGGTTTTACAGCAAGGATGATATTGATTTTATTACGGTTTGCTATGTCCATAACTTTAACAGCTTTATTGAGGGCGATATCGCCGTCTGCTCTTAATATAATGGTAGGCTTTTCTTGACCATCCATTGTTTTAATAATCATCGACTCTAATAACTCTTCTTCTACCTCTATCGCATCGACAAAAAACGCACCATCTTTAGTAATACTTACGGAAGCTTGCTGCTTATTTTCACTACGACCACTTGCACTAGGCAATATTAAATCCAAAGCTTGTGGAGTAATACTCGGTGAGGTTAGTAAGAAAAATACAAGCAACAGAAACACGATATCTGTCATGGATGACATCGAGAAATCAGGGCTTACTTTATTTCTGCTTCTTAAGTTCATATTATGCAGGTTCGTTTAAAAGATCTAAGAAATCAACAGCGTTAGACTCCATTTGATGCACTACTTTGTCAGTTTTAACTACTAAATGGTTATATCCTATATAAGCTATAATACCTACTATAAGCCCTGCAACAGTGGTTGTCATTGCGGTATAAATACCTTCTGCTAGAGTTCCCATTTCTGGAGCACCTTCACTTTCTGCTAGGGTTCTAAAAGCAATTACCATTCCTATAACTGTCCCTAAAAACCCAATCATAGGTGCAGCTCCTGCAATAGTTGCTAGAATACTAACATTTTTTTCTAATTTATACACCTCTAATTTACCTGCATTCTCGATGGCTCCATTAATATCCTCAAGAGGTGAACCTATCCTACTAATACCTTTCTCTGTTAAACGTGCAACAGGAGAATTTTCTTGAGCACATAAGATCTTGGCTGCATCAATACGACCGTTACTAACATGATCTTTTATTTGTAACATGAATTTATCATCAATTTTTGAACTGCCTTTTATCTTAAATAACCTTTCAAAATAGATGTATAAAGCAACAAATAATAATAGAATTAAGATACATATAATCACTGTTCCAGATGGATCACCTGATAATATGATGTCAAAAACTGTTTGAGTTTCTTCTTCTACTAGTGGCATAGTAGACTCAACAACTTCGCCTGTTTCTTGAATAAATAGATTCATTAAATTTTTCTTAGTTAGGTTAGTAACGCATTTTATATGTTAAAGATTGTATACAGTCTAAAGGCTTATTCTAATTATGCTTTCGCGAAAGCGTGATTACAATAAGCTATACAATATTACTGATTTATTATAAGAACATAATCACACATGCAAGTCCTACTAATGTAAGAACTACAGTATATGGAAATGCCATTTTAACCATCTTACCGTAAGAAAGATTGATTACTGGTGCAAGAGCAGACGTTAATAGAAATAAGAATGCCGCCTGACCATTAGGTGTCGCAACACTAGGAATATTAGTTCCCGTATTAATCGCAACTGCTAAATGTTCATATTGCTCTAAAGATATTTTTCCAGCGTCATATGCATTACCCACTTCATTTATGTAGACTGTTGCCACAAACACATTGTCAGAAATCATACTAAGAACACCATTTGCAAGATAGAATATTGCCGGTTGACTACTAGGATCCTGGCTTAATGCCCATTCAATAATAGGTGCAAATAAATGCTGGTCATGAATCATCGCAACGATCACAAAAAACACAACTAACAGTCCTGTAAATGGAAGTGCTTCTTCAAAGGCTTTTCCAAGACTATGTTCATCTGTTATCCCCATAAACGCAGTTTGAATCACTATTAAAGCAAGACCTATAAAACCAACTGGTGCGATATGTAATGCTAGACCTATAATTAAAAGAATAGCAGAAACTCCTTGAACCAAAAGCCCATATTTTTCTTTACTTGTACGCTCTTGATCACGCTTTTCCATCCACCCTTCAATTATTTGTCTAACTACCGGAGGCATTTTCTGACCAAAACCAAATGTTTTAGTAACTTCTAACAATACGGTTGTAATTAGACCAGCTATTAAAACTGGGATCGTAATAGGTGCCATGTGAAGGAAAAACTCTATGAATCCATATTCATAAGGTAATGCTGTATTAAGCTTTGTACCGATAAGTAAATTCTGAGGTTCACCTACAATTGTACAAACACCACCTAACGCTGTTCCTACCACACCATGCATTACTAAACTACGTAAGAATGAACGGAAATCTTCTAATGTTTCACCACTTAACTGCTTCCTGTCTAATGTATTATCATGATCTAAATCTAGATCACTAGAATGTATTTTATGATAAACATTATAAAAACCTAGACCGACACTAATTAGAACTGCTGTAACTGTAAGAGCATCTAAAAAGGCAGATAACACAGCACTGATTAGCACAAAAAATAGAGAAAGAGCTATTTTAGATTTTACCTTTGTAAACAGTTTTACAAAAATATACATGAGTAGAGGTTTCATAAAATAAATTCCCGCTACCATAAACACTAACAGCAAAATCACCTCTAGGTTTTGTGCTACTTCTGCATAAACACCACCTAATACTTTATTACCTAAATCATCTAATACGACCTTATGTGTTTCATGATCTACTTTATACATAGGATGTGTTAATCCTAATGCAATAACTTGAATAGCTAGTAAACCACCGGACTGTAAAGGATAACATTTTAAAGCCATCGCAAGACAGAATATAAACTCTGCTATAAAAATCCAACCCATTACCGTTCCATCAAGAACAAAATATGCGGCTGTATTAAAAACTAAAAATGCTAATATGGTTGACTTAAACCATGTAGGGCTATTACCTAAAAAAGACTTGAACATTAAACCAATTGTTTTAAAGCGATTTCAAAAGCAGTAGAACTGATTTGAGTACGCGAACTATTATTATTATAAGTATTTTGAATTGCGTTTCTAATTGTCATGCTGGTATCGTTAAAGATAGCTTCATCCGTCATTTGAACGCGACGTTCCATAAAGTATGCAAAAACTCTTGCCATTCCACAATTTGAAATAAAATCCGGAATAAGGCTTACTTTTTCATCCGTATGCTCCATAATAGAGCCAAAGAAAATTTCTTTATCTGCAAATGGCACATTAGCGCCACAAGAAATAACCTCTAATCCAGAGGCAATCATTTGATCTATTTGATCCTGACTCACTAATCTAGAGGCAGCACAAGGCGCAAAAATCTCAGTCTTGAGCGACCATATTTTTTCATTTACTTCTTCAAATGGAACTAAGTTTGAAGATCTTAAAGTATTACCATCTTTATTTAAGAACATTTCTTTAATTTCTTCAAAAGAAAAACCGTCTTCATTAATTAATCCACCAGCTCTATCGATGATTCCTACAACTCTCGCACCCATTTGTGAAAGATAATAAGCAGCGGCACTTCCTACATTACCAAAACCTTGAACAACGGCACGTTTACCTTTAACATCACCGCCATAAATATCGTAAAAATGTTTTACAGCTTCTGCAACGCCATAACCAGTAATCATATCTGCTACCGTATATTTTCTAGAAACATCTGGCGAATAAATAGGATTTTCAATAACTTTTATCACACCTTGACGTAATTGTCCTATGCGGTTAATTTTATCAGCCTCGGTAGGGGAAAAATGACCTGCAAAGACACCTTCTTGAGGATGCCAAACCCCACAATCTTCAGTGATAGGGATTACTTCATGTATTTCATCAACGTTAAGATCACCACCGGTGCCATAATAGCTTTTAAGTAAAGGAGAAACCGCTTTATACCATCTCTCTAGCACACCTTTTTTACGAGGATCTCTAGGGTCAAAGTTAATTCCACTTTTAGCGCCACCTATTGCAGGACCCGACACCGTGAATTTAATCTCCATAGTTTTTGCTAGTGAGAGAACTTCATTTTTATCAAGTCCAACTCTCATACGTGTTCCACCACCTGCGGCGCCACCTCTCAAACTATTAATTACGGTCCAACCTTGGGCATCTGTTTCTGGATCATTCCAATGGAATACGATTTCGGGTTCAGCGTTCTCATAACGCTTTAAAAGTTCCTTCATGTTTTATTTTCAGGTTAGTGCAGACAAATATAAAAAACACCTGACCACTTCAACTCTTTTTTACAATTTCTTAAGGCAGATAAATCTTACCACTTGAATGATCCATAGACGCTCCTGTTACCGAAGCAAGGCAATTATTCTCATTGCGTAATTTAAGCACTCCTAGAAAAGCAAAAATGAGTGCTTCTTTATATTCAATAAGCTCCTTATTCGGTATAATTATTTCGGCCTTAGAATAAGAAGATATACGATGTATTAAAAATGAATTATAAGCACCACCACCTGTAACAAATACAGTAGATTCAGGTAACAGTACGCTAGAGATTTGCATTGCTACATGTTCAGTATAAGTAGCTAAAGCATCTAAAGGATTATCGATTGATTTGATAATATCCCACACATGATTGTCAATCCATTCCACTCCTAAAGATTTAGGACCATCAACCTTATAATACGGTAGTGAATTTAGTTGAGCTAAAACCTCAGAATTAATTTTTCCTGCTTTCGCGAAAGCACCACTATCATCATAATCTGACCCTAGGCGATTTGCAAAATAATTCAGCACTACGTTAACCGGGACAATATCAAAAGCTTTGCGTATATCATTAAGACTATAAGAGATGTTTGCAAATCCTCCCAGATTGAGACAATAATCATATTTATTAAAAAGAAAAAGATCTCCAATAGGTACTAAAGGGGCACCTTGACCACCCATATCTACATTTTGAGACCTAAAATCACAAACAACCCGTTGACTCAATAAGTCAGCTAATATAGGGAGGTTACCTATTTGGAAAGTATACCCATCCCCAGGCTGATGATGTATAGTATGTCCATGACTACATATCGCTAAAAGTTCGGTGATTTGATTTTCATATATAAAATCATTAATACAATTACTTAAATATAAAGTATATTCATCATTTAAATCCCTCAAATGAATATCTGACAACAAAATAGCACTAGCCAATTTAGTTCGCCAAACTTGATTATACTCTATCGATTTTACTTTCAATATATGAAAGTTCCATGAATCATTACGTACTAATTTTACATAAACCAAATCGATAGCATCTAAAGAAGTTCCAGACATTACACCTATAACGTTATAGCACTGATGGTTCATAGAATAATAGTGTTGAATAAACTCTTAAATAAGCTTAGATTTGCAAAGATAAATGAAGTATTAATCATATTACAAATACATGGATTTTAGTTTAACAGAGGAGCATTTAATGATACGTGATGCAGCAAGAGATTTTGCACGCACCGAGTTACTTCCAGGAGTAATTGAAAGAGATAAGGATCAACATTTCCCTAAAGAATTGATTACTAAAATGGGTGACCTAGGCTTCCTAGGCATGATGGTGGACCCAAAGTATGGTGGTGGTGGAATGGACACTACTAGTTATGTTTTAGTTATGGAAGAGCTTTCCAAAATTGATGCTAGCGCTAGTGTAATTGTATCCGTAAATAATTCCTTGGTATGTTATGGTTTAGAAGCGTACGCTAGTGAAGAGCAAAAAGAAAAGTATTTAACCAAATTAGCAACAGGAGAATCGATTGGAGCATTTTGTCTAAGTGAACCAGAAGCTGGTAGTGATGCCACATCACAACGAACAACAGCAATCAATATGGGTGATCATTATCTTTTAAACGGTACCAAAAACTGGATTACTAACGGTAGTAGTGCCGATTACTATATTGTCATTGCACAAACTGATAAAGACAAAGCCCACAAAGGTATCAATGCATTTATAGTTGAAAAAACTTGGGAAGGCTTTGAAGTAGGACCAAAAGAAGATAAATTAGGTATTAGAGGTAGCGACACCCATTCTTTAATATTTAATGACGTTAAGATACCTAAAGAAAATAGGATTGGCGAAGACGGATTTGGATTCAAATTTGCAATGAAAACATTAGCTGGAGGTCGCATAGGAATAGCGGCACAAGCACTAGGTATTGCAGCCGGTGC
>NZ_CP136694.1:2092500-2095000 GCF_032922765.1 Nonlabens ulvanivorans
CATGCCGTACCGCTCGACTAGTGAGCTGTTACGCACTCTTTAAATGAATGGCTGCTTCCAAGCCAACATCCTAGCTGTCAATGCAGTACAACCTCGTTTATTCAACTTAACATATATTTGGGGACCTTAGCTGATGGTCCGGGTTCTTTCCCTTTCGGACATGGACCTTAGCACCCATGCCCTCACTGCTGATCATCATTTTATAGCATTCGGAGTTTGTCAGGAATTGGTAGGCGGTGAAGCCCCCGCATCCAATCAGTAGCTCTACCTCTATAAAACTAAATCAACGCTGCACCTAAATGCATTTCGGGGAGTACGAGCTATTTCCGAGTTTGATTGGCCTTTCACCCCTACCCACAGGTCATCCGAAGACTTTTCAACGTCAACCGGTTCGGGCCTCCACTGTGTGTTACCACAGCTTCACCCTGCCCATGGGTAGATCACACGGTTTCGCGTCTACCACTGCTAACTATACGCCCTATTCAGACTCGCTTTCGCTACGGCTACGTACCTGAAGTACTTAACCTTGCTAACAACGGTAACTCGTAGGCTCATTATGCAAAAGGCACGCCGTCACCCCAAAGGGCTCCGACCGCTTGTAAGCGTATGGTTTCAGGATCTATTTCACTCCCTTATTCAGGGTTCTTTTCACCTTTCCCTCACGGTACTGGTTCACTATCGGTCTCTCAGGAGTATTTAGCCTTAGCGGATGGTCCCGCTTGATTCATACAGGGTTTCACGTGCCCCGCACTACTCAGGATACCACTATCAATAACATTCTTTACCTATACAGGGCTATCACCTTCTATGGCTCCTTTTTCCAAAGGATTCTAATTCATTATGCATTAAATGTCGTGGTCCTACAACCCCAATTAGGCCGTAACCTAATTGGTTTGGGCTATTCCGCGTTCGCTCGCCACTACTAGCGGAATCACTTTTGTTTTCTCTTCCTCCGGCTACTTAGATGTTTCAGTTCACCGGGTTTGCTTCTTTACAGATGACATATCTTCAATATGCCGGGTTGCCCCATTCGGAAATCTGCGGATCAAATTGTATGTGCCAATCCCCACAGCTTATCGCAGCTTATCACGTCCTTCATCGCCTCTGAGAGCCTAGGCATTCCCCATACGCCCTTAATTTGCTTATGGTATTCTTATTTATTTTGCAACGATACAAAATAAACGCCTTGCTTTTAATATTCAATATTTACTATAATAAATACAAACTAATGTACCTATTCGTTTCTCGTTTAATCTTTTCAATATGTCAATGAACGTTATAAATCTTACGATTTAATAAAGTGGAGAATATCGGAGTCGAACCGATGACCTCCTGCGTGCAAGGCAGGCGCTCTAGCCAGCTGAGCTAATCCCCCATTATAAAATTCAGAATGTTGTATTCAGAATTAGCAATGTTGAACAACCAACCTCTAGAATTTCCTTTAAGTATTTTAATGAACTATTGTATAGCGAACCATACATTGTAGTCTCAGGCAGACTCGAACTGCCGACCTCTACATTATCAGTGTAGCGCTCTAACCAGCTGAGCTATGAGACTGTATAACTAAACAGACATAACTATCTAATTAAAAGTCTTTTCGACTTAATATATCAAGATTGACAACTTTAAAATATAAATAAACACGCTAATCAAATAGCTTAACCATACAAATCTATTGTTGTTCCATTATTTCAGGAACTCCAGAAAGGAGGTGTTCCAGCCGCACCTTCCGGTACGGCTACCTTGTTACGACTTAGCCCCAGTTACCGGTTTTACCCTAGGCAGCTCCTTGCGGTCACCGACTTCAGGTACCCCCAGCTTCCATGGCTTGACGGGCGGTGTGTACAAGGCCCGGGAACGTATTCACCGCATCATGGCTGATATGCGATTACTAGCGATTCCAGCTTCACGTAGTCGAGTTGCAGACTACGATCCGAACTGTGATAGGGTTTATAGATTCGCTCCCACTCGCGTGGTGGCTGCTCTCTGTCCCTACCATTGTAGCACGTGTGTGGCCCAGGACGTAAGGGCCGTGATGATTTGACGTCATCCCCACCTTCCTCACGGTTTGCACCGGCAGTCTCGCTAGAGTCCCCGACATGACTCGCTGGCAACTAGCAATAGGGGTTGCGCTCGTTATAGGACTTAACCTGACACCTCACGGCACGAGCTGACGACAACCATGCAGCACCTTGTAATATGTCCGAAGAAAAATCTGTTTCCAAATCTGTCATACTACATTTAAGCCCTGGTAAGGTTCCTCGCGTATCATCGAATTAAACCACATGCTCCACCGCTTGTGCGGGCCCCCGTCAATTCCTTTGAGTTTCATTCTTGCGAACGTACTCCCCAGGTGGGTTACTTATCACTTTCGCTTGGCCACTCAGACGTCAATTCGTCCAAACAGCTAGTAACCATCGTTTACGGCGTGGACTACCAGGGTATCTAATCCTGTTCGCTACCCACGCTTTCGTCCATCAGCGTCAATATATTGTTAGTG
>NZ_CP136694.1:2100000-3200504 GCF_032922765.1 Nonlabens ulvanivorans
AGGAACTCCAGAAAGGAGGTGTTCCAGCCGCACCTTCCGGTACGGCTACCTTGTTACGACTTAGCCCCAGTTACCGGTTTTACCCTAGGCAGCTCCTTGCGGTCACCGACTTCAGGTACCCCCAGCTTCCATGGCTTGACGGGCGGTGTGTACAAGGCCCGGGAACGTATTCACCGCATCATGGCTGATATGCGATTACTAGCGATTCCAGCTTCACGTAGTCGAGTTGCAGACTACGATCCGAACTGTGATAGGGTTTATAGATTCGCTCCCACTCGCGTGGTGGCTGCTCTCTGTCCCTACCATTGTAGCACGTGTGTGGCCCAGGACGTAAGGGCCGTGATGATTTGACGTCATCCCCACCTTCCTCACGGTTTGCACCGGCAGTCTCGCTAGAGTCCCCGACATGACTCGCTGGCAACTAGCAATAGGGGTTGCGCTCGTTATAGGACTTAACCTGACACCTCACGGCACGAGCTGACGACAACCATGCAGCACCTTGTAATATGTCCGAAGAAAAATCTGTTTCCAAATCTGTCATACTACATTTAAGCCCTGGTAAGGTTCCTCGCGTATCATCGAATTAAACCACATGCTCCACCGCTTGTGCGGGCCCCCGTCAATTCCTTTGAGTTTCATTCTTGCGAACGTACTCCCCAGGTGGGTTACTTATCACTTTCGCTTGGCCACTCAGACGTCAATTCGTCCAAACAGCTAGTAACCATCGTTTACGGCGTGGACTACCAGGGTATCTAATCCTGTTCGCTACCCACGCTTTCGTCCATCAGCGTCAATATATTGTTAGTGATCTGCCTTCGCAATCGGTATTCTATGTAATATCTAAGCATTTCACCGCTACACTACATATTCTAACCACTTCACAATAATTCAAGACTAACAGTATCAATGGCAGTGCCGGAGTTGAGCCCCTGCATTTCACCACTGACTTATTAGCCCGCCTACGGACCCTTTAAACCCAATGATTCCGGATAACGCTTGCACCCTCCGTATTACCGCGGCTGCTGGCACGGAGTTAGCCGGTGCTTATTCTTACGGTACCGTCAGCTATCCTCACGAGGATAGGTTTCTTCCCGTATAAAAGTAGTTTACAACCCATAGGGCCGTCTTCCTACACGCGGCATGGCTGGATCAGGCTTGCGCCCATTGTCCAATATTCCTCACTGCTGCCTCCCGTAGGAGTC
Source organism: Nonlabens ulvanivorans (assembly GCF_032922765.1). Lineage (NCBI taxonomy): Bacteria > Pseudomonadati > Bacteroidota > Flavobacteriia > Flavobacteriales > Flavobacteriaceae > Nonlabens > Nonlabens ulvanivorans. The sequence continues at coordinate 2,101,203 of NZ_CP136694.1, forward strand.
TGGTCCGTGTCTCAGTACCAGTGTGGGGGATCTCCCTCTCAGGACCCCTACCTATCGTAGCCATGGGGAGCCTTTACCTCTCCATCTAGCTAATAGGACGCATACTCATCTATCACCGTAACCTTTAATTATAAAACCATGCGATTCTATAATACTATGAGGTATTAATCCAAATTTCTTCGGGCTATCCCTCAGTGATAGGTAGATTGTATACGCGTTACGCACCCGTGCGCCGGTCGTCAGCAGAAAGCAAGCTCCCCCTGTTACCCCTCGACTTGCATGTGTTAGGCCTGCCGCTAGCGTTCATCCTGAGCCAGGATCAAACTCTTCATCGTAGAATCTTTTTAAAGATCGTTTTATGACCTATATAGTCAATACTACTTAATTAGCGTAATTGTGTTTATTTACATTAAATCTTACCAGAAAATATTATAAAATATCTCCTTATTATTTTTGTGCTGTCAATCAAAATCTCAATGAACTACTTCAAATCATAAAATTAAAACTTTGACAATCCTCTCCCGATTCTTGAACTAGTATTCTAACCTTCTTTGAAGAACTAACGCTCTACTTTAGACATCACGTCTGCTGCAAAGCGGGTGCAAATATACTCACGTTTTTCTCTACCAACCAAACTTTTTGTCAAATTAAATTAAAATAATTCGTAAAACACAAACAAACAAGTCATTACGAAAATGATTTAACTAAATTATGTGTGCCCTAAGATCATTTATCAATGAACTATTATCAATATTTACTTAATTTGAAAATTCTTTTATGAAGAATCTTCAACAAATCTTAAATTAAAATTAAATGAAGGAACTAAACAACACTATAATATTAAGACCTCGTTTTACTGTAACTTTAGATTGTGATATATCTTTAGTGAATAGCCAATTTAAAAAAGCCAAACTCAATAGAAAAGGCTACAAAGTTTCTTTTAGTGACCAGCACATCTTCATTAGAATCCCAAAAAAGCAACAGCATTTCTGGTCTCCACAATTACATTTAGAATTACAGAATAACAATATGACAACGGAAATACGAGGCTTATATGGACCCAAACCTACTGTATGGACTATGTTCATGTTTCTACATTTTGTTGTGGCAATACTTTTATTGGGAACTATCATTTGGGGATATACGATGGCAGCAACTCACAATAGTATTAATTCAGCTCTTGTATCAGCCTTATTGCTAATCTTTATATGGTTATCCTTTTATATTGCTGGTCGATTTGGAAAGAAAAAGGCTAACAAACAAATGCTTCAACTAAATACATTTTTCTATTCTATAATTAATCCTATTGAAAAATCATAGGCACTTCAATTAATAATAATTCCGAGTCTTGTTGCGAATGGACAGTAAATGAAGTTGCATCCTCAATAGCAATAGCATCTCTAGAAGAGAGAAATTGATTATTTATGTTGACCTTTCCACTAATCACCATTACAAAAACTCCATTCCCTTTCATATTAATGGTGTATATGATTTCTTTACCTTTATAGAGATTACTCATATACATCCACGCATTTTGATGAATCCAAACTCCATCATCATCAGGAATTGGCGATAATATTTGTTGCAACCTGTTGACTCTATCTTCTAGGTTTAATTGAAGCTCATCGTACCTAGGAACAACATTTTGTTTATTAGGAAAAATCCAAATTTGAAACAGCTTCAATTCTTCATTCTGTAAAGCGTTATATTCAGAATGTGTCACTCCTGTTCCAGCGCTCATTACTTGAACTTCTCCTGCTGCAATTTGCGCCTTATTCCCCATACTATCTTCATGCTCTAATTTACCACTTAATGGAATGGTTATGATCTCCATATTATTATGAGGATGTTTTGGAAATCCTGCTCCACCAGCAATACGATCGTCATTCAATACACGTAGCGCACCAAAATTAATTTTTTCCGGATTATACCAACTAGCAAAACTAAAACTATGATTTGCTTCTAACCATCCGTGGTTAGCATATCCTCTATCTTCAGCTCTATGCACCGTTGCTTTCATATCTATTTTTTACCATAAAATGAACAATACTTGTACTAACAAATATATTGAGGACAATTTGTCATTTATAACTCGCTTTCGCGAAAGCGAGATAATTTTAAGCTACCGGAAGATTAAATTTAAATGTGCTACCTGAATTTTGTTTACTCATAACGGTAATTGTAGATTGATGTAGATCAAGTATTTTTTTAACTATCGCTAATCCTAATCCTGCTCCATTCTTTGCAAAGCTTTCACTAGACTGCTTGAAACGTTCGAAGATACTAGATTGCATCTCAGGCGCGATACCTATACCCGAATCGTTAACCTTAACTAAGCATTGCTCTCCTGACTTTTCTAACTCAACCCTTATAGATCCGTTATCAGGTGTGAACTTCAAGGCATTATCGATCAAGTTTTGTAAAGCCCGCTCGATAAGACTTATGTCTGCATAGACTAATATATTTTCATTATTCTTTACCGCGATACTAAGGTCTATATTCTTCTTTTTAGCCAGAATATCATATTTAGAAACTAAATCCAGACACAAATCTGTTATTGAAAATTGTTCCATTAAAGGTTCTATTTGCTTTGCTTCTAGTTTAGAATACTCAAATAATTGTTCGACCAGATTAGTAAGCTTATCACTGTTAGAGCTTATCACATTTAAGTATTTGTTTCTCTCCTGTTCTGTTAAGCTGCTCGATTTTTCTTGTAGAGTGTCCGCATATCCTTTTAGTACTGCAAGTGGAGTTCTTAAATCATGTGAAACATTTGCTATTAATTGTCTACGTAATTCATCGACAGATTTAATCTCTTCCAGATTTTCGTTGATAGTGTCTGCCATATCGTTAAAAGTATGGGCAAAAACAGCAACATCCGTTTTTTCTGGATCTTCTATTCTCGCATTAAGATCTCCTTCCTTAAACCTACGAGCTACTTGAGTAATCGTACGTAAGTTTTTTGTGATAAACCAGATTAAGACAAAGCCTATCAATAGAGTGAAACATGTAGTCAAAGCAATTGCTCCTAGACCAAAACTCTTGATATACTTATTAAATATATTACTACTAGCAAGCTGATAAGCTTCTCCTGAGAGTATTATATATATGTATCCATTTCTGCCGTTATTTTCAAAAGGAGCCACAGAAAAAATCTTACGCTCTGATCGATCCCTTGGATCATCACCTAAACAAAAACCCTTATAATCAGATTCAATAAAATCAGTTATCGGTTTAGTGTCCACGTATAAAGCTGGCTCCTTTGGACTATGTTCTAAAACAACCGAATGTAAAACTTCACCATCGATGCCCAATAAATACACCTCGATACTGCGATTTACTGCCATCATATCATGCATTAAATCTCCAAACATAGCCTTATTAACGGTACCGTCTTCCATAAATGGAGAAGCATCTGCAAATTTCTCATCTATAAGATGCTGTGCTAGTGGTGCATTAATTTCTTGTTGTGTAGCGAGATGATGTTGATTAGAAAAATAGGTCGTTACTAAAATATAACAAGCCGCCATACCTAATATCAATAGAGATAACGCGAGCCATAGTTTAAAAACTAGTTTAGGGGTTAATGTAGATTGCTTACTCATAGTTATATATCTTCATTAAATCGGTAACCTATTCCCCAAGTAGTTAATATGTAAATAGGATTCCCCATGTCAGGTTCAATTTTTGCACGCAGCCTATTGATATGTGAATTTACAGTGTGCTCATAACCAGAAAAATTATAACCCCATATAACATCCAATAATTCTGACCTACTATAGCTGCGACCAGGATAATTTGCTAGCAGTATAAGAAGATCAAATTCTTTAGGGGAAAGATCGATTTTCTTCCCTTCCAAAGTGACACGACGCATTTCAATATTAATTTTCAAATCTCCAAAATCTAATTCTGCAGATTTTGAGTCACTCGTTTGCTGGTTAGCGGCGTCACTTCTTCTCATTACAGCTTTTGCTCTCGCTTTTAATTCACGTATAGAAAATGGTTTAGTGATATAATCATCTGCACCTATCTCTAGCCCTAGTACCTTATCTATTTCTTCAGTTTTAGCGGTAACCATTATAATAGGTGTATTCTTAGTTTTACGTAACTCTCGACACACTTCTACACCGTTAAGTTTAGGAATAGATAAATCTAATAGAATTAAGTCATAATCTTTATGCTGTGCTTTTTCTAATGCACTTAATCCATCATTAACACTTTCCACCTCAGCATTAAGGTCTTTCATGTGTATCTCTAGTAGATCCACAATCTCTAGATCGTCCTCTACAATTAATATTTGATTTGCCATAAGATAAAAGTCTACAAAGTATATCACAAAACAATCACGTCATTGCGATAAAAGTTGATAATTACGTGACGCTAATGGGATATGATAATCATTAGTTTGTACAGTAAAATAATCAAACTTAAAAAAATGAAAAAGTATTTAGCACTATTAGCAGCAGCTACATTAACATTTACCAGTTGTAATAACGATGACGATAACAGCGGTAATATAGCCACAAAAAATTTAACTCTCGATTTACAAGGTCTAGAAGATCTAGGATCAGGATTTGCTTATGAAGGATGGGTAATGGTTGATGGCTCACCTATAACAACGGGTGTATTTACTGTAGATGATACTGGAAATTTAAGCCAGACAACATTTACTGTAGACGCGGCAACATTAGATGCAGCAACCGCATTTATCTTAACGATTGAACCTAGTCCAGATTCAGATCCAGCACCTGCAGACTCAAAATACATTGCAGGGGAATTCAATAATGATACTGCTAGTCTATCAACAAATTTTGGACCAGCACCAGGTGATTTCAGTATGGCCAGCGGTAGTTATTTTTTAAGAACTCCTACAGATGAGCCAGCAGGAACAGCAAACAATGGAAACGACACTAATGGTGTATGGTTTGGATTACCTGGAACACCACCTACTGCAGACTTCAACCTACCTACACTACCTGCGGGATGGATATATGAAGGTTGGGTCGTGGGCGATGCTGGAGCACTTTCTACAGGTACATTTACAGATTTCTCATCTGTAGACTCTGGTAATGGATTTTCAGGAACTCAAAACAATGCTGGACCACCAGTACCAGGAGAAGACTTTTTCAACAACCTTCCTATGGGTGAATCATTACCATTTAGTGTAGTCGGTCGTAATGTAGTAATTACTGTAGAGCCTGTACCAGATAATTCTCCAGCACCTTTTACATTAAAGCCACTTGCAGCAATTGCTGGACCAGATACTGCTCCTAACTCACAATCTTTCAATAATAATGTTACCGTTTCTTTCCCTACCGGAACCGTAACTAAATAAAGAAATGTGAAGATAACTTTGGTTGGTTAGTTTGAAGTACCTCACAAATCTTAAGATTCTGTGGGGTATTTCTTTTTAAGACGCATTTTCTCTTTTTAAACTTACGTATGGATGTTTTAAATACGCTTTCGCGAAAGCGTATCCACGAGCATATTTTATCCTAAAGGTTTCTATCGCAGCATATCCTAGTAATGCACATCCTGCAAGCATTAAGGCTAGCGGCAATAATGAAACTGTCACATAACTAGACACAAACCAGCTCGCAAAGGAACCAAAAATCATACTCACCGCACCTACAAATGCACTAGCACTACCAGCTCTTACCGTAAATGGTTGTAAGGCAAGCGCTGTAACGTTAGGATTTTGAAACCCGATAAATGTCATCATTAAAAATAATAAAGGATACACTACCCAGAATTGCGGCTCAAAGAAACTGATATGTCCTACTAAAAGTAAAGTGGTTACCACTAGCAAAATACTTATCGTATAAGTGATTTGAAAGGTCGTAAAACGTCTTAATAAAAATCGGTTGATCTGGCTACCAGCAATAAGCCCAGCAGCATTACTACCAAAGATAATCGCAAAATCACTTTGTGCCATGTCAAAAAAGTCCAAGAAAATAAATGGTGCCGCAGCCACATAGCCTAGTAAAGCACCTATGACAAAACCTCGAGCAGTTGAAAATAAGAAAAAGGCTTTGTCTTTATAAATAGTCCAGTATTCTCTCAATACCGGAACTGGATGCAAACTAGTCGCAAGGTTAGGCTTAGAACTTTCAGGAAGAATAAAAACCACGTTAAACAACATTAAAGCTGCAAAACCTGCTAGCCCATAAAATATCATATCCCAGTGATAATGTTCTATAATAAAGCCACCAATGGTAGGTGCTATAATAGGTGCGATTCCCATGATAAGCATTAAGGTACTCAACACCTCAGCAACTTTATCATTATCAAATAAATCTCTTACAATTGCTTTACTGGCTACCATACCTGCACAAGCTCCTAAAGCTGTAAAAAAGCGCAAGGTTGCTAGTGAAGAAACATCCCATGCATAAGCACTTAAAACACTAGTTGTGATATATAAAATTAATCCAGCAATAAGTGGTCTACGTCTACCATACCGATCCATTAATGGACCATAAGCAAGTTGACCTAAACCTATCCCTATAAAATAAGTGGTTAAAGTGAAACCTATCGCACTGGTATCTACCTTAAAGTCTCCAGCAATTTGTTTAAAGGCAGGCAAATAGGCGTCTATAGAAAATGGTCCTATGGCTATTAGAGTTCCTAACACTAATATGACACTGGTTTTCCTTCCTTTACTTACGTTTTCTTTATCTACTTGTTTAACTTTCACCATGCAAAATTACTTTTTTGAGAACGCCTAAAGCATACAATTAGGAAAGGTTTACGATTTTATAACCACTAGATAAATTGTACTTTTAAGCCAAAGTTGAAAATGATGAAAAAGACGATTACTCTTCTACTAATAACTATCGCAATCTACAGTTGTAAAAACGCTGAAAAGAAGAGAGAAAAAAAGACCCTTACTAATACAGAACAAGTCGCTCAAGCAGCAGGATTTGATAATTGGGACGCTATTAAAGAAGTGAAATTCACCTTTTCAGTTGGTAAAATGGGTCGTAATTTATATGACCGTAACTGGACGTGGAATCGCCATACTGGTGATGTAACTCTTATCGCATCACCAGATACCGTACATTATAATCGCCGTCAACCTATGGATTCTATACAAACCAGTGCAGACCGTGCTTTTGTAAATGACATCTACTGGCTATTACCAGAATTTAAATTCATCACAGATAGTGGTACAAAAATCGTAGAAAAGAGCAATGCTGTCGCGCCTATTTCAAAGGACACACTTGATATGTTTACCATTGTGTATAGTAATGATGGTGGTTACACACCTGGCGACGCATATGATGTTTACTATGATAAAAAACACAATTTGAGAGAATGGGTTTATAGACAGCAAAATGATACCACCATAGGTATGATGACCACATTTGAACAATTTGATACCATCAACGGTATAAAAGTAGCAACAGATCATCGTACTCCAGACCGCATGACACGCATTCATTTAACTAACATAGAGTTCAACAAATAATGGAATTCAATACTACCAGAGATTACGCATTACAATTAGATCAAGACGATTCTTTATCTCGCTTTCGCGAAAGCTTCCATATACCAAAACATACCGATGGAACAGACTCCATTTATTTATGTGGTAATTCCTTAGGCTTACAACCTCGCCAGACCAAAACCTTTCTGAATCAAGAACTAGATGACTGGGCAAAACTAGGTGTAGAAGGTCACTTTCATGCAGAGAATCCTTGGATGCCTTATCACGAGTTTCTTACAGAGACGACCGCACAAGTTGTAGGTGCAAAACCGCACGAAGTGGTGATTATGAATACGCTTACAACTAACCTTCATTTAATGATGGTCAGTTTTTACCAGCCTAAAGGCAAGCGCACTAAAATAATCATAGAGGCAGATGCTTTTCCTAGTGATCGCTATGCCGTTGCGTCCCAAGTCCAATTTCACGGACACGATGATAAAGAAAATATTATCGAGTGGTCACCTAGAACTGGCGAGCATACACCAAGATTAGAAGATCTAGAAACAATTCTTAAAGAACAAGGCGATACCATTGCCTTAATTATGGTAGGTGCTGTCAACTATTATACAGGCCAGTTTTTTGACTTAAAAAAAATTACAGAGCTAGGCCATGCTGCTGGAGCCATGGTAGGTTTTGACTGTGCGCATGGTGCTGGTAATGTAGATTTGCAGTTGCACAATTCTGAAGCAGACTTTGCCGTGTGGTGCACCTATAAGTACATGAATTCAGGTCCTGGTAGTTTGGGTGGTTGTTTTGTACATGAACGTCATGCAAACAATTCAGACTTACCAAGATTTACCGGTTGGTGGGGACACAATAAAGACACACGATTTAAAATGCGTGACGACTTTGAACCCATGCACGGTGCTGAAGGTTGGCAACTGTCCAATCCACCGATATTAAGTATGGTAGCCATAAGAGCAAGTTTAGATCTATTTGCTCAAGCAGGTTTTGAAAATTTGAGAAAAAAATCTATCCAATTAACCAACTATCTAGAATACCTAGTAGGTGAATTAGATGGTGATCGTATCTCTATAATAACACCTGAGAATCCTAAAAATCGTGGTTGTCAATTATCACTTGCCGTTAAAAATGCTGACAAATCATTGTTTGACGCCATCACCGCAAAAGGTGTGATTGCCGACTGGCGCGAACCAGATGTGATACGCATAGCACCAGTTCCTCTATACAATAATTATGAAGATTGCTGGAGATTTGTGGATGTATTGAAGTCAGAGTTATAATAATAAGTTCGATGAAATCGCACCTCGACAAACTCAGTGTGACACGAGTATTTGAAAATAAATATGTCAGTCTAAGCTTGTCGAAGACGATGTTCCAATAAATGAAACTTTCTTAATGAAAACAACTAACAAAAAAACAAATATCCTCATCACTGGCGCTGGACTTTGTGGTTCACTATTAGGACTGCGACTGGCACAACGAGGCTATCATGTAGATATATTAGAAAAGCGACCAGACATGCGCAAAGCTGTTGTAGATGGTGGACGTTCTATTAACCTCGCACTTTCTGATCGTGGACTCGCTGGATTAAAACTGGTAGGACTAGAAGAAAAGGTACGTGAGTTGTGTATTCCTATGCATGGTAGATTGATCCATGATGTAGATGGAAACACCTTTGCTTCTAACTATAGTGGTCGTGAAGGTGAGTACATCAATTCCATCTCTCGAGAAGAATTGAATAAACTTCTACTCGATGAAGCCGATAAGTACGAAGATGTTCAAATAGACTTTGATGACGCGGTTACATCTGTAGATTTAAAAAACGCATCAGTCACCTATCACGATTCTGAAACCGATACCGAGAAAGAATGGAAAGCAGATATCGTTCTAGGAACTGACGGTGCAGGATCTGTCGTACGCAAAGCGATGATGAAACAGCGAGACATTTTGTTTTCGCATAGTATGAACTGGTTACCGCACGGTTATAAAGAATTGAACATTCCGCCTACAGAAGATGGGAAATGGCGTATCGATAAAAATTTCTTGCACATATGGCCACGTGGTGGTTTTATGTTGATTGCTTTACCTAATCTCGATGGTAGTTTCACGCTTACTTTGTTCATGCAATACGACGGCGATGGACCAGCATTCAACAAGATTAAAACTGACCAAGAAATCACCGATTTCTTCACGACTTATTTTAAAGATGTGATGGAACACATTCCAGATTTGATAGAGCAATACCATACAAATCCAGCTCCGCCATTAGGAACCGTGCGTTGTTCACCATGGACGGCTTATGGAACTAGTTTGATTATGGGTGATGCCGCTCACGCCATTGTACCTTTTTATGGTCAAGGAATGAATGCGAGTTTTGAAGACGTAGTCGTTTTTGACAAGATGTTAGACCAACACGAGAATTGGTCAGATGCCTTCACCGCATTCTCCACCACAAGAAAACCAGATGCCGATGCTATTGCAGACCTTGCTTTGGACAATTTTGTAGAAATGAGAGACAGCGTGGCAAATCCTAACTTCCAGTTGAAAAGGCAAATCGAGATGCGTTTAGAAGCAGCTTTCGCGAAAGCGGAATACCAATCTAAATACTCACTCGTAACTTTCCCTGATGAAGGAATAAGCTATCGAGAAGCCATGCTGCGTGGACGAGCGCAAGACAAAGCGATTTTATGGTTGCTAGAAAACGACCAAATAAAAGTAGAAGACGATTTAAACGATTTATTAAAATCCATCCAGCAAAAGACCGAAGAGGTGTTGTGGCTGCGAGGATAATTTAAAATAACAATAATGGCAGTATTAAAAGATAAAGCAACACCTAGAGGAAAATATCCACATATCAAGCGCGTGGGCGATTTCTTATTTGTTTCAGGAACCAGCAGCCGTAGAAAAGACAATACTTTTGCAGGCGTAGAAGTGGACGAAATGGGAACGACTAACCTCGATATAAAAGCACAAACCGCAGCGGTTTTAAAAAACATAGATGCTATCCTACAAACGGAAGGCGCTTCTATTAAAGATGTAGTTGATGTGACTACCTTCTTAGTAAACATGAACGATTTTGGCGGTTATAACACAACATACGGTGAGTTCTTCAATTACGACGGACCTACTAGAACAACCGTTGCAGTGCATCAATTACCTCATCCGCATTTACTGATTGAGATTAAAGCGATGGCTTATAAGCCATTGTAATGGTTAACAGAATGATTAGTCTAGGAACTAAATTTTATAAAAATTCAAATGAGAATAAAATAAATGGAGAGTATTTTAAAGGAGTTGGTACCATAGGGAATAATTATTTTACATATTTGATAGTGTTTGCAAATAGCATGATTAAATGTCATAAAGTTATGAGCTTTTCAGTTTTCAAAGAAAAATTATTATCAGGATTGATTCAAATTAATTTACCTTCTAGTTGTAAGGTTCATTTTAGTGATTCCACTAGGTATAAATTAAACGATGACTACTTAGAAGAAACCAATGAAGATTTTATTAAAATTGTTGAGGATTCAATTATAGAATTAAATGGTGGTAAAGGGAGATGTAATAAATGTATTGAACTATTTAAATCATATTTATTAAATGATACGGAACAAAATTATTTTAATTTAAAAAGTCAATTTGAAGATTTACCTAGCACCAAAAAAGTTCTATTTGAGATGGTTGATTATAAAGACCCTTTGATCGCTTTGATGAAAACTGGAGAGAAATTTTCTCCCGAAGGAAGAAAACATATGTTAATCGATTACTTTGAAGATGAATGGAACGAGAAGGACTTCAAATGATTTAGTAATTGAAGATCACCGCATTTCGAGTACTTCAATGCTCGATATGAAAATAAATTGAGGACTGAGGCACTCGAAGTTCGATTCTAATAGTTAGTGAAAAAATGAATTGTCAGTTCGAGCGCAGTCGAGAACAGTGTTAAAATCAAAATGATGTGGTCAGACCGATATTATTACTTGAATATTTACAAAGATGAATCTCTAGGCTCGTATTGTGATACTAAGATATTGAGAGAGTTTCTCAACAGTATTCCAGAATTACAACAAAAAAGTAAACACGAATTTGATAATGTAAAACCATTTCCTTTTACTCAATTATTATTATTGAATGCCAATAGCATTGACAATTGGAGCGGAAGTGACACAAATGCTAAAAGAACCAATCTAATAACTATAGTTTGTGGGAAGAATGAGCATGTAAACTTTAAGGAATTAAAAAGAGTTTTTGAACAAATTTCTTCATTCATAGATTGGTCGTTAAAGACTGATGACAATGAAGAATTTACAGAATATGATTAAAACATCACAAAATGGACCTAAAAAACTTCATCAATAACAATGAGCACATTCCACTAAGTGGATTATGGCTCGATAATTATGAACCAGCAAGCGGTCAGGTTTATGGACAGATTCCTAATTCAAATGAAGATGATATTGAAAAAGCCTATCAAGCGGCCAACGCTGCTTTTAAAGATTGGTCCACTACCAGTATTGATGAACGTTCCAGAATTATGTTGCGAATTGCAGATTTGATTGAAGAAAACCTAGAAGAACTCGCAGCAGCAGAATCTCGTGATAATGGAAAACCGTTATGGCTTGCTACGTCAGTAGATATTCCGCGCGCGTCCTCTAACTTCCGTTTTTATGGAAACGCGATTACGCAGTATTCTAGTGATGCACATGAAAGTGTAGGCAAGAATACTATGAATTTTACTATGCGCAAACCTATAGGCGTGGTAGGATGTATCTCGCCTTGGAATTTACCTTTGTATTTATTCAGCTGGAAAATTGCTCCGGCGATTGCAGCAGGAAATTGCGTCGTGGCAAAACCTAGCGAAGTCACTCCAGCAACCGCTTTTCTTCTAGGAGAAATTGTTAAAAAAGCAGGATTACCGGCTGGTGTCCTCAATATAGTACATGGTTTAGGCGGTAGTTGTGGCCAGGCCATAGTAGCTCATCCAGGCATTAAAGCCATTAGTTTTACAGGTGGAACGACTACTGGCGAACACATCGCTAGAACGGCAGCTCCTATGTTTAAAAAATTATCGCTGGAACTAGGAGGCAAGAATCCTAACATCATTTTTGCCGACTGTGATTATGATAAAATGCTCACCACGACCCTACGATCTTCTTTTGCAAATCAAGGGCAGATCTGTTTGTGTGGTAGTAGGATCCTAGTGGAACAATCACTCTATGAGAAATTCAAGACAGACTTTGTTGCTCGTGTACAACAACTCAAAGTAGGTCATCCTAATCAGCCTGACTCTAAAGTAGGTGCTGTGGTCAGTGCTGCTCATAGAGATAAGATTTTGGATTATATCGCTTTCGCGAAAGCGAATCCCGAAGAATACACCATACCATCTGGAGGAAATTCGATTCTTATAGAAGGTCACGAAGGTGGCTATTATCTAGAACCTACGGTCATAGAAGTCCAGTCGAATGATTGTAAATTGAACCAAGAAGAGATTTTTGGGCCAGTAGTAACCATCATGCCGTTTAAAGATGAAGCGCATGCACTAGAACTCGCAAATGGTACTCGATATGGATTAAGCGCCACATTATGGACGAATGATTTGAGCCGCACCATGAGAATGAGCAATGAACTAGAAGCCGGTATCGTATGGGTAAATACCTGGTTAAATCGTGATTTACGCACACCTTTTGGCGGTGTTAAAGACAGCGGTGTAGGTCGTGAAGGCGGATTTGAAGCCTTGAATTTCTTTACAGAACCTAAGAACATTTGTATTGAATACTAACTACCACACGATCATCATAGGCGGCGGCGCAGCAGGATTTTTTACAGCCATTAATCTTGCAGAGCGATTGCCTGAAGCTAAAATCGCAATTCTTGAACGAGGAAAAGATGTACTTCAAAAGGTACGTATTTCTGGTGGTGGACGCTGTAATGTCACTCATGCCGAATTTATTCCTAAAGAGCTATCGTTAAACTATCCGCGTGGTGAGAAAGAATTATTAGGGCCATTCCATAGTTTCATGACTGGAGATACTATTGCATGGTTTGAAGAACGTGGCGTGACATTGAAAATAGAAGAAGATGGACGTATGTTTCCTACTACAGATTCTTCTCAGACCATTATTAACTGTTTTCTTGAGCTCGCACAAAAATTCAACATAGAAATTTTAACCAGCCATAATGTAACTTCCATAAATAAAGAAGAGAACTGGAACGTATATACTAAAGAAGAACAATTTGCTTGTGAAAACCTAGTAATCACTGCTGGTAGTAGTCCTAAAGTTTGGGAGATGATGCGTGAATTAGGTCATTCCATAGAAAGAGCTGTTCCTTCTTTATTTACCTTTAATATAGTAGACAAGAAAATCACAGAGCTTGCAGGAATTGCACTTGAGGCAACTGTTGAAATACCAAAACTAAAATTAGAATCTCAAGGTCCTTTATTAATCACGCATTGGGGCTTTTCTGGTCCAGCGATTTTAAAAATGAGCGCTTGGGGCGCAAGAGATTTAAATCAATCAGATTATAAGTTTGATGTAGTAATTAATTGGTTGAATCACATTTCTAGACAAGATTGCTATGAAACTCTAATAGCACAACGTTCTAGTAAAAGGCAAGTCGGAAACGAGTGGTTATTTGATCTACCTAAAAGGCTTTGGAAGTTTTTAGTGGCAAGTATCAACCTCACAGAAAAAAACTGGGCAGATTGTTCAAACAATGATTTACAAAACTTGGCTACTGTTCTAACTGCTAGCACATTTTCTATTAATGGTAAAAGCACTTTTAAAGAAGAGTTTGTCACCGCTGGTGGTGTGGATTTAAAAGAAATCAACTTTAAAACTTTTGCTTCTAAAAAACAAGAAAACCTTTATCTCGCTGGTGAGGTTCTCAACATAGATGCCATTACTGGTGGCTTCAATTTCCAAAATGCCTGGACTGGCGGCTGGATGATTGCGCAGTCGATTGATGATTAATTTTTTTACTCTAAAATCTACAATTCTTTGTTTTTTTAGGTACTTTAAGTCTCTAAAAGCATCTTATGATTTTAAAAGATATTCACCAATATATCTGCATCCTTTTGCTATTTGCTGGTAACTCATATTTCACTTATGGTCAAACCGATAATATTAAAGAACCTTTATCAGGAGAAGTAAAATCTATAAGAGTTACTATTGAATTTGTTAATGACTCCATTCAAAATTTAAAACTTTTTAGTATTGATAATGATTATGGACATACTGGTTTTATAAGTCCTACGGCTGTAAAAAGCAACTTTAATTCTGTGTGGCACAATACTACTGCTACCCGTTATTTAAATTACTATCAAGAAAGAGATAAAAAGGATAGAATTATCAAAGAGTTATGGCTTAACAAAAAAGATGAACTTGTAGAGGACTATAGATATTTCTATAATAAAAATTCTAAATTGACAACAGAGCAAGATATTTCTGAGTTTGAAAAAAACCTAATAATTGACAAATATTGCGATTTTCAGAAGTATTACTTTGAAAATAATTTGTTAATTAAAATGACCGAAAGAGATAAATGGCCTAAAAGCGAATACTTTAAAACCTACATATATGATAAAAATAAAAAGCTTATCAATAAATTCAGATATTACTCTGATCCTGGAAATAGACATCTTATGGATGGAGAGCTTAATATATATGAAGACACTTTACTAGTTAAAACTACTCCTTATGATTACAGTAATTCTCAATATGATCAAGGTCGCGAGTATACCTATGACGGTAAACACAGATTGACAGAAATCTATCAACTACTTTACTACAAATGGGCTAGCGTAGATGACACTTTGAAAAAAATATACTCCTCAATTCCTTTAAAAAAACTTTACCGTACGCATGAATATGATGACAATAACAATATCGTTAAAGAGGTTTTTTATAACGATGATAATAGCAATAATGATTCTATAAAACATTTCAAAACAATAGAAAGGCAGTTCAAAAATAATCTAGAAGTAAACATTAAAACCTATTATTCAATTACTAAAGACGAGCTTTCGGTTTCTTTAATTGAAAAAGAATTTGATGATTCTAATCGCATCATCTCTTACCTCAGATATTTTAAAGATGTTCTCAATGCTGAAAGACATTATGCTTACAACTCACACAACGACGTGATATCAATTCAATTAGTACGTTATGATGAGTCAAATGCAATCACTAAAAATAAGATAGATTTTAAATTTGAGTACGATTCACATGGCAATTGGATTCAACAAGTAAAATCAGTTGATGGTCAACCACTTTTTATCTGGCATCGCAAAATCGATTATTATAATTAAGACATTACCGAAACCGATTGCGCAATCTTATTCACAAATCATCATTTTAAAAAATCGCTTTTCTTAACTTTAGCTTTCAAAAGAAAGACATTGAACAAGAAAACGATATTAATGATTCTCGATGGATGGGGAATCACTCAAGACCCAAAAGTTAGCGCCATCGCTCAAGCACAGACTCCTTTTATAGATAGTCTATATGATAAATATCCACATGCAACACTGCGCACAGACGGCGAGCACGTTGGATTACCAGAAGGGCAAATGGGAAATAGTGAAGTAGGCCACATGAATCTAGGTGCTGGCCGTATTGTTTATCAAGATCTAGCCAAAATCAATAAAGCCATTAAAGAAGATACGCTTAAAGATGAGCAGGTTCTTGTTGATGCACTCGCTTTCGCGAAAGCGAATTCCAAAAAAGTTCACTTCTTAGGGTTATTATCTGATGGTGGAGTTCATGCGCATATAGACCATTTAAAAGCACTATTAGATGTAGCTGAAAGTCATGAAATAGAAGATGTTTTTATACATGCCTTTACTGATGGACGCGATGTAGACCCAAAGTCTGGCGCAGGTCACATTGCAAATCTGGAAAAACATATCTCAGGAACTAATGCACAACTGGCAACTGTTACAGGACGTTATTTTGCCATGGATAGAGACCAGCGATGGGATCGTGTTAAAAAAGCATATGATGTTATTGTTCACGGAATGGGACAACCATCACACGATGCTACTAATTCTATTAAAGAGTTTTATAATCAAGGTGTCACTGATGAATTTATTGAACCTATCGTGGTTCTTAATGGAACAGAACCTGTAGCTACTGTTGAAGATGGTGATGTTATCATATTCTTTAACTATCGTACGGATCGTGGTCGTGAGTTAACTCAAATGTTATCTCAGCAAGACTATCACGAGCAAAATACTCATGCGCTAGATTTATATTATGTGACCATGACAAAGTATGATGATAGTTATAAAAATGTAAAAGTCATCTTTGAAAAAGATAATTTAAAAAACACTCTAGGTGAGGTACTATCTGCTGATGGTAAAACACAAATACGTATTGCCGAAACTGAGAAATATCCACATGTGACTTTCTTTTTTAATGGTGGTCAAGAAAAACCATTTAAAGGAGAAGAAAGAATTATGTGTAACTCTCCTAAAGTAGCAACCTATGACTTGCAACCCGAAATGTCCATCGATTGTGTTTCAAGTAGTATCATACCCGAAATTAACAGACAAGCTGCAGATTTTATATGTCTTAATTTTGCAAATCCTGATATGGTAGGCCATACAGGCTCTTTGGAGGCTGCAGTAAAGGCGTGTGAAGCTGTTGATCAAGCAGCACATGATGTCATAACAGCTGCAATGGAACAAGATTACACCATTATTGTTATTGCTGATCATGGAAATTGCGAGGTAATGCTTAATCCTGATGGATCTGTAAATACTGCACACACGACCAATCCGGTACCTATTATTTTAGTAGATAAAGATTTAAAAGAAGTTAAGGACGGCATCTTGGGTGATATAGCTCCTACTATATTAAAGTTAATAGGTGTTAAACAACCTGAAGAAATGACTCAAAATTCGTTACTTTAACCCTATGAAAAAGATTATACTATTATTAACCGTAATACTGTTAGCTAGTTGTGGAACACAAAAAGCAACAAAAGAAAAAGAAGCAAGTGTTGCTCAACCTGAAGTACCAGCAACACCAGAACCACCTAAAACACCAGTTTTAGTTAATGGGCATTTATCTGGTGTTCAAACTAAGGATGCTTTTATGCAAGAGCCATTTTCAACATGGTTCACACCACGTTATAACGCATACAGTCTCGACGAAGAAACAAAAAACACGCTAGCCGATGCTATGAAAGATGTTGAAATCAGAGCTTATATGGGAACCTGGTGCGGCGATTCAAAACGTGAAACACCTATGTTTTATAAACTATTAGATGAAGTAGGTTTTAAAGAAAAAAATCTAACACTAATTACTGTAGATAGATCAAAATCAAAACCAGAAGAATTAGTGTCTGGTTATAATGTAGTAAGAGTACCTACTTTTATCTTTTATCGCGGTGGACAGGAAATAGGTCGATATGTAGAACGACCAAGAGAAAGTCTAGAAAAGGATATTTTAAAAATAGTAACTGGAGTGCCTTATAAACATTCTTACGATAATTAAATGACTACTTTAAACCCAGCAAATGCTGGGTTTCTTTTTAAGAAGAATTATGAGCGCGATAAATCTGAATGAAAAACTCACCTTATTTCAAGAAACCTGGACTCCTAAGATTATAGGCGAGCTTAATGGGCAACAAGTAAAACTTGCAAAACTTAAAGGCGAATTTGTATGGCATCAACATGAGAATGAAGATGAACTTTTCTATGTAGTGAAAGGTCAATTAATCATTGAACTTAGAGATCAAACGATTACTCTTAAAGAAGGAGAAATGTACATCGTACCACGCGGTGTAGAACATAAACCTATTGCACATGAAGAAGTTCATATCATGCTATTTGAACCTGCAAGCACAGCACATACTGGCGATATAGAACATGAGTTAACTAAAGATGAGTTAGACTGGATATGATTTCAAAAATCAGCCTTATTATTCTTTAGTGTTTTTTACGCTTACTAAAACAAGCTTTCCTATGTGTTTTTAATTTTGATTTTTAAAAGCATCGCGTTTGGAATTGCTATTTTTGCACTTTATTACAATCTATGATAGTTACTAAAACTCGAGAAGAATTAGAAATAATGCGTCGTGCTGCACTTATGGTAAGTAAAACACTTGCTATGGTTGCTGCCGAGATCAAACCTGGTGTTACTACTTTAAAATTAGACACCATGGCCGAAGAATTTATACGCGATCACGGAGCTATTCCAGGATTTAAAGGTTTATATGATTGTCCTAGTACACTACTTATTTCACCTAATGAAGAAGTAGTACACGGTATACCAAAAGATGTAGAAATAAAAGATGGTGACGTACTATCTGTGGACTGCGGTGCCATCGTAGACGGATTTTATGGAGATCATGCTTATACATTTGCAGTAGGCGAAATTCCTCAAGAGACGCAAGATTTATTAGATCGCACTAAAAATTCTTTGTACTTGGGTATTGAGCAATTCCGTGTAGGGAATCGTGTAGGTGATGTAGGCTATGCCATCCAGAATTATTGTGAAGGATTTGGTTATGGTGTAGTACGTGAACTAGTAGGTCATGGACTAGGTCGCACCATGCATGAAGATCCACAAATGCCTAATTATGGAAAACGTGGACGCGGGAAAAAATTTGTAGAAGGAATGACTGTTGCTATAGAGCCTATGATTAATCTAGGTACTAAAGACATCAAGCACTATCCAGATGGATGGACTATTAAAACTCGTGACATGAAACCTAGTGCACACTTTGAGCACGATATCGCGATTGTAGATGGAGAACCTCGTTTATTAAGTACGTTTGATTATATCTATGAAGTACTAGGAATTACTTCAAACGAAGAAGATCCTTATCGCTGGAAAGATTAAGTAAGGAGTGATATAGGATCAACGATAAATGAAAAAACTCTTCAAATTCTTCCTCAACCTTATCCCAAGGCCATGGCTTATTAGCTTGAGCTATTGGGTGCGTCCGCTAATGGCGTGGTGGTATCGTGGTGATCGATATACAGATCCTATAGATGGGAAATCTTTTAAAAGCTTTTTACCTTATGGCTACGGAATCGTGAGAGAAAATGTCCTTTCTCCTTCTACTCTATCCTTAGAACGTCACCGTTTACTTTGGTTGTACCTTAATAGAGAAACAGACTTACTTACTCGCCCACAATCGCTATTGCATTTTGCACCGGAACAATGTTTTTATAAACGCTTCCGCGAAAGCGAAACTATAACATACACCACAACAGATTTACTTTCTCCACTAGCAGATGTCAAGGCAGATATTTGTAACCTACCGTTTGAAGATAACAGTTATGATTTCATACTATGTAATCATGTTTTAGAACATATTCCTGATGATGAGACTGCAATGAAAGAATTGTATCGCGTCTTAAAACCTGGTGGAAAAGCCATTTTACAAATTCCGTTAGAAAATGACCGAGACATAACCTTTGAAGATGATTCTATAACAGATAAAGAAGAACGCGCTAGGATTTTTGGCCAGTATGACCATGTGCGAGTTTATGGAATGGATTATTTTGACCGTTTAAGATCCATTGGATTTCAAGTAGATGCCGTTGATTACACAGCACACCTGTCTACAGATGAAGTGGATAAATACAGACTAGCAAAAGGAGAATTAATCCCTGTAGTGACTAAATCTGTGGTTTAATATATTGATTAAAACCTGGCGTGAGTTCAAATCGCAGCATTCCATTATCATCAATATACATTATAATAACCTCGATTTCTGGTATGTTTTTGAGCAGTACTCTAGATTTTTCTAATGGCATTGCCATAAGAGCTGTCGCATAGCCATCTGCTAGTGTACAATTATTTGCAATGACATTAACACCTATGACCTGTGATGGTTGCGCTAGTCCGGTTATAGGATTTACGGTATGAACGTACTCGATTCCCGTCGCCTCATCAACTTTATACTTGCGATAATTTCCACTACCTGCCATAGCCTTATCTTGTAAATTAATGGCCATAAGAGTCTTAGTTCCTTGAGCGCCGCTTTTAGGGTCATTAATACCGACTAGAAATGGCGCATCCTTTTCTAGGTTTTTACCTTTAGTAATTACTTCACCACCTACCTCTACAATATAATTCTCAACTCCTTTTTCATCCAGCATTCTAGCGATATAATCTACTAATGTACCTTTGGCAATGGCATTATACTCTAGATACATTCCTGGCTGTGTAGTTGTCACGTGGTAACCTTCATCAATTGTAGTTTTTTGTATATCCATTTTATAAAAACCTACAAACTGTAATAGACTATCAATTTGTTTTTGTGATGGAATATTAGTTTGTTCACCATTTGCTCCAAATCCGTAAGCGTTCACTAAGTTTCCGACTGTAGGATCAAAGTATCCATCAGTCTTGCGATAGATCTCTTGAGCAGCATCAAAAACTTCTTTAAACGCCTTACCTACAACAACAGTAGAATCTCCATCATTAATTCTATTTATATCAGATTCAGGTACCCAAGTAGACATGCTTTGATTAAACATATCAATTATTGCGTCTATATCTTCTGTAAGCTCCAGCGGCACATCATGAAAAGCTTTAATTCCATAAGTGGTGCCTATCGCATTGCCTACAAAAGTTTGCGGTGCGGTTAGTTCCTGTTTTTTTTCACAAGAGATTACTATAAGAATAAGTAATAGAATTAGTTTTTTCATTTGATTTCAATTAGGCCTGCAAAATTAACGGTATAATCTTCTTCGTGATGTACTGGTATTTCGTAATTTTTTGAATTAGCTAGCCCTACACCAGCATAATAAGTTCGTGCTTTAAATTTAATGCCATGATCTTTAAGTTTATTCATAAATACTTGATCATACTCAACTGGGTTTGCAGGATAAGAAATCGCTCGTACTACTACAAAATGTAATATTTTATCCTTGAGTGCCACAAACTGTGGATTCTTTTTAGGCTTAGAATTTATAGATATAAATTCAAAACCTAATTCTTCCATTTCCTTACCTACGATATTCATCGCTAGTTGATGCAGTTCTTGTTCTGTAAGTGGTGTCATGCTACAAAAATAGTCACTAACTCATCAATAGACTATAAAGGTTTACTTAAAACCACGAGCGGCTTATTAAAAATCTAGATATGACTATATTTAGGCACAAACTGACTCTGCACCTATGAAAAGAATAGTACTATGCTCACTCTTTACAATTCTTATGTTTTCATGTCAACAGAAAAATGAAACTATCATAACTGACAATTCTGTAGCAAAAACAGACAGACCACTTACAGAATACGTCAACACCTTCATAGGAACTGGTGGACATGGGCACACTTATCCTGGCGCGACGATGCCTTTTGGAATGATGCAATTAAGTCCAGACACTAGACTCGATGGTTGGGATGGATGTAGTGGTTATCATTATACAGACGATGTGATTTATGGATTCTCACATACTCATTTAAGCGGAACAGGAGTAAGCGATTACGGCGATATTCTTTTGATGCCTACTACAAAGCCTATTCTACACAACGGTGCCGATGGAAAAGAAGGCTACTCTTCAAAATTCTCTCACGATAATGAAAAAGCAAGTCCCGGATATTATGAAGTGCATCTGGACGATACTGATATAGACGTGCGATTAACAGTTACAGAACGTGCAGGAATACATGAATATCGCTTTCGCGAAAGCGAGAACCAATACGTCATCCTAGACTTATTACATAGAGATAAATTACTGGAGCATGATGTACAATTCTTATCCGATACTGAGATTACTGGAAAACGATATTCCAGCGCATGGGCTACTAAGCAAATGCTCTATTTCTATATAAAAACATCGCATCCTATTAAAAACTGGGATCGTAAGTACATAACTACACCAGAAATTGAAGCCCTAGAACTGGACAATCCCGATAATGAACCAGTCACCATCAAAATAGGAATAAGTCCAGTAGATAAAGAAGGAGCAAAACGCAATCTTGAAGCTGAAATAGGTGAAAATGATTTTGACACCATTAAAAAAGAGGCAAACAATGCTTGGGAAAAACAGTTAAATAAAATCGTTATTGAAGATGATAATCACGATAACAAAGTAAATTTCTACAGCGCTCTATATCACACCATGATTGCTCCAAATTTATATCAAGATGTAGATGGTCGTTACAGAGGAGTGGATCTAGAAATTCACGAAACACAAGATTTTGATTACTACACAGTATTTTCATTGTGGGATACTTATCGAGCTGCTCATCCATTATATACCATTATTGAACAAGAACGAACTAATGATTTTATCAACACCTTTACTGCTAAATATAAGGAAGGTGGCATTATGCCCATCTGGGATTTGAGCGGTAATTACACCGGCTGTATGATAGGTTACCACGCCGTACCTGTAATAGCCGATGCTTACATGAAAGGAATACGCGACTATGATGTAGACATAGCTTTTGAGGCTATGAAACACAGTGCAACTAGAGATAAATTAGGCTTAGATTCTTATAAATCATTAGGATTTATTCCCGTAGAATTGGAAAGTGAGTCTGTTTCTAAAACACTAGAATATGCTTATGATGACTGGACTATTGCACAACTGGCTCAAGAATTAAAAAAACCTGACGATTACAAAACTTATATTCAAAGAGCTCAATATTATAAAAATCTATATAATCCAGCCACAGGTTTTCTTCAAGGTAGAATGCGTAATACATGGTTTGCACCATTCAAGCCTGAAGAGGTGAACTTTAATTACACTGAGGCAAACGCATGGCAGTATAGCTTATATACTCCACAGGACATCTCTGGCCATATTAAATTAATGGGAGGAAATGCAGCTTATGAAAAACATCTAGACGAAATGTTCAATGCACCCATGGAAACTTCAGGACGTCATCAAGCAGATATTACTGGTCTTATAGGTCAATATGCACATGGCAATGAACCTAGCCACCATATGGCTTATCTGTACAACTATGTAGGCAAACCGTATAAAACCCAAGAGAAAGTTTATGAAATATTAACCTCACTCTATCACAATGCGCCAGATGGAGTGTCTGGTAATGAAGACTGTGGACAGATGAGCGCTTGGTATGTACTCAGTTCGCTAGGGTTTTATCCGGTGACTCCAGGATCAAATGAATATGTGATAGGAACACCTCTTTTTGACAAAGCGACGATCAATCTGGAAAACGGAAAGCAATTCACTATAGAGAAGCATGGTGATGGTAAGTATATCGCTTCCGCGAAAGCGAATTCTCAACCACATTACAACTCTCACATAACTCACGATCTTATTATGAACGGTGGTACGCTAGCGTTTGAGATGAGTAACGAAGTAACCGATTGGGGAACAGTTCAAGAAAACTGGCCAGTATCTTCTATTAAAGATGAACTTATTATCACACCTCCATTTATAGAAAAAGGTAAAATCGCATTTGCAGACTCTACCGTCATTCATTTAAATCAGGTTAATGAAAATGCAACTATGTTCTACTCCAGAGATGAGTCTGCATGGCAAGAATATAAATCCCCTATTACTTTATATAATGCGGGAACATTATCTGTGATAGCTCGTATGGAAGATAAAAAAAGTCCAATGGTTACCACCGCTTTTTATAAATATGATAAAAACATGAAGGTGACTCTTGGGCATTCTTATGCAAACGAGTATAGCGCTGGTGGTAATAATGCATTAATCGATGGCATGAGAGGAACTGAAGATTTCCGTTCTGGAGCCTGGCAAGGAACTCAGAATGAAGACTTAAATGTGACTATAGATTTAGGCAACCCTAGAACTATTAGTAGTATAGAAGCAGGTTTCTTAAAAGATCAACGCAGTTGGATTTTCTGGCCTAAGACTGTAACTTTTGAATTCTACAATGAAAATGGTGAAATGGTAAAAAACATAAATCGTAATTTACCAGAAACAGGAAAAGAAGAAGTGTCTAAAGTCTTTAGACCTCGCCTAGAAACTCCTGACATTAAGGATAAAATTAAGTTTATTAAAATGAAAGCCACCACATATGGGAAATTACCTGAGTGGCATTTGGGATATCCTTTTGGCGGTACCTCATGGATTTTCATAGATGAAATTAACGTAAACTAACCCAGATTGAAAAGAAGACAATTTATAAAAAAAACAGCTCAAGGTAGTGCTGCGCTTACGTTGGGCGCTACATTACTGTCGTGTGTAGAATCAACAAATAAATCGATTATGACAAATAAAACAGCACCTGTAGCTATTTGCACTTGGGGTTTTACAAAAGCAAATCAAGCTGCTGGTGAAGCATTAGAATCTGGTATGGCAGCACTTGATGCAGCAATCAAAGGTGTAGCTGTAGAAGAAGAAAACATAAAAAACACCACAGTAGGTAAAGGAGGCGCACCAGATCGAGAAGGTAACGTAACCTTAGATGCCTGTGTAATGAATTCAAACGGTGATTGTGGTGCTGTAGTTTGCGTTGAAAATATTACTAATGTTGCTGCATTGGCTAAAGTTGTCATGGAAGAAACTCCACACGTCATGTTAGCTGGTAAAGGCGCCGAAGAACTGGCGTATAAAAATGGGTTTCAAGCAGAGCAACTACTTACCGATTCTTCAGAGGCTGCTTATAGAGAATGGCTCAAAACTAGCGAATACAAACCTATTATTAACATAGAAAATCATGATACTATAGGAATGCTATGCTTGGATCAACATGGTGATATCGCTGGAGCTTGTACCACATCTGGACTTTCATATAAAATGAAAGGTCGTGTAGGTGATTCTCCTATAATTGGGTCTGGTTTATTTGTAGACAATGAGATAGGTGGCGCCGCTGCTACTGGAATGGGTGAGGAAATCATGAAAACTGTAGGTAGTTTTTTAATTGTTGAATTGATGAGACAAGGTAAAACACCACAAGAAGCTTGTGAAGAAGCTGTACAACGCATCGTTACCAAAAATAAAAATATAGAAAATTTTCAAGTAGCTTATATCGCTCTCAATAAGAAAGGGGAAACTGGCAGTTACTGTATTCATCCTGGATTTGCAATGATGCAGTATAAAGATGGTACTAATTCACGTATAACATCAGCAGCAACACTGGACTCATAGAAACATACCAATGAAATCAAAAAATAATTACAACACAGCATTTGTCTTTTTGGCGACCTTATTTTTTATGTGGGGTTTTATAACCGTTTTAGTGGATGCCTTAGTACCTAGATTGAAAGATGTATTTGAATTAAGTTATGGACAATCCATAATGGTACAACTAGCATTCTTTGGAGCATTTTTCTGCTTTGCTATACCATCAAGTTTTTTACTTGAAAGAATAGGATATCAACGTGGAATTGTGATAGGACTATGTACTATGGGAATAGCTTGTTTACTATTTTATCCAGCTGCAAGCATGAGAGAGTTTTGGATATTTATTACCGCCTTTTTCACATTGGCAGCAGGGATTACCTTATTACAGGTAGCTGCAAATCCTTATGTCACACTACTAGGTGATGAGAAAACAGCATCAAGCAGACTTAATCTATCACAAGCTTTCAATAGTTTCGGAACCTTATTAGCACCTATAATTGGAGCTTTATTTTTACTAAGTGATACCGTAATGGACAGTATAGCGATTGAGAAACTCAATGAGTCAGATCGCTTAGATTATTATGCTAGTGAGGCATTAACGGTTCAAGAACCATTTATCATAATCGCACTCATACTGTTTGCACTTGCCGCTATTTTTGGTTGGAAAAAACTACCTTCTTTAATTAAAGTAGCTCCAGTTGGTGGATATTCTCAACTATTAAGTAATAAAAAATTCCTATTTGGAATGTTGGGTATATTCATGTATGTAGGAGCTGAAGTTTCAATCGGCAGCTTTTTGGTCAATTATTTTCAAGAACTCGATGTAATAGAAAACATTAAAAACAACGAGTTTTTAAGAGGCCTATCTTCGTTTCTGTTAGTCGGTAAAGACATTGATCAATTAGATGCTAAAGCTGTATTAGGATCCTTTGTAACGCTATATTGGGGTGGAGCGATGATTGGTAGATTTATTGGAGCTTTTTTAATGCGTTTTATTAGTAGTGGCAGATTACTTATGATATTCGGATTACTTGCTATAACAATGATAGTTATATCAGTGAGTAGTAACGGAACGACTGCCATGTTTACCATACTAGCGGTAGGACTATTTAACTCGATCATGTTTCCTACTATCTTCAGTCTAGCTTTAAATGGACTAGATAATTTAAAAGCACAAGCTTCAGGATTACTAGTAATGGCAATTGTCGGTGGAGCTATTATACCAAAGCTTATAGGAACAATAGCTGATGCCATGAGTACTGATGAAGATGGTAATCTAACCGGTCAAGGACTAGGAATTGCTTTTCTATGTCTCACATTTTGTTATGGTTATATCGCCTATTATGGCTTAACGAAAAGCAAATCATAGAAACCGACTATAGATCATTATCTATAAATCAATTGGACCTAGCTCAAATAACATATTCACTGAACAATCTGTAGGTCAGAGACTCATAATAATGAGGTTATCACGATTCTATAAAATAAAAAACCCGACTATAAAGTCGGGTTTTTTATGATTGAGATAAAATTAATTATTAACCTCCAAAGTCATCAAATCTGATGTTCTCATCAGGAATTCCAAAATCCTCACCCATTTTTTGAACCGCTTGATTCATCAATGGAGGACCACAGAAATATAACTCGATATCTTCTGGTGTATCATGATGATTTAAATAGTTTTCAATTACACAGTTGTGAATGAAACCTACAAATCCATCACCTTCACCATCTATACCATCTTTTACTTTCCAATTATCTTCTTCTAATGGTTCAGACAATGCAAGGTAAAATTTGAAATTAGGAAAATCTTTTTCTAATGCTCTAAAGTGATCCAAGTAGAATAATTCGCGTTTAGATCGACCACCATACCAATAAGTCACTTTTCTACCAGTCTTCAAAGTACGGAATAAGTGATACAAGTGAGAACGCATAGGCGCCATTCCTGCTCCACCACCTACATAAAGCATTTCTGCTTCAGATTCGTTGATAAAGAACTCTCCATAAGGACCTGATACTACAACTTTATCACCAGGTTTCTGGTTGAATATGTAAGAACTAGCAACACCAGGATTTACATCCATCCATCCGTTCTTTGCTCTATCCCATGGCGGCGTAGCAATACGTACATTTAACATAATATCACGACCTTCTGCAGGGTAAGAAGCCATAGAATATGCTCTTTCAACAGTTTCCGGGTTTTTCATTACAAGTGGCCATAAGTTAAACTTATCCCATTCTGCTTGAAATTTGTCTGCTGTATCATGCTCTTCTGGGTGAGCTGTGATATCCATATCTTTAAAATTCACAGTACATTCTGGAATTTCGATTTGAATATATCCACCAGCTTCATAATGCATATCTTCTGGAAGACGCACTACAAATTCTTTAATAAAAGAAGCAACGTTATAATTACGAACTACTTCTGCTTCCCATTTCTTAATACCAAAAACCTCTTCAGGAATCTCAATCACCATGTCTTGTTTTACCTTAACCTGGCAACCTAATCTCCATCCTTCTGCGATTTCTTTACGTGAGAAATGTGGCTCTTCAGTAGGAAGTATTCCTCCACCACCTTCTTTTACTATACACTTACACTGGATACATGTCCCACCACCACCACATGCAGATGGTAAGAATAGTTTATTATCACCTAATGTACTTAATAAAGTACTACCAGATCCAGTCGTTAAATCTCTTTCTCCATTCACGTTAATGGTCACTGGACCAGATGGAGATAATTTTTGCTTTACTACTAAAAGAAGCGTTACTAATAACAAGGTTAATAGTAAAAACGCTGCTACTGTAGCAATAATCGTTCCCGTAGTTCCTGCTGCTAATATCATTCTATTACTGGTTTACTTGTGTTAGTTTGTCTTCTAATGCAGTCGCTTGTATAGTCAACTCATTACTTTCATCTACCGGCATTACAGATAATTCATTTGTATCTGATTTTTCTTCTTCATCACCGCCTGTTAACATTCCACCAAAGCTCATAAAACCGATGGCCATTAATCCAGTAATAATAAATGTAATCCCTAGTCCTCTTAACGGAGCTGGCACAGATGAATAGCGTATTTTTTCACGTATCGCTGCAATAGCTAATATTGCTAAAAACCATCCTATACCAGAACCTACACCATAAGTGGTAGCTAATCCTAGAGTAGCAATCTCTCTAGATTGCATAAATAATGATCCACCTAATATCGCACAGTTTACTGCAATAAGTGGTAAAAATATACCTAGTGAATTATAAAGTGATGGCGAGAATTTCTCTACTATAATTTCTACTAATTGCACCATGGTAGCAATAGTTGCGATAAACATTATAAAAGATAAGAAGCTTAAGTCATAAGAAGCGTACTCTGCCCCTAACCACTTTAAAGCTCCAGGCTGCAATATATACTGATCTAGCATCCAGTTTAACGGTACCGTAATCGCAAGTACAAAAATTACAGCAGCACCTAATCCAACTGCCGTAGATACTTTCTTAGATACAGCAAGGTATGAACACATCCCTAGGAATGTAGCAAACACCATATTATCTATAAAGATTGATTTGAAAAATAATTCTATATGTTCCATATTGTATGTTTTGAATACGCTTTCGCGAAAGCGTAATAACCTATATCTAGTCTTCTATTAAAGCTTTATTTCTACTACGTTGCACCCATATAATTAGACCTACAACAATTAACGCCATAGGAGATAATAGCATGAAACCATTATTCTCATATCCTATCGAATATAATCCAGTCTTCTCTATTGGATCTCCTAGCACTGCATAACCTAATAAAGTTCCTGAACCTAAAAGCTCTCTAAAGAAACCTACCAGAATAAGTATAAATCCATATCCAGCTGCATTACCTATTCCATCAAGGAAAGATCTCCATGGACCATTACCTAAAGCAAAAGCTTCAAAACGTCCCATGATAATACAGTTTGTAATAATCAATCCTACAAATACTGATAGCGTTTTACTTAACTCATAAGCATATGCCTTAAGTACCTGGTCAACAATAATTACCAATGCTGCTACAACTACTAGCTGTACAATAATTCTAATTTTAGAAGGAATAATGTTTCTCATTAAAGAGATCACCACGTTACCTACACCTAATACAAAAAGTACTGAAATAGACATTACAATCGATGCCTGCAACTCTGCAGTAATCGCAAGAGCAGAACAGATCCCTAATACCTGAATAGTAATCGGGTTATTATCTAATAATGGATCTGATATTAGCTTACTATCTTTTTTTGATAAAAGTCCCATATATCTATTTCTTTAAAGTTTTAAAATAAGGTACATAAAGACCTAAGTCTTTTTTAATCATAGCAGTTACTCCATCACCTGTAATTGTCGCTCCTGCAATAGCGTCTACCTCATAATCATTTTTATCATTATTCTTAGGATCTGCATTACCTTTTGCTACCGTAATTCCTTTAAAAACACCGGAGTCGTTCAATAAATGTTCGCCAGTGAAGTCATCCATAAAATAAGTTTGCTTGATATTAGCACCTAGACCAGGTGTTTCTCCTTTATGATCAAAATAAGCGCCTTGAACAACCATATCTTCATCAACAGCTACATAACCCCATATGGCATCCCATAGACCTTTACCTCTAATAGGTGCTACATATAAGGTTTTACCTTCTGGGTTTTTACCAACAAACAATGGCAACAAACGTGTACCTTCGGTCTTTTGAAGATTTTGTTGTTTTTTTACGTCTATTAAATAAGGCTCTTGGTTAGCCTCATCCATGTATTCTTGACGAGTTTGCGTTTTAACAATGCTACCATCTTTAAAAGTAAGTACTAATTGTTCAGTCACATTCTTTTTAAATTCTTCTGGAGCTTCACTAGCATCAATAAATACAGCAGAGCTACCTTCGTTATTATTAATACCTAGAGCATAAAGTATATTTTGCTGCTTTTCTATTTTCTCGTTTTGAGCTATTGCAGGGCTTAAGCTAGATGCTAAAAAGGCCAATATTCCACCTACTACGATTACCATTCCTACGGCAAAGAGTAAGGTATATGAATTTTTATCAGTTCTATTTTCCATAATTAAGCTGCTTTAACTTTTAAACGCTTCATTCTTTTCTTTACGTTACCTTGAACTACATAGTGATCAATTGTAGGCGCAAAAACATTCATCAATAAAATGGCAAGGAATACTCCTTCTGGATAAGCTGGATTAAACACGCGTATCATAATTGAAATGAACCCAATTAAGAAACCATAAATCCATTTACCCTTATTAGTTTGTGAAGCGGTTACTGGATCTGTCGCCATAAATACAGCACCAAAAAGGATAGAACCTATGATTAAGTGTTGCCCGAATGGAACACTCATTAATCCATAAAATTTACTAGAATCTGTTATGATTCCTGCATCAACCACACCGTTAAAGATCAATCCCATCACTAGTGCACCAACAACAGTACTCAACATAATTCTCCAGCTTCCTATCTTAGTAAAGATTAAGAACAATGCTCCGATAATTATTAAGAATTTAGAAGTCTCACCAACTGATCCTGGGATTAATCCCCAGAACATATCCCAGTAATCGTAAGCAACTGTGCTATTTTGAGCATAAGATCCTAGAATCGTTTCTCCAGATATTGCATCTAAGTTACTTTGTCCAGCAGCAATCATTTGATCGCGTTCTACTGCACCATGCACCCAAACTTTATCTCCAGACATCCAAGTAGGATAAGCAAAGAATAAGAAAGCTCTTATAGTTAATGCTGGATTCAAGATATTCATTCCTGTTCCACCAAAAACTTCTTTACCTATTACTACTCCAAATATTACTGCTACCGCTAACATCCATAACGGAATATCAACAGGAACTATTAATGGAACTAACATACCTGTTACTAGATATCCTTCTTCAACCTCGTGACCTTTGATAACTGCAAATAAAAATTCTACTGCCAGACCTACTCCATAAGAAACAGCTACAAGTGGTAAAATTGTCCATGCTCCAATTAGTAAGTTATCAATCGTCCAAAATGATGCTCCTAGGAAACCATTTGCACTTTCAATCATTCCTTGAGCAAGGTAATGCTGGTAACCAGCGTTATACATACCAAAAATCAAACATGGCACTAGAGCCATGATCACTGTATTCATAGTACGTTTTAAATCATCTGCCGCTTTGATATGTGTCCCATTGTGGGTCACCTCATTAGGCAAGTATAGAAAAGTATGGAGTGCGTTAAACGCAGGAGCCATCTTCTTCCCTTTATACTTTTCTTTTAAGTCGTGTAATTTGCTTTTTAAACTCATTATCCTATCTCTTTAAGCATTAAGTCTAATCCTTCTCTAATTATCTTTTGATGCGGTTGTTTAGACACACAAATAAATTCTGTCACCGCAAAATCTTCTGGTGCTACTTCGTACATACCCAAAGCCTCCATTTCATCAAGATCTTTATACATACAAGCCTTTAAGATTTGCATAGGATAAATATCTAAAGGAAATACTTCTTCATAATTACCAGTAACCACAAACGCTCTGTGTTCACCATTTGTATTGGTATCTAGGTCGTATTTCTTCTTAGGATTTAACCATGAGAAAGTTAAAGCTCTAGATGGAGAAATTTTATCAAAAACAGGTTTATTCCAACCAAATAATTCATAATCATCACCTTCTGGAATTACCGTAACAACATTGCTGTAATAATCTAAAACACCAGACTCACCGACCTGCTTACCTGAAAGAACATTTCCAGAAATCACACGGTGATTAGCTCCTTTTTCAATACCATTTTTATAAATAAAAGTATCTAAAGTAGCCCCTATTTTTGTTGTAAAGTATCTTGGGTTTTCAACAGAAGATCCTGCTAGAGCAACAACACGCTCTGCGTTGAACTTACCCGTTAAAAGCAACTCACCGATAATCACCAAATCCTGTGCTGCTACAGTATAAACCGTCTCACCTTTGTTAATAGGATCAATTTTATTGATAAGAGTACCTACATTACCACTAGGATGTGGTCCAGAAACCTTATGCAGTTCAACACCACTTAATCCAGTAAAGATAGAATCAGAGTTTTTTGCAACTCCTACATGAACCTTACCATCAGTAAGCATTCCTAAGGCAGTAATAGCTGCCTGTAGTTCTTTTTCCTTACCTGAAAGTGCAAAATTTAAATCTGCTGCAAGCGGTGCGCTAGCGTGACCAGAAATAAAAATAGCTTTAGGAGTAAGTGTTGGATTTGCAACCACGTCATAAGGACGCTGCTTTACAAATGACCAACAACCTGATGCGAGCAAGTGATTTTTAACCTCTTCAGCTTTTTTACCAGACAAGTTAAATGCGCCATGATTGACGAAGTCTTGGTTAACATCTGCTTTGATCTTAAAGGCATCGATACGTCTTTTAGGACCACGTTGCACTTCTACAATCTCACCAGATACTGGAGATACAAATTTCATTGACTCGACAGACTTGTTGTAAAACAAAGTCTCACCGGCTTTTACGTGAGTACCTTCTCTAGCTACTAGCTTAGGAATGATACTGTGAAAATCTTCAGGTCGTACATAATAAAAAGATGAAGCAGCAGCATTATCAAGCTCTTTTTGAGCAGCTCCTACTAACTTTATATCGAGACCTTTTTTAATTCTAATGTCTTTTGACATAGGATGATGGATTTAGTCCTTTTAAAAATCGTGCAAATTTACGCGATAATGCGCAGATTATTGGATGCTGATTTTATTTAGAATAATTCTTAATAGAATAACTCCGTAAGTTTGGCATCGCTTTCGCGAAAGTATTAACAACATACACAATAAACGTTATATTTATCACGTATTTAACCATCTATGAAGTCGTTTTTTATTTTAGTCTTTACAACACTATCCGTTGTTTTTATCGCTCAGTCACAAACTTTAGAGGATCTTGTTAATGATCCCGACTATATAAAGTCAGTAACATTCAACAAAGAACCAGAATATATGCTTCCCGTGTTTCAAATGGGAGAAACCGTGGCGTTAGAATTTGATGACGTCATAGGTGATGAGGCAGATTATTACTATCAGTTTGAACACTATGATTATAACTGGCAACCTAGTCGTTTATTTAAAAATGAGTTTCTAGACGGTATTGATGACATGCGCATCTTTGACTACCGTAATTCTTTTACCACTTTACAATCTTTCTCACATTACACCTTATCGATACCAAATCAATTTACGCGTGGTTTTAAGGTAAGTGGCAATTACATGATTCACATTTACAATGATAACAGAGAACTCGTTTTTTCAAGAAAATTTATGATAATGGAAGAAAAAGCTCAAGTTGGTGTAGAAATTAAAAGAGCAAGAGATATTAAATATATTAACACCCAGCAAAGAGTTCAATATACTGTAGACTCTCAAGAAATTAACTTCATTAATCCAGCTGATAATCTGAAAACAGTTATTATACAAAATTCAGACATCCAGACCGCTCTTTATGATATTAAACCACAATTTAATTTAGGAAACAGGCAAGAATACAGGTACGATACAGAAACCTCATTCTGGGCAGGAAACGAATATTTAAATTTTGAAAACAGAGATTTCAGATCACCTAATCAAAACATAGATTATGTACGAAAGAAAGATTTATATGAAGCATATCTTTTTGTTCACAAACCTCGTTACGGTAATGAATACACATTTTTCCCAGATATTAATGGAAACTATTTAGTGACCACATTAGATAATGAAGACAACGCTGTTCAAGCAGAATATGTAAACATTCACTTCTCACTTTTACCTGCTTTTAATTTGCCTCCAGATGCCAGCATCTATGTAATGGGTAATTATAATGCTTTTCAATTACAACCCGAAAATCAACTAATCTACAACGAGAAAAGAGGTATGTACGAAGCCACTATTCTTTTAAAACAAGGTTTCTATAACTATAGATATACAGTGGTGTACGATAACGGAGAACAAGATCCAGGATTCATATCAGGGAATCTATGGCAAACAGAAAACGTATACACTGTTCTTGCTTATTATCGTGAACCAGGTGGTCGTTATGATCGATTAATAGGTCAAGGCGCAGGAAGTAGTGAGGATATTAGGAATTAAATCTACTCATAATATTTAAAACGATAATTTAAAAAGTAATTTTTATCTAAATCATTTTTTCCAAAAGATTGGGTGTAATTCAATTGCTTTTCTAGGTCAACTGAACCATTTTTTGCTAAGCGATAAGATTCAATTTTATATTCTTTTGATTCTTTATCAGATATTTTTACTCTAGCCATAAACAATCCATTGTTGCAAGTAATAAACTCTCCGTTTTCATCAACTGCTCCAAGGTTTTCTAATTGTAAATAGAATCCATCTTCCGAAAATTTTAAGTTTAATTCCTTAGTTGAAAATGTTAACTCATCAATCTTACCAGTAAGAATATTTTTAATCGATGAAGAATAAATTAAATCACCCAAGCTGTCACCGTTAACTTTGAGAATATTTAATCTTAAATTAAGTTTAGACTTGCTAAATATTTCTTTTTGCTTTTTTGATAAACCAGAATGCCTATCAAAAGGAATTGTAATTGAGATTATTTTTTTTTCTTTTAAATTAGAATATGATGAGACCTTAGTAATTATGTTGGTATGACAAAAAATCACCTGATTCCCTAATTTTTTAGAATCACTTAATTTTTTTGTTGTCTCAGTATCTTTCTTATCAGATATTACAACTATCTCATCTAAAACATTATCAATAGGCTTTAATAAAATAGTGTCAGCAATTTTTGACCTATACATTTCTTGTGATTTGTAACCAATAGCTGAGATTTTAATATACTCATCTTTATTAAAAGTTGCTAAATCTAAGACTCCATTTTCATTGCTATACACTACTGTAGAATCACTTACCAAATTAGCAAATGGGATGATTTCTTTTGAACTTTTATCTAATACCAAAACTTTTTGAGCACATAACAATTGCATAGAAAAAAATAATAAAAAGAAACAATTTTTCATGATTTTTAATTTTATGATTCCAAAAATGATATTTTAAACACTAAGCTTTACTTGCTTAACAAAATTTTACGAAAAGTTTTGACAGAGTTCATTTCTAACTGTGCAATATGATCTTGATCTTTTACAATATCTTTACATCGACTAACCATCGATATGAAACCTACCGTAAGATCACTTGCAAAATTTAGAGGACAGCAATGTCTCAATTGTGACACGCCACTTGATCTAGCCGATAAATATTGTCATCAATGTGGTCAACTCAATACAACTAAGCGACTGGCTTTAAAGGATTTTTTTACTGAGTTCTTTGCAAATTTTATCGCATACGACTCTAGAGTGTGGCGTACTATAACGCACATTCTCATAAAACCAGGTTATGTTACAGAGCAATATTGTAACGGTAAACGAACTGAGTATGCAAATCCATTTCGGTTTTTTCTAACCGTAAGTATTGTTTTCTTTTTACTTCTTCAATTAGCCATTCAATTTTCTGACACCTCGCATCTTAAAAGTCAAAAAAGTAATAATGCAGGGATTTTTAATATTAGTATAGATTCTACGACACAAAACAAAGCAGAGCTGATTGAGCTCATTAAAAATCAGCAAGACAGCTTAGGTGACAATCAAAATTTTTATCAAAAATTAGCGATTGACAAAGCTATCGAAGAAATTGAAAAGGACACAACCACTTTAAACATAGGTCGCACCTATTACACACAAGAAAAACTTGATAACCAAAGCTACCTTTCAAAATACTTCAGTCAAGTAACTGATTATGCAAACTTCTATGGTAATCATCCATCAAAGAGTACCAGTGAAGCATTAAATGAATTAGGACATCGACTAGATAATCAAAACATCACAAGATATAACAAAGCAAAAAAATTCAGTGACTTAACAGATCAACCTATTGAGATGATCAACATCATACTTCCTAAGGTACCGTTGTTTCTATTTTTCTTTGCCCCTTTTATGAGTCTATTCTTTTGGTTGATTTATGCAAGAGGTAAATGGAATTATATGGAACACATGGTTTTTAATTTTCATCTTTTAACCTTTGTCTTCCTGATACTTTATCTGATCATCGCAGAAAAATCTTTTACAGGTACTAACATTATCGCATCACTATTTTTTGGCATTATAGGACCTTTATATCTTTACAAAGCCATGCGCAAGTTTTACAAACAAGGTAGATTTAAGACTATTTTAAAGTTTCTATTTATAAATTTTGTATTTTTCGTATTATTATTGGTAAGCAGCACATTGTTTATGTTAGGAAGTATTTTTCTAAGTATTTAATCTATGATTCAACAAGTTACAAGAGGAATTAAAATCTCTGTACAAACCAGTTTTGAAGGCACATTTTATAAAAACTATAAGATGAACTTTGCCTTTAGCTATATTATTACCATAGAAAATCAAAGCAAAAACTCTGTTCAACTAACTTCCCGCCATTGGAAAATCAAAGATAGTCTCAGTAAAACTGAGCATGTTGATGGCGAAGGTGTAATAGGTCAGAAACCAGTCATCAAGCCTGGCGAGTCGCACACTTATCAGAGCGGCTGCCTTCTTTCATCACCATTTGGCAATATGAGTGGTTATTATTCCATGGTTGATTTTGCTACGACTAAAAAGTTTGGCGTTGTAATACCTGCATTTAAACTCAGTGCGCCTTTTGCACTTAATTAATTCTAATTCCGCTTTCGCGAAAGCGGAATCAAATTTCTCATTTACTAGATTAAGAATTCTTTAGGTTATAATACAACCGTAAAGCAAGCTATTATTTGTAATTTCACGCCGAAATTATAAAATAAATCATATCATGGGAAAAGGATTTTTCAAAGTCCCAGTTGCTGTAAATGAGCCTATTAAAACATATGCTCCAGGAACTGTAGAAAGAGATCAAGTGCTAGCAGCTTACAAAGAATTGTGGAATGCAAACACAGAAGTACCGCTATATATTAATGGAAAAGAGGTTAAAACTGGCGATACTGCAGCTATAAGACCACCACATGATCACCAACATGTTGTAGGTAATTATCATAGAGGTGGAAAGAAAGAAGTACAAGAAGCAATTGCCACAGCCATAGAGGCACGTAAAACATGGTCACAACTACCGTGGGAACAGCGCGCTGGTATCTTTTTAAAAGCAGCAGAACTTATCGCAGGCCCTTATAGGGCCCGTATTAACGCTGCTACAATGATTAATCAATCTAAAACTATTTTCCAAGCAGAGATTGATTCGGCTTGTGAATTAATAGATTTTTTAAGGTTTAATGTACAGTATATGACAGAAATATATGCTGAGCAACCAGAATCTACATCGGGCGCATGGAATAGATTAGAATACAGACCTCTAGAAGGTTTTGTTTACTGTATCTCTCCTTTTAACTTTACCGCTATTGCAGGTAATTTACCAGCAAGTGCTGCTTTAATGGGTAATGTATGTGTGTGGAAACCTAGCGATCATCAAATGTTGAGTGCTCAAGTAATTGTTGAAGTATTTAGAGAAGCTGGTGTACCTGATGGCGTTATCAACATGGTAAATACTGACCCAGTAATGATGACTGATGAAGTAATGACTCATCCAGACTTTTCTGGTGTTCACTTTACAGGTTCAACATCTGTCTTCAGAAGTCTTTGGACTAAAGTAGGTGAGAATATTAATAACTATAAGACTTATCCTAAGATTGTAGGAGAAACTGGTGGTAAAGACTTTATAGTAGCTCACAGTAGTGCTGTACCTGCACAAGTTGCAACAGCCATTGTAAGAGGTGCGTTTGAATTCCAAGGTCAAAAATGTAGTGCAGCATCTCGTGCCTACATACCTCAAAGTATGTGGTCAGAAGTTGAAAACCTTATTAGAACTGACGTAGAAAGTTTTAAAATGGGATCTCCAGAAGACATGAGTAATTTCATTACAGCAGTGATTCACGAAGGCTCATTTGATAAACTTGCTAAGTATATTGACGGAGCAAAAAACGATTCTAATGCAGATGTGGTTATAGGTGGAAATTACGATAAATCCAAAGGATGGTTTGTAGACCCAACCGTTATCGTGACTACTGACCCTAAATATGTTACTATGGAGACTGAACTATTTGGTCCTGTAATTACTATTTATGTATACGAGGATGATAAATATGCCGAAATGCTGAAGTTAGTTGATGAAACTAGTGAATATGCATTAACTGGTGCTATTTTAGGTCAAGATCGCTATGCCGTATCTCAAGCAACTACAGCTTTAGAAAATTGTGCAGGTAACTTCTATATCAACGATAAATGTACAGGTGCTGTGGTTGGTCAACAACCTTTTGGTGGCGCGCGTGCATCTGGAACTAATGATAAAGCAGGTTCTAAATTGAATCTATTACGCTGGGTTTCTCCACGTATGATTAAAGAAACTTTTGTAACTCCTACAGATTATAGATATCCTTTCCTAGGGGAATAATCATTTGAAGTTTTAAATAGTAAAAGCCACGTCAGTTGACGTGGCTTTTTTATTCTACCAACATTCTGTAAACCTATAATTAATCAGAATATTTGAAACATAAAAAAAGCGCTCTATATAGAGCGCTTTTTAAAAAATCTAATAAAATTTATTACTATTAATCAAAATCTTTATTAGTTCCAACAGTAGCTTTTTGTACGTTAACAACCTCACCGGTTGCGCCTACAACAAATGCAACAACATCCCAATCAGTAGAATTTGCTGAAGCATTAGCCGTTAAATCAACACTATAAACTCCACCACCTACTTGCTGATCAGCTGGGATAGCATCTCCAAAAATATCTGTAAAAGAAGCTCTTAAGATATCATTATGAACAAAGTTAGGAATCGAACTTCCTCCACCAAAATTACTTGTGTAGTTAGTTTGTGCTGCAACCACTCCATTTTCCAATAGCACTACAACTAATTTCATACCTGTTTGATCTAAGTCAAAACCAACTTTTACAGTTGCGTTAACAGTAGATCCAGATACAGAAGAATTAATAGCAAGACCTACCGGCTTAACTGTATTTAACAATTGCATAGGTTGACTTATATTCATTGCATCACCACTAACAGATGCCCAACGAGCATCTCTATTTAGGATACCTGTAGGGAATCCTGTAACACCAAATTGAGATCTCATGCTAGCTTCTAATGGAAATGCCATAGCATCACCATTATGCACAGCGACTGCTATAACATCCTCACCACCAGACATGTTGTGTACATCTATAATTCCCTGAGAAATACGTGGACACCATCCACACCAAGCTCCTGTATAATCTTCAATCAAGGCTTTAGTTGAATAAGATGGATTGATAACATTCACGCTTACCGTATTTGAAGTATCACTACCTAAAGTTGCTTGAACACTCTTAGTTCCTACTCCTGTTAAAATAGCTGAAGTCCCAGTAATAGGAGTTCCATCAACTGTTATAACAGCTTGAGAGCTCACTATTGCGCCAGAAGCATCTCTTACTGTAAAGTTTACTAAAGTATTATCATAAACTCTAGTCTTACTAGACTCTAAAGTAACACCATTGGTACCACCACCGCCAGTTCCACCGCCATCATCTGTTGAATTTGAAGAACATGATGTTATTCCCACTGCTAGGAACAATATCATCATTTTTAAAAAGTTTGCTGTTTTCATTGGTTTGTTATTTAACATTAATTTATGGAAGTCCAAATATAACGTTTTCATAATATTATCCTAATTTATGTTAAGAAATCTGTAAATAACGTAGATAGAAAAAACGCTTTGGCATGATAATTACTTATATTCTTTATATCATTGTAAACCTTAACTATACTTATATTATGAAAAACTTATTAATTGTAGCCTTGATTTTCAGTTTCGCTTTTGCAAAAGCACAAACATCCTTACCTGAAATCACCTTAAAAAATCTAGATGGTAAAGAAATCTCTTTAGCTACCTTAAGCGATGACAAAACTGTCGTTGTTTCCCTTTGGGCAACATGGTGCGTACCTTGTATAAGAGAATTAGATACAATTGCCGAGGTTTATGAAGAAATGCAAGAGGAAATTAATTTTGAACTTGTTGCGATATCTGTAGATGATTCCCGTTCAACACGCAGAGTTAAACCAGCAGTAATGGGTAAAGGCTGGGAATATACAGTATTACTAGACCCTAATAATGATGTAAGAAGACACTTAGGAAATCCTAATGTGCCACTTACCTTAATTATTAAAAATGGTGTTATCGTTTATCGTCACTCAAGCTTCACACCTGGTGCTGAAGACGAATTATTTGATAAGTTCAAAGAACTTGCAGGATAAAACAACTCAAACAGCCAATATTAACCAACCAATTTGACAATGAAAAAATTATTGATAGCCATAGTAGCTCTAACTACTATGCAAATAACTATAGCGCAAGAAAATAGAGGAACATTCTCTGGAGGCTTTGAATCTAATAGTCAATGGTACCAAGATGATGAAGGTCTAGGTACAGTTGCACCTCAGGATCAATTGCGCTCTAATAATTACTTTACTCTTAGATATTCTTATGATAAATTCACCGCAGGTATTCAATATGAATTATTTGCACCCAATCCATTGCTAGGATATTTTGAAGGCTTTAAGGGAAATGATATCGGAACGTACTATCTTAATTTTAAACATGAAGGTTTAGATATTACCGGAGGTCATTTTTACGACCAATTTGGTAGTGGACTTATTTATCGCTCATGGGAAGACAGACAATTAGGAATAGACAACTCGATTAGAGGAGTACGCATTAATTATGAATTCACAGATTACTTAGTAGCTACAGCCTTTACCGGTAATCAACGAGTAGGCTTTGAGGTTTCTGAAGGAACGATCACGGGTCTAAATGCAGAATTAGATTTATCAAACGCCCTAGATTTAGAAACTGGAATACAAATAGGAGCTAGTTATGTAAACCGTTATCAAACCTCTACCAGTCCAGACTTAAACTTTCCGGCAGACGTTGGTTCATATAGTGCTCGTGCAGATATAACTTTTAGTAAGTTTTTCTTAGGAGCTGAATATGTTTATAAAGAACAAGATGCTTTTGTTCTTGACGGATTTGTAAGCAATAACAATTATCAAGATGGTAGAGCTCTCTTATTAAATACTGGGTATGCTACCAAAGGCTTAGGAATTAATGCCACATTTAGAGCCGTAGAAAATATGGGCTTCTATTCGGACAGAGAAGCTAGTGGTAACGCATTTCTAACAAACACTATTAATTACGTTCCTGGATATACAAAACAACAAGATTATGCCGTTTCAAATATCTACGTCTACGCACCACAACCATTTGTATCACCTGGAGAAGGAAAAGCTGGTGAAATAGGTGGTCAGATCGATGTTTATTACACGGCAAAAAAAGGAAGTAAATTAGGTGGGAAATACGGTACTAAATTTGAATTTAACTACGCTAATTGGAGTGGATTAGACGCAACATTTGATGTCACAAATAACACTTATCAAGCATCTTTACTGAGCAGAAATGAAAAATATTTTGAAGAAGCTAGTGTTGCAGTCAAAAAACGATTCAGCAGAAACTTCTCAACCATATTTACTGCTGTACACACAGAATATAACACAACAATAATTGAAGGTAGTGGAGATTTCTTAAGAGGTGACGCCTTCATTATAGATGCTCTTTATAAATTAGATGGTGGTCGTAGTGTTAGAATGGATTTACAACATTTAAGTACCGATGCTGATCGTGGAAACTGGGCTGCTGCAACAGCAGAGTATGCTTTTAGTCCCTACCTATCCATGTATGTAACTGATTTATATAATTATGACGAGACTGACATACATTACTATTCTGTTGGTGGTAGTTATACTAGAGGAAGAACTCGTGTCGCTATGAACTATGGCCGACAGCGCGGTGGATTAGTTTGTGTAGGTGGTGTATGTAGATTTGTGCCAGAAAACACTGGGCTTACTTTAAATATCTCAACAAACTTCTAGTTTTTAAAAATTAGATCAAAAAAAAGACCTCATCACAGAGGTCTTTTTTTATTTATCAAAGTGGCAGATGAACTACTTTTTTAGTTTCAAAAAATTCATCATCAAAATAATCTGGTAATTCATAAATATAAGTATCTGGAAATGGCTTTAACTCTTCAGTTAAATCACCACCTTTAAGATATAGAATACCATTCTCAATCTCGTGATAGCTATCTTTTCTTATTTTATTACGTGTCCAACTCACAAAGTCAGGCATGTTAGTGACCGCACGACTTACTATAAAATCGAACTTGCCTTTCACCTTTTCGGCTCTTCCATGCTGTGTAGTGACATTTTTTAATTGTAAAGCTTCTACAACAGCATCAACAACCTTAATTTTCTTCCCGATAGCGTCTATAAGGTGAAAATTTGTTTTAGGAAACATAATAGCAAGAGGTATACCTGGAAAACCTCCACCGGTTCCTACATCCATTACTCTGGTGCCACCTGGCGTATTAGGCAAGCTTTCGCGAAAGCGTACTACACAAGCTATACCGAGAGAATGGAGTACATGTCTAGTATACAATTGATCGATATCTTTTCTAGAAATCACATTGATTTGTGAGTTCCACTCTGCATATAAATCACCTAACTGGGCAAATTGCTCCATTTGATGATCTGATAAATGCGGAAAATAATTTTTTATGATTTGATGCACTGTCAATATTTTGTGCAAAAATAACGCATTAATAATCTAGTGAAATGAAAGCTAGGAATTAATGAAATGATATTTTTGTAAATCTAATCTCATATCCTATGAAAAACAATCTATCTGATCGCATCAATAATTTACCAGTAAGCGCCACACTCGCAATGGCTGCAAAAGCACGCGAATTGAGAGAGCAAGGTAAAGACATCATAGGGCTTAGTCTAGGAGAACCTGATTTTAACACACCAGACTTTGTAAAAGAAGCTGCTATACAAGCAATTAACGATAACTACAATTCATACACACCTGTAGATGGGTATGCAGAATTGAAAGATGCAGTTATATTAAAGTTTAAAAGAGATAATAATCTAGAATACACAAGAGATCAGATTGTAGTATCAACAGGTGCAAAGCAATCGATTGCAAATGTAGCAATGGTATTACTTAATGAAGGTGATGAATGTATTTTACCAGCACCATATTGGGTAAGCTATGCCGCTATTGTTCAACTAGCAGAAGGTGTTCCCGTAGAAGTAAGAGCTGGCGTAGAACAAAATTTTAAAATTACTCCAGATCAATTGCGTGCGGCTATAACGCCTCGCACAAAAATGATCTTATTTTCTTCTCCTAATAATCCAAGCGGTAGCGTTTATAGCCAAGCAGAACTAGAAGGACTGGCTGCTGTACTTAAAGACTATCCAGAAATTATTGTAGTAAGCGATGAAATCTATGAGCATATCAATTATGGTAGTGGGCATGCAAGTATAGCTAGCGTGGATGGAATGTATGACCGTACCGTTACGATAAATGGAGTTAGTAAAGCGTTTGCCATGACAGGTTGGAGAGTTGGTTACATAGGAGCTCCAGTATGGATAGCGCGTGCTTGTAACAAAATGCAAGGACAAATCACTAGCGGAACCAATTGTATAGCACAACGTGCTGTCATTACCGCATTAGAAGCTCCAGTTTCCAAAATTCAATATATGGTAGACGCATTTCATAAGCGTCGTGATTTAATACTCGAATTATTATCAAAAATTAATGGGTTTGTTACAGACATCCCTGAAGGTGCTTTCTACGTATTCCCAGATATTTCTTCATTTTTTGGAAAAACG
Organism: Nonlabens ulvanivorans; assembly: GCF_032922765.1. Lineage (NCBI taxonomy): Bacteria > Pseudomonadati > Bacteroidota > Flavobacteriia > Flavobacteriales > Flavobacteriaceae > Nonlabens > Nonlabens ulvanivorans. Next base: position 2,145,455 of record NZ_CP136694.1, read on the forward strand.
ATTAAAGGTCATAAAATTGAAAATGCGACAGATTTCTCTTTATTATTATTAGAAGAAGCACTTGTAGCCACAGTTACGGGCGATGCTTTTGGCGCACCTAATTGTATAAGACTCTCTTATGCAGCGAGCGAAGATCAAATCACCGAAGCGATTAAAAGGATTGAAAAGGTTTTAATCTAGCCGAAATAGAAACCAATCATCTTGTTCAAAAAGCAGGCAGTTCATTAGCCAGTCATCAGTACTCTCATACGAGGTCGTAGAAGGAAAATGATCATTAGTTGCGCCAAAGGTAAAATGAACACAATGAATTTGGTCTGTTTTTTTATTTATAAAATAAACCTCTTCCCTCGGAGCATAGTCTGTAAAAAAGATAAGGTCATTTATTTCGTTAAAGAGTTTATGACCTTTTTTAACTTCTAGTCTAAGCTGGCGTGAAAAGTAATCAATCCTTTCTTGATTTAAATTAAAATCAAACGGAGGCAAACTTACGTATGAAACAGGAATATCAGTCGTAAGCCATACGTTTTGTTCAGTTCTATAAAAACTCCACCCATCCTTTATTAATGAAATGGCATCTATCTCAAATAGAATAGGTTTACCATGACGGCTTCCTATTTTTTTAGCCATTTCAATAGAATCGGTGAGATGAACGTATTGTCTAGATTTTGAGCGTATACCTTCTTTAACAATACCTCGATAGTTTTCTATACTTGTTCCATGGTAAATTTCAACCTCAGGAATTGTTGATAGAAGCTCATTCTTGATAGATATAGAATGTCCGTGAGTAGCTTTTACACGGTTTTTTTTAATATCAATTTCCCATCTGATTTTTTCTGTTTTAGAATTTAAATCAAGGAGATCATTAATTGTCAATTCGATACCATTTGATTCCAACACTTCAAGTAAATCACTTAAACAAGCCCAACCATAACTATCTAAGACAAGTCCTACCTCCTCAGGTTTATGACGCAACCAGTAACTAATTAATTTGCTAATCTTTTTATAATTCATTCCCTACCTATTCCTCCAAAAGAATGGAGTTAATAGTATCAATACGGTAAACAGTTCCAATCGTCCAATCAACATTAAAAAAGAACACCACCATTTCCCCAGTGCTGGTAAATTTGCAAAATTATCAACCGGTGATAGAGATCCAAATGCTGGACCTACATTTCCTAAGGAACTTAAAGCTCCACCTATAGCCGTTTCAAAATCCAGCCCAAGTGCCGCAAGTACTGTCGCTCCTATGATAAACGACAACATATACAGAATAAAGAATCCCAGGATATTGAAAACGATACCACTCTGTAATGCTTTACCGTTATAACGCACAGGTAAAATAGCATTAGGATGCAGTGTGCGTTTGAATTCCATAATACCATTACGTATTAATATGATGTGACGCATCACTTTTACTCCACCAGATGTAGATCCTGCACTACCACCTAAGAAAAACAACCCAAAACACATAATTGTTAAAAAAGGCGTCCATAACGTATAGTCTGCACTCACAAATCCTGTCGTTGTAATAATCGCTAACACTTGAAAACTTGCGTGTCGCATAGCACTTTCAAACTCGCCCCATACCATAGGATGATCAATTGTTGATAAACTTACATCTGCTTGAAAATAAATAAGCAATCCCGCAATAACACTAAACCCAATTACAAATCCACTATACCATTTAAACTCTGTATCTCTTATAATTTTGCTGAATTTCCCTTTGAATGCAAAATAGCTCAAGACAAAGTTCATCCCAGCAATGAACATGAATATGATGATAATCCATTGTATCACGGGTGCATCGTTCCAATAAGCTACACTTGCATTTTTAGTAGAAAAACCTCCGGTAGATAAGGTGCTTAAAGCGTGGTTTACTGCGTCAAACCATCCCATTCCAGCTATACGTAGCAATACTGCTTCTATAGCTGTATAACTAACATAGATAAGCCACAATCTTTTTGCGGTATCAGTAATTCGTGGATGTAGTTTATCTGCACTAGGACCTGGTGCCTCGGCCGCAAATAGTTGCATTCCTCCTATTCCTAAAAGCGGTAGTATGGCGACTGCTAACACTATAATTCCCATTCCTCCTATCCAATGCGTTAAACTGCGCCAGAAAAGAATCCCTTTTGGCATCGCCTCAATATCGTTAACAACACTAGCACCAGTAGTAGTAAAACCACTCATAGTTTCAAAAAACGCGTCTGTGTAGTTACCTATGGAACCAGTAAATATATAAGGCATCGTACCTGCAAATGCCATGATTAACCAACCTAGAGTAACTATTAAATAACCTTCTTTTTTATGTAAAACCTTCACATGGTTTCTCGTTAGATACATCACGATAGCACCTAATAAAATAGCAACAGCACTAGCTGCTAATATCTCATAACCTTCTGTTTCACGATATATGGCACTCACCAAAGCACATATCAACATAAAACCGCCATTAAAAAGCAGCAATAACCCCATTATATAGGCGATGATCTGATAATTGAGTTTAGTCATTGTCATTTATAAAAATAACTTTTCTACCTTACTAATAGAGCGCGGTAATGAACAAACTACAACTCGATCTCCTTCTCTAACTTTAAAACTACCTAAGACAATATTACCTATTCCATCTCTTATTACACCACCTATAATAGCACTACGTGGTATATTAACATCTTTAATAAACTTATCACACATAGGACTTCCGGCTTTAACAATAAACTCCAGCAGTTCTGCATTCATGTTATTGAGTTTGGTCATCGCAACAACATCACCTTTTCTTATAAATCTAAAAATATTATTTGCTGCGAGCAGTTTTTTATTAATTAAAGTATCGATTCCTATACTATGTGAAAGCTGGAAGTAATCCATATTCTCCACTAAAGATATCGTTTTATTGACACTTTTAGATCGAGCCATAAGACACGATAAAATATTAGTTTCACTATTCCCTGTTACAGCAATAAAAGCATCCATCTCGTGGATACTTTCTTCTTGTAACAATTCAACATTACGTCCATCTCCATTAATAACTAGAGTTTCTGATAATTCATCTGCAAGATCAAAAGCCTTTTCTGCGTTTTGTTCAATAAGTTTAACATTGACTCCATTTGCAGATAAATGCTTTGCCGTTTGCTTCCCTATATTACTACCACCTAAGATCATGACGTTTTTCATCACGTGCTTCGTCTTTCCTGTTAGCTTGTATAATTCTGCAACGCCATCAGTTGTTGTGATAAAATATACTTGATCACCTTCTTTAAACTGCGTATCACCACGAGGTATTAACGTATATTGAGTACCAAATCGTTGTATTGCAATAGGCATAAAATGTACTTCTGGGAATATCTCACCAGCTTCTTGAACTGTCTTACCTACAAATTGTGCTGTACGTTGCAAACTAACACCAACCATAGTAAGCGCACCATTTTCAAATTCATAACTATCATTGAAGGCGCTTTGATTAAGCAATAATTCAATCTCTTTACTAGCTAAAGATTCAGGAGAGATTAATTCATCAATACCAAATTGCTGAAAACCTATTTCATCCTGAAAATCTAAAAACTCAGTATTGGTAATACGTGCAATGGTACGTTTTGCACCTAACTGTTTTGCCAGTACACAAACGGTAATATTGGTAGTCTCGCTACTGGTTACGGAAATAACAAGGTCTGCGTCGTGAATATTAGCCTCTTGTAATATTTTAATAGAAGTAGCATCACCTCTCAACGCTCTAATATCCAAATGCGTATCTGCATAATGCAGATTTTCTTTAACTGGATCTATTAAGGTAATATTTTGCGACTCATAAGAAAGGAGTTTTGCAAGGTGGAAACCTACCTCTCCAGCTCCGGCGATAATGATCTTCATAAAATCTAATCTATAATTCAAAGATACTGGAAAGCTATAAAATCCAATGAGATAAGCTGATTTTTAGTAAGGTGTTGTTAATATTTTGCTTTCGCGAAAGCGTAATTACTCAAACCTCACTGCTCTGCCTTATCTTTGTAACAAATTACTAGAATCGTGGCTCAAGAGGTTAAACCATATAACGAAGAAGATAGCAGTAAAAAGGAACAGGTGACTAAAATGTTCGACACTATAAGTGGAGAATATGATGGCCTTAACCGTATGATATCATTAGGTCTAGACCAAAAATGGCGTGCTAACGTGGTGGACATGATTGCTGCGACTAACCCAGATACGATTATGGATATCGCGACTGGAACTGGTGATCTAGTAATACAAATGGCGCAAAAGACGAATGCTTCTAAACTTATAGGGTTAGATATATCTAGTGGTATGCTTGAAGTAGGCAAGATAAAAGTTAAAAAGGAAGATCTAGACAATCGTATCGAGATGGTTTTAGGAGATTCTGAAGATTTACCTTTTGAAAATGATTCTATTGATGCTGTTACTGTTTCCTACGGTGTACGCAACTTTGAGGATTTAGAAAAAGGGTTATCAGAAATAAGACGTGTTCTTAAACCTCAAGGGATACTTGTGATACTTGAGACTAGTGTCCCTACTAAATTCCCATTTAAGCAAGGCTACTATGTATTTTCTAAATTAGTCGTTCCCACTATAGGTAAATTATTTTCCAAGGATAAGATAGCCTATGGATATCTTCAAAAAAGCGCCTCGACTTTTCCTTATGGTGAACGTTTCAACAATATTTTAAAGAAAGTTGGGTTTAATAATGTGGAACATTTTTTACAATTCCATGGTGCATCAACTATTTACAAAGCAATTAAATAATCATATGAGGTCATTTCTTATCCTTATTAGCCTGATGATAGGCTTTCAAGTCGCTAGTGCGCAATCTGTAAAGGAAAAAATATCTAATGATGCCACTGGTGGACAAGGTCAGATTGATGAGAAAAGATATACCTGGGGATATTTTTTAGGGCTTAATTCTTATGATTATAAATTTGATTATAATGAAGTTACAGATGATATCTTTGTAGAAACATCGATGGGTTTTAATGTAGGACTAATTGGTGATTTAAAAATCAACAATTATATAAACCTAAGATTAGAGCCAGGAATAAGTTTTGTGACTAGAACTTTGAACTTTGAAGACCCTTCATTTACAATGCCTGGTGATTTTGAAAGAGAAGTCACCTCTACTTACATCAACGTCCCTTTACTAGTTAAGTTTTCAACTAAAAGATTAAATAACTGGAAACCTTTTATTGTAGGTGGCGCCTCGTGGTCACGTAATCTATCCAGTAATGAAGAGAATCCTAATGATAATAGTGCAAATCAGTTCCGTCAGGTGACTAATGTGTTTAATTATGAATTAGGTTTCGGAATTGACTTTTACTTGTATTATTTTAAATTCACGCCTTCAATAAGAGGAGTATTTGCTATTAATGACGAGTTAGTAAGAGACGTGGATCCTAACAGTCCGTATACTGGAAACATTTCTAGTATGCAATCTAGAGGGATTTTCTTAAACTTTACTTTTCAGTAGAGCGTCTCCATTCTCCTAAAACTACGGCTGTAGCCATTGCTACATTAAGACTTTCAGTACTAGGTTGAGAGCCGTATTGTGGAATACTTATTTTACTACCCAAGTTCATAATTTCTTCAGAAATACCAGCAGATTCATTTCCCATTACAAGAATACCATTTTCAGGCAGGCTCATATTGTAAATAGATGTGCCGTCCATAGCTGTTGTATAGATATCAGGCTGCGCGTCTTTAAGAAACTCTTCTAAGTTTACATAATCCACTTGCACTCTACCTAATGAAGCCATCGAGGCCTGAACACATTTAGGATTAAAAACATCCACAGTTTCTTCAGAACAAATTATTTGTTTGATATCAAACCAATCGCACAACCTTATGATGGTCCCTAGGTTACCTGGATCTTTAACATCATCAAGCGCTACAACTAGCCCATCCACATTAATTTCTTTTTTTACAGGCATCTCAAATACTGCGAGGTAACCTGGAGGCGTTTTCAATGTAGAGACACCTGACATATCTTTTTTTGAGATAATATCAGTAGGTAAAGAATCTAATGCATGATGACCTTCAGTCACAAGAACTTGTTGACGTACTAAATCTGTTTGAGATAATTCTAGAATAGACTTATAACCTTCTACTAGAAAAAGCTGATGATCATCACGATTCTTTTTACGTGAGAGACTTTTGAGAAGCTTTAATCTGCTTTTTGTAACCATTTATAATTGTATTTTTGACTATCCATATGAAGAAATCGAGTCTACTTGCAAAAATAGGTTTAATTATCACGGTTATCATAGTCCTAACTTCTTGTAATGCTATAAAACGTGTGCCTGAAGGTAAAAAACTATTGGTAGACAATACTATTCTTGTTGATAGTGTTGCCCCTAAAGACCCTAGAGTTAAAACTTTACTGGTCCAGCAGCCTAATAACCGAATTCTTACCGTTCCTGTTGGACTTCACTTTTACAATTTAGCAAGACCACACAGAGATTCTATCTATTTAAAATGGATGCAAGAAAACCCAAACGGTCTCAAGCGACGCAATAAAATCTTATCAGAAAAACAAACTATTCAGTTAGGTCAAAGTTTAGTGGACTTTAATAGCTGGATAAAACGTACCGGAGAAGAACCAGCAATACTGGAATTAGATGACATCACGAAATCTAAAGAAAGACTTAGAGCCTGGTACTGGAATCAAGGATGGTTCAATACCGAGGTAACCCATGAAATAATTGATAGTGATAAAAAACAACGTGCTGAAGTTGTCTACACAATTAAAAAACACCAGTCCTATAAGGTTGACAGTATTAAAACTCGCATATCATCTCCACTAGTAGATTCTTTGTATCAAGCAAATACTCAAGGACAACTTATCACTGCCGGCGAGCAATATTACACTCCAGATTTTAATGCAGAACGAGATCGATTAATGACCTTATTCCGCAACAACGGGATTTTTTACATGGAAAAAGAATTCATCAAATTTGAAGGAGACACTGTAAACACAAAGCATAAAGCAAACATTGCTGTAATTATAGATGACAGAGAAATTAAGGATGGTGATTCTATTATTAAAAAACCTTTTCTTATTCATAAAATAAGTAAAATCAATGTCTACCCAGATTATGAAGAAGCATTAGCCAGCAGTATACCAGACACTACTAGATACAAAAACATTAACATTATAAGATACGGGGAAAAGAAGTATCGCAATTTTGTCCTTGCAGACGCTATTTTCTTTCATGAAGGTGATATCTATAGAGATATTGACAGAGACAGAACTTTTAATAGAATTACAGAATTAAAAAGTTTTTATACTCCTTCCATAAGATTAGAACCGGATCCAGCAGATTCTACCGGCGTTAGCTTAATCGCAAACATTCTTCTAACATCAAAAAAGAAATTTTTCTTAAAAAATAGTGCAGAAACTACACATAGTAATATTCAAGCTTTAGGAATAGGACTAAACAGCTCATTAGTCATTAGAAACCTTTTCCAAGGCAGTGAATTATTAGACATCAATTTTAGAGGAAGTATAGGTGCTAGCGCAGATGGTGCTTCAGGTGATTCTCGATTTTTTGATTTACAAGAATATGGAGCAGATGCACGTTTAAGCTTCCCTAGACTCTTCTTCCCTATTAAAACAGAAAAATTAATTCCTAAATATATGTCACCTAGCACTAACCTATCTATAGGTTTTGTTAGCCAGACCAATATAGGATTAGATAAAACTAGTTTTAATAGTATTTTGAGTTATCGATGGAAACCCAAACCTACTAACACTAGTAGATTTGATTTAATTAACGCTCAATATGTGCGTAATCTTGATCCTGGAGATTTCTTTAATGTATACAACAGTACTTATAATAGTCTCAATGCCGTTGCTGAAGATTTGAACATCAACAACCCTATATACTTGAATGATGATAATGATTTAAGTATTCCACAAGGGACATCCTTATTCACTAGAGATGTCTTGAATGGCAGTATCGCTACTACTAGTGACCAAAGAGAAACAGTGCGTAATATAGAAGAGCGCAGGGATCGATTAACACAAAACAACCTTATTGTATCAACTAGTTATAACTGGATTAGAAACACACAAAAAGGAATCTATGACGATGACTACTCCTTGTTCAGTATAAGAGTAGAGTCTGCAGGAAATGTATTAGCAGGCATCACTTCTTTAGTCGGAGAACCTACTAATAGTGATGGAAACAGAACTGCATTTGGAGTAGAATACTCTCAATATGCAAAAACAGAAATCGACTATATAAAACACTGGCAGCTTTTCAGTAATAACGTATTTGCTATAAGAGCCTTCGGTGGAATAGCGATTCCATATGGCAATTCTGACAACATACCTTTTACTCGATCTTTCTTTGGTGGTGGCCCTAACGACAACAGAGCATGGCAGGCATATGAACTAGGACCTGGTAGTACTGGTGGAATTAATGACTTTAATGAAGCAAATATGAAACTTGCTTTTAACGGTGAGTATCGCTTTACTATCAATGGTAGCTTTAAAGGAGCCCTATTTGTAGACGCAGGAAATATCTGGAACGTGTTAGATAATGAAGATAACCCAGACGCACAGTTTAAAGGAATTGCAGACCTCTCTACTATATCCGTAGGATCAGGATTCGGTATTAGATATGACTTTGGATTTTTTGTTTTGAGATTAGATACAGGTTTTAAAACTTTCAACCCAGCACTAGAAGAAGGTCGCAGGTGGTTTAAAGAGATAAAAATACCTAAAGCAGTATTTAATGTAGGTATCAATTATCCATTCTAGTATCAGGTTTATCGAGCCTATATTTTCCTTACTTTTGTAATCCAACTTTAAGAAATATCATGAGTCATAATATCAAACCAGGTGTTGCCACAGGTAACCAAGTTCAAGAAATATTCAACCATGCAAAGGCAAATGGTTATGCCCTACCAGCCGTTAACGTAGTAGGATCAAATACTGTTAACGCTGTGATGGAAACCGCTGCAGAGTTAAACTCACCAGTGATTATACAGTACTCAAATGGAGGAAGTGTATTCAACGCTGGTAAAGGACTTAACAATGACGGTCATCGTGCTGCTATTCTTGGAGGAATCGCTGGAGCAGAACATGTTCACAGACTAGCAGAAGCATATGGCGCTACTGTAATACTTCACACAGACCACTGTGCAAAAAAATTACTTCCTTGGATCGATGGATTACTAGATGCTAGTGAAACTCGCTTTCGCGAAAGCGGTAAATCACTATACTCTTCTCACATGATTGACCTTAGTGAAGAACCACTTGAAGAGAATATCGAAATATGTAAAAGATATCTAGAACGCATGTCTAAAATGGACATGACTCTAGAAATAGAGTTAGGTATTACCGGTGGTGAAGAAGATGGTGTAGACAATAGTGATGTTGATGAATCAAAATTATACACACAACCAGAAGAAGTAGCATATGCTTATGAAGAGCTAAAAAAAGTAAGTGATCGCTTTACCATCGCAGCAGCATTTGGTAACGTACACGGTGTATATAAACCTGGGAATGTAAAACTAACTCCTAAGATTTTAAAGAATTCACAAGAATATATCACCCAAAAGTATGGCGTTGAGCACAATCATATCGACTTTGTATTTCATGGCGGATCAGGTTCAACACTAGAAGAAATTAGAGAAGCAATAGGTTATGGTGTTGTAAAAATGAACATCGATACCGATTTACAATGGGCTTTTGCTACAGGTGTAAAAGGTTATATGGATACAAACAATGATTTTTTACTATCACAAATAGGAAATCCGACTGGAGCAGATGCTCCAAATAAAAAATACTATGATCCACGCAAATGGTTACGCGTAGGTGAAGAAAGTTTTAAAGCACGCTTAAAAGCTGCCTTTGAAGACTTAAACAACATCAATACATTATAGAACAACCCGAGCATTTAAATCATTAATGATTTAAATGCTTTTTTTATGGAAAAAGATATGGCTTGGTTTAAAAGAGATAAAAAAGGAATTACTACGCCTACTGAGGCAAAGAAAGATACTCCTAAAGGTCTGTGGTATAAATCACCGACTGGTAAAATTGTAGACGCAGAGCAATTAAAGAATAATTACTATGTAAGTCCAGAAGATGGATACCACGTGCGCATAGGTAGTAATGAATATTTTGAAATCCTTTTTGACGATAATAAGTTCAAAGAACTTAATGCAAAAATGACTTCAAAGGACCCATTAAAATTTGAGGATTCAAAAAAATATGTGGATCGTCTAGAAGACGCTAAGAAAAAATCAGGTTTAAAAGATGCAGTAAGAACTGCTGTAGGTAAATCCGGTGGACATGACCTAGTTGTTGCCTGTATGGATTTTGGATTCATAGGTGGATCAATGGGTAGTGTTGTAGGAGAAAAAATCGCTCGTGCAGCAGACTATTCTTTAAAAAACAACATTCCATTTATGATCATATCAAAGTCTGGTGGTGCTCGTATGATGGAAGCCGCATTATCATTAATGCAATTAGCAAAAACTAGTTCCAAACTCGCACAACTGGCAGATGCAGGAATACCTTATGTATCACTTTGTACAGACCCTACTACTGGTGGTACCACAGCATCATTTGCGATGCTAGGTGATATCAATATAGGAGAACCTGGTGCACTAATCGCATTTGCAGGACCACGTGTAGTAAGAGACACTACCGGTAAGGAATTACCAGAAGGTTTTCAAACTGCAGAGTTCTTACTAGAAAAAGGGTTCCTAGACTTTATCGTGCCTAGACATGAGTTGAAAGAGAAAGTGAATCTTTACTTGAACTTGATACTTAATAGAGAGGTACCAATCGTTTAGCACTGAAAATTTAAATTTATAAAACGCCTGTAATTTTAAATCACAGGCGTTTTTAATTTAAAGATATTTATAGAGTAATTGGATTTAATTAAAAGTGTATCTTTGCAGCCACTTTAAGAACAAGTCTTATCGTGAAGTCAGATCATCTGACGTACATAATATTCATTATAAAATAATTTTGGCATGTATTTAGCTCCAGAAAAAAAAGCAGAGATTTTCGCAAAGTACGGAAAAGACGCAAACGACACAGGTAACACTGATGCGCAAATCGCATTATTCACTTACCGTATTAACTATTTAACAGGACACCTTAAAAACAACCGTCATGACTACAATACAGAGCGTAGTCTAGTGAAACTGGTAGGTAAAAGACGTTCTCTTCTTGATTACAAAATGAAGAAAGATATCGTTGCTTATCGTGAGTTGATTAAGGACTTAGGTATTAGAAAGTAAAGAATTGGGGACCTTGTGTCCCCTTTTTTATTTTATATAAGTAGGAGAGCTTATCTCTATTCCGCTTTCGCGAAAGCAGAATTAAAACAAATCATCGCGACATTACAAAAGCTGGTTTCTCACAAAGTAAACGCCTTCTCTACTCACAACTTGAGATTAACGTTTAACTATATTTATGAAACCACAAGTTTTTAAACAAGTGATTAAAATGGCTAATGGGCCAGATATCACTATCGAAACTGGAGCGCTTGCAAAACAAGCACATGGATCTGTTGTGATCACATGTGGTAAAGCAATGCTTCTAGGAACTGTAGTGTCCAGCTACAAATCTACTGGACTAGATTTTCTTCCACTTACTGTAGATTACCGTGAGAAATTTGCCGCTGCCGGTAAATATCCTGGTGGATTCTTCAAGCGTGAGGCACGTCCTAATGATGGAGAAGTACTTACTATGCGTCTAGTGGACCGTGTATTACGTCCATTATTCCCTAAAGATTACCATGCAGAGGTTCAGGTAATGATTCAGTTGATGTCTCATGACCCAGAAGTAATGCCAGACGCTATGGCTGGTCTTGCGGCGAGTGCTGCAATACAATTATCTGATTTACCATTTGAGTGTCCTATTTCTGAAGTACGCGTTGCACGTGTAGATGGTGAATTTGTAATCAACCCTAGTTATGCACAATTAGAAGCTGCAGACCTAGAGATGATGATAGGTGCTAGTGCAGACTCTGTAATGATGGTAGAAGGTGAAATGGAAGAGATCTCTGAAGAAGAAATGATCGCTGCCATTAAAGCCGCTCACGAAGCTATCAAGGATCAATGTGCTGCTCAAGTTGCCCTTGCAGAGCAAGTAGGTAAAAAAGAAGTACGTGAGTACGAAGGAGAAAAAGAAGATGCGGATATCGAGGCTAAGGTTGCAGAATTAGCTTACCAAAAAGTGTACGATGTTGCTAAAAAAGGAAGTGCAAAGCACGAACGTAGCGCAGCATTCTCTGAAATTAAAGAAGAAATCAAAGCAACTTTCTCAGAAGAGGATCAAGCTGAAAATGGAGATCTAATCTCTAAATATTTCAACAAAACACACAAAAAGGCAGTACGTGATGTACTACTTAATGAAGGTATACGTTTAGATGGTCGTAAGACTACAGACATACGTGATATATGGTGTGAGGTAGATTACCTTCCATCTACACACGGTAGTGCAATTTTCTCTCGTGGAGAAACTCAAGCGCTTGCTACAGTAACTTTAGGAACTTCTAGAGATGCAAATGTTATAGACATGGCGTCACAAGAAGGAGAAGAGCGCTTCTACCTACACTATAACTTCCCACCATTTTCAACTGGAGAAGCTCGCCCATTAAGAGGTACTTCTAGAAGAGAGATAGGTCACGGTAACCTTGCACAACGTGCGTTAAAGAAAATGTTACCAGAGGATCTTCCTTATACAGTAAGAGTAGTATCTGAAGTACTAGAATCTAACGGTTCCTCTTCTATGGCAACAGTTTGTGCTGGTACAATGGCTCTTATGGATGCTGGTTTACCTATGAAAAAGCCAGTTTCTGGAATCGCTATGGGATTGATTACTGATGGTAGTAACTATGCCGTACTTTCCGATATTTTAGGTGATGAAGATCACTTAGGAGACATGGACTTTAAAGTTACAGGTACTGAAGATGGTATCACAGCTTGTCAAATGGATATTAAAGTAAAAGGTCTTTCTTATGAAATCCTTACTAATGCTTTAATGCAGGCTAGAGATGGTCGTATGCACATATTAGGAAAACTAACGGACACTATCCCTGCACCTGCTGCAGATGTGAAACCACATGCTCCTAAAATGGAATCTTTAGAGATCGAAGGTAAATTCATCGGTGCTGTAATAGGACCTGGTGGAAAAGTTATTCAAGAGATGCAAAAAGAAACAGAAACTGTCATCAACATCAAGGAAGATGGTGATATGGGTGTTATCGAGATTGCTGGTACAGATCGTGCTAAGATTGACGCTGCTCTAGAAAAAATCAGAAATATTATTTTTGAGCCAACAGTTGGTGAAGTATACAGTGTTAAAGTTGTGAAAATGCTAGACTTTGGTGCTGTAGTAGAATTACGTCCTGGTAAAGAAACTTTACTTCACGTAAGTGAATTTGATTACAAGCGTATTGAAGATCCATCTACAGTTCTTAAAGTAGGAGATGTTCTTGATGTAAAATACATGGGTGTAGATCCACGTACTAAAAAGCAAAAAGTATCTCGTAAAGAATGTATGCCAAAACCAGAAGGTTGGGTAGAGCGTCCACCACGCAAGCGTGATGACAGTCGTTCTAACGATCGCCGTGGAGGAAGACGTGACGACCGTCGTAGAGATGATAGACCACGTCGTGATAATGACTCTAAATCTGAGTAATTAGATTGTTGTTTCGCTTTTGCGAAAAATTATAAATTTAAAATGCCTCTTGAAATTTCAAGAGGCATTTTTTTTTAAAATAGTAATATTAACAAAGAATATGCCATTTTCTATAATATTTTATCGCTTTTATATAATCTTTAGTTTCAGGAAAACGATTTTGTAATTTCTTTTTGAACTTCTTTACCATCCAAAAATAATAACAAATACCAACACCTATCGTTGCAACAAACATTGGTATCGAATCACCGTAAGAAAACCTTAAAACAATCCAGATAATTAAGGAAATATAAAGAGGCAATGTAATTGTTAATAACGCTTGATTTCTTGTTTTTTTGTCCATCGCTAAATCTTTTAACATTTTTTACATTCTACCGAACATACACCAACATCAAAACATTTATCCTCACCTCTACATGCATTAGTTCCTGTCTCAATTATATTATCACAATGATCAGCTAAAGAGTCTACAACGAGATACACTACCAGAACAACACATGGAGGACATGCCATAGTTTGATAAGATCCAGCACTATTAAAAGAACCTATTGCTCTTATATCATCCAAGTAATTACTTATATTACTATAACCTGAATTGAAAACGAAATGCTCTTTAGTCACGTTATTAAATGTTGCATTGAAAGAATCTAAACTTGAATTTTCTTCAATAGTAATATCATACGGGAGGTTTTCACTAGAAAGAGAAATCGATCCATCCGGCTGATTAATCACGTTTATTAAGCCAATTGATTCGGAAAGAAATATTCCCGTTCCCTCTTCAATGATAAAATTAGGATTTGAATAATTCTCATTAAAAACATATGATCTATTATTATTGGTGAAAGTGAGATTTCCAGTTGTGATTTTTAATTCAGAATTAAGCGATACTCTTTCATTATTTACATCTTCCTTACTGCAAGAATTTAATATTGAACAAAATCCTAAAAATAGAAATGATAAAAATTTAAAATACTTTTTCAATTTAATAAATTTAATATGTAACGCCTACTCTTAACGTTTTTCGGCTTACCTCGTTTTTAGGGGATTTTCATTGAGATTTGCAAATCTTGTTCAAATCAAAAAAAAAAAACATTCGTAGTCAAGCTGTTAAGAACTCATTAATAGGCTTTTTGCATATTTTTAACTCGTTGTAAATATTATATTTAATAAAGATTCAAATACTTTATTCTTACAATTAAACGTATTGAACTTTCTTTATAATCAGCCTGATTTTGCTTACTATTCAACAAGCAATTAATCTGAAAAACTCATCACAAAAACCTAAATTTGCAAAACTTTAAAACACACAAGATGTCTAAACTTATCGCACCATCAGTACTTGCCGCAGATTTTGCTAACCTACAACGTGATGTAGAAATGATCAATCGTTCTGAGGCTGACTGGTTTCACATTGATATTATGGACGGTGTTTTTGTTCCTAATATTTCTTTTGGGATGCCGGTTTTAAGAGATATCGCAAAGCACGCGACCAAAACTATAGATTGTCATTTAATGATCGTTGATCCTGACCGTTATGTAAAGACCTTTGCAGATTTAGGTTGTGATATTCTTACAGTACATTATGAAGCGTGTACACATTTACATAGAACACTACAGTTGATTAAATCTCATGGAATAAAGGCTGGTGTAGCGTTAAATCCTCATACTTCTGTGGGTTTATTGAAAGACACGATTAAAGATATAGACATGGTATGTATCATGAGTGTGAATCCAGGTTTCGGTGGTCAAAGCTTTATTGAAAATACTTATGATAAAGTAAAGGAGCTTAAAAACATGATTACTGAAAAAGGTGCCGATACTCTTATAGAAATAGATGGTGGTGTTACGGATAAAAATGCAAAACAACTTGTAGATGCTGGTGCAGATGTGCTAGTAGCAGGTAGTTATGTGTTTAAATCAAGTGATCAAGTCGCTACCATAGCTGGACTTAAAAGCATGGTTAATCCTTCCATCTAGAGTAATGATATCGACTAACATCGACTTATATATTAATGGATAGCAAAATCATTTATGATGTTATAATTATAGGTGCTGGTCCTATAGGTTTAGCCTGTGGACTAGAGGCACAAAAAGCTGGTTTACGCTATCTTATTATAGAAAAAGGTGCACTGGTGAACTCGCTATATCATTATCCAGTAAACATGAATTTCTTCTCGACTAGTGAAAAGCTTGAAATTGATGAAGTTCCATTTATATCTAAAGAGTCTAAACCTAGCAAACAAGAATCGCTAGAATATTATCGTCGTATAGCAACATCTAAAAAGCTAGAGATACGCCTTTATGAAAAAGTAATGGCTGTTACTAAAGATGTAGAGTTTACGATTACGACCTCAAAAGATGAATATTTTAGTAAGCATATCATCATCGCCACTGGGTTTTATGACATTCCGGTAAAATTAAATATACCAGGAGAAGATCTAGATAAATTAAACCATTATTACCACGATCCACACGCATATGCGTTTTTAGAAACAGTAGTTATAGGTGCTAGTAATAGTGCAGTAGATGCGGCGTTAGAAATTTACAGAAAAGGTGGAAAAGTCACCATGATTGTACGTGGAGAACAGATAGGTGATCGAGTTAAATATTGGGTACGGCCAGATATTATTAACCGTATTGAGGAAGGCAGTATTAAAGCGCATTTTAATGCCACACTTACACGTATTGATGAAACCACTGTAACGTTTACAAAAGATGGTAAAACTCACACTATTGCAAATGATCAAGTACTAGCCCTTACCGGTTATCAACCTAACTTTGAGTTTTTAAAATCAATAGGCATACAACTTTCTGGACCTCATAAAATTCCAGTATATGATTCCCATACTATGGAAA
The DNA here is from genome assembly GCF_032922765.1 of Nonlabens ulvanivorans. Classification (NCBI taxonomy): domain Bacteria; kingdom Pseudomonadati; phylum Bacteroidota; class Flavobacteriia; order Flavobacteriales; family Flavobacteriaceae; genus Nonlabens; species Nonlabens ulvanivorans. The sequence continues at coordinate 2,161,983 of NZ_CP136694.1, forward strand.
CTAATGTAAAAGGTATTTATCTAGCTGGTGTTATATGCGGTGGACTCGAGACCCATAAATGGTTTATAGAGAACAGTCGCGTGCATGCACCGATGATTATAAAAGCTATTGTATCAGAAGGATAGTTAGGTTATTACGCTTTCGCGAAAGCGTAAAACTGTCAATCTTATTTCTTATTATTACTTAATAACTCCATCAAATCTGGCTCTTGCCCTAGAAGAACTGCTTCACTATTAATACGACCTTCTAACGGCCCATTCTCTAGTTTTAATACACCACGTGGACACACGGCACTACAAATTCCACATCCTACACAACTAGCACGAACGATGTTTTCACCTTTTTGGGCATAACTGCGCACGTCAATTCCCATTTCACAATAAGTAGAACAGTTACCGCAAGAGATACACTGACCACCATTAGTAGTAATTCTAAATTTAGAAAACAAACGCTGTTGCAGCCCTAATATCGCCGCCATAGGACAACCGAAACGACACCAAGCTCTATTACCTAAAATAGGATAAAAACCAGTCCCTATAACACCTGAGAACACTGCACCTATTAAAAATCCATATGCAGATTTTACTGCTCCATGATTAAAGAAAAACAGATTTTCTGTCCCAGCCATAAAGTGAATCCCTATAAAGGCTAGAATGGTAAATAGAAACCCTATAGCACCATAACGAGCATCTTGTTTTAACTCGTTTCTTCTGAATATCCATATCAAAGCAAATATTACAGTAAGCCCTACACCTACCAATATCAAAAAATTAGATTGAGTAAAAAAGGTCTCGTATTGTTTAACGACTGTACCATCTTCCCATATTTTATAGATATTGTTTTTAGGCAAATAGGAGTGAACAATCCCAACAGTAGAGATCACTGCAAAGACTAAAACGCTATGCACTAACCAACGTTCAATTTTCCAAGCACTGGTAGATTTATCAGACAGTTGACGGAAAGAATCTCCGGCAGTTTCTGCCAGACCACCACAACCACAAACCCAGCTACAATACCATCTTTTACCAAATTTGTAGGTTAGTATAGGAGTTATTACTAGTATAGAAGCAACACCAAATAATAACATCGTCATCCCAAGACTGCCATTTACTAATAATGCATTTACATTCCACTGTTCAAATAAATAATAATTAAGAGGCCAGACATTTTTCAAATCGTAGTATGGTAAATCTTTGGTGCTATTTAATCCAGCCATAATCTCTGGAATTAGAAATGCAAATGTGGTTTGAAAAAACATCACACTACCAGTACGAATCACCTCGTAACTATTATGACGATATTTTAAAATAAACTTGATACCAAATGATAAAATAGCGACCGTATACAAGGTTCCATAAACAAACCACTGACTCGCTGCTTGTCCTTTTAGCAAATACGATAATGGATCAAATAAGCCTATAAGACCAGTATTTGCCGCTCCATCGGTCCCTTGACCTAGAGTTGCTGGAAAGAAATATAAAACGATATAAAAAGAGGTGAGGAAGATAGCGAGTACCCAACCCCAAAAACCACGACTAGACAAGTCTTTAAACCAAACACCATCATTTTTAATACCAGCCTGTTTATGAGCATACTGAGCTCTGGCAAAAGCGATAATACCACCAGAGATAAGTACTAGCGCAGCAGTTAACCAGGCACCTTTCCATGGTAGATTAACATTAAAGAAGGCAAGTATTAGAATAAATAAACCTACCATACCTATAGCACTAGCTATCTTTTCTGTAGTACTTAATGCTTTAGGCGGCTCACCAGTTAAAGACATGTTTCTTTGATATACACTCATAGTTATATAGTTTTCAATACTTAAAAACAAATGAATTTAAGATTGTGATATTATTAATTAAATTAGGCTTTAACGTGTTGACTAGATGAGAAAGCCTGTTTTATTTCTTGGAAAGGTCTCTTAAAAAACTCTGGATTAAAACAAGCTTTATTAAGATTTGCTACTACCTCATCTACTGTTTTAGATTCAGTTAACCATTGATCAAAAACTTGGTGTTTCATACGTATACCAAAGGTGTTAATACCTATAAATTTTCTCGTACCGAGGTCATATTCGATAGTAACTGCTCTTTTATTATCAGCATGCTGCCAGTGAAAATGATCATGTCCCTCTTTAGGCTTACTCCATACCCAACCATAGGTCTGATATTCAATATCAAAAAACTTTGCACTATTAAACCAGTGTCCTGGATTCCATTCTGTTGGGTTACCACATAAGGTTTGTGCAAGTGCTTCTCCCATCATTCTACCAGTATACCAAACAGCTTCAATAGGCTTACGTTCACCTACTGGGTCTCTTTGCTGCGCACAATCACCTATCGCATAAACGTCTTTTACACTAGTTTCTAAATGACGATCAACCATGATACCACGTTGCAACTCAATACCCGAGTTTTCTAAAAAACTTATACGTGGTCTTACACCAGCGCAAAGTCCTACGAAACCGCAGGGAATAGTTTCTCCTTTTTTAGTAATAATAGCCTTTACTTTACCAGCATCATCGGCTATGATCTCTGCCATTTCCTCTTCTTCTCTCAAATCAATGTGGTGTGATCTTACGTGACGCGAAATCATTTCGGCATTAGACATAGGTAAGACACCGCTCCAGAAACCTTTTTCTCTTATTAAAAAAGTGACAGGTATTTGTCTAGATGCCATCATCTCTGCGAGCTCTACTCCTATTAATCCACCACCTATAATCACAGCTCTTTTACATACTTTATTGTTAGGAGCACTTATTTCTAGTTGTTCTAGATCTTGTCTAGACACCAGCCCTTGCACACCTTCTAAGTCCTGACCTGGCCATCCAAATTTATTAGAAATAGAACCTGTGGCAAGAATAAGCTTATCATACATAATATCTCTACCAGAGTTAAGATGAACTTTTTTTGCATCTGTTTCTACCGTGTGTACATAGTCATGCACTAATTCGATACGATTTTTTGCCCAAAAATCATTCTCATAAGGTTGAGTATGCTCAAATTTCATATGCCCCATATAGACATACATCAATGCTGTACGAGAAAAGAAAAACTCGGACTCGGCACTGATGATTGTTATTCTTTTATCAGACAATTTACGGATATGTCTAGCTGCAGTAACTCCAGCGATACCATTTCCTATAATGACGATATGTTCCATAAGTGGTGATTTTAGTTGGTGACGACAAATTAAAGATTTGTTATCAGTTGTTGCTTTATGCATTTACCCTAGATAGTAGTACATAATTCCCTTTTAAGAGTCTTTGCATACTTTTTAGGATTATAAACCTCTTAAAGTGTAACTTTAACTAGTTGGCTCAATTATTGATTTTTGCCTACATGTACATTTGATAAATAGAATCTCAATTTAAACAATAATGCATAAAAGAGTTCACATAAACATCACATTTCTCATTTTACTGACATCATTAATGATGAGTGCACAACTAGATGTGTTTCAGGAACGTTCTCAATATGTTCTCAATTCATATGTGCGTGGTGGTCTAGTAGATTATAAAAATCTTAAAGAGGACACGAAAACTATTGATATTTTAAAGGAAAGTCTCTCAAAAACTAAGCTCGATGAGCTAAGCCCACAAGAACTTAAAGCCTTTTTAATTAATGCTTATAACATGACTGTCATTATTTCTATTGTAGAAAACTACCCTACATCATCAGTTATGGATATCAATGGCTTTTTTGATAAAATTAAACATCAGATAGCTGGAAAGTCTTTAACACTCAATGATCTGGAAAAAAATTGGCTTTTTAAAAAATTTCCAGATGCAAGATTACATTTTGCTTTAGTGTGTGGTGCTATTTCTTGCCCACCACTTAAAGATACTATTTTTAATGGTCAGAATATAGAGTCTAGACTAGACAAAATAACTAAAACAACACTCAATAACTCTAAGTTCATAACCATTGACATGCATGAGAAAACAGCGTCTGTTTCTAAAATATTTGACTGGTATCAGTCCGATTTTAAGAAGTATAAGACGGTCTTAAATTTTATCAATAAGTATACTGATAAAACGATTCCAGCGGGCTTTAGTCTACAATTTAAGAAATACGACTGGAGCTTGAATCAAAGTTAGGCTCTATATTTACAGCTCCACATAGAACACAATTTATGAGATCACTCTTTTATCTTTTATTATTAGTCACCATTACTTCTTGCAATGGTCAAGATTTACAGAAAGAAGAAAAAATTAATGGGATTACGTTAGTAGCAACTCGCAATCCTATAGACTCTACTGGCATTACACCTATTAAAAATTATAATGCAAATTATGCGGTTATTGTACCATATGCATGGATGCGCAGTTTAGAAGAGCCACAAGTGAACTATGAAGAAGAACGTGGTTGGTGGGGCGAGAAACCTACAGGTGTAAAAGCCACCATAAAACATATGAATGATCAAAATCTAGATGTATTACTTAAACCACAAATATGGATAGGTCGTGGATCATACACCGGTGAAATTAATTTAAAAACAGAAGATGACTGGAAAGTCCTAGAAGACAGCTACACAGATTATATCATGAAATTTGTAAATATAGCAGCTAGTGAAAATGTAGCAATGTTTTGTATAGGTACCGAATTAGATTCTTTTGTTGAACTAAGACCCCAATATTGGGATCAACTGATTCATAAGATTCGTAGTATCTACAAAGGAAAACTGACCTATGCAGGAAATTGGGATAGCTATAAAAACGTTCACTTTTGGGAGCAACTAGACTACATAGGCGTTGATGCTTATTTTCCCGTAAGTAAAGAAAAAACTCCTCATCCACTTACCATTCAAGAGTCATGGAAAAAATGGGTGGATGAGTTAAGCACGCTATCGCGAAAGCTGAATAAAAAAATTCTTTTTGCTGAGTATGGATATATAAGTGCAGACTATGCTGGTCTTGAACCATGGAAAAATGCTGGTGAAGACCGATTAGAAAATCAAAAAGCACAAGCAATTCTTTTACAAGGTTTATATGATGCCGTCTGGAAAGAAGAATGGTTTGCAGGTGGTTTTTTATGGAAACACCATGCAGAAGACAGTAGACATCGCGACTTCTCAAAACGCTTTACAACACAAGGGAAAGAAGGTGAAAAGGTTGTAGCAAAAAATTATTTACAAATTAGAAATTAAAAATATGGCTCATTTAAAATCGATATTTACGGTATTTTTTATTGTTGCCATGGCTCAATTAAACCATGCTCAACTAGGTCAGAATAAAAAAGGATTCACACATCAAGACAGTTTACGTGGCTCGATCACGCCTGAACGCGCCTGGTGGGATATCACCTATTATGATCTCGATATAAAAGTTACACCAGCAGATAAATATATAGCTGGATCTAATACGATACATTATAAAGTACTGCAACCTAATAATGTCTTACAGGTCGATTTACAATCACCATTAAATATGACTAGGGCTGTTCAAGATGGGCGCGATCTTGAAATAAGACACGAGGGAAATGCTCACTTTATAAAACTGACTAAAGAACAATTGCCTGGTATGATTAACCAAGTTCAAGTTTTTTATGAAGGTAATCCTCGCGAGGCTAGAAATGCTCCTTGGGATGGAGGAATATCATGGAAAAAAGACAGAAATGATAATGACTTTGTGGCTTCTTCTTGTCAAGGATTGGGCGCTAGTGTATGGTGGCCTAATAAAGATCATATGTATCAAGAGGTTGATAGCATGGCTATACGTGTTAATGTACCTAATCCACTCATGAATGTTTCTAATGGTCGATTGATTAAAACAGAACCTAAAGATGACAATACCACAACCTATCACTGGTTTGTAAAAAATCCCATTAATAATTATGGGGTCAATATTAACATAGGTGATTATGTTAATTTTAATGAAGTATATCAAGGAGAAAAAGGTGGTCTAGATATGAATTACTATGTACTGCGTGACAATCTAGAGAAAGCTCAAGAACAATTTAAAGATGCCACAAGAATGATGGAAGCGTTTGAACACTGGTTCGGGCCTTATCCATTCTATGAAGATAGTTTTAAACTGGTTGAAGTTCCATATCTGGGCATGGAACATCAAAGTTCTGTGACGTACGGGAATCGATTTAGAAACGGTTATCTAGGCAGAGATTTATCTGGTACAGGTTGGGGAATGAAGTTTGACTTTATCATCATACATGAATCTGGACATGAATGGTTTGCAAATAATATTACAAATAAAGATATCGCAGACATGTGGATTCATGAGAGCTTTACCGCTTATAGCGAAAGTTTATTCCTGGATTTTCACTATGGTACTACAGCAGCAAATGAATATGTAATAGGTACCAGACGCAGTATTCGAAATGACAGACCATTGATAGGTGAATATGACGTGAACCACGAAGGATCTGGCGACATGTATTACAAAGGTGCAAACATGATACATACCTTAAGAATGCTGGTGAATGATAAAGATCAATGGCGCAGAATATTGCGAGACATGAATAAAGTTTTCTATCACAGTACTGTCTCCACTCAAGATATTGAAGATTTTTTATCTCAATCTATAGGTCAAGATTTAGAAGGCTTTTTTAATCAGTATTTAAGAAATACCAAAATCCCTAAACTGGTTCTCAAAAAGAAAAAAAACAAATTAAGTTATCACTGGGAAAATATAGTAGACAACTTTAAGTTACCCATACGCATTGTAATCGATGATGAAATAGTACTTATAAATCCAACAGCGTCAAAACAAGTTTTAAAACTACCTTCAGATAAATCTGTTATTCAAACAGATCCTGCCTATTATGTAGAATACAAGCTTAACTAAGATCCTTTAAACAAAGACCTATATTATCATAGTTAAACTGAAAACCAACATCCAGCAAGCGTTGCGGATACACATTACGACTTTTTAAAAGCAGCTCTGTTTCTGTTCCTATAATGGATGTCCCTAATTCTAGTAACCAAATAGGTTGCGAGATACCGAATGGTATATTCATAGATTTACGCAATTGCCTCATAAAATCTGCATTTGTTTCTGGCTTAGGTGCCGTGATGTTTACTACACCTTCCAAATCAGATTGAATTAAGAATTCAATAGACCTACAAAAATCATTGATATGAATCCAGCTTACAAACTGATTACCACGACCATTTTTACCGCCCATTCCTACTCTAGTAATAGCTTTCATTTTAGGCAATGCACCACCATCATTTCCTAAAACGATTGAGGTTCTCAACGCTACTTTGCGCACACCTTCAATAGTGGTTGAAAAGAATTCTTTTTCCCATGCCTTGCCTATTCCCATAGAGAAGTCATCACCTATAATACCATTTTCTTCAGTATTCATTTGCGTTTCAGAATGGATGTAGATGGTTGCGGTACTTGCGTTTAAAAACACCTTTGGCTTGTTGATAGCATTGGTCATCGCTAAATTCAGAACTCTAGTGCTATCGATGCGCGAACTTAATATTACTTTTTTATTAGCATTAGTATATCTGCAATCTACTGATTTTCCCGAGAGGTTAATGAGGACATCTGCATTTTCTAAATGGGCAGTCCAATCTCCTAAATCTTTACCATTCCAGTAAGAGGTTTGAGGATCACGCTTTCGCGAAAGCGTGATCACCTCATCTCCTCTATTCTCAAAATATTGCGACAGTGAAATACCTAGAAATCCTGTGCCACCTGCGATAATTATTTTCATGATAAGATCATTAAAGTAAAAAGGACGAGTACTAAATTGCGATACAAGACCCATGAAATAGTAGGCCACCAGCCGAGTTGCATCGATTTACAGCGACGCACGTGTTCCATTAACATCACACCTACTACCAGTCCAAATATACCTAGAAGCGCATAACCGCTCAAGGTTACAAAAGCAGTGAGCAATAACACAGGCAATAATAATATACCACCTAAAGCAGATACCGCACTCATGTTTCCTAAATAATCCCAACCGTTTTTAGGAGCGATGAACTGAATCATGATTCCTTGCCAAGCGATCTGTCCAAAACAGATAAAATACTCTATATACCACGGCGATTCAAAACCAAAATACTGACCTACCAGACCGAAATAGCTATTGAGAACCACAGCGGTAAACCAAGCGCTCAATCCTATGAAAAGACTTCTATAAAATAAATTTCTATCTGGATTACAAGCGCGTTCTCCTTGATGAAAAGAAGTACCACCTACAATGACCTTGCGATTATAAGTAATGAGTTTATAGAGATATTTTAATGGTATAAAAAACAGTGGAAAGTATAAAATATCCTTAATCCATTGTTGTCCTTGAGACACTATATGAAACATAGCGTCCAGACCATATTTAGTTTCTTTAGTTTGTGTGTTATGCAGTGCGATTTCATTAGTTGCTCTATGCATATCTATATGCTGCGTGTGTTCTTCATCAATGATTTGATAAGGATCAATCGTATTTCCATCTACCATGTTTAGTTTAGTAAAGGTGCTACCATAAGCCGCGCACATGGGACAATGTTGATCTATGAGAAGTTTGTGATTTTTGATCATGATAGAACTATTTAGTGATTAGTGATAATTGTTCTTCATTCTCTATAAAACATCTGTAAGAGATGTACATAAAGTAGATACCTAAAAGACCAGAAATTATCATCCCTAGAATAAATACCATTTCTTCCATATTAGAACTGAAGTGCACATAGTCTTTACCTACTAAGAACATGGTACCTAGTGTTAATGCGGTAAGTAATAAGTGAGATTTATTCATCCATTGTATAGAACTAGATGTTCTTTTATATTGACTGAGCAACCACAGACTGCATACCACCTGAACCGCTCCAAGTGGTATCATAAATAACAGTCCGAAAAAAGGAATGAGAAATAAAAATAAATTGAGGATTATTAAGACCAGATTTACTCGATACATTGTTTTCATAATAGTGTAGTTTTTAAACTTTCAGAAATAATTGAAAGTTTTATTGAAATAAAAAAGGCTAAGAAATCGCCTTGATTAATTTTTTCATGTAATTATTGTTATTGATTTTAGTCATTAAGTTGGTTAGGTTTTCCATTTGGTGTACAAAATCTGCAAGATCTGCAAGTAGTGTTTGGAAGTGAGCTACTTCTTTTTCATCACCTTCAATTTTAGTGTTGATGAGCTCGTTGAGTAATCGACGTACAGGTTCTAGCTCGCGTCTTTTACGTTCTTCCATAATATTTTGTGCGATGGTATGCACATCGTGTATCGCAACAAAAAACTCTTTGCGTTCCCCTAGCACTGTTTCTTTGCGCACCAGTCTCCAATTAATAAGCTCACGTACGTTGGTGTTCACATTACCTCTAGAGAGTTGTACTTGCTCCATGATCTCGTCCGTACTCAATCCATCTTGAGAAGAAAGTAACAAGGCATGTATTTGCGCCATAGACTTTGAGATTCCCCAAGAACTACCTAAAGAACCCCAAGCCTGTATAAATTTATATTTCCCTTCTTCTAATTTCATACGACAAATATACATTTATATTTTAAACTTTCAATAATTATTGAAAGTTTAGTTTAGATAATTTATTTAATGAGTTTTCGTTACTTTTATATAATGCGTATACTTTCCATTCTTTTTGTTTTAATCCTTGGTATATCATGTACTGAAAAGGTAGAGGAATCGAAGCCGCTTATTGAGATATATGAGTTGAATAAATGGGTTGAGAGTTATGAATCTGTACCTTTGGATAGTGCAATAGTTCAAGCTTTCGAAGCGAATCAAACAGACACCACAGATTATCGGTATAGTGAAAGATATGGGTTATTAATTAATGGAGCTTTTAAGGCTTCAGTTAAGGATTTAAAAGAAAAACCATTAATTACAAATAAACAAATTAGAGGTTATGACTTCTCATCTAACTCAATTGTATTAGATTCAACAGCGACAACCAAACTAAATACTGACTTCAAATATAGACGAGCTAAACAACTAGTATTAACCTATAATAAAAATATTATATTGAACTTTTATAAATTCAGATTAATTTCTTCAGATGAAGTTGGTAATGCACCTTTCTTCTTTCAAACAAATGACATATTTCTAGAAGAAGATAATCCCACTTATAAACACTTCATTAAATTACGACATGGCCCTTTTCGAGATAACGATTGGGTAAACAACATCCCAGACCTCAAACAAGACACCGCATTTTACAATGCCTTTAAAAGAGCCGGAAAGATTATAGCTGAATAAATGAAAAATCCGTCAAATTATATTGCAGTAATAATTCTGTTACTATCATTACTCTCGTGTACTGAAAAAATTGAGGAATCTAAACCGCTTATTGAGATATATCAACTTAATAAGAGAATAGTGAGTTATGAAGGTGAGCCGTTTGTTTTCACCGAAGAAATGACTGAAATGGACCCTGAATTTACTAATGCATTTAAAGATATATTGCGAGTAACAGACGATAGGAAATGGACACCAAATGGAACTTTTAATTCCAGTCAAATCGATTTACGAAAGAAACCATTAATAACAAACGAACAAATTAAAGGGTTTGATTTTACTAGTGACGAACTAATTTTAGATGAGAAAGCATGCGAGTATTTTGGAATAATTAAAAAAATAAATGATTCTTATTCAGATACTCAACTAGTGTTAACTATCGATAGAAAACCAATACTCAATTTTTATAGAGCCGGTACGATGTCTAAATGGGATGTTGGAAAATCTCATTTTGTATTAGAATGTGGTCTAATGTTTTCCGATTCAATTGGAACAGTCATAGAGAAAAGAGAAAATGCCTTACAGATATTTCACGGCCCATTCAGCAATAATGATTGGTGGAAAACAAGTCCAGACCTCAAAAAAGACACCGCATTTTACAATGCTTTTAAAAGAGCCGGAAAGATTATAGCTGAGTAGTATCTTTACCGTATGAATAAGCAGCACATCATCCTATCTACCATCAATTTTGTTAAAGAACAACTCTCAAATGCTGAAGGTGGTCACGACTGGTTTCATATAGAACGTGTATGGAAAAATGCTAAGCTCATCGCAGCGCAAGAAGAAAACGTAGATCTATTAATCATCGAGCTAGGTGCACTACTCCACGACATAGCAGATTCTAAATTCCATGATGGAGATGATACGATAGGACCTCAAGTAGCTCGCAAATTTCTAGAAGAACAAAACCTATCTGAAGATACCATTCTACATGTAGAGAATATTATTAAATACATTTCTTTTAAAGGTGGACATCAAGAACAAAAATTTAAAAGCAAAGAGCTGGATATTATTCAAGACGCCGATCGACTTGATGCGCTGGGCGCAATAGGAATTGCACGCACCTTTAATTATGGTGGTTTTAAAAATAGAACAATCTATAATCCAGACATCAAACCAGATTTGAACATGACTGTAGAGCAATACAAAAAAAGTACTGCTCCTACACTCAACCATTTCTATGAAAAATTATTACTTTTAAAAGACCGCATGAATACCTCAACCGGTAAACAACTGGCACAAGAGCGACATGATTATATGGAAGGTTTCCTCAATCAGTTTTATGCAGAGTGGAATGGCGAGGCCTAGACCTAGTTCTGACTACTAGACTTTTGTAGCTCGCTGGTCTGGCACCATTTTAAATAATACTCATAGATCTCATCTATAGTAGCGCCATTACGCTTCTTCCAATAAATAGTGATATAAAACCATTGTAGTTTATAAACGCCTATTTCTTCATAACGTCTAGCACTGGTTTTTAACCATTTAGGAATCACATAATAGGTTCCGTGATCGTATAATCTATGGATTAAATCATAGTCTTCATAGATAGGAATCTCTGTATTATAGCCACCTATCTTTTCATATAACTCTTTAGTAATATACTGTGATTGATCACCACCACGACTGGCACGCCATGAGAATCTAGTAAACCACCCTATAATGATTAACCACCAATTCCAACTCATAAATCGCATACGGAAACAGCCTGCGGGATTTCCCTGAGAAACGGCTTGAATGATATACTTATCATAATCTTGAGGCGGAAAAGAATCTGCATGAAGAAAATAAAGAATTTCACCATTTGCGATTTGCAATCCTGCATGCATTTGTGAACCACGACCTTTTGAGGCTGTATGAAACTGTAGTGATAGTGATGGATACGCTTTCGCGAAAGCGGAAACCTGACCATCTGTATTGTCTATACTATGACCATCTATGACAATGATTTCTATTGTATTGATATTACTTGATTTCTCAACCAAATGCGTCAATAACTGATAAATAGAATGCTCTTCATTAAGAACAGGTATAATAATGCTAATCATACTATAGCTACGATAAGGAAGTAAAAGTGGTTTTTATCTTATTGTTTATTTAAAGACCAATCATAATCCTTGTAAGATATGGAAGCATCTTTTAATATCGCACTATTTGCATATTTATTGATGTATTCGATAATGGTAACACCTGTGTCTGTAAAATCACTTTTATACCAGTCAAATATTTTACTCAAACGTGGATTTGCCACATCAGACAAATCGTTTTTATCTGAGTTAATAAATTCTTCAGCGGCTTTATCCATTAAGGAGTTCAAATTTGTAGCTGTAAAAGCAGTGTTTTGAAGTTTAGGACAGGAGAAACTAGCACAATTGATAGCAAAGTGAATGCGAGGATCACCCATTTTTTGCAATACATTTTTTTCTACTGCGGCAAGAGAATAAGCTTTATCATTAATCATTACATGCTCTACTAACCATACCTGACCTAGCGGTCCGCTAATGTCTTTAATACTTGCTGGCATGTCATTTTCTAAAATTAAATCTACCGTTGCTGCGTTATATAAATTGATATAGTAAGCAAACTGTTCATTGATACTAGTCGCCTTAGTAGGTGCGTTGTTATTAAGATATTGCAAGTATTCATTCAGTGCATTGTGATCTTTTTTAAAAGCTTTGTAATCTACAAACCCTTTATCGTCTACATGTCTTTTTAATAGATCATCCCATGGCTGGTGATCTAAAACTGTACTAGTAGCATCTGTGATTTCCTCACCATTACTTAAGCTGGTATAATTTAAATCCTTTCCGCCTACACAGGAAGATAGGATGAATAATGATATAATACTGTATATAAATTTCATGATGTTATACTCTTTAAATAATTGCAATATGTACGATAAAAACTGGAATGGAGTTTTAATAAGTATGCACAAAAGATACATAACAACCCTTGATTCTATCAAATATAACCAGATTACATCACAAGAACATCACAATTCTAGCATAACGTGAACTATATACCAACCATCAGGAAAGTTCTATAATCTCTCGATAAGACTTTGAAAAAGACGTACCATTTTAGGTTCTGCCTCGCCAGCTATAGCAATGATCTCTTCAATATCTACTGCTTTTAAATCATCTGGATCACACTCATCAGTCAGTACTGACACGGCACAAACTGGTAAGTTCAAATGATTTGCAACTATAATTTCTGGTACGGTGCTCATCCCTACAGCGTCTGCACCCATAAGTTTCAACATTCTATACTCTGCTCTAGTTTCTAACTGTGGACCTACTACACTGGCATAAACTCCTTTATGCATATTGGTGCCATGTTCTTGTGCTAGTTCTAGCAATATGTTATTCATATTTGCATCATATGGTGCACTCATGTCCGTAAAACGTTCTCCAAATTCGCTCACGTTCTTAAACGCCAGAGGACTACCACCTTGCAGATTGATATGATCATCGATAACCATCATATCACCTTTTTTCATATCTAGATTGACCGCACCAGCAGCATTTGAAACCAGTAGATTTTTAACACCTAAACCATGCATTACTCTTATCGGGTATGTAATATCTAAAAAATCATATCCTTCATATAAATGGAAACGACCTTGCATTACGACCACTTTTTTACCACCTAAATCACCATAAATCAATTTACCGGTATGAAATTCTACCGTTGCCAGTGGAAACCATGGAATATTATTATAATGAGCAACCTTTTGATTTTCTATACTATCGACCAGTTGACCTAGTCCGGTACCTAATACGATACCTACTTCTGGAGCATCAAAACCTTGTGATGATAAATATTCTATAGAGTCTGAAAGTTGTTTTTTACTAAGCATTGATATGTTTTAAAAAGTGTTGAAATGCTGGAACGTCTTTGATATCTTCATAAAAATCGACATCATTACGTGGCTCGAGCAATGTGTAATTTAAGTTTTTTAAATCTTTTAAAGTTTGCGCCTGTACTGTTTCTGTTCCCCATTCTTTATTTGAAAAGACATTTGCAGGCACCTGTTTATTAAATCCTAACAAATAATAACCACCATCTATAGCAGGTCCCATGACCGCATCACGACTATCTAACAATTCAAACGCTTTATCTAGGTCTTGAGTTGTAAGGTCATACATGTCACTGCCTATTATAACAACCTTATCATGTGTCTTAAATGCTGTGTCAAAAGCATGCTGCATGCGCACACCTAGATCTTCACCTTGCTGGACATGTTTTTGGTAAATCTCATTATCCCAATCATCATTTTGATGGAGTTTTTCAGAATACCATACTTGCGGTTGCGCATTTACAGATTTTGTAATCTCACGGGTATGACTTAAAAGAAATTTATAAATCTCAAAAGCTGCTTCATCACCTACGGTAGCCGCTAGACGACGTTTCCCTTTTCCTAATTCTGGATTACGAGTAAATATGATTAAAGCGTTTGTATTGGACATAGGATTAATTATATATCAAAAATGCGATTCCTATCTCACAATTATGTTACAGAAATGGCAATTTTGTATTATTTCTTAATGCGCTTCTCGTTTTGCTTTACAAAAGCAGCCCAACCAGTATAACTTTTACCTACTTCTATCCTACCGCTGTTATAAAAATGACAAACCGCTGCCGCAAGTCCATCTGTCATGTCTAGATTTTTAGGCATTTCTTTAAAGCCTAGCAGACTTTGCAACATTTTTGCAACCTGTTCTTTACTAGCAGTTCCTTTACCAGTAATAGATTGTTTGATCTTACGTGGTGCATACTCAGTTACAGGTATATCTCTAGATAATCCTGCAGCCATCGCAACACCTTGTGCACGACCTAACTTAAGCATGGATTGCACATTTTTACCAAAGAAAGGTGCCTCTAGCGCGATTTCATCAGGATGATGAGTATCGATCAGTTCAATAGTACGTTCAAAAATCTTACGCAATTTCACATAATGATCTGTGTATTTGCGTAAATCCAACTCGTTCATTTGCAGGAAACTCATCTTATTGCCTACTACTTTTATAACTCCAAAACCCATTAAAGCGGTTCCAGGATCTATACCGAGAATGATTTTTTCTGTTGCCAATTGTTGTATTTTTCGGGCTATGACTAGCACCTGGCACAAAGCTAAGCAATTCCTCGCTCCATCTATTAAGATTCTGGTGTTCATTGGCTGTATAACACTGCTCTATTTTCAGTGGACTGATAGACCAGTAAGAATGGATAGCATACTTTTTTATTTAAAAGAAATTCCATTTTACTCTATTGGATTGATGTTATTGTTAAGCCTTGCAAGCTGGCTGGTGGAAAGTAAAAAATGGCAAGTATTAGTTAAGGATGTTGAAGAAATACGCTTTCGCGAAAGCGTAATACAAAGTCTCACTGCTCAAGCGGCAAGTTTTATCACACCATTAAGAGCAGGCGAATTTGCTTATAAAGCGTTGTTTTATGAGCGAGATGATCGAAAAACTATTTTGAGTAGAGTGTTTCTAGGTAATCTATGTCAGATGATAGTTACGGTATTTTTGGGGCTTATAGGATTGCTTTTTTATATTAAAAAAGAATTTTATGGTACATTAATTTTAGCCATAACAGGCATAGTCTGTTTAGCTGTTATTTATGCTTTCTATCAATATTTGAGTGATCACTGGCACCTCAAGGATGTGACATTTAAATTATGGAAAGAAACCATCGCCTTGTCGTTATTAAGATATTTGTTTTTTGCAAGTAATTGGTTAATCATGTTGCAACTCATTAAATCTGATATTGCATTACTGACATGGTTAGATAATATCGCACTAAATTATCTCGCAGTTTCTATAATTCCCATGTTTCAAATATTTGATATACCTGTAAAATGGGCCGTAGCTGATATGATTTTTAACGGTGGTATTTTACAATCACCTATCGTTATCGCGACCACATTAATATGGTTGACAAACACACTATTCCCTACATTATTGGGTTGTATATTGATACCTTTTAAAAAATTAAAAACCTTATGATGTTTATCATCATAGTCATATCGCTAGGTTATTTATTTGTGATTTTAGGACTAGTCCTAGAAGGTTTTACTTATAAAGCAAGACCTCATCGAGCTAGTAAACCTAGTGTGAGTAGTGATTTTAGCTTCAGTATCATTATCAATTATAGAAATGAGGCTCAAAATCTACCAGGCCTTTTACAAAGCATTACTAATCTTAATTATGATTATGCAAAAACAGAATTCATTTTCATTAATGATGACTCTACCGATAGTAGTTTAAACATACTCGAATCATTCAAATCTGTTCATGACAAAATCTCGATTCACCTTATTAATCGTAAAGTAAAAAGTGCAAGCGCTAAAAAAGATGGCATCACCCAAGCTCTAGAAATTGCAAAGCATGAACATATCATTTGTACCGATGCAGATGTTATTCTACCTCAACGATGGTTAATGGCTTATGAAAAACATTATCAACTCTTGCCGGATCTTCACTTTATTGCTGGTCCTGTAGAAATGATTCATTCCAATAATATTTTATCTCAACTACAACACAGTGAGATGGTTGCCTTACAAATGACAACCATAGGTGGTTTTTCAATAAGACAACCTTTTATGTGTAATGGTGCTAACATGTCGTTTACAAAAACCGCTTTTAAAGAGGTAAATGGTTATTTAGGTAATGATCACATATCTAGTGGTGATGACATTTTTTTACTAGAAAAACTGGCTGCAGAAGATGTATTAAAATGTTCTTATTTAAAATCACAAGACGCTGTCGTAAAAACATTTCCTAAATCTAGTTGGAAAGAAATGATCCATCAACGGGTACGATGGTCCCAAAAAGGAAAATCAACTAAGAGCACCTTAAATAAATTAGTGAGTTTTCAAGTTTTTATGATGAACTTACTTTTTATACTCGCACCATTTTTATGGTTTTTAAACTGGCTAAATAACGCTCAATTTTTCACCGTTTTAATCGTGAAAATAGTTGTGGATGTCATCGTCATATTTACAGGAAATAGGTTTTTCAGTAATGCAAAGTGGCCTATCTACTTATTGCCGCAGCTAGTCATCTATCCCATTGTAGTGATCTCGATTGCGCTTAAAAGTCTCAGTAAACCTAGTTGGAAAGATCGTCAGGTTGAACTGTAGCTGGTTTTAAAATTACTGAAAGTAAGTATGAAGAATTAACAGGTACGTTTTGCTTATATGCAGGTTCTATTTTGCAAATATGCTGTAGTCTAACCCTTAATAAAGAATCGATTGTTCTTTCTCTATCATTAACAGCGTCAGATTGCAGTCCTTGATAACTAATATTACCTTTCTTATCTACTAGCAATTGAACCATTACACTATCCCGTTGACTCATCTCAAACTGTAAGTGATGGTCGTTTAATTTGAGTACTACTTGTTCTTGTAGTTTTTCAAAAAAGCAATTTGCGGCATTATCTAACTCTCCACAACCATCAAATAGAGGATATTTATCAGGTTGAGAAAGGTCTATTTCTTGAAATCTTTTTTGGGCAAGTTGAGAAGCTTCTTGCTTTTTTTGCACTTCGGTGCGACAAGATGCTGTAATAGCACCTATCATGATTACCAGTAAGATAGTTAATCGCATCATGGTTGTAAAAGTACCATTTTTCTAATCGTCGCCATTCATGAAAATAGCTTCCTTTAAATCTGCAAGTCGCTCTGAGGCTAGAGTTCCATATGGACTTTTCTTACCATGTATTTCTAGGTAGTTTTCATAATACGGTATGATGCTGTTTTTATCTTTAAAATATCGATCTGCGGCGATGGCGAGTTGATAATTGATCATTGCGTCATCTGCTCGTTCTTTTTGCGCAGCTTTTAAGGCATAAAATGCATTCCTTATATCTTCATTACGTGCATGGACCGCTGCAAGTTGCACATATTCTTTATCTAATACAGGTCTTCTAATAGCAATTGCTTTTTCTATCGCTTCAATAGATTCAGTATATTTTTCAATTCTCATGTAGGCTACGGACATATTGAAAAATACAGAGGCTTCTTTATCATTATACTCTTCAACATAGACTTTATAATTCTCAATAGACTTTTCATATTGGCTCGTGCTGTAGTAAGAAAAAGCAAGCCCATTTCGATTATACTCTGTATCATTACCAAGTTCAAATAACCTTTCAAAAACAGGAATTGCTTTATCGTACCATTTTGAATTCATGTAAGCTTGAGCTAGATAACTATTCATTTTCACATCAGTAGAGTCTGCTTCGATGCCTTGCTTTGCAAATTTAATAGCCTTGGAAAACTCACGCTTTTGGATTAAATTCTTTATTAAATCTAGTCTTGCTGCACGATAATCTTCATTAAATGACAGGGCTTTTTGATAAGCTAGTATAGCATTATTAACCTGATTTAAACCAGACCATGCTTCTCCTAAGTAGTAATGGAAACTTGCATTTGTAGAATCTCGTTCTATCAGTAATGTAAATACCGGTATGGCATCAACAGATTGCTGATTATTAACCAATAGCTTACCATATTCATACATAGGTTTAATTGCGGTGCTGTCTAAGGCAAAACCAGCCCTATAGTAAGTTATAGACTTTGCATTATTCCCTAATTGAGTGTAAGCCTGCGCCAGTTTAAATTGCTGAATCGCGTCAAATGGTGCATTTTGATATGCGGTTATGGCTGCTTTCCAGTTACCTGTTTGTGCTAACTCATCACCTTTATCTAACTGAGCTATAGCGACTACCGAAATCAATAAAAAGACGATAATTATTAAATTATTCTTCATTTTCTAAAATTAGGCAAGGTTATTGAAAGAACCATAGAAATATCCTTATTATGAAAAAACTAGCTTTACTTTTTACACTAGCCGTAGTATTTATTTCTTGTGAAGGTCCACAAGGTCCTCCAGGATTTGATGGACTAGACGGAACAAATATTGTTGCCCAATCATTTGAGATTACAACAAACTTTACAGCACCGGATTATGAAGAATTTGTCGTGTATCCGAATAATATCGAGGTCTTTGACACAGATATGACATTAATTTATATCCTGTGGGATGAAGTTCCAGGTAATAACGGCGGTACCGTAGACGTGTGGAGACTATTACCACAAACGGTTTATACAGATTTTGGTGAATTTCAATATAATTATGACGCCACTAATGGAGATGCAACCATCTTTTTGGATGCTCCTAGCACATTTGATTTTAACGACTTAGCTCCTGGAGATTTGGACAATCAAACTTTTAGAATTGTAATTCTACCAGTTGACCTTGCTTCTAGTTCATTACTGGACATCACAGATTACGACTCGGTCATGAATCTTGCAGGTTTGACAACTCAAGACATTATTACTATAGAATAAAATTATCCTGCTCAGGGATTCAAATGTCATCATTTGAGGTGGAGAAGGCGTTACTCTTTTAAAGAGTTTCGCCTTTTCTTTTTTTATATAAATTTCTCAATCCATTGTGCCACACCATCTTTTTTATGATGGTCGGTATGATAGTTTGCAACAGCTTTTACTTCATCTCTTGCATTGTCTACAGCAACTCCGTGCCCTACTCCAGCAATCATTTCTACATCATTGTAATTATCGCCAAAAGCAGCAACATTCTCTACTTTTACTTCCGGGAAACATTCTTTAATTAGTAATTCCAATGCGGATTTTTTGGAAATTTCAAGTGGTGAGATTTCTGTGTAGGTATCCTTAGATCGGTAAAGATGTAACTGTGATGGTAAATTTCCCGCTTTCGCGAAAGCGGAATCCATAGCATCACTATCGCCCATCAACATTATTTTATGAGCACCACCCAATTGCTGGGTTTCTTTAAAGTATGCTAAAGTAGTTTCTATATTTTGTACTTGAGGAGTGACACGAGTATTATTTACCTCGCGATCTGCCCAGTAATCCATTTGAGGTACAAACCACTCATCATTTCTATACAAACTACAATGAAGGTCATGTTCCATAGCGATACGAGCTATGTTCTCAATATCGATATAAGGTATTGTGGTACTATAAAGCTGTTTTTGTTGATCAAGTACGAGTGCACCATTATAACAGACAATAGGCATTTCCCTTCTTTTTAAAGCATCTTGTAAATAGTACATAGCTTGCGGCATGCGAGCAGAAATAAGAATGACTGGCAATTGATTTGCCTTATCAAAAGCCTGTAAAGTACGTGCTGATAGAAATCGATCGCTATCTAACAAGGTTCCGTCTATATCTGAGGCAAGAAGTTGTATCATCGTATGTAGTTGAAAAACAAAGGTAAATCGTTCTATTTTAAACAAGGTCAAAAAAAAATTGAAATATTTTTCAAAAAGTACTTGTGGTTGTTAAAAGTAAAAGTATATTTGCATCCGCTAACGCAGAAATGTGAAAGCGACGTTCAACAAAGAACACGGTCTGGTAGTTCAGCTGGTTAGAATACATGCCTGTCACGCATGGGGTCGCGGGTTCGAATCCCGTCCAGACCGCTTTTTTTCAACAACTGTTGAGAATAACAATTCAAGTTGTGTGTCCTCTAAAATAATTGAGGACTTGAGAAGGTGTCAACAGACACTTTTTGAGAAGCTTTTCCGAATAGGAGAGGCTTTTTTGTTTTACAAAGGTTTTATCTACATTATCACTACTCTTTTTCTTATTTTAATGTAAGCATCATAATGATTCTTATTTATTAACTTAATTTTTTTGCACTTTACAGATTAAAACAATTAGATTATTCACAATAACCATTAAAACTAAACTATTATGAAGAACCCTATTCAAAAAATCTTACTGATATTACTATTTTCTATTTCTTTAACAGCTTGTAGAAATGAAGCCGAAACTGCTAAAAAAAAGCAGAAGATCTTATCGAGAATGCTGATGACATAAAAGTGAAAGAGGACAAAATCAAAATAGAAAATGAAGATGGCAGTGAGGCCAAAATAAAATATGATGAAAACGGTGATGTAGAAAAAGTCAAAACCGACAACTAGTAATTCTTATCACACCATTTTGAAAAGCAGCTATCACAGCTGCTTTTTTTTATGAAATAAAACCTAGTTTTACATGACCAACTAACTAGATTGAAAACAAACCGCCTATTTTTTATAGATGCCGTGCGTGCATTTGCTATAATAATGATGTTGCAAGGTCATTTTATAGATACACTACTTGCGCCAGAATACCGAGATACCGATAGCACTATATTTCAAATATGGAGTTATTTTAGAGGTATTACAGCTCCCACTTTTTTTACTATATCTGGAATAATTTTCACTTATCTGTTGATGAAATCCAAGAAAAAAGGCCAAGCACCAGAACGTATACGCAAGGGATTACTACGTGGATTATTGCTTATTGCCATCGGTTATGGTTTAAGAGCTCCTGTTTTTGAATGGCTAACCGGAACTTTTAGAACATATTTCTTAGTGATAGATGTCTTACAATGCATAGGTCTCTCGATTATTATAACCGTCGGTATTTATTATTTAACATTTAAAAAATCTTTAATTTTCTCTATTCTCATGCTTATTTTGGGGATTTCTATTTTTATTACGGAACCGTGGTATAGGGAATTAGACACTACAGGCATACCATTAATATTTGCAAACTATTTAAGCAAGTCTAACGGCTCCATCTTTACGATTTTACCATGGCTTGGATATATGTCCATAGGCGCCTTTATTGCGTCTTTATTTTATAGATATGTAGGAAATGAGAAGTTCAAACCCATTTTAGTATCTGGCCTTATCATTATAGGCGCATTATTGATTTATAATTCATCTCAATTTTTAATGTGGATGTATCGATGGAGCGATATAAAAATTCTAAAAGATGTAGCTTATTATAACTACCTATTTACACGTTTAGGCAATGTGCTTATCTTACTAGGTATTTTTTATGCACTAGAACGATTTGTGAAAAACCAAATGATTTTTAAGATCGGTCAAAAAACCTTATCTATATATGTCGTACACTTTGTAATAATCTATGGAAGCCTTACTGGAATAGGACTGTCGCAAATTATAGGTAAAACACTTAACCCATATCAAGCAGCCATGGGCGCCATACTTTTTATAATTATAGTATGTCTGATCTCTTTATACGGTATTAAAACCAATGCTTTTATCTATAAAAAGCTGAGAGGATTCATAAAGTAAAAGCCATAAAAAAAGCTCTTCATTTCTGAAGAGCTTTTTATGTGCGGATGACAGGAATCGAACCTGCACGCCGTGAAGCACTAGATCCTAAGTCTAGCATGTCTACCAGTTCCATCACATCCGCATTCTGGTAATCCCTATTTGGGACGGCAAATATACACACTTTTCAGATATTACAAATTCTTTCTGAAATAAAAATTACACCTTTCTTATCTTTACCTAAAATTTGCAACACATGAATACTAAAACTTATGTTGATCAACACAAAGATCGATTCATAAATGAACTGATAGATTTACTTAAAATTCCTTCTATCAGTGCTGATCCGGCTTATAAGAAGGATGTTATTAAAACTAGTGAGACTATTAAAACCTCTTTAGAAAAAGCTGGCTGCGATCATGTTGAAATTTGTGAAACTCCTGGATATCCTATAGTTTATGGAGAAAAAATAATTGATAAAAACTTACCTACTGTTCTAGTTTACGGTCATTACGACGTTCAACCGCCAGATCCAGTAGAGCTTTGGGATAGTCCTCCATTTGAACCAGTTATTAAAAACACAGAACTACATCCAGATGGTGCCATCTTTGCGCGTGGTGCTTGTGATGATAAAGGTCAAATGTATATGCATGTCAAGGCCATGGAATACATGACAGCCAATAATGAGCTACCATGTAACGTGAAATTTATGATCGAAGGTGAAGAAGAAGTTGGTAGCGAGTCTTTAGGTTGGTTTTTAGAACGTAATCGTGAAAAGCTAGCTAACGACGTGATTCTAATTTCTGATACAGGAATGATCGCAAAAGATGTTCCTAGTATCACAACCGGACTGCGTGGTTTAAGCTATGTAGAAGTTGAAGTTACTGGTCCTAATCGTGATTTACATTCAGGCCTGTATGGTGGTGCTGTTGCAAACCCTATCAATATATTATGTGATATGATTGCTCAGCTGCATGATGAAAATAATCACATCACTATTCCTGGATTTTATGATAAGGTAGAAGATTTAAGCACTGAAGAGCGTGCAGAAATGGCAAAAGCTCCTTTTTCTCAAGAGGCTTACAATAAAGCCTTAGACATCTCGCAAGAGCATGGCGAAAAAGGCTATACTACAAATGAGCGCAATAGTATAAGACCTACACTGGATGTTAATGGAATTTGGGGTGGATATATTGGTGAAGGTGCAAAAACGGTGATCGCAAGTAAAGCATTTGCAAAAATATCAATGCGACTAGTACCAGACCAGAACTGGCACGAGATAACAGAATTGTTTCAAAAACATTTTGAAAGCATTGCCCCAGCAAGTGTAAAGGTTAAAGTAAAACCTCATCACGGTGGTACTGCATATGTAACACCTATCGATTCATTAGGTTACCGAGCTGCTAGTGCAGCATATGAAGACACATTTGGCAAAACTCCTATACCACAACGCAGTGGTGGTTCTATTCCTATTGTTGCTCTTTTTGAAAAAGAACTCAATTCTAAGTCTATTTTAATGGGATTTGGTCTGGATAGTGACGCGATTCATTCTCCTAACGAACATTTTGGAATATGGAATTACTTAAAAGGAATTGAGACCATTCCTCATTTCTATAAGCATTATACTGAGATGAGTATATAAAAAGATATCGGCCTGAGTTTGTGAAAATGAATTCTGAAAACGTCTGTTATCACACTTCGACAATCTCTTTTTGAAAGAATCACAGAAAAAATCCCGTTCTAAAAGTTAGAATGGGATTTTTATTTGGCCGATTCACCAGCTATGTTTACGACTGTGCTATCCCGTATATTTCCGAAGAAAAAATTAAATTTTGCCGCTATCGTTAGCACATTTATATTGCAATGAGGATTGTTGATAATTTCGCTTTCGCGAAAGCGAAATTATCAAAAGCCTTGTAACAATTATACAAAAACAACGTCATTGTGATATAACCATACTTTAATGCTACCACACCAAGAATTCAAGACAACTTGGAGCACACTAGAAAAAATAACTTTCAGGTTTGTATTTCTATTTTGCACAGCTCACATATTTTTAATGATTACTCATGAATTATTAGAACCATTGTTTGCGTGGATAGGAGATTATATTTTTCATAGTGACGGTCGTTTAACATCAGAATCTACAGGAAGTGGTGACGATACCTTATCATGGATGTCGTTATTCTTTCAAACCATACTTGCCATAGCAGGGACTTTAACCTGGTCTATTCTTGATTGCGAACGTATTTCTTATAATAAACTACATTACTGGTTGCGCAGCACTCTGAGAATATATGTAGGCTTTTTTATGATAGTCTACGGCTTTGCAAAAGTCTTTTTAATACAATTTCAAGAACCTACCTTAACTTCATTGCTGCAACCACTAGGAGAATTCTCACCTATGGGACTTGCATGGACTTATATGGGATTCAGCCCTGCTTTTGGGATTTTCACAGGTTTACTTGAAGTTATTGCCGGTGTTTTACTTATTCCTAGACGCACACAAACCTTAGGTGCATTTATGGTTGTAGGTATAATGACACACGTAGCAATGATGAATCTTTGTTTTGACATTCCTGTTAAAATATTTTCAATACATCTAGCTTTTATGGGCTTTGTACTTCTATGGAGCGATAGGAAACGACTTGTGGCTGCCTTTTTTAAAGGAAAGCAAATAATAGAGAATGACTATTACAGACCTATTAAAGTTGATTTCAATAAAGCAATCAGAATCATTAAAATAGTTGGTTTAAGTAGTTTATTTCTACTAGGCATTGCCTTTGCAACAATCATCAACCTTGAACGTCATAAAGATGATAAAAAAGATAATTTTTACGGCATTTGGGAAGTAGAAACCTATATTAAAAACAGTGATACTATTCCACCACTAACTACCGCTTCAAGTAGATGGCGCTATCTCATTATGGAAGCAAAAGGACGTGCAAATGTAAAAACTATGAATGATGACGTAAACGCTTTTCATTTTAACATAGACAGTCTCAACCAGCTTTCTTTATATGAAAGACGCACAAATGAGATTATTAACAATTTCCATTTATATACTCAGGATAGTACGCATTTTAAGATCAAAGGTCTTCTTGATCAAGATAGCTTAGAAGTGCATTTTAAAGCTATTGATAAGGATAAAATGCTCTTGGTAAATCGTGGTTTTCACTGGGTAAATGAGACTCCTTTCAATAATTAACCCCTTTTTTAAACCTGTTCTTTATTCATTTCGCTTTTGCAAAAGCAGAACATAAATCCCTACTACATCATTTTTACAAACAACTATTAACGAGTATTGTGAAAATTAATAATCGATACTGACAGGCAGCAGCATGACGATTTAAGAAGTCTTTTAGAGTAATGTTTCTGATTTTAAACAGCTCTACACTTGTAGAATAATAAAATTACTCTACATTTGTAGAGTTAATTCTAATATTGTAGAGCATGAAACTGTCTAAAACTGAAGAAGAATTAATGAGCCATTTATGGAAGCTTGAAAAAGCTTTTATGAAAGACTTATTAGAAGAATATCCTGAACCTAAACCTGCCACTACCACAGTGGCTACATTATTAAAAAGGATGGCTGACAAAGGTTTTGTGGGTTATGAGCTATTTGGTAAAAGTCGTCGATACTTCCCATTAGTTGAAAAAACAGCCTACTTCTCAAAACACGTTAATGGCTTGATCAAAAATTTCTTTAATGATAGCTCCTCTCAATTTGCTTCCTTTTTCACTAAAGAAACTGATCTAAGCAAAAAAGAGTTAGAAGAATTACGGTCTATCATCGATCAACAGATTAAAAAGAAGTAGTTATGGAACATTATCTAATCAATAGCTCTATCTGTTTATTTGCACTTTGGTTGTTTTATAAACTAGCCTTTGAGAACACCTCATGGCATCATTTGAAAAGATACTTTTTACTTGCATCCATAGGGATATCCATTGTTATACCTTTTATAGTAGTGAAAACAATTGTTATCCCTATTGAGACTAATTCAGTAATGAATTTTACGTCATCATCTGTAGTCAATGAAATAGCTAGACAACAAAATTTTGAATTCAACTGGAGCTTCATTCTTTGGACTACTTATGGTTTAGGTGTAATTATCATGTTATGGAGGTTTATTAAAAACCTGAAAGCATTCCGTATAGGTGATGAAGATGAGTTGAAAATATACAGCCATTATCAACTAGTATTAAGAAATGCGCTTATAGTACCACATTCTTTTCTAAAACGAATTTTTGTATCTAAGAATCAATATGAAGAAAATCTTATTCCTACCGCTGTATTAGAACATGAAAAAGCACACCTGGACCAGCGACATTCACTCGATATTTTATTTATAGAAATATTATTAATTCTATTCTGGTTCAATCCACTTTTCTATATCATGAGGTATTCCATAAAATTAAATCACGAGTTTCTTGCTGATCAAGCAGTAATTCAGCATGGAATAGACACCGCAACTTATCAAGAGACTCTACTAAAATACACACAAAACAGCCATAGTGCTGCACTGGCAAACACATTTAATTTTCCAATTATTAAAAAACGATTTTACATTATGAAAACTCAAACATCACAAGCTAGTTTAATATCTAGAAGCCTAGCATTAATCCCAATTCTTGCATTACTTATAATTAGTTGTGGAAAAGAAGAAACAGAATTTCAAGAAATTGAAGAGATTTTAGAAATTGAAGAAGTAGTAGATGATAATCATAAAACAGAAATTATTAAGGTCTATGAAGTTTTAGAAAATTTAACACCAGAACATATTGAAGAATACAATCGTCTGGCCATTAAACACAAAAACTACATGGATGCAAATAATAATTTAATAGTATTTAAAGATGAAACTCAACACATGCAAACCATATTTCATTCTATGAGTGAAGAACAACAATCTTCTAATGAACCATGGCCATATCTAGGAAGAGATAATGATTTAAAAGCAGGACAAATTCCGCCACCGCCGCCACCTGCACCAAGTGCCATTGAATATATAAATGAACACAAGAACGAATTAAATTATTATCTCAGAGAAGATCAAATCCCAGCTGACGTTGCCATAAAAATCATTAATGATGTAGGACAGGCAGGCGTAGAAATAAGCCCAGATGATAAAGGTGTAATGTCTATTAAAATTCTGGAAACTGAGAACAACAAAGGAACCTTGCCACCACCGCCACCACCACCGGTAAAATCTAAAACTGTGAGTGATAAAGAATTTGCTGAATATAATGACTGGGCAAAAAAAAATAATGAACAAAATAGAGCAGCAAAGCAAAATGATAACAATGGCTATGCGATTATTAAACAGAAAGACTTTGAAAAGCACAAATCTATATACGATAGAATGAGTACATCTCAAAAAAGTGAAGCACAACCATTACCTACTTTACCACCACCACCGCCACCTGCAAAAGACATAAAACAGATATCAAATAAAGAAGTAGAGGAATACAATTGGCTATTAAACAGACACAGAGAGTTCTTAAAAAATGAAAAAAGAATAGTCGTTTTTAAAGAAGATACTAATAGAATGATTCAACTATATACATTAATGAGTGTAGAACAGCAATCAAAAAATCAGGCGTGGCATTACTTATATAAGGAAAACAAAGCAAAAGCCGAAGAAATTTTACCTCCGCTAACAGCTTAATAAGCAAGTATTAAAATGAATGATTTATCAATCATATTCACAACTATGTTAAAGTAAGAACTTGATCGATCAGTTCAATTTCTTGAAACAGGAAACAACGATCAAAAAATTAAGAACATTGATAGTCTTAGAATAGCTGAATACAATACATATTTCGTTTTATAAATCAGCAATAGGATTGATTGAAATCACAGACGGTACTATAATTACACATCATACCGTAACAATCTGTAAATTATTGCGTTATTAGATAGAACCATAATCAATCCATATGCAATCCTTCTTCATCACCTGTAGCGGTGCAGACACAGATATACTCGATAATTGTAGTGCTGGTGAACGTACTAAATATGCCGGTATAGGCGCTACCGTTTTCTTTACGGCTCTTATGGCGTTTTTTGCCGCTAGTTATGCGCTATACACAGTTTTTGACAGTTATTTGATTGCAACAGCTTTTGGTTTCGTTTGGGGTTTATTGATTTTTAACCTAGATCGTTACATCGTTTCTACACTCAAAAAGAGTGATAAAAAAATGAATGAAATCTGGCAAGCTGCGCCTCGTATTATTCTAGCGATTATCATTGCTGTTGTAATTTCCAAACCTCTTGAATTAAAGATCTTTGAGAAAGAAATTGATCAAGTTTTACTGGAACAAAAGAACCAGTTAACTCTTGAAAATCAAGAACAAGTTGCACAGTTGTATGTGGTTGAGGAGAACGCTTTCGCGAAAGCGATACAAGACTTAAAAACAGAAACAACCACCAAAGAAGATGAAGTAAACGCTCTCTACACGACCTATATCACAGAGGCCGAGGGAACATCTGGAACTAATAAGTTAGGAAAAGGTCCTGTCTATAAAGAGAAACGAGAGAAACACGACGCAGCACTAGCAGAACTGACAGCCTTAAAAGCTACTAATGCAAATAAAATTGCCTCCATAGAATTACAAATGGCAACGCTGCAAGACACAGAAGCAACGATGATTGCTTCTACACAGCCTATTATTGATAATTTTGACGGATTAATGGCACGTATAGAAGCATTAAACAAGTTGCCGTTTCTCACCTCATTCTTTATATTCTTGCTTTTTCTTGCTGTAGAAACATCACCTATCATAGCAAAATTGCTCTCACCACGTGGTGAATATGACTTTAAACTAGCCGAGCGTGAAGATCTCGTCAAGTCATGGGTCACGCAGCAGAAAGCACAACAAGAAATCCTTGTTAAAACTGACAAAGAACTCAACAACAGAGTCTATGCCGACATTGCTGAAGAAGAAGCACTTTATGCCTACAAGAAGAAAATGGCTCGAGAGCTCATGCAACAACAAGCCGATGCGTTTTATAAAAAACAGAAAGGGATATTGGGGTAAGCTAGCTATTGACTGAAAAACTCAATTTCTTAGTCATCAACAATACCCATTTTCCTTAACAAGAAACTAGCATTCATATTTGTAGCAATTCCGTATTTAAAGGTATAGTCAAAGGTAAGCTCATCGTTAGTGATGTCTGCATCAAAAAAGTAGTTAGAGATACTATCGTATTCATTTGCAACTTCAGTAAGGCTTAAATCGTGTGTAGCGATAATTCCAGTGGCGTGTTTTCTAGAAAGTTTCTCGATCAGTTTTCTAGACCCATTTGCTTTATCTTGGCTGTTTGTTCCTTTAAGGATTTCATCTAGGACGATAAAGTAACGTTCGGTTTCTATTTTATCGACGATGTATTTTAAACGTTTTAATTCACTAAAGAAGTAACTCTCATCATCAGTTAAAGAATCGCTAGTTCTCATACTGGTAATTAACTTGATCGGACTATAAATCATAGATTGTGCGCATACCGGTAGTCCAGCATTTGCCATTACAATTTTCATAGAGACCGTTCTTAAGAAGGTACTTTTGCCTGCCATATTTGCACCAGTAATGATAAAGAATTCACCGCTTGATATTTGAATATCATTTCCTATTGCTTTTGCAGGATCTAGTAAAGGATGTCTCGCATCGTTTACTTGCATTTTAAAATCACCACTTTCAATCGTAGGATAGACATAATCCTTATGATTATAAGCAAAATTTCCTAGCGAGTTCATTGCATCTATTTGTGCAACGGTTTCTAACCAGTTCTCGATATGGCCAGCATTTTCTTGCAACCAGTTCTCTATAGTATGTACTTGCTTTAGATCCCATAATCCAAAACCATTTGCAAGAACTCCAAACAACATATTATTACGTTGATCTAACCTACCTATAGCAACCGCTAGCTCTTGAAATCTAATAGATGCTGGCGATTCACCTACCATTATTCTGGATTTTAATTCTATGAGCAAATCACTTTTAAAACTTTCTTTTTCTATTGCGAGAATTAACTGACTGTACTGCTGAAAAAATAATTCTAAAGAACTAATATTTGTACTGAAAGCGGTAATGCGCTTTATGTACTTACCCGTTACAGCTAGTCCACCAAAGAACGCTGCTGAGAAAATATAACCATTTACCCAATCATTAAAATAAGCAACTCCTAATGCTATAGAAACCGCAAACCATACCCAAGGTAACCAAGAAAATAATGAAGGTACAAAGGCCTCATAGCTTTTAACCCAGGTAAGCATCCCTTTAGGGTCTTTTTCATTATTAAGCAATGTTGCTGTTGCCCCATAGTTATGTCTGAAATCTATCTTCTCAGACAATTCCTTAATCGCTTCTTGTTTTTGAGAAATCCCTGTTAAATCATTAGATAAAAACTGAGCAGCTAGTGTCGCTACACCATCTTTAGTAACACTTCTATTTAAATACTGAAAAAATGAACCTGGACCTAATAAATCTATGTCGCGACTAAACTCATGATCATCTTTTAAAAATTGAGAACCATCTGCTCTATCATAGTATTTACGGTCTAGCATTTTCAACTCCAGTTCATTGCGATCTAGTAAAGCTTGTTGAAAGTCTCGCTTTCTTTTAAGATTTTCATGCCTCGATACTAGAAATAAGAATAAAATAAAAGTTGCGACAGCAATTACAACAGCTACCTGCCATTGTGACCATAAAAAATATACGCCAGCAGCACCAGCAACAAATAACAATAGTCTTATGGTACTAGATAGACGTAGTTGATTCTTAATAGAATCTCTATGATTCTTAAATTGAGTAATACGCTCTGTATAGAATGATTGTAAGGTCTCTTTCAATTATAAATTTTTAAGGTCTTCTTTTTGAGCTCGTGTTAATTTTCCTATGACTAACTCATAACTATGATCGATCCATTTTTTAAGCTCTGAAGCTTCCATGGCTTTATCTATAAAAATAGTGTTCCAGTGTTTTTTATTACTATGATAACCACCTATGACAGTGCCATCATATTCTACTCTTAATTCAATTGCTTTTTCCGGATTGCATTTTAAATTAATGGCTGGCTCGCCACGTTCCCATCGATCTAGTCCTGTGAGGCAAAACATTTTGCCCATAACTTTAAACACTAATGTAGATTCATCAAAAGGAAACTCTTCAGTTACCGCTTTTTTAGACATGCAATAATCACGCAACTCATCAATATGCATTAGGACTCAATTTTCTTTTGAGGCTCAACTTCATTAAGAATAAGCGTCGTGTAGTCTAGTTTCCATCCTATTGTCGCCGCAAGTCCTTCCATAAGTTGAATGGTCTGTAACGCTTCTTTTCTCGCTTGGTCTAACAATCCACTTTCTGGGATTTTATCTATGATATGCTGTTTTGCATTGCGTGATATCTCCGTTAAGTCTTCACTAGTGAAATAGTTTGCCCAACCTTCTTTTTTATCATAGTAATTAAAGTCTGTTTCAATACTTAATACTTGAGGTTGTGGGAAGTTGGTGAGTCGTATCGTCTTTGAGTTAGGGTCACTATTCATCTCTATTTTAGTAAGGTCAAAACCTATGTGAGCCTTTGCATTAATAAGAATAATAGCCTTTTTCTTTCCTAACAAAAGACTCATTAATTTCTCCTTTACATTCTCATAGTGATAGATTTCTGCAAAATCTCCTTCTACGGTAATGAATTTACAAACAGAGCGTATTTTTTCCATAAGCACTACGCTTTGCTCTCTAGTGTTTTCTTTTTTGCCCATCTTGCCCATCAGCATCTTAAACACAAAAAAAGCTATCACAGCTCCTACAGCAAGTCCTATAAATAGTAATTCCATATTCAAATTTACAATTTATCGAGATGAGTGCTTTTAAAAGCATCAGGATATTTGAGTCCGTAGCCAAATATTCTATCCATACCTATATGGGCAACCATAATCCATCCATACATAAAAGTAATATCATTTTTCAAAAACTTCCCTATCGCTAGAACTGCGATAGCGACAAGTAAATGATGGAAAACATTGTATGTCATTGCTCCTAATCGATTATTAATTAAGTATCCTATAGCACCTATATCTGGCGTAAGCAATAATGCTGCAAAAATCCACCAGCTATAGTCAGTGTAGTAAAAACCATAAAGGCCTACCATTAAAACAGCTAAGCCTTCTAACTTTAATAACCATTTCATAGAATAGAATACAATATCGGACGAGATGGCGCAGCATCATTTTCTAATGGAGCTACTTGTAAATCCATCATATAAAATCCGTCCTTTACAGTGTCTGGTACATATATTAATTCCGTGATTGTAGCATCTAATCTTTGGTCACCATTAAAATCCCAAAATGCTTTGTGCGCTATCAACGCACCATTATCTTTCTCTTTATCTACGCTAGGTAGGTCTATAAGGATGTGCTTGATTTCGCTTTCGCGAAAGCGTATCATAGTTTCCTCAAGGATATAAGGTGGATTTGTATTAGAATAGTTCTTTGAGCTCTTTTGCTCTCCATTAGGCAACGTACGGATGATGATAGCTTCTACTCCAGATTTTAAGTCTTGAAAATGTTGAGGAGTTATGACTTGATCTTCTCCTTCCTTATCTGGCTCTATAGAAAAAATTTGTGCTTTAAAAAAAGTTTTATCTAGCGCTTTATTCACGCTATGAAATTCCTCTGTAATATGACCTATACACTCGGTATGCGTCCCATGACTGTGCGGATTAAAATGCACATTATTAAAGTTTGTTGAACCGCCCAGTTTTACATTTCCCACATAACCATCTACCTCAACGTGCTTAATTTGTGGCTGGTCGATATACCACGCTCCTACTCCAGCATTATCTTGTATCGCTAGACTAATATCTATAGGTTGCGATAAATCAATGGAGACTTTTTCGTTTTCTAACTGAATGGTAGTTTGCATAGTAGTCGTCTTTGTATGACAAGAATTAAGTAGGAATAAAAATAGAATCAGTTGATATCTCATATTATTCTTTTTGTGGAACGTTGAAATCGATATTGAAAAAATTAAGATATCCAGCTAGAGATCCCATATCCATTTCTTTGCGACGTGCATCTACGTTTTCCGGATCTTGCAGCTCATATAATTCATAAGTACCGTCGGTATTCATCATTACTTGCGAGCCATATAATTGTGGTTGTCCATCATCCATACGCATACGATCTTCCATAAGGGCAACATCTTGTTTTTCAAAAAGCCCATTTTCTAGTCCTTTTTTAATCATAGGAAAGTATTTCTTACGTTTATCTGCACTGGCGTGTTGTATGACTAGCCATATAGCGGAATAGCCTAACTTACCGACACTTTCTGGAGCTGGCATGCCACATTTACCCAGGATTTGCTCTACCGCGGTTAGATTAGCCTCATCAATTGAGGCTACGTTAAGGTTGTCTGCACGAGAGTCTTGATCTCTTAAATAAATATTTTGTAGTAGTCCACCTAAATTATCACAGTTGATATCTCTTGCACCATTTCTTAATAATGGAGTAGATTTTTGTGCGATACGGACTTTATCAGAATCCTGTAATTGTACTTTAACTAGAACACTATCAGAATCAATCATCCAGTCTGCAAATGGTAAATCATTTGAGAGTGATTTTCTTTGTTCCTTAGATAATTCTTTTCCATCGAGACTATAATAAATCACATCATTAGGAATAGTAATTTGGTTCTTCTCGACCATTTCCATCATTTGATCATAAGTAATTGCCGTAAGCTTAGGATCTTGCTCACAGCTTATCATACTTATAGATATAAATAATAATATAACGAGTTGATTATATTTCATAGTTTATGTTTTAATTCAAATTGAGCATGAATAAATCACTAGCGATACCATCACTTAGAAATTTCCCTTTGCGAGTCACCATTAATGTATCGCTATCTAAATATAGTAAATGATCTTTTAAATATTCAGAAGCTTGAATTAGTAAATAATCTTTAAAATTAACGCCATATTCCTGTTCTATTTTATTTAAAGAAATCCCATAAATTGTGCGTAAACCAGTCATGACATATTCATTATAACGATCTACTGTTGTCAGTTCTTCTATCTCGATAGGTAATTCACTAGCTTGAATAGATTTAAGATACTTTACATTATTATTAATGTTCCAGCCGCGTCTTTTCCCATCAAAACTGTGTGCACTAGGTCCTATACCTATATAACTTTTACCGGTCCAGTATGCGGTATTATTTTTTGAGAAATAGCCTTCTTTACCAAAGTTTGAAAACTCATAATTGCTATAACCGTGCAGTTGCATTGCATCTAGTAAGATATGGAAATGCTCTTGGGCGAGTTCATCATCTACTTTAGGAATAAGTCCTTTTTCTATAAATGATTTAAGAGCCGTATTATCTTCTACGGTTAAAGCATAACTGGATATATGTGGTATTTTTAATTCTATGGCTTTATAGATATTTTCTCTCCAGCGGTCTGCTGTCATATCAGGAATTCCATAAATCAAGTCTATAGAAATATTATCAAAATAAGTTTGTGCTTGAACGATACAAGCTAGTGCTTCTTGAGCATTGTGAGCCCGATTCATCAACTTTAAATCTTCTTCAAAAAATGATTGAACTCCAATACTCAAGCGGTTTACTGGTGAGTCATTAAGTTGTGCTAATTTCTCTGTGGTAAGATCGTCTGGATTTGCCTCTAGAGTAATTTCTGGGTTTTCAGCAACTTGATAATGCTTATAAACAGCATCGATGATTTGATTGATTTGAGATAGCTCAAGCACACTAGGCGTTCCACCACCAAAGTAAATGGTCTCTACAGTGATTTTAATATACTCGTTTTTGCGTAAGCGAATTTCTTCACATAGTGCCACAACTATATCATCCTTGTATTTCATGTTTGTGCTAAAATGAAAATCACAATAATGACAAGCTTGCTTGCAAAAAGGAATATGTATATAAATACCGCTCATGGCTGTAAAGGTAAGGTACCCAATAATAAAATTAAAAGTAAACAAACGCCGTACTATTAAAGTGTAAAAGAACATATTAAAGTATTACAGCTTGTTTTCTTACCTTTTATAGAAGGTGTAATAAATCAATTTAGCATAAATGACATTATCATAGGTGAAGAATATCTTGCCATTATTCAAACTAAATTTTAAAACTAAAAAATGGAATATTTAAACAATTTATTAGACTCATTTACCTCAGAAGGTTACCTGATTAATGCACTGGTAGCTGTACTGATTTTAATAGTAGGTCTCTTTATTGCTAAGCTTCTTAAAAAGCTCACTCAAAAACTACTTGTAAAAACAGGTATAGATAATAAACTTAAAAGTGACAAAGTAAAGTTATCTTCTTTTATCGCAAAACTGGTTCATTTATTACTAATGATTCTTGTATTTATGCTAGTACTAGGTAAATTAGGCCTTACTGATGTACTTGAACCTCTTAAAGAATTACTGTCTGGATTTACTGGATTTATCCCTAAATTAGTAGGTGCAGGATTAGTTGCTTACATAGGTTACATGCTAGCAAATGTAGTATCTGAACTGGTAGGTTTATCCGGTGACTCTATAAAAAAGTTTACTCCTAAATTAAAATTACCAGAGAATATAGACCTTGTAGGTATCTTAAAAAAGATTGTATTCATATTTATTTTCATTCCATTACTTATAGTAGCTTTAGGAATATTAGACATGACTGCCATTTCTGATCCAGCAACAAACATGCTAGAGCAATTTATGAGTGCTATCCCTAAGATCTTTATAGCTGTTGTGATTTTAATTATAGCCGTAGTAGGTGGTAAATTTATAAGCGGTATGGTAAAGGATCTATTAAAAAGCATGAATGTAAATAGTGTTTTTAATAAAATGGGACTAGATTCTATTTTAGGCGATACTAGTATTGTGAAACTTATCGGTAATTTAGTATTCTTCTTTATTGTTCTTTTTGGAATTACTACTGCTGTAGAAAAGTTAGAGTTTGCTCAATTATCTGAGGTAATGGAAACGGTTATTAATTATTCTGGTAAAATATTATTTGGTCTTGTAATTCTGGCGATAGGAAACTGGATTGCTGGATTAGCTTATAAGCAAATGGCAAAGAATGATAATGCGTTTCTAGCATCAGTGGTGCGCATGGCGGTTATCGCTATATTCCTTGCTATAGGTTTAAATACTATGGGAATAGCAGACTCTATTATCAATCTTGCCTTCGGACTTACTCTAGGAGCGATTGCACTTACTATAGTTCTTAGCTTTGGGCTAGGTGGTCGTGAAGCTGCTGGAAAGCAAATGGAACAAATACTAAATAAGTTCAACAACAAAAAATAGATTCTATCAAAATGTTTTTTGCTTAAACATAAAACGGCTGTCTATAATGGACAGCCGTTTTTAATTATATAAATAATATATATTTGTTTCTATATATCAAATCTCATCTGGAAATAAACGTAACGTGGTAATACAAATGTTTGTGTAGTGGACGTGGCTATCTGACCAAAGTTGTTATTAACATTCACCTCAGCATTAAGCAGGTTAGTTGCAATCAATGAATATTGCCATCTAGAAGAAGGTTTTTGATAACGTATGGACGCATCTAAAAATT
Organism: Nonlabens ulvanivorans; assembly: GCF_032922765.1. Taxonomy (NCBI): domain Bacteria; kingdom Pseudomonadati; phylum Bacteroidota; class Flavobacteriia; order Flavobacteriales; family Flavobacteriaceae; genus Nonlabens; species Nonlabens ulvanivorans. The sequence goes on from NZ_CP136694.1 coordinate 2,198,939, forward strand.
CAAATGTGTTTTCTTGACCATTATCTGATGAGAAATCATTTAAATCATAACTACCTCTCAACAACCATCTTTTACCAAGTTGCCAATCGATACCAGCACTATATACATTAGTAGTTGAGTTATTCTCAAATCCACCATTATCACTATCATTAAAGTTAAGTCTATAACCTAAATCAAAGTTAATTCCCTTTTGGAAATTAGACCTAGCAGTCGCTCCATAAGTTTGATTAATGTTAATCGATTCTTGCTCAACATTGTTTATAATATTATTACGACTGGACCAGCTACCACTAGCTGAAACTCCAAATTGGATTTTTCTTATCTCCTTACCATAAGATAAACTACCGTTTAAAGATTCATTAGGCAATCCAAAGTTTATAGGTGCACTTATCTGGTTAATACCATCCAACTGTGTTTGCGACTGTATAGCATCACGTTGCTTGGTGTAAGTAATATTTCCAAATATTGTTGTGTAATTAAACATGTTGAAGTTGTTATATCTTAACGATACACGATCATTTAATGATCCTTCTAATTGATTATTACCACTACGCAAACTGTTATAGTTTGTAAATATGATACCTTCTGCATAGTTATCAATATCTGTAAATGTTACTGTTTGATCATAAGATAATCTTAAAGATTGAGAACTCTTAATGTCATAACGAACTTCAAGATCCGGAACTAAACGTTGTGATTCAATAACATTCTCTATATCATTTTGGAAATCTAGTGTTCTGAAGCTATGTGCTGTTAAACCTGGTGTAAATGTGAATTTTCCAGTAATAAATTTATAATGTACGGCTGCAAATAAATCAGTAAAATTGTATTGTACATTATCATTACGTAATGAAGGGTCTTGCAACTCGTTTCTTTCATCAGTATCTGTAATTTGAAAAATATCAGAACTGAAGTTTTGTTGAGAAACTGTAGATCCTATAGTAAAATTGATATTACTAGTTTTATTTAAAACATAGAAGTAATCTAATTTTGCATCGATTTTGTTTGTGTTCACAAAGCGTTCTTGGTTGATATTATAAGGATCTGCGGACTCTAACCCTAGTGCACCATTAAAAGGCTCTGGATCTTGTTGATCTCTTATATTACGAATAGCATTATAGAATGGGTCTTCTTCTTGATTTAAAAACTGAGATTCAAAAGCAAATATGTGTCGTTCTCCTGCTGTGTAATATGCATTTAAGGACTGGTTAAACGAAATAGGCTTTTGGCTGTTTAATTGATCAATATCCTCTATATCTCCGGATCGACTAGACGTAAAATCTGTGACTTGACTTTGATCAGAAATATTAAAACGACCATCATAATTAATGGATAAATCAGAATTAGGATTATAGTTTGCACCTAATTTAAATAAACCTACCTGATTGCGTTCTAAAGCTCTATCATCAGTTTCTTCTACTAATCCACTATCAATAAAGGTATTACTATTTAAAACCTTTGTTCTCGTATCTGTACTAGAAAGAATAGCAAATGCGCTCATATCTAACTTATCACTTACTTTCCATGACGCATTACCTGCAAGAAACTTACTATCTATAGAGAGCGCTCTATTAGTTGCAAAAGCGCTAAAAGTACTAGCAGCGTTTACATTTATTGACGCATTGTTTTGTCTTGTATCGCGACGATTAAAACCTATGAATCTAAAATAATCTCTACCCGTAAAAGCAGGTGTACCTAAATTATTAAAATCTGTCAGGATATTTACAGAGAAATCTTCACTGTAATAAAAAGCTTTGGGCTGTATAAGATAACGCTCAGCCTGTCCACCATATCCTGCTCCTACTGTAGCTTCTCCAAACCAGAATTTCTTCTTTCCTTCTTTCAGTTTAATATTAATCACGTATCGATCTTGATCGTTCCCTAGTCCTTTCAACTGTGACTGGTTATTATAATTTTTAAGTACTTGAACTTTACTTACTGCATCTGCTGGAATATTCTTTGTAGCTAGTCTAGAGTCACCTTCAAAGAAATCTTTCCCTTCAACTTGGACTTTTTCAACAACCTGACCTTCTACAGTAATATCTCCATCATCGTTTACTTCCACACCTGGTAGCTTTTGAAGAACATCACCTAGTTTATCCTCAGTACCATTTGTAAAACTGTCTGCGTCATACACGATAGTATCTCCTTTAATAGAAACGGGCATTTGATAAGTAAGATTAATAGCATCCAACTCATCTGCACCAGCCATCATCATAAAGTTTTTCACAAGATCACCTTGTAACTTTTCTACCTTTTCCTCAATTTGTTTTAGACCTAGAAAAGATACTTTAATTGTATAGGTACTATCTTGCTTAAGACCTTCTAATTTATATTTACCTTCTTGATTTGTTATACCGAAAGCGCCAAGATTTTTGTCTTGTTGATAAGCTATTACATTTGCCATTTGTAATGGGACACCTAGACTATCAACAACAGTTCCGGTGATTTTATAATTTTGTGCGATTGAAGTGCTTAAACAAAGTAATGCTACACACAATAAGAGTATATTTTTTTTCATATGAATTCAATGCTCAATGGCATTCTGTTTTTTGGTTAAAGAAATGCGAGAAGGTTAATCTCGCATTTATAGAAAGGTATTTCATGAAGTAGCTTATCGACCACCACGACCGCCACGACCACCGCGACCACGTTGTCTAAAAGCTTCCATTTTTTCTTTTAATATAGCATCATACTCTGCCTGCGTAACTTCTTCTCCTTTTTTCTCTGGCTTGATTTCATCACGCTCTTCAGGATTAATAGTTATCTGAGAACATAGTAAAGTTGTATTCCCTGCGTTAACTTCTAGAATTAAGCCAGGTAAACCGCCATAAACGTCAGGCCCATGTTGCACTGGGATCTCTGGAGTAAACCATGCTGTCACTACTATTTCATCAGGCTTTTCAAACATTTCTGTAGGATCACCTGTTGCTTGGGCAATACTGTCTTTTTTCTTTTGCGCTGCTTGTTCTTCAGCATTTTCTCCACGCCTTCTTCTGAAATTACTCCAGTCAAACTCTCCACTTGGCATCGTTGCTGTTGCTTTAATCGCGGTGTAGTTACCAATCTTTCTTGACTCTCCTGTAATCTTCCATTCTAATAATGGCAAAGAATCTTTTATTAAGAAAGTTTTACCCATCATGTCACGTTGCTCGACAAACATTCCTTCGGTTACATTTTTATACTTTTCACCGGCCAGCATGGTTCCAAGAAAACCACCAAAACCGCGGCCTTGACCAGGTGCCTCAAGGGCAACTTCTTCTTTATAGGTGGACTCCGTACGATTAAATTTGAGGACAAATGTCTTTTCAGTCATTTTCTTCATGTTTTCTTCAATACGCTTGCGACGTTCAGGAGTCATCTCGCGATCTCCTTCCGTCCAACTGTTGTCAATTTTTACCTTAGACATGTAAGTGGCCTCACCATACATATCCTGAGCATTCATCGTAGTAGCACCTAGTACTACAGCAATTAGAAGTAATATTTTTTTCATAGTCTTGTAAATATAATCTGGCTAAAATTAGCTAGAAGCTTTCTTTCAAAAGTTAAGACTATCAAAAAGTATAAAGGTTTAATTATCCACCTATGGTTTGAATAATAAAACCACTGCCGTTACCTCGACGCTCCATCATTTCATCAGACTTCTTTTTTTGTAGTTTATCAAAATCTTCTTGATTAATCTTTTTACCACTTCTAGGTTTTTTTAAATCTAATTTTTCTTCAGGATTTAAAACGATCTCTTTTAATAGTATAGTGGTTTCCTGTTGCTGTACCTCTACAATTAAACCTGGCAGACCATGATATTCTCCTGGACCATTACTTACTGGTATGTCTGGCGTGTACCAAGCTGTTATAGTAGGATCATAATCAACAACCATTGATGTGATACTGCTATTCCCCTCATCATCTTCTTTCTCTATTTCTTCTTCAAGTTCTTCTTCAACTGGCACATAAATAGCTTTAAAACAGTTGTACTGACCTATCATTTTGGTCTCACTTAACAGTTGCCACTCATAATTAGGCAATTCATCTTCAATGACAAAATCTTTACCCATGATGTTACCTTGCTTGATATAGCTATTCTCTTCAATGTTTTTATAGATAGTACTACCTACTCCACCACTGGCAGAAAAGGAGATAGAAATCCCATTTGCAGGTCCGCCTGGAGTTGCAAGCTCTTTTACCTTATCATACGAAGATTCTGTTCTTGTAAATTCAAGAGTATATTCCTGTTTACTACCTTTTTTTAATTGATCCATCATGGCTTTTACAATTGGATCGCTTTCGGCTTTTTTAGTCATTGTTGAATCTTCTGGCAGATCAAACTTTGTAAATGCGATGTAGGTTGCTTTTGCTTTAAAATCTTGCTGTGCTTGTGCGGTATACGCTTTCGCGAAAGCGAGAATTAAAAAGCTGATCAGTGTAATTTGTATCGGTTTCATAATTGTTGTTTTTTGATGACTCAAAGATGTAGTAATTAACTCAAATACAGCGTTAACCAACGTTAACGAGTGTTAACCAGCTTTTTTACAAGGCTTTATTATTGCACCTTTGATAATATGAATGAGAGATCTTACAGATATTTACTTTACTTAATTAGTGTGGTTATTACGATCACACTAGCCATACAAGTATATTGGAATTATAAAAACTTTAAAGAAAGTGAGCGCCAGTTAAAAACGGATCTTCAAACGACACTAGACCAAAGCGTAGAGGATTATTTTACTCTACGTGCAAAAAACAACACCATAAGCTTTATTAATAATGGTGATAATGAGTTTGGTATCACAGAAGTTTTTGAGCAATTTGACTTTGAAGATCTTGATGAAAATGATGAACTAAGATTCCCAGATAGTGTCGACATAAAAGGAATTACTATTTTAAAAGGTATACATGCAGATACCTTACCTAGATTTAAAGTAAAATCAAAAAATAATTTACCTGAGATGCTTATAACAGATCAAAAAGGTAAAGACTCTACCTCAATTAGAATCTCAAATCTAAAATTTGAGGACGAAGAGTCTGTAACAGAAATACAAGAACTTACTAACCGCATCGTGTTCTCGATTAAGTCTGACAAATTAAGAGTTGAAAAGGTAGATAGTATATTTAGAAATCAGCTTCAAGCAAAAAACATCTCTATCAATCATCAATTAGTTTATAAAACACTAGATTCTACATACCAGACAATAGTTCATTCTTTTCCAGGTGATACACTTATTAGTTTATCTGAGCTTATCGATGACGAGAATAAACTTGAATTGACTTATAGCGGTTTAAATACTAATGTATTAAAACGTAACCTTACTGGCATATTGCTATCTACTTTACTAATTGCTAGCATCATTTTGTGTCTGTTCTACCTATTAAATATCATTAAGAGACAAAAGAACTTAAATGCGATGAAAAATGACCTCATCTCAAATATCACCCATGAATTTAAAACACCTATTGCAACAACCAGTGCTGCTCTAGAAGGCGTGCAAAACTTTACAAACTCCGGTGATATGGAGAAAACTGATCGCTATCTCAATATGGGTCGCGAGCAACTGGACAAGCTTAATAATATGGTAGAAAAACTATTGGAAACCGCAAGTCTAGATGGTAAAGAACTAGCCTTGCAAAAAGGAGAACTAGTCATCGCTGATATGATTGATGTTTTGGTTTCAAAGTTTAAATCACAGACCTCTAAATCTATTAACTTCATAAATCATACGAGTGATTCAAATTTTGCAGGTGATGGATTTCATATAGAAAATGCTTTTAATAATCTTATAGATAACGCTATTAAATACGGTGGCACAAATATTCAACTAGAACTTTATAAATCTGCACAACAGTACGAACTTCTCGTAACTGATTCTGGAACTGGATTAACCGCCAAAGAATCAAAGCAAATTTTTAATCAATTTTACAGAGTTCCTAAAGGAAACGTGCATGATGTAAAAGGATTTGGTATAGGACTGTATTACACAAAATCTATAATTGAAAAGCATGGTGGATCTATTACCGTTGCTACTAAGCCTACTACTCAATTTAAAATAGTCTTGCCTTATGAATAAAGAAAAGACACACATATTATTAGCCGAGGACGAGCCAGCACTAGGTATGATCATTAAGGAAAGTCTAGAAACCAGAGGCTTTAACGTTACCCATTGTATGAATGGGGTGCAGGCTTATGAGTCTTTTGAGAGTCACCATCCACAAATCGCGGTACTCGATGTGATGATGCCCGAATTAGATGGTTTCTCATTAGCAAAAAAAATAAGACAGGTGAATGAAGAAATGCCTATCATCTTTTTAACAGCAAAATCGCAGACAGAAGATGTTCTAGAAGGCTTTCATGTAGGTGGTAATGATTACCTTAAAAAACCTTTTTCTATGGAAGAGCTTATCGTGCGCATTAACAATTTACTATCTCGACAACAGACCCAGCAAACTGCAGCTAATTATCAGGTAGGTGATTATACCTTTAACTTCCCACAACAACGATTAGCTTATCGATCTCATGAACCTATTAAATTAACACATCGAGAAGCGCATTTATTATATCACCTTTTAGAAAAGAAAAATACCGTTTTAGATCGCACTTTTATTCTCAAAAAGCTATGGGGCAACGATGACTTTTTCTCTGGCCGTAGTATGGATGTGTTTATTTCAAAATTGCGTAAAAAACTAGCGCAAGACTCACAAATAGAGATCGTAAATGTGCGTGGTTATGGTTATAAACTTATCGCTCCATAAACACAGACTTTTTTAAGCATCAAGACATCAATTGAATAATTGTTTGTATTTTACAATAATGAAATGGACGCTTCTGCTCTTCTTAATAAGCTCGTATAATTTAATTGCACAAATCTCTACTGATAATAGCATATCGCTATCATGCGATTCCTTTTATGGTGTGGATGATTTTGAGAGTATATATTACAGTACCGATAACGTTCTATATAAAAAATCAGAATCTAAGCGATTAGAGTTTTTTGACATACAACTAGGTGATATTACCAGTGTAGACATCATCAATCCATTAAAGATATTAGTATTCTATAGAGATACACAAACTCTAGTTTTTTTAGATAATCGTTTAAATGAGCAACAACGACTCAACTTTAATACTCTTAAACCTCAACGATTTATAGAACATGTACGACTAGCTGGCGAGCGACGTTTGTGGTTATATAATCTAGACTTATCCAGGTTAGAACTCTATGATTATACAAATCATAAATTAGTGAATAGCACAACACCTGTAAAAGAACCCGTTATAGAGATGCAAAGTGACTATAATTTCTGTCATCTAATCACTGAAAAAGGCATCATAACATACAATACATATGCGAGTGAAACCAGTCGTATAATTGAAGAATTAAAACTGCCTGTGGCCTTTGACTTTGAGCAACTGGGCTTTCAAACAGATAGAGGTTGGAAATGGTATCGATTTGATAAAGAATTTCGCTTTCGCGAAAGCGAAATCACCACATCTTTTTCTCAAGAATACTCGCCAGAATCGCTTTATCTAAAGGGTGGAAAACTTTATCTTTACCACCAGAAACGCTTGCACGTTCAAACTATCAACCTGAAGAAACCTTAATATGCACATTGCTGTCGCCGGAAATATAGGAGCTGGAAAAACTACTCTTACTAAACTACTTGCAAAACATTATAAATGGACACCTCAATTTGAGGACGTTTTAGAAAACCCTTATCTAGAAGATTTCTATACAGACATGGAGCGATGGTCATTTAACTTGCAAGTGTATTTTTTAAACAGCCGATTCCGTCAGGTATTAGAAATACGTGAGAGCGGTCAGAAAATCATTCAAGATCGTACGATTTATGAAGACGCAAGCATATTTGCGCCTAATTTGCATGCGATGGGTCTATTATCTCAACGTGATTTTGACAACTACTCATCACTATTTGATTTAATGGAGAAACTAGTTGCCGCTCCAGATTTATTAATCTATTTACGCAGCTCTATCCCTAATCTAGTAAGCCAGATTCACAAGCGTGGTCGTGATTATGAAAACACCATCTCAATTGATTATTTAAGTCGTCTTAATGAGCGCTATGAAGCTTGGATCCACGGCTATGATAAAGGAAACCTTTTAATCATAGATGTAGACAATATTGATTTTGTAAATAATCCTGAAGATTTAGGTGATATCATCAATAAAATTGACGCAGAACTTACTGGGCTTTTTGCTTAGCATTTATCGATTAGCAGACGATTCAATTAGATAATCCATCCCATTTCACGGGCGTGAATTACGGCCTCTTTAGATTCTTGAACGAGTAGCATTGGACATATGGTAAAAGAGTCTGCAATGGATTTTACTCGAGCCATTTTCTTATCATGATTCACAGACCTTAAATAGATGGCCATAATACGGTCAGGATATTGCTGTGCAACATCTTTATAATAATCAACATCATGCTCGCCACTATCGCCTATGAGAATGAAATTCATGTCTGGATAGTGCTTTAAAATATTGAGCAACTCATGTACTTTATGAGGCCTTTTTAATTTAGGCGTTCTATCCCATGGTGTGGGAAAATCTCTGAGAAGAATAGGTCCTTTAGGAAAACCATGAAAATCTAAGAACTTCTCGAGGTACTTATATAAATTCCACGGACTATTGCTTAAATAAAACATCGGGTTCTGATCGTTACCGGATGGTCCTCGATGTAACAATTGATATAAACTTGCAGCGCCTTTTAATGGTAACCTACGATCATAGTTTTTAAAAAAGGTATTGAATGCAACACGTATTTTTAAAAAACTAGTAACGCCAGTATGCATAATGGTGTCGTCTATATCGCTTATCACTCCATAAACAGCACTTTGCGGCGGTATTAATGTTTCACCATTGAAACTATTCTTGGCAAGTCGTTTTTGCTTTTTTGCTTTCGTGAAAGCGGCATTATCCTCATCAAACTTTACAGCCAGACTTAAGTAGCCTTCATCATCAGATAGATCTTCTAGGTCTATGTCTACTGTGATATCAAACAAAAAATAACCTTCATGATCAGCCTTGGTCTCAAACTGTGTGCCGTTAGGCAGCGTTAATCCTACTGATGCATTACGTATCTCATCAGTCTTAAATGTACGCCAGGTGTTGCGCAGTGTCTGGTAAAAGGTTTGCTGTTCATAATGTTTAAGAGGTTGATCTTCTAGCGCACGACCACGTATATACAGGTGGTTTTTACCGCTATAAGTGCGGTAAATATCTAGAATCCAAGGATCTCTTTTAAACAGTGCCATGACGTGAAAATAAGTAATAAATGGTTGATATAAAAAGTCCCATTCTAGCAATGCCAGAATGGGACTTAGTTACTTGTATCCTAAAACTATTTAAAGTTAATTACCTCTTGATTGAGAGCCTTTATTTTAGCCTCAACTTGCGCTTCTGTTCCCACATACCTATGAGACTTAGTTATCGTCGCACCATTTGCAGACGATTTATAAGTAACATTTGCAGTGACTATACCTGTTTCTGCATCTACAGATTTTTGAATATCCATGTTTTTATAAAGTGAGCTCGTCTCTTCATTGTTCTGCACGACTTCTTGCTCGATCTGTTGCGTGATAACACTTACCTGTCCATCTGTTGCATGACCACCCAAGATAGGTGCTATAACTAGACCTATTAAACACGTAAGTTTAATCAAAATATTCATAGAAGGACCAGAAGTATCTTTAAAAGGGTCACCTACTGTATCACCAGTTACGGCAGCTTTATGCGCATCAGAACCTTTAAAAATCATCTCACCATTGATTTCAACACCAGCTTCAAAAGATTTCTTTGCGTTATCCCATGCTCCACCAGCATTATTTTGGAAAATAGCCCAAAGAACACCACTTACTGTTACACCAGCCATGTAACCACCTAACATCTCAGCAATCGCAAGCGGATCCATTCCAAATATCATAGGCACGAATGCAATTACCAGTGGGAAGCCAATGGTTAACAAACCGGGCAACATCATTTCTTTAAGAGAAGCTCGTGTAGAAATATCTACACACTTATCATATTCTGGTTTCCCAGTTCCTTCCATGATTCCAGGAATATCTCTGAACTGGCGACGCACTTCTTCTACCATTTCCATGGCTGCTTTACCAACTGCGTTCATCGCAAGTGCGCTAAATACAACTGGTACCATTCCACCTACAAATAGCATCGCAAGCACTGGAGCTTTATAAATATTTATTCCATCAATTCCCGTAAAAGTCACATATGCTGCAAATAGAGCTAGTGATGTTAAAGCTGCACTCGCAATAGCAAATCCTTTTCCAGTAGCCGCTGTAGTGTTACCTACCGCATCTAGAATATCAGTTCGCTCGCGTACAATAGGTTCTTGTTCGCTCATCTCTGCAATACCACCAGCATTATCTGCTATAGGACCAAATGCGTCGATGGCTAATTGCATAGCCGTAGTGGCCATCATAGCACTAGCTGCAAGAGCCACACCATAGAATCCTGCAAATGCGTAAGAAGCCCATATCGCACCAGCAAATAATATTACTGATGGGAATGTTGATATCATACCTGTCGCTAGACCAGCAATGATGTTTGTTCCTGCACCTGTAGAAGATTGCTGTACAATTTTAAGAATAGGTTTTTTACCTAATCCTGTGTAGTATTCTGTTACAGATGAGATGACTGCACCTACCACAAGACCTACTAGAGTTGCATAGAATACGTTCATAGAAGAAATATTCATTACTCCTTCGCCATAAAAATTCATTTGCATCGTGTCTGGCAACATCCATACACATAGACCATAACATGCTGCAGCAACTAGTACGATAGAAGTCCAGTTACCTACATTTAAGGCTTTCATTACTTGAGATTCTTTTGCATCATTACTGGTGATTTTAACCAGCATCATTCCTATAACTGAAATTATAATACCTACACCAGCAATAGCCATAGGTAATAAGATAGGACCTATCCCACCGAAACCTTCACTTACAATATCGCCCTGCATATCTCTTATCACATAATTACCTAAGACCATTGCTGCAAGAACTGTTGCTACATAAGATCCAAAAAGGTCAGCACCCATTCCGGCTACATCACCTACATTATCACCTACGTTATCTGCAATAGTGGCTGGGTTACGAGGATCATCCTCAGGAATTCCAGCTTCTACCTTACCTACTAGGTCAGCACCTACGTCTGCCGCTTTAGTATAAATTCCACCACCTACACGGGCAAAAAGCGCAATAGACTCAGCACCTAGTGAGAATCCAGCGAGTGTTTCGAGCACGATAGTCATTAAATCACCTGGTGTTCTCATTTCTCCCATAAATTCTGTTGCTGCCCATTCTCCATTCATAAATACATGAAAGAAAATGATAAAGAATCCAGTAAGACCTAGAACTGCAAGTCCTGCAACACCAAGTCCCATTACAGATCCACCACCAAAGGATACACCTAACGCTTTGGGCAAACTAGTACGAGCAGCTTGAGTTGTTCTTACATTAGTCTTTGTTGCAATTTTCATCCCTATATTACCTGCATATGCCGAAAATATGGCGCCACAGATAAAAGCGATGACAATCATCCAGTGCGTAGAAGGAACTACAAAAGACACAATAGCAAGTAGAACACTTACTATGATAACAAAAAATGCTAATAATTTATATTCTGCTTTTAGAAAGGCGAGCGCACCTTCATAGATGTGATCTGAAATCTCTTTCATTTTCCCATCTCCTGAATCTTGTTTCAAGACCCAAGATTTCTTAATAAACATGTAAAGTAATCCTAGAGCTGCCATTAATAATGGCATGTAAATCATGTATGATTCCATATGTTTTGTTTTGTTTGGTTTTATAAATCTAGCTAATGTAATAAAATTATGTTAACAAAACTATAACGTTATAGTACTAAGATTATTAGGGATTCGCTTTCGCGAAAGCGAATACAAACAAAATTTACAATGGCATATACTTTATTGCTTCAACAACTTTTTTATAGCTTTATGATCTGCGTTTGAAATTTCCACAAAATAAAGTCCTGATGACAAATTTTCTAATTCAAGCGTGTGACTTAAAGTAAACGATGAAAAAGAGCTATTAAACACTACCTGACCAGAAGTGTTATAAATAGTAATATGCTGAAAACTTATGTTACTAGAGATAGCAACCAGACTGTTTGCTGGGTTAGGAACTAGCTGTAATTGAAACAAATCACTATCTGTTACACTTGCAGGAACGGCAACAGCTGTTGTCTCGAGATTTGTAATAATAGGCGCATTAAAATCAAAGTAAATCTCAGCTTGATTAGAAAAATCATCTCCTAAAACCAGTGTATCTATGGTTTTAATTTTAAACAGTACATAACCTTGACTCGCAGGAGCGGTAAATGGTAGATTAATATTCTCAAACAAGAACTCTACTTTGTTACCTTCAGTTATAGTAGTCGTATAATCATGACTGGCACTTAATGGTGTTAAGGTCGAAATATCGTGAGTAGTTGTATCAATATAATCTACAATACGTACGTTAATCGCACTAGCTGTTCCTTCATTTTCAAAACGGATTCTGTAATGCACATACTCTCCTACTTCACTGGGTAAAATAGTTGGGCTTTGTAAACAAGTTTTATCATTAGGATCATAAGAATTAACAACAACTTGCTGTAAATCAAACACATTATCCAGTGGCGTATCATCGTTAGCAGTTGGGTTGATGGTCGCATTAAAATTAATGATTTCACCGCCGCCTAAAGGAAAATTAGAGACGGTCGGGCTATTTAAATTCATAGAAAATTCAATCTCACGAGTTTCAAATGGGTCAAGATTTGAGAAACTCCAGTTTAAAGAACCTACACTGCTGGTAGTCACCACAGGATTTGCCGTTAAGAAATTCATATAATCATCTTCATAATTGAAATCTAAAGAACCTGATAAAACCGTATTTCCTTTATTCTTATAAATGAGTTTATAGTCGGTATCAAAACCTGGTCTTGCTTGTTCTAGTGGTAGAATGGTTACTTCTAGGTCGTCTATTGGAGAAGTTGCGGTTAGACAAAAGTCTTGGGTTATTGTTGAAGTATTGGCAAGTGTAACAGATGCGCTTTGTGGACTGCTGGTAAATAGATTTAAATCTAAAACTGGAGTAATCGTATAAGTCCCTGAAGGTAAATTTACATTGTACAAACTTTGAGAATTATAAATTATTATCTGATTTAATCCATCATCCAATAATAATCCAACTTGGTCTGTAGTGACATCATTTACAGTACAACCATTATTATCTAAATCAAACAAAACGTTTCCATTCAAAACATTTGTAGCACAAGTAGATGATTGTGTATCGCCATAAAATGTCCAACCATTCTGTATTAAAGTATCTCTAGATAAAAAATCACAATACTCTAAACCAAATACCGACATAGTTCTACTAGATAAGTTTAAATCAACCAACCTTCTTAGAATTAGGTCATAATTCTGACTATCTAAGCCACTATATCTAATGAATTGAGTCAAATTTACTGAATTGTTAAAGTTCCAATTGTACAAGTTTTGATTAAAGCCAAGCGCATCTCTAAGTAGATAATACATATCAGTTACATTGGAAATGTCCCAGCTATTTAATGGTTGATTAAAAGCTAATGCATTTTGAAACATAGATCGCATATTCGTAACATTAGATACATCCCAATTATTTAAGTTTTGATTGAATGAATCTGCACCTTGAAATGTCTGCTTCATATTAGAGACAGACGAGACATCCCAATTTCCAATAGGTTGATTAAAGACAGTTGCTCCTGCAAACATATTAGTCGTCCAGTTAACATTTGAGGTATTCCAATTACTTATTCCACCATTAAAAGCAATAGCATCTTCAAATGTACTATCCATATAGAGTACACTTGAAGTATCCCAATTGTTGAGTGATTGATTAAAAGAAATAGCGCCCTCAAACGTTGATTTCAAACTTGTCACGTTTGAAATATTCCATGTATCTATTGGCTGATTGAAACTGATAGCATTTTCAAACATATTATACATAGTGGTAAGACTTGCAGTGTTCCACTGGTCAAGAGGTTGATTAAACATAGTAGCATCTTCAAACATATGCTGCATATCAGTAACACTTGACACATTCCAATTATTTATTGAGCCGTTAAACAAAGAAGCTCTGTAAAACATATATTCCATATCAGTAACATTTGAAACATTCCAAGAGTTAAGTGATTGATTAAATGCTTGAGCATTATCAAACATTCTATTCATTCTTGTAATATTTGAAACATCCCAAGAATTCAAAGGTTGATTAAATGACAATGTTCCTGTAAACATTTGTCTAATATCTGTGACACTTGTAATATCCCATTGGTCTAAAGATTGATTAAATGCCTCGCTATTTGAAAACATTTTATTCATTTCAGAAACGCTGGAAACATTCCAATTATTCAAGGATTGATTAAAAAGCACTGTGTTACTGAACATTTGATTCATACTCAAAACGTTTGAAACGTCCCAATTATCCAATGGTTGATTAAATGCTAGAGCTCCTGCAAACATTGAGTCCATGTTTATGACATTAGACACATCCCAGCTATTCAAAGGCTGATTGTAAATTTCCGTATTGTTAAATGCTCTTTCCATTTGAATAACATTTGACACGTCCCAATTAGAGATATCTGAATTAAAATTATCAGAACCTGCAAATATGTCATTCATAACCGTGACCTGGCTTAGATCCGGAGTATCACTAGCATTAATAGTTAAGTTGTTACAACCTTGAAACGCTTGTAACATAGTTGTCCACTGATTAGTTCCCCATTGATTGATTTCAACAGCTGTATTTCCTGAAATTCTGAAATAATCAATATTTCCAGATACTATTATTGTGTAATTACCATTTGATGTATATGTATGTGAGACATAACTACCACTAGTAGTTTCCGTTTGCCCATCACCCCAATTAATGTTAAGAGTGTTATTACCATTTGGATATAATCTAAAATTAAAATTATTAGGCCAGGGATTGTTATAATCAATAGTAAAAACAAAATCATCAGCAGTCTGCGCACTCGCAAACAACCCAAAAAACAAAAAAACAATCGTAAAAATTCTCATATATAAATCTCTAATATGTTTAAAAACCGCCCACAAAATACGATTAATAGTTAATTGTAAGGAAAATCTTTAGAAGGAAGTATTAAGAGATATTCAAGTAATACTAACCGATTCCGCTATCCAGCGGTATGACATTCTAGAAACTAAACCCAAAACTACCCGTTATTGCCATAGATCGAGCGTCAGGTAAATAGTTGTATCCACCTCTAAAACTTACGTCTAGTCTGAATACTTTGAAGATATTACCTATCCCAGCGCTGTATTCCCAGTAAATATCTTCGGGAGCGAGATAAGTTAAACCGCTTGCATTTAAAGCTACATTTTCATCACTAATCTTTCCATAAACAGCGCGTACTCCTACAAGCTCTCTAAGATTCAAATCACGTAAATATGGAACACGTGAAAAGAGTCTACCATTAAAATTGTGATTTAAGTGAAGAGTCACATATTCATCAGTCACAAATTCATAAAAATTCATGGTATTAAATGCTCCTGTAATATTGAAGTAAGTCTGATTACCAGGAACTACATTTAGTAATGCTAGTGGCACTTCTCCAAACGTCTTACCGGCCTCTACGCGAGCTGTTAATCTACCAAAAGCGCCTATCTGTAGAGGATGACTGTAATAGAATTGTACTTTGTCAAAGTTAAAATCACTTTCTAGTAAACCTTCAAAGCCTCGAGTATAACTAGCAAAAAGAATAGGATACTCACCACTATTGATGATCGTCCTATCTACTCCATAGTTAGAGGTTTTACGGCCTGGTGTATAGGTCATTGTCAGACTAGCATCTGCTTGTCTGGTTTCTGTCTCTATTCCACCTGGTGCATCTGCATCAAAATAATCTAGACTAAAAACATCAGGATTACCACTCTTAATGGTACGATAACTGGTACCTAATCTAAATTCTAGATTATACTTAGGCTCAAAGCTCAATGCTAGTGTAGATAAATTGATACTGGATAAACTGGAGTTATTTCCCGAGGTGATCAAGGCACTTGATGCGAGACTGCGTCCTAACACATCATTTGTATTAGTCAAGCTAGCGCCCAATTGTTCTATATCCCGACGGTTTCCTCCAGAAATGGTTAATCTGCTTTTTTTATCCATTAACCATTTACCAGCGATACCATATTTGAACTGATTATCTCTAAAACCATAAGCACCATAGCCTTCTAATCTCCACATATCATTTGCAGAAAAATAAGTTCTTCCACCACCACGCAACCTTAAGCCTTCTACGTCATTAAAACCAAAAACACTAAAAACAGGCCCTATATCAAAATTGTCAATTTCATAATATCCAGACGCTAGAATGGTCCCTATATTATATAAACGCTTGAATTTCTTATTGGTCTTAAGAGTGTCTAGCATGGTATAGATTTGTTTCTCATCTTTATTGAGTTTTTCTAATCTATTTTCATCCCAGTAAGCCTCATCACGATTATAGATTTCTGGATCATAATCATTGACTCTGCGCTTATAAAAATCTTTATCCTTAGGAATATCAAATTGATAATTATTAAAAAGTGTCGTTCTCTTTCCGTACATACCTTTCGACTCTTCTTTTTTATTAAGCGCAAAATCGCTCATAAAATAATCTCTAGTAATAAGGAAAAGGCTATCATTTAAAACGTCATACTCTTGCTCGATATAAATTTCTTTCACCCAGTTAACATTGGCACTTTTTGTTGCTTGTAGGTTGATCTCCTTAATCGCATAAGAATCTGCCGCTACCCAAAA
Source organism: Nonlabens ulvanivorans (assembly GCF_032922765.1). Classification (NCBI taxonomy): domain Bacteria; kingdom Pseudomonadati; phylum Bacteroidota; class Flavobacteriia; order Flavobacteriales; family Flavobacteriaceae; genus Nonlabens; species Nonlabens ulvanivorans. The sequence continues at coordinate 2,215,782 of NZ_CP136694.1, forward strand.
GTCTCCTTTAAATGTTAACTCACCTTTCCTACGTGGATAATAAATAATATTATATGCTTCAACTCCATCAATAATAGCCGTATCTCTTAAAATATAATTATAAGTATCAATACCGCTTTTACCTACTGGACTAGTAAAACTCTTATCAAAAAATTTAAGATATCTCTCATACACATCAATGTCTGCATACAGGTCCTTCACAAAAGCTATAATCGTTTGATTGTTTGAAAATCCAGAGTTCTTGTTTGCCTTTATATTTTCCTTTTCTTTATTAATTTCATTATCACCATATACGGTAGATAAGGATTCATTAATAAAAATAGGTAGATATGTTTTACCTGTCACATTGCTGGTGTCTGCATAGTCAAATATGAATTCCATACCACGGAAAAGCTTTGAATTTACCATCTGACTATCGATGGTGTTCATATCAAACTCAAGTTTTTCATACTTATCATATTGATATTGCTTGAATTGAGAAAGTCCATTTTTACGACGATTTTCCCATACTTTACGCAAGATGTCAAGCGCTGGGTTATTCTTTTTAGATGTTTTACCGGTATAAATCACAACAGCATCTAGTGCTGCGGCTTCAGTCTTTAAGGTTAAATTGAGCTCAAGATTAACACGGGATTCTAATGTATATGTAAGCGTTTCATAACCTATGAATGAAATCTGAATGGCATCATAATTATTATCAGATTGTAAGTAGAAACGACCATTATCGTTGGTAATCGTTCCTTCACTAGAACCAGGAAAAAAGACATTTGCAAATGGCACACCATCACCAAATTCATCATAGACCACACCACCTACTTTAGTTTGTGCCATGATTGCACTACAACTAAGTACTAAAAGTAGCAGCAATAATTTTATTGAGTTTGCTTTCGCGAAAGCGTTTTTATTTATCATCTCTTTAATTATGAATCTTAATCGAATATATAACGACTTATTGAATTGGGTATTATTTCAAAGTATTTTAAACAAAAAACCCATGAACGATGTCCATGGGTTTTATAATTATTGATTTACAAATTACTTTTTGTACATCACTTTCTTAACTCCATCAACAACGTGAGTGTGATTAGGCAACCACTCTGCAAATAACACTGGAGAGTACGGTGCTGGAGTATCTTGTGTATTAATCTTATAGATAGGCGCATCTAAATAATCAAATGCTTCTGCTTGTACCATGTGAGAAATCTCAGTGGACACGTTACCAAACGGCCACGCTTCTTCAAGAATAACTAATCTATTGGTCTTTTTAACAGATTTTAAAATAGCCTCTTTATCATACGGACGTACTGTTCTTAAGTCGATAATCTCACAAGAAATACCATCTTTCTCAAGCTCGTCTGCAGCTTTATATGCTTCTTTTATAATTTTACCAAAAGAAACGATTGTGACATCAGTTCCTTCTCTTTTAATTTCAGCAACACCTATAGGTAGGATATATTCACCTTCTGGCACTTCTCCTTTGTCACCATACATTTGTTCAGATTCCATAAAAATAACTGGATCATCATCACGTATCGCTGCTTTTAAAAGACCTTTTGCATCATACGGGTTTGAAGGTACAATTACCTTAAGACCTGGTGTGTTTGCAAACCAGTTTTCAAAAGCCTGAGAGTGTGTCGCAGCTAATTGTCCAGCACTAGCTGTAGGGCCACGGAAAACAATAGGACATGGAAATTGCCCACCGCTCATCTGACGAATTTTTGCAGCATTGTTGATTATCTGATCAATTCCTACTAGCGAAAAGTTAAAGGTCATATACTCTACTATCGGTCTATTACCAGTCATGGTACTTCCTATAGCGATTCCTGCAAAACCTAATTCTGCAATTGGTGTATCAATAACACGCTTTGCACCAAACTCGTCTAGCATCCCTTTTGAAGCCTTATAAGCTCCATTATATTCTGCAACCTCTTCACCCATTAAATAAACGGACTCATCACGGCGCATTTCTTCACTCATTGCTTCGGCTATTGCCTCGCGGAATTGAATAGTCTTCATAAATACTACTGTTTATAACAAAAGAACAACAAAAATAGTTTACCCAACCTTAGCACACCACATTTTTAAGATAAAAAATGTCCCTTTGAGGTTATAAAAAAGTGCGTTATGTCATTGAAATCGTTTTCGTAACTGCGTTATGGTTACGTTAAAAAAGCAAGTACACTGATATAATAAAAGTCTCTAATGCTGATTAAGAGCATAAAAGACATTAAATTTATTATGCATGCATAGTTTTTTTAGTGTTTTTTACGTATTTTCGCAAACGTTTGAAAACTCATAATAAAACCGTGAAATATGAAGATTTTAGTTTGTATCAGCCACGTGCCAGATACCACTTCAAAGATTAATTTTACTGACAATAATACTCAGTTTGACACAAATGGTGTTCAATATGTTATTAACCCAAATGATGAATTTGGTCTAACTAGAGCCATGTGGTTTAAAGAAAAACAAGGCGCTAGTGTGGAAGTTGTAACAGTAGGTGGATCAGAAGTTGAACCTACTCTTAGAAAAGCCCTTGCGATAGGTGCAGATAGTGCAACACGTGTTGACGCACCTGCGTTAGACGGTTATGCCGTTGCTCAAGAACTTGCAGCAGTTGTAAAAAACGGCGGTTATGACCTAGTCATTGCTGGACGTGAATCAATAGACTACAATGGTGGTATGGTACCAGGAATGGTAGCTGCCATGACAGGTGCTAGTTTTGTAAACACTTGTATATCGCTAGAGGTAGACGGTAGTACCGCGACTGCAACTAGAGAAATAGATGGCGGTAAAGAAACTGTAAACGCAACACTACCTCTTATCATCGGTGGACAGAAAGGTCTTGTGGAAGAAAGCGACCTAAGAATTCCTAACATGCGTGGAATCATGATGGCTCGTAAAAAACCATTAAATGTGGTGCCATCTGTAGCAACAGCTACAGAAACAAAGACAGTTTCTTTTGAGAAGCCTGCTCCTAAAGGAGATGTGAAATTAGTAGCTGCAGATAATCTAGATCAACTTATTGACTTGTTACACAACGAGGCAAAAGCGATATAATAGATCTATTCTAATTATGCTTTCGCGAAAGCGAAATAACATTATCATTAACAAGTAAAGAGCATCATGCTCTACTAAAAATATTATAACTATGTCAGTATTAGTATATACAGAATCAGAAGGCGGCTCTTTTAAGAAAGCAGCTTATGAAGTTGCGAGCTATGGAAAAGGCATCGCAGACCAGTTAGGAACATCAGTTACAGCTATATCATTTAATGCCAATGGCGCTGGTGATTTAGGAACTTATGGAGTTTCTAAACAACTTAACGTAACAGACTCAAAACTTGAAAAATTTAATGCAGCTGCCTATGCAGACGCGATTGCACAAGCAGCAAAAGCTGAAGGAGCAACGACCGTAATCATAAGCTCAAGCGCAAATTCTAAATACCTAGGCGCTTTATTAAGTGTACACCTAGAAGCAGGATATGCAACTAATGTGATGGAATTACCTGCATCAACTAGTCCATTCACTGTTAAAAGATCAGTCTTCACAAACAAAGCGTTTGCAATGACTGAAATCTCTACTGCAAACAAACTGGTAGGTCTTGCAAATAATTCTTACGGTTTAAAAGAAAACACTACAGATTGTAGCACAGAAGCTTTTACACCTACATTAAGTGATGATGACTTTAAAGTACAGGTTCAATCTGTAGATAAAGCCACTGATAAAGTAAGTATTGCAGATGCAGATGTCGTAGTGAGTGCAGGACGTGGTCTTAAAGGACCTGAAAACTGGGGAATGGTAGAAGAACTTGCAGAAGTTCTAGGAGCAGCAACAGCTTGTTCTAAGCCTGTAAGCGATATGGGATGGAGACCTCATGGAGAACACGTAGGTCAAACTGGTAAACCAGTAGCCACTAATCTTTATATTGCTATAGGAATCTCTGGAGCGATTCAACACCTCGCAGGTGTTAGTTCATCAAAAGTAAAAGTAGTTATCAACACTGACCCAGAAGCGCCGTTTTTTAAGGCTGCAGACTATGGTGTCGTAGGCGATGCTTTTGAAGTAGTACCTGCTTTAATTGAAAAATTAAAAGCATTCAAAGCAGCAAATGCTTAATTCTTAATAATTTGTTAGCTTTAAGGCTGTGCATTATGAGAAAAACACTCATTTTTGCACAGCTTTTTTCATTTATAAAGGGTGTAACTCTATGAGTCTAAAACGACTTAACATACGCGGTATATCATACAGCGAGACACAAAACGGTGCTTATGCACTAGTTCTCAAAGAAGTAGGTGGCGATCGACAGCTTCCTATAGTAATAGGTGCTTTTGAAGCACAAAGCATTGCTATAGCACTTGAGAAAGAAATAAGTCCACCTAGGCCACTTACTCATGATCTTTTTAAAACTTTTGGAGAACGTTTTGGTATAATTGTAAAGCAAGTTATTATTCACAAACTAGTGGATGGTGTTTTTTTCTCAAGCCTTATTTGTGAGAGAGATAAAATTGAAGAAATTATAGATGCAAGAACAAGTGATGCGATTGCACTTGCTGTAAGATTCAAAGCTCCTGTTTTTACCTATGAAAACATCCTAGACGAGGCCGGTGTACAATCACACATCAGACCCGATAAAGAATTACAAGAAGATCCTCTAGATCTAAGCAATGATGAGTTCATTGAAGAACTAATCAATACTGAGCATCACGATGAGGAAGATAATTACAGCCATTTAAGCGTTAAAGAATTACACAAAATGCTAGATGATGCTGTATCGAATGAAAATTATGAACTAGCCGCGCGACTGCGTGATGAAATATCAAAACGATAATGAATCTGCCATCCATACTTTCTCAACGCAATGTGTGTTTGAGTGTTTTATTATTATTTATCTCTTTTACAGCGCAAGCAGTATTGCCATCGTCCAGCAACACTGTGATTCAAGAAATAACTACAAATAACATTTCAATTTCTAACGTCACTGAACCTAATGTGACCTTTGAAAGTATTTACAGAGGACTTATCGGGATCGCATTTTTACTGGGAATAGGATTTGCTTTTAGTGCCAATAGAAGAAAAATAGATTGGCGATTAGTCATTATCGGCATTAGTTTACAAATAATTTTTGCAACCTTATTTTTATTAGTGGAAGAAGTTGCAGCCGTTTTTCAATGGATTGCAGAGAAAGTTGTAGAATTTCTAGCAGTAGCAGAAGAAGGAGCTCAGTTTGTTTTTGGAAATCTTGTAGATCCATCTCAAAGTATGGGTTACATATTTGCTTTTAAAGTGTTACCTACAATCGTTTTCTTTTCAGCATTTACTTCATTACTTTATTACTTTATTATCTAGGTATTTTACAAAAAATCGTTTATGTATTTGCTTGGGTTATGAGTAAAACCATGCGTTTAAGTGGTGCAGAATCCCTTGCTGCAGCAGCAAATATTTTCATCGGTCAGACGGAAGCTCCATTAGTAGTAAAGCCATACTTAGACAAAATGACAAAATCAGAAATTCTTTGCTTAATGGTTGGTGGAATGGCTACTATAGCCGGTGGAGTTCTTGCTGCCTTTATCGAATTTCTAGGTGGTACAGATCCCATAGCTAAAGCAGAATTTGCTAGACACTTGATAACAGCATCTATTATGAGTGCTCCAGCTGCAATTGTGATGGCAAAAATGCTTTTCCCTGAAACAGACACAGATAAAATAGACCGCAAACTAGATATCTCTAAAGAAAAAATAGGTTCCAACGTTCTAGACGCTATCTCAAGAGGAACAACAGATGGTCTTAAACTTGCTGTTAACGTAGGTGCCATGCTATTAGTATTTACCGCAATTATCGCTGTAGTCAACTGGTTTCTAGGGGATCTTATAGGTGCACCTAGCGGACTTAACGATTTAATAGTGGACGCTACTGATGGACGTTATCAAAAATTCTCCATGCAATATATTTTAGGTAATTTATTTGCCCCAATTGCATGGATTATAGGTGTGCCTGCTGCAGATATTGTAGCCGTAGGTCAGTTATTAGGTGAGAAAACAATTCTTAATGAATTCTTTGCATATGCTTCATTAAGTAAATTAAAAGCCGCAGGCGTGTTGACTAACTATCGATCTATAGTTATATCGACATATGCTCTTTGTGGTTTTGCAAACTTTGCTTCTATAGGTATTCAAATAGGAGGAATAGGTGTATTAGCTCCTAGTCAACGCAAAACATTAGCTGCTTTTGGTATCAAAGCTTTAATAGGCGGTACTTGTGCCGCATTACTTACAGCAACTATTGCAGGAATGCTTTTTGGATAATTAAGATTACAACAACTGCTTAAATATTTAAACCTTTAATCCTATTACAAGGGCACTTCTTAAACAAGAAATGATTTTTTAAGAAAATTTTAATAACTTTGCTTACCTAAAATTTGGTTTAAAGTTATGTTACCATCTGATCATATTACACATGCAAACCACCATTTTCAATATGATTTTGGCAATCTTTATTGTTTTGACAATTATGTAATTGGTATTATAAATGACCAAATTAATATTGGCACCACAGAAGCAAAAACTATTCTTAACGACTTGAACAAGTATTTTACAGGCAAACAATTTGTATACATTGCTAATCGAGCTTTTTCACATAATATTGATTTATCTGTGTATAAACTAGTAAATCCTAAAAAACTAGTAGGGATTGCCATAGTATCACCTCATGAAAATGAAATAGAGCGCGCAGTTGAAGAACAACAATTATACTCTGGCTCTTTTGGTTTATTTAAAAATGTAGAAAGCGCTATTGCCTGGGCTAACACCTTTCAAAAAGTAGAAGGATAGTTTTAAAACCCGTTGATAAAGTTTTTATTTTTAAATTTATTTTTCAGTAGATTGGATAATTAATTCTCCTATTTTGTACCCTACATAGAGTCATTCTTTTATTCTATAATTCAAGCAGGAAAAAATGAAACAGTATCACGATTTACTACAACACATATTAAATGAAGGAACCGATAAAGGTGATCGCACAGGTACCGGAACGAGAAGCGTTTTCGGTTATCAAATGAGGTTTAACCTGCAAGAAGGCTTTCCCATGGTTACCACTAAAAAATTACACCTTAAATCGATAATTCACGAGTTATTATGGTTTCTTACTGGTGATACAAACATAAAATATTTACAAGATAATGGTGTGCGTATCTGGAATGAATGGGCAAATGAAAACGGCGATTTAGGACCTGTTTACGGACATCAATGGCGCAACTGGAATAACGAAGACATTGATCAAATTAAAGATATAATTCACACACTAAAAAACAATCCTAATAGCCGTCGTATGATGGTAAGCGCCTGGAATCCAAGCGTCATGCCAGACACTAGCGTTAGCTTTTCTGAAAACGTGGCAAATGGAAAGGCAGCACTACCGCCATGTCATGCCTTTTTTCAATTTTATGTATCAGACAATAAGCTGAGTTGTCAACTCTATCAACGTAGTGCTGATGTTTTTTTAGGCGTTCCTTTTAATATTGCCAGTTATGCCTTATTTACCATGATGATGGCACAGGTATGCGGTTTTGAATATGGTGATTTTATTCACACTTTTGGCGATGTTCATATATACTCAAACCACATGGAGCAAGTCAAATTACAACTGTCTAGAGAACCTCGCGCACTACCCATTATGAAAATGAATCCAGATATCAAAGATATTTTCAATTTCACATTTGATGACTTTACATTAGAGAACTATGATCCGCATCCAGCAATTAAAGGTGCCGTTGCTATATAGTATGAAATCGATAATTCTACTATTATTTTTTGTTTCAACTTTTACAATTGCCCAAGATACCGACCCTGCATATGAAGATTTTTTGGAAATTGATGATACAGAATACAAGGATTCACCCAGCTTTTATGTAGTTGATTTAAAAATGATATCTTCTGATCCAGGAATGGCTACAGCAAGTTGGGACGCTCACAAATCACTTACTAAGTTCCTAGTAGAGCTTTATGACCCTACTAACAATACATTGTTTCACCGCAAGATTTATAGAGATAAATCAATAGAAATACCAGCTAGTGCAAAATTAGTTGTATCACCTATCCACTTAAATCTTAAGGGAAAATCTAAGACCACTACTCTATCTCAAAGTAATTATAAATTACAGATAGAACAACGCAAGAACATGGAGAAGCTCTTAAAGCAAATGCAAGAGCAAGATAATCGCAATCATCAATCTTCAAAAGAGATTCCATGGCGATGGATTTTTAGAGGTATTGGTTTACTTGCACTAGTCATAGGGTTGATTGCAAGATTTGCTGGCAACAAGGCAGAGTTTAAAGACTATGATAGACGCAACCGAAAGCCTTGATTAAGCACGCTTACGCGAAAGCGACATCATAAACATCCTAACTATTTCACAAAATCCTATTAGTTTGCTAGACTTTTGAAAATTACTTTTAACTTTGAGAGAATGAATTCAAAAGAAAATCTTCTTAAACTGTTTTTAGACACTAGAAAGCATACAGAAGCTTTATGCAAACCATTGCAAAAAGAAGACTATGTAGTGCAACCTATAGTAGATGTATCGCCACCTAAATGGCACTTAGGACACACAACCTGGTTTTTTGAGGAATTCTTATTAGACGGATACCTTGCTGATTATAAAAGATTTCATAGTCAATATGCTTATGTATTTAATAGCTATTATGAAAGTATAGGTGCTCGTGTTGTACGCACAGACCGAGGAAACCTATCAAGACCTAGTGTGGATGAAGTTTATGAATATCGCGCATATGTTACAAAGCACATGGCACAGCTTATTGAAAATCACTGGAACGAGGACCTGATCCCAGTACTAGAAATAGGTATTCATCACGAAAAACAACACCAAGAACTATTACTCACTGATATTAAATATATATTAGGTAATAACCCTTTATCACCTGTGTACGGAAACATAGAGGATGAAGTATTCATAAATAATAAAACTCCTAAATGGCTTGAGATGCCAGCGCAAATCTATGAAGTAGGACATTCTAAAAAGGAGTTTTGCTATGATAATGAGCAACCACGCCATCGCATATTTCTAGAAGCATATCAAATATCTAGCGAGTTAGTTACTTGCGGAGAATGGATAGACTTTATTAATGATGGCGGCTACGCAAATGTAATGCTATGGCACACAGAAGGCTGGGATTGGGTTCAAAAAAACAATATATGCGCACCTATGTATTGGTTTGAAGAAAACAATCAATGGAATCAATACACTTTGAATGGTATTACTGGTATAGATAAATCTAGTGCTATTACTCATGTATCCTACTATGAAGCATTTGCCTTTGCACAATGGAGAGGCATGCGACTACCTACTGAGTTTGAATGGGAAGCCGCACAACAAAAATTTAGTTGGGGAAAAAGATGGGAATGGACAGAAAGCGCTTACCTACCTTACCCTAATTACCAAAAACCTGATGGTGCCCTAGGAGAATATAATGGTAAATTTATGGTGAACCAGAAGGTGCTTAGAGGTAGCTCTGTCGCTACTCCTAACAATCACACAAGATCAACTTACAGAAACTTTTTTCATCCTAATTTAAGATGGCAATTTACGAGTTTGAGACTCGCACAATCTATATGACAAAGCAAGAAACATTTCAATTAGAATTTGAAAATCACGTAACAGAAGGGCTAAAAGCATTTCCTAAATTTTTAAGTTCCAAATACATTTATGATGACCGCGGTGATGAATTATTTCAACAAATCATGGCTCTTCCAGAATATTACCTTACCGAGGCAGAATACAATATTATCGATACTCATAAGGATAACTTAAGAAAGGTTTTTAACACTCATGGAGCGTTTGATCTGATCGAGTTAGGTGCCGGAGATGGTAAAAAAACTAAAGTATTATTAAAAGAACTAGTAACAAACAAAGTAGACTTTACATACATACCAATAGATATAAGTCAACACGCAATTGATGATTTAACTAACTCTCTCACCACATTATTACCAGATCTAGAAGTACAAGGAGAACAAGGAACATATTTTAAAGTCCTAGAAAGACTAGCCACATACAACAAAAGACCTAAAGTCATTATCGTTTTAGGCTCTAACATAGGTAACCTTGACCATCCTCAAGCAATAGATTTTTTGATAAAAATCAAAGACGTAATGTCTGACCAAGATTTTCTTTTTATGGGGTTTGACCAAAAGAAAGACCCATTAACAATTCAGCATGCATATGCCGATTCTCAAGGAGTGACTCAAGAGTTTAATCGCAACTTATTACATCGTATCAATAAAGAAATGGACGGAGACTTTCCAGTCAACAACTTTGAACATTGGGAATCTTACGACCCAGAAACAGGCACTGCAAAAAGCTACCTGATAGCAACAGAACCTTGTGTTGTAGAAATTAAAAGATTACAACTAAAGACTACTTTCAAAAAATGGGAAACTATACACTGTGAAATATCTCAAAAATATGATGACGATACCGTAGAGTGGTTAGCAAATAAATCAGGTTTAGAAATTGAAAAGATTTATGAAGATCATCAAAAGCTCTTCAAGGATTATTTATTTAAAATAAAAAAATAAAAGTTTATGAAAGCCATCTGGAATAATCAAATTATTGCCGAAAGTAACGATACTAAAGTTATTGAAAACAATCACTACTTCCCTAAAAACAGTATAAAAAATGAGTATTTTAAAAACAGCAACACTCAATCTAACTGTCCTTGGAAAGGACTAGCTAGTTATTACACTTTAGAGGTAAACGGAGAAACAAATAAGGATGCTGCATGGTATTATCCAGACACCAAACACGCTGCAAAAGAAATTGAAGGATATGTAGCTTTTTGGAAAGGCGTAACCATCTCTGAATAAAAGTAATTCTAACAAAAAGTCCATAATTAAGAAAATGTTTCTAGATTATGGACTTTTAAGTTAGTGACCTTCTCAGTCTACTAATGAAGATGTTAGATTTTGTTGTAAACGAAATCTAAACTCATAATACCACTAGCAGGAGTACCTGCCGCTCCACTAAAATATTGCGCAACGTCATTATCATCAACATTAAATGATAAGGTAGATGTGGTAAGTAGAACTTGTTGAGATTCTGTAGCTGTTCCTCCATTAACATTAACCGTGATTGTTAAAGTACCGTTTGCATAAGAATAAGTACCGCTTTCAACATTTGTATTACAAACTAAATTATTAGAAGCATCAAAACTAACCTCTGCAATTGTAGATGTAAAAGTACCATCTGCATTAAAGCTAATCGCCATGCTATCAAAACAATTAGTTTCATTAGTTAATTCCATATTTGGGATCATATCTTGATTTAAATCAACAGCAACATCGGCTGTAAGCGTACTTAACACATAATTACCAACAAGAGCTGCATTATTATTAATTGATTGATTTTCATCATTAGTACAAGCCGTGAAAGCAAATAATATAGCGATTAAGGGAAAAATTAATTTTTTCATCATTATTATTTTTGTTAAAGATAACAAATTATAATAATGTACTATTTTTGAAGCAATTAGCACAGCACAACCCTTGAATCTATTGACATCGAGACATCGTAGCGATATTACAAAACGTAATATTAAAATGAAAAAAGAAGAGCAAAACAATTAAAAGTGAAGAACAACTTTATTTTTTTTGAATCTCACTGCTTGTCAATCAAATATAAAATCATACATTTGCAGCCCGATTTTAACCATTGAAATCGTTACAATTTAAAACAGGTTCAAAGTGAATACGTTAAGTTACAAAACAGTTTCTGCTAATAGCGCTACAGTAAACAAAGAATGGGTACTTGTAGATGCAGCAGACCAGCCACTAGGTCGTATGTCTTCAATAGTTGCAAAACTATTAAGAGGAAAATATAAGACAAATTTCACTCCACACGTAGATTGTGGAGACAATGTAATTGTGATAAATGCTGACAAGGTGAAGCTTTCTGGTAATAAGTGGTCTGAGAAGACTTACATACGCCACACAGGTTATCCAGGTGGGCAGCGCAGCCTTACTGCTCAGGAGCTTTACGATAAAGACCCTACAAGAGTAGTTGAAAAAGCTGTGAAAGGAATGTTACCTAAAAACAAATTAGGAGCAGCAATATTCCGTAACTTAAAAGTGTACAGCGGCGCTGAACACGGTCAAGACGCACAACAACCTACGACTATCAACTTAAACGAGATCAAGTAAGATGGAAACATTACACAAAATAGGTAGAAGAAAAACTGCCGTAGCTCGTGTATACCTTAGCGATGGAGAAGGTAATATCACTATAAACAATAAAGACCTTAAAGATTACTTCACAACTGGTACTCTTCAATATAAAGTAAACCAACCGTTTGCTTTAACTGAAACTACTGGAACATATGACGTAAAAGTAAACGTATATGGTGGTGGAATCACTGGACAAGCAGAGGCTATACGTCTTGCACTTTCTAGAGCTCTAGTAGAGATCGACGAAGAGAATCGTCTAGTATTGAAACCTGAAGGCCTTATGACACGTGACCCAAGAATGGTAGAACGTAAGAAATTTGGTCAGAAGAAAGCAAGGAAGAAATTCCAATTCTCTAAGCGTTAATACTGCAAAGAAATTATCATCCCATTTGGTTTCACAATCAAATGGGATTTGTTCTTATATTTTTTTAATTTTTAATTTGCTGTCATCCCGATTGCCGTCGGGACCTAGTTTAGCATCTAAATGATTATGGCGATTTTCAATTCTATTGAAATGACCACTTAATCATTGCTATCTGACAGAACGTAAACTATCTAAACATGGCAAATAACACAGAAGTCAAGAATCTTCTTGACGCAGGTGTCCACTTCGGTCACCTTACACGCAAATGGGATCCAAATATGGCACCATATATTTATATGGAGCGTAACGGGATTCACATCATCAACCTTTACAAAACTAAAGCTAAGCTGAATGAGGCTAATGATGCTTTACGTAAAATCGCTGCATCTGGTCGCAAGATTCTTTTTGTTGCTACTAAAAAGCAAGCAAAAGACATCGTTGCACAACATGCAGGTGATGCTAACATGCCTTATATCACTGAAAGATGGCCAGGTGGAATGCTTACAAACTTTGTAACAATCCGTAAAGCTGTTAAGAAAATGGCTCTTGTAGATCGCATGAAAAAAGATGGTCGTTATGAAACTCTTTCTAAAAAAGAACGTTTACAAGTAGACCGTATGAGAGCTAAACTAGAAAAGAACTTAGGTTCTATTGTAGACATGACTCGTATGCCAGCAGCACTTTTCATCGTTGACACTGTACGTGAGCACATCGCTGTTAAAGAAGCATTGAAATTAGGTATTCCTATTTTTGCAATGGCTGATACTAACGCAAATCCTCGTGATATCGATTATGTTATACCATCAAATGATGATGCATCAAAATCTATCGATATTATAGTAAACTCTGCCGCCGAAGCTATTAAAGCTGGTCTTGAAGATCGTAAGAACGAAAAGAACAACGAGGCAGCAAAAGCTGAAAAGGCTGAGAAGGATGCTAAAGCAGCAAAAGCTGAAAAGACTGCAAAAGCAGCAAAAGAGGCTGTAAATACTGAAGAAGAAGAATAAATCATAATCTCTGGGAATCCAGAATCTAAAATATTTTCAACATGGCAAAAATAACCGCTGCTGAAGTAGGAAAATTAAGAAAGACCACTGGTGCTGGTATGATGGACTGTAAAAAAGCCCTTGTAGAAGCTGAAGGTGATTTTGAAAAAGCAATTGAAATCCTAAGAAAAAAAGGTCAAAAAGTAGCTGCAAAGCGTGCTGACCGTGACTCTTCTGAAGGTGTAGTAGTTGCAAAAGTAAATGAAAGCAACACTAGAGGTGTTATGATTTCACTTAACTGTGAGACTGACTTTGTTGCAAAAAACGATGATTACGTTGCACTAGCTAATAAAATTGCTGATGTTGCTCTTAACACTAATACTAAAGAAGAATTGCTTGCTGCAAGCTTTGATGGTATGACAGTGGCTGAGAAACTTATCGAGCAAACAGGTGTAATAGGTGAAAAATTAGAAATAGGTGGTTTTGAAGCATTTGAAGCTCCATTTGTAGGTGCATATGTACACGGTGGAAAAATTGGTGCTTTAACTGGACTTTCTACAGCATCTGACAATTCAAGTGAAGTAGCAAAATCGGTTTCTATGCAAGTAGCTTCTATGGGAGCAACGACACTTTCTTACAAAGATTTTGATGCTGATTTTGTACAATCAGAAACTGAAGCTCGTATCGCTGCTATCGAAAAAGATAACATCGAGCGCGGACGTTTAGGAAAGGCATTGAAAAATATCCCTCTTTTCATTTCAAGATCTCAAGTTACCGATACTGCTCTAGCTGAGGCTAAAGTACGTTTTGAAGAAGAATTAAAAGCTGAAGGTAAACCAGAAGCTATTTGGGATCGTATTATCCCTGGTAAACTTGAACGTTTTATCTCTGACAACGTTTCTTTAGATAAAGAACTTGCTTTGTTAGATCAAGATTTCATAATGGACGACAGCAAAACTGTTGCACAATATGTAGAGTCTAAAGGTGCTAGCGTTGTAGGATTCAAAAGAGTTTCTATCGCTTAATAAGCTTTCAATAGAATTTTAAAAATCCCATCTAAGATTTACTTAGATGGGATTTCTTTTGTTTATAATTTTGCTTTCGCGAAAGCGAAACAGTTATATCTATCTTATTTTTACCTTTGTATCATGCTCAAATACCTGATTCCACTACTCGTAATAGCAGTTACTGGCTGCGCTAATCTACCTAAGCCCGACACTACATCTTTTACATTTAAAAAGGTAAGTGAATTACCACCATCAATCAATGAAAGCTCTGGATTGATTATAATAGACGGTAAATTAATCACTCATAATGACTCTGGTAATATGCCCATGTTGTATCAATTAGATACTACAGGTATTATTACAGACTATATTAAATACAACTATCTTGCAAATCACGACTGGGAAGCAATCGCTCAGTCAAACAACGCAATACATATTGCCGATATCGGAAATAATCTAGGTGACAGAAAAGATTTAAAAATCTATAATGTCATAAAAAACGGCATTTGGCAAGAAGATATTGATATAGACATATCTACCATTACATATTCAACACAAACGGATTTTAAACAACGTAATCAACAACATTCTTATGATGCAGAAGCTATAATCATCATAAATGAAGTGATGTATTTATTTTCAAAAGACTGGATCAATTTTACTACTTCAATTTACAGCTTACCACTTTATCAAGATACGTCTTTAAATAGCCATCAATCAATAAATACTAAGGGCCTCGTTACTGATGCTGCTTTTAATAATAATGACACAGTATTGTTATGTGGTTACAATCAAAGCCTTCAACCTTTTATAGCTCAATTAAAATTTAAAGATGGTAATTTCACTCTAATTAAGAAAGTAGATTTACCTATCGAAGGTGCGCAAATTGAAGCAATAGCCTATTACGGCAAAAATCAGAAAGACCAAGATGTTTATTACCTTACTAGCGAAGCTGTAAATGTTAGACTAGGAGATGATGAAGCAAAAGTTGCCGGAGAACTTTATAAATTGATCTGGCCCGAATAAAGAGAATAGATTACTAAACAAGAATAACACGAAGATTAAAATCGCACTCTGAATCAAAAAGGAATTCCTTTATATTTGCACAACCTCAGACACACCTTATGAAATACAATCGCATCCTTCTTAAATTAAGCGGAGAAGCATTAATGGGAAATAGACAATATGGTATTGATCCAGAACGTCTTTCAGAATATGCTCAAGAAATTAAAAAAGCTATTGACAAAGGGATAGAAGTAGCTATCGTTATAGGTGGTGGTAATATCTTTAGAGGTGTTGCTGGCGCTAGTGCAGGAATGGATCGTGTACAAGGAGACCATATGGGAATGCTTGCTACTGTAATTAATGGCCTTGCCTTGCAAAGCGCGCTTGAAGATGCTGGAATACCTACTAGATTACAATCTGCAATTAAGATCAATGAAGTAGCAGAACCTTTTATACGTCGTAAGGCGATGAGACATCTAGAAAAAGGTCGAGTAGTCATCTTTGGAGGAGGAACAGGTAACCCTTATTTTACGACAGATAGCGCAGCTGTATTAAGAGCCATAGAAATTGAAGCAGACGTTATTTTAAAAGGTACTCGTGTAGATGGTATTTACACAGCAGACCCAGAAAAAGATGATAATGCTACTAAGTTTGACTTCATAAGCTTTGATGATGTTTTACGTAAAGGATTAAAAGTAATGGACACCACAGCATTTACATTAAGTCAAGAGAATGAATTGCCGATCATCGTTTTCGACATGAACAAGAAAGGTAATTTGATGAAGGTTTTAAGTGGTGAAAATATAGGAACGAGAGTACAATTATAAATAGTGGCAATATATTTGCTAACCGTTAAGTATAAATTTGAGCTATGAACGAAGAATTAGAACTAGTTATAGATGCTTGTAAAGAAGGAATGGATTCTGCCATTGTACATCTTGAAAAGCAATTATTAAATATCCGTGCTGGTAAAGCTAGTCCAGCAATGCTAGGTAGTGTATTTGTAGACTATTATGGTAGCCAGACACCTTTAGGACAAGTAGCAAATGTTGCTGCTCCAGATGCCAGAACCATCACCGTCACTCCATGGGAGAAAGGCATGATTACAGAGATTGAAAAAGGTATCATGTATGCTAACCTAGGTTTAAATCCTATGAATAATGGAGAAAGCGTTATTATCAACGTACCAGCATTAACTGAAGAAAGACGTATAGATCTTGCAAAGCAATCTAAAAGTGAAGGTGAAGATGCCAAAATTGGTGTTCGTAACGATCGTAAAACTGCCATGAATGATTTGAAAAAGCTTGGTTTATCAGAAGATTTATTAAAAACATCTGAAGAAGAGGTACAAGAACTTACTAATGCTTATATCGCTAAGATTGATAAAATCGTAACGGTCAAAGAAGCAGAAATTATGAAAGTATAAATACATGCTTTTTGTATTAAAACGCCAGCTATTTCGCTGGCGTTTTTTTTGATTGATAAATTTCTAAATAAGTAATAAGATTCTTTATTAGGGCATATGCTTCTTGTATTTTTATCGTTACTTAGTTAAGTATTATATTAATGTTCTCAATGAGGTACTGGCCTTTTATTTCTTTTCTTTTTTTAAGCATCGTTGTTCAAGCACAAAAAGATGTGACGCCTGCATTAGAAATAATTAAAACTTGTATTGAGAATAAGGATGTAAACAACCCTTTAGAGACTTTAAACACCTTTCAGTACGATAGCTATGAAAACCTTAAGATAGCAGGTAATCCCGAAGCTATTACGGGTTCCGGCTATAAAAAGACAGAACTAAGGAGAACATTACTTAAAACAGGAGTTTTTTTATCTGAAAAAACATCTGACATCGTAAACGATCAATCCCAAGGTTTTAAAGAACTTATCACGGCGGCTTTTATGCCTGGTTTTGAAACACCGGTTTACCCTATCTATAACATCAATTTTCAATCACGCAATTTATATCAAGACACCTATGTTGTTTTTGACCAGCATTATATCAATCCTATTTCTAATAATGGGCTCAATAGTTATAATTATGAAACGATAGGTGACACTTTAATTGAAAATAGAAAGATTAATATTATAGGATTTGCCCCTATTGAAACATCTATCTCTACCCTATCAGGCACTCTTTATATAGACCAAGAAACTAAAGCCATTGCAAAAGCTCATTATAATATCTATAAGGACTTAAGAGTTGAGACCAAACATGATTTTGTTTATGACTCCTTACACCATCTATGGTATTGTTCCTATAGTGAGTTATTCATAAAAAAGACAAATAACATTAAAGAAATTGAGCTTTTTGGTGGTCGTTTTGAGGTAGGAACACGCAAGCAAAAAGATATTGATAGTGAGACCGATGAGCTTTATCTCATAATGAAAAGGTATCAAAAAAACTTTAAAACTAACCGCAAGGTTAATTTTGGTCAAAAAGGAGTTTCCATTGAAATCCCAGAAACCTCCATTGATAAACCACTCAATTATTGGGACACCTATCGCAATGAAGAACCTTTTACAACTCAAGAACTCGCTAACTTCATGCAGCTAGACAGCATCGTAATGGCTGAGAAAGTAACACGGAAACTTGAAGTCATAGAAAAGTTTAAGGTAGGTTATTATCCGGTAGGCTTCTTTGATATAGACCTTAAATACCTTATAAAATTTAATGAATACGAAGCCTTCAGAATAGGTGTAGGTGGCACGACCAACGATAAATTTTCTGAGAAATGGCGAGTGAGTGGCTACGGCGCCTTTGGGACCAAAGACAAGGTATTTAAACATAATATTACTTTAGGTTATAGAATTAGTGAAGAAAACAACACATGGATTAGCGCCTATAAAACAGATGATATTAATGAGTTTGCAGGAGCTAGATTTCTAACTGACGCTAGAGTTTACTCACTATTTGAACCACGACTCATTAACATTCCTACATTTTATCTATACAAAGAATACGGTGTATCATTACAACAACGCTTATTTCCATCTGTGATTAGTGAGTTCTCGCTTTCGCGAAAGCGTATTTCACAAACCACAAATTATGTGTTTGCACCTGATGATAATCCATTTATCAACTATGTGTTAGCTGAGGCAACAATTGCTGCCCGTTGGAGCCCAAAAAGTGAATTCATGAAAACACCTAAAGGATACCAAGAAACAACAAAAGGATATCCAATTTTAAGTGGGCAAGTCACTAAGGGAATTCAAGGATTATTAGACAGCGACTTTAATTATTTAAAATTTTCTGGTAAAGCGTCTTATACCATCAATAGAATAAACGGTTCTAAAACAGCATTTTTATTAGAAGGTCATTATGCAAGTGGTGACGTACCGTTAAGTCATTTATTTCATGCTTATCCCAACGCACCTACTAAAGATGAAGTACTACAACGGTTCTCTGTAGCAGGCAGAAATAGTTTTGAGACCATGTACTTTAATGAGTTTTTCTCTGATCGTATCGCGACGCTACAAATGCGTCATAATTTTGCGCCATTTCATATAACTTCTTGGCTCAACCCAGAATTAGTAATTACCTCGCGATATGCTATTGGCGACTTCAATGATATAGGAGATCACCTTAATATCGATTTTAAGAGACTTAATAAAGGTTATACAGAATCTGGTTTTGAATTAAATAAATTAATTTACGGTTTTGGAATTAGCGCGACCTATCGATACGGCGCCTATCATTTGCCTCAATTTTCTGACAACCTAGCGCTTAAATTTACTTTCTACCTAGAAATTTAAAATTCATACTCTCAAAAATCTGTATAAACTATCTTTAAAACCTACCTTTGCAGCCCTGTTAAAGGACTATGCAAAAGTTATTTAGTTTTTCGTTTTGGAATGGCATCGCAAGAATCATTTTGCGTAATCGAGAGATTCTTTTAGGCCTTATAATTCTGGCCACCATCGGTCTTGCTACCCAATGGAGTAATATGCGATTTACCCATTCTGAGGCAAATCTGTTACCTGACAACCATCCTGTAAATCAAGAATACAGACAGTTTCTAGAAAAATTTGGTGAAGAAGGAAACTTAATCATTCTAGGTATAAAAAATAGTGACCTTCTCACGTATGAAGATTTTAACGCTTGGAACTCACTTGCCGACTCTATTGAAAAATATGATGAAGTAGAACTTGTTCTATCTACATCTAACCTTCCAGTCCTTAAAAAATCTGATGACGCCTCTAAGTTTATTATAGAGCAGTTATCTAAAGCTCCTTTAACATCTAAAGAAGAGCTCTCAGCATATAAAACAAAGCTATTTGGAGAGTTGCCATTTTATCGCAACCTTATATTCAGTGAAAAAGACTCAGTTCTTAGAACAGCGATTTACATCAAAAAGGATATCGTAAATAGCTCTATCAGAAAAGAGTTTGTACTTGAGAAATTCAATCCACTCATTGAGGATTATAAAGAAAATCACGGTCTATCAGAATTAAGAGTTTCTGGAATGCCATATATCAGGACGTTAAACTCACAGAATATAGTTGATGAAATAAGTATGTTTTTACTAGCAGCATTACTTATTACATCAGCAATTTTCTTTTTCTTCTTTAGATCATGGAGAGCTACCTTTATATCTATAGTCACTGTGATTATAGGTGTGATGTGGGCTTTCGGTTTTCTAGGATTGCTTAACTATGAGATTACTGTATTGACCGCTCTCATACCGCCATTAATTATTGTTATAGGAATCCCTAACTGTATTTTCTTAATTAATAAATACCAACAAGAAATTAAAGAACATGGGAACCAAGCTAAATCACTTCAACGTGTGATTACCAAAGTAGGTAATGCGACCTTAATGACTAATCTTACTACAGCTAGTGGATTTGCTACATTTATCTTTACCGACAGTACACTACTGAGTGAATTCGGAATCGTAGCCTCTATATGTATCGTTTCCATTTTTCTTTTAAGCTTAATGATAATCCCTATCATATACAGCTATCTACCAGTTCCTAAAGATAGGCATCTAGAGCATTTAAGAAAGCGCTGGATAGGTACATTTGTAGACTGGACAGAGCGCATGGTAAAGGAAAATCGTATTGCTATATACATTACCAGCTTGATTGTATTAGTTATTTCTATAATAGGAATGTATCAAATAAGAGTTTCTGGTAGCCTTATAGAAGACATGCCTAAGTCTATGCAATTTTATAAAGACATTAAATTCTTTGAAGAAAGTTTTGACGGTATCATGCCGCTAGAAATAGTGGTAAATACTAAAAGCAAAAAAGGAGTTTCTAAGGCCAAGACACTTAAAAAACTAGATGAACTTGAGGCTCATATTATTGAAACACCAGAGCTGTCTAGACCTATGTCTATCGTAAGTATAGTAAAATATACTAAACAGGCATTTTATGGTGGTGACCCAGAATTTTATGACCTACCAACTACCTATGAACGCGTTGGTATTTCTACACTATTGGATGATAGTGGTGGTGACGCCATGCTTATGAAAAGCTATGTAGATAGTACAGGCCAATATGCACGCATAACGACGTTTATGAAAGACATGGGAACAGATCGCATGGAACGTGTAGAAGAGGATTTACGTGATGAAATTACTAAGGTTTTCCCTGAGGAGAAGTATGAAGTTTTATTAACTGGTAAAGCACTAGTGTTTCAAAAAGGAACGAATTACCTGATTAATAATTTAATCATATCACTTACCCTTGCCATTATCCTTATTGCTCTCTTTATGGCATGGATGTTTAAGTCTGTGCGCATGATTCTAGTCTCGCTAGTACCTAATATTCTACCATTAATTATTACAGCTGGATTAATGGGCTACTTAGGTGTCCCTATAAAACCATCAACTATTTTAGTATTCTCGATAGCCTTTGGTATATCTGTAGATGATACCATTCACTTCTTGGCAAAATATAGACAAGAATTGATAGCTAATAAGTGGCGTGTTAAGAAATCAGTTTATGCAGCTTTAAGAGAAACAGGTGTCAGCATGTTTTACACTTCTATTGTATTGTTCTTTGGATTTTCAACATTTACAATTTCTAGCTTTGGCGGCACAGTGGCGCTAGGCGCATTAGTCAGTGCCACATTATTATTTGCAATGCTTTCTAACCTATTATTACTTCCTAGTATGCTTTTATCACTAGAACGTAGTATTGCAAATGAGCGCACCTTTAAGAAACTACCTATACCTATCATCCATAAAGATGGTGATGATGAGCAAGAGTAATTAATATTTTGCTTTCGCGTAAGCATTATCACAACAATCCCTTTGATAATCATTGGCATTCCATGTCATAAAAATTATATTTGCTGTTCTTAAAAAATCGAGAATGCAACATCAAAGAATTGCCGCATTATTGCAAGCAGAACCTAGCATGCAGGAGATTACTGTAAAAGGTTGGGTACGTAGTTTTAGAAACGATCGATTCATCGCATTAAACGACGGATCTACCATTCATAATTTACAGTGTGTTATTGAGCCAGATAACTTTGAACGCACTCTTCTAGACCAAGTTAATGTAGCGGCAGCGGTTGCCGTAACTGGAACTCTAGTAGAAAGCGCAGGAAGCGGCCAGCGTGTTGAACTACAAGCAAAAAATGTTACCATATTAGGTACAGCAGATCCAGAAGAAGTTGCAAAAACAATTCTATCTCCTAAACGTCACAAACTTGAAACACTACGTGAGCAGGCACATTTAAGAGTGCGTACTAACACCTTTGGCGCAGTGATGAGAGTGCGTGCTGCATTATCTTTTGCAGTCCACAAGTACTTTCAAGAGAATGGATTTTATCAAGCACACACACCTATAATTACCGGTAGTGATGCAGAAGGAGCCGGCGAAATGTTCCGATTATCAACTTTAGACCCAAAGAATCCACCGCTCGATGAGGACGGAAACATAGACTACAAACAAGATTTCTTTGAAAAAGAATCTAACCTTACTGTTTCTGGTCAACTAGAAGCTGAGACATATGCTATGGGATTAGGACAGGTATATACTTTTGGCCCTACTTTTAGAGCAGAAAACTCAAACACCTCTAGACACCTTGCAGAGTTTTGGATGATAGAGCCTGAAGTGGCATTTAACGATCTAGATGCTAACATGGATCTATCAGAAGACTTTATCAAATCAGTAGTAAAATATGCACTGGACAACTGTAAAGACGATTTAGATTTCCTTGAAAACAGGTTAATACAAGAAGACAAAAGTAAACCACAAGCTGAACGTAGCCCTATGGAGTTGCGCAAGAAACTAGAGTTTATTCTTAAAAATAATTTTAAACGAGTTTCCTATACCGAAGCTATTGATATTTTAAAAAGTTCTAAGCCCAATAAGAAAAAGAAGTTTAAATATCTTATTGAAGAATGGGGCGCAGATTTACAAAGTGAACACGAGCGTTACCTTGTTGAAAAACATTTTGAATGCCCAGTAATTTTATTTGATTATCCTGCAGACATTAAAGCATTTTACATGAGATTAAATGACCCAGATAGTGAAGGTCGTGAAACTGTGAGAGCTATGGATATTTTATTCCCAGGTATAGGTGAAATAATAGGTGGATCACAACGTGAAGAACGTTATGATGTACTTAAAGATAAAATGGACACCATGGGCATTCCTGAAGAAGAACTATGGTGGTATTTAGAAACACGAAAGTTCGGTAGTGTTACACATAGTGGTTTTGGTCTTGGATTTGAAAGATTAGTAATGTTTGTTACAGGAATGAGCAACATTAGAGATGTAATACCTTATCCTAGAACACCTGGAAATGCAGAGTTTTAAATAATTATCGCTTAACATTTACTAAGTCCCAATACCATACTCTGGTTTTGGGACTTTATTTTTAATTAAGTACCCTACACCAGTATTAGTTTATATTTAATAAACAAACTGCCTTTATAAATAAGGCTTTTGTTATTTTTACTAGGTAATTAATAATCCCATGCTTAGACAGTCGTTAAATTTCAAGCTATCACAAAAGCTTTCTCCTCAACAAATCCAGTTGATGAAGTTGATTCAATTGCCTACACAGGCATTTGAACAACGTGTTAAACAAGAGTTAGAAGAGAATCCTGCCCTAGATGATAGTAAAGACAGTCTAGATGACGATTATGATGAGTTCTCTAATCAAGATGAATATGGGGACGAGAACGACACTATTGAAGCAGATATCAACGTCGATGAATACCTAAGTGATGATGATATACCAGAATACAGAACTCAAGCAAATAATTACAGTGCAGATGACGATGAGAAAAGTATTCCATATGCCTCTGGGACATCATTTACACAATCTTTAACTGATCAATTAAATACAAGAAGATTAAGCGAGCAACACTATGGAATAGCTCAATTTTTAGTAGGTAGCATAGATAATAGTGGATACATCCGTAGATCCATGGAAGACATCGCAGACGACCTCGCTTTTACCATGAACATCTACACAGATGTCTTAGAAGTTGAACAAGTTCTAAAAGTGGTACAACAGCTAGATCCTGCTGGTGTAGGAGCTCGTGATTTACAAGAGTGTTTATTAATTCAGCTTTCGCGAAAGCGTAATAATGAAAGCACTGAGCTAGCGATGAAGTTAGTAGGTGAATCATTTGACGCATTTAGTAAAAAGCATTATAAAAAAATACTAGAAAAATACCATATTGATGAAGATGAGCTGCGTGATGCTATAGAAGAAATAGAACACTTGAATCCTAAACCTGGTAGTGCCTATGCTGGTGGTAGCACCAGAATGGTGGAACAAGTAGTTCCTGATTTTACAATTCGTATTAAAGATGGTGAATTAGAACTTACTTTGAATGGTCGTAACGCGCCAGAATTGCATGTCTCTAGAGATTACTCTAACATGTTAAAAGGTTACAAAGAGGCTAAAGAAAAAAGTAAATCCCAAAAGGATGCCGTTATGTTCATTAAACAAAAGTTAGATGGCGCAAAATGGTTTATTGAGGCTATTAAACAACGTCAGGAAACACTTTTTATGACTATGTCCTCTATTATGTATTATCAGAAAGAATATTTCTTAACAGGTGATGAACGTAATTTAAGACCGATGATTCTTAAAGATATTGCAGACGAAATAGGAATGGATGTGTCAACCGTATCACGAGTAGCAAATTCTAAATATGTTGACACACCTTACGGTACTAAATTGATTAAAGAATTCTTTTCTGAATCCATGACCAATTCTGATGGTGAAGAAGTATCTACTAGAGAAATTAAAAAAATACTAGAAACCGTTATAGGTGAAGAAAGTAAGAGAAAGCCATTGACCGATCGAAAACTAGCAGAACTGCTTAAAGAAAAGGGATATCCTATAGCAAGGCGTACTGTTGCAAAATATAGAGAGCAATTAGACATTCCTGTCGCACGCTTACGCAAGGAAATTTAAAAGAAAGTCATGAAAGGTTTTTTGAGGTTCTGGAGTTATCTAGTTAACCCATTATTTGTCCCAGCAGTTGTTGCTTTATGGTACTTTTTAAATGTGTCCTTCACCGACGGTACGATTATAGAATTGAAAATGTATTTAATTCTAGTATTAACGGCTGTTCTTCCGATGCTAATATTTGCCATTTTAAAGCTGTTAGGAGTAGTTAAAAGCATTCACCTACCACATATTAGAGAACGACGTACACCGCTAGCCACATATGCTATCTTATTGCTTATTTTAATAAGAGGTGGCTTTAATGACTTCACTGATTTACCTCTTTACTATTTTTTTGTTGGTGTACTCATTGCAACGATTGTAGCCTTTGTTATGACTATAGCACGTTATAAATTGAGCTTACATATGATGGCGATGGGTGGAGTAATAGGATTTAGCATCATGCTGCACGCGAGCATTGAGACACCATCAGTACTATCAATAGCAATTCTATTTATACTTTCTGGATTAACAGCAACATCTAGATTATCCATGAAGGCACATAAAGGTCATGAATTACTCTTTGGTTTCATTACTGGACTGATTGCACAAATAACGACAGGCATATACTTCTTATAATAAATAAAATTCTATCCCAAATTTTATAGGCTGCAAGTTGACAGACTCTCCATTAATCTGGGCTGATTTATCGAATAACGTATTTAAATTGTATTGAACAAAAGCGTTAAAACTACCATTCCCCAAAGTAAGAGTTGCGGAGTACCTAAACTTGTTAAGTTCTGGAATACTAGTTTGTACTACAGTGTTATTAGCTTGTTCAAATCGCGCTTTATAATAATAAATATAACCTAGTTTAATACCAGTGTAAATACGCCAGAAATTATACTTAGTTGCTGTAGAAGTTCTCCATCTATATTGAATAGGCATTTCAATTAAATTAGTATTCAATCTATTTGATTTATAATCAACATCGGAATCCAAGATGGAGTATATGGAATTACCATCCTCATCTTCACCTATAAACAGGTTTGAATTATAAGTGTTAGTAGAGAAGCCCAGCCCAACGCCTATCGCTTTATTACGACGTTTATTAAGAGGCATATCTCTGATAAAGCCTAAATGTAAACCTCCGGAAAATCCATTTTGTGTAAAATCTGCCGGTTCATTATTGATAAGGTTAAAAGATAAGCCTATGTAGAACTGATCTTCTCTATACAGAGAATCGACAACAGTAGGAATAGCGTTTTCCTTTCTATCATCCTCACTACTTTGTGCATTTCCAGAAAAGGTCATTAAAAGACCTAATAGAATCATAAGTTGTTTCATGTAGTAAAGATATGAATTTGAAACGTCGCTAATAAAAAAAGCCGTTTCAATAAGAAACGGCTTCTAGATATAAATAAGAGAATTATTATCTTCTCTTTATGTTATTCATTGGATCACCTTGATTAGAAGTATAAGTAATTTTAAGTGCTTGCGCTTTTCTTAATTCTTGCTTCACATCAGTAAGAACACCTACTTTTGCATTTCTATCAACCTTTAAAGATACCATCATCTGATCTTGTAAATTTTCTGGCATTGCAGATCTTTTAGTGTTAACGTAATTATACACATCATCAACACGAGAAATTTTATCACCTAATTGCACCACATCACTAGTACCGAAGGTTTTCTGATAATTAACACCTGGCTTACCTATATAAATATTAACCAGTTTATTTTTATCTTCTAACTTCTCCACTTGATTTGCGGCAGGTAATTGATTTTCTACAAGCATCTCATCATCTCTCATCACGGTTGCAACCATGAAGAAAAATAAAAGCATGAATACGATATCTGGTAAAGATGCTGTCGATACTGGTGGTAAATCACCACTCTTTTTCTTATTAAACTTTGACATATTATCCTGCTACTTGTGGTTCTGCCTCAGAAAGATTTCTTGGATAAAGCTCTCTTATGACGTCTAATCTTTTCTCTAACTCTAAATACTCAGGTGTCTCCTTATCTGCCTCTTGTGTATCCTTATATCTAGCATACATAGATTCATAAGTCTCACCATAACGTTGCGTTGCCGCGCGGTTTCTAAGTATCGTATAAGCTCTTACCAACTCATTAGTTACAGTTATGTAATAATTATAAGTTGCTTGTCTATCATTAACTAAAGAAACAATGGCTTTTTTAGGATTATCAGATGAATCAGGACTTCTTTCGCCCTCACAATAAGCACATCCACTTTTACCTTCACCACCACCGTTATCTATAAACGCTACTGCGGCATCAGTTAAATCCTTCAACTCCATTAACTCTTCTTCAACTAATAGTTGATTGTCCTTATTCACCAAAACCTGAAAAATATTTTTCTTCTTAACTGGTGGTGGTGGAGTCTTCTCATCAACTTCTGGCGGCAGCTTACTTACAATCCCACTATCAACTTCAATAGTAGTAGTTACTAGGAAGAAAATCAAAAGTAGGAAGGCAATATCTGCCATTGATCCTGCATTTACCTCAGGTGCTGCTCTTCTAGCCATAATTTATCTATTTAATAATTTGCTTACTCCAGTCCACAAAATTGAACCTACTGCAAGAACAGCGACGATATAGAAAGTATAGATAGAAGCTCCTACTAATTTAGAAGTGTCTGCTGTTAGTGGTTCACCTTCATCTAACATCACTAATTGTCCAGTTCCAGGATCAGTTACTGCATCATCTGCAAATCCAAAATATGCTATTAAACAAATAGCAACAAGTATACCAACTGATATTAAAGAACGCTTTAATACAGCTGGGCTACTAAAAATCCCTTTCAAAACAAAGAATAAAACTAGACCGACAGTAATAGCCATTACCGCATATGCTAGATACATCATAGGTGCCAGTGTCGCATTTTGCAACGCACCATCATTTGTTAAATCTGCTGCTTCTGCTTGGATAGCCTCATCTCCTACCGAAATCGTATAGAGAAAGAAACCAGCTGCGATAACACACAGCAAAAGCGCTAGATATTTAAATACTTTATGTAATACCATGATTTAAATCTGGTTTAAAGGGTTAATTACAGCTTTCCATTCTTGTAGTCTACAAGAATATCAATAAGTGTTATAGAAGCATCCTCCATGTCGTTTACAATACTATCGATTTTTGCAACGATGTAATTATAAAAGATTTGAAGTATAATCGCTACGATAAGACCAAATACAGTTGTCAATAGTGCTACTTTAATACCACCAGCCACAAGTGCAGGCTCCATAGCTCCAGCAGACTGGATATTATCAAAAGCATCAATCATACCTAATACCGTACCCATGAAACCAAGCATCGGTGCTAGTGCGATAAATAAAGAAACCCAAGAAACGTTCTTCTCTAACTGTCCCATTTGAACACCACCGTAAGCTACAACAGCTTTCTCTGCGGCTTCAACACTTTCGTCTGCTCTATCAAGACCTTGATAGTAAATAGAAGCAACAGGTCCTTTTGTATTTCTACAAACCTCTTTAGCCGCTTCAACACCACCACTCTTAAGAGCGTCTTCTACTTGTGCTGCTAATTTCTTAGAGTTAGTAGTAGAAAGATTTAAATAAATAATTCTTTCGATAGCGATTGCTAAACCTAAAATAAGACATATCAATACAAATGACATGAATACTGGACCACCTTCTATAAAACGCTTTTTAAGCTCTTGGTGGAATGTGATCTCTTCAGTAACGTTAGCCGAAGCATCATCATCCTGAGAAATAATAGTTGTAATTGCGCTAGTTGTAGTTGCAGTTGTGCTAGCATTTGCAGTTGTAGATAGACCTAACATCATTACTACAGCCATGAACAAAATTGAAAGTGATCGTTTCATTTTAAGATTTATTGATTTATTTGAATTTTCGAGTCAAGGGGTAAATATATAATTTATCTCTCAAAAAACAGAACTTCTATTATTATACCAATGTTAATTATTATTAATTAACAAGCCTAACTTCTGAATAACAGCAAAATAACGGCTTTTGAAGTAACGAAATCTTTCTCCATAAGACCTGAATTATAGAGAAAACAAGCATAAATACTCCGATATAACCAATTAGACGCTGCAATAAAAAACCCTTCAAGCCATGAAGACAAGAAGGGTTTTTGCAGAGAGGAAGGGATTCGAACCCTCGAAACGTTGCCGTTTACACGCTTTCCAGGCGTGCGCCTTCGACCACTCGGCCACCTCTCTAATTGACGACAAGATTACAAAAAATTAACCTTATCTCAAGAATATTTTACACACTTATCTCTCCTCTTAATGAAGTTTCAAAATATTTTTTAAAATCACCAGTTTCTGGCATATATGCTAACAAATACATCATTTTAGCAAGCGCGGCCTCTGTAGTAATATCATAACCTGACACCATGCCTAATTTTTTTAAAGCTACACTGGTTTCATATTTACCCATATCAACTGCACCGCCACGGCATTGCGTTACATTAACGATTCTAACATCCTTCATCAAGGCTTGCTTTAGGGCATCTATAAACCAACTTGAAGTAGGAGCATTACCGCTACCATATGTTTCTAGAATTATACCGCGCAAACTTTCTATTTCACATATAGCCTTAACGACCTCTTTGGTAATTCCAGGAAATAACTTCAGCACCACAACTTTAGAGTCCATTTCGGGTCTATATATCATTTTAAGCGGACTCAATTCTAAGGAATCTTTTTTTGCCATCGATACGCGATCAAAACCACCTTTCCACAATAACTGTCTATCAATATTTAAATGAACACCACTTATGGCTAGCGGCGGATAATTAGGAGAGCTAAAAGCTTCAAAATGCTCTGCATTCATTTTAGCTGTTCGATTTGCTCTATATAATTGGTATTCAAAATAAACGCACACCTCTTTTATTATAGGCTCATCATTATCCCATTCACTCGCCAACTGAATACTCGTAATAAGATTTTCCTTGGCATCTGTTCGCAAATCTCCTATAGGAAGTTGTGATCCCGTTAATATCACTGGCTTAGTAAGATTTTCGAACATAAAACTCAATGCGCTACCAGTGTGCGACATAGTATCACTACCATGCAACACTACAAAACCGTGATAGTCATCATATTTTGCATTAATTATATCACCCAGAATCTTCCAGTAACCCAAATCCATATCAGAAGAATCAATAGGCTCATCAAAAGAAGTAGTTTCTATCTGACAATCCAATTGCTTAAGTTCTGGTATATGGAATAGTAGCTCAGTAAAGTCAAAAGATTTTAAAGCACCTGTTTCTGGATCTTTAATCATCCCAATAGTACCACCAGTGTATATAAGAAGTATTCTAGGCTTCATCTACAACCGCCAGTTTTTCCTTATTAAAGACAGGTCTAGCATACATCATTAGGAAACTTTCTACGGCTTTCTCATCTTCAATATTAACTCTGAGTCGCAAACGGCGTTCAAAATAAGCTAGATCTTGATCCGTATAATACTCGCCATATTTCTTTTTGTTTGACACTAAATCATAAGCTACGTAGTTAGTAGGCCATAATTTATAATTAGATTGTATAGTATCATCCAACTGACTTACTATTTGTTGTAAAACTTGATTAGTGCCTGCAGCCGTATCATTTGAGAAGATTAGAGGCTTTCCAGCTGCAATGTGTATATGTTTTTTTTGCCCTAAAGCTCCTTTTAAAATACTATTAAAGTCCTCATTCTCTGACTTGATATACTCCTCTTCAGCAGCTTTCGCTAATAATTCAGGCACTTTTAATATGTCCGTAGGATCATATTCATAAGAAATGCTTACCGGCACTATTTTAAGATCATTAAGATACTCATGCACTGGCATATTACCAGACGCAAGGCCAATCATTTTAAGCACTCCTTGTTCGGTTACATCATTACCATCTTTAGTCCTTCCTTGCCTTTGTGCAATCCACACACTTCTATTCTCTTCTTGGAGTAATGCCCTGATGTATTCACTTAGCTTTTTACTACTTAACAAGGTTTCTCGTGGACCTACACCTCTTTTAACAATAAAATTACGTGTCAATTTACTTAACGCATTAACAAATGGTCGTTGCACAAGATTATCACCAATGGCACTGGCTGTTCTAATTAAATCATGATCAAACAGTTTCACATTAAGCAAACAAGTATCTAATATAATATCTCTATGATTTGAAATATACAGATAAGACTGATCTTTTTCTAAATTCTCAAATCCTGAAGTTGTTAATCCCGCAGAACTTTCTTTTAAAATTCTCATTACAGATTCCCTAATCACATCTCGTTGAAAATCATTAATCGATTTACAATTCAACACGATTTCCTTCACCTCTTCATAAGGCATGTCTGGAAAAGTATATTGAAATAGAGTTTTAATCATTGGGTGACGCACTGCACTTTGAAGCGCAATATTCACCTCGGCATCATTAAAAAATCTTATGTCATCAAATTGGGCCAATATATTTCTAGTTAAGTTAGGGGCTGTAAATGTAAGTATCTCAACACTTACACTCCGAAGATTTTAGTAGAATTTAAGGTTGTTACTTCGGCAATGTGCTCTATACCGGTATCGTAAACCTCTGCCAATTTCTGTGCTACAAGCGCTATATAAGCACTTTCATTACGTTTACCTCTATAAGGAACTGGCGCGAGATAAGGTGCGTCCGTTTCTAAAACGATGTGTTTTAAATCTATTTCACTTAAAAATTTATCAATCTTTCCATTTTTAAAAGTGGCAACACCACCTATGCCTAAACTCATATTTAAATCGACAGCTAGTTGAGCCTGCTTAAGTGAACCCGTGAAACAATGAAATATACCATTTAAGGAAGTACCGCGATAAGATTCAAGCACCTCAAAAACCTCATCAAACGCATCTCTACAGTGGATTGCAATGGGTAATTCACGCTTAATAGACCAGTCAATCTGAGTTTTAAACGCCTCAATTTGTTGAGACTTAAACTCATCACTCCAGTATAAATCCACACCTATTTCACCAATCGCAACAAATTGTTCTTTATCCAGCATCTCATGAACATGCGCTAGCTCTTCTAGATAGTTCTCTTTAACATGCGTCGGATGTAAACCAGCCATCAAATGTACATAGCTAGGATAATCCTTTTTCAATTTCAGCATCGCTGGTGTATAAGTAGAGTCAATAGCCGGTACAAAAAAACGTTCCACACCAGCATCAATTGCTCGTTGCATCATCTCTTTTCGGTCTTCATCAAATGCTTCGCTATATAAGTGTGTATGTGTATCTGTTAAAATCATTTTACAAAAATAAAGATTTGTTTGAAGTACGCTTTCGCGAAAGCGTATTTATATTTACCACAAACTCAACTCATGTTTTCACTTAAAAAAACACTAGAAAGTCGTGGATACTTTTCACACACTATCCGGCTATCTGAAAAAAGTGGCCATATTATAACCAAAGCATCTATTAACGGGCATACAGGACGTTTTATAATAGATACTGGCGCCAGTGCAACTTGCTTAAATCAAGATTTATCAGAAAAATATCAATTACTATCTGAAAAAATGAATCAAGAAATAGGTACCGCAAGCGGATCCTTAATTCCACAAATCGCACATAACAACATTATGCAATTAGGGGAATGGATTGATAACGATTGCAGTCTTCTAACCATGGATATGAGTTTTATTAACCAGGCTTTAAAAGCTGAAGGAATGCGTAGCATTAACGGCTTGCTTGGTGCAGACTTTTTAATAAAATCTAAAGCTATTATAGATTATTCTGGTAAAAAAATCTATCTAAAAAATTAACTCCATAAAAAAAGCCTCTTGAACTAAGAGGCTTTTTTTATTTAAAGATTTTTACTTAATAAAACACAGTAAAAGCTCCGTTTGTAATATTGAAATCATTAGGCGGTCCTGTCATAAAAGAGAACGTACCTGTTACTGAACCAGCAACCGCATCTACCGCTGTAATATCTAATGTACCAGATATTGCTGGTGTAGGTGTACCACCAGATATATAATTTGCCGTATACATGCCTGAACTAGCAAATGTATAAGAACCTACCGTGATAGTCTCGGGAAAAGTTAACACAATTGAATTAGCTCCATTTGATGCATTTACCACAATAGAACCACCTGCATTAATAGGAGAAATAACAGTAGGTGTAAAAGCTACTCCATCAACATCAGCAGCAAGACTACTAGCAGTAGCACTACTTCCAGGCCCTATAGGACTACCAAATGGTACTTGAAAGATAACACCTTGACGCATGTATAATGAATCTGCATTCATAGGTAAATAGCTCACAAAAGAAAAAGTACCTGTTAAAGTTCCAGCAGGTGTACCAGCAGATAATACTACCTGACCTGTACCAGCTCCTTCATTTGTTGAATAAACGTCTGTATTATTAAATGTGTAAACAGCCTCGTTTGGTGATCCAGAACCTAGCGGATAGGTACCTGCATTTGCAGACTCTAGATTAAATTGAAGTTGTTCAATTCTATTCAAACCAGTGATTGTCACTGAGCCATCTGCGTTTGCCACAGCAGTCATTTGAGTAGACTTAAAAAATTCACCGTTGCGTACGGCCTGGATTGCTGGGATGTTATCATCCTCTAAATTGTCTTCACAAGCGGTAAATGCAAATAGCGCAAATGAATAAATAAAAAGCTGTTTAATCAATCTCATTCTTAAAAATGTGTTTGAGCAAATGTAAATAAAAATAAAAGATATGCTGCTCATTATTAAAATAAGTATATTTTTGCACACTCAAATTAATAACTAGGGTCGGGCACCCACAAATTTTAATGATATGCCAGTAAAAATTAGATTACAGAGACACGGAAAGAAAGGTAAACCATTCTATTGGATCGTTGCAGCAGATGCACGTTCAAAGAGAGATGGTAAATATCTAGACAAAATAGGTACTTACAACCCGAACACTAACCCTGCGACAATCAACCTTGATGTTGACGGAGCTGTAAAATGGTTAGAAAATGGAGCACAACCTACAGATACTGCTCGTGCAATTTTAGGTTACAAAGGAGTAATGCTTAAAAAACACCTTAAAGGTGGTGTTAAAAAAGGAGCATTTACTGAAGAGCAAATGGAAGAAAAATTCAACGCTTGGACCTCTGAAAAAGAAGCTAAGATTGCTGCAAAAGCTGGTGGACTTCAAAAAGATGCTGATGCAGCTGCTGCTAAAGCACTTGATGCAGAAAAAGCTATCAATGAAGCTCGTATCGCTGCAAATGCACCTGTAGTAGAAACTGCAGACGCATCTAGCGAAGAAGAATAAATTATAGTCATGCGTAAGAAGGATTGTTTCTACGTAGGTACTATAGTAAATAAATTTAGCTTTAAAGGTGAGTTGCTTGTCAAATTAGACACTGACGAACCTGAGCTATTTACAGAAATGGAATCAGTTTTTATCGAAATCGGTAAAAACTTGGTTCCATTTTTTATTGAATCTAGTCAACTACACAAATCGCTCCTATTAAGGGTTAGGTTTGAGGACATCGATGATGAAGCTGCTGCAGACGCATTAATGAAACACGACTTGTTCCTACCACTTACAGCTTTACCACCATTAAAAGGAAATAAATTCTATTTTCATGAAATCATCAATTACAAAATGGTTGATGTAAACTATGGAGAAGTAGGGATTATTACCGGAGTTAATGACACTACATCTCAAGCCTTATTTGAGGTGGAACAAAATGGGATAGAAATATTAATCCCGATGAACGATGACTTCATAAAAGAAGTAAATCGTGAGACTCAAACCATTACCGTTGAAACGCCTGATGGCCTTATAGAAATGTACCTTACAGAATAATACTATATGAGCATTTTTAAATTCAAAGAATTTGAAGTAGCTCAAGATCGTTGTGCTCAAAAAATAGGTACAGATGGCGTACTTCTAGGAGCATGGGCCAGCGAAGACAGCACTCCAGATCCCGATCGTATATTAGACATAGGAGCTGGAACTGGTGTTATTTCTTTAATGATGGCACAACGTTTTCATAGCGCACAGATAGAAGCTGTAGAACTAGATGAAGACGCTTTTGAGCAAGCCGCTACTAACTTTGAAAACAGCCCATGGGGTGATCGATTGTTCTGTTTTCATGCTTCGTTTCAAGAGTTTTTTGAAGAAATAGATGAGACTTACGATTTAATCATAAGCAATCCACCATTTTTTAACTCTAGTAATATTACAACAGACACCGATATTAAAAAAAATCGAGAGCAAGCACGTTTTGATGATGCCCTACCCTTTGAGGAACTCATCTATGGAGTTTATAAGTTACTAGATGAGGATGGGATTTTTGCTTGTGTTATACCTATCGACAGAGAGCGTCATTTCTTAGGTATTGCGGCACATTACAAACTCTTTCCAGCTCGAATCACACATGTTAAAGGGACAGAATCTAGCCCAATCAAGAGAAGCTTATTAGAATTACGCTTTTGCGAAAGCGAGATAATACCAGACCTACTCACTATTGAAATAAGTAGACACCTTTACACTACAGACTATATTAACCTAGTCAGAGATTTCTATTTAAAAATGTAAGCAACACTTTGAGCATCTGACTTAAGAAAAGTATATTTACGAAAACGATTGAAACGATGAAACCAGACTTATTTGAAGCACCAGACTATTATAACCTGGACGACCTTTTAACTGAGGAACATATAATGATACGTGATGCTGCCCGTGCATGGGTCAAGCGTGACGTTTCCCCTATCATTGAACAGGCAGCACAAGACGCAAAGTTTCCTAAAAGTATTATTCCAGGACTTGCTTCCATTGGTGCATTCGGACCTTATATACCAGAAGAGTATGGTGGAGCTGGATTGGATCAAATTTCATATGGTTTAATTATGCAAGAAATAGAACGCGGTGATAGTGGAGTGCGCTCTACTGCATCTGTTCAATCTTCTTTAGTAATGTATCCTATATGGAAATATGGTACTGAAGAGCAAAAACAAAAATTCCTACCTAAATTAGCTAGTGGTGAGTTTATGGGGTCCTTTGGTTTAACAGAGCCAGATCACGGATCTAATCCTAGCGGAATGGTTACTCGTTTTAAAGATGCTGGTGACCATGTCATACTTAACGGTGCAAAACTATGGATATCTAACAGTCCATTTTGCGATGTTGCTGTTGTATGGGCAAAGGATGAAAATGATCGTATTCATGGCCTTTTAGTAGAACGTGGAATGGAAGGATTTACAACACCAGAAACCCATAATAAATGGTCTTTAAGAGCAAGTGCTACAGGAGAATTAATTTTTCAAGATGTAAAAGTTCCTAAATCAAATATTTTACCAGGGCGCAGTGGACTAGGTGCACCTTTAAGCTGTCTAGATAGTGCCCGTTTTGGGATTGCATGGGGCGCGATAGGTGCAGCTATGGATTGCTATGACACAGCATTAAGATATTCAAAAGAACGCATACAGTTTGGCAAACCAATCGCTGGTTTCCAATTACAGCAAAAGAAGCTCGCAGAAATGATTACTGAAATCACTAAAGCCCAATTGCTAGCTTGGCGATTAGGTGTACTGCGTGAGCAAGGAAAGGCGACTAGTGCTCAAATCTCTATGGCTAAACGTAATAATGTAGAAATAGCCATCAACATAGCTAGAGAAGCAAGACAAATGTTAGGTGGTATGGGAATTACTGGCGAGTATAGCATTATGCGTCACTCTATGAACCTAGAAAGTGTTATAACTTATGAAGGTACTCACGACATTCATTTATTAATAACAGGTTTAGATATTACTGGAGAAAACGCCTTTTCTTAATTACTAATAGACAAATTATATCATAAAAAAACCGATTCATACGAATCGGTTTTTTTTATGCTTGATAGAGTTTACAACTCTATATTATCACGATATTCTTCTTTTAAATCCTGACCAGATATGTCTATTACACTTTCTATTTGAGGAGCGTGTTTCTTAACGGTGAGTTCCACACCAGACTTTAAAGTCATCTGATTTACATGACAACCGACACAAGTTCCCAACAAGCGTACTCTGACATATTTATCATCTTTAATATCTACGAGCTCGATATCACCAGCGTCGCGTTGTAAAAAAGGTCTGATTTCTTCTAGCCCAGCTTCAACAGCGGCTTTAAGTTCGGTTCCTGTCATAATTTTATTTATTTACTGCACTACAACCTGCCATAGTTGTTATTTCTATCGCTCTCGTAGGTGGTAAAGCACTGTTGCGTCGCACAGTTTGCTCTACAACGTTTTTAGTGATCTCTGTAAAAGCAGATTCTATTTCAGTTCCTTCTTGCATAGCCGCCGGACGACCTACATCACCTGCTTCTCTTATACTTTGTAATAAAGGTAACTCTCCTAAGAATGGTACTTTAAGATCTTCTGCTAGGTGCCTTGCTCCATCTTTACCAAAAATATGATATTTATTCTCTGGTAATTCTGGTGGTGTGAAATAAGCCATATTCTCAATGATCCCTAATACGGGTACATTTATGCTTTCTTGTTGAAACATTGCAACACCTTTACGAGCATCTGCAAGAGCTACAGTCTGTGGAGTACTAACAACAACAGCACCTGTTAATGGTAATGATTGCATTATTGATAAATGAATATCTCCCGTACCTGGCGGTAAATCGACTACTAGAAAATCTAAATTACCCCATGCAGCATCAAAAATCATCTGATTTAAAGCCTTTGCAGCCATAGGTCCTCGCCATACGACAGCCTGATCTGGTTGTGTAAAGAATCCTATGGAAAGAATCTTAACCCCATAACTCTCTACGGGCTTCATTTTAGATTTACCATCTACATTAACCGATAGTGGCTTTTCATTTACTACATCAAACATTATGGTAGCACTAGGACCATAGATATCTGCATCTAGTAATCCTACTTTAAAGCCCATTTTTGCAAGTGACACTGCTAGATTTGCAGTTACGGTAGATTTCCCTACACCACCTTTTCCAGAGGCCACAGCGATAATATTATCAATACCAGGAATCGCTTTTCCTTTAATTTCTGGAGCCTTGTTT
This sequence comes from Nonlabens ulvanivorans, assembly GCF_032922765.1. Lineage (NCBI taxonomy): Bacteria > Pseudomonadati > Bacteroidota > Flavobacteriia > Flavobacteriales > Flavobacteriaceae > Nonlabens > Nonlabens ulvanivorans. Next base: position 2,253,779 of record NZ_CP136694.1, read on the forward strand.
TCAGTAACAGGTGCTTCTACTTTAAGATTTACTTTAATCTGAGCTTTTTCATAAACCTCTTTATGAATAGCTTGTAGAATAGAAACCTCTGTCTTTTTTTTAGCTTGTAAGCTAGGATTATCAATAGTGACATCTACCACGACCTCATCTCCAAAAACGAGTACGTTTTTAATGGCACCACTTTCTACCATATTTTGCCCATGACCAGGAACCGATATGGTTTCTAGCGCCTTCATTACTTGTTGTTTTTCTATTTTCATAGCTTCTTTAGAATACTACAAAGATAAGCAGCAAGACACTTAATTAAAAGCAATCTAAATAAGAAACTGATAATCTGTTGTTAAGAATTACGCTTTCGCGAAAGCGAAGTCAAAATAACCTCTATTATTCTTTAAAATCAGGTAACTCTAGATTAGGATCCCAATAGATTTCTTTAAAATTTTGAATTTGATCCTCGATTACAGTGATCCCTTCACTTTCTAAAAGTTGTTGCATAAGATTAGTGCCCTGAAAATGGTGCTTACCCGTTAATAAACCATTGCGATTTACAACGCGTTGCGCTGGTATGCCTGGCACATTGTGACTAGCATTCATAGCATACCCTACTGTCCTACTACTGCGCGGCGCACCAATATATCGTGCTATGGCGCCATAACTAGTGACACGACCATAAGGAATTAGTCTTACTACTTTAAAAACACGATCATAAAAATCATTAGAAGACTTCATAAATACGTATTAAAGTGAATAAGGCAATGACCATGGTTAAAGCGGAAAGTATATAATTGATTTTACGAGCAAATGTATGACTGTCAAAACCAAATTTCTTAACATATTTGATATATGCAAACAGCATCATAAAAGTCCCCATAGAAGCACCTAGTATAAACAAATGAGCCATGGGATATTCAAAGGTAAATAGACCGCGACCTGCAAGGAACGAGCTAAAACCTATGTAAAAAGGAATCGGGAAGATATTTAATGCTGACAAAATAATACCTTGACTAAAAAGCTTTACATCTGATTTATCTACTGGTTGTATTTCTGGAGAATTATCCAGTCTAGCTTTTATAAAAAAGAAAATAGATAAGGCTATAAAAACGGCAATCGCAAATTTTTCAAGAGTAATTAAAATCTCTGGATTATCATTAAGCAATTTAGAAAAAAACACTCCTACATAAACCTGCGCAATTACAACAACAGCGGCACCTAAGGCAAATACGACTGCGGCTCGTCTACTTTGTTTTACACTTATTTTAGCAGCTGTTAAATTCAATAATCCTGGAGGAATGACTCCTACAAAACCGACACAAAAACCAAAAATAAAATGTAAAAACGTAATCATTTATCGCAGTCTAAATTTAAGGTAAGTTATGGCTTTACCTTGCTCAAGATACTGCTTTTCATAAAAAGTCTGGGTACTTACTACTTCTTCAGGCGCTTCAGTGTGTGTATAGATGTCATGATGCGCAAAGACAATATCTTCACCTAGTCCTTGCAATAAACCCAATGTATAACCATGCATAAACTCAGAATCTGTTTTGAGATTAATAAATCCACCTTCTACAAGAATGTTTTTATACTTAGATAAAAATTCTGGATTAGTCATGCGGTGCTTAGTGCGCTTATATTTTATTTGTGGATCTGGAAAAGTAATCCATATTTCATCTATCTCATTCTTTCCAAAAGCATACTCAACTAGTTCTATTTGAGTTCTCAAAAAAGCGACATTAGTGAGTCCTTCCTCAATAGCTGTTTTTGCACCACGCCAGAAACGAGCACCTTTTATATCTACACCTATAAAATTACGGTTAGGGTATTTGCGTGCTAGGTCAATGGTATATTCTCCTTTACCACAACCTAATTCTAAGGTTATAGGATTATCGTTTTTAAAAAATGTAGCCCATTTACCTTTCCACTCAAAAGCAGTAGTCATCTCTTCCCGAGTAGGTTGAATAACGTTATCGAATGTTTCGTTTTCGTTAAATCGCTTTAATTTATTCTTAGATCCCAATACAATTATTTAATAGATGGATAATTAATCCTTAAACCCTTATGGTTTAAAGACACTTATATTTGAATATGCAAATATCTAAAAACATTCTGGTTGCACCACTAAATTGGGGACTAGGTCATGCAACTCGTTGTATTCCTATCATCAATGCTATTATCAGAAATGGTGACAACCCTATCATAGCAAGCGATGGAATGGCTTTAGAACTATTAAAAAAAGAATTTCCGAGATTAAAATTTATTGAATTACCTAGTTATGAGATTTCGTATCCAGAAAAAGGACAATTCTTAAAACTTAAATTACTTAAGGACTCTCCTAAAATCTGGAATGCTATACGTAAAGAACACTTGATGCTAGCTGAGTTAATTGCGCATCATCAATTAGACGGTGTTATATCGGACAATAGATTAGGCCTGTATAGTAAAATTATTCCAAGTGTGATTATCACACATCAATTGCAAGTATTATCGGGCTCAACGACCTGGTTAAGCACTCAACTACACTTACATTATATAAAAAAGTTTGATTATTGTTGGATACCCGATGTAGATGGTATACTGAATTTATCTGGATTATTATCTCAACATACCGATGACGATATTTTTAAAGTTTATCTGGGACCATTAAGTAGGTTTGAACGCAATCCTAAATCACAGATAAAATACGATTTAATGGTTCTTCTCTCTGGTCCAGAACCTCAACGTAGTATTTTAGAACGTAAATTATTAAGCGAAGTGAAACGTTTTAGTGGCGAGGTACTTTTTATTGCAGGTAACGTACGTGGAAAACAACAAATGGAAAAGAAAGGTGATATCACCTATTATAATTACTTATCTACCGAAGGATTACAAAAGGCTCTAGATCGCAGTGATATCATCTTAAGTCGCAGTGGTTACACAACCATTATGGATCTACATAAACTAGGAAAAAAAGCTTTCTTTATACCTACACCTGGACAGTTTGAACAAGAGTATCTCGCTCAATCATTAGATGATCAAGGCATTGTTCCTTTTGCCAGTCAAGAAGATTTTAAAATTGAGATGTTAGAAAAAATAAAACTTTATAAAGGGTTAGATTCTATCTACTCTTCAACAACTACTTCAATATCTGATATATTATCAGAGACTTTTTCTAACGTAAACGAAAACTCCGAGCCGATACCAGGCTCACTATCCACATAGATGCTCTCATTATGGGCTTCTATAATGTGTTTTACTATAGCTAGACCTAAACCAGATCCACCTTCGCGACGAGAACCACTTTGATCTACTCTAAAGAATCGCTCAAATAATCGTGGTATAAATTCTGCCTTAATTCCCTCGCCATTGTCTGTAACTCTAACGATCACTTTATTATTTATAAGATCTTCAATGGCTATCTCTGTTGTACCGTTTTGCTTACCGTATTTGATAGAATTAACAACTAGATTGGCAATCACTTGTTGTATGCGTTCTTGATCTGCAAAAACTATAATAGGATCTGTATAATCCATATCAAAGGTTAGAGAAATGTTCTTTTTTGCGGCCTTCATCTCAAATTGATCAAAGACTTGTTGCACTAATTCTACGATATCAAAATCTATTACCTCTAGAGACATGTCGCCTACCTCTAGCTTTGTAATCATGTCCATATCTTTAACGATATAAGTTAGTCGTTCCACACCTTTTTGTGCTCTTTGTAAATACTTTTTACGTATGACTTTATCTTTATGAGCTCCGTCAATAAGTGTGTCTATATAGCCTTGTACTGTAAAAAGTGGCGTTTTAAGTTCGTGAGAGATATTACCTAAGAATTCTTTTCTATAAGTTTCTCTAACTTTCAAAGTTTCAATTTCTATCTTTTTATCTTTTGCAAATCGTTCTACCTGCTCTGTTAATGTACGCATATCTGTCGCAATCTCTCGATCTGTAAAACTGCTGGTTTCTAAAAGACTTACATCCTCATAAATCTTTTTAATACGACGATATATAAATCGCTGTACACGATATTGTATTATAAAAAAGGAACTAGAAAAAAGAAGCAAAACCATGATCAGTTCATGCCACCATTTTTTAAACTCAAGATCAAAAATAAGATGGAACAATAGCAATAATAGACCAAAAACTATTGTAATGAATAGAGATGATCTAACTGCAAATCGATAGCTGCGTTTAGTATTAGAAGAGTTATTTGACATATTTATAGCCTACACCTTTTACGGTTTTAAAGCTATCGTCACCTAGTTTTTCTCTTAGTTTTCTGATATGAACATCAATAGTTCTACCACCTACAATAACTTCATTACCCCATACCACATCGAGAATCTCTTCTCTTTTAAAAACCTTTCCAGGCTTTGAAGTAAGTAATGAAAGTAGTTCAAATTCTTTGCGTGGCAAAATAATTTCTTCTTTCTTAAAGATGATTTTATATTGATCTTTATCGATAACTAGGTCACCTATCTTAACAATATTACCTTCATCACCTTTAGGCATCGCATTGCGACGCAATAAAGATTTTACTTTAGAAACTAATACGCGTGGCTTGATAGGTTTTGGAATATAATCATCTGCACCAGCATCAAAACCGGCGATCATTGAATAATCCTCACCACGTGCAGTTAAGAAAGTAATAATAGTATGATCTAATTCTGGAATTTTACGGATTTGCTCGCAAGCTTCAATACCATCCATGATAGGCATCATCACGTCTAGAATGATCAAGTCTGGCTTTTTCTTCTTGGCCTTTTGAACACCTTCTTTTCCATTCTCAGCTGTAAAAACTTGATAACCTTCGTTTTTCAAATTATAGCTTACGATTTCTAGAATATCTGGCTCATCATCTACCAATAAAATCTTTGCAATAGCGTCTTTCATCTTAGTGTAAAGTAAGCTGCTAAGTTAATAAGTTTATCAGCAATTAAAATTAATTGATTGTTAGCTTTAAGTTAAGCGATATTAAATCTATGCTCTTTATTGAGAGCCGCTTTCGCGAAAGCGAAATTTCATAAACCAGTTACATGAACAAAGTCTTGTGATAGAATTATGAGATTCAAGACGTATATTGGGACTTTAATACTACGCAGATTATCAATTATATATGAGAATTTTAATATCCCTATTTATAACAATCACTTGCTTACAGGCCACTGCACAAGAATATACCAGTATAGCGAAAGAATTTTTAAATCAAAACAAAAACACTTATCTTTTTGAAGTTCAAGATATTAACGAACTAAAAGTCACTACAAGCTCTTTTTCAAAAAGTCTGAATGCTCAGACCGTTTATATATCTCAATACTATCAAGGGATTGAAATTGCAAATAGCTCTTCTATGTTCTTAATTAGAGATAATGAGGTGATTAGTAGCTCCATTTCATTTGAAAAGAACATTATTAGTAAAATAAACTCGACCAATAACGCTATTGAACCAATAACTGCAATTCATCAAGCTGCTAGCTCAATGGAATTAAATTTTAACACCAATACGTATGCTACTGGAACCGATCAAAACGGCATACTACATTTCTCAAATAGCTCTTTATCATCAAAACCGATCAAGCTTAATCCTATTTATATTAAAACTGAAAATATATTAAGACTCACCTGGCAAGTCTACATAGAAACTAATGATAATCAACACATGTATTTATTATACATTGACAGTATATCTGGTGAATTAATTAAGGAAATTGATTTAGTAATTAGTTGTAACTTCAGTCATGATGAAGAAAATCAACATCAACCACGTCATAGCAGCTATTTTACAGAGACGTTTAGTACACAAACAGCTACTACTTTCATGGACAATTCTCAATATAACGTTTATGCTCTTCCATTAGAAAGTCCTAATCATGGGAATGAATCTATAGTAAATAGTCCTGCAGATCCAGTTGCATCACCTTTTGGATGGCATGACACTAATGCTGTTGTAGGACCTGATTTCACTATTACAAGAGGAAATAATGTATTTGCTCAAGACGACTTTGATGGCGATGGATCCACTATAGGTGCATCACCAGATGGTGGGATTACACTAGACTTTAGTTTCCCACAGCAGCTGGACGTTCCTGCTAGAGATAATATTAATGGATCAACTGTTAACTTATTCTATATGAATAATATGATGCATGATATTTGGTACCAGTACGGATTTGATGAAGCCAGTGGAAATTTCCAATCTAATAACTATGGTAATGGTGGTCTAGAAGGAGACTTTGTCGTTGCAGATGCTCAGGATGGTAGCGGATTTAATAACGCAACCTTTGGTACTCCTGGAGATGGTGGTAATCCTAGAATGAATATGTTTTTATGGAACGCGCCTACCACTGGTGGAGTAAACCCTTTAACGATAAACAACAGTAACCTCGCTGGCAGTTATGATGGTGAGCCAGCAGCTTTCGGCAATACTTTACCGAGTCCTAATAGTCCTTTAGTATCAGATTTAGCCTTGGTTATAGACGATAATTCGGGAGGTGTATCTACAGACACTAGCGATGCTTGTGATGTTATTACAAACGGCCCATCATTAAATGGAAAAATTGTAGTAATGCGTCGTGGTAATTGCCAATTTGGGACTAAAGTTCTTGCTGCGCAAAATCAAGGAGCTATTGCCGTGATTGTAGTTAATAATGTTGCGACTGCACCTATCGCGATGGCACCAGGGAATGACGGAAATCTAGTCACTATTCCATCAATTATGATTAGTCAAAATAATGGTAATTCTTTAATTGCAGCATTACAAGGTGGCGCGACTATCAACGCTAGTTTGAACAATACGGGTCTTTTTAGAAAAGATGGTAGTTTAGATAATGGAATTGTAGCACATGAATATGGGCATGGTATTTCAACACGATTGACAGGTGGTCCTGCAAACCCTAGTTGCTTAAGTAATAATGAACAAATGGGTGAAGGCTGGAGTGACTGGTTCAGTCTTATCATTACTATAGAACCAGGAGATTTAGGTACAGATATAAGAGGTATAGGAACCTATGCTACAAATCAATCTGTAACTGGACCTGGAATTAGAAATTTCCCTTATAGCACTGATTTTAATATCAATCCAGTAACATTTGGCGACACTAACAATGCAAACTTTTCCGCACCACATGGGATTGGCTCTATATGGGCTAGTATGCTATGGGATCTATCCTGGAGATTTATAAGTGATTATGGATATGATCCTGATCTGTTTAATGGAACTGGCGGAAACAATATTGCAATGCAACTAATTATGGACGGCATGAAACTACAGCCTTGTAATCCTGGCTTTGTAGATGGTAGAGACGCCATTCTACAGGCAGACATGATTGCAAATGGCGGTGTTAACAGTGATAGAATATGGGAAGTTTTTGCAGCCAGAGGTTTAGGTTTTAGTGCTACACAAGGAGACAGCAACAACCGATTTGATCAAATTGAAGCATTTGACACACCAGCACCTCTAAGCAATGATAGTGAGTCTATTAACTCTTTCAATATCTTCCCTAATCCTACTAACGGACTAGTCTCAATTGCTTCATTGAATCAAGTCAACAATGGTCTTCTAACCATATATGACTTCAATGGAAGAATTGTTTTCAATAAAACATCAAACTTTAATGAAATAGTAAAAGTTGATTTAAGCTCTTTGAAAGCAGGAATATACTTAATCTCAATTTCTGGAGAGGACATTAATCACGTAGAGAAAATCGTCGTAAAATAGACAAAATCCGTTGTGTTAAATGGTTGATTAATTTATTACATCTGATGTTATGTTAACATTAAATCCCTTAAAGTCAAGACTGCAGGATTATGAATAATGTATATTTGCAAAAAACAATCAGAGATGAAACAAATTTACTTTACGGTTGCAATGTTCTTCGTTGCAGCAATTTCTTTCGCACAAACATCAGAATTACTGATAAGTAAATATGGTGAAGGGACTTCTAACAACAAATTTTTTGAAATTTATAACGGTACTGGTGCTCCAGTTAATTTAGATGGATATGCATGGCCTAGTGTCTCAAATGACCCAACTGTAGTAGGTGAATATGAGTTTTGGAACACTTTCAATCCAGGTGCAGTAATTGCCGATGGAGATGTTTACGTTGTTGCACATGGAAGTGCAGATGCAAGTATTCTTGCTCAAGCAGATCAAACCTTCAATTTTTTAAGTAATGGAGATGATGGATTTGCATTAGTGCTAAACAATGGAACATTTAATGATTTAGACATGGATGGTCAAGTTGATGCAGGAGAAATGACAGGTTTTACTATTCTTGATTTCCTAGGAGATTTTAACGGTGATCCAGGTTCAGGTTGGGATGTCGCAGGTGTTGTAAATGGAACTGCAAATAATACACTTACAAGAAAATCATCAGTTTGTAGTCCAAATAATGATTGGGATGCCTCTCGAGGTTATGACGCTACAACCATGATGACTACAGCAGCCGCTTCAGAATGGATTGTGACTGGATCAAATAGTGGATGGAATACTATTGGTTCTTTTGTAGGATGTTCAACGGCCGCAGCCTTAAATATTACTTCACCTGCAGATGGAACTGTACTTGCTGGCGGAACAACTAGTGTAGATATTATTTTTAGCGCACAGAATGCTCCAGCTACAGCAACATATGATATTAACGTTGATGGTATGGTTACAACAGGTGTTACATCTCCGTTTCCAATAACTGTTCAAGATGGTGGATCTTACATGGTAACCGTAAATCTTATAGACGGTGCTACTACTATTGCAACAGACGTTACTAATTTCTCTGTGGCTTTTCCTTGTGATTTACAAATAGGTACTATAACTGAAACTTGTCAAACTAATACAGCAGGAGTTGATTTGTATGATGTAACCATTGATTATACTGGTGGTGGTACTTCAACTTACACAATTGATACAGCAGGTAATGGTGTTGTTGCTGGTGACAATCCTTCAACAGTCGCTGCAGGACAAATTATGATTACTGGTGTAACAGAAGGAACAAACTTTACTATTACTTTTACTGGAGACCCTACAAATAGTAGTTGTAGTTTCACACGTAGCATCACAAGCCCAGCTTGTATTGGTAATGTAGTATGTGCAAACCCAGGAGATATTATCATAACCGAAATTATGCAAAATCCAGCGGCAGTTGGTGATAGTGTAGGAGAGTATTTTGAAGTTTATAACACAACATCTGCACCTATTAACATGCAAGGATGGGAAATAAAAGATGACCTAACAGCAAGTGAAACACATGTTATTAGCGGTCTTGTAGTACCTGCAAATGGTTATGCTGTTCTAGGATTGAGCAGTGATTCAACAATTAATGGAGGAATCACAGTTGATTATGAATATAACACTATTAGTTTAGGTAATTCAACAGATGGAATAATGATAGATTGTACAGGAACTGTAATAGATATTGTAATTTATGATAACGGCGCAACTTTTCCTGATGGTACCGGTGCAAGTATGGAACTTGCAGTATCAAAGTATAATGCGACAGACAATGATCTAGGTGTTAACTGGGGACTTGCAACAAGTGCTTATGGTTCTGGTGACTTAGGTACACCAGGTGCTGTAAACGACTTTACATTATCAAACGAGCAGTTTACTAAAAACAGCTTTAAATTATTCCCTAATCCAGTTTCTGGTAATGAAATCAATATCTCTGTAGAGAATGGTAATCCTGTAGATGTCATTATTTACTCTGCATTAGGACAGCAAGTTATTTCTCAAAAAGCAGTAACTAACTCTATCAATGTATCTTCATTAGATGCTGGTCTTTACATTGTAAAGGTTTCTCAAAATGGAAATTTACAAACTAGAAAGTTAGTCGTTCAATAAGAATTACAAAACTTTTATAAATCAAGCGCCGCAGTGTTACTGCGGCGCTTTTTTATTTACTTTTGAAATCAATTAACACTTCCTATTGTTTCAGTCAGTTTTTAATATAACATCATCATCTAATTTTGAAGAATTGGCACTAGCCATCTTTAAACATCAATTAGATCACAACACTGTATATCATAAATACTGTCATTTAATAGGTAGAACGACACCACAATCGGTAGATGAAATCCCATATCTTCCAATTTCGTTTTTCAAGAGCCACCATATTGTTAGTAATACTAATAAATCAGAAATTACATTTACCAGTAGCGGAACCACAGGCATGACCACATCTAAACATCATATCACTGATACTGGTGTATATGATTTAAGTTTGGATAAAAGCTTTGACATCACTTATGGTAATCATGAAGATTATGCTGTACTCGCCTTACTACCGCATTACTTAGAGCGCAGTGGATCTTCTTTGGTTTATATGGCACAACGCTGGATAGAAAAGAGCAAACATCCATCTAGCGGCTTCTATCTTAATAATATAGATGAACTTGCACAAGTGCTTAAAACCTTACAGCAAAATAATCAAAAGGTCATTCTTATAGGAGTCACCTTTGCGCTACTGCAACTAGCAGAAAAGTTCCCTCAAGAATTACCTCAAACCATCATCATTGAGACTGGTGGAATGAAAGGCATGCGTAAGGAAATCATTAAACAGGAGCTGCATGATATTTTAAAGTCCGCTTTCGCGAAAGCGAGTATTCAAAGTGAATACGGCATGACAGAGCTATTATCACAAGCCTATGCTAGCGATGGTATTAATTTTACCACGCCACCGTGGATGAAAGTAACTACTCGAGACACTAATGATCCATTGAGTTTATTAAAATCCTCAAAAACTGGTGGACTTAACATAATAGATCTAGCTAACTATAATTCCTGTTCCTTTATTGCTACACAAGATCTAGGTAAAGTATTACCCGATGGCACTTTTCAAGTTCTAGGAAGGTTTGATCAGTCTGATATAAGAGGCTGCAATTTGATGGCTGTGGAATAACTTTTACTTCACTAACACTAAAAAGTAATTACGTTTACCACGTTGAAGCAACAACATATTCTCTGCAATTAAATTATCAGTGGTAATTACTGTCTCCGCGTTTATTTTATTCTTATTGATAGAAAGACTATTTTCTTTAAGAGCACGACGTACCTCACTGTTTGACGGCAAGAAACTTGTTAAGTCTGCCATGAGAGTTACAGGATCTACACCATCCTTTAAAGCATCTTTAGCAATTTCGGCTTGTGGAACACCTTCAAAAATATCGAGTAAAGTTTCTTGATTAAATTCACTCCACTGCTCTGGAGTTACCGTTTTACTAAATAATATTTGCGAAGCTTTAAGAGCGGTATCATAAGCCTCACGACCATGCACCATAACTGTCACTTCTTCTGCAAGACGTTTTTGCAACACTCTATAGCCAGGATCTTTTGCATGCTCTTCAATTAAAGACTCACAAGTTTCTTTATCCAAGAATGTGAAAATTTTAATCCAATTTATTGCATCTTCATCAGTAGCATTAATCCAGAATTGAAAGAACTTATAAACCGATGTTTTATCTGTATCCAACCAAACATTTCCAGACTCTGTTTTACCAAATTTAGTTCCGTCTGCCTTGGTAACTAATGGTGTCGTTAAGGCATACGCTTTACCACCTAATTTACGACGCACTAATTCTGTACCAGTTGTTATATTTCCCCATTGATCGCTACCACCTATTTGTAGCTTACAACCCATATTTTCATAAAGATGAACATAGTCATAACCTTGAAAAAGCTGATAAGTAAACTCTGTAAAGCTCATTCCTTCGCCTTCACCTTGAACACGTTTCTTTACAGAATCTTTAGCCATCATGTAGTTAACAGTTATGTGTTTCCCTACATCCCTAGCAAAATCTATAAGGCTAAAGTTTTTCATCCAGTCATAGTTATTCACTAGAACAGCTTTGGTCGCATCATCTCCTTTTTCAAAATCGATAAATCTGGATAATACAGACTGTACACCTGCAATATTTTTATCTAATATATCTTGAGTCAACAAATTGCGTTCATCACTTTTACCAGATGGATCGCCTATCATACCTGTAGCACCACCTACTAAAGCAATAGGTCTATGACCTGCACGTTGCAAATGCATCAATAAAATGATTTGCACCATACTACCTATATGTAAAGAATCTGCAGTAGGATCAAAACCTATATATCCTGTAACAACTTCTTTTTCAAGTAATTCTTCAGTTCCTGGCATGATATCATGTATCATACCTCTCCATCTTAGTTCTTCTGCAAAATTGTAAGCCATCTCAAAATATTTAAGCTGCAAATATATAGGCTTTACCGCACTTTTAAGAGTATTTAAAGCGCGGTTTATGTACTTTTACCATATGATTTTAGTAACTGGCGGCACTGGACTAGTAGGTGGACATTTGTTATATCGCTTTTGCGAAAGCGGAACTCCAATAAGAGCGATATATCGAGATCTTAAGAGTATCGATAAAACACGTGCTATATTTAATTCTTATGGTGCTAACAAAGATCAGTTAGTTGACGAGATTGAATGGGTACAAGGTGATATTCTAGAAATACCAAGCCTAGAAGAAGCCATGTATGGCATTACACAGGTTTATCACTGCGCAGCTATTGTAGATGGCGCTCCTTTCTGGCAAATGAAGAAGGTTAATGTAACAGGAACTTCTAATGTTATCAATACCGCACAAGCTCATCAAATAGAGAAACTATGCTATGTAAGTAGTATAGCAACGCTGGGCGACCCAGTAGGACAACGAGCTATAAATGAAGAAGACTTTTTTAATCTAGACGCAAAAAACAGCAACTATGCCATTTCAAAATATGGTGGCGAGATGGAAGTATGGCGTGCAACTCAAGAAGGGATGAATGTTATTATAGTTAATCCTGGTGTTATTATAGGTGAAGGAAATTGGGAAAGTGGATCTGGAAAATTATTCTCTCAAACCTATAGAAAACAACCTTTTTATACCGATGGATCTAGTGGTTTTGTAGACGTAAGAGATGTTACCAATGCGATGATACAACTTATGAATTCTGATATCGTAAATGAACGTTTTATTATCGTTCAATCATCGATTCATTATAAAGAAATTTTGAGTAAAATAAGTCATAGCTTAAAAAAGAAAGCACCTAAGATCATGATCCCTAAATGGATGTTATATCTCATATCTGCAACAATGAAGATAGGCCACTGGATAGGTTTTAATAGAGGCCTAGAACGTGCTACCGTACAATCATTAACCTCTCACAGTAAGTATGATGGTTTAAAGATTAAAGAGCATGTAGATTTTAACTACACACCAATTGATAAAAGCATCCAGCGAGTATGCGATTACTACTTAAAAACTTTAAAATAAGAAGAAGCTTATTTTAAAGACTCTAGAACTTTATCAATCTTATTTTTTGATATAGAGTCTAATTGGGGAACAGCTTTATTGATATTATTTTGTCTTGCTGTCACGCTATCTTTAATGACTAGTAATTTTTCATCAACTAAGTCTAAAACTTCAATAAAATCCTCTACCCTATCTGCGTAATAATTAAAATTGTTCTTAAATGAGATACTGTCAATACCGTGTTTTTGATAAACGTATTGATCCGGTATAATTCCCAAATCGACAAAAGATTTACGATTCGAAGTCATAGAACCTTCAATTAAATAAACATCTGTCATTATAGAAGCCATTTTTTCAGTATCAAAAAAAGGATCTGGCTTTGGTGTTCTTTCTATACCAGAGCAAGCTCCAATTATCAATAAACTTAAAATCGCTGACAACTTTCTCATCGTTGAAAAGTAAGCGCTTGAGCATTTTTCACCTGATTTACCTTGAAATTTTGATATGCTAGGTGACCATTTACAAACGTATGAGTGATACGACTATTAAAGGTAACACCTTCAAAAGGTGACCACCCACATTTTGCCAGTATATTATCTTTAGTTACCGTCCATGGATTATTGGGATCAACAAGTACAAGATCTGCTTTGAAGCCTTCTCTAATAAAACCACGATCTGCAATATCAAACAACAATGCTGGATTATGGCACATTTTCTCTACTACTTTTTCAATCGATATTTTCTCTTTTGCAACAAACTGCATCATAGCCGGTAAAGCATGTTGCACTAATGGTCCACCACTAGGACACTTTAAATAAGAATTAGATTTCTCATCAATAGTATGAGGCGCATGATCTGTGGCAATTACATCGATACGATCATCTAGTAATGCTTCCCATATTTCTTCACGGTCCTTTGCTGTTTTCACAGCTGGATTCCATTTAATTAATGAACCTTTTGCAGCATAATCTTCATCACTAAACCACAGATGATGTATACAGACCTCTGATGTGATTTGCTTATCCTTAATAGCCTTTTTATTATTAAAAAGATTTGTTTCTTTCCCTGTTGAAAGATGGAATACATGAATCCTACCACCCGTTTCTTTGGCTAATTCAACTGCTCCAGAACTACTTAGATAACAAGCTTCTTCACTTCTTATAATAGGATGTTGCTCCATAGGGATATCATCTCCATAGGTATCAATAGCCTGTTGTAAATTAGCTTTGATGGTTGCTTCATCTTCACAATGTAGTGCTATTCTCAACTTTACGTTAGAAAATATTTTTTTAAGCACTTCTTTATCATCAACCAGCATATTACCAGTAGACGATCCTAAAAACAGCTTTAACGCAGGCACTTTAGTTACATCTACCTTAAGAATTTCGTCTAGATTATCATTCGTCCCACCAAACATGAAAGCATAATTGGCATAACTATCTTTAGCAGCTATAGCCATTTTATTTTCCCATTCTTTAATGGTTGTCGTTTGTGGAGAGGTATTAGGCATTTCCATGTAGGTGGTAATTCCTCCGGCGACCGCAGCTGCACTTTCAGACTCAATATTGCCCTTATGAGTCAATCCAGGCTCTCTAAAATGAACCTGATCATCTATAACACCTGGCAATAAGTATTTACCTTCTGCATCGATAATAATTGTATTACCATCTTTGGCACTTATACTTTCAGAAATCTCTTTTATAACATCACCTTCAATAAGAAGATCACCATTTCTAGTGATTCCATCAGTAACAATCTTGGCATTCTTAATTAACGTCTTTCTCATATATCTAGTTTCCCTAATAAACTACTTATCTTCATTTTTAAAACCCCAAAAACGGCTTCACTTATAATACCGCCGCTCATCTTAGAATGACCTCTAGAGCGGTCTGTAAAAATTACTGGCACCTCAACAATCTGAGCTTTAAGTAACCACGCTTTAAACTTCATTTCTATTTGAAATGCGTAGCCTACAAATTTAATCTTATTCAAATTAAATTTTCTTAATAAACTAGCTTTATAACATACAAATCCCGCTGTAGTATCGTGAATTTGCATTCTAGTAATCCATCTAACATATTTTGAAGCTCCATAAGAGAGTAAAATACGTGACATAGGCCAGTTGACCACATTAACACCTTTTACATATCTACTTCCTATAGCAAGATCTGCACCAAGCTCACAGGCAGTGTAAAGTTTAAATAGATCTGCAGGGTTATGTGAAAAATCTGCATCCATTTCAAATATGTAATCATAATCTCTAACTAGAGCCCATTTAAAACCATGTATATAAGCAGTACCTAGGCCTTGTTTCCCAGCTCTTTTTTCTAAAAAAAGTCTATCAGAAAAACCTGACTGATAACCCTCTACAATCGCAGATGTACCATCTGGTGAATTATCATCTACAATTAATACATGTACATCTTGATAAAGAGAGAAAACAGACTCAATTATCATGGATATATTTTCCTTTTCGTTATAAGTAGGAATTATTACAATTGATTTCTTCATAGAGTTGGTAAAAATAACGAAATAAATAGCCTAGCTGTACTAACGAAAAACAAAAGAACTTATTTTTACAACCTATGGAACTGAGAGAATCATATATAAATAACTGGGCTACCATAGTTATCGCATTTTGTCTGTTACTATTAGTAATTGCAAAGTGGATTTACAAAAGTGAATTTTATCACTTACTAAGTGCCGCGATAAGTAATCGATACATTAAAGTCTCCAGGAACGAGAATCCAAATCATGGTCTCAGAATCATTACAGTGACCGTATACACTATTGGTTTGGCTTTATGGATTACAAAACTATCCTTTACTGAAGGTCAATTATTATTAGATTTTAAGACATTTACACTCATCTTAACTGGACTAACGATATTTATTCTTGCAAAGCGATATTTCTCTATGATGATTGCGTCTTTAATGAAGTTTGATGAGATATTAGAATTAATTGAATACCATCGAAATACTTATAGAGCCGTCTTAGGTATATTACTAATTATTGTTAATCTATTAATTTATTACACCTTTCATGATTCTATAGTAGCGGTACGATTGATAAGCATTGTAAGTATTTTCATGTTTGTTATTTATAATTTTATAATCCTTTATACCTATTCAAAGTCACTACTTCAACACTCTTTTTATTTTATTTTGTATCTTTGCGCGCTTGAAACAGCACCCTATCTACTTTTATATAAGTATATTATGCTGTCTAGAGCCTACTAATAAAGAAAAGAATGCTTATGAAAGTGAAGACAATTTTAGTTTCCCAACCTGAACCTAAAATGGAAAATTCACCCTATCAGACTTTAGTAGATCGTACTAAGGTTAAGATAGATTTCCGTTCGTTTATACATGTAGAAGGTGTTCCTTCTAAAGAAGTACGCGAGCAAAAAATAGACATTAGCAAGTTCACTGCCATTGTTTTAACTAGCCGTAATAGTGTCGACCATTTCTTCAGAGTTGCCGAAGAAATGAGATATAAAATTCCGGACTCGTTGAAATACTTCTGCCAAAGTGAAGCTGTTGCTTATTATTTGCAAAAATATGTAGTGTACCGCAAGCGTAAAATTTATGTTGGTAAACGTACCTTCAAAGAACTAGTTCCTCTTATTAAAAAGCATAAAAACGAAAAGTTTTTAATCCCAAGTTCTGACAAGCTTCAAGATGAAGTACCAGAACAAATGGATGCTTTAGGAGTAGTGTGGACCTCGGGAACTTTTTTCCGTACCGTAATAAGTGATCTTTCTGATCTAGCAGACGTGAAATACGATATTTTAGTATTCTTCAGTCCTAGTGGAATAGAATCATTGTTTAAGAATTTTCCTGAATTTACTCAGGATAAAACACGAATCGCTGTTTTTGGAAATACCACTATGAAAACTGCTGAAGACATGGGACTACGTATCGATATACAAGCTCCTACACCTGAGTCTCCTTCAATGACTATGGCTATTGAAAATTACATTAAAGAAGATAAATAATATTACGCTTTCGCGAAAGCGTAATGTTTAAACACAAAAAAGTCCCTTAGATAAAGGGACTTTTTTTATATAATAAAGTTGATACAATTAATACTTCAGTGGTGCTCCTGCCATTATTTCTGAAGAAGCATAATCTTCAAATTGTTTGAAGTTATCTCTAAATGCATTAGTCAACTTTGATGCGGTTTTATAATAACCTTCATCATTTTTCCATGTTGCCCTAGGACTCAAAACATCTGTAGGCACATTTGGACAAGTACGTGGTTGTGCAACACCAAAAACAGAATGCACGTGATAATTGTCCTTATTTGCAGCCTCTAGACTACCGTCCATTGCTGCTGTAATCATCGCTCGAGTATATTTCAACTTCATTCGCGAACCAACACCATATGGCCCACCAGTCCATCCTGTATTTACTAACCATACATTAACACCTGTTTCTTTCATTTTTGCACTCAACATCTCAGCATACTTAGTAGGGTGAAGAGGCATAAATGGCGCTCCAAAACAAGCAGAGAAGCTAGGAACTGGCTCTGTAATACCAGCTTCTGTTCCTGCGACTTTTGCAGTATAACCACTAATGAAATGGTATGCTGCTTGACCAGGAGTTAATTTAGATATAGGAGGCAATACTCCAAAAGCATCTGCAGTTAAGAAGAAAATATTCTTAGGATTATCTCCTACAGAAGGTTTCTTAATATTGTCGATATGGAAGATAGGATAACTTACTCTCGTATTTTGGGTAATAGATGTATCCTTAAAATCTACTGTTTTATCAGCGTTCAAGATAACATTTTCTAAAATCGCACCAGGCTTAATAGCATTGTAAATTTCTGGCTCACCTTCTGCATCCAGATTTATCACCTTTGCATAACATCCACCTTCAAAATTGAAAACATCGTTATTTGAAGTCCAGCCATGCTCATCATCACCAATCAATGCTCGATCTGGATCTGTAGAAAGAGTTGTTTTACCTGTACCACTTAAACCAAAAAAGATGGCTGTACTTCCATCTTTTCCTACGTTTGCGCTACAGTGCATAGGCAAAGTGTTTTTATACACAGGCAAAATAAAGTTGAGCGCACTAAAAATTCCTTTTTTGATTTCGCCAGTATAACCGGTTCCACCTATTAAAGCAATCTTTCTAGAAAAATTAAGAATAGCAAAGTTATGCTGTCTTGTACCATCTTGATCAGGTACTGCCATAAATCCTGGTGCATTTATAACAGTCCATTCTGGAGAGAAATTCTCTAACTCTTCATTCTCTGGCCTTAAGAACATATTATAAGCAAACATGTTAGACCACGGATACTCATTAATGACTCTAATATTAAGTCTATAATCTTGATGTGCACAGGCATATGCATCTCTCACAAAAACATCTTTACCATCCAGGTAAGAGGTCACTTTATGAAGTAATGCATCAAATTTATCCGATTCAAAAGGTATATTGATATTACCCCACCAGACTTTGTCCTCGGTAACCTCATCTCTAACAATGAAGCGGTCCATCGGCGATCTACCAGTAAATTCACCGGTATTAACAGCGAGTGTGCCGTTTGCGGTTTCTTTACCATCATAGCTAGCAACACTAATCTTTTGCAGCTCTGCTGGTGGTAGTTGATAATTAATTTTGGAATTTTTAATTCCCCATTCTTCTAACGAAATCGTTTTCGTAACTAAGGTATTTGAACCCATGATTATCCTTTTGTTTAGCTAAGGTTTAGGATGCAAAAATAGAAATCATATATCTCTCTCCCTATCTATTAACAGAATTATTTGAAATAATTTTCCACAGAAGCACAATCCAACCAGAGATAAGTAGCAATCCACCTATAGGAGTTACAGGCCCGAGAAAAGAAAAATCAATGTTCCAAAGGCTTGTAGTTGTTAACAGGTAAATACTAATAGAAAACAGAATAACACCAATGGTAAATAAATAAAAAACAACTTTTTTAGTCTTATCGCTTATAAGCGGAATAGAAGCTAATAATATAAGTGCTAGGGCATGATACATTTGATAACGTACACCTGTTTCAAAACTTTTCAACTGGTCGATTGTTAGATATTTCTCTAAGGCATGCGCTCCTAGAGCTCCTAAAACAACAGCTGTTAATGCATATATAATACCTACAACCAATAACTTTTTAACCATTTGTATATCTATTTATAAGAAGTCTTTTAAATTGCCTCAAAATTACAACAGATATGCGTGATATACTGATTATAGGAGCAGGTAAATCAACTGGAGTGCTAGTCGATTACCTTTTAAAAAAATCAGAAGAAGAGAATTTAAAGCTCTTGATAGCAGATAAAAATATAGATCAAGCAAAATTACTAGGCCAAAATCATAAAAATGTTGAAGCTGTTCAACTAGATATTTTTAATGAAGACCAGCGTAAATCTTATATAAAAAAAGCATCGATAGTTATATCAATGTTGCCTGCAAGGTTTCACATTGAAGTGGCGAGAGATTGCATTGCTTATGGAAAATCAATGGTTACCGCCAGTTATGTAAGTCCTGAAATGCAAGCCTTGAATGAAAGTGCTATAGAAAAAAATCTTGTCTTTATGAACGAGATAGGTGTTGATCCTGGTATCGACCACATGAGTGCCATGCAAGTACTAGATAGAATAAGATCACAAGGTGGTAAAATCTTATTATTTGAGTCCTTTACCGGTGGATTGGTTGCCCCTGAAAATGACGATAACTTGTGGAATTATAAGTTCACTTGGAATCCTCGTAATGTTGTTACCGCAGGTCAAGGTGGTGCGGCAAAATTCATTCAGGAAGGTCAATACAAATACATACCATACCATAAGTTATTTAGAAGAACAGAATTTCTAGATGTAGATGGCTATGGTAGATTTGAAGCTTATGCTAATCGTAATAGTTTAAAATACCGTTCGGTATACGGACTCGATGATATCCTCACATTGTATCGAGGCACCATGCGTCGTGTAGGTTTTAGCAAGGCTTGGAATATGTTCGTACAATTAGGAATGACTGACGATACTTACACCATTGAAGATTCTGAAAACATGAGTTACCGGGATTTTGTGAATAGCTTTTTACCATATTCACCTACAGACTCTGCAGAACTTAAAATGCGTCACGTTCTAAAAATTGATCAAGACGATATCATGTGGGATAAATTAGTAGAATTAGATTTATTTAATGCTACTAAGATGGTAGCATTAAAAGAAGCTACACCTGCACAGATCTTACAAAAAATCTTAGAAGACTCATGGACTCTTCAAGATGGAGAAAAAGATATGATTGTTATGTATCATAAATTTGGATATGAGATTAATGGTGAAAAGAAGCAGATAGACAGTACGATGGTGTGTTTAGGTGATGGCAATATGCAAACTGCCATGGCAAAAACAGTTGGTCTACCTGTTGCAATTGCCGCTCTTAAAATCTTAAATGGCGAGATCACCTCACCTGGAGTACAAATACCTATTACAGCGCCTATTTACGAGCCTATTTTAAAAGAGCTGGAAGATTATGGAATACGCTTTCGCGAAAGCGAAATAGAATACCTGGGATACAATCCCTTAAGTTTATAAGTGACATTAAATAAAAAGGAGGATGGTTTTAAATCATCCTCCTTTTTTAATAAAATTCTGTTTTATTTATCGTCTTCTTAGGAAGATTGATATGAAATATAGTAAAGTTGCTAATGAGCCTATTGCCGCTACTAGATAGGTGCGCGCAGCCCATTTAAGGGCATCTTTTGCACCGGCATGCTCTTCTTGAGTCAACATGTTTTCATTCTCTAACCATGCTAGTGCTCTATTACTAGCATCATACTCTACTGGTAAAGTTACAAAGGCAAATAAAGTACCTACTGCATACATAATAATACCTATTAAGAGTACGGTACTACCAAAGGCAGATGCCGCTGCTAGTGCGAGTCCACCCATAATTACATATTGCGAATATTTAGACGCAATGCTTACTACAGGAACCAGCTTAGACCTCATCCCTATCCAGCTATAGGCTGTTGCATGTTGTATAGCATGACCTACTTCATGTGCCGCAACTGCTGCTGCTGCTGCATTACGTTCAGAGTATACAACTTCACTTAAATTTACGGTTTTATTAGAAGGATTGTAGTGATCTGTTAGTTGACCTTTTACAGATATTACCTTAACATCAGTAATACCATTATCATCTAACATTTTTTGAGCAATTTCTGCACCACTCATACCGTTTTTTAAATGTATTTGAGAGTATTTTTTAAACTTACTTTTAAGCTTGTTACTTACAAACATGCTCAGTAAAAAAACTGCTCCACCGATTATATAGTAACCCATCATTCCACCCATGATATTTTTATTTTTTAATTATTATTTAAAAATAGCTCTTATAAATGACTCTTTAAAAAAAGCAAAACCATTTTATTAAAGTTACTTTTGAAAGTGTTTATTCACCTTTTTAATCGACCATTGTATCATGACCTCTACATCGCTTCTTAACTCTAGAGAACAAATCGCTTTACTCGTTAACGAGTTCTATAAAAAGGTTCGTAAAAACGAGCATTTAGGCCCCATTTTTAATAGTGTAATCAACGATTGGCCTGCACATCTTAATCACTTGACTGATTTCTGGGACACTAGCTTATTAAGAGCAAAAAGCTATCACGGCAATCCTATTGAAAAGCATCAAGAGGTTGATACTGCAGTTAATCATTCTATTGAGATGGAACACTTTGGAATATGGCTGCAATTGTGGTTTGACACGATTGACAACTATTTCCATGGAGAAATTGCACAACTTGCTAAAAACCGAGCTCGTAACATGTCTACATTTATATTTTTAAAAATCTTTGAGGCTAGAAAATCATCTAGCGATCAAAAGACCAGTTCATAATATCAGTGCGCAGCCCTATATTTAACCATGTCGTATTTTGTTCTTGTACATTTCCAATTTCAAAATGAGGATCAAAATCTCTATAAATAATCTGACCATAAATCCTCAATTGGCTCGCTGGATTAATTAAATAACCAGCTTCTAACTGTGCATACATAAAAGTTACTCTGTTTCCTTGACCTAACTCGTTACCATTATCAGCAATACGATCATCTTCACTACGGTATATGTCGCCACCATAAAAAGCGTTATCAATCCCATCATTAATGTCTAGTCCTCTTTCACCTAAAGTGAACTGAGCATTACCATACCACCTATCTTTAGTATACCTTCCTATGAAAGTAGTTTCATAAAAGTTTGCGCCCCATGGATGTGCTAGTGCTTGATTACTGTTAGCATAGTTAAGGACTACCGTGTTGTGACTGTATGTATAAGGACGTACTCTGTTATATTCTGCCTGTAACATTAGGTCTTTTACTTTAAATGCATTTTGCCATTTAAGACCTAGCTGATATGCACTTTTATTTTGATAACTACCATCACCATTCACTACAGATGCTCCAGAAAACTCATCCAATACTAACTGTGCATAACCTGTAATTCTATCAGTAAATTTATACTTTGCTGTGGCTCCTATTAAAGCATTTCCTCCACGAGAGCCAGTTTGCAGCTCAATGGCTTGATAAAATATAATAGGATTCAAGTAATTGAAATCAAAGCCACGTTGATTATCATCTTGCCACAAAACGCTTTCAAAAAGCCCTATATTGAGCTTTTCTGTAGCATTCCAACTTAAATAATGATGCACCATGAATTTTGTACGGAAAGAATCATCTGCAGTTACCTCAGATCTTACATCTCTTAAAGATGTGTATAAAACCGTGTAATCCAACTTCCAAAACTTAGCATTTACTTTTGCATATGGAAACGGTTGTGAATTATCACTAAGAACTAAAGATCTATAACCATCACCTATAAAATGTTGTCCATGACCTAATTGAAGATCAAAGTACTTACTAGGTTTATAATTGATATAACCAGTAGCTACTGGATAGTCATAAATAGTGTCTCCACCATCTTCTGCAATACCACGTCCAGGCACAATGCCCGGATTCCCACCATCGGGTGCACGACTTTCTATTTCTCTGTTGAAATAGCCAGCAAAACGTCCTTGACTTTCTTGAATACTAGCGCCAAATGTTATTTGTTTACCTATTCCACCACTAACATTAACCAGTCTTGTATTATTAAAAGTATTAATATCATCACCACTATCCTTACCTATTTGCAAGTCAACTCCTGGATCTACTACAAACCAATAATCATCACCAGCCAATTCAAAAAAGTGTTCATTCCACCATTTTTTACCTAGCCACGTAGATTCATCTTTCATTAATGACGCTCTCTCTGCCTCAAGATCAAAGTATTGATCCACATAAGAAAACGTATAAGGTTTAACGGCTGTATGAGCGTTATTCCCTATTCTATTCATAGCTGCTTCATATCTATGATATCGCTGGTTTGATAGTGCTATTAACCCATTAGACTTAAGCTGTTGACCATTATATTGATTTGAAATAATTTGTGGATATTCTTCATTCGCTTTCGCGAAAGCGATACTATCTAAAGCGTTTGAACTTTTTTTGACCACACTATTTTCTTGCTCTTTACCATTAAATACCTGAAAAGAACCATCAGGTGTCATGGGAACTGGCACTCTTAATACAAATTGCATGTATGTAGGGTTACCATTATAAGTAGGCGCTGCAATTACCGGCAGCTTTTCAAAAGAATTTCTCACTGCAGTAGTAAGCTCCGCATAAACTGCATCAAAACGAATGGGAATAAATCTACCTTCACGATTCACTTCAAATCGTAATGTCACTTTCTCACCAGCATTTAATGGAAGTTGCTGAGGATGCTTATAATTTTCATATAAAGAAGAATATAAGTTTTTGTAAAAACAATCCTCTAATTCATTAACAGGCAAATCTTTACACTCTTCAAAATATGGGAATTTTTCCACTGGATTTTGAGCTGTCAAGATTCCTAAACTAAATAAACTGATAATCAGAAATAGATTCTTCATTGTAATCACTGCATTAAGCGGCTAAGATACTTGTTTTATAGGAGTATATAAATAGAAAAAGTCACAGCAAGCTGTGACTTTTTTATAAATAAAAAACTGTTATTATCTATTCATTTTAAATCTTATTGGTAAATGAAAATAAACACTCACCGGATCTCCATTTATTTTACCAGGTGTAATTTTAGGCAATTTACCTATGAGTCGATACGCCTCTTTTTCAAGAATAGCATGTGGCGCTTTAACTTGTACATCTATAGGTAGACCTTTCTCATTAATGGTAAATAAAATGTCAATCTTAACGATTTCACCATCATCTAAATCTAATTCATCGGCAAGACCTTTATTAAATTTACGTTGTACAAACCGTTGCATCTTATCATTAAAACACTTGCGACGATCTACATTATCATCTAATGATTCACAGCCAGGATATAGGGGCATTGAATCGACACCATCCATAGTCGTAGTAATTGAAGTTTTAGGAGCCGGCTTTTTTGTTTTTACTGGTGCACTCTCTATAGGTGAGTCGTCAACTGGTGTATTATCTGATGGTGTATCAACAGGCTCAATAGGTTTTTCTTCTGGAATTGGGTCCGGATCAGGTGTGTCATCTGGAACGACTACTGGTGGTAATTCTTTATTGGGTTTTATAACTACCTCTGGCTTTGGTTTGTTAGGTACGATTCTAAACGTAGGATTAGTCCAGTCTGGATCTGCGATATCTGTATTAGAAACTACGACTCTTTCAGGTTCTACAGTTTGAGTAGTGAGTTCGATCACCACAAAAGCTAACAACAAGGCTGCTATCAGACCTATTTGAAAGTTAATAACTGGATTAACTTTAACGTTGACTTTCTTTTTGTCAAAACGATCTTTCTTAGAAGGTGTTGCAGCACCTTCTTTAAATAAATTAGTTTTCATAATTAATGGTTTTATGTTATTATGAAAACACTTCAAGAAACATACCATAAAAAAAGCCGAACATTAAATGCTCGGCCTTTTAATATGATAAAATGTTTTTCTTTAATCCTGTACTTGGAAAATAATAGGTAATGCATAAACTACAGTTACTGCCTTACCACGCTGCATTCCTGGGGTCATTTTAGGAAGACTGTTAATTACATCTGCCGCTTCTTGTTTCAATCTAGGGTGAGGCGCACGAGATTGAACTCCTACCACATTACCTTTTGAATCAATTTTAAATTGTACAGTAATTTTTTGACGACCTTCTAGACCCAATTCATTTGCAAGACCAGTATCAAATTTGTTATCCACAAATCTTTTGATTTTCTCGTTCATACATTTTTTACGATCTTCATTAGTTTTCATCTTCTCACATCCAGGATAAACTGGTACCGATTCAATGATAGCAAATGGAACTTCAGCGATTTCTTCAACAACACCTACTTCTTCAGCTACCTCTTCAACCTCAACGATCTCTTCTTCTTCGGTCGTTTCAGTATTTTCAATGATAACCTCTTCGATTTCCACTTCGTCTTCAACTACTTGAAGAACTTCAGGTGCTGGTGGCGGTGGCGGTGGTGGCGGTGGTGTATTCAACATCATAGTAATAGGCACTTCTTCTTCTTCAACAAAAGCTTCTGGCTCTACATACTCTTCAATTTCTGTTACTTCTTTTGTTTCATATTCAAGACCTTGCCATGATAATAATAACATAAAGGCAAGTCCCATTAACACGTACAATTTAATGTTAGTACGTAAATCTGATGATTCTGATTTCTTAATTTCCATAGTAGGATAAAATTTGAAGGCTAAAAATAAATAAAAAACCTAAACATGTGAACAGGTTTCTTCATGAATATGTGTTAAATCTTTTAGATAATAACCATATCAATGTAATTGCAAGAATAATGCCAATAGTATTTGCCACTGCATCTATAAAATCCATAGTTCGATTAACAGCAATATACTCTTGTGCAAACTCAACGATAACTCCTATTAAAAATGAAAAAACAGCAGCCGCTATTGCAATAGTCCTAGACCATGCAGTGACCATATCCTTCCATGTAAATTTAAAACGAGATTGTTGTGTTAAGAATCTGCTGTAAAAGAAAAAATACCATAATAATGCCATTATAAAATAAGCACCACCATGGTATAATTTATCTATGTTATTTATATTTACTGAAGGCGCTGGACTATCACTAATTGAAAAATAAATAATCAATCCAGTATAAACTGGCGCTATCCAGTAGAATAATTTAGCCACCTATTAATTCTTTATAAGCTTCTGCAGATAAAAGCGCGTCTAACTGAGAGGCATCAGAGAATGACATTTTAATCATCCATCCATCTCCATAAGGATCAGAATTCACTAGTTCTGGCTCATCTTCTAACTTCTCGTTGAAATCTGTGATCTCACCAGATAATGGTAGAAATAGATCAGAAACTGTTTTCACAGCTTCTACTGTTCCAAAAACTTCTTCTACATCTAGCGTTTCATCTACGGTTTCCACCTCTACATAAACGATGTCACCTAATTCACTTTGTGCAAAGTCAGTAATACCTACAGTGGCAGTATCACCTTCAATACGAATCCACTCGTGATCTTTAGTATATTTTAATTCTGCTGGGATATTCATAATTTTATTTTAATGGTGGTAAATTTAAGATATCTCTCAAAGATATAGGCAATGATTTTTTACTAATTACCAAAGGTATATCTCAATGTAATACCGCTTCTTATTGTAGTTTGTGGAAAAGCAGTAGATATCGCAAATTCTGAGAATGTATGATCATAATAGAATATGGCTGTAAATGCCTGACTCAAATTATAATCTGCAGTAAATTTAAGACCATATATGGTCTGACCAGCGGTAGCCTGACTAGCATCTGTGAAAATTCCATTTTGTAAATTTTCTTCGGTTCCTAGATCTAAATATCTAATGATAGTTACATTATCCCTTACGGAGCCATCTAGTCGCATGTTTAGATCACTTTTAATGATCTGACTGCGTCCACCGACATTAGTTTTAAACTTGAGATCCTTGATACGATAACCTAACCCTAGAATAAATTCGTTACCATTTATTTCAGTCAATAAATTATTATCAAAACTTAAAGAAACGACTCTATCTTTTCTTACCTCTGCTGCAATCGACACAGAGTTTTTCATCTCAAAGTCCAACTTAATTAACGGACTGAACTGCTCTGATAAGTTGATATTGAAAAAGAGATTACGCGACTTAAAATCTCCTGTCTGGTTTAAAGCATCAGGACTTTGATCACTATAGGTTAAATTCCTATTACCAGGAGAGTAATCTAGATTTGTTTGAAATTGATTGATTGTATAACTAGACCTATATCCATGATTTATGGAGAATCTACGGAATCTTTTTCTAAACCATTTAAGGTTCATCAATCCTGTGTATTTAAGCGTCCAATTAGGTAAAGGAATATCCTTAAAAGCACTCGTCTTTTGATCTTTTGCATCTCGACCTTCATATGCAGCTAGGAAAGCCGGCAATAACACATCTTGACTATTCCTGCTAAAACCTTCTGGATAACCATCTTCGTCACGAGAATATGTTGTATTACCATAAAACTGTTCTGCTAGACGCTCAGCGATAACAAGTCTATTATTTCTAAAATTATCGAAATTCTTAGATTCACTAATGGTGCTTTTATTAAAGGCAGTACCTATCATGTTTGTAGTAATACTATAATTACCAAAAGTGTTAGGTGTCAATGATTGATAAGTTAAGTTCTCTGGATCTACACGATAATTCTCAGTATAGGTTTCTTGATACGCTCTATTTCCAACCAAATCAATTTTTAAATCTTTCAATAAATCAACGTTGACATTAATATCTAATTGACGGCTTTCAACCTCGCTGTATTGTTGATTAAAATCTTGAAATAAAGTTAACCATCCTTTTCTAGCAGCAATATCTCTAATCTCTGCTTGAGACCCAAATGTAAATCCAGTTGTTGGCTTTAAAGTACCTATAAATCCAATAGCTGGTGTGTAACCTGGTAAAAATATACCATTGTTTTCTTGGTAGTTAATTTGCGCTCTTTTTACAGAGGTAGCAATACCGATTAATGTGTTGTAAGCCTTATTACCAAAATTTTTCTTCGGCGTTTTATCTTTTTCATCCTGTGCATTTGCTGCACCTGGCGTTGATGGTCTTGCGTTTCTAGACCTTGTATTATTACGGCTACGAGCCCTATTAGCAACAGGACCAAATTTGACTTTTTCAAGCCCTACATATTTGTATAATTTATCTAAATCTAGCGTTGTGTTTATACGGTGTGTGTTTGCATTTTGAACTGTGTTTCCTAAATCAGGAATCCCATCTAGCTGCGCAAATTGTTGTGAGTTACGTTGCCAGTTGAAGTCTGCGGTGTAAGTGTAGCTCGCTTTCGCGAAAGCGAGAAACGGAAACTTATCTAGTGGCAATTTATAGGTTGCTTGAAGTTGCTGTGAGTGTGAGTTAGGAATACCTTCATCTAAAAAGTCTGTCCATATCCCATAACTTTCATCGATCGAATCATCATCATTAATGTAACTGCGTATAACGCGATCATTATTTGCAGATAAATTGAATTGTAAAGATTTTGTAATATCCCAATTGATGGCATATTGATGATTCATGGTATAATTGCGATTAGACAATGGATCTATAGTAATATTTTGAGCATCAGGAATCCCATCACCATCAGTATCTACTGGGTTGGTATCCAGTTGAAGGTCTCTAAACTTCTGTGTATTGTATTGTCTTAAAATATTACCGCTGGCAGCAAAACTATTAGGTAATAGATTTACATTAAAATCTTTCAAGAATTTTAAATAACTATTATCGCCTACTAACTTTTTAAACGGCTCTACTTCTGCTTTAGGAAACGCATAATTATATGTTGTTCCTACATTAACGGATTGATCCTGAAATTTCTCAATTTCAAAATTGCGTTGATCTGTCTGGTTATAAGAACCTGAAAAGGTGAAATTCTCGATATCATAAGGCATAGGCTTTGAATCTCCAGTGCGTTCTTTACGGACACCTATAAGGTTTACACTTTGACGCATGGTATAATCTTCAGATTGTTCCCTAATGATATCGCGCTCTGCATCACTATTAGCGTTATCTAGCCTTGTCTCCAATTCGATATCTTCAAATTGTGGATCAAATTGTGGCGTTATAGTTTCTTCTCCTATACTATAAGAGAATGGCAATTTAACACCCCATTTTTCTGGAAGTAACTGACCTAAATTAAGATTAGTAGTGACATCATATTGAGTTACATTTTCTCGATCTCTCTCATTAGGACCTTGTTCAATAGCTCCAAAGCCGATAGTACTTCTCCTACCTGTAGCACTTACGCTTGCAAAATCTGCAATATTTGCATCCATGTTCATCACTGCTGCATATCCACCTTGGTTCTTTAAACCTGATAAACGCATTTCATTAAACCAGACTTCACCACAAATATCATTTGTACTAGCATTGCGTACACCGATCATCATTGCTCTTACATCCCCAAAGTTAGGATTCCCTTTTATACCGTATTTATGTTGATTAAGGTTTGCTGCAGTTGCGTCAGTAAGAGTCGACTCATCAAAGAAGTTTACTTCAGAAATATTTAATGAAGGGTTACTTAAAACACGTGCTTTAATCTCTTGAAGCAAAGAAAGGTCAATATTAAACTCATTTGCTTCTGGCCAAATCTCTTCTCTTACAGTAGTGCCAAAGGCAGTAGGTTTTAACGGCAACCTTATTTCATAATAGTTATCTGTATAATCAATACCTATTCTAATAAACGCCTCTAATTCATCGTCACCTATAGCTACCTCGTTTACTAATGATTCTGCATGGACAAACATGCGCAAGTTTTCATACTGTCGCATATCGATTCTTATATTCTTGAATACAGAACGTCCATCCTCTGATTCTAAACCACAAACTCTTAAGGCAAGAGATTGCTCGTTTTGTCTGATATTTTGATTTTGAGTTCTTAATTCTTCACGCTCAACTCCAGGTGGCAGTCTATATGGAATCGGTTGACGTGATTCATTATTTTCGATATTAACTCCTTCGACTTCAAACACAGTTCCGTCATCACTAGGATCATCTAGATCCTCTTCTAATGTTGCAGTATAACGACGATAATCACCACGTACTAAATCCATGGAACCAAAACGTAGTAAGGTTTCTTGATTAAAATCAGTTAAGTACATTCTCATAAAACGTATAGCTCTGAAATCATTAATACCACCTATAACTTCTCGGTTAGGATCACTTAAAGGAACTCTAAATTGAACCCAACGTGTATCTATAGTATTTCCATTAGGTAAAGTAGTCTGAACCTCTTTGGTATCGAATATATACTCATTAGTAGCAACAGTCATTCTAGTTGGGTCAACCGGTATATCATATTCAAAATAACTATCTATAGTATTCATAGTGTTATCTCTGTTAATATCCTCTACATCTGGTAATGTCGTTGCTCCACGATCGTCTTGGGTTACTTCTGTAGGCGAGTTACCTTGTGTATTATTATATCTTCTATATCGTGTGACGATATCTCCACTTGTTGCTAGAAAGTACTCATAATTATCACGAGCAGGATCATCAGGTCCAAATGCTCCAAATTGTGTATTCTCTTCAATATCATTTAATCCATCAAGACCTATATCTTGATTAGTTCGTTGCGCTCCATCAGTATCAAAAGCATAAACTAAGGATTGATTCACTGGCACCTTACCATAATCTGTTGCATTTGTAAGTGTGGTGCTACCGTCATCAGGCAAACCATTTTCATATTGCTTGCGATTATCCTTTAGAATATCCTCACTTATACTACCTAGGTTAATCGATATAGTTCCTCCAGCGTTTGTAGGATCATAAACAAAAGGATCCATCACCCAAAATTGAATATACTCAACGTTAGTCTGTTCAAAATCCGTACTAGAGAATTGTCTCATAATACCTGCCCAGTTGTCTTCTGGATTAGGTAAAATATTACTTCCTGCCGCTGCAGGATTATAGTTATAAGGACCACGTTGAGACGGAAGATAATTTAAATCTAGTGTATTTATAACTTGCTGTTGCCCTTGCTGTAAATCAACATTAGGAAATAGTTCTTCTATAAAAACACGACGTGTTCTAGGGTCAGAGATATCATCATCTGTAATATCTGCTGGTCGTTGTGTTCCATAAAATATAGGGTCAATTGTATACCATGACAATTGTGCTCTAGAAAAATTATAAGCTAGCGCATTTGATGTAGAACCTGACCCTTCAAACGCTTGAGGAACACTGGCTAATGACCATGCAAAAGGCGATAAAATATCTATTGAAGTTTGAGAACCTTCAAAATCATCTACATAGGCTGATGCTTGTCCTTCAAAATCATCACCTGCTGGTGATCCCGGAAAAAGATAAGCTAATTCACCTCGTAGAGATATACTGGACTCCACATCAGTATCGATATTAGGTAATTTGTTAACCATTCTAGTTAAGAACGGCACTTGAGTGTTGTATATAAAATTAGCGCCTACAATGGTATTATTAATAGGTTCAAATCCATAAGTAGATTTTTGAGTTATAGGTCGCTCTTTTAAATTTAAAAAAGTTCCACCTAGAATAAAGTCTTCACTAAACCTATGCTCTACGTTGATACCGGTAAATCGTTTGGTTTGCTGATTAAATACAGAATTATTTTCTGTAGAAACTTGTATTGGTGTGTTTGAATTCAACAACGCTTGATCTAGTATAATCACACGACCACCTTGATAATCGACAGAGTAATCGATTCCTTCTTGTAATGTTCTACCACCAGCGGTTACCGTTACAGAACCTCGAGGCACATTAAAAGCACCGATAGGGATTCCTTCTCTACCAGTTGCTTTATATTGTCCTTTAATTAAATACTTATTCTTATCTGCAGTTTGCAGTGCTTGCGCTTTTGTGGTGACGTACATGTCACGATAAACATACTTTGCTTGGTTTGCATTATATGAAGTAGGTTGATCATAATCTTCTAATCCTGTTCCTGGAGTATTATCCAACTTATTAAACAGGTAATTACCAAATGGTTCTACCGTTGTAAAAATAATACGCCCATTTTCTTGATCAATAGTCAGTCCTGGTATAAAATCAAAGAAACCATCACCATCTGGTTGCGGATCACCTTGCTGATTCAATCGGTCTAAATTAAATACCTTAATTAAAGTCGTTTGATCAACATCTACTGGCAACGGTTCTGCAACTGGATTTGCAAGTGTAGGCGCTGCAGGTGTTATATAATTCAACTCTGGTGGGAACTGATAAAAGATATTCATTCTGAAATCTTCTTGAGACAATTGAGAACCGCCCAAATTATAGATGTTCTTCATCATTAAATCCCAAATAGGCTCACTGACATTCGTTAAATTACTCTTCAATAATTTAACAACTAGGTTCTGATTATTCACTGCAATTTGAGTCGGGTCAGTAGAGTCTATAACATCCGTTGCTACCACACCATCATTTGCAAACTCACCTACTTGATAAACCTTTCCTCCAGCAGTATATTGAAATGCCACTGCCAGAACTTCATCATTATTTAATCGTTGTCTTAAAGATATATAACCTAGTTGGGTATTTAAGGTATATTCATTTTCTGTAAGCTTTCTTGCATTCTCTAGAGTTACATAATCAAATCCCTCATTAACTTGAGCACCGCCAAAACCAGATTGTACTGTCGAGATATCTCTAATCGCATCTGTTAAAATGGACTGCGCTGCTCCATTTATTCCTCGAGGATTGAAGTCATTATTTTCGTTTGACGGAAAACTACCAGCCGCTGCATTTATAAAACCACCAGGTATAGTACCCAATCCAATATTAGCAGGATCAGATTCACCTATATCCTGAATAGCTACTAGATTTCTAACATCTTGTGTTCGATTACCACGGTTTGTAATCCAAACTTCGGCTCTAGTGATTTGAATATTTGTATTGATGAAAGGGTAATTAGCTAACGTTTCATCATAGTTATCACGAAAGTAATGGGACAGGAAATAATGTCTATTCTCATCATAATCTAATGAGAAAAAGTCAAAATCATTAACAGACGCACCACCTGCGGCTTGCACTGTTCTAGATTCTGATTGCTGTTCTGAAAACACACCTGTTATCCTGGTTTTACCAAACTGCAATTCAGCCTTAACACCGAACAGACTCTGAGCACCACGTATTAATGTGGAGTTTAAAGGCATACTAATATTACCGACTTCAATACTTTGTAATATGTCGTCTTCTGTAGGTGTATAATCTAGCTTGATCTGATTTTGAAAGTTAAAAGTGCTTTGTGTATCATAGTTAGCGTTCACATTTAAACGCGTCCCTACTTTCCCAACTAAACTAAGATTGATACGTTGATTAAAATCAAAAGTAGCATTGGATCTATTACGTGGTGAAAAACTAGGATTGTCTGATTTATTAAACAACATCCCTAAGTCAACTTCTACAGATCCTTGCGGTACTACCGATATCTCAGTACCACCAAAAATACTTTCAAACAAGTCTGAATCGACGTAAAAATTAGGTAATAGGTTCTTTTGCTTTTCTTTATCTGCTTCTGTTTTACCAGCAATAGCAGCCGCTTTATCTTTAAAATACTGGGTCATGCGTTCTTTCATCACACGATCTAGATATTGATCACGCGTTAACATGAAAGGGTATCCTATTTGAAAACCATTGAATTCACTCTTATAGATATATCGATCTAAGTCCGGATCATAAGTGTAAAGAGTAACAATGCTAGGCGGATCTGGCAAATCAATATCTCCTATAATCACACCAGTCTTAGTACTGTCTTGTGCGGTCGTAGATGGTGTTTGTTGCGCTTTCGCGAAAGCGAATATCAAAAAACATCCAATGAATGCTACATACTTATTGAAAAGTTGAAGAGAACTATATTTCAAATCTTACAGCTGTTTTAAAGCGCCTTTTATTAATTTTTCTACTGTGGCGTCTGGCTCGCTAGCCAATATTTTATCCACCACTTTTTGCGCTTGCTTACGTAAATAACCTAGCGTTTCTAGTGCAGATAACGCTTCATCGCGTCCAGTATTGCTCGAATGAAGAGAAATATCTTCTCCTTCTAATACTTGTAATATTTTATCTTTTAAATCTAGTATGACACGCTGTGCTCCTTTTGCCCCTATTCCCTTAACACTCTGTATAGTACGCACATCACCAGAAGCGATGGCTTGCGCAATCTGTCGCGGTTCTAGACTAGAAAGCATTGTACGTGCTGTACTTGCACCTATACCAGATACCGAAAGTAAAAGCTTGAAAACCTCACGCTCTGACTTTTCCATAAAGCCAAAAAGACGTTGAGAATCTTCTCTCACTTGCATAAAAGTGAATAATTTAATTAATTCACCATCTGGAATTAACGAATATGTATGCAGCGATATCTCAACAAAGTATCCTACACCACCGCAGTCTATGACTACATCTGTAAGATTTTTTTCCACCAGCTTTCCTTGCAACTGCGCTATCATTCCTTAATTTTAAGTTAAAGCATCAAATGTAATAAAATTAAGGGTACTAAAACACACCTTGATTTGTGCTATTTCTAGTGATTTGTTCTCTCTTTTGTTCGTGCTTTTCCTTTTGCTGTGCATCAATCACAGCTACTGCTGCCATATTCACAATTTCATCAACACTTGCATTAAGCTGTAAGATATGAACTGGCTTTTGCATTCCCATCATTATAGGACCTATCGAGTCTGTATTATAAAGCTCTTTAATCAACTTATAAGTCGAGTTTGCACTTTCTAGATTAGGGAAAACAAGTGTATTTATTTTTTTACCAGCCAGCTTAGAAAACGGAAACTTCTTTTTAAGCAGCTCTGGATTCAAAGCAAAATCTGCCTGAATCTCTCCATCCACGGTTATATCTGGATAATATCTATGAAGATAATTTACCGCTTCAGTCACTTTACGAGCATGAGGATGATCTGAAGAACCAAAGTTTGCATAGCTTATCATAGCTACCGCAGGATCTATTCCAAACATACGCGCTGTACGAGCTGTCATTTGAGCAATTTTTGCAAGCTCTGTAGCATCTGGATTGATATTAATAGAAGTGTCTGAGATAAACATAGGTCCACGTTCTGTAACCATCAAGTTAGTTGTAGCAACTTTTTGAACACCAGGAGATTTTCCTATAATTTCCATCATAGGTTTTACAGATATAGGAAACGATTGTGCAACACCAGTAATTACAGCATCTGCATCACCTAATTTTACCATCATCGCGGCAAAATAGTTGCGCTGTCTCATCAACTTTCCAGCATCAAATTCTGTGACACCTTTGCGAGAGCGCATTTGCCATAATTCATTTGCATAGCGATCTTTACGTGGCTTTTCTTCATCAGATTTAGGATCTATAATCAGAATATTATCATCCCAATCGATTTCTGTCATTAACTCTTCAATCACATCACGTCTACCTAGTAATATCGGAATTGCTATTCCGTCCTCATGTACTATTTGCGCTGCTTTTACAACATCTAGATTGTCAGCCTCAGCAAAAACGATACGCTTAGGATTAGTACGCGCACGGTTTAATATTAAACGGATAAGCTTATTATCTGATCCCATTCTCGATAATAACTGATCTTCATACTTATCCCAGTCTTGTATAGGCTCCATAGCTACACCACTTTCCATAGCCGCTCTCGCCACCGCTGGTGGAATAGTAGAAATCAATCGTGGATCAAAAGGCTTAGGAATTATATATTCTCTACCAAAGTTGAGCTTTGTCTCACCATAAGCAATGTTAACTTGCTCTGGTACTGGTTCTTTTGCTAGCTGTGCAATGGCATGACAAGCAGCTAACTTCATCTCTTCATTAATCTTAGAAGCGCGTACATCTAATGCACCTCTGAAAATAAATGGAAAACCTAAAACGTTATTTACTTGATTAGGATGATCGCTACGACCTGTTGCCATTATTAAATCTTCGCGAGTAGCTATCGCTGTATCATATTCAATCTCTGGATTCGGATTTGCCATTGCAAACACGATAGGATTTTCATTCATATCCAGCAACATGGCTGGCGACACAATATTACCTACAGATAATCCTAGAAAAACATCTGCTCCTTTAAATGCATCTACTAACGTAATGGGATCCATATCTCTAGCAAACTCCATTTGTTCAGGACCTAAATCTGTTCGAGAGGTTGTAATCAACCCATCTACATCAAACATGAGGATATTCTCTTTACGAGCACCTAGTTTTGCATACAGATTTGTACAAGAGATTGCGGCACTACCAGCACCACTAATAACAATTTTTACATCTTCAATTTTCTTGTTAGCAATCTCTAGAGCATTCAATAATGCAGC
Source organism: Nonlabens ulvanivorans (assembly GCF_032922765.1). Lineage (NCBI taxonomy): Bacteria > Pseudomonadati > Bacteroidota > Flavobacteriia > Flavobacteriales > Flavobacteriaceae > Nonlabens > Nonlabens ulvanivorans. The sequence goes on from NZ_CP136694.1 coordinate 2,290,342, forward strand.
ACTAGATATAATAGCTGTACCATGTTGATCATCGTGCATTACTGGAATATCCAGTTCCTCTTTTAATCTCTTTTCGATTTCAAAAGCCTCTGGCGCTTTAATGTCTTCCAGATTAATACCTCCGAAAGTAGGCGCAATGTTTTTTACCGTTTGAATAAACTCTTCAACATTTTTAGTATCGATCTCAATGTCAAAACAGTCTATGTCTGCAAAAATCTTAAAAAGAAGACCTTTACCTTCCATAACTGGTTTAGAAGCCTCTGGACCTATATCTCCTAGACCTAGAACTGCCGTACCATTAGTTATAACAGCTACTAGGTTCCCTTTTGTAGTGTATTTATAAACATTTGCTTTATCCTTTGCTATTTCAAGACATGGCTCTGCTACGCCTGGACTGTAGGCCAGTGAGAGATCCCTTTGGCTACTATACTTCTTAGTAGGAACTACTTTTATTTTACCTGGTGTAGGCTTTGCGTGGTACACAAGTGCTTCACGTCTCTTGCTATCTTTACTCATAAATAACTGGGTTATTTTTAGTCCAAAAACAAAAATAGACTATAATGTTCACATGGTATTTTTGTAGTCGTGAAAATTGTGTGAATTGTGCTCAAGTTAAAGCCAGTAATATATTAAGAGCTAAAAACTTTTTCACTAAAAACCAAATTTGCATTCTTAGGCTTCAAGGTAATTAATGGATGGTAATCGATATGATCTTGAACGGTTGTAATCTCAAAACGCTCTACCATTCTTCTAATTACTAACATCATTTCCATCATGGCAAAGTTGTTCCCGACACACATGCGTGGTCCTGCACCAAACGGAAAATAGAAATCTCTATACTTTTTTGCCTTTTCTGGTTCAAATCTACTTGGATCAAAAGCTTCTGGATTTCCCCATAAGTCTTTACGTCGATGCATTTCATAAAAAGAAACCAACCAAATACTTTCTTTTTCTATTGCAATATCCTCACATTCATCTACCTCTAGCGCTACACGATCCGTTACATAAGCTGGTGGATACAATCTTAGCGTTTCTTCCACGCATTGCTTGAGATATGGCATGGCCATCAATTGGTTCATTAGTGTTTCGTCAAGATTGGCTTTTGAAACATCTTCTCTAGCCTTTTCTATTGTTTCTGGATGATTTGCTAGTAATTGCGCTGCAAAGCTTAAAGCGTTTGCCGTGGTTTCATGTCCAGCAATAAATAATACTAGAATCTCATCTACTAGTTGATCATCATCCATGTGACTTCCATCCTCATAAGTACTATGAAGTAACATATCCAGTAAATCACCAGGTTCATTTTTACTATCACGACGGTTATTTATAATAATACGCAGTATATCTCTCGCTTCATCGACCATTGCCAATGCATGAGGAACACTATTTGTTCCAGATAGCCACTCTCTATCAAAGTACCACTTCATCCATGGGATACGCAGTTCTTTAATCAACATCTTTTGAGCTTGCTCTGTAATTTCTTGAAGTCTAGAAATCTTTTGTTCTAAGTTCTCTATGTCAGCAAAATCAAATAAACTTCTTGCCACAACCTTAAAAGCAAGATCATTAAAAATGGCATAAACATCTGTAATCTCATCTAGTTGAATGCGATCGAGCTCTTCTTTAACTACCACATCCATAGTAGCCATAAAGTTATTAATAGACTTTTTATAAAATGCTGGCTGGATCAATTTTCTGTTTGCTCTCCACTTTTCACCATTTTCCGTCAATAACCCTTGACCTATATACTTTCCTAAATCCTCTGTCTGTAAAGATGATTTATGATAATTCTTTTGATTCTTTTGGAGAATGTGCTGTGTGATTTTCTCATCACAGGTAAAGTGAATCATAAGTCCCGGCTTAGGACTTATCTTAAAGGTATTCCCATACTTCTCAAAATTCTCTCTGTGGAATGGTAATGGATCTTTGTAAATCTGTCTGGATTTAGCTAAAAAAGTAAGTGCTGGAACCTGAGCTATTTCTTTCATTGATTGTCAAATAAGCCTCCTAATTCATTTCCTTTAATCTTACCTAAATGTTTATAAGCTAGCTCAGTCACCTCACGCCCACGAGGTGTGCGCATAATAAAGCCTTGTTGAATTAAAAATGGCTCGTACACTTCTTCTATAGTTTCTGCACTTTCAGACACAGCAGTTGCAATAGTTGTTAGCCCTACCGGTCCACCTTTGAACTTATCGATAATGGTTAGTAAGATTTTATTATCCATCTCATCAAGACCATTTGCATCCACATTTAAGGCTTTTAATGAATATTTAGCGATTTTAAGATCAATACTACCATTACCCTTAATTTGTGCAAAATCACGCACTCTACGCAGCAATGCATTAGCGATACGAGGCGTCCCACGACTACGACCAGCAATTTCTATTGCAGCATCTTCATCAATAGGCACTTTTAAAATTTCTGCACTACGAGTGACAATAGTAGAAAGTAATTCTGTTGAATAATATTGTAATCTAGATTGAATCCCAAAACGGGCACGCATGGGTGCTGTAAGTAAACCGGATCTTGTAGTCGCACCTATTAAAGTGAAAGGTGCAAGATTTATTTGAACTGTCCTAGCATTAGGACCAGTCTCAATCATGATATCAATCTTATAATCCTCCATAGCACTATATAAGTACTCTTCAACAATCGGACTTAATCGATGTATCTCGTCTATAAATAGCACATCACGCTCGTCAAGATTAGTAAGTAATCCAGCAAGATCACCAGGCTTATCCAACACAGGTCCAGAAGTCACTTTAATACCAACACCTAATTCATTTGCAAGAATATGGGCTAGCGTTGTTTTACCCAATCCTGGTGGTCCATGAAACAAAGCATGATCGAGTGCATCATCACGCTGATTTGCAGCTTCAACAAAAATTTTGAGATTTTCGAGCACCTGATCTTGACCAGCAAAATCATCAAAACTTAAAGGTCTTAATGCTCTTTCAACATCATTTTCTTCATGAGAGAAATGACTTCCAGTGGGATCTAAATGTTCGTTCATGTATCAAAGATAATGTTCAATCCGCTGCTTTGATAATATAGAGATGAATTTATTACGCTTTCGCGAAAGCGTAATAACAAAAGCTTAACTCAATTTAATAATAACTTATGACCTTGCCTAAAACATCGTTTGTATCTTAAAAGAAAAAAAATGAAACCAAAACAGCATACCCCAAAATTAAAAGTGACTTTGATAGACGACCAAACTAAATGGTCTCTAGAAAGTCAAAAGCCGAATAAATACACCTTGATCGTATTTTATCGTGGATATCACTGTCCCGTATGTAAAAAGCAACTGGAAACTGTAACCGATCACTTGCCAGACTTTAAAGAAAGAGGTATTGATGTGATAGCCATAAGCATGGACAGTAAGGAAAGAGCAGAAAAATCATCGAATGATTGGAATATAGACGGATTGACCATAGGGTATGATTTACCAGTAGAAACTGCAAAAGAATGGGGGCTTTACTTATCAAAAGCGATTAGTGACAAAGAACCCGACTTGTTTTCAGAACCTGCTATATTTTTAATCAAGCCTGACAAGACTTTATTCTTTGCATCGATTCAAACAATGCCATTTGCAAGACCTAAAATAGCTGACCTTATCAAATCCATTGATTTTGTAGAAGACAAACACTATCCTGCAAGAGGTGAAGCTTAAAACTTATTTATAAAAAAAGCCGCTAAATAGCGGCTTTTTTTTATGTGACAGAATCATAATTAATGATTCATTTCTTCTTCCCCATCTTGCAAAGGAATATGTTGTGGAGTGTAATCCTGTCCTGGTATTACATACTCACCATTATCATTCACTTTTGAGTAATCATATGCCCAACGATGAACATGAGGAATAGGTCCATCCCAGTTACCGTGGATATGCTTATCTCCTGTAGTCCATTCCAAAGTATTAGATTTCCATGGATTTGCTGGCGCTTTCTTACCATAAAAGATAGACTTAACAAAATTGTAAACAAATATCAATTGTGCAAGTGCAGTTGCAATAGCAAAATATGTAATCAATTGATTAGTGTCAGCAAGGTCATCAAAATAAGGGAAGTTAGTATTTGTATAATAACGACGAGGTAAACCAGCCATACCTATAAAGTGCATCGGGAAGAAAACACCATAAGCACCAATCGCTGTCAACCAGAAATGTGCGTAACCAAGATTTTTATTCATCATCTTGTTAAACATCTTTGGGAACCAGTGATAAACTCCTGCAAACAATCCATAAAGCGCAGAGATACCCATTACTAAGTGAAAGTGAGCTACAACAAAGTAAGTGTCATGCACATTTATATCCAGCGTACTATCACCTAAAATGATACCTGTTAATCCACCAGTAATAAATGTAGAAACAAGACCTATAGAAAACAACATTGCCGGATTGAGCTGCAAATTACCTTTCCATAACGTGGTTATATAATTAAATGCTTTTACTGCAGATGGAATCGCAATTAATAAAGTTGTAAATGTAAATACTGAACCTAAGAAAGGATTCATTCCAGATACGAACATATGGTGACCCCAAACAATTGTTGACAAGAACGCAATCGCTAAAATAGACGCTACCATTGCTCTATAACCAAAAATTGGCTTACGCGAATTAGTCGCGATAATCTCAGATGTAATACCTAAAGCAGGTAATAATACAATGTAAACTTCCGGGTGACCAAGAAACCAAAAAAGGTGCTCAAATAAAACTGGAGAACCTCCTTGATGTGCTAATACTTCACCTTTGATATAAATATCGGACAGGAAGAATGAAGTTCCGAAACTCCTATCCATGATCAACAATAAAGCCGCTGCAAATAATACTGGGAACGAAACGACACCAATGATAGCAGTTACAAAAAATGCCCAGATTGTCAATGGAAGTCTAGTCATAGACATACCTTTTGTACGCATATTTATAACAGTTACAACGTAATTTAATGACCCTAACAAAGAAGAAGCAATAAATATAGCCATAGAAACTAACCATAATGTCATACCCATACCTGAACCAGGCATCGCCTTAGCTACAGCACTTAATGGAGGATAAATAGTCCAACCAGCTGCGGCAGGTCCTAATTCAACAAATAAAGAACTAATCATTATTGCAGAAGAAAGGAAAAACAACCAATAAGAAACCATATTTAAGAAACCAGAAGCCATATCACGAGCTCCAATTTGTAAAGGAATCAAAAAGTTAGAGAAAGTTCCACTTAAACCAGCTGTTAAAACGAAGAATACCATTATGGTACCATGAATGGTAACTAATGCTAAGTAAATATTAGGATCCATTACACCACCTGGTGCCCACTTACCTAATAGCGCTTCAAAAATAACATTTGGTTGCTCTGGATTTGCAATCTGCATTCTCATTAGTACAGACATTAAGATACCTATAGCACCCATAATAAGTCCCGTAATAAGATATTGCTTAGCAATCATCTTATGATCTGTTGAGAAAATGTATTTTGTTACAAATGTTTCTTTGTGATGGTGATGACCATCATCATGTCCATGCTCTGTTGCTGCTGCAATCACTTGTCCCATATATCTTAGTTTTCAGCGTTAGCTAAAGTTGTTTCAAAAGTTGTTTGTGTTTCTAACCACTTATTGTAGTCTTCCTCAGATTCAACTACTATCTTCATTTGCATATTATAATGTGACGCACCACATATTTTATTACACAATAAATAGTATTCAAATTCATAAGGATCCAAAGCTACATCACCTGCAGCCTCTAATTCTTTACTTTTTTGTCGTCTAATTTCGTTAATCTTACGAACTTTTTCAGTCATAAATTCAGTTGACTTATAATCCTCAGAAGTTACAGTAGGCGTAAAGCTAAATTTAGTCACCATACCTGGTACAACATTCATCTGAGCTCTAAAGTGAGGCATGTAAGCAGAGTGTAAAACGTCCTGACTACGGAAATTAAAGACTACTGGTCTGTTAACCGGCAAATGTAATTCTGTAGCTACCATATCATCTTTACCGTCAGCATCTGTAGGATCAATACCTAAAATATTAGCTCCCTCAATAAATCGCACGTTAGCATCTCCTAAAGTATTATCAGCGCCACTATATCTAACTTTCCAGCCAAATTGATAAGCATATACCTCCACTACTAACGGATCCTCATGTTTATCTACGTCCATAATATCATTCCAAGAGAATAGTCCCCACAAAATAAGACCAGCTAAAACAACCACAGGAATTGCAGTCCATATAAATTCCAATCGATCATTATCAGCATAGAATAAAGCTTTTTGACCTTTTCTACCGCGATATTTATAACTAAACCAGTGTAATAATGCTTGAGTTAAAAATTGAACGATCATGATAACCACTGTCGTCAATAATAACAATGAATCATATTCTGCCCCATGAGCAGATGCAGCATCTGGTAAGAAATAATCTTGATAGCCTATAAAACAAGCAATCATCATTACATACATCGCGATAACGAAGTAAAGCATGTATTTACCTTGACGATTATTATCGGCGTCATTTGCGATTTCACCATCAGCACCATTTGCTTCTGGAGATTTTCCTAGCTGAACAATTTTTGAAATTTGCCATAAAGCAATAACAAACAAAGCAGCAATTAATATGATAAGAAATGCAGTCATTTCAGTGTTTTTCTATAATTAATTAATAGTGAAAATGTTTACTTTCTCCAATAAATGGATCTCCTTTTGCAAGTAACGGAGCTTTTGAAATAGTGTTGAATATTACTAACAAGAAAATACCTGCAAATAACATAAACGAGCCTATTTCAGGCATACCGATAAACCAAGATTCACCTACAGTAGCCGGCATAACCATTACATAAATATCTAAATAGTGACCTAGTAAGATAAAGATTCCTGCAGTTACAACAAACCAATTCACACGTTTAAAGTCAGAATTCATAAGAATTAATAACGGGAATAAGAAGTTAATCGCAACCATACCAAAGAATAATATATTGTAGTCTTCTATTCTTGTAATAAAGTAAGTTACCTCTTCTGGGATATTAGAATACCAAATCAACATAAATTGAGAGAACCATAAGTAGGTCCAAAATATACTAATACCAAACATGAATTTAGCTAAATCATGAATATGTGAATCATTGATAAATTCTAAATGACCTCTGGATTTTAAGTAAATAGTTACCAATGCGATCACTGTAATACCACTAACGAACATACTAGCGAATACATACCATCCAAATAATGTTGAGAACCAGTGAGGATCAAAACTCATGATCCAGTCCCAAGACATAATAGATTCCGTAACAATGAAGAAAACTAGAAACATAGCAGAATGCTTGAATCCTTTTTTGTACCATACATTTCCTTCTGGCTCTTCATCTTGTTTAAGCGAGAACTTACGGATATTCCATCTGTATAAGTTCCATCCTACTAAAAATGCACCAGCTCTAATTAACCAAAAAGGGACATTTAGGAATCCTGTTTTACCTGCAACTAAAGCATCATAATTTTCATGACCTACTTCTGCCACACCGGGATTCATCCAAGTAAAAATATGATTAGCACCTAAACCAGTGGCAAGAAGTAATACAAACATTAATATACCACCAACTAGTAAATAGCTGCTGATACCCTCCATAACTCTGAATAAACCAGGAGACCATCCTGCTTGCGCAACTTTCTGAATTGCGTAAAAAGCAGTACAACCTAATGCAATCATAAAAAAGAAAAAGCAAGCAACATATAGTGCTGACCAAGGCTTGTTTGCTAATTGATGATACAAGTGCTCTACGTGATCAGACTCGTGACCAGATGCATGTTCATCACCACGAGCATTGGAAGCGTGTGCATCATCATGAGCATCATGTGAAACCACTTGATGAGTATCTGTAGAACCATGACCATCGCCATGTGAAGCATCGTTTGCTAACATTTCTCTTACTGCATCCTCAGAAGCAGGCGCACTTAAAAACCCACCTACGGTAAGTAATGCCCCTAATCCAATAAGGACAAATGCGAAAATTTTTAATTTACTTGAAACTTTGTACATATAATAAAATTTCGTGGTCGATTACTCGCCTTCAGTTGATGAATGATTTTCTACTTGACTACCGTGGTCGTCTTCATGAGCGTCCTCACCGTGCATTTCAACACCATGATCATCGACTGCATGATTTCCTAGTTGAGATTCCATTTCCAATTCATCTTGAACTGAAACAAAACCCTTAGCGTCTTGACCTTTTAAGTCTCTAGTTAGTGCATCAACATGATGAGCTATTTGCCATCTTTCTTCAATAGAAGTTTGAGAAGCATAAGAACCCATATAGTTAATCCCCCAATACATTACATGATAAATAGAACCTTGAGAAATATCACGATCTGCATAAGAAGGTACACCTAGTATCTTTTCAGTCTTAACTAAGTGACCTTGACCATCACCTTTAGTACCATGACATATTGCACAATATATATTGTACAATTCCTGACCAGAAGCAAGATTTTCTTCTGTATATGGCAACGGGTTTTTTAATTCTGCTTTCGCAGAAGCGTAACCTTCATTACTGTTTGCATATTCATAAGGTAACCAACCTCTATTAACTGTTCCTTCTACAGGAAGTTGAGCCTCAACATTCCCGTCAAATATGTCTCCTTCTTGATAGGTTTCATAACCTACCGATTCATACATATTAGGGAAGTATTGTACACTTCTGTCTGACTTAGCATCTACTGCATTACTATCTCCACCACATGAAATAATCATCAGTGAAGCAAAGGCGTAAATGAACGTTTGAAAATATCTATTCATTAGTGTGCGTCTTTGTCAATTATTTTTATTTCTACAGCACCAGTGTCATGTAAAAAATTACTCATTTCTTCAATATCTTTTCCAGTAGCATCAATCTCCATCAAAAAATGATCATCAGTTGTACGTACATCTGGATTCTCAGCAGATTTAAACGGCCATAATCTACTTCTAAGATAGAAAGTGATAACCATTAAGTGAGCCGCAAAAAATACCGTCAACTCAAACATGATAGGCACAAATGCCGGCATATTTTCTAAATAAGAAAAACTAGGCTTACCTCCAATGTTTTGTGGCCAGTCCTGAATCATTATATAATTCATCATAACGGTAGCCACTGTAAGACCAACGAGACCATAAAGGAATGCATTGATGGCTAAACGAGTATCTGCAATACCCATTGCTTTTTCTAGTCCGTGCACAGGAAAAGGAGTAAAAACCTCTTCAATGTGATAATGCTTTTCTCTGACTTGTTTTACTGCACCGAGTAAAACATCATCATCAGTATAAAGAGCGTGTATAGTTTTATCTGACATAATTACTACTTTGAAGGATGAGCAATAGGGTCACCAGATGCGGTGTCCCATTCAACATTAGTTCCTTTTTGTTCTCTTAATTTCTTATACTTACTTCCACTAGCTTTAAGAATTGACTTAACCTCTGCTTGTGCTATTACAGGGAACGTTCTTGAATAAAGTAAGAACAAAACAAAGAAAAATCCTATTGTACCAATAAAAATTCCTATGTCAACAAAAGTTGGAGAGAACATTGTCCATGATGATGGAAGATAATCTCTGTGAAGAGATGTAACTATAATCACAAAACGCTCAAACCACATCCCGATATTTACTACAATAGAGATTACAAAAGAGAACATAATACTTGTTCTTAATTTCTTGAACCACATGAATTGAGGTGAAAACACATTACAAGTCATCATCGCCCAATATGCCCATGCATATGGTCCAGTTGCCCTATTTAAAAATGCATATTGTTCATACTCTACACCAGAATACCAAGCTACAAAAAGCTCTGTGATATATGCAACACCAACAATAGAACCCGTAATCATAATTACGATATTCATTAATTCAATGTGCTGAATAGTAATATAGTTTTCTAAGCTTACCACTTTTCTCATTACGATAAGAAGCGTATTTACCATAGCAAATCCAGAGAAAACTGCACCTGCAACGAAGTAAGGCGGAAATATAGTAGTGTGCCATCCAGGGATAACTGAGGTTGCAAAGTCAAAAGATACAATCGTGTGAACCGAAAGTACTAACGGTGTTGCTAATCCAGCAAGAACGAGAGATACCTCTTCAAAACGTTGCCAATCTTTAGCTCTACCTGACCAACCAAAGGAAAGTATACCATATATTTTTTTGTTAAAAGGAGTAATTGCTCTATCTCGTATCATCGCAAAATCAGGAAGTAAACCTGTCCACCAGAATACTAAAGAAACTGAAAGATATGTGGAAATCGCAAATACATCCCAAAGTAGAGGTGAATTAAAGTTAACCCATAAAGAACCAAACTGATTAGGAATAGGCAATACCCAATAGGCTAACCATGGACGTCCCATGTGAATAATTGGAAATAAACCTGCTTGTATTACCGAGAAAATAGTCATCGCCTCTGCAGAACGGTTAATGGCCATCCTCCACTTTTGACGGAAAAGCAGAAGAACCGCAGAAATCAACGTTCCAGCATGACCAATACCAACCCACCATACAAAGTTGGTGATGTCCCATGCCCATCCAATTGTCTTGTTAAGACCCCAAACACCTATACCGGTGGAGATCGTATAAATAATGCATCCTATTCCATAAAGAAAAGCTACAAGAGCGATTGTAAAGACAATCCACCATTGTTTGTTAGCAGCACCTTCTACAGGTGCAGCAATATCTCTTGTTACGTCTGAGTAAGACTTATCTCCTGTAACTAGAGCTCTTCTTATGGGCGCTTCGTAATGAGCCATAATGTATCGATTAGTTTTCCTTAATTATTATGCGTTTCTTACTTTAACTTGATATATCACGTTAGGTTCAGTTCCAACTTCCTCTAATAAATGATACATACGGTCACTATTTTTAAGTTTAGTGATTTCAGATTCTTTATCGTTGATATCACCAAATTTAATTGCTCCGTTTGAACAAGCATTTGAACATGCCGTAGCAAATTCTCCATCTTTGATCATACGTCCATCTTTCTTAGCTTCAAGAATTGTCATTTGTGTCATTTGCATACACATAGAACATTTCTCCATAACACCGCGAGATCTCACCGTAACATCAGGATTGATTACCATGCGACCTAAGTCATTATTCATATGATAATCAAACTCATCATTTCCATTATATAAGAACCAGTTGAAACGACGTACCTTATATGGACAGTTATTTGCACAGTAACGAGTACCTACACAACGGTTATAAGCCATATGATTCTGACCTTGACGGCCATGTGAAGAAGCTGCCACAGGACATACAGTTTCACAAGGTGCGTGATTACAATGCTGACACATCACTGGCTGAAATGCCACTTGTGGATTATCTGCTGGATTTTCTAACTCACCAAAACCACCTAAAGATCCATTATCTCCAAATAAGCCTTCGAATCCATCTTTCTTGTCTTCATCTGATTCAAAACTATCTGTAGAAGAATAATATCTATCAATACGCAACCAGTGCATATCACGTGATTTTCTAACTTCTTGCTTACCTACAACTGGCACATTATTCTCTGCATGACATGCAATAACACAAGCACCACAACCTGTACAAGCATTAAGATCTATAGACATATTAAAATGATGACCCGTTGAACGATCAAAACTAGTCCATAAATCTACATCTGGTGAAGTTACCGGAGTCTCAATATGATTAAGAGAAACTTCTGGCATCGGATTAAACTCGTGTTTATCACCGTTTATATATGTAACTAAATCAGTCTCGCGTATGATATCGCGACCCATCATTGTATTTTGTAATTGAGTACATGCAAACTCATGTTCTCCACCAACATTCTCTACAGTAACAACCTGGATTGAAGAACCATTCTTAAAGAATGGATATGCGTTTACACCAGTCTGCATTTCATCTTGTATAGAAGCTGTCTTACCGTATCCTAAAGCAATACCGATAGTTCCTTGAGCTTGTCCTGGCTGGATTAATGCCGGTAACTTACGTTCAACGCCATTCATTTTAACCACAACATAACTACCGTTCAAACCACCGTTTGCTACATTCTCATTTTCAACACCTAATTGTTCTGCATCGATTTGCGAAATAGTAACATAATTATCCCACGTAGTACGAGTAATAGGATCTGGAAGCTCTTGTAACCATGGGTTATTAGCTTGCGCACCATCACCTAAACCAGTTTTAGTATATAATATCAATTCAAAACCAGAAGGCTTTTTAGAATTCACTAACTGAGAAAGCGCGTTATTATCTGAAACCGAAGCGACAAACTCTGATGCGTTTTCATCAACCTGTAAGCCGACATTAGATGTAAAGAAACCGTCCTGCAAGGCTTGAGACCAACTAGCACCGCTACTTTTAGAATATAGCTTTAAGTAATCCTTATAAGATTGATCGCTACCAGACCATTTCAATAAAGTATCTTGTAATTGGCGAGTATCAAATATAGGACGAATGGTAGGCTGTGCTAAAGAAACAATTCCCTTCTTTATCTCTGTATCTCCCCATGACTCAAGATAATGAGGTGTTGTAGCTACATAATCACATTTCTGCGCTGTTGAATCTTCACGAGAGGCAAATGAAACCGTTAAGGCAACTTTTTCCATCGCTTTGGCGAAAGCATCACTATTATCATAACTATAGATAGGATCGACACCAGCCACAAATAACGCACCAACTGAACCAGATTGCATTTCTTTAACCAACTGATCCACCGCTAAACGATTCCCTTGACGAGTCATTATAGGAGCAGCAGTATCTACTATAGAACTATTTAATTTTTCATTGATAGCAAGAACTAATTGCTGCGCTGCTTGATCAGGAAGACCACATAACACAACGGCTTTACTACCAGCTTTTGAAAGCTTTTGAGCTGTTTGCTCAACCACTTTAGCAACCTTATCACTCAAAGAGACATTAGCCGCACCACCAACTAACTTACTATACAAAGCAGCAAGAATATGCTTTTGCTCTGTAGGAGTTACTGGATAACGTAAATCTGCATTGGCACCAGAAAGAGTCATGTTAGACTCAAACTGAACATGATGCGACATACTTTTATTAGATGGCACTCTTGATGCAGAATAACCCTTATCAAACCCACCACCTAGCCAGTTACCTACAAAATCAGCACCTATCGAAACAATAGTCTCAGCATCAGTGAAATCATAATCAGCAAGACCACGAACGCCATATTTAGCCTCAAAAGCATTTAACGCACCATCTTCACCTACGGTATCGTAAGTAACGTGACGAACATTAGAATACTTCGACTTAAGCATCTCTATAATAGCCATTGTGGAAGGACTAGCAAAAGTTTGAGTCAATACTGCAAGTGTTTCGCCATTTAACTCATTAAGCTTTTGAGCGACTTCTTTATCTAAAGCTTCCCATGTAGACTCAGCACCTTTTACAAGAGGTGTCTTTAAACGATTATTATCATATAAAGATAAAACAGAGGCATGAACACGTGCATTTGCATGACCACGATATTTTGCATCTTTATTACTCTCTATCTTAATAGGACGACCTTCACGCGTTTTCACTAATATACTAGCAAAATCATAACCATCTGCGATAGTTGTTGCATAGTAATTAGCCATTCCAGGAATAATTTGCTCTGGTTGGTTTACGTAAGGCACAGAATAAATTACTGGTCCTTCACATGCAGCCAATGAAGCTGCAGCGGTACTAAAACCAACATACTTTAAGAAATCACGACGTGTAGTTGAAGACTCCTCCATCACTTCGTCATTCCCTAAAAACTCTTCGGTAGGAATAGGTGCTGCAAATTCGTTTTGCTCAAGATTCTTTACAATCTCATTGCTGTCATCGAGCTGCGCTGTACTTTTCCAATATTTCTTAGTAGTAGCCATATATCTCTCTAAAACTATTTATTAATAGTGGCATTTACCACATTCAAGACCACCTAAATCTGCAATAGTAAGTTGTTTACCACCACGTTGCTTAGACAACTCTTCATGAATTTTTTCGTAGTACCCATTATTCGCTAGATCTACATTAGTTTCTCTGTGACAGTTAATACACCAACCCATCGTTAAAGGTGAGTATTGATACATAACTTCCATTTCCTCTACAGGACCATGACATTGCTGACAAGCTATATTTCCTGCAGTAACATGCTGCGCATGGTTGAAATACGCTAAGTCTGGCAAATTATGAATACGAACCCATCTTACCGGCTGCGTTTCACCCGTAAATGCTTGCTCATCTGAATCCCATCCAGTAGCTGCATATAGCTTTTGAATCTCTTTATTATAATCGACCCCATATTCATTTATACCTTCTTGGTAAGTTGCATCTGCAACTTCACCTACAGACTTATGACAATTCATACAAACATTCAATGAAGGAATACCTGAATGCTTAGACTCTCTCGCACTAGAGTGACAATACTTACACTCTATTTGATTAGTCCCAGCATGTATTCTATGCGAATAATGTATAGGTTGCACCGGAGCATAACCTTGATCCACACCAACTGACATTAAAGCACCATAAGCAAAATATGCACTTGCTAACAATAAGAACACTGCGCTTACCAATACCAAGAATTGATTCTCAGCAAAAGCCTTCCAAATAGGACGACGCACTTCTTTTTCTTCTTCAAAGTCAGTTTGAATACCATTAGCATCTGCAAACCTCTTTAATGTACTGTTTACAACAAAAAGCAAAGCAACTAATAGTACTAATATGAGCGCCAGCGCTGCCAGAACGATACTATTTAAAGAGTTATCTGTGGCACCAGTAGCTTGATCACCACCTACAGCTCCCGCAACCGCAGCAGCCGGCACAGGCTTAGGTGTATCAGTATACGCAAGAATATTATCAATGTCTGTATTCGATAATTGCGGAAAAGCATTCATCGCAGTCTGATTATACTCATTATAAACCGCTACCGCTTGCGCATCACCACTAGCAATTAAAGCAGCTGAATTTGTAATCCAACTATACAACCACTCACGATCATATTTTTGAGATACCTCATGTAACGCTGGCCCAACCGCTTTTTTGTAAAGTTTGTGACAAGACGCACAGTTTGCTTTAAATAAAGCCTCTCCTGCAGCTGCATTCCCAGATCCGGATGCTTCAACAGGTGCCGCTGGCTCACCATCATTTGTGGCTGCATCCTGACCGTAAACGCTTAATGTTGAAAACGTTACAAAAACAGACGCAAGTATAAATTGCCAAGCGGAAAAATGTAATTTCCTTTTTATCATGTCTTTTACTGAATATTGCAATAAATTTGGCACAATAATTACGGTATTTTACCGTATCGTAAATGCTGCCGCAAAAATAAGGTATAAAGTCTATAATTTTGCAGCAGTTAAATTGAACAAAATAATTTATAATAATTCTAAATAAACTCGCTTTCGCGAAAGCGGAATAACAAAATCCATTGATATGCATAAGCACCTGAATTCAAGAATAGTAGTAACCGTAGCAATATTAATGTTGAGCTCCATAGCGCTTGCTCAACATTCAAATCAAGTTGAAGAAACCAAAATAGAAAGCCTTATTTCTAAAAAAATATCTATGGATAAGGAAGGAAAATTCAAAGATCGCTACACCATTCAGTTGTTTTATGGAGAAATAGAAGGGGCTAAAAAAATAGAAGCAAAATACAAAGCAAGCCCAATGACATGGGAATCAAACCTAGAATATGAAGCACCCAATTTTAAATTATGGGTAGGTAGCTACAGAAACAAATTAGAAGCGGAAAGAGCGTTAATTGAAATTAAGAAAGAATTTCCTAACGCATTTATACTAAAGCCATAATTTAAATATCTCTTAAAAATCAAAAAGGCGATTTCGTTAGAAATCGCCTTTTTTTATGAATAAAATCGAAAGATTATTTCAACTTTTTCTTTACCTCTACTTCACGGAAACATTCTATAATATCTCCTTCCTGAAGGTCGTTGTAGTTTTTAATTTGCATACCACATTCATATCCTTTTGCAACCTCCTTAACATCATCTTTAAACCTCTTTAAAGCAGAAAGCTCACCAGTGTAGACAACAACACTATCACGTATCAATCTTACACCACTATTACGATATATCTTACCATCAGTAACCATACAACCAGCAATAGTACCTACTTTAGATATTTTAAATGTTGCTCTAATCACTGCATTACCAGTAATCTCTTCTTTAAGCTCCGGAGAAAGCATTCCCTCCATAGCATCTTTAAGATCATTAATAGCATCATATATGATTGAGTACATGCGGATATCAACTTCTTCCTGCTCTGCAACAGATCTTGCATTACCTTGAGGACGTACATTAAATCCGATAATGATTGCATCAGAAGCAGAAGCTAGAAGCACATCACTTTCTGTAATTGCTCCAACCGCTTTATGTATAATATTAACTTGGATCTCCTCAGTAGACAACTTCTGGAATGAATCTGTTAATGCTTCAACAGAACCATCAACATCTCCTTTCAGTATTAAGTTCAATTCTTTAAAGTCACCTAATGCAATACGACGACCAATCTCATCAAGAGAAAGAGTTTTTTGCGTTCTAACAGATTGCTCACGCTGTAGTTGAGTACGTTTTGAAGCAATATCTTTCGCTTCTTTTTCATCCTCAAACACATGGAACTTGTCACCTGCAGTAGGTGCGCCATCTAAACCTAATATTGAAACTGGTGTAGAAGGACCAGCTACATCAACGTTATTACCACGCTCATCTTGCATCGCCTTAACCTTACCATGATTACGACCTGCAAGTACGTAATCACCTATCCTCAAAGTTCCTGCTTGCACTAACACGGTAGAAACATAACCACGACCTTTATCTAAGAACGCCTCTACGACAGTTCCGACAGCAGGTTTGTCTGGATTAGCTTTAAGATCTAACAATTCAGCTTCTAGCAATACTTTTTCTAATAACTCTTCAACACCTTGACCAGTTTTTGCAGAGATATCATGAGATTGGATTTTACCACCCCAATCTTCTACAAGCAAATTCATTTGAGCAAGTGCTTCTTTAATTTTTTCTGGATTGGCCGCTTCTCTATCTACTTTGTTTATTGCAAAGATAATAGGCACACCAGCTGCTTGTGCGTGACTAATTGCTTCTTTAGTTTGAGGCATCACATCATCATCTGCTGCAATTACAATAATAGCAAGGTCAGTAACTTGCGCACCACGAGCTCTCATCGCTGTAAATGCTTCGTGACCTGGTGTATCTAAGAATGCGATCTTTTGACCGTTCTTTAATTGAACACCATAAGCACCTATATGCTGTGTTATACCACCACTTTCACCTGCAATAACATTTTCTTCACGGATATAATCCAATAAAGACGTTTTACCGTGATCAACGTGACCCATAACTGTTACAATAGGAGCTCGAGTAGTTAAGTCTTCTTCACTATCCTCAACTTCAGTTATGCTCTCTTCAATATCTGCGTTAACAAACTCAACATCATAACCAAATTCTTCTGCAACAATAGAAATAGTTTCTGCATCAAGTCTTTGATTCATTGTCACCATCATACCTAATGACATACAAGCTCCGATCACTTGGTTAACAGCAACATCCATCATGGTAGATATATCACTTACTGTTACAAACTCTGTAACTTGTAAGATTTTCTCTTCTGAATCAGCTTGTTCTTGAGCTTCAACCTTTTCACGGTGAGAATCTCTTTTATCACGACGATATCTAGCCGCTTTAGACTTAGAGGACTTTCCTTGAAGCTTTTCAAGAGTCTCTCTTACCTGCTTTTGGATTTCTTCTTCTGTAGGCTCAGCCTTAACTATAGGAGTGCGCTTTTGAGCAGGACCACGTCTATTACCACCTGAGCGATTTCCTCCAGAACCAGATGAGCCCGGAGATTTTGTTATCCTCTTACGCTTGCGCTTGTTAGGATCCTCCTTTTTCTTAGGCTTTTTAAATTGAGATAAGTCAATCGTTTTACCTGTAACTTTTAAACCACCAAGTTTCTGATACTCGGTTTTAATCTTTTCAGGCTCTTGATTTACTTCGGGAGCCTTAGCTTCAGAAGTCTTATTTTCAGTAGATTTAGTTACTGAAGTTTTTTCAACAGACTCCTTCTTTGCATCAGGCTTTTTATCTACTTTAGGCTTATCAACTTTGGATTCCACCTTAGGCGATTTCTCAACTTTAGGCTTTTGTGAAGCTACATCTTTCTTCTTAGAAACAGGTCTCTTCTTAGGTTCAAGATCTATTTTACCTTTCACCTTCGTCTCTTGCACCTTTGGACGGTTAGAAACAATTTTAGGAGAAGAATCTTCAACTACTTCAGTTGGAGCTGGCTCAACTTTCTTTTCGACTGGTTTTTGAGGCTCTTCTTTCTTTTCGACAGGTTTTGCATCAGCGCCACCAGATAAATCAACTTTACCTACTTGCTTAGGACCGTCAAGAGTGGCTTTGGCTTTAATAACTTCTTGCCTTTTTTGCTTCTCTTCCTGCTCTTTCTCACGCTGCTCGCGCAACTCTTCCTGTTCTTTGCGACGCTCTTTACCAACTTCTTTAGAAGCTACCTTCTTACTCTTGTCAGTTTGAAACTCATCTGCAAGAGCCTTGTATACATCTGCATCGATTTTTGTAGTCGGTCTAGCTTCAATCTCAATTCCTTGAGCAGCTAAATGTTCTACAGCACGATCCAGAGATATATTAAATTCTCTTAGCACCTTATTGAGTCTCATGTTCTTTACTTCGGCCATAAATGGTTATGGGTTGACTTTTATTTTATCTAATCTTCAAATTCTGATTTAAGGATATTCACAACCGCAATGACTGTTTCCTCCTCTAAATCTGTACGCTTTACTAAATCAGTAACATCTTGTTCTAAGATACTTTTTGCCGTATCTAATCCAATTTTACTAAATTCCTGAATGATCCAAGGCTCGATTTCATCGCTAAACTCAGCCAGCTCAACATCTTCCTCGGCACCATCTCTAATAACATCAATATCATAGCCGGTTAATTTACCAGCTAATCTAATATTATGACCTCTTCTACCAATTGCCTTTGAAACCTCTTCAGGGTTCAATCTTACTTCAGCTTTTTTAGTCTCTTCATTTATTTCCATAGAAATAATTTTTGCAGGACTTAAAGCTCTAGCAATATACAACTGAGTATTTGAAGTATAATTAATAACATCAATATTTTCATTCCCTAGCTCTCTAACAATACCATGTATACGAGAACCCTTCACTCCTACACAAGCTCCAACAGGATCAATACGATCATCATAGCTATCTACTGCTACTTTTGCTTTCTCACCTGGTTCACGAACAACTGCTTTAACAGTAATTAAACCATCGAAAACTTCTGGGATTTCTTGTTCAAAAAGCTTTTCTAAAAACTTAGGAGAAGTTCGAGAAAGTATAATATTAGGCTTATTACCTCTCAACTCAACACTCTCGATAATACCTCTAACATTCTCTCCTTTTCTAAAGAAGTCAGAACCAATCTGACGATCTTTAGGCATAATGATTTCATTTCCTTCATCATCCAACAAAATGATTGCTCTATGTCGAATGTGATGAACCTCTGCACTATACAATTCTCCTTCAAGCTCTTTAAAGTGCTTATAGATATTTGTATTATCATGCTCATGAATCTTAGCTATCAGATTTTGTCTTAATGCTAGAATTGCACGTCTACCCAACTGAATTAGCTTTACCTCTTCAGCTACATCTTCACCAACTTCATAATCTGGCTCAATTTTACGAGCTGCCGTTAATTCAATTTCTGAATTATCATCTTCAACTTCACCATCAGCGACCACAACACGGTTACGCCAGATCTCTAAATCTCCTTTATCTGGATTAATAATAATATCAAAGTTATCGTCATCGCCGTACTTTCTTTTGAGAGCACTTCTAAAAACATCTTCTAAGATCGCCATCAACGTGACACGATCTATCATTTTATCATCTTTAAACTCAGAAAAAGACTCGATCAATGCGAGATTTTCCATATTCACTTATTAATTAAATGTTATAATCACTTTTGCTTGTTTAATGTCGTCATATTTGATCGACCAC
Organism: Nonlabens ulvanivorans; assembly: GCF_032922765.1. Classification (NCBI taxonomy): domain Bacteria; kingdom Pseudomonadati; phylum Bacteroidota; class Flavobacteriia; order Flavobacteriales; family Flavobacteriaceae; genus Nonlabens; species Nonlabens ulvanivorans. Next base: position 2,310,382 of record NZ_CP136694.1, read on the forward strand.
TCTTTTTCAACCGTTACTTTTCCTTTCCCAATCGGTTTAGGTTCTCTCGCCTTCCACTGAATTGCAATACCTTCATCATCTGCAGATACCAGCTCACCAGTTTCTTTCTTTTTCTCCCTATCAATAACCTCTAACTGCCTACCTACATTTCTTTTAAATTGTCTAGGCAATGTAAGCGGCGCACTTGCACCAGCACTAGCTACTTCTAGAGAAAAATCAACCTCATCTCTATCTAGGTTGTGTTCCACCGCACGCGATATAAAAATACAATCAGCAACAGTCACACCTTCATCACCATCTATAATAACTTTAATGTCATTACCTCCATCTATTGTCATCTCCATAAGGAACAAATCTGGTCGCTCCTCAAAGGCATCATCGAGTAAATCTTGTACGGTATCTTTCAGCATATTTTATAAAAAGAGGGGACATCTGTCCCCTCATATTGTTTAAATACTTTGCAAATATACGACTTTTTTAGGCTTTTGCAAGCGATATTTCACACTGTCAGCTTGAAACAGAATTACTTATCTTTATAGCCCTAAATCCAACTCTATGAAAAAAATAATCGTACCTACTGATTTTTCAGAACAAGCAGACAATGCTTTGCGTGTTGCGGCAGATATAGCTCGTGAAAACAATGGTGAGATTTTCTTATTACACCAATTAGACCTTCCTTTACATCTGGCTAATAATGCCAGCTCAAATTTACCGGAAGCTGTTTTTTTTATGAAATTAGCCAAAGAAAAGTTTGACAACTTACTAAAAGCAGATTATTTAAACGACGTCACCATACATGGTGATGTTGAAACTGGCGCAGCCTTCAGCGGTATCATGGATACTGTAAAAAGACATAATGCAGACTTAATTGTAATGGGTAGCCATGGAGCTAGCGGCATGAAAAATATTTTCATAGGTTCAAATGCAGAAAAAGTAGTGCGCAATTCAGAAATACCAGTACTTGTTATTAAGGACCGTAAAAAAAGACTAGATGTTAATGAATTTGTTTTTGCAACAGATTTAGATCCAGAATCTAGTAACGCGCTTAAAGAGGCAGCTGCATTTGCAAAAGGCACTGGATGCAAATTACACTTGCTCTATGTAAATACTCCGTCAAATTTTTTAAATACTCAAAAAGCAGAACAAAAAGTAAAGGAATACCTAAAAGACATTAATGTCGAACCTACTGATTACACTATTTACAATGATTTCTCCATTGAAGAAGGTGTTTTTAACTTCACTAAAGATATTAAAGGAGACTTAATAGGTATGGCAACGCATGGAAGACGCGGTATATCGCATTTCTTTAATGGCAGCGTTAGTGAAGATATTGTAAACCACTCATCCTTACCTGTTGTTACCTTTAGGATCAAATAGTTATTAATGATATCGCTTTCGCGAAAGCATAAAATAAAAAAGCACCTCGATATTTTTGAGGTGCTTTTTTATATATACAGTTATTATAAAAGCAAAAAATCCTAACTCAATTAAGAATCAGGATTTAAAAGTTGTCCCACAAGGACTCGAACCTTGAATGACGGTACCAAAAACCGGAGTGTTACCATTACACCATGGGACAAATTCGGATGCAAATTTAAAACAAATAAGTTTTTGAGCAAATAGAATTCGATTTTTTTCTCAATTAATATCATTTTTTTCAAATTGACACGTTGAATAAATATTTCACATCTCTCTAACTCAATTATAACTGAGTAAGTTGAGTTACATCATGTAGGTTAGATATATTAATATTATTTTCGCCTTAGCTAAAAAATACTATGAAATTGAATTACAATCAACTTAACAAAATAGCTGGCTGGGTCGTATTTGCGATCGCCTTAATCACCTACTGGCTTACTGTTGAACCTACCGTAAGTTTTTGGGACGCAGGTGAATACATAGCCACTTCATCTGGACTTCAAGTAGGACATCCACCAGGAGCACCTCTTTATCAAATGCTAGGTGCGTTTTTCTCCATGTTTGCTTTAGATAAAAGTCAAATCGCATATATGGTTAACATGATGTCTGTTTTCTCCAGTGCGTTTACAATCTTATTCATGTTTTGGTCTCTAACGCTTTTATTAAAAAGACATGTCTTAAGAGAGGCTAGTAATGATTTTATGATTTTAGGAGCGGCAGCTATAGGTAGTCTTGCTTATACTTTTTCCGATAGTTTTTGGTTTAATGCTGTTGAGGCAGAGGTTTATGCTCCTGCTGCCCTATTAATGAGCGCATTATTTTACATGGGGTTATTGTGGGAACGAGATATGTTTTTACCTCGAGGTAATAAATGGCTAGTACTAATATCCTTTACGGTAGGTCTATCATTCGGCGTTCACTTTATGGGAATACTTACGATTCCGGCTATTGGAATGCTTTGGTATTTTAAGCATTATAAGAAAATTACACCTTTGAACTTTGTTATCGCAAATATTTCAGTCGTTGCTGTATTACTTTTTGTTTTCAAATTACTACTACCATATACGCTGTCTATTTTTGGATACATGGAAGTATTTTTTGTTAATGATATAGGATTACCTTTTAACTCTGGTTCTATTATAATGTTAATCCTAGTGATTGCATTGTTTGTTTTCTTGATTCGATTTTCGCGTAAGCGTAATAAACCTTTATTAAACACTATCACACTATGTGTCATGTTTGTACTAATAGGGTTTTCTTCATGGACTATGTTGCCTATACGAGCTAATGCTGGGACTCCTATCAACGAAAACAACCCAAATGATGCCCGTGCACTATTAGCTTATTATAATCGTGAGCAATATCCAGCACCAGCTTTATTTTATGGAGAAGCATTCACAGATATCTATGCAGGATTAGATCCTGAAACCCCATATCTAGACGAAAAACCTAAGTATGAAAAAGATCATAAACTAGGAAAGTATGTAATCGTAAATAATTATAAGAATTCTTTACAAAACACACACGATGACCATAAAGGTTTATTCCCAAGAATGACGGACCCATCTAGAGCGACTAATTATATAGACTTTATGGGTGGTTTAAATTACTATGTTAAGCCAGAATATGCGTCTAGTATGGAATTGCAAACTGTTCTCGCAGATTACAAACGCAATTATGAAAATGGTCGTATAAGTGCACAGGAATATGTAGATTTTCTAGTAGAATTAAGAGAAGCTGTTGTTATTGAAAAACCTGATGGGCTAGACAACGCTTCTTACTTTTTGAACTATCAAGTACAATATATGTACATGAGATACTTTATGTGGAATTTCACTGGTAGACAGAATGACATTCAAGGAGAAGGAGATCCTTTTAACGGTAACTGGATTAGCGGAATACCTTTTATAGATGAATGGCATCTAGGAACTCAAGACAACCTCTCTGAGGACATGCTCAATAATAAAGGTCGAAACACCTATTTCTTTTTACCGCTAATATTAGGTCTCATAGGTATGATTTTTCATGCTAAAAAAGATTTGAAGTCATTTTATGTGACGCTGGTACTTTTCTTATTTACAGGGCTAGCAATTATAGTCTACCTTAATCAAAGTATGTATCAGGTTCGTGAACGTGATTATGCTTATGTGGGTTCTTTCTTAGTATTTGCCATGTGGATAGGTATGGGCGTTTATGCTATTTATGAAGGTATTAAAGATTCTATATCTGTAAAAACAGCAAGAATTCTATCTCTTACCGTTTGTTTTGCAGCGGTTCCATTATTAATGGCATTTCAAAACTGGGATGATCATGATCGATCTGGAAAATATTCAGCTTTAACTAGTGCAAAAAAATACTTAGACAGCTGTTTACCTGATGCATTAATCTTTACGATAGGTGATAATGACACTTTCCCATTATGGTATTTACAGGAAGTAGAAGGTTATCGAACAGATGTGAGAGTAGTTTGTACATCATTACTTGCTACAGATTGGTACATGGACGACATGAAGAAGAAAGCGTGGGATAGTGATCCAGTACCTTCTACATTAACACATGATAAGTACACCTATGGTACCAGAGATGCCTTATGGTTTGCAGATAAAGAGCGTGTATTGCAGCGTACCGGTGGAAAAAGTTCTTTACCTGACACCTTGGACCTTAAAGACTGGATGGAATGGGTGGCAAGTGATAAGAAAATTACTCAAGAACAAATGCGTAACGATCATTGGGAACATACTTTCCCTACAAAATTCATACGCATACCTGTAAATAAAGAAGCGGTTCTTAAAAATGGCGTTGTACCTCAACGAGACGCTGATAAGATAGTTGATGAAATTGTCATTGAAATTAATAGCAGCTTAGTTTATAAGAACAGAATGTTTATGTTAGATATTATCAATGCCAACAACTGGGAACGCCCTATCTACTTTTCTGGTGGAGCATTTGGCGATGATGACTACATATGGATGAAAGACTATCTACAATTAGACGGCTGCGCATTCAGATTATTACCTATTAAGACTGAGCCAGAAAATAGACGTGATCCATTTGATATGGGACGTGTAGATCCCGACCATGGTTATGAGATCCTTAAAAAATGGGATTGGGGAAATAGCGGTAATCCAGATATATATTATGATGTAGAAACCAGACGTCATAGTGTAGGTTATCGTAGTAATGTAACCCGAGTTGCAGAAGCACTTACTAAAGCTGGTGATTATAAAAGGGCAGAAGAGATTCTAGATTTAGGTATGGAGAAAATGCCTTTAGACCTTTATGGGCATTATTCAATGATAGAACCTTTTGTAAATGGATATTATGAGGTAGGCCAGATTGATAAAGCACAAGATCTTTTAGATCGTGTAATTTTAAAATATCAAGAAGAAATTGATTTCTATAAAGCTCTTGATATTGATGAACGTAGGGCAAGTTACTCTGATATCATCGCTGCAGTAGAACGTTACAGAAGTCTAGTGGAATCTGCTATTTTTTATGAAGACGATAAAATGGTTCAAAAACACAAAGATGTTTTCAATCAATATGTTCTAGAATTCACTCAATTCTATAGTCCCGAAGAAACCATAGGTGGAACGAGTAGAGAAGAAATTCCGACGAGTGAATTGGATAATATTTTTCAAGAAGCGACAGATAATACAGTCACTGAAGATATGATAGAAACAAATCCTCAAGACACACCATAAATGCATTGGTATCCTGATATAATAAAAGACTGGTTTTCTGGTCTGTTTTCAGGATACCTATGGCATGGTTCCCGTACTGATAAGGTTGTTTACATCACCTTTGATGATGGTCCACATCCTGTTGTAACACCATATGTATTACAAGAATTAGAGCGGTACGATTTTAAGGCTACTTTCTTTTGTATAGGTGATTGTGTTCAACGTCATACTGATATTTACGACCTTTTACCTATTAAAGGTCACGCGGTAGGCAATCATACTTTTCATCATCTAAATAGTTGGAAAACCACAACCACCAGCTATCTAGAAGATGTTGATTTAGCAAATTCTGTTATAAATTCTCAATTATTCCGTCCACCCTATGGAAGAATCACTTCCAGTATTGCAAAGAGCTTAAGGGTTCAAGGTTATAAAATAGTGTTATGGGATGTTTTATCAGGTGATTTTGATATAAACCGCAGCGCTACATCATGTTTAAAAAACCTTGAGAAGAATACTAGAAACGGTAGCATTATCGTGTTTCACGATAGCGAAAAAGCCTTTGAAAAATTAAAAGTAATTTTACCTAAATATTTTAGATTTCTAGAATCTGAAGGCTATAAAACAGCCATTATTAAACATACTGCTTCAACAAAGTAATCAGGGAATTAGAATCCTGGACACCACTTTGCCTCCATTTCATCTCTCCATTTCTGTAAATAATAAGAGTAGGTAATCCCTTTATACGCAAGGCATCACTTAATTCTGGATTTTTATCTACATTAATTTTAATAACCTTTGCATTGTCACCTATCGCGGCTGCAACATCTCTTAAAACTTCATGCATGCCCACAGAATCCTCATTCCATTCTGTAAAGAAGTTGAGTAAAACTGGCACATCGGCACTTATAAGTTCCCCAAATTTTGACATAATCAACTAGTTAGCTTATCAAATGTACGTAAAAAGCATTATAGAATCACTAATGTATTCTTAACAAGCTCTCAACGAGTATTAGTTTATAATATTCTTTGATTTTTTTAAGGTTATCACAGTAATCTCTGGCCAGATCCCAGCTCTTCCCGAATAGCCCAGAAATCCAAAACCACGATTGACATTTATAAACCTACCAAACTCTTTATAAATACCAGCCCACCTTTTATAAACAAACCACGCAGGACTTAATTTTATAAAACCAGGAATCTCGATTCCAAATTGCATTCCATGAGTGTGACCACTTAGAGTTAAGTGATAATTTAAATCATTATGCCTCACATCATCTTCCCAGTGTGAAGGATCATGACTCAATAAAATTTTAAAATCGTTCTCAGTTAAACCTACTGAGGCTTTATTTAAATCACCATATTTTGGAAAACGCCCATTCCCAATATTTTCAACACCGACGACATTCAGTAAATCATTACCTCGCTTTATTGCAATATTTTCATCTCGCAATAATCGCCAGCCCATCTGCTTTTGTATACTATATAACTTTTCCATGTTTGCTTTCTTTAAAGCAATCACCTCTTCTCTAGTTCCTTCCCAACCATAATAATCTCCATAATCATGATTCCCTAAAACAGAATAAACACCGTCGCTTGCGCTCAACTTTCCAAAAACGTTTTCCCATCCATGCATTTCTGTGCTTATATTATTGACCAGATCTCCAGTAAAAAAAATAGCATCACTGCCTTGTTTATTAACTAAGTCTATCGCATACTCGACTTCTTCCCTATCGTCAAAACTCCCAACATGTATATCACTAATCTGTGTCACTTTATACCCATCAAAAGCCTCTGGCAAATCATTAAAACTCAATTCATACTCACGCACTTGATAATTATATTTCCCTTTCCATGCTCCGTAAAGAATTGCTCCAAATGGTAAGGCTGCTAATCCCAACCCTACTTTTGAAATAAACGCTCTTCTACTAGGTAAAAAGGATTGATCTGGAGTTTGCTTTCGCGAAAGCGAGTAATAAACACCTTCAAAAAACCTAAAAATATCCTCTCCTAACATAACAAGCACAAAGATGAATTGCGCTGCTAAAAATGCTAAAAACAAGGTGATGGCAAGGTCTCTTGCCCCAGAAACAACACCGCGATTAGGATTCAAATAGAACTGTAGAAATACATTTCCTATAACTAAAACTGTAATTCCTAGATAAACCCATTTCCACCAATGACCGCGAGATAAGGTCCTAATCAGTTGGAAAGAATAAATTTCAAGTAAAATTACTATGGCAAAAAATATAATAAAACGCATCGTGCGAATCTATTGCATAAATCAGCATCAAAATGTTGGTAGATTGTTAAACTAAACTTGATCCTATGGCAAACAAGTATCTTGCGCAACCATTAAAACTCTTACCAAATAATAATCTATTCACAATATGACTAAAAACGATCCGTACGCAGCATTGCGTTTTAAAGAATTCAACATTTTTTTAATGATGCGCTTTTTACTAGTATTTGGTTGGTCCATGCAATTTATTGTGATTGAATGGCAGGTATATGAGTTAACTAATGATGCATTATCGATGGGAATCTTAGGGTTAATGGAATTTATACCAGCTTTTTGTATGGCATTATTTGCTGGTCACATTGTGGATCAGAGAGAAAAACGCAATTTACTTGCACTTTGTATAGGCGCATTTTCGTTAATTAGCTTGGGGTTATTTTTACTTACCTGGCCTACAATTGTAGAAAACTGGTCTACAAATAGGATTTTGTATTGCATATATGCTCTAGTATTTTTCGGTGGTATTTTAAGGTCTTTCTTTGGCCCTATTCTTTTTTCATTAATCGCTTTACTCGTTCCTAAAAAAGCATATCCTAATGCGGCAACTTGGAGCAGTTCTGCCTGGCAAATTGCATCAGTTGCAGGACTCGCTTTTTCAGGGTTTGCGATTAGTTGGTTCGGTGTACACTGGTCATTATGCATTGTTTTTAGCATGGTTTCTCTCGCTTTTATTACCGTATTCTTTATTTCCAAAAAGCCTATTCATAACACAAAAATTAACGAACCTATTTTACAAAGTTTAAAAGAAGGTTTAGGATTTGTATTTAAGACCAAAGCGATTTTAGGAGCATTAACACTAGACATGATTTCTGTATTATTTGGTGGTGCGGTAATGTTACTACCCATCTTTGCCAAAGAAATTTTAGATGTCGGTAGTGAAGGATTTGGCATCTTACGCGCCGCGCCATCCGTAGGTGCGATTCTGACCATGATAGCTACAGCTTACATTCCTATTAGTAAAAATGCTGGAATGAAATTACTCATGGCAGTTTTTGGTTTTGGAATTTGTATTATTGTTTTCGGGCTTTCTACATCGTTCTGGATTTCTGTTATAGCTCTATTTTTCAGTGGAGTTACAGATGGTGTTTCTATGGTCATACGTCAGACCATTTTACAACTTAAAACCCCAGATCATATGCGTGGTCGTGTAGCTTCTGTAAACTCTATGTTTGTAGGATCTTCTAACGAATTGGGCGGTTTTGAAAGTGGTGTCACAGCAAAATTAATGGGAACCGTAACAGCCGTTGTTTTTGGTGGCACTATGACATTAATAACCGTGATTACTACCGCATTGATCTCTCCTACTTTTAGACAGTTGGATTTGAGAAAGGATTTTGAAGAGAATACAGTTACGGATTGAAAAAAAGTCAAAGCCTTTAGACCAATAACACTCAATCTACCACCGAAAATTTTACACTATAAAAATTAAGCATGTTTTTTATTTCATCAATTTTTTCTAAATTGTTGACTTCATAAATAAAAATTTCACTTTCGTCTTGATCATTTAAAATTTCACTCATCTCATTTAGACTTATTTTCTCATCGTGATAAGATAGAGAACTCAAAAGATTCAAAAAACTTATACTCTCTTGCCCATTCCTTTGAATAACTAGTTTCATAATATTGTTTACCTCTGGATATTTCGTTGCAATATTAAAATTTTCTCTACTCATCCATTCAATAATCATAACTAACTGAAAACTACCAAACGATTATTGTTTTCCCGCTTTCGCGAAAGCGAAACACCTGCCTAACTATTCCTATTTAAAAGGGTTAAGTCTTGTGCATAAAAAGTCATAAATGCTGTTTTGAATTCCTATTTTCCTAGGTTCGTTTTTTATCTTTAGCACTCATAAAATTTGAAGATGACTAACGACGGTTCTAACGATAAAAGATTATTTCTCCTAGACGCTTATGCCTTAATATTTAGAGGTTATTATGCACTTATTAAAAACCCTAGAATTAACAGTGCTGGTATGGACACTAGTGCGATTATGGGTTTTACAAATTCGCTTTTTGATGTTATAAGACGGGAGAAACCAGAATATCTGGCCGTTGCATTTGACAAAGGTGGAAGTGCAGATCGTGTGGAGATGTATGAAGACTACAAGGCAAATCGAGATGAAACGCCTGAGGCAATTAAAATAGCGGTGCCTTATATCATGCGTATTTTAAAAGCCATGCACATTCCTATTGAAGTCGTAGAAGGAATCGAGGCAGATGATTTAATAGGAACACTAGCAAAGCAAGCCGAAAAAGAAGGCTTTACTACTTATATGGTAACACCAGATAAGGATTATGCTCAATTAGTTTCTGAAAATATATTCATGTACAAACCTGCCCGAATGGGTAATGGAATAGAAATATGGGGAATTCCTGAGGTACAAAAAAGATTTGAAGTAGAGCGACCAGAACAAGTGATCGATTATCTGGGAATGATGGGAGATGCTAGTGATAACATCCCTGGATTACCTGGTGTAGGAGACAAAACTGCGAAAAAATTCATAGCCGCTTACGGCTCTATGGAAGGGCTTCTTGCTAATACTGATCAACTGAAAGGTAAGATGAAAGAAAAAGTTATCGCCAATGCAGAGTTGGGATTGCTTTCTAAAAAACTAGCGACCATAAGACTAGATTGTCCAGTCACTTTTAATGCAAAAAATTATGAGTTAGACGATCCTAATGTAGAAGCTGTTCATGAGATTTTTGACGAACTGGAATTCCGTCGTGCAAAAGAAACCTTGGCGAAGATATTTTCTAAAGAATTGCCGGAAACGAAATCAAATGTTAGTTCAAAATCTGTTTCAAATTCCTCTGCAGGAGCTGGTCAGTTCTCTTTATTTGATGCTCCAGGTTCTGGCACAGCATCAGAGTCTGAATCTACCGGTCGTAAAACACTAGCCACTAGCGATCATTTGTACCAACTCGTTCAAGAAGGAATGGGAACTAAATTGTTCTTACAATCGTTGATGCAACAATCAAGTGTTTGTTTTGATACAGAAACAACAGGACTAGATTCACTTACCGCAGAATTAGTAGGAATCGCATTTTCTTGGGAAAAAGGAAAAGGATTTTACTTACCGATTCCTGAAGATCGACACGCTGCACAGGCTATTGTCGATCAATTAAAACCATTCTTTGAGTGTACATCCATTGAGAAAGTAGGTCAAAACTTAAAATATGATATTAAAGTACTGGATAAATATGGCGTAGATGTTAAAGGACCTATGTTCGATACCATGCTAGCTCATTATCTTATAAATCCTGATATGCGTCATAACATGGACGTACTGGCCGAAACGTATTTAAATTACACACCACAATCTATAGTTGAACTAATAGGTAAAAAAGGAAAGAACCAACTTTCTATGCGTGATGTGGATCTGGAAAAACAAAAAGAATATGCGGTTGAGGATGCCGATGTTACTTTACAACTCAAAGAACATTTCACACCAGAACTAGCTAGTGCAGGAACGGACAAGTTGTTTAAGGATATAGAAATGCCATTACTCGATGTACTCGCAGCGATGGAAATAGAAGGGATTAATCTAGATGAAGATTTTTTGAGCTCACTATCTGGTGATTTAGAAACAGATATCGCTCAACTAGAAAAAGACATTTATGAGGTCGCAGGAGAAGAATTCAATATAGGTTCTCCTAAACAACTAGGTATTATTCTTTTTGAAAAACTCAAGCTTGTTGACAAACCTAAAAAAACCAAAACTGGGCAATATTCAACGGCTGAAGATGTCCTAAGTTACCTCGCAAAAGATCATGCAATTATTCAAAATGTGCTCGATTATCGTGGCTTGAGTAAATTGAAATCTACTTATGTTGATGCTCTACCTAGTCAGGTAGATGCCAAAACACAACGCATTCACACGAACTATATGCAAACTGTTGCGGCAACTGGCCGTTTAAGTTCTACAGATCCTAACTTACAAAACATTCCTATTCGTACTGAGCGTGGTCGTCAAGTACGTAAGGCATTTATACCAAGAGATGAAAATTATACACTTGTAGCTGCCGATTACTCTCAAATAGAACTACGTATTATTGCTGCGTTAAGTGAAGAGGAAAATATGATTGCTGCATTCCAAAGCGGTGAAGATATTCATGCTTCTACAGCTGCAAAAGTTTTTAATGTTGCTCTAGAAGATGTGACAAGAGAACAACGTAGTAATGCCAAGACAGTGAACTTTGGAATCATCTATGGAGTAAGTGCCTTTGGGTTAAGTAATCAAACCGACTTATCTCGTGGCGAAGCAAAAGAGTTGATTGACACCTATTATACTACTTATCCTAAACTAAAAGCATATATGCAAGATCAAGTAGATTTTGCTCGTGAGAATGGTTATGTAGAAACAGTTTTAGGTAGACGTCGTTACTTAAAAGATATTAATAGCTCTAACGCAGTCGTAAGAGGCGCAGCAGAGCGTAATGCTGTTAACGCACCTATTCAAGGAAGTGCTGCAGACATTATCAAGATTGCAATGATTAACATTCACAAAAAGTTTGAAGAAATGAATTGCAAGTCTAAAATGTTGCTTCAAGTACATGATGAACTTGTTTTTGATATTCATAATGACGAGTTAGAAAATATGAAAAAACTGATTCAAGATGAAATGCAAAATGCTTATAAAATGACCGTTCCACTAGATGTGGAAGTTGGAATTGGACAGAATTGGTTAGAGGCGCATTAATTAATCATTAATGCGAGACCACTAATCGTTCAGTTTGAACCTGATTGCCTGAATGAATTTTTAAAACATACATTCCGTTATCGTAATTAGAAACGTCTAGTGTATGGCATTCGCTAGTCTTTTCAATAACTCGCTGTCCCAGCATCGTGTATAGCTCGATACCATCTATGGTCGTCGTGCTCGCAATAGAAACTAACTCGCTAGATGGATTAGGATAAACCGTTGCGTTAATAGTATCTGCATCTGTAAGACTTAAGGTATTTTGATAGACACGCACATAATCTATGACCATACTACTTTGTGAAAAGCTAGGATCTATAGTGCCTGCAACGCCGCCCATCGCAATGTTTAATAACAAATATTGATCTTCATAAAACGGATAGGTGTTTACATCTTTTACTACAGGATTATAAGTGTAAAAAGGTACATCGTCTATCAAGAAAGTGATTTGCTGTGGCGACCAGTTCATAGAGTATATATGAAAATCATTAGCAACATCCGGTAACGTTGTTGACTGAAAATTCATTGTATTTCCAGAACATCCTCCGCAATTAGTATGTAAAGCACTAGATACATGATTAACAGCACCTAATCCATGCTCCATAATATCTATCTCACCGCATAAAGGCCAGTTAGTTGTCCCATGAGTACTATCCCAGTAACCGCCATTTTCATTAATATTTTTACCTAGAGTCCATATCGCAGGCCATGTCCCATCGCCAAAGGGTAATTTTGCTCTCACATCTACTCTTCCATATGTGAATGCAAATTTTGAATTAAGTCTAGCACTGGTATATTGTTTGGTCTGTCCTTGATCTGTAAAATTCTCTCGTTTTGCAACGATGTTCAAAAATCCGTTTTCTACAAAAGAATTATCAATCCTATTAGTATAATGCTGTTGCTCACCATTAAACCAACTATTGCCATTAGGCAATAAGGTTTGATGAAACCATTTTGTAGCGTCTATGGGATTATTGGCTCCAGCATTATCAAACTCATCAAACCACACTAAATCTGTATACACCACATCTATCGGGTTAGGAGTGACAACAACAGCACCATTATTAATTTGGTCTATGAGATAAGTACCTGGTATATTAGACCCATAATCAATGAAAATCGTTACCCGACTGTATTGTCCTATAGCAGAGATCATATTACCAGAAGCGCTCTCAATAGCGCTAGAAAAGTCAAAATTAATATCTAGCCAGTTGTTTGCAGCTCCATTGGACTGACCTAACACCTCTACATCTGGTTGATTTCCATTTTCTAACTTTAATAAGATACTATGGGCGTTAGGATCAAACGCATAAAATCTCAAAGTCACATTCTGATCTACATTCAAATCTACTGCAGTAGAAAGATCTCTAAAAAAGCCCTGATTGGACTGATTACCATCATTGAAAAATTGACCTACGTGGTTTGAGGACTGTAATGGATCTGTTCTAAAAGAAAAAGAAGAGCCAGAAAATCCTGTAAACGGAAATTGATTTCCCTCAAAATCTAAAGGGAATTGTTGTGCTTGTGCAAACTGTAAACCGAAGAGTAATGCAATAAGGCAAACGCGATAAATCAAAATCATGACTTTTTTTTGCGAAGCTAGTCTCCACAACCTTAAGTATTGGACAATCCACCACTACAAAAACTATACTAGGTGTCTAAACCGCGTAAATAAGACCGCGATTATGATAAAAAATCAATTCTATACTTAATTATCTATATGCCTTAAAAATCACGACGATTTGATTAGTTCTATCATTTGTAGTCGATCCAGCTAGAAAATTATCTACGTTTAATGTAAATCCATCATCAGTAAAGTTTACTAATGAAGCAGATATTAATCCACCTTGATCATCAGTACCTCCAGTAGGCGATCCATTATCATGAATAGGCTCACCATTATTATTTACAAAATAAGCAGCTATACAATGACTGTCTGAAGAATAAGTACCTATATTGTTAATACTAGAACCATTTGCTCCATTAGAGATTACCTGTTGATCTATACCTGTACCATAATCTTGTGCATATCCCATAGTTTGACCACCAGCCATTCTGATGTCATTTGAATTATTTGAAGCTGATCTGTAACCACCATCATTAAAACCTTGAATTCTATTAACAGCAGTAAATTCTATAGCACTAGGTTGAAAAGGCAGATCCTCTATAACAATAGTTCCTGCAGCTGTGATTAACAACTTACCAAAATACACCTGTGGTTGATTATCACTTACGACTAGATTCCATTTACTATCCTGCCAGAAGTAAAATCCTGTTAAAGGAACTCCAGCTGTACCTGTATTCCATATCATTGTTCCATCTACTAGACTAGCTCCATTAGGGTTAGTAACAGGAGAAGCAGTATTTAAGTCTGTTAGAGCAATACGAGGCACTAACAATCCAGAGTCAGTAGAAGATATATCTAGAGCCGCCATAGGCACATCAGTATCAATCCCTACTTGTGCATGACTATAAACACTCGCCAGCGTCATAATCATAAGTGTAAAAATAAATTTGAGCATTAATTTTTTAGTTTTCATAATTCAATTCTAAAACTGTACATATCAAACTTCACTAATAAATTGATTACTAGGTAATTTGAAAATACGAGAACAAAAAATAATCGATAAAATACAATTATCAACGTTTTAATGTATATTTTATGCGATATTGGACTACATTTAATCTTACAGAGATATCACATTGGTTAAAACATTGATTACTAGTGATAGCTCAATATTATAAACAATTTGCATACCATAGTTGATGATAGCTTTATCTTTATTATGATTAAAATGCGATAAGAAGAGGTCTAGATAAAAAAAATTAGATGCCTTGTATTATATTGAATATGGATACCTGAAGGGTTTTTATAACTCGCTTTCGCGAAAGCGGAACTAAGATAATTATCTCTTTAAAGCAAAGTATCCTTTTACCAATGGCTTACCTTCAATCTTAAGCGTAAACCAATAAGTACTTGAAGGCATGGGAGCATTTATAAAAGTTCCATCCCAACCGATACCATCTGGAGCCATTTGATGTAATAACTTTCCATATCTATCATATATGAAAATAATAGCATCTGGATAATCTGTTAATCCATCGAGCGTCCAGTAATCATGAAAACCATCTCCATTAGGTGTGAAAAATCGCTGATAATCTAGTACAGCAAACTCTTCGGTAATCGTTCCACATCCGTTCTTATCTCTTATTCTAACGGTGTGAAAGCCTTTATAAAGACCATTGAAGAAATTAGAATCCTGAAAAGGACCATTGTCAACTGAAAATTCATAATCACCAGGTCCAGAAACAATGAATTGTGCTGTGTTATCGCCACTTCTGAAGTCTTGGGTGATAATATCATCTATAGTTGCAACGTCAGATGGTAATGCTGTAATGGTTAAAGAACTCTCACACCCAAAGTTATTAGTCACTGTAACGGTATAATCACCTGGTTGATTGATATCAATACTATTAGTCGTTGCGCCCATTTCACCAGTATTCCATTCATAAAAATCAAATCCGGCAGCGACACTAATGGTGGTAGGTACCACAGCATCAACACATACTATAATATCGTCCTGACTTTGTAAAACAGGTCTAGGCCTTATCGTAATTTGATAATCAACATCACTAAAACAAGTGGTACTCGTTTCTGTTACTCTCACATAAATGCGTTGCGGATTTTGTGTCGTAGTAAAACTACTGTTTAGCGCGTTCTGTCCAGCGGTTCTATCTGCTGCACTCTCATAAAAGGTCACTTGATGCAATAATGGATCTAATCCATTTAAGATCTCATTATTTTGATCTGTTAATGCAACATTCAAAAAACCATCAAAATCATCATCACATAGAAATAAATCTACGGGAATCGCAATTGCTGGTGGATTTGCGACAAATATTGATGTATTTAAAACATAATCACAAGATAAACCAGTAGGATCAACAACCCTAATAAAGTAAAATTCTTCAGTTGTAGTTGCAGTAAACATAGAGCCTTGAGCATTTAGACCATCTTGCGCATCCATTTGCGTTAAATGATAAGTCACATTAAAGCTACTAGCATTGGGTAATATAGAATCAATGACCGTATTATAATCAAATGGTTCTGTAGCATTATCTGAACAAATAATAAATGGATCTATATCCGTATCGATATTAGGATCATCGACTAATATGGTAAAATCTGTAAAGTCAGTACAATCAGAATCGTTTCTAATAACTCTTACATATATATCCTGCGGATTTGTAATATTAGTATATGGGAAAGTGATTGCATTGATACCTATGTTTGCATCGTTTAGTGATTCGTGATAAGTCACTGTGGTATTGGTCTGACCTAATAACACATCAGAGTTTAATGAACTAAAATCAAATTCTCTAAAACCATCTTGTGCACCAGCATTATCGCAAACTTCCAAATCCATTAGAGGATTTGCTACTGGCGCAGGTGGCAAGTCTGCAGTACCGCCAGTACTGATACTAAAACCACCAGTACCTACTGCAAGTGCAACAATCACATAATATACTTCGCCAGCATTAACGGTAAGTTCTTGTAAAAAACCATTACCATTTGCACCAGGACCTTCAATAAAATCAGTTTCTACACTATTTAAACCTGTTTCACCAGTCACACCTGCATCACGCGGATTTGTACTGGAACAACGTATAGCTGCGCCTAAATTATCACAATCCACTACAGGTCCAAAAACTGCAAAGTCATAATCTGCTTGTGCCGTATCTGGTGTTAATGCAAAACTAAAAGTACCCGTTGTTTGTATCTCTACTCTAAACCAAGCTTGATTAGTCTGAAATGAGAAACAAGTAGGCACAGGATTACCAGCTTGCGCAAATTCATTAACTCCTATCCCAGAAGGACTGATACCAAAACTAGTATCACCACATAATAATATGGCGTCTGTACAATCATTAGGATTTTGAGAATATCCCATAACAGAGCATAAAAAGAAGAATAATATATACGTATGTTGCATATTGTGGTAATCGTTGTATTACAAATCTAATACTTCCAGTAGTCTAGCAAGGTCTTTATCGTTATTAAAATAAGAGAAACTAACTCTTATTCCATTACCTCTTAATGAGGTGACAACGCCATGATCTAAGAGCTTATTATATAAATCATGACTTCCTTTAATATTAAAAATGGTAGAATGTTGTTTTCTCTTTACTATGGCCTCATCTAATAAATCTCGACTTTCAAATTCGGCCTTAGCTATTTCAGACCAGTGTTGCAGTTCAGTTTGTATTTTATCTAGACCTATTTTTAACGCGACTTCCAGCGCTAGTTTCAAACTACCAAAAGCGATCATATCTTGATGCCCAGGTTCAAATCTGCCTATGAACTCAGGTATTGCATTTATTACATTTTTAGTACTACGGTAACCTATCCTATTAGGCTTAATAAGCTCTTTAACCCGTTCTTTAACACAAATAAACGCATTTCCATCACCAGCATTTAACCATTTATAACAACTTGCTAGGATGATATCTAGTCCGCTTTCGCGAAAGCGGAATCGCTCAGTCCCTATGTATTGAGTTAAATCACCTATGATTACCATCTCTGGGAACTGATCTTTAAGCTGCTTTACAAATTCTAAGTCAATTTTAATTCCAGAAATATATTGAACGACAGAAAAGCAGAAAAAATCAGGTTGATGCATTTCGCAAGCTTCAAGAATATTTGATTCAAGGTTCTCGTTGATAGTCGCATAAAAACAATTAAAACCACGAGTCTCCACTGGCCAGTTTACAGATGGATAATCACCATCTAGCAATAAAAATGTAGATTGCTTATCAATACCTTCTATCAGCGTGTTGAAGCCTGTAGAAAAATTAGGAATCACAGCAGTATTCTCTATCGTCGCATCTACAAATTGCGCTATAGCTGTCCTCACTTCATCTATAAAATCGTTTCTAGTATTTGTGTATAAACTAGCCTGATCTCGCATTTTTTCCATCTCATTGATTCTATAGTCCATTAATTCTTGAGAAATCAAGCCATGGTTTGCCGTATTGAGATAGGTGTATTTTTCAAGAATGGGATACTGAGATCTTATTTTATGCATTTGTAAAGATTGAAAAGAGCTAGAACTGCTTAAATTTGAATATAAAAGTACGTCATATGTTCGGTAGAAAGAAAAAAGAAACACCTGCGATTGATCCAGTTCAAAAGGAAATGATTGAAAATGCACAGCGTCGCATTAAAGAAAAGCGCGGTTTATTTACACATTTTGTTGTTTTTCTAGTGGGCGCAGTAGGTTTGATTATCATCAGTCAGGTATTAATGCAACAAGAGCCCTTGCGTATTCTTAATGTAGAATGGTGGGTTTGGGTCTTATTTGTGTGGCTGCTTATTTTAATCTATCATGCTTTTAAGGTATTTATTACCAATAGACTACTAGGACCAGGATGGGAAAAACGTCAGTATGAAAGGTTGGTTCAAAAACAAAAGGATCGCATCGCTCAAATAGAAGAAAAAGTAACTAAATCAAATCCTTTACCGGAAACCAAAATTATAAATACACCTGTTTCTAAAAAACGTGTTATTACCATGATAGCTGCTGCTGGAGCAAACAACGAGTTAGGTAAAGACGGCGATCTAGTATGGCACTTGCCAGATGACTTTAAACGTTTTAAATCTCTTACTACTGGTCATCACATTATAATGGGTCGCAAAACCTTTGAAAGTTTCCCTAAACCGCTACCTAATCGCACTCATATCATATTAACTAGAGATGCTAATTTTAAAACTGATGGTGGAATCGTAGTACATGATTTATCTACGGCACTAGCTGCTGCCTCTAGTGATGAAGAACCTTTTATAATAGGTGGTGGCGAAATTTATAAACTAGGGCTTGAAGTAGCTGACCGTATTGAATTAACTAGAGTCCACGGTAGTTTTGATGTGGACACCTATTTTCCAGAGTTTGATGAAAAACAGTGGAAGCTTATACGCACAGAGCATCATCCAGCAGATGATAAGCATGAATATGCTTTTGACTTTGAAACTTGGGAGCGCATATAAATTTTAAAACTAATCAACAATAATCAAGGCTTTGATTTTAAGATTAATGGCAATATTGAAATCAATAAACCTAGTAACTACTTTTCATTAAATTTGCCACTGCAATTAACAACTACAATATGAAAGCATACGTTTTTCCAGGTCAAGGAGCTCAATTCACAGGAATGGGTAAAGACTTATATGATCAATTTCCAGAAGCAAAAGCACTTTTTAATAAAGCAGATGAAATCCTAGGTTTTGAAATTTCAAAAATCATGTTTGAAGGAACTGCTGAGGAATTAAAGGAAACCAAAGTGACCCAACCTGCTATCTTTTTACATTCTGTAATTCTTGCAAAAATGATGGGTAACTCTTTCCAACCAGAAATGGTGGCAGGTCATTCACTGGGTGAATTAAGCGCACTTACTGCAGTAGGTACCCTAAGTTTTGAAGATGGATTAAAGATTGTTTCTAAACGTGCTCTTGCGATGCAAGCCGCGTGCGAACATCAATCGAGTACCATGGCAGCAATTTTAGGTTTAGACGATGCAGTAGTAGAAGATGTATGTAAAAGCATAGATGGTGTTGTCGTTGCAGCTAACTATAACTGTCCAGGACAACTTGTAATATCTGGCGCTACTAAAGCGGTAGAAGAAGCTTGCGAAGCTTTAAAAGAAAAAGGTGCAAAACGCGCCTTAATGCTACCAGTAGGTGGAGCATTCCATTCTCCATTAATGGAACCGGCACGTGAAGAACTAGCGGCAGCTATAGAAGCTACCGAGTTTGAAGCTCCTTCATGTCCTGTATATCAAAACGTAACTACGCTAGGAACAACAGCAGTAGATGAGATTAAAACAAATCTTATTTATCAACTTACTGGTCCTGTAAAATGGACACAATCTGTTCAAAATATGATTGCCGATGGTGCTACTGAATTTATAGAAGTTGGACCAGGAAGAGCATTGCAGGGAATGATTAAGAAGATTAATCGTGAGGCAAATGTGAGTGCTGGTGTGGTAGGTGAGTAAAATTTAAATTTATTGCGATTTTATATTCTCATATCATTTTTGTTTTTGACTCAATTGTCGTTGGGTCAAATGGACCTACCTGAGTTCTCAGAAGTTGTAGAATTTGAAGGTAGTAATTATGCCTATAATTATGAATTAGGAATTTTAAAGCAAAGTAATGATGAGAAATGGAATATAATTAACGAGAACACTTACCATAACCTTTTTGTTTATGAAGATAAATTGATAACTGGTAATGCTGATGATGGTTATTTCGAGCTCGATACATCTACAATTGTATTATCTGAATTTGATACAACATCTTTACTTAGAGAACTTCAAAATTTTAAGCCAAATGAAGTATTCTTAGAAAAAATATCAGCAGGCTGCTTTCATTATAGCATGATTTCTTATCAGTACGACCTATCGGGTGTCAATTTTAACCTAGTACCCTCAAACAATTCCATTGAAAACTTTATACCTAAGAAACTATTTTTGAATCAGGTCTTACATATTACCAAGATGACTGTGCAAAATATAAATCACCAATTGACTTTTAAGGAATTTGGTATAACTAAAAAAGAACTGTCAAATTTTATGAAGGAATTTGATTGTATTGAAGATGATTTCGAGATAATGTTTTCCAAATATTATGATAGATTTCAATTTAACAAAGAAAATCGTTGTGAAGTGTACAGCAACGTAAAAAGCTTATCTTCAGACATTAACAACCTAAACTCGAAGGAAATGAATGATATCTTTATAAACCCAAAATTTTTCACAATCTCTACATCTAGTATCACTGATGTATTAAGATTAAAAAACAAAAATGGTGTTGAGATTTCTATTAGTAATTCAGATTGGGAGACTTCTTTAGGAAAAATCACATGGTTGATAGAGTACAAAGGATTCTTATTTAAATCTAATTCTATCGCTCTAAGGGATGAAATTGATCAATTATCAGATGGTCAATTAATAGACACAGCATATTTGAGTAAGGAAGAGCAACTATTAAGAATTATTAAATCTCTATATCATAATAAGTATCAGGAATATCCTTTTAAATTTTAAAAGCTACTTTCATAACATGAAAATCCTCTATAAAAACTGTGTTTTTATAGAGGATTTTTTTCTTCCGTTTACAATAAAGCCCAAAGGTTTTTAAAAACCTTTGGGCTTTATAAATTATAATTAGGAAATTTTTACATTTCCAACGCCTTCTTAACGTCTCCATCCATTAAGATGTTGATAGGATCTTCTAGTGCTTCTTTAATTGCTACTAAGAAACCTACAGATTCTTTACCATCAATGATACGGTGATCATAAGAAACGGCTAGATACATCATCGGTCTTGCAACAATATTTCCATCTACGACTACTGGACGCTCGATAATATTATGCATTCCTAGAATCGCACTCTGAGGTGGATTAATAATAGGTGTACTCATCATACTACCGAAGACTCCACCATTAGTAATGGTAAAGGTACCGCCAGTCATTTCGTCTACTGTGATGTCTCCATCACGAGCTCTTAATGCTAATCTTTTTACCTCAGCTTCTACACCTCTAAAAGATAAGTTCTCTGCATTTCTTATTACCGGTACCATTAATCCTTTAGGACCTGATACAGCAATAGAAATATCTTTATAATCAAAAGAAACCATCTCTTTACCGTCAATCATAGAATTAACAGCAGGATACATTTCTAGCGCTCTAGTAACCGCTTTAGTGAAGAAGGACATAAATCCTAATCCCACACCATGCTTTGCTTTAAAGTCTTCTTTGTACTCTTTACGTAAGTCAAAGATAGGCTTCATGTCTACCTCATTAAAAGTAGTCAACATCGCTGTGTCGTTCTTAACACTTACCAGACGTTCTGCAACTTTTCTACGTAACATAGAAAGCTTAGTACGAGATTCACCACGTGATCCAGCTCCTGGTGTTCCCATAGATGGTTTTGCGTTTACAGCATCGTCTTTAGTTATACGACCATCGCGACCAGTTCCAGAAACAGACTTTGCATCTACACCTTTTTCATCTAGAATCTTTTTTGCAGCAGGACTTGCCGTACCGCTAGCATAAGTTTCTTTAGCTTGTGCAGGTTGCGGAGCTTTTTCAGAGTTTGCAGACTTATCAGCCGGCGCATCCTTTTTCATTTCCGTTGCAACGTCGCCATTGTTTCCTCCTTCATCGCCACCACCCATACTAGATGGAGCGTTCTCAACATCTTGAGATCCGCCATTAGGATTTGCAGCCTCGGTATCAATTAGACAGACTACAGCACCTACAGCAACTGCGTCACCTTCTTCAGCTTTTAAGGTAATGATACCACTAGCCTCGGCCGGTAATTCAAGTGTTGCTTTATCGCTATCCACCTCGGCAATTGCTTGGTCTTTTTCAACCCAATCGCCAGTGGCAACTAGCCATTCTGCTATTTCTACTTCTGTAATCGACTCGCCCGGTGAAGGCACTTTCATTTCTAGAGCCATAATCTTATTTGTTGGTATTAAATACGTCTTCTATTATTCTTGCTTGTCTTGCCTTAGATCGTGTTGAACTACCTGAGGCTGGTGCTGCATACATGTTTCTTGAGCATACGCGCCAGTTTCTAGTCTCTGGCATGTGTAACATAAGATGTGCATAAGCACCCATATTTCTAGGTTCTTCTTGTGCCCATACGACATCTTTAGAACCATATTTTTTCATCACTTCTTGTATTTGCTCAATCGGTAATGGGAACAATTGTTCTAGTCTTACCAGTGCAACGTCTGTGCGATTATTTTCTTCTCGATATTCTAGTAAATCATAATAGAACTTACCAGATACGAATACTAGTGTTTCTGCTTTCGCGAAAGCGTCTCCATCAACATCTATTACTTCTTGAAAATGTCCGTTTACTAACTCATCTACTGCACTTACCGCTTTAGGGTAACGCAATAAAGACTTAGGTGTAAACACAACTAATGGCTTGCGATAATTTACTAACATCTGACGACGTAGTAAATGGAACATGTTTGCTGGCGTTGTACAGTTTGCCATAAACATATTATCCTTTGCACATAGTTGCAAGTAACGCTCTATTCTAGCACTTGAGTGCTCAGCTCCTTGACCTTCATAACCGTGTGGTAATAATTTAACCAGACCGTTTTGATTTTTCCATTTATCCTCACCAGCACTGATGTATTGATCCATCATGATTTGTGCTCCATTTGAGAAATCACCAAATTGTGCTTCCCAGATAGTAAGTGTTTGCGGTTGTGCTAGTGCATATCCATATTCAAAACCTACAACACCATATTCTGACAGGTGTGAGTTATAAATGTCCATTTTACCTTTTACACCATCTATAAGATTGTGTAAAATAAACTCGTGTTCACTATTCTCTGATTTTACCACAGCGTGACGGTGTGAGAACGTTCCTCGCTCTACATCTTGTCCACTCATGCGCACATTGTAACCTTCCATCATTAAACTACCATAGGCTAAGTGTTCTCCCATTGCCCAGTCCAGTTTATCTGCATCAAACATTTTGCGACGGTCCAGAATCAACTTCTTAATTTTTCTAAAGAAATTTTCATCTTCAGGCAGTTTAGAAATCGTTGCTGTAATTTTTTCTAAGGTTTTGCGGTCTACACCTGTCTCCACCTTTTTCATCATCTCTACCTCAGTGGCTTGTTCAAAACCTTGCCACTCATCTTGCATGAATGGTGTGATGATGGTATTTTCTTTTTCACGAGAGGTCGCAAGTTGTTCCTCCAGTTCGCTTTTGTAAGCAGTCTCAAATTTCTCTACCGTATTTTTATCAATAACGCCTTCCTTAAGAAGTCTATCAGCATAAATATCACGAGGATTCTCATGCTTCTTAATAGCTTTATATAATTGAGGCTGTGTGAACATAGGTTCATCACCTTCATTATGACCGTACTTTCTATATCCTAGCAAATCAATAAATACATCACGACCAAACTCCATACGGTAATCTAGAGCAAAGTTCATAGCATGTACAACAGCCTCTGCATCATCTGCATTAACATGTAGTACTGGTGACAAGGTCACTTTTGCGATATCTGTACAATACGTTGAAGAACGAGCGTCTAAATAATTAGTTGTAAAACCTACCTGGTTATTAACCACCATGTGAATGGTACCAGCAGTTTTATAAGCATCGAGTTGTGCCATTTGCACTACTTCATATACAATACCTTGACCAGCGATTGCCGCATCACCGTGTAATACGATAGGCAATACTTTTGAAAAATCTTCTGGAGAATGCATGTCCTGTTTTGCACGTGCAATTCCTTCTACTACTGCTCCCACAGTTTCAAGGTGTGACGGGTTAGGTACAATATTAATATTGATATCCTTACCACTATCTGTTTTACGTTTACTAGTATAACCTAGGTGATATTTTACATCACCATCAAAAATGTCTTGCTCATAATCTTTTCCATCAAATTCAGAAAAGATATCTGTCACTGGCTTACCAAAGATATTAGTTAGCACATTTAATCTACCACGGTGTGCCATTCCTAGAACAAAGTGATTAACACCTTTATTTGCAGCATTTTCTACTAAAGAATCAAGTGCAGGAATTAAAGACTCGTTTCCTTCTAGAGAGAAACGTTTCTGACCAACATATTTTGTGTGTAAGAAGGATTCAAAAGAAACAGCTTCATTTAATTTCTTAAGAATTTGCAATTTATCATCCTTAGAAAAACTAGGGTGATTATTGTTTTTATGCAACCAGTTTTGTATCCACTTCACCTCTGCAGGCTTACGTATATACATATACTCTACACCTATACTCTCGCAGTATACTTGTTTTAAGTGAGCGATAATATTATTAAGACTTGTTTTACCAATTCCTATTAAGTCACCACTATCAAACTCTGTATTTAAGTCTGCATCAGAAAGACCAAAGTTTACTAAATCGAGTGTAGGCTCATAAGTACGACGATCCCTTACAGGATTAGTCTTGGTAAATAAATGACCACGTGTGCGGTAAGCATCTATTAATTTAACAACCTGAAACTCTTTTTGAACGTGAGCAGGAATCGCAACTGGTGCTGCGGCCTGATCCAGCTCAAAATCACCTTCATGGGCGCTTTCCATCCCAAAGTCGAAACCTTGAAAGAAAGCTCGCCAAGATGGCTCTACTCTATCTGGATTGATTAAATATTCGTCGTAAAGTTGTGCGAAGTACGCGGTATGTGCGGCGTTCAGAAATGAAAACTTGTCCATATATCGAAGGAATTCTCCTTTTTATCAAATGTAAGAGCAAAAATAAAGAAAAGTGCTCGGATGACATCGACTTTTGTATATTTATAACTATTGAATTTGCTAAAAAACAGCATTATGAAAAACACATCTACCCTATCAATTACGATATTCTTAGTTTGCAGCCTATTTTTTTATCAATCTAATGGCCAACAAGATAAAGAAGGCTCTAATTTTTGGAATAATGTAAGATTTGGAGGAAACGTAGGTGCCAACTTTGGTAATAATTTTACATCAATTTTAATTGCTCCACAAGCTATTTATCAAGTAAACAATACGGTAGGACTAGGTGTAGGTCTCAATTACAGTTACTCTGAAAGGGATTTAAACAGATTTGATGATTTTAAATCAACGGTAGCTGGTGGTAGCTTGATTGCTATCGCTTCTCCTATAGACTATCTACAAGTTAGTGCTGATTTTGAATATCTAAATGTAAATAGAAACTTTGCAGATGCTAGTTTTGATGATAATTATTGGATTCCGGCATTGTTTTTAGGCGCAGGTTATCGACAAGGTAACTTTGTGATAGGTGCTCGATATGATGTCCTATATGATAACGAGCGCAGTATTTATAATAATGGGATTCAACCTTTTGTAAGAGTATTGTTTTAAAGACACGCTTTCGCGAAAGCGTCATAATTTACTGCCTCAATCTAAACTGAATCTTAATCCATTCTCGATTTATAAATCCTAGAATGATGCCGTGTTGCAAATGGCGTTCTTGAACATCTGCTAGATAGTAGAGTTGTTGTAGTTTAGGATTTGAGTCTTCTATAGCTTCATTAAGTAACGAAGCTAGCTCCATGAGAAACTCTTTAGGATTATTTTCTTCTATGGCCTCAAATCCAGATCGCTCCAGATCCTTATTTACCTGATTTTTATAAATCGTAAACACATGATGTCTAGACTCTAACTTTTCTTGTATTTGTGGTAGTAAATCACTCATTAACTAACACGACTCATTAAATCAAGTGAAAAAGCAGTAAGCTGCTTTTTAGAGTCATCGCTTATAGCTAGTTGCTCTATAATATTAAGTGCTTTATCTGTATAAGTTTTTATGGCGTCTTGAGTTGCAACAGCACCACCGCTTTCTTCAAAAAATACTTTTACCGTTTCTTTTTTTGTTTCAATTTGCTCTTCATTCATCTCTTGATAATCCATAGCAAACCATTCTTTAAGCTCAGTAGCACAACCTTCATCTTCAACACTCTTTAGATACAAATAAGTCTTTTTATTCTCTCTTATATCACCACCTACTTCCTTACCAAAGGTTTCTGGATTACCAAAGGCATCTAAATAATCATCCATTAATTGAAAGGCGAGTCCCAAATTAATTCCATAATCATAAATCAGTTCCTGTTCCTTTTTATCTACTCCTGCGATAATCGCTCCCATTTGTAATGCGCAACCTACCAGAACAGAAGTTTTTAATTTAATCATGTTGATGTATTCTGGTATTGTTACATCATCTCTTGTTTCAAAATCTACATCATATTGCTGTCCTTCACAGACTTCAAGCGCGGTCTTTGAAAAAACCTGATTCAACTCATAAAAAGTTTCAGGATCATAAGAATTAAATAACTGGTAAGCCATAATTAACATTGCATCACCAGATAAAATACCTGTATTTACATCCCATTTGACATGTACCGTTTCTTTACCACGACGCAAGTCTGCAGCATCCATAATATCATCATGCAACAAAGTAAAGTTGTGAAATACCTCTACCGCAATAGCAGCATCCATAGCCTTATCAATGCTCGCACCATACATCTGTGCACTCATAAGAGTCAGTAGTGGTCGCAGCCGCTTACCACCCAATTGTAATATATAGTGTACTGGATCATATAAAGATACAGGCTCTTGTGCGGTAACTCTAGATGTTAACGCTTCTAGAAAGACAGTTCTTAATTGGGACATTTCATTCATATGGTAAAAGTAATCATACCTAAAGGATAAGAAAAGAATCTTTTACCTACAGGTTATGTTAAACAATTGTAAAACTTTGGAAACTCTAATCGTTTTTAAAGTTTCCGCTGTTTATATTTGCAGCTGCTTAAATTAGAATATGACCGATATTAAAACTGAGATATTACAAAAATCTACTGAGATGTTCTTAGACCTAGGGTTTAAGAGTGTGACCATGGATGATATATCTTCAGAAATGGGTATGAGTAAAAAAACACTTTATAGTTACTTTAAAAATAAGGAAGAACTCATCACAGAGGTGACTCTTGCTATATCTAACACTATTTGTGGCGGCATAGATCACATATGCAGCACATCAACTAACCCGATTGAAGAGCTCTATGATATCAAAAAAATGGTATTAACATCTCTTAAAGGTGATAAATCATCACCTATTCATCAATTACAACGTTACTATCCACGTGTACATCAAAAGGTAACTGCTATACAGTTTGAGTATATGAAGGAATGCGTTAATAAAAATCTAGAACTAGGTATAGAGCAAGGTTTATATCGTGATAATCTAGATAAGGACTTTGTTTCTAGAATCTACTATGTAGGCTTACAAGGCATTAAGGACTTACACCTTTTTCCTAATACTCAATTTCCAGTTCAAAAACTTCATGACCACTATTTAGAGTATCACTTACGTGGTATCGTAACTCCAGCAGGACGTAAAATTCTCAACCTAATCACTAACACAAATCACGATTAAATGCCCTTAAAAATTAAAATAACATTATTGCTTTTTGGTCTCGCTTTCGCGAAAGCGTACAGCCAAGAAACTACACCATCCAGCTATAGCTTATCCTTGGAACAGGCTATCGAGCACGGATTAGAAAACAACTATCAATCTATTAACGCTAAACGCGATGTTGCTAAAGCTTTAAAGCAAAAATGGGAAACCACAGCAACAGGTCTACCACAAATCAATGGTGCTATTGATTACCAAAACCAATTGAAGCAACCGGTAACACCTTTACCAGCAGAACTTGCCGGTGGTACTCCTGGCACCTTTATACCTGTGGTTTTTGGGCCTAGACAAAACATGACTTTAACAGCTACATTAACCCAATTGATTTTTGACGGTTCATATATCGTTGCTTTAGAGGCTTCTAAAACTTTTCTAGATTTTTCTGAAAACGCAAATAACAAGACAAAACTAGAAGTCAGAAAAGGAATCATCAATGCTTATGGCGGTGTTTTACTCACGGAAGAAAACATAGACATTATCACTAAAAATCGCAATACGCTTGAAAAAAACTTAAATGAGACTACCAAAATCTTTGAAAATGGACTTGCCGAAGAAGAAGATGTTGAACAATTACAGATCACACTATCTCAACTAGATAATCAATTGAATAGTGCAAAGAGACAACGAGAGATTGCGCTAGACATGTTAAAACTAGCGTTAGGTATAGAACTTTCAACTCCTGTTACACTAACAGATGATCTTGAAGCATTAACCATGCGCAATATTGATCCATCTGTAACCGAGGAATCTTTAGAAATGGATAAATCGGTAGATTACCAGATTGCTTATAATTACACGCAACAACGACGCCTAGAACACAAACTAGAACTAGCAAAAGGGTTACCTACCGTGAGCGGTTTTATCAATTATGGAACCCAATCGTTTGATAGTGATTTTTCATTTTTCAATAGCAATCAACCATGGTATCAACAATCGGTAGCAGGTGTTAGTATTAACGTACCTATTTTCAGCTCTTTTGGTAGAAAAGCAGCACAGGACCGTACTAAAATAGCATGGGATCAAGCCGAGACTGATTTACAACGCACCATGGAAGAAATACGTCTTAACTATGCTACTGCAGTAAACAATTATCAAACAGCGATTGATAATTATACCACTAGCAAAGATAATCTAGCACTGGCAGAACGTATTGAGAACAAAAACACCATAAAATTCAGAGAAGGAATCGCCACCAGTTTTGACCTAAGACAGGCACAAACTCAATTATACAGCACACAAGCAGAGTATCTAAATAGTATGTATCAAGTAATTACAGAAAAAGCAAACCTGGAAACCATACTTAACCTACCCAATTACACAACCAAAAACTAAATTTCACCACTGAACATTCTTATCATGAAAAAAATATTAATCATACTTACAACAGCACTTATCGTTTCTTGTGGTGGTAAATCTCCTTCTATAGACGAGCTACTAGCGCAAGGTGATGAAAAAGCAATCGCAGCAAAGAAGACAGAGCTAAATAATCAAAAAGCGTCTATCGACGAAACTCTAAAAAAAATACAAGATTATCAAAACGAGCATGGTGATAAGCCTATCAATACACAGGTAAGTACGATGATTGTAAAAGACACTCTATTTGATCATTTTATAGAACTTCAAGGTAGTGTTGACACTAAACAAAACATCACCATAATGCCAGAGATGTCTGGATTGTTAACGCAAGTATATGTAAAAGAAGGACAGAAGGTTGTCGCTGGGCAAATTCTTGCAAAAATAGATGATGGTGGATTATCACAACAGATTCAACAAATGCAAGTACAAGAACAGCTTGCTAAGACCACTTTTGAGCGTCAAAAAAGATTATGGGATCAAAACATAGGTTCTGAAATCCAATTTTTGCAGGCAAAAGCTAATTATGAAGGACAAAGTAAAGCTATAAGTTCTATGCAACGTACTTTATCTAAAACTACCGTTAGAGCTCCTTTTGCTGGTACTATAGATGACGTCATTACAGAGCAAGGTAATGTGGTAAGTCCTGGTATGACTGCCTTATTCAGATTAGTGTCTTTAAAAGATATGTACATCAATGTAGATGTACCAGAAACGTACATTACCTCTATTAAAAAAGGTACTGAAGTAACTGTAGAATTCCCAGTACTTTCAGAAAAAATGGAAAGCACTATTAGACAGACCAGTAGTTATATTAATCCTGCAAATCGTTCATTCTCTATCGAGATACCTGTGGATAATAAAAGAGGTAACATAAAACCTAACCTTACTGCTAGATTGAAGATTAATGACTACACCTCTGAAAACGCTATTCTAGTGCCATTAAGTGTTATCAGTGAAAATCAAGAAGGTGAACAATATGTAATGATTGTTAATGAGTCTGAAGATGGAGTACAAGCGATAAGACGTAAAGTAACTACAGGTAAAGCTAGCGGTGACCTAATAGAAATAACTGAAGGGCTTAAAATAGGTGATCAAGTAATTACTGAAGGTGCACGTACCGTAAGAGAAGGACAATTAATAGACATTAAAAACTCTTAATCATGGCTACTAAAAAGAAAAGTGATAAAGAGTTTAAACTCTCCTCATGGGCCATAGACAACTCTACAGTTGTTTATGTAATGATGGCTATTATATTCTTCCTAGGTTTAAGTGCATACAATAATATGCCTAGAGAAGATTTTCCTGAAATTAAGGAAACTAAAATTTATATCTCAAGTGTATGGCCTGGTAACACGGCTGAAGATGTTGAAAGATTAATAACAGATCCATTAGAAGATAAATTAAAAAACATCTCTGGTGTTACCGAGACAGAATCGACTTCTCAAGAAGACTACTCGATTATTATTGTTGAATTTGATGAAGATATTGAAGTAGAGACGGCTAAACAACTTGTGAAAGATGAAGTAGACTCTGAAAGCGCAGGAGAAGACTGGCCTACTTTCAATAACAAGCCTGTTACACCTAATGTTTTTAATCTAACTTTAAGTGAAGAAATGCCAATAATGAATATCAACATTAAAGGTGATTATACAGTTAGAAAATTAAAAACCTATGCAGAGTATCTTGAGGATGAGATAGAAGATATAGAGCAAATTAAGCAGGTTGATATCCGTGGTGCTCAAGATCTAGAAGTTGAAATAGCAGTAGACATCTATAAAATGACTGCGGCACAAATAAGTTTTGATGACATCCTGAACACCGTACGTGGTGGAAATGCTACCGTTAGCGCAGGTAATTTAAAATCTAGCGGTCAGCGTCGTACCATAAGAATTGTTGGAGAGATAAGCGACCCAAAGGAGTTAGAAAACTTTGTGATTAAAAATGATAACGGACCGATTTACATAAGAGATGTTGCAACAATAACATTTAAAGAAGAAGACAAAAACACCTTTGCCCGTGAGTACGGTGATCAAGTAGTGATGCTAGATGTAAAAAAACGTTCTGGTAAAAACATGATTGTTGCAGCAGATGCTATTAGATCAATCGTTACAGAATCTCAAGAATCTGGTGCTTTACCAGCCGATCTTGATATAACAATCGCAAATGATCTTTCTTCAAAGACATTGAATCAGGTAGATGATTTAGTTAATAATATCATTTTCGGTATTTTACTAGTAGTAGGTGTTTTAATGTTCTTTTTAGGATTTAGAAACGCGCTATTTGTAGGGTTTGCAATACCTATGTCCATGTTCATGTCTTTTGCAATCATTAGCTTTTTTGGATACACCTTAAATACGATGATTCTTTTTGCCATGATTATGGGATTAGGAATGCTGGTTGACAACGGTATTGTAGTAGTTGAGAATGTATATCGATTGATGGATGAAGAAGGCATGTCTCGTATTGAGGCGGCTAAAAAAGGTGTTGGTGAGATTGCCATACCTATTATCATCTCCACACTCACGACCGTAGCAGCATTTGTACCATTAGGTTTATGGCCTGGATTGATGGGGCAATTCATGATTTATTTTCCTATAACTTTATCTATAGTTTTAGGTAGTTCCTTATTTGTTGCCATTTTCTTTAATTCAATGTTGGTTTCAAAATTCATGGAAATTGAAGATCGTAATCTAAGTGTAAAACAACTGCTATACCTGACGGCTATTATGGGAACCTTAGGGATATTTATTCTTATAGTCGGTGGACCTGTTAGAGGTTTAGGTAGTGTTATGGTATTAACAGTTATTCTTTTCTGGTTATACAAATACCTTATCAAACCATTAACACGTGGATTCCAAAAAACATTTCTTGCTTGGTTGGATAAAATCTATGAAAACTTTTTAAAGTTTGCCTTGAGCGGTATAAAACCTTATCTCTTTATAGGTGGTATGTTCATTATGTTTGTGGCTGTTTTAATGGCTTTCGGTAGCTCCATAGGATCTGGTAGGACAAAGATTGAGTTCTTCCCAGATAATAAGCCTAATCAGATTATAGTCTATGTAGAATATCCACAAGGAACTGCCATAGAAAAAACAAATCAGATTACTAAAGAAATTGAATCTCGTGTATTTGAAATTATTAATGCAGAGGAATATATGGAAGGTGACCGTAACTTTTTAGTAGAAAGTGCCGTGTCACAGGTAGGAATGGGCGCAGGAAATCCTCAAACTGATGGTGGAAGTGCTGCAGAAATGCCACATAAAGGTAAAATCACTGCAAGTATGCGTGAGTACAAATTCCGTAATGGAAAAGATAGTGAGGTGCTGCGCAAAAAAGTTCAAGAAGCACTAGCTGGTGTCTATCCAGGTGTATCTATTTCTGTAGAAAAAGATGCCGCCGGACCACCACAAGGCTATCCTGTAAACATCGAACTTGAAGGAAATGATTATGGTGAACTTATTGTAACTGCAGAGCAAATGGTGAAATTCCTTAATGCTCGTAACGTGGCTGGTGTAGACCAATTAAAAGTTGACGTTAACAGAAGTAAACCTTCTATGCTAGTGAGTGTCGATCGTGAAAAAGCAGGTGAACTAGGAGTTAGCAATAGTCAGGTAGGTATGCAATTGCGTCGTGCTGTCTTCGGAGAAAAAGCCGGAATTTATAAAAATGAAGGTGAAGACTATGATATCAATATCCGTTTTAATGAAGAGCAACGTTATGATCGCAGCGCTATTTTTAATCAACGCATCACTTTTAGAGACATGGCAACAGGACAGATTAAGGAAGTACCTGTAAGTGCTATTGCACAGCAAAAAAACACCTCTAGCTTCAGTGCTATAAAGCATAAAGATGCAAAACGTGTAGTAACCGTATATTCTGCTTTAAAACCAGGTTTTACTGATGCTGGTGCCGTTGTAGCAGACATCCAAAACGAGATGTTAGATTTTGAGACACCTAAGGATATTAAAATAGATTATACCGGTCAAATTGAAGAGCAAAATAAAGAAATGGCCTTTTTAATGAGTGCTTTATTTGGCGGATTATTTTTAATCTTCCTTATTCTTATTTTTCAATTCGGTTCTATTTCTAAACCTACTATAATCATGGTAGCAATTTTCTTAAGTTTCATAGGTGTATTCTTAGGTCTTATCGTTACAGGTGATTCTTTTGTCATATTAATGACTATGATGGGAATCATATCACTAGCTGGGATTGTTGTAAATAACGGTGTGGTACTGATCGATTATATAGACATACTTAAACTGCGCCGCAGAGAACAACTAGACCTAAAAGATGATGATATCATTAGTAAAGAAGACATGTTTAATGCTATCGTAAAAGGTGGTAAAGCACGTTTAAGACCTGTAATATTGACGGCTATAACAACTGTGCTAGGACTTATACCTCTCGCGATAGGTTTAAACATCAACTTTTTTACATTATTTAGCGAGTTTGACCCTAAGATATTTGTCGGTGGAGACAACGTAATTTTCTGGGGACCACTTGCCTGGACCGTGATATACGGATTGATATTTGCCACTTTCTTAACCTTAGTAATTGTACCGGTATTATTGTACATGGTTCACCGTATAAAACTTAGATGGAGAAGATTTAGATCTCCTAAAACTGTTAAAGTGGAAGAACATATAGAAGCAGCCTAGTTTATCCCTATAAAACTGGTTGTTAATAGAGCCCTTTTCTTTATTGAAAAGGGCTTTTTTGTGTCATTGCTTAAGCTACAAATGACTTGGATAGAATGCAATTACATTCCGCTTTTCAGATCATAAATAACATGTTTATTTAAATAAGACAAATGCTCTAAACCTGATGTAAATAACCCTTTTAGCTACTCATGTTACGCTTTCGCGAAAGCGTACTCCAATTTACCTTACCGCATAGAAAAGCTATTGTAGTAGGTGAAAGTGATTATTATTTCTTGATCAAACAAAAAATCCTGCCTTTTACAAGGCAGGATTTTTTATGATAGTCACGATACGTTTTAGTCTTCAAAACGTTTTGCGTCATACTCTGTATAATAGCGTTCTACTACATTCATCGCGGCATTCATGAGGTCGCGAGTTTCTAATAAAAGACCAAAGTATAAGGTCGTATTTTTAGGAGAATTCTCAGTGTCCTTTGTACGCTTTACTTGCTTATCAATCTTTTGATCAATTAGCCCTAGAAGCTCTTGTTTTAAAGTGATGATTTCAGCCAGTTTACCAAAGTCCTTTTTAGTAAAAATGGTTTGAGATACCGCAAATACTTCGTGACTTCTCAATATAATCTCTTTAAGATCTTTAATTTGAGTAAACTTTAAGCTCTTATGATTGTTATCGATGTGTGTCGTTGCAGATTTTGAAATATAATCTAGTGATTGTGATATATCCTGCAGGTTTCCTAGTACTTCAATATAGAACTTAGATGCACCTAGGTGTTGTTCATCTAGATTACGAATTAAATAAAAGATGTTATTGCGCAATCCATCAATCTCGCCACTTAACTTATTAGCCTCTTTCTTTGAGGATTTTAAGATATTTAAATCCTGTGATATTAATCCATCTAGTGTATTTTTATAAATACGCTTAGAACGTTTGAAAACCGCAGCAACATTTTCTGAACTTTCATCAATGATACCTTGAATGGTATTGCTCTCAGCCTTTTTAAGCTCTTCTGTTTCTTTTTCTACCAGTTGACTATTCTTATGATTTACAAAGCTGCGTACTAATAAGACAATGGCTACTACAACTAGACCTAGTATAGCATAGAATCCACCATAATAAATAATCAACGCAAATACTGCAGCCGCTGTAAAGGCACTAAATGCAGTGAAAAACCATCCACCTATTACATTAAGTACACCTGCTATACGATACACAGCACTTTCTGTTCCCCATGCTCGATCTGCTAGTGATGTTCCCATAGCAACCATAAATGTCACATAGGTAGTTGACAATGGTAATTTAAAAGAAGTGGCAATCGATATTAATATACTAGCTACCATAAGGTTAACACTTGCTCTCACATAATCAAAGGCAGGCTTATCAGCATGCTTAGGCACTACTGCTGGCTCTGGTAATTTTTCGAATCTAGAAGCAATATAATTAGTAGCTTTTTCAGGTAGAATATGCTGTATAGCCTCGGCAGCGTTAAGTGAGTAACGTACTAAAATTCTAGAAAGAGCATTAGATTGAAAACGTTCTGTACCACTATCTTGTCTTGCAAGATCTACTGATGTTTTTACAACGGCTTGTGCTTTTGAAGAGAACCACAAAGTAACCACCATAATAACTCCAGCAAGTACTAATAACCATTTATTTGATGGAAGTTTTTCCCCTAATGCTGCCATACCATAAGCTGTAGCTTCTACACCACTGCCACTCCAGGCTTCCCATGCTTGATAAGCACCTATAGGCACACCGATAAAGTTAACGAGGTCATTCCCAGCAAATGCCATTGCAAGTCCAAAAGTCCCTAGAATAATGATTAACTTATAGATATCCCATTTCATCACATATACATAAAGATAACTGAACAACATCCAAAATACCGTTGCCCATCCCACTAAAGTATATACATCTAAGCCATTTAAAAAGCTCGTTAAACCGCCTAAATCTGCTCCTTTTAAACCTTTAACAATGATAAAGTAAAACAAACTCGTTAAGGATAACCCACCAAAGAATCCAGCCAGATAAGCAGGCCTTTTAGGGTAATTAAAAGTAAGCATCAATCTAGATAAAAACTGTACTATAGCACCTATCGTAAAGGCAACCACTACAGATAGTAAAATCCCTAATATGATTTCTATAGCTTTATCACTAGCAATATATTTACCTAAATCCAGGATTGTTTCTCCAGCCTCACCTTCTCCATAAATTTTAATCAATGACATACAGACAGCGGCACCTAATAGTTCAAACACAATAGAAACTGTTGTAGAGGTAGGTAATCCCATGGAATTGAAAAAATCCAACAACAATATATCTGTGATCATCACGGCCATAAAGATGATCATGACCTCATCAAAATAGAACTCGCTAGGCACAAAAATCCCTTTACGCGCGACTTCCATCATACCACTAGAGGACAATGCTCCTACTGCGATACCTATACTGGCTATAATCATTATGGTTTTAAAGCTTATCGCTTTAGAACCTATAGCACTGTTTAAAAAGTTTACTGCATCATTACTTACTCCTACGACTAAGTCAGTGATGGCAAGGCCGGCAAGTATAACCAGCATATAAACATAAATATCTCCCATTTGAGGCTAATTTAAGAGTGCAAAAATCATACTTTATTAGTTACTGTACGTTACCTAAGTGTTATAAATTCATCTCACTTGTAAGATTCCGCTTTCGCGAAAGCGTATATCATCAAAACTTAAAGAACATAACCTAGTTTCATAAAAAAAGCCACTCTTATTGAGTGGCTTTTAATATGATTATGATTTGTATTCCTAGAAAACATATCCAGTCCAAGAAAATGCAGAAGTATCTGCTCCTGTATTTGAAGTTGTAACTGTAATCGTAGCTCCTGGTGCGTTTTTAAGATCTGTACCATCTGCAGTTCCACCAGCTGTTACATCAATAGAAGTAGCTGCTGTAGAATCACCTTTTGAATCTTCTAAATCTACAAAGTCAGATGCTGTTGCAGTTCCAGATGTACTTGCTAGTGCATTTGTAATTGTTGCAGTTGCACCACGACGTACTTTAATCAAGTCTGAAAAGTCTACTGTATTTGCTTCATGACGTATCGTTAATCCATTGATTGTAAATACAGATTGATTTAAATCAGTTGGCGAATTTCCATCTAAGTTACCATCTGCTTCTATACCTCTTGGGTCAGAAGTCACAGCGTTATAACCATTTTCACGTATTCCATAAAGATTAGTACATGTACCTCTATAACCTTGTGTAAAGTCAAACATATCGTCTTTTGCATTCAACACAAAGATGTTAGATGCATTTACAGATCCACCGAAGAATTCAATACCATCATCATCACCGTTTGCAATCCAAATGTTAGAAAGAGTTGTACCTGAACCAACGCCGTTTAGAGTTAATCCATTATGCTCTGCCTCACCATCTATACGTGCTCCTGTATATTCAATAATAACATATTGCATAGATCCTGAACTATCAGCATCATCAGACCCACCAAATAATAAACTTGCGTTTACTTCAGTTCCTGCCTCATTACCAGTAGCTGCCTGACCAGAGATTAATGCTTTACCATTTAAGATAATTCCACCCCAAGCAGCAGGAGTTTGTTGCGTACTTGTAAACTTAATAGGTGATGCAGCAGTCCCATTTGCAATAATTTTACCACCAGTTTCTACTAAAAGATAAACAGATGTTCCACCAGCTTGTGCTGTTATTGTAGTTCCTGCCTCAATAGTTAAAGTAGTTCCACTTTTCACAAATAAGGGTCCATTTAATACATAAGGATTCCCAGCAGTAAGCGTTGTGTTTTCAATAAGGTTTCCAGAAAGAATAAAGTCGTTCTGAGTTCCACCACCTACGATTTCAATATCATCGGTTTCACAAGATGTGAATACCATTGCTGCAAGAGCCACTAATAAAAGAGATAATTTTTTCATGATTGTTTTGTTAATTAGGTTCTTTTTTTGATTGGTACAAATTAAGAGCCATAAATTGTAAAAGGTGTTAAGCAAACTTTACCAAAGGATTAAAACTGATAGCTGTATCCTAAGCTAATGTCAAGCCCACGTTTATACTGACTTAAGATAACGTTACCTAATCCTCCATTACCTTCACGCTCTAGACGATACTCTGGATTCAATAAGTTTCTTGCTTTAAGAGATAATTTACTTTTTTCAGTAAGACCTATAGAACCAACAAAATCTAAAGTAGGAACTCCTATTTCATTGATATTCTCGAATCCTCTAGTACCAACAGAATAAACTCTTTCTGAGAAGTAACTAAATACTAGAGCCGTATTAACACTACTCTTATTAATATAGGTATTGTAGTTCAGATCAAAGTTTACTAACACAGGCGCTGCTCCTTGCAACTGACTGGTTGAATTGGTAAACTGTGCCAATGGATTTACTTGATCTTGCTCACTATGAATATAAGAAGCGTTAAACCCAAATGCTAATTTATTTTCACGTGTTACATCATAGCCAGCCTCTGGAAGTTCTTTTACAAATATATTTTTACGCAGTTCTAATTCAACTCCTAATACTGTTGCTTGATCACCTACATTAAGATAAGTTAGTGTGTTACCACCACTAGGAATTTCAGTTCTAGCGATTGGGTTATCAATGATTTTATAGAATCCTGTAAGAGAGAATAACTCACCTTTTGCAGGGTAGAATTCATAAGCAAGATCAAAGTTTGAGACTTTAGAGATCTGTAAGTCTCTATTACCTTGTGTTGCAGTTCCTCCTGGATTATCATATCTAAATGGAGCGGTTTCCTTAAATCTAGGCATGATATAAGATTGGCTACCTGCGATTCTGAAAATGTTTTTATCATTTGCAGTGTACTTAAACCCTAAACTAGGCAAGAATAAGTTTTCATTAATTTCAGCAAGACCTTCATTTGCACTGCTTGCAATGTTTGTATCGTACTCTACTTCTTGAGAAACGGTCTCATACCTTAAACCAGCATTCATTAATAGCTTATCAGTAAAGCCTTTTACATAATTACCTTGACCTGCAAATAATACTTTATCACCTATATAATAAAAAGGATTAAACGCCTGTGGATTGATAGCACTACCACGGCCTGTTTCTAACCTAAAGTTTCCATTATTGATATTAGGTTGATTGAATACCGCATCAGGATTATCAATATCTATAGCGATGCGAGTATCAAAAGTGTGGTTAAATATCGTTGCTTGAAAAACGTGGTGCGTCCATCTTACATCTCCACCAACGGTGAAATAATTCAAACGATCATCTTCATCATTAGTGTTTAAGTCATATCTCAAATTTACGTTTGCGTTATAATCGTTCTCTTGTATCTTACTGAAATAACGTTGATTATTACCACCAGAATCTATATTAGGAGAATAAAAACCATCTCTCAATAAATATTCAAAATTTCTACGATCCGGCTCACTACCTCTTAAGGCATTAAAAGCACCTTTTACGTCTAGTTC
This sequence comes from Nonlabens ulvanivorans, assembly GCF_032922765.1. NCBI lineage: Bacteria > Pseudomonadati > Bacteroidota > Flavobacteriia > Flavobacteriales > Flavobacteriaceae > Nonlabens > Nonlabens ulvanivorans. Next base: position 2,350,000 of record NZ_CP136694.1, read on the forward strand.
AAGACGATCAGATAATTCAAAGTGAGTAAGTAATTGATTTACATAAAGATTGTTATCATTAGTCTGTTGTCTGTTCACATAGACTAAATCACCATCTTGCTCTGGATTATTAAAACCATTATAATCTTCAAAGCTTTGTGTGTTTTTATGAATATACATTGATATCCATTCTATTTTGTTTTTACCAAAGCGATAATCTAAATCTACCTGACCTATTTGAGAAGTCTCATATTGATATTTTTGAAAATCTTGATCTAAGAAAACATTACCTGTACTACCTGTATTACGTATTGTACCGTCGACAAATCTATATCCATTATCAAAAGTGACCAGCCCATAAACATTTAAGTAATTATCACCGATGTCAAATCTTTTTCCTCCCTTTAAAGAAAGACCTAAATTGATTAAATTGTTTTGATTTGTGGCAGTAAGCTTATTATCAAACCCGTAAACATTTAGATTATTAACTGGCAGTTCTGCATCACTAAACCCAAAGTAACCTTCACCATCAATACCTTTAAAATCTTCACCTATAGTTTGCAAGTTTGCACCTGTAGAAAAACTAACTGCTAGATCCTTTCTACCAGATAGTCCTTTCAGGTCAATATTTACATTTGCACCAGCAACATCTGCTCCTAGCTCTGATGTAAAAACTTTATTGATATCAACAGATTCTATTAAATCAGACCCAAAAAAGTCTAAAGCAATGTTTTTATATTCTGGATCTTCGGATGGTAGTGGCAATCCATTTAAAGAAGTAGAGTTATAACGATCACCCAATCCACGCACAAATACATTCTTAACACCTTGTTGTTTTGAAACACCACTTACCTTCGTAACGGCTCCTTCTGCATCACTCACACCTTTTTGAGACAACTCTTCAGCACCTATCGACTGCACGATGGTAACTGCTTTCTTTTTCTCTTCAATAAGTGCCGCCGCACTTTCACGAGTTTTAGTAACTGTGATCACAATATCATCTAGGGCTGCAGCCTCTGCAATCATAGGTATCACAATATTTGTAGTAGTACCAGTAGCAACCGTTACAGGCGTTTCAACTGCTTGCATACCAACAAAGGTCACAACAAGAGTATAAGTTCCTGGCGCAATAGAAATAGTAAACTTACCGTCCATATCAGATTGAGCACCTTTAGTTGTACCTTTTACTTGTACAGAAGCAAAAGCCACAGGCTCATCATTATAATCCTTATCTATAATCGTCCCGGCTATAGTTCCGTTTTGCGCTGACGCTAAGGCAGTTACAAAAAATAATAAAATAAAAACTAACTTGTTCATTATGTGTTATTTATATTTTGCAAATAAACATCAGTAAACGACGCAAACAGGTTATGTGAACATTAACTATCTGCATAGGAATTGTTAAGAAATGGTAAATCTTTATAGGCCTGTTTTTATGGTTTAGCCTTCTTATATTGCAGCCTTAAAGCATCATCATGAATTGGGAAAACCTACTATCCTTAAAAAGACACGGCGACACAGCACCTAGACCTAGAAAATTACAAGATGAATTACGACTGGGTTTTGAAGTAGACTATGATCGAGTGATATTCTCGCAACATTTCCGCAGTTTACAAGATAAAACACAGGTGATCCCATTAAGCCAGACAGGCTTTGTACACACTAGATTAACGCACAGTCTAGAAGTATCTGTAGTAGGTCGTTCCTTAGGCCGTATGGCTGGACAACGCATATTAGAAAAGCACCCATCATTAGTAGAAGCAGGATATAAAATGCAGGATTTTGGTGCCATCGTTGCGGCTGCATCATTAGCGCATGATATCGGTAATCCACCATTCGGTCATAGTGGAGAGAAAGCCATAGGTAGTTACTTCTCAAGTGGTAAAGGAAAGGTTTTTATGGATTCGCTTTCGCGAAAGCAACAACAAGACCTCATCGATTATGAAGGAAACGCAAATGGATACCGACTACTCAATCTAGATTCTCCAGGAACTCCTGGCGGCTTAAGATTGTCGTATGCCACTTTAGGCGCTTTTACAAAATACCCTAAAGAATCTTTACCATTAAAGCCGACTAATCACATATCCCAAAAGAAATTTGGTGTTTTTCAAGCAGATCTAGAACACTTTAAAGATGTCGCTCAAGAGTTAGGAATTAAAAATAATGACTCTAGCATAGAACCTTACATGCGTCATCCACTCACCTACCTAGTTGAAGCTGCAGATGATATTTGCTACACTATCATAGACTTTGAAGACGGAATTAATCTAGGCTGGATTCCTGAAGATTTTGCTTTGGAATACCTAATTAATTTGGTGCGCAAGAATATTAAGTCAGAAGTCTACTCACAATTAACCTCTACCGCAGAAAGATTAACCTACCTAAGGTCACTCGCTATCAATAACCTGATTACTGATTGTGTAGATGTATTTATGGATAATGAAGAGGCTATTCTTAACGGTACTTATACACACGCCCTAACTGATAAGTCCCAGTTTAAACCACAAATAGATGATATTCTTGCGATTACTATAGAAAAGGTATATCGTAACGAAGAAGTGATCCAAAAAGAAATCGCTGGTTATAAAATATTGACAGATATACTGCATGCGGTCATTACCGCTACCGTTAATGATCTAGAAGATAATAAATCGATTTATGATAAGCTTATATTAAATACCTGTACAGGATTGCAAGTAAACACCTCATCGTTATATGAGCGCATTTTAAATGCTTGTGGTTATGTGGCTTCATTAACTGATAGTAGAGCATTACAACTCTTCAGTGTTATCAATGGATCTATTAAATAAAGAGCTTTTTGTATCTTTAAAAATATAATTTTTTATGAAAAAGTATATTCTACTATCTGTAATTGCCGTGACTGCGATAATTACATTTCTGTTTATCATTAACCCTACAACAGAACCATTGAGCGAAATCGCTCTTAAAAGACAGCAGCACAAAGAATTTCTAAACAATAGTCCTTTTAAAGAAACTAGAAATCTTTCTAAAGAGAAACGCAAGAAACTAAGCCTGCCACCTAATGCTTATAATGAGAGAGAATGGGAACTAACCATGAATCCTGTATTAGGAATTCCTACTCCTTTTTTAGTAGAATCTACGACTCCAAGTTTATATACTACCCTAGGTGCGCCAGGTAATAATACCACACCATGGCAAGAACGAGGACCTTTAAATACTGGTGGTAGAACGCGTGTTGTGTTTTTTGACCCTACTGATGTAGGGGCAAATAATGGTGATGGCGTCGATTACAATCGTGTTTTTGCCGGTGGCGTTGGTGGCGGACTATGGATCAATAATGACATCACTAGTGCAACATCAACATGGAATATAATACCAGGTATCGCAGGTGACTTAAGTGTTAATGCATATGCATTAGACCCTAATGACTCATCCACCTTTTATATAGGTACAGGAGAACAATATGCACAAGGTGCTGCAATAGGTAATGGTGTTTATAAAACTACAGATGGTGGTTCTACTTGGTCTCAAGTTAACATACAACCAGCAGGATCAGGTACTGTAAGTGGCGGCGGCTCTTTATTTAAGTCAGGATTATTTACCGTTAATGATATTGCGATAAGAGACGTTAATGGTACTAGTGAAATCTATATAGGTGTAGGTTCTACTTTTTATGCCGCACCTAATGGTAATATCGCTAATCCTTCAAATATTCTGGGAGCTCAAAACGCTGGATTATACCGCAGTGTAGATGATGGGGCAACATGGACACGTATTGAAAATCCTGCTTTATCATTTAGTTTTTCCGGACTCACCTTTTATGTATCGCCTAACGATTTTGAAATAGGAGCAGACAATACCTTATTTATGGGATCAATCGCTTCTCCAGGTATAGGTCAAGGTGGCGGAAGAATCTATTCTAGTACTGATGGAACTAACTGGACACTCGATCAATTTATAGCCTCTACAGATCGTGTTGAGCTTGCCACTTCTCCTACAAACGCTAATCTTATTTATGCAGCAGTTGATGCCGCAGCTGGAGCAGATTTATACATCTCAACAGACAAGTTAACTACAATTACTGCCTTAAATGAACCTAATGATGCAGATAACAGCATCTCTGCAACAGACTTTACTAGAGGACAAGCTTTTTATGATTTAGTAATTGAAACTGATCCTACAAATGACCAAATCATCTATGCTGGTGGAATCGATTTACATAGATCTGCAAACGGTGGAAATAATTGGAATCAAATTTCAAAATGGTCAGAAAACCCTAACCTTAATGGATTAAATGTCCCTTTTATTCATGCAGATGTACATGCTTTAACCTTTAGACCAGGACTGAATAATGAAGCAATTATTGGGTCTGATGGTGGTGTATCATATGCCAACTCATTGAGTGGCGCATTATCATCGCCTAACGCGATAGCAAATAGAAATAACGGTTATAATGTGACACAATTCTATTATGGAGATATTGCAGACACTGATGTTGCAGATGGTGATGACTTTGCCGGTGGAACTCAAGATAACGGCTCACAACTTACTAATGATGCACCAGCCAATGGATTGACACCATTCTTTGATCCTATAGGTGGTGACGGAGCTTACACTAACATTGACAAAGACGGTAATTATGTAGTCTTATCAGTTACTGGACAAACACACCTTTATGCAGATTATCCAATTCCTCCAGGCAGCACGATTAACTCACTATTCGGGACTGGTAGCCTATATGCTATCTCTCAAGGTAGTGGTGGTGATTTTATTAACGTCGCAGAACTAGATGAAAATCTAGATGTATTTTTTGCAAACGGCGCTACCTTTAATGGGGCAAACGGCATATTAGTTTGTGCATTAGGACCTAATGCTGCAAGCTGCAATACAATTACCAATGCTTTGATAAGTTCTTCAAGACCTACTGCAATGAAGGTTTCTCCTTTTACCATTACATCGACCAAATTATTTTTAGGAACGATAGATTCTAGACTAATAATGGTTGATAATGCCAACACAGCATCTCCTGTTTGGACAGAAATTACAGGATCTCAATTTTTAGGTTCAGTGTCTGACATAGAATTTGGTGCCACAGAGCAAGAGATTTTAATCACCATGCATAATTACGGAGTAGACAGCGTATGGTATAGTACAGATGGTGGTACCACATGGGCCAGTAAAGAAGGTAATCTACCAGATATACCCGTAAAAGCTATTCTTAAAAACCCATTACTGGCAGAAGAAGTGATCATAGGAACGGAAGAAGGAATTTATGTTACAGGCGATTTCAATAGCGCAAGCCCAACATGGACCCAAACTAATAACGGTATGACTAGTGTAAAGGTGGTTGACCTAGATTTAAGAGTTAGTGATAACACTATACTAGCCTCTACACATGGGCGTGGAATGTTTACAGGACAATTCAATACTCTAGGGTTTGAGGAGTCACAAATCTCTCAAAATAATACAAAACTCTTCCCGACTATAAATAATGGAACGATCAACTTAGTTTCAGGCACAGCGTTAGATAACGCTCAGGTGACTATTTACAATTTAAGTGGTCAAGAAGTTTACAATGAAATGATGAATCTATCTAGTCAGCAACAAAGCATATCATTAACTCAGCCTGCAAGTGGTATTTATATTGTGAATATCAAATCAAGCAGTTACAACCAAAGCTTAAAAATGATTATCGAGTAGATAAATCACTGATTAAATTAAATACGGTCTCACTATCAATTCCAGCTATTTTATGCAGGTCTTTTGTGGGACCATGTTGTATAAATGCATCTGGGATTCCTAGTTTATAGATGTTGTTTTTATACGCTTTCGCGGAAGCGTAATCTACTACCATACTGCCTAATCCACCTATAATGGTTCCATCTTCTATAGTGATAATGTGCTCGTGCTGCTCAAAAATATCATCTAACATATCGTGGTCAAACGGTTTTAAGAAACGCATATCTACATGAGTGACATCAAGTTCTTCATCACTGATTAAATCATCTATCATTGCTCCTATAGAACCTATAGAAAGAACAGCGATCTTAGTACCTAAATGAATCACACGAGACTGACCAATTGGTAGTTTCTGAAAAGGTTGTTGCCAGTTCAATATACGACCACGACCACGAGGATACCTGATCGCTATAGGTAACTCAAGACCTAATTGCGCGGTATACATCATATTCCTTAACTCGATGGCATCCATAGGCGCAGCAATAATTAAATCTGGAATACAATTTAAATAAGCAAGATCAAAATTACCATGGTGAGTCGCTCCATCTTGACCTACTAAACCGGCACGATCCAGACAGAAAACAACAGGTAATTTTTGCAATGCTACATCATGAATAACTTGATCATAGGCACGTTGTAAAAAAGTAGAATAAATATTACAAAAAGGAACTAATCCTTGTGTAGCCATTCCTGCCGCAAGTGTTACGGCGTGCTGCTCTGCAATTCCGACATCAAATGCACGATCAGGCATAGCATTCATCATGATCTTCATGGAACTTCCAGTAGGCATTGCTGGCGTGATCCCTATGATATTCTCGTTTTGCTCAGCAAGTTCTACAATGGTATTTCCAAAAACTTCTTGAAACTTAGGTGGTAATAAACTTGTATCTGCTGGAGCGATATCACCTGTCGTTCTATCAAATTTCCCTGGAGCGTGATAGCGTACTTGATCAATTTCTGCCTGTTTAAGACCTTTCCCTTTGGTGGTTCTTACGTGGAGTAATCGTGGACCTTTAAGAGATTTTTGCCTCTTTAATTCTTTTAATAAAAGTGGTAAGTCATGCCCATCGATAGGACCAGAATAATCAAAATTTAACGATTCAAATATATTATCGCGACCTGTTTCTTTTCCAGATTTGGTCTTAGTAAGGTAATCTTTTAATGCACCTACGGCAGGATCTATTCCGATAGCATTATCGTTAAGAATCACCAATAAATCTGCATCGCTTACTCCTGCATGATTGAGCGCTTCAAATGCCATACCGCTGGCAATACTAGCATCACCTACTACAGCAATGTGTTTTCTGTCGATTCCTCTCAACTGGCTAGCCATCGCCATTCCTAGTGCAGCACTGATAGAAGTAGAACTGTGACCTACTCCAAAGGTGTCATAAACACTTTCATCTCTTTTAGGAAATCCAGAGATACCGTTCAAGTCTCTGTTCGTACGAAAAACATCTCGCCTACCTGTCAATATTTTATGGCCATAAGCCTGATGACCTACATCCCAAACCAGTAAATCTTCTGGCGTATCAAACACATAGTGTAACGCAATGGTGAGCTCTATAACTCCTAGACTTGCACCTAAATGACCTTCTTTAGTAGCCACTACCTCAATAATAAAATCGCGCAATTCTTGAGCAATTTGCGGCAATTGATTAACATCACAACCTTTTAAATCGGCTGGTGAGTTAATTTGAGAAAGTAGTGTTTGAGACATGCCTCAAAGGTAAGATGAAAACTAATTTTTTGATGAGTTGATGTGCTGATTATTTAATTTCAAATATTATCGGCAAGGAATATATTACTGTTGTTACTTCTCCATTTTGTTTTCCTGGTATAAAATCTGGCAATAGAGCAAGAACTCTTCTTGTTTCCTTTTCTAACTGATCTTGAGGAGCTCTAACTTTCACATCTACTATTTTCCCCTTTTCATTTATCGAGAATTGTGTGGTTATCTTTTGTCTTCCTTCTAAGTTTAAACAAACAGCAGTATTAAAATGCCGGTCAACATGCTCATTAATTTTACTTTGAAAATATTTCCTAGACTCTTCTTCACTTAATTTAAATGGAGTTTCTGGAAACTAAGGCACTTTCTCAACAATAGTAAAAGGAACTTCTGGAATCTCTGGAATATCCCAACCTATTCCACCTTGAACCTCTATAATTTCTCCTACTATAGGTGGTGGTGGCGGAATAGGTAATTTTCCAACTACAGGAATTATGTCTTCTACTGGTTGCTGCTGAGTGGAATCTATTGCCGATTTACATGAACTAGGATCCATAGGTGGCCTATGTAATCCTCCTGTAATAGGAATATCATCAATCGATTGTCCTAAAGAATCCACAACCTCAACCTGATCAATCTTTACTTTATTACCATAATCATCCTTACAGCTCATCAAACTTGTTCCCATCACAATCAACAATGCCAGTAAAAAAGAACGATGTCCTAATCGGTATGTACTTAAAGCTTGAACCGGAATTTTTATATGAATCAAATCTAACTGAGATTTTTTAATATGTCCACAAAGCTTCTGACCTTGATTCATTTTTAAAAAATCTTTAATCTGGTAATCGCTCATTATGGTAAAATCAATCACTGTTTTATCACAAGAACTACAGTGTCTTCCTTTAACGCTAGGTGTCATTTGGTTCCAATCTTCATGACATGGCTCTGGAATGCGCAATGAATAATACTTTCCCATAATTGCTGAATTAAGGTTTTCTTAACATCAAGATTCTTGCCATAAAAATGTCAATCCAAGTTCCCATTTGTAGATGATTTAATATTAATCAAACTCAAATTGATCTTGATTTTGATTTTAGTTTTATTTTTAAATCATGATAGAACCTTACGACCACGAGTATTTTATGAAAAAAGCGTTACAAGAAGCGCAAACAGCCTTAGATCGAGGAGAAATTCCCGTTGGTGCTGTAATCGTTACTCAAAATCGCATTATTGCCAAAGGTCACAACCTTACAGAAACGTTGACTGACGTTACCGCACATGCAGAGATGCAAGCCATTACCGCTGGAGCAAGTTTTTTAGGAGGTAAATACTTAAAAGATTGCACACTTTACGTCACACTAGAACCTTGCCAGATGTGCGCTGGTGCTCTTTACTGGTCTCAAATATCGAATATAGTGTACGGAGCGAGCGATGAACACAGAGGTTATCTTAAAATGGGAACACAGTTACATCCTAAAACCAAAGTCGTTTCAGGAATTCTAGAAGAAGAATGTAGTGCAATAATAAATGAGTTTTTTGCTAGAAAAAGAAGTTTAAATTAAGGCCTATTCTTCCTCATCATTTCTCAAAGCATCTGGATTCCAGATGAATGATTTCAATTTCTTGTCTTTATAGCGCACGATTAAAAAACCAGGCATTACTATAAAAAACAAAGTCATCACAGCGGCACCTATCGTCTTTTGTGCTAGCGCATAATCACCGCCATTATACAGATTATAAAAACCTATAATTAAGGTAATGATGACTCCTATTAATAGTATGCTTATAATTTTCATTAAAACTTTTCACTAAAATTGAACTATAAAATGAAATATTGAGCTTGTCAAAAAATCAACCTATTGTCATAAATCACGTCTCCGACAAGCTCAATGTGAGCTATCTCATCTTGATACTTAACGATTATAACGTAACCTTCAAGTTTAATTCTGTTAACTGCTCTTGATCAATTGCACTAGGTGCATCGATCATTACATCGCGACCACTATTATTCTTAGGAAAAGCGATAAAGTCACGTATCGTTTCTTGTCCACCTAGGATAGAAACTAATCTATCAAATCCAAATGCTAATCCTGCATGTGGTGGCGCACCATATTCAAAGGCGTCCATCAAGAAACCAAACTGGGCTCTTGCCTCATCTGGTGTGAATCCTAAATGGTCAAACATTAAAGCCTGTAATTTCTTATCAAATATTCTTACTGATCCACCACCTATCTCATTACCATTCATCACAAGATCGTAAGCGTTTGCACGCACATTACCTGGATCTGTTTCTAACTTATCAATGTCTTCTGGTTTAGGAGAAGTAAATGGATGATGCATCGCGTGATAGCGCTCTGTGTCTTCATCCCATTCTAATAGCGGGAAATCTACAACCCATAATGGTGCAAATACTTCTGGATCACGTAATCCTAGACGCTCAGCCATTTCCATTCTTAAAGCACTTAACTGTGTTCTAGTCTTATTTGCAGGACCAGACAATACGCAAATTAAATCACCAGCTTTTGCACCAGTAGCTTTTGCCCAGTTTGCAAGATCTTCTTGGTCATAAAATTTATCAACGCTAGACTTATACGTTCCGTCTTCATTACAACGCACATAAACCATTCCTAGCGCACCAACTTGTGGACGTCTTACCCAATCAATTAATTTATCAATTTCTTTTCTCGTGTAACTATTAGCACCGGGAACTGCTATTCCCACAACTAATTCTGCCTCGTTAAAAATTTTGAAGTCCTTCGCTTTCGCGAAAGCGTCTAACTCACCAAACTCCATCCCAAAACGGATATCTGGTTTATCATTACCATATTTCTTCATCGCATCTTCATAAGTCATGCGAGGGAAATCTGCAACATCGATGTTCTTTACCTTTTTCAATAAGTGACGTGTCATGTCCTCAAATATATTCAACACATCTTCTTGCTCTACAAATGACATCTCGCAGTCTATTTGTGTAAACTCTGGTTGACGATCTGCACGCAGGTCTTCATCACGGAAACATTTTACAATCTGGAAATACTTATCCATTCCGCCTACCATAAGCAGTTGCTTAAAGGTCTGTGGTGACTGTGGTAAGGCATAAAATTGCCCTTCATTCATACGCGATGGCACGACAAAGTCACGAGCACCTTCTGGCGTGGATTTAATAAGTACCGGCGTTTCTACCTCGATAAAATCTTTACCGGCTAGAAAATTACGTACTTCCATCGCAACCTTAGAACGGAAAATCAAGTTCTCGCGCACTGGATTACGACGTATGTCTAGATAGCGATACTTCATACGCAACTCTTCTCCACCATCAGTATTATCTTCTATGGTAAAAGGTGGAGTTTTAGACTCACTTAAAATGTTCAATTCTTTTACGAGAATCTCTACATCACCTGTAGACATTTTAGCATTTTTAGATTCACGTTCAATCACGGTACCTTTAACCTGTATCACAAACTCACGACCTAGTTTTTGCGCTCTTTCTAGCAAGGCTTTATCGGTACGTTCTTCATCAAAGATTAATTGAGTAACGCCATAACGGTCTCTTAAATCCACCCAAACCATAAAACCTTTATCACGGCTTTTTTGAACCCAACCGGCCAGTGTTACTTCTTTATTTACATCGCTAGCGCGCAGGCTACCACAATCGTGTGATCTATACATAACTATTCATATAATAAGCTGCAAAAATAAGCCGATTTTAAACATCTCGAGCAGCAATAAAGCAAAGATTATGTGGCAATAGCGAACTTTAACGTCAAAAATCGTTAGTTTCAATAAAGCATAACGCACTCTTTAACAGTAGTTTAAGCCTCTAATGTAAATTTAATGTTACCTGAATGTTGCTTATATGTATTTTTAAAGTTAAATTTGATTATCTAAAATGACGGAACGATGAAGAAATTAATTTTTATGTGTGCACTTTTTGTAGGAGTAATTGCAATGGCACAAGAGACAAAACCACAATTTGAAAAGCAAAACGACGGAACTATAAAAGCTACTTATTTTTATTCTGATGGAACTGTAGCACAAGTCGGAATGTTTAATGAAAACAATGAAAGACATGGTGAGTGGATTTCATATGATCTGGAAGGACAAAAAAGCGCTCAAGCCGAATATAAAAATGGTGAGAAAGCTGGAAAATGGTTTTTCTGGAATGATGAAAAACTTACAGAAGTAGATTATAGTAATAATGTTATCGTGTCAGTAAACACTTGGGTAAACAAAAACCCAGTAGCAACTAACAAACCGTAAGCAATACACTATCAATCTAGAAAATCCCTCTTGAAACTTTCAAGAGGGATTTTTTTATGCAATAACATTAAGTTTTAACTAAAACTGACGACTAAACCTTAACATAGTTTTGTTTAAACATATATACTAATAAGTTAAACAATTCATATCTTTACACTAAAGTAATTTATTATGGCAACGGCAAAGAAAACCACCCCAAAAAAGACTGCTAAAAAGAAAGAAATCACTCGTCATGACGTGATTACTGCTTATATGGATTATGTTCTTGAACATGAAAAAACACCTAAGAGCGTTTACAAATTTGCTAAGGACAACAACATGTCTGAATCAGAATTTTATAATTTCTTCGGTAATTTTGATGGGTTGCGTAAAGATATCTGGAACACTTTCTTCACCATGACTATGGATGTAGCTCATAAAAACGAAGAATATGCGCATTTTTCAAATCGTGAAAAAATGCTCACGTTTTTCTATACTTTCTTTGAGTTACTTACCTTAAATAGAAGCTATGTGCTTTTTACTCTTAAAGAGAATCAGCACATGATGAATAAGATGGAGCAGCTCAAAGGATTGCGCAAGCATGTAAAAGGGTTTGCCAAGGAATTGATTCAAGAACGCAATGAAAACAAGACCAATATACTTTTAGAACGCAGTGAGACTATTTATAGCGAAGGTGCTTGGGTGCAAATGTTATTCTTAATGAAATTCTGGATGGATGATGATAGTGCTGGATTTGAAAAGACAGATATGGCTATCGAGAAATCTGTGAATACCATATTTGATGTTTTTGATAATACTCCATTAGACGCTGTTTTAGACTTCGGTAAGTTTTTGTGGAAAGAGCGTATGGCTTAGTTAAACCTAAATCTAAGTTTAAGCTCAAACCTTAATATCCAGACTGAATAAGTAAGCTTATTTTTTTAGCTTTCGCGAAAGCGTTATCGTTACCAACCATTTTACAAATTTAAATCTTGAGTTGTTTCAAGAGTGTCACACTGAGCTTGTCGAAGTGGATTTCACAAAGCGAATTATTATGAAAACACTAGATAAAATACCTACCAGTAAAATAGGCCGTACCACAGAGCTAGTGAAAACTGGTGCTAAAATAGGTGCTAATTATATTAAATATTATTCTAAGAAAGCGGTGAACCCATCAATGGATCGTTCATCGCTAGATGAGGATAATGCAACCGATATTTATGATGGGTTAAAAAGTTTAAAAGGTAGTGCGCTTAAAGTAGCGCAAATGCTTTCTATGGATAAGAGCTTGTTACCAGGTGCTTATGTGGAAAAATTCAGTCTTGCTCAATTTAGCGTGCCTCCATTGAGCGCTCCATTAGTGCGTAAAACTTTTAAAAAGTACCAAGGCGCCTTTCCTGAAGAGATTTATGATACGTTCTCAAAAGATTCTGTAAACGCAGCTAGTATAGGTCAAGTTCATAAAGCGACTAAAGATGGTAAAGAACTAGCCGTGAAAATTCAGTATCCTGGTGTTGCAGAGTCTATAGGTAGTGACCTTGCCTTAGTAAAGCCTATTGCTATTAAAATGTTTAATCTTAAGGGTGAAGATTCTAAAAGGTATTTTGCAGAGGTTGAAGATAAATTAACAGAAGAGACTGATTACGAACTTGAGGTAAAACAAAGTGTAGAAATCACTGAGGCTTGCTCTCATATCCCAAATTTAAAATTCCCTACTTATTATCCAGACCTTTCCAGCAAGCGTATTATCACAATGGACTGGATGAGTGGTCAGCATTTGAGCGAGTTTGCAAAAACAGATTTTTCTCAAGAGACCGGAAATAAATTAGGGCAAACTCTTTGGGATTTTTATATGTTTCAGATGCACGGTTTAAAAGCGGTTCATGCAGATCCACATCCAGGAAATTTTTTGATTTCTAAAGATGAAGAACTAATCGCCATCGACTTTGGCTGTATTAAAGAAATTGTAGACGAATTCTACCAACCTTACTTTGAACTTGCTGTGCCGGCAAGTATTAATAATCCTGAAATTTTTAAAGCAAAGTTATTTGAGTTAGAAATTTTAAGACAAGATGATAGTGAGAAAGAAATCACTTATTTCAGTGCGTTATTTCACGAGATGTTGAGTCTGTTTACAAAGCCTTTTCAAGAAAAAACTTTTGACTTTTCTGATGAATCATTTTGGGATGAAATATCATCACTTAGTGAAAAATACAGCAATGATAAAGAGCTACGTAAAATGAATGGTAATCGTGGTAGCAAGCACTTCTTGTATATCAACCGCACGTTCTTTGGACTTTATAATCTTTTACATGATTTAAAAGCTACTGTAAATACTCATGAATATGTGAAGTATCTTGAGGAAAAAGGGTTTAAAAATCATAGTGCCTTGTAAGACCAAAGAATCAATAGTCTTTTAAGTAAACAGCATCTTGTTTTAATTCATCAGTTACTGTGTTGTCCTCTGTCTTAAATTTAGTTGGTAGTGTTTGATAATTGTTATTCTTATCAGTTAAGTATAGATCTATATGTAAATGCGGTCCTGTACTCCATCCTACATTACCACTAAATCCAATATGTTGTCCTTTTTTTACTTTTTGTCCCACTTTTACTCGAACTCCATTTTTCTTAAAATGTAGGTATTGCATAATTGTACCATCAGAATGAAGAATTTTGACGTAATTATTAAAATCTGCACAACTAGGTTTATCGCAATTCTTACTATTAAGTTTGACCACTTCAATTACTAGGCCTTCACGACATGCATAGACTTTAGTCCCAATAGGCATATCAAAATCAATCGCATATTTATCTTGGTGCGAGATATCACCATTATAGCCTTGACCTACTTTGAAAGAAGTGCCTTTTTCAAAGGGTAAATCGTAGACATAGTCTTCATCATAGTCAGTATCTGTGACGTCACCTAAGTAAATTGAGGTATTTCCTTTCTCAAATTTCCACCCTTTTGTAGCATCTATTTTTACAAAGTCAAGTATTAAAACATCTTTAGATTGAGCTGGTATAACGATAAATGTCCCATTAGGTTTTGAAGCTTTTAAGTTTACAGGGTTGTATCCAATCTTATAAGTTATGGGCAATAGATTATCATTAGAAACGTAAAGCTTTGTTCCTCCATCGTACTTTTCCCATCGCTGACTATATTTTGTAGTCCAATCGCCCTTTTGAGCAAGAGAAAGGTTGAAAATTAGACATAAAACAATTAAGATAATTCTTTTCATTCTAAACACTTTACGGTTATTATCCTACAAATATAATAAAGTATTTAACTCAATTATTGACCGTATTTTAATAGGAAAACCTACCTCTTATAAACCACACCATCTTTCATTACAAAATTAACTTTCTCTAGAATAGCTATATTCTTTACTGGGTTTTCATTTACAGCTATGATGTCTGCATAGAATCCTTGCTGGATTTGACCTATATTATTTTCTTCTTTTAAAATCATCGCTGGTGTAATTGTGGCACTTTGAATAGCCTCCATGGCAGGCATTCCTGCTTCCACCATATACCCAAATTCCTTTGCGTTCTTACCATGTGCAAATACGCCAGCATCAGTACCGAAAACGATAGGCACTCCACGTTTATAAGCTCTAGCAAAAGTTCCTTGAATCTGTGGTCCTACCGTTCTTGCTTTAGGAACTACTATAGCTGGATAAAAACCATCTACTTCGGCCTTTTCAGCAACCTCTTTTCCTGCGGTGATAGTAGGTACTAGATAACAATCCATTTTCTTCATTAAACCCATCGTTTCCTCACTCATATACGTTCCGTGCTCAATAGTTTTCACGCCACCTAAAACAGCGCGACGCATTCCTTCATCACCATGCGCATGTGCAGCGACGTGAAATCCATAGTCTGCAGCAGTTTCAGTAATTGCTTTAATCTCTTCTATAGTAAATTGCGGATTGCTACCATTTTTTGCAACGCTTAAGACGCCACCAGTCGCCGTTATTTTTATACAATCAGCACCATTTTTATAACGATGTCTTACTGCTTCCCGACCTTCTGCAGGTGAGTTTGCAACGCCTTCACGTGGTCCTGGATCACCCATTAATGCTTGATTGCTTCCATTTGTAGGATCTGCGTGTCCACCAGTTGTGGCTATAGATTTTCCCGCAGTAAATATTCTAGGTCCTGGAACTTTACCAGAGTTAATGGCGTCTCTTAAAGATATATTGATACCGCTACCGCCTAAATCTCTCACAGTTGTAAATCCAGATAGTAAAGTAATCTCTGCATATTGGACAGAGCTATAGGCAACATCTGCTGGGTCATCCACATATTTTGCCACATAAGCATGCGGATTATATTCTGTCTCCATGTGCACGTGCATGTCTGTAAATCCAGGCATGACCCATTTATCTTTTAAGTTTATATAAGTCCCATCTTCGGGTACATCTATAAATCCTTTTTCGACTTTTGAGACACGATCATTCTTAACCGTAATAGTCATTTGATTTTGCCATTTACCATTTTTAGTATCCAGCAAGTGACCAGCATGAATGTAGGTCATGCTATCTTGAGCAACAGCTATAAAAACCGTTAGTAATAAAAAGAATGTAAATTTAAATTTCATAACCTATCATTTGAATCGTGAAGTTATGAAAATGCTTCTATAAATCGATTATTGAATAGTCAACTTCAGATACTGCCAACTGTGCTCTTCTTTGCGATCGTCATAATAAGTTCCCATAACAGCACTATCTATAGGATGGACTTTTAAAATAATTTCGTTATCTGATATCCAAAAGGAACTTTTTAAATCCTCATCAATAACCCAAGATTGAAACTCAATGTTCAAAAATTGATGAGCTGTTAAGTCTTTATTTAAATACTTGATTTGAAGTTGAGCGTTGTAGCCTAAAAAATGATTATCGTATTGCACAGCGTACATCCCATTATGAGAAACATTAATGGTAATTTCCTTTCTGTTTCCTGTTGTCCTGTCAATACCGTAGTAAGTAATTCCTTCAAAATCATTGTATATCAAATAACAATTCAAAACCTTTATAAAACCTACATAATAGTTGCTCGATGTAAACTCACCGCGCCAGGTTCCTATTTTTTTAGTGGAACCATCATCTAGTGGTAAATAAAAATCAAACCAGCCGCCATCTTTCTCATTACCTTCTGTATAGATATACTCTGGCCTATTTGAGTAGTCTATTTCATAAGGCGATATCTTCTTTTTATGAATGACCTCTTCTAGCTCGACTGCTTCTATTTTAATTTTAGACTTTAGAAAAGCGGTAGCATCATCTCCATATTCAGATTTTATTCTATTATCTACCGCTAATTCTTCAACGTGTTCTTGATAACGTGGATAGCAATCTATGTAAGCACTATAATTATAAGTATCTTCATCCACTTGATAATGAGCGCTGTATTGGATTTCATAATCACGGCCTGCATACTCAAAACCGTTAAATAGATATAAAGCAGGCTCTGGTAATTCATCTAAATGATAGCTTAAGTAGGCACTAAAAACATAACCACCTAGGTTACCTTTCAAATCTTCGTAAGGAACACTTTTCCATACTTTCACCCAATATCCTTCTAACTTATTTCCATTATCCATTACGTAAGACTTCACGTCTCTAGAACCTGGAGGCGACCAGTCTAACTTGGTTCCGTAAGGGAATTTTGTGATTACATTTCCTTCTGGCCCAGCTGTATCTCGCATGTTTAAACCGTTTTTTGCAATCACGTATATACACTCTTTATCGTATAATGGTTTGGTTTCCGCTTTCGCGAAAGCGTAATTCAAAAACAATAAAACCATAAGTAGTATTCTCATCCCTTAAAACTTAATGGTTCCTTTTAAATAAATAACCTTAGAGTCTTTCAACTCCTCGCCATAAAGAGTCACATTATCCATAGGCAACACGCCCATTATAAATTCATTCTCTGCAATCCAGAAAAATTCACCAGCTGTAATCCAACTAGAAAAAGTGATAAAAGCTCCTTGCGGTATGGCTTCTTCATCAAACTCACCGACAGTAAAATAAGTGGTGTTGTCAAAACCGTTGTAATACTCTGCAATAAGGTATTCTCCATTTGGGGAAATAGTAGGAAATCCACTCGAGAGCATCGTTTTTTTACCAGTGGTGCGATTTACTAAAATGACCTCTGCATCTTCGGCAAAGCCTGAGATTAAATAACTGTCTAATTCATGGATCTGACCGTAGTACTCTGTTTTTGAAGCCCATTCTCCCAGATTATCTTTTATTAAAACAGAATCTTTACCACCATTTAATGGCAAGTAATACTGTTCCCATTCCACAGGTCGATAATCGTTCTCTAATTTGAATTTTTTAGGTTGCCAAGAGGTATCAATTTCATAGTTCCCTATGATTTTTTTATTGATGTAATCTTCTCGGTTGACTATTTCAAATTGAATAATATCTTTGAGTGCTTCTTTTGCGGCTGGATTATATTCATAACGTACATCGCAATGTGTTCCTGTTTCCCACATTTCTCTTCTGGAAGAAACACCTTTAGTAGGTTTATAATCGTCATGCGCCGCGCTATCATAAAGCTCTACAAAGTTATGAAGGCTTTGTGGCGGGATTGTAGTCAGGTGCTTGCTCAGATAAGCGTCAAAAAGATATAATCTTGTATTTTTATAGTAATCGCTATTAAATGTAGGTTCAACACGCACCCAACTTCCGTATACTTTTTTGCCATTATCCATCACAAAAGTTTTCCCTACTGATGGAACATTTTCAATAACTTTCACTTGGGTACCATAGGGAAATTTTCCAACAATCTTATGACTCACACTTGGTCCTTCTCTTAGATTTAAACCATTCTCCGCATTTATAAAATAGCAGTGACCTGTTTTTAACTGCGCTTTCGCGAAAGCGGAAAAAAGAAAAACCACTATAAAAAGAATGTTTAATTTTGCTTTCATAGTGGTTTTATTATCAATTATTAGACCTAAAATTAAATCTTTTTAGTAATCCAATTGGTAATTTTATCAATTCTCAAAATGAAAACTATAGCTAATACAAATCTTAACAGATATGGCATAATTTTAAAGTCAGAAGCAGAAGATTTCCAATTATCAAAAATAGTATTTATGAATGAGTAAAAGAATTCAATCGCTTGAGGTAGTAAATATATCGACCGAGCAATCCAGATGATACTTGTAGTTAAAAGAATAACTTTAGTCAGTGATTTTACATTTAAATCTATAGATATCGATTCTTCTGTTTTTACTAATTTCTTTGCAATCCATTCTGCTTTAATGATAAGGATAAAGGATACCAGAATATTTACAACTAATAAGAATAGATTTGAGAAATAAAACCTATCCATCGCCTCAACTGTTTTATCTAAAATATCCATCGCAGATATAGACCAAATCGAAAATATATAAGATCCAAAATGATCAAAAATCTTAGTGAAAAGAAAAATTCCTGCTATTCTTAAAACTATAGTTAATAGACTGCGATGAGTCATGTTCTATCGATTTACAAATTCCAGAACAGCGTCTGTAATAAACTTGATTTGCTCATCATCTAGCTCTGTATGCATAGGTAATGAGATACATTCCTTAACAAGTTGATTAGTCACTTTAAAATCATCTTCATTATATCGATCATCAGCATATGCTTTTTGAAGGTGCAGTGGTATTGGGTAATAAACACCACATGGAATGTCGTTTGCCTGTAAATGCTTCACCAGTTCATCACGGTTTGCATCTTTTATCACCAAAGTATATTGATGAAATACATGACAATCGCAACTATCACATACTAGTGGTGTAATGATTTTTTCATTGCTGGCAAAGGCAGCTGTATATTTTC
The DNA here is from genome assembly GCF_032922765.1 of Nonlabens ulvanivorans. NCBI lineage: Bacteria > Pseudomonadati > Bacteroidota > Flavobacteriia > Flavobacteriales > Flavobacteriaceae > Nonlabens > Nonlabens ulvanivorans. The sequence continues at coordinate 2,369,506 of NZ_CP136694.1, forward strand.
TGGCAGCATCTCTACGGGCATTATTATAAGAGTCTAAATGCGGTAATTTTGCTCTTAAAACAGTTGCCTGCATGGAGTCTAGTCGCGAGTTTACACCTACCACGTCGTGGTGGTAACGTTCATACATACCGTGATTTACAACACCTCTAATGGTATGTGCTAGTTCATCATCATTTGTAAAGATGGCTCCACCGTCACCATAGCATCCCAAATTCTTAGATGGAAAAAAAGAAGTTGTTCCTACGTGACCAATAGTTCCTGTTTTGGATTTAGAACCGTCGCTATGCATGTAACTAGAACCTATCCCTTGAGCGTTATCTTCAATGACATAGAGGTTGTGCTCTTTGGCAATCGCCATAATTTCATCCATATTTGCCGCAAGTCCAAATAAATGTACAGGAACAATAGCTTTGGTCTTAGGAGTAATTGCTTTTTTAATCGCCTCAGTATCGATATTAAAATCAAACGGATTCACATCAACAAGTACTGGAGTCAAATTAAGTAACGCAATAACCTCTACCGTTGCTGCAAATGTAAAATCTGTAGTAATCACTTCATCACCAGGTTGCAGACCTAAACCCATCATCGCTATTTGCAACGCATCAGTCCCATTTGCACATGGAATAACGTGTTTTACATCTAAATAATCCTCTAGCTCTTTTTGAAAACTATGAACTTCTGGTCCATTAATGAAAGCTGTAGATTCGATAACACTCATCACGCCATTATTGACTTGATCTTTTATTTTTTCGTATTGACCTTTAAGGTCAACCATCTGAATTTTACGCATTTAAGAAAGATATTAATATCATCACGACTACTGTGATGAGTCTTGTAAAAATACGTAATAATCACGGGTCTTCCCAAGCGTAATTTTTATGTTATTTTTGATTAAAACCTATTAGATTGAAATTATTATACGACAGTCTTATTACCATTACTAAAGCCCTATTACCTATCGCTGGCGTTTTTAATAAAAAACTTCAACTAGGAGCTAAAGGTCGCGCTCATACTTGGGATATATTAGATCAAAGTATTAAGAAAACGATGCCTAAAATATGGGTACACGCTGCTAGTCTAGGTGAGTTTGAACAAGTAGTTCCTGTATTAGAAAAATTAAATAGAGAAAACTATCAAATTGTCCTAACCTTCTTTTCACCAAGCGGTTATGAAAACAAAAAAAACACAACACTAGTAGATACCGTTTGTTATCTACCCATAGATACTACTGCTAACGCATCAAAATTTGTTGAGATTGTAGAGCCGTCACTAGCCATTATGGTGAAGTACGAATTCTGGCCCAATTATTTAAATGAGCTCAAAAAACGAGATATCGTGACCATCTTAGTTAGTGGAGTTTTTAGAGAAAACATGTCGTTTAACAAATGGTATGGGAGCTGGATGACTAAATACTTAAAAGCAATAAATCATTTCTTTTTACAAAATGAAGATTCTTATAGGAACCTTAACCGATTAGGCTATCATAATGCAAGAGTTAGCGGTGATACCCGATTTGATCGTGCGAGTCATCTTATTGAACGAGACAATCAACTCGATTTCTTAGATAGATTTGTAGGTGATAAAAAATGTCTTGTAGTAGGTAGTAGCTGGCCAGAAGATATTCAAGTGCTACAAAAATGGCTCAGAGAAAACTATGAATCTGGTGATTGTAAAGTTGTTATTGCTCCGCATGAAACTGGATCAGATAAGATAAAACAACTTGTGGGACAGCTCGATGATGTACCTATACTATGGTCTTCTTTGAAGCGAAATCAAAAAACGTTGACGCCCAAAAGTGTTACCGCCTTACAACAAAGCAATATTTTAGTTATCGACACTATAGGTTTGTTAACTAAGGTTTATAGTTATGCTACAATTGCCTATGTAGGTGGAGCGATGGGAACTAGCGGTTTACATAATATACTAGAGGCAGCTACCTATGGCGTGCCTGTTATCATAGGTAATAACTATGAAAAATTTCCAGAAGCTGGTAAGTTGGAAGATTTAGGCGGATTATTTTCAGTATCAACGCCTGACGAGTTGATGGAAATTATGGATCAACTACTAACAGATGATTTCTTGAGAGATAAAACTGGAATGATTTGTGGACACTGGATTAATAGTAATACAGGTGCTACTCGAGAAGTGCTTAATTATTTAAAACAAATTGATGAAAAACTGGTTATTTCTTAGTGTATTAATATGTTCTTTAATCTCAACAGGTCAGGACATTACTATTAAAGATACTACTTCTAAAAAAGGAGTTCCCTTTGCGACGATAAGTTTTGGTAATGGTAAGGGAACTTTTGCAGATGATGACGGTATTTTCAGATTTACTAAGAAGCTTTATAAAGACGTAGATTCTCTTTACATATCATCAATAGGCTATCAAGACCTAACTGTTGCAGCAAACTTGGTGAATACTGAAATACTATTGACTCAAGAAGCAGATCAATTAGAGGCTGTTATGCTTAGTGCAGAACTGAATGGTAAGTTCAAAAAGAAAAAGCAGAAACCCATAGCGCATGATAATTACTTTAATTGCTGGTTACCAACTGTAGAATCAGAAATCGCTGTACGCTTTGATAGGATTGACAATCAACCTACACGTATATCACAATTACAATTCCCTATTGTAAAGGAAGAAAGTCAAGTTAGTAAAAAAGGGAAATTAAGGGCCTTTTCTACTATGGTAAGAATTATGTTTTATGATGTTGAAAATGGACAGCCTTCGCATCGATCTTTTTATCCTAGTATGACCTATGTCATTACTGAAAAATCAGATGATGTTATCGAAATAGATATCGATCATTTAAATATTAATATTCCTAAAAATGGAATATTTGCTGCCATACAAATTTTAGGATATACTACACCAGACGGTAAATTAATTAAAGCAAAAAAGTATAGAGAAATACAGACTGTAAGAGGTCTACAAAAAGTATCTACCACCTATAGACCTTTATTACCATTTACTAATGAGGTAGAAGGAAAACAAACTTGGGTAAGACGTATTTTTTATAATAATAAAGAATGGGTTCCATTTGATCTTAATTACAACCCAAATTCTTCTCTAGTGCGTAGTGGTCATGATAATTATGGTATCGGCGCAGAGTTTAAGGTATTTTATAAAGAAGATTAAACTGTAACTGCTTTATTTAGATAAGCTCTAAAAGGTTTCAATTCTTTATAAACCTCGATACACTTTGCTTTAAAATCATCAGCTTGCACTTCATTTTGTGTTAAATCGTGTTGAACCGCAAATGTTTTTAATCGCAATAAGTCGATATGCTCATGATCTTGAGAGTATCCTTTAGGTGCTGTTTTTAAGGAATCGCCATCATTAATGATATGAAAAGTGTCTTTAAAAGACTTTTTATTGAGAATCTTTTTATAATCAGCTCCATTATAATCTATAGCATCCCTTAATGAGCTAAGAATTTCTTTTTTAGGTTTATAAAACCCACCAGCGATAAAAGATTCTCGTGTCCCTAGATGTATATAAAAATCACCTTGCTTCCCATTTGCAGCAAGGTCCATTCCAGCACCAAAATGATCTTTATAAACCGGTTTATTTGGGTGAAACATCAAATTATTATTAATACGATTAATCGCTTTACGACCTGGTGTATCATGATAACCCTTATCAACTTTAACTAGTTCTGTATTCAACTCGTCTAGCCATTGGATATACCAGTTGCGCACCTCTAGATATTGTGACCTATTCTCATCCATCCAGTCTTTAGAATTGTTTTTTTGTAGGTCTCGTAAGAAATTATATAGTTTATAAAAACTCATGACTAATGCTCCATTAAGTTAGCGTGTTTATAAGTAGTTCGCTTTCGCGAAAGCGAATTACAAAAACCTCCTATTCTACACCTATTTTTTAAGCTGAGCAATCTCATCGCGCAAACTATCCAAGCCTTGTTTTAAAGAAATCATGGCTTCTTCACCTTCATGCACATCTAAATCAAAGCTCAACTTTGAATTTACTTCCCAAAGCTCTTTAATTTCAGAAATAGATTGTTCTATAACTGGATAATCTCTATTTAAAGAAATAAGGTTTACTAAATCACTTATCTCAGACTTGCGTAGTTTTTTTACAACAACCGTGTCTGCCGTCACCACCACATGTATGCGGTTATCATTTGCTTGCCTTACACTTTCTACTGCTTTACCCATTACCCATTCTGCAGGTTGTAATACAGGTAACATACTATCGCCGCGCACTTGAAAAGCTCTAAAACTACCTTCCTTATATTGAGGTAAAGGAATGCTAAAGGCAGGCAAATCTTGATACCAATCAGTATCTAGTACATTAGTAGCATAACCTGCACTGGCTTTTATAGGTACCATGATCATATTTTCTCGATCACTAGTATCCATGCTTATAATTTTAGGGGCTGTGCTCGAGGTGGTTTCTAAATGTTTATTATAACTATTGCCATATAACCATAATGGGTTTATATGAAACTGACGCAAGAGCTCGGTCACAATTTTACCAGTAATTTTCTTTTTACCTCGTTCAATATCTGCAGTTGTACTTCCTGCGTCAAGCAGTTCTGCAAACTCAGATTGGGTTTTCCCTAACTCTTCTCTTACTTTTTTAAAGCGTTGTGCCTCTATAGATATCTCTTGTGCCATAGAACAAATATAGGCCTTTTAGGAATAATTCCAATTTTAACATAGGATTATTTCCTATTTATTGGAATTATTCCATATATTTGAAATGTAAAACGGAATGATTCTTGGAATATTTCCATAAAACAAAATATTATGTGTGGAAGAGCAACTATAATAACACCGCAAGAGCAATTAGAAAAGCGCTTTAATGCTGTCTTTAAAAACAATGTTCAATTGCCAGAGAATGTAAATATATCTGCTGGTGAGCAACTTCCTGTAATTACAAGTGAAGCTCCTGGTGAAATTCAACTATTTACTTATGGTTTTACACCACACTGGGCACATAAGCAAACCTACATGTTAAATGCCCGTAGTGAAGGCAGTAATAACATAGAAAATGAAATGGATTATAAGGGAACATTAGGAATATTTAATAAACCTATGTTCAGACATGCCATTAAATCTCAACGATGTTTAATTTTAGTAGATGCTTTTATTGAAGGCCCAAAGCAAGAGAAATTAAACAAGCCTTTTCTGGTTTATCCTAATCGTGATCGTGGCCCATTTGCTATAGCTGGTATACATGATTCATGGCAACATCCACTTACTGGAGAAATTCATCATACAGTAGCCATGGTTACTACAACGGCAAACAGATTAATCAACCGTATAGGTCATCATAGATCACCAGTAATTTTAAGTAAAGAAGATGAGCAACGCTGGATACAACCTGACTTAAGTATTACCGAGATTTCAAAGTTAATGAAGCCTTTTGACTCTAAAGGTTTTAATGCTTACCCTATATCTCAAAAGATTAAAAAACCAGATGCAAATGGTCTTGAATTATTAAAACCTACTGGCGAGAAATTATTTAAAGATTATGACCGCTGTTTATACGAGCGCCTTAAATATGCAGAGGACCATTCATTTACTATAAGGGAAGAACGTCTGGTAGAAGGAGATCAATTCATTTTATTTTAAAAATGTATCAGGATATGAACATAGAACTCATAAAAACAGAACTGACACAACGAGTAGAACAACTTATGGTGTCAAGAAAAACAGGACACCAAACAACTATGAAGGTAGTTTACAAAGTAAAATCTTGGTCAGATAAAATAGCCGAAACAGAAGACCTTATACATAAGGTGTATCACACACTAAATGAAGTACTGTCTCAAAATGGTATTCATTTTAAAAATGAAATTGAAAAAGAAGGCTTTGTAAGTTTTATGGAACCTACAGTAAATGATTTAGTTATTAAAAACATGACCGATTAATTAAACTGTAGACATAAATAAAAACGAGTTATAGCCTATAAACCTCACAGGAAAAATCTTGTGAGGTTTTTTGACCGCTTGTTTTAAGCAATATGTAATTAAAACTGTCACACCACTTCAAAGAATAAAAGCTATGAGCGATAAACAAATCCTACATTTAGATCTCGACACTTTCTATGTTTCTGTAGAGAGAAAAATGGATGCACGTCTTACAAATCGTCCGATATTAGTAGGTGGAACTAGTGATCGTGGCGTTGTAGCAGCCTGCAGTTATGAAACTAGAGGTTATGGTGTCCATAGTGGTATGTCTATGAAACTAGCAAAACAACTATGTCCAGAAGCTGTGGTGATAAGAGGTAATGCTGGTATTTATTCAAAACACTCTGATGAGGTGACTGAAATTATAAAACAAGAAACTCCTCTTTTTGAAAAATCTAGTATTGATGAATTTTATGCAGACCTATCTGGAACAGATCGCTTTTATGGATGTTATAAACTAGCAACAGCAATACGTAAAAAAATCATCGACGAGACTGGATTACCTATATCCTTTGGTCTATCTACAAACAAGGTGGTTTCAAAAATCGCGACAGGTGAAGCAAAACCAAACAGTCAACTTATGATTTCTGAAGGGACAGAAAAACTTTTTATAGCACCACTTTCAATAAAAAAAATACCACAAGTAGGTGATAAAACATATCAAACATTGAGACATCTAGGCATTAAACGTATCCACACCATTCAAGAAATGCCTGAAGAAATGATGATTAATGTACTAGGTAAAAATGGAGGTCTGATATGGCGACGTGCACAAGGAATAGATAACAGACCAGTCGTCGCATTTAATGAACGTAAATCTATTAGTACAGAGCGCACTTTTAATCGCGACACCATAGATATTAAAAAACTCAAATCCATTCTAATTGCCATGACAGAAAACCTAGCTTTTCAATTAAGGCGTGGTGATAAGTTAACTGGTTGCATTAATGTTAAAATAAAATACTCTGACTTTAACACGTATACTAAACAAATGCGCATCCCTTATTGTAGTGCAGATCATATTTTAATTCCACATATCATAGAAATCTTTGAAAAACTTTACAATCGTCGATTATTGATAAGATTAATAGGAATAAAGTTCTCTCACATTGTTAACGGTCACTATCAGATCAACCTCTTTGACGATAATGAAACCTCTATGAATTTATATAAAGCATTAGATAAAATAAGAGAAAAATATGGAGACAGGACTGTTATGAGAGCAGCTGGAATGGAATCAAGAACCATAGGCAGAATGTTAAATCCATTTAATGGGCTACCACCAGTAGTCCTAGCACATCGTAAACAATAAAATACTCAACTTGTATTTAAATAATCACACATATTACTCTTTGCGTTATGGCACTTTTAATGAGCAAGATCTCATTGAACTAGCCCTAGAAAATGGTGTGAAAACAATTGTCCTTACAGATATTAACAACACCAGCGCCTGTTTAAATTTTATAAGACTATGTGCACAACATCAACTACATGGCGTGCTGGGTATAGATTTCAGAAACAATCATCATCAACAATACGTTGGTATTGCAAAAAACAATGATGGGTTTCAAGAGCTTAATACTTTTCTATCGTATCATCTAGAAAATAAAATTCCATTTCCTTCAGAGCCACAAGCCTTTGATAATGTATACCTTATATATCCGTTTGATAAAGCAATAGAGCTTGATAAAGTTCGCTTTCGCGAAAGCGAATTCATAGGTATCTCTACAACCACATTACGTAAAATGCCATTTACTAGTTATGTAAACATGCTGGATAAAATGGTTGTGATGCAAACAGTAAGTTTTAGGTCTAAAAAAGACTATAACGCACATCGCCTATTGCGCTGTATAGACCTAAATATTCTTTTGAGTCAGCTACCAGAGTCGCAACAAGGTAATGTTGAGCAACAAATGATTCCAGTTTCTCAATTAAAAAAAGTTTTTAAAGAATATCCGATAATCCTTCAAAACACGACACAATTATTATCACAATGTCATGTCAGTTTCAATTTTGAAAACGCACAACTTAACGCAAATCAACAAGTCTACAGCACTAGTAAAGAAGCAGATTATGCAAAACTGAGAAAGTTAGCTTATGAAGGCATTAAGGATAGATATGGAGACAGAGAGGATAAGACAGTTGTTATTGAGCGCATAGAAAAAGAAATAGGTATAGTCCATAAAAAAGGTTTTGTTGCATATTTTTTAATCAACTGGCGCATCTGTGAATATGCTCGCAGTAAAGGATTTTTTTATGTAGGTCGTGGTAGTGGTGCAAATAGCATTTTAGCTTATTTACTTAAAATCACAGAGGTTGATCCGATAGAACTAGATCTATACTTTGAACGTTTTATTAATGACTATAGAACCAGTCCACCAGATTTTGATATCGATTTTGCATGGGACGACAGAGAAGATATTACACGCTTTATATTCAATGAATTTAATAATGTAGCGCTGCTAGCCACTTATAATACTTTTCAATATCGAGCAGTAGTAAGAGAATTAGGTAAAGTTTTTGGGTTGCCTAAAACAGATATAGATATGCTTACCACTGGTCATTTTCAACTAGAGCAACTAGATCAAATGCACCAACTGGTATTAAAATACAGTCATTTAATAAAAGGCATGCCTAATTATACAAGCATACACGCTGGCGGAATTTTAATCACGGAAAAACCTATTCATTACTACAGTGCTACCAGTTTACCGCCCAAAGGTTATCGTACGGTTCAATTTGATATGCACATTGCTGAGGATGCTGGGATTCACAAATTTGATATTCTAGCACAGCGTGGCCTAGGGAAAATACGTGATACCATAGAGATCATTAAGTACAATCAACCCGATGCGACTATAGCAAATCTACAAACCGATGTGAAAAAGTTTATGCTAGATCCAGAGATTAATAACATGATCTCACAAGCAAAATGCATAGGTTGTTTTTATATAGAATCACCAGCGATGAGAATGCTATTGAGCAAACTAGCCACTAATGATTATATAGGACTGGTTGCTGCAAGTTCTGTCATACGTCCAGGTGTAGCCCAAAGTGGTATGATGCGCGAGTTTATTTTGCGTACACGCTATCCTGAAAAGCGCAAAGAAGCACATCCCATTATGCAAGAAATAATGCCAGAAACTTATGGTATTATGGTCTATCAGGAAGACGTCATTAAGGTTGCTCACTACTATGCAAAGCTAGATCTTGCTGAGGCAGATGTATTGAGACGTGGAATGAGCGGAAAATATCGTTCTCGTGAAGAGTTTCAAAAGGTGGAACAAAAGTATTTTAAAAACTGTATCGATATAGGCCATGATCCTAAACAGACACAAGAAATATGGAATCAAATTAAGAGTTTTGCTGGTTATGCTTTTGCAAAAGGCCATTCTGCATCATATGCTGTAGAAAGTTACCAAAGCCTTTATCTTAAAAGATACTTTCCACTAGAGTATATGGTAGCCACATTAAATAATGGTGGTGGTTTTTACAGGCCTGAGCTCTATGTTCATGAAGCAAAGATGTGTGGTGCAACTATAGAATCACCGTGTGTTAACCATAGCGATATTGCTAATACTATAAAAGGAACTAGTATCTACCTGGGCTATAGCTATCTCAAAGAGCTAGAGAAAAAAACTATGATACGCATAATAGAGGCTCGTCATCTTAATGGAGTTTTTAAATTCTTAGAAGATTTCATAGATCGAGTACTCATAAGCATTGACCAATTAGCTCTTTTGATACGCATAGATGCTTTTAGATTTACAGGAATAGATCGCTATGAATTGTTATGGCACGCACATTTTAAATTAGATAAGTCACCTCAAAAGTATATACAGAATAAATTATTTGTTACTGAGCATCAGGAAGCAAGTATACCCAGATTACACACAACCGCTTTAGAGATGGCTTATGAACAAATAGAACTTCTAGGGTTTCCTTTGTGCTCTCATTTTGATTTACTGTTAGAGCCACCTCAAAATCATTACGGCCGTACAGAAATGATAGCACATCACAATAAAATGATATTAATGTATGGCTATGTTGTAAACATTAAAACCACTCATACTGCTAAAGGCAAGCGCATGCAGTTCGGTACGTTTTTAGACATTAACGGTGACTTTTTCGATACGGTTATGTTTCCTCCTGTGGCCTCTAAGATCAGCTTTCGCGGAAGCGGAATCTATAAAATATATGGTAAGGTGGTAGAAGAATTTGATTTCTTTTCTATTGAGGTACACAACATGCATAAGGCCGATTATATTCAAGATCCGAGGTATGCAGAAGAGAATCCCCAAACCATGCAACGTTTAGAAAAGCAATCCAACTTACGAGATCGTAGAATGGGAAATGGTAATGGGTATCGTAAGCTAGAATTACCTCTTGAAAAAATAAAAACACATCAACCTAGAGTATCGAGAAAGTCAAGTAAAACTGATTGATTCTCATCTAATAATAAGAATAAAGCAATCATTATATAAAAGAGTTCAAATAAAAGTCTGAATAGTCTATACACATGAATTACGAGAGAATAAAAGAGAAATTAGAAATTCTAGCAGATGCTGCAAAATATGACGTGAGCTGCAGCAGTAGTGGAAGTAAAAGGCAAAATAAGAACAAAGGTCTAGGTGATTCAAGCGGTATGGGTATATGTCATACCTATACTGAAGATGGTCGCTGTGTATCATTACTTAAAATTTTATTGACCAACGTATGCATTTTTGATTGTGCCTATTGTGTGACTAGAAAGTCTAATGACATCAAACGTGCCGCTTTTACTGTACAAGAAGTGGTCGATCTTACTATTAATTTTTACCGCCGCAATTACATTGAAGGATTGTTTTTGAGTTCTGGAATTTTTAAAAGTCCTGATGCTACAATGGAAAGATTGATTAGAGTAGCAAAAAAGCTGAGAGAGGAAGAGAATTTCAATGGTTATATACATCTTAAGTCCATTCCAGGTACTAGCGATGAACTGATGCAAGAAGCTGGGTTATATGCAGATCGATTATCTGTAAATATTGAAATCCCAACTAAGGCTGGATTGAAACTACTAGCACCAGATAAAGATCATAAAGATTTTATTAAACCTATGAAAGCGGTTCAAAACTCTATTCAAATATATAAATCTGAAAAAAAACTTATTAAAAATACACCTATTTATGCTCCAGCTGGTCAAAGTACTCAAATGATAGTAGGTGCTACAGGTGAGAGTGATCGCGACATTATGTATAGCGCAAATTTCTTTTATAATAAATTTCAAATGAAACGTGTTTACTATTCTGGATACATACCTGTGGCAAACGACTCTAGATTACCAGCAATAGGTACAGAGGTGCCCATGATGAGAGAAAATAGGCTTTACCAGACCGACTGGTTATTAAGATTTTATGGTTTTAATATTCAAGAAATATTAAATGAAACTCATCAAAATCTTGATATGGATATAGATCCTAAACTATCGTGGGCATTGCGCAACCTAGACCAATTCCCTATAGACATTAATAAGGCAGATAAAAGAATGATAGCTCGTGTGCCAGGAATAGGAATGCGATCTGTAGGTAAAATTATAAGTGCCAGAAGATATAGAAAACTAAATTGGCAACACTTGAAAGCAATAGGAATCGCTATGAATCGATCTAAATATTTCATGACCTGTGACTCACGCGATTTTGAGACTAGAGATCTTACTAGTTCTAAAATTAAAAACTTAATCATGCTTAACTCTAATAGTAAGTATCATAAAAACTTTAACAATCAACTCAATTTATTCTCATGACTACCACTTTATTATATGATGGTAGTTTAAATGGATTATTAACTACGATTTTTATCATCTATGATCATAAAATAAAATCACCTATTATTTCTAAAGCTTCCAAAACACAAAAAAATCTTTTTGACGGTATGGAGGTCATTACCACAGATATTGATAAAGCAAAACGAGTATGGAACCGTTTTGAATCTCTATGCAATTATAGAGACTCACATCAAGTGTATTGCGCTTTCTTAAGTGAAATAAATGGAATAGAAAATACTATATATGAATATATAAAATCTACTTTCCAAAAGCAAAAAACACCAAGCGGTGATTTCACTAACCCAAGTGTATTAAAAATTGCACAAGCAGCAAAGATGGTAGGTCGTGAAAAGCATCGAATGGAGGCATTTGTTAGGTTTCACTTAATAGATGAAAAAAACTACTATGCTAATATCGAACCAGACTTCAATGTTTTACCCTTAATTACAAAACATTTCAAAAACAGATATGCTGATCAAAATTGGGTCATATATGATTTGAGTCGGAACTATGGAATAAGCTACGATCAAAATATAGTACAAGAAGTTTATATAGACTTTAAAACTCCTAAAGATCAACGAGGAATATTAAATACAACTGCTACTTCTAATAAGAACAATATTGAATTAACGACTGGTTTTCAAGAAAAAGAAAATAATTATAGAGATCTATGGAATCAATATTTTCAAAGTACCAATATAAAGTCAAGAAAAAACCTCAAACTACATGTGCAGCATGTTCCTAAAAGATATTGGAAATACCTAAGTGAAAAACTTTAAAGAACCTCTGATGATTTTTTGAAATCCAATTACGAAATCAACCATTCAACTTCAAATCATAGATGAAATCATACAACTAATCGATAAATAGCTATTTATAATTTAGAAATTAAGTTATTTAATCAAAAAGTATACATTTGTTTAATAAATCAATAAATCTACCTCAAAATGAAAAAATTATTTATCGGAGCGATGGCTCTTTCTCTTATGTTCGCAGTAGGATGTAGAGAAGTAGAAAAAGGAATGGAAGATGCTGCAAACGGCGTTGAAAATGCTGCAGATGCTGCAGGAGATGCTGCTGGCGATGCAATGGACGCTGCTGGTGACGCTGTAGAAAGTGCACAGGACGGTATTGAAAATGCTGGTGACGCAATTGAAAATGCTGCTGACAATGCAACTGGCGCTGCTAAAGAAGGGTTAGACAATGCAAAAGATGCTTTAGATGACGCTGGTGATGCTGTAGAAAGTGCTGCTGGTGACGTGAAAGATGCTGCTAACAAAGCCGTAGATGGAGCTAAAGACGCTGCTAACACTGCAGTTGATAACGCTGGTGATGCTGCTAAAGGTGCTGCAGATAAAGCGACTGAAGCTGGAAAGAAAATGATTGGAAAATAATCCACTTTCTCTTTAAAAAACAAAACCGCCTAAAAGGCGGTTTTTTTATACATCAATATTAAAGCTACTACCTTAAAAGCTCTACACAAATCAATTTCTCAAAAATTATTATAATAAAAAAGAGGCTACCTATTTCTAGATAACCTCTTTGTACTCGAGACGGGACTTGAACCCGTACGGGCATTACTACCCATTGGATTTTAAGTCCAACGTGTCTACCAATTCCACCACTCGAGCGATTGTGTCCACGACACATCATTGGTATTATTAAAATCTTTTTAAGAACAAACTTTAGAGCGAAAGACGGGATTTGAACCCGCGACCTCCACCTTGGCAAGGTGATGCTCTACCCCTGAGCTACTTTCGCAAAATTGAAAAACTCAAAAGCTTTTCAAAGCGAGTGCAAATTTAACAACTTTCCTTTATCTGCAAAGCGTTTCAATTAAAATTATTTGATAAAAATTATTTTCCTTGAAGCATACGTTTAATCTCGTTAAGTTTCATGAGTGCTTCTACTGGAGTAAGCGTATCTATATCAACCATAAGTATCTCTTCTTTAATGTTTTGCAACAAAGGGTCGTCTAGGTTGAAAAAACTCAATTGCAATTCTTCTTCTTGAGTATCCTGCAAAACTTTTTTAGAATCCTCTTGTTGATGACTCTGTTCAAGTCTTTTTAAAATTTTATTTGCTTTTTTAATGACTTGCTGTGGCATTCCTGCCATCTTTGCCACATGAATACCAAAACTATGATGACTACCTCCAGGTATAAGTTTTCGCATAAATAATACTTTATCCTTTAATTCCTTTACCTCAACATTAAAGTTCTTGATACGGTCGAACATTTCCGTCATCTCATTTAATTCATGATAATGAGTTGCAAAAAGAGTTTTAGGCATGTAAGGATGCTCATGTAAGTACTCAGTAATCGCCCACGCTATAGAAATCCCATCGTAGGTGCTTGTTCCTCTTCCTATTTCATCTAGCAGCACTAAACTACTTTTACTAATGTTGTTAAGTATGCTAGCACTTTCATTCATTTCTGTCATGAATGTAGATTCTCCTTGAGAAATATTATCACTTGCACCTACTCGAGTAAAAATTTTATCTACAATACCCATTTTAACATCTGTCGCAGGAACAAAACTTCCCATTTGTGCAAGTAGTACAATCAATGCTGTCTGTCTCAATATTGCCGACTTACCACTCATGTTAGGACCAGTAATCATTATGATTTGCTGTTGATCTCTATCTAATAAAACATCATTAGGTATATATGGCTTATCTGCAGGAAGCATCTTTTCAATTACGGGATGTCTACCACCTGTTATTTCTAAAGCGTCACCTTCTAATAGTTGCGGTCTAACATAATTACTTTGGACAGCATGGGCAGCAAATGATATCAAACAATCCAATTGTCCAATTAATTGAGCATTATTTTGAATCACTTTTATAAAAGGCACTATTTCCTGAACTATTTTATCAAAAAGCTCTTGCTGAAGAGCGTTAATACGCTCTTCAGCTCCTAATATTTTTGATTCATACTCCTTTAATTCTTCAGTAATATATCGCTCTGCATTAACCAGTGTTTGCTTTCTAATCCACTCTTCTGGAACTTTATCTTTGTGAGTATTTCTCACCTCAATATAATATCCAAATACGTTGTTACTAGCAATTTTTAAACTGGTTATACCGGTCTCTTCTGTGTGTCTTGCAAGCATGTTATCCAGATACTCTTTTCCACTATTAGCGAGACCTCTCAACTCGTCTAATTCACTATTATAACCAGCAGCGATGGTTCTACCCTTTAAAATATTTACAGGAGCTTCCTCATCTATAGACTCTTTAATTAATTGAGTCATGTGTGTACAAGCATTAAGATTATCCCCTAATACCTGTAAGGCTTTATTTCCAGAACTTTCAGCTATTTTTTTTACTGGCTCAATGGCCTCAAGACTATTTTTAAGTTGTACAACCTCTCGAGGACATATTTTCCCTACCGCAACTTTAGAAACTAACCTCTCTAAATCACTCATGCGTTTAAACTCAAGTTTAATCGCATTCAAAGTTTCTGCAGATTTTGTAAAAAACTCCACTATATCATGTCTTTTCTCTATCTGCTGTTTATTTTTTAATGGAAATGCTAACCATCTTTTCAACATTCGACCACCCATTGCCGTTGTAGTTTGATCTATAATATCTATCAGAGTGACTGCTCCTGTACTTAATGCTTGATACAATTCAAGATTGCGCACAGTAAATCGATCCATCCACACATAATCCTCGTCTGCGATTCTAGAGATTCCAGCAATATGATCTACCTTGTTATGTTGGGTCTCTTCTAAGTAATGTAAAATTGCACCAGCAGAAATGATGGATTCTTCTAATTTTTCAATACCAAATCCCTTTAAAGAATTGATTTTAAAATGTTTTAATAACGATTCATGGGCAAAATCTATTTGGAACACCCAATCTTCTAAAAAGAAATACGGCAAATCGTAAGGGAAGTCATTTTTTAATAGCGTCTTATCCTTACGATTAATTAATACCTCGCTAGGATTGAAGTTTTGCAACAGTTTATCAATTTCTTCTCTTGACCCTTGACTCACTAAAAATTCACCTGTAGAAATATCTAAAAACGCTACACCATAAATATTCTTATTTACAGATACAGCGGCTAAAAAGTTGTTGCTTTTGGACTGCAGCACCTCATCATTAAGTGCTACACCAGGTGTGATTAACTCAGTAACACCTCTTTTTACTATCGTTTTAGTTTGTTTAGGATCTTCTAATTGATCGCAAATAGCAACTCGCTCACCTGCTTTTACTAATTTAGGTAAATAGGTATTCATAGAATGATGAGGGAAACCTGCTAGTTCAATAGGTTCTCCACCATTATTTCTACTGGTTAAGACAATATTTAAAATACGTGCAGTCTTAATTGCATCCTCTCCAAAGGTTTCATAAAAATCTCCAACACGGAAAAGCAACAACGCATCTGGATATTTAGTCTTTATCCTGTTGTACTGTTGCATTAATGGAGTGACCTTCTTAACCTTCTTTGACAAACCGTATACTTATGAGTGAGCATCAAAAATACGATTCTGTTACCGCTAGTTACGGCAATTCAAAGAGCATTTTTCAACAGCTTGTCAGTCTTAGGGATTAGATGTTGTTTTAAAAATTAAAAGGTTGTTTTATTACGCTTTCGCGAAAGCGCGATAAAACAACCTCTACATCCTTACAACTATTTCCATGTATAATTTTTTAAGGCAGCTTTCTTTTTTACCGCATTTATCATGGCGCTTTCTAGACCATTTTCACCAGCATTTTGCGACTTTATATAAGCCTCTCTTTTCTCACTCAAATCTATAATACTCTTTTGTACGCTTTCCCTTTCCTTCTTTTTCACTAGAGTTATAGCCTTTATTTCCTCAATAGATTTATCTTTTAAATCTGCGTCTAGAGTTTTTTTATTTGCTAGAATTAAATCTTCTAGCATCTCTTCATCCTCTGCTGCATCAATTAAATCCCAAGCTGCATTATTATATACACTTTTTGATTTTACAACACTGCGATTTACATTTGCTGTTACAGATACACCAGCCGTTTGATTATCTATATAATTTTGTTGTGCAATTCTAGATTGACCTTGACTTCCGTAAGAAATATAAGTGCTGTTTAACTGTGAATTCAGCTGTAATATCTGGTCGTCATATGGTGTAGACACATATTGAGTTTGCTGATTATGATCAATTACCATATATTCTCCTTTCCCTAAAAAAGCAGCGTTTTTCCATTTCAAAGAGATTCCTGTTTGTGCATCACCACAGAATATAGTGTTAACAGTAATATCTTTTTGAGAAGCATCTTTCATAACGTCATCTATAGAAGTATTGCCTTGAAGAAAAGATTCATTACCAGCTATAAATAACATCTTTAAATCTTGAGTACCATTGCGCCATTCTAGATTTTTAGTTGCGTGATTAATTACCGCACCACAATACTCATCACCACCATTGGTATCAAGGGCAAATAATTCTTTACTTATTAAATCTAGATCTGTAGAAAAAGGAACAATCTGCCTTAAAAAATCTTCTTGTTGTGGAATTGTAGTATTACCGTACTCATACAACGCGATTTCAATATTAGCCTGTACTTCATTACACTGCGCATAAGTCATTTTGTTTACCAGATTCCATAATTGAGTTTTAGCTTGATCTATTAATCCATTCATACTACCACTCGTATCTAGTAGTAATGCTATTTGAATAGTTGCTGGTTGAATAGGTTGAGAAGGCTTTCTCTCCAATAAAGCAACCTCTGGAATATTGTCATTTACAGGTTTTCCCATAGCTGCTCCATTACATGCAATGAATGTTATTAATACGGTAACTAGTAATATATTTTGAAAATTATCCATGGTTTTGCGTTTAAGAGTTAGGTAGTTGTTTGATGTCTACTGGACCTGTAGGCGATATGACATACACTTTAGGTTTAGGCTCTTTTACTGGTGCAACTGGTGCAATTGGCTTTGCAGGCTTAGGCACATATCGCAATGTTAAATCCATACCTAGTTGTATTACAGGTCTAGTAATAGCAGCATTTACGACAATATCATAACCAGAATGAGGAATAGGATCATAATAATATGAAATAGGTTTTTTAATACGTGTCACACCTTTTTTCTGTTTAAGTGCATCCATACTTATATTATTGGCTGCAACATAACTTTTATAGTGATCCTTAGGCATATGGTAATATTTTGCATCTGCCATGTGGACATCATATTCAGCCATATCAAAACCCAATGCTGTATAGTATTCTTTCTTCTTTTTTACTTCGGCAAGTAGTTTGGTTTGTAGATCAGCATATATTGCCTCTAGGTTTTTCACATAATAATCTACTTTAACTAGGTTATAAACCTCGGCACTGGCACATGCCGACAGTATTTTTTCAAAGTCGGCATCATCACGGTAAGAAATCAATAAATTTTGTTGTAATTCAAAACCGACCGGAACCTCTGTATATGTTTTACTAAAAAGCTTTTTAGTCACTTCTATTTCATACTGAGGCATAAAAGATATCATGTCAATAGCAAATTGACCATTGAAACCTTTACCTTTTAATTCAGCTTTAATGGCATTAATTTTATCACTCATTAACTGTGTGGTCTCATCAGCCGTCTCACCTACCTGGTTGATATTAAAAACTGCTGTGTAATCTGTTGCCTCAACGTTATAAAGACTGCGCAAGCTTAAGTTTAATATATTACTGGGTTGTAAAGTCACGCTTGCAGCCGGGCTGGTGTTATAACCTATCACTCTCGCATTACCCATATCTGCGGTTGCAATATTAGCTCTCGAGATTTCCATTTGCGAGGCTTGGTTATTAAAATTACCTAAATGCTGTGCACTCAAACTAAGTGCACAAAGGATTAAAAATGTCGTTGAGATGATTTTCATTTTGTTAGAATTTTAATCAAATCTACTGGGATGCTTTTCTTATAAATATGTCAAATGAGTGAAACCAGTATATGAATGAGTGTAATGGTATTTCTATCGAGTACACTTCTTAATTACCAGAATATATAAGCTCTAATCGGCTCATAAACGGCACAGTGCTTGAATCTATCTAACTTTTAATGCCTAAGTTTACAACCGAAATGAGAGCAATAATCTTATATATAATTTTATCCTTGGGTCTAACCTCTACGGTTATGGCGCAAAGTAATGAGTCACGTAAGACCAATAGTGAACGCACCACTATGGTTTTAGAAGGACGCGTGATTAGCGATAAAAAACAACCTGTATCTGGCGTTAATATTGAAGGGCCTATGGGACGATATGCAACCACAGATTTACAAGGCTATTTTAAAATACCAGCAAATCTAGGTGATGAAATTATCATTAGGAGATCTGATTTTGAGACTGTTTATTATACGATAAGAAGTTATGATAAAATTGAGATTCAAGTTATCGATGACCTCTCACAAAAAGACCGCCTTAAATCATTGAGCTATGAAGTGTTAATGGATAGCGCCCAAGTTTATCTTAAAAAGGATGCACAAAAAACGGCAGACTTTTTAATTGCTGCTTTATCTAATAATTCTAGTGGCATTAGTACTAGCAAAGAGGCTCGTGCTTATGAAACATTAGGTGATTTATACATTTTCAACAAACAAGCAGACCTAGCGATTACCAATTATAGAGCAGCGATTAAGTCTGAAAACACAGCACAAAGACAACTCAAACTTGGCCAATCACTACAAAGCAACGGTAATTATCAAGAAGCGATCAAAACACTGGAAGCTCTTACTGTTAATGAAAGATCAATAAAAACGTCTTCTAACCGCAGTACAGGACTATCCACTCAACAAATAGTAACTGCATATACAACATTAGGAAATGTCTATGAAATAACTAAAAATACCGAGGCAGCGCTTAAAAATCATAAAGCAGCTTTACAAACTGCACAGACAAATAATTTAAAAGCATTATTACCACAACTCAACACTAATATTGCAAATGTTTATAATGCAACAGGACAAGTCACTACTGCAGAGTCTTATTATAGTAACGCCATTCAAGATTCAAAAAATGAAGGGATTATAAGTAATGTGGTCACACAATCTGCCACTGCAGATTTTTATAATAGCAATCAACAATACGATAAAGAAATTGCTTTGCGTAAAAAAAATATCGAACTTATTGATAAAGCTAGTACTGCAAAAAGAAAGGCGACGGTAACTAACCTTGACACACCTAGCTCTAGTAACATTATAGAGATAGAAGATACCATTATGGAAGATCTAGAAGTGGGCGCGCTTATAGATACACCTGTGGATAACGTCACAACCGCATACTCAAAACAAAAAGAACAACTTAAAATTGCTGAAGCCTATAAAGCCACAAATAATTTTGTAGAAGCAATCGCTTCTTTTGAAAACAGTTTTAAGGAAGCTAGTGCAAATGATGATCTAAATACTAAAAAAGAGGCTGCGCGTAATCTTTATAAACTTTATCGCACCAATGGTAACACGGCAAAATCATTAAAATATAATGAGATTTACATTGAAACTGTTGACCGACTTTATGAGCAAAAAGAACAAGAAATAGCTTTAAACACTCGTAAAGCACAAGATCTAGTAAATAGACAAACTCGCATTTTAACACTTGAGAAAGATCGGGAACTTACAGAAAATAGAATCGCGCTAATTAATACAGAGCGTGAATTAACCCAACAGGTTAACAATCGACAACGCTGGATCATCTACTCACTGGTTGCCTTAAGTCTTTTATTGATTTCTCTCGCATATTTTATGTGGCGCAACAATAAACAGCAACGCATTAATAACCATTTATTAGCGCTCAAATCACTGCGCAGCCAGATGAATCCACATTTTATTTTTAATGCACTTAATTCTGTAAATAGTTATATCGCAATGAATGATGAACGTGCTGCAAATAAATATCTAGCAGACTTTTCTAAGCTCATGCGCAGTGTTCTCGAGAATTCAGAATTAGATTTTATACCACTAGAAAAAGAAACTGAACTGTTAGGTCTTTACCTCAAACTAGAACACGAGCGATTTAAAGATAAGTTTGATTATGAATTTATAGTAGATCCATTACTGGAAGGCACATCCTTACAAGTTCCACCTATGTTATTGCAGCCCATTATAGAAAATGCAGTATGGCATGGATTGAGATATAAGGATGAGAAAGGCTTTTTAAAGGTAGCTTTCGCGAAAGCAGAAAACGAAATCATCGTTACCATAACTGACAACGGAATAGGAAGAGCTAAGTCCAAAGAGCTCAAAACAGAACACCAAAAGAAACGAGAAAGTAAAGGCCTGGGCAATGTCATGAACAGAGTAGCATTACTAAATGAATTGCACGATTGCCAGATTGAAATGATAGTAAATGATGCTGGCCTATCTCCAGACATAGGGACTGCAGTCACCGTTAAAATGATTGTTTCTAATTAAAAAATGCTCTATGAATTTAAAAGCGATCATTGTAGAAGATGAGCAAATCTCTAGAGAGATTCTCAAGAAATACCTGTCTAAGTACTGTCCTAACGTCACAGTTCTTGCTGAAGCATCAAACGTCGATGAGGCACTACAGTTATTACGTAAAACTGACATTGACATTTTATTTCTAGATGTAGAAATGCCTTATGGAACAGCCTTTGACCTACTAGACAAACTAGGAAATAGAGATTTTGAAACAGTTTTTGTAACTGCTTATGATCAATATGCAAAAGAAGCACTAAATCAACAGGCTGCTTATTATTTATTAAAACCTATCGAAATAGACGAGCTTATTAAAGCTGTCGATATTGTAAAAAGTATTAAAGAGCGTGAGGAAGAAGTAAATATCGGCCTTTCTGTAAAAGAACAAGATAGCTCTCAATTAAATGATAAAATTACTATTCCAACACAAGAAGGTTTTGAAGTTATACCAGTAAAGGATATTATTTACTGCAGTGCAGATGATAATTATACAAACGTCTATTTAGCAAACTCTCATAAATTAGTTTCTAAAACATTAAAACATTTTGAGGATATGCTTACCGATAAAGGTTTTTGTAGAATTCATAAGTCTCATTTAATAAATGCTTCGCATGTAACAGCCTATAAGAAAGGTAAAGGCGGCAGTGTCATTCTGGGCAAGATAGAATTACCGGTGAGTCCCAGTAGAAAATTAGAACTATTTAAATTCTTTAGTTAAAAGTCTAGATAGTCCACTTTTCTATCGTTGACTTCAACAGTTAGTAAGTCTAGCACTTGAGTATTGAGATTAGAATACAACTCATGATGACCTAACGAAGTCTGGTCATTTAGTAAATTAAACTCCTTTAAAATATGAAGTGTTTGTCTTGCTACAGCAGCTCCACTATCTATGATTTTTACACGGCTAGGCAACAGCTCTTGTAACATGTCTTTAATGTAAGGATAATGACTACAGCCCAATACTAGATAATCTATACCTGATATCATAAAAGGCTCTGTAATACCTACCAAAAGGTTTCTCATTTCTTCAGAATCCTTTTTGCCAGATTCTATAAGTTCAACAATGCCCGTACCTACTATTTCTATAGTGTTTACATCCTTTGTAAAGGCTCTTTGAGTTCTATTGAATAATTCACTAGATAATGTTCCTTGCGTGGCTAGAATCCCTACCTTACCTGTAGTACTATTAAGCGCTGCTGGCTTTATAGCAGGCTCAATACCTATAAACGGCACATCATAATGTTCACGTAGATATGATATACTATTAGTGGTTGCAGTATTACAAGGCACAGCTATTAACTTGCAACCACGACTAAGTAAATACTCTGTGTTTTTAACACATAACTGAGTTATATCATTTTTAGGCTTACGTCCATAAGGCGCATGCTTGCTATCTGCTAGATAAATCGTGTTTTCATGTGGCAGTAATTGCACAACTTCTTTCCACACCGAAGTACCACCAACTCCACTATCAAAAAATCCAATAGGCTGTAAATTACTCATGACATAAAGATAATCTGATTACCAGAATTTAACGCATAAAAAAACCGCTTAGATGTACCAAGCGGTTTTTTTATAAGTATTAGCTAATTACTGAGTAATACCTAATTCTTTTTTTACATCTGGAGTGATATCATAACCATCTGCCATGATTACTCCTGTTCCTGTAGTAGAGTCTAGGACATAATCAAAACCTTTTGCACGAGCTACTTTTTGAATAGCGTCACGTACTTTCTTATATAAAGGCTTTAAAAGGTCTGTTCTTTTTTGAGCCATAGCTTGTTGAGAACTTTGGTAGTACTCTTCAAGTTTCTTTTGACCAGCCATAAGCTCTTGATAAGCACGTTGATTTTCTTCATCGCTACGTGATTCAGCAAGACTTTTTAATTGCTCAGCTTTGTTTTGCAATTCCTTATCCATTTCACCTAGAGTCGCTTCATAAGTCTTAGCAAGATCTCTTAGTTGTTTATCAGCAGCTTTAGCTTGAGGTAGTTGTTCCACTAACTCTTGAGATGCTACGTGACATACTTTACTAGGAGTAGCTTGAGCTTGCACTGTGTTGATTCCTGCCATAAGAAACATCACTACTACTGCTGTTATAAGGGTTTTTACTTGTTTCATTTTCTAATTATTAATTAATGTTTTGCTTTAACTTCTATTAATGCGGCTGCAAATATAATGGTATCGTGTTATTATTCACCGCCTGGAGGCGTTTTTTGATTAGCCTTCTTCTTTGCTTCACGTACTTTTAGTATACTATCCTTGCGTCTCTCTCTAGCCTCAATGATACTATCTCTACGCTTTTGAAACTTTGCAGCTCTGGCTGCTTTGATAGAGTCACGCACTCTTAATTTCTCTAGACGTGCCTTTTCTCTATCATTTACTAGTTGTTCCTTTGCTTCTTCTTTTTTCTCTACAGTTTCTGCCTCTTCTACAGACAAGTAACGTTCTTCTTTCTCTTGTTCTCTCAATTCTTCTTTAGTAGGTTTTTTGTCATTACCTCTATTTCTAGAATCGATTTTTGCAGTTCTTCCTATCGCTTTTAACACTTGATCACTTAAATCATGACGCTCTGCATTATAAAGCATTGCTGCCTCAGAACTATCAAGTATGTAATCATATTTCTTAAGGCTTCCTATCTTACGTATTTCATTAAAAACTTGATCTTGTACTGGTTGTATTAATTGTTCTTTTTGTAAAACAAAATCACCTTGAGGACCAAATCTTTTTTGTTGATAGTTTAAAAGCTCTTCTTCTTTTATCTTAATATCTTCTTCTTTCTCTTCAATAAGCTCATTAGTAAGTAAGACTCTTTCATTTTGTAAAGCATCTTTCATTTGTTGCACTTCTAGACTCATGGCATCAATTTCTTGCTTCCATTTACCCATCTTTTGCTCTAGCTGTTGAGATGCTTTTTGATATTCTGGTACATTCTCAAGAATATATTCCATATCAATAAAACCTACTCTAATACCTCTAGTTCCTCCTTGCGCTTTCGCGAAAGCGAAACTCATGAAGGCCATTATACTGATAACAAAAATCTTATTTTTCATAAGCTCAAAGTGTTTATAGAAAATATCGTGCCATTCTTAAAATTGTTGCCCGATGATGAAGTGAACATTCCATCCACTAGGATCATTACTTACTGCTGTAGGTACTTTATCAAAACCATATCCAAAGTCAATACCTAACAATCCAAAGGCTGGCATAAATATACGCAATCCAGCACCTGCAGATCGCTGAACCTCAAACGGGTTATAGTCTCTAAAATTGTTATAACTACCTGCTGCCTCTGCAAATGATAATACATAAATAGATGCTGCTTGCTCTAAAGATATAGGGTATCTCAACTCAAAAGAGAATTTATTATAAACGGTATCTCCATCTGCATTTGTAGTTAATGATGAGTTATCATATCCACGCATTCTTATAATGTCACGTCCATCTAATGAGAACGCACCTAATCCATCACCTCCTACAAAGAAACGTTCAAATGGTACAAGACCACGATCTTGATTATAAGCTCCTAGGAAACCGAACTCTGTATTAGTTTGCAATACCAGTTTATCATATAGACGAGTATACCAAGTACCTTGAAATTTAACTTTGTAATATTCTAAGAATTTAAATCGTTCTTGATCAATTTTTGCTAAATCAGCTTCACCATTAGTTTGGAATTCTTCTTGATCTTCTAATGTAGCATAATCAACACCGTTGAATAAGGAATATGGCGGAGTTAACTTTGCAGTAATTGAGAATGATGATCCATAGGTAGGGAAAATTGGGTTTACACCTACATTATTTCTACTTAATCCGATGGTATATGCTAGATTGTTTGAAAAACCATTAGGAAAATTAAATAAAGAAGTTTGATAATTCTTCAAGTTATAATGTTGGAATGATAAAGCTTGTGAAAATTGGAAATAGTTATCAGGCCACTCTAAACGTTTAGCAATCCCTATGGTTCCTCCAGTAATTAAGAATCGCTGACTACGATCGACTTCTCTGAAATTTTGCTGATTAACACGGAACTGTTCACTGTGTGAAAACGAAACATTAAATGAAACTGGTTTCTTACCACCTAACCACGGTTCAGTGAAATTCAAACTATAGGTTCTAAATATTGTACTTGCTTGTGCTCTAATGGCAAGAGTTTGTCCATCACCCATAGGCACTGGCTCATAAGCCTCGCCATTAAATATGTTACGCAAAGAAAAGTTATTGAAACGTAAACCTAGTGTACCCACAAAACCACCACCACCATAACCACCTTGTAGTTCGATCTGGCTAGCACCTGCTTCTTCTAATTCAAATTCAACGTCGACAGTACCGTCTTGCTGACTTACATTTTTAAGTTGTGGATTAATCGTTTCTGGATTAAAGAATCCTAGCTGACCTAATTCACGAATTGAATTAATAATTTTTTGTCTAGAATATCTTTCACCTGGCGTGGTTTGTAAATTTCTATAAATGACATGGTCGTTAGTTCTTGTGTTACCAGTAACGGTAATGTTATTAAAGAAGGCTTCTTCACCTTCTACTATACGTACTTCAAAATCTATGGTGTCATTATACACTCGTGTTTCAACAGCATTTACAGATGAGAATAGGTAACCCGTATTTTGATATTGATTTGAGATATCATCAGAGTCTGGATCTTGTGGATTACTAATACGGTCATAAAATGCTACTCCATTATACACATCACCTTTATCAACTTGCAATATTCTCCTTAATTGATCGTCTGTGTAAACAGTATTCCCTACAAACTCTATATTACCGAAATAATACTTTTTACCTTCTTCTACCTCTATATCTAGAGAAATCCTTTTATCACTGTTTTTTATAAGAGTATCTCCTATAATACGGGCATCTCTAAAACCTCTTTCTTTATACATATCAAGAACAGAGCTTAAATCTTCTTGATAGTCTGCCTCGATATATTTAGACCTTTTTAATAACCTAAAAGGATTGCGACGTTTTGTGTTTTTCATTGCTTTACGCAACTTCTTGTCTTCAATCAACTGGTTTCCAGTAAAAGTTATTTCTTCAACTTTTACTTTCTCACCTTTATTAATATCGATTTTCATATCAACACGATTAGTGCTTTGATCTGTTGTATCGATTACTTCGCGTACACGAACTAAAGCATCTGCATATAAATAACCGTCGTCTTTGTATTTATTTTCAATAAAATTACGTGTGTTGGTAACCAGGTTTTCGGTTGCTTTACGGCCACTAGTAAGCTTAAGTTCATCTCTTAAGTCTTTAGCTTTTCGTTCTTTGATACCAGTTATTTCTACATTGCTTAAGTTAGGAACCTCAACAATATTTAATTCAAGGTTGATGATTTCTAACTCACCACCATCTGGATCAGGAATGACACTGGTTTTATAGAATCTAATATCACTGAATAGCTTTAAATCCCATAATTTTTTAACCACATCACTTAATCGCTGACCTGGAACATAAATTTCATCTCCTTTGCGTAGACCTGTGAAGGCAATTACGGTGTTTTCGTTATAAGTCTGGCTACCTGTTACAGTAATATCGCCTAATTTATATTTTGTGGCGTTTCCAATAGGTGTATCTGCCTGTTGTGCCTTTATAGTAGTTCCTAATAAAAATACTACTGCTATAAGTAGCGAGTGTGCTAGCTGTCTTGTCATTATTCTATAATTGTTCACTCGTTTTACCGAATCTACGTTCTCGGTCTTGATAATTTTTTAATGCCTCTATAAGATGTTCTTTCCTGAAATCAGGCCAAAGTACATCAGTGAAATAAAGCTCTGCATAAGCGATCTGCCACAGCAAAAAGTTACTTATACGTTGCTCACCACTTGTTCTAATCAATAGGTCTACGTCTGGCATGTAATTAGTATACAATAAACCATTAATCGTATCTTGATTGATATTCTCAACTTCTATCTCTCCTTCTTTTACCTTATTTGCTACATTTTTAATAACTGTAATCAACTCTTCACGTGACCCGTAACTAAGGGCTAGAGTTAAGTTCATATGATTATTATTTTCTGTAGCAGTAATTACTTCTTGAAGTTCTTTTTGTGCCGTTTTAGGCAATAATTCAAGACTACCTACTGCTTTAAGGGAAATATTATTTTTTTGTAAAGTAGGAAGTTCTTTTTTAAGACTTGACACCAGTAATCTCATAAGAGTATCTACTTCAAGCTTAGGTCTTTTCCAGTTTTCTGTACTAAAAGCATACAAAGTCAGGTTCTTGATACCTAACTCTGCACAGGTTTCAACTGTTTCTCTTACAGCTTTTGCTCCTTTTTCATGTCCTCGCACTCGCATGAGGCCTTGTTTTTTTGCCCAGCGACCATTACCGTCCATAATTACAGCTACATGCTGTGGTATATTATGGGTATGTAGTACGTTTTTATCCATTCTTAAAAATTACAATAACAAGGTTTTCTACCAAATGCATAAGTTAACGTTACACCAGAGAATACATACCAATCATTATTGTTAATATTCCCAAAGCTTACATTTTCAAAATCCTCGTTATTACTACCATCTAGGTTATCTGTAAACGTATATCGCACACCAGCTTCTAATCCTAAGACCAGCTTAGGTGCTATATTATACTTTACTCCTAAAATAAACGGAATTGCTAATCCTCTATCTGTGTCATCTTCTACTAGTTGATTACTAGCTTGATCTAATCTAAAGCCTTCATATTGAAAACCAGTAATCCCTGTGTAAATATAGGGCACGATTTGAGGTTTACCCGTGTAAAGTTCCCATTCCCAAAAATTATATTCAATCCCTACACTTGCTTCTATTAGGTTGTAATTATACTTATAACCTCTTAAATCTCTTGATATATCATCACTATCATTATCGTCACCTACCATGTTAGAAAATATTAACGAAGCTCTAAAGCTGTGACGATCACTACGATTCCATTTAAAAATACCACCTACGGTAAGATCTACAGGATCTATAAACTGCGTGCTACCTACATCACCAATGATATTACTACCACCTGTAAAAAGGCCTACCTCATAGGTTTGCGCTTTCGCGAAAGCGAAACAAAAAAGAAAACTAACTAATAATAAACGCATGGAAATTTTAAAACGTGCAAATATAACAATTCTCATTACCTGACATGAGTAAACATGCATGATTGTGAGTAATGTAAAACTAGGTTTCTTTAAAATTATTGTCTAATTACGTTTATCTTCTCCCCAAAGTAATTTATGACGAATGGTTTTTATAAAACTCACGTGCTCTAATTCAATTAAATCAATGGTGAAATCTGCCTTTTTTAAAGTGATTTCAGTCTCATCTGGATATGAAGCAATACGATTATCTAAAGAGGCCAGGAATTCATTTTCTCTACCCATAACTTTTACGGTAATAACAGTTTCATCAGGAATGACTAACGGTCGTGCGTTTAAATTATGAGGCGCTATAGGCGTAATGACCAATGCCTTAGTATCTGGTGTAATTACCGGTCCACCACAACTTAAACTATAACCAGTAGAACCTGTAGGAGTGGAAACAATCAACCCATCTGCCCAATATGATGTTAACAACTCACCATTAAGATGAGTTTCTATTTGTATCATACTCGTGGTGTTCTGTCTGCTTACTGTTACTTCATTAAGTGCAAAGTTATCTGGTACCAGATGATTTTCTGGATGTTTAGAGGTTGCTGTGATTAAACTGCGTTTACTTAAACGGTATTTTTTATTGAATAATAAAGTAAAAGCGAGCTCTAACTCTTCTGACTGCAATGTCGCGAGAAATCCAAGTCGCCCAGTATTAATTCCCATTACAGGAATATTAAGCTTACCGATATAGGATACAGCTCTTAAAATAGTACCATCACCTCCTATACTGATCATTAAATCAAAACTAGTATCTAATGATTTAAAAGTCCCTGCCATGTTTAAATCAATCTTATCCCCAATAAGGGAAACATAGTCCTGCTCCATATAAACATCACAATCACGTAAATGCAATTGCTTAAGAACACTGGCAATAGTAGAAAGACTATCCTCTTGAAGATACTGACCGTAAATAGCGATTTTCTTCATTACATGTTAAGGTATTTATTAAGGTAATCTGATCGTTCTTTAAGATTATCGAGATAGGTATCTTCCTCTGCAGCACTGACTACTTCATAACTATATCTTCTAAAAGTTTGTAGCACTTGATTAACATTTTCTGCACTGACCTTAACAGTTATCTGAGTTAAATGATCATTATAACCACTAATAAAACAACCATATAACTTAGAATCATTAGACTCAATAATCTGAGTAATTTCACTAAAACTATAGTCTGTTGTACCTTTTTCTAGTACGATTACAGCTCCAGATTCATATAAAAAAGGAGAATCATTAAATAACTGCAAAATATCTTTAAGTTCATAATAACCTAAATATTGATTATTATCATCTAGCACTGGCATCACATTACAATCATGCTGTGCAAATGCCTCCAGCACATCTAACCAATGTGTGTCAACCATAACATAAAAAGTGTCTAGCGCATACTTTACATCTTTTAATGTACATCCAGATTCAAAACAATGCGCATCGTTTTCAGAAACACAGCCAATGTAAACCTCATTCTCCATTACAGGAAGATGGGAATAGGTCAATTGCGAGAATATATTTTGAGACACCGTAACCTCATCTGTAACCTGAAGCGGCTTCACATCATTAATAATGTATTCTTGAATGTTCATTTAACAAGCTTTTTTTGCAAATTAATCATTTCTGTGATTACTCGTTGCGGTGAATCCTTTGTATTTTTGAAACTCAATAAATTATTATGACCGCACTTAGTGTAAATGTTAATAAAATAGCCACGCTGCGTAACGCTCGTGGAGGAAATGTACCTGACTTAATAAAATGCTCATTAGACATAGAGCAATTTGGCGCACAAGGTATTACCATACATCCTCGACCAGATGAAAGACATATTAGATATCAAGATGCTCGTGATCTTAAAAAGGTGATTCAGACAGAATTAAATATTGAAGGTAATCCTAATGAGAAATTTATCGCACTAGTAGACGAGGTTCAACCAGCACAGGTTACATTAGTACCAGATGCAGTAGACGCCATAACTTCAGACGCTGGATGGGACACCATAAAGAATGAAGCTTATCTAACTAAAATCGTAAAACATTTTAAAGATCAAGGCATAAGAACTAGCATTTTTGTAGATCCAACAATAGAAATGGTTGAAGGCGCCGCAAAAACTGGTGTAGATCGCATAGAACTTTATACAGAAGCTTATGCGCAACAATACCCTATCAACAAGGAATCAGCAGTTGCACCTTATATTAAAGCTGCTCAAAAAGCGCTTGAACTAGGCCTAGGAATAAATGCAGGTCATGACCTATCACTAGAAAACATGAGGTATTTTAAAAACAACGTGCCCGGACTACTAGAGGTCTCTATAGGCCACGCTCTTATATCAGAAAGCCTCTACATAGGACTTGAAAATGTTGTGAATATGTATAAATCCAGATTAACAGACTAGATGCTGCATTCAATTATTTTAGGAGAAGGAAAACCTCTTATTATTCTACATGGTTTTTTAGGCATGGCAGACAATTGGAAAACTCTTGGTAAAGAATGGAGTGAAAACGGCTATGAGGTTCATTTAATAGACCAGCGCAATCATGGACGTAGTTTACACAGTGTAGACTTTAACTACACACTACTTGCAAAAGACGTTCATGATTATTGTATAGAACATAAACTGGAGAACATCTATTTATTAGGCCATTCTATGGGTGGAAAAGTTGCTATGAAAGTGGCCGCAGACTTTCCTCAACTTATTAAAAAACTAGTTGTTGCAGACATTGCTCCTAAAACCTATGCTCCTCATCACAGTGATATCATTAATGGATTAAAATCCATCAACTTTGATGAAATAAAAAGTCGTAAAGAAGCAGATGAGCAGCTCGCCCTACGTATATCAGATTTTGGCACGAGACAATTCTTATTAAAAAGTTTATATAGAATAGATAAAAATAGATATGGTTGGCGCTTTAATCTGGAAGTATTAGGTGACAGTCAAGAGATGATTGGTTTTCAAGAACCGATCCAGAATCAAATAAATATCCCTACACTGTTTGTTAGAGGTGCAAATTCAGGATACATTAACGATAACGATTTCGTAATTATAGAACACGCTTTCGCGAAAGCGGACTTAAAAACAATACCCGATGCAGGACACTGGCTACACGCAGAACAACCTGAAATTTTCTATAATACAGTCACAAATTTTCTTACAGATTAAATACTATGCAAGCATAATAATAACGAAAACGCTTGCGTAAGAAGTTTAAAATATTAAATTTGACTTAACAAAACCCCAATTTTTTTAATAACAATCTGATTATGAATAAATTAAAAGCTTTAGCAGTGCTTCTTTTGATTTCTACAATGGCCTATGCTGGTGGATATCGAGTAAGCACACAGAGTAATAGACAGTTAGCCATGGGACACACTGGTGTAGCCGTAGTTAATAGTGCTGACATTCTCTTTTTTAACCCAGCAGGACTGGTACATCTAGAAAATAAAATTAATTTTAGTGCTGGTGGATTTGGCGTTTTTTCAAGCGTTTCTTTTCAAAACTCAGAATTCGGAACTTCTTCAGAAACTGACAGCCCTACAGGTACTCCTGTTTATGCTTATGGAACTTATAAAATCAATGAAAAGCTTGCTGTAGGTTTAGGTATTTACACTCCTTTTGGTAGTAATGTAACATGGCCTACAGATTGGTCAGGTTCTCATTTAGTAAATGAAATTGAACTAAGCGCTATATTCATACAACCTACTATTTCTTATCAACTATTTGATAGCGTTAGTATAGGTGGTGGACCGATTCTAGCGATAGGCGGAGTTACCTTTAACAGAAACGCTGGCCAATCACTTACTGATGAGCAAGGTAACCGTTCAAATGTAGGTATTGATGATTCAGGTGTAACTGCATGGGGTTGGACCGCAGGTTTAATGTTTACACCTAATGATCGTTTCACTTTTGGTTTCAACTACCGTTCTTTAATTAATATAGAAAGTACAGAAGGTACAGCGACATTCTCTAATTTCCCTAACTCTGCATTAACACCTGCTAACGGTGAGACAGGATTTACAGCGACACTTCCTTTACCAGCAGAAATCACTGTAGGACTTAGTCATAAGTTTTTTGACGATAAACTTTTACTTGCATTTGATTACAATCGTGCATTATGGAGTGAGTACGAAAGTCTAGATCTAGTTTTCGAAAATGGATCTACTTCTATCAATCCTAGAAACTACAAAGACTCTTCTTCATGGAGATTAGGTGCTCAATATTTAGCAACTGACAATCTTACCTTAAGAGCCGGATGGTACTATGATGAATCTCCTGTACAATCTGGTTATTTTGCGCCAGAGACACCACGTAACGACTCTACAGGATACACATTTGGACTTTCTTATCAAGTTAATTCTAAACTTGCTATCGATGCTTCATTCCTTTACTTAAGATTTAAGGAAGTAAATGAATCGTATGACTTCTTTACAGATCCGGGAGCTTCGGCACCTTCTTCTTTTGGCGGAACTTATAAATCACAAGCGCTTATTCCTGGTATAGGAGTAACATACAGCATGTAAAAAAACAATGATGATGAAAAAATTTAATTTAAAATATATTGGACTTTTTATCGCAGCAGCTGCGGTAGTAAGTTGTGAGGTAGAATTTGATAATCCTATTGATGAAGCTGGAGTATACACCTC
Source organism: Nonlabens ulvanivorans (assembly GCF_032922765.1). Lineage (NCBI taxonomy): Bacteria > Pseudomonadati > Bacteroidota > Flavobacteriia > Flavobacteriales > Flavobacteriaceae > Nonlabens > Nonlabens ulvanivorans. Next base: position 2,402,431 of record NZ_CP136694.1, read on the forward strand.
TGGTGAAGCAGATTTTTCAAACTACGTGTCAGTAGGTAACTCTTTAACATCTGGTTATGCAGATGGCGCACTTTATCTAGACGCTCAATTAAAATCTTTTCCAGCAATAATGGCTGGTCAAATGGAACTTGCTGGTGGTGGTGAATTTATCCAACCGTTAGTAAATGACAACGCTGGTGGATTGCTTGCAGGTGGAGTTCCTATCCCTGGATTTGGTAATCGATTCGTTTTAGCAATTGGACCTGACGGTAGTCCTGGACCTGCGGTTTACACAGGAGAAGCTCCTACAACAGACATTACCAACACTGTAACTGGTAAATTGAACAACTATGGCGTTCCAGGCGCTAAGAGTTTCCACTTAGGAGCAGATACTTATGGTAACATAGCTGCACTTCCTAATGCTAACCCTTATTACATACGTTTTGCTTCTAGTCCGTCTGCTACAATAATAGGTGATGCCGCTGCAGCAAACCCAAGCTTCTTCACTCTGTGGATAGGTAATAATGACATATTATCTTTTGCTACTTCTGGTGGTATAGGAGTTGATCAAACTGGAAACTTTGACCCAACATCATATGGGAGTAATGACATTACAGACCCTAATGTATTTGCAGGTGCTGTATCTCAATATGTAACGGCACTAACAGCAAACGGAGCTAAAGGCGCTTTAGTTAACATTCCAGATGTAACTTCAATACCTTTCTTTACAACTGTTCCTTTTGCACCATTAAGCCCAGCAAATCCAGATTTTGCCGCTCAAATCCCAGCTTTAAATGCTCAATTTGGCGCATTAAATCAAGCTTTTGCATTTTTAGGTGTGCCAGAAAGATCGATTACTTTTTCTACCACAGCTGCAAGTGCAGTAGTAATTAAAGACGAATCATTGACAGATATATCAGCACAACTTACACAGGTTTTAATAGGAGGCGGATTTCCTGCTCAACAAGCGGCTCTTTTTGGTCAGCAATATGGACAAGCAAGACAAGCAACTGAGGACGACCTATTAGTATTCACTAGTCAGACTGTAATTGCACAGCTTAACAGTACACGATTCCAAGAGTTAGTAGCTCTAGGTCTTGATCAAGCAACTGCTGGTCAGTTATCAGTAAACGGTATTACATTCCCATTAGAAGATCAGTGGGTTTTAACTCCCGAAGAACAAACTGCTATAAGCACAGCTCAAACAGCATACAACTCTACTCTAGAAGCTCTTGCAGCTGCAAACGATCTTGCTTTTGTAGATGCTAGAACAGCTCTTTCACAAGTAGCTAACGGTGGTGTATCTTTTAATGGTGGTGTTTTAACATCTACTTATGCGACAGGTGGTGCATTTTCTTTAGACGGTGTTCACCCAACACCAAGAGGATATGCTCTTACAGCAAACTTTATTATAGATGCAATAAACGCTAAATATGACGCTAACGTTCCTAAGGTTAACATAGGTGCATACCGCTCCATTCAAACTAGTGATTCTGTAAACTAAAATCAGTTCAATAATTTATTAAAATCCGTCTCGGTTTTACTGAGACGGATTTTTTTATTTTTACCACCTAAATCATACATTATGAAATTTATAATCAAGCTGTTAATAACTGCACTATTAGTTGTATTGCTTTCAAAGCTATTACCAGGAGTAAGTACCGATGGATATCTAAGTGCTATTTTAGTTGCCATTTCATTATCACTTCTTAACTTTATAGTAAGACCTATTCTAGTGATACTCACATTACCAGTGACCATAATTACTCTAGGGATATTTCTTTTAGTCATCAATGCAATCATCATTTTACTTGCAGATTGGCTAGTAAGCGGTTTTGAGGTGGATGGGCTTTTATGGGCTTTTATTTTCTCTTTACTACTAGCTATCGGTCGCTCTATATTGTTTCAACTACTAGAAAAGGACAAGGATTAATCGACATAAGATGCCATGCTACAGCAGCATTTTGTATCCTAAAAATGTAAATTCAAGTTAAAACCGTGACTTTAAAACCGTTCATTGTTACAAACTATTTGATTACACGCAAATAAAGAGTAATTTTGCACCCCAATTTTAACAGCACTTAAAAGTCTTTAAATGAATATCAAGCGCACTGACATAGACGCACTTAATGCGTTGCTTACACTAACTGTTGAGAAAGCAGACTATCAAGAACAAGTAGATAAGTTACTTGCAGATTATCGCAAGACAGCAAACATTCCTGGTTTCAGAAAAGGACATGTACCTGCTAGCTTAATCAGAAAAAAATACAGAACTCCTATTCTAGTTGAAGAGATCAATAAAATGACCCAGCAACAATTGAACGAGTATATTACTAAAGAAGAACTTGAGTTATTAGGAAACCCACTTCCTAAAGCTCAAGAGGACATCAACTGGGATGCAGACGATTTTACCTTTGAATTTGAACTAGGTATAGCTCCACAATTTGATGTAGATGTAAAAGGTAAAAAGACCATTACTCACTACGAGATCAAAACAGATGACGATACTTTAAATCGTCAAATTGATCGTATCCGTGAGCAATATGGTAAATTAATTGCTAAGGATACCGTTGCCGAAGGTAACGAAGTGACTGGAGTTTTCCGTAATGATGATGAAGACATCAACAGTGACGCTACCTTTAAAACCGACAAAATCAAAGGGAAGACCAACCTTAAGAAATTTGTAGGTAGTAAAGTAGGTGATACTTTAGAACTAAAAACTAAAAACCTTTTTGAAGATGATCACGATTTGATGAACTTCTTAAAAGTAGAACACGATAAAGCACATGGTCTAGACATTAAAGTTACTTTTGAAATCACAGAAGTAAACGAGCGTGAACTTGCTGAGATGAATCAAGAGTTCTTTGATAAGTTATTCGGTCCTGGAGTCATTTCAAGTAAAGAAGAATTAATGGAACGTTTAAGAGAAGATGCTGGACGCCAGTTCTCTCAACAAACAGATCAAAAACTCTTAACAGACGTTACTGAAGGACTTATTGAAAACACAAAATTTGATCTTCCAGCAGACTTTTTAAAGAGATGGATAGCAAATTCTGGTGAGAACCCTATGACTGAAGAAGAAGCCGCTGCAGAGTATGAGCGTTCTGAAAAAGGTCTACGTTACCAGCTAATTGAATCTAAAATATTAAAGACTAATCCAGATCTTCAATTAAAATTTGAAGAACTAAAAGATTATTCTCGTACTCAAATCAAAGCACAAATGGCACAGTATGGTCATACAGATGCTAGTGATGAAGAGATAGATGGAGTTGTTGCACGCATCATGCAAAACCAAGAAGAGGTAAAAAGAATGAGCGAGCAATTACAAAACGAAAAAATGTTACAATTCTTTAAGGACAACGCAAAGCTCAAGAAAAAAGAGCTTACCTATGAAGAGTTCATTAAGGAAGCCTACGAGTCATAAACTCGATGGAATAATTCTTATCTTTAGGGCGTTAACTTTATCAATAGGTTAACGCCTTTTTTACCTTATTAAAAGTAATATTACCACATGGATATATCTAAAGAATTTGAAAAGTTTGCCGTAAAAGATCAAGGTGTCAACCCGATGTATTACGATAAAATAATGGGTAGCATGTACCCTACTAATCTTACTCCTAATATTATTGAAGAACGCCAGATGAACATCGCCATCTTTGACGTGTTTTCACGTTTAATGATGGACCGTATCATTTTTATGGGTACTGGAGTAAATGATCAAGTAGCAAACATTATACAAGCACAGTTGCTTTTCTTAGAAAGCACAGATGCAAACAAGGACATACAAATCTACATCAACTCACCAGGTGGTAGCGTTTATGCAGGTTTAGGTATTTATGACACGATGCAATTTATCAAACCAGATGTTGCAACAATTTGTACCGGTATGGCTGCTAGTATGGGAGCTGTTTTACTATGTGCAGGAGCAGATGGAAAACGCAGTGCCTTACCACACAGTCGTGTGATGATCCACCAGGTTTCTAGTGGCGCACAAGGACAAGCTAGTGATATAGAAATCACCGCACGCGAGGTCGTTAAATTAAGAGAAGAACTTTATACTATTATTGCTAAGCATTCTAAGCAAACTTATGAAAAAGTCTATGCAGACTCAGATCGTGATTACTGGATGAAGGCTGCCGAGGCTAAAGAGTACGGTATGATTGATGAAGTACTAACTCGTGACTAGTACATCTGTTATAGTGTTTACGCTTTCGCGAAAGCGTATTCTAAAACAAAGTACTACAAACTACAAATTATGAGTAAAGAACAACTGGAATGCAGTTTTTGTGGCCGTAATAAGGCCGATACCAATTTATTAATTGCAGGATTAGACGCGCACATCTGTGATCGTTGTATTGAGCAAGCACATGGTATTGTATTAGAAGATGTCAAGAAAGAAGATGAAACTGGTATCACTAATGCCGAGCTGAAACTGCGCAAGCCACAAGATATTAAAGCTTTTCTTGATGAGTATATCATAGGTCAAGAGTTCACTAAAAAAGTGATGTCTGTCGCCGTTTATAATCACTACAAGAGATTATTACAAGTAGATAACGATGATGATATTGAGATTCAAAAATCCAATATCCTTATGGTAGGACAGACCGGTACTGGTAAAACACTTATTGCCAAAACCATTGCTCGCATGCTTAATGTACCGCTAGCAATAGTTGATGCTACCGTACTTACTGAGGCTGGTTATGTAGGCGAAGACGTAGAAAGTATCTTAACACGTCTCTTACAAGCTGCAGATTATAATCTTGAAAAAGCACAAACCGGAATCGTATTTATCGATGAGATAGATAAAATTGCTCGCAAGAGTGATAATCCATCTATTACTAGAGATGTATCTGGTGAAGGAGTGCAACAAGGACTTCTTAAATTACTAGAAGGAACCGTTGTTAACGTACCGCCTAAAGGTGGTCGTAAGCATCCAGATCAGAAATTTATTGAAGTAAATACAGAGAATATCTTATTTATCGCTGGTGGAGCCTTTGACGGAATAGAAAAAGTGATCCGTAAGCGATTGAATATGCAAGCGGTAGGTTTTAGCGCTAGTATGTCTAATGATGATGTAAAAGATCAAGACAACATCTTGAAATATATCATTCCTAAAGATGTCAAAGATTTTGGGATGATTCCAGAAATCATAGGTCGTTTACCTGTACTTACACATATGAATCCATTAGATGCAGGTACGTTAAGAGCTATTCTTACAGAACCTAAAAATGCGATTATCAAGCAGTATACTAAGCTTTTTGGTATGGATGATATTACATTTACCATTACTGATGGTGCACTGGATTATATTGTTGAAAAAGCGATTGAATATAAGTTAGGAGCTCGTGGATTGCGTTCTCTTTGTGAAGCGATATTTACAGACGCTATGTTTGATTTACCTAGTAGTGATGATAAAGAATTTAAAGTCACAAAAACTTATGCTGAGTCTAAACTCAACAAAAGCGGTATTCAAAAACAGTTGAAGGCTGTGGTTTAATATCACTTATTTAAATAATAAAAACCTCATCAAATGATGAGGTTTTTTTATGCTTGAATTTGCGACTGCAATCGCAACAACTCTTCCATATAATCTCTAGAATTGCTCAATCTAGGGATCTTGTGTTGTCCACCTAGTTTGTCTTTTTCTTTGAGCCAGTTATAGAATAAATCAGGACTAGCGTCGTGAATTTTAAGCTCTGTAAGTGTGATGTTGTCAGCTCGTTTTGCTTCATAGTCAGAGTTGACTTGTTGTAATTCTTGGTCCAGCGTTCGAGCAAATTTTTGCAAGTCAGTAGGTTTGTGATCAAACTCGATCATCCACTCGTGAGCACCTTTTTCTTTTCCTTGCATAAAAATGGGTGCTACCGTGTAATCTTTAATACTGCATGGCACTTCTTTCATTGTTTTTTTAAGCGCAGCCTCAGCATTTTCTATGATGAGCTCTTCTCCAAAAACATTAATATGGTGCTTCGTTCTACCAGTAACTTTGATATGATATGGTGCTTTACTCGTAAAACGTACCGTATCGCCTATTTTATAACGCCACAAACCGCCATTTGTAGTAATGATAATAACATAATTCTCTCCTACTTCTACTTGGTCTAAGGTGATGATTTTTTCATCTGGTTTCCCATAAGTTTTCATGGGTATGAATTCATAGAAAATCCCGTAATCCAGCATTAACAGCAATTCTTTATTATCATTACTATCTTGTATGGCAAAGAATCCTTCACTGGCATTATAGGTCTCGTAATACTTGATTTTATCGTCTGGCAACAACTTTTTATATTGATCTACATAAGGATCAAAACTCACGCCTCCATGAAAGAATACTTCCATATCAGGCCATACTTCTAGGATATTGTTTTTTCCAGTAGTTTCTAGCACGTTATTCAACAACACCATCATCCATGACGGTACACCAGCAAGACTGGTTACTTTCTCATTAATAGTTTCTCGTACTATGGCTGGCATCTTAGTTTCCCAGTCGGGCATGAGTGCAATCTCATTGCCTGGTGTGGAACTATAATCTGCCCAAAAAGGCATATTATCTATTAATATAGAACTTAAATCACCAGCACTAGTACCAGCTATTTTATCTAGTTTTTTACTACCACCTAGACGCAAGCCTTTACCTCTAAACAGTTTTGAATTAGGATTATTATTAAGATACATACATAACAAATCCTTTGCCGCTGCATAATGACAATCCTCAAGAGATTCCTGACTTACGGGTATGAATTTACTACGGCTACTAGTGGTACCACTACTCATGGCAAACCATTTAATAGGTGTAGGCCATAAAATGTTGTTTTCACCATTTTTACAACGCTCAATATCATCTTGAACATCATTATAATTTCCTAATGGCACACGGTCTGCAAAATCCCGATATGACTTCATATCTGCAAAACCATATTTTTTTCCCACTTCAGTATGACGTGCAAAACGTATCATGTCCATCAACAGATTGTTTTGCAACTCTTGTGGATGCTTCATAAAAAGCTCCATATCATGTATACGTTTCTTAAGAAACCACGATACTACAGAATTGATTAACGGTATAGCCATAAAGCCGAAAAAACTTGGGTATTTTTACCGTACTAAAATACTACTAAAAACATAAAGCGACTATGCTGGTTACAGGAACCTTACGTAAAATGCAGACCGAACTACAAGAAACCGTTCAATACTATTGGGTTTTTAAAGATAACTTTATACATGTTAACCAGCTGCTCGATAAAAAAATCCAAATCAAGCATGTCGCAAATGAATGTCTTAATTGCGGCCTGGATAAGAAAATATGGCGTCAGGGATTTTGCTACGATTGTTTTACTAGCGCACCACAAGCTGGCGACTGGATCATGAAACCAGAACTGAGTCGTGCCCATTTAGACGAGGAAGATCGTGATCTAGAATATGAAAAAAAAGTACAGCTTAAACCGCACATCGTATACCTAGCAAATTCCAGCAATGTAAAAGTAGGTGTCACACGCAAAACGCAAGTACCGACTCGATGGATTGATCAAGGTGCACATGAGGCAATTGCTATTTTAGAAACGCCTAATCGCTACCTAGCTGGAATTGCTGAAGTAGCCCTAAAAGATCACGTAGCAGACAAGACCAATTGGAGAAAAATGTTGACTAATGATATTGAAGATGTTGATTTATTACGCTTTCGCGAAAGCGTCATCGAACACATCCCTGAGGAAGCAAAAGAGTATATTCTAGCTCCAGAAAACGAGATGCATATCAACTTTCCTGTATTACAATACCCAGCAAAGGTAAAAACGGTAAACCTTTCTAAAACACCAGAACACAGCGGAATTGTAAAGGGAATTAAAGGTCAGTACCTTATTTTTAAAGATGGCCACGTCATGAATGTACGCAGCCATGAAGGTTATGTGGTGGACCTAACGATTGATTAAGACTTTTTCTTTTTAAATAAATTATTTAAAATATTTCCGGCAGCTTCTTTTACTTTATCCTCTGCCTCTTCCTTTGCTTTACCTATAGCGGTAGTGTCTTTAGGTTTTGTAACCGCAGTAGAGTCCTTTACTTGAGTTTGCGTGGTATCGCTAGGTTTTTTATTACCTGTAATTGCATCTTTAATACCATCTAATGGGTTTTTACCACCTAATATATCTGTAACAGCATCGTCTAGTGCTTCTTTACCTTTATCTTTAATACGTGCCGTTTGTATCTCAACGATTTGATTTGTGAGGTTTTTAACGGCTAGATCTAGATTTAAATCAACATCAGGTTTCATAAACGATCCTGATAACTGTACAGGTATCGGTACTGATATTTTATCAATATCCTCATCACTCAACTTAGACAATAATGCAGCACCATCAGTACCTAAATATCTGGCTGGCACATTTAAATCTAGCTTATAACTCATATCATTAGTTAAGCTATGTGCTCCACTAGCGGTAATTTTAATATCCTTAATATTAAAATCAAATGGAGTAATTTGAACAGCTCCATCTTTAAAATTAAGCTTAGTCACTAAATCTGAAAGATTCAAATTATCTAGATTAATAAAATTAAGGCGATCATCTAGTTTTGCAATTAATGGCGCCTTGTTTTTATCGATTTCTCTAGTTAATAATTGTGCAATAGCATCACCAGTAAGACTACTGATTATAGGTGTAAGGTCATTATTTAGTTGACCATTTAAATTAATCTCTGTATTTATCTTTCCTTTTAATGCCTGTATGATAGGTACTAATTTTTGGAACATTTCAAATCCTTCAAAAGATTGAGCAATATCTAGATCATTCATATCTAGCGCCATGTTAAATAATGGCGTATCACCTTTAGTAGTTACAGATCCATTAAGACCGATGTTACCGTTAAAAATATCTGTAGTGGTATTATTTAGAGTTAGCGTTTCATCCCTAACCAAAGCAAGACCTTTTACATTAGTCAAAGTGAGATTATCATACAAAACTTTATTTGCGTTAAATGACATATCTGCATTGAGAAATGAAGGTATTTTTATCGCCTCTGTAGTGGCCGCTGCAGAATTAGCACTATTAGTTTCAGTAGTCTCAACTTCTGTTTCTGTCATAAAATCAGAAGTGTCGAACTGATTAGAATCGACTTTAAAACTTCCTTTAAGGTCTTGATCTTTAAACAAGAATCCCATTAAATTACTTATCGTACCGTTTGCTGCAAAATCTGTATTTCCTGTTTTTGCTTTAAAGTTATCGAGTTTGATTCTTGTATTATTCATATCCAGATCTGCACGCTCTATATAAAGTGGATTTTTCAAATCTGCACTGGCATAATTAAAGTCAGTAAGGCTTGCGGTTCCTTTAGTATTGATATTTTCATAGCGCTCCTGTTCTACACTGTTCATGTCAAACTTTGTAGACACGTCTGCTACTAAAGCACCGTCTAGATTCATGTCATCTCCCATAGGGAAAGCATCTGATAAGTTTCCTAAATTCAACGTTCCGTCCAGGTTTAAATCTACTAGCATATTAGTGGTCAAGTTGCGTATGAGCGCGTTTCCTTTCAATCGATCTTGACCTATGTTAAAAGCAACATTCCCTATTTTAACATAGGTATCTTCTGCAAGACCTGTTGTATTTTTTATCTGTGTATCAATATCAATTTTAGTAACACTTTGCGGTAAGTCAGGATATTTAAAAGAGGCATTATTAGAGATAATATTGATATCTATCTTTGGTATATGCACATCGTCTACCATACCATTAATAACACCATTAACCGTAAAATCACCAGTGGTGGTAATACCGTCCAAATTTTTACGATAAACCTCAGGAATGACTGCAAAGAAATTTTTAAAATCAGAACTAGGTGTTTTAAACGCTAGGTCTACCATCGTACCATCTTCTACCATTTGCACATAACCGTCGAGGTTTAACTTGAGATCATTAATTAAAACCTCATTTTCTTGAAGTGTATATTTCTGATTTGCGAGATCCATTAAAATATCTGCATCTAGCTCTACTTGCTGACCAGATAAATATTCTATGTCATCCATGCCGTAAAAAACTTGCGCACTCGTCTGGGTATCTAACGTACTACTATCTAGAGAGAAATCTCCATTCCCTGAATGTGTCAGGTTCATTAATCTTAATTTATTTTTAGTAGCCACATCTTCATAGCTAAAATCAGTATTGTTAATCTCATAGTGATTTAAATCAAAACTAAAACCTGCAGTCGTATCTTGCGGCTCTTCTACGACAACCGCGGTAGAGTCCACCTTTGCAATATCCCAACTAGCTTTACCATCTTCATTTACCTTAAGTCTCGAGATCGCGTCATTAATGACTAATTCATTAATATGTATAGGGTCAGAGGCATCATTAAATAAATCACCAACTGGTAAGTCCAGTTTCACTTCTTTACCATAAAAAAGAGTATCGCCTTCAAATGGAGCTTTATTAATAATCGATAATCCATCAATCTGTAATCTAGCATCTGGAAAGGCTCTAAACAAACTCAAATCCACATCTGCAAACTCAACCTGAGCATCTAATGCACCATTCAGTTTATTTTTGATGATGGTCGCAATTTGGTCTTTAAACAAGAATGGTGCTGCTGCAACAAGTACAACAACTGCGAGTAAAAAGACGCCTAATATTTTTAAAAACTTTTTCATTAATCTATTTTAATTTCTTCTCCTATATCTAATTTAAACAATCTTCTAAATATGAAAACACCCAGATATAATAATGGTGTATCAATCAACGCTACCAATAACTTAAACAAAAACCCAGCACCTAATAATGGCCAAAATCGCTCCCATGGTATCACATCATAGTAACATAACAATAATAACACACTCATAGTGTCAACAAATTGTGAAAATATGGTACTCGCATTATTGCGCAGCCATAACATTTTTCCTTTTGTTAACCGTTTCCAGAAATGATAAATCTGTATATCCACAAACTGAGCAAATAAATAGGCAAGCATACTCGCAATAACAGCAATAGTTGTTGCACCAAAAACCTTATTAAACACATCATCCTGTATGGCTGAAAATCCTGTAGCAGGAGCCATATCTGCCACATAAATAATTCCTAAGCTAAATACCGATGCAAAAATTCCTGCAAGTACTAAATCATTTGCTTTACGTCTTCCATATATCTCGCTCACTAAATCTGTTATGAGAAATGTAATAGGATATGGTAATAAACCTACTGATATCTCAAAATTGAATAGCCCTAACGGATTCCAATAAAAAAACTTCTGAAAAATTAGATTAGATACCACTAGCGAACATATAAACAATGCCGCTAGAACTAAATAAATACGATGTGCCTTGCGCAAATCTGCGCCCAAAAGAGTTTTCATATTAATGTAAAAGTAGCTTTTAGGCTGCGTATAATTCCTTAATTTGCTGCAAAATTTTTAGACATCACTTCAAATCATAACCATAAGATATTCATTGCTTTAGGTAGTAACCTAGGAGATCGTGAGAAGCATTTTCTTGATGCCGCACGACTTATTGAGAGCACACTGGGCTTGATTATTAAATCGGCTCCGGTTTATGAAGTGCCTGCAGCAGGTTTTACTGGCGGGAATTTCTTAAACACTTGTATATTAGTTCACAGTCATAAAAACCCACTAGAGACCATCACCATATTACAACAGATTGAACGTGATCTAGGTCGCGTTCCTAGAAGCGGTGATACTTATGAGGATCGTGTTATAGATTTAGACATATTACTATTTGATGATCAAATTATCAGTACTGATTCATTGCAAGTGCCGCATCCTAGAATGGAACAACGTTCATTTGTAATGCAGCCGCTTGCCGCAATAGCTGGTAAGGTATATCATCCAGTAATTAAAAAAAGTATACAAGAAATTGCAGATTCCTTAGAGTCATTAAACAACAAGGTTAGTTTTGAGATTCCGCTTTCGCGAAAGCGTTATCCTATAACTAATATCAATTTTATAGCCATTGAAGGAAACATAGGTTCTGGGAAAACGAGCTTATCTCATAAAATTGCTGAAGACTTTAATGGCAAACAGGTCCTAGAACGATTTGCAGACAATCCATTTCTGCCTCTATTTTATGAAGATACCGAAAGGTATGCATTCCCGCTTGAGATGTCTTTTCTCGCAGATCGCTATCAACAATTAAGTGATGACGTCGCACAACAAGATCTATTTTCAGATTTTACAGTTGCAGATTATTATGTCATCAAATCACTTATTTTCAGTAAAATAACCCTTGAAAAAGAAGAATACTCTCTGTACAAAAGGCTGTTTAATATGATGTATAAAGAGCTGGTAAAACCAGATTTATACATTTATTTATATCAGACAGAAGATCGTTTATTAGAAAATATAAAAAAGCGTGGTCGTGATTATGAGCAAAACATCGAGGCCAGTTACTTATCTCAAATCCAGCAAGGTTATGCAGATTTTATAAGATCTCAACAGGATTTAAAAATTAAAGTTATTGATGTTACAGATCTTGATTTTGTAAATAATCAAGAAGATTATTTAAAAGTACTGGAACAAATTACCTCAGCTATTTAATAGTTGAGTTTATAGAACAAATCATAGATTACAATTCCTGTACATACTGAGATATTCAAGGAGTGTTTTGTACCATATTGCTCTAGCTCAATGACAGTGTCACAAGCGTCTACAACCTCTTGTTGAACACCTTTCACCTCATTACCCATCACTACAGCTACTTTTTCAGTAGATGGCTTAAAACCGCGCAAAGTGACTGAATCTTCTGCTTGTTCAATAGCACAAGTAGTTACGCCTTGCTCATTAAGCTCTTTAATTACATCAATGGTGTGCTCACGATATTCCCAAGCTACCGTTTCTGTTGCGCCCAGTGCAGTTTTTCTAATATCTTTATGTGGTGGTTGCGCTGTGATACCACATAGATATATTTTTTCTACTCGATAAGCATCAGCACTACGGAAAACAGAACCAATATTATTGAGACTGCGCACATTATCTAATACAATGATGAGCGGTGTTTTATCGCTTTCGCGGAAGCGATCTACCGACAACCGGTCTAATTCTTCATTAAGTAATTTTCTCATATCAAGATGAAAATATTTTTGAAACTAAAAAAGGACTGCTTTCACAGTCCTTTTAGTTTGAATATAAATAGTATTATAAGTTCACTGCAGGACAGTTACAACTCCATCTATCTTTTGTACATAAGAAATCAATTCCTAAAGTGATCTGGTGGAATCCACCACTGGCAAATTTAATTTCACCAAACTGGTAGCTATACGTATAAGCAAATGTAAAATTCTTGTGCTTAATCCCTAATAATGGAGAAAGTAAAGAAAGGTTTTGTTCTTGGATACTGGTTCCATTTACAAACTCTGCTCCATCAAAACTCTGACGGTAAGAAGCTCCTAAATAAAGCACACTCTCATCGCTCAAGTCATAATATGCTTTTGCATTGAAATCCATAAACTGCTCTTCAGTACGATCTGTACGTTGATATAAGAAAGATGGTTCCCATTGCCACTTTGAATTACGTGGTGCAAAAAGATATCCTAATGTCGCGATGTAACGACGTTGATTAGTACTTTCAAAACCTTCAGAGTAAATTTCGCGATTTTGAAAAATAGCATTCTTAACGGTCATGTGTGCATAAAACTCTTTATAGAAGTAAGAAGCACCTATGTCTACATTAAAGTAAGAATCAGATCTTAAAACTCCGGTGATAATAGGATCAAAGTCTGTTAGGTCAAAATCAGATTCATCTAATCTACTTTGAACAAGACCTACGTTTACACCAAAAGAAAGTCTATTAAGGTCTTCAAATCCACCACCTATTTGTAGGTGATAAGCATATGAAATGTATCCACCTGTTTGAGAGTGATAACCATTTTTATCATTAAAAAGAATAGCTCCAATACCGCTATTTTCACCTATTGCAGTATTAAAACTGAGTGTCTGTAAATTAGGAGCATCTTCTTGATCAAACCACTGCTGTCTGATAGTAGACCTAACTTTACCACAACTAGCGGCACCTGCCATCGATGGATGTAACAAGTAATAGTTGTCTGTTAAGTAATCCAGATATACTGGTACACCTTCTTGAGCTAACGCAAACTGACTGCTAAACGCTAGTGCCAGTACAATTAAAATTTTTCTCATGTTCTATTAAGTCTATTCTATCTCTTTAACGCAAAATGTCCACCAAATGTTTTATTGCTTCCGTTTTCTATGTATTCCACCTGGAACCAATAATCGGATGATGGTAACGGTTGACCATTATAAAAACCATCCCATCCTATACCGGAAGGATTCATTTGTTTAAGCAGTTTTCCGTATCGGTCAAATATATAAATTTTTGTAGTAGGTTCATTGTTAATTCCAATGATGTTCCAAGTATCATGGTAACCATCGTTGTTAGGCGTGAAATAGCGTGGATAACCGATGACATCGATAGGGATTTCTACTGTGTCACAACCGTCTAAATCCTGTATAAATACCACATGCGGTCCTGGTGTAACGTCCTCAAAAAAGCCATTATATTGCCATGGACCATCATCAACGCTAAAAATATATTGTGTTGCAGGTCCTTGAGCAAAGGCTTCTATTCTATGAACTTCATCAAAATATCGAGATGTTACCTCGGCACCAAAACTATCTGGCGGACCTAATTGTCTTACCTCTGTAGTTTGAGAACTATTACATCCTGTAGTCGTATCTGTCGCTGTTACCGTATACATTCCTACCATAGTAGCTGTAAGTGTCGCACCTGTTTCAGCAGGCAATACATTACCGTCTAACGACCAGCTAAAACTTAATCCTGTAGCTGATAATGTCGTGTCTAATGTAGGTGGTGAATTATCTGTGTTTAAAACATTACCGTTACCATCAAGACATAAATAGTACAAATCAAACATTTGTGGGACTGGCACTGCATTTACAACAATATTAAAACTTGTTGTATTGAAACATCCAGTAGTGTTTTCTACTCTTAGATAAACAGTCTGCAGCGATGATGAATTATCAAAACTTGTAGGATTTCCTATAGCATTTGAACCAGCATCTGCGTCAGCTTGTGAGTTATGATAAGTTAATGTGATTCCCGTTTGCCCATTTAAAACTGCAGTCTCATTATCTGTCAGGTTAAAGGTTTCGGTAAGATCACCTGTGTTATTATCATCACATAATATTAAATCTGGTGCCGTTGCAGCCTGTGGCGCATCAATAACCTCAAGATTTAACGTTGTATAATTTTCACAACCTGTTACATTATCTTCTACAACAACAAATACCGATTGTGGATTTACAGTATTAGTGTAAGAACCCGTTAATTCATTCATCCTATTGTCGGCATCTAGCTGTGTGGCATAATAGAAAACAGTATAAGAAGTATTACCACCAGTTATTTCACTATCCCTAGTCGCCAAATCAAAAGAAGTAAATCCATCAATTGTATTATCATCACAAAGATCATATAAGGCTGGCGCAGTAACTACCGGTAAGTCATTAACGACCAGTTCAAAAGTTGTATCTGTATTAACACAATTAGTCAGCGCGTCTATGAGTCTCACATAAATAGTCTGTGGATTAGATGTATTTGTATAACCATTAGTAGGCAACTCATTGACACCTATATCAGCATCTGCTTGCGTGCTGTAATAACTGACAAGGACATTTGCTTGTCCATTCATAATTTCTGTATCCTTATCGCTTAAAGCGAAAACCGTAGTATTAGGATCTATAGTGCTACATGATTCAAAATCTGTTATTGTAGGAGCGACTGGTGAAGGATTCAGAATTAAATTAAAACTAGCAGTATCTGCACAATTACTATCTGTATTTAATTCTACTCGACCATAAATAGTCTCTGGCGTTGTCGTATTAGTATATATTGGTCCTACAGGATTAACACCAGCGTCTGCATCTGCCTGAGTAAGGTGGTAAGTAACCGTCACAGATCCAGCAGCATTAGTTCCTGCCATGTCTGCGTCCTGTGTACTTAAGTCAAAATCAAAGAAACCATCATTATCAACATCACAAGCGATCATATCCATAGGCGTTCCTGCTGATATGGTTGCTATAATGAGATCAAACTCCTCAACAGACGCACAGTTAAATGCGTTTTCTTCTATGCGTACATATACAGTTTGTGGATTTGCGGTGTTTGAATAAGTTGATGGGTTAGGAATCGGGTTGATACCAGCTTCAGCATCAGACTGAGACTCATAATAACTTACGGTATGGTCTGCTGCGGCCAACGCACCTAAAGCTTCAGATGTTTTAGACGTTAAATCAAAGACAGCAGTTCCACCAGAACCACAAGCTTGCATATCTGTAGGTGTAGAAGAATTAGGACTGATAAATTCTAGAAACACACTCGCTATCGTACTACAAGATGCCGTATAATTAATATCTACAGAATAATTCCCTGTGGTGGTTGCTGTATATGTAGCATTAGTAGCACCAGGAATTGGTGCCGCATTACGATTCCATTGATAACTCATGGCAGCACCAGCTACAGATGCGTCTAATGTATATTGATCTCCTTCACAAAGCGGATTTGAACCTACTAAAGTTCTATCCAATCCTAAATCTGCTCCAATATCAAAACTTCCTCCTGCGATGAAAACAGCGGAATCGTATTGGTCATCACCAGAATCTCCAATAACTAATTTTATATTATAATTACGATTAGCAACGACACTACTTTCTGCTCTTAGAACAACCGTTTGACCGTTATAAGATATTGCACTAGTCGCCGCTGGATTACCTGTAGTAATAGTTGCTCCTGCCGCACCAGCAACATTATAATCATCAAAAAACGTTGGATTCACCGGCGCACAAAAAGCACTTGCAGGTGGATTTCTAACACTTGTGACTCTTATAGGGTCTGTTGTACCTGGTATTAAAGCTAAATTAGTAACAGTTCCAGTTACTGTATCTGTTAAGATAAAGGCAAAAGCATCAGAAAAAGAACATTCGAAGTTACCATCATACTCTTCACTAGCAAACAGAAAATCAAAAGACATAAATCCTGCCTGTGGCACAAAATCAAAACTTATCCAACTTACATCTTGTGAAACAACAGCTGGAACAGATCCCACCATTGCTGCTTGCAAATCTGGATCCGATGGAGTTCCTATTACATCTGACTGACTTAAATCAGTATTGGGTCCAGCAGCATTTAAAGCATTACCACTAGATAAAACAATACCTTCTCTAATAGGAAATCCTGAGAAATTGTGAGTAAAATAAGCTATCCCATTTTGGTTAGGTCCAGCTCCGGTACTCCAGGCGATATTTCTAACACCTGCACAAGTGCTGTTCACAAGAACATCTTCAACGAGCTCAATATTGGTATAAGTTGTATTGTCTACTATTATTTGAGCATTTGAAAAAACACAAAAACCTAGTAGAAGTAATAAAAGGGCTGCTTTTTTCATTTCTTCTTAACTAATAAAAAGTAAATATATGGTTTTAAGAATAACTTAACGGCTTAAAGATGACACTATCAATAGAATCAATGACTTCTTTAAGTTACTATCTACATGACGCATCGTATCTTTGTCACTTATAAGAGAACGATCATGGATTCACATACAATTACTATTACACCTACTACTAATGAGGCGATCATTAAATTTGAAAGCAATCATTTTCTAGTTAAAAATGAAAGCTATGAATTTAAGAATATTGATGACGCAAAACCATCACCGCTAGCGCAGCAATTATTCTATTTACCTTTTGTAAAAACCGTTTATATCACTCAAAATTTTATAGCTATAGAGCGCTATGACATTATTGAATGGAGCGACGTACAAGATGAAGTAAAAGAGCAAGTAGAAAATTACTTGAATAGCGATGCACCACTTTTAAATATAGAAAGTACACAAAAGAAAGTTCCAGTAACCGTGTATGCTGAGGCTACTCCTAATCCTTCAGTGATGAAGTTTGTGGCTAATAAGAAGCTAGTAGTGAATAGCACAGAATTTAAATCCATTGCTGACACGGCAGACAACACACTGGCGCGTCAATTATATAATTTCCCTTTTGTAAAAGAAATCTATGCCGATGAGAATTATGTATCCATTCAGAAACATGATATTGCCTCTTGGGATGAAGTAACCTTTGAAATACGTTCTTTTATTAAAGAAGCTATAGAAAATGGTGCTGAGATAGGATCTTCAAAACATGAAGCCGGAACAGTTAAAAAAGAAGGTGAAAACATAGAGCTACCTAAATTCGAAAATCTAGATGATGTTTCTAAAAAAGTGGTAGAAATCCTAGATGAGTACATCAAACCTGCTGTAGCGAGTGATGGTGGTAACATCGTCTTTGACAGTTATGATGAAAACACTAAAGAGGTAAAGGTTATTTTACAAGGTGCCTGTAGCGGTTGCCCATCATCTACCATGACTTTGAAAAGTGGTATAGAAACAATGTTGCGTGATATGTTACCTGGTAAGGTAGATCGAGTGATGGCTATAAATGGCTAATAAATCTGTCAATCATCTCTAAAATTTGTTATTAATCCAGTTATGTTTTTAGCTAGCTGATTTTAAAATCGATTTTAAAATTTTACTTATCTTTTGAATCTAATTAATTTAAAAAGATATAATCATGGCAATTTTAAAAGTAATTGAAGTATTAGCAAATAGTGATAGCAGTTGGGAAGACGCAACTAATAAAGCGGTAGAACAAGCCTCAAAGAGCGTTAAAAATATAAGATCTGTCTATGTAAATGAGCAAAGCGCTCAAGTAAAAGATGGAAAAGTATCTGAATACAGAGTGAATGTAAAAATCACTTTTGAAGTAAAGTAATTTATCCTGCCTTAAACTCTTTAAGGTAAAAAGGTTCAAAATAAGCGACATCAACAGTGTCGCTTTTTTTATACTTTAAAACAGCAGTATCGCACATCGTTATTGCTGTAGGATTAGAAGTTACATATCGATGTGCAGGTTCTTTAATCAGATTTTCAAATTTCTCTACACCAGTACCTATGAAAGTAATGGTTCCGCTTTCGCGAAAGCGAGAAAAAGAATCCTCATCTAATACAACCGCTTTAGTAGTTTCTACAAGCTCTTTACCTTGATACACTGAAGCGTAAACCTCCATACGTCTTGCATCTAACATGGCGATAGTATAATCACTTGGTAACGTATTTTGCAAGCTTAAAGACTCTAAGGTATTGATCGCAATCATAGGAATATCTAAAGCATAACACATGCCTTTTACACTAGCAACACCGATGCGTAGACCGGTATAGGATCCTGGTCCTTCACTAACGGCTATGGCGTCTAGATCTTGAACGGTTAAGTTATTGCGCTTAAGTAAGTCATCTATAAAAACATGTAAACGTTCTCCATGAGAATAACTAGAGCTATTATCTTCTATAAAATCAGCACAATGTGCTACCTGATATGAATTTGCGTTTGTGATACTAGTATCATCACTAGCCAGTGCTACTGAACAATTTGTAGAAGAAGTTTCTACACAAAGAATGAGCGCCATATTATTCTTTCTCTACAGTTTCTTCCTTACTCTTCTCAGTATTGATGAGATCACCAGTCTTAAGCTCTTTAGTAACGGTGCGATATGGTCCCGTAATAATTTCTTCGCCTTCTTTAAGACCGGTAAGGATTACGATGTTTTTATCATCTTGTATACCTGTAGTTACCACGCGCAGTTTTGCTTTATCGCCAGACTTTACATAAACACACTCATACTTTTCAGCGTCTAACTCAATATCTGAGCGTCTTTTATTTTCAGTAGTATCATTTTTCACAACGATAGAACTGATAGGTACTGCTATAGCATCTTTCTTTTCTCGTGTGATAATATCAACGGTCGCTGTCATTCCAGGTTTAAACGGACTGTAATTCTCTGGCTTACCTTCTGTAAGATCTGTATAGGATTTTGGAAGGATACGTACTTTAACTTTAAAGTTAGTAACCTGATCTGCAGACAGCTGGCCTGTAGCCGTGTTTGCGATTTCAGTCACTTCACCTTCAAACTTTTTCTTTAAGTAAGCATCTACTTCTACAATAGCTTTATCGCCTACAGCAATTTTAACGATGTCATTTTCATTAACATCTACTTCAACTTCCATTTGCGAAAGATCTGCAACACGTAGTAACTCTGTACCAGCCATTTGTTGAGTTCCTACCACGCGCTCACCTAACTCAACGGCAAGTAACGATATGGTACCTGTCATGGGTGCATATATACTTGTACGACCTAGATTATCTGATGCTTCATTTACAGTTGCTCCTGCACTTTGTACCGTAAAATAAGCAGATCTTTCAGATGCTTTTGCCCTATCATATGCAGCGATAGCCGCGTCAAAATCTGATTGTGAGATCACACCTTTCTCAAATAAGGTAGCACTACGACCATAGTTTGCTTTTGCCTCAACCAGTGATGCTTTTGCCTGTTCAAAACCAGCTTTAGCATTTGCGAGTCCAGCTCGAGAACGACTAACACTAGATTGTAATAAATCTGGATTGATACGTGCTAGAAGATCTCCTTTTTTAACAGCTTGTCCTTCTCTTATAGGTAATTCAATAATCTCACCAGGAACTTCTGGAGAGATACTTACTTCAATCTCTGGCTTAATTTTACCAGTCGCACTTACGGTTTCTATGATGTCCATTTTTTCAATGGACATTACTTCTACCGTTTTCCCTTTATCCTTACCACCTATTACACCAACAGCTTTGAGTCCAAAGTACCCGATGACAGCTATTCCAATAAGGATTAATATAATAAGTAATGGTTTTTTCATGGTTTTAGAGTTTTAAATCTTCTGGTGCAATTCCTGTAAATAATTCAAGAACTTTAAGTTTAAAGATGTAATCGTATTTACTGCGCAGTAGACTGCTTTGCGCATTAGTCAATTGTGTTTGCGACTGGTTAAAGTCAAAGGCATTCATTAACCCAACATTATAACGTTCTTGCGCATATTCATATGCTAGCTCTCTTGCTTCTAATGCTTTTTGAGCACTTTGATAAGTCAGTCTTGAACCTTGAGCATCGTTATATGCTTGATAAATATTTTGTTTTAAATCTAGTTTTGCTTGAGTTTCTTGTAAACGGTTATTCTCTACATTGAGCTTACTGCGTTTAACATTATTAGAAACCGACCAACCATTGAATATAGGAAGGTTTAAACTTAGTCCGTATGATATACCATCGTTTAATGATAACTGATCAAAGAATGCTAGATTTAATCGATCGCTCTCACGAGTATTGTAGTTGAAAAAGGCATTAACTGTTGGAAGCCTCGCACCTTTAGCAATTTTCAAGTCTTGTTCTGCAAGAGCGGTATTTTGCTCTGCTATTTTAATTTCAAAACGATTTTTAGTAGCTGCGTCATAAATACCATCTGCACCTTGATCTAATATTAGTGCCGAAGGATCGCTCAAATCAGGATCTGCAACGTCAAAGTTTTTAAAGTCATCTAAGTTTAAGATTTGTGCAAGAGTGATGCGAGAGATAACCACATTATTTTGGGCTGCAAGGATTTGCTGTTCCTCATTTGCAAATGTAGCTTGTACTTCTAATATATCTCCTCGTGGAAGTGAACCTGCATCTACTAACTGCTGTGTTTGTTCTAATTGCTTTGCAGTTAACTGGTGTTGTGTTTCTAATTGCTTTAAATTTTCTTTATTGAAAAGAACGTTTAAATAACTGTTAGCTACGTTCAATAAAATATTGTCCTCTAACTGCTCTGCACTGTATTGAGTGGCTAGAATATTCATTTTTGCACGTTGATGACGATAAGCGTTACGCATACCATTGAATAACGTTACACCAGAATTAATTCCATAGGACGAGTTACGTGTTGTTTGCGTTTGTAAAACACCAGTAACTACGTTTTGTGTAAGACCTGTATTCCATGAATTACTAGCGCTCGCATTAAGACTAGGTAAAAAAGCACCTAAGGCATCTTTTTTATCTAGTTGTGCTTGCTCAATATTTAAATCTGCCTGCTTTATATTGATGTTGTTTTCTATTGCATAATTCACGCACTCTTGAAGAGTCCATGATTTTGTTTGTTGCGCTTTCGCGAAAGCGAAACTTAAAACCGCAATACTACAGATGATAATTTTTTTCATTCCCATAACTTCCTATATGATATGTATGTGTTTCTATTAAAATGTTACAAAAAAGTTTATCCGCCGTATCCACCACGACCGGTAGGTGCTTTAAGAGCATTCCAAACTTTAATGTTATCACCTTCATTTACTCCAGAAAGGACTTCAACATCGATTCCGTTACTTAATCCTAGTTCTATATCACGTCTTTCAAATTCTTGATCACCGACTGCCACTTCTACAAAAGGTTTTTTAGTTTCTGGATCATATTGAACTAGAGCTTCTTTAATACTTAAAACCTGATCTCTTTTATCCAGTATTATACTCGCATTTGCACTTAAACCTGCTCTAATAAAGGTGGAGTCTTGGGCTGCTTTAAGTGTTCCTTTTATCGCAAATTGAATGGCTCCATTCTCTGCGATACCTTTAGGGGCAACATAATCTAGCACGGCATCAAATTTCTTATTATCAAAAGCTCCCACGGTAATCTCTAATGGCAGACCTTCTTTAATTTTACCTACTTCACTTTCATCTACCTTACCTTCAAATATCATTTTATTAACGTCTGCAATTACTGCGATAGATGTTCCTTCATTAAAGTTGTTTGCCTCGATAACTTGATTACCTTCTTTTACCGGTACATCCAGCACCATACCAGATACAGTAGCGCGTATAGCGGTTTGTGCATAATTACCCAATCCTGCGGTAGTTCCTGTTCTAATGATATCATAATTCTGCTGTGAACTGGTAAGATTTACTTGTTCTTGCTTTAAACGTTGAAGTGCGTTATTGTAAGCATTCTGTGCCAGATCAAATTCATTTGCAGCGATAACTCCTTTATCAAAAAGAGTTTTCTGTCTGTTATAGATAGCTTTTTGATTATCTAAAGCAAGTTTTGCAGTTTCTACAGCAGTTCTAGCTCCAGAGATATTGTTTTTTGCATTAGTTAAAGAGGAAACATTAGGCACGACTTTAATGTCTGCTATTAAATCTCCTGCCTTAACAAAGTCACCTGCCTCTACATGGATTTTATCGATCACTCCAGAAATATTAGGTTTAATATTCACCTCTTCTTTAGGTACAATACTACCTGTAGCGACTGTTTCTTTGATGATCGTCTCCTTAGTAGGCTGCTCAGTAGTATAAGTGATAGGGTCTTCTAAATCTTTTTGATAGATGTAAAAAATCCCTGCTGTTGCAAGTAGCAGTATGATGATCAATGTAATTACGGTTCCTGTACGTTTCATTATGGTTACTTAGTTATTAGTCGGTTCTTAAAGCGTCTACTGGTTTCATTTGAGTAGCACGTGATGCTGGTATAAATCCAGCGAGTAATCCTGCGATGATTAAAATGATAAGCGCGATGATAATCACGGTAATATTTACACTAGGATTTGCAAAGTTTTCTACGGGTCCACTTTGATCTAATATATAATTCATGACCCAAATTAATCCTGCAGCAGCAGCAATACCTGCTAATCCAGAGACAATGGTTAACACTAGTGATTCTTGTAAGATTTGTGATTTGATATCCCATGGCGATGCGCCTAAGGCACGGCGTACACCTATCTCATTAGTACGTTCTTTTACCACTATAAGCATGATATTACTGATACCTATTCCTCCAGAAAGTAGAACCAGTGCGCCTACAAAATAGCCTACAAAACCTAAAATATCGAAAAGCCCAGTAAAGCGAGCAAAAATCTCTGCTTTATCAAAGTTCCCAATCGCTCTTTGATCATCTGGATGAACACCTCGTTGTTCTCTCATTATAGATAAAACCTGAGGCTTTAATGAGGTGATACTTGTGTGATCATATGCCGTGATAGCCATCCAACCTACATTATTCCCTGTATTAAATGCGTTTGCAAAACTGGTGAATGGTATAAATATATTGTTTGCCTCTTCTTCACTATCACCTTGTGTATTGGGATTTTGAAATACACCGACTACTTTAAAGTTGACTCCATTAATTTTAATATAGGTCCCTATAGGCTCTTCACCGATATCGTATAAAGATTTAACAACATCAGTTCCTATCACTGCGGTTTTCATTTTTGCATTGATATCAGAATAGTTGATCCATCTACCTTTAATGATATCCATATATTCTTGGTGAATATATTCTGGATAATCACCATAGATTCCAAAGGCACCAGTCTTCTCGTTTCTAGTTACATTATTAGCACCACGGAAACCGCCTAACTGTAATCTAGGCGACACATATTGCAATGCAGGAATATTTTGTTTGAGCGCTTCAACATCTTCTAATTTAAATTGTACAGGACGACCTTTATTAAGACCTTTATAAGCCATTGAGGTACTTTGTCCCCACATGAACATAGAGTTTGTCGCTCCGTTTGCAAAACCGGTGGTTACACCTGTCCTTAAGCCATTTGTTAGTGCTAACAACGCTACTAAAATGAATATTCCCCAAAATACTCCAAACGCAGTTAAAAATGTACGCAGCTTATTAGCATTAAGTGCTTCAAGTATTTCATTCCATCGATCTCTACTAAACATATTACTCGTCTCTTAAGGCTTCTATGGGTTTAATATTTGCAGCTCTTCTAGCTGGTATAAAACCTGCTAAAGCACCAGCAACTATTAATATAATGACCGTGGTTATGGATGTTACAAAATCAACTTTAGGATATTTAATGAAGTCTGCTTCAATTTGAGGACCTACTAACTCCAGTAAACCAACCCCAAAAAACAATCCTATCAATCCCGCAAGACTCGTTATAAAAATAGCCTCTTGTAATACCATCCATATAATTTCTGAAGGCAATGCTCCTAAAGCTTTTCTGATTCCTATTTCTTTGGTACGCTCTTTAACGATAATAAGCATTATGTTACCTACTCCTACTACACCTGCAATAATAGTTCCTATACCAATAAACCAGAACACCGCTCTAATGGTATCTATTAAACCATAAATTTTCTTAGCTTCTTCAAGTGTATCGTTAACTCTCACAGCGATTCGATCATCTGGCGCAACACTAAATCTAGTACGCAAATCTTGATCAATGCTTTGAGACATTGCAGCGCTCAACGCAACCGCTTCATCAAAACTATCACTCATTTTAACTGTATAAGCAATGCGGTTGATATTTTCTCCAGCGTTAAATACTTTTTGAGCGGTGGTCATAGGAATAAACAATCGTGTCTCCTCTCGTGTACCACCTGGATCTGTATAAACACCAACTACCGTAAAATTAATATTATTATTGAGTATAATAGTTTCTCCTACAGCCTCTTCGTCTCCAAACAAATCTTGTTTCATCTGATATCCTAGTAGACCTACTTTACGCGAACCATCTATATCTGAATTATTTATAAATCGCCCGCTTACTAATGTGGCATTTTCAATAAATTGTTGATCTGGGAAAGCTCCTTCAATACGATAGCTTCCTTGCTTTTCTTTATAATTTATCTGTCCACCCCATGTGTTATATAAACTCGTTTTATATTCAATCTGATCCTCATATTTTTGATTCAAATTTTCATAATCCTTATTAGTCATTTGAAGACGACGACCAGGATTAAGACCCTTAAACCCTTTTGTAGTTACTCTAGTACTTACCTGAATACGGTTTGTTGCATCACTTTCAAATTGTGATTTCACACCATTCTGTATACCAGATGAAAACCCTAGTAAAATGACTAAAATGAATATCCCAGATGCGACAGAAAGGCTCGTTAAAAATGTACGCAATTTATTCTTACGTATGGTTTCAAAAATCTCTTGCCAGCGTTCGATATTAAACATGCGACAATGCTTTAACCTGATCAACCATAGTATCATCTATGATTAAACCATCTTTAAGATTTACAATACGCTTAGTCATTTGAGCGATGTCAGGCTCATGCGTTACGATAAGAATAGTACGACCTTCTTCATTAATACCTTGAATAAGGTCCATGACCTCGTAAGAAGTTTTAGTGTCTAAGGCTCCTGTAGGCTCATCTGCCAGTAATACTTTAGGATCACTAGCCAGTGCTCTCGCAATTGCTACACGTTGTTTCTGACCACCAGACAATTGATTAGGTAAGTGATTAGCCCAGTCTGCTAGACCTACCTTTTCAAGGTAATGCATGGCACGCTCATCACGTTCTTTACGACCTACTTTCTGATAATACAACGGTAAGGCCACATTATCTATAGCGTTCTTATAATTAATTAGATTAAACGATTGAAAAATAAAACCTAAGAATTTATTGCGATACTGTGCCGCAAGCTTTTCATTAAGGTTTTTAATAGGGACTCCATCTAATGTATAACTTCCATGATCTGCTTCATCCAGCATACCTAAAATATTAAGTAAGGTAGATTTACCAGATCCTGAGGAACCCATTATAGATACTAACTCACCTTCTTTTACAGAAAAATTAATTCCCTTAAGTACGTGAAGTGAGTTATTTCCTGTGCTGTAGGATTTATGCAGGTCCTTTATTTCAATCATGGCTAGTGTTTCTAAACGAGCTATAAAGCAAGCTTAATTACTAAGACCCTAAATTTCATAAGATGTTACAGCAATAAATGATAATTAAATGTTAATTCAACTTTTTTTAGTCGTTGAACGATAAACGAGATAAATGATCCCACCTACTAAGATATATGGGAAAATCATTAAATACGTGATTCCATTATTCAAGCCTTCAGCAGCTTTAGTATCTCCACCACTTTCAATTACTGCACGACACATAGCACATTGCGCTTTCGCGAAAACGGAATAAAAAAGGACGATAAGAAATAATAATATTTTTTTCATCTCTAATAATATGGATACATGAATAAATAAACCAAAACACCTGTAATTGCAACATACATCCATATAGGAAATGTCCAACGAGCAATTTTCTTATGTTTTTCAAATTTTTGAGTCCAGGCAAAATACATGGTATATAACACTAAGGGTAAAATGATACCTGACAGCACGATGTGTGTTAATAAGATAAATAAGTAAACAAACCTGAACGACGCATCTTCTGGATATGGCACTGGCTCATTACTGATTTTGGAAATCACATAGCTCACTAAAAATATCGCAGATAGAACAAAAGCTGTAGTCATCACTTTTCTATGTGCCGTTTTGTTTCCAGTTTTAATTAACCTAAAACCCGTAAATAATAATAGCGCAGTCATTCCATTAATCACTGCGTGAAATAGAGGAAATAATCCTGACTCAACACCTAGGAAGTTATACCTCTCTGGCATTAACATCAATAGCACCACCACAAGAGGTACTAATATTGATATGGTTATTATAATTGCCGGTCCTTTCTTTTCTAGCGTACTCATAATTACTTATTTAAAAGAGTTTGTGCGTCTTCTATAATTTCTTTTAATTGTGGTGCAATACCATTTTCTTCCACACCATTATATACCATCATCCAATTGCCATAGGCATCTTTGCGAGAACGTATTTTGCCTTCTCTATCCACTAAAGCAAAATTACCACTATGCTCAAATTTTATTAGGCTGTCTTGACTTTCTCCCACATAAGCACTGAAGCCTTCTCTTGCGAGCTTAAAAGTAGCCTCTTTATCTCCACGAGCAAAGTGCCATAATCCGTCTATAGCATCATGACGATCTGCATAATTTTTAAGGACTGGTTGTTTATCATAATCTGGATCTATGCTCACGGACAAAATCTTGAAATCGGGATGGCTTTTCAATTCATCTTGAACCGTTTTTAAATTATGACTCATAGGTGCACAAATAGTAGGACAAGATGTAAAGAAAAAATCTACTATATAAACTTTTCCTTTCAAGGATTCATTGGTAATGGTATCACCATTTTGATCTACAAATTCAAAATCAGGAACTGTATTAAATTTTTTAAGAAATTTATCTGCCACTGGCGCTCGATCTTCAGAGCGGTTACTATCCACGACTTTATCTTTATTGATGTAGTGTACTACGTTAGTTACCGCAAAATAACCAAATATGAGGATGATTATCCCTAGCCCTATGTAATATGGAGTATCCTTAGACTTACTCATCTTCTTGAATTTTTTGATCTCTATTTTTTTTGAAAGCAAATCGATATTCTGCAAGTAATACACGCATATCGTCTATCATTCTTTTATTGAGTTGTGCTGCTGTTCTTGTATTATAACCATAAACAACACCATCTTCTTCAATATCATCATCATCACGACCTCTCAAGTTTCTATCGACATCTATCACAAAGGCATAATCTGATGATAAATCAGTATTTAAATAACCATCTGTTTTAAAACTGCTATAAAGAGCCTGAACTTGTTGATGGTTACCTTTTAAAAAGTGCCAATCCTGCAGATCGGTTGTTTCACCCATTTGCTCTACAATTTGCTCTATATCATCCACACCAGATTCTGGAATTATACTGATCATTTGAAAAGTATTGAAGCCGTGGAATTTCTTGTATATTTTCTCATTAAGGTTAGAGACGTAACCTAAACGTTCATAAGGGTTATCTCCTAAAAAAGTAATGATTGTAACACTATCCTTAAGTTGTGTTGCCGTTCCTTGAATTATTTCAAATTGATCAATTTCCTGCACATTTTCTGTAACAACAGGTAATGTCTCAAAGTGATGCTCACCATTAAGAAAGAAGAGGTATGCTACTAAGGGCAGAGCAAACAAAACCACAATAACGAATTTTTTAGAAAACTCGCTGGTTTGTTTAATTCCTTCGGCCTTTGGAAAATCTGACATATTAAGGTATAAAAAAGGACGGAAAAACCGTCCTTAATAATTTATTCAATTAGTATGCATTAGAAGTCAAAACTTACAGCTGCATTTTTATAAACTTGGTAAATATATTCTCCTTCTACAAGTAAAATTGCAATAAGGTATATTATTAAGAATACTCCTGTCCATACTACTGCGCGACGCAATCCACTTACTTCATCTCTCATGTGCATGAAATCCCAAGTAATGTAATACGCTTTTACTAAAGTAAGAATGATGAATATCCAATTTAATATTTTCAATCCTAATATATGACCGTTTAAAGAGTCAGGTTTAATATAACCTAAAGCAACCTCAACGATTGTTATTAAAGAAAGAAATATAAGTACACCCCAAATTTTTTGAGTGTTAGATTTGAACTTTACAAGACCTCTAAAGATCTCTAATTTGTGTTCTGCGTGTCCGTCAGTATGTGCTGCGTGATCTGCCATTTTAATGTCTTAAAAAATTATACTAGGTAGAAGAATGTAAATACAAATACCCAAACTAAATCTACAAAGTGCCAGTAAAGACCAACTTTCTCTACCATTTCATAACTACCTCTTCTTTCATAAGTACCTAATAGTACATTGAAGAAAATAATTAGATTAAAAAGAACACCAGAGAATACGTGGAAACCGTGGAATCCAGTGATAAAGAAAAAGAAATCTGCAAATAGAGGTGCTCCATATTCGTTTTCAGAAAGATTTGCTCCTTCTACCACGCCTACTGCTTGATTATTTAGTTTAAACAAAGACTCTTCTCTAGATAAAAGTAACTTCTCTGAGGCACCTGTCTTCTCATTAACAATAAGTTGTTGTGTTCTGATTCTTAAATCAGGATTTGCAGCAAACCCTTTTCTCACCTCATCAATTGTGTAAGTAGAACCTATCGGATCATCTGATTGATACCAGATACCTTCATTATTACCTAATGCCTCTACAGGACGTTCTCCTACAGTCACAAATTCGTTTAAGGCTACACGAGAACCTTCGGAATCAGTAAATTGAAGAATCTTTCCTCCTTTAGTTTTTACGGCACCATATTCTCCATTAATAAAGTTTTTCCATTCCCATGCTTGTGAGCCTACGAATATTAAACCACCGATAACGGTAAGTAATAAATAGAAAGATACTTTTTTCCTATCCATGTGGTGACCAGCATCTACAGCTAGAACCATCGTCACCGATGAACCAATAAGGATAAAGGTCATTAAGGCAACATAGAACATAGGTGCATCAGTCCCATGCATAAACGGGAAGTGATTAAACACCTCATCTGCGATAGGCCATTCTTCTATAAATTTAAATCTTGAGAAACCGTAAGCGGCAAGAAATCCTGAAAAGGTCAATGCATCCGATAGGATGAAAAACCACATCATCATTTTACCATAACTAGCCTTGAGAGGATTTGATCCACCACCCCAAGTTTGCCCTTCGGTACCAGTAGGAGCTACTGTTGTATCCATAATCTTTAATTAAAAATAATGTGCTGCAAAAGTACTCTAAAAAATGTCTTTAGCAAACACTAAAAATAATAGTAGATATATCCATAACACATCTACAAAGTGCCAAAATACGGCACCTAATTCGAAACCTAAAATTTTTGTTGGAGAATATTTTCCTTGCAACACACGTATAGTCATGACTAGCAACGCAATAAGCCCTGCAGCGATGTGAGCTAAATGGGCTACAACAATCACATAAATGAATGATGCATTCACACTACTTCCTTCTCCGGTTAAAAATATTTTTTCATTTACTAGACTATCAAAGCCTGCAAATTGCATAAAAACAAAGGTGCTTCCCAGTATAAAAGTAATAACTGTAAGTATAGTTGCTCCTTTTTTGTTGTTATTAAGAATAGCTTTTTTTGCAAAAAATAAGGTTAGACTACTCAACAAAATAACTCCAGTACTCCAGAAAAACTCTTCAGGTAATTCTATCTCAACCCAATCCTTACGACCACGACTTACAACATAAGCACTTGTAAGTCCTGCAAACATCATAATTAGACTTACAATACCAAACCACATCATTTGTTTTTTGGAACGTGCAATTTTCTCATCGTGCGTTAATTCTATCTCTTCCATCGTTTATCTTAAAAATTTATCAACCACATAGATGATTTGAATCAATGTGATATAACTAACACTAACTAGCATTAATTTTCTTGCAACCTGATTAGTGCGCTCTTTAAAAAGTTTTATGGCATAATATAAAAACCATAAACCCAATAAACCTACTAACACAGCACTTATCCAAGTCATGTATAAGCTACCTGTTACACCAAATGCCGGAATCAGCGATATGGATATTGTCCAAACCGTATACCAGATTATCTGCACAGCAGTACCTTTATTTGCTCCACCAGTAGGCAACATTTTAAAGCCACCTGCTTTATAGTCGTCTTCTAGCATCCATCCTATCGCCCAAAAGTGAGGAAATTGCCAAAAAAACTGCAGCATAAACAAAGTACCTGGTTCTATCCCAAAATCACCACTCGCTGCAACCCAACCTAGCATGTAGGGAATCGCACCTGGAAAAGCGCCTACAAACACACAAAGTGGCGTCCTAGTCTTTAGTGGCGTGTAGACTGCCGCATAAAGGATAATACTTAACGCACCAAAAAAGGCCGTTGCAAAATTGATAAGATATAGTATATAAATTCCACTGAATGCCATGATTAAACCATATATCCATGCCGTGGAAACACTTATGCGACCTGTAGGAAGTGGTCTATTGCGCGTTCTTTTCATAAGCGCATCTAGATCCTTCTCTATAATTTGATTAAAAACGTTTGAAGAACCTACTAAAAAATAGCCGCCTACTATGAGCATCAATATAACCTTCCAATCATACACCTCAGCGCCTAAAAAATAACCTGCAATAGAAGAAAACACCACAACTACAGATAATCGTGGCTTTGTAATTTCTATCAAGTTTCTCACCATGCTCGGTGATTTTTCTATGGCATTTACTTCTGTCAAAAAACTGTTTTAAATAGTTGATTTTAAAGGTTTGCAAAGATACCTTACAACAGCTTTGTGGCAAAGGAATTTAAATGCTTTCAAAGATATTTATGATTTATGAAGATTTACGTCTCTACGCTTTCGCGAAAGCGTACTTCTCAAACGCAAAAAAGGAACCCAAGAAGGGTTCCTTTTTTTTATATGATAAGAAGACAAGTTTACTTTTTGCGCTTCAACTTTACAAAGCCTATACCTACAGCAGCCGCTATAGCAAGTGCAATACCTGGTATAGGTGCAGTAGCATCCTCTACATCTGTACCATCTGGAAATCCTGGTTGAGCCATAGCTGTCATGGATAAAGTTAAAAAGGCGATTAAAGCTATTGATTTTATGTTTTTCATTACTTCTGTATTAATAATATTAAAGGGAACTATAGTTAAGAACAATCGCTAATTTAACATATATTAACAAATGGACTTGAAACAAATATACACTTTTCAATAAAACAGCTCAATGCTTATCAAAGATTTATCACATGAAACCTCATAATCATAACGTTAAGGTAATCTTTACATCGATTTTGTTTTATTTTCCTTTAATTATCCCACCACAAAATTCACAATTTTTCCTGGTACAATAATCGTTTTACGGATCTGTTTCCCTTCTAATTGTTGTTGTACTTTCTTATTTCCAAGCACCATTTTCTCTAACTCGTCTTTTGAAACATCTACTGGTAAATCCAGTGTAAATTTCATTTTACCGTTAAAAGAAATAGGATACGTCTTACTACTTTCTACCAAGTGCTTTTCATCAAAAACTGGGAAAGGCACTTCACTTATCGACTCCTTATGACCTAATAATGACCATAATTCTTCAGCAATGTGTGGCGCATATGGCGATACAAGAACAGCAAGTGGCTCTAACACCTCGCGACTGTTACATTTTTGAGCAGTTAACTCATTTACTGCAATCATAAAACTACTTACACTGGTATTAAAAGAGAAGTTCTCAATATCATCTTGCACCTTTTTAATGGTTTTGTGCAACGTCTTCATGCTATCTGGTGATGCTTTCTCTTCACTTACAGAGAATCCATTATCATTATGATAGAGTTTCCATAGCTTTTTCATAAAACCATACACTCCAGTAATTCCAGCAGTGTTCCATGGTTTAGCTTGCTCTAGCGGACCTAGAAACATCTCATACAAACGCAAGGTATCTGCTCCATACTGATCACAAATATCATCTGGACTAACGACGTTGTATTTAGACTTGGACATTTTTTCAGGCTCAAAGAAAAGTGGAATTGATTTCAACTCATCAATTTTATTTAAACCAGAAGAATCATAGAAATACTCAAAATTTTTAGTCGTATGATACTCTTTTAGAAACTTAGTTTTAATCTCAGCATTAACCACATTTGCTATCGGAATATTACCAGATTTTAATATCTCAAAGCACAAGTCGTATTTATCATAGTCTTTATTAAACTCTAATGACATTTTATATTGCTCTTCAAAATAGTTGACTACATCCTGATGTAAGTCACTTAACTTATTAGAGTCTAATAATCCTTTAGCTACTTTTTCATCAATCACTATAATAGGCGGATTCAAATCGATTTTCACTCTATCCTTTAAACTGATAAGTTTTGGTTTTATCATATGCACAAAAGCACTTTCACCCAAAATCATTCCTTGATTGATCATCTTTTGGAAGGGTTCTTTTACGGTGACTTTACCTAGATCGTGTAATAACTTTACCCAGAATCTACTGTACAATAAGTGACCGGTTGCATGCTCGCTACCACCTATATATAGATCTACGTTATTCCAGTATTCTTGTGCTGCTGCAGAAAACATTTCGTTCTCATTATTAGCATCCATATATCTGAACATGTACCATGAACTACCTGCCCAACCTGGCATGGTGTTCAATTCTAGTGGATACACACAATCGCGATCGTCATCATTAGAAACTACTTTATTTTCTACCGTACACCAGCTCCATGTTGTTGCACGACCTAGTGGCGGCGCACCATCTTCAGTAGGTAAATATTCATCTACCTCTGGTAATGCGATAGGCAAGTGCTTGCTATCTATCATTTGTGGCAATCCGTCCTTATAATATACTGGGAATGGCTCACCCCAATAACGCTGTCTAGAAAATACCGCATCACGCAATCTGTAATTGGTTTTTCCTTTTCCAGATCCTACTTCTTCTAATTTCTCAATCGCTGCTGCCATTGCACCAGTCTGATAACTCATTCCGTTTAAGAAATCACTATTACAAAGCGGTGTTTTATCTTTTGCTCCATAAGCCTCTTCAGATATATCCACACCATCAAAAATATTCTTAATCGCTGGCATTCCTTCCTGACCTGCAAAGTAATTGGCAAATGCATAATCACGTTCATCACCACATGGCACTGCCATCACAGCTCCAGTTCCGTAACCTGCAAGCACATAATCACCGATCCATACCGGTACTGGCTCACCACTTAATGGATGCGTAGCATATGCTCCGGTAAACACTCCAGAGATGGTCTTTACATCGGCCATGCGTTCTCTTTCTGATCGTGCCGCTGTTGCCTTTTTATAAGCTTCTACCGCGTCTTTTTGTGCCGCAGTAGTAATTTGATCTACTAGCTCATGCTCTGGAGCAAGTGTCATGAATGTCACTCCGTAGATGGTATCTGGTCTAGTGGTAAAAACATCTATTTTATGGTCATTTAGTTGAAAAGACACCATCGCACCTACCGATTTCCCAATCCAGTTGCGTTGTATTTCTTTGATAGATTCTGCCCAGTCTAATCCTTCCAGACCTGTTAATAAACGCTCTGCAAACGCGCTAATTCTCATCATCCACTGACGCATTTTCTTGCGCACTACAGGATGTCCACCACGTTCTGAAACGCCGTTTACAATTTCATCATTTGCTAGTACGGTTCCTAATGCTGGACACCAGTTTACTTCCGTATCTGCAAGAAAAGTTAATCTATAATCAAGCAATATCTCCTGTTGCTCTTTTTCTGTAAACGCGTTCCACTCTGCAGCTGTGAATTGTCTCAAATCTTCTTCTGTGGCAGCGTTGATGTTGCTGTTTCCGCTTTCGCGAAAGCGAGATTCTAACAAACTAATAGGTTGCGCCTTATCTGCATCATTATCATACCAGCTGTCAAATAGCATGATAAAAATCTCTTGTGTATATTTATAATAATCTGGTGAAGAAGTTCTTACCTCACGATCCCAATCAAAACTAAAACCGATGCGATCCATCTGATTGCGGTATCCGGCAATTTTGTTTCCAGACTTATCTGTTCCACCTTCTATGTTAGTTTTAGTAGTCTCTGCAGGATGTTGACCTGTCTGTATCGCATACTGCTCTGCAGGCAATCCAAAACTATCATAACCCATAGGGTGCAGGACATTAAAACCCTTGTGACGCTTATAACGAGACACAATATCACTAGCAATATAACCTAACGGATGCCCAACGTGTAGCCCAGCACCACTAGGATATGGAAACATATCGAGTGCATAGAATTTAGGTTTATCAGAGTTATTTGTAGCTTTAAAAGTCTTATTAGTAGCCCAATGTTTTTGCCATTTTGCTTCTATAGATTTGTGATCGTAATTCGTCATTTTATAATCTTATGAAAGAGCAAAAATAGGGTGTTTACAACAATGCCGAAACTTATAGCGTTGTAATCGTCAGTAGCTCATTTACTTTATTATTTTTGTGACACGATAAATTCTGTTATTAACTGCATGGCATCACACGAGAGATATCAAAAAAGACGATTATTCAGTTCCTACTTTTGGGTGGTGATTAGTGTATTTCTAGTATTGTTTTTACTAGGGATCATGGGCTTTTTCCTTTTAAACAGCCAGCAGATTGCAGACCACTTCCGTGAGCAAGTACCTATGTCTATTTACTTCAAGGATACTGCAAAAGAAGTAGAAATGCGACAGTTAGAGAAAACATTACAAATGGCAGATTATACTAAAAGCGCCATTTATGTACCTGCAGAAGAAGGTGCAAAAAAACTGGTAGATGATCTAGGAGAAGATTTTATTGCAAACCTAGATGGTTTTAATCCATTACCAAATTCTATTGATGTGCGACTTAATGCAAACTTTGTTACCGATGGAGAGATTGAACAAATCGCCCAAGATCTAGCAGCCAAAGATTATGTGCAAGAAGTGCAGTATGATAAACCACTGGTTTCTTTATTGAATGAAAACGTGAAAAGAATTACCTTTTGGATGCTGGTTATCGCAGGTATATTTGTTTTAATATCTTTCTTATTGATTAACAGCTCCATCAGGCTATCGGTTTATGCAAAACGATTTACTATTAAAACCATGCAAATGGTAGGTGCAACTAAAGGTTTTATACGCAAACCATTTATATGGACTAGTGTAAAACTAGGATTGATAGGCGCTATCCTCGCTTTAATTGCACTGGCAGGTGTGGTTTACTGGATGAATGGATTAATTCCAGAATTAGAAATATTAAAGAATTATGAAATGCTTGCAATCCTTTTTGTAGGTGTATTAGTGTTTGGAGTTTTAATTAGTTTATTAAGTACATTTTTTGCAACAACGCGTTACTTGAACCTAAGGACTGATGAGCTTTATTATTAAATTAGGTTGTTGGGTTTTGGGGTGATTGGTTATCTAGGAAGTTGTAGTTGAAATTAAAAAATGTCAGTTCGAGCGCAGTCGAGAACAGTTTATAAAATATAGTTTAGTCGCACTTCGTCAAGATAGTGTGACCATAAAGAAATAAACATGAAAAAAGGAACAATAAAAGAATCTAAAGGAGAACCATTACATCGCGGTGAAGAATATGACAATGAAAATATAAAACCACGTTTTGAATTCATCTTTAAAAAGAAGAATTACATGTGGATGATTATAGGTCTAGTAGTTATTGTTACTGGATTTGCCTTAATGGCAGGTGGTGGTAGTGATAATCCAGAGGTGTTTAATGAAGCCATTTTTTCATGGCGCAGGATAAGACTTGCTCCTACATTAGTACTTATAGGATTCGGTATAGAGATGTATGCTATACTATTAAATCCAGATAAATAATGGAGTGGTTAGACGCATTAATTTTAGGAATTATACAAGGCCTTACAGAATTTCTACCTGTTTCATCAAGCGGTCATTTAGAATTAGGTAAAGCCATTTTAGGTGACAACTCTGTTCCTGAAGAGAGTCTTCTCTTTACGGTCGTACTTCACTTTGCTACCGCATTGAGCACTATTATTGTTTTTAGAAAAGATATTTTCAATTTGATTGCTGGTATTTTTTCTGGTCAGATGGACGATATGATTTTTGCGGGTAAGATTATCTTATCCATGATTCCAGCGGTAATCGTAGGGCTATTTTTTGAAGAACAATTAGAGGCCTTGTTTAATGGTAATATTGTTTTAGTAGGCTGTATGCTTATTGTAACAGGTTTATTATTATTTCTAGCCGGTAGAGCCAAAAATACTGGTAAAAACATAGGGTGGAAAGACGCTTTACTAATAGGTGTTTCTCAAGCAATCGCTATGTTGCCTGGTATATCACGTAGTGGTGCTACCATTTCAACTAGTGTCCTATTAGGTAATGATCGTACAAAGGCTGCACGTTTCTCTTTTCTAATGGTTGTGCCGTTGATCTTTGGTAAGATAGCCAAAGACATTATGAGTGGCGACATATCGATGGAAAGCAGTGCGAGCATGCCACTTCTTATAGGATTTATAGCAGCATTTATTACTGGATTAATTGCTTGTACCTGGATGATTTCTTTAGTACGCAAAGCAAAACTGCATTACTTCTCATACTATTGTTTTGCAGTAGGTCTCATAGCAATCGCAGCTGGAGTTTTTAACGGTTAAATTAATATGGATCCTAATCAAAAACCCGTTACTAATCCTTATCAAATAGGTCAGGTACTTTTAATTGATAA
This sequence comes from Nonlabens ulvanivorans, assembly GCF_032922765.1. Lineage (NCBI taxonomy): Bacteria > Pseudomonadati > Bacteroidota > Flavobacteriia > Flavobacteriales > Flavobacteriaceae > Nonlabens > Nonlabens ulvanivorans. The sequence goes on from NZ_CP136694.1 coordinate 2,440,134, forward strand.
ACCTCTAGGTTGGTCATCTTTTCAAGTGGTGAATAAAATAAGATGGTTGATCAAACAAGAATATGGAATTAAGAAAATTAAAGTTGGCCACGCAGGAACTCTAGATCCGTTAGCTCGTGGACTTCTTATCATATGTACAGGTAAAGAGACTAAGAATATTCATGTGTATCAAGCGCAAGAAAAAGAATATACAGGCACCATAACTCTAGGAGCCACGACACCTAGCTATGATCTAGAAACTGAAATAGACAACCGTTTCCCGTTGAATGATATTACAGAAGAGTTATTAGTAAAGACAACCTCACAATTTACTGGTGATATCATGCAAAAACCACCTATATATTCAGCCATTAAGAAGGATGGCAAAAGATTATATGAACTAGCACGTGCAGGTGAAACTACAGAAATTAAAGAACGTCAGGTAAATGTTCAGGCATTTGAATTGACTAAAATTAAGCTGCCTAAGGTTGATTTTAGAATCGAGTGCAGTAAAGGAACCTATATTAGATCCATGGCACATGATTTTGGAGCAGCACTAGATAATGGTGGTCATTTAAGTACTTTAAGACGCACCGCAATAGGTAATTACCGAGTGGAAAACGCCATGACTCTAGAAGAATTTGAAGCAGATTTTAAGAATATAGAATCTTAAAACACCTTTACAGGAACCTCTAGACTGTCTATAATAGGGACTTCAAAATTAACCATGCCTTTCCCAGCACGTATACTACCATTGTATTTAATATCCACCTTTTGATTTACTAATATTTGTAATGTGGCATCCAGCAAACCTCGCCCTTTTTCTCCATAAAAATCCTTAGGCGACATGGTAGCCTTTAATGGTAAGATAAACTCGTCACTTGCAGGCATCTCAACATCTAAATCCTGATTAATCTCTGCCGTTTTACGACCATTTACATAGACATCAAACTTTGCTTTAGTCAAGTCTAGCCCTACAGGATTAGGATTAAAAAGTACACAATCACCACTAAGCTGCACATTATCTGATGTAGCATTGTTGATTTTTACATTTTTTATCTCTATAAAAACGACCTCTTCATAAGCATCTTGACACGACGTCATCGCAATAAGAATAGAACATAAGAGCAGTAAAGCACGCATAGCATTGAATTTGTGGTAAAGATAGTAGTAGTTATGCTTTCCCGAAAGCGTATTGAAACAACATATTTTTTGCTAACTTTCTAACTTGTAAAAACTTAACCCAACCATCATGAAAAAAACTCTACTCTTATCCTTTTTACTTATCGGATCAACAACTCTATTTGCACAAACGCAAAATGCACTTAGTTTTGACGGAACTAACGACTTTGTCCAAACCACATTCGCAGGTGTAGCTATTACTGCTGACAGGACTTTTGAAGCTCATATTAAAGTTAGCACTAGTGCTCCCAGTAACAATTTATGTATTTTAGATTACGGTACTGGCGCCTCTGGATCTAGAAATACCTTTATGGTTAATACCAATCAAGGTTTATCTTTCTTTTCAGGCGGAACTAATGGTAATTTATCTTCAACTACTGGAGTCATAACAGCAGGGCAATGGGTTCATGTTGCCTTTGTTTTATCTAGTGGCACAGGTTTTCTTTACGTAGACGGTGTTCAAGTTGGTACTGGAAATTTATCTGGTGTTAATACTCCATCAACAGGGAACAGTGTAAGAATAGGTAGACGTGTTCCTGGAGGAAATTTATATTTTTCAGGAGAAATTGACGAAGTTAGAATTTGGAACAGAGCATTATCTACAACTGAAATAGGTGCTAATATGAATACTGAACTTTGTCCTGATGCAACTGGGTTATTGGGTTATTATCAATTTAATGAAGGAGCTGCTGGAGGAACAAACACTTCAGTCACCACTCTTCCTAATATAGTTGCTTCTACAGATGGGACTTTGACTAATTTTGCTTTATCAGGAACTAGCTCAAATTGGGTAGCAGGACCATCTATGGTAACTGCTATTTTAGATGATGAAGTAACTGAAAGTAATGGAGTTTTAACTGCTCAGCAGTCAGGTGCTAGTTACAGATGGATTAGATGTTCAGATGGCGTTGTTATTTCTGGTGAAACTGCTATGACTTTTACACCTACGGCAACAGGATTTTATGCTGGTGAAATTACATTTAATGGGTGTACACAGGTTTCTGAATGTGTGGAAGTAACTACTTTAGGTGAAGAATCATTTCAATTAAATAATCTAGTATTATCTCAAAACCCATCACAATTCTTAAGCTTTAAAGGAGCGATTGATCAAGAAGCTGTTATTTCTATTTATACTATATCTGGCAAGGAATTATTATCGGCTTCATTAAACGATTCTCAAACCATTCAACCTACTATAGCAAATGGTTTATATATGGTAACCGTATCTCAAAATGGAGCTAGCAAAACTTTTAAGTGGATTAAGGAGTAACTGACGTAACTTAACTGATAATAAAAAAGCCAAGTAGAGCACTTGGCTTTTTTAATTGAAACTATATTGAATTCCTCAACTCTTTCATCTGTGCTTCTAGAAAAGCCATTTTATCTTCCATACTATCTGAAAAATCTGGAATACGACGGAAAAACACATAACGTACACGCCATAATTCTTTGAGATCGTTAACAGTAATGGTCTGATCGTCTATATTTTTATGGTCAGCTCTGAGCACAAGGCCATCGGCAGTGACGTATAACCTTCTTAATATAAGTTCGTTTTCTGTAACCGCGAGAACTATAGTACCATTATTAAGCTTCTTCACCACTTTATGAGGTACTTTTTCCCCAACTATAACATCTTTAGGATACAAACCTTTATCGTGGCTGGTCATTTCTAAATTAGTAACCGTATAAGCTCTAAAGTCTTTCTCAGTATTGATAGGCAAGGTCAGACGAGGCATATCATCTATAAAAGATTGATTATCGTAATATTCAAGATAATCATCAGCTAACTTTTCGGTAATACATGGCACTTGAGCAAATTGCTCTCGCTCTAATTCTTCTGGCGTTAAGGTTAAGCGATCATTAAATTTTAATAACTGATTAACCGTTAACTCTGCAGTAAGTATATCATCTATAGAAATGCTAAAATAATTAGCAATTTTAATTATGGTTTCTATTTTTGGTTCGCTACGACCTTCTTCATAAGCACCTAAAGTACCTCTTTTTAAGTCGAATAGGTCTGCAAAAGCCTGCTGACTTAAGCTTTTAATTCCACGTATCTTTTTGATGTTTTTACCGAAAAACGACATTATTTTGCTAATTTTATTTGCAATTAAAAATAATTGTGTATATTTACACTAACAATATTAGCAAAATAGTTTCTATTAAGCTAATATTTTGAGTAATACTTCAGTAATCTAACCAGTTATAACCTAGTTTACTCAAAATTTGAGCATTATAAAACAGTAGGCCGTTGTCATATAATGTATCAAGACCATTTAAAACCAATAACTATAAAAACTTTTAATTATGATACTCTTAATGATTTACGTTGCAGATATCGCACTGCATATTTTAGTGGGATAAGAAGTTCCTTTTTCGTAATATTAAACCTACCAATAAAAACCTATGAATAATTACTTCAGCACTATTAAAGAATACCTATTACAGCTAGATTTTGACATCATCAGAGAAAATCCGCAAGACGGAATCCTAGTGATTGAAAAAGAAAGCGCTGGTGTTAAAAATATGATTTTAGGAATAGCACCACCCATTTTAATCATGGAGCAATACATTTTTAAAATCAATAACAAGAATGAAGAAGTTTTCAAAAGTCTTTTACAAAAAAACCGCGATATCATTCACGGCGCATTTGTGCTAGACGAAAGTGGATCTAAAGTCATCTTTAGAGATACCTTACAAATAGAAAACCTAGACCTTAACGAGTTAGAAGGTACTCTTAACTCATTAAGTTTATTAATGAGTGAGTACTCTGACCAAATTATCAAATTTTCAAAATACTAGATGCATACAATGCATCTAAAAGTAACGGCAGATTGCATCTGCCATAAAAAACTAATATCATGAACATATTTAAAAGAATTTTCAAAATAGGAGAAGCACAAGCTAACAAAGCAGTTGATAATCTAGAAGATCCTATCACCATGACCGAGCAAGGTATACGTGACATGAAAGCAGACCTAAATAAAAGTGTAGAAGCTATGGCGCAAGTAAAAGCACTAGCCATACGTTCTAAAAATGAGCGAGATGAACACGAATCCAAAGCTAAAGACTATGAATCTAAAGCTATGCTGATTCTCAAAAAAGCACATTCTGGCGACATGGCAGTAGAAGAAGCAGATCGTCTGGCTAAAGAAGCACTTGCAAAAAAGGAAGAAGCACAACAACACGCTAACCGTGCGAGTGCTGACACGGAGAAGTTTGATAAAAATGTATCTCAATTAAAAGATACCATTGAGACCATCAAAGGAAACATCACCAACTGGGAAAACGAACTTAAAACGTTGAAAGCACGTGTTAAAGTAAGTGATGCAACAAAAAATGTCAATAAACAAATGGCAGAACTTGATAGCGCAGGAACAGTAAGCATGCTCGAGCGTATGAAAGAAAAAGTCGCACAAGACGAAGCGCTTGCGGAGGCTTACGGAGATCTAGCAAAGACAACCAAGTCGGTAGACGATGAAATCGATGCTGCTGCTGATATGACGGAATCTAAACTTGACGATGATCTAGCAAAGCTCAAAGAACAGTTGGGAATCAAAAAAGATGAAGCATAAGGATGAGCAACATAAATTATAAATGTGTCAAATGCGGTCATCACGATTATGAAACTGGAGAAATGCGAGCTACTGGCGGCACGCTTTCAAAAATTTTTGACGTACAGAACAAGAAATTCTCTTACGTAGCTTGCACTCGTTGCAAATACACAGAATTTTATAAAGCCAGCACAGGAGCATTGAGTAACATCTTTGACTTCTTTACGAGTTAAATTGTCAGTCTGAGCCTGTCGAAGACGATTTATCGTTGATTGACTTTGTTAGCGTCGCACTTCGACAAGCTCAGTTTGACATTAGCTTTTAACCATTAAACACTAACCAACCTTGGAAAACTATTTCAACATATTATTCTCTGAAGTAAACATCACACTTACCGTGTTGTTAATCATTCTCATTCTATACTGGCTTGCTACCATGATTTCAGGTATCGATTTTGACCTGGACATCGATGTGGACGTAGACGTAGATATCGATGCAGATGTTGATCTAGACACTGGTATTGAAGGAGGAAATATGGATTTCCAAGACGTTGCAAATGCTGAAGTTGATCGTGAGCACGTCGTTAATAAACGCACTCGTAAACTCAAGTGGTGGCAAGTCTTTTTGATCTATTTCAATTTTGTAGGTCTACCGTTCATGTTTACGTTTACGTTTTGGATTTTCCTTTGGTGGATGATTTCTGTTCTTACAACATCAATCACAGGTAGTTATGATAACACATTCGGATTTGTAATCGTACTTGCGGCGTTTATACCAGCATTAATTCTGACTAAAATAATCACCACACCTTTCAAATCATTTTTCAAAAACTTGAATAAAGATGGAGACAAAGCAGTAGACTTTTTAGGTCGTGAAGCCTTACTTTTATCTTCCATTTCTGGAGATAAATTAGGAAATGCAGAGGTCATGGCAGATGGTAACTTAATGAGTATCTATGTAAAATCTTTAGATGGATCAGAATTACGCTTTCGCGAAAGCGTGCTCATCATCAAGCGATCCGATGATAAGAACTATTTTTTAGTGAGTAAAGCTTAGAGATTGGAAAAGGAAGAGATAGAGTTGTTTATTGAAAAACTTAACGAAGACAATCTAGAAGAAGATGCTTATCTAGGTTTTTTCAATGTTGATTATGAAGATTATAAATATATAAAAGCAAATCCAAAAGGATTGAGAAGATATGCAGCAAGGCTTTTGCAAATAAGTGTCACAGAAGATTATGAGTACTGGTATATTGATGATAAATTTATAGATAAAAAATCCCATCATCAATTCGATTCAGTAGAGTTAACAAATAAGAATGGGGAAACTATTGAAATAGAAGAACCTAAAACTTCATGGAAAACTCATTTATTAGGAATAGGACTTTATTTATTGTTAACGATAATAGCGATTTGTTTCATTATTGGACTTATTACTGCTATTTCATGGATATTTTGAAATAACAAATGTCAGTCTGAGCTTGTCGAAGAAGATTTAATTAATTAAGAATTTAAAATAAAAATAAACCAAACAAAAACTATGGACGGAACATTAGGAATCATTGTAACAGGAGTAGGAATCTTTCTATTTCTTGTAATTGTTTACTTCGCTATCATCGCGATGTTTTACAAAAAAGTACATCAAGGACAGGCGCTGGTGCGTACTGGTTTTGGAGGTACTAAAGTGGCTACGGATAAAGGACTTTATGTCGTACCAGTATTCCACCGTGTGGAGACTATGGATATTTCTGTAAAGAAAATCCAGATTGAACGTATGGGCGTAGAAGGACTGATCTGTAAAGACAACATGAGAGCCGATATTAAAGTAGCGTTTTTCGTGCGTGTCAATAATGAAGTAGAATACATTAAAAAAGTAGCTCAAACCATAGGTGTAGCTCGTGCATCTCGTAAAGAGACACTTGAAGACCTATTTGAAGCAAAGTTCTCTGAAGCATTAAAAACCGTAGGTAAGAAATTTGAATTTATCGATTTGTATGAAGCACGTCGCGAGTTTCGTGATGAGATTGTGGACATTATCGGTACAGACTTAAATGGTTACACACTTGAAGATTGTGCGATTGACTTCTTAGAGCAAACCAGCGTTTCTCATTTAAAAGCTGACAATATCTTAGATGCTGAAGGTATCAAGAAGATTACAGATCTTACTGCTGCACAAAACATTAAAGCAAACCTGATCAAGCGTGATGAGGAAAAGGTAATACGCAAGCAGGATGTTGAAGCTCGTGAAGCGATTCTAGAACTAGATAAACAACTGGCCGAAAAAGAAGAGCAACAAAAACGTGAGATTGCAAACATCAAGTCTCGTGAAGATGCTGAAACACTAAAAGTAGCTGAAGAAGAAAGACTTAAGTCAGAAACAGCTCGTATCGCTACTACAGAAAAAGTTCAGGTTGCTGAAGAAAACATGCAACGTCAGATCATCATTGCAGAGAAAAATAAGCAACGTACTAACGCTGTAGAAACAGAACGTGTGGAAAAAGACCGCATGCTGGAACTTACCGAGAGAGAAAGAGTCGTGACTCTAGCTCAAATCGAGAAAGAAAAAGTAGTAGAGGTTGAGAAAAAGAACATTCAAGATGTCATTAGAGATCGCGTGGTGCTTGAAAAAGGTGTGGTAGAAGAGCAAGAAAACATGAAAGATATCGAGGCTTTCAAAACTGCAGATCGTGCTAAACAAGTTGCTATCACAAATGCTGAAGCAAAAGCTCAAGATGATTTAATTAAGGTAACTAAGGCTGCAGAGGCTTCTAAACAAGCTGCAGTTCAAAAAGCTGAAGAAATCAACATAGAAGCACTTGCTCATAAAGAAGCTAGTGAAAAAGAAGCAGACGCTCGTAAGATTCTTGCTGAAGCACAAGCTAAAGAAGAAGCAACTGTAGGTTTATCTGAAGCACAAGTAATGCATGCAAAAGCTGAGGCTAGCGAACGTCAAGGTATTGTAGACGCACTCATCATCCAGAAAAAAGCTGAGGCTGAAGCAAGCGGTATCGCTGCAAAAGCTGAGGCTAAACGTAAGGACGGACTTGCAGAGGCTGAGGTAATCAAAGAAAAAGCCCTTGCAGATGCTGCTGGTATCGAAGAGAAAGCTGAAGCAATGAAGAAACTAGATGGTGTAGGTAAAGAACATGAAGAGTTTAAACTACGTCTAGATAAGGAACTTCAAGTAGACCTAGCACAAATCAATATCCAAAAAGATATTGCAGACGCACAAGCGCAAGTAATAGGAGATGCATTGAAAGCGGCTAAGATTGATATCGTAGGTGGCGAGACTATGTTCTTTGAACAAATCATTGGTCAAATCACTAAGGCAAAAGGTTATGACAGACTCGTAAATCATTCTGAGACAGTATCTGAAGTAAAAGATGCCATTTTAGGAAGTGATGATGTAAAGGGAAATTTACTGGATAAAGTAAAAGACTTTGCAGACAAGTATAACATCAGCTCTGAGGACATCAAGAACCTGAGTATCGCAAACATTTTGAACAACCTACACGGTAAATCAAATGATGGTGATGAGAAAAACATGCTGAGCAACTTGTTGAACATGGCAAAAGGTATGGGACTTTCTGGTAAAAAGCTGGGAGATATCTAAGGATATTTTTTGAATGCTACTCTATTCTTTCTCAGTAAATAATGGTAACGGACTATTCGCAATACCTATTGAATACCTCACGGATTTTGAAAATCTGCGAGGTATTATTAACCATCAACCTCGACTTTACTTTCAATGGCAGAAAAAAACACCAATAACACTACACAACTAGACTCAGGAACTTACGAGATCATCCAGAGCCGATTGCTCAAGCAAAAGAATGACTTGCAGCAACGACTTAATGAGCTTAATGAAGAACGTAAAAAGATCTTCGGTTCTCTAGAAACACGACTGATTGCAAACGACCGCGTGAATACAGAAAATAACTGTATTGCCCGTGATATCGTGACCATCGGTAAATACAGCATCTTTGGTTACAACGTGCATCTAGGACTGCGCACTGAGATGCAATTGAGCGATGTTTTTAGTATCTATGAGTTTGATCGTGACGGTGTGGATGGTGATGCGTTACGCTTTCGCGAAAGCGGGAACAAACAAAACCTCATCACAGATCCTATTTTTCAAACTGATTTTGAAAATCTGTACAAATACTATCGCAACACGATATTTTCCAAGTTTGCGATTATGGGGAATTACCTGCATATGGTATTTCAACTTAGTGATTCTGTTACGGATATCAAGACTTTTAAGTGGTTGATTACAGACGATGGTTTACAATATGTAGACAATCGTAGTGAGCATGAATATCGTTTTCCAGCGCAATATGGTTTCCAGTGGAAAGAAGCTGGACGCGATAATCAACGTGCTGGTGTGCATGGACATGTATCGATTCTAGACAAGGTTTTTGTAGAAACTATAGGTGGTGATTTAACCATAAAGGTTGAAGATAATACCGACGATGGTCAGGGAATTTATCGCGAAGACGTAGAACACCGCGACCAGACACTGGATGATGGACAATATCGTTATGCCGATTTAGGCAATCTGATTGTTCTAGAAATAAAACCGTTTCAAGAAGAGCCTCGTTATTTTGTGTACAACCACAAGATTAAGGAAGTAGAACGCATCAATAGTATTGCAGAGGCTGCAGTATTGCTGCCAGATGATCAAGGTATTATTTTCCCAAGTGGTTATTACTTGCAAACTGGAGAGTACAACGTATTCCCTAGCGATGCTGGTAAATTAAAATTTCAACAAAGAATCGCATCACCTAATGGTGAAGATCATTTGTATGTGTTTTACAATGCTGCACAAGGATTGTATGTTTTGATGTCTTACAATGTGATTGATCAAACGGTAAAGACACCTATCGTTTGTAATGGATTTACGATTTTAGAACAAGGTGAGTTGTGTTATTTCCGCACCGAAGATGAACAGACCAAGCATCACATGATGCAAATATGGCAAACACCTTATTTAAAAGGTAATATAATGCCGTCTGAGCATCAAGACACGATGTTATTTAAGATAGGTAACAAGGATATTGTTAAAGCTATGGCGCAGGCAAATGAGCTTCTCACGCTTCTTAACAAAGAAGATAGTTATGGTGGTTTATATGATGACATTGCACGTTCTTCAAAAGATATTCTAGATGCCTATTACTGGTTGCCTGAAGAAGAAACTAAACAAATTAATCTACCTCTTAACGAGATCAACAAAGCGTCTAACGCAGCAATTGACGAGTTTGAGAAAGTAAAACAGCTGCGCAAACAAGCAGTTGCAGATACTAGAGATATTTCTAAAAAGGCAGATGAGCTTTTCAGTAAAATTAAAAGCACCTCATTTAAGTCTATCAATGATTTTGTAGAGCTACTGACTCAGCTGCGCAGTTTGCGAGGTGAAGCGATAGGACTTTATGAAATACGTTATGTAGATACCGATTTTATAAAAGGAATCGAGGAGCAAATCGTAGAACAAAATGAAGTGATCTCACGTCGTGCGGTTACTTTTTTACTCGATGATAAAGCACTCGCTCCTTATCACGATGCTGTTGCAGAAAAACAAAATGCACTAGACGACACAAAAAAAGTGATCGAGATTAAAAATCTTGAGAAAGAAGTGAATCAAATTGCTGAAGATCTCGAGCTGTTGATAGACATCGTTTCTAATCTAGAGATAGAAGACACTTCTCACTCTACTAAGATTATTGAGAACATATCGTTGATTTTTGCCACTATCAATCAGGTAAAAGCGGCGATTAAGAATAAAGTAAAAACCGTAGGTAAAAAAGAAGCGCAAGCCGATTTTGCCGCGCAGTTAAAGCTGATTGACCAGAGTATTATCAATTATCTGGACATTGCAAACACACCAGAAAAGTGTGATGAGTTTCTTACCAAAGTTTCTATACAACTAGAAGAGTTAGAAGGGAAATTTGCCGATTATGAAGAGTACATTACAGAGATTATAGGCAAGCGCGAAGAGGTTTACGCTGCTTTTGATAATCGTAAAAGTAGTCTGGTAGAAGCGCGCAATAAAAAGGCAATGGCATTTCAAAATGCTGCCGAGCGTATTCTAAAAGGTGTTCAAAAAAGGGCACAATCGCTGGATAGTATTACAGAAATCAATGGCTATTTTGCTAGTGATTTAATGATCAATAAAGTGCGAGATATCATCGCACAATTGAAAGATCTGGACGACGCTGGAAAGGCCGAAGCTATAGAAACAGCTCTTAAAGTTGCTCGTGAAGATGCCTTGAGGAAACTCAAGGATAAAAATGAACTCTATGAAGATGGTGATAATATCATCAAGTTGGGGAAACACAAATTTGGTGTTAACAAACAGCAACTGGATCTAACCATAGTTTTCAAAGACAAAGGTCTTTTTTATCACTTGACAGGAACAGATTTCTATCAGGAATTACATAATGAAGTCCTGACTCAATCCATGGATATATGGAATCAGGATTTGGTTTCAGAAAACGGGCAAGTCTATCGTTCTTCTTACCTAGCCTACTCGATTTTTAATGAGGCAGATAAGGAGAAACTACGATTAATGAGTCCAGAAAATTTGTTAAGTCATGTCCAGGAAATTGCCAGTGGTAATTATTCTGGTGGCTATGTAAAAGGAGTTCATGATCATGATGCGGCACAAATTCTAGGTGTTTTATTACATAAACATCACGATTTAGGATTGCTTACTTATGATCCTAATACAAGAGCTCATGCTCAGTTTTTCTGGAACAGTATGGAGGAATCACAACGCACTAAATTCAATAGAGTTTTAAAAAGTGCTGGCGAGGTGCTATCTGTTTTTCCGGATAGCAAGGAGTATGATTTTATTGTAGAGGAACTGGCTGATGAGGTTTTTAATTGGTCTAACTCCACTGACAGTTTACAAATCGCAAGTTACTTATTCAATGAATTAAAAGATAACGACCACTTCACGGTGAGCACGAGCGCTATTCAATTGAAGGAAGCTTTTGAGAAGAAGATAAAATCTCAAAATGCCGATTTAAAATTCAAGAAAAGTCTAGAGGCTTGTGAGGACGAGTTATCTAAAGTGGAATTGGTGAGGCATTGGGTTTCTGCTTTCGCGAAAGCGGACTCAAAACAAGCCTTGTTACCCTATATTAATGAATGTGTGGCAAACATTCTTTACGGAGAATTAACTGCTGATAAAACCGTGGCAATATCACCCAGTGAAACGATTAGTGGATTGAAAGGTTCACACAGCACGATTGCAGAAGGTGAGTTCTTATTCAATTACCATGATTTTACATCAAGTTTAGAACATTTTATAAACATAAAAGTTCCAGCTTATGAGACTTTTAGAAAAGCAAAACATCAGGTTACTGAAGAACTTAAAGAATCCTTGAGACTAGAAGAATTTAAGCCTAGAGTATTGAGTTCTTTTGTACGTAACAAGTTGATTGACCAAGTTTATTTCCCATTAATAGGAGATAATCTAGCTAAACAACTAGGATCTGTAGGTGACACTAAACGTACAGATCGCATGGGATTATTGTTATTGATCTCGCCACCAGGTTATGGTAAAACGACCTTGATGGAATATGTGGCTAATAGACTGGGCTTAATATTTATGAAAATAAATGGCCCAGCGATAGGTCATGAAATTACATCAGTAGATCCAGAAGCGGCAACCAATGCAGCGACCAGAGAAGAACTCAAAAAGCTAAATCTTGCTTTTGAAATGGGTGATAATGTGATGTTATACCTAGATGATATCCAGCACTGTAATCCTGAGTTTTTACAAAAATTCATCAGCCTGTCTGATGGGACACGTAAGATTGAAGGAGTTTATAACGGTAAGCCTAAAACCTATGATTTACGTAGTAAGAAATTTTGCGTGATTATGGCAGGAAATCCATATACAGAAAGTGGAGATAAATTCCAGATTCCAGACATGCTCGCAAACCGTGCCGATATTTATAATCTAGGTGATATTATAGGTGATACAGCTCATTTATTTGAATTGAGTCTCGTAGAAAATGCACTGACTAGTAATCCTGTATTGCAACAATTGAGTAACAAGCATTTTGATGATGTGTATGCGCTTATAGATCGTGTTCAAAACGGAGCAAGTGATAATGAGTTGAAAGGAAACCACAGCAATCAAGAAATAGCCGATTATGTTGCTGTGCTTGAGAAGGTATTAAAAATACGTGATACCGTTCTTAAAGTGAACCAAACCTACATCGCAAGCGCTGGAATGGAAGACACTTACCGTACTGAGCCTAGTTTTAAACTACAAGGTTCTTACCGTGATATGAATAAACTGGTCGCTAAGGTAGTTCCTATAATGGACGATAAAGAGTTGCAAACGCTTTTATTATCGCACTATGAAAGTGAATCACAAACCTTAACTAGTGCTGCTGAAGCCAACCTGTTGAAGTATAAAGAACTCGTCAACACCATCACTCCAGAAGAGCAACAACGATGGGAAGACATCAAAGGGATTTTTGCCAAGAACAATAAGCTTAGTGGCCTAGGTGGACAAAATCAGATGTCTCAAGTCCTGAGTCAAATGATGGATTTCACCGAAAATCTAGAAGGCATTAAAGAAGTGTTGAGGAAAGGATTGTCTAAGTAAAAACAGACTAGTTGACGACTGACGACCGATGATTTTAGATAATTAATAGTATTAAACCGCCTTCAACATCTCTACAAGGTCGTTCTCAGTATCCTTTCCTTTGTCTTTATTATACCAGTTTTGAAGTTCTTGTTTAAACTCTGGAGAAAGTGCCCCTTTTGCAGTTTTTTCATCTGCAACAAGTTGAGTCGCTTTAGTAGGTCTAGGACCCCATGTTGTCACAGGTAGGCCAGTATTTTTATCTACAAGAATAAGTTTTGCAATAGCACGACCACCATTTGTTAAAAACCGATCCATTAATAACAGGTTTTCGTCACGTAAAACCACCTTAAAATCCACACCAGCAGTTTGCGCTACCTTATTCATCATGGGCATAGTTTGGGCTGCATCACCACACCAGCTTTCAGTAATGATTAAAAAATAAACATCTTTATTGAAAAAGTCTAAAAACTCCTGATTTTCTGGTAAGATTTTCAAAGTCTTATCCAACCGTTTCATGCGCTGGTTGTTAAGCTTAGTATACTCTGCGAGCACTTCAGTCACCTCATTACCACTATTAGTCCCATTTACTGTATGCGCCTCTAAAAAGGCTCTATACTGCTCATAGGATATAGACTTATCTGCGGCATCTTTTATTATCTGTTGTAATTCCATAATACAAATGTAAGTCAGCTTACAAGGTCTATAAAATGACAAATGTCACTGGTTATGTGAAATTATTCCCTAATATTTAAAGCGTCTACTTTCTTTCTTTTCACTATGCTTTTTCTTATCGTTTAAACGCTTACGCTTTACGGATTTAGGTGTGGTTCTTTTCTTTCTTAGTTTTTTCACTACTAAAGCTCCAGTAAGCAACCCGATAAAACGTTTAAAAACTAATTCTTTGTTACTAGATTGACTTCTAGAATCTTGACAACTCAATTGCAATATACCATCCTTTGTCAATCGGTTTTGTAATTTTAATAAAACACGCTCATGTTCTACATCTGTAAATGCAATGCTTTTACCAGCATCCCATTCTAGCAAGACTTTAGTCGCAACCTTATTAGCGTGTTGCCCACCAGGTCCACTGCTCGCCACAGCTTTGTAATTTACTTCTCTATGTAGCTGACCTAGATCCATCTAATTTTGGTGTGCCGGTTTCAATAAGTCATTAACTGTTTTAACGGGATTGAAAGTAATTAAAGGAACTTCAACAAAAACACTGTTCCAATACGCCATTCCTCCATTCCATAAACCAGGAAGTTCTTGTGCTTTAATATCCATACCTAATCTAGATTTATGTGTTATAAAGCCAGTCTGCTCATCACAAAAATCTAACAGATTAAATTTCTCTCCTTTATAATCACGTACGGCACATACTAAATCTACTGGATTAAAGTGCGTACTTTTATTTACTATGGCTACTTGCTGCGTATTGCTTTTGTCTATTTGCGCACCTTCTATAATCTCTATAGAAAGTTCGCCTTTCTGATTATATACCCAAAAAGGCCCACCACCAGGCTCACCTTCATTTTTTACCATCCCACAAACCCTTAATGGTCGATTAAGACGATTAAATAAATACTCAAGCTGAAACTCTCTAGCATATTTTTTATAATCTGATGGTAATACAGCACTTAATTGTATCATTAAAAACTCTTCTATCTCAGCTTTAAGAATTTCATCGACTTTATTCTCATCGATAAGTCTTAAATATTTAAAACATTGCTCTTGTAAGGTTAATAAAAGACCAGCTAGTGATTTCTTATAATCGCCTACCTCTTGCTCCAGCGATGACACAGTAACATTATCTATATTCTTTATAAAAATAATGTCAGCATCAAGTTCATTGAGATTCATTAATAAAGCTCCATGCCCAGACGGTCTGAAGAAAAGATCACCAGTTTCAGTAACTATAGGTTGATTATTATAATCTACAGCTATGGTATCTGTAGACGACTTTTGATGCGAAAACTCAATTTCAAATTCTGTACCTGTTTTAGATTCTACTATTTTTTCAATCCGGTCAAATTCGGCGTTGAAATGATCTTTAAAGTCCTCGGCAATTGTAAAGTGTAGTCTTGCCTGTTTATTTGTTGAAGCATAGATACTAGCTTCAAACAAATGCTCTTCAAATGCAGTTGTGTTGTGGTCCTTGTATCTGTGAAATGGTACGAGACCTTTAGGCATGTTCCCATAATTAAGGCCATCTATTTCTAGCATTTGTTTCACAAACAAAATTTTCTTCTCTCGATCTGCTTTTGCATGCCACTCATTATAGGTTGTTCTTAATGAAGTCATTACCTCATCATAAAACGGGAATTTTTCTATAGCAATAAAGAATGTGAATAATTCTTGTGCTCTATTTTTATTAATGAAAGAATTGATAGAATCTTCACACGGATCAAAATCCTTTAAAAACTCGTGTAAAAACTTAAACATTCTAGTTGCTGCACCACTAGCTGGAACAAATTTGAGAATTTGTAAATGATCAAGCCTTTCTTCATACAAACGTTGATATCGAGAGTGATCTGAATTGTGAAGTTTTAATATACCATCTGACACCACTGCTGGTCGATCTAACTTTACAACGGGAAATCCTATCTTAAAACGCTCAATTTGCTTTAAGATCGTATCTGTAGTGATATTTTTACTTTCCAGTTGCGCTAGTTGTTGTTTAGTAAACTTGATCATTTAGACTCATTTTCTATCGCCTTTATTGCATTTTCAAATCTTTGAGTATCCAACCCATCAACAATTCTGTAAGGCTTATTAAACTTATTGAGTGCCGCTAGAAACAACTCAAACATTTCTTCTCGACGTTCTGGCCGGTCTCGCAAATCATCTGGAGTCCAAGGAACGTCTACTTGTAATAGTAAATATAACTCATATGACGATTCTTCCACAGCATTTATAAGTTCTTGCGGTGCCTGATTGAAATATGCCATAGAATACACATAGGTTTCTAACACATCTGTATCACAGAAAAGATAATCCAGAGCTTTACTTACTGCATTGTTTTCTAGATTTCTTTGACCTATTGCAATAGGTAAGATATCATCATAACTACAAACTTCTCCAGTATGGTTAAATTTAACCTGCAGATATTCTCTAGCAAATTCTTCTATTAAGACAGTATTGTAATGTTGAGCTAGCTTTCGCGAAAGCGTACTCTTACCAGTGCTTTCTGGTCCATATAAAACTATTCTTTTCCCAGAATAGGCTGCTTGTTGAGGTATTTTTTCCATTCTAAATAACCGTAGTAAGCAATAATAGCGAGAAATAAATAAAGTAGTGCACTGAAACTGTATCCTTTATAAAAATATAACGGAACTGATATGACATTTCCAACCAGTAAAACTATCCAATGCTCCAGCTTACGACGCGCCATTAACCACATACCAGCAAAGAAAATTCCTGTAGTAAGCATATCTATATATGAAACTGTACTCTCTAACCTGTCTGTATAAAAGTATAAAAAGAAGATAGCAACGGCAGCAGCAATGAGTAGCAGGAAACTTACAAGCCATTCATTCCTGCTAGCCCTAGTAATTAGCGTTTCATGAGTAACGTCTATTTTGCGCGTCCAGATGTACCAACCATAAATACTCATTATAAAGTAATAAATATTAATCACCATATCACCTAACAAATTCCACTGCCATAAAAGATATGAAAATATCAAGGTACTAATTATTCCAAAAGGAAAAACCAAAATATTATTGCGTTTAGAATACAACACACTTATTACAGATGCAACCACCATTATAAGTTCTAATACAATATGAGAAGTCTTATAATCTCTGTACTGACCAAAAAGAAATTCTATAACCTCACTCATCTAAAAAAACGGTTCATAATCACTACGATCTGTCTTTACTACTTTCATATAGAATAAAACAGCTTTAGTTTGTTCCATACTTTTCGACATTTCTCGAGTTAAAAACTGCATTAATGGCACAAAATCCCCATAAATTTGAGTCGCCAGCGGATTCTCCAATACCGTAAATTCTGAGTCGCGAAGCGTTTTGATGAAATCAATAATGTGCTGTTCATAGTCGTCTTGTAATGGCGACATAGTTAATTCAATTGATGCTTTCATGGTTAGTTTTTAATTCCAATTAATTTTTTGTTCAATTGCTGTACCAATAACGAGCATATCAGCACCAGCGAGATAGCTAGATTCTAGCTGTTGTAAAGATCGCAAGCCACCGCCAACTATTAAAGGAATCTGCAACTGATTTTTTACAGATTTTATGATTTCTGGATTTACTGGTGTAATAGCACCACTACCTGCCTCTAGATAAATCAATTGATTCCCCATTAACTGGCCAGCAAATGCTGTGTGAACTATAAATTCTGGATCGTACTGAGATAATGGTAAGGTTTGAGAAACTCGTTGCACTGCACTTTCATGACCACCATCGATTAACAAATATCCTGTCGGCACGATTTCCAACTTACTTTTCAATAACTGTGTAGCAGCCTGCCGTTGTTGTCTTATTAAATAATCAGGATTGTCTCCAGAAATTAAATTGAGAAACAACAAGCCATCAGCATTTTCGGTAAGTTGATGATGTGATCCAGGAAAGATAACGATCGGTATCTTTATAATTTCTTTTGCAGCAGTAATCCACTTATCGAGATCTACATTTACCATTGTGCTGCCACCTACGAAAAGTACAAAATACTCGACATCAACCTCTTTTTGAATTAGAATTCTGAGATTATTAATGTGATCAAAAGTCTCTACTAAATCTTCAATCCTTGTTTTTTCTGGATCTAACAAGAACGCCATAGTACGCTGGCTTTCTTTTATCGTTCTTAAAACATTATGCATTATGAGCAGGAAGTATATATGCCATCATAAAGTTTTCTAATCGTTGAAAATATACATCATACTTAAAGTTATCTCCGTTATAGACTATTCTAGATATCGTGTGGTTTAAATCCATTTCAAAAGGCTCTACATAACAATGCGCTTTAAAACCAAGACCTTTTGTCCCATAAAGTTTATACATTGATTCTTTTGCACCCCAAATTACCGTTAATGGTTCTATAGCGTCCTCTAGTTCTGTAACAAACTCTTCTTCATAGCCTATAAACTTTGGAGCGATACGCTTAATTTTATCTCGTAACTTCTCAATATCTATCCCTACAGGTTCATTACTTATGATAATTGCCGTGAATTCATAACTATGCGTTATGGATATATTCATACCGTCATCTAGGTATGGTTTACCATCTACATTGTAATACAGATTTTGATCTGTGTAACCAGCTTCTCTCAAAAGATGTCTTATACTCAAGAAGCCACGCCTGTGCAACTCAGAACTCATAGTAAATAATCTATTAATAGAGCTCTCAGAGAGTTCCAGTCCAGTGCGCAACCACGCCTCAGACTCAGTTATCTTCCAGACATATACGGTAGTATTTTCTCTATTTGTTAGGGTTTTGTAAAGAGGCACGAGAATCGATTAGTTTTTTGTAAATTTGCAGCCGCAATTTAAGCAAATAACAGCTTTTAATTTGTTGATTTTTAAACATATCAACGACATAAAGCTAACATATTAAAATTCATTATGAGTACAAACACAATTCCATACGTTCCATACAAAGTAAAAGATATCACTCTTGCTGAGTACGGAAGATTAGAAATAGAGCTTGCAGAAGCCGAAATGCCAGGTCTTATGGCATTACGTGAAGAATATAAAGAATCACAACCACTTAAAGGATCACGTATCGCTGGATGTTTACACATGACTATACAGACTGCTGTACTAATCGAGACTCTAGTTGCATTAGGCGCAGACGTAACATGGTCATCATGTAACATATTCTCAACTCAAGATCATGCTGCTGCTGCAATTGCTGCTGCTGGTATACCAGTATATGCTTGGAAAGGAATGAGTGAAGAAGAATTCAACTGGTGTATTGAACAAACGTTATTCTTTGGTGAAGATAGAAAGCCATTAAACATGATACTAGATGATGGTGGTGATTTAACTAATATGGTATTTGATGAATTCCCAGAACTAGCAGCTGGAATTAATGGTTTATCTGAGGAAACAACCACAGGAGTTCATAGACTATATGAGCGTATGAAGAATGGTACTCTGGTTATGCCTGCTATCAATGTAAATGACTCTGTAACTAAGTCTAAGTTTGATAATAAATACGGTTGTCGCGAGAGTGCTGTAGACGCTGTACGTCGTGCAACTGATACGATGCTTGCTGGAAAGCGTGTTGTAGTTTGTGGGTATGGTGATGTTGGAAAAGGTACCGCAGCTTCTTTCCGTGGCGCAGGTTCTATCGTTACGGTAACTGAAATCGATCCAATTTGTGCATTACAAGCAGTAATGGATGGTTTTGAAGTAAAGCAATTAGAGAACGTTGTCGGTAATGCAGATATTGTTATTACAACTACAGGAAATAAAGACATTATACGCGGTGAGCATTTCAAAAGCATGCGCGATAAAGTAATCGTTTGTAACATTGGTCACTTTGATAATGAAATAGACGTTGCTTTCTTAAATGAGAACTACGGTAGCTCTAAAGTAGAAATCAAACCACAGGTAGACAAGTATACGATTGATGGTAAAGATATCATCTTACTAGCTGAAGGTCGTCTCGTAAACTTAGGTTGTGCAACAGGTCACCCTAGTTTTGTAATGAGCAACTCTTTTACAAATCAGACTCTTGCTCAAATCGAATTATGGACTAACGCAGATGCATATAAAAATGAAGTTTATATGTTACCTAAACATCTTGATGAAAAAGTAGCAGCATTACACCTATCAAGAATGGGCGCAGAGCTTACAGTTCTTAAGAAAGATCAGGCAGATTATATAGGAGTAGAGGTTGAAGGACCTTTCAAGCCAGAATATTACAGATATTAATATTTAACCTTTTGCTTGGGTATTAAGTTTTATTTTTTAACTTAACACTTTTTGCAAATGGCGCGGATATTGTAACTACGCTTTTGTGAAAGCGTATTAATAACAATTTATGAAGATTATCGAAGAAGCATTAGCTTTTGAAACTGAAACAATGAGTAATATGTCAACCAGCGATAGAGTCCACGCATCAAGAAGAGCAAAGGATTTAATCTTAGGTTTAAATGATATTTACAAAGAAAACAAAGACGAAGAGATCATGGATCTCATGAAACGTCTCACTGCCAAAAAGCAGAAGATTGAGAAAAGATTGAAAGGTAGACCATAAGGCCTATTAGACAATAAAATAGCAGCCAGTAAAGTATACTCCTTAAAGAGTGTGTTTTTACTGGCTGTTTTCATTAAATACTTTACCATTAATCATATCGTTTATATTTAAACTCTTTTACTTATGAAAAACTTAAGTGTCTATTTATCAATATTGCTTATACCAATAGTTATAACTTCATGTTCAACAGATTTTCCGCGTGAGGAGATTGAAACGGCAAATCTATCGGGCTTTATAGAAGGTGGTAATGCTGGCGGAATATATGGAGATGCTGGACTTAAAATCACTAAGGACTCGATACAAATGACGGACTGGCCTGTATCTAGATTAACCACGAGCCTTAATGCTTTATTAGACACTACTTTGATAGACAAAACTAGTCTTACTGATTTTTACACCATACAAATTGAAAATAAAGGATTACTAAAACAACGTGAATTTATCGACTCATTAGTTGTTGTTTTAAATAAACAAGACTTAATAAAATAGACGAAACAACGGTTTTTAAAAATTTATTGAACATAAAAATCCCAAGTCACTTTAAGCAACTTGGGATTTTTTAATGTAAAAAAATAGTTTTTAAGCTTCTGCCTGAACGATAGAAACGTAAGATCTATTATTTCTTTTTTTAGTAAACTTCACTAATCCGTCTACTTTTGCATGTAATGTAAAGTCCTTACCAGCATATACGTTTTCACCTGGATGGTGCTCCATACCGCGCTGACGAATAAGAATGTTACCAGCAATTGCTGCTTGTCCACCAAAAATCTTAACACCTAAGCGTTTTGAATGAGATTCTCTTCCGTTTTTCGAACTACCTACTCCTTTTTTGTGAGCCATGGTTATAAATTTTAAGGATATTTATAAAAATATCGTGTTCTACTTTAATTAGCTTGGCATAACTCCGCCGTTAGCTTCGTCTTGCCATTTTTTTAATTCGTCCCACTTACCATCTGCAGCCATTTGAGCTTGCATAGGCCATGAGTCTGTGATATGATTACCACGTACATCTGCTATGATTTCAGAAATCTTTGCAGCGTCAGTTTTTGCAAGTTCTGCAAAGGTTGTTATACCTGCCTCATTAAGAGTGCTTGCAATCTTAGGTCCAATACCTTCAACTTTCTTAAGATCATCTGCTTTAGAAGTTGCCTTCTTTGCTGCCTTAGGAGCTGCTGCAGGAGCCGCTTCTTTTGCAGGAGCTGCTTTCTTTGCAGGTGCTTTCTTTTCTGCTTTTGGAGCAGATTTCTTACCGCCTGTAGCAGAAATGCTAGAGATCTGAATTTCAGTTAATGATTGACGGTGTCCGTTTTTCTTACGGTATCCTTTTCTACGTTTTTTCTTAAAAACGATTACTTTGTCACCTTTAAGGTGTCCCAGAACTTTTGCTTCAGCAAATGCTCCTTCTATAGCTGGGGCGCCGAGAGTGATGTCGTTGTCATTGCCTAAAAGAAGAACTTTATCGATGGAAACTGTTGCTCCTTCGTCTTCTTGTAAACGATGTACAAACAACTTCTGATCTTTCTCGATCTTGAATTGTTGCCCTGCTATCTCTACGATTGCGTACATAATTGTAATTTAACTTTGTTAAAAAATGGACGCAAATATACTGCTATTCTGGTAATTAGCAAACTTTTTTAAAATTCGCTTTCGCGAAAGCGTAAATCTCACCAGTATTTAACTAAGAATTCTGATTTAGAGGCTTTTGAGAATTCCTCATTCCTCTTGTATTCCACGATTGCTTAAAAATAGGTATAATAAGTAAAGAACTCACAATAGCGGTAGAGACGCCTGATAAAAAGATAAATAGTAACAATCCCACTTCATCAGTTCCTGAAGCTAAAGGTATTGAAGCGCTCATCTCTTGAACTAAATCTGGATTAATCTCAAAAAGATAAATCGCCATAAAAACTGTGAATACAATAGAAATTAAAAAACCACTAGCTAGACCAGATAAAAAACCATCCATGTATTTAAAATCATTTGGCTGGGACTTAAAAACGCTCCTTATTATAAAATACAAACCTATCGCCATGATGGGCGCGTTAAGGAAACTTAAATAGACCTTATCTGCAACACCTATAGAGGCGATGAGTAAGAAATATGCAATTAAAAGAAAGATAATACTGAGGGATATTTTGAGTGTGTTTTTTGAAAATAACATGTTATTAAATTTTGATTGATTTTAAATTACGGCTACTCCATAGATATCTCAGCTTATTTGACCTTTCTTTAACTCATAAATAGGTAGTTAACGGCTAATTTTGAGAATTCTATAAGAAAACTGTAACGTTTCATATAGAAAAAACACTAACTAAAAGTAACAATCGTAAAAATCACAAAATGAAAAAAATTGTTTTAAGTCTTGCAGCAGCTTTTATGGCTGTGTCGGGATTTGCACAAGAAGTGGAGTACGTTGAGTATGACCTACCTAACGGATTGCATGTAATCTTGCATCAAGAAAATAGTGCGCCAGTTGTAACAACTGGAGTTATGTATCAAGTAGGTGCAAAAGACGAGGATCCAGGCAGAACAGGATTTGCTCACTTTTTTGAACACCTTTTATTTGAAGGAACAGAGAACATTGAGCGTGGGAAATGGTTTGACATTGTAAGCGCAAATGGTGGAAGCAATAATGCTAACACAACTCAAGATCGCACTTATTACTACGAGACGTTCCCTTCTAACAATTTAGAAATGGGTCTATGGATGGAAAGCGAGCGTATGTTGCATCCTAAAATTGAGCAAATAGGTGTAGATACTCAAAACGAAGTCGTGAAAGAAGAGAAGCGCCAGCGTATCGATAATGCACCATATGGAGCAATTATTTACAGAACTGGTATTGATAAGCACTTATTTAAAACACATCCATACGGGCAAAGTGTTATAGGATCTATGAAAGACTTAAATGCTGCAAAGCTTTCTGAATTCCAAGACTTTAATGACAAATATTACAACCCTAATAACGCTACTCTTGTCGTTGCTGGTGATATCAATATTGATCAAACTAAGAAAATGATTGAGGACTATTTTGGTCCTATCCCTAATAAAGCACCAAGAAATGTCCGTAAGACAGTAATTGAGGCACCTATAACTGAAACTCGTTATGCAACTGAGTATGATGCTAATATCCAGATACCTGTTAAAATCTTCTCTTATATTACTCCTAAATCTATAGATCGTGATGCATATGTACTTGATTACATCTCTTCTGTTTTAACTGGTGGAGCGAGCTCAAGAATGCAAAAAAGAATGGTTGAAGAAGAACAAATAGCTTTACAAGTATTAGCATTTGCACAGTCTAACCAAGATTATGGTACTTATACAATGGGAGCTCTTTCTAAAGGTGATGTTTCTTTAGACCAACTTGCAAAAGTGATGGATGAAGAAATCGTAAAACTTCAGACAGAATTAATCTCTGAAAGAGAATATCAAAAACTTCAAAATCAATTCGAAACTAGATTTGTAAGCTCAAACTCTAGAGTAGAAGGAATTGCAGCTTCACTTGCCACTTACAATATGTTAAAAGGCGATACTGGTTTAATCAATAAAGAATTAGACATCTATAGAAGCATTACACGTGAAGACATTAAGAGAGTTGCAAATAAGTATTTGAAACCTAATCAAAGACTAGAGTTAGATTATCTAGCTGGTAGCGCACCGACAGAAGAAGAAATGGCTGCCGCAACAGATGAGGTAAAGGTTGTAGACAATAAACTACAAATCAACAAAATCTATTTTGACAACGATAAAGCAGCAATTACTAAAAGTGCTGCAAAAGAGCTAGATCGCATCGTTAATATGATGATGAAGAATTCTACCATGGAAATTCTTGCAGAAACTTACACTGACACAAGAGGTAGCGATAGTTACAACAAAACCTTATCTCAAAAACGTGCAGATGCAGTTAAAGGATACTTAATCTCAAAAGGTGTTACTGCTAATAGAGTAAAGGCTGTAGGACGTGGAGAAGAAAACCCAGTAGTAGATTGCGAAAGCAAAACATGTTCTGATGAAGAATATGAGCAGTCTAGAAGAACTGAATTTACCATTACTAAAAAATAATATAACAATGAAAAAGCAATTTATATTTTTAATGGTATTACTCCTTACAGGAGCTGGTGCCATTGCACAAATAGACCGATCTCAAATGCCTACTTCTGGCCCAACACCAGAAATAAACCTAGGTAAGCCATATACATTTGAACTTAAAAACGGTTTAAAAGTACTTGTAGTAACTGACAAGAAGCTACCTACCTTCAGTATGAGTTTAGACCTAAATAACCCACCAGTGTTTGAAGGTGATAAGGCTGGTGTACAGTCCTTAACCGGAGCAATCATGGGAAAAGGATCTACTGAAACTGCTAAAGAGAAATTTAACGAGCAAGTAGATTTCTTAGGCGCAAGAATTAGTGTGGGAACTGGTGGTGGTTTTGCCGCTAGTTTATCTAAGTATAAGAACGACGTTTTTGGACTTTTTGCAGAAGCTGCTTTTAAACCTAATTTCACTCAAGAAGAATTAGATTTTGAAAAATCTCAATTATTAGAAGGATTAAAATCTGGTGAGAACAGTGCTGCTGCTATAGCCGGTAAAGTACGTAGCGCATTAGTTTATGGAAAAGATCACCCAGCAGGTGAATTTGCAACCGAAGAAACAGTAAACAACGTAACACTTGATGATGTTAAGAACTTCTATGCCGCTTACTTCAAACCTTCAAACGGGTACTTAATAATCACAGGAGATATTGAGAAAAAAGAAGCAAAAAAGCTGGTTAAGAAATACTTTGGTAAATGGGAAAAAGGAATGGCTCCAGAAGCTACATTACCTACTTTAAGCGACGTAGATCAAACTCAAATTAACTTAGTTGACGTACCTAACGCGGTTCAAACAGAACTGGCAATTTACAGCCTTTCAGATTTGAAGATGAATGATCCAGATTACTATGCGGCTTTAGTAACAAACTATGTTTTCGGTGGTTCTTTTGGCTCTTATTTAAATATGAACTTGCGTGAAAAGAATGGATACACTTATGGAGCACGCTCAAATATAGGTACTGGTAGAAATTACAAAGGTACTTTTACTGCAAGTGCAAAAATCCGTAATGAAGTAACTGATAGCGCCATTGTAGAAACTTTTAAAGAGTTAAATAGAATACGTACTGAGTTTGTAGAAGATGAGATGCTAGCAACTGCCAAGGCTAAATTCTTAGGAAACTTTATTATGTCTTCAGAAGATAAATCTGTAGTTGCAGATCGCTCTATAAGAATTCAGAAAAATGAACTAGACAATGACTTCTACAAGAATTTTATTGCTAATATCAATAAAGTAACTAAAGAAGACATAAAACGTGTTGCAAACAGATTTTTGAGCCCAGATAACATACGTATAGTTGTTGTAGGTAAAGCTGGAGATATTCTTGAACCGCTTGAAAAAATGACTCTTAACGGGCAACCAGTACCTATCAAATTCTATGATAAAAATGCAAATGAAACTGAGCGTCCATCAACGGTAGAAATCCCTGCTGGACTTACAGCTCAAACGGTTCTTGATAATTACATTAAGGCGATAGGTGGAAAAGATGCTGTTATGAAAATTAATGACATCTCTCAATTCTCTGCTTTTACATCTCCTATGGGAGAAGTGATCATGGATACTAAAAGTCAAAAAGGCGACAACTGGGTAATGGTTATGAAAATGGGTGGACGTGAATTAAATAAGCAAGTCTATAAAGATGGTAAAGGTACTGTAAGCGGCATGGGACAAACTCAAGAGCTTTCTGGAGACATGCTAGAAGCTGTAAAGACTGAAGCTATGTTCTTCCCAGAATTGTACCATGCAGATATGGCTACACTAGATGGCGCAGAAAGATTAGGAGATCACAATGTTTTTGTAATCAAATGGAATGATTTAAAGAAATCCTTTTATGACACAGAATCTGGCCTTTTAGTAGGAACTGAAACTACAACCATGACACCACAAGGTGAAACAAAAGTAGTAACTCAATTCTCAGAGTTTAAAGAATATGCTGGTGTAAAATTCCCTACCTCAATGGTAATTCCTATGATGGGACGTGAACTTACATTTGAATTAAAAGACCTTAAAGTAAATCCAGGATTAAAAGATTCTGATTTCTAGAAAGAGTATGATTACTACGCTTTCGCGAAAGCGTGTAAAACATAAATTTTATTATAAAAACCAGTAACTATTTAGTTGCTGGTTTTTTTTTATCTCTTGTAACCAGTACAACAGCAAATATGATGACCATAGTGGCTAGTACTTGCCAGATACTAAAGGTCTCTCCATCCATCATTCCCCATGTTAAACCTACAACAGGCATAAGGTATGTGACAGAACTCGCAAATACAGGAGAAGTGATCTGAACAAGTTTGTTGAACATAATTTTTGCAGCAACAGTACCAAAAATACACAGTACAATTATGTAGCCTAGACTTTTAAGTACTGGCTCACTAGTAAACTCTAGAGAAGCGCCATCTGCACTAAAAAATACGATTATCGCTAGAGGCAGTATAAAGATAAAATTCCCTGTTGCAATAGCGAGCGGCTTTATGTTTTGTAAATATCTTTTAATAATATTCACATTACTTGCATAACAAGTACATGCTATAAAGACTAGGCCAGCAAAAAGATAGTTCTGTTCTGGATTATTTTTCATTCCTGAGAAGACAAGAGCAATCGCTCCAGCAAGCCCGATGATAACGCCTAATAATTGGGTGCGAGAAAAAGCAATACCAAATATAACCGCACCCATAATTAAAGTAATTAACGGTACTGTTGAGTTAAGTATAGCACTTATAGCACTATCTATTTCTGTCTGTGCATATGCAAAAAGAAACGCTGGAAAAAAAGTACCTAAAAGTCCTGAGATAAAAAGCCATTTCCAATCCTTGCGATCCGTAGCTGCAAATGATTTCCAACCTATAGCTATTAAAATACATCCAGATATAATGGTTCTACCAGCACCTAGTTGCAACGGTTGTAGTACTAGATTACCGGTTCCGTCATCTCCTAATGCTTTTTTTATAAGTATAAATGAGGTTCCCCATATTAAACTAAGAATGATGAGGTAAACGTACTTGAGCTTAGAATTATCCATGTGATTGCTGAAAGCTCAAAGGTCATTCTTTTTAAGAAACTAAATCAAAGTTATTTCTTAAATGGAATACAATTATGTGTTTATACTATTTCCAATCCATGGACTCCATCATCTTACGCATATCAAGTTTGATATAATCAACGGCTGGATAAATAGAATCATAATTAGGTGTACGGTCAAAATAAAGAGATGCTGTTATAAAGTTTTGAACGCTGTCTGTTAAGTAGAATTGAACGTTTGAAGCAGCATTACCTTCAATAGCATACATCATTCCGTAAACAGATTTATCTGGATTAAGATAAATTTTATCGTCTATAACATCTGCCATACGATTATGGGAGAATGATAGCTTCTGACCATCTATTAATAACTCTCTAATATTATCCTTAACTGATGCATAGTCCATATATACCGTAGCATCCATAAAAGGATATTCTATTTTCATAGCACAATCGCCTTTAGAAAGTACTCTTGCAAAAGAATTCACCTCAAAAGTAAAAGGGCAATTACCCTTATCAAGTCTTTGATATTCAGGTGATGGATACTGTAGAGCTAGCTTTGCTTCTGGCTTGGGCTGGAGCGTATCATTACCACAACTAGCAAGAGCAATAATTGTAATTAATATAAAAAGGAATTTTAAGGCTTGGTACATTTGACTTGTTTAATGCGTTTCTTATCCATGGACTCTACTACAAACGTAAACCCTTCAAAGGTTATTTTATCTAATTTGCGAGGAAAGTATCCCGTTTGCTCTAATAAAAATCCAGCAACGGTTTCTGATTCTCCTTTTGAATTATCAAATAGCTCTTGTTCTGACTCTTCTAATTCTGTGATGCGATAAAAATCTTTTAAAGGTGTTTTGCCCTCAAAAACAAAATTCTTATCATCTAATTTTGAATACACTAGGTTCTCATCATCAAACTCATCACTAATATCACCTACAATCTCCTCAATAATATCTTCAAGTGAGATTAAACCACTGGTACCTCCATATTCATCTACTACAATAGCAAGATGCTTTTTTTGCTCTTGAAATTCTTGAAGTAAGTCATCAAGTTTTTTATTCTCTGGCACAAAGTAAACCTCGCGCAAAAGTTTAGTCCATTCAAAATTTTTACGGTCTATGTAAGGTAGTAAGTCTTTTACATAAAGCACACCTGTAATCTGATCTATACTTTCTTTAAAAACAGGTATTCTAGAATAACCATTAGATATAACCTCTGTAATAATATCTTTAAACGGCAGGCTTTCATCGAGCGCAAAAACATCTGTTCTATTGCGCATCACCGTTTTAGTGTCTGTATTACCAAAACTTACAATACCTTGAAGCAATTGCTGCTCTTCATCAGTAGTATCATGATGATCTGTTAGCTCTAATGCCTGTGATAATTGAGATACTGTAATACTTGATTTTTTATTTCCTAATCGTTCATGGATTTGAATGGTCACATAACGCATGGGTAGACTTAAAAAGCTGAATAACTTATCTAGTATATTAAGTGGTATAGCCATAAAATTTGCAAACTGCATGGCATTACGGTTTGCATAAACCTTAGGTAAAATCTCACCAAACAACAATATCAAAAACGTTGCAATAACAACCTCTAGAACAAATCTTAACCACTCTGTATCTATAGAGTATAACCAACTATCTGCTAGTATACTAAAAATAAGAACTGTCGTAATATTGATTGCATTATTTGCGATCAGTATGGTTGCAAGCAATTTTTTAGGTCTAGCAAGAAGTTTTGCTACTAATTCACGTCTAGGGAAATCTACATGTTCATCTTCTAAATCTATAGTTTCTAACGAGAATAAAGCAACCTCTGCACCACTGACCATGGCGCTTAAGATTAATAATATTATAAAGACTAAAAAATAAACCAGCTCACTAGAGCCAGAAAGTATTGCAAACAATAAATGCGATGAGTCGGGATCCACTATTTGTAATTAAAATGGTAAATCATCATCGTCATCGCTAGATGTAGGAGCTGGCGCACTTTGATAACTCTGGTTAGCTTGCTGTTGTGGCTGTGCTGGGCGACTAACCTGTTGTGGTTGAACTGGTCTTTGTGATTGTTGTTGAGTAGGTGCTGCGTTCTCACCTTTAGGAGTTAAAAACGTGAATTCTTGAACTTGTATTTCAGTCGTGTAACGTTGTTGTCCATCCTCGCCAGTCCACTGTCTGTTTTTAATGCGACCTTCAATATAGACCTTATCTCCTTTTTTGAGGTATTTTTCACAAACTTCGGCAGCTTTGTTACGTACTACGCAATTGTGCCACTCTGTGTTAGAAACACGCTCACCAGTATTTCTATTAACATACTCTTCATTAGTTGCCAGCGGGAAACGACCTATACAGTTACCACCTTCAAAATACTTCATTTTCACTTCATCACCGGTGTGTCCTATAAGAATCACTTTGTTTACTGTTCCTGCCATTTTATACTTTTTTGATTAATATCAAGCGTGTAAAGATAATTAATCTTAAAGATAAGAATTCCAGAACGAACTCATAAAACGATGCATTAAAATATGTAGTGGTTTTTGAAATGCTTGTTGAATAGTAGTCCCATTTTCAATTTCTTGATCTATTTCAACAATCCAGAAATAAGCATGAATCTTGCGATGCGATAGCTTATGGATAATGGGATCTTGATTATATACGCTTTCGCGAAAGCGGAATCCTGACCACCATTCCTGTTGTTGTAGTTTATCTCTAAATTCTACTGATAATAGAGCTCCATCGCTTTCTATAAAGGGAAACTCAAACAAACCTGCCCAGATACCAGATTGCGGACGCTCTTGAAGCATCGTATTATCCTGAGGTGTTTGTAGTACTATATAATGGTGATGTAAATTTTTTACTTTTGCCTTTTTAATTTTTACAGGCAATTCATCAATACGATTATCACTTAAAGCGATACAATCATCGCTAAATGGACAAGTAGCACAGTCAGGATTTCTAGGTAAACATTGTAATGCACCAAATTCCATAATTGCCTGATTATATACATCTGGCTGATTATGATCTATCAACTGAGACGCTAATTTTTTAAACTCTTTTATACCAGCACTCTCATTAATAGGAGTACTTATACCATATATTCTAGATAAGACCCTATACACATTACCATCTACCACTGGAACGACCTCTTTATATGCAAAACTTGCAATAGCTGCTGCTGTATAATCGCCCACACCTTTTAATTTCAATAGCTCTTTATAAGAATCTGGGAACAAACCACCCATATCAACTACCTGTTGAGCTGCCATATGTAAATTCCTAGCCCGAGAATAATAGCCCAATCCTTGCCATAATTTGAGTACATTTTCTTGTGGAGCAGCGGCTAATTGATAAACCGTAGGATAGGTATTAACAAAATTCTCGTAATATGGTAAGCCTTGATTTACACGAGTTTGCTGTAATATAACCTCACTAAGCCAGATGCGATAAGGGTCTTGAGTAGCGCGCCATGGTAAGTCTCTTTTATGTATTTCATACCATTTTATAAGTAGTTGGTGAAAACTCATTGCATATTTATTTAAGAGAGCGCAAGATATATCTTCTTAAATTTTAATCAATTAGAGAATTGTATTTGTATTATTACCGTATATTTGCGCCCTGTTTAACAAACCCTATTAATTAATTATTCAATTTAAACATGACTAAAGCAGATATCGTATCTAAAATTTCAGATAAGTTGGGAATGGAAAAGACTGATGTACAGGCAGCTGTAGAATCTTTCATGAATGAAGTAAAAGGTTCCTTAGAATCTGGAGAGAATGTATATCTACGTGGTTTCGGAAGCTTTATCGTTAAGACAAGAGCTGAGAAAACTGGACGTAATATTTCCAAGAATACAACGATTAAAATACCAGCTCACAATATACCAGCATTTAAACCTGCTAAAGTATTTGTAGAAGGTGTGAAAACAAGAGTAAAAGTTAAGTAAAAATATAAGAGATATGCCAAGCGGTAAAAAAAGAAAAAGACATAAGGTAGCAACCCACAAACGTAAAAAGCGTCGTCGCGCTAACCGTCACAAGAAGAAAAAGTAGTATTTCACTACTTTTTCTTTTTATATCAAAGTCTGGTACAGTTGTCACCTTTTAAATTGCACACTTTAAGAAAAGTCGTGTTGGTACCTTGTACTATATGAGGAGCCACTTTACCTTTTGATATAAACACAACCTTAAGTTCATTGACATAGAGTTATAGGGATATAACTCGTATCGTTATAGGTATGATATCTATAACATTATTTAAAGTATAACTTTTTCTATAATCCTTACGGGATTATAGAACTAACAATTGGAATCATGGATAAAGAAATTATTATCCGTTCCGGTTCTACTAAGGTCGACTATGCACTTACTAAAAATGGTAGGTTAGTCGAGCTACACCAAGATGAAGATGAAAATAAATTTGCGGTAAGCGATATATTTATTGCCAAATCTCGCAAGGTCTTATCTGGTCTTAATGCCTCATTTGTAAATGTAGGTTATGAAAAAGATGGTTTTTTACACTATCATGATCTAGGACCACAATACCTTACCCAATTTAAATTCACGAAGCAAATTCTGAGCGGTAGACGCAAGAATTATGCATTAAAAGATATTAAACTAGAAAAGGAATTAGAAAAATCAGGTAGCATTACAGATGTAATTGCACCTAACCAACCTATTCTAGTACAAGTAGTTAAAGAACCTATCTCCACAAAAGGACCTAGATTAAGCGCAGAGCTTTCTATCCCTGGTAGATATGTAGTTCTCGTTCCTTTCTCAGATCGTATTTCTATTTCTCAAAAAATAGAAGATCGTGAAGAAAAGAGCCGACTTAAAAGACTTGTTAAAAGTATTAAGCCTGCAGGCTTCGGCGTTATAGTACGTACCGTTGCAAAAGGTAAACTAGTAGCAGAACTGGATCAGGACTTACAGAACCTTATCACAAAATGGGAAAATATGTGTGCTAAATTGCACAAAGCAAATTTCCCTTCTAAAGTAATGACTGAAGTCAGTCGTACTAATTCAATTATGAGAGATGTTTTTAATGACACCTACACGTCTATTGTTGTAGACGATGAAGAAGTATGTTCTGAAATCAAAGATTACCTTAAAACTATCGCTCCTCACAAGGAGTCCATCGTTAAATATCACAATCCTCGCACACCTGTTTTTGAAAAATATGGTATTGAGAGACAAATAAAAACGTCATTCGGCCGTACGGTTTCAATGAGCAAAGGTGCTTACCTTATCATTGAACATACTGAGGCAATGCACGTTATTGATGTTAACTCTGGAAATAGATCTAACAAAGCAAATAGTCAAGAAGACACTGCTCTAGAAACTAATCTTATCGCCGCTAGTGAAATAGCGCGACAATTGAGATTAAGAGACATGGGTGGTATTATAGTTGTTGACTTTATAGACATGCGCCAGGCAGAAAATAGAAAAAAACTCTATGAACACATGCGAGATGAAATGTCTGAAGATCGTGCTAAACACAAAATACTTCCTCCTAGTAAATTTGGATTAATTCAAATCACTAGACAACGTGTAAGGCAAGAAATGAATATCAAGACTCGTGAAGAGAATCCTGATGGCAATGGAAATGAAATTCAAGCTCCCATTCTTGTTATCGATAAGATAAAAGAAGAGTTAGAAAAACATTTAAAAAATGGACACAAAAAAGTGACGCTTAATGCGCATCCTTTTGTTGCGGCATTTATAACTAAAGGCTATCCTTCCATACGTTCTAAGTGGTTTATGAATCACAAAAAATGGATTAAAGTATCGCCTAGAGATGCTTACACTTATCTAGAATACAATTTCACAGATAAGGATGGTAAAGTACTCTAAACCTTTTAAAAACGCCTATAGACGTAAGTTTATAGGCGTTTTTTTATAGAACACAGCTACTTAGATACTATTTACATAATACTATCTTTGTAATATGCAACAAGAAACTTTTACCGTTGAACAAGCTACTCGTGCTATAGAACGCTATTGTGTCTATCAAGAGCGCTGTCATAAAGAGGTAGAAGATAAATTGCGTAAGATGGGAATGATTCAACTCGCGATAGATGAAATCATACCACATCTGATACAGCATAATTTTTTAAACGAAACTCGTTTCTCTCAAAGCTATGCAAGAGGAAAATTTCGCTATAAACATTGGGGACGTAATAGAATTATACGCGAACTCAAATTGCGCAAAATAGGAGAACGTAATATCAAAATTGCTTTACAAGAAATCACTCCTGAAGAATATGAGGTTTCATTTGATACGCTTTCGCGAAAGAGGTATGAACAACTACACAACGAAAAAGATAAATATCGCAAACGTAAGAAACTAGCCGACTATCTTTTATACAGAGGTTGGGAAGGAGATTTAGTGTATGATAAGGTAAAAGAGCTTATTTCTTAATATTTAGCTTTTTATGAGTACGTGTTACAGCTTGCTCATTTTTATAATCAATCCAGTCTTGTCCTTTTTTACGACGCATGTAGTTATCATAATACCTCATGAATCCTAAATTATATAATGCCTTCCCTAGATTTTTTAACTTGCGTGGATAGCTGCGCAAACTTATAGAAAAACCTGGCGTTAGATAATGCATAAAATGCCAGTAACCTTCTGGCATATAGAGCATTTCACCATGATTTAATTCACATACATAACCTTGTGCTTGTTTTAAAGCAGGCCACTTTTCAAAATCTGGATTAGTAAAATTTATATCTTCTCGTGCTATTAATGAGTGTGGCACTCGATAAAGAAACTTACTCTGATCTGGTGGAAAAATGATACAGCGCTTTTTACCATGAAAGTGAAAATGCAATATGTTAGTAAAATCAATATCATAGTGCATAAAGACTCTTGAATCTGTACCACCAAAGAACATCATAGGCAAGCCTTTAATTAACCTCATGCCTAGTTTTGGGAACTTAAAATCACCTTGAAGAATAGGAACCTCACTTAATATATTATACAAGAAAATCCTGAATTTAGTAGGCTTGCTTTTAAGCAGGTCCACATAATCTGCCATTTTCATTTCTGCATGAGCCTGATTAAAACCTTCATCATGCTTTACTGGTCTGTCATCATACAGCGGCACTGTTTTATCTCCTGCAACTTCCTTGATATATTCTAGATTCCATTTTTGATAAGCTGGCCAGTCTTCTGTTAGTTTTTCTATGACAACAGGACGCTGAGGTTTGAGATGATTTTTAACAAAATCTTCTTTACTCATTGTCCTAACTCGAGGTATGTCTTTCAAATTCAATTGCTGCATAGAAGATATAACGTAAAATTAATCTATCCAGTTTATGGAAATAGCACTTAAAATACTGGCAGAACTAGCTTTTTGCTGCTTTTGCAGCGAGTTTTGCCTCTTCATTACGCTCTATTTTATGATCTGGGCGCGTCCATTTAGGCTTTTCACCTAATGCTTTATATTCAGAATATTGAGCTTCCACTGTTTCTGGTTGTGCTTTTTTCACAAAAGGTTTCATAGGTTCTAAACCTAGAAGCTTAAACATTTCCATATCCTCATTTACATCAGGATTAGGCGTCGTTAATAATTTATCACCAGCAAATATGGAGTTAGCACCTGCAAAGAAACACATTGCCTGTCCTTCTCTAGTCATTTGTGTACGTCCAGCGCTTAAACGAACCTGCGTTTGCGGCATTACAATACGAGTAGTAGCTACCATGCGTACCATATCCCATATAGAAACTGGTTGTTGTTCTTCTAGCGGCGTTCCTTCTACAGCGACTAATGCATTGATAGGAGTACTTTCTGGTTGCGGACTTAAGCTTGCTAATGCCACTAACATCCCTGCACGATCTTCAGCACTTTCTCCCATCCCTATAATTCCACCACTACAAACCGTTACGTTAGTTTTACGCACGTTATCGATAGTATCTAGACGATCTTGATAACCGCGTGTAGAGATCACTTCTTTATAATACTCTTCACTACTATCTAAGTTGTGATTATATGCATATAATCCAGCCTCAGCAAGTCTGTGAGCTTGATTTTCTGTAATCATTCCTAGTGTACAACAAACTTCCATGTCTAGTTTGTTAATTGTACGCACCATTTCCAATACTTGGTCAAATTCTGGTCCATCCTTTACATTTCTCCATGCTGCTCCCATACATACACGAGAACTACCACTAGATTTAGCGCGTAAAGCTTGTGCTTTTACCTGTTGAACAGACATCAAGTCATTTCCCTCTACATCA
The DNA here is from genome assembly GCF_032922765.1 of Nonlabens ulvanivorans. Taxonomy (NCBI): domain Bacteria; kingdom Pseudomonadati; phylum Bacteroidota; class Flavobacteriia; order Flavobacteriales; family Flavobacteriaceae; genus Nonlabens; species Nonlabens ulvanivorans. The sequence continues at coordinate 2,476,040 of NZ_CP136694.1, forward strand.
GTATGATAACGAGCTGCTTGTGGGCAATAACCACAATCTTCAGGACATCCACCCGTTTTTATAGATAATAATGTAGAGACCTGTACCTGGTTAGGGTTATGTGATTCCCTATGAATTGTTGCCGCCTCATATAAAAGGTGCATTAATGGCTTGTTATATATTTCTAAAACTTCTTCTTTAGTCCAGTCGTGTCTCATAATCGTTCTATATACAGCGTAAAAATAGAAAAGTCAATCTTACTTACCTACTCAACGCCTTTTATTTATATATGTTTTTCTAACAATAGGCTCACTGCATTACCGCCAAAACCTGTTGCATTAATCAATATTTTTTGTGGATTCACCTCTTTGCCTCTAGGATTTGTAAAGGTAGATTCTAAGTAAGGAATAGTAAATAAGGTTGATTTATCAAACATTTCAAGCGCCATAGCTATACTTAAAGCACTACTAGCACCTAGTGAATGACCTAACTGCCATTTATTATTACACAATGTTGGATAATCATCTCCAAAAACCTCTTGTATTGCAGCAAACTCAGCCATATCACCCTTTATGGTACCTGGTGAGTGCGTGACAATTGCATCAACTTCTTCTAATGCTATATCACCCATCGCTCGTTTCATGGACTCTTGTAAACACTGACCATTCATAGAAACTGATGTTGCACTACTCAATTTTTCAATAGCAGCCCCATAACCTATTATTTTTGCCTGTGTATTTTCAGTAACTTTTCCAGAAAGCAAATAACAAGCAGCAGCTTCTCCCAATACCATAGTATTACCAGTCTTGTCTAAATCTAATGCTTTACAAGGATAAGTACTTTCTTGAGTGGCATAAATACGTAACGCTTTCATTTGCGCTATGGTAAACGGCGTTAAAGGAGCTTCTGATCCACCTACTATAAATTGATCTACCATATCACTTTCTATCCATGCGATAGCATTAAGTACTGCATGTGATGCCGTAGCACAGGTTATAGAATGTGAAAACGCAGTAGCGTCCACTCCTAGGTCCTGTGCTATCCATGTAGATATATTGCCTAATGTGGTTAATGGAGAGGATTGTGTTGTTGCTATTCCGCTTTCGCGAAAGCGTGTATAACTTTCTTCCCAGACACGAGTAGCACCGCGAGAAGAACCTATATTGATTCCTGTCTTACCTGCAGGAACTTTAATTTCTCTAGCGGCTAAAATGGCCAATAAAACAGATCGATCTAATTGACTATACCATTTAGATTCTGCCTGAAGTTCTTTTATTCTAACATCATGTAAATCGCTAATGGGCGCAACAAGATCATTACCGGAAACTAAAATAGCAGAAGAATCACTACTAAAACCTGCGGAAGATAATGGTGATACCACACCAGATCCGTTAATATAAATTGGGTTTTTCAATCTTATTTTATTCTATTGCAAAAATGCCCATACTTAAGCTTAAAACCGAGTAAAAGGCTATAAAAATTGGGCTTTTTTTGAAGTCATTTCATCTAGGAATACCAGTAGGGCTTTATAAAGTAACTCTAACTCTTGCGGTGATGTTGTAAATGGAGGCACAATGTAAATGGTCTTCCCTAATGGCCTCAAGAAAATTCCATGATTCATAAACCATTGAAAAATCTCATTACGTTTACTCCCATAACGTTCCATTTCTATAGCAAGATCAATTGCTAAAATGACACCACATGAACGTACTGAATCAACTGCGTTATGTGATTGATAAACCTTAATATGTTTTTTATGAGATTGAGTGATTAATTGAATGTTCTCTTGAATAGCATCAGATGTTAAGAGGTCGATAGCGGCGGCTGCAACAGCACATCCCAGAGGATTCCCTGAATAGGTATGCCCATGAAAAAAACCACGCGCTAGCTCATCATCATAAAAGGCATCATAAACCTTTTTTGTACAAGTGGTAATAGCCATAGGCATAATACCGCCAGTTAGTGCTTTTGAAAGGCACATCATGTCTGGCTTGTTAAGCATCGCTTCACTTGCAAAATTGTAGCCTGTTTTACCAAAACCAGTCATCACTTCATCTGCAATTGTTAAAACTCCTTTTTCTTGGAAACATTTTAAGACTTGACAAAGATGTTCTGGCTGGTGCATTTGCATGGCAGCAGCACCTTGTACTAATGGTTCATATATAAAAGAGGCCACTTGATTTTGAGTTGTCAGTTCATCAATTAGGTAGAGAACTTCGCTTAAATTTTCCTCTGTAGGAACTGGTATGCGTTTAACATCTATAAAAAAATCTTCAAATGGTCCATTATAAACAGATAAGCCACTGGCGCTCATAGCTCCAAAAGTATCGCCGTGAAAGCCATTTTCTAAGGCAATTACTACATTACGTTTTTCTCCACGGTTGAAATGATATTGAAAAGCCATCTTTAGAGCAATCTCTACACTAGTAGAACCATTCTCTGAAAAGAATAATTTCTGTTGATTATCCGGCAAGATACCGATCAGTTTCTTAGATAACCGCGCAGCAGGTTCGTGAGTCATTCCTGCAAATACAACATGATGTAATTCATCAACTTGTTTTTTAATTGCTTGAGTTAGCACCGGATTAGTATGACCATAGCTACAAGTATACCAACTTGAAATCGCATCAAAATAGGTCTTACCAGCCATATCAAACAGATAGTTCCCTTGCGCCTTTTTTATCGCAAGAGGACTATTTGCAGTTTTGTGCTGTGTTAATGGATGCCATATATGCTGGGCATCTAGTTTTTGAAGCTCTTTTAATGTCATATTGCTAATAGCTTTTCTCTCATCGTACGGGCAACTGCTGCAACACTATCATTATTTAATGAGTCTATATAAGATAAATGAGCTATAGTAGGAACACCAGTCATTTTTTCAATAATCTCTATAGTTCCTGATAACTCAACCTGATTATAAATTATACCAGCACACGATAGACCACGAGACCTTAAAACTTCAATACTCAATAAGGTATGATTGATACTACCTAAATAACCAGAACTAACTAGAATTACCTTATCCGATGGCTGAATTAAATCTATAATCGTGTGTCTATCATTTAAAGGAACTAACAGTCCGCCAGCGCCTTCTATGACCAGATTGTTTTCCGTTTGCGGTCTTTTAATCTCTTCTAATTCTATCGTTATCCCATCAATAGCAGCAGCTTCATGCGGACTCATAGGTGTTTCTAAAAAATACCGCTCTTTATGAAACACAGTATCATTATTTGAGATCAACCGCTGCACTTCCATACGGTCCGAATGCTCTATTCCACCACTTTGTATAGGTTTCCAGTAGTCTGCCTCTAACGCTTGGGTAATTGCAGCCGCCACCAGCGTTTTACCTACATCTGTACTTATTCCTGTTATGAAATAACTATTCATTAAGATCAAATTTATGGGAGCAGTTCATACATTTATAATGCTTATCGCTTGAGAAAGGAAAAATGCTTAAGAGCACTGCTTTTAATCGTTCTGCAAAGGTAGTTGCTGTCATCACATCACCTTGTTCTCTTACGGCTCTTTTTTTACATTTAGGACATATTACCAGATGAGTAATACGTTGTGTAATTTCAGGGTTTGATTTCTCAATAAGCCCTATAGCTTTAATATAATCTTCTTTGTATACATCCATTTTTACACCACCTATCGCATTAGTGGCAAACGGATCTGTAGCAATGGTAAACTCATCTCTTAAAAAAACTGAGATATTTTCGCTTTCTAGTTTAGATTTAATGACTGCAGCCTCTGCTGGATAAGCAAATACAGCTATTGTTCTAAATTTGCTCATTTCTTTTTCAGAGATTTTGCAATGGTTTCAAGGACAAATTCACAGTCATCAATAGTGTTATAACTATGTAGACATAACCTTAATCGCTCTTGACCTTCTGGTACAGTAGGTGATAAAATGGCTCTTACATCATATCCTTTGTGTTGCAATTGACCAGCCACTTTTCTTACATTCTTGTTACCTGGTATAATACAAACTTGTATGGCGGTCTCGCTTTCGCGAAAGCGTAATCGCAATCCACTTTGCACCACTAGTTTATTGAACTGCTGTATTAAAATTTGTAATTTTTTTATATGCACATGCTGATTCTCGAGATGCCCATAACCAGCATTAATAGTTAAAAGAGCATGTGGCGGTAATGCTGTGGTATAAATGAATGTGCGACAAAAATTAATCAAGTATTGTACTAAATCATTACTACCTAATATGGAAGCACCATGACAACCTAACGCCTTACCATATGTTACAACCCTAGCAAACACTTGATCTTCTAATCCTAAATACTGTACGAGACCTTCACCATTATGACCTATAACACCTAAAGCGTGTGCCTCATCAACAATAAGATAAGCATTATTCATTTTTGTAGTAAGCTGAGTTAATTCTTCTAGTGGTGCTTGATCACCATCCATTGAAAAAACAGATTCAGTGATCACATAAACCTCTAGTTGTTCACCTTTTCCGAATTTATCTAGTAATATTTTTAAATGATCAATATCATTATGTCGAAATTTAAGGGAACGTGCCATTGAAAGTTGAATACCATCCCTAATACTGGCATGTACTAACTCATCATATAAAATTAAATCGCCACGCTGCGCAACACTACTTATTAAACCTAGATTTGCGTCATAACCAGAGTTAAAAATGAGTGCGTTTTCTGATTTATGAAAATGTGCGATACGATTTTCTAATGTATCAAATGCTTTACTATGTCCAGATAACAATCTAGAACCGGTGGCGCCATGTAGTAAGATAGATTCCTCAACCATAGGGATTTTTGAAAAACCCAGGTAATCATTAGATGCAAAATCTATAAGATTGTTGTGCGATTTAAGTCTGCGCATATTTCCTGAGAAGTGTCGCATGCCTAGTTTGCGTAAGAGTTTATCTGGTAGCATGTGACAAAAGTAAGGAGTAATCTGTTATCGAATCATAGTTATTATGGAATATGAACCATAGACAGTCCATCTTTTTTCTAGACATTACTTAACTGCACTAGTCTAGCTATTCAATGCTATACATTTGAACCTATTGATAATCTTGAGTACAGAGCTAATTGATTTTGTGTCCTTTAAAAAAATCTTATATTAGCATCACATTAATAACAACACGATGAAAAAAGCAATATTTATAGTGGCATTATGTTTAGGAACTCTAGCAAGTGCACAAACATTGAGCATGGATCTTACCAAAGCTCTTAAGAACGACGACACCACAGCCATTAATAGCTTAGTTACAGACAGTAACAAGGATACTTGTTATGAGGTTGGTAAATCCACTTCTTCACTTGCTCAACTAGCCATTCAAATGGACAGTGCAGATGTTTTACAGTTTTTAATTACTCAAAAGAATATCGATATTAACAATACATGTAACAATATGACGCCCTTAATGACCGCTGTTCAAATGGGACGTCCACACTTAGTGTCTATGTTATTAGACGCTGGTGCCGATAGGTCTTTAAAATTAGACGGAAAAACTGCAATGGATTATGCAACTGGAAATAACGCAGCAGCTATACAAAAGCTTTTGAAATAAAAAGTTTAATACTTACTTACTGGTGTTAAACTAAAAAAGCCTCGATTCTTATGAATCGAGGCTTTTTTAATATCTTATAAAGTAAAGTATTAGTCAGCTAATACGATTGCTTTATTATCTTTCATTTCTATAACTCCACCAGTGATGTGAAAATTAGTAGTTCCATCTTCTTTGGTAAATAAAGACGCAACCGTCTCTTCTAGTTCTACTTTACCAAAAATCTTTACAGCTCCTTTTACTAATAATGAAACAACAGGTGCGTGATTATCCAGCATTTGGAATTGTCCACTTATACCAGGAACCGATACAGATTCAACAGTACCGCTAAAAAGAGTTTGCTCTGGTGTTACTATTTCTAAAATCATCTTTGTTTACTTTTCAATTACAATAAAACAGTCGCGATAATCCTTTAATTACCCCGACTGCCATTGTTTGATTTATGATACCTCAGCAAGCATTTTTTCTCCTGCCTCAATTGCTTCTTCAATAGTACCTTTAAGGTTAAATGCACTTTCTGGTAAGTGATCTAACTCACCGTCCATAATCATATTAAATCCTTTGATAGTATCTTTAATGTCAACTAACACACCTTTAAGACCAGTAAACTGCTCTGCTACGTGGAATGGTTGAGATAAGAAACGTTGTACACGACGTGCACGGCTTACTGCAAGTTTATCTTCTTCAGATAACTCTTCCATACCTAAGATAGCAATGATATCTTGAAGTTCTTTATAACGCTGTAATAATTCTTTTACGTTTTGTGCGCACTCATAGTGCTCTTTTCCTAAGATGTCTGCAGTAAGAATACGAGATGTAGAGTCTAGTGGATCTACCGCTGGGTAAATACCTAATTCTGCAATCTTACGTGATAATACTGTAGTCGCATCAAGGTGAGCAAATGTTGTTGCTGGTGCTGGATCTGTAAGGTCATCTGCAGGTACGTATACCGCTTGTACAGATGTAATAGATCCTTTCTTTGTTGAAGTAATACGTTCTTGCATCGCTCCCATCTCAGTTGCTAGTGTAGGCTGATATCCTACCGCAGATGGCATACGACCTAGAAGTGCAGATACCTCAGAACCTGCTTGAGTAAAACGGAAAATGTTATCAACGAAGAAAAGTACGTCTTTCCCTTGTCCATCTCCAGCTCCATCACGGAAATACTCAGCAATAGTAAGTCCAGAAAGTGCAACACGCGCACGTGCTCCTGGCGGCTCATTCATCTGACCAAAAACGAATGTCGCTTTTGAATCTTTCATGATTTCCTTATCTACCTTTTGTAAATCCCATCCACCTTCTTCCATAGAGTGCATGAATGCATCTCCATATTTTATAATTCCAGATTCTAACATCTCACGTAGAAGGTCATTCCCTTCACGTGTACGCTCACCAACTCCAGCAAATACTGAAAGTCCACCGTGACCTTTTGCAATGTTATTAATCAATTCTTGAATCAATACTGTTTTACCTACTCCAGCTCCACCGAACAGTCCAATTTTACCACCTTTTGCATAAGGCTCAATAAGATCAATTACTTTAATACCAGTAAAAAGTACTTCTGTAGATGTTGAAAGATCCTCAAATGCTGGCGCTGATCTGTGGATAGATAAACCATCATCTCCTGTTTTAGGAAGGTTACCTAAACCATCAATCGCATCACCGATAACATTAAAAAGACGACCATAAACGTCATCTCCAATAGGCATTTTTATAGGATTCCCGGTAGCCTTAACAGCTGTACCACGAGAAAGACCATCTGTTGAATCCATTGAAATGGTTCTTACAGTACTCTCACCTATGTGAGACTGCACTTCTAAAACTAGAAGGTTACCATTAAGTTCTACTTCAAGAGAATCATAAATTTTAGGAAGTGCGCCTTGTGCACTATCAAATGTTACGTCAACCACCGGACCGATGATTTGTGAAACGCTACCTGTAATTTGAGACATTATATAATGTTTTTAAACTTAAAAAGATACGGCTTCAAAAAGCCTTTTTTCAGTGGCGCAAAGATACTGCTTTCCTAATTATATAGACATCAGAATTTTCAATTTTTTTATAAGCTCAAAAATCTATTGGATTACAACTAGGATTGTTGAATCACGCTTACGCGAAAGCGTAATAAAAAACCACCTAATCTCATAGGTGGTTTCTACTTATGTCTTTGGTCATCTACCTACTATTCTACCGTAACAGATTTTGCTAGATTACGTGGTTGATCCACGTTTTTATCTAACATTACTGCTATATGATAAGATAATAACTGTAATGGTATAGTGGTTAATAAAGGTGTCATAAACTCTATGGTATCTGGCACTTCTATTACGTGATCTGCAAGATCACGCACATCAACATCTCCTTCTGTAACGATACCTATTATCTTACCGCTACGAGATTTAATTTCCTGAATATTACTGACCACCTTTTCATAATGCCCTTTACGGGTCGCGATTACAACAACTGGCATTTGCTCATCAATCAAAGCAATAGGCCCATGTTTCATCTCTGCAGCTGGATAACCTTCTGCATGAATATAACTGATCTCTTTAAGCTTAAGAGCTCCTTCTAGCGCAACCGGAAAGTTAAATCCACGTCCTAAGTATAAACAATTAGGTGCATCTTTATATATCGCAGCTATTTTCTCGATATGATCGTTAGAACCGAGAGCTTTTTCTACTTTTTCAGGAATTGTATCTAATTCTTGTAAATATCTATGGAAGTCACTAGTCGAAATCTTACCTTTTTTCTTTGCTAACTGTAATGCGATAAGTGTTAGGACCGTAATTTGAGTTGTAAAAGCCTTAGTAGAAGCAACACCTATTTCTGGTCCTGCATGAGTATAAGCTCCTGCATGCGCCTCACGAGAGATGGAACTACCTACCACATTACAAACTCCAAAAACGAAAGCTCCTTTATCTTTAGCCATCTTTATAGCAGCCATTGTATCTGCTGTTTCTCCACTTTGAGAAATAGCAATTAATATATCATCCTTATCAATAACAGGATTCCTATACCTAAACTCTGACGCGTATTCTACTTCTACAGGTATTCTTGCAAGATCTTCAAAGATATATTCTGCCACAAGACCTGCGTGCCATGATGTACCACAAGCTACAATCAATATACGCCTAGCATTTAAAAACTTATCTATATGATCATCAATACCAGCCATCTTAATTAGGCCTTGATCTACTAACATTCTACCTCTGAAGGTATCTCTAATAGCCTGAGGTTGCTCATAAATTTCTTTAAGCATAAAGTGATCGTAACCACCTTTTTCAATCTGCTCAAGATTCATTTGTAATTCCTGTATGTACGGATCTACTAATGAGTCATCATGTATTTTACGGATTTTCATATCCTTGTGAGTACGCACAACAGCCATCTCACCATCTTCTAAATAAATAGCTTCTTTAGTAAACTCAATAAAAGGAGACGCGTCACTAGCTATGAAGAATTCGTTTTCACCGACTCCTATTGCAAGAGGAGACCCTAAGCGAGCTACTACAATCTCATTAGGCTTATTACGATCAAACACGGCAATTGCATAAGCTCCTATAGTCTGATTTAAAGCTATTTGAACCGCCTTACCTAATTTTACTTTTTCTTTAGTCTTTACGTCCTCTATTAGATTTACTAATACCTCTGTATCTGTATCTGATTGAAAAGTAAATCCTCTATTCATCAACTCTGTCTTAAGAGGTTGATAGTTTTCAATTATACCATTGTGTATAATCACAAGGTCACCACTATTAGAAAAATGAGGATGAGAATTGACATCATTAGGCACACCATGTGTAGCCCATCGTGTATGACCTATTGCGATAGTACCATTAGTACTAACCTCTGATTCTAACTTTGCCTCTAGATCAGCAACTTTACCTTTGGTTTTTGAAAACTTAAGATCTGTACCATCATAAATAGCGATCCCAGCACTATCATAACCTCTATATTCAAGTCTTTTAAGACCATTTAAAACAATAGGATAAGCGTCACGATGTCCTATGTAACCTACGATTCCACACATAATTTTCTATTTAATTAATTGTTTCTGAATAGTATATCTCTAGTTTAAGACGCTTATCAGCATCACTAGAAAGATTACCATGCAGCACTGTTCCCTCATGAGATATAGCAGACCCATTCAGAATCTCATCTACTATAATAGGATTTTTGACTTTAGAACCAGAAATTGAACTAATATTTTGTGTCACAGCAAGACCAAGACGAACATTCTCTATATCACCACTGATAATACTATTAATATGCTCGGTCAGTCTTATTTTATACTGAACACCTTGCGAGGTATCGTCTTCGTCATCAACTCTTTCTAAAACACCTAAATGATTACTTCTTAATGAAGAATTATCAAGAACATAATCTATCAGTACTGTTTTGTCATCATAATTATAAAGTATAATACGCTCTGGCTCAGTACTACCAGCTTCAACTGCTGCTTGATCTACATAAAATGTTAGAGAAGCATCATTAATTATCCAATTATCTGCTATTATTTGTGTTAAAGCATCTGCCTCACCATTCATGTCAACATCAGGACCAAATAAATCAATAAGAACCATTGAACCTTCACCACCTTTTAAATATAATCTTTCCTCACCATCAACATCATTATTTGCAGCCTGTATGTTGGAAACAATAGATGGGTCTAACTCATTATTTATAAAACCTACTTTATTACCGTCAAAATTTAACTCAACGATACTCTCAATTTCTATGGTCGTTGTAGTAGGATCATTATCTATATCACTATCATCATCAAACTCTGATCTTATATACAGTTTGATATCGGCATCATTAAGGTTAAAATGAACCATATGACCATTACCAGTAAACCCAGATAATTTAAAATACAATCCTCTAAAATAATTTTGAAAATCACTAGCACTCTGAAGTGCTGGTTGACCTTCTTGATCTATTATTAAAGATCTCCAGTATGCAGAACTTGCTGGCGTTAAATCAATACGCTCTCTCAACCTAGGAGCAGACCTACTGCTAACCTCACCATCCAATGTTAACTCTATTGATTCTTCTTCCTTAGGAAAGAAATTATCGTCTGAATAAATCAAAGGTCCTAAATTAGACTCGATAGTAGGCTTAAAATCCGAATAATACACTGCAGGATTAGTGACATCATCTACATCAAAACTATTTAAGAAATATTTATTTTCATAAATTTCCAATCCATTTTCCATAGTACCGTATAGTGAATCAACACTATAGGTAGTTACCTCGCCTATAATAGTTTCTACGGTAGAATAGTATGGTATCTGAAGTACGACACTATCCAATACTATATTATCACCAAAATCCGGATCAGTAAAAGCTAAATTAACTTGGCTTACAAAATCATAACTAGTTCTTCCATAGACTGGGTCATCATAAACTCCAAAGGGAAAAGACCCAAAATTATTAGTCTGTACAGGACCTAATAAATCATTAAATGCAACAGCATCAAATTCTTGTTTCTTGATTCGATCATTTAGTTGATCTGCTCCTAGGATGTCACTTCCTATTGTATTTAACTCATTATCACAAGCAGCTAATCCTAAAACTATACCTGCAACTATAGAAACGTTCATAGCGACGCGTTTCATTTTACTCATCATTTTCTTTTTCATCTAAAATATCGTTAAGATAGAATCCTTCATAAGCGTCTGCAAACTCTTCATGAGAATGATACTCCAACACAGGCTTATCAAGAGAATCGATATAAGAATTTAATTCCTCGCCTAAATCCTCGCTTGCCTTAATAATACCATCACTAAATCTAACAGCATTCTTCATCAAATTAATATATGAAGGCTCTTCAAACTCAGTTACAGCATCATCATCTAACGCATCAAATCTTAGTTTATCTATCATTTCAGTATCTAACGTTCCTTCAAAGGATTGATTATATACTGAGGTAACTATTTTACTATCTTCAAACAATGGGTCATTACCGTAGTAGTTCTTAATATACAACGGCAGTAGTCCAGCTAACCATCCATGAACATGAATAATATCTGGTGCCCAATTTAATTTCTTAACGGTTTCAATAACTCCTTTTGCAAAAAATATAGCGCGCTCATCATTATCATCAAACATATTCCCATCTTCATCTGTAAGAGTGGCTTTGCGTTTAAAATAATCTTCATTATCAATAAAGTAAACTTGCATTCTTTCCTTAGGAATAGAAGCCACTTTAATGATCAATGGCATGTCTAAATCATTGATGATTAGGTTCATACCGCTTAAACGGATTACTTCATGCAATTGGTGTCTGCGCTCATTAATGTTTCCAAAACGAGGCGTAAATATTCTAATCTGACCTCCACGATCATTTACCATTTTAGGACTAAAATAGGACATCGAGGATGCTTCAGTTTCTGGTAAATAAGGGATAACTTCTGAGGATACGTACAGGACTCTTTTTTCCTTCATAAATTGTTTTATTGATGCCTAACTTTTAGCAAGTTGCAAAAATACACAATTTCTTGCACTTTCATGGTTTAACCTTATGTTTGTAGCATTGTCCAAACCTATATCCCTATGGTATTTCAAACCCATAAAGAATTAAGTACAAAGATTGAGAGTCTTAAAAATGAGAATCTTAAAATCGGATTTGTTCCTACCATGGGAGCTCTTCATGCTGGACATATTTCGTTAATGCAGGAAGCAATGAAATCTAACGACGTTCTCGTTGTGTCTATTTTTGTAAACCCTACCCAGTTTGATAATGCCAGCGATTTAAGTAAGTATCCCAGAACGGTAGAAAATGATATCGATCTTATCTATAAACATTTTGATAAATCCAAGGTAATTATATACACGCCTCACGTTGAGGATATATACGGTAATAGCACAGTCGCAAAATCTTATAAATATGATGGATTAGAGCAGGTAATGGAAGGCGCCAATAGACCAGGTCATTTTGATGGAGTAGGAACTATTCTAGAATTCTTATTTCAAAAAGTACAACCAGATCATGCTTATTTTGGCGAGAAAGACTTTCAACAGTTACAAATAGTCAAGAAACTAGTAGAAAAACTCCATTTACCTATTCAAATCATAGGCTGCCCCATAAAAAGAGAAATGAACGGACTAGCAATGAGTTCTCGCAATGAAAGATTAAGTCCTAAAGCCAGAAAAGAAGCAATTTTCATTATACAATCTCTAGAAAAAGCTAAAGAACATTTCAAAAACCACAGTATTAATGATACTGTTGAAATGGTACAAAAGTTGTATACAGAAAATGAAAATCTAGAATTAGAATATTTTACTATCGCAAGTGAAGAAACTCTAGTCCCTGTAAAACGTAAATACCATAAACACACCTATAGAGCATTTATAGTTGCCCATTTAGAAGGTGTAAGATTAATTGATAATATGCGTTTATCATAATAATGATTTTTAAATAATTACAAATCGTATCTTTGCAACATGTTAATTACAGTAGTAAAATCCAAAATTCACCGAGTTAAAGTAACCGGTGCAGACCTCAATTACATAGGCAGTATCACCATTGATGAAGATTTAATGGATGGTGCAAATATAGTTGAAGGTGAAAAAGTTCAAATCGTTAATAATAATAACGGTAACCGTTTAGAGACCTATGCCATTCCTGGACCGAGAGGTAGCGGAGAAATCACTCTTAATGGAGCAGCAGCAAGAAAAGTTTCTCCTGGTGATGTTCTTATCCTTATTTGTTATGCCCAAATGACGATGGAAGAAGCTCGTGCTTTTAAACCAACACTACTTTTCCCTAATGAAGAGGATAACACCTTATCATAAATCAGCTTGAAAAAAGCATCCCTCAAAGCATTAAAAATAGTATTACCGCTTGCGCTAGGTATATTTTTAATTTATATCTCTTACACTCAGTTTACTGAAAATCAAATTGAAGAGATAAAATCTTATTTGATTGATGCAAACTATAGCTGGATTGTTCTAGGAGTTTCACTATCCTTTTTGAGTCATCTTTCTAGAGCATGGCGATGGAACTATATGCTTAAAGCAATAGGGCATCAACCAGCTTTTCTTACTAATGTGATGGCTATTGGCACAGGCTATGCTATGAATTTAATAATACCTCGCAGTGGTGAAGTAGCTCGTGCAGTTGTTGTAAATAGAGTAGATAACGTACCAGTAGATAAAGCTATAGGTACTATAATAGCAGAGCGTGTTCTCGATTTTATTATTCTATTAATCATCACAGCTACCGCTTTATTAGTGTCAGGCACTGTTATCATTGACTTCTTTAAAGAGCGTTTAAATACTGCTTTCGCGAAAGCGGATTCTTCAACAATTCTTATCTATGGAATAATTGCTCTAATCTTTACCATCGTTGTAGTTGTATTATTTAGATATATAAAACCATTTCAAAAACTAAAAAACTTTATCAGCGGTCTTAAAGATGGGTTTAATACGATATGGACCATGCAGCAAAAATGGCTTTACCTAGCTCACACATTATTTATATGGACCATGTATTTATTAATGTTTTACGTCAGTATTTTTGCACTTCCAGGCACAACTTCTATACCTATTAGCGGAATTTTAAGTGCATTCGTAGCAGGTAGTTTTGCCGTCGCGTTTACAAACGGCGGTTTTGGTGCTTATCCTTACTTTATAGCACAGGTCCTTCTGCTATTTGGCGTGGCAGACACCTTAGGAACGTCACTAGGTTGGATCCTGTGGACCTCACAAACAGTACTAGTTCTAGTTTACGGTATAGTATCATTTGTAATGCTTTCTATAAAAAATAGTGTTTCGGCTAAATAATTGTAAATTCCGTTCCAAAAATTTTCTTACAATGAAACATTTTATAGCTTTCATCATATTGCTATTTACCTGCAATACTCTATTCTCACAAGCTTTTTATAGAGCATATCCTAGCGAAGTGTTAGGTACAGAACGTAATATAAAAGTGCTCAAACCGCGTAATTATGCTGAGAATCCCGAAAAAACATATCCATTAATAGTTGTTCTTGATGGCGATTATCTTTTTGAACCAGTAGCAGGTAATGTCGATTATCTATCCTATTGGGATCAAATACCAGAAAGTTTTGTTTTAGGAATTAACCAGCGTAAAAGTCGTTATGATGAAACCGCAATCAATCGTGAAAGCGGCTTACCAGAAACTCAAAGTGCAGATTTCATGGACTTTATTATGGAGGTCGTGGCAACTATGAAAGAAGAATATCGTATCGCACCTTTTACAGTAATTATAGGTAAAGATGTTACCGCAAATCTAGCTACCTATTTTTTAATGCGCAAAAAAGTTGCTTTTGACGCTTACCTCAATATAGATCCAGATTATTCAACCTTGATAACAGAAAATCTAGTGAGTAAAATTTCACAATTAGAAAGCTATAATTACTACTATGTTGCCACACCAGAAAAGCTAAGCACAACCGATAATATGTTTACCACACAAGTGGACTCATTACTAGAAAATCGTAAAAACGTGCATTTGCTATATGAGAAGATAGAAGGCGTTGATAAATATGGGCTAGGCGCACATGCCATACCACGTGGGCTGAATTATATTTTTGAAGAGTATAAACTTATCGATGAAGACGCCTTAGTAAATACAGCTATAGCGGCTAACATGGCTACAGAAGGTAAAGAAACTAAAAACGCTGCAAACGCTATAGAAACACTAATTGAAAAATACAAATACATAAAAGAAGTTTATGGTATTGACATGAGAGTAAGACTAATAGACATCGTAACTGTAGCAGAGCACCTTATAGACAACAAGAAGTACGATGAACTAATAGATGTCGCAGACCTTGCTATGAAAGAATATCCAGAAAAACTTTATGGTCGCTTTATAGAAGGAATCGGTTATGAAGGAATAGGTAGACCAGAACGCGCCATAAAATCATATAATGCAGCATATGCATTAGAACCTGCCGTAGGAATTACAAAAGATGATGTGCTTGATAAAGTAGAAATGCTTCAGGAAAAAAAATAAATGGCCAAAGTAAAAACAACATGGTTTTGCCAGAATTGTGGCGCTCAACACGCGCGCTGGCAAGGACAATGTACCACGTGTAAAGAATGGAACACACTTGTTGAAGAGGTTGTTCAAAAAGAAAAGAAACCTTCTTGGGATGCTGCTAGCGGCGATACGCTTTCGCGAAAGCGTACTCCACAACCACAACTTATTTCTCAAATAGATGTCACTGAAACACCACGATTAGACACTACTAATGCAGAGTTTAATAGAGTTTTAGGTGGTGGACTAGTGCCTGGTTCTGTAACCTTATTAGGTGGTGAACCTGGAATAGGTAAATCAACCTTACTATTACAAGTCTGCCTTAATTTACCTTATAAAACACTTTATGTAAGCGGTGAAGAAAGTGCACAACAGATTAAAATGAGAGCAGATCGTATCAAGCAAGATCCGACTAATTGCTACATTTTAACTGAAACTAAGACTCAAAATATTTTCCGTCAGATTACAGAAATGCAACCTGAGGTACTTATTATAGATTCTATACAAACTTTACAAACTGAAATCTTAGAAAGTACCGCTGGTAGCGTCTCTCAAATCAGGGAATGTACTAGCGAGCTTATAAAATTTGCCAAAGAGACCAATACACCAGTGCTTTTGATAGGTCATATTACTAAAGATGGTAACATCGCTGGACCTAAAATACTAGAGCACATGGTAGATACGGTATTACAATTTGAAGGCGATCGCAATCATACTTATAGAATTTTACGCGCGTTAAAAAACCGTTTTGGAAGCACACATGAAATCGGTATTTATGAAATGTTGGGTCACGGTTTACGTGAAGTTATCAACCCTAGCGAAATCTTAATATCACAACGCGGAACTAGTTTGAGCGGTACTGCAATCGCAGCCACTATGGAAGGTATGCGTCCTTTAATGATAGAAGTCCAAGCATTAGTGAGTACGGCTGTATATGGAACACCTCAACGTAGTGCTACTGGTTATAACTTAAAGCGTCTCAACATGATTCTAGCCGTGTTAGAAAAAAGAGCTGGCTTTAAACTAGGCCAAAAAGATGTTTTTTTAAACATCACAGGAGGAATCACTGTAGATGACCCAGCGATTGATCTTGCTGTAGTGGCCGCTATTCTTTCATCTAACTTTGATATTGAACTTTCTTCACAACATTGCTTCAGTGCTGAGGTAGGTTTAGGTGGAGAAATAAGACCTGTTTCACGCATGGAACAGCGTGTTAATGAAGCCGCAAAACTAGGATTTGAGAAAGTGTTTATTGCACCGGCAAAACAAAAGTTTAAAGAAGTAGGTACCGATGTACAAGCTTTTTCGAAAATTGAGGATTTAGTTAAATATTTATTTTCATAATTAATAATAAGTATATGTTTTTAAGAATATTATGTTTAATCGCACTAGTCAGTTTTGCATCTTGTAAATCTGCCGATAAGGAAGTTGAAACAGTAAAAACAACCGAGGTTGATAAAACTGACAACGATATTTTACATCTTGAGTCACCTAATGGGACCTATACTAATCTTGCTGCATTACTAGAAGAGCATAAGGGAAAGGTAGTCTATGTGGACTATTGGGCTAGCTGGTGTAAACCATGTCGCGTCATGATGCCAGCATCTGCAAAACTAAAAGAGCGTTATAAAGGTAAAGATGTCGTATTTCTTTACATATCTATTGACACAAAAAGAAATGCCTGGGAAAAAGCAAATCAAGAAGAAGGATTTACTGAGCATAGTTACATTGCTACTAATTATCCTAAAGCAAAAATATTTCAACTTAGAAATGTAAGTAGCATCCCTAGATATATGTTATATGATAAGAACGGCCGCATGATAGATGATAACGCTATGCGTCCCGTACAGCCAAATCTTATAACTGCAATAGACGGTTTACTATCTTTATAGTTTGCAGTTCATCAAAAAATACTGGCTTTATGCAAGTATCCTTATTGCTGTAATAGCTGTAATAGCTGTAATAATTACCTATGCAGTAAAGCCAGCATTGTTTGATTTTATATTAAAACCATCACAACGAACTATTTACGAGCGTAATTTTAAAGATAACCCAGAAAAACTAGGGCGCTGGAACAATCTCTTATCCATAGCTTTAAAGGATAATGTTGTTACGAATAAACACACTGCAGAACGAGTTATATCATCTAATCAAAAACCATTTACTGCAGGCTATCTTATCAACCTACAACTAGGTGAAGTATTAATGAGTACAGTCGACTCACAAGATTCATGGATACTTGAAGCTAGAGATCTAGACGGCGATTTACTTAAAGATGCACAATTACAAAATGACAGTCTGATCTTAAACTATAAATCAGATAAAAATATTAAAGTCCGTATCATTCTTCAGGCAAAACTAGAAACAGAATCCACAACAGATTTTAAAATCTATACCTTACCACAATATGATTTTCCGGTAGCAGGAAAAGGTAATACTGCTATACAAAGTTTCTGGGGCGCTTCAAGAGGTGGCGGCAGTCGCAGTCATGAAGGAAATGATATTTTTGCACCTAAAGGACATCCTGTGGTTGCCATTACTTATGGAACGGTTTCCAGTATAAGAAATCGTGGATTAGGCGGTAAACAGGTTTGGATAAAAGATTATGATAATGGTTATTTACATTATTATGCTCACCTAAATGATTGGATCGTAAATGAAGGCGACATGGTCTGGTCTGGCGACACACTAGGATATGTAGGGAATACAGGAAATGCAAAAAACACACCACCACATTTACATTTTGGAATCTATAAAAACGGTAGTGCTGTAGACCCAAAACCATTTATTTGGAAAACCCAAGTTCCAGAAAACAAGATTTCCTTACCTCAACTCATCAATCCACGTGCAAACGGTTTTGCAGCAAATTTACGTACAGAACCATCAAGCTCTAGTGACATTCTTCAAGATGTAAAAACAGCACCTGTAACCATAATAGGTAATACCGGAAACTGGTATCATGTTAGAACCTCAACCGGTTTAAGCGGCTATATGCATCAAAGCGTATTGGTAGAACAATAATTATAGATTAGTCAACTCTAGTGTTACTTCATAAAGTGGTCTGGATTGCATCTTTGCCTTAAGCCATGCATAGAAACTCATAACAAAAATATCTTCCCTTTCTGCTCCTATCCAGTCAAATGATTTCTCTACCTTGTTATAGAAAGCTTCTGTAGTAACTTGATGTGGCGCATCATAGTATAAACGCAATAACTTGAGATATGACAGTACTCTCACTTCATTCTTATCTTTTAAACGTTTGCGATAACGCTTATTAAAACTATGAATTCTAGACTCTACCAGATCTGGCTGATTGCGTTCTATTAGAATAAGAATTTCTATGATATTGCGTTTTATTACCCAATTGAATCCTGCTCTTTTTTCATAAAAATCATCGCTATGAGAAAGGCTGCGCATGATAAAACTGCACTTCACATAATCTTCTTTTTGAAAATACGCCATTATAGAAGTCAATTCGCTCTCTGGAGTTGGGTGATTGATATGACTTAAAGTCTTCATACCATTTACCAACTCACCAGTATAAATCTCTATTAATGCTTTTAGATGATAATAATCATCACCCATCGTTTTCATGTATTTCCCATTCTCTAATTTTAATTGCGATCCCATTAAACTTAAAAATTCTTGTGCTTTGTCAAAGTTTTTGTTTCTGAAATATGTCATACTCATCAACTTTAAAATAGCTAAGTGATAATATAAATGACGTGTAGCGAGATCTTTCTTAGTATTTACAATATGATAGGCCTCTTCCATAAAGTGTGTTGCGCTGTAATAATCACTTTTTATAGTAGCTGTCTCTACCGCGATGGTCATTAAAGTATATAAAGACTTAAACCCAAAAGCAGCATTTAGCTTAATTCCATAGGTTTTTAAATGACGATCTATCACTTCTTCTACATCTTGATCACCAGTCTGTAAATCTTCTTTTATAGACGCATAGGCAGTCATTAAATGCGCCTCTGCAAGTTGGTTTTTCAAGTTACTCTGGTACTCTTCAACCACTAGATCTAACTGGACTGATGGATTCTTATGAGCATGTTGTAATAAGGTGTGATACATTTCATTAAGTAACGCATATAGCTCAAGTTTACGAGCCTTTTGAATTGCCTTTTTTAGAATTTTAAACCCTAATTTATGAAGGCCTTTCTCAAAAAATATTCTTGAAGCTAGTAGATTTTTTAACAGTTGCATCTCTTCATCGCTTTCTGTTTCTAGACCGTGCGACGCAGTAAAATCTATCAGATTGTCACGCAATCTTTTGGTTAATGCATAAAGTGCATTTTGATTCTCGTCACCATATAATCGGTTTGCCAGATCAGTAGTCACGCCATTTTCTATAAGCTGAAAAAGCTTAATGTTTTTAACGTCAGATCTTCTATTTCTCGCTTTCGCGAAAGCGTAGAAAGCCAACCTTTCTTCATTAGTCATACTATCAATTAGCAAAATAAGCTCTTTCATATCGTAAGAATATATAAATCCAATATACAGTAAATAAATGTATTATATTTTAAATAAATATTCTTAATCATAAGAAAATAAAATATATTGACCCATATCGACTGAACATATATCGCACATTTGTACCATCAAACAATCAAAACAAACAACATGGAAAATCAAACATTTAATCCAGTAAACGTAAAGACTGAAAAGAAAGAAAAAGAGGCATTTAATGGCAAACCTACACCAGCATTTATTGCTGCATCGTGGAGCGCATTGCTTATAGGAATGGTATCCTATTGTATAGGGTTATGGAACGCAGACATGCTTCTTAATGAGAAAGGCTATTATTTTGTCATCTTGCTCTTTGGTCTATTCTCTGTCATATCAGTGCAAAAGGCTGTGAGAGATAAGCAAGAAGGCGTGGCTGTAACAGATATGTATTATGGAATTGCATGGTTTGTAACCATAGCCTCGTTAGTATTACTAGTCATAGGACTATGGAATGCAGACTTACTATTGAGTGAGAAAGGTTTTTACGGGATGTCCTTTGCGCTTAGTTTATTTGCTGCCATCGCGGTACAGAAAAACACGAGAGATGTGAAATTTATAGATGATCAAGAAAAATAAAACAAAACAGGCTTGTGCAGTTGCACAAGCCTGTTTTGATGTTTGTGAAACGGCCTTTTGAAAAAGAGGTCGTTTTTTAATACATGTAATTTATGGTCGTTAATGAAGTGTTAGAATTATTAAAATTCAACTGGACTTCATTTCCTGAAACTTGTAAACTGGAAATATCAAAAGTAAAACTCTTCTCAAAAACTGCGGTACACAGCTCTGTATTAGTAAACTCAAGAATTAGATTTCTTTCTGGCGGACTAGAAAAAGAGACCACATCAGAATCTACAAGATCTAGTGTCCATGACGATCCATCACATCCACTACCACTAATTATTATGGTTAAACAATCACCTGAAAGTGATAATCCTGTTATAGATACATTTTCATTAAGGTTACCGTATCTACTGGCATCTATAATCACGTCTGATGCATTAATACAAACCTGCTGATTAGTATTAATATCTTCATCACCTACATCGCATGACAACAAAGTCACACATAAAATTAAAAGTATTGTATTTATTGATTTCATAATATTGCTTTTAAAGTAGATGCTCATTACTTTAAAAGGTTGCGTTTATTACTTACAATCTCTTTTAATCAATTTCCACCACAACAGGACAGTGATCACTATGCACTGCACTTTGAAGAATTACTGCTCGTTGAATACGATCTTTTAAAGGCTCACTAGCCATATGATAATCTAAACGCCATCCTTTATTACGTGCGCGAGAACCACCACGGTAACTCCACCAACTGTACTGATCTGGCTCATCGTTAAACATTCTAAATGTGTCTATAAAACCACTAGTGACAAATCGATCCATCCACTCACGTTCTTCTGGTAAGAAACCTGAAGTATTTTTCAATCCTTTTGGGTTATGAATATCGATAGCTTTGTGACAGATATTATAATCGCCACAAACAATAAGGTTCGGTCGTTCTTTACGCAGTTCTTTAGAATATTCTAGAAACTCTTCCATGTACTTGAACTTAAAACTTAGTCGATCATCATTTGTACCACTAGGCAAATACATGCTCATGATAGACACATCGCCAAAATCTACTCGTAAATTTCTTCCTTCAAAGTCCATAGACTCTATACCAGTTCCATATTCTACATGATCTGGTTTTGTTTTAGAAATAATAGCCACACCACTATAACCCTTTTTTTGAGCACTATAATAATATTGATATTCATATCCAGCTTCTTTAAAAGCCTCCGTATCTACTTGGTCCTCATTGGCTTTTATTTCTTGCAAGCATAACACGTCTGGATTTGCAGCTTTAAGCCAAGTGATAAAATCTTTTTTCATCGCCGCACGGATTCCGTTGACGTTATAGGAAATGATTTTCATAGGATGTTTAATAATATAATGTATAACCTAAGCCAATGCTTAGCTCATCAAATTGTTGGATTTTATAATAATTTATAAAGGTAGCGATTCGACCAAAATCCTTAGCGATTCTCCCGATATATTGAGTATTTCCATTGAAAAAAGATACAGTAGCAGTAGTACTGAAACCTGACCATAAATAATTATCATAAGTTAATCCAATAGTAGGCGCTAAAAAACTAGTGCTATTCAAACGCATCAATTTACCACCTGCTATTACTCCTAAATTATTAGCGTTCTTAACAACTCCTTCTACACTATAAATAATAGGTTTGAAAGCATCTTGAAATTCAATTTTTTCAAATGATCCTTTAATATTTATAGAATAATTTGGGTCCCATTGGATTTGATATAACTGCATGCCTGCTTGAAAAAAATAGTCTCCATTAAAATTAGTTTGATATTGAATTTGTGTGCTAATTCTAGTGGTGTTTTTAAGTCTATTTAAGTTATTCCAAAAACCTAAGTCTATACCATAAGGATTATTTAAAAGTCCTGAATTTGCCGAAATATTTAGATGTGGTTTGATAGGTAAATTACATCCGTTTTCTTCTAAAATAAAGTCACCATAATCATTTTTATTTGGAAAGGTTTTAAAATAAAGTGTTTCAAAATGCATCGCTAAGATCAAGATTGTTGCACCAGACTTCTCAATACTTATCGCAAAACTACCATAAAAGTCAGTTTGAACTTGATTTGAAGTTCCTTCTTCAAGAATAGTCGCTCCAATAAGCGGTTCTCCGGTTGGATCAATAACTTTCCCAGTTATTACTTGCTGACCAAAAGAAATACCACAAAAGAAAAGAGTAAGAAAAAGGAATTTCATAGGGTAATTTTAAGTCAATACGAAGATAAGCATTGCGTTACTACTAGCCGATTCCGCTATGCAGCGGAATGACAATTAAAAACTCACTATGTAGACTGCGGACTGAAGACTAAAAGACTGTAGACTTACTCCTTATACATCCCAACGATTAACTCGTCCTTATCATTCATAGTCGCTCGATACATTCCTGCAGTGTTAAATTCCATAGATACATTTCCTAGATGATCCAGTGCTACTATTCCGCCAGTTCCACCTAAATCGACAAGTTTTTTCTGGATCACAACATCTGTTGCTTCTTTTAAACTCAAGCCTTTATATTCCATCATCGCACTGATGTCATAAGCGACTTGTGCCCGTATAAAATACTCGCCATGTCCAGTGCTAGAAACACCACAAGTAGCATTGTTTGCATAGGTGCCGCTTCCTATAATGGGTGAATCTCCTATGCGACCGTATTTCTTGTTGGTCATTCCGCCAGTGCTGGTTCCGGCAGCGATATTGCCATTTTTGTCAAGTGCTACACAACCTACGGTGCCATATTTAGAATTTTTGATAAATGGATCTTCCAGTTCTAATAGTGCTACTTTTTTATCGGCAGCTTCTTCTTTTTCGACCTCTCTTTTGAGAACACGTTGCAAGGACTGGAAACGATTCTCTGTAAAGAAATAACTGTTGGGTACGATCTCTATGTTTGGATCATGTAACGCTTTCGCGAAAGCGTCTCCACCACTACCACTCAATAATACATGCTCAGAATGGGTCATGACTTTACGGGCTAGCGAAATAGGGTTTTTAACCGTAGTAATACCTGCGACCGCACCAGCATTAAGTGTTTTTCCATCCATAAAACTAGCGTCAAGTGAGTTGATACCATCGTGTGTAAATACCGCTCCTTTTCCAGAGTTGAATAACGGCGAGTCCTCCATGATGCGTATGCTCGCCTCAACAGCGTCCATAGCATCGCCTCCATTTTTAAGAATATCATGTCCTGCTTTTACAGCTTCTGTGAGTTTATCGTTATACTGTCTTTCCAGCTCTGGTGTCATGTTCTCTTTTTTAATCGTTCCTGCACCACCATGAATCACTATGGCAAATTCACTAGTTTGTTTTTGGGTTTCAGGAATTGCAACTTCTTCAGATTTTGTTGCTGTTTCTTGACAGGCAATTAATACTATAGCAGCTATTAAAAAAAAGATTTTTTTCATGATTTGTAATTTGAGTTACAAGTTACTGAAAAAGCCGTGATGTAGGTAGTTAAGAATTTGTTGAATGTAGTCCGGTACTGATTGTAAAGCCGACCTTAAAACTGTAACTTTATACTTTAAAATAAACTGACATGGCAATTGCAAAACCTTTTAACCTTAACCAGTGGATTGAAGAAAATAGAGACTTTTTAAAACCACCTGTAGGGAATAAGAATTTATATAAAGATGCTGGTGATTATATAGTCATGATCGTTGCTGGACCTAATGCTCGCAAAGATTATCACTATAACGAGACTGAAGAACTTTTCTATCAACTAGAAGGAAACATAGAAGTTCACATTCAAGAAGATGGCGAGAAAAAAACCATGAAGTTAGGTCCTGGTGACATGTACTTGCATCCTGGTAAAGTACCGCATTCTCCTGTACGTCACGAGAATTCTATAGGACTAGTTATTGAGCGCAAACGTACTAGTAAAGATGATGTTGATGGATTACTATGGTTTTGTGATAACTGCAATAACAAGCTACATGAGACATACTTTAAACTAGATAACATAGAGAAGGACTTCTTGCCACGCTTTAAAGAGTTTTACACTAGTGAAGAGTTGCGCACTTGCGATAATTGTGGCACTACTATGGAAATGGATGAGCGATTTGTGGGGTAATGGCAGTTTCTAAATGGAAAATAGCTAAAGTTTTATTACCTATTGTAGTTTTAATAACTGTTGGTATAATAACCAAATCTTGGAGTCCAAAAATAATTGCAGGTGAAAGTTCTATTATTCATTCTGATAAAGTACAGAATGAGATTGCAGATGACAGCTTAGAAGTCACCGCCGAAAATATCATACAAGGTAATTATATTGCTAAAACATATAGTCATTGTGATAGTATCTATAAATCTTTAATTCCTAGAGAAGAGTCGCGCCACGAGCTCATAGATTACATTATTCAAAACGCTATCCAATCAGACTCTACCGGAAGTAATAATCGTTTTTTAACTGCTTTAAAAGAGGAAAACGAAAATTATAATTTACTTGCATTTGACCGACCATTACAAGGAATATATAAGATAAAAGACAAGTCAACTTCAATTATTGCTGATATACATTGGAAAGAGGTTGCAGAGTCTTATATAAAAGAAAGTGCAGAATTAGACCTTATTAAAAAGTATCATCCTAGTATAGATACAATTGTTGAGAGTAATAAAGTTAACTTTTTTTCTGATGTTCTCGCATCAGAATTTAAAAATATAGAACAAACTATTTATACGTTTTCAAATATTGAAAAGAAAATTAGCTCTATTAATGAGTTAGGTTTATATAAAGATGAATGTCTTGAATACACCAATTATACTTTTAAAAAACAGGATTCAACTTTATTGATAGGCAGTCGTTATAATATAGATTTAGAATTTGAAACTTTTAATTCTATAGACACTTTATTAAATAACATAAAACTAGATGGTTGTAAAGATTGCCCAGATGGTTTAGAAAACATGAAAACCTTTGCTAAACTCAAAGGAGTTGATAACATGTATTTTACATATTCAAATTATGTAAAGAAAAAGGGTTTACCCCATTTACCATCAAGAGCATTAATCTATGTTAATAATGAAAAAGTAAAGTTTTTATGGATTCATGAAGTAGATCTTTTTGGTTGTGCTTGTTTGTAAAGCAACTTAATTCTATAAACAACAAAAACCCCAAGCTCGCACTTGGGGTTTTTTATTCTTAAAATGTAGTTAGGGATTACATTTTAGGAAGTAGTACTGCGTCCACTACGTGGATTACTCCATTAGATTGGTTAACGTCTGCTATCGTTACGGTAGCCATTCCACCATTTGCGTCTGTGATTACTACTTTACCATCTTTAATGGTTAAAGTTAGATCAGATCCAGCTACAGTTGTTACTACTGCTTTACCGTTATTCTTTTTG
Source organism: Nonlabens ulvanivorans (assembly GCF_032922765.1). NCBI lineage: Bacteria > Pseudomonadati > Bacteroidota > Flavobacteriia > Flavobacteriales > Flavobacteriaceae > Nonlabens > Nonlabens ulvanivorans. Next base: position 2,502,027 of record NZ_CP136694.1, read on the forward strand.
ATTAAAGCGATTACATCTGCAGCGCTAAATTTTCCAGCGATTACATGATAAGTAAGCACGCCTGTTAATGCTTTTTTATTTTCTGGCTTCAATAACGTATCTACTGTTCCTGCTGGTAAAGCATCAAATGCTGCGTTAGTAGGTGCAAAAACCGTGAAAGATCCTTCACTAGATAATGTTTCTACAAGGTCTGCCGCTTTAACTGCTGCAACAAGAGTGGTGTGATCTTTTGAGTTTACTGCATTCTCTACGATGTTTTTAGAAGGATACATCTCAGCTCCACCTACCATTACCGTTTTTTCTTTTTTCATCATTCCGTCTTGGGCAACAGAGTTCTGACCGATAAATAGGGCTACAGCTACGAGCGTAAGGCTCAAAAATTTTGACTTTTTCATAGTTTTTTTGTTTTAGTTAATGTGTTATACTGCTTGATATACTGCGTTAGTGTCGATTTGGTTTTTCAACTAACGCGTTTTAACTCAGTATTAACCTAAAACAGCTCATTTTAAGAGAGTTTGGGAAAACCAGTGAAAATTAGGCAACTGGATAAGGTCCAGCTTTTAAACTATGTAATTTAATTCAACAAGATGCCTTTTTGCCCCATTATAGGTACATCTTCAAAATTATCTTCTTTAATAGTATGCGGTGCAGCGGTAAAGGTTTTATCATAAAGTTTATTGTCCTTAAAATAGGTCAATATAATTTCATTTGTAAATGAAAAAACCTCTTCCATGATAAGCTCTACTTTAATGGCGCTTTTTGCAGCCACTACAGGAAACGCTTGCCTAAAGGTAGTCGTCTTGCGCCCATCACTATGCTTACCACGACTCATGACCATTACAGATTCAATAGCTTCTTTACTATTATTAATGAGGTAAATATTCCAATCATTTGAAGAGAAGTCCTCATTCCATTCTTTCATTATGGCAATGTGAACGTCGTTTACTTCTGGTATAATGATGTCTTTTTTCATGACTATTTTAATCGTTTTTCAATCGTTACTATAAGTTGATCTATAGTTTCCTGCTCATTCAAAATTGCTGTACTTATAAATATATCTAATCCAGAGTTTGTACCAAATCCATCATTGTAATCTTGCACAGCATCACTAATACTTAAAACAACTGGGAACTTGTACTTAGGCAACCACTTAGACCAGTATTGTTTTGCAAACTCGTCTTTATGTAGAAATTCTAATTGTAAATTAGGGTTCGTATCAAGCAAGTTTTTGCGGAAGCGTGACCATTTCTCATTTTCTTTAAAAACGCCATAAGTGAGATCGCACAGTTTGCAATCATAGGTGTCTGGACTCACTATTTTATGTGCACTATCTAGTAACGAGTTAATTTTACCAGAGTTTGCGTTGTACACAAAAATAAGTTTAGTAATCACTTTTTAAATGGTACTAGAAAATTGTTTTAAGAAACGCACATCGTTTTCAAAAAACATGCGAATATCACCTATACCGTATAACAACATCGCAATACGTTCCACACCCATTCCAAAGGCAAAACCACTATATTCCTCTGGATCAATTCCACAGTTAGTAAGCACCGCAGGATCTACCATACCACATCCACCTATCTCTAACCATCCAGTACCTTTAGTAATCCTATAATCCGTCTCGTTTTCAAGACCCCAATAAATGTCAATCTCTGCACTAGGCTCTGTAAACGGGAAATATGATGGTCGCAATCTGATTTTAGACTTACCAAACATCTCTTGAGTAAAATGTAAAAGCGTCTGTTTCATGTCTGCAAAACTCACATCCTTATCAATATAAAGACCTTCTACTTGATGAAAAATACAGTGTGCGCGAGCACTTATAGCCTCATTACGGAAAACGCGACCTGGAGATATCGTTCTAATCGGCGGTTTATTATTTTCCATATAACGCACTTGCACACTAGAGGTGTGCGTTCTCAATAACACATCTGGATTAGTCTGTATAAAGAACGTGTCTTGCATATCACGTGCTGGATGATGTTCTGGTAAGTTTAATGCGGTAAAATTGTGCCAGTCATCTTCAATTTCTGGACCTTCACTCACATTAAAGCCTATACGTGAAAACACCTCTATAATTTGATTCTTAACCAGCGATATAGGATGGCGTGCACCTATCTCCATAGGATAACCTGTACGCGTTAAGTCTCCATAGACACCAGCTTCTTCTTGCTTGGATTCTATAGATTCCTTTAGGGCATTTACCTTATCAGTCGCTTTTTGCTTGAGCTCATTAATCGCCTGGCCAAAATCTTTCTTTTGCTCATTAGGCACTTCTCTAAATGCAGCAAAAAAGTCATTTAATAAACCTTTTTTACCTAGATATTCAATTCTAAAAGCCTCAATAGCTTCTTTAGAATCTGCCTTAAAACTTTTTACTTTCTCAATATGTTCCTTAACTCGGTCCAGCATGGTGTATATTATATGGTTGCAAATTTAGTTATTTTAGTACGGAAACTAACCAGTAGAAACAGCAATATAGCCGTTAACAGATTTGTAATGATTTTAAATAACACGCTTTCGCGAAAGCGTAATTCCTCAAAATTATACACTTAGCCATCAACGATTCATTTTCTTAATAACTAGTTGCCGGTAGCGCTTGATGGTTTTGATTATTTTTTTAGGTTTGTCATATGCAAATCGCTACTTACATATCAGACTTATTATATCGCCACGAGTGTGTGGTGCTGCCAGGTTATGGTGCGTTTATATCGCGCCGTGTACCAGCCCAACATTTTGCGAGCAGTCATACCATCTATCCACCTAAAAAAGGACTGAGCTTTAATGCTCAAATCCAGCAAAACGATGGATTATTAGTAAATTATGTAGCGACTGTAGAATCTATTCCATATCAACAAGCGGTACAAGAAGTGCGCAATTATGTGCGATTTTTAGATCACGAACTAGATACCAATGGAGTAGTAACGATCCATAAAATAGGCCGTTTTACACGTAATGATGAACAATCATTACAGTTTACGCCTATGTATTTAGTGAATTATCTTCCAGAGGCTTTTGGGCTTACTGCACATGAAACCTATGCAGTGGATAGAACACCTGTAGAAACTAAGATTCCAGTTCCTGCAGCGGCAACTATAGAATTACCACCGGTTCAAAAAGAAGAAATTGAAGAAACTCCAGTAGTTCCTTTACACGTTCCTGCGGCAAGTAAAACACCATGGTTGCGTTATGCAGCGATAGGAGCAGTATTAATAGGATTGAGCTATGTAGGTTTTGATACCTACACCACTCAAGAAGCTCAGAACGATATTGCAGTTCAAGAAATGGCAGATGAAGAATTTACTCGCGAAATTCAAGAGGCTACCTTTATGATAAGCAATCCGTTGCCTAGTATAGAGCTAGAAGTTGCGCCTGTAGTTAAAAATTATCATATTGTTGCTGGCGCTTTTAGAGATCCTGCAAATGCTGATAAAAAAGTAGCACAACTTAAACGTAATGGCTATGATTCACAACGTATAGGTGTGAACAAGTATGGGTTACATAATGTGGCTTTCTCTAGTCATGCAGATCGTAATGACGCGATTAACGAATTGTATCGTTTAAGAAAGCAAGGCTTTACAGGTGCCTGGTTACTTACTGGTTCTCTTTCTAAATAAGATTTCATTTTATAACGTTTGACTTTAAAATCTTAGATGATTTTAAATAGTGCACAGATTGATATCTCATCACTTTATCTAGCATTAAAGGCACATCCTTTGAACTAAGATGAAAACAGATTCTTAAGTCTATTTTCACTAACTTCATCTCATGAAGTACATTCCTTTAAATCTAGAAACAGACCGATTGAGATTTCGCTTGATTACAAAAAGCGATTTTGAAACATGGCTACCCTTTTTCAGTCCTGACTTGAATCGGCATTTTCTTTTTTTAGATGCAGATAAAACAGCACTTGAATTATGTGCATTTTGGTTTGAAAAATGCTTGTTGCGATATGAAGAAAATCGTGGCGGACTTAATGCGCTTATTGATAAAACAACAGGTAAAATGATAGGTCAGTGCGGCATTCTTGTACAACACATAGATGGTGAACCACGTCTAGAAGTAGGTTATTCGATACTGCCAGGTCACCGCAACAAAGGATATGCTACTGAGGCTGCTGTTGCTGCAAAAAATTATGCCTTTGAACATAAAATGGACCTAGACTTTAACCATACTGTTGTTTCCATGCTTCATATAGATAATCACGGATCGGAAAAAGTAGCTATAGCAAACGGAATGACATTAGAAAAAACTTTTACTGATTTTGGCGATAACCGTTTTCACGTTTATAGTCAATCTAGGAAAGAATGGTTGAAAACCAAATAAGGGTATCATGACTTTAAAAGCGCGATTCATAAATCTAACTTCTTCATATATAAACGAGAATGAATCCATTGAACTTCTTTGGAATGAACTTGAGTCTCACTACACAGAATCTCATAGAACCTATCATAATCTGACTCATCTCGAAGAATTATTTGAATATTACGACACCTATAAAAAAGAGCTAGAAAAACCAGACTTAGTGGCGTTTGCTATTTTTTATCATGATATTATCTACGGCATTTGGAATAAAAAGAACGAAGAAGATAGTGCAGAAAAAGCATTAAACGTACTTAATAAAACAGCTCTTTCTGTTAACGACCTGACGACAATAGAGTCACATATATTAGCTACTAAAACACACAACGCATTTTTAAAAGACACGCAATGGATGATAGATTTTGATCTAGCTATCCTAGGAAGTCCAATAGCGCGATACAATCTTTATTCTCAGTTAATAAGAAAAGAATATCGCAAAGTACCTACATTTCTTTATAAAAAAGGACGTAAAAAGATGCTCAAACACTTTTTAGAAAAGCCTTTTATTTATTCTACATCTACATTTAAAATATTGTACGAAAAACAAGCGAAAAAAAATCTTCAAGCAGAATTAAATAGTTTATAAATAAAACTCCATCTATTTTTTATTCTTACTATGTAAAGCACAATTACCTCACTCACGTTAAATTATCCTTAGCATTTGTGACATTTTGTTAGAATAGAAATGGTACACCTTACCTTTGCAAAAAATTATTAAAATGGAAGCCAAAACGCCTTCACAATCTTTTACCACTGTTACAGATATGGTTTTGCCTAGTGAGACCAACCCATTGAATAATCTATTTGGTGGTGAGTTACTAGCACGTATGGACCGTGCGGCCAGTATTGCCGCGAGAAGACACTCCAGACGTATCGTTGTAACAGCATCTGTAAATCATGTCGCGTTTAATAGAATGGTGCCATTAGGAAGTGTTGTAACAATAGAGGCTAAGGTTTCAAGAGCATTTACATCATCTATGGAAGTTCATATGAACGTATGGATAGAAGATCGTGAGAGTGGTGAAAAAACCCAAGCAAACGAGGCTATATACACCTTTGTTGCTGTGGATGAAACAGGTCGTCCAGTACAAGTACCAGCTATATTACCAGAAACCGAGGATGAGAAATCAAAATACGATGCCGCATTGCGTCGCAAGCAATTGAGTCTAGTTCTTGCAGGTAAAATGAAAGCAAAGGACGCTACAGAATTGAAAGCATTGTTTGAGTAGTAAATCAGGTTATTAAAACCTCAATAACCACCCAGCAGGATCAACTGTGTGGCTATCTTCCATAAGTACGAAACGTAGCTCTGTTACACCAGAATTGTCTGTAAAAACAGTTCCTATAATGTCTTGCGTTTTAATTTGATCACCTTTTTGTACGACAACACTTTTTAAGTTACCATAGACAGACGTGTAATTACCATGTCTTATATAAACAGATAAAATACCGTTTGCTGCCTTTTGCACTCTTACCACTTCACCAGTAAAAATTGCTTTTGCTGGTGAGTTAGATGGCGCTTGAAATCGCAATCCATTGGAAGCAATTTTAATTCCGGCAAGTACAGGATGCGGTTGATCACCATATTTTCTTGAGATGATAAATTCATCTACTGGATAGGGCAATTTTCCCTTGTTAGACTTAAAGTTATTTGCGAGTACTTTTGCCTCTGGTGATAAATAAAACTTTCCTTTTACCGCACCGGTTTTACCTTTATTAGACGCTGCGATATCGGCCTCAATCAGCTTTTGAATTTGTCTATTAATTATCGCACGTTCTTTACTGGCTTCTCTTATCTCTTTAGAGTATTTCTTCTCGTCTTGTTTTACAACAGCTAGTAAATTCTCTTGCTCTTGCTTATCTTTTTGTAATGCAATACGTTGTTGTTTATTAATTTTTAAAACCTCTTGCTTTTGCTTTTTTTCTTCTTGCAGGTCTTTATTAATCTGTTCTAGTCGCATGGATTTAGCAGTGATTTCATCTGCCTGCTTTTTACGATAATCTGCATATGATTTTAAGTACTGTACTCTTTTGTATGCCTGTAAAAAATCTTCAGATGATAGTAAGAACATTAATCTACTTTGCTCATTTTTTGATTTATATGCTTTGACAATCATGCGAGCATATTCTTCTTTTTGAGTTTTGATTTCTTTTTTGAGCTTGGTATTCTCGTCCGTATTTTTCTTAATACTGCGCGTGATTAAATTAGCCTGTTTATTTGTAATGTTTATTAATTCTTGGGTGCTGGCTATTTTTTTGTCGATAGTCTCCACGAGCAATACCATCGTTTTACTTTCTTTCTTAACATTAGAAAGTAACCTTGAGAACTGATTGATTTCGGCCTGTATCCTTGCCTTTTTAGCTTCTAGCTGTGCTTTTTCTGACTGCGCTTTCGCGAAAGCGAAACTCAAAAACAAAATCGTAAATAACAAACTCTTTCTTCCCATTATAGATTCATGGGTTTGCTATTAGACGGAATTGAAAATGGAAATGATAGGTCCTGATTGAACTCTATATTTTTAAATTCTAATATGACTTGAGAAAGACGTTTACCACGTTTTGCATCGACTTTTACCTCTAGCGGAATAATGCGCTTGTCCACTACCTGATAGTCTGGATAAGTAATGACTAGAAAACTGTCATCTGCAGGTTTTCTTATAGATTGCTGGCTTAATTTAAAGTCTGATGGACGTAATTTAAATAGCTTTTCAATAAGCTGTCCTTGTTTAAATTGATACTGATTATCAACGATAGAGAAATCATGAGGCTGTAACGATTCAACTGCCTGGCCTAATAATAAATCCTCCAGCTGTTGATATTCTAGTGGCTCACCTAAAAAGTCACTTATTAATGAAAAATCACCATCAAAGGATCTTCCTTTTAGTTTTTCATAAAACTGTACACGATCTGGAGTAATATAAATTTTTGCTGCTGTAAAGCCTAGGAACTTTGCACTCATCCAGATTTGTTTTCCTTTTTCAATACGTAAATCTACCGTCACATTACGCGATTGCTTCTCGTCTTTATAACTTACAGAAAGTCTGGATTTCATAGTTTTAAAGTCTGTGCGAGCAGCTGTATGAGCCTTTACTACACTTGCCTTTTTTGCGGTAGCACTAGCGTTATTTGCAGCTTTTTGTACACTACCACAACTTGTAATAACTAACGCAAGAAAGATGTATATAATTCTGTATGCTTTCATTTATAACTTTTTAGAAAGTTCTTGAGCTTTGGCTCTCATTTTAGAAGCACGAGCTGTGTCTCCTTTTTTATCATAAGAGATAGCGAGCTGCTGGTACATATCCTGCTCTAATTTAAATTCATCTAGTAAATAGCTTTGTCCCAATTCTATAATTTCAATAGCCTTATCTGGAGTATTTAAACTATTATGAGCCACACCATTTAATAAATAGAATAACGGCTGTGCTGGGAATTTTTCTATGGCAGTATTTGTTACCGCTAGCGTTTTATTATAATCTTTAATATCAATACTTAATAAAGCTATGCTCTTTATAATATCAATATCATTTCCATCTAGCTCAAGACCTTTTTCATAAAAAGCAATAGCTTGTATAGGGTCCTTTTTCTTAAGATAAAAATCACCCATGGCACGATAAGCATTAGGATCTTCAATATCATCAGATAACCAATCGATCGCTTGGTTTACTGCTTTCTCTAGTTCTACACGACCGTCTGACATACTTATGAAGTCTTGTAGAACCTTCATTTTAGTTTCTCGATCAATCTTATTTGATGTCAATACTTTTTCTAAACTAGCCACGCCTTCTTCTATACGATCGTTTTTAAAGTATATTTTATAAAGGGCCAAATGGGCAGCATCACTATCTGGTAAATTACGCTCAAAATCTTGAGCTACTTCAAAAACAGCATCCTGATCTCCATTGCGACTATGCATGTAAATTAAGTTTATATAGGCTTGTTCATTTTTAGGATTCTTTGCGATTTCTGCCTCTAATGACTCTATATTATTTTCATTACGTACTTCTTGTTGCTGTCTACTTTCGAGACTGCGACGTAGAGCATTCCTGCGTGGATCATCGTTACCTTGTCGAGCATCTATATCCTTAAGGGATTTTAAAGCTTTATCATACTGGCCAGTACGGTAATATAAGGTTGGTAAAAACTCAACATAGTTATCATTGATTTTTACTAGTTGTTCCATTACTGGAACTGCTTTATCATATTGCTTTTGCTCATCATATATGTCAAAAAGCATATCGAGCATCCACTCATTGTTACCAGATAGTTCTATTCCTTTTCTAACAGATTTTTCTGCTTTATTAAAATCCTTATTTGCAAAATGATTTTTTGCTAGTTCAAATTGTACTGCTCCAGAAGTAGGTTCATTTTTTGCACAGTTTTCTAACAATACTATGGCTCGATCATGATTCCCTTTAGCTTTTTCTGCAAGAGCGTTAAAAAATGCATCTTTAAAACCATTAGAAACGTCACCTAGATCATCTTGATTCACTTCTACTGCTTCTACTTCTTCTTGAGCATATGTAGTCGTGCTCCAGGATAGGGCAGTAGCTATCAAAATAATTGATAAGTGTTTTTTCATTCTGTTTTAAGTTCAATAATTATTCCATTACTGTATAATCACCGATGCTCACCTTGTTATAGTTTGCATTATACTTTACGTGATTTCCTATCATAGCCTCATCTAAAGTAGCGTTCTTAATTACAGAATGACACTGTATTAATGAATTTTTAATAGTTGAGTTTTCTATAGTAGTTCCTGCTCCTATAGAAACGTGTGGCCCTACTGTAGAGTTTTTAATGACTACTGATGGGTCTATAACGCAAGGTTCTATGATTTTAGCATTTTCTAAGGTAGGATTTGTGTTGATTTCATCACTTCCGTCCTTTTTCATAAACTCGATGATGCGTGTGTTGGTCTCTACAGTAACCACTTTATTACCACAGTCCATCCACTCATCTACGGTTCCTGTTTTAAAAACTTTCCCATTTTGCATCATGCGTTTGATACCATCATTAATTTGGTATTCTCCACCATTGATGATGTTATTTTCTAATACAAACTGTAACTCATTTTTAAGGTCTGCAACTTCTTTAAAGTAATAGATTCCTATTACAGCTTGATCAGACACAAAAGTTTCTGGCTTTTCAACGAGCTCAACAATTTCTTCTTTATCGTTAAGTTTTACCACACCATAAGCTTCTGGCTGATCAACTTGTTTAGTCCATATAACAGCGTCTGCTGTAGGATCTAGTTTAAAGTCTGCTCTTATTAACGTGTCTGCATAAGCAACTACTGCAGGTCCTGAAAGTGAGTCTGCTGCACTCATAATAGCGTGTCCTGTTCCTAATGGTTCACCTTGACGGTATATACTAGCTTTTGCTCCTAGACTGGTAGCTAACTCTTCTAAACTTTTTACTACATCATCGCCAAAAAATGCCGGATCGCCCAATATAAAAGCCACTTCAGTAACTGGCTCTTCTAATATGCGAGCAATATCTGTCACTAATCTGTGAACGATAGGTTTATTTGCAATAGGAATTAACGGCTTAGGAACTGTTAATGTATGTGGTCTTAATCTAGAACCACGGCCAGCCATAGGTACAATTATTTTCATAGTATATGATACGTTATTATACTGCTTATGCAGTTAATGTTATGTTTAATTTATTTTACTCCAGTACTCCCAAAACCGCCTGCACCGCGATCTGTACTGCTTAATTCTTCTACTTTTTGCCATTGTGCACGCTCATGCTTTGCAATGACAAGTTGTGCAATACGTTCACCGTTTTCAATAGTAAACGCTTCATTTGATAAATTTACAAGAATCACGCCTATTTCACCACGATAATCTGCATCGACTGTTCCTGGTGCGTTTAAAACTGTAATACCTTTTTTTGCAGCGAGACCACTTCTAGGTCTTACTTGCGCTTCATAACCTATAGGTAGTTCTATAAATAGACCTGTTTTAATAATGGCACGTTCCATAGGTTCCAGAATCACTGCTGTTTCTAGGTTTGCTCTTAAATCCATTCCTGCACTAGCCTCAGTTTCATAATGAGGTAATGCATGTGCCGATTTATTGATGATTTTTATGGTCATTATTTTTTAATCAAATTTTTAATAAATGTTTTCTCTCGTATCCAGATTAATACGGCTAGAACAGCCGTCATTAGTATTCCCACAAGATAAAGACTCCAACTGCCTATACCCAACTCTTCTCTGAAAAAATAAAAGAATATCAGGGAAAAACTAATCGAAACGATTAAATACAATAAGATATTTTTAAGGTCATATGGTATTGCAAAATGCTTTCTACTGAGTACATAAGAAGTTACCATCATTAATCCATAAGCAGCGCATGTAGTTATTGCGCTGGCTATATAACCCATTTGTGGAATCAATAGAATGTTCAATCCTATAGTTAACGCAGCTCCGAGAACTGAAATATAAGCTCCATATTTAGTTTTATCAGTTACCTTATACCAAACAGATATGGACTGATATATCCCAAAAAATAAATAGGCAATCAATACCATAGGTACGATATCCATCGCATCATAATATTTTTCATTGATTAATAATACTTTAATCAGATCTACTAATACTATATAAGCAAGCAATGCTATCGAGCCCAAGATTACAAACATCTTTGTAATTTGAGCATAGAGCTGTGGTGCCTTTTCATTTTTTGCCTCACTAAAAAAGAAAGGTTCGACTCCTAATTTAAAGGCTGTTGAAAACAAAGTCATCCCTACAGCAAGTCTATAACATGCCGTATAGATTCCTACTTGATCAGTAGCATTATCAATCAACAACCATTCTAATAATATTTTATCAAAGGTTTCATTAATAGCAAATGCTAATCCAGCTATTAAAATAGGAAAGCCATAGCGCAGCATTCTTTTCCATAACAAGACATCAAACTTCCACTTACTGAAGTATGGTTTACAAATCACCAAAAACGTGAGTGCACTTGCCCCAAAAAATGCGATGAAATACAATTCAATCTTATCATCAGGCAACCAATCTCGTAAACCTGGAATATCTTGCAGCCATATCAAGAAAAGCGCACTGCAACCTACCGAAATGATTACGTTAATCATTTTAATTACTGCATACTTTACCGCTTTGCCTTGTGCTCTCATATAAGCAAATGGCACTACTGCTAGAGTATCAAAAGCCAGTACACCTATCACCCATCTCCAGTAATTTGCAGATTTATCAGTCCATGAAGCGATGTGGTCTAAACTTAAGTAAGAAACGATCACAAATAATAACGTAGTACCTAACAAAGTGCCTATAGCCGTTCCTAGAACCTTAGATTTATCATCAGTCTCTGTAAAATATCTAAAAAACGCCGTCTCTGTACCATAAGTCAACAAGACATTAAAGATTATGATCCAAGAGAATATAATGGAAACTTCCCCAAAATCTTCTGGATTAGGTAAGTAATTAGTTAATAATGGCGTCAGTAATACGGTTAATAATCGAGGTAGTACGGTCGCTAGACCATAAACAAATGTGTGCTTAAAAAGACGATTAATTGCGCTCAAAAAAACCTTGTAATTATTACCGCTCAAAGGTAGTTATAATCACAAGGTTCTACAATGCAACGCTTTCGCGAAAGCGTATTTAAAATAATTGCTTATTACTATAATTTATTCATGAACATGACACGCTATATCGTGACTATGGTGATAATTGCAAACGGTTACATGATGTGTAGTGCATTGCACCTGACTATAGTCTGTATAACCACCTGGCCATGTAATACTGCCGCCAGTAGTACGGGCAAGCGTGATGTAATCTGGTGAAACATGATCACAAAGAATGACATGTACTGGTCGTTTAATTTGATGTACTAGAGAAATATCTCTAATACTAGTAGCATCTGCAATGAGAACAAAGTCACTACTAGATTGGTCATGTGCTTGTGCTGCTATGATGGCCTCAACATCATTTTCTGGCCCATCGCCGCCACCGCCATTATCTACTGCTGTTGCAACAGTATTTAAAAAACTATCAATATCTAAATGGTTGGGAAAATAAATACCACCTGTACTGCCTATTGTTTTACCACTGCGTCCTTGCCTCAATTTATCATCGCCATCATTAAAAAGCACCATGCTATTCATCAATTGTTTGTCTTTATTGACATGGTGCCATCGCACTACCTGACCTACATAACTGTACATGCTGCCTGTCCAGTCTACGACTACATTCATGTTTTGCCACTCTGGATGAGCATTAAAGGCGTCAAAAACGACTGTATTTGTAGAAGTATTCTGTCCACCTATATGATGTGCCGTAGTCGTTGCAGCACTGCGCACATAGTGTGTTTTACCAGCTTTATCTTTTACTTCTATCATCTCGTCACTGGTCTCTGCGTTCATGTAGTTTCGGATTTCTCTAGCAATTTCTGCTCCTTGAGCATTTGCAAGTCCCGAAAATGTCAAAGCGATAATTGTTATTTTCAATAGATTTTTCATAGTTGTAAATTTTATGAGTCAAACTTAAGCGCATAAAAAAGGCGCTCATAGCTATAATGAGCGCCTACTATATTTGAATGAGTGAAATGACCTATTGGGGCATAGAAGGCATATCCAATTGCGAGCGTTCTTGAATATCAAGCAACTTTACATAGTTTATGGAATCACTATTTATTTCTTTTAGAGCAATAACGGCTTCATTATCTTTCAACTCAAACGGGAATTTCTCAAGATTAGGCGCTTCATTTTGCGCCTCTTTTTTAGAATCCAAATCCATGATCAGATCCTGACGATTATTAAAATCTGTGCGGAATCGTGACACCATCATCATGCGGTCATCTGCCGTGTAGTTTACTGTTTTATTAACGCTATTGCGAAAGTAGATCGCAATAACCTCTTTACCACTAGTAACCTTTGTAGGGAAATATAAAGTGATGCCACTACCAGATCCAGGTGCGCCACCATTCCATGCTTGTGCATATGCTTGTTGAGAGACCGGAAAGTCTGCAGACGTATAGGTTTCTGACATTTTTTGGGCTCCACAAGAGCTAATGGTCAAGGCTAGTAAAATATAGATTGATTTCATGGGTGTAATTTAAGGATTGTTGTTCAAATGTAGTGCCATAAGCGTTTAAAGGAAAAGTGCTATTCAATAACCTTAATGTTATAAAAAGACTTAGAAAATGCCTTATTCTCAAAACATACAACAGCCTCTAAAGGAAAAACTTCAATTGAATTAGTAGGTATATTTAAAACGGAATGGGTTGGTAATTTAATTTCATCAGTAACATATAATTCATATGTTGCTTTGCCCGTATTGTAATCTCGTAGTACTAAATTTTCTTTTTCAATTATAACTTTATAACATTTATAACCCTTAATGGTTTTAACATCTTTTTTATCTATTTTAAAAGTAACACCTTCGTTTGTATTAAATAGCGTGTCATTTTTATAATTAATATTCCTAGCCTTGTTATAATACCTTAGAATTCCATTGCTTTTTGATATGAGTTGATAGTCTCCTCTCATATCACCTTTATATTCTTCATAACGCCAAATGGAGTCCTCTTCCACCTTCAATGCAATATCATTCTGAATCCACTTCCTTGTTTTTACGCTATCCCGAGCTATTTTATTTTCATAAATTGTAACTAAAGAATCCAACCCTTTTAAACCTGTAGAGTCAATCGATGTTGCTAATGATCTAAAAAATTCAACATCTCCTTCCGTTGATTCCTCGTCATAATATTCAAAAAGAAAATAATTGGGCTCAGGTTTTAAATCATTTACCGCTTTTTTTGACGTGCAGGAGATTGCAATTGCCACAATGCTAAAAGTCAAAAAATAATTTTTCATAATTTTTATCTACTTAGTTCCATAACGTTCAAACCTAACTTTAGGATCTGATTCCCATTCGTTATATCCAATGTTGATGGGTCTATAGTTATAACATACTACGCCTAACTCATCCATAGCTGATTTCAATTTCTCTGAAATAATAAATTTAATACCACCAAATACATGTTGCAGAGCGAATAAATCAATATCATTGAAATTTTCATTAATTCTAAATTTATCAATTAGAATATAAGTATTATCAGCTGGATTAGAATATTTTGCTTTTTCATTATAAAATTCAGCCTTGGAATTGATGTCAATAATTTCGGTTACTCTATTAGGATAAGATCCATGAGTTTTTGAAAATTGTGTTTTTTCAAAATCTATTAAATCATCATCAAATTTAGAAATATGACTTATGTTATAATTATCTAAAAGAACGCCTTTGTGGTATACATTTAATGGAAGAAAGTTAATTCCGTAAATATAATGCTCTTTAAATGAAAATTTTAATTCATTATTTATGACTAAGGCTCCAGTAAAACCTATAGCTCCTAGAGGCACCAAACCATGAGTTAAGTTTGAATTATCATTCAGCAATAACTCCGCTTTTTCCAATATAATATTATTTGGAACCTCTTTTCCTATCCATAAATCAATAAATTTTCCTGAATTTATTTTTGATTTATATATATAATCTTTTATTTGAGGATACCTTCCAAAGTTTTTCCTTCTACAATTTTCATAAATGATAAAGTAATTCCCCATTTAGTTTAGTTTAGTTTAGTTTAGTTTATTAAATGTATTAAATTATCTAATGGAACTCCCGGATTTGTATCTATAACATGTTTAATATTCGTAGTTAGTTCTACCACTTAACTATAAGCTTCTAAACCAGTTGCATTTGGATATTGAATGTTCCAGTTATTAAGAAGTTGTTTGATTTTTGCGCTATATTGTATATGCGGAGCATTATGAATAACATCACTTACAGGTATACCATTTAAAGCTTCATCTATATGAAAACCTTGTCCTGCCGCTTTTTGTATTACAGGATGAATCAGAAAATCATTCGCTTGTGGAATAAGATGATGTGCTTTTCTAGGATCAACAGCTAATGGCGCCATCCCTAAAGCTTTCCTTAGTTTTCCGCTTCTACCAACGAATTTATATAATCCCGTAGAAGTATAATAAGAAATAATATAGGTTGTCCAGATCCAGATACGTCTACCTTAAGGGGTTTTTGATCATCACAAGCCATAACAACGATAGAAAGACATAGTGCAACAAATAGGGAAAGAATTTTTTTTATGATTTCGAATTTAAAGTTTCCCTTTAGATGCAGAAGTCAAAAAATGTTACATGTATATTCTAAAAAAGTTTGAGCATCAAAAAAGCCTTTCATTTCTGAAAGGCTTTTTGATATTATAAAATGAGATGCTGAAATAAATTCAGCATGACAGCTTTGAATAGCATTTTAATTATTCAACGCTTCTGCTCCACCTACGATTTCAAGGATCTCGTTAGTAATCGCAGCCTGACGTGCTTTATTATAAGTTAACTTCAACTGATCTCTAAGTTCCGTTGCATTATCAGTTGCTTTATGCATTGCAGTCATACGTGCACCGTGCTCACTAGCCCAAGAATCACGCACTCCTTTGTACAATTTCATTTTTAAAGACTTAGGGATTAATTCTTTAATGATTAGAAGTGATAGCCATAACACAAGAGATTTTCAAACTAAAACATCTTACAATATATCAACCTTAAATTAAAACATTACCTTTTGATGACTATTTTTTTAGTAAAAATAAGATCAGAGTAAATAAATTTTATTAAATAAATACCTTCCTCTAAATCCGAAGTGTCAAAATGTTGAACATTGCATTTACTCTTCTTTACAAGCTCGCCAGAAATACTAAAAACACTTATGTCAAAATCATAGTTTAAGTATTCATTCCAACGTATTTCTTCAGCTGCTGGATTAGGATAAATTTTAAAATTATTGTTCTCAGCTTGCATATCAGTAGATAAAACATTGTCGTTAGTGAAAATTTTCACAGCATACTTTGTCTCATAATTATTAAAAACATCAGTTTGAAAGTTTGTTAATATATCCACTTTACCATCATTATTCATATCAGATAAAGCTAAGGTTTTATTCCAAGTGTTAGAATTAGATAATTGTTGAATGTAAGTCTTGTTATAATTACTATTCCCATCATTTAAATAATAAAATGCATCTTCTCTTAATCCTGAAAATGACGTACATGATACTGCAACAATATCTAGGAACCCATCGTTATTGATATCTGCGTAACTAAGACCATCCACAGATTGAGAATCAAACACGCTTGGATTACTGAATGTACCATTGTTATTTGTTAATAAAAGAATATCCGAATTAACGGCAGCATAATCGCTACCAGTAAGAATATCCAAATCACCATCACCGTCATGGTCTGCCATCGCTAATACAGCTGCATCAGTGTTACTTATAATAAGACTAACAGAAAAAGGGTTAGGTAAGCCATTATTGGTAATTTTATGAATTGCATTTGTAAAGTTTGAAGCGCATACTATATCTAAGTCGCCGTCGCTATCTAAATCGTGAACCTCAATGATAGTAGGTTCGAAATTTGAAAATGAAGAGTTAATTACGATTTTAGGTTGAAATGTATAATTCCCGTTGGAGAGATATAATTCTAAAGGACTATTGCTGTCCGCAGTGGCTATCAATACATCATTGAAACCATCATTATTCATATCAGCTACAGCTATATCTCGAACGGTTTGTGTTTGGGTTTGAGAATATAATTCAGTAAATGTTTTATCCGTGTTGTTTTTGAATATTCTGACTTCTGAATCTGTAGCTGTAATTATATCTTTAAAACCATCGTTATCAAAATCTGCTGTTGCTGTTGCATACTCAAAAGAACTATCCGTGTTATTTGAAAAAGCGCGTGGTGCGGAGTATAGACCACCACCTTTGTTTTCAACCCATAATAAACTATTATAACCAATCACCAAATCCTTTAATCCATTGTTTGTTAAATCAACAGGTATTATAGATCTAGAAAACGTGAATAGGTAATTAATCACATTTTCTTTGAGTACGCTACCCTGTGGATCAATATAAAGTGCTGAGCACTTTTTTTCGGCTCCGTAAACTATTTCTTTTTTACCATCATTATTTAAATCACTTACAATTAAGGCGTTTGGATTCTCAAAATTACCAGCTATAACTATGTAAGGAAGGAAACCGTTATTGGAATCTCGTTTTAACCAGCCAATTTCGTCAGTCCATGGAGATGAAAAGATGATATCATCAAGTTGATCACCATCAATGTCATAAATGATAATGTTATTAGGTATAATCAACGAGGAGCTTAATTGCACAGAAGATTGAGAATAGCCTTGTCCTGGAATATAGGAATGATACCTTAGTGTATCGTAAAGGTCATGGCTGTATATAATATCCTTATAACCATCATTATTAATGTCTGAAAAGGCAACTCCTGAGCTATTTACAGATGAGCTGACAATTGTAGGATTAGAAAGAACTCCATTTAAATTTAGCATATATCCTAAAGTTCCATTTTCCTCCAAGAAAAAAATATCAAGAAAACCGTTTTGATCTACATCCAAATTAAATAATTTGATGATATCACGATTAGAACTATGAATTAAAGTTTCAGAACTAAAAACACCGTTATTATTTTGAAATAAAGATATTTTCTCACTCCTACCTGTACTTACTAAAACGTCGTCATCCCCATCATTATCAATATCAACAGCTATAGTACTAATAGGGTCATCAATATTATTTGTAATGGAAATAGGCTGAGAAAAAGTGAAATTTCCAAGATTTTGTATCCAGAAAACTTTATCCTCAAAAGAACTGCTAATAACTACATCGTTGAGTCCGTCAGAATTGAAATCAGATACAGCGAGTGAATATTTTGCATAGAAACTAACGTTGAAAAGTTTAACTAATTGTAAACGCTGTTCTTCATGAAAATCTCCATTAAAACTTCTGTAAATTTTAATGGAATTATCAATAATAGATGCGACTATCAAATCGTCGAATGAATCATTATTTAAGTCAGCAGCCACTACTGCATTTACCCTAAATGAAGAATGGCTATCATCCACTATGTTTAATGGAGGATCAAAATTAATTTGACCGTAAGAGAATGTGACTAAACAAAATAGAAAAACACTTAGTAATTTTTTAAAAATCATATTACCAAAATTTTGGAGTTTATATAATCTAAAGAATTAATTATTGAAAATATTTGAACTATTCCTGATTTACTTGCCAATATGATTAACATTAAATCTAATTTATCGTCAATATTAAATAAAACTTTCTAAAAAGAGTGCTTAAATATTAGTCCAATTGACTGCGATTTAATTTTCTAAGGCCTCTGCTCCACCTACGATCTCTAAGATCTCGTTAGTAATCGCAGCCTGACGTGCTTTATTATAAGTTAACTTCAACTGATCTCTAAGTTCTGTTGCGTTATCTGTTGCTTTATGCATTGCAGTCATACGTGCACCGTGCTCACTAGCCCAAGAATCACGCACTCCTTTGTACAATTGCATCTTTAAAGACTTAGGTATTAACTCTTCAATGATTTCTTCCTTAGAAGGCTCAAAAATGTAATCTAGCTCTTTTTGAGTTTCAATAGCTGCTTCATCCTTTGCTACTGGTTTAAGCGGCAAGAAATCTTCAGTCATTATAATTTGAGTAGCAGCATTTTTAAAACTGTTATATACTAAAACAATTTTATCAAATTCACCTGTTACAAACAGCTCCATCAACTCTTCAGCAATTAGAGCAACATTATCAAAGGATATGTCATCAAAAAGATCACTCTTGTTTGAGATAATATTATCGGTCTTCTTTGCAAAATCGTTTGCCTTCTTACCTATAGTCATGTAAGAAACAGCGATACCTTTCAAATCTTCTTGATTCAAACGAATCAATTCTTTAATAATATTAGAGTTAAAAGCACCTGCAAGACCACGATTAGAAGTAATAGCGACAACTAAGGCTTTTTTTACATCACGTTGCTCTGCAAATTTACTTCCAGCTTCACCTTCTAAGGTAGAGCTTAGACTCTGTAAAATCTCAGTAAGCTTATCAGAATAAGGACGCATTGCTGTAATAGCATCTTGTGCTTTTTTAAGCTTTGCTGCACTCACCATCTTCATAGCAGATGTAATCTGCATGGTAGAAGATACTGATGAAATTCTGTTTCTTATTTCTTTAAGATTCGCCATAATTTGTTAGAAGTTAGAGGTTAGAAGTCAGAGATAAGAAACTATGTTTCTCATCTCTGATCTCTAAGTTCTTAGTATCTACTAGAAAGATCTTTTGCTACTGCTGTAAGTGTATCAATCACTTCATCAGTAAGTTTTCCAGCTTTAAGAGTATCTAGAGTTCCTCTATGCTTTGCATTAAGTAATTCTATAAAGTCTCTTTCAAATTCTTTTACTTTTTCAACAGGAACGTTTTTCAACAAGTTCTTAGAACCTGCATAGATAATTGCAATCTGATCTTCAACAGTGTAAGGATCATTTTCTGCTTGCTTTAATATCTCAACGTTTCTCTTTCCTTTTTCAATAACACCTAGTGTAGTTGCATCAAGGTCAGAACCGAACTTTGCAAATGCTTCAAGTTCACGGAAAGCTGCCTGGTCTAATTTTAAAGTACCAGATACTTTTTTCATAGACTTAATCTGTGCAGATCCACCAACACGTGATACTGAAATACCAACGTTAATAGCAGGACGTACACCAGAGTTGAATAAATCACCATCTAGGAAAATCTGTCCATCTGTAATCGAAATTACGTTAGTAGGAATATAAGCCGATACATCACCAGCTTGTGTTTCAATAATAGGAAGTGCAGTAAGAGATCCACCACCTTTAACGATAGGTTTCAAACTATCTGGCAGGTCGTTCATGTTTTTTGCGATTTCATCATCTGCAATAACCTTTGCTGCACGCTCCAACAATCTTGAGTGAAGGAAGAATACATCTCCAGGATACGCCTCACGTCCTGGTGGACGACGTAAAAGTAGAGAGATCTCACGGTAAGCAACAGCTTGCTTAGATAAATCATCATAAATAATAAGTGCAGGACGACCAGTATCACGGAAGTACTCACCTATCGATGCTCCAGCAAATGGTGCATAAACCTGCATTGCTGCTGGGTCAGATGCATTTGCTGCAACAATTGTAGTATAAGCAAGAGCACCTTTTTCTTCAAGTACTTTTGCAATGTTTGCAACTGTAGACGCTTTTTGTCCGATAGCTACATATATACAATATACTGGCTCACCAGCATCGTAAAATTCTTTTTGGTTAAGAATCGTGTCAATACAAACAGTAGTTTTACCTGTTTGACGGTCACCAATTACAAGTTCACGTTGTCCACGACCTACAGGAATCATCGCGTCGATAGACTTAATACCTGTCTGTAATGGCTCAGTTACTGGTTGACGGAAAACAACTCCAGGAGCTTTGCGCTCTAGAGGCATTTCATATAAGTCACCTTCAATAGCACCTTTACCATCGATAGGCTCACCTAATGTATTTACTACACGACCTACAATACCTTCACCTACTTTAAGAGATGCGATACGTTGTGTACGTTTCACAGTGTCACCTTCAGCGATACCTGTTGATGGGCCTAAAAGTACCACACCTACATTATCTTCTTCTAGGTTAAGAACGATACCTTCAATCCCAGATGTAAACGCAACTAGTTCACCATATTGGGCGTTAGAAAGACCGTAAACACGTGCGATACCATCACCTACTGTAA
Organism: Nonlabens ulvanivorans; assembly: GCF_032922765.1. NCBI lineage: Bacteria > Pseudomonadati > Bacteroidota > Flavobacteriia > Flavobacteriales > Flavobacteriaceae > Nonlabens > Nonlabens ulvanivorans. The sequence continues at coordinate 2,523,061 of NZ_CP136694.1, forward strand.
GTACGGTTCCCACTTCATCAAGTGATGCAGTTGCATCAAAACCTGATAATTGTTGCTTAAGTATTGCAGATACTTCTGCTGGATTTACTTCTGCCATGTTCTTGTTTTTATTCTTATCAAATAGGTCGTAATGACCATTTATTCTTAATTAAATACGCTTTCGCGAAAGCGGAATTTTAAAACACATTTACTATCTAGTAGCAAATGTTCTTTTTAATTGTCCTAATTTGTTTGCTACACTAGCATTGATTTCTTGATCACCTACTCTAAGAATAAATCCTCCTAGTATAGATTCATCAACTTTTTTCTCTAATGTAATGTCTTTACCAGCAAGCGCTTTTGCTTTTGCTAGCACTTTTTGTTCTAAATCAGCAGTGATTTCAACAGCAGTTGTTACTGTAGCAATCTCACGCTTATTCATTTCTTCAAAAAGTAAAATATACTTTGTAGCGACATCCATTAATATATCTGCACGCTTATTATCTACTAACAGATCAAAAGATCCCATTGTGATTGCACCTGCATCTTTAAAAACCTGACGTAATGCGCCACGTTTCTGTTCTGATTTGATTAACGGACTGCTCATGAAGTCACGTAATTCTTTATTACCGTTAAGAGTAACTAGAATAGTCTTCATTTCTTCATTTACAGCGATAGCTTCACTCTTATCTATTGCTAGACTAAGAATAGCATTTGCGTATCGGGATGCAGCTCTAGATAATTTCATGTTCTTAGATATTTGCTTCGGCTAGTAATTGCTCGATAAGTGCATGTTGTGCATCTTTCTGAGAAAGTTCTTTACGTGTCACTTTTTCTGCTATGTCTACAGATAGATCAGCTACTTGAGATTTGATATCTGCAAGTGCTGCTTTCTTCTCTGCTTCAATTGCTTCTTGAGCTTGAGCTATAATTTTATCTGCTTTTTCTTGAGCTTGACCTGCAGCATCTGCAATCATCTTCTCTTTAATCTCACGTGCATCTTTAAGCATCTCGTCTCTTTGAGCACGAGCCTCTTGTGCGGCAGCTTGATTAGAAGCTTCAAGATTAGCCATTTCTATTTTTGCATTTTCTGCAGCAGCTAGTGCTTCAGCAATTCCTTCTTCTCTTTCAGAAAGAGCGTTAAGAATAGGTTTCCATGCAAATTTTCTCATCAATACAATTAAGATGATAAGGATAAGTGCTTGCATGAAAAACAAGCCTGGCGAAAAATCATTAATTAAATCTAACATAATAAAATGTTGTTGTGTTTAAAATTTAATAGTTAAACAGTTCTTACAACCAACCGTTGCAAGAACTGTTTGTTTTTTGAACTCTTATTAGTTTTTACCTAATAAAAGAGCTCCAAATGCAAGTCCTTCAAGAAGTGCACCGATAATAATCATCGCAGTTTGGATCTTTCCAGCTGCTTCTGGTTGACGAGCAATAGCTTCCATTGCTTTTCCACCAATTTGACCAAGACCGATACCACCACCGATAACGATAAGACCTGCACCAATTAAATTATAAGCTGTTTCCATGATAATGGGTATTAAAAATTAAACAAAAAAAATTAAATAAAACGTTCTCTTACCTCGTCGATGTCGTCCTCTTCAGTGCCAGCATGCTCGTGATGATCATGCTCTGCAACTGCCATCCCTATAAATAAGGCAGATAACATTGTAAAGATAAATGCCTGTAAAAAGGCTACTAATAATTCTATAACTGATAAGAACAAGGTAAGGAATATAGAAAGTCCTGTCGAACCTACTATACCGAACTGTGCTTTAAGCGTAATCATTAAGGCAATAAGACCCATGACTACAACGTGACCAGCTGTAATGTTTGCAAATAAACGTACAAGAAGTGAGAATGGCTTTGTAAGCAGGCCTATTAACTCAATAGGTATTAAAGCTATTTTCATTAATACTGGAACGCCTGGCATCCAGAAAATATGCATCCAGTAATCTTTATTACCACTAAATTGTACAATAATAAATGTAAATAAAGCAAGACATACGGTTACCGCTATTTGTCCCGTGATGTTAAACCCAAATGGTGTTAACCCTAAAAGGTTACTTATCCAGATTAAGAAAAACACGGTTAATAAATACCCCATGAATTTTCTATACTTAGTCTCACCTATATTAGGACGTGCAATCTCATCTCTTACATATAACACTAACGGTTCTAATACACGACCAAATCCAGTAGGGATCTTTTTAGTCTTGTACTGCTTTGCTAATGCACCAAAAACTAGTAGCATTAATAGACCTATTAATATAAGTCCAAAAACAGACTTTGTAATAGACATATCAAATACTCTATGAGCATTAGTAGGGTGATGATCTGCATCAAAATTAATTGCAGTAGCACCACTATCTAACTCATATATCTTACTGTGCAGTTTTGTAAATGTGGCATCGCCAGCTTTTACTAATACTTTCCCATCATCATCGTGATGAAACTTTGAAGACATAAAGAATTTTAAACCTTCACTAGACCAAACAATAACAGGCAAAGAAAAACCAACATGTTTTCTTACTCCAGCATCATCTGAATATGAGAATAAATGGAAGTCATGTGAATCTTTTAAGTGATGATCGATATAAGAATCGATTTCTTCTTTTGTATTCACTTTACCGCCATCTGATTCTATTTCATCATCAAAGGCATAATCACCATTATGTTCTTGAGCTTGTGCTGTCGCAAAAGCTGTAAAGATCAAAGCAAAAAAAGCTATTTTAAAGTACGCTCTATACATGTAAATCACCTTAAAAAGTTAGGTCTCTTAATTCGGGTGCAAATGTATGACAAAAAAACGTGTAAAAAGCGAGCTTTTAAAAGTTAATTTTTTACTGCTTTTTAAAGTTTTTTAAAGCTGCCAATTAATTCTGATTAAGCCACTTAATAACTATTGCAGCTTCTAAAAACAAAAAGATAAAATAAGGAATTAAAAAGCCTAATACCTCAACTTTTGATAAGCTAGGTCCAGTTATCAATTCTGGAAACATAATTAGGACAATTCCAAACTTTATAAAAACCAGTGCTAAAAAAGCAAATCCTAGCTTATCTGGTACTAATCCGAAGACGTATTTTAATGCGCTAACTGTAATAAAAGCTGCAACACCAAGAAAACTATAAGTTTTCCATAACGGAATAGTCGGATGATCTACTATTAAATAATGTATTCCAAAAATAGAAAGTGACAATAATAACAGCAACAAAAAGGTCTTGAGGTAAAAATTCATTTATAATGAGATGTGACTATTATATAAGTCTATGCTGTTTTACCTTTTTTATTACTGTCGCTCAAGTTTTTTACTCCAGTATTCATAGAACAGGTCGCATTAAAGGTTGCGCCTGGTTCTACAGCTAATTTAGAAATTACTACTTCACCGTCAATTACAGCACTAGATTTTAAAGTTAATAGACCAGTAACTGATAGTTTTCCTTTAAAATTTCCTTCTATATCTGCATTTCCACATTCTAGAGATCCATTAATTGATCCATCTTTACCGATAACGACTTTCGCAGGTGTTTGTAAAGTTCCATTGATGGTACCATCAATTCTAAAACCACCTTGACTAGTTATATCTCCTTCTATCACCGTACCGTGACTTATTCTATTTTGCGATTTTCCTGCTTCCATTTGTCCTTTTTTTGAACCTTTCTTATCGTTAAACATATTTAATGTGTTTAAAGCATTTCTTTTTCATAATCATCCAGGCTTTTATACACCTGTATGATTTTATAATTTTCTGTTGCAATAGGTATTGCTGTGTCGCTGATATTAAAACCATTGCTAGGATTAGCCATAAAGTCTCCTAATCCACGACTACCTAGTTTTGAAGTTAATCCATGAACAACAATTAAATTTTCTTGTGGATTATATACATCTACAGACACTGTAAAACCATATTTCTCTTGTTCAATGGCCTTTTCTAATTGATCTTTAAGCTGTTCTAACTTTTGATAATTAGTTTTCTCAATGCGATATATTAATTTAAAATCAGAAAGACCTTGCTCTGGCATAAAAGCCTCGGCTATTTTAAGTTTTTCTGCCTCTAATACTAACTTCTGTGCACTTTTCCCAACTTCAGTATTAGGAAAGTTAAGAGCGACAAAATCGATTCCTCGTTTGTACTCTTTGAAACCATACAATCTTCCTGCGGCAAAAGCTTTCAATAATTCTAATCTAGGTACAATAGGATCACCGTTAAATAAGGTAACATATCTTTCTACATTAGTGACCACGATTTCATAATTGCCTTTCTCGTATTCTTTGTATAGTCTTTTATATACAGCGCTAGGACTAGCATTATCTTCTATTTTCGCGTCTGGATTCAATAAAATCTGTGCATATCTAGTATCTGGGAATTCATTAATGATACGGCTTTTGTATGTATCCGCTTTCGCGAAAGCGCCACTCTCATTATATATAAGGTATAAATTGTATAATCCTGGAAGCAACAGTTTTTCAGCAGGTTCAAAAGCAATTAGATTTTCTAAACGACTTATTGCTAAATCATTGCGCTTAAATTTCTCTTTATAAATAACACCTAGCTGGTAATATGCAAAGTTACGAGCGCTTGCAATACTATCTAGCACACTCATCCCTTCTGGTAATTGATCGATATAAAACTCTGGAGTAAACTCTGGCCTTACCTCTTCTTCTACGAGTGCTTCATCTTCTTCTATAACAATCTCGCCACCACCATCATCTTTTTTATTCTTGCGTCTCCAGTTATTTTCTAATTTACGTTTCCCCCATTTTCTACGGAAATCTTGCTTTCCACGAGCAACGGTTTGTGGATTATAGAAGTAAAATGTAGGAGTACCTGAAAGTGTAGGTGTTGAAGGTGCACCGCCTATAGGGCCAAAAGCCGGTCCTGCGTTACCTCGCTTAGTCGTCTTATTATTTTGTATGGTTTGAAATGCATTTTGATTTTGAGCTTCTTTTAATGCTTCAACTTCAGCAAGTTTTGCTAGTCGCTCTTCCTCTGCTTTTAATTTTGCAATGTACTCGTTATAATAAGCGATTTGTTGATCAGTAGACATGTCCAACACATTAAAAATACTGTCTGCGCTGCGACACCTTTCTTCATAAAGAATAACATCTTCTAGATTATCTCTTTTCTTTTTTACCAATCGATGCTCTGGGCTGCGCTCAACATAACTAACCATGGCACTGTCATAATATTTACCTGCTGCAGCATATTTATTCTGGTTGAAACTTATTTTACCTAATGCACTATAATTATTACCTCGCAAGTATTGATCTGTTCCACCTTTTGCCCTTAGTGATAGATTATAATAGGTTACCGCATCGTTGAGTGAATCTCTATTCTCAAAGTATATCGCCTTGCGAGAATAAATATGGTCTAACCATGGGCGATTCTCACGATTTTCTTCTAGGTCATTTAAAGTTTCTAACAATAATACTTCACTATCAGTACTATTATCAAAGAGTTTTATTTTTTCAATAAATGAATGCACATAATAGCGACGTGGCACCTTGCGATGCATTTCTATGATTTGATCAAACTTTACAAAGGCACTGTCTCTCTCTCCTGCCTTTGCAAAAAGCTGTCCTGCTATAAATTTATAGCGAGCGATGGTTTCTTTATTCTTAGTGAGATTTGCTGCACGATTCATGTAAATCAATGCGCTATCTATTTGTTCTAAGTTTAAAAAGGCTTGAGAAAGTGTCGCATTTGCATTTGCTAAATCTTCATTTTCTATAATCTCACTTTCTTCTTTAAGTAATTTAGTAAGATTAATGATGGCAGTTTCGTTATTCTCTAAGCGCATATTAGTGCGCTCACGCCATATTTTTGCCTGATTAAGTTGATCACTTTCTGGCATGAATTGCAAGATGTAATTAAATGCCTCTAACGCTGGGACAAATCTCTGGTCGTAGTACCTAGCTTTACCTAGCAATAAGTAAGCATCATCAACTTGCGGATTGAACTCTTCTTCATTAACAAAAATCGAGTGTTTCTGAACTGCTTTTACAGCTTTCTCTTCGGCTCTTTCAAAATTAGGATTTGCCGGTTTCTGTCCTGGAAGAAATACCTCTTGCTTTAATTGCATACGTTCTACCGGTAAGATATCCCAATAGTCCTCGTTATATGTTGCTTCTAGTTCATCTAGTCCAGCTTGCAAGGCGAGATCACCATTATAAAGTACGTTATACTCAGTTCCAACCGCGTGTAGATTGCGACTTACAAATGAGTTTTTTTTACGACTACAACTAGTGACTATGACTAGTAGAAGTAAAAACGTTAAAATGTTAATAAGTGTGGTTCTCAAAAGCTCCTTTTTTATCTAGCTATCATAACTGCTTAAACAGCATAGATATTGTGAAAGGTCGTAAAAATAAGGATTTTTTATCCCTTAACTAAGAAAATGACCAAATGGAAGTTATCAACCGAACAATAAGAGTATAATTAATCTTTAAACCAGTAGATTTTTTTTGAGAAAAGACTCTTCAATCCATACTGCCTTCCTGATTGAGCTTCTACTACATGTGGTTTAGGAGACAGAATAATTGAAGCTACTATAGGAGTTAATTTACGCATAGTGCTGTCTGGTTCAAACATATACCCAGATAAAACCCATAACCCTAGAAACAATGCTAAAAACACAACACCATAGACTAGATACATTTTAATTTTGGCACTCATGACTTCAATTTTAATGCAAAGATAACTACAACTTGATAATCTTATTTGAAAACACGATTCTTAAACCATATTGCTTACCAGATTGATGCTCTTCTACATGAGGCTTTGGTGCAAGTAACCAACCACATGCCACTGGGATTACTGTAATCCAGAAAGTTGGATCCACTACATACTGTGATATGATATATCGTGCTATAAAGAAAATAGCTATAAAAATTACTACATGAATCACGTACATTTTTATCATAGCATTCATCATTATTCTTCTTCTTCAGTTAACACAGTAGCAACTGGCGCATGAATTTCTGATATACCAATAAAATAGTCTTCTAATTCTTTAAAAGTAGCACTGCTTTTCTCAATATCTTTTACGACTCTTCCTTTCTCCAGTAACACCACTCTTTGTGCAACCTCTGTAACATGTATTAAATCATGACTAGATACTAAAACCGTTACTTCTGGATCATTTGCAAGATCTTTAATAATCTTCTTTAACCTGATTTGTGTAGATGGATCTAGGTTTGCAAATGGCTCATCTAATATCACAACTTGTGGTTTTCCTATTAAAGCTGCGACGATACCTACTTTTTTCTGGTTACCTTTTGATAGGTCACGCAAGTATTTTTTTTGACCTACAGCTTCACCGTTAAAGAAATCACTGTAGCTAGCGATGAGCGCATCGATATCTGCTTTGTTCTGTCCGCGCAACTCACCGATGAAATAAAAATACTCTTCTGGAGTAAGGTAACCTATCAAAAAACTCTCATCTATAAAAGCACTAGTAAATGGTTTCCAGTCCTCACTTTGGTCGATTCTCACATCATTAGAAACGATATGACCACTAGATGGTTGAATTAAATCTAGTAATAATGAAAACAAGGTCGTTTTACCAGCACCGTTATTTCCAACTAGACCTATAGCCTGTCCCTTAGGAATTTCAAGGCTTTCGATGTCTAGAACTTTAGTACCGTTATATTGTTTTGAAAGGTTATTTATAGTAATCATAATAGTTGTGTTCTTTATTGTTGTGGTAATGACGCTTTCGCGAAAGCGTATTATATCTAATTAATGCTCTTCTCTTAGTTTTTCTGAGAATAAGCGGCTATCGTGTCGTACTTCTCGTTTTTATAAATGTCTTCTATCATATCAAAAATCTTATTTCTGAAAAGCAATCCTAACACTCCAGTCGCTGCAATAGCTATAAATCCAGCTGACTCATTTATAGTTAACGCAAATGCGTAGTAAATCACCACTGGTAGTACTAGTTTTGGAATTAACAATAAAAGTGTTTTTGCATTAAACGCCTTAGAATCACCAAAGGCTTTTTTAGTCGTCATTAAATCTATAGGTGTTTTTACAAATGCGCCACCCCATAAAACCACTGAACTATTAAAGCCAATGTTATAAACAGCACCTGCGAGCATCCCGAACCACCAGTCTAGACCAAAGTATAAGTAGAACGTACACAGTAACGTGCTTACCACAGTCGCTGCGACCATAAGCCACCATTTGCTAAGCAAAAACTCTCTGTAGGGAATATTTTGCGACATCATTAATTTATAATAACTACTATCCCAGCTAGGCACTAATCCACCAAAGCTGAATAAAAATCCACCGGTACAAAACAGTCCTGCAAAAACCTTCATACCATTAATACTAGAATATAGATCATTCATGAAAAACAATCCATAAAGGACAAAGAAGAAGCCCATGATAAAGGTCATTTTTGCACGCTTGTTTCTTTTAATAAGTTTAATGTCGTTCTTTAGATAAGTAGATAGTTTACCGAAGCGGTCTAAAAAACTTAAATCCTCTGTGGTAGCTTCTTTTGCAACAGCTTTTAACCCTTCATCTAGGTATAATTGTTTGATAAAGTAGTGGTATGCATAATATGTAGTCACTATGAATAATAATAGTGGTATTATAAATGCCCAAGCGTTTTCATAAAAGAACATAAACATAGGACCTGTATATGCAGTGATGTCAAAAAGACCATAATACTGGGACAATCCTAAACCTGCTATCACCGCTAGTACTGGATAAAATACTTTATCCATATTATTCATAAATACATTAAGAAAATTAGCGGCTAGAGTGATAAATAACATCGCTAGATGCCAGCCTATAACTCCTATAACACTATAACCTTGCGCAATTAAAACAACGCTGAAAGGAATAAAAAAGAATGCTGGTAAAAAATTAAAAAAGGAAATAACAGTTTTACCTAGTGCATAATTGACAATCTTTCCTTTTTTAAACGGCAAATACAATAAGGGTTTTATGTTTGCAACAGGCATTTTTTGAAGCATGTATCGATAACCTATGTCTGCAAAAACCCAGTATATTAAAAAGCCGTTCACGACTTGAAAAGGATTATCTGCAACGATTTTACCTTTTTCAATAAATTCTTCAATGATAAAATAGCTTCCTACACCTAGGGCTCCAAAAGCAACTATAAAATATAACGCCCCAAAGGCCATTAAAATCTTGATGGCTAGATTCTGTTTGAACGCTGCACTTCTAAAGAAGCTTTTCCATTCTAGATTGATAAATTTTTTGATCATGGTTAGTGAATTTGAAGTATTAGTTACAAAAGTTGTAAAAATGTTACAGGTCAATTTTCCTTTCTTATTTTTGCAGCCGTTAAAAGTAGCCCCATGGAATTTCATAAACTCACTATACAACAAGTTACTAAGGTCACACCACAGGCCGTAGAAATTAGATTTGACATACCACAAGAACTGGTTTCAGATTTTAATTATCAATCTGGTCAGTATTTAACCTTAAAAGCAGCTATAGATGGTAAAGAAGTACGACGTGCTTATTCACTTTCTAGTGCACCACACGAGAATCACTGGAGTGTCGTTGTTAAAGCCGTAGAAAAAGGAGTCTTCTCTAACTATGCCATGACATTGCGTGCTGGAGATCAACTAGATGTTGCTGCACCAGAAGGGCTTTTTGTTCACGAAAAATCTACAAATGCACAAACCTACCTAGGTGTCGCTGCTGGTAGTGGTATCACACCTATTATCTCTATTATAAAAACGGTACTGGAAACAGAACCGGATAGTAAGTTTGCTCTTATTTATGGGAATCAAAGTATTTCTCAAACTATTTATTTTGAACAAATTAATGATCTTCAAGATCAATATGGCGATCGTTTTATCGTACGTTATAGTTTCTCTAGAGAAGAACGTGATGGCGAACTTTTTGGTCGCGTCACAAAAGGAAATTTAAACTTTTTCTTGAAGCAGGATTGTACAGATTATGCTTTTGCAAAAGCTTATTTATGTGGCCCAGAAGACATGATCAGCATGACGACCGATAATCTTGTAGAAAAAGAGATTATAGCTAAAGAAAACATACACTTTGAGCTTTTTTCTACTAAAGAGAATAAAATAGAAATCACAGAAGACTCACATTTAACTGAGGTTACCGTAATCCTAGATGATGAAGAGCACACGTTCACAATGAAGCGCAGTGACAACATGCTAGATGTCATGCTTAAAAATGATATCGATGCGCCATACAGCTGTCAGGGCGGAATTTGTAGTTCTTGTATTTGTCAAATAGAAGAAGGCAGCGCTCAAATGGCCAAAAATGCCATCCTTACAGACAGTGAGATTGCAGAAGGACTTTCTCTAGCATGTCAAGCTTACCCGACGAGTGCTAAAGTGAAAGTTAATTTTGATGAGGTGTAGATTTAAAATAGAATATAAAAAAGGGCAAACGTGAGTTTGCCCTTTTTTTATTTTTTGAAATAATCAATTATATCACCATCTCAGGAACTTCTCCTTCCACAATTAAGTTTCCTTCAGTAGCAGCTTTTATATCTTCAACACTTACACCAGGTGCTCGTTCTAGAAGCACAAATCCTTTATCAGTCACATCCATCACAGCCATGTTAGTGACTACTTTAGTAATACAATTGACTCCTGTAAGTGGAAGCGAACATCTCTTTAATAATTTAGAAGCTCCAGCACGATTGGTATGCATCATGGCAACGATGATGTTTTCAGCGCTTGCTACTAAGTCCATGGCGCCGCCCATTCCTTTTACCATTTTACCTGGTATTTTCCAGTTGGCTATATCACCATTTTCGGCAACTTCCATGGCTCCTAGGATAGTTAAATCTACATGCTGCCCACGAATCATCCCAAAACTCATAGAACTATCAAAAAAGCTCGCTCCTGGTAATGTGGTAATGGTTTGTTTACCTGCGTTAATTACATCGGCATCTTCTTCACCTTCAAAAGGAAAAGGTCCCATTCCTAATACTCCATTCTCTGATTGAAATTCTACGTCTATTCCTTGCGGGACATAGTTTGCGACTAGAGTAGGGATTCCTATTCCTAGGTTTACGTAATATCCGTCTTTTACCTCTTTTGCGATTCTTTGTGCAATTTGTTCTTTAGTCAACATAATGTAAATGTGCTAATTTGTTAATATGATGATGTGTTAATTTTATATAAACACAAAAATGGTATTATTAATTATCTGAGTTACATCCTACTTTTAGTAGTGGCTATAATTCTAGATAATAGTTTTTCAATTGTTTCTAACTGTTTCAGCAAATCGGGTTTAGGCGATATTAAGCTGTCTGATTTCGTGCATAGATATAGCCAATATCTCGTTTCAGAAGCTTTTTTGCTGCGATTTTTAATTTATGAACAAAGTCCTTTCTACTTTCAGCATTTTGTGATTCGTTAATGTTTGCTCCTATGCTTGTGCCACTTCTAAATAACTGACTAGATATTTCAAAATGCTTTTCTTTTTTCAAATTTGCCGTGAATGAAATAATTTCTAATGCAAACTCTGTCGATTTTTCTAAAATTACATTTTTCTGCATACCATTATTATTACTCATCAGCACATTAAAAATTAATCACGCTGTCTAACGGTTCTCTGTTCAATTCTCTTTTCGTACTTAGCTCCTTGGAAAATACGTTTTACAAAGATTCCTGGAATGTGGATTTGGTTAGGATCTAGAGTTCCTGCAGGAACTAGTTCTTCAACCTCAGCAACCGTGATTGTTGCCGCACCAGCCATTACCGGATTAAAATTGCGAGCGGTTCCTTTAAAAATAAGATTACCAGCCTCATCACCTTTCCATGCTTTTACAAAAGCAAAATCTGCTTGAAATGCATGTTCTAGAATATGTGGTTTCCCTTTAAAATCTCTTACTTCTTTTCCTTCGGCTACTTCAGTACCGTAACCAGCTGGAGTAAAGAACGCAGGAATTCCAGCTTGTGCTGCTCTACATCGCTCTGCCAGTGTTCCTTGTGGTATTAAATCTACTTCAAGTTCACCACTCAGCATTTGCCTTTCAAACTCGTCATTCTCTCCTACATAAGAGGATATCATTTTTTTGATTTGTTTCCCTTGTAATAGTAAACCTAATCCAAAATCATCTACTCCAGCATTATTAGATATACACGTTAAATCAGTAATACCTGTTTTTACCAGTTGTGCAATACTGTTTTCCGGGATTCCAGATAGGCCAAAACCGCCCACCATAAAGGTCATACCACTCTTAACGCCTTCCAGTGCTTCTTCTACACTACTTACCGTTCTATTAATCATGTAACTTTTATTTGCCTTAAAAATACAGTAATAATTCATTGTTATCAATAGCAAAACCTACCCAAAATAAGCAGTCGTGTGTTCTGATCATTTCCATAAATTGCAGTAAAAATTCTGTGCAGCATGATTATTAAAAGACATCTTATTGATCCATCGGTAGGTAGCAAAGGTTATTTCCCCATTAATTTATCTGTTGAGAATTCATTTTGGGATAAAAATGATGTGAGTGATATCGCAGTATTTGAACAATATCTAGCAGAAAAAAGAGATGAACATCAATCTTATGTTGCCCATGGTGGTTATCTAGAACAACGTGCCTTATATCGCAAAAATATTCGCTTTCAATCTGGAATTACTCGAGATGTACACATGGGAATCGATTTATGGGCACCAGCCGGCACTAGTGTTCATGCAGTAATGGATGGTGTTATTCACTCCTTTAAACATAATGATGATGCTGGTAATTATGGTCCTACCATAATTTTAGAACATGACTGGAATGGCCAAAAAATCTACAGCCTATATGGACACCTATCCATTAGTGATATGGTAGGTTGGGAAGTTGGATTCCGCTTTCGCGAAAGCGAGAAAATAGCAACTCTGGGAACTCCACAAGAAAATGGTGGTTACTCGCCACATCTACACTTTCAGGTAATGACAGATATGAGAGATTATCGTGGCGATTTCCCTGGTGTTGCTGCACAAGAAGAGTTGTCGAATTATGAAAATGTGATTCTAGATCCTAATCCGTTTATTTTTAACTAACGGTTTTATATATTTATAGAATGGATCACCAAGAATTACGTTCTATTCTCGCGCTTAAAAAAGCACCTCTTATAGGTGATATCATGGCCAAAAAGTTGATCAGAACCTTTGGTAGTGCGACGGCGGTTTTTGAACAATCGATGCGAGAAATAGCCGCAATTGAAGGAATAGGCGATAAAAAAGCACAGTTTATAAAGGCTACAGATTTATTTACCAAGGCTGATAAAGAACTGGAATACGTCCATAATGAAGGGATCACCACCAGAATATACTATGAAGACAATTATCCTGAACGCCTACAATACTGTGTGGATGGACCGATTGTTTTTTTTGAGAAAGGAAATATAGACTGGAACAATCCCTATACCTTAAGTATAGTAGGAACACGTCAGATCACCTCAACTGGTGCGGCTTTTCTAGAAAAATTTATAGAAGAAATTACACCGTTAAAACCTCTTATTATTAGTGGTTATGCTTATGGTGTTGATATTCTTGCACATCAACTGGCTATTAAATATGGTTTACAAACTGTGGCAGTAGTCGCCCATGGACTGAATCAAACTTACCCGAGAAATCACGAAGCTTACAATGAGCAAATGATGGCAAACGGTGGTTTTGTGACGGACTTTTGGCACACAGCAACCTTTGATAGAAAAAATTTTCTGGGTCGTAATCGCATTATCGCTGGATTGAGTGAGGCAACGGTTGTTATAGAAAGTGCTGCAAAAGGTGGCTCACTGGTTACCGCAGATCTCGCTGCTGGTTATAACCGTGAAGTTTTTGCTGTGCCAGGTCGTGTGAATGATAAGTATTCTATAGGTTGTAATGAGCTCATCAAACAGTCCAAAGCTCATTTACTCACTAAAGCGGCTGATATCCCATACATTCTAGGCTGGAAAGAGCGCAATACCGGTGTGCAAAAACAGCTTTTTGTAGAACTCAATGAGGACGAAAAACTGATTTACCGTTACTTAAAGGAAAACGAAAAAGAACTCCTAGACATCATAGCTATAAACATCAATAAGCCTGTTCATCAAGTAGCATCATTACTGATGAGCATGGAATTAAAAGGTGTGGTAAAACCACTGCCTGGGAAGATGTTTATGTTGGTGTAGTTAACAATAATGTAAAATGAGAAATACAATTCTAATACTAATTGCTTTAATAAATTTCAATCTGGCATTTTCAAAATGTAGGGCTTCTGAAATTAACTTTTATCCTTTGAAAAAAGAGATAAGCTTAAATCCAATGTTTGTCATTGAAGGTTATGGCAACGCTCAAAAAAAAATTAAAAGTTTTGAAGAACGTAAGGTGTTTTTGGAAAGTGAACATGGTGACTTAATTGAATTAAAATTAGTAGATGTTCTAGTTGGCGAAAAAAAATTAATGCAAGCTATATTCAAGCCTGCGATAAGTTTGAAAAAGAACACTATTTATTATTTAAGCTATGATAACCAAACTAAAGAGGAAAAGAAATTTGAATTAGTAAGATGGACATATAGTCCTACAAATAGAGAAAGAGTACAATGGAGAACTAGTAATTTATCGAAGAATAAACCACTAAGCAAAAACATCAATTTCATTTATAGTAGAAATACATTTTCTGATTACGATCATACAGAATCAGCAAATGCAATTTTTTTGATTAAAAATAAATCATCCTCTATTTATTGGGTGAAAACTGAAGTCGTAAGCACGATAACAAATGTATCTACTGTATATTATTTATATCTCAATGAAACAGATGAAAAACTAAGTGTAGGACATAATATTTGCTCGGGTGCTTTTAATTATAGCATTGAAGGTCGTTATAAAGTTAGATTTACTCCTATGAACTTGGATGGAGATTCGATAGGAACAACCGAATGGTATTCTTACGATAATCCTAAGTCAAGAAAAGATTAATATCCCAACTTCTCCCTAACACGTTTCAATGTAGCATTTGCGATTAAGGTAGCTTTTGCAGCACCTGCTTCTAAAGCAGCATCAATCTCGTGCTTATTCTCCATAAAGTGGTTGTAGCGTTCTCTAATAGGTCCAAATTTTTCTAAAATAGCCTCAAATAGAGCTTGCTTTGCATGACCATAACCATAATTGCCTGCCGCATAGTTTGCTCTCATTGCTGCAACTTTATCTTCTGTAGCGATTATTTTATACAGTGCAAATACATTACAAGTCTCAGTATCCTTAGGTTCTTCTAGTGGCGTACTGTCTGTTTCTATAGACATGACTTGTTTGCGCAACTTCTTATCTGCCAGGAAAATATTGATATAATTCCCTTTGGACTTACTCATTTTATCACCATCTGTACCAGGTACGAGCATCGTGCTTTCTTGAATTTTACCTTCAGGTTCTATGAGAGTTTCTCCCATTGCGTTATTGAATTTACCAGCTACTTCTCTAGTAATCTCTATATGTTGCAATTGGTCTTTCCCTACAGGTACTACCTGTGCATCATATAATAAAATGTCTGCCGCCATAAGCATAGGATAGGTAAATAATCCAGCGTTTACATCCTGTAAGCGGTCTGCTTTATCCTTAAAACTATGCGCTAGAGTTAATCGCTGATAAGGAAAGAAACAGTTTAAATACCAGTTCAACTCAGTTACCTGCGGTACATCACTTTGTCTATAAAAAGTAGTCTCATTTATGTCTAGACCACAAGCTAACCATGCTGCAGCTGTAGAATAAGTGTTTTCTCTTAAAGTCTCGCCGTCTTTAATTTGAGTAAGTGAATGCAAGTCTGCTATAAAAAGAAAAGCATCATTTTCTTTTTGTGCAGACATTTCTACAGCTGGTAATATGGCTCCTAATAAGTTTCCTAAATGTGGAGTTCCCGTAGATTGTACACCGGTAAGTATTCTAGTCATGGTAAATGTATTGAAATGCAAAGGTAAATTACTATCACTATTATGCACAAAGTATTAAGTACAATCTATTGTTTAAATAGAGCTTTTTCAAGTATTAATAATAGGAATGATTTAAAGTTCAAGACCACATCTGGATAAGCCTAATAGACTGTTTATGTTTTAGACGCCATAAATGGAACTTGTTAAGAGGTATTATATCTAATTCGATAAGCTCTTTATAACACTCTAGATTAAACGCTAGGAATCGATTGTTACCTCATAATTTCTTCTATTTTTGGTGGCTTGAAATGGTTGCGCTACATATTGATGCCTTTATACCGTATATGGTTCTATATACTGATGGGAGTTCCTATCATTATACTATTCCCTATACTGGTTGTGTTTACTATTTCAGAAAAAACTTATCATATCTTTTTTGCTATCGCTCGATTTTGGGCAGCTATAATTATTTACGGTATGGGTTTCTGGCCCAATATTAAACGTGAAGAGCCTATGCAAAAAGGGCAAGGTTATATGCTGGTAGCAAATCACACCAGCATGACAGATATTATGATCATGTTACTGGTTTCTAAAAACCCGTTTGTTTTTGTAGGTAAAGCTGAACTGGCCAAGATTCCTATTTTCGGTTTCTTTTATAAGCGCACCTGTATACTTGTAGATCGCAACAATCCCAGAAGTCGTAAAGCCGTTTTTGATAGAGCACGCGCTAGACTTTCTACTGGTGTCGGTATTTGTATTTTTCCAGAAGGTGGCGTACCTGATGATATGAATGTAACATTAGACTCTTTTAAAGATGGCGCTTTCAGACTTGCTATCGAACATGAAATTCCCGTATTACCAGTTACTTTATTTGATAATAAGCAGCGCTTTCCTTTTCATTTCTTCTATGGCGGACCAGGAAAAATGCGCGCTCTTACTCATAAAGCTATTGATACTGCTGGTATGAACATAAAGGAAGATAAAATACGCTTTCGCGAAAGCGTGAGAACGATCATCTTATCATCTCTAGAAAACGATCTTAAATAGAAAACCGCTCCATGGCACTGGAACGGTTCTCATCATCATTGCAAAATAATTGAGTTTAACTTAACCAACCTCAATATTCTTCTTTTTCAACTTAACTATTTGCGACCTGCAATGACCGGTCTATGGTTTAAAATCTGTAAGTGATACCACTATAGATACCTACATTAAATGGTTTAAAATCTGCTGTGTTTTCTTTTAATGCATTGAGCTGATATTTAAACATAGGCTCAACAGTGATACCTAGCTGATCTGTAAATAGGTAATCTATACCTAACCCAAAGTTTGCACTGTGATTAAAGGAGTTAAAATTATCATCTTCACCTAATTCTAATTTTGAAGTATTATTAGTAACGGCGATACTATTATCTGTAAGGAATAAAGCACTTAATCCACCCATGACGTTAACGCTCAACTTGCGGTCTAACAACTTATACTTTAATTCTAGTGGTACTTCTAGATAGCCTAATCGTTGAGATATTTCTCCTTGAAAACCTGTAAAGGTATTGTCTGATAAAAATTCTTGAGAAAAAGAACTGCCTAAATCTGCTGTTGAGACAGCACCTGGATTAGACACTGCATTTCTATCATAAGAGTTTACAGATAGTAATTGCACATCACCTGGTTGCACGGTAACACCATAGACAATATCGTTAGTCGTATAGCTTAAATTAACTTTATGCACACCTGTGCGCACAGATAAACGCGATGATAGATTGTAGCCTACATTAACACCATAACTAAGGTTTAATCCTGCTGCTTTATTATTATCTGCAAATTCTCGATCAATGGATGATCCACCCATCGTACTAGAGTAAATAGGTGCGATAACACTAGAAGCATTCCACTTCTTAAATGGAATTGCGTCTGCGTCTTTCTCATTTTCATCTTCTTCTTGCTGGGCGACAGCATCTTCTAAAGATTTACCTGTTAAGGTAGAGTCTTGAGGTATGGTAGTCGCTGCTATATCTGTATTTGATGGTAACGCTGTCTTAACCTGACCATCTTTATTCTCAGATTGTGCAGTGTTACTTGCAGAATTCTGACTGTGTTCATTTGAATTAGTAGCATTGATTGCTATATAAGGTCGTTTAGTAGATTGATTGATTGCAAATCTGGTTTCATCAGCATTTTTAATTGCTTTATTCTTAACACGGTTTATGTTATCACTGGATGGTTGATTACCAGATGTGGTTGTGTATGATGTCTTTTGATTAACTGAACTGCTATTATTAATAGTAGCTTTTTGAGATGCATCTTTACCTATGATTGCTTTATCACTATTTGAAGCAGTTGTGCCCGAATGGGCAACATTAGTTTTATCAGCTTCATTAAGTAATTTATCATCACTAGTTATTAAATCAGTATTTGATACTGTGTTTGAACTTGGATTATCTAAAACAAGATTATCATCAGCGTTGTTTTTATGAAATAAATTGTCCTTGTTAACCGCACGATCTAGCGTCTCTTCATCTGAAGAGTTGCTATTTACGTCATTAATTTCTGTAACAATTTGCTGGTCTACCTCTGTATTGTTTTTGAAGCTGGAATAACCATTATATGCTAGTGTAGTTAATAGAGCTATTCCGGCAGCAATCCCTATCCATTTAATCCATAGAGGAAATACCGCGACTGGTTTTTTACCATCGAGTTTTTTCTCAATATTATCCCAAGCAGCCATAGGCGGCGCTGCTTCAAAATCTTTGAAGCGTTCTTGAAATAAACGATCTATGTTCTTTTTATCACTCATTCTATTCAACTGGCGTTGCAATTGTTATTAATACGCCATTTATTAATCATTTCTTTTAAATGTTGTCTAGCTCTCGCGAGGTTAGACTTTGATGTTCCTTCTGTTATTTCCATCATGCTAGCTATTTCTTTATGAGAATAACCATCAAGAACGTACATTGAAAAAACCATTCTATATCTATCTGGTAATTGTTGTACCATATTCAATAGACTATTAAGGTCTATATCTTCTATTTCTTCAACCTCATCTTGCACATCTTTAATCTGATCTTCATTAACTAGATTAAAAACTTTTTTTTTACGATACCGTTGTAATGCGGTATTTACAGCAATCCTTCTACACCATCCTTCAAACGATCCATCATCTTTAAATTGACCTATCTTATTAAAAATGACAATAAAAGTATCCTGTAATACATCTTGTGCTTCTTCATAACTAGGTGCATACTTCAAACAGCTCGCAAAAAGGTTTCCAGAAAATCTATCATAGATTTCTTTCTGTGCCTTGCGATTATGCTTCTTGCATTCATTAATAAGTTCTTTTAGAACCACATGATACTGTTAAATTATTCCAATACAAAAACTGTATATTCTAAATAAGTTTCTTCATTATTAGGTCCTAGACCATTAAAAAATCTAAAAACATAACTACCATTACTAGCAGCTGTAAATCTTAAAGTTTGCTCTTCGACAATTACAGAATCACCGGTAGTACAATTACCAGAGTCTAATTGAGCTAATACGGTTGAGATATTGCGCACATTAAGATCTGCTGTTACATTAAAACCATCAAACACATGACAGTCAGTTGGTTTAGTATAAAAAACCGGTATGTCATAGGTCTCCCCAAAATCAAATGTTGAAGGCATTTGTACACTATCAACCGCTACTACACTATAAGAAACCTTAAGACCGTCATCCGAGATCTCGCAGCTACTTAAAGTAAGTAGACTCAAAATAGTGATTATTATAAAAAAATATTTCATGTTCATCTTCTTTATTCTACTGCATAGATGCATTAACTATTGAAAGGTTGCGTTAAGCTCATAAAAAAATCGCTTACTTTTTCCTTTACAGGTCAAAAGTAAGCGATAGATTATAATAGTTATAAATGTCTAACTGTTAACCAGCCTTATAGCTTCCATTATTTTAGCCTGCAATTCATCGGCTAGATCTGGATTATCTTTAAGGATATTTTTAACAGAATCTCTTCCTTGTCCTAACTTAGTGTCTTCATAAGAGAACCACGATCCTGCTTTATTGATAATTTCATACTCAACACCTAGATCAATAATTTCACCTAATATAGAAACACCTTCACCATACATGATATCAAACTCTGCAGTACGGAATGGTGGTGCTACTTTGTTTTTTACCACTTTTACTCGTGTTTTATTCCCTAAGACACTACCTGAGGTATCCTTTATTTGAGTAGATCTTCTAATATCTAATCTAACCGAAGCATAAAATTTCAATGCATTACCACCGGTAGTCGTCTCTGGATTACCGAACATGACACCAATCTTTTCTCTTAATTGGTTAATGAACATTACGGTACAATTAGTTTTGGAAATAGTACCTGTCATTTTACGTAATGCTTGTGACATTAAACGTGCATGAAGTCCCATTTTACTATCACCCATTTCACCTTCTATCTCACTTTTTGGAGTAAGAGCGGCAACAGAATCAATTACAATAATATCTATTGCTCCAGATCTTATAAGGTTTTCAGCAATTTCTAATGCTTGCTCACCATGGTCTGGTTGCGAAATAATCAGATTATCAATATCAACTCCTAACTTCTCTGCATAGAATCGATCAAAAGCGTGCTCTGCATCAATAAAAGCTGCAATACCACCTGCTTTCTGTGCCTCGGCAATGGCGTGTAATGTAAGTGTTGTTTTACCAGAAGATTCTGGTCCATAAATTTCTACTACTCTACCTCTAGGGTAACCGCCTACTCCTAGCGCAGCGTTTAATGCAAGTGATCCTGTAGGTATGCTTTCTACCTCAACAACTTGCTTATCGCCCATTTTCATAACGGCACCTTTACCGTATGCTTTATCTAATTTATCTAGTGTTAGCTTTAATGCTTTTAATTTTGCTTCCTTCTCTTTATCTTCTTTCTTATCTGCCATTTTAATTCTATTTGCTGTAAAAATACAACCCATTATTTATTAGAACAATGAAAGTTGATTTGGGTTATTAACTTTATGATAATTCTGCTTTCGCGAAAGCGTGAAAAATAAAAAAGGAGCTCTTAAAGAGCTCCTTTATAAATAAAGTAAATAACAATTATTCCTTTATGAAGTGACGTGTTGTCGTTGCGTCTCCACTAGAAATATTGATTATATATACACCATTACTAAGATCTGATAAGTTGCTTAATTCAATAACACCGTTGGATAGGTTATTGTAATCATTAGACATTACTTGTTGTCCTAGTGTATTAAATACTTGCACTTGTGCTTTTTCTACGGACGCGTTGCCAATGTTAATGGTAACCGTATCACCTTTAACAGGATTAGGATAAATGGATAGGTTAGATCCAAAAGCAACATCTTCATTACTTAACGTTACTACTTGGAAAACTAATTCAAAACGCAGTGCATCTAGGCTTTGAGCATTATTCATATCTACTGTAAAATCTACAGCGGTAGACGTTCCCTGAACTAACTCTGTTATGGCACCCGTAAAATTATCTTTAAGATATGCTGTAAGACCTGGTAATACATCAACAGTTGCATTAATAGTATATGCTGTATTTAAATAGTTAGTGATATTTAATTCTAAGCTTTCATTTACAGAAGGAAGTGTTCTTCTTTCTACAGTAAGTAACTCACCTGTTGATTTTGCAATTGCCATATTAACATTGAGTCCATTAAGTTTAATTGCATCATTTGAATCTACATTAACGTTATGAGCAGCATTAAAATCTAGATAAAGACCATCACTTTCAGTTTGACCATTATTAAAACGGCTTGTTTGATAAATTTTAAGCCTTAACGCTTGTTGTAGTGGTGCAACATTAAATACGCCACCATTTGTAGTACCGTCAACTTTGTTGGACTCTGCAATTGCAACAGATGCAGATCCACCATTATCAACAAAAAACACAGCTTGTCCAGCGTCTAAAACATTAGTCGCAACTCCTGCAGATCCTACCGTACCAGATGCACTAGCATAAGGAATTGCAGAGTAACCACCGAATTCTCCTAGTGCTGGATCCCAATAATACATATCTGCACCTACTCCTGTAGCTACAATATTTTCTGTAGATAGTTTAGACTGATATGGATTTGCAAAAGCAAAGAACTCACCTGATGCAATACCTGGTGTTACAGCCATTGAGCCTGTCATTAATGAACCTGAAGCCCTTAATGTAGTTTCTGTATGCGCTGGCGAAGTTGCTGCAGCAAGATCAGTCATTCTATCACCTCTTACAAATAAACGGTAATAATCACCTGCATTTAATATTTCAGTTTTTGTATTTGTAACGGTAGTCCATGATTGATTTGATGCATCCCATTTAAACATACTAGCATTTCCTGTAGTAGTTTCATCATGTCCGGTTGTTGCGTTAACAGTCCCGGAAGTTCCGGCTGTACCAGTTACCTGTACTCCATAACCTGTTGCATTAACACCAGCTTCTTGCCAGCTATCATAAACACTAGGTCCTGAAACTGTAGATCCTATAAATCTGAACGCCCTATTACCAGCAGGAATATATCGTTCAACGTTTACATTACCTGTAATAGCTCCTGCATCTACCGCATCAACTCTAGCCGTACCCATTGCATTTGATACTAAAGTAATATTTCCATTTGCGTCTAGTTGTCCTCCAGAAACCACGTCTAACTGTTCAGAAATAGACTGCATACCGTTCATGGTAACATCACCTGTTGCATCTACGGTTAGATTAGTCATACTTCCTGCTCCTGTAACACTTGCTGTAGCACTACTTAAAATTACCTGGCTAACTCCTGTAATAGAACCATTGTTTACTAAATTACCTGCAACTGTAATGTCACCGTTATCTGCTTCTAAAGCAGCTCCAGCTTCTAGAGTCAGATTACCGACACTTATTGCACTTGTTAAAGACGGCGTCGTTCCCACTTGAACAATCATGTTATCATTTGTAGTAATATTTCCTTCTGGAGTATTGTTCCAAGATGCTCCATTCCAAATGTACTCTTGCGAACCAGCATTAACTTCAAAGTTATCAATAAATAAATCCCAATCTGATGCACTTGAAGAACTAGCTTTTGCAATAAAACCAACTTTAACCAGTCCTGAATAAGCAGATAAATCTATTGAAATGGCATCACCTGCTACACTAGGAGTTGTACCTTGTGTCCATGTTTGTAATACGTTTGCAGTACTCCAAGTAGCTCCGTTATCAGTTGATATAACAACATTTACAATATCATCTGACCCAAAAGTAGCAGCAACAGTAGAACTTGCAAAATCTGTTGCAGAAATATCAAATTTTAATTGATTATTATTTCCAATGCCTAAATCAATCGTAGGACTAATCAACCATTGACCAGTGGTCGTAGTGTACATATTATACCTTGCAGCTCCAGTAGTTCCGTTATTTGCAAAACCATCAGAGGCCCAACTTGAAGAACCAATATTAAGTGAAGCATCTAGTTCACCTGTTGCTTCCTCCCAACAGTCAGGGACGTATGAATCAAAGTTCTCTACATAACCTGGAACCTTTGATTCACAAGAAGTTTCAAAACTATAAGGACCTGCCCATTCACTAAAATCACCACCACCACAATTTGCTCGCACGTAATAATCGTAGGCTGTGACCGCGATTAAGCTAGTTAAAGAGTAAGGATTAGTAGCTGGAGTAATTATAGTTCCTGATCCTTGAGTAAAGCCATCTACACCATATTCAATTTCCCAAGAGGACTCTCCACTACCTCCAGAGGTCCAGGAAAGATTAGCAGATGTTGCTGTAATATTTGATGCTGTTAAACCAGTAGGAAGCACACATGATGGTAGTGCATTAAAACTAAAGTCATCTAAATAATAAGAATCATATATACCGGTCTGTCCATGTCTTACTGCAAAATAAGAATCAGTGCTAGTTGGGATATTTATTTCTATATCTTCAAAAGATGAAGATGTTAAAGTAGTCGTAGCTAAAACTGTAAAGGTTGAAGCATCATTAGGATCTGCAATTGTACCTAGTTCTAGTTCTTGTCCATTAGCTCCTTTAGCACTGAACTGTACTTGTACACCGTCAGTTGTTAACTCAGCTATTTCAGGAGAAACAAGCATATAGTCTCCAGAAGAATCAAATCCATTATAAAAACGATAAGACTTAGCTCCAGACTGAACATTTGTAGCAGAATTATCATAAACATAAACGTAACCAGATCCCGAGTCTATAAAACTCCAACAGTTAGGAGCATTTGCATTAGAAGAACTTCCCGTAGTTGAACTATCAAAATTTTCAGTAAAGGGAATATTAAAAGCAACACAAGGAGTGGTGAAACTATAAGGGCCAACCCATTCACTAAAATCTCCTCCACCACAATTTGCTCTTACATAATAGTCATAAGCTGTATTTGCTGTCAATACATTTAAATTATAAGGATTTGTAGCTGGAGTAATAATATTACCAGCTCCTTGAGTAAAGCCATCAACACCGTATTCAACTTCCCATGATGTTTCACCACTACCACCGCTAGTCCAAGAAAGATCTGTAGATGTTGCCGTAATATTTGCAGCAGATAATGCTGTAGGAATTAAACAAGATGCTGGAGTAGAAAAGCTAAAAGGTCCTGCCCATGCACTTTCATTACCAACTCCACAATGTGCTCTAACATAAAAGTCATAATCTGTACTTTCTGTTAAACCGCTTGCATTGTATGGATTATTTGATGTGTTATCTATTATTGTACTAGCTACTCCACCTTGCGTAAAACCTGTAACACCATACTCAACATCCCACATCGTTTCCGCACTTCCACTAACAGTCCAAGAAAGATCTGCAGATGTTGCCGTAATGTTTGTTACTGCTAAATTGGTAGGCTCTTGACAAGAAGGTATTGTTCTTACTTGAAAATTATCAATATGAAAATCCTTATCTCCACTTGCCGTAGCTCCTTCATCAGAGTAAATTGCAAACTGAACATTGGATCCTGTGATTGTAGATAAGTCAGCATTAAAAGTTTCACCAGCCGCCGCCGGTGTGTTTCCATTTGCTGCATTCCATTGTACAATAGTATTCCAAGTAACTCCATCTAATGTATAAAGAAGTCTCACATCATCATCAGCATCAAATACACCTTGTGTAGTGTCATCATAGTCAGTGAAAGCCACGTCAAGATTAATTTCGTATCCACCAGCGCTTAAATTAAACTGTGGTGATAATAACCACTCTATATCGCTAGTTTGATAGATATTTATATTCACTCCACCAAGACCTGATCCTAAATGTGCAAATTCTTCTTCAGCCCAATTACTAGAGCCTAAAGAACTCGGACCATTGACAGGATCACCGTCAACAGCTTCTACCCAACAACCTGGAATGTAAGAAGAAAAATCTTCTAAATAATCTGGAATTTCAGCAGCACAAAGAGTTGTAAAACTAAATGGGCCTACCCATTCACTATAATCACCAGCTCCACAATTTGCTCTTACATAGTAATCATAATCAGTATTAGACATTAATCCTGTTGTACTTACTGGGTTAGTTGCCGGAGCAATAGTAGTTCCTGCACCTTGGGTAAAGCCATCTATGCCATATTCTATTTCCCAAGAGGATTCACCGCTACCGCCACTCGTCCAAGAAAGGTCAGCAGATGAAGACGTAATGTTTGCAGCATCAAGTGCTGTTGGTATTAAACAAGAAGCTGGCGTTGAAAAACTAAAAGGACCAGCCCATGCACTTACATCACCACCACCACAATTTGCTCTTACATAATAATCATAATCAGTAGATTCAGTAAGTGTATTTAATGTATAAGGATTAGAATTTGCTGCAATAGTTGTACCTGATCCTTGTGTAAAGCCGTCTGCTCCATATTCGATATCCCATAAAATCTCACTTCCAGTAACTGTCCAACCTAAGTTTGCACTTGTTGCTGTAATCCCAGTCGCTGTTAATGAAGAGACATCAGGACAGGCTTGTTGAATTCCTCCTAAAATCATATTAGGTATATAAGATAATATTGTTCCCGTAGGTGGAGATGCTGGATCAGGATTTGTAGAATCGCTTCTATAATAAATAGAACGATTAGTGGTTACACTAGAGGTATGGAAATCATCACCAAAACTATCATAGCTTGCTCCATTTTCATCAACGGCAATAATCAAGTTATTGGTGTTTGAATAGTTAAAAGGAGTGTCTAAAGTTATTGTTATCCACTCATCAGTGCCTTGAGCAGTTACAGTAATTCCTCCTGAGTACACTTGAGTAAGTGCTGTACTAGGAATCCAGTCTGTCGTTGAGGCATAAGAAGCTTTTACATCTTCAGCCATATAAATAACCAATTCTTGACTATTAGGTAACGCAGTCGTCCCGCTATAAAACCATTGAATTGAGGTTATATTCCCAGAAGCATTAATTTCACTTTGTAAATAAACACTTTGTGAATAAGAAAAACCAAAATACGGTTCAAATGGTACTGCTTGAGATTCATTAGTACCGGTACCAATTTGAATTTGACCACTAGAGAAACCAGTCGCAAAAATTAATAGAAGTAATAGTAATTTTATTTTCATTTAGATTGATTTATAATTTATCAAGATATTAAGGTATATCATTTTTGTAGTTCCACACCTACAAGCCTTAATTTTTTGTTAAAGCACCTAAATTATCGTCTATCTACCTGATTTTTAATGATTCATAATCAAAATTGAGTCAAGTTCTATTTTTATTTAAAATATTACCTTTGCCGCTCAACACTAAAAATGTTTATAGCATGCAACTGTATAACAAATTAAGTGCTGAAGAAAGAAGAGAACTTATACGTGCCGCTGGAAAAGAGCGGTTAACGATATCTTTCTATCAGTACCACCAGATCGGTAATCCACAACTTTTTAGAGACCACTTATTTTTACACTGGCATCCTATGGATGTGCTAGGTAGAATATATGTTGCTCATGAAGGGATTAATGCACAACTCTCAGTTCCGGGAGACCGCTTTGAAGAGTTCAAGTCTTTTGTAGATAGTATAGATTTTCTAGAAAATGTACGTCTTAATATTGCTAGAGAGCAGGATAATGAAAGTTTCCTAAAACTTAAAGTTAAGGTGCGCAACAAGATTGTAGCAGATGGTTTAAACGACGAAACCTTTGATGTTACCAATAAAGGAATTCACGTAGATGCAACAGCGTTTAATGAATTAATAGCTGATCCAAACACAGTACTGGTAGATATGCGCAACCATTATGAGTCTGAAATAGGTCATTTTAAAAATGCTTGGACACCAGATGTGGACACTTTTAGAGATAGTCTAGATTATATTGAGAATAAACTTAAAGACCACAAAGAAGATAAAAAACTAGTGATGTATTGTACTGGTGGAATACGTTGTGAAAAGGCTAGTGCTTACTACAAGCATAAAGGCTTTAAGGACGTCTACCAACTAGAAGGTGGAATTATAGAATATCATAGGCAGGTCACTGAGCAAGGTCTTGAGAACAAGTTTAAAGGCAAGAACTTTGTATTTGACCACAGACTGGCTGAAAAAATCAGTGATGAAGTCATTGCAAATTGCCATCAATGTGGTACTCCATTTGACTTGCACACCAATTGTGCAAATGAAGCCTGTCACCTTTTATTTATTCAATGTAATTCTTGCAAAGACAAAATGGAAAATTGCTGTAGCGATGAATGCAAAGAAATCATTCAATTACCTGTTGAAGAGCAAAAGAAATTACGTGCCGGAAAATATAATAGTAATAAGATTTTCAAAAAAGGCAGATCAGAAAAACTAGTATTTAAAAAGTAATAATTATTTTAAAATTCCGCTTTCGCGAAAGCGTATAAAACAAAAAAGGAGCTCAAATTGAGCTCCTTTTTAATTGAATAGAATTAAGTCTATTGTTTAATAAATCGTTTCACAGCGGTAGAATCACCGTTAGAAATATTTACAAGATATACTCCTGAAGTCAGTGAGCTTAAGTTATCTACAACAATGGTGTTATTTGAAACATTATTGAAGGTTCTGCTTATTACTTCTTGACCTAATGTATTATACACAGCAATACCTATCTGACTAGCTGGTACGTTTCCTAAATTAATAGTCATTGTATCACCGCTTACTGGGTTAGGATAAAGAGTTACTGCATTTTGTAATGATACATCTTCATTTCCAGCCGTAGCATCTACAACAAATCTACTTACGTGGAAATCATAATCTTCAGTATCATCTGCTGCACCATCGCTAGCTAAAAATGCAAACTGTACCGTACCAGAATAAGCAGCTAAGTCATAGAAATAACTATCTCCTGTTACAGCTGGTTGATTTCCAACATTCCACGCATCAAGTGATGTCCATGTTAATCCATTATCAACAGTAATTAATAAATCTACTGAATCATCAGATCCCATTACACCGGTATCTGCAGCTGTAGAAGTTCCGCTGAAAGCATAATCGGTAACAGCAACTTCAACAGTTAAAACCTTAGTAGTTAAACTAGTTAAATCATAAGTTTCAGAAATTAACCACTCACGATCTCCTAGTGTATAAAGGTTCATTACGTTACTAGGAACTACTGTTCCTACACCATTAGTATATGCACGACCATCTTTCCATTGTGATGCTCCTACACCTGTAGGTCCAGTTGCTATTTCACCATCGCCAGCTTCACTCCAACATGCATTAGGTACATTATTAGTAAAATCAGTTGCTGCTGGGAACATAGTTACTGCACCACAATCTGTTGTAAAGTTTATAGGCGTTGTACTCCACGCACTTTCATCACCAACGGCACAAACTTCTCTAACATGAACAAAGTATTCTGTTTGAGCAGTAAGACCATTAATGGTATAAGTAACATTAGGCATCGCTCCTGCTACGTCTGTCCAAGCTCCCGAAACTGCTGGTGCAGTACCTGCAACGGTTGTCAACGAGTACTCATAGTTACCTGCACTTGTAGCGTTACCACTATCAAAGTTTATTGTCACGGCAACATCTGTATTATTTACTAAAGTAAGGTTAGAAGTATCCGGACATGAAGGTGGAGTTCTCACCTGGAAGTTGTCAATGTGGAAATCATAATCTTCAGCATCATCAACTAATCCTTCACTTGCATATAATGCAAATTGAGTAGTAGCATTTACTAATCCAGTTAATGGATTGTTATAAGTCATTCCCATTTCAGATGGAGTATTTGCAGCATTCCATGTTTCTAGAACATTCCATGTTGTTCCATCTTCAGTATAAACTAACACTACCTCATCATCAGATCCCATTGCAGAAGCTGCTGTTGAGTTATAAGCCGTAACAGCTACATCAATATTAAGTTCATATCCTCCAGCTGATAAATCATATAAAGGAGATATTACCCAATCAGATGTTCCTAAGTTGTATAAGTTTACATTAACAGCTCCACCACCACTATTTGTAGCATGTGCAAATTCTTCAGAACTCCAATCTCCTGAACCAAATCCTGTAGGTCCTGTAGTTAAATCACCATCAGATGCTTCTTCCCAACAGTTAGGAACAAAAGAATCAAAGGTTTCTAACGCATCTGGTACAATTACAGCACAATCTGTAGTTGCTGTAATAGGTCCCACAAAAGTCGTACTACAGTCAGATCTCACATACACGTCATAAGCTGTCTCTGCAGTAAGCGCCATGATAACAAATGGGTTGGATGTTGCATTAGAAGTTCCTACAGCAGGTGCAGGATCTCCAGCTGGTACCGCTATAACTTCCCAAGCAGTCGCTGGTGGAATACTATTTTCTGTCCAGCTTACTGTTATAGAATCTGCTGTTACAGAATCAACTGTTACACTAGACACATCGTTACATGTTGGTAATTCATCAAAACTAACATCATCAATTGAAACATCTCCTTCATAGGTATTACCTGTCATGGTAGACTTAGAAGTTGTAAACGCTACAATAACTGTTTGTCCGGCATAACTAGACAAATCAATAATAGCTTGTTCCCATGGATCTGCAGATGTTGTTTGTTGTTGACCAGTAATTGTCAATTCTGTTGTAAAAGTTGCTCCATTATCTGTAGAAACTGCTACTGTTAAATCAGTAATAAATGCTCCATACATATGATAATAGAAAGTAACTGATGGTGCAGTAAGCGCTGATAAATCTACAGCTCTTGAAAGCACAGTAGCAACATCTCCATTAGACCCATTACTTGCTTCAACAAACATAAATGTAGTACCACTAAACGCTCCTGAAGGACCAGTGTTAGAAGAACTTGTTCCTCCTGCAGCATCTATAGCCCAGTCGTAAGCACCAGAGCTTATTTCATTCCAACATTGATCATTTACAAAACCAGATGTTGCAGCTGAAAAGTTTTCAAAGTCTACAAAATAAGGTGCAGCTATCGCAGCACAAGGAGTTTGTATACTAAGAGGACCTGATTGAGTTGATAAACCATCACCTGTAGCACTACAATCCTGCGTTACATAAAAATCATAGTTAGTCTCACCTGTTAAACCAGTTATGGTTGCCGTATCTGCTCCACCAGCAACTGTTGTTCCAGTCATAGTAGGATCAAAACCAACAGGACCATAAGTGATGCTAGAAACGGTAGATCCGTTGTTATTAGTCCAGCCAATAGTTGCCATAGTATCTGTAGCAGATAATAATGTGATATCTAAAGGTGCTTGACATGCTGGGATCATTTCCCAAACTATATTGTCTAAATACAAATTATCAAAAGTAGAAGCAAACACATGTTTAAAGGCGATATAGGTATCAGTACCTGCATATGTGTCAAAATTCTGAATATACTCAGTATGCGTGGTTGTAGGTGAAAATGTACCCAATGCAGTAAATGTCGTAGGATCATTAGGATCAGTCATTGTACCAACTTCAACAGTAGAAGTAGCCACTGTGATATCTGCAAAGAATTTTACTCTGTGCGTACCTGCATTAAGGTTACTTAACACTGGTGAAATTAATAAAACATCAGCAGGAATTGTAGTACCGTTTGCACTACCACTATATAACTGGACACCGTTAGGTGCAGAGTTGTCTGCAGAAGTTGAAGTTCTTACGTAAGGATCTGTTCCCGTAGCTATATCAGTCGCAAAGAATGACCAACAAGAAGGTAAATCTGGTGTAGACACACTATCAAAATCTTCATTAAAATCAGTTATAGGTGCACAAGCAGTAGTAAAAGCAAGTGCGGCAGACCATGGACTAGTATCAGTTCCTGTACAAATTTCTCTTATATATACATCATAATCTGTACTAGGTATTAATCCTGTAATTTGTCCAGCTTGCGCTATAGGTAAAGTCGTACCTGTTACACCAGTTAACGTACCAGTAGGAGCTACCATTGCGCCTGGTCCTGTAGGATAAGAATTTGCAGTGTCCAGTAAGTATTCAAAATTACCAGCCGTACCAGAATTATTACTATCCCATGTTATATCTGCTGTTGTTTGAGTTGCAGATACTAATTGAACATTATTAGAATCTAAACAATTAGGTATTGTTCTCACTTGAAAATTATCGATATGGAAATCATAATCCTCTGCATCATCAACTGTTCCTTCACTAGCATAAATACCAAATTGAACGGTACTACCTGTAATGGTAGAAATATCTGCATTAAATGTTTCACCAGCAGTTGCAGGTTGATTTGCTGCGGTCCAAGTTTGAATTGCTGTCCATGTAGAACCATCTAGAGTATAAGCTAGTACAACTTCATCATCAGATCCCATTACGTCAGCAGCAGAGCTGTTAAAATTAGTAAGGGCGACATCAAGATTTACTTCATAACCACCAGCCGATAAGTCAAATAATGGACTTAAAACCCAGTCAGAAGTGTTTGCATTAAAAAGGTTAACATTTACAGCACCACCACCAGAAGTTGCTGCATGAGCAAATTCTTCAGATCCCCAATCTCCAGAACCAAAAGATGTAGGTCCAGTTGTTAAGTCTCCATCAGATGCTTCTTCCCAACAATTAGGAACAAAACTGTCAAAAGTTTCTAAATAATCAGGAACAAATGCAGCACATAATGTTTCAACACTTAAAGGACCTGCAGCAACAGATAATCCATTTGTAGCAGCTGTACAATCTTGTGTTACATAAAAATCATAATCTGTATTAGGCATTAATCCAGTAATACTTGCGCTGTTAGCACCAGCGGCAACTACTGTTCCTGATCCTATTGTAAATCCATCAACTCCATATTCTATTGAAGAAATTGCAGAAGAACTAGTATTTACCCAACTTAAATCTAATGTTGTAGCTGTAATATTAGAAGCAGCAAAAGATGTAGGTAATGGACATAACGCAGTTGTAGTGAATGAACCAGTAGCAGTAACTGAGCTTCCGTTTCCAGCAGCAGAACAGTCTTGAGTTAAAATGTATTCATAATCTGTTTCTGGAGATAAACCTGGTATATTAACCGTCGTTGCTCCACCAGGAATATTTATGATTGTACCTGTACCAGCCGTTAATGGGTCTAGTCCATATTCTAATATCGTATCTGTAGATGTAGAATTATTAGTCCATGAAACATCAGCTGATGTTGCTCCTTCAACCTCGCTTAAACCGCTAGGCGCCGGACATGGTATTGTAAACAAATCAAAGGCAACGTCTGCACTAGAGCCATTGAAATCATAGATCTGAATTACAAGGTTATCACCTAAAGCCCATCCAGACTGCAAAGCATTAGTTACGAAAGTATTTGAACAACTAATCTGAGTTCCCGAAACAGCATCATAAATAGCAATTCCAGGACTTCCAGGATTTAAAGATGTAAATGTCAAAGTAAGCTCTGTAGCTGTCCATGTAAAGAATTGGTCATTACCAGAGGCTGAACAACCTACGTTATCCTGTCCACTATCCGTTGTACCATCTGTAGTAAATGGCAACGTGAACTGCGGAGAAGTTGCTCCTTGCACAGGAATTGTTATAGGTATGGCACCAGCAAAGGTGTCATTGGGCGGTTGCGCTTGTGTCATTATACATGTTAAAGACATTAACATGGATAATAAGAGTAATTTCAATTTCATATAAGGTTATTTAAATTAATTAGAGAGTGCTTTATTAGCGCGTAAAATAGAACTTTAATTAAATGTAAATAAAACGTTAAAGAAATTTTAGATTAATGACGCATTACAACGACTAAAGACACGTCAATTTAATATTAATCAATCATTAAGGCCATAACAAATTCACCTTTAGGCTTTTTAAGTTCAAAGTGTGATATGGCGTCATCTACCGTACCACGATAATGCTCTTCAAACATTTTTGTGATTTCTCTAGAAATTGATACTCTAGAATTCCCTCCATAATGTGTTTTAAAATCTGCTAGAGTTTTTAAAAGCTTGTGTGGTGACTCGTAAAAAATTATCGTGCGTCGTTCTTCTTTAAGAAACTCTAACCGTTTCTGTCGTCCCTTTTTCACTGGTAAAAACCCTTCAAAAACAAATTTATCACATGGTAAGCCGCTCACCACTAAGGCTGGCACAAAGGCTGTTGCGCCAGGTAATGCCTCTACATCTAGATTATTTTCTAGCATTTTGCGAGTGATTAGAAAACCCGGATCACTAATGCCAGGTGAACCTGCATCAGTTATTAATGCCATTTTCTCTCCGTTTTTTATGCGACCTACTACATGATCTACAATTTTATGCTCGTTATGCATATGATAAGAAAGCATAGGCGTTTTAATTTCATAGTGTTGTAATAACTTACCACTGGTCCTAGTATCCTCGGCTAGGATAAGATCTACTTCTTTCAGTATTTCAACAGCACGATAAGTCATATCTGCTAGGTTTCCTATAGGTGTAGGTACTAGATAAAGTTTCATAGTGTTTTTTTATGCTTTGAATAACCAATAATTATGAGAATTACGCTTTCGCGAAAGCGTATTTATACACACTTCTCAAAACCCTAGTTTTACAGGAGTAAAATTAAGTATAATGATTTATTAAACCATCACGCAACCATTGGTAAGAAGAGTCATCTTATATTTATAACCAGACCAATCTTTATGAAATATCTACTAACCATAGTCATTTTTATTTTTACCTGGACCACAGTTTATGGTCAAACTACGGACCTCTCAACCACTGTTGAAGCTCAAGATCTTACAGGAAGTTCAATATCGCAAGCACATTTTTATGAACGTTATACCTATTTAGTCACCATTAGTAACACAGGTGCACCTGTATCTAATGCTGATTTTAATCTATCACTTAGTTCAGTAAATAATATAGAAAGTGCTGTTGCTCAAAATAATCTAGGTGGTGCTGTATCACCAGCGGCAATCAATATTTTAGGAAGTTCGATTGATGGTATTTTACCTAATATGCCCAACTCTTCTAGTATTGAGATATTAGTAACAGTAAGAGCCTCGCCTATATTTTTAGGCGGCGCAACGGCTACTGTTGTAGTAAGTCCGCCGGCAGGTACGACGGACACAAATCCGTCTACTAATACATCAGTGATAAGCATTATTATGACTGAAAGACCTATCGATTTTCAAATTACACAAAGTCAAATTACTCCTGTAAGCAATGGAGTTTTAGCAAGTTGGGGAGACTCTGTTACTTATGAGATGACCATTCTGAACAATTCTGGTATTGAATATCCGTTACAAAATTTTTTAATTGCCGCTCAAAATATTAATGGAGCTGGTAGTGCTATTGTCACTTTAGAGAATCTAACTTGTGTAAGTAGTAATGGAATGAATTGCCCAACATTATCTGGAATTAACCCTACATCTAGTGTCAATCTTACAAATCAATTTGAATTTTATAACCATGGACAGCAAATTGTTTTTCCTGCAGGTGCATCATTTACTTTAAGTATTACTTACAAAATTGAAGAAGGTGATTGTAGTCGATTAACGCCTAATCAACTTTTAGAAATCGGGAATCGAGTTAATATTCAATCCTATGTAAATAATACTGGTTTCAGTACAAATAATCTGATAGCAACTGATGCTTTATTAAACACCGCGTGTCCTTGTACTGACTTAACATCTCAGGTAACTAAAGTTAGCCCAATAGCAGGTACACTTAGTGCTTGGACTGATATTGTCACCTTTGACTTTACCTTTACTAATAATGGACCTCTTGATATCACGGGTGGCGCTTATCTTATCAATACGAGCACATTAAATACCGGAATTGAAATTTTAAGTACTAACTGCCTCAGTACCACAGGTACCATTAATTGCTCAGACATCAATATAGTTACCACACCAGACTTTAGATGGCTGACAGATGATTTTACCTTTCCTGCAAATTCAAGCATTACTGTTAGGACAACAGTAAGATTCATACCACCAGAGTGTACAACGGGTGGTGTTGCTCCTGTTTGTAGCGTGCGTGGAATAGTGTTTGAAAATGACAATGCATTGATCGATTGCGATTTATCAAATGATTTTGACGGTGATAGTATTCTTGGTCTACCTATAACTCCTTGTGTAGACATCCCTAATAATCCAATTATTCAAATTGTTGAAAATCAAACTAATCCGGCACCTGGTGCTGGCCCATATCCTTATGGTAATGTTACTTATGAAATAATAATGAGCAATGTAGATACCATTGCACACCATATTAAATTTAAAGACACTCAATTTTCTCAAGGAACCGGTATTTTACAATCTATTATATGTACAAGTACGACTGGTGGAGCAGTATGTCCATCAAATCTAAATGAAAATATAGGTGTTGCTAACTCTCAAGGAGATACCTTCTGGGAGATATTAGATACAGATGGTTTTATAATGCCAGCAAATAGTACCGTTACCTATGAAAAAATAATAGACTGGACTCCTATTTGCTCTGTGCTATCCACAAATGTCCAAGATAACTTAGAAATGTCTGCTTTGGACTCCAGTCTTTCTGTTATCGCAACTGCCAGTGCAGGAGTCGCCACTCCTATGGTTCCATGTGTTGATCTAGTAGTACAAACGTATCCATCCATAACATCTGCGCCTATTAACTCGCCACTAGAATGGATTGTTGACATCACTAATTCTAACATCAGTACTGATGCTAACAATATTGACTTTACAGATTTACTACATCCCGATTTTATTATTACAGGCACGCCTACCTGCTCACTTATCACCGGTACTGCAACTTGTATTTCTACTTTTAACGTTTCTGGAAACCTTATAGAAGGTGTGATTCCTTATATGGAGTCCGGATCTACTATACAAGTGCGCATTCCAGTCACTTCACCTTCTTACGGAGGTAGTTTTGAAAACCGTGCCGAAGCTCAACCAGATTTCACACAACAAGGAGAAAACACACCAGATTCTAACATCTCGATTTCAAGTCTGTTTGTTCTTACTTCTCAAACTTCAAAAAGTTTTGACCCAGCAATTATAACTACAGGACAAACATCAATTTTAACGTTCACTCTTACAAACTCAGTAGGTCTGCCAGCTCAAGATAATATTACCTTTATAGATAATCTATCACCAGAGATTACACTATCTGGTAATGCATATTGGGTAGATCAAAATAATGCATCGGGAACTTTTATAGATACCATCGGTACTTCTTTAATAGGTATTCAAAACCTTAGTTTTCCGGCAGGAACGCAACAGGTAAGTTTTGCCGTTGAAGTGACCAGTGCAGAAGCTGGGTTCTACACAAACAGTTTTTTAAACTTCTCTGCACTTAATAACATTGATGTTTCTACCGCATTTGCTACTCTCGAGGTATTACCCGTTCTAGATTTAAGTGTTACTAAAACAGTTGACAATATTAAACCAGATGTGAATGGTAGTGTAACCTTTACTATTTTAGTTGAAAATTTAGGTAGCGCTACTGCTACTGACGTTCTTGTAGAAGAGTTTTTACCTAGCGGTTATAATTATTTATCGCACAATACATCCATAGGTAGTTTTGATAGTTTATCTGGCTTATGGTCAGTAGGCGATATGATGGTAGGTAGCACAGCTACTTTACAAATAACTGTAGACTTTAATATACCAGGAGATTTTATTAACGTTGTCAACGTATATAGCAGCAATTTATTACCCGATATTGATTTAGAAAACAATACTGCAATTGCTTTTACCAGGCCTGATTGTTTAAAAATACCAGAAGGATTCTCACCTAATAATGATGGTATTAATGATACTCTAGTTATAGAATGTATCGAACTGTATCCAGATAGCAAACTCAAAATCTTCAATCGTCATGGAAGTATTGTTTATGAAACAACAGGATATTTAAACGACTGGAATGGAAATCCTAATAGTGGATTGTTACATAATAGTGGTAAGGTATTACCGGTAGGCACGTATTTTTGGCAGCTAGACCTCAATGATGGTAGTGAAGCTAGAGTAGGTTGGGTTTATATCAATCATTAAAATTCCGCTTTCGCGAAAGCGTATACTACCTCACCCATTTCCTAACCAAGTTACCAGTAAAATAAGAGGAAAAAAGTAAAAGCAAACCGATTAACGCAAAAGTATAGCCACCATCTTTTAAAGCTAAGTGAGCTCCCATTGCTAGTAACATATCAAAGAAGAAGCCTGCATAAGCCCATTCTGTTAACCAGCGATTGCCTCTCCATAAAATCATTGCTACACCTGCTATTTTAAACACGGCTAATGGATAAATAATCCAGGTGGGAAATCCTAAAGATTTAAAGAAACCTGTTACCATATCATACTGCAATAAATACATACTTGCAGACCATAGCATTAAGGCACATAATAAACCTGTGGCAATCCAATAGAGATATTTCATAGAGACTTAATTATCAAACTTTGCCTCGACTATTTGCATAAATCGTTCTACATAAGCATCTTTTCCTTCCCAATTATTATAATCCGGTTTTACCATCGATATGATGAAATTTTGAGCAGCAATTTTACTTTCCATCGTGTTTAATTGAGATAAAACGCGATTATAATCTTGATCGCTACCATTGAATAGATGCTTGATAAAGCCTATACGATCGTTCATTCCTATTTTTAAGCCTGCTTTTAAACGATCATTAATGGACTGGCCTTTTTCTGATTG
Organism: Nonlabens ulvanivorans; assembly: GCF_032922765.1. Classification (NCBI taxonomy): domain Bacteria; kingdom Pseudomonadati; phylum Bacteroidota; class Flavobacteriia; order Flavobacteriales; family Flavobacteriaceae; genus Nonlabens; species Nonlabens ulvanivorans. Next base: position 2,560,896 of record NZ_CP136694.1, read on the forward strand.
GTTATTAATCTTACGTTCAAACTCTGGCATTTTTTCATAGCCAGCAGTTAGATCTTCCATATCGTTTTTCTCGTAGGTAGGTTTAGGAAAATCTATTTCAATCTCTTCTTCTGGAAATTCATCCACCATTTTATGAATAGTTGATATACCAGGTAACTCAATCTCTTCTCTCATATCCTGATCTGCAGGGACAAAAAGATCACTCAAATCGGGATTAGAGAAAGCATCCTCGGCATTTGATTTTGCATTTTCCATGGCTTGCTCTACCTCTTGCGTTACACTTTCTACATCTTCTTGTGCAGCGGTAAATGCCTCTTCTATCTTTTCTTGTACCTCAACAGTTCCTGCGGTAGGTTGTACATCACCAAAATGTTTTTCAGTAAAAGAAAGGATAGTCAATTTTTCATATAACTCTTTGGCTACTGACTGTAATTCATGAATATCTTCCTTATTCTTCATTTGTAGAATGCGGTGTGCGAGACTAGTAAGATCTGCTGCTATTTTCTTTTTCATAATGGTTTAATATGCCGCTGGTTTTATTGTATTTTTGAAACTGATTTGCGAGAATCGCAGTCCCAATTTTTAACGCCTGTAAATTACAAAATGTTTCTAGAAAACACGGTAAATCATAAAGAGCAATTCGGCTGGATCGAGGTGATTTGCGGTTCCATGTTCTCAGGAAAGACTGAGGAGTTGATACGTAGACTCAAAAGAGCTCAATTTGCCCAACAAAAAATAGAAATATTTAAACCGGCTATTGATGTGCGATATGATGAAGAAAACGTAGTTTCTCACGATTCAAATGAAATACAAAGTACACCTGTGCCTGCAGCAGCAAATATTCCATTACTAGCAGCAGATTGCGATGTAGTAGGTATTGATGAAGCTCAATTTTTTGATGATGAGATTGTTACCGTATGTAATGATCTAGCAAATCGTGGCATAAGAGTAATCGTTGCTGGACTAGATATGGATTTTAAAGGAAACCCTTTTGGACCTATGCCAGCACTTATGGCCACTGCAGAGTATGTCACAAAGGTACATGCTGTATGTACTAGAACAGGAAACCTAGCACAATTTAGCTATCGCAAAACCAATGATGAAAATGTAGTCATGCTGGGTGAGCAACAAGAATATGAACCCTTAAGTCGTGGTGCTTACTATAAAGCAATGCTTGCTCATAAAGTAAAAGAGCTAGATGTTCAAGATCCAGAGGAAGTAGCACAAAAAAACAAATCTTAATGCCATTACAAGGTACCCGATTAGAAGTTAACCTTGCTGCACTAGAACATAATTTTCATTATTTGAAAAGTAAACTTCAGTCTGGAGTTAAATTTATGGCCGTAGTTAAGGCAAATGCTTACGGTCATGGCGCCGTTACAATCGCACAACACCTTCAAAAATTAAATGTTGATTATATTGCGGTTGCTTATGTGTCAGAAGCTGTCGAATTGAGAGATAATGGTATTCAAAAACCTATTCTAGTATTACACGCGCAAACCTTTATGCTAGATACGTGTATAGATCGATGTATTGAGCCGGTAATTTATAGTCTAGAAATGCTAAATGCTTTTATCACAGTTGCAAAGACAAAACAACAACAATCTTACCCTATACATTTAGAGTTTAATACAGGTTTAAATAGAATAGGTATAGATTTCAAAGATATTGATGAAGTTATTTCTAAAGTAACATCTAACTCAGCTATAAAGGTTCGTGGATTACAGTCGCATCTAGCCGCAAGTGAAGATTTAAATGAGAGTAATTTCACAAATTTGCAAATCAAACTATTTGAAGAAGTTAATGCTCGATTAGAAAAAGCACTACCATACCCTTTTTTAAAACATGAGTCTAATACTAGTGGTATTTTAAATTTTAAAAATGCTCATTTCTCTATGGTCCGATCAGGTATAGGCCTTTATGGATATGGAAATGATCAAAAATTTGACGCTGAATTAATACCTATAGCTTCCTTAAAGTCTGTTATATCACAAACCAGGTGGATTGAGGCTGGAGAAAGCGTGAGTTATAATCGCAAATTCATCGCTGATGAAAGAACTAGATATGCAGTAATTGCACTAGGACATGGTGACGGTATTAACCGTATTTATGGATATGGCAAAGCACATGTTTCAATCAATGGAAAACTTGCACCTACTCTAGGGATAATCTGTATGGACATGTTTATGGTTGACATCACCAACATTGATTGTCATGCGGGAGATGAAGTCATCATCTTTGACAAACAGCTTACTGCAAGAGATATGGCAGAAAAAGCTGGAACCATTTCTTATGAAATCCTTACAGGTATTCAAAAGCGAGTACCGCGAACTTATACTCAGTAGTTATTTCGTCGTTTTTTAAAACACTTTCATCGTTGCTTTTGCAATTTTGCAAAAAATCATTTAGAATATTTTAACAAATCACAGTTTCTATATCTAAATTGCACGTCATTAACCATAATTTATATAACATGTTAAAAGAGTTTAAGAATTTTATTATGACGGGTAACGTCCTAGATCTTGCAGTTGCAGTATTATTAGCTGGAGCAGTAGGTCTTGTAGTAAACGGATTTGTAAAGATGATTATGATGCCTATCATAGGTCATTTTGCAGGAGGAATGAGTTTTGAAGACTTAAAAATTATTTTAAGTGAAGCTCAACTAGCTGCAGATGGTTCTGTTGCAGTTGCAGAAAATGCTATCCAGTATGGAGCATGGATTAATACAATCATCAACTTAATCATAGTTGGATTTGTTCTTTTCATGATTGTTAAAGCGTACAATAAGTCTAAAGCACCAGTTGAAGAGGCTCCAGCAGCACCAGCAGGTCCTTCTCAAGAAGAACTTCTTGCTGAAATACGTGATGTATTAAAAGCTAAAAACTAATAAATACTTAATCTAAGTATTTGTATTAAGCCGTTCTGTTTTGACAGAACGGCTTTTTTATTTGTCAATTTTTGAAAATATTAGGAGTCAAATCAATTCTAGGATATACTTTTGAGCAAATTAAATTTATTCACATGAAAATAGCAGTAGTAGGCGTTACCGGAATGGTAGGCCAGGTCATGTTGCAAGTTCTAGAAGAACGCAACCTTAATGTTTCAACTCTAATTCCTGTAGCTTCAGAAAAATCTGTAGGTACTGAAATTACTTTTAAGGGTAAACAGATAAAGGTAGTAGGCATGAAACAGGCTATTGAATTAAAACCAGATATTGCGCTATTTTCTGCTGGTGGATCAGTAAGTCTTGAGTTTGCTCCACAATTTGCAGCTGTAGGCACAACAGTAATCGATAATTCTAGCGCTTTCCGTATGGATAGTGATAAGAAATTAATCGTTCCAGAAATAAACGCTGGTTCTCTAACTAAAGATGATAAAATAATAGCAAACCCTAATTGCTCTACCATTCAAATGGTGCTGGCTCTAGCGCCGTTGCATAAAAAATATGGAATAAAAAGGCTGATTGTTTCTACCTATCAATCCATTACTGGTACTGGAGTAAAAGCCGTAGAGCAATTAGAGAATGAATACAATGATATAAAAGGAGAAATGGCTTATCCTTATCAAATCCATAGAAATGCCATTCCACACTGTGATGTATTTGAAGAAAATGGATACACTAAAGAAGAGCTCAAACTCATAAGAGAAACTCAAAAAATACTTGATGACCGCACCATTGCCGTTACAGCAACTGCGGTGCGCATTCCTGTGGTAGGTGGTCATTCAGAGTCTGTGAACCTAGAATTTGTAAAGGATTTTAATGAAGGCGATGTTCGCAAACTACTGGCTAGTACTGATGGTGTAACCGTTCAAGATAATGTAGATGTAAATTTATATCCTATGCCACTTATGGCACATGGAAAAGATGACGTTTTTGTAGGTCGTATACGACGTGATCACTCAAGAGAAAATGCGCTCAACATGTGGATTGTGTCAGATAATCTGCGCAAAGGTGCCGCGACTAACGCCGTACAAATTGCTGAATTCCTTATTCAAAGTAAGCTTGTAGGTTAAACCTTTTATTAAAGTGAATTTTAAGTGTTATAAAGCAAACACGTAAAGTGTATACTTGTTAATGAGTTAATCATCCTTTTGATTACGATGACTTCTTGTGATAAGGATGATTTTTTAGATGTAAAAGAAAGTAATGTTTCTACCTTTAAAATGAATGGTTCTACATCCAGTCTATCTAAAATTAAAAGTGAAGATGATAAGTTGTTTAACTTTATATCACAAAGAGCTTTAAATATTTCAAAATCTAGTAATAGTACTACTGGAACGATTCTTGACACTACACATATTCAGGTACTAGAAGGCGTAGACTTTAAAAATTATATTTTTAGAGTAGTACCAGATAGTACTCAAACAATAGATGTATTGAAAAATTATATGCTTGTGGTATTAAAAGATAGTATCCAACAACAGTTTATGGTAACCTATCCATATATAAATCAAGTGATCGATACGACTCATGTGGTTATAGAACCTGTCTTTGGTACTGATATTTTAAATCAAGTAACCTTGAAATGTGGTGATGGTGGTAGTTATCAATCTGTATGGATCCCTGGCGGTTACGATAGAAAACCTTGTTAAAATTTAAATTATGAAATATATATTACTAATAATAAGTTTATTGACTTTAAACTCTTGTTTTAGTCAAGTACATCCTATTTATGATTTGAATCCGCCATTTGATGATACGGGTCTTTATTTTAAAGATATAAATAATGACTTAGATAAATATGTAGGTACTTGGATATGGGAAGAGAATGGCAATAAGCTAACGGTTGTATTGCAAAAAAGCGTTATGCATAATATGTTTGATAGATATCAAGAAGATATAATAGTAGGTAATTATAAATATGAGGAGAATGGAGTCATTATCATAGATACTATGACTAATCCAGCTCCTTTGCCTGATTTGAATTCTGACCAGTTTTCTATTAAATTATGGAGTAGTAATAGATCACCCAATATTTCAGAATTATATGGTCGTATTCTTGATCCTGTAAGAAGTTATTATGCGAGTTACAACTTAGAATGTTATTATACCCCACCAAGTTTATCACCTTTAGGAAGTACAGCTTCTACTGAACCTGCTAAAATGCGCTTTGTAGCTATAACTAATGGTCTTCGTCCTACTCCTTGGGATCAACCTCTTGATACACGACCAATTACATCTAGAATACCATATGATATTATTGTATTAAAGCAATGATGAGAAAGTAGTTTATTGTGATAGAGTATAACAAATGATGTTATTAAACATTAATGAAAAATTATATTAATATACTTTTATTACTTGTCCCATTGACATTTCTTTATGGGCAATCACCTATTTATCCTATCTATAATAATGGTGTTAACTTACCTGATGATTATACTAATGTATATTTTAAAGATTTAAATAATGATTTAGATAAATATGTAGGTACTTGGATCTGGGAAGAAAATGGAAATAAGCTAACGGTTGTATTGCAAAAAAGTGTTATGCATAATATGTTTGATAGATATCAAGAAGATATATTAGTAGGAAATTACAAATATGAAGAGAATGGTGTTGTTATAATAGATACCATGACTAATCCAGCTCCGCTAACAGGCGTGAGTGATGATGAATTTTTTATTGATTTATGGGGAGATAATAAATCTCCCGATTTAATAGCTATTTCTGGATTTCTTGTTGATCCTATAAGAAGCTATGCGGGCTATCACTTAGAATGTACTTATACACCACCAAGTTTATCACCTATAGGAAGTACAGTTCCCGTTGAACCTGCCCAAATGCGTTGGGTAATTATTCCTTATGGTTTTTTAGGTATCGACTCTTGGGACCTAACAGAAACCATAGATAGAACTCTACCAATTACTTCTAGAGTACCTCTTGATTTGATGATGGTGAAGCAGTGATAACAGGGTGTTTCCATAGAAATAACTTTAACCTTATTAACTAATCCCTTTTAACTAACTTTACGTGAGTTAAAAAGGGATTTTTTATGATGTCACGTTTACTATTCACTTTCTTATTTATTTCTATAGGTGCTCAAGCTCAATTCTGGACTGAGAATGCGTCTGGATTTCCATTAACATCTACTGGATTATCAAAAATTCATATTGTAGATGATAATGTAGTTTGGGCGACTGGTTATGATGGGATCAACCCTAATATCAATGTACAACGATTTAGTACATCAAGTGATGCTGGTGCTACATGGACCGCTGGTTCTATAGATGTGGGAAATGTTAATTTAGGAATCTCAAATATATCTGGTGTAAGTGCAACAACAGCATATATAGCCGTTCATCCGCGTGCTTCAGGTCAGATAGGTGGCGTGTGGCAAACAGTTGATACAGGAATTACTTGGACTCGTCAATCTGGCGCTCTTTTCAATAGCGCGACTAGTTTTACAAATGTGGTACATTTTTATAATACAAATGATGGTGTCGTGATAGGCGATCCCGCAGGCGGCTATTGGGAAATATACACGACAACAAATGGTGGTACTAGTTATACTAGAGTTCCTAGTTCAAACATACCTGCGCCTTTAACCAACGAGGTAGGCTATCTAGCACAGTATACTCATTTAGGGGATAACATTTGGTTTACTACTAGCGCAGGAAGAGTCTATCATTCTGCAAACATGGGAAACAATTGGAGCGTTTTTAATACACCACTTAGTGATTTTGGTGGAACAAATTTAAGTGGAGATATTACTTTTAGTACCCCAAATAAAGGAATGATTCAAGATAATTCTGGTAACTTATTTATAACACAAGATACTGGAACCACATGGAATCCAGTAAACATCTCTGGCACAGGCTTCCCATATGGTGGTGCTATTGCTTATATCCCTAACTCTTCTAGAGTGGTGAGTACCGGCGGTGATACTGCACTAGCAGGTACCGCTTACTCTACAGATGACGGCATTACATGGACTAATGTAAGTACAGATCAACATGTTGACGTCGCTTTTTTAGATGAGGATACTGGTTATAGTGGCGGATTTAGCACTATTAGTACACAAGATGGTGTCTATGTCTATACAGACAGTGTACTGTCTACTTATGATCAATTAGCAGCAGATGGTTTTTCTATTTACCCTAATCCTAGTTCAGAATTTATCAATATTTTAAGTACTCAACCTATAGAAAAAGTTGAAATTTATGATATCAATAGTAGATTATTAATGGAATATAGTAACATATCATTGATTGATGTGACTGATTTACAAAGTGGTATTTATTTTATTAAAGTTAATGCTACTTCAACCACACAGCAACTAATAAAAAACTAACTATGAAAAAAACACTTCTCGCAGCCACTGTTCTTATGGCATTGGCATCTTGCGAAGAAAAAAAACAGAGCTCAAAACAAATGGCAGTTACTTACCCTACTACTCAAACCGTGGACCATGTAGACACCTATCATGGTATAGATGTACCAGATCCATACCGCTGGTTAGAAAATGATCGCAGTGAAGAAACTGGTGAATGGGTAAAGGCAGAAAACAAGGTTACTAACGAGTATTTAGATCAAATACGCTTTCGCGAAAGCGTAAAAAACCGTCTTACAGAATTATGGAACTATGAGAAAATAGGGGCTCCTTTTATAGAAGGTGACTACTCTTATTTTTATAAAAATGACGGCTTACAAAACCAATATGTGATATACCGATTTCCTACTAACGGAAAAATGGAAGATGCAGAAGTTTTTCTTGATCCTAATCAATTTTCAAAAGATGGAACGACTTCTCTAGGTGGTACTTCTTTCACTAAAGACGGATCTCTATTTGCTTATGCCATCTCAGAAGGTGGAAGTGACTGGAGAAAAATTATCGTTTTAAACACTAAAGATTTAACTCAAGTAGGAGATACCATAAAAGACGTGAAATTTTCTGGAATGTCTTGGAAAGGTAATGATGGTTTCTACTATTCTAGTTATGATAAGCCTGACGGTAGTGAGCTGAGTGCTATGACAGATCAGCATAAACTGTATTATCATAAGTTAGGTACACCACAGAGTGAAGATCAAGTTATCTTTGGTGGTACAGCAGATCAAAAGTATAGATATGTTGGTGGTGGCGTTACTGATGATCAAAACTACTTAGTCATTTCTGCAAGTACATCTACTAATGGTGGTAAGATGTTTATGAAAGAATTAAATAAACCCAATGCACCACTAGTAACCGTTCTAGATAATTTTGATACCAACACTTATTTACTGCATAATGAAGGTTCTAAGTTATGGTTGGTAACAGATTATAATGCGCCTAATAAACGTATAGTATCGACAGATTTTTCTAATCCTACTCAAGAAAGTTGGGTAGACGTGATACCAGAAACAGAAAATGTGCTATCACCATCTACAGGTGGTGGATACATCTTTGCAGAGTATATGGTAGATGCCGTATCTAAAATACAACAGTATAATTATGATGGTACTCTTGTTAGAGAAGTAAAATTACCCGGAATAGGAAATGTGGGCGGTTTTGGCGCTAAAGAGAAAGATAAAACACTTTACTATAGCTTTACAAATTATACCACTCCTGGAAGTACTTATTTATATGACATCGCCACTGGTGATTCAAAACTATATCGCAAACCAGAGATTCAATTTAATAGTGATGAGTATGAATCAAAGCAAGTGTTTTACACCTCTAAAGATGGAACTAAAATCCCTATGATTATTTCACATAAGAAAGGATTAGTATTAGATGGTAAAAACCCAACAATACTTTACGGTTATGGTGGTTTCAACATCTCACTTAATCCTGGTTTTTCAGTTTCAAGAGCTGCGTGGATGGAAATGGGCGGTATTTATGCCGTTGCAAATTTACGCGGTGGTGGTGAATATGGTAAAAAATGGCATGACGCTGGTACTAAAATGCAAAAGCAAAACGTGTTTGATGATTTTATAGCTGCAGGAGAATGGTTAAAAGATAACGATTACACCTCTACAAAATATCTTGCCATCCAAGGTGGTTCTAACGGTGGATTATTAGTAGGTGCAACGATGACACAGCGACCAGATCTAGCCGGTGTAGCATTCCCAGCAGTAGGTGTGTTAGACATGTTGCGATATAATAAGTTTACTGCTGGTGCAGGATGGGCTTATGACTACGGAACTGCAGAGGATAATCCAGAAATGTTTGAATACCTTAAAGGATATTCTCCATTACACAATATTAAAGAAGGTGTTTCTTATCCTGCGACGATGGTAACTACTGGCGATCACGATGATCGTGTCGTTCCAGCACACTCGTTTAAATTTGCTGCTGAACTGCAATCTAAACAAGCTGGAGATGCTCCTACCTTAATACGAATAGAGACTGATGCTGGTCACGGTGCAGGTAAATCAACCGCACAAGTAATTCAAGAACAAACAGATATTTATAGTTTTGCCTTATTTAATATGGGATTTGAAGAACTACCAGAACTTAGTACAAGAGTAAAAATGTAAATCTTAGATTTCATTAGAAGATAATTGTTAAAACCCATGCAAATAGTATGGGTTTTTTTATTGCATAACCTTTATATAATCTTTTATAAACCATCATATAAGACTTAGCTAACACCATTCAGTTATTGAAGACTTTTTTTTGTACATGCCAAAAAATCAATAAAATGAATAAAATAATTTATGCCTTAATTGCAATTATATTATGTAGTTGTAATAATGATGATGATGATACTAGTGATCAAATCTCACTATCTACTGAAGTAAATTTTCAAAGAGCTGCAACTATTCAAGTCGGTGGTGAAGGCAGTGCTGAAATAAGTGCCTATGATATCGTCAGTAAGAAGCTATTTGTTATAAATGCAGAGTCAAATCAGATTAATGTTTATGACTTATCAAATCCTAGCATTCCAATGGAACAACCAGCTATTTCATTAAGTAGTGGATCTCCTAATAGTGTAGCAGTTGGTGATGGTATAATTGCCGTAGCGGTAGAAAATGACAATAAGCAGCTTAATGGTACAGTCGTTACTTATGACATTAATAGTCAAGCCCTATTAAATAATTATACTGTAGGCGCATTACCAGATATGGTTACTTTTACACCAGATGGTGAAAAAATTCTTGTTGCCTGTGAAGGTGAGCCTAATGATGATTATACCATTGATCCTGAAGGAACAGTAGGTATCATCACACTTTCAAATGGAGCGATACAATTAATCAATTTTGCGAGTTTAAATAATCAAGAGGCATCTTTAAAAAATGATGGCGTTCGTATTTATGGCCCAGGCGCCACTGTAGCTCAAGATTTAGAACCAGAGTACATAGTTGTATCAGAAGATGGGAATACCGCATATGTAACTTGCCAAGAAAATAATGCTCTAATGAGTATAGACGTTAATACTGCAGCTATAAATTATGTAAAAGCATATGGTGTTAAAGATTATAATAACCCTTTAAATAGCATAGATGCCAGTGATAGAGATGGTGTAACCCAATTAAAAAATTGGCCTGTACTTTCTTATTATCATCCAGACGGAATGGATATCGTTACAATAAATGGGCAAGAATTGATCGTTACAGCAAATGAAGGAGACGCTCGCGATTACGATGGATATTCTGAAGAAGAAAGAGTTAAGGACCTTATTTTAGACCCAACAGCTTTTCCTGATGCAGCTAGTTTACAAATGGATGAGAATATCGGTCGATTAAAGACAACAACTGCAAACGGTGATATCGATGGTGACGGAGATTATGATGTAATTTATGGATACGGTGCTCGTAGCTTCAGCTTTTGGGATACCAATGGAAACCTTGTTTATGATAGTGGAAATAGTATAGCAGTAAACACTTTAAATATAAACCCTACACGATTCAATGATGAAGATGGACGTAGTGATGATAAAGGTGCTGAGCCAGAAGCAGTAGCTGTTTTAGAAATAAAAAGTAATACATCAAACACTAATTCTATAAACAATAGATATATACTCGCTGTAGCAATGGAACGTACAGATGGTGTTCTATTATATGATGTCACAAACCCAAATAATCCAGTATTCCTAACGTGGCTAGAGCCAATAGGCGATAAAGCCCCAGAAAGTTTATTAATGATTCCGCGAGAAGAAAGCGGCAGTGACAAAGCACTTCTAATTATCAGTAATGAGGATAGTGGTACCGTTAATATCTATCAAAACAATGTTTTAGATTAATACATCTGCTCAATAATATTAAACCCATGCAAATTGCATGGGTTTTTTAGTTTCTAGCAAATACCTTTGTAGCATGCTACATTTAAAAGACGTTCAGTTTTCTTATCCACAAGGTAAAGCCTTACATCATATCAATTTAAAAATTGAACAAGGAACACATGTGGCACTCATAGGAGAAAGCGGTTGTGGAAAAAGTACATTACTGAACTTAATTTACGGCTTACTGCAAGAAGAAAGTGGAGAGATCACTTTTGAAGGTAAAAAATTAGATGGTGCAGATTTTCATCTTGTGCCAGGACACCCTATGATGAAATATGTTCCACAGGAATTTGATTTAATGCCATTCACTACCGTTTTTGAAAATGTAGGTGAACATCTTTCTATACAGATTGATGATAGAGTAACTCGCATTACAGATTTACTTCATATAGTCGATATGAGCGACTTTAAAGATCGTAAGGTTAAAACACTAAGCGGCGGACAAAAACAACGTGTAGCGATTGCTAAAGCGCTCGCTCAACAGCCTGAGGTTCTATTATTAGATGAGCCTTTTTCCAATATTGACAATTTTAGAAAAAACGATTTACGACGTAGCCTTTTTTCTTATTTGAGAAAAGAGAACATCACATGTTTGATTGCTACACATGATAAGGATGATGTATTGCCATTCACACATGAAACTATCATCATGCGCAATGGTCAAGTCATTGATCATAGAAAAACAATTGATTGCTATCAAAAGCCCTTAAATAAATATGGAGCTTCTTTATTCAACGAGGTAAATATCATACCTGTAGGATGGTTCAATAATACTAAAGAAATCATATGCTATCCAGAACAGCTTATTGTTAATGAAAAAGGCGTTGATGCAATTGTAAAGAGCGCTTATTTTAAAGGAGTAGATTATCTTATTCAAGTTACATGTCAGGATGAAACCTTGTTATTTAACTCTTTTGAGAAGCTTGATCCTGGTCAAAAAGTGAAATTAGCTTTAAAGAGCAATTAAAACTTAGACAACTCAGTTTAAAAAATCAACAACTCAGTAAAAGAGAATAGTAATCAGCCTTATTTCATAGGATGTTTGTATCATCAAACCATGACCTATGAAAACTCTTTTCTTATTACTAATTATGACCTTATCAATATCCAGTCTTGCACAGACCATTGTAAGCGGTCAGGTTATAGATGAAAAAAACATACCCGTTCTAGGAGCAAATGTTTATTTAAAAGGAACTTATGATGGCACCACGACCGATATAGATGGTAAGTTCTCTTTTGAAACTACTGAAACTTCTACAGTAACCTTAGTCGCCAGTTTTATAGGCTATGAAGATTATATCCAGCAATCTGACGTTAGAGAGCTGAATGGTGTAGAAATACGCTTCCGCGAAAGCGTAAATAGTCTTAACTCTGTGATTCTAAATGCTGGAACTTTAAGTGCTGGAGACAGTTCTAAGGCGAGCGCACTTAAACCACTTGATATAGTAACCACGGCTGGTGCAGTAGGTGATTTTGTCGGTGCATTGCAAACACTTCCAGGAACGAGTGCAAATCCAGATGATGGGCGTCTTTTTGTACGTGGTGGAAGTGGTGAGGAAACTCAAGTATTTATTGATAATAGTAGAGTATTCCGCCCTTTTGTGCCAGTTACTGGAAATATACCTACACGAGGAAGGTTTTCTCCTTTCTTATTTGATGGAATATCATTTTCTACTGGTGGTTACAGTGCAGAGTATGGTGACGCTCTATCGAGTGTATTATTATTAAATACCACTGATATACCTACAGAGGAAAAAACAGACTTACAAATCATGAGTGTCGGTGGCGGCGTGGGAAATACACAAATATGGGGAAAGAATAGTGTTAGTGTTAATGCTAGTTATATTAACCTAGGTCCTTATAATCAGTTAATACCGCAAAACAATCAGTTTGAAGATCCATATGAATCTATTAGTGGTGAAGCTGTCTATAGACATCAACTCGAGAAAGGGATGTTTAAGGCTTACAGTGCTTATTCTTATAGTAATTTTAGTATCCTACAAGAAGATATTAATATAGAGGATGGGATATTCTTTGGACTTAAAAACGGGAATTACTACGGGAATTTAAACTATGAGCAGCGTCTTAACAATGATTGGAAAATGGAAACTGGTCTTAGTCTAGCACATGATCGTAATGACATTAACGTTGCAGGTACAGATGTGGACACTAGAGAAAATGCATTACATGCAAAAATAAAATTGCGTAAGCGTTACAATAATTACTTTAAAATCCACTACGGTGTAGAACAGTTTATCATCAACTATAAAGAAGGTGTTGTTATAGAAGATAACGCTTTTGAATCATCTGTTAATTCTTCTAATTCAGGCGTTTTTACAGAGGCTGAAGTTTTTCTATCTAAAGATCTTGCCTTTAAAGCTGGTGTAAGAGCAGATTATTATGGCTTAAGTGAAGAGTTACTTATATCTCCTAGATTGAGCGCTGCCATAAGTGTATCTAAGAATTGGCAGGCATCTATTGCTTATGGGCAGTTCTATCAGCAGGCTCAAAATAATATTCTTCAATATAATGAGCAACTAGCACCAGAAAGTGCAGAGCATTATATCCTTAATTTTTTATATCAAAAAGATGGTCGCATGCTACGTGCAGAGACCTACTACAAAAACTATTCTAGTCTATTAACCTATGATACTGACAGACCACAATTTGATAGTAATTTTGAGGTAAATGGAGATGGCTATGCGACTGGACTAGATATATTTTGGCGCGATGAGAAAACTGTTAAAAATTTAGACTACTGGATCAGCTACTCTTATCTAGATACTGAAAGACAGTACCTTAATTTTCAAGAAACTGCAACGCCTAATTTTGCCAGTTCACATAACTTCAGCGCGGTAGGAAAGTATTGGGTTGAGGATTTAAAATCACAAATAGGTATTACCTACAATTATACCAGTGGTAGAACATTTACTAATCCTAACCTAGAAGGTTTTCTTAATGATAAAACAACCTCATTTCAAAGTTTAAATTTAAACTGGGCATATCTCATCGATCAACAAAAAATCGTATTCCTATCAGTGACAAATATCTTAGGAAGAGAAAATATATTTAATTATCAATACAGTAATATACCTGATCAGATGGGCAATTTTGATCGTAGATCCATAGGTCAGGCTGCAGACAGATTTATTTTTGTAGGCTTCTTTTGGACGCTAGGTAGTAATGACAATCAACTAGATAATCTATAAAATTTTGCTTTGCACAACTCAGTATCAAGATACGACAGTTGGGTTGATTACGCTTTCGCGAAAGCGTAATACACAGCATATTTACTATATCAACAACTTCTAAAACCTTTATTATGAAATCAATTACTACTCTTATTATTCTGTTCTTAACTCTTTCTATAAACGCTCAATCGGGCTATGAAAAAGCAATGATTAAAGGATTAGAGCTTATCAAAACAGATTTACTCGCTGCATCGCAACAATTTGAAAGAGTCGCCGCTGCCGAGTCTGATAGATGGGAACCAGCCTATTATGTGGCGCTATGTAATATAAATAGCTCTTGGGGACAAAATCCAAAAGACAAGACTGTGCTTTACATGAAAAAAGCACAAGACTATATTAACGATGCCAAGGCAATTTCTACAAATAATCCAGAATTAATGGTTTTACAGGGACTTTTAAATACTTGCTGGATTACCTATGATGCAAAAACATTTGGAATGAAATTATCTGCAGAAACAACAGCTTTATATGAGAAAGCTTATAATATAGCGCCGGAAAATCCTAGAGTTGCACTTTCTAGAGCAGAGTGGTTGATGGGTAGTGCAAAATACTTTGGTAAAGACATCACACCTTATTGTAAACTCATTGATAAAGCTATTTTATTATTTAATGAAGAAGTAGTAACTGGCTTTACACCATCATGGGGAAAAGAACGAGCGCTAGAAGTACAAACGACCTGTAATAAAGATTAATTGAATTAGCCTTCAAAAAAAGTCCCATATTACTAGTTGTAATATGGGACTTTTTAATATTTGGAAATTTATTTTTATTTCTTTGCTTCCATCTCAAAATCATTCATAAATGCTGTGGTATAATTACCTGCAACATAATCTGGATGATCCATTAGCTGTCTATGAAAAGGAATTGTAGTTTTAATACCTTCAATTACAAACTCATCTAGAGCTCTTTTCATTTTATCAATTGCTTCCTGACGTGTACGTGCAGTAGTAATTAACTTTGCTATCATAGAATCATAATTAGGCGGGATAGAATAACCTGCATAAACATGAGTATCTAGACGCACACCATGACCGCCTGGTGCATGAAGTGTAGTTATTTTACCTGGAGAAGGACGGAAATCGTGATAAGGATCCTCAGCGTTAATACGACATTCTATAGAGTGTAATGTAGGCTCATAATTCTTACCTGATATCTTTACACCAGCGGCAACTAAAATTTGTTCTCTTATAAGGTCAAAATCTATTACCTGTTCTGTGATAGGGTGCTCTACTTGAATACGAGTATTCATTTCCATAAAGTAGAAATTACGGTGCTTATCTACTAAGAATTCTACCGTACCAGCTCCTTCATATTTAATAAATTCTGCAGCTTTAACGGCAGCTTCTCCCATATCCTTACGCAACTTTTTAGTCATGAATGGAGAAGGTACTTCTTCCGTTAATTTTTGGTGACGACGCTGTACAGAACAATCGCGTTCACTTAAGTGACATGCTTTTCCATAAGAATCACCTACAACCTGAATTTCAATATGACGTGGCTCCTCAATGAGTTTTTCCATGTACATATCATCATTACCAAACGCAGCTTTACTTTCTTGACGAGCACTTTCCCAAGCTGCTAGTAGGTCTTCTTCTTTCCATACAGCACGCATACCTTTACCACCACCACCGGCAGTCGCTTTAAGCATGACAGGATATCCAGTTTCTAAAGCAATTTTTTTACAATCCTCAAAATCTGCAATAATACCATCAGATCCTGGTACACAAGGTACACCAGCAGCTTTCATGGTTTCTTTTGCAGTTGCTTTATCTCCCATTTTTGCAATCATATCTGGACTAGCGCCGATAAATTTGATATCGTGCTCTCCACATATACGAGAGAAATCTGCATTTTCAGAAAGGAATCCATATCCTGGGTGAATAGCATCTGCATTTGTGATTTCTGCAGCACTAATGATATTAGAAACTTTAAGATAAGATAAGTTACTAGGTGGTGGTCCTATACAAACAGCCTCATCTGCAAATTTAACATGGAGACTATCAGCATCAGCAGTAGAATAAACAGCTACTGTCTTGATTCCCATCTCTTTACAGGTTCTAATAACTCTAAGAGCTATTTCACCACGATTTGCTATCAATATTTTTTTAAACATGATACGTTTTTTATGTTAGTGTAAATGTGGTATTTACGCTTTTGCGAAAGCGTATCCACAAAAAATCCTTCTTATTAATTAAGAAGGATCTACTAAAAATAATGGTTGGTCAAATTCTACCGGAGAAGAATCATCTACTAAAACTTTTACGATAGTACCAGATACCTCACTTTCAATTTCATTGAAAAGTTTCATAGCCTCAATAATACAAAGTGTATCACCTTCTTTAATACTATCTCCTACTTCACAGAAAAGTGGTTTATCTGGAGAAGGTTTTCTATAAAAAGTACCAATAATAGGTGATTTTACAGTAACATATTTACTGTTATCATCTGCTGCTGGTGCTGGTGCAGCCTCTGTTGCTGGTGCTGCAGCTGGTGCCGCTGCAGGAGCTGCTTGTGGCATAGGTGCTGCTTGCATAGGCATTGCTTGTTGTACATAAGTCACTTCATTAGAGTCTGATCCAGTTCTAATTGTGATTTTAACGTCATCCATTTCTAGCTTTACCTCGCTAGCTCCAGATTTTGCTACAAACTTGATTAAGTTTTGAATTTCTTTTATATCCATAATTTAAGTGGTTATGATTAGCTATTATAAGCCCATGTTAATAAAATAGAGCCCCAAGTGAATCCACCGCCGAATGCAGCAAACACCAACTTGTCACCTTTTTTTAATTGAGATTCATATTCGTTTAATAGTAATGGTAATGTAGCACTAGTGGTGTTTCCATAGCGATCTATATTCATCATTACTTTTTCATCTGGTAAGTTGACTCTTTTAGCGGTAGCGTCTATAATACGCTTATTTGCTTGATGAGGTACTAACCAATCCACATCTTCATTAGTAAGATTGTTACGTTTAACAATCTTCTCTGCGACGTCTGCCATATTAGAGACTGCATATTTGAAAACGTTTTTTCCATCTTGAAATACAACGTGCTGGTTATTATCTATAGTGTCATGACTTGCTGGCATTAAAGAACCTCCAGCTTCAATTTTCAAGAAGTTTCTACCTACGCCATCACTTCTTAATATTTCGTCTTCATATCCTACCTTTTGATCTTCAGTAGCTTCAAATAGAGCAGCTCCAGCGCCATCACCAAAAATGATGCATGTAGTACGATCTTTGTAATCAATAATACTAGACATTTTATCTGCGCCTATAAGGAGTACTTTTTTATAGCGACCAGATTCAATATAACTGCTTGCTGTGCTCATTCCATAAAGGAAACTAGAACATGCAGCTTGTAAATCATAAGAAAATGCATTA
This sequence comes from Nonlabens ulvanivorans, assembly GCF_032922765.1. Taxonomy (NCBI): domain Bacteria; kingdom Pseudomonadati; phylum Bacteroidota; class Flavobacteriia; order Flavobacteriales; family Flavobacteriaceae; genus Nonlabens; species Nonlabens ulvanivorans. Next base: position 2,578,734 of record NZ_CP136694.1, read on the forward strand.
ACCGCACCTATCTCACTTGCTACATAAGCAGCCGTTGATGCTACAGGCATGTCTGGTGTCACAGTTCCTACTATGACTAAGTCTATAGATAAAGGATCTAAATCTTTTTTCTTGATAAGGTCTAGCGCCGCTTGAATAGCAAGGTACGAGGTTCCCTTATCCTTATCTTTTAAAATCCTGCGTTCTTTGATACCAGTACGAGTAGTGATCCACTCATCATTTGTATCAACCATAGTCGCTAGGATAGCGTTAGTAAGCTTGTAGTCTGGCACATAGCCGCCTACTGCAGTAATCGCCGCTTTGATGTTACTCATACAGGTGATTCTAGTAATTATTAGAGCCGTGAAAGCTACTGAAAAACTTGCAGAAATAAATAAAAATGACACGTTTTAATTAAAAACGTGTCATTTTTTATGAATTTGTAAAGAAAAGCTTTGTTTTCTACTGATTTGATAAATCAGCAAACTATGCTTCTACTTCTTCTGCTTTGTCGATTAATACATTACCGCGGTAATATAATTTACCTTCATGCCAGTGTGCTCTGTGGTAAAGGTGTGCTTCACCAGTTGTGCTATCTGTTGCAATTTGTGGAACACTAGCTTTGTAGTGAGTTCTTCTTTTATCTCTTCTTGTTTTGGAGATTTTTCTCTTAGGATGCGCCATGGCTATTTATTATTATCCGTTTGTATTTTTTTTAATGCGTCCCATCTGGGATCAGTACTTTCTTTATTGTCTTCTATAATATCAAGGTCTTTCGGCTGCAGCTCTTCCAATTTATCGAGCAAATCTGAATCTAATGATCCGTCTTCTACTCCTGGATGAACTCTTTTCAATGGAATACCTAGCACCAACATTTCATACACAAATTGACTTATGTTTAATTCATAAGCGCCATGTGGTAAAATGAGTAGCTCTTCATTATCATCATTATATTCTGGACCGAATTTAATAATGACATCCATTTCTGTTTCAATGTCCAAGTCAAATGGCTCATTAGTAACATCACAATTGACATTAATTGAACCTGAAGCCTCTAGATGCAATTCCATTATAGTGGATTTTTTATCTAATGTGGCTTCAACATTTAACTGAGAACTATTGAAGTCCTCAAAACCAAAATTTTCAAAAAACGTATTATCAACCTCATATAGAAACTGATGTTTCCCCTGCTTTAAACCAACAAAGGAAATATTAAAATCTTTGAGTTCCATAATCTTCCTCGTTAAACGAGCGGGCAAAGATAATAAAAGTTATTAAAAATACATTGTTAATATTATCTACGTTTTTTAGAAATATTTTTTAACGGGTTTGCAGATAGCTCATCATACATCTTTCTGTGCTTAAAAACAGTGACCGCAGTATGTATAGCCGCCATAAATGAAGATGGATTTGCACTTCCCTTTCCTGCAATATCAAATCCAGTTCCATGATCTGGACTAGTTCTTACATGACTTAATCCTGCAGTATAATTGACACCAGAACCAAATGTAATCGTTTTAAACGGCACTAATCCTTGATCATGATAAGATGCTAAAACAGCATCAAATTGCAAATGTTTTTTATTTCCAAAAAAACTATCTGCTGGATATGGTCCGAATATTAACGTACCATCTTTTCTCAATTCTTCTAGAACAGGAATTAATGATTCTTGGTCATCTGTGCCTATAACGCCATTATCTCCTACATGAGGATTAATACCTAGTACAGCAATTTTAGGCTTAACGATTCCAAAATCTTTCTTCAACGACTCTTTAATGGTGCCTATTTTTGTTTTGATAAGTTTTTCTGTAATTTGGCTAGGAACCTCTTTTAAGGGTATGTGATCTGTAAGTAATCCTACTCTTAGATCTTCAGAAACCATAAACATCAAACTTTCCCCTTCTAACTCTTGATTAAGATAGTCGGTATGACCTGGGAATTTAAACTCTTCTGACTGTATAGACTCTTTATGAATAGGAGCCGTCACTAAAACATCGATTTGATTTAATTTTAAAGCCTCTGTTGCCGCCTTTAAACTACGTACTGCTAGTTCACCAGCAACAGGATCAACCGTTCCCCAATTTACCCTAAACGGCTCTTTAATTAATCGTACTACATTTACCTTACCATCCACAACATCATCCAGCGAGGTGATTCCATGAATTTTAATATTAAGTTTTAAAGTTTTAATGTAGTAAGATAAAAGTTTTGTACTTGCAAAAATCACTGGAGTGTATAGCTCCAACATCTGATTATTCTCAAATGCTTTTAAAATAATCTCTCCACCTATTCCATTAGGATCACCTAATGAGATTCCTACTCTATTGTTTTGCTTTTTGTTCATGCGGTGCTTTGTTTTTCGCCGTATTTTTGAGAAGATAAAAGTAACGGTTTTTCATCACTTATGTTTACAGGAATTATAGAGTCTGCTGCAAGAGTTATTCAACTCAAAAAAGAAAATACAAATTTACACTTAACACTAGAGAGCAATATCACTAGTGAGTTAAAAATAGATCAAAGTGTTGCACACAATGGTGTCTGTTTAACGGTAGTTGCCATTGATGGTAATAAATATGTTGTTACCGCAATTGAAGAGACCTTACAGAAAACAAATATCGGTGCACTTATTATAGGTGATATTGTAAATATAGAACGGGCTATGAAAATGAACGCTAGGCTGGATGGTCATATCGTTCAAGGTCATGTTGATCAAACAGCAGTTTGTAAAGATATTATTAATAAAGACGGCTCATGGATATTTACTTTTGAGTACGATAAGGACTTACATAACGTAACTATTGAAAAAGGTAGCATCTGCATAAATGGTGTCAGCCTTACTGTGGTTAACTCTAAAATTAATGGATTCTCTGTAGCTATAATACCTTATACGTATGAGCATACAGGTTTTAAAACATTAAAAAAGAATAACGTCGTCAATTTAGAATTTGACGTTATCGGTAAATATGTAAAAAGATTAATGGGTTTATAATGCTCTTCGGCGGCTTTTATAAACAGCAATAGCGCCTATAATAACAGCACTTGCTATTAAGAACCATATATTTCCATCCAATGGAACGTCTCCTACAGGTGGCGGTATACCCATCTTAGGAACAGGTGGTGTTGCTTGTTGTACTAACACTGTTAGGGAAAGTGAAAGAATATTGCTCATAGTTGTTTTAACGAATGCGAAAATAAAACTTTAATTGAATTAGCGCAAAAAAGTAATGTGAACTTGATGTAAAGTTTAAAAACAATGCTTTTCATCGATGAAATACGATTTTTAAACTTGAAAAGAGCCTGAGATTTATCCCATATTCATTTAAAAGGTTCACATTTTATTCTAAAACCAATTTAATACAGAGATATATCACTTTTACAAAATAAAAAAACCTCAGCTTTAAAACTGAGGTTTTTTAAACTTGTGGGCCCACCTGGGCTCGAACCAGGGACTTTCTGATTATGAGTCAGATACTCTAACCAACTGAGTTATAGGCCCGACAACTATTTTAATGGAATAGTATGTCCTAAAAAGTCTGCAAATTTAAACTATAATTCTTTTTGTACAAACTATTCTTCAATTTCCTGACATAACTCTACCAATACACCATTGGCAGATTTGGGGTGAATAAATGCAACCCATTTATTATCAGCACCTTTCTTAGGCTCATGATTCAAAATTTTGAATCCTTCTTTTTCTAATCTTTTTAATTCTGCTTTAATATCTTTAACATTAAAAGCAACGTGATGTATACCTTCACCTCTTTTTTCTATATATTTTGCAATAGCACTATCTTCATGAGTAGCAGCTAATAACTCAATTTTATTCTTTCCAGATTTAAAAAACGATGTCATTACATGCTCACTTTCTACAGCCTCACTTTTGTATGGTTTCCTTCCTAAAAGTTTCTCATAGGTTTGATTTGCTTTTTTTAAATCTTTAACAGCAATTCCTAAATGCTCAATTTTTCCTAACATAACTCTTTAATTTATTTTTCAAAAATATCACAAAACCATTTGCTTACCTTTGTCGCATGGAAGAAAGTAATAGACAGAAAAAGATTAGTGGTATTCTTCAAGAGGACATATCTTCTGTAATACAGGATTTTTTAAGAAAGAACACCGTTAAGAACTTACTAGTATCTGTAACTAAGGTTACGGTAACACCCGATCTGGGATATGCAAAAGCATACCTGTCCGTCTTTCCTGCAGATAAGGCTGCAGCCGTTGTTCAAGAAATTGTAGAAATAGGACCAGAATTGAGACATCAAGTAGCTGCAAAGGTACGTCACCAGTTGCGCCGCATGCCTGAATTACAGTTCTTTAATGATGACTCTCTTGAGTATATGGATCAAATAGATAGAGAACTTAAAGGTCTTAACAATCCTATTGAAAATCCAAATATATTGCCGCGCAGAAAAAAATCTTAGTGAACTTTTCTTATTACATCGCAAAGCGATATCTGGTATCTAAAAATGGTAAAAACGCCATTAACATTATCAACATACTTAGTTTTATAATAACTATTGTTGGGACAGCTGCCTTATTCATTGTGCTTTCTGGATTCTCAGGATTAAAAAGTTTTAGTACAGAGTTTAGTAGTTATTTTGATCCAGACCTTAAGGTTACTCCTTTAAATGGTAAAGTTATAGAGATTCCGCTTTCGCGAAAGCGAGAGCTAGAAAACATATCTGGTATCACATTGCTAAGTGCTACCATTGAAGAAAAAGCTTTTTTACATTACGATGGCAAAAACGACATTGCTTACATCAAAGGTGTCGACAGTAATTATGACCAAATCATAAAAACAGACACGATATTGCTAGAAGGTAGTTGGCTAGGCAACAGTGATTTACAAGTTGTCGCTGGTGCAGCAATATCTGATGAGCTTTCTTTACAAGTAGATAATTATGGTAGGTTTTTACAAATCATGGTGCCTAAACCTGGAAAAAATGCGATTAACGCTTTAAATTATAGGGATTCTTTTAGTCAGATTGATGTTGTCGCTACGGGAGTTTTTAGTATTAATGAAAATCTAGACAGTAAATATATTTTTACAACCATTACAGCTGCCAGAAAATTATTGGATTATAATGGTGACCAGGCAAGTAGCTTAGAGATTAAAATTTCACCTGATGTTGACGAAGATCAAATAAGAGAAGAAATAGAAGCATTATTTGATGTCCCTATAGTTATTAAAAATAGACTTCAAATGAATGATGGTTTATACAAAATGCTTAATTCAGAGAACCTTGCTGTTTATCTGATCTTTACTTTAGTACTAATCATCGCGCTATTTAATGTTTTAGGGTCCATAATCATGATGATTCTGGATAAAAAACAAAACTTAAAAACCTTATTAGATTTAGGCGCTAGTGTGAAATCTTTACGTAAAATATTTTTTATTCAAGGTAGTTTAATGACGATAAGTGGTGGATTAATAGGTCTCTTTATAGGTGTTGCCTTTGTTTACCTACAGATAGAATATAGTCTTCTTTATATAGCTCCAGGACTTCCTTATCCTTTTGAAATGGTCTTAACTAATGTTGCTGTTGCCATAGGGACAACATCCATATTAGGTATTATAGCAAGTTATATCGCATCTAGACGAATCAATGAAGCGTTGCTTTCTCAAGCAAAATTATAATCCAATAGGCCTAGTAATTAAAAGAATGAGACTGATTGAAGTTTTTTCTGTCGGAAAAAATTTAAAACTAGTCTTATTACCATTACTTTTTATGTTTAGTGTTGCTATAGCTGCGTCAGGAAATGAAAAGACCACAGTTAATACGCCACAATCTAAGAACATCGATAAGAAAAAAGTGCTTCATCGCATGAATTGTCATGATTCAAATTGTTCAAACTCTGCACATATAAGACGTCCTGATCAAATTCAATAAAAACGTATATCTATTATGTGTTTCAAATAAAAAGGGTTTTATTTAATTAAGCCTTATCTATAATCAAATCTATGGTTACCAAACTTATCGAGTACTTCATTAAAGGTGTCAAAAACACCTTTAGAGTCATCACTGGTAACCATTTTCATTCGGTATTCTTTAAAATTAGGAATCCCTTTAAAATAGTTAGTATAATGACGTCTGGTTTCAAAGACACCTAAAGTTTCTCCTTTCCAAGCAATAGACATTTCTAAATGACGTCTTGCGACCTCTACACGCTCTTGCATAGTTGGTTTTGCCATATGCTCTCCAGTCTCAAAAAAGTGCTTTACTTCTCTAAAAAACCATGGATAACCTATACTGGCACGACCTATCATAGCACCATCCAGTCCATAATCGTCACGCATTTCTAATGCACGTTCTGGAGTATTTACATCTCCATTACCAAAAACTGGAATGTGCATTCGAGGATTATTCTTTACAGCTGCAATAGGTTTCCAGTCTGCATTTCCTTTATACATTTGGGCACGTGTGCGGCCATGGATAGATATGGCTTTAATACCTACATCTTGTAAACGCTCTGCAACCTCAACAATTTTTATAGAGTCGTCGTCCCAGCCTAGTCTAGTCTTTACCGTTATAGGTAAATCCGTATGTTTTACCATGGCAGCTGTAAGAGATACCATAAGATCTATATCTTTTAATATCCCAGCTCCAGCACCACGAGAAACTACTTTTTTCACTGGACAACCGAAGTTGATATCTATAATATCTGGTTTAGTACGTTCTACGATTTCTACAGACTGTAACATCGAGTCTAGGTTTGCACCAAAAATCTGGATCCCCACAGGACGTTCTGCCTCATAGATGTCTAGTTTCATGGTGCTTTTTGCGGCATCACGTATCAATCCTTCACTAGATATGAATTCTGTGTAGACCACGTCTGCTCCATTTTCTTTGCAAAGTGCGCGGAAAGGTGGATCACTTACATCTTCCATAGGTGCAAGTAGTAGTGGGAAATCGGGTAATTGTATATCTCCTATTTTAGGCATGTTGCAAAAATAAGGTATAATCTAATTTGAATTGAAGAGAATTAATGCGTTTTATAATCCTTTAGTTTTTTTACCAGTACGTTCTAATTCTTCTGAAGCTTCTGGCTCTCGATTATCTAATCTAAAGTTTCCAAATTTATAAGTAAATCCTATAGTAAATAATTGAGTTTCTGGAATGGTTAACACGCGATTATCTTGATTTGCATACCGACTTACAAAAGGCTGGTTTTGTGAAAGAAATATATCACTATACTTTGCAGTTAATATAGCTCTATCATTCCATAATCTTTTTGAAAAGCCTATACTACTGGCTAGCATATTCTCATATTTGTATGAACCGAAAAGAATGCTAGTAATATAATCTGCTTCTATTAACATATTTAATGTGCCATCCTTAGAAAGCTCAAATAAATTCTGTGTTTGAATAAAAAATCCTGTAGTATTTAATCTTTGGTTCTCACTAATTGATTGTATGGCTTTAAATTCATTTTCCATATAAAAAGCACTTACACTTGTTAAAGAAGTCCACTTTTCAGTAGGATATTTTATAAGTGTTGCATCAACACTATATTGAAATTCATAATTCAGATTAGCGCTTTGTGTGGTCAACACGTTTGTATTATTATTTTGAAAAGGTAAATTATCTAAAATACCTTTAGTATAAATGTAGTAAGCATCTACAAATAACTCATAGTCGTATGTCCACCCTAGTGTTACTTTATTAGTAAAGGCTGGTTGTAAATTAGGGTTACCAGACTCTATATTATTATCATTTATAAAGTTATTAAATGGATTTAAATCACCATACCTAGGTCTTTCAATAGAGCGTTTGTAACTTAACGATAAATCATTCTTTTCATTAAGATTATGAGTAACCGATATATTAGGAAAAAAGCCGAGGTAATTTTGAGAATTAACTAAGCCTAAAGTTTCACTATCTCCTACGACATCTGTTTGTTCTAATCTTAATCCTCCGGTAAAAGACCATTTAGCCCATTCTCTTTCTAATTGCGCATATGCTGCATAAATATGCTCATCATAAGAATAGTTATCTGATAGTGACGGGTCTATACTACTACCCATATTGGTATCAAAAAAATCTTGTTTACTCTGAGATGAAATATCAGAATATTTTAATCCAGCAGATAGTGAATAAGCACCGATTTGATTAAGGTAATCTGCTTTTGCAGTAAATATATTTATATCTTGAAAACCTACGGTATTGAAACTGTTTGTACTAGATGTAGTTTGCGTGTCATCAAAAAATGTACTGAAAAAGTCTTGCCCATTGTCTACTTCAGTAAAAAAGTAACTTCCTTCCACACTTAATGTACCGCCATTATCATTCATAATGTTATTCCATCCTAAGTTAAGAGAACCAATAGTGGCATCGCGTCCCGTACTAGAATCCGTATTAAAACCACTAAACATAGTTCCTCCTTGTGGTAAGATTAAGGTATTCACATCCGTATCTACCTCTCTACCATTGTCTAATCCTAGATAACCTAAAATAGATAAGCTGTTTTTCTCATTAATATTGATATCTATAATGGTATTGAATGCATGTGACTGACTGCGTGAGACACTATTTAAATCAGTAAACCAGCGAGAGCTTCTTGTTCCATCATTATTAAAAAAACCTACTTGAGATTCTTCGAGAGTCAAGTCTTTACGTGGATTAAAATTATAATTTGCGTACACGTTAAGCCAGTTATTTTTATAATACTGACTGGTACCGATATTATATTTTGCAAAAGTGTCAATTTCATACTTGCCCGTTAACGAGCCCTTATAGCCTAATGAGACGTTCTTACTAGTAACGATATTAATTACTGCGCCACCTTCTGCATCATATCGAGCAGGTGGATTATGAATAACTTCAACACTTTTTACATTCTCACCGCTATATCCACTTAATAATTGCTCTAATTCTTCATTACTTAAATAAACACGTTTGTTATTAATGTACACTTGGGCTACACTACCTTTTACAGTATAAGTACCATTCATTTCAAACACTCCTGGTGTAGATTGTAAAATCTGTGATGCATTTCCTGTGCTTAAGGTTGTGTTTTCAACATTAAAAATAAGACGATCAGACTTGCGCTCTATAGTTGGTTTCTCTGCGATGATTGTTACAGCGTCTAGTTGCGCAGCATCTGTTTCTAAGGTGAGATTGTTAAGAGCAGTGTTTTTTTGTAGAGTCAGCTTTCGCGAAAGCGTAACATAACCCACAAAAGAGGCATTGAAATTATAATCGCCGTTAATTACATTAGGGAAAGAAAAGTTTCCTGTCTCATCAGTTGAAGTACCGTATTTAAAAATTCCCTCTTCTACATCGAGAAGTACCACATTTGCAAAAGCAATGGGAGCACCGTCAGAATCGATAAGGTTACCTGTAAGATTAATTTGAGCAAACGTACTTAAAGAAGTGAATAGTAATAAAATGGATATCAGTTTCATGCAATAAATAAAAGAGCCTCTAAAATAGGAAAGCTCCTTAAAAAATTGGGCAAGGAATTAGATTATATTTGCAGCAGTATTTAACGGACTATGAAGAACATACGCAATTTTTGTATCATCGCACACATTGACCACGGTAAAAGCACACTGGCAGACAGACTGTTAGATGCTACCCATACGGTTACAAAACGTGAATCGCAAGCACAATTACTAGACAATATGGATCTAGAACGTGAGCGCGGTATAACGATAAAATCGCATGCGATTCAAATGGATTATACTGCACCTGATGGTGAGCAATACATTCTTAACCTGATAGATACACCAGGTCACGTAGATTTCTCTTATGAGGTTTCACGATCAATTGCAGCTTGTGAAGGTGCTCTTTTAATTGTTGATGCTGCGCAAAGTATTCAAGCACAAACAATCTCTAACCTTTATCTAGCACTAGAAAATGATTTAGAAATCATACCTGTACTTAATAAAGTAGACTTACCTAGTGCAAACGTAGAAGAGGTAACAGATGATATCGTTGATTTATTAGGATGTGATCCTAGTGAAGTAATACCTGCTAGTGCAAAAACAGGTCTAGGGATTCAAGATATTCTAGACGCAATTATAGAACGTGTTCCTGCACCTACTGGTAATGTTGATGAGCCGTTACAGGCTTTAGTTTTTGACTCACAATACAACCAGTTCCGTGGTGTAGAGACTATTTTTAGGGTTATTAATGGAACTATAAAAAAAGGACAACACATCAAATTTGTCGCTACTGGCGAGAGTTATTATGCAGATGAAATAGGTACTTTGAAATTGAATCAAGTTCCTAAAAAAGAAATAAAAGCTGGTGATGTAGGTTACTTAATTACCGGTATTAAAGAGGCTAAAGAAGTAAAGGTAGGTGATACTATAACAGATCATTCAAACCCTACTACAAATCCGATTGAAGGTTTTGAAGACGTTAAGCCTATGGTTTTTGCCGGTATTTATCCAGTAGATACTGAAGACTATGAAGACTTACGTTCTAGTATGGAAAAACTACAGTTAAACGACGCATCTTTGGTGTTTGCAGCAGAAAGTAGTGCTGCACTTGGTTTTGGATTCCGTTGTGGGTTTTTAGGTATGTTACACTTAGAAATCATTCAAGAACGTCTAGAGCGAGAGTTCAATATGACGGTTATCACAACTGTGCCTAACGTTTCTTATTATGCTTATACTAATAAAGAACCTGATGCTCGCATCATCGTTAATAACCCAAGTGATTTACCAGAACCTTCTACATTAAATAGAGTTGAAGAACCATATATTAAAGCGACAATTATTACAAAATCAGATTTTGTAGGTAATGTGATGTCTTTATGTATTGAAAAACGTGGTATAGTTACTAATCAAACATACTTAACTACAGAGCGTGTTGAACTTACCTTTGACATGCCACTGGCCGAGATTGTTTTTGACTTCTATGATCGTTTAAAAACCGTTTCTAAAGGTTATGCATCATTTGACTATGCGCCTATAGGAATGCGTGTTTCTAAACTTGTAAGATTAGATGTTCTTTTAAATGCACAACCTGTAGATGCTTTAAGTGCCTTAATACATGCTGACAACGCTTATACCATAGGTAAAAAGATGGTAGAAAAGCTGCGTGAACTCATCCCTAGACAACAATTTGATATACCTGTTCAAGCTGCTGTAGGAGCAAAAATTATTGCTCGTGAAACTATTAAAGCCCTACGTAAAGACGTAACGGCAAAATGTTATGGTGGTGATATCTCTCGTAAACGTAAGCTTCTAGAAAAACAAAAGAAAGGTAAGAAACGTATGCGCCAGGTAGGTAATGTAGAGATTCCTCAACAGGCATTTATGGCGGTGTTGAAATTGAATGATTAATTAATTAAGAGCGTATTACAAATTCCGCATTTCGAGAGTACTTCGTCAAGCTCAGTGACCACCTCAATGCTCGCTGTAAACTCAAAAGCGAGGTCTGAGGTTCTCGAAGACCGGATTTAAAAAGAATATTTCAGTACATCGTACTCTCTATAGCCGCATTTCGAGAACCTCAATGCTCGCTGTATTCTCAAATGCGAGGTCTGAAGTAATTGAAAACGAATTTCAAATAGCGAATTCATAACCAGTCATATAAAATCTAAAAAAGGGAGAGAATTAATTTTCTGTCCCTTTTTTTTTATAATTATATTTCTTTTTACTCCATCACAATATCACCACTCGCCTGCACCACAATTTTTTTACCTAGATAAACCAGCATACTATCTTCTTCTACTTCCATATCTAGTGATGTAGATGGTATAATATCTATCTCATTTTTCTTTCTAATGAATAAAGGTATGATGTTTTCATCAGTTTTTGTGATTTCAATCAATCCTTCATAATGCTCTTGTGATTTAATAGTGATTTCATGTATCTCTCCATAATAACGTGCTACTTCCATCATGTTTACATAATCATCTGTAGATGAAAACAAACCTCTTGTAGGGTTTTCATCAGGATTGCTCACCTCAGTAGAGTGAACTAATCGGTAAGCGCCATTTTCTCCAAAACGTGCTGTAAAACGCTCTAGTGCATAATCATTAATCTGCGAGTTACCTGTAAGCGCCATTAGAAAACCTATGTTATTAAATTCAATATCATCGGTTATGGCATCACTATAAATATCTGCAGCTACAGCATCCAATCCTTTTTCTTTTGCAATACGCACATTATTAGTATTAGTATCTACTAGTACAACACTGCGTCCATGTACTTTTAAATAACTAGCTATTAATCTAGAGAACTTTGAAGCTCCTACGATCATAATACCATCAGATTGCTTCAAGAACACACCTACAATTTTTGCAAACAATCTGGCAGTTGTTGCATTTAATAATACGGTACCTAATACAATCATAAATACGAGCGGTGTGATATACTCTGCTCCTTCAACACCTTGTGTAACCAGTTTAGAACCAAAAAGTGACGCAATACCTGCCGCTACAATACCGCGAGGTCCAACCCATGATATAAATAGCTTCTCATTAATTTTTAAACCACTATTTATCGAACTAGCAAATACACCTAATGGACGTATGATAAAGGATACTATTGCAAACAATACTGCCGTTTCCCATCTGTAGATAAGGTACAAATCTTCCATATTAATATTTGCTGCAAGAAGTATAAACAGAATCGATATCAATAAAACACTCAACGACTCTTTAAAATAAAGTAGTTCTTTAAGGTTAGGTAAATTAATATTACCCATAACCATACCCATAACAACTACAGCTAGTAAACCAGACTCGTGTGCAAAAGAATCACTTAACACAAAAACGCCCAACACAGCTGCAAGAGTAAAGACGTTTAATAAGTAATGAGGAATTAGTTTTTTCTTAATTGAAAAAGCAAGTGCATGTGCAAATGAGAATCCAAAGGAGAATCCAAACAATACAATCTTACCAAATTCTTCGAGAGCTACTAATGTAAACTCGCCACCTGCGTTTGCACTAATAAACTCAAACACCAATACCGCAAATAAAGCTCCTATAGGATCAATTAAAATCCCTTCCCATTTTAATATAGAACTTACGTCTTTTTTAAGCGGTATATTTCTTAAAATAGGTGTGATTACAGTAGGTCCAGTCACAATTATTAAAGCAGAAAATAATAAGGCAATTTCCCAACTAAGTCCAAAAATATAATGTGCCGCAACACCAGCACCAGCAAATGTAATAATCACGGCAACAGATATTAACTTACCTATAACCGGTCCTGTATTAAGTATTTCTTCTTTTTTTAAGGTTAGTCCACCTTCAAAAAGTATGATACTAATCGCTAGAGATACAAAGTAAAAAAGACTGTCACCTGGGAATAAACCTTGCTGTCCGTTCCATATAGGTTCAATTAGTTTAGAGGCATCTTCTGTATACAAAGATGCAATAGGACCTACCAATAGACCTATGATTATCAAAGGTAATATGGCTGGTATTTTAAATCTCCACGCCATCCATTGTGCAAGGATTCCAAGTATTATAATTCCGGCTAACTCTAGCATTATTCTATATTTTGGTTGAAAATTACGACCTTTTCTCTAATGATGTTGTAGTTTACGCTTTCGCGAAAGCGTAATAAGGCCCAAATTAACGGTATATTTAGATTTTAAAACCAACTATTGACATCCCATCCCTTTAAAAATATCGCCATAGGTGTGGCTTTTTCTCCTAACCTGAAGGCAAATTTGCATGAAGCAGCTAGATTATCGCTCTTATTTAACGCTAAATTATCTCTTATTCATGTAGGTGAGGAAAGTGAGGAAAAGAGAAATCGTGTTGAAAAATGTTTATTAACATTTAAAAATCAATCATTAGATTATTCAATAGATTTTAAGAGTGGAACGCCTGTAGATGTAATACTAAATCACATCGATAATAAAAATATAGATCTCATAATATTAGGAGCATTACAGCAAGAAAACATTCTTACTTACTACCTGGGATCGATTGCTCGTAAAATAACTCGTGCAGCGGCATGCTCTATTTTACTTCTCATAAAGCCGTCTGTTGAAAGACAAGTTTGTCAACACATAGTGGTTAATGGACTTAAGGATGATCATACACCAGAGACTGTGCAAATGGCCTTTTTTGTAGCAAATGCGCTGCAAACACAAAGACTGACTATTGTAGAAGAAATTAAAGAAAGTGAACTATCTATTAAAGTAGATGATGACGCGTCGTTGCGCAAGGCAAACTTACAGAGAGAAAAAATACGCCGTCAAGAAGATGCGCGTGTCGATAGGATCCTAGATCAAATCCCTGAAAATTATAAATCTGATATATCCATTGAGAAGCAACCTATTTTTGGCACACGTGGATATTCCATTGGGCATTTTGCACAAATTTCAAGAGCAGACTTATTAGTGATGAATGCGCCAGGCAAAATGAATTTCTGGGATCGCTTATTTCCACATGATATAGAATATATCCTTACTGAATTACCTACTGATGTACTTATTATAAGATGACCAAATCTAAATTTAATATAAAGGAATTTATAGGCCAGCTGCCTAGTAATATTTTCTCAGGATTTGTGGTAAGTCTTATTGCACTACCTCTAGGTCTGGGATTAGCAATGGCTAGTGAAGCACCGCCTATCGCTGGTATTATTACTGCTGTTATAAGTGGTGTGGTAGTCTCCTTTTTAGGTGGTAGTAATGTAACAATAACTGGTCCCGGAAATGGACTGGTAGGTGTTTTGTTAGTAGCTTTTACAACACTAGGTTTTCAAGGTGCATATGCTGCTATTATATGTTCTGGTGTCTTATTAATTCTTTTAGGATTTTTAAGAATGGGGAAACTTGCAGATTTTTTTCCATCTAGTGCTATACAAGGAATGCTAGCTGCTATAGGACTTATTATATTAGGAAAGCAATTTCATATCATGTTAGGGAATCGTCTGGACTTAGATAGTAGTATTGATTATCTTCTTGCCATACCTCAAACTATAATTAGTGTTTTTCAATATGAAGATATACAGTTAACGCATGCTGCTATTGCAGGCGTTGTGGCGTTACTTATTATGATCTTCTATGGGGAAATTAGAAATAAATATTTTAAACTTTTCCCAGCTCCTATGTGGATTGTGGTTATTTCTATCGCAACCAGTTATTTCTATGAACTTGTTTTAAAGGAAGATCATCCTATTGCAAATGAATATATGATTCCAGAAATTCCTAGTGGTGCAGAAATTGTGACCTCAATTCCAGTACCTGATTTTGGTCTTATGGGAAGTTGGGCTTTTTGGGCCAGTGTTTTATCCCTTACTCTTATTGCAAGTATTGAATCTTTATTAAGTATTAAAGCAGTAGATCAACTAGATCCACAAAAAAGACGATCTAATGTCAATCGAGATTTAAAGGCTTTAGGCCTAGCTACTATAAGTAGTGGTTTTTTAGGCGGGCTTAATGTAGTTACTGTTATTGCACGCAGCTCTGTAAATGTTAACAATGGTGGTACTAATAGATCATCAAACTTTGCCCATGCGATGTTTTTAGTATCCTTTGTATGGCTTTTCAGTTCTCAATTAACTCGTATACCGCTACCAGCACTAATGGCTATTTTAGTTTATACCGGATATAAACTCGCATCACCTACACTGATTAAAAAATTGTTTACTATAGGTAAAGAACAGTTGATTATTTTCTTTGTTACCCTATTGACGACTCTATTTATAGATCTGATTACGGGTATTATAGCAGGTATTTTAATCACCTTTATTATTCATATCATTCTTAATCGTAATGTATTGCTCTTTATTCAAAATTTATTGAAGCCCAACGTGCTTATGTACAAGGAGTCTAAAGGTAATTATTACATAAGTGTAAAGCACTTCTGTACATTTCTCAATTTTTACAAACTTAAACAACAACTAGATTTAGTACCTGAAGATCAAGATGTGGTTCTAGACCTCTCGTTATGTCAATTTGTAGACCATACGGTTTTAGAAAACTTAAACGGGTATCAATCAGTTTTTCATAAACGTGGTGGCCATTTTGAGATCATAGGTCTTGATATGCATGGAGCGGAAAGTGATCATCCATTTGCATTGCGTAAATTGATTCCAGGAATATCTTTCATTACAGCAAATCTTACTAAAAGACAGAATACTTTACAAGAAATTGCAGAGGAATTTGACATGACTTATGCTGCAGAGAAAACTCAGGATGAAGATTTTTTAGACTCTTTTAAATACTTTCAATTTAAGAAAGTAGAACGTGTTTATAATAGAATTTTTAACAACGGTAAGCAGTTTAAAATCTTTGACATCCATTATTCCGAAGGTGAATTTATTACAAAAGCAGATGTAAAAACCACTATGCTTAATATTAAAGTAAATCGCATTTTACCAGAGTTTACTCTAGATCGTGAAGGTTTCTTAGAACGTGTTTATGGTCTCGCTGGTTTTAAAGATATCCCTATTGAAAACCACTCTGATTTTTCAAAACGTTTTTACCTCTTAGGAGAAGATACTCATGGAATTCAAGATTTTTTCAATGATGATCTCGTTCGCTTTTTTGAAAGTAATCCTTACTACCATATTGAGTCAGATGGTCATAGTTTACTCGTATTTAGATCAGACCGTACCGCTGGTATAAAAGAGATTAAGGCATTGATTGATTTTGGAAAACGACTGCATAAAATTGTGCAGAAAGCGGTTTAACTCAATTTCAAGACTTTTCACGTAACAAAATTTTAAATTGCGCTACCTATAACAGAGATTTATTTTATGAAAATACATTCTATAGAAGCCGGTAATTTTAAATTGGATGGTGGCGCCATGTTTGGTGTCGTACCTAAATCCTTGTGGCAACGTACCAATCCAGCAGATTCTAACAACATGATAGACATGGCAGCAAGATGTTTGCTGGTAGAAAACGGCGATCGATTAACTTTAATCGATACCGGAATGGGAAATAAACAATCAGAAAAATTCTTTGGTTATTACTTTATGGACCACATCTATGATCTAGACAGCTCTCTTAAGAAAGCTGGTTTTTCTCGTGATGACATTACTGATGTGTTTTTAACTCACCTACACTTTGATCATTGTGGCGGTGTGATAGAAAAAAAGAACAATGAATTTTATGAGCCTGCTTTTGCAAATGCAAAATTCTGGACTAATGAAGAGCACTGGAAATGGGCTGTAGAACCTAACGCAAGAGAAAAAGCATCTTTTCTCACGGAAAATATAAAGCCTATTAAAGAAAGTGGCCAGTTGAATTTTATCAAACAAAACAGTTCTTTTGAAACACAAAGCGAGATGGATTTTGATATCCTTTTTGTAGATGGACATACAGAAAAAATGATGATTCCACACATCACACTAGGTGATAAGACCTTTGTATACATGGCAGACCTATTGCCTACTGCAGGACATATACCTATTCCATATGTAATGGGTTATGATACCAGACCATTACTTACTCTAGATGAGAAAGCAAAATTTCTTAATGAGGCTGCCACAAAAGGCTATTACCTCATCCTAGAACACGATCCTAATAATGAAATAATCACCGTGAAACACACAGAAAAAGGTGTGCGTCTCGATAAATCCCTTACTTTTAACTACTTATTTAATTAAAAATCATGAATTACTCCTTTATTAAGAAAACAATGTTAACCGTAGCGGCAGCAGGTATGCTAGCTGGTTGTGGTAGTGGATTTACAATCGTATCTCCACCTATTGAAAACATAGACTCAACACCTATTAAAACGACTGCAATGTCTGAGGTTGAGGCAAAAAACTGGAAGGATCTAGACCTACAGACAGACACCATTCCTGGAATGAGTGTTAATAAAGCATATACTGAAATCCTTAAAGGCCGCATGGGAACTACTACCATAGTTGCAGTGATAGATTCAGGTATTGACATTGAGCACGAAGACCTAGATGGTGTGATCTGGACAAATGAAGATGAAATACCTGGAAACGGTATCGACGATGATAAAAACGGATTCATAGATGATGTACATGGATGGAACTTCCTAGGTGATATCGTTGCAGAGAATCTAGAATATGAGCGTATTGTAAGAGATAAAGCTATGTTATCAGCAGATATAGTTGCAAAAGCTCAAAAAGAGTATGATGGAAAACTAGCTCAAGCTACTCAAAGCAAAGAACGTTTTGAAGGTATCCTACAACAAATCGTTGAAGCTGATAAAGTAGTAAGCGCACACTTAGGTAAAACAGAATACACTCCAGCAGAGGTTGCTGCAATCAGTTCTGAAGATGAAGCGGTTACAAATGCAAAAGGAACGTTGAGTTTCTTCTTTGGTCAAGGTCTCGAGTCTGTTGCACAGGCAAAAGAGGTTTTAGGTGAGTATATCACAGATGCCACTAACCTATTAAACGGCGCTAAATTAAAAACTAACTACCGTGAAGATGCGATGCCTGGTAACAGCCCTTACAGCTATACAGTAGGTGAAGTATGGGGTAATAATGAATACAGTGGTCCAGACCCAAAAAAGAAAGATGCACTACACGGTACTCACGTAGCTGGTATTATCGCTGCAGAGCGTGATAACGGTCTAGGAGCAAATGGTGTAGCAAATAATGTAAAAATTATGGTACTACGCGCCGTATCTGAAGGTGATGAGTATGATAAAGATATCGCGGCAGCTATAAGATATGCGGCAGATAACGGTGCTAAGGTTATCAATGGTAGCTTCGGTAAATATCATTCTTCAAACCCAGAATTTGTTTGGGATGCTATTAAATATGCTGAAAGTAAAGACGTTCTTTTTGTAAACGCAGCTGGTAATGAAGGAACAGATACAGATTTTACTCAAGTATATCCACAAGATCAAGTTCTTGCAGGATCTGAGATTTCTGATAATTTCCTTACCGTAGGTGCTCTTGCTCCTTCTTACGGTGCTGACATGGTAGCAAATTTCTCAAACTATGGAAAATCGACCGTAGACGTTTTTGGACCTGGTGTACAAATTTATTCTACGTTCCCATTAAATGAATATTCTAGTATTAGCGGAACTTCTATGGCATCTCCAGCAGTAGCTGGTGTAGCTGCTGTGATAAGATCACAGTTCCCTAAACTATCTGCTAGTCAAGTAAAACACATCATTATGGATAGTGGATTAACTACAGCAGCTCGTGTAAATGTAGCTGGTGGAGCAGATACTAAGGCTTTTCAAGAAATTACGACTTCAGGTAAAATGGCAAACCTTTATAATGCATTGATTATGGCGTCTAAAATGTAAGCCAGATTCATATAATATTGTTAAGCCTGTCCTAATATGGACAGGCTTTTCTTTTTACGCTTTCGCGAAAGCGGTATATTTATAACCTAATTACTCAACAACAACAATCAAATGAAAAAAATCATTTTACTACTCACCACTGCAGTTATACTAGCAAGTTGTGGATCTTCAAAAGATGTTGTAGCTAACCAAAGCACAAATGCAAACGGTTACTGGCAGCAAGCTGTAGACTATAAGATGGATGTAGATATGGATGTAGACCGTTATCAATATACGGGAAAACAGACCTTAGTTTACACTAATAATTCTCCAGAAACTCTAGACCGAGTTTATTATCATTTATTCTTCAATGCTTTTCAACCAGGTAGTGAAATGGATGTAAGATCTCGCACTATTGCAGATCCTGATAGACGTGTAGGATCAAGAATTGCTGCACTAGAACCTAATGAAATAGGTTATCTACATGTTTCAAACATGACACAAGATGGTACAACTCTTCAACCACAAGAAGAAGGAACAGTTCTAGTTGTAAAATTAGCAAAGGCTCTAGCACCAGGACAGTCTACAACATTAAAACTAGATTTTAACGGTCAGGTACCTGTTCAAGTACGTAGAAGTGGTCGCAACAATAAAGAAGGTGTTGCACTATCGATGACGCAATGGTTTCCTAAAATGGCAGAGTTTGATGCTACTGGATGGAACACAAGCCCTTATATAGGACGTGAATTCCATGGTGTATGGGGAAGTTTTGACGTGAAATTGACACTTGATAAAGATTATACTGTAGGTGGTACTGGATACTTACAAAACCCAAAAGACATAGGTCACGGTTATGATAAAGCAAACTCTGGTCCTGCAAAAGGTAAAGACGGTAAATTAACTTGGCATTTTAATGCACCTATGGTACATGATTTTGCATGGGGCGCAGATCCAGATTTTATCCATGATGTATACAATGGTGCAAATGGTGTGAAACTTCACTTTTTATACAAGGATAACGATGCGATTAAAGAAAACTGGAAAAAATTACAGCCTAAGACTAATGAGATGTTGAAATTTTTCAACGAGCACATAGGTGAGTATCCTTACAAGCAATATAGTGTGATACAAGGTGGTGATGGTGGTATGGAATATGCCATGTGTACTTTAATTACGGGAGAACGCAGCTATGGAAGTTTAATGGGTGTTACTGCTCATGAGTTTGCACACTCATGGTTCAATCACATTCTTGCTACTAATGAAGCAAAACATGAATGGATGGATGAAGGTTTTACCACCTTTATTTCTAATAAAGCAATGGCTTACATTAATGGAGAAGATGAAAGTACTGCAAATAGTGGTTCTTATAGAGGTTATCTAGGTCTAGCAAATTCTGGCAAAGAACAACCTCAAACAACACATGCAGATCGTTATGAGTATAATGGTGCATATGGTGCTAGTGCTTATAATAAAGGTGCTACTTTTTTAGCACAATTAGGCTACGTCATTGGTGATGAAAAACGTGATGAAGTAATTAAAGAATATTACAACACATGGAAATTCAAACATCCAGAGCCTAATGATTTTAAACGCGTTGCTGAGCGTGTAAGCGGTTTTGACCTAGAATGGTATTTACGTGACTGGACGATGACTACAAACGTAATCGATTATTCTATCGAAAACTTAAGTAGTCTAGATGGGATGAGCGTGGTTTCATTAAAACGTAATGGATTAATGCCAATGCCATTAGATATTAAAGTAACGATGAATGATGGGACTGAGAAATGGTTCTACATTCCGCTAGAAGAAATGCGTGGTGAAAAAATGGTGCCTAATAACTGGACTGTTTTAAATGACTGGGCTTGGGCTTATCCAACCTATGAACTAGAATTAGACGGTGTGGATATGCGTTCTATAAAATCTGTTGAAATTGATCCTATGAATAACATGGCAGATGTGGATAAAGAAAATAACAACTGGTCTTTACAAGAGTAAGTTATCAGCCATTAGATTTTGAAAAAGCAGCTGTTTAATTACAGCTGCTTTTTTGTTGTCCTAAATTCAATGATAGCATTCTCTTAAAAACATATCTTTGCATCATGCGTTTCACCCTAGGAAAAGAGACTAAGCTTAAAAGTAAAAAATCTATAGAGTTACTTTTTACAGAAGGTTCTTCTATACGTAAAGGACCTATACGTTGTGTTTATAATCTCATAGACATGGAACAACCTCATAAAATAGGTGTCAGCGTTTCAAAACGATTTTTTAAAAAAGCACCCAATCGCAATCGTATTAAAAGATTGTTGAGAGAAGCTTATCGTTTAAATCAACATGACTTAATAACTCCTAAAGGAAAAAGTATTGAAATGATGTTTCTTTTTCAATCTCCTAAAATGCCTGAATTTGAAACCGTTCAACAATTGATTAAAAAGCTTATCATCGAGTTAAACAAGCAACATCAACAATTAGAAGATTAATTGGCATTTTAATTGTATTCTATTATAAATAGCTACTAAACGGCAAGAAAATGAGTCATCTACCGTTTTTATCCTATATTTATTGCAACGCGTATAGAACCGTTAACAACTATGAAAGGTACCATTAATATTAAAAGACAGATTTTACTTCCTATTCTAGGAGCGTCTATTTTCTTTACGACAGCTAGTTTTCAAAATGATTTTTTTGAAATCGCAAAGCAGATTGAGATTTTTACCGAAATGTATAAACAGCTCAATATGAACTATGTAGATGAGACTAATCCAGCAGACTTAATGGATAACGCCATAGAAGGAATGCTGTCAGAATTGGATCCTTATACTAAATACTGGACAGAACAAGAAGTTGAGAAGTCTATCATTAATAGACGTGGCGCTTACACAGGTATAGGTGCTGTAGTAAGTACTAGAGATGATAAAGTGATTATAGTAGAACCATGGAAAGACCATCCTGCTGATGTTGCAGGACTTAAAGCTGGTGACGAGATTATAGAAATAGATGGCATCAAGCTAGCGGACTATAAAGAAAATGCCGGTGATTTATTGAAAGGTAGTGCAGATACAGAAATATCCATCGTTTATAAACGACAGGGAAAAGAGAAATCAGCAAAAGTTAAAAGACAGGCAGTTGAGGTTAATGCCGTTCCTTTTTATGAAATGGCAACCCCAGAAATAGGATATGTGGTATTATCTAAATTCAATGAGAAAGCTTCTCGAGAAACTAAGGCTGCAATTGTAGCATTAAAAGAAAAAGGAGCTACTAAAATAATACTTGATTTAAGAGGCAATCCTGGTGGTTTATTAAGTGAAGCTGTTTCTGTTTCTAATCTTTTTATAGAGAAAGACAAACTGATAACCAGCACTCAATCTGTTGTTGAACAGTATAATAAAACGTACCTAACAAAACGTCCTGCTTATGATCCAGACATACCTGTGGCTGTACTCATCAATGGTCGCAGTGCTAGTGCCAGTGAGATTGTAAGTGGTAGTATTCAAGATTATGACCGTGGTGTTATTATAGGCGCACGTAGTTTTGGTAAAGGATTAGTACAACGTCCTAAACCGCTATCTTATGGTACACAAGTAAAAATCACCATCTCAAGATATTATACACCTAGTGGTCGTTGTATACAAGCATTAGACTACTGGAATCGCGATGAAGATGGTAACGCCGTCCGTACTAAAAAAGAAGATTATAATGCCTTTAAAACTGTTAATAGCGGTCGTACTGTTTACGACGGTGGTGGTGTACAGCCAGATATTGAATTAGCAAGCGCAGCTTACTCACCTATCACAACAGCCTTACTTAGGGATAACGCCATTTTTGATTATGCAACAGAGTATTATTATAATCATCAGGTAACAGATATGGATAGTTTTAGATTCACTGATACCGATTTCAATGACTTTGTTAATTGGGTTGAAAAGAAAGGATTTGATTTTAATACTGAAACAGAGTCTGCATTTGCAAAAGCATTTAAAACTGCCGAGAAAGAAGAACTAGTTAATGATATTAACTCTAGCTATAAGGCCATGCAAGAAGCGATTAATAATGCTAAGAAAAAGGATATGAAAGATAAAAAGGCTGAAATCATGAGCCTTCTTACTGATGAAATCGTTAAAAGATATTTCTATCGTGACGGTTTATATAACTATCAATTAAAGTTCAATCCAGAAATACTTGAAGCTGTAAATGTTCTAGAAGATCCAAACAAATACAACAGAATTCTAAAATAAGAATGAAGCAATTATTATACATATGTGTTTTTCTTACTGCTCTTTGTGCTAGTTCACAAATTACAGTAACGCACTCTGTGTATTTTGATGTAGATAAAGATCAGTTCTCTTTTAGTGAAGGAAAACAACTGACGTCATTCTTTGATGATTTAATTTATAAACCCATTCTTACCGTAAAAATACTAGGTTATTGTGATGATAGAGGTAGTTACGATTACAATCTAGACTTATCCAATAGAAGAGTTGAAACCGTTGCCAGATGGTTAGAAAATCACGATATAGAACTAGAAAATATTTCCAAAAAAGTAGAGGGATTAGGAGAAGTAGCTCTTGAAGACGAATTAGATCAAGAAGAAACTGAAGAAATAAGAGCTCAAAACCGTCGTGTAGATGTCGAATTCTCTTTAAGCGCAGATAAAACCAAACGAGTTGCCATTAAAAAATTGCGCAAACAACAACTTACCACAGATGAGGCAAAGGAAATATCTGTCTATGAAAAGAAAGTCGTCGCTGCTATCTTAGAGAACCCGAGCAGTACAGAAGTAATTAAAACCAATAAAACAACTGAGCCAGAAGTATCTATTGAAGAAGTTGAAGAAGATGAATTCTTAGATATACCTACTAAACTCGATCCACCTATTGATAATACTAAAGAACCATTTAAGTCACTTTTAAGTAAAAAACTTAAAAAGGGTCAGGTCATCCGATTAGAGAATATTTTATTCTATAAAGGCCGTTCTACCATATTAGAAGAATCGCAGCCACTACTCGATCGTGTTGCAGAAATTTTAATCGCTAGAGAAGATATTCATTTTGAGATTCACGGACATGTATGTTGCATCAATCCTGCTTATCCAGACGCATATAATAGAGATACTAAAAAATCTAATTTATCTCACGCTAGAGCACTAGCTATATATAAAATATTGCGCAGTCGTGGTGTGAAACACACACGTATGAGGTTTAAGGGATATGGAAGGACTAGACCATTAGGTGGTATTGATAAACTAGACCGTAGAGTGGAACTTTACATTACTAAAATAGATCCTCCTAAAAATTAAAAGCAATTATTCTTTTTTATTTAATCACTTCATCGTAATATTGCGATGAATATGGGAACAACTAAAACTGAAATATTTACAGAGCAACAAAATCAAATGGCTCAAATGGCAAAAGCATTGGGTCATCCTGCACGCATAGCCATTGTACAATACTTATTAAAACAAGATACTTGTATATGTGGTGATCTAGTTTTAGAAATAGGACTAGCACAACCTACTATATCTCAACACTTAAAAGCACTTAAAACTGCAGGACTTATTAAAGGAAATATAGAAGGCACTAGTACTTGTTATTGTTTAGATTATGAGAAATGGGACGTCATGAAAAGCTTACTATCTCCTTTATTAAATCTTGAAACTGATAACAACACAAATTGTTGCTAAAAAAATTTGAATTTATTAATCGTAATATTACAATAAAAGAAATACTATGAAACTATCCGCATTTAAAAATCAGCTATCACAATTAGAACAAATCGCATTTAAATTACCAGATGGTAGTCTGGTACCATCACACTTTCATGTAACTGAGGTAGGTAAAGTTGTAAAACACTTTATAGATTGTGGTGGTACAGAACGTCTAGAAACTGTAGTTAATTTTCAACTATGGGAAGCAAACGATTATGATCATCGATTACATCCAGAAAAATTAGTTTCTATTATAGAGCTATCTCAGGATAAATTAGGCCTACCAGATGTAGAAATAGAAGTAGAATATCAAGCGGGAACAATTGGTAAATTTGGTATCGATTACAATGGTGAACACTTTCTACTTACCAATAAATTGACCGATTGTCTTGCCAAAGATTCCTGCGGTATACCACCAGAACAATTAAAAAAACCTAAAGTTCAACTTTCTGAAGCCCAAAATACATGTGCACCAGGATCGGGTTGTTGCTAACTTAAAATATAAAATGATGTTTTCTACTTTAGAACAAACCATTACAGACTTAAATATTGATGGAATTACGCTTTCGCGAAAGCGTATCCTAGACCAACTTAAAGATTATATTCAAAGTCAAATTGACAAAGAACAAAAGGTCAATCTTAACTTTATTTGCACACATAATTCCCGACGTAGTCACCTCTCACAATCATGGGCACAGGCTATAGGAAGTTTTTATGGCATCAATAATTTACAATGTTATTCTGGTGGTACAGAAGCTACAGCGTTATTTCCAGAAGTTACTGAAGCTTTAAAAGATGCAGGTTTTCAAGTTGAAAAACTATCACAAGATGAAAATCCTGTTTACAGCATCAGATATAATGAGACCGATCATTCTATTATTGGATTTTCAAAGAAATTCAATGCAGCATTTAATGTACAGCAGCAATTTGCAGCCATTATGACTTGCTCGAGTGCAGATCAAGGTTGTCCACTAATATTAGGTGCTTCAGCTAGAATACCTATAACTTATGAAGATCCTAAAATCGCTGATGGTACTGACCGACAAGCAGCTGCGTATAAAGAACGTAGTCTTCAAATAGCTAGTGAATTAAAATACGTCTTTTCACAAATTAAGTTATGAGCACTAAAAAACTAAGCTTTCTCAATCAATACTTAACCCTATGGATATTTCTGGCCATGGCAATAGGAGTAGGACTAGGTTATTTTATTCCTAGCATAGCTACTTCTATAAATGATATGAGTAGTGGTACTACTAATATTCCCATTGCAATAGGTCTTATTTTAATGATGTATCCACCACTAGCAAAAGCAGACTATAAACTCTTACCTGTTGTATTTAAAAACACTAAGATATTAAGTATCTCACTTTTATTAAATTGGGTGATAGGTCCCGTATTGATGTTTGCACTTGCATTAATATTTCTTCAGAATCATCCAGAATATATGGTGGGACTTATTTTAATAGGTCTAGCACGCTGTATAGCCATGGTACTAGTGTGGAATGATCTAGCAGATGGTTCTCCTGAATATGGAGCCGGATTAGTCGCTCTAAACAGCGTTTTTCAAGTTTTTGCATACTCATTCTATGCGTGGTTGTTTATTACGGTGTTGCCGCCTTATTTCGGCTTTGACGGTGCAATTGTAGATATATCAATTGCGACCATTGCAGAAAGTGTTGCCATTTATCTAGGAATTCCATTTTTAATGGGAATTTTAAGTCGTTACTTTCTTGTAAAAGCTCGTGGTAAAGAATGGTATGAAAACGTATTTATTCCGGCTATTTCACCTATCACTTTAGTGGCCTTATTACTTACTATTGTTTTAATGTTCTCTTTAAAAGGTGAGTTAATTGTTGAAATACCGTTTGATGTGTTATTGATTGCGGTTCCTTTAATGATTTATTTCATAGTCATGTTCTTGATAGGATTTTTTATCAGTAAATATCGTGGTGCGTCCTACAGTGAAAACGCAGCTATTGCTTTTACTGCAGCTGGAAATAATTTTGAACTAGCTATTGCAGTTGCGATAGCCGTTTTTGGACTTAATTCAGGTCAGGCGTTTACTGGGGTGATTGGACCACTGGTAGAAGTTCCTGCTTTGATTTTATTGGTGCGTGTAGCGTTTTGGTTGAAGAAGAAGTATTATTAGATGAATCACCGTCATAATCATCGTTATAATTTCTCGAGTGTAGAGTTAACTCTGCGCTTGAGAAATAATAAATTATAAACCATAACAACGATATTTGCAGCACCTAAAAACTATTTAGGAAAAGCATCATGACACTAGTTTCAAAAGACATCTTAAAAGCTGCCGAAATTCTCAAGAGAGAAGAACTCGTTGCTATTCCTACCGAAACCGTTTATGGACTAGCTGGAAATATCTATAGCGATACAGCCATCAAGAAAATTTTTGAGATGAAGAAACGCCCGTTTTTTAATCCGCTGATTGTGCATATTCATAACATGAAGCAAGTAATGGAACTGGCAGTAGATTTTCCTGAGAAGGCACAGCAGTTAGCACAAGCTTTTTAGCCAGGATCTTTAACACTTATTTTACCTAAAAAGAATGATGTTCCAGATCCCATCACCGCAGGAAAAGATACGGTTGGGATTAGAATGCCGCAGCATGAATTAACCCTAGGATTGTTAAGAAACTTAGATTTCCCACTGGCGGCACCTAGTGCAAATCCTTTTACACACATCAGCCCTACTAGAGCACAACACGTTAAAAATTATTTTGATGGTTCTCTAGAAATGGTATTAGATGGTGGTGATTGCGAGAATGGAATCGAGTCCACCATCATAGGCTTTGAAAATGATAAAGCCATTGTTTACAGACTAGGCTCTATATCATTAGAAGATATCACGTCCATCATAGGACCTGTCACTGTAAAAAATAATAAAGAGCAAGCACCCATTGCACCAGGAATGCTCGAGAAGCATTATGCACCACGTACGACAACTTATCTAGTAGATGACATAAGTGAATTTATCGCTCTACATGCCGGTAAAAAAATAGGCCTTCTACTCCACTCTACAGATCATCCAGATTATGCAGTAACGCAGGTAAATTATTTATCTAAAACCGGTCATTTAAAAGAGGCTGCATCTAGATTATATAACGCAATGCACGAGCTAGATCAACTAGATCTAGACATGATTGTAGCACAACGATTACCAGATCACGACCTGAGAAAATCCATTAATGATCGCTTAAAAAGAGCTACTAAATAGTTCTGATTGCTTTAGTATCTTTGTCTTGTGAAAGTTATATTATTCATCTTCTCGATATATTTTCTAGGACTCAACATCATGCCTTGTAATGATGGTAATATTGAGCAGCATGATGAGGTAGAACAAACTGTAGATATCGACGACCATGATAATCACGATCATGAAGATGAATGCTCACCATTTTGCCAGTGTAATTGCTGCTCTGTTCATGTTATCTCTTTTGAATTTGAGTCACTAGAGTTTATAGTACTACCGGTAATTAATTCACAAATCTCATTTTATATCAGTCCTGTTTATGACGGGTTTGATGGCTCTATCTTGCAGCCACCACAATTAAATAGCTAGAAACTTCAAGAGCATTGTGCTCATTTTATTTTAGACTATTTAAACACTTTACATGAAAAAAATCATTTTATGCAGCATGTTGTTGCTGTGTTACGCTTTCGCGAAAGCGCAATCCAAAACAACCTATGATATCAACATCACTGTGGTATCTGAAGAAAATAACGAACCATTACTAGGTGCAAATGCTTCCATCAAAAGTCTACAAAAAGGCGCGATGATGGATGTCAACGGAAAAGGAACCATTAACAACCTAGAGGCTGGAACTTATGAACTGACCATTTCTTTTATAGGATATGAAAAACAAACCGTTACTGCTGTTATACCAGATCAACTGGATTATAAATTTCAACTACACGAGGCAGAAGGCGAACTGGAAGAAATCATCATACAGTCTACACGATCTTCTCGTAGTTTTAAACGCACGCCTACTCGTGTAGAGTTTATAGGTGGAGAAGAGCTTATTGAAAAAACTGCTATGAACAGTACTAATATTGCTATGGTACTGAGAGAAAGCACCGGTATACAGATGCAGCAAACTTCTCAAAGTAGTGCAAATCAATCCATACGTATACAAGGATTGGATGGTCGATATACACAGTTGTTAAAGGATGGGTTTCCACTTTACGGTGGTTTTGCTGGTGGATTAAGTATTATGCAAGTACCGCC
Organism: Nonlabens ulvanivorans; assembly: GCF_032922765.1. Classification (NCBI taxonomy): domain Bacteria; kingdom Pseudomonadati; phylum Bacteroidota; class Flavobacteriia; order Flavobacteriales; family Flavobacteriaceae; genus Nonlabens; species Nonlabens ulvanivorans. The sequence continues at coordinate 2,607,814 of NZ_CP136694.1, forward strand.
ATTAGATATTTCTCAATTTGAGATCATTAAAGGAAGTTCTTCTACACTATATGGTGGTGGCGCTATTGCTGGACTAGTAAATATGCAGTCTAAAACGCCAGATGATGAGGCAGAGCTAGATTTAATGTTAGTAGGGACACAAGCCCTAGGAGTTACTGGAAACGTGTTTTACAGCGCACGTAATGATAAATGGGGAATGACGCTTTATGGAAGCGCAAATTCTCAAAAAGAGTATGATCCAGATGGAGATAATTATTCAAATTTACCTCGAGCGCGTACCATTTCACTAAATCCTAAGGTATTTTATTATCCTAGTAAGAAAACAACCTTATGGCTAGGTCTTAACGGTACATTTGATGATCGTAAAGGTGGAAATCTAGATGCTATAGATGGCAATAATAATGGATATCTAGAACAAAACATATCGCGCAGGTTAAGTACACAAGCCGTGTGGGATACTCAACTTACAGATCATTCTAGCTTCCAGTTTAAAAATAGTATTGCCTATTTTAATAGAGAACTACTGATTCCTAATATGGATTTTAAAGGTAATCAGGTCAACACATTTACTGAAGCAAATTATAAGACCAATTCTACAAAGACGGATTGGGTAGTTGGAGCTAATCTTTATACGTCTAGCTTTGATGAGGAAGTATCAATAAATGAGCGTGATGAAAAAGATACTACCATAGGTGCTTTTGTAAATAACATTACAGACCTTAATGATAACTGGATATTAGAAACGGGTCTACGTACAGATTTTACAACAGATTGGGGTGCTTTTGTGTTACCTAGAGCATCTTTATTATATAAAAGTGATGGAAGGTTTACAAGTCGTTTAGGTGGTGGATTAGGTTATAAAATTCCAGATTTATTTACTGAAGATGCTGAACGACTGAATTTTCAAAATGTAATGGTAGTAAATAAAAATAACCTAGTAGCAGAGACCTCTTATGGTATGAATCTAGATTTTGATTATGGATTTGCTATTACTGATCAGATTAATTTCTCTATCAATCAATTGTTTTATTTAACCGCCATAGATAACGGATTGTTACTCAACACCAGTACCTCTAACCCAGGAATGTTTGAATATTCAAATGCGACAGATTTTACCTTAAGTCGTGGTGCAGAGACTAATATTAAATTCTCTTATAAAGATTTTAAATGGTTCTTAAACTATGCATTTATTGATACACAGCTTAATTATTTAGATGGTAATCCTCAAATACCACTTACTGCTAGACACAACGCTGGTAGTGTGATTATGTATGAAAATGAGAAGTGGCGCATAGGTTATGAAACCTATTATACTGGTAAACAACTTTTATTTGATGGCTCAGATTCTCAAGATTTTTTATTGATGGGTCTACTAGTTATGAAAAACTTTGACTGGGGAAATCTATATATGAATTTTGAAAATCTGACAGATAGAAGACAAAGTCGCTTCTCTCCTACTGTCACTACAGATATTACTGGAGTACCAACATTTAATGAAATTTATGCACCTACAGATGGTTTTATCTTAAGTGCAGGAATCATCTGGAAACCCTTTGGTAATAAAAGTCATCACGGTCACGGACATCATGATGATTAAGTAAATTTTACTTTTATTAAAAGCTCAATATGATGAAGGTTTCTTTCAAAATATTGAGCTTTTTTATGTCTGTTGTTTACTTTTTTACTGGGCAACTATTAATCCCTAAAACTGCATATAATGGACAAAAGTTCATAAAACTAGTGGCTAATAAGACACCACTTACAATTAATAAAATAATTCCTAGTGTACCTGTTATTACATTAGTAAAGAATAAAATAGATACTATTACTGCAAATAATACTCTTACTATTCTATCGATGTTTCCTAAATTCTTCTTCATGACTTATACTTTTAAAATGAGATACAATAGTAGTCTAGTGTATGTTCTTAAAAAGTGACTTAAGTCACAACTAAAGAATTTCAATAGTTTGATGTGATAAAACAAGTTTGTTATCGTTCTCTAATTTTTTTAAAACACGACTAATCACCTCTCGAGATGTAGCCAGATCGTCTGCAAGCGCTTGATGAGAGATTTTAATTATTTGAGAATTAGTTAATGCTGCTTTATCGTGCAGTAAATTTAAAATACGCTCGTCCATTTTATGAAACACCATATTCTCTATAGTGTTTAATAAATCTGCATAGCGCATCTCATATTGTGAGTTAAAAAGTAAATTTAACTCTGGATATTGCTGCAGCCATTTTTTAAGTCTGTCTGCTGGTAATAAAAGAATTTCTGTCTCTTCTAATGTCTGTGCATTGATTTCACTGGTTCCATTTTTAATACCTGCTGCAAATGACATCACACAACTCTCACTTGCTTTTATATGATATAGTAATAATTCTTTATCCTCATGTGTTGTATAAACTCGCAACAATCCTTTTAACACCACTGGTATTACCTTTACATACTGACCTTTGCGTAAAATCTCTTGATGTTTAGGAACACTGATAAATTCACATTCTCGAGTAATGGTTTCTACTAGTACTTTATTAAAAAATGGAAATTGTTGCTGTAAATCAGTAAAGGACATAATTAAAATTCTAAAGTCATCGCTTGATGAGGAATTCCATCTTCTAAGTATTTCTCGCCCGTATTCATAAAACCTAAATCTTTATAAAATCTATCTAGATAACATTGAGCAGATATCTTTATGGATGGAAATCCTTGATTTTTACAATAAACAATACTCGCATTCATTATTTTCTGGCCGTAGGCCGCGCCACGATTTTTAGAATTTACGACTACTCTACCTATACTAGCTTGTTTAAAATAATCACCTGGTTGAAACACACGAGTATAAGCTACAAGTTTATCATTTACATATCCTACAATATGAATAGCTTTTTGATCCTTACCATCCATATCTTGATAAACACAATCCTGTTCTACCACAAAAACTTCACTGCGCAGTTGCAACACTTCGTAGAGTTCTTGAGTAGTAAATTCTGAGAAGGGTTTAATGGTAGTTTTCATGATTTAAAATTAAAGTAATCCTTACAAAAGGATTGATTAAAAAGCTTTTATAGGTAGGATACGTATTTTACATGACTATTTTATATACTATCTTGCATAGAACTAATAAATAATCAAAGACCTATGTTTACGTGTTATTCCAAAATAAGACTTATACAAATATGCAGCTTTTTATTATTGCTATGCTATCATTCTACAGCCCAAGTAGGAATAGGAACTAATGATCCTAAAGGTGCATTAGATATAACTACTAATTCAAATATCGGACTAGTACTTCCTAGAGTAAGTGATGTAGAATCTGTTACAGACGGACAAGGTAATCCACCAGTAGATGGGACTACTGTTTTTGATTTAAGTAGAAATGCTACTTGCTATTTTCAAAATAGTGAATGGATTTGTATAACCGCAGATAGTAGTGGTGATCCTATTTTATTAAATGTTTCATCTAGTCAAACGACTTTTAATGATGCGTCTTCTATAGATTATTTAAAAGCTTCTAATACAGGAGATAATGATAAGTTTGGTGAAATGGTAAGTTTATCAGGTGATGGAAATACACTTGCTGTAGGTGCATTCTCAGAAGACAGTAATGCAACAGGAATTAATGGAAATCAAGCAGATAATTCAAATAGCTCTAGTGGTGCTGTTTATATTTTCAATAAAACAGGTGCCATTTGGACACAACAAGCATATATCAAAGCTTCTAATTCTGAGGCAATCGACTTTTTTTCTGAATCAGGACTAAGCTTATCAAATGATGGTAATACGCTTGCTGTAGGTGCAGAAGGTGAAGATAGCAATGCCACAGGCATCAATGGTAATCAAACAGACAATTCAATATCTGGTTCAGGAGCTGTTTATATTTTCTCTAGAACAGGAAGTGTATGGACACAACAAGCATATATTAAAGCTTCTAATACAGGAAGTGGTGACCTTTTTGGTATATCTCTAAGTCTTTCAAATGATGGAAATACGCTTGCTGTAGGAGCAGAAAATGAAAGTAGCAATGCCACAGGCATCAATGGTGATCAAGCAGATAATTCAATATCTGGTTCAGGAGCTGTTTATATTTTCTCTAGAACAGGAAGTGTATGGACACAACAAGTATATATTAAAGCTTCTAATACAGGAAATGCTGATAAATTTGGAAATGGTGTGAGTCTTTCTCTTGATGGACACACTCTCGCGGTAGGTGCTATAAATGAAGATAGTAGTGCTACAGGAATTAATGGAGATCAAACAGATAATGCAAGTTTCAATAGTGGCGCCGTATATATATTTTTAAGAACTGGATCAATATGGACGCAACAGGCATATATAAAAGCTTCTAATACAGGTAATTTTGATGGTTTTGGTGGATCTGTTGATTTATCATCTGATGGAAGTACACTTGCCATAGGTGCTATACGTGAAGATAGCAATGCTACTGGTGTCAACGGAAATGAAACAGATAACTCACTTGGTAGTCCTGGCGCTGCGTATATTTTTGTACGAACTGGAACTACTTGGACTCAAGAGGCATATATCAAAGCTTCCAATACTACTGCTAATGCAAACTTTGGTAATAGCATAAGTCTTTCAAATGATGGAAGTACTCTTGCGGTAGGAGCCTCAAAAGAAGATACATTATCATCTGGTATTAACAGCACTGAAACATTGAACGGACAGACTGATAGCGGTGCTACATACATTTATAAGAGAACTGGAATTAATTGGGCTCAAGAAGCTTATATAAAAGCTAATAATTCTAATGCAAATGATGAGTTTGGTTATTCAGTGAGTTTATCTGGTGATGGAAACTATCTTGCTGTAGGTGCTCGAAATGAAGATAGTAATGCAACAGGTATAAATGGTGATCAAGCAAATGATCTTTCTATCAATAGCGGTGCAGTTTACATTTATACGGCAAATTAAAAACGCTTAGGAACCACTTTAGGTTGCGGTGGCTTCACTCCTATTCTTATATCTGTGATAATTTTCTCTAGCATATTACCAAATTCTTCATCACCAGCGGCCATGAATTCCTGTCGTCTAGCGTCAAGATCATCGAGTGTTTCTTCTTTATCATGCTCATCAAACTGTTCTAGATCGCGCCATATTTCCATCAGCTTCTTTTGTGGATGTACGGCAGTTCTTAATTGATGAATTATTATACTAGCTTCTTTTCTCATGAATTCCCACGCAGGTGGGAAACTCATGGAGACACACACCTACTTTTAATTAATTACTCATTTTTGCCTCTGCAAAAATCTCTTTTTATACCTATTTAGTCTAAAAATACTATTATTTCTTACCACGATAAATTAAAGAGATACGATTATGTTCTATTAAGAGCTGCTCATCTTTTTGATAGCTTTTCAATAAATGAATTGCATAATCTAATTGATCTTCAGATATATTTCTATAAGCTGGTGCAGGTATGACATCGCTCCATTTTGCAAATAAAGTATTATCTAATGCAATGCGCCAGTAACAATGATTATCAAATTTTAAGTGATAATATTGATTAGGTAGTGCATTCCCTAGATCTAGATACTCTTGTCTTTTATTAAGATTCATACTAGTAATTATAAAAATAAATACATAAGATAACTACAGTTAATGATAACATATAAAACAACAGGCTAGTAAAAATTCTATACCATCTATTTTCCATTGTTAAAAATATATGTCTAAATACTAAATATCTAGTAATCAAAAATAGTATACCACTAGGTAGTATTATAAATATAAAAAGTAGTAAAAAATAATCAGCTAGTGATCCACCAGATAACAACATCATCTACTATGTTGTGGAATATCTCGCTTTCGCGAAAGCGTACTTATGAACAAGCTATCTTATTCACACGATTTGCATGGCGTCCACCTGCAAATTCTGTATCTAAAAAAGTCTCTACCATGGCAATAGCCTGTGGTATAGAAGTGAAACGTGCTGGTATACAGATGATATTTGCATTATTATGCTCGCGTGCTAGTCCTGCAATTTCTTTAGTCCAACATACTGCGCCACGAACATTTTGATATTTATTAACGGTCATAGAGACACCTTGTGCACTACCGCAAATAACTACACCTAGATCTGCCGCGTGGTTATCAACATCCTGCCCTACCTTGTGAGCAAAGTCAGGATAATCAACACTATCTAAAGTATCTGTTCCATGATTAGTTACTTGATGACCTCTTTCTTTAAGCATATTAACAATAGCTTGCTTATAATCTGGTCCTGCGTGATCGTTTCCTATAGAGATGTTCATAATAGCGGTGTTTTACCATACAAATTTAAGTCTAGTTATTGATAATCTAGGGTTATTAACATCGATGGTTTTACACTATTCATAAACAATAGATAACCTGTTGATATCAATTGAAAGAAAACATTAGGAAGTGAAGGTTTAATAACCCATATCCATTTAAAATTGAGATAACCAAAATATAACTCATCAATTTAAGACTGACTTTTCAGACCTAAAATGATGTTCATCAACATAAAATATATAGCTAGTTTATGTACATTTTGATGTGAATAAGGGTTGTCAACAACTGTGTATAAACCTATCTCGTTTACATTAGAAACTTATTTTACAATTAGTTAACGTTAGTATAACATGTGGATAAGTAGCGATAAGTTGTAAAAGTAACAAGTTCCTAATTATTTAGTAAAAAGATATACCGCTATTCACACTACATCATCATCATCAATTTTATTTAAATTTTTAAAAAAGAAAAAATAATATTGTTTATAATGTGGATAACGTTGAAAACGATAAAAATTCAATACGATGATTAAAGAAGAAACGAATCAATATTGTGGAACAAAAGAATTTTAAAGAAATTCTTTTTGGAATAGTAAATGCATGGTGTAGTTGATATGATTTATAAATATTTTAATAATCACTTTTAAAAAATATCGATAGATTGATTTCTAAGTTAAGTATTGAATGAATCTAACTAGGATATAAATTGGTAATTATTTAATAAGTAATATCTAGTTAAGCACTAGTAGTCGTTGTATTTTCAATAAGAGGTGAAGATTCCTCAAAACTATCTACAGTGTGTTCTGTATCCAATGCTTTATTAACAAAAAGAACAACTAGAAGTATACCCACAAGAAAGATCCCTATAAATAGTAAAGTTGATTTTAGAGGCTTTCTAGTTTCCATTTGTTCAATTATTGTTATCGATAAGACGACTAACATCATACAAAGTTACAGCTATTTCTTAATTAATTGTTAATAACGGTATATTAAATCATTAATAATCAAAGTATAAACCAGTTATAATCTCTCAGAGTTTTAAAAGATTAACTTTGTAGAAGTATAAATAGAATATGAAGAAGAAGAAAAAAAGAAACTCAAAAACAAAGTTTCAAAACCTCAGTCAATCAGTGCTGAATGTATTAAAACAAGAACCTAATAAGGATTTTAATTATAAACAAATATGTGCAAAGCTCTCAATAACAGACGCTAGTACACGTAATCAAGTTATAAAAAGACTTCACCAATTAAAAGCCAAAGCTCAAATTGAAGAAACAGGTCGTGGTAAGTTTAAAATAATAAAAGCAATTGATTATTATACCGGTACTATAGATATCAGTACACGTGGTACTGGATATGTTATTACAGAAGAATTACAGGAAGATATTATGATTCCGCGTCGTTCATTAGGTCAGGCCTTAAACGGTGATCAAGTAGAAGTATATGTTTATCATAGAAGAAGAGGTCAACAGCCTGAAGGTGAAATTACTAAAGTAATAGAACGTAAGAAAAAAGAATTTGTAGGTACCATACAGGTGCATGAAAAATTTGCTTTTGTAAACGTTACTGATCCTAAGATTCAAACAGATTTCTTTATACCAGGTCGCGAGATTAATGGAGCCAAAGATGGACAGGTAGTTCTAGTCGAATTTGTAGAATGGAATGATAAGCAAGATTCACCTAATGGTAAAGTAAAAGCTGTTTTAGGAGAACCAGGTGAACATAATACTGAAATTCATGCTATACTAGCTCAATATGGTTTACCATATGAATTCCCTACAGCGGTAGAAGAATATGCAGACCAATTAGATAAAACCATAACAGATAAAGAAATAAGTAAACGTCGCGACATGCGAGAATCGCTTACTTATACTATTGATCCAGCAGATGCCAAAGATTTTGATGATGCACTATCTTTTGAAAAATTAGAAAATGGACACTATGAAATAGGAATCCATATTGCAGATGTTAGTCATTACGTAAAAGAAGGAACGCCACTAGATGATGAAGCATACGAACGTGCTACATCGGTCTATTTAGTAGATCGTGTGGTTCCTATGTTACCAGAGGTATTATCAAATGGTGTATGTTCTTTAAATCCTCATGAGGATAAATTGTGTTTTTCTGCTGTATTTGAAATGGATGATAGCGGTAAGGTTTATAACCAGTGGTTCGGTCGTACCATCATTCATTCAGATCAACGATTTGCTTATGAAGAAGCACAACACATCATTGAGACTGGTAAAGGAGAAATTCCTGCAGACATATCACTTACGCAAAAAAATACAACCGCAGATCCTGCCATTGTAGAAGCAACTCTTACCTTAGACAGTATCGCAAAAAAGATGCGTAATGAACGTATGGTACAAGGTGCATTAAGCTTTGATAAAACTGAGGTTAAATTTAATCTTAATGATAATAGTGAGCCTGTAGGTGTTTATTTTAAAACATCTAAAGACGCTAATAAGCTGATAGAAGAATTTATGCTACTGGCTAATAGAAAAGTAGCTGCATTTATAGGAAAACGTGATCCTAAACACACTTTTGTTTACCGTATTCACGATGAGCCTAATGATGAAAAACTAGGAGCACTTGCAAAAATTGTAACTCGTTTTGGTCATAAACTAGACTTAAGAGATCGCAAACATGTTACTCAATCTTTAAATAAATTATTGAGTGATGTAAAAGGGAATAAAGAACAAAACATGGTCGATACACTTGCTATTAGAACCATGTCCAAGGCTGAGTATTCTACACAAAATATAGGTCACTATGGACTTGCGTTTGATTACTACTCGCATTTCACATCACCTATACGTCGTTATCCAGACGTGATGGTCCATAGACTACTACAACATTATCTTGATAAAGGAAAAAGTGTTAGTGAAGAGCTCTATGAAGAAAAGTGTCATCATTCTACTAACATGGAGATTCTAGCTACTAAGGCAGAACGTGATTCTATCAAGTACATGCAGGTTAAGTTCATGAAAGATCATGAAGACGAGCAGTTCTTAGGTGTTATTTCTGGAGTTACAGATTGGGGAATTTATGTAGAAATTATTTCTAATAAGTGTGAAGGAATGATACGTTTAGGAGATCTAGATGATGATAGTTATGAATTTGTAGAAGAAGAGTTTGCAGTGATAGGTCGCAAGACTAAAAACGCTTACAGATTAGGTGACGAGGTTTATGTAAAAGTAAAAAATGCAGATCTTGTTAAGAAACATCTAGATTTCTGGATGATAGGTAGTAAAGAAGCTGTTGAAAACTAAGCATTGTTATACCTGTAAAAAAGAAGATACAGTCATGTATCGCATACAGATTACTAAAGGTAAAGACTGGATTTTTTGTTGCAAGACCTGCACAGAAAATCACCAGTCTTTACCTTTTTATAAATATGGTGGAACCTGGAAAGGTAAAAGACACTAGTTATGAAAAGAATATTATTATTATTAACGATATGCTCACTCGTTTCTTGTAAGAGAGATTTTTCTAAAGGACCTCAGTTAAGCTGGTTACAAGGTAAATGGCAAAGAGTAGATGATAGAGATGGTAGAAGTACTTTTGAAAATTGGAGGATGCAAATCGATGGAAGCTTTTTAGGTCATGGTTTTACTCTAGAAGAAAACGACACTGTTTTTGAAGAAAAATTAGCTATCAAGCCACTTAATATATTAGTTAAAAATGATAATAGATGGGTACTTCAAGTTACAGGTGTCAATGAATCTCCTACTATTTTTGAATTTAAAGAATTTACTAATAATAGTTTTACTGCCGTAAATCTAGAAAATGAATTTCCTACCCATATCAGATATTCTTTAATAAATGACAGCTTGAAAGCACAAGTTTATAATGATCAGATGTCTATTGATTATACTTTTAAAAAGTTATAAAACTCATTTTAAGACATTTATCAAATCTATAAATATGAGATTTACTGTATTTCATCTATGATTTAATACTTTAATCTATATAATAATTTTACTAATTCATATTTTAAGTAACCTAGGTAAATCTCTAGATATTTGTATCGGTTATCCTGGTTAGTTAACTAAGAAAGTGTATTTGCATTTTTCTCTTGAAAAAAGTAATACATAAAGATGTTTTAGATATTCCCTAAATATCAAAACATCATTTCAAAAAAGTAGAGTTTTTTTGGTTAGTATGAAAGGTAGTTTGTCGCAAGATGGACTACCTTTTTTCGTTTACTGTAACAAAACCATTTGTGTGGCATCTTTATAAAAATAATTCACATGAAAATTTCAACTCTATTTTTGTTCTTTTTAGTTACTGCAATCAGTTTTTCTCAAAACCCTAGGGAAGTTGAGTTAGGTAACTTTGATACTATTAAGGTCTATGATTTAATCACTGTAAATCTTGTAAAATCCGATGTGAATAAGATTGTTATTTCTGGTCACGATGCTAGTGATGTAGAGTATGTTCATAAAAATGGAATTTTAAAAGTACGTATGGCCTTTGATAAACAATTTGACGGTACAGAAACTTTTGTCCATGTTCACTACACAGATTTAAAAGTAATTGATGGAAATGAAGGTGCCTTTATCACGTCTAATGAACTTATAGAACAACCACAACTAGAGATTAGAGTGCAAGAAGGTGCTCGAGTTAAAGCTGGTGTGATGGTAGAATATCTTGAGATTAAAGCCGTATCTGGTGGAATTACTGAAGTAAGTGGTACTGTAGATCAACAAATCGTTAACGTCAATACTGGTGGAATTGTAGAGAACCAAGATCTTAAATCAAAACGTACCAGAGTAAAAGTAAGAGCTGGTGGAGAAGTAGAAGTATATGCCACTAACGCTGTAGATATTAATATTCAGGCAGGCGGTGATGTTATAGTCTATGGTAATCCACAAGAAATTTCTAAAAAAACTTTTGCAGGTGGACGTATTGAGATAAGGGATTAAGACAACTTATTAAGTAAAAATTCCTGTAATTACGCTTTCGCGAAAGCGTGTTAATTATCAACACACAGGTATAAGAAAACCCAACATTAATTTTTACCTTTGAGCAATAACCTTTTAATTATATGCTCGAAGATGTTCTTAGTGCAATTCCGCTGGGATTTTTAATGGCCTTTCTCATAGGACCAGTGTTCTTTGCATTACTAGAAACCAGTGCGATTAAAGGATTTAGAGCTGCAGTAGCACTAGATATAGGAGTTATTCTTGCAGATATTATTTTTTTACTAGCAGCATATTTTATGACTTCCTCTATTTTAGAGAAGTTAAAAGATGATCCTGGACTTTATATTTTTGGCGGTTCTATACTTGCGATATATGGTATAGTTTCTTTTGTAAAAACTAGAAAATCTTATCTTAAAGAGGTTGATCCTAAAGTACTTATTGTAAAGAAGAACAACTACTTTTCTTTATTTATAAAAGGTTTTTTTCTCAACTTTATCAATATAGGTGTCTTAGGATTTTGGCTAGGATTAATAGTCGTTTTTAGTCCTCAGTTAGAGAATGATTCTAATAGAATCATCACCTTTTTTGGTGCAGTATTAGTCACTTATTTTATTGTAGATCTATGTAAAATAGTGCTAGCAAAAAGCCTGAATCGTTACCTCACACCACATCGTATATTTCTATTAAAAAGATTGATAGCTATCATAATGATGATTAGTGGTGCGGTACTTATTTTTAAAGGAGCTTTTCCTAGTGTAACTAATCAGGTAGAAGAGCAACTGCACATTATTCCAGAATTACCAGAACCAGTCGCTCCAGAACTAGAAGGTGTGGAGGAAATTCCTGTACTTAACGATTCTATTTAAAATAAAAAATCCCCAATCAGTAAAGATTGAGGATTTCAGAGGCGTCTAGCGGATTCGAACCGCTGTACTAGATTTTGCAGACCCATGCCTAGCCGCTCGGCCAAGACGCCTTTTACGCCCGCAAAAATAACAAAAAAGTTGTCTTTATCACTATTATTAATCAAAAACGCTCTTTAGTGTTGACTTCTAGCGACTTTGCTGCATAGAAATGACCACACTTGCCACATCACCACCTATAGGAGGATTGATTTTTGCCACTTTTACATGCGCTTTTTGTACTAAATGTTCTTCACTCAGAACTCGATCCAGTATTCTTTGTGCGACTTGTTCTAGTAATTTTGAACGTATCGCCATTTCTTCTACTATAATTCTATTAAGTGAAACATAATCCACGGTATCACTTAGTTCATCAGTCTTAGCGCTTTTTGATAGATCAGCAGTTACTTCTAGATCTACTCGATATTCACTACCTATCATAGCCTCTTCATCGAGACATCCATGGTTAGTATAAACCTTTACGTTTTCAAGTATAATTGTATGCATGTGGTAAAGATACTATGAGTATGGTTAGGACTGAAATAAGCTGTAAATTTGTTTTATCTAAATATATTGAAAAGAGCCATGAGTGATACTACTAAACCTAATAACTTCATAGAAGACATTATAGAAGACGATTTAAACAATGGTCTTTCTCAAGATAAATTACGTTTCCGTTTTCCACCAGAACCTAATGGGTTTTTACACATAGGTCACGCTAGCGCAATATGTTTAAACTTTGGGCTAGGAGAGAAGTACAACAGGCCAGTTAATCTGCGTTTTGATGATACTAATCCTGCAAAAGAAGAAGCAAAATATGTAGCTGCGATTCAAAAAGACGTAGAATGGTTAGGTTACAAATGGGATAATCTGTGTTATGCGTCAGACTATTTTCAAGAGCTTTATGACTGGGCAGTTCAAATGATTAAAAATGGGAAAGCATATGTAGATTCTCAATCTAGTGAAGAAATGGCCGCTCAAAAAGGGACACCTACTCAACCTGGAGTAGATGGACCTTACCGTAATAGAAGTGTGGAAGAAAATCTAGCACTTTTTGAAGGTATGAAGAATGGAGAATATGGTGAAGGAGAACACATCCTGCGTGCTAAAATTGATATGCAGTCTAATAACATGCTCATGCGCGATCCTATCATGTATCGTGTGGTTGATAAAGCACACCATAGAACCGGTACTGACTGGAAAATCTATCCTATGTACGATTGGACACATGGAGAAAGTGATTATCTAGAGCAAATCTCACATTCTTTCTGTACGCTTGAATTTAAGCCTCATAGAGAGCTTTATGACTGGTTCCTTGATCAAGTTATCGATAAAGATAAAATACGTCCTAAACAACGTGAATTTGCCCGTAGAAACGTATCACATACTGTGACCAGTAAACGTAAACTTCAAAAACTGGTAGAAGCTGGTGTAGTTAACGGATGGGATGATCCACGTATGACGACCATATCTGGTTTAAGACGTCGAGGTTACACTCCAACATCATTAAAAAACTTTGCAGAGTCTATAGGAATCGCAAAACGTGATAACCTAGTAGATATGAACCATCTCGAGTTTCATTTAAGAGATGATTTAAATAAAACTGCAGATCGTGTGATGTGTGTATTAGATCCAGTAAAACTGGTTATTACTAATTATCCAGACGATCAGGTAGAGATCCTTCAGGCAGAAAATAGTCAGGAAGACGAGTCTCGTGGTTTTAGAGAAGTTCCTTTTTCCAAAGAACTTTATATAGAACGTGAAGATTACAGAGAAGAGGCAAATAAGAAATTCTTCCGTCTTAAAAATGGAAAAGAAGTACGTCTTAAGAACGGATACATCATTAAAGGTGAAGGTTGCCTTAAAGATGCAGACGGTAATATTACAGAGATTCACGCCACCTATGATCCAGATTCTAAAAGTGGTAGCGGTACTGAAGCGAGTATGCGCAAGGTAAAAGGTACACTTCACTGGGTAAGTGCTGCACATGCAGTGCCTGTAGAAGTACGCCTTTATGATCGTTTATTTACAGTACCATCACCAGATACTGATAAGGAAAAAGACTTTATGGAATTTGTGAACCCTAATTCTCTAGAAGTTATTACTGCCATGGCAGAACCTGCAATGAAAAACTTAAAAATAGGTGACATTGTACAATTTCAACGTATGGGATATTTCTGTGTTGATCCAGATACTACAGAGGATCAAATGGTATTCAACCGTACAGTAACCTTGCGAGATACTTGGGCAAAGCTAGAGGACTAGTATTTTCTAAATATTTTGAATAATTACGCTTTCGCGAAAGCGTATCTTATAAAATCCTTCTTATTTTAACTACAATTAGTAATAATTATGTTGATTTAAGAAGGATTTAATATATATACCATAATTGTTAACCGGTTATTAACGTATTACCACATACAGTGTGTTTATCTTTGAATCAATTAATAATCAATAAATTAAACGAAGATGGCAAAGACAGGAAACGCATTAGTAGCACTAGCAGCAGGAGCAGCAATAGGAATAGCTGCAGGCTTACTTTATGCACCAGAAAGTGGTGAGAAAACTAGAAAGAAATTAAAGAAAAAGGCTGATAAGGCTCAAAAGGATATTAAAAATCAAGCACAAACTGCTTATGATACTTTAACAACTAAGGCTACTGAATATAAAGGCACCTTAGATGAGCGCATTGAGACTGCATTATCAACAGCAAGTTTTAAAGCTGATGATGCAATTGTTTCGTTAGAAAGAAAATTAGAGCAGTTAAGAGCACAAAATGCAAAATTACAGAAGCCTAAGGTAAACGGAAAAACCACGGTATAAATCTGATATATGGGAAAAGGTATAAGTGAGAATATTCAAGAATTTACCACCGCTACTCAAAGTTTTATAGAATCATCTATTAACTATCATAAACTCGATCTTTATAAAAAAGTGATGAGTGGCGTGATATCGAGCAGCCATAAATTGCTATTGGGATTTTTTTTACTGATATCAATTCTATTTTTAAGTCTTGCAGCCAGCATTTACATTGGTGATTTATTGGATAACGATGCTCTTGGATATTTAATCGTTGGATTATTTTATTTTTTACTCGTTATACTAGTAGCTTTATTTATGAAGCCAGTCATTGAAAAAAGTTTATTGCGCAAGACCAGCCAGCAATTCTTCAATTCAAATGAGGATATAAAAATTGACAAGTATGAGAGTTTATAATAGTTTTGACGAAATAGATAGAGATTTAAGGTATTTACAACTGCAAAAGCAGGTTGATCAAGAGACCATGAAACTTAATCTGAATGAAGTAAAGGAAAGCTTCTCTGCAGTATCAGTATTAACTAGTATTGTAAGTTCTATTGCAAAGAAAGCGGTGATTCTTAAAACGGTCAACAAATTGATAGGAAGATAAAATTGCATTGAAAAAGAAATGAAAAAGCACCGCTATTGCGGTGCTTTTTTTATTTAATAAAATAGATCTATAAGATTAATCTTGCCATCCATCAGAATCTTTATTTCTATTTGCCTCATCTCCTTCTTTATTTTTATTAGTTTTTTTCATTTGCTCACCTATTTGTGCACTTGCAGTGAAACTAGCAATCATGTTGTTTAACATATCACTACCAGCTTGTGGTGAGTTAGGTAAAAGAATAAGGTTAGAATTAGTTTCTTCACCCAAAGATTGTAAAGTATCATAATGCTGAGTAACTACTATTAAAGCACTTGCCTCTTGAGAATTGATACCTACGTTATTTAAAACATCAACACTTTCTTCTAATCCACGAGCGATTTCACGGCGTTGATCTGCGATACCTTGACCTTGTAAACGTTTAGATTCAGCCTCGGCACGTGCTTTTGCAACAATCTTGATACGATCTGCTTCAGCTTCATACTCAGCAGCTGTTTTCTCGCGCTCTGCTGCATTAATACGATTCATAGCTGCCTTTACCTGTATATCTGGATCAATGTCTGTTACAAGCGTTTTAATGATGTCATATCCATAATCCATCATCGCCTCGTTCAATTCACGTTTTACAGCAATGGCAATATCATCTTTCTTTTCAAAAACGTAGTCTAGTTTCATTTTAGGAACCTCTGCACGCACTACATCAAATACATATGATGTTATCTGGTCATGTGGGTTTTGTAATCTATAAAAAGCATCATATACTTTTTCTCTTCTAACCTGGAATTGTACAGATATTTTAAGACGAACAAATACATCATCTTTTGTCTTAGTTTCAACGATAACATCTAGTTGTTGAATTTTAAGATTAATACGTCCTGCAATTTTATCAATTAATGGCACTTTAAACTGAAGTCCAGAATGACGCATACTAGTAAATTTTCCAAAACGCTCAATAAGAGCAGCTGTTTGTTGCTTTACCGTAAAAAATGAACTGAAAATTAGTAGAAGTATGATTACTCCTAAAATTGGAAAAATTAATTGTCCCATAGTTAGTGTTTTAAGTTTGTTTAAAGATACAGTACAATTAGTCTTATTTTATTTAAAAAAGTTACAGACACTATTTACAATGTTCTTTATAAAGCTCTGTCAACATTAAAACTCCTTTTTCTTTATAGAGATCTTTTGTGACATGTGTCAGTAATTCAGGACATGAATCTTTAAAATAATAATCTATAATTTTGGTGAATGCTTTATAAAATCCAATTTTAATTTCAGTCATAGAGCTTCCTTCATATTGAAGATATTTAAGTTCTTTTTCATCAGGTAGTTTCATGTATGAAGTCATGCTGTAAGAAATGTTTCCGCGGCCGTCATTTGATTTTCCCCAAGCCACATAAATAGATACACCATCAATATTCCTTTCTATAACTTTAAACCAAATGGGCTTTTTACTCACTTTTAGTTTCTTAAAATTTAAAAACTTTGCCTGCATGTAGTATAAAACTTCATATTTCACAAGCTCTTCGCCTTTAGTAAATTCAAGTGTAGAAAATTCTACTGACAGAAATTTTTGTTTCTTACTATCTAAAGAACTTTTGAATTTAATTTTTTTAACAGCTGCAAAATCTGGTTCTTCAAAATAACCTATTAATTCTGTTCCGTCGGTCTTTACAGCCTTTCCGGGATAATACTTTGCAGCTATAGAAATCAATGGGATAATCAGAAAAAATGTAAGGATTGTATTTTTCATCTTTTATTTCTTTTAAAGAATTTGTAGCCAAGGTAAACAATAATGATATTGTTTGCTTTCTATTTAGTCTCTGAGTTCTTTTATTATTATGTTTAGCTTTTAATTTAATTATGAGAAGTTTATTTATTATTATTTTCATTTGTGGTTTCAATATAGTTGCTCAGGCTCAAAGAAGACAAGCTTCAAATAATAGACTAGGTATAGCCCTAGATGCTACCTTTTTTAGTTTAAACACTGATGATGTAGCGATAGATGGTAAAGTTGGGTGGAGCGCTGGATTAGAAACCAGAGGATCTTCTAGGCCTTATTGGGATATGATTTTTGGAATACACCTTTTTAATAATAAATTTTCTGTTCAAGAAGCGTTAACACTTGATGATATAGACATGAGTGTTATCGGTGCAGAGGTAAAGTTACTATGGGCTTATAAAATTGATAATAGAGATTATCTTTCTTTAGAAATAGGACCAGCCGTATCTTTTAATGGTGAATTTAAAGTAGCAGATAAAAGGTATGAAGACAGCATAATTACAGGTAGTAGCGCTGTTACCGTTGCTTCTTTTCAAGAAACATCGCCAATAAATATTAATGGAATTGTCGGTTTAAGTGGTGGATCAGAGAAGATTAGATTTTCTGCTCATTACCACTATGCGTTTTTAGATGTTTTAAATGGTAAAAACGCTTTAAGCGAAGAACTCAACGGTAATATTAGTTATATCACCGCTGGAGTTCGCTTTTATTTTTAAGATAACTTCTTTATAGCATGTTGAATGCGAGCGATAGTTTGATCTTTACCTATCATACTTGCTATTTCAAATACATCAGGTCCCATCAAACTACCTACTAATGATAGTCTTAATGGCATCATTACTTTACCAAATCCCATTTCTTGAGTAGTAATCCAGCCTTTAATTGCAGTACTTAAACCGGTAGCGCTATCATCAGTGCAGTCTTCGATAATTTTAATCACATCTGTCATGATGTTAGAAGTATCTTCTTTCCAAGCTTTTTTAGCTGCTTTTTCATCATATGAATCTGGTGCAGTAAAGAAGAAACCAGCCAGTTCAAAAAGATCTTCTGTAAAAACAGCACGTTCTTTCACTAGACCACAAACTATATTCACATAATCCTGTGATCCATAATCGATATCTTTTTCTTCTAACGCTTTCGCAAAAGCGGCACCTATAACAGCATCATCTTGTGCAACATACCATTGTTGCTGAAACCATTTAGCTTTTTCCGGATCATATTTTGCACCAGAACTATTTACCTTATCAAGACTAAAAGCTTGAACCAATTCATCTAGACTGAAAATCTCTTGTTCAGTTCCTGGATTCCATCCTAAGAACGCTAAAATATTGATCATTGTTTCTGGAAGAAAACCATCTTGTTTAAAACCTGTAGATATTTCTCCACTTTTAGGATCTTTCCATTCTAGTGGGAATACTGAAAAGCCCATTTTATCACCATCACGCTTACTTAATTTTCCTTTTCCGGTAGGTTTAAGTATTAATGGTAGGTGAGCAAACTTAGGTCGTTCCCATCCAAAGCTTTCATAAAGCAATACATGCAATGCCATGCTAGGCAACCATTCTTCACCACGTATCACGTGAGAAATTTTCATATCATGGTCATCTACCACATTAGCAAGGTGGTAAGTAGGCATTCCATCACTTTTAAATAGTACTTTATCATCGATAAGTGAAGTGTCTATTTCAATCCCTTTACGGATTTCATCAAACATGTGTAGTGTTTTCAACTCTGGCTTAAAACGGATCACATAATCATCTCCACGATTAATACGTTCTTTTACTTCATCACTAGATAAGGTTAGAGAATTGGTAAAATCGTTACGATTGTTATGATTGTATATAAAAGTCTCCTTTTTTGCTTCTGCATTTTCACGAGCGGTTTGCAATTCTTGTGCAGTATCAAATGCATAATATGCGGCACCTTTTTCTATAAGGTCTAGCGCATATTGTTTATACATTGATTTGCGTTCGCTTTGTCTATAAGGTCCACAATCTCCTTCTTTTCCTGGTCCTTCATCATAAGGAATATGACACCAGTTTAAAGCGTTAATAATATAATCTTCAGCACCTTCTACATACCTGTTTTGGTCTGTATCTTCAATACGTAGTACAAAAGTACCGTTGTGTTTTTTTGCAAATAAATAGTTGAACAATGCTGTTCTAACGCCACCTATATGTAATGGTCCCGTAGGACTAGGTGCAAATCTTACTCTTACTGAAGTGCTCATTATCGCCGTTTTTAAGGCTGCAAAGATAATATTTGTAAGTTATGAGTTCAGTGTTAACAGTTAAGACTTTCTCAAGAAAGTGGTTCTCTATAGCTATGGTAGGACAATATTTAACGATTATAAATGTCTATTTTTATTTTCAGATAATTCTATCATTTCTTGTGGCACATGTTTATTAACAATTGAAAACCACAATGGTGGTATCGTAGCAATAACCATCATAGTAGGATATCCATAGGGTAGTTGTGGACTGTTTTCATGATAATCTAAAAGTTGATACTTTTTATTTGCCCTATAGTGATGATCACTATGTCTAGTAAGTTCATAAAGCAAAATTCTACCCAGCGCGTGGTTAGAATTCCAGCTATGTATTTCTCTTACTACTTCATATCTTCCTGACTTTTTCTGTACTCTTCTCAACCCATAATGTTCTAGATAATTTATAATTTCTAGCAAACTAAAACCGACTACAGCAATACATAATGCAATTATAGAAGTCATCCAAGAAAATGAAAGACCTATAATAATTAAATAACTCAATTGTATAACTGTGTACCAAAGCATGTCATTTTTTACAGAATAGAATGATTGATCGTTTACTTTCAATAATCTATTTTGAATACTCCATGAGTTTTTATATTGATTGATAACAGAACGCCACCAGAATGCATATAGACTTTCATTGTAACGCGCACTAGCTGGGTCCTCAGGTGTTGCAGCATTTACATGATGTCCATAGTTATGCTCTATATAAAAATGCATGTAGAGACTAGGTAATAACAATATTTTACCTAGAAAACGTTCCCACGATTCTTGTCTGTGACCTAATTCATGTGCAACATTAATTCCATTACTACCAGCCACTATTCCTAACGTAAAGATTAAACCTATTACTTCATAAGTTTCAAAATAACTGATAGAGTACATGTATAAACCATAAATAAGAACACTAAATATGATAGGTACATTTAACCACAATAAGATGTCAAATAATTTATTTTTCAACTTACTCTCTTTACTTTCCGCATCTAAATTGCTAGTTAAAGATGGCATGATTAGTTCAATTAATGGTACGATTGTAAAAACCATCAATGGAGTAATATATAAAGCAGATCCTCTATAATAAATACCAATCACGCACAAAATAGGAACGATATATGCGGTTAGGTATTTGAGATCTTTCATGAGTAGGATGATTAAACTATTGAAATTTTAAGGGCGTTATTTTCTTAAAGAACAAGTTCTAATATACACCATATCATAAACATCGTGCTCATTGCGTTATATTTACCCTACATAGACGACATATAAAGTGATGAATAACTTTCAAATCATAGAGCACAAGCTCAAACTTTTTATTAAAAAATATTACACAAATGAGATCATTCGTGGTATTATTTTATTTCTAGCGATAGGATTATTGTACTTCCTATTTACTGCTGTTATCGAGCATTTTTTATGGTTGAGCTCTACAGGTAGAACAATTTTATTTGGTCTTTTTGTGTTAGTACAGGCAGCATTATTGTTTAAATTTATTGGTATACCATTAGCAAGACTATTCAAATTATTTTCAGGAATTGATTTTAGAGATGCCAGTAATATGATAGGAACTCATTTTCCTGAAGTATCAGATAAATTAATCAACATATTACAATTACATAAAAATGGAGGAGATGATGAGCTTACTTGGGCCAGTATTAATCAGAAGAGTGAAGAGCTCAAACCTATTCCTTTTTCTCTCGCCATCGATTTTAAAAAGAACGCGGCATATTTAAAATATCTTGCTATTCCATTGTTAATTATTGCTGCACTTTTCTTCACTGGTAATAATGATGTACTAACAGAAAGTACAAAACGTGTAGCAGACTTTAACAATGAGTACATCCCACCAGCACCTTTCACTTTTAAGTTGCTTAATGAAGATTTGAATACTTTACAAAAACGTGATTTCAAACTTAATGTAGAAGTTTCAGGAAGAACAATTCCTGAAAACGCAAGTATTCATTTTAATAATCAAACTTATTATTTAACTCAAGACGCTCCAGGTAGATTTAGTTTTGTATTTAATAATCCATCTGCAGACACTCCATTTTATCTTAAAGCAAATGAAGTGCGTAGTGAGAATTTTGAACTTACTGTCGATGCTGTCCCTTCCATTAATAAATTTGAATTATTAATGGACTATCCATCCTATACTGGTAAGAAAGATGAGGTTATAAAAAGCACGGGAAATGCTCTGGTTCCACAGGGAACTAAGATTACTTGGAAATTAGAAACTGCTGCGACAGATCATGTAGATTTTAAATATACTAATGCTGTAGAATCGTTTGAGAAGGATGGTAATGATTTCGCTTTCGCGAAAGCGATATTAAAACCACTTAAATATGCTATCTCAACATCAAATATGAAGGCAAAGGATTTTGAAGAGTTGAACTTTAAAATTGAAGTTACTAAGGATGATTATCCAGAATTAAAAATGGAAATGAAGAAAGATAGTATTCAAGAAGATATTCTTTATTTCAGAGGTCAAGTAGCTGATGATTATGGGATTAGAAGGATACAACTTGTTTATTTTGAAAGCGATAATAACGCAAGTCAGCAGATTTATGAGATAGGAAAGAATCGTGGAACATTTGATCAATTTCTTTTCACTTTTCCTGGTAATTTACCCTTAAAAGGCGGTAAAAATTATCAATTTTATTTTGAAGTAGTTGATAATGATGTTGTTAATAATTTTAAAAGTGCAAAGAGTCAGGTTTATGGTTTCAAAAAATCTACAAAAGAAGAGGAACAGCAAAAACAATTAAAAGATCAAAAAGAATCTTTAGAAGAGTTAGAGAAATCATTATTAGAACAAGAAAAACAACAAGAAGAACTTAAAGAAATAAGTCAAGAGCAAATTGAGAAAAAACAACGTGGTTTTAACGATAAGAAAAAATTAGAACAAGCTCTTAAAAATCAACAAGAGCAGGAACGTGAAATGCGTCAACAAATGGAAAAAATGAGGGATAATTTAGAGAAGTCTAATCCTGAAAAAGATCCTATGAAAGAGGCTTTAAAAGAACGTTTACAGCAAAGTGAAGAAGAGATTAAGAAAAATGAAGAATTACTTAAAGAGCTTCAAGAGTACCAAGATAAGTTAAGTAAAGAAGATCTTAAAGAAAAAATAGAGAAGGCTCAAAAGAATTCAAAGCAGCAAAAGCGTAATTTAAAACAATTGCTAGAGCTCACAAAAATGTATTATGTGACGCAGAAGTATGAGCAAATGATTGATAAGCTGAAGGACATTGCACAACAGCAAGAAGATCAATCAAAAAAAGAAGGTGATAAGAATAAGAAGTCTGAACAGGATAAGTTAAATGAAGCTTATAAGAAATGGGAAAAGGAACTACAGGAACTTGAGAAGGAAAACAATGGTCTTAAAAAACCTATGAAGTTAGATTTTGATCCACTTAACTCACCAGAGATAAAAAAAGAACAGCAGGAATCTAGTGATGATCTTGAGAATTCTAAAACGCCGGATGCTAGTAAAAAACAAAAAAGTGCCGCAGATAAAATGAAAGAGCAAGCTCAAGCTATGAAAGCTCAAATGAGTTCGGGTAAATCTGAGAAATTGAAAGAGGATGCAGATATGTTGCGTCAGATATTAGATAACCTGATTGTGTTTTCAAAGGAACAAGAAAACGTTCTTAATGGTGTTAAGAATCTAAATAGAAACAGTCCTAATTTTGGTAAAAAACTTAAAATCCAAAAGGATCTTGAGAAAGCATTTAAACACGTCGATGACAGTTTATTTGCTCTTGCATCACGTAATCCTGAGGTGGGAATAGAAATAAATAGAGAAGTAACAGATATTTACTATTATATAGATAAATCTTTGGTGCAACTAAGTGATTTTGAGATGAATAAAGGGCAGATATCACAGCAGTTCACTTTGAATGGTGCTAATAAACTAGCAAATCTACTTAGCAGCGCTATGGATGCTATGAATAATGCGATGGCTCTACCTGGTAAAGGTGAAGGAGAACCTGGTGAAGGTCAAAGTTCAGGTTTTCAGTTACCAGACATTATTAAGAAACAGGAGTCTTTGATGAAAGAAGGACAGGACGGTAAGGAAGGTAACGATGGTAAAAAACCTGGTGATGGTGAGGGAAAAAAACCGGGCGAAGGTAAACCTGGAGAATCTGGTCCACCTGGTCAAGGAGGAAAGGATGGTCAAGAAGGTCAGTCGGGTGAAGGTGGTCAATCTGGTGAAGGTGGCGAAAGCGGTCAGGGCGGTAAAGACGGTAAAGGAAGTACTGGTGAATCTGGCCAAGGTGGTCAAGGTGGTGAAGGCGGTCAAGGTTCTAATGGTGAAGGATCGGGTAGTGATGGTACGACTGGAAAAGATGGAAATGACAATGGATCTGGTGATAATCAAGAGAAACGTGGATATAAAGAATCAGAAGAAGAAAGTGGCAGGATTTATGAGATTTATAAAAGACAACAGGAATTGAGAAATCAATTAGAGGATATGATTCGTCAGGAAGGTCTTGAAGGAATTGTTGATGACATTACTGATAAGATGAAGGCAGTGGAGCGTAAGCTATTAGATCAAGGTTTTAATCGTGAAGTTCAAAATCAAATGATGGAGATTCAACATGATTTATTGAAGTTAAAAGACGCAGGATTGCAACAAGGTAAGGAGGATGAAAGAGAAGGAAATACTAATCGTAAAGACTTCAACAATCCTACTAATGCTGTTTTACCTGATGCATCCATGTATTTTAATAGCAAGGAGATTTTAAATAGACAAGTACTACCTTTGCAACAGGAATATAAACAGAAGGTAAAGGAGTATTTTAAAGAAGATGGTAGACTTTAATTATCAATTTAATTTTGAATTATCAGATGAAGTACGATATTCAAAATGGTTAGAAGCTGTTGCTTTATCTGAGAATAAATCGTTAGGTGATTTGTCGTATGTTTTTTGTTCTGATGGTTTTCTATTGGAAATTAATCAGAAGTATTTAAGTCATGATACTTTAACGGACATTATTACTTTTGATTATTGTGAAGATGATTTTATTCATGGCGAAATTTATATTTCGGTGGATAGAGTTAAGGATAATGCTAAAGATTTTGTCGTAAGTTTTGATGATGAGCTGTTGAGAGTTATGTCTCATGGTCTTCTTCACCTAATTGGTTTTGGTGATAAAACCGATATCGAAAAAAGTACTATGCGACTAAAAGAAGATGAAAAAATTAAAATGTTTCACGTGAAACAATAGGTATGTTTGATAAAGAATATGATGTAATTGTTGTTGGTGCAGGACATGCAGGAAGTGAAGCCGCAGCTGTATCTGCAAATATGGGTTCTAGTACATTATTGGTTACTATGAATCTTGAAACTATTGGACAAATGTCTTGTAATCCTGCTATGGGTGGTATTGCAAAAGGGCAAATTGTTAGAGAAATTGATGCTTTAGGAGGATTGAGTGGAATAGTTTCAGATAAAAGTGCTATTCAATTTAAAATGCTTAATCAATCTAAAGGTCCTGCTATGTGGTCTCCTAGAACACAAAATGATAGGATGCGCTTTTCTGAAGAATGGAGGTTGCAATTGGAGGCTATTCCGTTACTTGATTTCTATCAAGAAATGGTTGCTGGTTTAGTTATTGAAGGTAATAAAGTAGTTGGTGTTCGAACCTCTTTAGGTATTGAAATTAGATCTAAAGCTGTAGTTCTTACTAATGGCACTTTTTTGAATGGTTTGATTCATATTGGTGATAAACAGTTTGGTGGTGGTAGGGCAGGTGAGCGTGCTTCAACGGGTATTACAGGTCAGTTAGTTGATTTAGGTTTTGAATCCGGCCGTATGAAGACAGGTACTCCACCTCGTGTTGATGGTCGTTCTTTAGATTATTCGAGAATGGAGCCACAGCCAGGCGATGCAATTACTTCTAAATTTAGTTACAGTAATCTTACTACATCTCTGAAGTCTCAAAGGGATTGTCATATGACCTATACCAGTCCCGAGGTTCATAATTTATTGCGTGAAGGTTTTGATAGATCTCCAATGTTTAATGGTAGGATTAAATCTTTAGGTCCTCGTTATTGTCCTAGTATTGAAGATAAAATAGATCGATTTGCTGATAAGGATAGACATCAATTATTTGTAGAACCTGAGGGATGGAATACTTGTGAGGTTTATGTAAATGGTTTTAGTACATCTTTACCTGAGGATGTACAATTTAAAGCTTTACGTAGTGTGGTTGGTTTTGAAAAAGTGAAGTTTTTCAGACCAGGCTACGCTATTGAGTATGATTATTTTCCACCTACTCAGTTAAAACATACCTTAGAGACTAAGCTCATTGATGGTTTATATTTTGCTGGCCAGATAAATGGTACAACAGGATATGAGGAAGCTGCTTCTCAAGGTTTAATGGCTGGTATAAATGCAGTACGTAAAATAAGAGAAGAAGAGCCATTCATTTTAAAAAGAGATGAAGCTTATATTGGTGTACTTGTAGATGATTTAATTACTAAAGGAACTGAGGAACCTTATAGAATGTTTACATCACGAGCTGAATATCGAACGTTGTTGCGACAAGATAATGCAGATTTAAGGTTAACACCTAGAGCTGTTGAATTGGGTATTGTTACTGATGAAGCTCTCAAAAGAGTAGATCGTAAAGCTACAGAATCAGAAAGAATGGTTCAGTTTTTACGTGATACAAGTTATGATTTTAAAGAAATGAATAATTTGTTAGTAGCTAAGGGTACTAAACAAGTTACTCAAAATGATAAGCTTTTTAAAGTTTTTTCTAGACCTCAGATTAATTTAGAGGATATCAAAACGATTTCTCAGGTAAAAGAATATCTTGAAACTAATGATCTAGATGAAGATATTCTAGAACAAGTTGAAGTTCATGTAAAATATGCTGGCTACATTGCAAAAGAAAAAGATAATGCTGATAAGTTACACAGATTAGAAAATGTGAAAATTCCATCTGATTATGATTTTAAATCCATTAAGTCTCTTTCCTATGAGGCACGCGAAAAGTTAACAGCAATTCAACCAGCAACAGTTTCTCAAGCATCTCGTATCTCGGGAGTTTCTCCTAGTGATATTTCGGTGTTATTAGTACATATGGGAAGATAGTTTCACGTGAAACAATGAAAAAAAACAATAATTACTCAGAGCATTTTCTTTCTTTAAAAGACTATTTTTTGACTCAAGAATCATTTGAACTATATAAGGATCCTTCTTCCGCAGTTCTTAAAACGATTCCTCAACCTAGGCATTTAGAAGCTTATTATGAAAGTGAGGATTATCTATCTCACGATGATTCTCAAACCTCTTTTTTTGCAAAATGTTATCAGTTTGCTAAAAGGTGGAACCTTAAGAGCAAAAAACAGTTGATTGCAAAGTATGCAATCGACGGAAAAATTTTGGATATAGGTGCTGGAGTAGGCGATGTCGTAGCCATTTTAAAAAATGCGGGTTATGATGCTATAGGATATGAACCTAGTGAAAAAGCAAGATCATTTGCCGCGAGAAAAGGAATCGAACTTTTAAATCAAACGGATTCTATAGAACCAAAAAGTATTAAGGTTATAAGTATGTATCACGTTCTTGAACATGTGCCTGATTTTGAACAGCAAATTAATCAAATCCAAAACTGGTTAACAAAAGATGGGATTCTAATTTTGGCACTGCCTAATTATAATTCATTTGATGCAAAATATTTTAAAAAAGAATGGGCTGGATATGACGTCCCTCGACACTTATATCATTTCAACAAAGAAGCTATAAGAAATATCTTTCAAGACCGTTTTGAATTAATAACTACAAAACCGATGTGGTTTGACAGTTTATATGTTTCCATATTATCTGCACGTTATCAGAAAAGAAAATTTTCCTTTCTTTATGGTTTATGTATAGGTTTTTTATCTAATTGTTCTGCGGTCTTCACTAAAGAACCATCTTCACTAGTTTACGTCCTTAAAAAACGATTTTAAAACCTTTTAAGAGGCTTTTACATAGGTTATGGTAGTTGTGTGTAATATTATTTAAAACGCCGTGTAGATTGCTTTAATCAGTAGGTTTTTAATAAACTTAATTTATTTTATATATAAAAACAATAGTTTATATTGATTGTATCCAAAATAGACCAAAAACGACGAGAAGAAAATAAATGGCTGTTCTACCTGCGCCACGATAATCCTGTAAAATTCTTAATCCGATAAGTAGAATTAAGAAAAGAACTCCTGTAATAATTAATCCTATTTCGCTCAAGGAGATATCTTGATCAACTATGATATCATAAATTCCCAAAGCTAGGAATGAGGTCACAATTATCTCAAGGCCTAAAATTATAATTAAAGATAGTTTCACTAAAAAAGGCGGTAGATGGTTTTTATACATTTCTACATAATCCTTAAGAGTCTTATTCCAAACAAATAATTTTTCATAAGCAGAAATAATTATTGTTAACAGCAAAAAAACTAAAATTAAAATGGGACCTGAATAAGTAATCAACAGAAAGAATTTTTAACGAAAGGTAAAATTACTACCTTTTTATAATTAATTCCTAATTTTCAACATGTTAACTACTTTTAAGCAGATTTATGAATAAGACGAGTAAGTCCTATTGCTAGGTCTGTTAGAATGACTTTACCATTACCATTTCTTTCAATATGGTAAATAGCCTTCTCTATTTCATCACTTATAGGTTGTATACGATGACCTTCTATAAATGGAGCAAACTTTTCTAATTTAAAATCTGGCATTTGCGGTGTTAAATAAACCGCACTATTTGCTTTGTAATTAAGTAGCATTGCTTGTCTGAAATATTCTAGGCAATATAATAAAAAGCGTTTTTGAGTTTCTCGATTAGTAGCGGCTATCATATCTGCCCACGCAATTAAATCGTTAATTGCAGACTTGCGACCACGTGCTGCAAATGCGGTACGTACCCAGGTTACAAACCATTTTTCAAAATCAGTATCTTCAGATATGTTATGAATGGACTGTACAGCTTTATTATAATCACCATTTGACTGTCTTGCGATTTGTTGAGCACGTGTTATTTCTAAACCGTTTCTTTCAAGTAGTCCATTAGCGATAGATTCACTATTTAATTTAGGAACATGTAAAAGCTGGCACCTCGATTTAATAGTATTGATGATTTGATCTTCATCTTCAGCGATTAGTAAAAAGACTGTTTTTGCCGGTGGCTCTTCAATCAGTTTCAATAATTTGTTAGAAGCCTCGGTATTTAATTTATCCGCACCCCAAATTATTAAAACTTTATATCCACCTTCATAGGATTTGAGACTCAATTTAGAAACTATTCTTTTAGCCTCATCAACACCTATTTTACTTTGCTTTTTTTCAATCTCAATGGCTTGATACCAATCTGCAAGGCTACCATAAGGTTGTGTTTTTAAAAACTCTCGCCATTCTGCAATAAAATCATCAGATACTGCTTTGGCTTTAATCTTTGCATTATTTGCTACAGGATAAGCAAAATGTAAATCTGGATGTGCGATTTGATCCATTTGGGCATCACATCTATCATTATTAGAATTACATAATATACTTCTGGCATACGCCAGTGCTAGTGGTAAAACACCACTTCCTGTAGGACCTACCATTAATTGCGCGTGTGCAATCCTACCATTTTCAACCGTGGTTTGTAAATGTGTCTTAAGATGTTCTAGTCCTATGATATCTTGATATCGCATAATGCAAATATAAAAGTATAGGCGCGAGGTTGTATCATAACCGCTATATTTGTGACCATTCACAACATATAACTATGAAGACTATTAACGATATCAATTTTAAAGATAAAAAAGCCTTAGTAAGAGTTGACTTTAACGTGCCGCTCAATGATGATTTTGAAGTAACGGATGCGACTCGTATCCTTGCGGCAAAAGATACCATCATTAAAATTCTAGAAGATGAAGGCTCAGTAATACTTATGTCACATCTAGGTCGCCCTAAAGGAAATCAAGAAGAATTTTCTTTAAAGCACATCGTTGCCGCTGCTACAGATATATTAGGTGTTCAGGTAAAGTTTGTGGACGATTGCATAGGCGATGCCGCTCAACAAGCAGCTGCAAACCTACAGCCATGTGAAGTTCTCTTATTAGAAAACTTAAGGTTTCATAGTGAAGAAACTGCTGGTGATTCCGCTTTCGCGAAAGCTTTATCTCAATTAGGAGACGTATATGTAAACGACGCATTTGGTACCGCACATAGAGCACATGCATCTACAGCAATAATTGCTCAATATTTTGATGAAAAATGCTTTGGTCACTTAATGACAAGAGAGATTGAGAGCTTAAATAAAGTGTTGGAAACTCCAGATAAACCAGTCGTAGCGATTTTAGGTGGTGCAAAAGTTTCATCTAAGATTACCGTTATTGAAAATATACTCGATAAAGTTGATGATCTTATTATCGCAGGTGGTATGGCATATACCTTTATCAAAGCGCAAGGTGGTAAAATAGGGGATTCTCTCTGTGAAGACGATAAAATGGAATTAGCACTTGAAATTCTTGAAAAAGCCAAATCAAAAAATACTAACATACACTTACCTGTAGATGCTATTACTGCCGATGCTTTTTCTGAGCACGCAACCATAGATAATGCAGCTATTGACGCTATCCCAAATGGTTGGATGGGATTAGATATAGGAGAGAAGTCTAGATCACAATTTCATACTGTATTAATGCAGGCCAAAACTATTTTATGGAATGGTCCAGCAGGTGTTTTTGAGCTTGAGCCATTTTCTCATGGTACTATTTCTTTAGGTAAATCTGTCGCAGCATCTACTGCTGCAGGAGCATTTTCTTTAGTAGGTGGTGGTGATTCTGTTGCTGCGGTAAAACAATTTGGTTTTGATGATCAAGTAAGTTACGTCTCTACCGGTGGTGGTGCAATGCTAGAAATGCTAGAAGGTAAAACACTTCCTGGTATTGCTGCCATATTAGATTAATTCTTAAAACAATACATGTATAAATTCTTTTTATTCTTTTTTGCGTTATCTATGGTGACTATGGCGCAAGTCTCACCTGATAGTACGACTACTACAGGACGTATAATCACCTATGAAGAATTCAAAAAAAATCAGGAAAAAGAACAACAAATTACAACTGTAACAGACTCTATAAAACCAACTATAGAGGTAGTAACTGACACTACCTCTATGGTAAATATTCCTGTAATAACAATTGCTACTGCTGCGATTAATGAATATCCCGAGGTAGATAAATTTGATGAGAACTTACTTAAAGAGCTGTATAACAATGATATGTATGATTATATGTATGATGAAGTTATACAAATGGATTATAGTGAGGCTGTTATGAAAACGCTACCTACAGACACACTTAAAGCACGTCTGAAACGTATTAATGAGACCACACCTTTTCAAATAGATTATAATCCTGTACTAGAACAATTAATCAATAAAAAGCTGAGTCATCAACGTATCTATATGGAGCGTTTAATGACTTTGAGCGATTATTATTTTCCGCTATTTGAGGAAATGTTAGATAAATATGATATTCCACTAGAGATGAAGTATCTAGCTGTAGTGGAAAGTGCATTAGATCCTAGAGCAAAAAGTAGGGTAGGTGCTACCGGATTATGGCAATTCATGTTTGCTACAGGTCGCGATTTTGATCTTGAGGTAAATTCTTATGTTGATGAACGCATGGACCCTATAAAATCTACAGAAGCAGCATGTAAATTCTTAAAGAGTTTATATAATATCTATGGAGATTGGGATCTAGCATTAGCGGCATATAACTCTGGTCCCGGAAATGTGAATAAAGCCATAAGACGTAGTGGTGGATATAAAAACTACTGGAATTTAAGACCTTACTTACCACGGGAAACCGCTGGTTATGTACCTGCATTTCAGGCTATGGTATATTTATACACTTATGCAAGTGAGCATGGTTTTCAACCTGCACAAACAGCATATAAAACAATCGCAACTGATACCATACGTGTTAAGAAAATGATTTCCCTAGAGCATGTTGCTCAATTTACTGATGAGGATATAGAAACTATTCAATTTCATAACCCTAGTTATAAATTAGATATCATCCCAGCAGTATCTGGTAGAAATTATTATCTCAGATTGCCGGTAAGAGCAGCAGGGAAATTTGTGAGTAGTGAGGATGCGGTATACGCTTTCGCGAAAGCAGAATTAGACAAAAAAGAAAAACCTTTACCAGAACTCGTTAAAGCAGAGTCTCGTGTCGTTTATCGGGTTAAAAATGGAGACTATCTAGGTAAAATTGCTAATAAATATGGAGTGAAAGTTAGCCAATTGAAAAGATGGAACAGCCTGCGTAGTAATAATTTAAAAATTGGACAACGGTTGTATATACATCCTAGAAAACCTATTACGAGTGGCTCTACTAGTTCAAAAAAAGCACCTGGTAGTTATAAAGTAAAAAGTGGTGATAGCTTATGGAAAATCGCAAACACCTATGGCATAACTATTGCTCAAATTAGAAAATTGAATCCTGGTAAAACCGAAGATTTACAACCAGGTACCACTTTAAAACTTAAATAATACTCTTATGAGATCCATAGTTTACATATTTCTCGCAATGATCACATTAACTGGTTGCAACGATGCGCCGGTAATCGTAACAGATAGCGCTGGTAGAATGAATGATATTTTATTAGTGATTGACAATGATTTATGGGAGAATGAAGTAGGTGATAGTATTAGACAGATTCTAGCAGCACCTGTAGATGGATTAGTGCGTGAAGAACCACAGTTCTCTCTTAACCAGATAGAGCCAGATTCATTTGCAGGATTGTTGATGAA
This sequence comes from Nonlabens ulvanivorans, assembly GCF_032922765.1. Lineage (NCBI taxonomy): Bacteria > Pseudomonadati > Bacteroidota > Flavobacteriia > Flavobacteriales > Flavobacteriaceae > Nonlabens > Nonlabens ulvanivorans. The sequence goes on from NZ_CP136694.1 coordinate 2,640,176, forward strand.
AAACCGTAATTATTTAAAGGTTGAGACTTCTAATAAGGAGCCAGGTGTAACCGTCACGACCGGTTTATATGCAAATCCACAGACTGGTGTTATCATAAGAGGTAAAGATGCTGCTGGTGTTATAGAGCAAATCATTACTAACGCACAGCAAATTAAAACCATATTTAATGATGGTGAGATTAAGGAAAAGCAACGCTTGATGAAAAAAGTAGGGCTTAATGTTGATCAGATTAAAGAACGATTTGGCATTGAACTGATAGCGCCTAGATCATACCGATACGCGGCACCAGATGATAAAGATTTTTTCTGGTTGCGACGCAATATTAAAGAAGGTACGATGGATATTATGATCTATGAAGTAGATCGTGATAAGATTCCTCAAGATTCTAATGTCGTAGCTAGTATTACTAAAGTAAGAGATTCTGTAGGTTCTTTAAAAGTGCCAGTGGATAATGGAGAATTTATAACTGAACGTGCTTTCTCACCTTATGTAAATGAAAGTCAGGTGGACGGTAAATTTGCTTATGAAACAAAAGGATTATGGGAAGTGAGCGGACAGTTTATGTCTGGACCTTTTCTTAATTATGCTATTTATAACAAAGAAAAAAATAACTGGCTAGTTATAGAAGGTTACATTTTTGCACCTAGTGCAAAGCAACGCAATTACCTTTTTGAACTAGAATCGATATTAAAAAGCGTGAAATTTATATCCCAAGAAGATTAAATAACACTTTGTGATTATAATTAAAAAAGCCCTTTCAACATTGTTGAAAGGGCTTTTAATATGATATGATTTAGACTAGTTGTTAGAGTCTATTTGATCATTATTTGCTTTGTCTTCTTTAGTAGCGTCTTTAAATTCTTTAATTCCACCACCTAAACCGCGCATCAATTCTGGTATTTTTTTACCTCCAAAAATTAATAACACTACTAGCGCTATTAATATAATACTACCATAACCAGGCATTCCTAAAATAAAGTTTGCTAACATAATATGTGTTTTAAAAACATTACAAAGATACAATGAACTCTTTCAAACTTTTAATAATGACGTTAAAATTACTTGTTTTATAAAAAGTAAAAGGGTAGCCCATTCCTATTGAGCTATAATTATCCTTAAGAAGACAATTTTAAAGCATACTTAAAGTTGATGATTAGTAAGAATAGCATTGTATAGAAATAACGTGCGAGCTATTATATTATTTTATCTTTGAAATTCGTTAAAGACGCTCATGGCTACTAAAAAGGAAAAAGGAAAACTTAAGAGAAAATGGTTGCATCGCTATCGAATGGTGGTGCTCAATGACGATACTTTTGAAGAACGCTTTTCTTTAAACTTAACTAGATTAAATGTTTTTATAGTTACAGTACTATCTGCTATCATCCTTATAGGATTAACTACGGTCTTAATAGCATTTACACCGTTAAGAGAATTCATACCTGGTTATGCCAGTACTAAACTTACTAAAGATGTTATAACCCTAGAAAATAAAACAGACTCTTTACTGACCTCAATTCAATTGCAACAACAAAAATATGATCGTATTCAAATGGTATTAAGTGGTAACATCACTGCCGCAGAATATGCTAGAATAGACAGTATTGCAAAAGTAGAAACTGCAAATCAAGAGAACTTACCAATACCTATTGAAGAAGATAGCTTATTGCGAGAAGAAGTGGATCGTGAGGATAAGTTTAACGTGATAGAAGGAGCAACTAGTCGTACTAATTTTATATTCTTTACACCTGTAACTGGTACTATATCAGATGGTTTTAATGCAGAAAAAAAACATTATGCCGTAGATATTACATCTGCAGCAAATTCACCAGTAAAAGCTGCGGCAGATGGCACAGTGATTTTTGCAGGTTGGAGTACAGACACTGGAAACACCATACTTATGGAACATTCTTATGGTGTAATTACCGTTTATAAGCACATGGCTACATTAAGTAAAAAACAAAACGATCAAGTACAAGCTGGTGAGGTAATCGGAATTGTAGGTAATACGGGTGAGTTAACTAATGGACCACATTTACATTTTGAATTGTGGATGGACGGCTATCCACAAGACCCAACTAATTTTATCAACTTTCAGTAATGTCAATAAAATCATTCGCAGCAAAGGTTTTTGCAGCTATCATTGATAGGCAAACTCGTAAATGGTCTACTCAACCAGTGGCTACACAAGAAAAGGTTTTTAAACATCTCATTAAGACTGCTCGAGATACCGCTTTCGGTAAATCACATTCTTTTCAAGATATAGATTCACACGCTACTTTTATTGAAAAAGTACCCGTAAGAGATTATGAAGAATTAAGGCCATTTGTAGATAGAGTTGTGGCCGGAGAATCAGATATTTTATGGCCTGGAAAACCATTGTATTATGCAAAAACCTCTGGGACTACTAGTGGTGCAAAATATATTCCTATTACTAAAGAGTCTATGCCAGAGCATGTCAATGCTGCTCGTAATGCCATTTTAAGTTACATCCACGAGACAGGTAAAGCAGCTTTTGTAGATTACAAAATGATTTTCTTGCAAGGTAGTCCTGAAATGGAAGATAAGAATGGTGTTCAGTTAGGTAGATTAAGTGGAATTGTAGCCCATTATGTACCGGGATACTTACAAAAAAACCGTCTGCCGTCCTGGAAAACTAACTGTATTGAAGATTGGGAAACTAAGGTAGAAGCAATTATTGATGAAACCTTACCTGAGAATATGGGTGTCATTTCTGGAATCCCTAGTTGGGTACAAATGTATTTTGAACGCATTGTACAACGAACTGGCAAAAAAGTAGGTGATGTATTTCCAGAATTCAACCTCTTCATTTATGGTGGTGTAAATTTTGAGCCATACAGGCCTAAATTTGAACAGCTTATAGGTAGAAAAGTAGATAGCATTGAGCTTTTTCCAGCAAGTGAAGGATTTTTTGCATATCAAGATAAACAAGATGTGAAAGGAATGCTATTGTTATTAGATGCTGGAATTTTTTATGAGTTTATTCCTGCAGATCAATTTTTTGAAGAAAATGCACCACGTTTAACTATAGGTGAGGTGGAGATCGGTGTGAATTATGTGCTTATTATTTCTACAACTGCTGGTTTATGGGCATATAACATAGGTGATACAATTGCTTTTACCTCTACCAGTCCGTATCGCGTTATAGTAACTGGTCGTATCAAGCACTACATCAGTGCAAGTGGAGAACATGTCATAGGTAAAGAAGTAGAGCATGCCATGAAAGAAGCCGCTGCCATACACAATGTTGTGATTAATGAATTTACTGTTGCACCACAACTTGCCCCAGATAATGATGAATTACCTTATCATGAGTGGTTTATAGAGTTTGGTGAAAAACCTAAAGACCTAGAAAAGTTTAAAGCAACTTTAGATCTTAAAATGCGCGAGCAAAATAGTTACTACGATGATTTAATAGTTGGTAAAGTTTTGCAACCTCTTATTATTAAGCAAGTTGTTGAAAATGGATTTAAGCAATACATGAAAACCATAGGGAAATTAGGTGGACAAAATAAGTTACCGCGACTCTCTAATGATCGTAAGATTGCTGAGGTCTTAGAGAGATTATAATTTAAATAATTTTCTAAAATTAATTTTACAATCATATAACAGGCTGCAAATAGTTGTTATCGCTGTATAGACTAGTTAAATAACTATCTTTGCTAGGAAATTTATTATATGCCTATACTTAACGTAGAACCACGCACAAGAGCCCAAGAAAGTACAAATGCTATCGAGCGCATGTATATAACCATGCGACACTTATTTAATCGTGGCTTTTATAAACCTATGGGCGTGAGTGGAGAATCTTTAAGAGAATCACTCCTTACCTTAAGGCCAGAGATCTACGGCTCTATTGCTGAGGAGAAAATAGAACTAAGTGGTTTACTTTATGTGATGGACCGTTTACCAGAAGGTATTGAAGAGTGTTCTTACATCAATTTAACTAGTGATGAAGGTTATCAAGGTTCGCATTTTAAAGCGATTATTCCTAAAAAGAGACGTCGCAACTGCTATCGTATCGATAAGCACCAGATGAATATAGAGGTTACTCGAGGACGCTCAGAGATTTATGATATACTGACGCACCTAACTTTTCTTATGATAGAATCTCATAAGATTATGAAGCAAGTACTAGTCGGTGATAATGGTAGTACAACTCGCGACTGGAAATGTCTAGAAGCAGTAATAGGAAAAACAAAACTAACACAGCAAGAAAAAGAAGTTGCCGTTACACATGTAGCAACTATATTAGGGCGCACTTTTGAAGAAGTGATGAGCGTTTATAATGATTTTGCAACTGCAAAAAATCCTCATCAGTTTTTAAGTACCATCTATCATTTAGGTAATCTTGCAAAGAAGGAAATCCTAGATGAGGAAAAGAGATTGGTGACATTCTCTCCTGTTTTAAGAGAACGTCTGGGTCACCATATTCATGGAGATAAATGGGCGTTACGCATCAAGCAACATCTAGTAGACCACAATCTTTTTGATAGACCATTACATATCATTAGTGCAAATCTGCACAGTGTAATGAATTCACTTTACGGTCCTAAAGCACTTGAGGCAAAGCTTAAAAATAGTGACCGCATGGAGTTGTTTGCGACTCTTAGTAATGACGCTGCAAAAAAAGATCGCGATGCTATTAAAAAGCACGCGCTCGCAAATGGAATGTCCTACCTTAAGGATGAAAGCGGTACTAATATAGACGTACAGATTTTTGATATGTCTCAGTGCCAGTACATGGAAGTAGACTTTTGTTCAGTTAGCTTCCGCGAAAGCGAGGAAAACACAAAGCCAGTGCTTATAGTCATGGATTATGCTTTTGGAGAACAAGCTTATGAGACCATGGATGAATTGTTAAAGCCATATAAAGATGAGAATGGTAAGCTGCATTTAATGAACATGAAGTCAATTAACATCATGGGTAAAGCAGGTATTCTAGAAGGTGATAAAGGAGATATCATGGTTCCAGATGCCCACGTTTTTGAAGGTACTGCAGACAACTATCCATTTAAAAATAAACTGACTAAAAAAGATTTAAAAACAGATGGTATTAATGTAGTAGCCGGTTCTATGGTTACTGTATTAGGGACATCTTTACAAAATAAAGATCTATTACAGTTTTTCTATAGTTCGAGCTGGCGTGTGATAGGTCTAGAGATGGAAGGTGCACATTATCAAAAAGCGATACAAGCTGCCTCTAGAGTACGTCGCAGTATCAATAAAAAGATTAATGTGCGATATGCATATTATGCTAGTGATAATCCTTTAAAAACAGGTCATACACTTGCCAGTGGTGGATTAGGTCTTACAGGAGTAAAACCAGTATACGTCATTACTGAAAAAATCCTTGAACAGATCATGGAGAACAGTGTTGCTTCAGAAATAAGTACAGAATTATAATTTAAGCCTCCTATTATCGTTTTTAGGTAGAAGTAAACTTCAATTATATTTGAATAAATAAAATCATCGATTTTCATGGAAAACCAACCACAGAATAATCAAGAGCAAGAAGTAGATTTAGTTCCCGTTTTTGTCTGGATTAGTAATGGATTTAAAAACATTTTTACCGGTATAGGTAATTTACTTAAAGGTATAGGTCACTTTTTAATATTATTCCTGATTTTTATTCAGAAAAATTTAATCATTATCGCAATTACTTCTATTGCCGGTATTGCATTAGGTTGGTATTTGAACTTAAAATCGAGTGATCAATTTACTGCACAAATAGTAGTGAAGCCCAACTTTAAAAGTGCAGGTCAGTTAATTTCTAATATTAACTATTATCAGTCGTTAGTAGAACAAGAGGACTTTGAAAAGTTATCTCAAGAATTAAATACCTCTGAAGATAAAACTTCAAAAATCACTTCGTTAAGTATACGTCCAGAGTTTAATGATACAGAACTTTTAGAAGAATATGATCAACTGGCTAGAAAGTCCGATACGATGGCTTTAGAGAACTTCACTTTTGAAGGTTTTAAAGCAGCAAAACGTGATCAAGATTATCAGTTTCAATTAATTGAAGTAGCTTCTAGAGATAGAACCGTTCTTGAAAATTTAATAGATGATGTCATTAGAGTAAAAGAAAACTCAATTATTAAATCAGAGCAACAAGCACTTAAAGAAACTGCAGATTTTGATCTTAAATCAATGAATTATCAATTAAAAGAATTAGACTCCTTAATCGCTGCTTATCAAACAGCTATTAAATCTAGTGATGTACAAGGTGGAAATGGCACTAATTTATATTTAGGAGATCAAAAACCATCTGAAGCATTAAAAAACTTATTTGATCAAAAAAGAAATATACTCTATCAAATGTCTAGGGTAAGACAAGATAAGTATAGCTATAGTAACACCATTAATGTCGTGTCTCAGTATATCAAAAAAGGTACGATAGAAAAAAGGCATTACCGACTTAAAGGAGCTTTTATAGGTCTAGGATTTGGACTTTTAATTGCATTATTCCCGCTAGTTTGGAGGTTTTTGAAAAACTACGAAAAACAGAATGCTTAAAATATTAGTTACCGGTGGAGCAGGTTTTATAGGAAGTAATCTTATTGAATACTTACTTACAAATACTGGTGCCCACATTTATAATTTAGATAAGCTTACCTATGCTGCAGACTTAGGTTTTGCACATAACTTCAAGCATGATCGTCTCACTTTTATAGAAGGAGATATATGCGACGCGGTATTTATTAATAAGCTATTTAAAAACTATCAATTTGATAAAGTGTATCATCTCGCGGCAGAGTCCCATGTAGATAATAGTATTGAAAATCCTCAGGTCTTTATAGAAACTAATGTAAACGGAACTTTTAACTTGTTGCATGCGAGCTATCAATTATGGATGGAAAAACCACGAGTTTTTAAACCTGATTTTAGCACAAAACAACAACAATCTAGATTTCTCCACATCTCTACAGACGAGGTTTATGGAAGCTTAGAAGATGACGGTTTTTTCACAGAGAAAACACCTTATGCACCTAGCAGTCCGTACAGCGCCAGTAAAGCAGCCAGTGATCATTTAGTGATGAGTTATGTGCATACTTATGGTTTTCCTGCGGTAATCACAAACTGTAGCAATAACTATGGACCTAGACAGCATGATGAGAAGTTAATACCTGTCGTGATAAGAAAAGCATTAAATGGTGAATCTATTCCCATTTATGGTGATGGTAAAAACGTGCGTGATTGGTTATATGTAACAGACCATTGTCAAGCTTTACATACTGTTTTAGAAAAAGCTAGTCAAGGAGAGAATTATAACATAGGTGGAAAAAACGAAATAAGAAACATAGATATAGCAAATCATATTTGTTCCATATTAGATGAGGTTCAACCTCGTAAAGATGGACAACCTTATGCGGCACAAATAACTTATGTAAATGATCGTCCAGGACATGACTACCGTTATGCAATTGATCCATCAAAGATTGAAGAAGACTTCAATTGGCAACCGGCAGAAACCTTTACTACCGGAATCAAAAAAACAGTAGAATGGTATCTCAAAAAATATAACCCATGAAAGGAATAGTTCTAGCCGGTGGTAGTGGTACTAGACTGCATCCACTTACGTTAAGTGTGAGTAAGCAGTTAATGCCTATCTATGATAAGCCTATGATATATTATCCTATCTCAACATTAATGAGTGCAGGAATTCAGGAAATATTAATCATCTCTACACCACAAGATCAACCACTTTTTAAAAATTTATTAGGTGATGGATCTCAACTGGGCTGTAGGTTTGAATATGCCGTTCAAGATAATCCTAATGGTCTGGCAGAAGCGTTTATTATAGGCGCTGATTTCATAGGAGAAGATAGTGTTGCTCTAATTTTAGGAGATAATATTTTCTATGGAACAGGTCTTGAAAAAGCACTTCAAGAAAGCGTGAACCCAGAAGGTGGAGTTATTTTTGCTTATCATGTAAATGATCCACAACGATATGGTGTGGTAGATTTTGATGAAAATATGCGAGTAACCAGCATAGAGGAAAAACCTATAGAGCCACGTTCAAACTATGCCGTTCCTGGAATTTATTTCTATGATAATGAGGTAGTAGAAATTGCAAAATATATACAACCATCACATCGTGGTGAATTAGAAATTACAGACATCAATAACGTATACCTTAATCGGGGCAGACTTAAAGTAAATGTGCTCGATCAAGGAACTGCATGGCTCGATACAGGCACCTTTGAATCCTTAATGCAAGCCAGTCAGTTTGTACAAGTAATCGAACAGCGTCAAGGCTTGAAAATAGGCTCTATAGAAGAAGTAGCTTATCGCAAACGATATATTGAGAAGCAACAACTCAAAAACCTCGCACAACCTCTTATAAAAAGTGGTTATGGAGATTATTTGATGAGACTTACAGAGAAATGATTGTAAAAGAAACTCCGTTGAAAGACTGCTACATCATCGAGCCACCTGTTTTTGGTGATGATCGCGGTTATTTCAGTATTAGACATGATAAATACGCTTTCGCGAAAGCGTTTCCTAATCACCCACCATTTGTATTACATAACGAGTCTTTTTCAAGCTATGGAGTGCTGCGTGGTTTACATCTACAAAAAGGAGATGCTGCGCAAGCAAAGCTAGTGCGTTGTGTACAAGGTAAAATTCTTGATGTAGCAGTAGATTACAGACCAGATTCTCCAACCTTTTTAAAACATTTCACCATTGAATTAAGTGGTGATAATCATAAACAACTCTTAGTTCCTAGAGGATTCCTGCATGGCTTTTCTGTCCTGTCAGATACAGCAATCGTAAATTATCAAGTAGATAACACTTACCAACCAGAGACTGAATTTGGGATACGATATGACGACCCAACGTTAAATATAGATTGGCAATTACCAGATAGTGCTGTTTTACTATCTGAAAAAGATGAAAAATTAGATTTTTTAAAATTATAATGTCAGTCTGAGCTTGTAGAAGACGATGTTTGATAAATACAAACCCTTGAAAAAAATTCTCATTACAGGAGCAAACGGAATGTTAGCTACAGCGATAAAAAACGCTTTGTCTGGTTGTGATGTTTATGCATTTTCAAGTCAAGAATTAGACATCACCTGTTCACAAAGCTTACATAAAAAGATAGCAACGGTACAACCCGATTATATCATCAATTGTGCAGCATACACAGCTGTAGATCTTGCCGAAACCGAACAAGAAAAATCATTTAAAATCAATGCTCTTGCTGTTGAAAAAATGGCTCAAATTGCTAAGCAATACCACGTAACACTCGTTCATTTTTCTACAGATTATGTTTTTAAAGGCGATGCAGCAATGCCATACCAACCTGATCAAGACACAAATCCTATAAACGTTTATGGAGCCAGTAAGTTAGCTGGAGAAAAAGCCATTTCTCGAGTAAATGGTAAACATTATATTTTTAGAATCTCTTGGTTGTATGCAGCAAATGGCAAGAATTTTTTCAAATGGGTAGCAGGTACTGATGTAAAGGAGTTAAACATTGTGAATACGCAAACTGGTTCACCTACCAGTGCAATAGATGTGGCAAATTTTATCAATCATGTAATTGATAATGAACCTAAGAATTACGGTATTTACCATTTTACAAATCAAGGTGAGATGACCTGGTACGCTTTCGCGAAAGCGATAAATCAAAAATTAGATTTAAATAAAACTATCAATCCAGTAGCCACTTTTAAAACAGATGCAAAACGACCAGCTTATAGTGTGCTGGATTGTAAAAAAACAGAACAGGTTTTCAATTATTCAACTCCATCTATTAGCGATGGATTAGATAAGGTAGTGGCTAGGTATAAGTCTTAAGGAAACCTTATTTTTACAGCTTTACAATTAGAATATGTCTGAAAAGAATCATAAAGTAGCATTAATCACTGGTGTAACCGGTCAGGATGGTGCTTATTTAAGTGAGTTTTTATTAAAAAAAGGATATGAAGTGCACGGTATCAAGCGCCGTGCTTCATTGTTTAATACAGATCGTATCGATCACCTGTATCAAGATCCACATGAGACTGATGTGAAGTTCAAATTGCATTATGGTGACCTTACAGATACGACTAACCTGACTAGAATCATCAAGGAAACTCAGCCAGACGAGATTTATAATCTTGCGGCTATGTCTCACGTTCAAGTTTCTTTTGAAATGCCAGAATACACCGCAAATGCCGACGGAATAGGTGCGTTGCGTATCCTAGAATCTGTACGCTTGCTAGGAATGGAAAAGAAGACTAAAGTTTATCAAGCTTCTACATCAGAATTGTATGGTAAGGTGCAAGAAATTCCACAATCAGAAACGACTCCATTCTATCCGCGCAGTCCATATGCGGTGGCAAAAATGTATGCCTACTGGGCAACGGTAAATTACCGTGAAGCTTATGGTATGTTTGCTTGTAATGGGATTCTTTTTAACCATGAATCTCCAGTACGTGGTGAAACATTTGTAACGAGAAAAATTACGCGTGCGACCTCAAAAATAGTTAAAGGACTTCAAGACAAAGTGTATTTAGGTAATCTAGATGCCAAAAGAGATTGGGGACATGCTAAAGATTATGTACGCATGATGTGGATGATCCTACAACACGGTGAGCCAGAAGATTGGGTTATCGCGACAGGAACGACGACTAGTGTAAGAGACTTTGTGCGTATGGCTTTTCAATACATAGGTATTGAGTTAGAATTTAATGGTGAAGGCGTGGACGAGAAAGGAACGGTGAAGTCCTGCTCCAATCCAGATTACCAACTAGAAATAGGAAAAGAAGTAGTGGCTGTTGATCCGCGTTATTTCCGTCCTACAGAGGTAGATTTATTAATCGGTGACCCTACTAAAGCCAAAGAAAAACTAGGTTGGGTTCCAGAAATCGCCCTTCAAGAACTCGTTAATGACATGATGAAAAGTGATTTACATTTAATGTCTCGAGAAGAATATTTGAAAAGTGGTGGTTATAGAATTAACAACTACTTTGAATAATGAATAAAGATTCAAAAATATACGTCGCTGGACATCGTGGTCTTGTAGGAAGCGCCATCGTTAGTGAGTTAAAAAAATTAGGTTACACAAATTTTGTTCTTAAAACTCACAAAGAGTTAGACCTTACAAATCAACAAGCCACAGCAGACTTTTTTGTAACTGAAAAACCAGAATTCGTCTTTCTTGCAGCGGCGAGTGTAGGTGGTATCGTAGCAAACAACACTTACAGGGCAGATTTTATCTATAAAAATCTCATGATCCAGAATAACGTGATTCATCATAGTTATTTAAATGGAGTTAAGAAATTATTGTTTCTGGGAAGCACTTGTATTTATCCTAAAATGGCACCACAACCTATGCCAGAGGACAGTTTACTTACTGGACCACTAGAATATACAAACGAGCCTTATGCGGTGGCAAAAATCGCTGGTATCAAAATGTGCGAGAGCTATAACCTGCAATATGGCACCAATTTTATCTCTGTAATGCCTACTAATTTATATGGTCCTAACGATAATTTTGATCTAGAGAAATCTCATGTATTACCAGCCCTAATTCGTAAAATGCACCTAGGTAAATTATTAATGGTTGGTAATGAGCAGGCATTAATGGATGATTTAGGTGTTGATGATATCGCTTTCGCGAAAGCGGAATTACACAAACACGGTATCACCGAAAAAGGCATCGCGTTGTGGGGAACTGGATCGCCTAAACGTGAATTCTTATGGTCGCACGACATGGCAAAAGCCTGTGTGTACTTAATGGAAAACAAAGATTTTGCTGATGTAAAAGGAATCGAAAAAGACATAAGAAATACACACCTCAATATAGGAACCGGAGAAGATATCGCTATAAAAGACCTGGCCGTAATGATTAAAAAAACGGTAGGTTATGAAGGAACGCTGGATTGGGACAGTTCAAAACCAGACGGCACACCACGCAAACTTACAGACGTTTCAAAGCTGCATGAACTAGGCTGGAAACATGAGATTTCATTAGAAAAAGGTGTGGAGATGATGTATGAAGCTTATATGAAATAATCGATACATATGTCCTTTATTTCCATATCCTATTTATTGTTTTTTCCAGTTATAGCACTGTTATACTATGTGTTACCTCATAAGTTGAGATGGATTTTATTATTAGTAGGAAGCTATTTTTTTTACATGTCTTGGAATGTAAAATATGCGCTTTTGATGCTGCTTTCCACAGTAATTACTTATTTGAGCGGAATTTTAATCAGTAAAGTAAATCAATGCGAATTAACCGAAAAGCTTAAAATAAAAAGGAAGAAGCTATGGCTTACCTTGAGTTTAGTCTCTAATTTAGGAATCCTTATTTTCTTTAAGTATTTTAATTTTTTGAATTCGGCAGTTGCTGATTTCTTTTCATTAATTCATGTAGAATGGGGCTTTGAAAATATTGATGTTTTATTACCTGTAGGTATTTCTTTCTACACTTTTCAGGCTTTAAGTTACTCGTTAGATGTTTATTATGATAGGATAAAAGCGACGCATCATTTTGGGAAATATGCATTATTTGTTTCATTTTTCCCTCAACTAGTCGCTGGTCCTATAGAGCGATCTTCTCATTTGTTACCTCAACTTGATAAGGTAATTAGCTTTGATTATAGTAGAATTAGAAGTGGTTTAGGACTTGTGGTATGGGGAATCTTTAAGAAGGTTGTTATTGCTAATAGGCTTGCTGTAGTTGTAAATCAGGTATATAGCGACCCAGGTTCTTATAGTGGTTTTGAGACCATTATCGCAACTATATTTTTCTCATTCCAGATTTACACAGACTTCTCTGCATACACAGATATTGCACGTGGTAGTGCTAGAATACTCGGTTATGATTTAATGAAAAACTTTAATCAGCCTTATTTTGCGACATCAATTCCCGATTTTTGGCGTAGATGGCATATTTCTTTAACTACTTGGTTTAGAGATTATCTATATATACCATTAGGTGGAAATCGAGTTAGTAAATGGCGATGGTATGTAAATATTATGATCGTTTTCTTGGTGAGTGGTTTCTGGCATGGAGCAGCTTGGAGTTTTATAATTTGGGGATTCTTACATGGGATTTTCCAAATGATTGATTTGTGGACACAAAAATCAAGACACAAAATGAATTCGTTTATGAAAATTAAAGAGAATTCATTTGATGTTTTATTTTTCAAAAGAATTTGGACATTTATATTGGTAAGTTTTGCATGGATTTTCTTTAGAGCAGAGACCTTTGATAAAGCTATTTTAATTATAAAAAATAGTTCAGAAATATCTTTCTACCAATTGATTGATGGATCTATGTATAAATTAGGTTTAGATTCTAAAGATTTTACTTTATCCCTATTATTAATTTTGGGCCTATTAGTATTTTGGGTACTAGATAAAAAATACCCTATTAGAAAATGGATTTTTGAAAAACATGTAGTTACTCGATATACCGTGTACTTACTATCAGTGTTTTTTATATTAATATTTGGCTTTTATGGAGCGACGTATAATACGGATGAATTTATATATTTTCAATTCTAATGAAAAAGCGCTTTATCAATAGATTCATACGGTTAACAATTTTAGTTGCATTGTTTGTAATGCTATTTCAATTATTTTCTTCTATTTTCACTCCTAAGAGAATTGACCTTCCATGGAATTCAACGGCAAGAATTAAAGGTTTTTATGAAATAGAGAACAACAGTTTAGATGTTGTTTTTTTAGGGTCTTCTCATGCGTTTTGTACATTTAATCCAGCCGTTTTTTATAAAGAAAATGGGATTAGGAGCTATGTCTTTGGTTCTGAAGAACAACCATTGTGGCTAAGTTATCATTATTTTAAAGAGGTTTTGAAACATCAAAAACCTAAGGTTGTAGTATTAGAAGCATTCTTTATTTCTGAAAGCAAGGAGTTTAAACGTGATGGAGTGAATAAACTAGCGCTAGACGATATTCCTTTATCATATAATAAATATGAATCTCAACAAGTAGCTTTTGAGGATAATCTAGAAGGTTTAAATCCCTTGTACAATTACCATGATCGATGGAAAGATTTAAGTGAAGCGGATTTTGAAGAGCCACAAGTTGGAGAGTTGAAAGGTTATACACCTCTTTATAAAGTAACTCCTAAGGAGATTAAGTTTTTTGAATATGAGAAAAAAAACTTACCGGGAAAAAGCAGGCTTTACCTTGATAAAATTATTCAGTTAGCAAAAGACAATGATATAGAACTGGTGCTTGCTTATGCCCCATACACTATTAATAAATTACACAACCAGCATATAAATCAATTAGCTAAAATTGCCTCAAACGACGATGTTGCTTTTATCAATTATGTAGACTCTACCTTACTAAAAGAAATAAACTTTAATAGTGCCAAAGATTTTGAAAATGGGCATACAAATGTACATGGAGCAACTAAGGTTTCAACTCACTTATCTAATTATTTAAGCTTAAAATATCAGTTTCCTGTTCATACAAATCTCGAAGATTATGAGAGACTTACCTTTAAATACTACGGTAAGGACTCTCTTAAGGAAATTAATAATTTCCAAGACTACATCAATTTTTTAAGTAAACTAGATGTCTATGTGGCTGTCACAGCTATGGATGCTATAGATAAAGAAGCTCTAAAACCTTTTGAAATTCTAGGGTCTATAATTAATTTTAAGGATAAATACAGAACTTCTTATATAGGTCTATTTAATAAACATAGAAGTTTTGTGGAAGAAAGTATCGATAGTCTGCCATTATCCATTTTATCATATCCAGAAAATCACCTTACCATAAAAATGGAGAGTGCTAGTTTTAAAAAAGGTAATCATTCACGTATTTATGTGAATCAAAAAAATCATTTGGACGGTAAAAGTAAAAGAGGCTTTAATATTATTGTTATAGACCCAACAAGTAAGGAAGTTCTAGATGTGGCTAGTTTTGACACCATGAAAAAGGACATTAAAAAATGGACTAGATATTAAAATCACTTTTGTGACGTTTAAATAAGTAACCTAACCATTACATGAGTAAGCTTTCTAAAAAATTCTCTGGAGAAGAAAAAACAGTGGCCAAAAACTATGGTGCACTTGTGATTCTTCAGGGATTGAATTATTTACTACCATTACTCATTATTCCATTCTTAGAACGACAGTTAGGGTTAGAAAAGTTTGGACTCGTGATGCTAGCACAGTATCTCATGGTTTTTTGCGTGGTATCTACAGACTTTGGTTTTAACCTAACAGCTACGCGTGAGATAGCTCTTATTAAGGAACAAAAAGGTGATTATTCAATCATTTATTTTAAGGTGTTTTGGGCACGTATGATTTTATTAGTACTTGTGTTTCTTATTCTTATGGCTGTGGTTTTTAGTTTTGAAAGATTCTCTCAAAACTGGGCTGTCTATTTATTAAGCTATGGAGTCGTAATAGGGCAAGCTATTTTTCCGGTGTGGTTTTTTCAGGGAATTGAAAAAATGAGGTTAATTACGATCATTAATGTAATTGCAAAAGTGATTTTTACAGTGCTCTTATTTCTGTTTATTACAAAGCCAGGTGACTTTTTAAATGTTCCCATTTTTAATTCCATAGGCTTTATAACTGCTGGAGTCATAAGCTTTATAATGAGCTTAAAACATGTTTCTTGGCGATGGCCAGATTTTGACGGGACTAAAAACTTTTATAAGGAGAGTTTTCTAGTATTCAGCTCAAATATAGCCTCTCAAGTTAGTGTTGCTGCGAACGGATTAATTCTCGGTTTTTTTGCAGGAGATGCTGTAGTTGGGGTATACAGCGCGTTTGAAAAACTTATTCTTGCAGCAAAGAATATGTATGTGCCTATTTATCAAGCTATTTATCCATACATGTCACGTAAAGAGCTCAAAGAAAAGAGAACAATGATGAGTAAATTGATTCCTATCATTGCTGGAATAGGAATTTTAGGATATGCAATTATTTATTTCTTAGGTGATTGGGTCATAGAGCTGCTATATAAAGATCAACGTATAATCGATAATATTTCATTATTTAAAGTTTTAGGATTAATAGCTGTCTTTTCTGGATTGAGTATGTTATTTAATGTACTGTACGCTCCTGCAAGAAAATTATTCAAGTATAGAATGCAAATTATGATTATGGCCGCTATTTTTAATCTTGTGTTTAGTTTTATTTTTGTTCCTATTTATGGGTTAAAAGCTACAGTATTAGTGGCTACTATCACAGAGTTATTTCTATTATTTTTGGCCGTTTTATATTACAAGAAAGATTTAAAAACTTATGCTTAAGCCTCTAGTGATCATACAGACAGTAGTGCCTAGCTATCGCATTAAAGTATTTGATGAGATACAAAAACAGCTTAAGGATGGATTTAAAATTTATTGTGGCGATTCTTTTTTTGATTCAACTATTAAGACCTCTATAAATTTTAAAAGTACTGGTACGTTGAAGAATCATTATATCCTTGGCCGTAGATTTTTATGGCAAACTGGACATTGGAACGAAGTTTTTAAAGATAACGTTCTCGTGCTAAGTTTAAACCCAAGAGTGATTTCTCATTGGATAATTTTGTTGTTGAGATTGCTTTCGCGAAAGCGAACTATATTATGGGGACATGCATGGCCACGATCTGGTCAGAATTCAAAATCTGACAAGCTACGTCACTTAATGCGTTTTTTTGCCAGCGAGATCATAGTGTATACAGAGCAACAAAGACGCGAGCTTCAAGAGAAAATGGCTTACAAAAAAATTACTACAGCGCCCAATGCTGTCCTTTATAGACATGAAATGTCCAGCGAGACAGATAATGAGGTAAATGATGTTATTTACGTGGGCAGATTAATTGAAGATAAAAAGCCTTTATTACTTTACCAAGGGTTTAAAAATGCGTTGGACAGTTTACCTGAAAAGGCCAAACTCATAATTATAGGGGATGGACCACAACGGTTAAAACTTGTAGAGTTAAGCAAGAAAGATGATCTAGAACATCGAGTTACCATACCGGGAAAAATCACGGACATAGATGTTCTTAAGAGTTATTATAGTAAAGCATTAGTTAGCGCTTCTCCAGGATATGTAGGATTGAGTATCACCCAAAGTCTAGGTTATGGTGTCCCAATGATTATCGCACGTGATGAACATCACAGTCCAGAGTTAGAGGCCGCAAAGGAAGATTTTAACGCACAATTTTTCAATTCTGATGATGAAAATAACCTTGCCCAAGGTTTAGTATTATTTTTTAACGAGAAAGATAAATGGTTGAATCGAAGAACTGAGATTGTAGAGTATTGTAAAAATACTTACAGTATTGAGATTATGACTCGTGCATTTGTTAACCTGGTAAAGGTATAATAGTAATGATTTTACTGGCACTCTTTTTTTTATTTTTATTGATTCTCATTACCCGAGTGGTAAAGTTCAATATTATTAGCCCTATTTACATCTACTTGATGTTTTATATAATAGCGCTAGGTTTAAGCGTACCTTATTACTATTATTTTGAAGATAAAGTTTCTTTATACAACTTTGATTTTATAACTACTGAGCAATTTGATTTAGCAGTGACTTATCACTTAATTGCACTTATTGCTTTTTGTATAGGTGTACTTATTTACTACGATTTTTCAAGGGTTAAAACTAAACTACTACTCAACAAATCTTTTGTAAAGAGTTTATTCATTAATCCCAATATTCAAGTGAATATATTACCTGCGATTCACGTGATTATGTTTATTATTATCTTGTTTTGTGGTATAACATACGGTAAACAGATTTTTTACCGTGAGATGTACTTAGTAGACGGGAATCGTACATTAATAACACTCTTTAAGTTATTGAGCTTTGTAGCTACTTTAATGCTCTCTATAGTTTTTAGAAAAAATAAGGTAATAGCGCTTTTCTACTTTACCACCATTATGCTCATAGGAATAGGAACAGGTTCTCGATTAGCCTTTGTATATCTAGCTGTTTTTGCATTGTTAATTTATCAAACTAGTAAAAACACTACCAAGGATAAAATAATTTTAGTACTGAATATTATGCTTTCTTTTATTTTTCTATCATTTCTAATGACGCTGCGCATGTTGCCAGATCATGGGATACTACCTTATTTGAGTAGTGTTTTTAATAATTCAAAAGCGGTCGGTGACAGTATTGTATTTAATACTTATTATTCTTTCATTTTTGGAGTATTTGTCAGTGCTAAAACTCTGATGGAAAACATGCCAGATTGGAACAATATTTTGATAGCGGTAAATCCTGTAACAGGAAATATGGCTGGCTGGTATGAGATAGCACCTAATATGCGTTTAAATCGTTTTGCACCTATGAGTGCAAATGGTGAAGTGTTTACCATGGGTAAAACGTTTACTTTTATTTTTTTCACGGTAATAGGTGTTATATTTACTTATTTTGAAACACAAATGCGCAAGTTTTTTAAAAACAAAAAACGGGTTATAGGATTTATAATAGCCTTACTTTCTATACTGTTTGTAGGGATGTCTTTTGAGTATAACCTACGTTCTACAATGAGATATATTTATTACATCACATTTGTTATTGTGGTTGCAGGGTATTTAAGTAGATATTCTTATAAAATAGGCTTAGTACCTATTCCCAAAAACAGTAAAATTGAGGATTAAATGATAAAAGCATTTCTTTCAAAATTTGAGACCTTAGAGGAAAGACTGTTATCATTTTTAATGCTAGCTATTGGGTTATTTCCTTTATTTCCTAATAAGCTCAAACCTTTACCAGTAGTCTTGTTAGTCCTTTTGACTATTTGGGTTGCGTTTAAAAAAAAGCCTAAATCTGTTGAAAAGAAAAAAATTTGGCAACCTATAGTACTATCATCACTTATAGTGATTTATGCCATAAGTTTACTCTACACACAAGACCTTAAAACAGGATTTAAAAGACTAGAAACTGGAGCATCATTATTTCTGGTTCCATGGTTGTTTTATTTCTTAGGCTCTAGAATTAAATTAAGTAGAGCGCATTTAAAAATAGTGTTCCATACTTATTTCTGGGCCGCTGTCTTGTATGCTGTGATTATCATCATTTTCTTCATGTCTATAGGTTATTATAGTGGCGAGCATAACCTAGAGTACTGCCTATCTTGGTTGGATGGAATGTTATGGGGACTGAGTCAGCATGCTATTTATGCGTCTATGATTTTAGGGATCGCTTTATTAATAACACCATTTATTTTCAAAGATTATAAAGGCTGGAAAAAAGTACTCATCGCAATAGGCTTTTTAATGCTGATCTATATGCTTTTTCTAATGTTTAGAAAAGGCGTGGTAGCAGCCATTATTATTGCTGCATTCACTTATTTTTTGACTAATTTCAAGAAAATTAAAAAGGTCAGTGTTCTACTCATTACTTCAGTGGTTCTTATAGCTGGCATTTTTATGAAAGACAAAATATCAGAACGAGTTACTGAGGTTTTTAGAAAAGAAACTTACAGTCAAGTAGACATAGAGAAGTCTACTAGTATGCGTTTTGCAATTTATAATTGTGTTGTAGATGATATTAAAAAAAGTCCATGGATAGGTCATGGAATAGGTGATGGCTATGAGCTTATAGAAAATTGTTTAAGAGATAAACATGGAATTATCTTTCAAGATAGTAAACTCAGGAAGAATGCTCATAATCAATATCTCGGAATCTGGTTGTATACAGGACTAGCTGGTTTGTTATTATTTGTATTTCAGCTATTCCTTTATTACAAAAAAGCCATAACCGATAAAAATGTCTTATTTATTCAATTACTTGTATTCTTTTCAATAGTATTGCTCACGGAAAATATATTGGACAGAGCAACAGGTGTTCTTTTGTTTGCACTTTTTCTCAATATGTTCTTTTTTATGAAGCTAAAAGCAGAAAATAAAATCCTTCAAAATGACTGATTCATTACAACCGTCAAAACATTTTGAAAACTTGTTTTTTGTAGCGCTTATTTTGCTGTTTGCAACACCGATACTACCGCAAATCCTCAAAATAGCCGCTATCGCTTTATTTATTGTAGTTTGTTTAAGTGAAGGGATAAAAAACAAATCTAGATTCAAGTGGAGTTTTTTCTTGTTTAATGCGAGCTTATATATCATGTATCTCTTGAGTGTTTTGTATTCTCAAGACATGGACTATGCTTTTGCAAAACTAGAAGTGGCTGCATCACTCCTAGTATTTCCATTGAGTTTTGCCGTGGTGTCTAAATCTCTTATTGATTCTGTCATTGAAAAAATTAAATATCTATTCTATACATACATCACAGCCGTATTACTGGTAAATATTTATCTGGTAGCTAGCTTTCTTATGGATGGCAATGCATGGACTCAGTTTATAGACTATGCACCATATGTAAATAAACTTGAATATTATCCTGGAATACACTCTTTGTATTTGAGCATGCATAATGCTGTAGCAATTATTATGGTGTTCTATCTACTACGTACAGAGCGTGTTTTTAAAGCTGGAATCCCACTTTTTATTGTAGGTTTTTTATTAGGTATTGGGTTGATATTGCTATTAAAAAAAGGACCTGTTTTTGCTCTTTTAGTAGTTACTACATTATTGAGTTTTAGGTATAAATTGATTCGTGTTTGGGCTTTTTATGGTGTGTTTATCATAAGTCTTGGATCCTTACTAGTGGCTTTTCCTAGTACTGTACAACGCTTCAATCAGCTTTTAAAAATGGAAAAGGTAGAGACAACTAAAAACTCTGCTCAAATACAAAAAGTAGTTCTCAATTGTGCCAAAGAAGAAATGGAAGACGCAGGAATCTTTGGTTTTGGACTAGGCGATGGAAAAGGAGAACTTATAGACTGCTACGGTGGAGTAGATCAAGATTTGGTTAATAGCTCATATAATTCCCATAATCAATATATAAGTTTGGTGTTGATGGTAGGTTTTATAGGCTTATTTATATTTCTAGCCATGCTGTTTTTTAATGTGATGAATGCGGTGCGATCAGGAGTTTTTATCACTATTGCCTTTATACTGTTCTATGCAATAGTTATGTTTTCTGAGAACCTACTCGAGCGTCAAGAAGGAGTTGTTTATTTTGCCCTTTTAATTAATTTACTTTACTTCTTGAATAAGAAAAATCAGCAAGCGGTGCGACGCAACCCTAATCAAGAAGAGCTTCTTAATAGTATTACAAATGAGTAAAAAAAGGATATTACTCATAGGACCATTTCCTGAACCTACCACAGGAGTATCGCTAGCAAATCAAGTGGTGTATGACGAGTTCTCAAAAAATGATGCTTTTGAAGTAAGTAAAGTAAATACAAGCTTCTCCAGTTTTGATGAAAAGCTAGGAGCAGTAAGTTTTAAAAAACTTTGGTTTTACCTCAAACTTCAAGTTTATTTCTTGAAAGTATTTCAAAATGACATTATTTACATCACGCCAGGACAAACGTTCTTTGGTGTGGTTAAATATGCCTTATATATTTTGGCGGCTACGCTTTCGCGAAAGCAAATCTTACAACACATACATGGTAATTTTTTGGGAAAACAGTATCATTTACTTAGTGGAATCAAAAAGAAAGTGTTCTATTACCTAATGTCTAAAACCGATAAGGGAATCGTACTTTCAGAATCTTTGAAGCCAAATTTTGAGCCTTTTATAGCTTCAAAAGATATTTATGTACTCAAGAACTTTGTGATCGATGAGTTATTCTTTGATGATGAGGTTATAAAGAAAAAAGATTATAACAGCTTAAAAATTGTTTACTTAAGTAATTTAATGGCAGAGAAAGGAATCTTTGATTTACTAGAATCACTAACGATGTTAGAAAAAAAAAACATTCCATATTCAGCAAAAATTGCTGGTAACATCGCTCCCGAAAATCAACAAAAAGCAAACTCTTATTTCAATAAACTACAGCACACAGAATATATAGGCGTAGTAGGCAAAGAGCAAAAGGCAGAATTATTCAAATGGTCTAACGTTTTTGTGCTACCTACCTATTACACCATGGAAGGACAACCTATTTCTATACTAGAAGCAATGGCTACTGGTAATGTAGTGCTTACCACACCACATGCAGGAATTCCAGATATTTTTAAAAATGAAATTAACGGCTTTTATGTGGTAATACAAAACCCAGAAAGTATTACAAAGCAAGTAGAACATATAATTGACCATAAGGATGACCTAGTTACTATAGCAATATATAATGTAAAAGAAGCCAGAGAAGCATATCGCGTTCGCAAGTTCGTCTATAATCTTCAGGAAATTATCAAAGCTTAAAAAGACTAGAAATAATTACCTTGCAATCTTAACACTACAGCTTTTTGAAAAACTACCAGCAACTAGACCAGTTTGAATTACCGCCCAACTTCCGTGGTCGTGGTGCGGTAACGGTGCAGTTATGGTGGTTAGTACAAAGTACACTATTTGCTTGGTCACCGCAATTTATGTACGGCTGGCGCAGATTTTTATTACGTTCATTCGGAGCTCAAATCGGTAAAAAAGTGATTGTTAGACCTACGGTTAGAACACAATTCCCATGGAAAGTTTCTATAGGTGATTATAGCTGGATAGGTGATGATGTGGTGCTTTATAGTCTAGGCGAAATAAAAATAGGGAACCACGTAGTGATATCTCAAAAATCATACATCTGTACAGGAACACACGATCCACAAGCGGTAAATTTTGATATCTATGGCCATAAAATTACTATAGAAGATCAATGCTGGATTGCAACAGACGTTTATGTTGCACCAGGAATAACTATAGGCCGCGGCACATTAGTAGGCGCACGCAGCAGCGTTTTTAAAAACCTTCCAGCAGGTAAAATATGTTTAGGAAGTCCAGCACAAGTGATAAAAGATAGATAAGCTTGAAAGGAAAACACATCACATTCATAGGGCTCAACTATGCACCAGAAGATACAGCCATAGGCCTGTATTCTACTCAAATGGTAGAAGCACTCACAAGTGCTGGCGCCACTGTAAACGTCGTTACAGCCTTTCCATACTATCCACAGTGGAAAATAGCGCAAGCCTATCAAGACCAGCCTAGTTATCTTCAAGAAGAATATAAAGGTGCAAAACTCTACCGTTATAAGCAGTATGTGCCAGAAACGCCTACTTTTTTAAAACGCATCATTCATATTCTAAGCTTTACAAAAGGAAGTTTCTTCAATTTGAGAAAGATTAAAGAAGCAGATCTAGTCATTTCTATTATTCCGTTTACAGCCAGTGCGTGGCTTGCAGGATATCATGCAAGAACTCACAAAGCCAAAAGCTGGATTCACATTCAGGATTTTGAATTTGATGCCGCATTACAATCGGGATTATCTAGTGGTGGGAAAAAGTTGATTTTCAAGTATCTTTTTGGTCTTGAAAAACGCATTTTAAATAAGGCAAACACGATTAGTACCATAAGTCATAATATGATTGCAAAACTGGAATCCAAAACCAGCCAGCCACATTATTACTTACCTAACTGGATTGATGAAAATCAAGTAAACCCAGAGACAGCAAAGCAGCATTCTTACTTACGCAGTGATAAATTTAAATTGCTTTACAGTGGTAATGTAGGAGATAAGCAAGATTGGGATTTTTTCTCCTCTTTCGCGAAAGCGTTACCACAACAACATTATGACATTATCATCGTAGGTGCTGGAGCAAAATACCAGCAGTTAAAGGATACTACAAACCAAGAAAATATTCACTTTTACGATCCAGTTCCTTTTGAAGAACTCTCAGATTTACTGTGTAGTGCTGATGCGCATTTTTTGTTTCAAAAAACCGAAGTGCTCGATACTGTAATGCCGTCTAAACTGTTGGGCATGATGGCTAGCGAGAAGCCTTCTCTAGTTCTAGGAAATGCAAAGTCTGAAGTAAAACAGGTGATGGAACTTGCAAACGCAGGTTGCTATCTCACAACAGCAAACGTAGAAATAGCCGTTAACCAGTTAGAAGAATGGCGATTAAATCAAGATGAGACCTTGCAAATAGGTAAGGACGCCAGACGCTATGTAACCCAACACTTTGCACGCAAACCTATATTAGACAATTGGGTAGATCAACTCACAGAATTACTGGACAGCTAGTATACGGTGCTACCAGCCATTTTCCCTATATTTACAGCTCTAACCACAATTTTACTCGATGAAGAAAAGAGTTCTTATTACTGGCGCAGCTGGCTTTTTAGGTTCGCATTTATGTGATCGCTTTATAAAAGAAGGTTATCGCGTGGTAGCAATGGATAACCTGATTACAGGAGATCTTAAAAATATAGAACATCTTTTTCCATTAGAACAATTTGAGTTTTATCATACTGATGTGAGTAATTATGTGCACGTTGCTGGTGAGTTAGATTATATTTTACATTTTGCGAGTCCAGCTAGCCCAATAGATTATTTAAAAATTCCTATCCAGACTTTAAAAGTAGGATCCTTAGGAACTCACAATTTATTAGGTCTTGCTAAAGCTAAAAATGCACGTATACTTATCGCCTCTACCAGCGAGATTTATGGAGACCCATTAGTCCATCCTCAAAGTGAAGATTACTATGGAAACGTAAACACTATAGGACCTCGTGGTGTATATGATGAGGCAAAACGTTTTCAAGAATCCATAACCATGGCATACCATCGTTTTCACGGTTTAGAAACACGCATCGTACGTATTTTTAACACTTATGGACCTAGAATGCGATTGAATGATGGTCGCGTTATTCCTGCATTTATGGGACAGGCCTTGCGTGGAGAAGATATCACCGTTTTTGGAGATGGAAAACAAACGCGTTCTTTTTGTTATGTAGACGATCAAGTAGAAGGAATTTATAGATTACTCTTGAGTGATTACAGTGATCCAGTAAATATTGGTAATCCGAACGAGATTACGATAGGCGATTTTGCAAAAGAAATAATTGAACTTACTGGTACTAATCAGAAAGTGGTTTATAAAGAATTACCTCAGGATGATCCTTTAAAAAGAAAGCCAGATATTTCACTAGCTAAAGAATTACTTAACTGGGAACCTAGAGTCCATAGGGGAGAAGGAATGCGCATTACATTTGAATATTTTAAAACACTTTCTAAAGAAGAATTAGAAAAACGTGAGCACAAAGACTTTACAAAACATATCAGACGATAGTATATCCTATCGAGATGGCCGTTATTCGGGACTGATTAGACCTTTTCTGTATTTAACAGATTTGTCTCTGATCATTGCTGGTGCGGGATATTTTTTTGATAGTAGTTTTGACTTACTCACTTTTGGAATTTTTATTGGTATTTGTTGGGTAATTGTTTCAATGCAATTTGATTTTTATCAAATACATCGTAATACTAAATTCATCACGTTGATGTTGCGTATCGCAAAACAATCGGTGTTTTTTGCTTTTATCGTTTTCGCATTTTTTGGCTACTATTATCAGTTGGATAGAGATTCTGTTTTTATATTTAAATATATAGGCGCTACAATGGCTGCTATTGCTACCATTAAGGTGAGTATCTTTTTCTTGTTTAGAAACTATCGCAAGGTATTAGGCGGTAACCTAAGACATATTGCGATTTTAGGGGCAAATAAAGACACAGAACAGCTCAAGAACTTCTTTGCAAAGCGTCCTGATTATGGATACCGACTCAAAAATCTGTTTGATACAAACGACTCTTTTAATATTCAAGAGTTTACAGATTGGGTAATTGAAAATAACGTAGATGAGATATTTTGTTCTGTACCAGCATTAACTAATGAGCAATTAGTTGAACTAACAGATTTTGCAGACAACAATCTGCGTACTCTGAAATTTCTACCAGACACAACTGCGGTGCTTTCTAAACAGTTACACTATGAGTATTATGGTAAAACACCCATATTATCTTTAAGGCAAATTCCACTGGATGATCCTGTAAATAAACTAGCAAAAAGATCATTTGATATTGCCTTTTCATTGTTGGTAATAGTTGGAGTTTTATCCTGGTTAATACCTATAGTTGCCATCATTATTAAGTTAGAATCTAAAGGAGCTGTGTTTTTTAAACAAAAACGTAATGGACTAGACTATAAAGAGTTTACCTGTTATAAATTCCGCAGTATGGTACCCAATAAGACTGCAGATTTACACCAAGTCACACGTGGAGATCATCGTATAACTAAAATAGGGAAGTTCCTGCGCAAGACCAGTATAGATGAGTTGCCACAATTTTTCAATGTATTTCTAGGCGATATGAGTGTTGTAGGACCACGACCACACATGGTCAGTCACACACATATGTATGCAGAACGTATCGATAAATTTATGGTACGTCATTTTGTAAAACCAGGCATTACAGGACTCGCACAAGTAAGCGGTTATCGTGGCGAGGTAGAGACAGAAGAAGATATTATAGGTCGTGTGCGCAATGATATTTTCTATATAGAAAACTGGAGTACAGTGATGGATTTAAAGATTATTTTTAAAACTGTGGCAAACGTATTTATGGGTGAAGAAAAAGCCTATTAGATGGAACTTGTATCTGTCATTATGCCTACGTATAACAGTGCTTTAACTCTTAAAGAAGCGCTGGACAGCATCATTCATCAATCATACAGACCTATAGAAATTATCACAATTGATGACGCAAGTAATGATAATAGTCTCGCTATTGCAAAATCATATGCACAACAACAAAGCACTAGAGATGTACAGTTCGTTACTCTAAGTAATGACCAGAACGCTGGTGCAGGAATAAGCAGGAACAAAGGAGTTGAAAAAGCATCAGGTACCTACATCGCTTTTCTAGATGCAGATGATATATGGAAACCAGAAAAGCTTACGACTCAAATCGACGCCATGAAATCTCAAAACGCTACCGTATGTTATGGAGCTTATGAGATTTTTAAAACCAGTCCAGATCAGCCTATCTCAGTTCATAAAGTATTTGAAAAACTGACTTATGATAAATTGCATAAAACCAATTATCTAGGCAATCTTACAGGCATTTATAACGCTGCTGTATTAGGTAAAATAGGCATTCCATCATTGCGCAAAAGGCAAGATTGGGCCATGTGGTTAGACGTTCTTAAAAAAACAGAATTTGCTATAGGAATTCAAGAGCCTATTGCTAGTTATCGACTAAGCAATGGACTGTCTGCAAATAAAATAGAGTTGATTAAGCATAACTATGCAGTTTATAGAAAACACCTCGGTTACTCAGCGATGAAGAGCTATTGGAATATGATGTTGTTTTTTTATGAGCAGTTTCTTGTAAAGAAGAAAATGATAGTTTCGTTTGAAAAAAAGCAAAAGGAATCTTCGAGACATACGAATTGGTTTCCTGATAAAATTTTAATTGAAAGAGAAGAAGATTATCACACACATTATTTAGGTGAACTTAATGATGGCCGATTATTCTTCGGTTATAACACCTTTGTTTTTCCAAATGGCTTTCAGGTTGAAAATTGGCAAGAGTCTCGTTTAGAGTATGTGGTAGTTTATCTATTCGATAATAATGGTAAATTTTTGGAGGTTTTATATAAGTTTATAGGTAAAACTAAAGATGTCCAGATTGGGGAATCAGAGCGTTTATTGTTACAATTATTACAGCCATTAGGTAAATTAAAATTTAGAAGTATTGAAGTCAAACCATTTTCAACGATAATTGATGGGTTTGAATTTGGACTTATTCCAGATGATGAAATCCAAACCATTGAATTACAACCAAGTTCTACTATTGCTTTTTCTGCTCCTTGGAATGGTGAATACGATACCTAATCCACTTCGCTCATAAATTGTTTCAATTTCCCACGATTACTACGATCTAAGGAATCTAATCGTGTAAAAGCGACGGCTAAATCAGGTTCAAGATATTCATCCATAGCTTTTTGGACTTTAACTTTTTGGGAGACATCCATTTCCTGTGAACTCACATATTGAATTTCAAAAGACGCTTCTGTTTTTTGAATGACTATAAATTCTAGTATGTTGACATCTTCATTGATAATCGATTTTGTGACATAATAAAAGGTCAATCCAGGAACTACTTTACCACTAGGTAATCTAGCGATGTCACTGGTACGACCTTGTAGGTTTTCTAGAATTCTTGTGCCATTTTCTAGTGTTTTTAAACTACCTAAATCGCCTATTTCATAACGTATCACGGGATGTGCTAGGTTATATAAATCTGTAACGAGTATACGACCTATAGTTCCATCTGTAACTGGTTGATTAGCCTCATCGACTATTTCTATAAATAGATTTTGCTGGTTCAGAACAAATTCTCCTCGTGGATTTTCCATAGCAATTAATCCTACCTCGCTAGCTCCATATTCATTCACAATGGGAACACCTATCCATTTTTCGAGAAGTTTGCGATCATCTGCAAAAAGCATTTCACTGGTTACGATACATATTTTTAGACTTGGACAGTAGGTTTTGAGAGTTGTGCCTTTTTCACGACAGTATTTTGCTAGTAGTACGATACTACTGGTATAACCGTTGAGGTATTCGTATTCGCTTACGCGAAAGCGTGATACATATTTCTCTAGTATCGCATTATTTAAATTAAAAATTGGAAACCTTTTGCGATTACTCACGTAATCTTTAAGGAGTTCTACATATTTACCTTTTCCACTCAATGGAATCCCATAAAAACGAGCCTGTAAAGACGTGTTGAGGTCAATGTCATGTTCATTATAGGCATGATGAAATGCAGCCCAAGTAATCGCGTGTGCAAATTTATCTTTTGCATAAGTAAAAGGATGACCGCTAGAACCACTGGTTTTTCCTTTAAAAACGTTTTTTGAGCTGTAGTCGTTACTTAATCGTTTATGAAGTGGTTGCTGTAAATCTCTTTTAGTAAGTACTGGCAGCTTTGCCCAGTCAGTAGACTTGTTATCTAATAGATTTATATAGAAGTTGTTATGCTTTAAATGATGTTGAACAATTGCCTTCTTATGTTGTTCTATAGATTCATCAGTGTTATTTAATAATTGTTTAAAACGAGATTTGGCTTCCTGAATAGGGAAACCTTGCCATCTTAATATGTTGTCAAAAAGTTGTAGTGGCATTTTAAATTTTAAAGCAATATTGAGCAAGGTAAAACTTATTTTTGCATTCTTAAACACAACCTAATGAACGTCCTTATTCTAGGAAGCGGTGGCCGCGAGCACGCTTTTGCATATTCAATTTCAAAAAGCTCTTTACTTTCTCAACTTTTTGTTGCTCCAGGAAATGCTGGTACGGCTCAAATAGCGACTAATGTAGCGCTAGGCGTGACTGACTTTCAGGCGATTAAAGAATTTGTTCTTGAGAATAATGTGCAAATGGTAGTAGTAGGACCAGAAGCACCACTGGTAGAAGGAATCTATGATTACTTTCAAGAAGACGCTGCTCTTAAAGATGTTAACGTTATAGGACCATCTAAACAAGCTGCCATGCTTGAAGGTTCTAAAGAGTTTGCAAAAGAATTTATGGAACGCAATGAAGTTCCTACGGCAGCCTATAAAAGTTTTACAGCCACATCACTTAAAGAAGGAATGGCGTTTATTGATTCATTAAAGCCACCATTTGTTCTAAAAGCAGATGGACTCGCTGGTGGAAAAGGTGTTCTTATAATTTCTGATGCCCAAGAAGCAAAGGAGTCTCTTGAAGAAATGCTGGTAGGTGGAAAATTTGGTGCAGCATCTAATAAAGTTGTGATTGAAGAATTCCTTGATGGTATCGAAATGAGCGTTTTTGTTCTTACAGATGGTGACTCTTATAAAATCTTGCCTACTGCAAAGGATTATAAACGTATAGGTGAAGGCGACACAGGTTTAAACACTGGTGGAATGGGTGCGGTTTCTCCAGTACCATTTGCAGATGATGTGCTGATGCAAAAAATTGAACAAAAAGTTGTGATTCCTACTATAGAAGGATTTAAAAAGGAAAATCTAGTTTATAAGGGATTTGTCTTTATAGGTTTAATGATTGTAGATCAAGAACCGCTTGTTATAGAATATAACGTACGTATGGGTGATCCAGAAACTGAAGCTGTTCTTCCACGTATTTCAAGTGATTTACTAAGTCACTTAAATGCCTTTGCCACGACTAGCTTAGATCAAGAAAATCTAGTGATTGATGAGCGCAGTGCAACAACAGTAATGTGTGTTGCAGGTGGCTATCCTGAAGCTTATGATAAAGGAATGGAGATTACAGGACTAGATGAGGTAGTAGACAGTATTGTTTTTCACGCAGGTACGACTGTAAAAGATGGTAAAGTAGTTACTAATGGTGGACGTGTTATGACAGTAACTTCTTATGGAACAGATTTCAATGAGGCACTAAAAAAATCCTACCAGAATGTAGATAAACTACACTTTGATAGGATGTATTATAGAACCGATATAGGATTTGACCTATAGTGGTTAATATTTATTTCTGATTTTTTCCTAAGAAAGAATGAGCAGTTTGTGTGTGGTCTTCCTCACCATTTGCTTCAAAAATACGTAGTTGCTTAATCCAGTAACCTAAAGCTACTATTAAAATTGCAATACAAATCCATGAAACGGTATTTGCTAACCACCAGTTTTCTAACTCTAATTCAGCTAGAGCTGAAAATGGAGCTAATAATATCTCTTCAAAAAAGTATGCGATTCCTTCAAAAAATTCTTTCATTACTGTAAATTGCTTTATACTGATGCAAAAATAGTCAAAAAACCATATGCTTTCTACTTTTTTTAGTACTTCTAGACCTGTTCACTATTTGATGGTGTTCATTATAGTAGTCTTGACGGTATTAATTACAATATTATGGGATCCACAAAGACAATGGTGGGAACTTATTGCTATACTAATTTTGTCGGGAAGCCTTGCTCTAGTTGAATTTATTGTGTCTAAAAACGATTTAACACCTTCATCCAGTTATGTGTTGTGGTGTGCTACAATTTTATCACTTACTTATCTTGCATTTAAAGTACCGCTGCATATTATGGTTGCATTGTTCTTTGTTTTGCTAGCAATTCGTCGTTTATTGAGTCTTAAAACAGGACATTCAATTATAAAAAAGATTTTTGACGCTACCTTTTGGATAGCTATAGCGACCGTCTTTTATCATTGGAGCGCCTTATTATATCTCTTGGTTTTTGTTTCTATATTTCTTTATGTGCGCAATGACTTCAGGCACTGGGCGACACCATTTATTGCATTGGGTTGTGTATGGGTTTTATTATTTACCTATGATTATGTGTGGGAAAACCACGTGATTTCTTCGTTATGGGACTTATATAAAACTTCATATTTATGGGAGTATACAGTATTTCAAAGCCAAGAAATCATCTTGTTTTCTCTGATTATTTTTTCTGTGTTTGGACTATTTATTTACTTGACAAAGCTCATTGATATACAGCAAAGTGTGCGACCACGATTTACTATTATGACATTTATGGGTTTATGTGGTATTGCTTTATTTTTAATCGATTTTGAATCATTCTGTAATGGTGGATATTTATTTCTCATATTACCACTAAGTGTATTTATCGCAAGAGCAGTGCACACAATAAATCATAAAATATTTAAAGAAATTCTTCTTTGGATTCCTGTTTTACTGCTGTTGGGCAGTTTTTTACTGTATTAAATCAAACTCTAAAATTGACTAAAGAGACTTATATTTGTATCTTAAAATAACAAATTATGTTCTCAGATAAAGCCAATGCTATTTTTCAAAAAGTCATCGATGTTTACCACGTTGTAAATACAGTTGATCAACCTTTTGAAAATGCATATGATCGTAATACAGATCTTATAGAGCACTTATTATATCGCAAGTGTTGGATTGATACGGTACAATGGCATTATGAAGATATCATCCGTGATCCTAACATTGATCCAGTTGCAGCACTAACTTTAAAACGTCAGATAGATGCTAGTAATCAAGATCGTACAGATATGGTCGAGTATGTAGACAGTTATTTTTTAGATAAATATGCAGATGTTACCGTTAAGGATAACGCCACTATTAATACAGAAAGTCCTGCATGGGCAATTGATAGATTATCTATCCTAGCCTTAAAGATTTATCACATGAATGAAGAGGCAACACGTACAGATGCTTCTCAATCACATATTGATGCCTGTCAGAAAAAATTAGACATTTTATTAGAACAACGTATTGATCTTTCTACTGCTCTAGATCAATTGTTAGAAGATATCGCGCATGGTCGTAAATACATGAAAGTGTATAAGCAAATGAAGATGTATAATGATGATGAGCTTAATCCGGTATTGAGAGCACGTAAATAATATGGCCTTACCGCAACGCATTATCGTTATCAGGCTCAGTGCCATGGGTGACGTGGCTATGTGTGTGCCTGTTTTACTTGCTTTACAAAGAGATTATCCCAGTGTTGAGGTGATTACGCTTTCGCGAAAGCGATTTAAACCCATCTTATCACAAATACCTAACGTCACGTTTATAGAAGCTCAAGTAGACGATATACACAAAGGAATTCCCGGTTTGTGGAAATTAGGGAAAGAATTGAAAGAACTTCAACCACAAGCTATTGCAGATTTTCATAATGTCTTGCGTACTAAAATGTTGCGTACATTTATGATAGGAATACCTAACGCTGTTATTAATAAAGGTCGTGCAGAAAAAAAGCAATTAATTGATAACTCATCATTTTTTAAACCTCTTAAACATAGTACAGAGCGATATGCAGATGTATTGCGCGATCTAGGTTTTGAAATTCATTTAAAACAAGACGAGTTTCTTCCAAAAAGACCCATTTCTGCTCAAATACATGAAAAAATAGGCAGAAACTCTTCTAAATGGATAGGTTTTGCGCCATTTGCAGCACATCGCACAAAGGCTGTTGGACTTGAAAAAGCTACGAACATTGCTCAAAAAATTGCTGCATTACCCAATGTAAAATTATTATTATTTGGTGGTGGCAAAAAAGAAACCAGTGATCTAGCTCAAATTGCAAGCAGCGCAGGTAATATTATTTCACTAGCAGGTAATTTAGATTTTAATGAAGAGTTAGACCTTATTTCAAATCTCGATGCTATGATTGCTATGGATAGTGGTAATGGTCACCTAGCAGCGATGTATGGTGTTCCAGTTATTACCCTATGGGGAAACACACATCCACATGCTGGTTTTGCACCTTATGCGCAGCCTATGCAACGTCAACTTACTGTTAATAGAATAACTTATCCATTAGTTCCTACTTCTATTTTTGGTAATCAATTAGTGGACGGCTATGAAGATATTACTGATTCTATAGAGACTTCTCGCATTCTAGAAGAGTTGAAGAAGTTATTGTAGGTTATAGAATAACAATATTTGCAGATTCTTTTGCTTGCTTTATAGTGGCAATAGAGCCGCTATTAAATCTTAGAAAATCTTGTTCAATTCCGTCGCTAAAAATAATTCCGTTAGTAGGCATGAATGATTCGATGATTAGTGAGTCGTTTCTAATTATTCCCGCGGTTAAATCGGTTTGCGTTCTTATACTTTTAAATGGTTCTCTAACAGCAAAAAGTAAATCGCTACCTCTTAATTTAGGCTGTTTAGATACAAGGTCTTTCTCAAACATTTTAGTCACTCCATAGGCCATATTAAAAATAGAACTTAACCATCCTGTAGAACCAGCAGGTGTAGACACAATTATTCCACTTGAAGAATGTTGTTCGGTTTGATCCTTGAACGTGATTTTATATCTAGCTGAAACGTGAGAAGAGGCTCCTATGAACAAATCATTAAATGCTAGTAATCTTTGTCCATCATTTAATGTTGCTTCTGCAAAGCTCATTTTTTTTGACTGATAGTTTTGAGTCATCACACGCTCAACACCTTCAATAAAATTATTAGTATTAAAAGGTAGCAGGATACCGTCGTATCGATCCGTATCCGGATTTACAGCTATTATAGGTAGACCTTGAGAGTACTTAGCAGTGTTAGCCACGAGACCATCTTGACCAATTACTATAATGATATTTTTATTAGAAAAGATGTATGAAGAAACAAATTGCCTATCGATTGTTTTATTCTTAATAAACTTAGAAAGTTGAGTCTGTAAAGAGTTTAAAGAATTTTTAAATATGGCATCTTCAATTTCATATTCTTCAAAATCACTTCCTAAACTTTCTATGTAAAATTTTGCTTGTGCTTTGGTGTTAAATCGTTCAATAAGAGACTCTAAACGAGTCTTACTTTTAACAATTATCGCGTACTCAAATTTCATTATTTGAGTTCTTTCTTTTCATTAAGAATGGAATCTAATAAATCTGGACTAATATTTAAATTCCCTATTTTCCCAGCATTATCAGCTAGTTCTCTAAAAGCAAGAGAAATGTTAAATCGTGGATCAGAGTTGTTATTTAAGGCAGTTAAAGTCTTCCAATCCATATCGCGATAAGGTTTGAGAGTTGTTTCTAAAACATAACCTTTAGTTTCAGCTTCTTTCTTATCATTCTCTGTTTTTTGTTCGATTAATGATTTTCGCTGGTTTTCTACAGAAATGTCAGCATCTAGTTGCATTTCTCTAAGCTTTCTTTGATTATCAGCATTCTGAACATCTGACTCCATTTTTTTCTCGGCGATTTGCTTTTGTTTCTCTTCAACCGCAATCTCAGTGTTTAATTCTGATTCTTTGATGATTCGTTCTTGTTCAACAGCAAAGTTTCTTCTTTCATAAATTGCTTGATCCGCTTCTTGTTGTAATTTTTCGCGAGTTTCTGTTTCTAGTGCTCGAGACATTTCTGGTGTTGCTTGGACAGCAAGAATATTAGCGCCTAGAATTTCTATTCCTAGCATTCCTATGGCATTTGATGTTTTGAGTCCATGAGTAATGTTTTCTTCAATCGATTTTGCAGAACGTATAGCTTCTTTCAATTTTATTCCATGAATATAAGCAGAGGTGGCTGTTTGTGCCTCATTGATAATTCTTTGGTTTAACTTTTCAATATCGTTCTTTTTGTATTGACCATTATCTTGAACGGTGAAATCTAGAACGTCGGCAAGAGTTTTAGGATCACTAATTTTATAACTTATTTGACCTTGAATAGTGACGGTTTGATAGTCATTTGTGGACTCATTGAATACAAATGGCAAGTCATTACTTCCCATAGGTATTGCTACTATTGAACTGTTTGGAGAAAAATAGAAGAATGAAAGACCTCTTCCTTCCTTTTGTATGTTTCCATTTTTATAATGAAGAACATACGTCATTGAGTCAAATTTAATGTGTTTAATTCCAAACATATTCTAAGTGTTTTGTACTATCAAAAGTATTATTTTTTATTCCTATTCCTGCCCAAAACTATACTCACGTTCCACTTTACAAATGCGCACGTGATACCATTTATACCAATCAGATTTACCTAAGCGTTGCGCCATTTGATGATCCACTTGCTGTTTCCATTGGTCTATTGCTTCTAGGGAATCCCAGTAAGAAACAGTAATGCCTATTTCTTCACGGGCAGATTCGTGATGTTTATATCCAGATTGTTGTTGCGCAAGTTTTTCTATTAGCCGCGCCATAGAATCGTACTCAGGAATATTTTCTTTTTTAACTGAGGTAAATATAACGGCGTAGTATGGAGGCATTTTTAAACTCTTTAAAACAAATAAATTTTACTTACCTCTTAATTTCAACCCATTGTCCTTTATTGCGCACAATATACTCGTTATCATACATCGCTTCACACTGTATACCTGGCAGGTAATAATTACCTAGATAACTTGCGTTGATAACCGTTTCAAAGGTGATGGACTTATTAGCTTGTAAGCTGAAGTAATAATTTACTCGATCATCTCTTATATCGGTATATTCAGCTTTGTTGCTTGTGTTGTCACCATACTCTGTAAAACGAGTATTGACTATTTCCCAACCACTAGGTAAAATCTGGCTTAAAGCGATATCATTTACATATAGGCCTGTCGTATTTGTGATGATCACTTTTGCTGTGATTTCTGTTCCCTGTATGATATTATTCATGTCAATCGCTTTACCGTTACTATCCGTATAGCTTACGATTGCAGATAACTTACTTTTCACTGCCTTTTCTTCACCTACTGGTAATTTTCCTGTGGTTGCCGTAGTGATGAATATACTGTTTTCACCATTGTTAGTTACAGATATAGAGGTCTCTTGTGTATCTATTTCTAAATCACGACTGGCTAAACTTTTACCACTTGAAACAGATGTAGAATTCCCTTTAAAACTATAACTAACGTCAATGCCTTTTCCTCCTATAAAATCTGCATATTTTGAAATAGCGAGTAGGGAATAGGCCGTCTCTTGTGTACTATAATACTTTTGAGAATCAAGTCCTTTTGCGAGGTCTTCTACAAGATTTCTTGCCTTGCTATTTTCTTTTAATAGAATCATGGTTTCTAGAGCCATAGCACGATTGCGCTGTGGTGATCCATAGGTTCTATAATCATATCTAGAAGGTTTAAAATCTATGTTTGAATTAGAGACCAACTCATTTGCCGCTTTTTGTTGACCTACCAGTGCATAAGCCGCGGCTAGTCTTAATTTACTTTCATTAGACAGATTTCTGGTTTCTCTTAATCTATTCATAGAAGATAAATCTGGCGCTCCGGCTAGTGCTAGTGTATAGAGTCGATATGCTTGATGCATGTCATTCCACTCTGTATAACGCCATTCTTTTGAAGCTCTTTTTTGATAGGCTATCCAGTTTGACTTGAAGGATATAGGTATGGTGTATCCCATTTTCTCTGCTTCAATTAAAAAGTGGCCAGCATAACTTGTTCCCCAATCGTTTGCACTACCATATCCAGGCCAGTAAGAGAATCCACCACCAGAACGTTGGTAACGACCTAATTTTCTAATTGCGGCTTTAATATTCTTACTCGTTGCTGCTTGTTTAGTACTGGTCAAATCCACAACTTTACTCAAGTGTAATTGCGGGAAGGCAGCACTGGTAGTTTGCTCCACACATCCATGTGGATAACGGATTAAGTAACTCAATCTACGACCTAAATCCATAGATGGTAAACTAGAAAAACTGACTTGTGCACTGTTAGTTCCACCAGTTCCAAATGGCGTTATAGGAACGCTAACTGTTGCGCCAGCGGCAATCTCTGCCTTTTCTGATATGGTTGTATATGGATTAGGATTTACGATATCAATTTCAGTACTGTAAGCTGCTTTTTCTCCGTTACCGCTGGCTCTAAGTTCAAGTTTTGCAATACCAGCTTGTGATTTCACTTTGACATCAAAATATGCGATTTGGTCACCTGTTTCTGTAAAGCTTAGCTTTTGAGAATTCCCATTTAAAAATTCAAAGTATGGTGAGTTCTCCATGGTTACACTTACATTCTTCACTTTTTTATCCATTGCAAAGATGGTAACAGGCAACTTTACTGTTTCCCCAGGAGATAGTTTTCGCGGAAGCGAAGCCAACATCATTAATGGTTTTTTAACCGCAGTAGTTTTCTCTGCATTTCCATAAGATTCTGTATGATCATTACCGGCTACAACCATGGTGCGCACAGAACCTACATAACGTGGAGTATCGATAGTGTGCGATTTACTGCTGCCAGCTTCTAACTGGAATGGCCCTAAGTGAATGACCATAGGTGTGAAGCGATTTGCTTTTTTCCCTTTGGCATCTTGTGCAGTTCCATCACCACCTATTTCAAAGGCAGCATCGATACGGCCGCCATAAGCGCCGACTACATCATCAAAAATATCCCATGTTTTTACTCCTAAAGCCTCGCGAGCAAAAAAGGTGTCCCAAGCATTAGGCGTTTTGAAATTTGTTAAATCTAATAGTCCTTCATCAACTACGGCAATGGTATAGGTCATGGCTTTACCGTTTTTCTCACTCACTTTTATGGTCGTCTGACTTTCTGGAGCGAGCTCATCTGGCATATTGATCACTGGATATAAATGTGAAGCTTTATTTTCTACTAGAAGCGGTATCACACCATACATTCTTAAAGGAAGATCGTTTGCGGTTTGTGCATGTGGCTGTAAATAAGTGATGTGCACAAATACATTAGGAACGTAAAGGTTGTTGAGAGGTATATTTACTACAGTTTCATCTTTTGTGGTGTCTACCCATTGAGCATCGAGCACTTCTGTACCGTTTTCTATGGTGACTAGTGCACGACCACCGCTAGTACTAGGGAAAGTGATTTTTGCATTTTCACCTACTACGTATTTTTCTTTATCTGCATTAAAAATAAGCATGGAAGCGGTTTCTGGGTCTGTCTTACGACTTTTTCCAGCCCATCCTGGCCAGTCTACATAAACTAATTTACCTGTCGCATGTCCACTGGTCGGATCGTATACACGCACTAAATAACGTCCCCATTCTGGATATTCTAGATTGAATTTAAAGTCGCCTTTACCATTACTACCAGTAGATACAGTGGTTTGCATAATAAGTTCTTTATATTCTCTAGATTCATAACGTGATAAACTGTTTGAAGAGCTTTGCCACCACCAGCGCCAGTTTACCTTATAAACTTTTACTTCTAGGTTTTTGGTTGCTTTAGGTTTTCCGTTTTCATCAACAGTTACTACATCAAATTTATGGTCACGATCTGTTACTAACATTCCACGACGTTTATCTCCTGGTGGTACATCTAGACCAACATAAGTGTCATAAGGTGAATATATTTTGGTAGTTACGTTTGTACTGAAATCTCCACCGTTTTCATAAACCTTAGTCAAGAAGCTTGCTTTCAACATTCCAGGAGCTTCTGTAGACATGCCTGGTTTGAAAGTAAAACTAGCCTGTCCTTGCTGGTTAACGCTGCTATTAAATACTTCAACTTCTTCGGTATCATAATAGCGTGACGGATCGTCAAAGATGTAGCTGTTATAATCCTCAAATTTTGTAGTAGTAGGATATAACTTTGCAGTAATATCAGCTTTAAGTCCTTTTGCAGTTGCGCCATGTAACCACATGGTTTCTAGAGTTCCCGTACTTGCTTTTCCAGATTTTAAAATCTCATCTTCAAAATCGAGTTTTACCTTAAGTCGATTCGGTTTAATGGTTTCTATTTTAAGTGTTTTATTAAAAGTAGAACCACCTACTTCTATGCGTGCATTCCAGTTTCCTGTAGGTGCTTCATCATCTGTTTTTAGATCAAATTGGTAAAAATTATTCAATCCATTTTTTAAAACCTCTCGATGGGTGATTTTACCATTTGGATTGCGCAATTCTAGTTTGATAGGATGACCGTTGGGTAATTTATTATCGGCATCATTTAATACAAATGTTAGATAAATGTGATCGCCAGGTCGCCATACGCCACGTTCACCATAGATGTATCCTTTAAGGCCATTGCTTAAGTTTTTTCCAGCAGTGTCAAATTTACTTACTGGTAATGCGTTACCATCATCTAACCTGACGTATCCAAATTGATTATTATAACTCACTTGTGCAAAAAATGCTTTCTCATCTCTTAAATCGATATGGAGTAGTCCTTGCGCATTAGTACGTCCTTCATAAATTTCTTGTTGTTGAAAATTAAATAACTCAACACGGGCGCCGCCCAATGGTTTAGTCGTCAAGATATTATTGATAGCAACTAGATAGGTATTATTCTCACCACGTTTAACCGTTATTCCTAGATCGCTAGCAAGCACATTAGTACTAACGCTTTTATTGCGATAAAAAGAATTTGAACAAGGATTATCACGCTCGCTCCAGTCATAATCATAATAATAGTCATCATAGTAATAGTTTTGATAACTATCCCAGTTAGAAGATTCAAAAGAAACGTCAAAATCGATCTCTTCTTCATCTTCCGTTTCTTCTAGTGTACTGTCATCACAATTGTAGGCACTATAGGCTTTTTTATATTTAAACTCTACACGATATAGTGCACCAGGATCTGGAGCAATGATCTTGCTTAAATCTATTGAAAAGACATTCCATTTAGTAACATCTTTACCACTACCGGCTAGATCGATCACGTCGCGTGCAACCGGTCTACCTACATTGCGCAAATTACCTTTATTGCTTAAGTTATTGCTTTGTAAATATTGCAGTACATTGTTAGTATAAACTTTATAAACCCAAACATCTACCGCTTTAAGATTCACGGCTTTAAAATTGATTTTTAAGTTTTGAGAAGAAGGTAAAATAGTTCCGTTGCGCACTAATTCCACAGCAGGTTCTACCTGTTCAAAAGCAATGTAACTAGAGAAAGGAAATTTAAGGTTATACCCATCGACACTTTTTATGCCTGTAAAGACCTCAACTTTTTTACTTCCGGTAACGGTTTTATTAGGATATAATTTAACCTCATTGCCGTCAACTTCAAATTTATATTTATCAACACCTTCAATTTGTATCAACCCATCTATATTTTGTCCAGTCTGTAAAGGGTCAGAAAAATTGACCAGTATATATTGCGAATCGTTGTTAAACAGTTCTATATCTGTAACAGAAAAAGAATTCTTACCAGGTATACGCACCACATTATCACCTTTGCTATCGACACCTATCGATTTACCATTCCAGCTTACTTCTATCTCTTCATCTTCAACAGGTCGTTTTATACTATCTATTTTAAATTCAAAATACTTTCCTAATTCATTATTATCAAGAATTTTAATAGGCAACTCTTTGCCGTTTAATGTCGCTTTTAATAAAAGATCAGCATTAGTTAAAGTCATCACGTCACTACTGATTATACTACCAGAGATGAATTGGTAATTACTATCATAAGAACTTACCGGTTCTGTGCGTACAATAAAATCTTGTTTAATGGTTTTAAGCTCAAAATCAAATGTTTTAAAATCTGCTGGGACGTCTTTTACTTTTCCCAGTTTAAAACTCACTTTATATTTAGTGTCTTGTTCCAGTGGTTCATCGGGTACAAAAGCGATGGTCTGATGATCTAAGGACTTTACTATTCCATTAGCTCTAGGCGAAAGCGTCATGATATCATTCTCCAGCTGCATATCAACCTTCCAGCTTTCTACAGGCTCATTAAGTCGTATAATGATAGGTTCTCGAGCAGATATCACGTTATCAGAAACCTGTGCCACATATTCTCTAAACTTGAAGAAGGTATTGACGTTTTCTTCTGTATTGATTTGCTGGTCGTCTTTACAGGCAAAAAGAAGCATGACAGTACAAAGAGCGAGGATTAACTTTTTCATAGAAATAGGTAGTAGGTGTGGTTAGTACTAGAATTCCTATAAAATTATAGAAACTAGTTGAGCAATAAGAGAATAACGAGAAAAATTTAAAAGTATTTTTATAGAAGTAGTTGAGCGATACGACTTAAGTCCAGTGGTTGTTTTATTACTTAGTCATCATTTCCCACTATAAAACCGCATTACCATAAGGATTTAAAATATTTTTGAAGAGAATCTGTTTTAATCTTGCATGAAACACGCACTTGCATTTCTCTTTACTCTCATCATGGCAGCAGCCAGTGCACAAGAGTATGTAAATGTGAAAAAAGTGCGTCGTGCTGTGACAGACAGTATACAGTTGGATAGCATCAGTATTAATCCATCCTATTTCAAGATAGTAGATAGTCGTGGCATGCCAGTAGATTCAACCGCTTATCGAGTAGATTTTGTAAAAGCGATGCTAAGTATTAAAGATGCTACCGCGATAAAAACAGATTCTATAGATATACAGTTCTTACCATTTCCAGAATTTTTAACCAGAACTTACCAGCTATACGATCCTAAAATTATTCTAGAAAATGAAACGGCTCAAGAACGTGTAGTTGCCATGCGACAACCTACAGTGCAGCGCAATTATGTGCCATTTAATGGATTGAACACCACAGGCTCTATTACACGAGGATTGCGAGTAGGAAATAATCAAAACTCAGTTGTGGACTCAGAACTGGATTTGAGAATCTCTGGTGCGCTATCTGATAAAGTCTCTTTGCGTGCTTCCATTCAAGACGCAAACGTACCACAAACTCAGAATGGCTATTCACAACGCCTCGATGAATTTGACCAGATTTTTATAGAACTCTACAGTGATGACTGGAACATAAGAGCAGGAGATGTAGACTTACAACAATCAGATTCTTACTTCAATAATTTTACAAAACGTGTTCAAGGAATCTCTGGTCAGATCAAATTTGAAGGCGATGATTCTCAAGGCCATGTTCAGGCAGCTGGTGCTTTAGTACGTGGTATTTTTAATATCTCCAGATTCACTGGTCAAGAAGGTAACCAAGGTCCATATAAATTAACCGGTCGTAATGGTGAGTTGTTTATACTGGTCGTCTCTGGTAGTGAGCGTGTTTTTGTAAATGGTGTGCCGCTTACAAGAGGTGAAAATGCAGACTATGTCATAGATTATAACGCTGGCGAGGTGCGCTTTAATGCTACGTTTCCTATTACCAGTGAAATGCGTATTTCTATAGAATATCAGTACAGTGAACGTAATTTCACCCGTTTTGTAGGCTATGCAAAAGGTGGCTATGAGACTGATAAACTATCGGTAGAAACCTACATCTATACTGAGAGTGATGCCAAAAATCAGCCGTTACAACAAAATTTAACAGAAGATCAAGTTACCATTCTCGCTGCCGCAGGAGATAATGAAGATCTCGCTATTGCACCTAGTGCGGTAGAGGACACATTTTCTGAAAACAAGATCCTATATCGCAAGGAAACCATTGCTGGTGTAGAACGATTTATTTTTTCGCAAGATTCTAATGATGAGCTATTCAATGTACGATTCTCTTTTGTAGGTGAGAATCAAGGAGATTATGTGCTCGTAAATGACCAAGCGATTGCAAATATTTATGAATATGTTGCGCCTATCGCAGGAGTGTCGCAAGGTAGTTTTGCACCTGTAATTAGATTATTTGCACCAGAAATCATAACAATTGCAGGTGCCAAAGCCCGTTATGCACCTTCTAAAACCACTATTCTAGATACTGAAATTGCAGCCAGCAGTAATGACTTGAATCGCTTTTCAAGCATAGATGATGATGATAATCGTGGTGTTGCTGTAAAACTCGCTGTGCAACAGCAGCTATGGAAAAAGGACTCACTTACCACTTTAAGAGCTCGTGTAAAGTCTGATTATATTGACCAAAACTTTCGCAATGTAGAGCGCGTTTATAATATTGAATTTAATCGTGATTGGAACTTAGACGTCATCACCGGTAATCAACTCTTTTCTACAATTGGATTGGATTATGTGCAAGATTCCACATTACGAGCTACTTATGAATTAGAACATCTGGAGTTTTCTGATAGCTATAGTGGTAATAGACACAATTTTAATGGTTTATATCGTGATGGTGGATGGACAGCACGCTTTCGCGGAAGCGTACTCAACACAAACGCTACTACTCTAGAATCTCAGTTTTATAGAGCAAACCTAGATGTGATTAAACGATTTAATAATAAATGGATAGGTGCTCGATATGAGACAGAAGATAACCAGCAAACTGTGCTTGCAGATCGCAGTCTGACCGCATTATCTCAACGTTTTGCAGGTTATGAAGTCTATACTGGAGTAGGAGATAGTACTGCTGTTTTTGTAGAGGTAGGTTATAGAAACCGTGTAAATGATAGTTTGCGATTGGGTAATCTAGAGCGTGTGAATCGATCTAATAATTATTATATAAGATCCCAACCTATTAAAGATGAGTTGAGTAGTTTAAAGATTTATGCAAATTATCGTGTGCTTAAAAGCGAAATAGAAACCGTAGAAGATGAGGTGTCTTTTAATAGTAGACTACAATACCAGCGCAAATTTTTTGATAAAAAAGTATTGTGGAATACGACCTATGAGACCAACAGTTCTACGATACCACGACAGGATTTTACCTATGTTGCAGTTAATCCAGGTCAGGGAACTTTTACCTGGATTGATTATAACGACGATGGAATACAAGATTTAAATGAGTTTGAAATAGCGCAATTTCAAGATCAAGGGCGTTTTGTGCGGATTTTACTGCCCAATCAGGTATTTGTACCAACACATCAAAATAAGTTTTCTCAAACGCTTACCTTAAATCCCAGCTCGTGGTCGCAAAGTGATGGTTATAAAAAGTTGTTATCACATTTCTACAATCAGACCAGTTACTTGATTGATCGTATGGTAGAGAGAGAAGGAGCTACGTTTGATTTGAATCCTTTCGGTACAGGAGATAATCAGCTAGGATTAAATCTCAATTTTAGAAACAGCCTGTTTTTTAATCGTGGTAAACAAATGTATACTACTAATTACACCTACATCAGTAGTGCAAATGAAAACTTGCAAAGCATAGGTAGTCTGAGTAGTGATATAGAAAGTCATCAACTAGGTTTTATTCATAAAATTAAGGAAAGCTGGTTGTTTACCTTAGACGCTCAAACAGGTTTTAACGCTAGTGAAAGTGAGAATTTTGCAAATCGCAACTTTAAAATTAACGAGAGTTTATTCAAACCTCAAGTGTCGTATTTATTTGGTAATAGTAGCCGTGTAGATGTGTTTTATGAATTGCAGTCTAAAGAAAATGTGGTCAATGAAGAAGCTATGCTCGATCAACAAAATATTGGCGTAA
This sequence comes from Nonlabens ulvanivorans, assembly GCF_032922765.1. NCBI lineage: Bacteria > Pseudomonadati > Bacteroidota > Flavobacteriia > Flavobacteriales > Flavobacteriaceae > Nonlabens > Nonlabens ulvanivorans. The sequence continues at coordinate 2,684,605 of NZ_CP136694.1, forward strand.
GTTGGTCTTTTAATAAGGAGCAGAGCTATGCCGTTAATGGCGAGATACGTTATGTAAAAAATGATTTTATAGGACAAGCATTTTCTCCTGTTGGTTTCCAAATGCTAGAAGGATTACAGCCAGGCACAAACTTTACGTGGAATCTATTATTCCAGAAAAACATTTCTAGTTTTCTAGATTTAAATATCTCTTATAGTGGACGTGACAGTGAAACCGCAAGAACCATTCACACCGGTAGTGTACAGTTAAAGGCTTATTTTTAAGTTAGAACTTTCTTTTTAACTAGATTCTTTACCTATTTAACACAATCAACTCGTTATTTCATAGAGTGAAAACAGCTTTACGTCAATTGATTATATAATTCGTGTAATAGGATGGCTATTTTTAATACCTAATCTAGTAGTAACAACTAAAATCGATTATTATGAAGTACCTAGTTAAAGCCTCGCTATTATTTTTTATGTCCATCTTATTTTTAAGTTGTGATAATGATGATGGTATGGCAGACAATCAAAACCAATGTAATTATGAAGGACTAACCTTTGACGATGGTAGTACACAAACATTAATACCTGAAGCTCAATTACAAACAGAGCTTTTTCCTAATAATGGTGGACCTGGTGTAGCTGCTGTTGAGGTGTATGAGACATCTAATCCTGGTAATATATGGTTGCTAACAGATGCAGTTACCTTAAATGCTGTAGGGCCAGGTACATTGGGTATAAATGGTACAAATTATGCCGTGACTGTAACATGTCAGCGTGCAGGAACAGCTGTAGGTGATGAATTCCGTTTTGATGTAGTCACAGTAGGAGGACTGGAAGGTGAATTGTGTGTTGTTATTGACGCTGTAATACCTTAATTGAATTTTATACTTTTGAAAAGAGTTATATTAGAAAAACACCGTGACTATTTAGTCACGGTGTTTTTTATTTTTAAAACATATCAATAGAAATAAATTAGCGTTTATCGAATTAAATAAACTGAAAGTATAAATCAACTTGATTCATGATGTAGGAAAATCATATTCGCAAAAAATACACTTGTAATTTATTGAATTAAAGTCATGAATGTTAAAATATGAATGTGATTTAGTGTTTTTATTGTGTTTTATCTAGTGAAAGTATCTACAAAACTATTCACACTATTAAATTGAATATATTGTGCGCTAATTCTTAAAACAGCGTCATTATGAAAAAAATTTTACTTTCAATTTTCATCTTTTTAATTTATAATAGTATTTATAGTCAGGTAGTTGTACTATCTGAGGATTTTTCAGGTATTGTTAATAATCAAACAGGTAATAGTTTTATGCTTCCTGGTTGGAATCAGACTCGGGACACAGATGTGTTTTACACAGATGGCTGGTCTGTAGATAATGGCGGTGCGTGGTTGCGAGATGGTTTCAATAATAATGGTACTACAGGAGCAATAAGAATTAATATGACCAACAATGTTAAGAGAGATTTTTTGATAAGTCCAATGGTAGATTTATCAATGGTGCCTGCTACAGGTTCTTACACGGTTAGTTGGGATATGGCGTTTACTAATAATAATAATAGTGCAACTACTTTTCAAGCACTTAATCCAGGCGATGAGATTCATTTAGTGGTTTCCCTAGATGGTGGTGCAACTTTTACCTCTTTAATGTTTTTTGATAGTGCTAGTACAATAATAAATGGAGGAGAAACTTTTTCTGTTGATTTAGATAGCTCTTACTTTTCTAGTACTGTAGTTTTCGCTTTTTGGGCATATGAGGGAAATGTAACAACTCTTGCGACTAATGTGTTTGTTGATAATTTTGAAGTGGCAGAGTCAGCGCCTTTATCCATTGATGAATTATCTAGTATTGAAGAAGTGTCTATATACCCAACTCTAACAACTGATAATTTGCAGGTTGAAAATTGTGAATTGCATGAAGTAATTTTATTTACTGTTACAGGAAAGCAAATTTCTGTTGAGTTCAACGATTCAACTATTTATACCAATTACTTAGAGTCAGGCATTTATTTTGCTCAGTTAATAGATGTAAATGGAAATGTTTTTACAAGGAAATTCATAAAGAGTTAAATAATAACATATATAGATTAAAGTAAAAAGGTCGCTATTTATAGCGACCTTTTTACTTTAATGAAAGAAACTTTATTGGTATTAAGTAACAATCATCCTTGAAAATCTATTAGATTTTTTTTAACCATTCGCTCATGCTTACACGGGCTTCTAGATAGTTTTTTAGGTCTTTAATAGCAATACGTTCTTGAGTCATTGTATCGCGATCTCTAACGGTAACTGCATGATCTTCTTTAGTATCGTGATCTATGGTTACACAATACGGTGTACCGTTCAAATCGTGACGTGCATAACGCTTACCTATAGAGTCCTTTTCTTCATAAGCAACTTTCATAGACCACTTTAGTTCGTCTATAATTTCGTTTGCGATTTCTGGTAATCCGTCTTTCTTTAATAATGGTAAAATAGCCGCTTTAACTGGTGCAAGAACTGCAGGTAATTTAAGGACTGTGCGCTCGCCACCACCATCTAATTTTTCTTCTTGTAAAGAATTAGAGAATACAGCTAGAAACATTCTGTCTAAACCTATCGACGTTTCCAGTACATAAGGCACGTAACTTTTATTTTCTTCGTGGTCAAAGAATTGTAGCTTTTTACCACTATGTTCTTCATGTGCTTTAAGGTCAAAGTCTGTACGAGAGTGGATACCTTCTAACTCTTTAAAACCAAATGGGAAGTCAAATTCAATATCTGTTGCGGCATTTGCATAGTGAGCAAGCTTTTCGTGATCGTGGAAGCGATAATTTTCATCGCCCATTCCTAATGATCTGTGCCATGCCATACGGCGTTCTTTCCAGGTTTCAAACCACTCAAGTTCTGTTCCTGGTTTTACAAAATATTGCATCTCCATTTGTTCAAATTCACGCTGGCGGAAAATGAATTGACGTGCAACAATCTCGTTTCTAAACGCTTTACCGGTTTGTGCTATTCCGAAAGGAATCTTCATACGACCAGTTTTTTGAACATTTAGAAAGTTTACAAAAATACCTTGTGCTGTTTCTGGTCTTAAATATAGATCTGTAGCAGTATCTGCACTGGCACCTATTTTAGTACCGAACATAAGGTTGAACTGGCGTACATCTGTCCAGTTTTTAGAACCTGTGTCTGGATCTGCGATTTCAAGTTCTTCTATAAGTGCTTTTACACCAGCAAGATCTTCAGCCTCTAAAAGAGTAGCAAGTCTTGCAGTAGGTTCAGTAGCTTTCTTCATGTAACCCATCACACGTGGATTAGTCTGGCGATACATATCTGCATCAAAATCTTCACCAAATCTTTTAGCAGCTTTTGCTATTTCTTTATTGGCTTTTTGAAGATTTTTTTCACAATAGTCTTCTATTAACACATCTGCACGATAGCGTTTTTTAGAGTCTTTATTATCAATCAACGGATCATTAAAAGCATCTACGTGACCAGAGGCTTTCCATGTCGTAGGATGCATAAAAATAGCTGCATCTATACCTACGATATCTTGGTTTAATTGCGTCATCGCTTGCCACCAGTATTCTCTGATGTTTTTCTTTAACTCTACACCGTTTTGACCATAGTCGTAAACAGCGCTTAATCCATCATAGATTTCGCTTGATTGAAAAACATACCCGTACTCTTTTGCATGTGAGAGTACTTTTTTAAACTGATCTTGATCGTTGTTCTTTGCCATAGCTGCAAATGTAAAAAAAAGGCTCTTTGCAACGATATGATTTTGTTTATTTCGCTTTCGCGAAAGCGTAAAATAAAAAACACGCCCTAAAGCGTGTTTAAATAATTATTTGTACAAGTGTTTATCTAAGTGCCAGTTCTGAACTACTGACTCTTATACCACCATTATATAGATTGATGCGATATGTTCCTTTAACGATGTCATCCTCGTTAGATTGAACAAGTTCACAAATATCAAGTTCTTGGCCTTTGTAATTAAAAGAAACTACCTTAGAATACGTTAATTCTTGGTCTTCAAATTGTTGCTTTTTCTTGAGTCCTAACACATTGTTATCTGGGTTAATCACTTGCAAGTAAAAAGACTGAACACCAGTAGGTGCAAGTGCATTTTGAGGTAGTGTAAAGCATACTTTTAAATCATCTACACGTCGCGCACGATCGTTTTCTATTTCTTTCCCGCTACTTCTTATAATAACTCCTTTTGTCTTAAAGTTAGTAGGTAAAAGAGTGGCTGCTTTTGCCATACTTTCATTAAGGTTGTCAATTTCTGTTGATTTATTAGTACTAGCGATGATTTCTTCATTAAGTACTTGAAGCGTGCTGTCTTTAACACGAACTAGAGTCTCGTTTTCTCGTTCAAGTACATAAACACGTGCCGCAAGAACCTCACGCTCGTCTTTTATTTTTACTAATTCTTTACGCAGTCTAGCAAGTATGGCTACATTAGGTTCTAATCTGTTTACAGAGTCTTTAAGTCTAGTGATGCGTTCTTTAGCAGCTTCTAGGTCGCTAGTGATTGCAGTTCCTTTTTCGATTTCTATTAAATATTCTTTTTCGATGTTATCGAGTGCTTTTTCAATCTCTGTTTTTTCAATTCCTAATTGAGTAGTGATAGCCTCGTTTTTATGATGTGCTCTGTAGGTGTAACTTCCTAAGATTATTAACAATAGGACTGCTAGTCCTAGTAATATCTTTAATAAACGGTTGTCTTTTTGAGTTCCCATAATGTTATCTTTAGTCTTTTAACGCTATAAACGTACTAAATAATATATATGAAGCGCTGGATATATGATTTCTTTAACTTACTCTATCCAGAGTTGTGTGTAGGTTGTGAGAGCGTTCTTACTACTGGTGAGAACTTGCTTTGTACCTCATGCCGTACGCATTTGCCCTTAACTAATTTTCATAAAACAAGTGATGAAAAAATGCGAGAACTTTTTTATACTCGTATCGATGTCCAACATGTTACAAGCTTATTTTATTATGAAAAAATAGGTGCAGTACAGCAAATGATTCATCAATTAAAGTATCGTAAAAAAGAAGAAATAAGCAGTTTTATAGGCTCTTTGTTAGGGCAAGAATTAATTGAATGCGATCTTTTTATGGATGTAGATGTAGTAGTACCTGTGCCAGTTCATCCTAAACGGCTTAAAAAACGTGGCTATAATCAGGTCGCTGGATTTGGAAATGAGCTTGCACAAATTTTAAATGCAAGTTATCGCGATGACATTTTAGTGAAAACTAAAAATACAATTAACCAAGCACGATTGAATCAAACGCAACGTAGTGATGAATCTAATAATCCATATCAACTTGTAGGATCCTTACCTCAAGGTACACATGTCTTAATAGTTGATGATGTCATTACCACAGGTACGACATTAGTTTTGTGTGCTAGAGCGTTATTAAGTATTTCTGATATAAAGATCTCTATAGCCACAATGGCAATATCAGTATAAACTGCCTTGTAAGTGTAATTCATAAAACTTTTCTATCTTTTACATAATCATAGTACCTTGCAGTCGTTATACTATACTGTGAAAAAGACCATTTTAAATATAGCGTTAGTTTTATCCATTACCATTTTATTGGTTCAATGTGCAAAACGTGGTAACCCTACCGGTGGACCTATAGATGAGGAACCACCTGTCATCTTACGTGCTTATCCCGATAATTATAGTGTTAATTTCAAGGCTCAAGAGATTGAAATAACTTTTGATGAATATATCAAATTACAAGATTTACAAAAACAGTTAGTTGTTTCTCCACCTCTTAAGAACAGACCTATAGTAACACCACAAGGTAGCGCGTCTAAAAAAATGACCATTACCATTACAGATACACTAGCGCCTAATACAACTTATACGCTCAATTTTGGGCAGAGTATAGTCGATAATAATGAATCAAATCCATATCCGTTTTTTAGATATGTTTTCAGCACGGGAACTTATATTGATTCTCTACAGCTTAATGGTAAAATAACAGATGCCTACAATTATAAAGCAGACGACTTTGTTAATGTATTACTCTATAAAATGGATGAAGAGTATACGGATTCATTGGTTTTTAAAGGACCGCCGTTGTACGTGTTAAATACATTGGATAGTTTAAAAACCTTTACCATGGAGAATCTTGCTGCTGGTGAATACCGACTAGTAGGAGTTAAAGAAGAAAATAGTGACCTAAAATTCAATCCGCGTACTGATAAAATAGGTTATGTGACAGAGGCCGTTACTGTACCTAGTGATGAGGTTTATGAATTAAAAATGTTTCAACCAGAACTAGATCCTAGCGTTAAAAAAATTACTCATGAAGGTAAAACTAAGTTGTATGTAGCATATACAGGTAGGTTAGACTCTCTAAATGTTAAATCTCAAGAAAAGAACCTTTTTACTAAAACTAGAATTACAAAATTAGAAAAATCAGATACGTTACAATTTTGGTTTCAGCCAGAGATTGATAGGGATAGTGTCTTTTTAGATGTAAAGTATAAAGAATTTGAAGACTCAAAACGAGTTTTAATTAAAGAACGATTTGTAGATAGTCTAATTGTTAAAAAACAAAAAGATTTGTCGTTATCTAATCCATTAGTCCTTACCGCGAGTACACCTATAGAATCTTTTGACCTTTCTAAGTTTAAGGTTGTAGATAAAGACTCTATAGCCATTGAATTTGACGCTCAATTAGATGTATTAAAAAACGAATTGACAATAAATTTTGAGAAAAATGAAATGCAACGTTATAAGGTAGATGTCTTACCAGGTGCAATAATTGACTTTTATGGCGAGACTACCGATACATTAGCTTTTAATGGCACTACAAGGTCAACATCTGATTACGGAAATATGGAAATCACCCTATCATCTGGTACTCAATGGCCAGCAATTGTTCAAATAGTAAAGGAGGATTTAACCGTGATCAATGAGCAAATAGCTATTGATAATGGAGTATATGCCTTTGAGAATTTGGGTCCAGGAAGTTATTTAATTCGTGTCATTTATGATGACAATGCAAATGGAAGATACGATACGGGTAATTTTCTAAAAGGATTACAGCCAGAAACTGTTGTTTATTTGCCAGAAGTAATAACGTTACAAGCTAATTGGGATGTGCGTGAAACGGTTATATTAAAGTAAATGGATCTCTATCTTCTAGAAATCTCAATTTAGACCTCAACTTTAAAACGTGCTCTTTTTTAAGTAGAACTGTTTTAATATTTTGGTTTTCCCATGGATGTTCAATAGACTCTTCTCCTAAAACATTGTAAACTTGGGAATGACCATTGTAATCCATACCACTGCCATCAACACCAGTGCGGTTAACACCTATTGCATAGCACATGTTTTCAATTGCTCTAGCCTTTAAAAGTGCATCCCATGCATTAACTCTAGGAACTGGCCAGTTTGCTACATAGATAAGCACATCATAATCTTGTGTATTTCTAGCAAAAACAGGAAACCTTAAATCATAACAAATCTGTAGATTAAATTTCCATCCCAGATAGTCGGTAATAACAGGCTGTTTCCCGCTGTCGTATACTTTTTGTTCACCAGCGAGTGTAAATCGGTGTTTTTTATCATATAAAGTGTAGGTGCCATCTGGGCGCATAAAAATGCCGCGATTTACATACCTATTTCCTTCTTGAAACATGACACTACCATAGATGGCAAAGCCACCTTTTTTTGCATGAGCTTTAAGGTACTTATAAATCTTTTCATCACTGGCTAGTTCTTCAGGATGCATAGAAAAGCCAGTCGTAAACATTTCAGGTAGAATAACTAGATCTGTGATACCATATAGTTGTTCAAGCTTTCGCGAAAATTCGACAAGATTAGCCTTAGGTTTTTCCCAGACTAGATGTGTTTGTATTAAACTTACTCTTATATCTTCTTTAGATTTCATTAATCAATTTATCTTTTGTAAAAATAGTTGCTCATTTATAAGAACCGAATTATAGACTATTTAAAATTTGAGCGGCTTTTATGATTTCATGGTCTTCTTTTGCAAAGCAAAATCGTAGCATTTTTGGGTCAGTACCATTCATAAAGACAGATATAGGTATCGCAGCAATTTTGTAGTCAATGGTTAACCTTCTAGCAAAAGCGACATCATTTTCATCAGTAATGGAAGCATAATCTAATAATTGAAAATAAGTTCCCTGGGAAGCGTCAAATGAAAATTTACTGTCTTTAATCGAATTTAAAAACAAATCTCTTTTACGTTGATAGAATGATGCTAATTCAAGATATCTGCTTTCTTCTTGTATATAATTGGCTATTGCAATTTGTGCAGGATGATTAATACTGAACACAAGGTATTGATGGACTTTATAGAATTCTTTCATTAAATATGCTGGAGCGAGACAATAGCCTGTTTTCCAACCTGTGACATGAAATGTTTTACCAAAACTAGCTGTGATAAAACTGCGCTTTTTAAGTTCAGGATACCTTGCGGCACTTAAATGTGCGTTATTATCAAAAGTAATATGTTCATATACCTCATCGCTTAATACAATCAAGTTATGTTGAACCGCTAGACGTTCTAATTGTATCATATCATCATGATTTATCATCTTACCACTAGGATTATGTGGTGAGTTAATCATTATCATCGCAGTTTTATCATTAATATGATCAATTACTTTTTGCCAGTCTATATTGAAATCGGGTAATTTCATAGGTATTTCTACCACAATACCACCAGCCATTTGTATGGCAGGTACATAAGAGTCATATGCTGGTGTAAAAACTATTACCTCGTCACCCGAGTGAATTATTGCCTGTATTGCAGTGAATATGGCCTGAGTAGCACCGGCAGTTATACATATTTCATTACCTGGGTGGTAGTTAGCTTTATGAAGTTTCAACATTTTAAGAGATATTGATTCTCTTAAAAAAGTCACTCCTGCCATAGGAGCATATTGATTGTAATTATTTTTAATTGCTGCGGTATGATAATCCTTTAAAATAGTGTCAACAGGGAAGCTAGGAAAGCCTTGAGATAAATTTAAAGCATTGTTTTTATGAGCTAAGTTGCTCATAATGGAGAATATAGAATCTTTAGTATTGGGTAGTTTAGAGTTCAGCATACTCTAATATAGTTAAAATACAGACGGGTGATTTTAACCTTTGTTAATCTAACTGTGAATTAACTTTTAATTATCAGTAACGGCGTGCAAATTTAATCCATTTCATTTTAAAATCTGTTAAAACACAAAATAAATCGTTAATAAGCCATAAAATCGATGAAATGCATAATACAGCGATTACGTGATAATACTAGTTCCATGGAGCCTAAAGCATTGTTATACTGTGATTTATGGTGATTTATATTGATCAATTAGGAAAATTTTGACAGTGACTTTCAACGATTTACATTCGATTAAACTCAAAATAACTGGTTGAAGCGCTAATTTTGGATAACTCCATTTAACAATAAGATCATGAAGAACTTTACTTTACTTTTAAAATTATCTTTAATCGCCGCTTTCTTTGTTTCCTGTAGTGGAGACGAACTAACTAATGCAGACCTTTATCAAGAAGAGGTTCCTCAAAAAATTGCAGACTATGTAGGTAGCGACTCTAATTACACTATATTCAATGATGCTATATTGGGTAGTGAAATACAAGACTGGTTAGCACATCAAGAAAACATTACCTTATTTGCTCCTACAAATGTTGCTTTTGAAAATTATCTTTCTCAAAATGGAATGACTAGTGTTAATCAAATTCCTCAAGATGAGCTAGCTCAGTTGCTTAAAAATCATGTGATTCAATCAGAGATTTTAATTAGTGACTTAAATACAGTAGAGGAGCTTTTTGTAGAGACTATGGCTCAAACTTCTTTTGAATCTTCTTCTCATGTTATGTCTATCATTTCTAATCATGATGGTCTTAAGATTAATGGAGTTCCTGTAATCACACCAGATATGTTGTTTGTAAATGGAGTGGTACATTCTGTTGATCATATTGTAGAGCTGTCAACTGCGAGAACATTTATTAATGAATGCCTTGAATTCTCTAGTTTCAAATCTTTAATAGAAGCTTCTGCAGACGCTTCTACGGCCTTTACTACTTTAGAAACTAAATTTCAATCTGGTTTATCTCAAGAACTTACTGTTTTCGTTCCAGATAATGCTGCGGTAGACACTTTTCTAGCAGGATTGAATGCAGGTGATACTAATAATAATATAGCTCAATCAATCAACTTTGCGATAAGCACTCAATTGTCATTTCAAGAGAACTATGAGGTAAGTGAGCTGTCTGACGGTTTAATTATTTCAACATTAGGTTCTGATGTTTCAACTTCTATGAATTCACAAAGCGATATAACTTTTAGTACAGGTCCTTTTAGTGAAGTGGTTAAATTCCGCTCCCAAGACTTTACTTCTATTCAAACTTCAAATGGTATCTTATTATTAACAGATAAAGTATTGTTCTAGACTATAAGTACTTCATGATTTATATAAATAAAGCTCCTAGTATAAACTAGGAGCTTTATTTATGAAACAAGATTAATTAAAAAAACTCCATCTACTGATAGATGGAGTTTTTTAATACTTAAATATTTTAACTACTTACTAGATATTTGCTTTTAAATACTCTCGATTCATTCTAGCAATGTTTTCTAATTTAATTCCTTTAGGACACTCGATCATACATGCTCCAGTGTTCGTACAGTTACCAAAACCTTCCATATCCATCTGACGCACCATGTTCATAACACGATCTGTAGCCTCTACCTCACCTTGTGGTAATAAAGCATACTGAGATACTTTTGCACTAGTAAACAACATAGCACTTGCATTTTTACATGCTGCAACACACGCTCCACAACCTATACAAGTTGCTGAGTGGAATGCCTCATCTGCCTTTGCTTTTTCTACAGGAATAGAGTTAGCATCTTGTGTATTACCTGAGGTATTCACAGATACATAAGCACCAGCTTGCTGTATTCTATCAAAAGAAGAACGATCAACAATTAAATCCTTAATTACTGGAAAACCAGCCGCTCTCCATGGCTCGATAGTAATTGTATCACCATCATTAAATTTTCTCATGTGTAGCTGACATGTTGTTGTCAACCTTTGTGGACCGTGAGGCTGTCCATTAATCATCATAGAACAAGCTCCACAAATTCCCTCACGACAGTCGTGATCAAATTCTACAGGCTCTTCTCCTTTATTAATTAATCCTTCATTAACGATATCCATCATTTCAAGAAAAGACATATCTCCATCTACACCATCGATAGGGTAAGTGATCATGTTTCCTTTAGCTTCAGAATTAGCTTGACGCCATATTTTTAAAGTAAGTTTCATACTTCTATGTATTTAGTTTGTTCCGCTTTCGCGAAAGCGAGACAATTAAAATTCTATTATTTATAACTACGAGTTTTCAATTCCACATTTTCAAAGACTAGGTCTTCTTTGTGTAATTTAGCATCGCGAGGATTCTCGTTATATTCCCATGCGCTTACATAAGCAAAGTTTACATCATCACGTAATGCTTCACCTTCTTCAGTCTGGTACTCTTCTCTAAAGTGACCACCACAACTCTCGTTTCTATCAAGAGCATCCTTTGCAAACAGCTCACCTAATTCAAGGAAATCTGCTACGCGGCCTGCTTTTTCTAGTTCTTGATTCTTAGTATCTGCGCTTCCAGGAACTTTTACGTTTTTCCAGAAATCTGCTCTAAGTTCAGCTATTTCATTCATTGCAGACTTAAGGTCAGCCTCATTACGAGACATACCACACTTGTTCCACATGATTAAACCTAACTTTTTGTGATAATAGTCTACAGAATGTACACCAGCACCATTCATCAATTTCTCGATGCGTGCACGGGTATCCTTTTCTGCTTGATCAAACTCTGCTGTTTCAGTAGAAATAGCTCCAGTTCTAATCTCGTTTGCAAGATAATCACCTATAGTATATGGTAATACGAAGTAACCATCTGCTAGACCTTGCATCAATGCACTTGCTCCTAAACGGTTTGCACCGTGGTCAGAGAAGTTAGCCTCACCAGCTGCAAAACAACCTGGCACTGTAGTCTGTAAGTTATAATCTACCCAAAGTCCACCCATCGTGTAGTGTACTGCCGGATATATTTTCATAGGCATCTCATACGGATTCTCATCTGTAATGTTGCGGTACATATCAAATAGGTTACCATACTTATTCTCAATTACCTTTTTACCTAATGCAATAATTTCTGCCTCACTAGCGTCTTTATGACCACTAGTTAATGCTTCTATTTTACCATATCTTAAGAAAGATGCAGCAAAATCAAGATAAACTGCCTGACCTGTTTTATTCACACCATAACCTGCGTCACAACGCTCTTTTGCCGCACGAGATGCAACATCACGAGGTACAAGGTTACCAAATGCAGGATATCTTCTTTCTAGATAATAATCTCTATCTTCTTCTTTAAGATCTACACCTTTAAGTCTTCCTTCTTGTATAGCCTTAGCATCTTCTATGTTTTTAGGAACCCAGATACGACCATCGTTACGTAAAGACTCTGACATTAATGTCAGTTTAGACTGGTGTTCACCACTTACAGGAATACAAGTAGGGTGAATCTGAGTATAACAAGGGTTTGCAAAGTGTGCACCACGACGGTGTGTTCTCCACGCTGCCATTACATTACTACCCATTGCATTTGTAGAAAGGAAAAATACATTTCCATAACCACCAGAAGCAATTACTACCGCATGTGCTCCATGTCTTTCTATCTCACCAGTAACTAAGTTACGAGCAATAATTCCACGAGCTTTACCATCTACCTTTACAAGATCTAACATCTCATGACGGTTAAATGGAGTTACTTTACCACGGTTAATCTGTCTGTTTAAGGCAGAATATGCGCCTAACAACAATTGTTGCCCAGTCTGTCCAGCTGCATAAAATGTTCTAGAAACTAGTACACCACCGAAAGAACGGTTATCTAATAGTCCACCATACTCACGTGCAAAAGGAACTCCTTGTGCCACACACTGGTCGATAATATTTCCAGAAACCTCTGCTAGTCTATGTACGTTTGCTTCACGAGATCTATAATCACCACCTTTAATAGTATCATAGAATAAACGGAAATTTGAATCTCCATCACCTTGATAATTCTTTGCAGCGTTAATACCACCTTGTGCAGCAATAGAGTGTGCACGACGTGGTGAATCGTTATAACAAAAAGTCTTTACATTATATCCTAGCTCAGCTAGAGTTGCAGCGGCACTACCACCAGCAAGTCCAGTTCCTACAACGATAACATCTATGTTACGTTTATTTGCAGGGTTAACTAGGTTAATGTGATTTTTATGATTTACCCACTTTTCAGCAAGTGGTCCTTTAGGTACTTTAGAATCTAATACTGACATAACTTCTTATTAGGAGTGAGAAAAATGGTGAAACAATGCGATAAAGATAAATCCAGCAGGAATTATCACAGACCATGCATAAGTGAACTTTCTTAATCCATCACCTTTATTAATAGCCTTTGCTCCCATAGACTGGAACGAACTATTAAATCCGTGCCATAAGTGCATTGCAAGAAGAACATTTGCGATCACATAGATGATTGTTCTCCAGAATGGCGCAAATTTATGAACCAACTCTTCATAATATCTAGTAGGATCTTCTGGATTTGCACTGATATATTTGTATCCTATCTCTTCTGCCCAGAAATCGTACATGTGCAGTCCTAAGAATGCAAGTACAACTAGTCCAGTAATGATCATGTTACGAGATACCCATTGAGAGTTTGCGTTACCTGAAAACTTTGCATACTTGATAGGACGAGCACTTCTGTTCTTAAGCTCTAACACAATACCCATGATAAAGTGAACTATAAGTCCAATTATCAAGATAGGCTGTGCAATAAACTGTACCATAGGATTGTACCCCATAAAATGAGAAATCTCATTAAAGGTATCTGGTGCAAAGACAGATGTGATGTTGATGACAAAGTGTTGTGTTAGGAAGACAACAAGGAATAATCCTGAAAGTGCCATTACCCACTTTCTGGCAAGCGATGATTTTACTAATGCGCTCATGTGTAATTTTTTAGTTTGACGCAAAGATAACTTTCAGCCACTGGATTTTCAATCGTTATAGATAAAAGCATGTCTGCTCAGTCTTATTTGGATTGAATCTTAATAGCTTTGGAACTACTTTACTTATGCTATAGTAGTAATAGGCTCTTTTTCCTTACGTAGGATCTGTTAAGGTAGTGTTGGAATTTTGTGAGTGTTTAATTTTCACCTGTCGTATAAGATCTTAAATCAATCTTGTCTTTAAAGTGATGTGTTAAGATGTAAATCAAGAAATCTACATTTCAAAAAATCTTTAAATATAGCTACAGATTCTAGACTCTTAGCTCAACATTCTATCTACTCCACCATTTCCAAAACTTGCTCAACGCTTCCCATTGCACCACTTAATTTCACTGTGTATTTCCCAACAGGTAAATAGGTCTTACCATTATCTGCTGTGTTAGGTGTGTCTTTAAATCGCTTTATTCCAGATTTTGAAATAGAGCCATCATATTCATAGAAGTTCAAGCCTTTGTCTGCTATTGTAGTGAGTTCTTGAACCGTTTTTCCGTTTTCGTTGAGGATTTCTATTTTTACTTTTCCGGCTGCTGGACTGTAAAAAGCTAATACTATAGAAGGTTCTGGTCCTTCACTCCACATAAATCCTTTACTACCGTAACGAGAAGAAGCTCTTGTTTTATCAACTTTCGCAAAAGCGAAATCATTCCCTATAATTTCTAAGCCATTCAAATCTGCCAGGTAAATAGAACGACCATGTGTTCCTACCAGTAAATGATTTTCTTCTGGTTGGATTTTTAAATCGTGTACAGCAACTGGTGGCATACCGCCAGTGAGTAGGTTCCATGTTTTTCCTGTGTCTGTGCTTATATAAGTAGCGTTATCAGTTCCTGTAAAAAGGATATTCTCTTTTTCAGGATGTTCTATAATCACATTTACAGATGATGTTGGTATCGACGACCCAATGTTGTTCCAGGTTTTCCCATAATCTTCACTCATGTATATATAAGGTGTAAAATCATCAAAGCGATACCCATTAAGTGTTACATAAACGCGTTCTTTTTTATGTTGCGACGCAATCACTCGTGTTACCCATAGGTTTGCTGGCCAGCCGCCATTTAAAGGTTCCCAGTTGGCACCACCATCTTTAGTAACTTGCACTAATCCATCATCTGATCCTGTATAAATTAGACCAAATTGGAACGATGATTCGCTAATGGTCGTTAAGGTACCATAAGCTACATTTCCCTCTTTTCCGCCTTGTGTTAAGTCTGGTGAAATAGCCGTCCAGTCATCACCTTGGTTCATAGAACGATGTAATTTATTACCACCTAGATATAAAATATCTTGATTATGAGAGCTTAGTAAAATAGGTGTTTGCCAGTTAAAACGATATGGAGATTCTCCTAATTCATGTTTAGGCTGTATGTATTTGCGGTCACCAGTTTCACGATTAATTCTAAAGTAATTACCAAATTGGTAACCTGTATAAACGATATCGCTATTGCGTGAATCAATCTGGATTTGCATTCCGTCACCACCCATAATAGTTTCCCACGGGTAATAACCACGCTGGTGCCATTCTCTATTTTCAGGAGCATTATGAGCACCTACCCAAACGCCATTATCCTGTAAACCACCATAGATTCGATAAGGTTTTTGCAAATCATAGTTGATTGCATAAAACTGACCTACACTAGGTGAGTTGTTCTTAATCCACGTTTCACCATCGTCATATGAGATGTTAAGCCCACCATCGTTACCATTAATAAGATGACCACGTTTGTTAGGATTGATCCATAGTGCGTGATGATCTGCATGTACATTTTCACGAGAGATACTTTCCCAGTTGGCACCACCATCTACAGACTTGATTATAGGAACACCCATAATATATACATGATTTACATCGCTGGGATCTACTCGTACCTGTGCAAAGTAGTAGCCATAACTGTAAAACACGTCGTCTATTTGACCTTCATGCGTTTTTTTCCAAGTTTTCCCACCATCATTACTGCGGTATAGTTCAGCTCCTTTTACTGGTGTGTCAAAGAGTTGCGTATTTGCATTTTCAAGATATTTTGCAACATCTAATGGTGTTGCATCACCACTGCGCACCATGTTTTTTACGTTGTCTGCTCTGTATTTTTCTTGGAAACCATTTCTTTTTAGAAACTTGTTAAGTTTATCGTTATCGAGTTTTAAGAAAGCCTCTTTAGACATGGATTTAAAATCGTCTTTTGAAAGGTCATTTTTAGAGTCCGCTTTCGCGAAAGCGTTATTACCATTATCATCCTTATCTCTACGGAATTGTGAGTCATGAACTGCATAAACGGTGTTATCATCATAAACCGCAAGCCCTATACGGCCTACACCAGAACCTACCGGAAAACCGCTTGCTTGAGTTGTAATCTTGTTCCAGGTCTGACCTGCGTCTATACTTTTATAAATAGCACTTGCATCACCATCTCCATCAAAATTCCATGCTTTACGGTCTTTTTCCCAGCTAGCAGCATACATAATATTAAAATTTTGAGGGCTGTGAGCTAGATCTATAAAACCAGCCATGTCTGTTGCAAAAAGTGTTTTTTTCCACGACTTTCCACCATCTTTAGTGGTGTAAATACCACGAGCATCGCTAGTTGAATATAATGGTCCTGTCACAGCAACGATTACATGATCACCATTTGAAGGATTGATTAAAATACGTCCTATGTGATGTGAATCTGTAAGCATAGGTACGCTCCAAGTTTTTCCCCAATCTGTTGATTTTAAAACACCTATACCGGCATAACTACTACGGCTAGAGTTGTTTTCTCCGGTTCCTGCCCATATTGTTTTAGCAGTCCAATCCACAGCGATATCACCTAGGTTAATAGTCCCTGCGCTATCCATAATAGGAGTAAAACTCGTTCCGTTATTATTAGAATGCCATAATCCGCCACTAGCATAGGCTACTAACATTTCTGTAGGATCAGCAGGATTAACATCTACATCTACAACGCGACCAGACATGATAGTAGGACCTACATTTTTAAACTTTAGGTTTTTAAATGGCGAGTCTTGTTCCATTTGTTGATGTTGTTCAAGACCTTGTTGAACTTGAGTTGCTGGTGTTGCTATCGGACTCTGACTAAAGCCTATGAAACTAGAAAATATTATGGCAAAGGATAGAACTTTGTTCATGGATGTTTTTTTTGGTGCTTAAAGATAAGCAAGGCGGTTTTTATAATTCTGATTCTAACATTTTTTTACCATGACGCTAACATAATCGTGATACTCTTTTTTTACTTTTCCAACATGAAAAAAATACTTTTAGCTTTAATTACAGTCGTATTAACTATGTCCTGTAAAACCGAAAACAAAAAAGAAGTTCAATCTCCTAAAACTGTAGTTACACCAGTTGCACAAATAGATTTAACTACATATCCTCAAGCCTATCAAGATGTCCTAGCCGCACACGGTGGATTCGCGCAATGGAACGCTATGCAAAGCCTCACATTTAAAATGCCCAAAGAAAATGGTGATGAAGTCCATACTACAGATTTAAAAACTAGAGATGTAGTTATTGAGACAGAAAAGTATCAAATAGGTTCACATAATGGTAAGGTATGGCTTGCACAAGACAGTACTTATTACCCTAAGAACAGAGCAAGGTTTTATCACAATTTGATGTTCTATTTCTATACAATGCCATTCATACTTGCAGATGATGGTATAGTTTATAGTGAAACAGCTTCTTTAGAAAAAGACGGAATCTCATATCCAGGAATTAAAATTGCTTATCAGTCTAATGTAGGCGACTCACCAGACGATGAGTACATTTTATATTACCATCCAGAATCTAAAAAAATGGAATGGTTAGCTTATACCGTTACTAGAGGACAAGGTTCTAAGTCAACCGATTTTCATTTTATTAAGTACAATAAATGGCAAGAAGTAAATGGATTATTACTACCAGAAGAATTAACCTGGTATAAAACTGAAAATAATCTACCTACAGAGGCTAGAGGTAAACCTCGCATTTTTACAAATGTTGATATAGATGCTAGTCATATGGGTGCAGACTTCTACACCATACCAGATAATGGTGTCTATGTAGATGAATAATATCTCACTTATTTATAGTAACTTAAGACCATCAACCACAATCTTAAAATTATTATGGAAGTTGCTAGATATGTTATCATCGGAATTGTATTAGTTGCTATTTTACTGCTCGTAGTTACTTTTTTGAAAAATCAAAAAAAGCGTAAGAGAAGACCTTAATATTAAATGTTATAGATTTCTGTAAACCTTTGCTATCTCTTGAAGCATTGGTATCTTGCTAGCCGCTTTAAAGTACTTTAATACAAATGCTTTAAAACGAGTTTACTACCACTATTTACAACAAATTGAATTATGAAATATCATCCTATAGATCCTAAACTCTTTATTAAAAACCGCAAAAACTTTATGGCCAAAATGAAGCCATCGAGTCTAGCCGTATTTAATTCAAACGATGTTTTTACAACAGGTGCAGATAGCACCATGCCATTTAAGCAACACAGAGATATTTTTTACCTCAGTGGTGCAGATCAAGAAAATACCATTTTAGTATTATTTCCAGATAGCCCAGACCCAGCGCATCGTGAGGTATTGTTTGTTACGGAGACTAATGAGCATATCGCCATATGGGAAGGCGAGAAGCTGACTAAAGAACGCGCGACTGAAGTGTCTGGTATTAAAACTGTGTATTGGTTAAATGATTTTGACAAGAAGTTTTTTGAAATGATGACCCAATGCGACACGATTTATTTCAATACTAATGAGCACTACCGTCAGGCTGTTGAAATGGAGTCACGTGAAGATCGTTTCATTAAAAAGACTAAAGCGCAATATCCAGCACATAATTATGCAAAATCAGCTCCTATTTTACAACGCTTGCGTGCTGTAAAAGATCAGATAGAAATAGATTTATTACAACAAGCTTGCGACATTACAAATGCTGGTTTTCGTCGGGTTCTAGAGTTTACTAAACCTGGTGTCATGGAGTTTGACCTAGAAGCAGAGTTTTTACATGAGTTTATAAGAAGACGCAGCGACGGGTTTGCTTATACACCGATTATCGCGAGTGGTAATAATGCAAACGTATTACACTATATAGAGAATAATCAAGAGTGTAAAGACGGCGATTTAATTCTGATCGATGCAGGTGCGCAATATGCAAACTATGCAAGTGATATGTCTAGAACCATTCCTGTAAACGGGCGTTATACAGACCGTCAAAAAGAGGTTTATAATGCGGTTCTTAGAGTCAAGAACGAAGCTACCAAAATGCTGGTTCCAGGAACGCTCTGGAAAGAATACCATGTTGAGGTAGGTAAAATAATGACTAGTGAGTTAATAGGTCTAGGTCTACTTGATAAATCGGATGTGCAGAACGAAAATCCGGACTGGCCAGCTTATAAGAAATATTTCATGCATGGAACATCTCACCATATGGGATTAGATACTCACGATTACGGTATATTATGGGAACCTATGCAAGCCGGTAATGTATTTACTGTAGAACCAGGTATCTATTTGCCAGAAGAAGGTTTTGGAATTAGACTAGAAGATGACGTAGTTATCAATAGTAGTGGTGAGCCATTTAATTTAATGCGTGACATACCTATTGAAATTGAAGAAATTGAAGACTTGATGAATAAATAGCAACTGTCTTATTAATCACAATGCCGTTTTACTTATGTAGAGCGGCATTTTTCATTAATAGCAATTGTTGGTGTGCTGTAAAAGCTTTAAAATATTACGCTTTCGCGAAAGCATAATCCCAACACACATCGTACTTTTACAGCATGAGCAGAGATGAACAATTAAAAGAGCGATGGGCACAGACAGTTGCCTTTTTTCAAGAGCGATTCAGTGATGGAGAACAAATGGATATAGATGCTATATTGTTCATGATAGGAGTTCAAGAATTGGGACAGCTGCATCGTAAGTTTCAGAAAGATGAGAAATACCAACTGATGCATATTGCGATATGTCGTGTTCTAGAACCTTATGGCTATTATGAATTTTCACATTTTGATGATGATAAATGGCCACATTATATTGTAAAAGAGAATTTGCCACCGCTTAAAGCAGGAGAACAGTCTTTATTAATGAAAG
The DNA here is from genome assembly GCF_032922765.1 of Nonlabens ulvanivorans. Lineage (NCBI taxonomy): Bacteria > Pseudomonadati > Bacteroidota > Flavobacteriia > Flavobacteriales > Flavobacteriaceae > Nonlabens > Nonlabens ulvanivorans. The sequence continues at coordinate 2,704,813 of NZ_CP136694.1, forward strand.
AAGCTATAGTACAGTATATGATTGATGCTGAGGTTATCAACTAACTACCATCCACTATATCTAGGTAAGTCTACATTACACATGTTGAGATATACAATAAGTTGACCACGATGATGTGTAACATGATCTTGCAATAGGTTAAGAATTTGTAATCTAGACTTGGGTCCAGCATAAAACTCTACGACTTCTTCAAACTTTTTACTATCCATGGCTTTTACGGCATTAAAGATGTCGTCAAATCTAGATTGTAGGGCAATAATAAGATCTTCTTTAGATAAATTAGAAAGGTCTTCTGGTTCTCCTACAGTTTCTAGATTAAAGTAAGTTGTGCCCAGCCACTTCATATTACCTTCTATATGTATCAATTGAGTTTTAAAACTCATTTGACGTCTTGTAGGCTTGAAGTCGTATTTATCTTCAGGCATTGACTGTGCAATGATAATCAGATATTCTTTTGAATTATTCCACTTTTCTAAAAAAGCACTTTTAACATCAGATTGCTGTGACGTGCTTATGCTGCTCGTAAGTATAGCTAGAAGTAAAAGAATTCTTTTCATTAGTTTTATAAATTAGTACCTTGATCTGGGTTTTCAAGTCCTAAAGATTTTGATCTCTTCTCCCAGTTTTTACGTGCTAGTTGTTGCATGTCCTCAACGTTATCACTTTCATCCATGATTTCTAATCCTAGCATGGTTTCAATGACATCCTCCATAGTTACCACTCCTTGCACACTTCCATAATCGTCTACAACTAGTGCCATATGTTCTTTAGTTGCAATCATTTTTTCAAACAATTGTGGGATCGGAATATTTGCTGGTACCATAGATATTTCACGGCGTAAATCTTCAAGAGTTTCTGCTGGTTTATCGTGTATGATATCTTCTAGAATATGATCTTTAAGTACATATCCTTTAATGTCATCTCTGTTAGTTCCAAAAACAGGAATACGAGAAAAACGTAATTCTTGATTTTCTTTAAAAAAGTCTTTAATCTTCATGGATTGCGGCGCCATAAACATTACAGATCGTGGTGTCATTACATCTTTAACCTTAATTTTATTAAAGTTCATAAGACTTTTAATGTACTGTCCTTCAGATGGGTCAAAAACTCCTTCTTTCTCTGCGGTATCTGTAATGGCAATAAAATCTTCTCGAGTCATCGTATTCATATGAGCACTTTTCCCGATGGCTTTAGTCGTCAATTGAAGAATCCATAAAATACCTGTCCATTTTAAAGGAAAAATCATAAAATTTAAGGCACGAGTCGTAAAACCAGCAAGACCTTTCCAGTAGGTTGCACCTATTGTTTTAGGAATAATTTCAGAAACTACAAGGATTAAAACCGTCATAATACCAGAAACAATTCCCACAAACGGAATTCCAAAATAACTACTGTCATATCCACTACCACTTACCATATTTTCTGCTTGAACACCTACTAGAATTGCTCCTACCGTATGAGCAAGCGTATTTAAAGTCAGAATGGCAATAAGTGGTTTGTCCACATCTTTTTTAAGTTCTTTTAATGCTGGAATATAGGAAGCACCTTCTTGACCTTTTACTTTCATAAAAGTACCAGTAGTACTCAATAATACCGCTTCTAGAATAGAGCAGAGGAAGGAAAAGAAAATCGAAACTGTTGCGTAAATAAGGAGTAATCCCATGAATAGTTTTTTGTAAAGTTAATCAACAATTTTTAACCTAGTAATTTAACTACATCTTTAGCAAAATAACTCGCTATAAGATCAGCTCCAGCTCTTTTAATGGCAGTGACTTGTTCCATCATCACGGCGTCGTGGTTCAACCAGCCTTTTTCTGCCGCAGCTTTAAGCATCGCATACTCACCACTCACTTGATAAACGCTAATAGGAGCTTCAACTTCGTTTTTTAAATCACGCACGATATCTAGATAACACAATCCTGGTTTTACCATAACTATGTCTGCTCCTTCATCGATATCCATGAGTGTTTCTCTTATGGCTTCACTACGGTTTGCAGGATCCATCTGATAGGTTTTTTTATCTCCAAAACCAGGCGCGCTATCCAGTGCATCTCTAAAAGGTCCATAAAATGCACTAGCATACTTTGCGCTATAACTCATGATTCCGGTATTTTTAAAACCTTCTTCTTCTAGAGCTTCACGTATATAAAGAATACGTCCATCCATCATATCGCTAGGCGCCACCATATCTGCTCCAGCCTGTGCATGTGAGACGCTCATTTGAGCCAGCACTTCAGCAGTTTCATCATTTAGAATCTCACCGTTTTCTACTATACCATCATGGCCATAACTTGAAAAAGGATCCAATGCAACATCTGTCATAACATACATATCTGGCGCTACATCTTTGACAGTTTTAATAGCACGTTGCATTAAACCGTTTGCATTAATAGCTTCAGTTCCTTTATTGTCTTTTAGATTGTCGGGAACTTTTACAAAAAGCAACACACTTTTCAATCCCATAGACCATAGCGTTTTTACTTCATCCTTAAGTAAATCTAGACTATAACGATAGTAATCTGGCATAGAGGCGATTTCTTCCTTTATACCAGTTCCTTCTACTATAAACAGAGGAACGATAAAATCATTAGGTGATATTATGGTCTCTTGAACCATTGATCTTATAGCGTTGTTTGTTCTTAATCTTCTATTACGTCTTAATGGGTACATATAAAAAGTGTAAATCGTTTATTTGAAAATCTAAGTTTTAAAGTTGAACTATATTAAAACTATTGTTTGTAATGTTTAATGTATTAATTTGAGACCAATCTTGTCTATAACTCTTTCTTCAACACAGTACTACTGGCTTGCGCAGTACACATAACTGTTAAGTCTGCAATATTTACATGCGCAGGTCTGGTTACGGCAAATAAAATAACATCAGCAATATCTTGGGCTTGTAACGCTAGGTATCCTTGATATACTTTATCGGCTCTTTCGGAATCTCCTTTAAACCGCACCTCACTAAAGTTAGTCTCAACCAATCCTGGGTTTACAGCGCCGACACGTATGTTATAAGGGTTTAAATCTAATCGCATACCAGTAGTAATGGCGTCTACAGCATGTTTAGAGCCACAATAAACATTACCGTTAGGATATACTTCTTTTCCTGCAGTCGAACCTATGTTGATGATTTGCCCACGTTTTCTGTCTCGCATTTGAGGAATAATTGCATTACTTACGTAAAGCAGTCCTTTAACATTAATATCCATCATCGCATCCCAATCATCGATACTACCTTTATCAATAGGGTCTAGACCATGGGCATTTCCTGCGTTGTTGATTAAGATATCTATTTCATTAAAAGGTGCTTTTAAGCTTGCTATTTGAGAAGCAACCATATCTTTATCACGCACATCAAATGCTAATGTTTCTACCGGTACAACCGCACTTAATTTTTCTTTAAGTTCTGCTAGTTTTTCCGTGTTTCTTCCACATAATACGATGGCAAATCCATTTTCGGCTAGTGTTATAGCTGTTGCGAGTCCTATACCGCTGGTGGCACCTGTAATTAATACTGTTTTCATTGCGAGTACTTTGTACAAAAATAAGCAATAGTTAGGTTTGAGTACGCTTCCGCGAAAGCGTAATTCACACACTCTTATTACTTAATCAGTCCTACTTTTCTCTTATTTATCCTACAATTTGCTCGGTATTTGTTTGAATTTGATATTATTCTTAAATTTTTACGATTTTTTATGCATTTTTAACGCACGATTAACAGCATACATGATAAGAAAACTACAATTTGCGAGTTAGATTGAATGTAATAGTACATCACTTATGGATCAACAAAATACCGCTATCGATATAGCAAGTATCAATGAAAAAATAGCCCAAGAAAGTCAATTTGTAGACTTATTGGTTAATGAAATGAATAAGGTGATTGTAGGCCAGCAATACATGGTAGAACGATTGCTTATAGGTTTATTAGGTCGTGGACATATTTTATTAGAAGGAGTGCCTGGTCTAGCAAAAACACTAGCCATTACTACATTATCTAAGGCAGTTAGTGGTTCGTTCTCAAGAATTCAGTTTACTCCAGATTTACTTCCTGCAGATGTAGTGGGGACTTTAATCTATAACATGAAGGATGGCGAGTTCAATATTAAAAAAGGACCCGTTTTTGCAAATTTTGTTCTTGCAGACGAGATTAACCGTGCGCCAGCAAAAGTGCAAAGTGCACTACTAGAGGCTATGCAGGAAAAGCAAGTTACGATAGGTGACACTACTTTTCCATTGCAACGTCCATTTTTAGTAATGGCAACACAAAATCCAGTAGATCAAGAAGGTACTTATCCATTGCCAGAGGCGCAAATGGATCGTTTTATGTTAAAAACGGTAATTGACTATCCTACCATTGCAGATGAGCAGTTCATTATGCGTGCTAATCTTAAAAAAGATTTTCCTGAGCCTAATGCTGTTGTTAGCATAGATCAAATTTTGCGTGCTCAAGAAGCCGTTGAAATTGTCTACATGGATGAGAAAATTGAGAAATATATTCTAGATGTCATATTTGCAACGCGTTATCCAGAAAACTACGGTTTACATGATTTAAAACCACTTATCAGTTTTGGGGCTTCACCTCGTGGATCTATTAACCTTGCTAAAGCTGCAAAATGTTATGCCTTTATCAAACGTCGTGGATATGTCGTGCCAGAAGATGTACGTGCTGTAGTATTAGATGTATTACGTCATCGTATTGGGATCACCTATGAAGCCGAGGCAGAAAACTTTACTACTGAAGATATTGTCAATAAAATCGTGAATACGATAGAAGTACCATAGATATATAATTTTAATTATAAACAGTAATCACCATTTAAATTAGTGGTGAGTTAGCGTATAGTCTTGGTCAGATTAGAAACAAATTATCATTAATCAATAATCACCACCCATTTCAATAGTGGATACTAAAGAACTTCTTAAAAAAGTCCGTAAAATCGAAATCAAAACACGTCGTCTAAGTGATGCTGTTTTTGGTGGCGAGTACCATAGTGCGTTCAAAGGTCGTGGTATGACTTTTAGTGAAGTGCGCAAGTATCAATATGGTGACGACGTAAGAAATATAGACTGGAATGTAACGGCAAAATACAGTGAGCCATTTATTAAAGTTTTTGAAGAGGAACGTGAACTTACACTCATGTTGGTTGCCGATGTGAGTGGATCAACACTTTTTGGTACACAAGAGCAAATCAAGAAAGAAATTATCACTGAACTTTGTGCAACATTAGCGTTTAGTGCATTACAAAATAATGATAAAGTCGGGTTGCTATTGTTTTCTGACCAGGTTGAGTTGTTTTTACCGCCTAAAAAAGGGAAGTCATACATTCTGAGAATTATCAGAGAATTACTTGAATTTGAGCCTCAACATAAGACAACTAACATAGGTGGTGCACTAGAGTTTATGGCAGGCGTTTTAAAGAAAAAAGCTATTGTATTTGTAATGTCAGATTTTATGGCAACAGATTATGATAGAACCTTAAAAATTATAGGGCGCAAGCATGATGTCACTGGTGTGCGTGTATATGATCAGAGAGAAGCCGAAATGCCTAATATAGGACTAGTACAATTTAAAGATCAAGAGTCTGGTAAAAGTCAAATGGTAAATACCAGTTCAAAATCGATACGTAATAAATATGCGGCGCATCACCTAGAGTGCGCAAACTATTTTAAAAATGCGTTTACTAAGTCAGATAGTGGAGCTATTGATCTAGAAACGAAAGAAAGTTACACAAAGAAATTATTAGGATATTTTAAAACACGATGAAGCAATTGATTCAAATATTCTTTTTCGGGTTTTTAAGCATGACCCAACTATTAGCTCAACAGCCAGTACAAACTACTGTTGATCGTAATGAAATCCTGATGGGTGAAGAGGTGAAACTAGGTATTACCGTAGATGCTACAAGTACAGATTTAATTGTTTTTCCAGAACAGGCAAAATTTGGTCAGTTAGAAGTTATAGAGTCTTATCCAGTAGACACAATACGTGAAAATGATCGATTGAGATTATTTAAACAATATGGGATTACTCAATGGGATTCTGGTGATTATTATGTTCCACAATTAAGCATTCTTAAAAACGAGGCTAAAATATTTTCGGATTCCATACTTGTAAAAGTTCGCGAGGTACAAGTGGATACTGCAAAACAAAAAATGTTTGACATAAAGCCAGCTATCGATATACCAGACACAAGACCTACTGACTGGAGCTGGTTATGGTGGCTGCTATTGCTTTTACCACTAGGTGGTCTTATATATCTGCTTACGCGAAAGCGTGAAAAGAAAACCTATGAGGAAACATTACAGCCTTATGAATGGACTAGATATCGTTTATCAAAACTAGATGAACAGCAGTTGTTAGAGCAAAAACGCTCTAAAGAATTCTATACAGAGTTGACTTATATTATTAGAAAATATATTGACTCTAAGGTATATGGACATGCTTTAGAGAGCACAACGGGACAATTATTAGGTGAACTTAAAACAGTTATGGTTGATCGTGGTATGAACATTACATCAACGACAGAGACTCGACTTAAAGAAATATTAGAAAGAGCAGATCTTGTAAAATTTGCTGGTGTCGCACCAGATGCCATTACTGCAAAAGAAGATCGATTGCACACAACCGATATTATCTATAACATTCATCAGGTACTACCACCACCTACTGAAGAGGAGTTGATGATGGATGCAAAATATAGAAGAAAGCAAGAATTGAAAGCGCAAGCTAAAAAAATTGCGCTAGGTGCAGGATTAGCTTTAATTACGATAATAATTGCGTTAGGTAGTTGGATTTATATTGAAGGAGCAAATAATGTTAAGGATAAGATACTAGGAAACGAGTTACGCGAGTATTATGAGCAGGACTGGTTGCGATCGGGTTATGGTGTTCCAGAAGTAGCTATTACCACTCCAGATATATTAGTGCGTACAGATGAGGATAAACTTCCCGAAGAGTTGTCACAATATGTAGGTGCATTTGATAATTTTCAATTAGGTGAAGATGGAGATAATCTAACCATTACAGTTTCTACATATTTGTTTAAGGAAGGAGCACAGCTTAATGAGCTTAACGCACAAAATTTAATAGGTCCTGTTACTAATGGTCTAGAACAAGATGGAGCGACTAATATAGTTATGCTAGATAACGAGTTAGAGCATAAGGGAATGAAAGGATTGGAATTTACGGGAACCTTTGATTTTGATGGCTCAGCTTATGAATATGACTTGTGGATTTTTAATGAAAATAGCGGTATGCAGCAGATTTTTGTGACTTATCTAGAAGATGATGAAGAAGATAAATCGAGAGAATATGGTCGTTTGATTAAGGAACGTATTTTAAATTCGATAGAAATTGCAAAAATTGAAAATTCTAAAAAACAATCAGGTAAATGATAAACTGGTTTAATAGTATCGAGTTTCTAGATCCGCAAATGTTCTGGTTATTGCTGGCTATACCAGTTGCAATTGCATGGTATCTCTGGACACGTCGCAGGCAGCAAGCTCAAGTTCAGATTTCTAGTTTAAAAGGTTTTAAGGTAGAAACCTCGTGGCTAGCAAATCTGCGTCCATTGTTATTTATATTAAGATTGATAGTGCTTGCGCTAATTATTACAGCACTGGCTAGACCACAAACTACTGATATTACTACAAAAACTAAAAAAACAGAAGGAATAGATATTGTACTAGCAGTAGATGTAAGTGCAAGTATGCTAGCCGAGGATCTAAGTCCTAATAGACTAGAAGCTACTAAAAAGGTAGCGGCAGACTTTATTAAAGGAAGACCTAATGATCGTATAGGAGTAGTCGTCTATGCAGGAGAAAGTTATACTAAAACGCCTATCACAACAGATGAGATGATCTCGTTAAGAGCAATCAATGAAATAGCATTTGATGGTGTTTTAGAAAATGGTACTGCAATAGGTATGGGACTAGCGACAGCGGTCAACCGATTAAAAGACAGTGAAGCATTAAGTAAGGTAATTATATTAATGACTGATGGAGTTAATAATAGTGGTTTTATAGACCCTAAAATCGCTAGTGAACTTGCCCTAGAATATGACATTAAGGTATATACCATAGGAATAGGTACAAACGGAATGGCGCCATCGCCGGTAGCTCCAATCGGTAGAAACAGATTCCGTATGGCAATGATGCCAGTAGAAATTGATGAAGATTTAATGAAGCAAATCGCGGTAGACACTGGCGGGAAATATTTTAGAGCAACTAATAATAAAAAGCTTGTAGAAATCTATAGTGAGATTGATAAGCTAGAAAAAACGGAAATAGAAGAATTTAAATTTATAAATACTGAGGAGAAATATAGAATTCTAGTGCTGTTTGCACTTGGGTTTTTAGGATTGGAAATGTTATTGCGTTACACGGTATTTAGAACAGTAGCATAAACTTGATAAAAAATAGAAGTAAAAATTATTAAATGTACCTATTAGAAGAGAAAATATACTTTTGGCTGCTATGCATCATTCCGGTGCTGGTAATGCTATTTGTGCTTTTGTCGTACTGGCGTTTTACAGCACAGCGCAAGTATGCAGAAAAGCAAATGCTTTCTCATTTAATACCAGATCGCTCTTGGTTCAAACCTATTTTAAAACTAGTTACCATAAGTGCCGGGATTTTATTTTTAGTAGTTGGATTAGTAAATCTAAAAGCAGGTACGAAAATAGAAACTATTAAAAGGGAAGGCGTGGATATCGTGTTTGCAGTGGACATTTCAAAATCTATGCTTGCAGAAGATATTGCACCTAGTCGTTTAGAAAAATCACAACAGTTAGTAACTCAAATCATTAATAACCTTGCTAGTGATCGCATAGGGTTAATTGCTTATGCCGGATCTGCTGTGCCACAATTACCTATTACCACAGACTACAGCAGTGCAAAAATGTTTTTGCAATCTATGAACACAGATCTAGTTTCTAGTCAAGGTACAGCCATTGCAGAGGCGATACAACTAGCAGAAAGTTATTATAGTGAAGATACTGAAGCTTCAAAAGTGCTCGTCATCATATCTGATGGTGAGGATCATGAAGGAGAAGCTCTAGATTATGCTGAGGCAGCTGCAGAAAATGGAATACGTATCATTACCATAGGAGTAGGTACTGAAAAAGGTGGAACCATTCCTATTAAACGCAATGGTATTGTACGTGAATTTAAAAAAGATAGAGATGGTAACACCGTTATAACCAGACTTAATTCTGAAACGCTAGAAGAAATAGCAAGTGTAGGTAATGGGGTTTATATCGATGGTACAGTAACCGCTAGCGTAATTGAAAAATTAAAAGAAGAACTCTTAGGTATTGATAAAGTTGAATTTGAATCACAGCAGTACGCAGATTTTGAATCTCAATTTCAATGGTTTCTGGGCTTTGGATTGTTCTTTTTATTTTTAGATATCTTTTATTTAGAGAAAAAAACGGCGTGGCTTAAAAAATTAAACCTTTTCAATGAGTAATAGTCATAAACATATTATCTGTGTGGTTGCATTGAGCTTGTTAGGTCTCGCTTTCGCGAAAGCGCAACAAAACAAAGAATTAGATAAGGCATATGATACAGCTGTTGCAGAGGCTCAAGAATATACAGCTGAAGGCGATTTTAATCAAGCAGAAGCATCTTATCGCAAGGCCACTGCACTCAAACCTGGCGCAGCAGAATCTAGTTATAACTTAGGTACGCTATATTATAACAACGATAAAAAATTCAACTCTGTAGAGAATTATAAAAAGGCTGCCGAGGCATCTACAAGTAAAGAAGAAAAGCACAAGATTTATCATAATCTAGGGAACTCTTTTTTAGAAAATAAGCAATATGATGAAGCTGTAGAGGCTTATAAAAACGCCTTGCGCAATGACCCTACAGACGATGAAACTCGCTATAACCTTGCCCTTGCAAAACAAGAGAAAGAGAAAAATGGCGGCGGTGGCGGTGGTGGCAATGATGATCAAGATCAAGATAAGGATCAAGATAATAAAGAAGGTGATAAGGATGAGAATAGTGATGGTGATAATGAAGGTGATCAGAACGAGAAAGACGGTAAAGATCAAGAAGGCGATAAGGGCGATCAAAAAGAAAGTGATAAAGGAGAGAATAGTGAAGGAGAGAATGGTGATGGTAAACCTAAGGAACAAAATCAAGGACAGCAACCACAGCGTGTTGAAGGTAAATTAACGCCGCAGCAAGCAAGACAATTGTTAGAGGCGATGTCTAATGAAGAACAAAAGATTCAAGAAAAAGTAAACGCAAAAAAGGCTCAAGGCAAAAGCGTTAAAACAGAGAAAGACTGGTAATATGAGACATTTAATCATTTTCTGTTTGTTAATCATAACTGGCTGGACCAGTATGGCTCAAGTAGAATTTACGGCAACACCTACACGTGATAAAATTGCTATAAATGAACGCGTGCGTGTAGAGTTTAAGATGAATGTAGCAGGAGATAATTTTACGCCACCTAATTTTGAAGGTTTTCAAGTAGTTAGTGGTCCTATTCAATCATTTTCTCAACAATGGGTAAATGGTAAAAGTAGCATGAGTAAATCTTATAGTTACATTTTAAAGCCTAATAAGACAGGAAAGGTTACTATTAAACAGGCTGTTATGGAGTTTGAAGGAGCTGAGTATAAAACAGTCCCTTTTCAAATCGCTATCAACGGTGCTGTTGATGATCCTAAAGATGCAAATAGTCAAGAGATTACAGCAGATACTGATATTCACCTAGTCGCTGAGGTTTCAAAAGCAAATCCATATCTTAATGAACCTATTAAAGTGGTTTACAAACTGTATGTGGCAAATAACACTGGAGTAAGTGGATGGAATGAAATTGATAGCCCAAAGTATCCAGATTTTTGGTCTTTGAATATTGATAATCGTAATGCTCAAGTTAAAAACGGTAATTATCTAGGTCAACCGTATCGTTATTTACAATTAAGAGAAGTGGTTCTTTATCCACAGAAAACTGGCGAATTAGTTATTGAGCCTCTAACCTTAGATATTAATGTAGAAGTACCGACTAATAGGCGAGACTTTTTTGGTAGAACAGTTTTTAAAACGGTTTCAAAAACAGTAAGTGCAGGAAGTAGAAAAATAAACGTTAAGTCCATTCCGACAGCCGGACGTCCAGCAAGTTATACGGGAGCTGTAGGTGATTTTAAATTTAAGGTAGAACTTGATAAAGCGCAGTTAGATGCAGGAGAAAGTTTAAACGCTGTTGTTAAAGTGGGCGGAACTGGAAATTTAAAATTAATGGAATTGCCTAAACTTAAAGTTCCTCAAAGTCTTGAAGCTTATGAGCCAGAGCGCGGCAATGATGTTAAAACTAGTATTTCTGGAATGAAAGGAACTATAAGCGATACCTATGTAATAGTGCCGCAATATGGTGGGAAGTACATATTGCCACCGGTTGAGTTCTCTTATTTTGACCCTAAAAAAGAAACTTTTATAACTCTTAATAGTGGAGAGACTCTTATTGAAGTTAACGGTCCTGCGCCAGCATCTGGCTCTAATACTGCAGTTAATAATTCTACCGGCGCTAATAAAAATTTTATAAGCAACGATGCGCAATTTGCTTTTATCAAAACATCTACTGATTTTATAGATAAAGAATCAACCTATTTCTTTAATTCAACACCTTATTGGGTTGTTATAAGTGGTTCATTATTATTAATTCCTCTCGCCTTATTAGTAAGACGCAAACAAGAAGCTATTGCTAGCGATGTTATTGGAAATCGATTGAAAACTGCAAATAGACTAAGTAAAAAATATTTAAGTGCTGCAAAGAAAAACTTAGGAAATCATGATCAGTTTTATATCTCATTAGAAAAGTCATTACACAATTATTTAAAATCAAAGCTCAATATTCAAACTGCCGAAATGTCTAAGGATAGAGTTAGTGAGTTATTATTACAGCGTGGTGCAACGGTAGAAACTAATAAGGAATTTGTAGAATTGCTAGCCAGTTGTGAATTTGCTAGATACACACCTTCCTCAGATAGTGGTATGCAACAAGACTTTGAAAAAGCTAGTAAAGTCATTAATGAAATCGATAAACAATTAAAACGCTAATTATGAAGTGGATGACAAGCTTTTTGTTTTTGTTGATGACACTTATCGTAAGTGGTCAAGGTAGTGAAGTAGATGATCATTTTGCTAAAGCTAATCAAGCCTACACGGCTGAGAATTATCAAATGGCTATCTCAAATTATGAGGAGATACTTAAAACTGATGTTCACAGTGTTGACGTTTATTATAATCTCGGTAATTCCTATTATAAACTTAATCAGGTAGGACCTGCTATTTATAATTATGAAAAGGCATTAATGTTAGATCCTAGTAATGAAGATGTTTTAAATAATTTACAATTTGCAAAGCAAATGCGTATTGATGCAGTAGAGAGCTTACCAGAAAACGAATTTGAGTCTAAAGCAAGTTCAGTTGCGAGTTCCTTAACCATTGATGAATGGGCATATTTAAGCATTATTCTATTAATCATTTCTATACTTCTATTTGTACTATATCATTATTCTCAAACAGCTGGTAAGAAAAGGCTGTTTTTTCTATTAATGTTATTATTTGCTATTGGGGTAATTACTACAATAATAATAGGTTTTTATGCTCAAAATAACTTGGGTAATCAGCAGTATGCTATCGTATATGCTGCAGAGTTTACTGCAAGAGAAGAACCTAAGCAGTCTAGCTCAGCTAGTTTTGTCATTCATGAAGGAACAAAAGTTGAGGTGCTAGAAGAGTTCAATGATTGGGCAAGAATCTCTTTAGAAAACGGTAGTAAAGCATGGGTGACTTTAAAAACAATTAAAAAGCTCTAATTCATATTTACTTATTCAGTACAGTGAACTGTTTCTTTTGTCGTTTTTTCTTTATACATTAGTTGATAGTGTTACTATTAATTAATAATAAAGAATAATGTTTAAATATTTATCTAAGGATATACCGGCAAGTGTCGTAGTATTTTTTGTGGCTCTACCTTTATGTCTAGGTATTGCATTAGCTAGTGGTGCACCACCATTTGCAGGAATGATTGCTGGAATTATAGGAGGTATCGTTGTAGGTTCTCTTAGTGGTTCTCAAATAGGTGTAAGCGGTCCGGCAGCTGGGCTAGCAGCTATAGTAATGACAGCCATTACTACCATGGGTTATGAAAACTTCTTAGTAGCTGTAGTAATAGGAGGAGTTATTCAAATACTATTCGGTATTGGTAAATTAGGTATCATTGGTTACTTTTTTCCGTCTTCTGTTATTAAAGGTATGTTGACCGGTATAGGAATCATTATTATTTTAAAGCAAATCCCTCATTTTTTTGGAATGGATGAAGATCCAGAAGGTGATTTTGCTTTCTTACAGCTGGATGGGGAAAATACTTTAACAGAGCTTCTTAAGGCTTTTAATGCATTAATAAGTGGTAACATTAGTATCGGAGCGACGGTTGTAGCTATTATTGCTATGGCTATTTTACTACTGTGGTCCAATATATTATCTAAGAAAGGTAAATTGTTTACTTTAATTCAAGGTCCATTAGTTGCAGTTGTGATAGGAATAGTATTCTACTTATTCACTAAAGATTCTTCGCTTGCAATTACTCAAGATCACTTAGTGAAAGTTCCAGTACCTAAAGATTTTGATAGCTTCTTAGGACAATTCAGTTTTCCTAATTTTTCTTCTATTGGCAAAACAGAAGTTTGGATAACAGGATTTACTATTGCCTTAGTAGCATCATTAGAGACTCTGTTATGTGTAGAAGCTACCGATAAGTTAGATCCTGAAAAGAATGTAACTCCGACTAACAGAGAGTTATTTGCACAAGGTACAGGTAACATCCTATCGGGTCTGATAGGTGGATTACCTATCACTCAGGTTATTGTCCGTAGTTCTGCTAATATTCAATCAGGTGGTAAAACAAAACTATCTGCTATAATTCACGGTTTTTTCTTATTGATAGCAGTTATCTTAATTCCTACGTTACTCAATAAAATTCCACTATCTGTTCTTGCGGCTATTCTTTTTATTGTTGGTTTTAAGCTTGCAAAGCCTTCTACATTTAAACAAATGTTCAGCCTGGGCTGGAAGCAATGGGTACCTTTTATAGTAACTATTTTAGGGATTATATTTAAAGACTTGTTATGGGGAATAGGGATTGGACTCGTAGTAGGGATTTTTATTACCTTAATTAAAAGTTTTCAAAATTCACATTTCTTGCACAAAGAAGGTGAAGATGTAAATGATGGAAAAATAAAAATGACGCTAGCTGAAGAGGTTACCTTTTTCAATAAAGCAACCATCCTTAAAGAACTAGATAAGATTCCTGAAAACTCTGTACTTGAACTAGACGTGACTAAGACAGTTTATTTAGATAATGATATTATAGAGATTCTAGAGGATTTCTCTCATAAAGCTAAGGACAGAAATATCACCATTGATCTAATCTCTCAACGTGGTAATGTTACTAATCCTGAAAGTTTTGTAGAATTCTTTAAACTGGATTATAAAGCAAAAAAGCTTCCTTTATCAGATCTTTAAGTGTTCTGTTTTAGAAGTTGCCAGATGTGTTTGTAGAATCTATTGGTGTCTCATTCTCATCTCTATCACCTCTTATCCTACGATCTACGCGATCAGCTTCTGCAAGAATTTTAGGAAGCAAAAAAGGTGCAAGTGGCTCTATGTGTTCATAAACTAAGCTGTCTTCGGTTATTTGATCTCCTAAAAGATTAAATTCTCCAGAGGCAGTTTTTATAAACATTAATATAACGCTTGCAAGAAAAGCCATTTTTATAAGTCCAAAAGCACCGCCAGCTAGTTTATTCAAAAAGCCCAATTTTGCAGTTTTCATTAATTTAGTAATCAGCTTACCTACGTAGCTTATTACAAATATGATAACGACAAAAGTGATGATAAAGCTAGCTATCGTAATATATGTTTCTTCCCATTCAAATTGTTTGCGCAACCAGTCTCCTGCATAATTTGAGAAATAAATAGAGCCGTAAATTGCCGCAATTAAAGCGAGTAAAGATGTAAGCTCTACAAAAAAACCGTTGAGATAGCCCTTCCAAAGGCCTATCAATAAAACAATACAAATAACAATATCTAACCAATTCATAGCCGTAAATATAATGAGTTGGTAAAGAACTTAACGGTCTTGTATAAAAAAGGAGTGTAAAACTCTAGGAATTAAGTACCGACTTAATGGATTGCATTAAAGCTTTTCCGCCGTTTGCAAATACTTTTTCTGATTGCGCTTTCGCAAAAGCGACACCTAAATCAACATCTGTTTCTGTCAAGTTAATCTGATCTTTTACATCGATACGTTCCGTACCATCTATACTTAGTAGACAGCCGGTAAAATCAATTTTATTATCACGCACTTGAGCAATCGCACCTATAGGAGCGGTACAACCGCCTTCTAGTTCTCTTAGAAAACGTCGTTCTATGTCAACACATCGTTGTGTTTGAGCGTGATTAAGTTGTGAGGCCGCTTCTAATACAGCGGTATTATGTCCCATTGCGGCAATCATCATCGCGCCTTGAGCTGGTGCAGGTACAAAACTATCTAAGTCTGAATATTCAAACCCATAATTACTTCTTAATTGCGATAATAACCCGATACGGTCTAATCCTGCTTTTGCAAATATTGCAGCATTCCAGTCTTTATTACTATGTAATTTAGAAAGACGTGTGTTAACATTACCTCTTAGATCAACAACCTGATGTTGTGAGTACATATTAAGCCATTGGGCCTTGCGACGTAAACTACCAGTTGCGATAGTCATGGCTTCGTCTGGATTAAAGTTAGACTTATATACTAAAATATCTTTCTGAGAAGCGCGCTCAAGCACAGCTGCTTGCACCATACCTTTAGGTAGTTGAGTAGGAACGTCTTTAAGACTATGCACTGCAATATCAATATCACCTTTAACTAGTGCGACATCGAGAGTTTTAGTAAAGATACCTGTGATGCCCATTTCATAAAGTGGCTCATCAAGATTAAGATCACCTTGTGATTTTACAGGTAATAATTCTGTTTGAAAACCTAAAGCTTCTAATTGAGACTGAACAGTTGTGGCCTGCCACATCGCTAGTTGTGAATCTCTTGTACCTATTCTTATTTTAAGACTCATAACTGCTTAATTCTTCTAGTTTAAAGACTTTATTGAGTAAACTTATCGCCTCTTCAGTACTTTCATCTTCATTGCGTAAATGATTTGCAAAATGGCCAGCGATTTTTTGAATAATACGATCAGCTAGTACGTCTGCCTGTTCGTGATTAAAATCACTGAATTTTGTACGACTATTTTTAATTTCAGCATCTTTAAGAGTAGAGAGTTTAGTTTTAAGGGCATGCATGGTAGGTGCAAACTGTCTAGAAACCATCCACTGCTTAAAATCTGCATGAACGTCTTTAATAATAGCCTGAGCTTGAGGTATAAAATTCTCTCTATTTTCAAGTGTCTTATGAGTCACTTTAGAAAGTTCGTCTAAGTGAATAAGCTTTACATTATCTAATTCTGTCACGTTATCATCCACATTTTTAGGTATGGATAGGTCCATGATTAATAAAGGCTTATTAGTGTGTATGATCTGTTTAGAAACGGTAGGCTTTTGTGCGCCTGTAGCTACAATAATAATGTCTGATTGAGCAATTTCTTCTTCTAGTTGCGCATAATCTTTAACGATTAAGTCAAATCTTCCCGCGATACGTTCTGCCTTATCTTTAGTACGATTGATTAGTGTGATCTGCTTATTTTCTGTATGTTTTACTAGATTTTCACAGGTGTTACGACCTATTTTACCAGTTCCGAAAAGCAAAATCTTTTTTGCAGGTCCACCAGCAGGAAAGTTTTCTAAAATATATTGTGCACTAGCAAAACTAACTGATGTTGCACCACTACTTAACTCTGTTTCGGTTTTAATGCGCTTACTAGCTTGTATGACACAATTCATCAAACGTTCCATGTAGGCATTAATCAAGCCTAATTTTTTTGAGCGTTTGAACGCCATTTTAAGCTGTCCTATAATCTCAAAATCTCCTAATATCTGACTGTCTAATCCAGTACCTACGGTATAGAGATGATTACAGGCGTCTTCGTTTTTTTGAATGTAGGCTATTTTTTGAAACTCCTCTACAGTACCATGTGAATGCTCACATAATAATCGTATTAATTGAAAAGGATGCTGTGCAAATCCATAAAGCTCTGTACGATTACAGGTAGATATCACTGCTAGAGAAGGAATGCCTTCTTCTTTTGCTTCTAGTAATAAATTGTTGATCCCTTCTTCTGAAAGTGAAAAAAGTCCGCGAGTCTCGGCATCGGCTTTGCGATAACTGAGACCTATACTGTAAAATGAAAAATGTTTGGGCTGAGCTGCCGCCATATACACTTTGATAATGAAAAACAAAATTATAAGACTAATCGTTATTAAAGTAACGCTATGAGTTCCAATTTAAACGCAATGAGTTACTTTTGTAGTTAAAATGTGTATTTTGTACTGATAAATGGTGTTATAAACGCTTTCGCGAAAGCAAAACACTACTATTTAGAGTAGTTATAAATAAGAATGAAAATGGAAAATATCGCTAAAGGTGCTGCTGAGGTGACCTTAATTGAAGAAGGATTTCAAGTAGTAAGATTAAAGAATGAAACAGATGACGTGGCGCATTTTCACCACGATGTGGATAATAGTTATATTCAATTTCATTTTTGTTTAAAAGGTCAGGTAGATCTAGCGTTTAATGAAGGTAGTTATAAGTTAAGTCTTTCAGAACAAAATAGTTATCTGCTGTATAATCCTTCTCGAGATTTACCTATTAATCTAGATTTAAAGGGTCATTCTTGGTTTATATGTGTATTAGTTTCTATAAAAAAATTCCACTCGTTATTCTCTCCTGATGCACAGCATGTGAGTTTCTTAAGTGCCGAGAATAAGGATAAGAAATACTATGTTGATGGCAGTATATCGCCGTCCATGGCTGTGGCATTGCATCAGTTAATGAATTATAATTTGAACGATGCTATTAAGAGATTATACTTTAAAGGTAAGTCTTATGAATTGATGTCTTTATACTTCAATAGTCCAGAAGATGCAGATGTTGAGGCATGCCCATTTCTAGTAGATGAGGACAATATGCGTAAGATTAAAAAAGCCAAGGAAATCATTATTGAACGTATGACCAATCCGCCATCTCTTAATGAACTAGCGATGGAAATAGGATTGTCTCTTAAAAAATTAAAAGAAGGTTTTAAAGAAGTGTATGGAGATACCGTTTATGGATTTTTACTGGATCATAAAATGGATTATGCACGTCAACTCCTAGATAGCGGTCAGCATAATGTAAATGAAGTCGGTCTTAAAGTGGGCTATAGTACAGCAAGCCATTTTATAAGTGCCTTTAAAAAGAAATATGGTACGACGCCTAAGAAATATTTAACCGGTAATTAAATGATATTGATATTAGGATTGTTTTTTAAGCAATCCTAATATCTCCTTATAGGTTTTCTCATTGTCCACATGAGTACTTAAGTAATTATAAACTTTGTTAATCACATCTTGTGAAGCGCCTAGGCTTTCAAAAAGAGCAAGGTCTTGTGACCAGTTTTCAATATTCCCTACAGTCTCGCCTAATCTTTCACTCGCAATAGTGACTTCTCTGATCTCCTTATAAACATCTGCCTTTTTAAATTTTACAATCTCGGTATAGAGATCATTAAAAGTCATTTGTTCTACTTTTTTCTCTTTAGAAATACGAGCTAGCATGGTATTAAAAACGTCCATGTTACCAAAAAAATTCACATCAAATTCATCGAGGCCACATGGTCTTAATTTTGCAATTTCCTTGAAGAGCACATTCTCATTTGCAAAAGAACCATCGAGCATAAAATTTAATTTCTCATTAAGCTGCATTTCGCAAGTTTCGATTGCATTGTCTTCTGATGGACTGTGCTGTGCTTGAGCAGCTATAGCTAGGAACATTGCAGCAAAAAAAAGGATTTTCTTCAAAGTGATTTTATTTATTTTAATAACGTGTCGTGGTAATTCTTAGTACACTAGGCAAAGAAAATGCCAAAACAATCCAAATCCAACTAAACTATCACATTTTCTGATATCCTTACTTCTTCAAGCGCTTGTTTTACATCGGCAATAAGGTCATCGCTGTTTTCTACACCTATCGATAAGCGCACAAGTGAATGTGTGACGCCTATAGATTCTGCGTGATTTTCATCTACGCCTGCGTGCGTCATAGAACGTGGGTGTTCTGCAAGACTTTCTGTTCCACCTAAACTTACTGCAAGGCGTATTAATCTCAACGAATTCAAGAATTTAAATGCTTCTTTCTCTCCACCTTTAATTTCAAAACTAATCATGGCGCCTGGTCCGTCATATTGTTTTTTGTAGATTTTATAATCTGGAGCATCTGGTTGTATTAAACCTAGGTAATTGAGCTTAGTGATTTTTTTATGGCCATTTAAAAAGTTAGCAACCTCTATAGCATTGCGTTGCTGTTGCTCCATACGTATTTTTAGAGTTTCCAGACTGCGCATTAACATCCAGCCTGTATGTGGAGAAGCCATGTTTCCTAAGAAAGTTCGTAGAACCTTGACACGATGCATAATCTCTGCATTACCTAATACGGCACCAGCAATCAAGTCGCTATGTCCACCTATATATTTTGTGGCGCTGTACATGACGATATCGGCACCTAATTGTAATGGATGCTGCCATAATGGTCCCATATAAGTATTATCGACACCTACGAGGACTTTTTTATCACTTGTTGAAAAATGATCGGCAATTTCTCGACACATTTCAATATCTATTAAAGCATTAGTAGGATTTGCAGGTGTTTCAATATGGATTAGTGCCACTTTATCTGCATATCCAGCATCTTCTACCTGTTTGATAATCTCATTTTTACTCATACCTGATTTAAAACCTAGAGAATGGATACCATATTTAGGTAAAAAGTGGTTGATAAAGTGGTCTGTTCCACCATAAGTAGGTGAACTGTATAGTAAGACCTGTCCTGGCTCTAAAAACTCCATAAGGACTGTTGATATAGCACTCATTCCACTTTCAAAAACCGCGCAATCATCTGCTTTATCCCATAAACGTACTCTGTTTTCTAGAATTTCTAGGTCTGGATTATTGATACGACTGTATATCAATCCCATTTCCTCACCTGGCAATTTATCACGCTTTCCATAGGCGAGTTCAAAAAATGCTTTGCCTTCTTCTGCATTTTTAAAGACAAAGGTGGAAGTTAAAAATATAGGACATTTAATAGCGCCTTCAGATAATTCAGGTTTATAACCATAGGACATCATTAGGCTTTCGGGTTTCATAGAATCTTTCATAATATGGGCTGTTTAAAACTAATCCTAATGTACTTTTTTTTGAGGATTCAATCGATTTCGTAAGCGATTTTTTTATGAATCCTATTAGAAAGTCTTTAAAAATGATAATTCCGTAATGTAAGACCTACATTTTTGTTATTTAAGATTTTCTTAACTTTAAGGTTTCAACCTATAAAACCAATTAATTATGCCTTACAGTTCAAAACCCCAGATGTGGTTCTGGGTACTCGCTATTATCTTTTTACTATGGAATCTTATGGGAATAGGCGCATGGTCCACAGAAATGGCAGCACCCGATATAATGATGGAGCAAATGACTGAACAACAACAAGAGTTATATCAATCTAGACCTGGTTGGTATATGTATGTTTATGGAATAGCTGTATTTGCTGGACTATTAGCTTGTATAATGTTGTTATTTAAAAGAAAACTAGCGGTAATACTATCTTTAGTATCGTTATTTGCGGTTATTATAACAACTAGTTTTAATTTCTTTAATGGCTCATGGGGCATTATCAACACCTCAGATAAGTTTTTCTTCTTAAGTGTTCCTTTGTTGTCCATTTGTCTTTGGCTATTTGCTCGCAGCGCTGCTTCTAAAGCCTGGTTGCGATAGCCTAAGTAAAAATATCTCGTGCTACTCTATAGGTGTTAGCATGTGCTTCAATGATTAATTTAATATCAGGAGAGTAACCGCCGCCCATACTGCATTGTATTGGGATGCGGTTATTATTTTTTGTTCTCGCTTTCGCGAAAGCGGACAAAGCAAACTCATCCCTTTTTTTACAACCATCTAGAGTCATACCTAGCCTGCCTAACTTGTCTGTTTCTAGCACATCGACACCACACAGGTAGAAAATGAAATCGGGCTGTTCTTGAGCAATTAAATCAGGCAGAATATGATGAAGTTCATTGAGATAACTACTGTCATCAGTATGATCTGGTAAGGCGATATCTAGGTCAGACAACTCCTTTTTAAACGGATAATTACCTGCGCCGTGCATGGAAAATGTGAATACGCTATCGTCATTTTGGAAGATTTCAGCAGTTCCATTTCCTTGATGAACGTCCAGATCTACAATCAGAATTTTATCTGCTAGCTGATGATGTTGTAAGTATCTAGCAGCGATTGCCTGATCATTTAGTAAACAAAATGCTTCACCATGATCTGTGTAAGCATGGTGTGTGCCACCAGCGATATTCATTGCAATGTTGTATTCAAATGCCTTTATGCAACCATCAATTGTACCTTGAGCTATGTATAATTCTCTTTCTACTAGCTGATTGTTTAATGGAAAACCCAATTTGCGTGCTGCTTTACGGTCTAGATTTAAGGTCTTAAGGTTTTTTAAGTACTCTGAAGTATGAACACGCAATACATCTATATCACAACATAGTTTATTGGGCTCAAAAAAATCTGTCTGATTTGCGGTTCCTTCTAGTAAAAGTTGCTGTGGTAATAGCTCATATTTTACCATAGGAAAACGATGGCCATCTGGTAAAGGATGTTTATAGATAGGATGAAAGGCGATAGGGAAATTCAAGAAACCGACATTATTTAGAACACTTCAAATTTAAGCACAAGATGATTACCATATTCTTTATAATTTTTAAACTATTGTATAGGTGTTAGGTATTAAATTTGCACAAAAATTAATCATATCAAGTCAGCATTAAGTATCATATTGTTAACGCTATTCAGCTTGCGACCTGTTTATCAAGTAGGCTGCTATGCATACTATGAGATGAATATTGATATGATTATTGAGCAGTATTGTGAAAATACGGATAGGCCAGAGCTTAATTGCGATGGAAAGTGTTATCTAGCTAAAACGCTTAAACTGCAACAAGCTCAATCCAGAACGGATTCTAAAGAGCAAGCGATCTCAATGTTGATTGAAGCTTTTTGTCCGTTATATTATCAAGATGTGGTTTTGTATATCGTTCCATCTTATGAAGTTATCGTTAAGAGAGGAAATAAGCCCTATTCATATATATTAAAAATAGGATTTCAGGACGTTATAAAGCCGCCACCACGAGTTTACAATACATAAGCACTTATTCTTCTATCGCTTTAATGCGATAACATTACTTATTTATTAAGGCCACACTGTGGTCACAAAACTCAACACATTGAAAAAAATACAATTAATTATAGCATTATGTGCAAGTACTTTAATGCTTGCTCAAGATAATAACACAACCTCTTATACAACAAACAGACCAGATGGGCATGCACCTATCTCAGTTATGGGAGATCATACTCATAATAAAGGAGAATGGATGGTGTCTTATCGTTTTTCTACCACTACTATGGAAGATTTGCGTCGCGCAAATGATGACGTTACTAATGAATCAGTTTTATTGCCTAATGGTGGAGATTATATGGTAACGCCTACTGAGATGCCTATGAATATGCATATGATAGGAGCTATGTATGCGCCTACTGACCGTTTAACACTTATGGCTATGGGAATGTATATGGACATGACCATGGATCATTTGACAGCTATGGGTGGAATGTTTACTACAGAATCTTCTGGTTTTGGAGATCTATCCGTATCTGCGATGTATAAATTTATAGATACAGATTCACATAAGTGGCATGCACAGATAGGTTTATCCATACCTACGGGAACTATTGATAACAAAGATGTAACGCCTGCTAGTATGGGTAATGAGGTGATATTACCTTACCCTATGCAAATAGGCAGTGGTACTTATGATGCCATTACTGCTGTTACTTACTTAGGTCAGTCAGATTATTTTTCTTGGGGTTCTCAATTAAGAGGTGTTTTCCGTACAGGTGAAAATGAAAATGATTATAGACTAGGGAATCAACTAGGCTGGAACAACTGGATTGCGTATCGTGCAACTAACTGGTTGAGTGTTTCAGGTAGGTTGCAAGGACTTATACAAGGCGGCATTAGAGGAGCTAATCCTGATTTGAATCCGGCAATGGTTATAACTGCAGATACTTCTAACTCTGGTTACGACGCTTTAAATGCTGGTTTTGGATTTAATATTTATGCGCCAGAATTATTAAAAGGTGCTCGTTTAGGATTTGAATATGCCTTACCTTTACAACAGAATCTAAATGGTGTACAGCTTAAGAATCAAGATGTTATCACTGTAGGCTTACAATATTCTTTTTAAACAAGTATAAGATGAAATCACTTTGGACATTAATATTATTAGCTCTTTTAGCCTCATGTAATGATGAGCTCAAAGAACAACAGGTCGCTTTTGATAATTTAAAGCAACAATCTATGGAGGCGCATGATGTAATTATGCCTAAAATGGGTGACTTAATGGATTTAAGCAATCAATTAAGTAAGAAAATGGACTCTACTAACACTGATTTGATCATGTCTAAAAAAAGCGAACTTCAGAAAGCGCATGATGATATGATGACATGGATGAGAGACTATTCTGAGAAGTTTCCTTATGATTATAAGCTTCCTAAAGATGTAAATGCAGTTAATAAACAGTTAGATGTTTTAAAAGAAGAGCATGAAGAGATCGAGGAACTTAAAGTAAGAACGCTTAGAGTAATTGATGAGGCGCAAGCCATGCTCAAGTAGTAGATTTCTCTGCAATACAATAACCCTAATAACTATAGTTTATAATTCTAGTTATTAGGGTTTTTAATTTAATAATAAATCACTATTTACAGTTTTTAAATAGGAGATGCTTTTTACTAAAGCATCATTATTACGCTCTAATTTACTCATCATAATAGCTCCTTCTAAGGTTGCTATATAGACGGCAGTTAATTGATCAGAATCTACGCTAGATTTTATCTGGTTATTTTTAAGTGCCTTATCAAAAATTCTTTTAATAGTTGTTTTAAAAGTGACAAGCATACCAAATGACTGCTGTCTTAAACCAGCATCTAGATCATCGCTTTCGCAGGCACTGTTCATTAAAGGACATCCTCCAGAGTAAGGCGGATTATCTAGGTAATTCTCAAAAAAATTAAATATTACATTCATTTTTGAAGTAAAATCTGATGCATTCTTGAGATCTATGTTAAGAATATCAAACATTCTTTTGCTTAAACTACGCAAGGCTTGTTGTTCTAAGTCTTCTTTATTTTTAAAATGCTTGTAGATTGCACCTTTTGTAAAGCCTGTAGCTGTAGTTATATCGCTTAATGATGTTGCTTTATATCCTTTAGTATTGAAAAGGTCAGCGCTCTCTTTTATGATTATGTCTTTAGTAAGCTGTGGATTTCTCATGCGATAAAGATACCGCTTGGTATTTCACTTACATTAGGTTTTAAGGATCAGATTTGCACATAGTTATTAACTACTCGCATCCTAAGTCTATTTTAGATTGGACGTCTGCATTAGGAAAACAATTTCCAGATAACACGGTCTCTGGTACATATCTGGTGAGATAAGAGTCGTAGAGACTATTCTCGACAAAGAATATTAAATCTTGAATCTCTTCTTCAGTTAGTGTAACTGCTCCTTTTTCACTAGCAATTTGAGATAAAGGAACGTTATTATCCTGCAGTTGACTCGATAATTTATAACGTATAACCTCTTCAATACTATTAAATGTACCACCATGTCCATAGAAATTAGCATCTCTTAAATTGTACAGTGTAGGAGTTTTAAATTTATAATCGTCTGAAGGGTTATTAGTAAAACCACCACGACCTTTTTTTACGTTATCAAAATTAGCATCATCCAATACTACAGCGTCATTACTATCATCAAAATGACCAAAACCGAATGCGTGAAAATCTTGATCTTTTAAAGCTGGTCCTGTATGACAGTTCATGCACTCTGCTTTGCCAGTAAATAAAATAGCTCCTCTTTTTTCTCGTTCACTTAAGGCTGCATAATCACCCTTAAGATAATCTTGCCATGGTGCACGATTAGATAGTAATGTTCTATTGAATGCCGCAAGAGCAAGAGCAGCGGTCTTTCTTGAGTATCTTTCAAAAGATTGTGTATTGCTAAAGGCTCTATCAAACATTTCTTTATAGCCATAAGTATCAGCAAAATTTTCATCTATTTGCAATCTATGAGTATCCTGTCCTACCATACCTTGAATTTCTAGACCTTGAAATCCTAAGTGGTTTTCAGGAATGTCACTCCATTGAGATTGTGTGCCAGCATTAGTTCCTGATCCACCTAGCATACCATTCCATAAAGCAACATCTTGATAAGCCACATTAAGTAAAGTAGGTACTCTTATAGGTTGCAGGTCTATAGAGTCTAATGGCATGGTTAAATCAAAACCGCGACTTTCTCCTGCTGCACCAAATCCACTACCGCTTTCACCTATTCCCTGACGTCTACCAGAGTAAAAACTAGAAGCTACAGGATGACAGGATGCACAAGCATAAGTGCCAGCCATAACATCCATTTTTGGATTACCACCACTAGCTGTTTCATGTAGTAATAATCTACCTAACTCTACTTTTTCTTTGGTTATTGGGTTCAATGGGTCTTGTGGTATAGACGCATAGTCATCGCTTTCAGGTAAAATAAAAAAGTTGATTCCTTGACCTTCAGATTTTTCTAATAATAGTTCTTCCAGTCTAATATCTAGTTCAGATTTTGCGACCTGGTAATCGTCAATATCGTTTTGACACGACATGACTGTAAAACTGATTAGAAGAAGAAAATAAATTTGTTTCATCAAAGAAAAGGTATTGCTTTAGATCAGTGTAAAATTAACAAAATATTAGAAGTAGAAAGGGAACAGGTATTATATTGCATTTATGAAGAAAATGACCTACTACTATAAGTCCTCAAATAAGCCTAGGGTACTACTTTTACACGGTTTTTTAGGTAGTAAAAACCAGTGGACTACGGTGGCAAAATCATTAGAAAACAGCTATAATGTTATATATGTTGAATTACCTGGTCATGGTGAATCTCCTATGGTATCGCAATACTCTATCGATGATCTGGCTTTTGAAATCTCACAATTTTTGATGCAAAATGATATTCATAAGGTACATTTTATAGGTCATAGTATGGGTGGTTATGTAGGATCTGCTTTCGCGAAAGCGTATCCTCAACAACTTTATTCTTTAACCTTGTTGAACAGTATTATGGGACCTGATAGTGTAGCCCGTAAAATGATGCGAGATCGTGCAATCCAATTAATTGATCGCTTTCAAAATGCTTATGTATCTATGGCTATTAATAATCTTTTTACGCCTCAAGAACATGTAACTCATAAGGCTATTATTGAAAATATGAGGATTGAATCTCAAGAGATTACTCTAGAAGCTGTAATGGCGGCGTTGCGTGCTATGAGAGATCGTCCATCACAGCTTGGACATGTTGATGTGCCCGTTCAATACATCTATGGAAATCGTGATACCGTTATTGAAAAATCTATTATCGAGGTCGAGTTAAGCCAGGAGTTTTACGCTGGTGTAAGTGTTGAAGGTGGACACATGTTATTACTTACTCATCCTAGTGAAATCGTAAGTAAAATGCATTTTGTCGATTAATTTAAGTGTTTTATCGTTCATTAGAATTATTTTTTTTACATTGGTCGTAGTAAAATGAAGTTCAACCAACTTTCGTTTAAATAACTAGCCAAATGTCAAAATCTTTTTCCCCTATCAAGGCTGCAGCTATATGCTCTTTTACAGGACATAAACTACAAGTTACTCATCAAGTAAATGACCGCATACAAGAAATGTGTTGCGTAAAATGTGGAAAGCAAATGACCACAAATATTTATGGTAATATCGTTCCGTTAAATGATCAATATTCTCGTGTTAATCGTGCTCTCAATGACCTTGCGGTTAAGAAAAATAGACGTGAATTAGGTTTTTATTCTTGAAAACTATTCCAGCCCATTGCTTTAATAGGTATTTGCTCGCCTGATCTGGTGATTAAATGAATTCCTTCACCGTTGGGTACAGCATGTCCTATGATGCTTAAGCTAGGATTTGCTTTAATTTTAGGGAAGTCTTCTTGTTTTACCGTAAATAATAATTCATAGTCCTCGCCACCACTAAGTGCAATCGTTGTACTGTCTAAATTAAATTCTTCACAAGCCGCTATTACCGTAGGGTCTAATGGAAGTTTTTCTTCATAGAGCTTCATTCCTACATTAGAGTTTTTACATAAATGAATAACTTCAGAACTTAAACCATCGGATAAATCAATCATACTCGTAGGTTTCACATCTAGTTCTTTGAGTAGCTTAGGGATATCTTTACGAACTTCAGGTTTTAGCTGTCGTTCTAATAAATAGCTATAGGCTTCAACATCTGGTTGATTATTTGGGTTTGCTTTATAAACAGCTTTCTCGCGCTCTAGGATTTGTAATCCCATATAAGCGGCGCCTATGTCTCCACTAACGACTAGTAAATCATTATCTCTAGCACCTGAGCGGTATATAATATCATCTTCCTTTTGTTCTCCTATTGCTGTAATAGAGATAATCAAACCACTTTGAGAAGCAGTAGTGTCTCCACCTATTAAATCTACATTGTAGATTTTACATGCCAGTTTGATACCATTATAAAGCTCTTCAACGGCTTCTACAGGAAAACGATTAGACATAGCTATGGATACGGTTATTTGGGTAGGTACCGCATTCATCGCATAAAGATCAGATAAATTAACCATAACAGCTTTGTAACCTAAATGCTTTAGAGGAACATAACTTAAATCAAAGTGAATACCTTCTACAAGCATATCTGTGGTGACCACAGTAGATGCTGTATGATTGATAACAGCAGCATCATCGCCTATACCTTTTAAGGTAGAATCTTGATTAAGTTCAATATTTTGTGTGATGTGATCGATTAAACCAAATTCACCTAAATTTTCAATCGACGTACGTTGTGGATTTTTATCTTCTATCATGCTGCAAAATTACAATGAATTAAACATCTTAATTATAAAACAGATAGAAAAGAGTTGATGTTTTTTTAAATTTCAAAGTATAATTTGAGCTTTAAGCTATTGAAAAATAGATATGTTAGCACTTGATTGTATAAAGAACTGTTAAACTATAGATATTGGACATACAATCATGCATTTTATAAATTGAATAGGGCAAGGTTCAAAAATGGCTGTTGTATATTTGTGGTCATTTTAAATAAGGATTTTAAGCATATGATAAATGTATCAGATACGGCAAAAATTAAGCTTACTCAATTAATGAGTGAAGATGGATTTGCTATAGGTAATGATTATGTGCGCGTAGGTGTTAAAAGTGGAGGTTGTAGTGGTTTATCTTACGATCTAACATTTGATAAGACAACTACAGACACGGATAAGATTTTTGAAGCAAATGACGTGCGCATTGTGGTTGATAAAAAAAGCTTTTTATATCTCGTTGGGACGACGCTTGAATTTAGCGGTGGTTTGAACGGTAAAGGATTTGTCTTTAATAACCCTAATGCACAAAGAACTTGTGGATGTGGAGAAAGTTTTTCTCTATAAGTCTAAATAAGTAGAATAGTATTGTGAAAGCGCTACTATTCAATAATTAATAAATAAGAAGTTCAAATTATACAGTGTAGCTGTTTTATGAACTTTAAACATAGCATTATGTCTAAGTACACAGAAGAAGAATTAGAAAAAGAACTCCAGAATAAAGAGTACGAGTACGGCTTCTATACCGATATTAAATCAGACACTATTCCTATCGGACTTAGTGAAGAAGTGATACGTATCATATCTGCCAAAAAGAATGAGCCACAATGGATGCTTGACTGGAGACTACAGGCATATCGTGTGTTTATTGAAATGGAAGAGCCAGATTGGGCAAATGTAAATTACGAAAAACCAGATTTACAAGCCATTTCTTATTACAGTGCACCTAATTCTAAGCCTAAATATGATAGCCTTGATGAGGTTGATCCAGAATTATTAGAAACGTTCAAAAAATTAGGAATTTCACTTGATGAGCAAAAAAAGCTTGCTGGTGTTGCTATGGATATTGTAGTAGACTCAGTATCTGTAGCTACTACATTTAAGAAAACGCTTGCAGAGAAAGGTATTATTTTCTGCCCCATTTCTGAAGCAATACAAGAACATCCAGAGCTTGTAAAAAAATATCTTGGTACTATAATTCCACAAAGTGATAATTACTATGCAGCATTGAATAGCGCTGTATTCTCTGATGGATCATTCTGTTATATACCTAAAGGTGTTAAGTGTCCTATGGAACTTTCTACATACTTCCGTATTAATGAAGGTGGAACAGGACAATTTGAAAGAACACTAGTAATTGCAGATGAAGGAAGTTATGTTTCTTACCTAGAAGGTTGTACTGCGCCTAGTCGTGATGAAAATCAATTACACGCTGCATGTGTGGAGTTAATCGCACTAGATGATGCAGAAATTAAATACTCTACCGTACAGAACTGGTATCCAGGTAATGCCGAAGGAAAAGGTGGT
This sequence comes from Nonlabens ulvanivorans, assembly GCF_032922765.1. Lineage (NCBI taxonomy): Bacteria > Pseudomonadati > Bacteroidota > Flavobacteriia > Flavobacteriales > Flavobacteriaceae > Nonlabens > Nonlabens ulvanivorans. The sequence goes on from NZ_CP136694.1 coordinate 2,734,586, forward strand.
GTTTTCAACTTTGTAACTAAGCGTGGACTATGTGAGAAAAATGCAAAAATCTCATGGACTCAAGTAGAGACCGGTAGTGCTGTAACATGGAAGTATCCTAGCTGTGTTCTTAAAGGAGATAACTCAGTTGGTGAGTTTTACTCCATCGCGGTGACTAATAATTTTCAGCAAGCAGATACTGGAACTAAGATGGTTCACTTAGGTAAAAACACTAAGTCAACTATTATTTCTAAAGGGATTAGTGCCGGAAAATCGCAAAACTCTTATCGAGGACTCGTAAAAATCAATTCACGTGCTACAAATGCTCGTAACTTTTCACAATGTGATAGTTTGTTAATGGGTAATGAGTGCGGTGCACATACATTCCCATACATAGAAAATAGTAACAGTACTTCAAAAGTAGAACACGAAGCGACAACGAGTAAAATAGGTGAAGATCAAATTTTTTACTGCAACCAGCGTGGTATTGATACAGAAAAAGCCATTGCACTTATTGTAAATGGATTCTCTAAAGAAGTATTAAATAAACTACCTATGGAGTTTGCAGTAGAAGCTCAAAAATTATTAGAAATAAGCCTAGAAGGATCGGTAGGATAGAACATTTCAAAAACCATTAATTATGAAACGATTACTCGTTTTATGTTTTATAATAATTGCAACAGTCTCTTGTAAAAATCAGGAGCAACCATTGGATGTTGCAACCACAGAGGACATAAGCACGTCATTTGTAGAAGATGAAAACACCTATAAAGGTGAGTTTATTTTATTAGAGGACGCCGCAGTCCTTACTAGTAAAAACGAAATTTATGCCGTACGCATAGATGATAAGTTAAAGCAGCTCCATGAACTGGCGTTACCTTTACAAAAGACAAAATTTGATATGGTAAATGTAATTCTTAAAGGAGAATTAGTACCTAATCCATTGTTGCTAGAAACAGGTGAAGGCTGGGAACAAATGCTTATCATAAAAGAAATAATAGAAGTAACACCAGCAACAAGTGCTGCCGTAGTTGCACCCATCAATTAATACAGATACAAGAAGTTAAATAACAGCTATGTTAAAGATCAAAGACTTGCATGCCTCAATAGAGGATAAAGAAATATTAAAAGGAATCAATCTAGAAGTAAAAGCTGGTGAGGTTCATGCTATTATGGGACCTAACGGTTCTGGTAAATCTACTCTAGCAAATGTGATTGCAGGACGTGAAGAGTACGAGATGACTGGTGGTTCTATTGAATTAGAAAACGAGGAAATATCTGAGCTTGATCCAGAAGAAAGAGCACATAAAGGTGTCTTTTTATCATTTCAGTATCCTATTGAAATCCCTGGAGTATCAGTTACTAACTTCATGAAAACTGCTATCAACGAGACGCGCAAGGCTCAAGGTAAAGAAGAAATGAAGGCTGGTGATATGTTAAAGATGATCCGTGAAAAGTCTGAGATGCTAGAGATAGATCGCAAATTCTTATCTCGTTCTTTAAATGAAGGTTTTTCTGGTGGAGAAAAGAAACGTAACGAGATTTTCCAGATGGCAATGTTAGATCCTAAACTTTCGATATTAGATGAGACAGATTCAGGTCTTGATATCGATGCCCTACGTATCGTAGCAAATGGTGTAAATAAATTGCGCAGTGAGGATAATGCCACTATCGTGATTACTCACTACCAGCGTTTATTAGATTATATCGTGCCAGATTTTGTACACGTACTTTATAAAGGACGTATCGTAAAATCAGGAGGAAAAGAACTAGCTCAAGAATTAGAAGAGCGCGGTTATGACTGGATTAAAGAAGAAGTAGAGGCTTAGTACTCAGCTTTAAGGTCTAGTAATTAATAGTGTAGTTTTTATTATTTCGCTTTCGCGAAAGCTGACATTAAAGAAATGTAGTTGGCAACAAATAATAAAAGCGTGAAAACAACAAATCATGAGTTTTAAAGACAAAATATTATCTTCTTTTATCGCTTTAGAAAATGAGGTCGATACAGAAACGTATGCACATCAATTGCGCAATGAGGCGCTAGCGTCTTTTGAAGAGTTAGGTATTCCGCAACGTAAAGAAGAGGCATATAAATATACATCGCTGAAATCTCTATTTAATAAAGATTACAGTCTTTTCCCAAAGAAAGAATCTGCTATTGAATATGGAGATATTAAACCATATTTAATCCATCAAATAGATGCGTATCGTGTGATTTTTATAGATGGGATTTATAGCTCGCATTTATCTGAGACTACACACGATAAATTTGACGTTTGTTTAATGTCTAGTGCCTTAAATAATCCGAAATATAGTCCTGTTATTGAGGCTTATTACAATAAACTTGCGCCTAAGGATGGATTAACATCTTTAAACACAGCATTTGCAAGAGAAGGTGCTTACATAAGCATTGGGAAAAACATAGCGGTAGAAAAACCTATAGAAGTTGTATACTTTTCTACTGGTAATGAGAGTACTTTAATGACACAGCCACGTAATCTAGTGGTAGTAGGAGAGAATTCTCAAGTGCAAATTATAGAACGTCACCAAAGTTTAAGTGATAATCAAGTATTGACTAATAGTGTTACTGAGATTTTTGCAGATAAGCGTGCCATGGTGGATTATTATAAAATCCAGAACGATCATCTTAATGCATCACTTATCGATCATACCAGTGTAGAGCAAAAATCAGATAGTGAAGTTCGTTTGCATACGTTTTCTTTTGGTGGAGCTTTAACTAGAAACAACTTGAATTTTTATCAACGTGGTGAACACTGTAATTCTATTCTTAACGGAGTTACGATTATAGAAGGAAAACAACACGTAGATCATTCTACACTAGTACATCACACAGCACCTAATTGTGAGAGTTACCAGCAGTACAAGCAAATCTTTGATGATAAAGCTGTAGGAGTTTTTAATGGTAAAGTTCTCGTAGATAAAGTAGCGCAAAAAATTAACGCGTTCCAGCAAAACAATAATATATTAGTAAGCGATAAGGCTACCATCAACGCAAAGCCACAACTAGAGATTTTTGCAGACGATGTAAGATGTTCACATGGTTGTACCATCGGTCAACTTGATGAAGATGCTCTGTTTTACATGCAATCTCGTGGAATAGGTAAAAAAGAAGCACGTGCCCTATTGATGTTTGCTTTTGCAAATAGCGTACTAGAAAGTGTAAAAATTCCTGAAATTAAATCTCGCATCACAAAGCTTATTGCAAAGAAGCTAGGTGTAGAGATTGGGTTTGATTTATAGTGATTGTCTATTTCAATTTTAAAAAAAAATGCCTTGTTTTAAAACAAGGCATTTTTTTTAGATGAATGATTTTCAAAGTATATGAATTACTCTTCTAATAATTCCTTAAATAATACCTCTTTCCCAGTCCGCATCGTACCTTTGTACCATGTTAGATATTCAAAAAATAAGAGCTGATTTTCCTATCCTTAATCGTGAGGTAAATGGGCGACCGTTAGTTTATTTTGATAACGCTGCGACTTCTCAAAAACCGCAACAGGTCATTGATAAAATCGTTGAGTATTATACCTTATATAATGCAAACATCCACCGTGGTGTTCATGCGTTAAGTCAGGAAGCAACAGATTTGTATGAGGAAGCAAGAGAAAAAGTGAGAGCTTTTTTCAATATTCCTCAAGCAAAACAGGTAATTATTACCTCTGGAAATACACATAGTATTAATGCTGTTGCGAGTGGTGCCCACGTCTTTGTGAAAAAAGATGATGAGATCATTGTAAGCGCAGTAGAGCATCATTCTAATATTGTTCCCTGGCAAATGCTTTGTGAACGAGTAGGCGCTACCTTAAAAGTAATACCGGTATTAGACAGCGGTGAGCTAGATATGCAAGCTTATGAAGGACTGCTGAATGAGAAAACAGCTTTTGTAGTTGTTAATCATGTGTCTAACGCACTAGGTGTTACTAATCCAGTAGAAGAGATCATCAAAGGAGCACACGAACATGGTGCGATGACTTTAATAGATGGTGCGCAATCATGTGGTCATATGAAGTTAGATATGCAAGCGCTTGATGCAGATTTCTATACCATGTCTGGACATAAAATGTGTGGTCCGACAGGAATAGGTATTCTATATGGTAAAGAAGAAGCATTAAACGCATTACCACCATACCAAGGTGGTGGAGAGATGATAGATCAAGTGACATTTGAGCATACAACCTATGCAGGATTACCACATAAGTTTGAAGCCGGAACACCTAATATTGCAGGTGGAATTGCTTTAGGTGCTGCTGTCGACTATCTTAATGAATTAGGAATGGATAACATCGCTGCTTATGAGCACGAGTTATTATTATATGCAACGGAACAGTTAAAGGAAATCGAAGGCCTTAAAATTTATGGAGATGTTGCAAATAAAGCTGCAGTAATAAGTTTTAATGTCACAACCTTGCATCCTTATGATATAGGAACCATAGTAGATAAACTAGGTATAGCTGTAAGAACGGGTCATCATTGTGCACAACCAGTTATGGAACGCTATTCAATTCCTGGTACGGTAAGAGCAAGTTTTGCATTTTATAATACTAAAGAAGAAATAGATATTATGGTACAAGCTTTGCAACGTGCAGTAAGTATGCTGTCTTAATGGACTTCATTATCTTTGAAGACTACTTAATGAGTATACCTTAAAACATATTAAAATGAGAATATTTACATTACTTTTTAGTCTAACGCTTTTTACATTAACCAGTTGTGATGAACAAGATGTTGCAGGTAGTTATGACGTGGTACTCGTAGGAGAGAATAATTATTCAGAACATGATATTACTTTAACCATTACGATGGGAGAAGAAAATCGCATATCTGGTAAGTCAGCATGTAATAATTACAGCGGTACATTTGAAAACTTAGGAAAAGGAAAAGTAAGCATAAGCCCTTTAATGGGAACTAAAATGATGTGTAGAGATGTGCATGAGATCGAGAGAGATTATATGAGTCATCTTGCAAAGGTAGTTGAAGTAAATCCTACTAAAGAAGGATTAGAACTTTTAAACGCATCAGGCGATATCATAATTACAGCAGTAAAACAATAATGGCTAGCATTCAAGACATACAAAATGAAATCGTAGAAGAGTTTGCCATGTTTGACGACTGGATGGATCGCTATGAATACATGATAGATCTAGGGAAAAGCGTTCCTGTTATAGATGAGCAATACAAAACTGATGATAATATCATAAAAGGTTGCCAGTCCAAAGTATGGGTACACGCAGATCTAAAAGAGGATAAAGTAGAATTTAGTGCAGACAGTGATGCAATAATCACAAAAGGAATTATTGCAATACTTATAAGAGCCTGGTCTGGTCAGAAACCAGCAGATATTATTGCTGCCGATACAGCTTTTATAGATCAGATAGGTTTGAAAGAACATCTTTCACCTACTAGAGCAAATGGATTAGTTTCCATGATAAAACAACTTAAAATGTATGCAATAGCATATCAATCTCAATTGAGCTAATTATGGAAGAGATCAACGGACAAGAAATAGGAGAAAAAGTAGTTAAGGTTTTAAAAACCATATATGACCCAGAAATTCCTGTGGACATCTATGAGCTAGGTCTTATATATGATGTCATGGTGAGCAGTGATGCTGACGTTAAAATATTAATGACATTAACTTCACCTAACTGTCCAGTAGCAGAGACGCTACCAGTAGAAGTTGAGGAGAAAGTAAAAACTCTAAAAGAAGTCAACGATGCCGAGGTGGAAATCACATTTGATCCACCATGGAACAAAGACTTAATGAGTGAAGAGGCAAAGCTTGAACTAGGGATGCTTTAAAATATGGAAGGCGAGATCATTAACAGAGTCGCAAACTCAAAACTTCAGGTCATCGACTTAGAAGATTATTATCCTGTAGGACCGCGCAGCGAGATAGATATTTCTCAATGGTTGATGGAAGGTATTGTGTTAGTAGAATCACGCTTTCGCGAAAGCTTAAAAAACACAGACTTTACTGTGTTTAAGGGTCATTATGTTGCAGTAAATTGCTCTACAGATGCGATCATACCGCAATGGGCATGGATGTTATTACAAATGGAGCTAACTGGTATAGCAGAAAAAGTCGTGCTAGGATCATTAGAACATCTAGAGACAGCATTGTATATTCCTATTATTGATCAATTAGACATCAATCCCTACATCGATATGCCAGTAATTGTAAAAGGTTGTTCTAATAAACCGGTACCAATTGGAGCATATATGAAAATTACAGAGCGATTGCACAATGTTGCAAAATCAGTAATGTACGGCGAGGCCTGTAGTGCAGTTCCCGTTTATAAGAAAAAAAGGTAGTTTATCGATAGAATTGTTTTTTGAAGGACAATCAATCCATTTTTTTAATTAAATGGTAATTTCGCGCCATAACATTTCAATTTAGTATTATGAAAAAAATTATTTTACTTTTTGCATTTGCACTTTGTACAATCAGTACTTATGCGCAAACTGAAGAAGAACTTAAGTCGTTAAAAGCGACAAAAATGGATTCTATTGCTCAAATTCAAGGTAGAGCAAATGCGATCCAAGCACAGATAGATGCACTTCCAGGTTGGAAAAAGGGAGCTTTTGGTACTATAGGAGCAAATTTATCAAGTTTTGATAAGTGGTATTCTCAAGGTTCTCCTAATGTGAACTCTGGTAACATAGGTGTTACATTAAACGGATTTGCAAACTTAAAAAGAGAGAAGTATTTCTGGAGAAATAATCTAAACGTGAATTTACAATGGGTAAAGTTTGACGATAGAGATGACGCTACAGATGATGATAGTTTTCAAGAAGCTACAGACGTTTTTAATATTCAATCATTATATGGTTACAAGCTGAGCGAGAAATTTGCTGTTTCTACATTAGGAGAGTACAGAACTACGATACTTAACAATTTTAATGATCCTGGATACCTAGACCTAGGTGTTGGTGCAACATGGACTCCTTTAGATAACCTTGTAGTTGTGATTCACCCTTTAAACTATAACTTTGTTTTCAGTAGTGGTGATGATATTTTTGAATCTTCTTTAGGTGCAAAAATCGTTGCAGATTATACAAGACAAATAGGAGCTATTAACTTTAAGAGTAATCTTTCTACATTCCAAAGCTATAAGAGCTCTAACTTATCCAACTTTACATGGATCAACTCTTTCGGTTATACACTATGGAAAAACATCGGTGTAGGTTTTGAATTTGGTTTAAGAGGTAATCATCAAGAGGCTGTAAATTTTGCGGCGACTCAGGATCCTACAGGTACATTTGATTTTGATAATGTAGATAACGATTTACAATCATACTGGTTATTAGGTTTGAACTATAAGTTCTAATTTAATTTTATCTAAAATAAAAAGCCCTTAATCCATCGGATTAAGGGCTTTTTCATGTTTTAAAAGTGTTTATTCTTCTTCTGTTTCTATTAAGTCTTCCCAATCTGGAAATAAGAAAGCATTGTAAGGAAATCTTTTTACATGAATTTCTCTAACTTGATCATAGACTTTTTTCTTAAACGTGTCTATGTTCTCTTTATTAATGGCTGATATAAACACAACGTTTTCACCCATTCTTGCCATCCAGGTGCGCTTCCATTCTTCTAGCGAGTAATGTGCACTGGTCCTTTCTTCAAGTAAATCTTCTGGATCATAGTCCTCGGCAATGTACTGGTCGATTTTATTGAAAACCATGATAGTAGGTTTATCCACAGCGTCTATCTCGCTTAATATTTTATTTACCGATGCGATGTGATCTTCAAAACTACCATGAGCAATATCTACTACATGCAATAACAAGTCAGATTCACGTACTTCATCAAGCGTTGACTTAAAGGATTCTACTAATTGAGTAGGTAGTTTACGTATAAAACCTACAGTATCTGTCAGTAAGAAGGGAAGGTTTTTTACAACAACTTTACGCACTGTTGTGTCTAATGTTGCAAACAACTTATTTTCTGCAAAAACCTCACTTTTTGAAATTACATTCATTAGTGTGCTTTTTCCAACGTTTGTATAACCTACTAAGGCAACACGTACCATTTTACCACGGTTACCGCGCTGGGTAGCCATTTGTTTATCAATAGTAAGTAATTTCTTTTTGAGTAAAGTTATACGGTCACGTACGATACGACGGTCAGTCTCAATCTCTGTTTCTCCTGGACCACGCATCCCGATACCACCTTTTTGTCTCTCAAGGTGAGTCCACAGACCTACAAGTCTTGGCAGTAAGTATTCATATTGAGCCAGTTCAACCTGTGTACGAGCATAACTAGTCTCTGCACGTTGAGCAAAAATATCTAGGATTAAGTAAGTTCTATCTATAATTTTAACTTCTAGAATTTTCTCAATATTCTTTTGCTGTGCAGGACTTAGCTCATCATCAAATATTACCGTATCAATATTATGAGCATCTACATAGGCCTTTATATCTTCCATTTTACCAGATCCTAAAAATGTTTTAGGATTAGGTTTTTGCATTTTTTGAGAAAAACGCTTGTGTATAGTAGCGCCTGCTGTATAAGCTAAGAATTCTAGCTCATCCAGATATTCTTTAAGTTTTTCTTCTGTCTGCTGTTGGGTAACCACTCCTACTAGAATGGCTTTTTCATATTCGTGTGTTTCTCTTTCTAACATTTATGGTTCTAAAACTATTTAACAAAGATAACAGATTGCCAGTGAGCTGCTCTACAATTAATAAAAGCTTAAAGTAATTCTTATTATAGTGAGAGAATTTGCGTGATGATGTATTAGATTTGAAATCCCTACAAAAATAAGAGTATTGGCAATTTCACAACAGGCATTTGAACAGTATACCGTCGCATTCTACAATTTAGAAAATTTATTTGACGTTCACAATGATGAGGATATACTAGATCAGGATTTTACAGCACAAGGTCGTAAGCAATGGACACCACAACGTTACCAGAAAAAGCTGCAAAAATTGAGTGAAGCGATATCAAAAGTAGGTGTTTTACAAACTGGTAAGTTGCCGGCAATTATAGGTGTGGCTGAAGTGGAGAATGAGAAAGTTCTTGAAGATTTAATACAACAGCCTAAACTGGTTAAAGGAGATTATGGTATCATACATTATAATAGCCCAGATGAGCGAGGAATTGATGTTGCTTTATTATACAGTAAAAAAATATTTACAGTGCAATCCTCTACACCGATAGCTGTCGATGTAACTATGCCTAATGATGAGCCAGACCGTACCCGTGATATATTATATGTAAAAGGTTTTTTATCTGGTATGCCATTACATATATATGTGAACCACTGGCCGTCAAGAAGAGATGGAGCAGACTCTACAAATGAAAAAAGAGTAACTGTAGCCAAGCAGTTAATGGATCATATCAATCATGTAGATCCACAAAATGATCGAACTAATCAAGAGAAGCATTTACTAGAAGGCACTAATATTATTGTAATGGGAGATTTTAATGATGATCCAGAAAACGATAGTATACGCAATGAAATCCTGCCACACGGTTTTCAAAATGTGACCGCGCCGCTTAAAAAATTTCATAGAGGTAGTTTGAATCATAATTTTAAATGGAATCTTTTTGATCAAATTATGGTTAGTGACAGTTTAATTAATGATGTGCCAGACGCTTTATACTTTCATCAAGCAGACATTTTTGATGACATTATGTTGAGGCAATGGAAAGGGAAATATCGAGGTCAACCAGCGCGCACATTTGTTGGTAAAACCTATAAAGGAGGTTATTCTGATCATTTTCCTGTATATATGATACTACGTAGAAACTAATTGAATCATTTCGTCTGTGAAACATTGCTTTTAATCTATAAAGAAATTGTTAAACAATATAGGCGATGTATTTTTTCTATATTCGGTCTTCTAAGTAAATAATTGATGATATAGTATAATGTTAATGTTTAGCCTTTAATAGTTGATTATCAATGGATAGGTTAAAAATTACGCTTTCGCGAAAGCAAGATATTATAAAATCAGGTCACTATGTAAGTCGCAATTGATAGCATAGTAGTATATTTAGAACCATAAAACTAACTTGTGCAACCCAAAAAACTAACTCTATAATGATGAGAAAATTACTTGCCATGGGGATTTTCCTTGTCTTGTCCGGAACCAGCGTACTTCACGCTCAACAAGATCCTCAGTACACACAGTACATGTACAACCAAAATGTCATTAACCCAGCATATGCTGGTACAAGAGATGGCTTAACTCTTACAACTCTTTACCGTCAACAATGGACTGGTGTAACTGGTGCGCCAGAGACACTTACCTTTTCTGGTAGTACTCCAATAGGCGATCGAGTAGGTGTAGGTCTTTCTGTAATTTCTGATCAAATAGGACCAGTTAAAGAGAAAAACTTCTATGGAGATTTCTCTTATAAATTACAAGTTGGAAAGAAAACAACATTATCTCTAGGTCTTAAAGCTGGTGTTACTTTCCACGATGTGAATCTTAACTTTGTGAACACTACACAGCCGGGTGATCCATTGTTTAGTGAGCAATTAAACGAACAGTACTTAAATCTGGGTGCAGGTGCTTTCCTTTATGGAGATAACTGGTATGCTGGTTTTTCTGTTCCTAATATGTTAAACAGTACTCACTTAGATGAGGACGGTTTAACCTTTGGTTCTGAAACACAACATTATTTCTTAACAGGTGGATATGTTTTTGATATTAATGAAAACATTAAATTAAAGCCACATGCAATGGTTAAAGGAGCTTTTGATTCTCCATTAAGCTTTGATTTAAACACAAACGTATTATTTAATAATAAGTTTGAAGTAGGTGTATCTTACAGATATGAAGACTCTTTCAGTGGTCTAGTAGGTATGCAACTTACTGATAATGTAAAGGTAGGTTATGCATATGACCGCGTGGTATCAGATATACAGGTAGCGGCAAATTCTTCACATGAGATCTTCTTGACTTATGACTTGAATTTCCCTCGTAAAGTGATGCAATCACCACGTTTCTTCTAATAACCAGCAAAGAAAGAATATCATGAAAAAAATATATTTACTACTCTTAATAATTATCGCTGGCTCATTTCAAGTAAATGCACAAAGCGATGCAACTAAAAAAGCAGACAAACTATATGAGCAACTGCGTTATGTGGATGCTGCAAAAGCTTATGAGAAACTCATTAAAAATGGAGAGCGTTCTCAACACGTTTATACTAACCTAGGAAACTCTTATTTCTTTAATAGTGACTTTAAAAGTGCAGAGCAATTTTATAAAAGAGCTACTAATAAGAATCCTCAAGCAGAGACTCTTTACAGATATGCTCAAACTTTAAAGGCTAATCAAAAATATGATCTTTCTAATACTATCATGAACCAGTTTGCTGGGATGGTGCCTAATGATGATCGTGCTAAAGCCTTTAAAGCAAACCCTAATTACCTAGCAGACATTACAGGAATGAACCCAGCTTATACTGCTGAGGCTTTAGGACTTAATGGTGAAGCAAGTGATTTTGCTGCACAAAAAATAGGTGATAAAATTTACTTTGCAAGTGCTCGTAATAATAAGCGTGCAAACTATGCATGGAATAAAGAACCTTACTTAGATATCTATGAAGCATCTGTTGATGAAAACGGAATGCCTGGTGAAGGAAAACTTCTTGATGGTGATGTAAATACTAAGTATCATGAAGGTACATTAGATATTACACCTGACGGGAAGTATATGTTCTTTACTCGTGTAGATTATATCGATGGAGATTATGAAAAAGCTAGTGATGGCGAGAGTAAATTGAATATTTACAGAGCTGTTAAAGCTGGTGGCGAGTGGAGAGATGTAAGAACTACTTCTCTAGAAAGTCAAGAATACGGTGTAGGTCATCCTAGTATTACTGCAGATGGAAAAGCAATTTTCTTTGCAAGTGAAGCGCCAGGTGGACAAGGTGGAACTGATATCTATAAAGCGAGTCTTAAGAATGGTAAAATTTCAAACCCAGTAAATTTAGGACCTACAGTTAATACTGCAGGTGATGATTCATTCCCATGGATTGCTGAAGATGGTACACTTTATTTCTCTTCAAACGGTCACTTAGGATTAGGTGGTCTAGACGTATTTAAATACAAAGACGGTAAAGTTTCTAACTTAGGTTCTCCTGTAAACTCTGTAATGGATGATTTTGCTTTCACATATTCAGAAGAAACAGGTAAAGGTTTTGTTTCTTCTAACCGTAAAGGTGGAAAAGGAAGTGATGATATCTATGCGGTGAATCGTATTGAAATTTGTGAAGTTGCTGTTACGGTAACCGCTGTTGATGCTCAAACTAATCAGCCTATTCCAGGTGCTATTGTTTCTTTACAAGATGCAGATGGTAATAGCTTACCTAGCCAGACTACAGATGCTGAAGGAAAGGCGATGTTTACTACAGAGTGTAATAAAGAATTTGTTGCCCGTGGTGTTAAAGATCAATATGAAAGTGCTCAATCTGACCTAAGCGTTACAGAAGAAGCTACAGCAATGGTAACTGTAAACATGGAGCCTATTATTCCTGATCCAGTTGTTGTAGATGAAAAGATCTTATTGAATATGATCTACTTTGATCTAGATAAGTCTAACATACGTCCTGATGCAGCACTTGAACTAGATCGTTTAGTTTCTTTCATGAAGAAATATCCAGAACTAGAAGTAATGGCTGAGACTTATGCAGATGTTAGAGGACCAGATGCCTATAACCTTGCATTAACGCAACGTCGTTCAGAATCTATTGTGTCTTATGTGGTATCACAAGGAGTAGACGCAAGTCGTTTAACTGCAGTAGGTCGTGGAGAAGCAAATCCAGTTGTGGATTGTTCTGGAAGACGATGTACTGAAGAAGAGTATCAAAAGTCTCGTAGATCAGAATTTACGATTACAAAAAGATAGTTATTAAGCATTACTAACTAACCAATGCTTTAGATCCCATCTCTTTATTGAGATGGGATTTTTTATTTTAGAATAATTGTATTATTTTCAATATCCTATTCGAAAAAAACAATTAATTCTTTGAATCATGAATCGTATATTTTTCCTTATATTTTTATTTCTGTTTTGTATTACAAATACTTTTGCGCAAGTAGGGATAAATACTGATACTCCAGACACGTCATCACTACTGGAAATAGAGTCTTCAGATAAAGGTATTCTTATCCCTAGGATGAGTACTAGTGATCGTGACCTTATAGCTTTACCTGAGGTTAGCTTATTAATTTTTAACTTAACTACAAATACCTATCAATACAATGCGGGGACTAAGATTTCACCGGAGTGGAATAATATATCATATAACCCGTCAGTAAAATATACCAATACTGACACTACGACAAATATTAACACTGCTGTGGCAACTGACGCACCTATCTTTGGAACACTAAACTGGAACGATGATACAATATTATACACAGTTAGTGGAAACATACTAACTATAAATAGTGACGGTAGATATAGAATAACGGTAAATATATATTACGAAGCTCCAGATGTGGCAGGTAATAATTCCGAACGTAGGCTTTCTGTATTAGCACAACTTGAAGTAGGAGGAGTGCAAACGGGAACAATAGCTGCAACAGGATATCTAAGACATGATGATAATCATGAACAAGCATCTTTGAACTTCACAGAAACACTAGATATTGCTAATGGCCAGACTGTAAGTTTAAAGTTCTTTAGAGGTGGTAATACTGCAGATGTGTTTTTAACTGCTGGCACCTCAAATATTCTGATTGAAAAGATTAACTAACATTAATTTTATTATAACTATTGTTTAACTGTGGATTCAAGTTTTCGTATAGAATAAGTAACCTTGTATTAACTCAACGTCGTTCTGAATCTATTGTGGCTTATGTAGTCTCGCAAGTCTCTTGACTGCGGTAGTTCGTGGAGAAGCAAATCTTGTTGTGGATTGTTCTGGAAGACAGACTGTATACTGAAGAAGAGTATCGAAAGTCTCGCAAATCTGAATTTACGATTACAAAAGATAATTATTAAGCATTACTAACTAACCAATGCTTTAAATCCCATCTCTTTATTGAGATGGGATTTTTTATTTTAGGGTTTTGTATAATGTTGACTAGTTTATTATTGTAAGGAAGTAGGAGATCACTGTGTTTAGTAATATAACGTCATTGCGAGCGATTTCTGAAAGATATAGATAGCGCGCTCAATTATGTTTAGAGAACACTAAAAGCTATTTCTACCTGTTTATATAGATTTCTATTGGCGTTACAAATGTTTTATTAGATCTCACGAATTACAGATGCGTGCTGCATGAGGAATAATATGAACCTAATATATAGTAGACTTGCGGATATTAGATACCAACGCACGACATGGTGCATAAATGTATGTGTTTAGTCCTTTTGACTAACTAATAGGTAACTAGTTCCTTTAAAGCTATAAAATTCTATGATAGTATTAGAACAGCTGTTAGATTTATCGAAATAGATTAATGGTTTAGATTCTTGATTGAGCTTTATATTAAAGGAGTCAGTACAATATAATATGATTTTTGCATAATCTTTTTTATCAGTGATAAATAGCTCTTCTTTTGGGTTATCATCTATACTAATTTCTATTCTATTTGTTAGTTTTTTAATTGGAAACGTGAAATGAAAATCTCTATTTAAGAAAAATGAACCTTTGTAAATCCGACCAGATGGTTCTTTAATTTCTTTCTTGTTAATAGTTATAGATTTAGGGTTGATATCAAAATTACTTCCCAAATCAAATAAAATAGTTCCATTTCTATTCTTACCATTATTATATATGGATACTATCGAGCTTTTATATTCAAAGGATTCTTTGTGCTGTGATTCTTTTTGAATTTCGGTAATTAGATTCTTATGAGGCAATGGCTGATCAACAGATTCTAAATTACTAAACCAATCAATTATATTAAATGCAAAATAGCCACCTATTAAGATTGCCAGTATGATAGGAATAAAAATCCGTTTGTTTTTCATTTTTATATTTAAGGTTTCTTTACTGGTTAGGTGTTTTTTAAAAATATAAAAGCCCATTGCAAATAGCAATGGGCTTTTCTTATATGTTTTCGCTTAAAGCGAAATAATTCTTTTACTAATTACTAGTCATAGAGATGTTATCTAACTCATAAGTACCGTCAGTACCAGAATCTCCTGATCCTTCATAACGGAAAGCAATATGACCTGTACCAGTTACACAGTCCAATGATACGTTATCAGAGAATACCCAGTTACCAAAGAACTCACCGTCATCAACGATAGTTGCGTCTGCAAGAGGTTTCCACGTTGCTGTAGCGATTCCTGCTGTTGTTCCATCCCAATCATCAGAATAAAGTACTTGCATTGTAGAACCATCAGAGAAGCTGTTAGAAGTTTCAAAAGAGAATACTTCACCTGTTTGAGCATCAAAGTCAAATTCTGGTGTGATTAACCAAGCGATTGTAGAAGCGTCATTTGAGTTAAATGATCCAACGTTAACACTTTTACCTAGTGAAGCATTTGTTCCACCAGAAGTGTATACTTCCCAAGTTTCTGTACCAGCTTCTTGGAAGTTAGTCCATCCTGCAGGCATTGCTGCTGCTCCTGTAGATTGTGTTTCAAAGTTCTCGCTTAGTAATGTATTCGGTCCTGCAGCAGCTGCGTTTCCACAAGAAACAGGTGTTAAATCACAACGGTTAGTATCTGTAAGATCGAAGTCCTCAGGAGTATTTACATATAGTACATAAACATCATCAAAGAAATCTCTAGTTAATACGGCACTAATAGAACCTTTTCCATCAGGAATGTTTAAAGCTTTAAAGTCAGAGAAAGTACTTGTCCATAAGTTTGCAGTCGCTCCAAAAGCATCATTACAGCTTTTAATACTACGCTCACCATCAAATTGGTCAAATGACTCAGCTGCAAATGATAAGTCGATTTGCTCTTCTACAAATTGTACGTTGTTCACTCTAACCCAAATAAGTTCTAGAGCATCAGAAAAGTCTGCAAATTCAACGTCCACAGGAACGATGTCTGCAACTAAGTTATCTCTTTTAATAACGTCAGCCTCACTTGATGCTGCGATACGCTCTATATCACTACCAGCACCAGCTACACCTAATGTGGTAACTCCATTTGAAGTTCCTACGGTAAGACCCGTTAACTTAACAAATACTTTTCTACCGAATTCATATCTTGTAAACAATGGGTTTACATCAATAGAAATGGCAAGACCAGCTGTAGGATTTTCTGTTTCATCTTGAATTATTAATTCTTTAAACCAGTTTCCTCCTTGATCGTCTGATATCACATATCCTGTAATATACTCATCTACTCCACTTGCTGATTGCTCAAAAGTAAAAGTATCATCACCACTTTGTGCAAGTCTAGATGCTACAGTGCTTAATGCAACAACGTTACCGTCAACAGTAATTGGTGTTGTGTCATTAAATGTAGGTACTGTAAAATCATCATCTCCTACACAAGAAAATGTGATAGCGGCGATATACGCCAGCGCTATTATTTTATGAAAAGCTCTCATATTATTTATTTTATTTTTCATCATTAATTTTATTAAAATCTTAGGTAAACGTTTAAGTAGTATGTACGACCATTTCCATAGAAATAACGTGGTGCAAACACTTCAATTGGGTTGTTACTATCGTCTAGAACATCTTGATAATTTGCAAGACGACCTTGCTCAAATCCACCAGTTCTATATTCTTTCCCTAATACATTATTGATAGTCGCAAAGAAACCTACAAACTTGTCACCTATTTTCCAAGATTTCCCACCTACTACATTTAATAGTTCATATGGATTAAATTTTTCTTGTCTTAATAAGTCTCTAGCAATGTCTTCATCATAATTTGATATTGGTAAACCGTCTAAATCAGTCACAAAGTTTTCTGATCTTCTTAGTGGAGAAACGTCCACATATGAATTAGAGAAGAAGTTTGCAGTAGCACCTACCCACCAGTAATCTGGATCACGGTATTCAAAACCTACTTGATAAGCTTGTTCTGGTCCACCAGCGATGTGGTAATCTTTTAAATTAGTAGTTCCATCACCAAATGTTAAATCGACATTAGGAAAGTCATCACTATTTAAATAGATATTAGGATTGTTGCTATAAGTATTTGTACCAAATGCAGCAGCTGCTTTTAAAGCAATTGTTGGTGTTACTTGAACTTCCAGTCCTAGTTCTCCACCGATATTGCGACGATCTATGTTAGTCATCACTTCTTGTACAAAAGCGTTACCATCTTGAGTTGGAGCACCAGATAAACCTTCTACAAAATAGAAGCCTACATCCGTACCATCTTTAAATTGTGTGAAGTAACCTGTTAATCTAGCCTTTACAATAGGAGATCTGTAGATATAAGATATATCTGTAGAATATACTGTCTGAGACTCTAGACCAGTTGTAGTATTATTGTTTTGTCTGGCATTAGGGAAAGCACTTCTTATTGTAGGAGCATCTGTTAAATAAGCTCCGTTAAAATCAATAAAGCTTTTACCGCTTAATTTATAAGTAGCACCACCTTTAATTCCAAAGTTGGTAAAATCTAGTTGTTCTCCTTTTCCAAAAGAATTGTCAGCAAAGTTACCATTACGGAATTTACCATCTCTTTGATAAGAAGTTTGAGTGATGTTACCAGCTATATAGAAGTCAACCTTTTTAGTCTTAAACTGAGCTTGAGCAAATGCATCGATCTCATCAACTAATATGTCATAATTGTACTTATAGCGATCTCCTTCGCCTACAATACGATTAGGGTTGTTTAAATCTGATTGTGCCGCTTGATCTTGTGTTATGTTAGAGGTTTCTTGTGCAAAGAAATCTACATCTAGATAACCACCACCACCTAAAAGATCATCTATTTTTGCATAGTTTTCACTTTTTAAATTACGATAGCTCACTCCACCTGTGAATAAAATATTATCTGTAATATCTGCAGTAAGAATTGAGTTTACCATTAAAAGATCGTCATCGATACGATCTTCTTGTATAGCATAAACACTAGTTCCTCCTTGTTGAGTAAATGAAGCGTTTGCTCTATAAAGTGCATCCCAATCTAACTGACCGTTACTTACAAACTCTTGTTGAGCTAGATAAGCATTAGAATAATCTAAACCATTACGTAAGAAATAACTAGGTAAATTTTGATAATAATCAGGATTAGGATTACGTGCACCACCTATGTAAGAATCTTGACCATCTAGAGTTACTAAACGAGTACCGCCATTATCGATACGAGTGTTTCCTATACGACCAAATTGATATCCTACGTTAGTATTTAATTTCACTTTCTCATTGATTTGCCAGTTATGGTTCAACATTAAAATAGGCTCTTCAATTTCTCTGATACGGCTATTGCGTTTTTCACCATCGATATAACCCCAGTTAGGATTATAAGTAATTCCTCTTAAGTTTTTTACCTCTTCAGTCATTGGCGATTGTCTACCACGACGATTAGGAGTGTACATACCTGTGAAGTTTAAGAAATGATTGTCATTAATCTTTTTCTCGACAGATAGACCTATAGAATTTGCATCATATACGGTACCATCTATAAATCCTTCTTCTCCAGCTCTACGTGAGGCACTTATTGAGTATGCCCATCCATTACTTTTCAAGCCACTATTGTAAGTTGCCATAAAGCGACCTGTGTAACTACGGTTACCAGCAGCATATGAAATACGACTACCTTCTCTTTGTTGAGAAGCACGCATATCAATACTCTGAACACCACCTAAACCACCAAATGTATTATCTGCAGCAGATAATCCCATAGTAAAGTTTTGGTTACGTTGTAAGTCATTTAATCCACCCCAATTACTCCATTGTGGTCGTCCAGAAAAAATCTTGTTCATAGTTAGTCCATTAATAAGGACACGACCATCTTCACTATTCAATCCACGAGGCCTAAAGAATGTCGCACTAAAATCAAATGCTGCCGCTCTTAAAAATATATCTCTTGAGGATTGTAAAAGTCCAGATACATTGTTTGCAGCATTCTGGTCATCAGATAGATCATTTTCTGTTAGTGAAATAACACCTGCAGTTTGTTCTTGATCACTAAAATCTACTCTTAAATAAAGTGGATCAATATTAACTGGTGTTAATTCATTTACAACAATAGGTAAAGTACGGTTGTAATGATCAGCTGCACTAACTTGCATTTTCTGATCTCCTTGTGGGATACCGCTAGCAAAATTAAAGAAACCATCAGCATCAGTAGTTGCTGTAAACTTGGTTCCTAAGATTTCAATCAGCGCTCCTTTAATAGGTTCTTCGGTTGATTCGTCAATTACTCGACCTTTTACCACTTGGGCACTCGCAATAGAGCCGCAGACCAGTAAAATCAACAAAATCAACTTGCTAATTTGTTTATTCATAAGAGTTGTTTATTAATATATCGTTATTAATGGGCTGCAAAAGTACGTTTTTCTATGGTTAACAGTACCTTTGGCGCGGCGTTTGTATAAATGTTTACATAATGTTAATCTAAGTTAATTAAAAGAAATGTATAAATATCTCATTACCAGTGCTTTTGTTTTTTTCGCTTTCGCTAAAGCGTCTCATGCACAACAAGATAACAATGACACAAAACAGTATAAAATACAAACTGTTGCGTTTTACAATCTAGAAAATCTTTACGATACAGAAGATGATCCTACAATCAATGATGAAGCCAGCCCTATGATGGAAATGGCTGAAGGATTAAGAGAAGACGTGTATCAAAAAAAATTAACAAACATGGCACGTGTTCTTAGAAAGATTGGTGCAGATAAGTCGGGAACTGCTCCTGCTTTAATAGGTGTTTGTGAAGTTGAAAACCGTAAGGTACTTGAGGACCTTGCGAGCCACGAGCTATTAAGAGACTATGATTATGGTATAGAACATTACGATTCTCCAGACAGACGTGGTATTGATGTCGCTTTATTATATAAGAAGAGTGAATTTAAAGTGATTAACTCTCAGTCGAGACGTTTAGACATATCAGATCCTGGTAGTGGTCGCCGTATTTTTACTCGTGATCAGTTAGTGGTAACAGGAGAGCTTAATGGCGATCCTATGAGTGTTATCGTTAATCACTGGCCATCACGTAGCGGTGGCGAGATGCGTAGTAGAGCAAAACGTGTTGCAGCAGCAGCCTTAAATCAGCAAATTATCGATTCCTTGCACGTAACTAATGCGATGGCCAAAATAATGACCATGGGAGATTTAAATGATGACCCTACTAATGAGAGTGTTCTTAAAACATTAAATGCACAACAAGATCAGGAAGACGTAAAGCCTCAAATGATTTATAATCCATACATCCAAATGTTGAAAGATGGTTTTAACACGCTTTCTTACAGAGATGCAGGAAATATTTTTGACCAGATCATGCTTACTTATCCTTTATTGAAAAAAGCAGATCAAGAAGGTTACTTCTATTATCATGCTGGAATTTATAATCCTAGTTTTATGACTAATAAATCTGGACGCTATAAAGGGTATCCGTTACGTAGCTATAATTATGGTAGTTTCACTAATGGTTTCAGTGATCACTTTCCTGTATATGTATATCTTATAAAGGAAGAGAAAGAATAATAATCTCATCACACTATAAAAAAAGCAGCCCAAAGGCTGCTTTTTTTATTTCTAAAAATGATAAAAAGCATTTTCTAAATGTTCGATTTTTGTTCCTGCTTTATTTTTTATAATGGCGATAATATCAAATCTAGCCTCGATATCATCACCAGCATGATGTTCAATATAATGGTCTGCAGTGGAGACCAGTCTTTTAATCTGAGCAGGCTTTAAAAAATCTTGTGGATCACCAAAATCTGGAGTGGAACGTGTTTTTACTTCGACTATGACTATGGTATTTCCTTTTTGTGCGATGATGTCGATCTCTCCTTTAAGATACACATAGTTTGTGGTAAGAATGTCATATCCATTTTTAAGCAAGTAGTTCACAGCTATTTTTTCTCCTTCTTTCCCTAGTTCGTTATGATCTGCCATAATTTAATAAGTGAAAGTGATATGATTCTTTTTAATGGAAACATGCATATCTGTGCCTAGTTTTAGGCTACGGTTATCTTTTATATGCCCAGCAGGGAAATTAAAAATCACAGGATAATGATAACTAGCAGTTATGTCTTTGATAATCTCCACCGCATTTTTACCAAACGGAATTTTGTGATCTCTCATATCAGTCATTCCACCTACGATTAAACCTTTGAGCTTATCTAAATGCCCAGCTCTTTTAAGTCCATACATCATACGTTCTATATGATATACATACTCATCTATATCTTCTATAAATAGAAAACACCCATCGGTATTTGTCAAACTTTTAGAGCCTAATAGACTGTAGAGAATAGATAAATTTCCGCCTACCACACGACCTTTAAGTTCTTGAGGTTCTATATTATTATCATTTGCAATAGATATACTTTGAGAATGACCTGTTAAGGCTTTTTTAAAACTATCTATACAAGATTGTGATTTGTCTTTAAGTTCTAATGGCATAAAGCTATGTAAACTCGTGAGATTCATCTTTTGTAAATGACTGTGTAGTATCGTAACGTCTGAGTAACCTATGATTAGCTTTTTAAAATCCGCTTTCGCGAAAGCGGAAAAATCAACATCATCGATGATCTGCACGGTACCATAGCCACCACGAGCAATCCATATGGCGTCGATATCATCATCATTTAAAGCATCTTGAAAATCAGTAATCCTTAAGCTAGTTGTACCACCAAATTGATGATTTATGGCTCCTATAGTCTTACCGCAACTCACGCGCAAACCCCATGATTCTAATAAATCACGTGCTTGCTTTAAGTCAGCCTGAAAAGCGCTTCTTGCTGTACAAAGAATTCGTACATGATCATTCTTTTTTAAACCGGTATATGTATATTCTCTCAATATCAGTGATTTAGCTTGGTGTGTTCTACGTGAATTCATACTAAAAGTCTTAAAACTAAGTTAAGGAATATATATCTTTATCATTAATACTTAATGTGCTAGCTTATGGAAACTTTTACATCTTGTAACACAGCTACCTTATCGCCTTATGTTCCTACGACAACAAAACCATGGGATATACAACGAGTAAGGCATGTAGTAAAAAGACTGGGATATGGGCTAGACGTCGCACAAGAGAATGCCATTTTATCGCAATCACCTACGGCATTTGTAGATACTTGGATTACCGATTCTATTAATTATATGAATACGCCTGCGCCGATTTGGGGCAACTGGGCACAATCTGATTATACAGATTTTAATAGCGAGGCATTTCCTCAAATGGTAGAGTGGTTAAAACAGACGTTTGATGATTCTCTTAATCTTAAATTAAGGGCTAAAATGACGCTTTTTTGGCATAATCATTTTGTGACTAAGGCAGATGATTATCAAGCGCCGTCATGGCTATATCAATATTATGATCTACTGCAAACTCATGCTCTAGGTAATTTTAAAACGCTTACTAAAGAGATCGGTAAGAATGAGGCCATGCTGGTTTATCTTAATGGAGTGCTTAACAATAAATGGAGTCCAAATGAAAATTATGCTCGAGAACTTTTTGAGTTATTCACTCTAGGAGCAAATAATAATTATACACAAACAGATATTGTAGAAGCGGCCAGAGCTTTAACAGGATATAATAGCTGGACCCAATTGGGTGCACCCATTGTATTCCAAAGTTCTACATTTGATAATACAGATAAAATAATCTTCGGTAGTGCACCTACTAATTTTGATCACGACAGTTTAATAGATCATCTTTTCAGCGTTAGGGCAAATGAGATTTCAGACTTTATCGTAAAAAAAATATATAGAGCTTTTGTGAGTCCAGAGTTGCCTTCACAGACTATAATTGATCAATTAGCGACAACATTCCGCACTGGGAACTGGGAAATTGTACCCGTTTTAAGACAGCTTTTTAAGAGTGAGCACTTTTTTGAAGATGATGCTATAGGTTCTATTATTAAAGATCCTATGGATTGCTTTTTAACTTTTATAAAAGAGGCTAATTTTCCATATACACCACAACAACTTGAAATATTGGTATATTATTCGGCAAACTTAGGTCAGGAGTATTATAATCCCGTGGACGTTGCTGGATGGCAAGGTGATCGCGATTGGATCAATAGCAGCACTATAACTGGTAGGTGGCAAGGTCTAGAATTTATTATGTGGACAACATGGAATCTAGATCAAGAGTTATTTAGAAACCTAGTTATTTCTATAGCAAGTTCTAATAATGATCCTGCGGTTATCGCTCAAGAAATGGTGGATCGATTTGTTCCAAAAACATTGCATACTACGGCAGACTATACTCTAGCAACACAAGTATTTAAAGGAGATGTGCCTCAAAATTATTATGATAATATGCAATGGAATCTTCAATGGGGTTCTGTTCCTTATCAAGTGGTTTTATTACTGCAACACATTTTTAGAATGCCAGAATTTCAACTTAAATAATTAGCGCTATGTGTGATACTCATAAAAAACATCAAGACCCTAATTCACAGGCGCATCATGAAGAGCATGAAGCCTGGAGCCGTAGAACATTTTTACAAGCCCTAGGTATTGCCGGTGCAGGAACATTTGCCTTAGGTGGAACTCAGATTTCTAGTGCGATGGCTAGCCCTATTACAGCGGCGTTATCATCTAGTACAAATGATCGTGTTTTAGTATTAATAAGACTTAAAGGTGGAAACGATGGTTTGAATACAATTGTCCCATTAAATCAGTACGGTACTTATGCTTCTCAACGACCTAACATCGCACTTGCTCAAAGCAGCCTCTATAATTTATCGACAGACTATGGGTTGCCATCATACATGACCAGTTTACAATCTCGATGGGGAAATGGAGAGATGAAAGTTGTACATGGTGTAGGATATGCAGGCCAGGATTTATCACATTTCAGATCTAGTGATATATGGGCAAGCACAGATGCTGTAAATAATGAAGAAACCGGATGGATGGGTAGATTTTTTGAAAATGAGTATCCTAATTTTTTATTGAGTCCGCCAGCAATTCCGCCGGCGATACAAATAGGTAGTTTAGGTAATCTAGCTTTTGAAGGTATACAAACAAACTATGCCTTTTCTGTGGCAGATCCACAACAGCTTTACAATCTAGCGCAAAACGGATGGCAGCACGATGCGTTGAATGTACCACCATGTACTTATGGCGATCAGTTAAGCTTTTTAAGGACTACTACTAACACCACGTTTGCTTATGCAGGTGTTATCAATACTGCATATCAAGCAAGTACAACGCAAGCCACATATGGAAATCATACCATTGCAGATCAACTCGCGATAGTTGCCCGATTGATAAAAGGTCAATTAGGAACTAAAGTTTATATGGTAACCTTAGATGGGTTTGATACACATGCAAATCAAGCTAGTACTCATGCAGATCGTATGCAAAAATTAGCAGATTCAATTGACGCTTTCTATACAGATCTTGCTGCTTATGGTAATCAGGATGAAGTATTGTGTATGACCATATCAGAATTTGGTCGTCGTGTAGAAGAAAATGGTTCTAACGGTACAGACCATGGCGCTGCGGCACCTATGATGCTTTTTGGTGGTGGATTAAACGGTAATGGTTTTATAGGAACACATCCCAGTTTGACTAATCTAGATGCAAATGGTAATATGATCTATAGCACAGACTTTAGAGATATATACTCTACTGTTATGAAAGAATGGTTGTGTATTGATCCTTCAGTGGTAGATCAGGCGATGCTTAATGGTAATTATAACAATATAAATTTAGGATTTAATTGTACTACTTTATCAAATCCATCTTTTGAAAATCAAGATTTTAAACACTTTGTGGTCAATAGACAAGACAGTGATGTACTATATCTAAAAATGGATGTAGGGCGCAAGTTGGATATTAAGGTTTACAATTTCATGGGCCAGCAAATAGGTCAATTAGCAAATGAATATTACATGCCTGGTGTCCATGAGATTGATATAAAAGCAACGCTACAAACTCGATTAGCATCTGGTAATTATATCTACAGAATTAGTTCTGGTACAGATCAGTACTCGAGCCAGTTTTTGATACGATAGCTCTCTGATTATATATTGATTTGTGTTTACGCTTTCGCGAAAGCATCATTATAACCATCAACCTGCTATAAAAACACGTGCATAGCTGTTTCATTAATCGTAAATTTGCAACTCTCAAAATAAGTTCATGAGCAGTCAACAACGATTTACGATTACGGCAGCATTGCCATATACTAACGGTCCAGTTCATATAGGTCACCTTGCAGGTGTGTATGTGCCTGCAGATATTTTTGCACGTTACCAACGCATGCGTGGTAGTGATGTAGCCTTTATTTGTGGTAGTGATGAGCATGGTGTTCCTATTACTATTAAGGCAAAAAAAGAAGGTATTACTCCGCAAGAACTGGTAGATCGTTATCATAAAATTATAGGCGACTCTTTTAAAGAATTTGGGATCACCTTTGACCATTATGGCCGTACTAGTTCTACAGAGCATCATAATACAGCAAGTGCTTTTTTTACAAAACTCTATAATGACGGTAAGTTTATAGAACAAGTAACAGAGCAATTATACGATCCAGAAGCAGACCAGTTTCTAGCAGATCGCTTTGTAGTAGGTACTTGTCCTAAGTGTGGTAATACAGAGTCTTATGGAGATCAATGTGAGAAATGTGGAACTTCCCATAATGCGACAGATTTAATAGATCCTAAAAGTGCTATTACAGGGAATACACCAGAACTTAAGGAAACTAAACACTGGTTTTTACCACTAGATGAATATAGCGACTGGTTAAATGAGTGGATTGTTGAAGGACATTCTAAGGATTGGAAAGCTAACGTTTTAGGTCAGGTAAAGAGTTGGATTACAGATGGTTTGCATCCACGTGCCGTGACGCGTGATCTAGATTGGGGAATTCCAGTTCCTGTAGAAGGAGCAGATGGTAAGGTGTTATACGTTTGGTTTGATGCTCCTATTGGCTATATCTCAGCGACTAAAGAATGGGCAGCTCGAGAAGGCAAAAATTGGGAAGATTACTGGAAAAAGGATGATACAAAACTATTGCACTTTATAGGTAAGGATAATATTGTTTTTCACTGTATTATTTTCCCTGCAATGTTAAAAGCGCATGGCGATTATGTGATGCCAGATAATGTGCCAGCAAATGAATTTTTAAATCTAGAAGATGATAAGATTTCTACTTCTAGAAACTGGGCCGTTTGGTTACATGAGTATCTAGAGGATTTCCCTGGACAGCAAGACGTCTTACGTTATGTATTAACGGCAAACGCACCAGAGACTAAGGATAATAATTTTACTTGGAAAGATTTTCAAGCAAGAAATAATAATGAGTTAGTTGCAAACCTAGGAAACTTTGTAAACCGTGTTATAGTATTGACTAATAAATACTACGACGGTATTGTTCCTGAAACGGCTAATCTTGCTCAAAGAGATCTAGATGTTTTAGAACAAATCAAAGCATTTCCTAAAACCATAGGTGATAGTTTAGATCGTTATCGTTTTAGAGAAGCATTGCAAGAATTAATGAACTTATCCAGTATAGGTAATAAATACATTGCCGAAGAAGGATTAGAACCATGGAAACTAGCTAAAACAAATCCAGAGCAAGTGCAAAACATTATGTATGTGTGTTTGCAATTAACTACTGCGCTTGCTATATTAAGTGAACCTTTCCTACCGCATACTTCAAGTAAGTTAAAAAGTATGCTCGGTTATTCTTTACTTGATGCAGAATCTGCTAGTTGGATTCGTGTAGCAAGCTCAGAAGCACTACTACCATCCAACCACAAAATCAATAAAGCCGAGTTGCTTTTCTCTAGAATAGAAGATGAACAGGTAACCGCACAATTAGAAAAATTAGAAGCTACTAAAGCTGCAAATGCGGCAACAATTCCTAACCTTATGCCACAAAAAGACGAGACTAATTACGACGATTTCATGAAAATGGACTTGCGAGTAGGAGAAATTCTTACTGCTGAGAAGATGCCTAAAACTGACAAGTTAATGGTCATGACCGTAGATACTGGAATAGATAAAAGAACTATCGTTTCTGGAATCGCAAAGCATTTTAGTGTTGAGGAATTAGTAGGTCGTAAAGTAACCGTACTGGCAAATCTTGCTCCTAGAAAACTACGTGGTGTAGAATCTCAAGGAATGATTCTCCTTGCCGAAGATCCAGAAGGAAAACTAGTCTTTGTAAATCCAGATGATGCCGTTGTGAATGGTGCGAGTATTGCTTAAGTTTAAATAATATGAAACTCATACCTTTTTTATTGATTTTTTTTGTTTCTCTCTCTATTCATGCACAGCCAGAAGGCGCGCATTATTCAGGAGATGAGTTTAGGGCTAATGAGACGTATTACACTTTTGGTAATAACGTAAATTTAAGAGAAGAGCCTAATACAGATTCGGATACAGTAATAGTCTTGACTATCAACACTTCAGTTACTTTACTAGAAATAAGTGGTGAATCTATATCAATAGATGGACATGATTCTAAATGGTTATTGGTTAAAATAGACGAACAAATCCAAGGTTATATTCCAGCTACTTTCGTTGCAACAGGTAGAATCTATCTGGATAATCCAGGTGAATATTTGCTTTATAAAAAAAGAGAGAAAGAATGGGACGGCACATTATACTTAAGATCAACAATTTCTCAAAACAATTATAAGGACTTAGGCTCTTTAAAATTAGCAAATAATAATTTCAGCATGACATTATTTGATAATCGTGGATTATCTGGAATTGATCATTTAATTGAAGTTAATTATCTAGCAGAATCTTGTGGTGAAGAATCTGGGACTCAATTCATCACGTTTGCCAAAGCAAATGGGCAAATAACGGATTTAGGTCTTTATAGCAGCGTAGGTGATGGTGGCGTTTATCACAAGTCAGAAACACTGATTTTTCCAACCGATAAAGATGGAATGAAAGATATGATCATACATAAAGGTGAAGAAGGTGCCTTTACAGATGAGGAAGAAACAGAATACCGTACTATTCAAAAGGAAGCTAATTATGCATGGAAAGACGGTAAATTAGAAAGGTCTATCAAACAATTTGAGTACAAGTAAATCGTTTTACTCACTCAAAGTAAACGATTACTCATTATGCGTTTAATTACTAGATTGACCATCTTATGTTTGAAGTAAATTCAAGCATATGTGGCGCTATTTAAAATGTCTAGTATTAGTTGTAATTATAAAAGGTTGTTCTACAATTAACTAGAATTATTTACCCAATTAATCCTTCCACTCTGCAATAAAAAGATTCGTATCGCGTCCACCACCATTATTGCGATTAGAAGAGAACGCTAGGTATTTACCGTTGTTAGAGAATACTGGAAATGCGTCAAAAGTCTCACCGTGAGTAATACGTTCTAGACCAGTTCCATCAGTATTTATCATGTAAAGGTTGAAAGGAAAACCACGTTCTGCCTCAAAGTTAGAAGAGAACAATACACGTTTCCCATCTGGTAAAAAGAAAGGCGACCAGTTAGCATTTCCTAGTTGGGTCAACTGGCGCAAGTCAGAACCATCTGCGTTACAAATGTAGAGTTCCATCTCTGTAGGCTGTACAAGTCCTACTTTCAATAAATCTTTATATTCTTTGATTTCTTCTTCAGTTTTAGGGCGTGAAGAACGGAATATCAATTGCGATCCATCAGGTGAGAAGAAAGCGCCACCATCATAACCTAATTCATAAGTGATTTGCTTCACATTACTACCATCTATATCCATAGTGTATAATTCTAGATCACCGCTGCGATCACTAGTAAATACAATTTTATCGCCTTGCGGAGAAACAGTAGGCTCTGCATCATAACCTTTTTCGTCAGTTAATTGAGCTGTGATATTTCCTTCTAGATCTGCTACAAAAATGTCATAGCTGTCATAAATAGGCCATACATATTTCCCGTTTTCTTTCAATGGAGTATCTGGACAATCATCCATCGCAAGGTGCGTACTTGCATAAATGATATGTTCATTATCTGGTAAGAAATAAGCACAGGTCGTTCTTCCTTTACCAGTAGAGACCATTTTAGGCACGCTTTCGCGAAAGCTATCTCCATTATTCATCAAGAACATTTGATCACATTCTACATCCCAACCGGTGTTGTTGCTTTGAAACACCAGTTGTTTATCATCAAAACTCCAGTAAGCCTCGGCATTATCGCCACCAAAGGTCACCTGCTGGATATCCTTAAAATGGTTTTCACCTTCCATGATCAATGGATTGTCATTGACTTTTTCTGCTTCAGTTATAGCTGCTGCTTCAGTATTTACAGAGTCTTTACAGCTTATAACAGCCATTAATGCGATTAGAAATAGGAACGTTCTCATGGATGATTTAATTTTGAGCAAAATTACAAGCTAGATATGAGAATCACGACACTTTTTATAGCCATTTGTTTATTAGTCTCTTGCAAGACAGAAGTGAAACCTTTAGAACCTGTAAAAGGTAATATGAAAGCCGATGTGGTTTATCTAGCGTCAGACGACTTGCAAGGTCGTGAGACTGGTACTTCTTATGAATTGCAAGCAGCAGATTATATTGCAAAACGCATGAAAGAATCTGGTCTAGAACCTAAAGGTAATGAAGGAACTTATTTCCAGACTTTTTCTTTTAAACCTTCAAGCGATCCACATCAAGAAGCTGCCTTTACAGATGAGAAAGGCGATGCATTTCTTACAGGAACTAACGTTCTAGGTTATATTGATAATGGCGCTGCACAAACAGTAGTAATAGGTGCGCACTATGATCATTTAGGAATGGGCGGCGAAGGTTCTTTACATCGTGAAGGAGAAGCAATCCATAATGGAGCAGATGATAATGCGAGTGGTGTTGCGGTTATGTTAGATCTAGCTTACGAATTGAAAACGAGCGATAAAAAAGGGAATAACTACTTATTCATGGCTTTCTCTGGCGAAGAAATGGGATTGTTAGGGTCTAACTATTTTACTAAAAACTCGACAATTGCCCTAGATTCTATTACCTACATGATTAACATGGATATGGTCGGCAGGCTAAATGAAGAAAACACTTTAGCAGTCTACGGTACAGGAACTTCGCCACGATGGAACCAAATCATTAACGCAGTTAATAAAGATTTTGAACTGGCATTAAGTGAAAGTGGAGTAGGACCTAGCGATCATACATCGTTTTACTTAAATGATATACCAGTTTTACATTTCTTCACTGGGCAACATGAAGATTACCACAAACCAGGCGACGATGCCGAGAAATTGAATTATGATGGGATGCAAAAAATCTCTGATTATATCTTAAGAATCACTGCAGAGTTTGATAACGCTGGAAAACTAGCCTTTAGAAAAACAAAAAACGAGAGCGAAGAAGTGCCGCGTTTTAAAGTAGGCCTAGGCGTAGTTCCAGATTATTTATTTACCGGAAAAGGAATGCGTATCGATGGAGTAAGCGAAGAGAAACCAGCACAAAAAGCAGGATTGTTGAAAGGTGATGTCGTTGTAAAACTAGGTGATAGTACTATAGTAGATATGATGAGTTACATGCGCACATTAGCAACATTTGATAATGGTGATAAGACTATGGTAACCGTTGATCGTGATGGTAAAATGGTGGAGAAAGAGATTGAGTTTTAGGCTTATGAATTATTTAGAGAGTGAGCGTTTCTAGTCTCGTTTAAATTTAATTCTCTTTTTGTTTTTCTATTTACATTTTCAGATTACTTTTGCACCCAATCTCAAGGGGTGCTTTTAGAAATAAAGGCTGAGATAATACCCAAGGAACCTGGGCGAGTAATGTCGCTAAGGGAAAAGATTTAAGTTAGTTGATTTGTGTGCTATAATTTCGCTTTCGCGGAAGCAGGCTTCGCAACTATCTTTATCAAGAGAATCCTTCAAACATTTTATTTTAATCAAACCGAATAAATGCCCCTTTTATTTGAACTTAAAAAAAGTTCTAATGAAACATTTATCTCGCGTTGTAATTGCTATGGCATTAACCGTAACCGGCCTAGCAACAGCGCAAACAACACAAAAAGCAGACACCACAAAATCTGAAAAACTAGATGCGGTGCTTGTAAAAGCTGTACGTGTAAATGCAAAATCGCCTATCACACACAGTAACCTTACTAAAGAGGAAATTGCAAAACGTAACTTAGGACAAGACATTCCTATGCTACTTAATTTTTTACCATCTGTGGTTACCACCACTGATGCTGGTGCTGGTATAGGTTATACAGGATTAAGAGTACGTGGTGTAAGTTCACAATCTACTAACGTGACCATCAATGGTATTCCTTATACAGATGCAGAATCGCTAGGTACATTTTGGGTAAATCTAGGAGACTTTTCTTCTTCTGTAGAGAGTTTACAACTACAGCGTGGAGTAGGAACTAGTACTAATGGTAGTGGTGCCTTTGGAGCAAGTATTAATGTATTAACTGATGCAGTTTCTAAAGAATCCAGCGGTGAAATCTCTAATTCTATAGGTAGTTTTAATAGTAGAAAACACACTGTAAAGTTCTCAACAGGTCTCATGAATGATCACTTTGAGATTGCAGGTAGATTGTCTAACATACAATCTGATGGTTATATCGACAGAGCGACCTCAGACTTAAAATCGTATTTCTTACAAGGTGCTTATGTAGATGATAATACCTTAATTAAAGCGGTGACTTTTGGTGGTAATAATGTTACTTATCAATCTTGGTTTGGTATCGATAGGGCAACGCTTAGAGAAAACAGAACCTTTAATCCAGCTGGTCAATATGAAGATGAGAATGGTGTCACTCAATTTTATGATAACGAGGTAGATGATTATAGACAAGATCACTATCAATTACACTGGAACCAGCGTTATAATAGAAACTGGTCTACTAACATAGGATTGAACTATACTTACGGACGTGGATTCTTTGAGCAGTTTAAAGAAGATGATGACTTTTCTACCTATGGATTTGATGAACTAACAGTTGATGGACAGACCGTAAATACAACAGATGTAATACGTCGTCGCTGGTTAGATAATGATTATTATGTTTTTAATGCGAGCGCAAATTATAAAAATAGAAATCTAGACATGATTTTCGGGACATCCATCAGTCATTATGACGGTGATCATTATGGTGAAGTGATATGGGCAAGATTTGCAAGTCAAAGCAATATTAGAGAACGTTATTATGACGGTAATGGTAAAAAGAATGACTTCTCTGTGTTCTCAAAAGCTACTTATAAGCTTAATGATAAAGTTCAATTGTATGGTGACTTACAGGTAAGAAACGTAAATTATTCTACGTCTGGGATTACATCAGATCTTGTAGAATTGTTAGTAGATGAGAATTACACATTCTTTAATCCTAAGGCTGGTGTAACGTATAAGTATAATGATAATAATGATTTATACCTATCGTATGCAAGAGCAAATAGAGAGCCTAATAGAAACGATTTTGAAAGTGACTCTTCTATCAGACCAGAACAGTTGAATGACTTTGAACTAGGATGGCGTCACAAAGAAGGCAACTTCTCCTTCAATGCAAACGGTTACTTAATGTTATATAATGAGCAATTAGTGTTAAGTGGTGAGTTAAATGATGTAGGTGCACCATTAAGAACTAATAGTGGTGAAAGCTATCGTTTAGGTCTAGAATTAGAAGCTGTAATACCAGTTAATAGTAAACTTACGATCCAGCCTAATCTAGCTTTAAGCAGCAATAAGAATAAAGAAACCAGAAGATCATTTGATGGTGAATTGCAAAATCTAGGCAGTACTGATATCGCTTTTTCACCAGAAGTAGTAGCCGCAAATGCTATTGTTTTTCAACCTATAAAAAATCTACAAGTTTCTTTACTTAGTAAGTTTGTTGGTGAGCAGTTTATGAGTAATACTGAGGCGCAAGAATCTAAATTAGATAGCTATTTTACAAATGACATCAATTTAATTTACACCATTAAGCCACGATCAGTTTTTAAAACTATTGTGCTTACTGCACTAGTAAATAATATCTTTGATGAGAAATATGAGTCTAACGGTTATTACTTTACCTATGATGACGATTTCTCTAATCCAGGCACCATCACAACTGTAGAAGGTAATGGATTCTATCCTCAAGCAGGTATTAACTTCTTAACTGGAGTAACACTTACTTTTTAAAAGTATAATAAAACTTCATTCAGGTTCTAATCTAGAAGTGATTTTAAATATCACGCTAGATTAGAGCCTTTTTTAATTAAAGACTCTAATAATATTACCACTACGTTCTACACGATAAGCTTTTAAACCATATTGTCCGCCACCTTGTGTAGGCTGGCCATTAAAGATACTGTACTCATTATTATCATCTGTACACGGACAAGATGCCGTGATACCAGAAACTGTCATTTTAGAACACTCATTAGGCGAGTGATTAGGGTCACTTAATTCATAG
This sequence comes from Nonlabens ulvanivorans, assembly GCF_032922765.1. NCBI lineage: Bacteria > Pseudomonadati > Bacteroidota > Flavobacteriia > Flavobacteriales > Flavobacteriaceae > Nonlabens > Nonlabens ulvanivorans. The sequence goes on from NZ_CP136694.1 coordinate 2,767,995, forward strand.
ACAAAATATTGTGAGTTACCGGGATGGTATATGACAAAACCACGCAAGCCACCACTATTAACCACTACAAAATTGCCAGGAAAGTTTAAAGCACCATACTGTGGTAAATTGGTGTTTAAATCTACCTGAAAGGCAAGGTTAACTAGAAAAGGATTGTTGCGAGCGTCATCATCACTTGCGCATGATAATACGATAAACAGCACACTAATAATAAACGCTTTACGCATAATTAAGTTTCTTTTAAAGACTTCAAATGTATAACGATGATATTGATATTTAGTATATTTGTTTTTGAAATCCCGCAGCAATGATGGGATTTTGTTATTTATATTCTCAATTACTGGTAAATGTAGGAGTGAATTAGAGAATACGCTTTCGCGGAAGCTGTCTTAAAACAGCCAACGTGAATAATTAAAACAGCAAAACTATGAGTAACGTATCGTACTATACAGAAGAAGGGTTTAAAAAATTAAAAGATGAGCTAAAACAGCTTAAAGACATTGAGCGCCCTAGAGCATCACAGGCCATCGCTGAAGCAAGAGACAAAGGTGATTTAAGTGAAAATGCAGAATATGATGCTGCCAAAGAAGCTCAAGGAATGCTGGAAATGCGTATTTCTAAGCTAGAAGCAGTAGTCTCTAACGCTCGTATTATTGATGAGAGTGATTTAGATCTATCTAAAGTCCTTATCCATAGCAATGTAAAAATTAAAAACCTGAATAATAAAATGGTCATGAACTATAAGCTCGTGGCACAAAGTGAGTCTGACATTACTAAAGGTTTAATATCTGTCGATTCTCCTATAGGGAAAGCCTTATTAGGTAAAGAAGTAGGTGAAGTTGCCGAAGCTGTTGTGCCAGTAGGAACCATTAAGCTAGAAATCATGGAAATCTCAAGAGGATAGTTATGAGTGTATTCACAAAAATCATTAACGGAGAAATCCCATGTTACAAAGTAGCAGAAAATGAGGACTTCATCGCTTTTTTAGATATTAATCCTAATGCTCCAGGACATACCTTATGTGTTCCTAAAAAAGAGGTCAATAAAATCTTTGACCTAGATAGCGAGACTTACTTTGACCTAATGGATTTCTCTAGAGAAGTTGCACTGGCGTTGAGAGAAGAAGTAACCTGTTTAAGAATCGGGATGAGCGTTATAGGACTAGAAGTTCCTCATGTACATGTACATTTAATACCACTACGTGATATGGAAGACATGCGTTTTTCAAATAAAGTATCACTAACTGATGAAGAAATGCAAGACATCGCTACGAGAGTTAAGGAGCGATTTGACCATTAAGTATTAAAAACCACATCGATCTTTAAGACCTGTAAGGTTTAGATTAATAACATCATAAGATTTAATGATATCATTAACAGGTAGATTAACGAGATAGGTTTTACCTTTGTAAAAAATTAATATTATGTACCCAGCAGAATTAGTTCAACCGATGCGCGATGATTTAGGAAACGCAGGTTTTGAACACTTATATACCGCAGACGCTGTAAATAGCGCAATTAGTAAAGAAGGAACAACACTAGTAGTAGTAAATTCAGTATGTGGATGTGCTGCTGCAAATGCGCGTCCTGGAGCAAAAATGTCTTTAGAAAACGCAAAAAAACCAGATCATATCGTGACGGTATTTGCAGGTGTAGATCGTGAGGCAGTAGATGCAGCAAGAGCAGCTATGATTCCTTTTCCACCTAGTTCACCTAGTATGGCATTATTCAAAAACGGTGAGTTAGTGCACATGTTAGAGCGTCACCACATTGAAGGTCGCCCAGCAGAGATGATTGCTGAAAATCTCAAAGAAGCTTACAACGAGAATTGCTAATACATTTCTAGTTTAAGAAATAAAAAAGGTTGTGTAGAAATACACAACCTTTTTTATTTATACAGCACCATTCCTTTTACTATGCGTGCATATCAATTGATTCAAACATCGATGGATATGCACTTTTTGCATTATATATTTGTGCTATGCAAAAAATTATCTCGTATCCTTTAACGATACTACATTTTATACTCTTTTTTTTGATGCTGGTGATCTTTCATCCTATCCAGTTGATATGTCATAAAATATGGGGATATGACGCCCATAGAAAAAGTGTTGCCATTTTAAACTGGTTTTTAATGCAAACCCAGCTGCCGCTTTTCAACACCTTTGACTTTAAGTTTAAAGAAGAATTGCCTGTAGGGCCATCATATATATTTGTGAGTAATCACCAGAGTATGTTTGATATACCACCATTGATTTATCACTTGCGTCATTATCACGCAAAGTTTATTGCAAAAAAAGAACTAGCAAAAGGAATACCTAGTATATCTCTTAACCTGCGCATTGGTGAGAACTGTGCCATCGATCGCAAGGACGCAAGACAATCTATTGCGGCATTAATAAAATTTGCAAAAAACGTTTATGAAAAGAAACGCAGCGTTGTGATTTTTGCCGAAGGTTCTAGAAGCCGCACTGGTGTGCCTAAACCTTTTAAAACTAAAGGTTTATTAACGCTTTTTAAATATATACCAGATGCTGTCGTTGTACCAGTAACGGTAAACAACTCATGGAAAGTGGATCGCTATGGAAAATTCCCTTACGGTATCGGTAATAAGATTTCTGTATTGGTACATGAGCCTATACCTATCGCTGGTCGTGATGGAGAAGAAGTTATAGCACAGGCAGAATCAGTAGTACATGGTGCGGTAACCAGTACAGCAATAGATTCTTAAGTTAAGAAATGCTGTAAATAACTGATTATTATTGTAATTACGCTTTCGCGAAAGCGAACTAAACATTAAAACACGTACTTTTAAAGTCTATTAACATATTTATGAATATCAAGCCCCTAAAAAATATACGCATCGAGGTGATGCAATCGCTAGAAAGTAAGGTGCAGTCCTTTATGGATGAGTACTTGATTCCGGTCGACAAGATATGGCAGCCTACAGACTTTTTACCTAACTCTCAAGAAGATACTTTCTTTGATGAGGTTACAGAATTAAGAGAGCTGGCAAAGGAACTACCTTATGATTTTTGGGTAGCTCTAGTCGGAGATACCATTACTGAAGAAGCATTACCTACCTATGAGTCCTGGCTTATGGATGTAGAAGGTATTAATCAAGTTGAAGGAAAAGGTAATATATGGTCTAAATGGGTACGCCAGTGGACTGGTGAAGAGAATCGTCATGGCGATGTGTTGAACAAGTATCTTTACTTATCTGGTCGTGTGAACATGCGCGAGATAGAGATTACCACACAACATTTAATTGCAGACGGTTTTGATATAGGAACAGATCGTGATCCTTATAAAAACTTTATTTATACTAGTTTTCAAGAATTAGCCACATATATATCACACAATCGTGTCGCAAAACTCGCACGTGGTTATGGTAATAGTGCGCTATCTAAAATGTGTCGTATGATATCTGGTGATGAGATGCGTCATCACAAAGCATATAGCATGTTTGTTACTGAGATTTTTAAAGTAGACCCTAATAATATGATGGTTGCTTTTAAAGATATGATGGTTAATAAAATCGTTATGCCTGCTATGTTTTTAAGAGAAGCAGGACAATCAATGGGATCTGCGTTCGAGGATTTCTCAAACAGTGCACAACGTATCGGTGTCTACACAGCACAAGATTATATTGATATCATGCAAAAGTTGATTGATATGTGGGATATCGCAAATATGAAAGGATTGAATGAAGAGGCAGAAAAAGCACGCGATTATTTAATGAAGCTTCCTGCACGTATGGAGCGTGTTTCTCAACGTATAAAAATACCAGAAGAAATCACTCGTTTCACATGGGTAAACCCAGCCATGACTACTTAAACACAAAGTTGTAAATTATTTAAAAATCCTTAGATCTCATCTAAGGATTTTTTGTTTACAAAGTATTGAAGGACTTCGGCTTGATTATTGTTAATTCCTTACAATGTCTTATTAAGTTATTACATTTACGTATCATGAAAATCTACCAAAACAGCCTGCGCAATCGCATTTTTATAGCGATGATTTTATTGACACTTATCTCCAGTCTATTGATCGCTGGAATGTCTATTTATCAATCAAGAGAACAGGCTAAAGATTACCATTCTAAAAGATTACAACGTAAAGAACAGGCCATTAAAGAACAAATTGCCTACGAACTGCGCAAGACCGACTTTGAAGTAGTCACAGAAAATCTTCAATTCATTTTCAGAGAAGAAATTTATGGGATAAGCGATATCCACGGTATGCCTGTAAACATGTACGATTTACAAGGTCGCTTAATAAAAACTTCAAAACCGAAACTTAAAGCCGATAGTCTAGAACTACAGATCAATCATATCATTTTGGAAGGTTTGAAGACTTCTGACACCAGGCGATATGTTATTGAATTTGAAGAAGATGGGAAGAAATACCTGTCTAGTTATTCTTATCTAACTGATAATCAGTTTAAAAATATAGCGATTCTTAATTTACCTTATCTAGAGAATGATGATTTTATGAATTACGAACTCAAGGAATTTCTCACTAGACTTTCTGGGATTTATGTTTTGATGTTCTTATTCTCTATAGGGTTAGCTTACTTCTTGTCTAAATATATTACCAAATCTATTAGCCGCATCAGCGATCGTTTTAAAGAGATTAATATCGCACAACGTAATGATAAAATTGTAATAGATGAGTCTGATGCTGGCGAGTTAAACGCGCTGGTAATGTCTTATAACAATATGGTCGACCAACTAGAGGAAAGTGCCGTAAAACTGGCTACAAGCGAGCGTGAGCAAGCCTGGCGAGAAATGGCAAAACAGGTTGCGCATGAGATTAAAAATCCGTTGACGCCTATGAGGTTAACGGTGCAAAGTTTTCAACGTCGTTTTGATCCAGCAGATCCTGATTCACAAGAAAAACTCAAAGAATATAGCAACTCACTTATTGAGCAAATAGACGTGATGAGTAATATCGCCAGTGCATTTTCTACCTATGCGACCATGCCAGCGCAAAAAAGTGAAGAGACTGATGTACCTATGGTGACACAGCTTGCGCTAGATATTTTTAATGAGTCGTATATCACTTATGAAGAAGATGCGGCTTCACTGTTTGCCATCTTTGATCGCACACAGCTTATAAGGGTGGTTACTAATTTGATAAAGAATGCTATACAGGCGTTAGATACCGATAGGTCTCCAGAGATTAAAGTATCTGTCACACATGATGAATACAATGTTTACTTAAAAGTAAAGGATAATGGAACTGGTGTTCATGAAGATCATCAGACTAAAATCTTTGAGCCTAAGTTTACCACAAAAAACAGTGGTATGGGACTAGGTCTTGCGATGGTAAAGCAAATCGTAGAGAACTTTAAGGGCACGATTACCATGACTACTGAAGTAAATGTAGGGACTGAATTTACGGTTCAAATACCTAGATCTCGATAAATCCGCTTTCGCGAAAGCGATACTAGGAATTCTTATCATTTTTTTAAAGATTCAAATTCTTACTTCATTGCGGTTATGTCTATTTTTACAACAGTAAAAAATAATAGACCATGAACAATATTCTAGTTGCTACAGAAAATAAAATCACAACCATTACGATCAACAGACCTAATAAACTCAATGCGTTAAATAAAGAAACCATTGCAGAATTAAGTCAGGCAATAGATACTGCCGAGGATGATGAAAATACAAGGGTGATTATTCTAACCGGTAGTGGGGAAAAAGCTTTTGTCGCTGGTGCAGATATTGCAGAGTTTGCAGACTTCTCTCCAGAACAAGGTAAAGAGCTTGCCGCTCATGGACAAGAAATACTTTTTAATAAAGTTGAGAACTGTTCTAAGCCTGTTATCGCTGCAGTAAATGGATTTGCTCTAGGTGGTGGACTTGAACTTGCAATGTCTGCTCATTTTAGAATAGCAAGTGATAATGCTAGAGTAGGATTGCCAGAAGTCTCTCTAGGAGTCATACCAGGATATGGTGGTACACAGCGTTTACCACAATTAGTAGGTAAAGGACGTGCTATGGAAATGATTATGACTGCAGGAATGATAGATGCTGCGACGGCACATTCTTATGGATTAGTAAATCACGTTGTGACACAAGATGAATTGATTTCTACTTGCGAGAAAATCGCTGGAAAAATAATGCGTAATAGTCCAGTAGCAATAGGTGCTGCTATTGACGCGGTAAATGCAGGTTATATTGATGGAGTCGATGGTTATCAGGCAGAAATTGACTGCTTTGGTGCATCTTTTGGAACAGACGACTTTAAAGAAGGAACGACTGCGTTTTTAGAAAAGAGAAAAGCTGAGTTTTAGAAATAAAACTTTTAAAAGTCAAAAAAGGGCGGATTTATTTCCGTCCTTTTTTGATTTACTTTTTGTTGTATGATCTTTATATAAGTTGGATTTATCCTCTAAATAAGAAAAAGTCGTCCTTCATATCCTCAATTTTTTCATCCTTATTGGTGATGATGTAGTCGAGTGCTTTTTCCGTAAATTCTAATCCTTTATCTGTGAGAGAAACTATTTGATTATCGATGGTAATCATATTGTTCTTTTCGGCAAGTTGCAACACAGAATTTGCCTTTACTTTACGCCAGTTGATATGTTCTTGAAGATGTGCTACACGTCGCTCGTTTTCACTATCGTGATTGTTCAGGTGTAATAAAAAAGTAAGTAATGAAACCTCTATACGTTGCCTACTTTGTCTAAACAGTACTGCAATTAATCCTTTACTAGGTGCAAATAGATATATTAGTAAAAATAAAAGCCCTAATACCGTTGTAATAGAACCTGAAATAGAAGCGTCTAGCCAGCGAGCAAACCAATATCCACCTATCGCACTTCCTACTCCAAAAAGAACGGAAAGTATTAGCATTTTACGTAAGTCAGTCGTTAGAAGATATGCCGCAGCTGCTGGAGTTATCATCATTGCAACTACAAGAATGGCACCTACGGCGTCAAAAGCTGCTACTGTAGTTACAGAGGCAACACTCATTAACCCGTAATGTAAAATAACAGGTGAGAACCCTAAGGCACTAGATAAACCAACATCAAATGTGCTGATTTTTAATTCTTTATAGAAGGCGAACAATAATACAAGTGTAATCACTAGAATCACTGAAATAGTCCATAATCCTTTAGGTCCAAAATCGGCATTATCGATAATAAGTCTATCAAATGGTGCGTAAACCAAATCACCTAATAAGACAGCGTCTACATCTAGATGCACATCGTTTGCATTCTGGGCAATTAATATAACACCTATACTAAACAGTGCTGGAAAAACTAATCCTATTGCGGTATCTTCTTTAACGAGACCTGTTTTTTGAATTAGCTCTACGAGAACTACAGTGATGATACCACTAAAAGCGGCAAAAATAATTAACCAAGGAGATGCTAGGTCATGAGTGATAAAAAACCCAATTACAATTCCTGGTAAAATAGAATGACTAATGGCATCACTTATTAATGCCATCTTGCGCAATACAAGAAAAACACCTGGAATAGCACAGGCAGCAGCAGTTACGGCAGCTATAAGCTGTATGTCAATCATAGGACTCATGACTCTGGTAGATTATTGTTGTATAAATTTGCTGCAGTCTCAAAACCGTCTTCAGTCATGGACCAGTTTTGGCCTTGAATAGTAATCCAGTTTTTCTCTTCTAATTTAGACAGTGTTTTTTTAGTAAACCCTTGAAAGCTATTTAAAATTCTAATGGCGTGAGGTCGTGATATATCATCATGATCGCGCACAATATCATACATAAAGTACAGTGTTTTCTTGAGCTGAAGATCACGTCTGTTTTTGATCAACCTAATTTGTTTAAAAATGATACCTCTTTCTGGAGAAAATAAGAAGGAAACTATAACAAATATGGCTGCTACTAATACGATTACTGGACCTGTAGATAAATTGTTTTGACTTGCACTGATAGCGGTACCAAATACACCAGAAAAAGCACCAAATATAGCTGCAAGGATGACCATAGTACTCAGGCTATTGGTCCATTGTCTTGCAGCGGCAGCAGGTGCGAGTAACATTGCACTCATTAAAACAACTCCAACCGTTTGTAGTCCTATTACAATAGCGAGAACGATAAAAAAGCTTATCAAGCCATCAATGAATTTAGTATTAAACCCTAAAGTCATTGCATAGTTTTTGTCAAATAATAGTAGCTTAAATTCTTTCCAGAATAATAGCATCACTAAGAGGCTAATCCCAGTAACTATGACCATTAATAATACATCACTTTCTACTAAGGTTGCTGCTTGACCAAAAAGATACTTATCTAATCCTGCTTGATTTGCATTAGGCTGTTTTTGAATATAGGTTAACAACAACATCCCAAAACCAAAGAACAAGCTTAAGATAAGCCCCAAAGCAGTATCTGTTTTTAAATGAGTCTTAGTGGTAATGCCTCGTATCCAGAAAACGCCTATTAGGCCACTTACTAAAGCACCTAATAGTAAAACATTAGAATCTTTTGCGCCAGTAATCAAAAAAGCAACCGCTATACCTGGTAATGCAGCATGTGAAATGGCATCTCCTAATAGGCTTTGCTTGCGCAATACAGCAAAGCTTCCTAACATACCGCATATAGCGCCTAGAACTGCAGTTCCTAACGTAATCGTACGCAAAGTATAGTCGGTAAAGTATTGGGTGATGTCCATATTATTGTTGAACCGCTACTTTATAATTAATACCATAGGTTTTAGTCAGGTTGTCATCATTAAAAATATCCTTTACAGGACCTGTTGCGATATGTTTCACATTTAAAAAGGTTACCCAATCAAAATATTCGGGTACTGTCTGTAAATCGTGATGAACGACTATAACTGTTTTACCAGCTTTACGCAGTTCTTTTAAAATATTAATAATAGCAATTTCTGTTGTCGCATCTACACCTTGAAAAGGTTCGTCCATAAAATAGATAGCAGCATTTTGAACTAATGCACGAGCTAGAAAAATACGTTGTTGTTGTCCTCCGGAAAGCTGGCTTATCTGTCTGTTTTTAAAGGCAAGCATACCTACTTTTTCAAGAGCTTCTAGAGATAGTTTCTTTTCCTTTGCGCCAGGTCTTTTAATCCATCCCAATGAGCCATAAGTACCCATCATAACCACATCTAGTGCGGTAGTTGGGAAATCCCAGTCTACACTACCTTTTTGAGGTACATATGCTACTTTATCACGTTGCTTTGTATAAGGTTTATCATAGATTGCAACAGATCCCGCGATAGGGTCTATAATTCCTAATATAGATTTTATTAAGGTAGATTTTCCTGCACCATTAGGACCGACTATAGCCATTAAAACTCCTTCAGGAATAGATAAATCTATATCCCATAATACTGGCTTATAATTATAAGCGACCGTTAAATCATCTACAGCTACAGCTATTTTAGTTTTCATTATTTAAGTGCATTAACGATGGTGTTGACATTATGTCTATACATTCCTATATAGGTGCCTTCTTCAGTACCTGCGCTACCTAATGCATCACTAAAAAGCTCTCCACCTATTTGAACTTCATGATTTTGTGCTCTAACAGCAGCTTGTAAAGCTTCTACAGTGCGTCGTGGTACACTACTTTCAACAAAAACAGCTTTAATTTTATGTTCAATGATAAATTTTGTAATGCGTTGCACGTCTTTTACTCCAGCTTCTGTAGCCGTAGAAAGCCCTTGTAGGCCTACCACCTCAAATTTAAAAGAACGGCCATAATAATTGAAAGCATCATGTGCTGTAACTAGAATACGCTTCTCTTGTGGTAACTCATTAATTTTATCGCTTAGTTCTGTTTTAAGAGCAGAAATTTTTTCAAGATATAAATCCCTGTTTTTTTCAAAGGCAACTTTGTTTTCTGGATTGTTTTTAACTAATGTTTCAGTTACATAATGACTCATTTGTGTCCAGTAATTGATGTCAAACCAGATGTGTGGATCATAATTACTAGCAAAATAATCACTACCTATAAGAGTTGACTTATCTAGTGCATTACTGATAGCTATAGTAGCTTTACCGCGTGCATTCATTTTTTCAAATACATCTACTAGCTTGCCTTCTAGATGCAGCCCATTGTAAAAAATAATATCTGCATTTGCTAGTTTCGTCATGTCACCTTCACTAGGTTTATAAAGATGAGGATCTACACCGCTACCCATCATACCTTCAACCTCGATTAGATCACCACCTATATTTTCTACTAGATCTGTAATCATTGTTGTGGTGGTAACGACTGTTAATTTACCATTATCTTCTTTTTGTGTTCCACAGCTTATAAGCAGTATGGATAGTAGTATGTAAAAAGTGTTTTTCATAATTGTGTATTGTGATTACGCTTTCGCGAAAGCGTGATTTTTACTTTTTTAAGATTCTATAACTCAAGCCAATACTGAATAATAAATCTTGTTGAGTATTACTGTCTTGAAAACCAGTTCCTACTGTGGCATCGAGCTGGAAGTTGTTGTTGACCAAATATGTTATTCCGGCATCCCATAGATGTGCAGATTTGCCTCCTTCTGGGAAATCTCCATAAAGTTCTCCATAAACGCCTATTTTATCTGTAATAGAATGTCCATATGATACACTATAAATATATTCTAGTGAACGATTATCGCCTATACGAGTTCCTAGATTGTAACCTAGTCCAGACTGATCTGTTAATGTATGATTAAACGCAAAAATAAGCTCCATGCCTGTGTCTTCTGGTTTAAACTCGCTTACCGCCGTGAAAGGAAGACGTAAATGGGTTAATAAACCTATTTGTGGTATCCAATCTTTTTCATCTGTAATTTCAATTTTTGCACCGATTAAAAGAGGATTAAAGCCCGTAACGTCAAAAAGCTCTTGTGATCCATCCTTTGTGTTTGAATTTAAAAAATCCCAGCCTAAACGTAATTCAAAATTATTTGAGAGCCCATATCTTAAAAGTGTGGTATTATAAACGGTCTCTGTAATTTTTAATCCATTTTCGCTATTATCTACAAACGTGGCACCAGTTTCTATTTGAAAATTGCCTTTACCAACGGTAAATGGAGATTCTGTGACATCTGGTCTGTCTGTTATAAGGGCATCCTGATTGTCATCACTGGTTTGTGCAGTTGTTACGGCGATTATTAATAGATTGATAAATAGTAAAACTTTTTTCATTATAAAACTTTTAAATAAAGGTTGTCTGCAATTGTTTTTGAGATATGTAACTCTTTTAAATCTGTCTTGATAAGACATGATCCATCAAAGGCCTCTAATTCTAGAAGCTGAATTTGAGTACCTAATTCAATTTGATGTTTATCTAAATATTGTAAAAAACGGGTCGAGGTGTCATGCACACCAGCGAGAACACCTGATTGGCCTTTTTCTAATTTTGAAATAGCGGTTTTTGCTGTCTTTTCATAATTACCTTGAGCGTCTGGAATGGGATCTCCATGAGGATCATATTTAGGGTATTCTAGAAGTTTATCTAGCTCATCTATAAGTTTGCGAGACTGGATATGTTCTAATTGTTCTGCCACTTCATGCACTTCATCCCAGGAAAAATCAAGTTTTTCAACCAAAAATACTTCCCATAATCTGTGTTTTCTGATGATTTGGGTCGCACAGTTGATACCATTCTGTGTTAGTCTGGTTCCTTTATAAGGGATATACTCTGCTAGATTTTTATCTGCTAATTTCTTAAGCATATCAGTAACTGATGATGCTTTTGTATTCATCCCACCAGCAATATCGTTAGTGGAAACTAGATTTTCACCATCTTGAAGGTGATAAATCGTTTTAATATAATTTTCTTCTGAGACCGAATGCATAAGGCAAAGGTAAAGTATTTATTTGTTAAGAGTAAATTAAATTTTAGCCTTGTCTAAAAATGTAATTATTATGAATCGATGAATACCTTAATAGAATTTATATAAGAAGAGTTTATAAGATAGGATGTCTTATAAATAGTTCAACGGGAATTGAATTAGAGATGTGATGGATGGTCGTTATGCCATACCGCGCTCTTTACGAACGGTTTCATAAGCTTCTTGTACTTTGCGGAATTTTTCTTCGGCACCTTTACGATAGGCTTCATCCATATCCATTAATTTATCTGGATGATATCTTTTGGCCATGGTGCGGTACGCTTTTTTAACCTCGTGATCTGGTACACTTTTATCAATCTCGAGAATCTTATATGCGTTATCTCTATCTTTAACAAACATAGCTTTAATAGATATGAAGTCACGTTGTGTTAACCTAAGATAGCCTGCTATTTGTTCTAGAACTCTTAGTTCTGAGTCACTTATGTTACCGTCTGCCTGAGCAATGCCAAAAAGAAAATGAAGGATTTGAATACGTGATTCAATTCTCGTACGGGCATTTAAAAATTGACAAATACGAGCTGCGTTTAACTCTCGCTTTTTAACGACTTCATTAAATACTCTAAAGATCTGAGAGGCACGCTGCTCTCCATAGCTCTGTATGAAATAATTGCGCACATATCTTAATTCACTGTCGCTTACTTGTCCATCTGCCTTTATAACTATAGAGGTAAGTGATAATAAATGTAATTCAAAATCTTGTGGGCTTACAGATTGTCTCTGACCTCGATATGGATTTGCATTTCTTTGTGAGCTATTACTAGAGGTAAAGGCATTAAACAATAATCGTAAAACAAAGAAAAGAACTATATAACCTAAAAATGACATTAACTGAGTTGAGCGGTGAAAAATATGAATTTGTATTTACTTTGTAGTCAATCCTTGTGCCAATTGTGAGATATGACAAGTTGACTTTAAAGGCTTTCCATTCGTCGACACTTAAACGTCATCCGTCGATAGATACACGTGGAGTCATCGATATAATCTGAGCAAATTTATTATTCACATTAATTTGCCTTTATATTAAGAGACATGAAAGCACGTAGATTAAAGGTTTTACTCATTGAAGATGATACTATTGAAGTAATGAAAATGCATAGAGCGTTATCAACTTTAAATGAGAAACATAGTATTGTTGAAGCTAATAATGGGGAGACGGCCTTATCAATTTTAGAAAAAAAAGATCAGCTTCCTGATATAATTTTGCTAGATTTAAACATGCCTAAAATCAACGGGATAGAATTTCTATCTATCCTAAAAAAGGATGATAGGTTAAAATATATACCAACAATTATCTTAACAACGTCAAATAATCAGAGAGATTTACTAGCTTGTTATAATTTAGGTATTGCTGGATATGTATTGAAACCTTTGAAGTATGAAGAGTATGTAGAGAAGATTTCTAGATTAATGTCATACTGGAGTATTAATGAATTATTTATTGCCTAAGTAATATGAAAGGAATAGTTTTTACAGAGTTTCTTGATCTTGTTGAAGAGAAATTTGGGTTAGGGATGGTTGATCAAATTATTGAACAATCAGAGCTGCCTTCTAATGGTGTCTACACGTCTATAGGTACGTATAGCTTTGCTGAGATGCTTCAACTCATCCAGAATTTGAGTGCAAATACTGGATTAAGTATTGATCAATTACTGCTAGCTTATGGAGAACATTTTTTTAATGTTATTGAAAATAGTTATCCTGGACTTTTAGCTACTTATAAAGATCCTATTGAGATGCTTTCTTCTATAGAAAATCATATTCATATAGAGGTAAGAAAGATATATCCAGATGCCGAATTACCAACATTTGAGGTTCTTGAAAAATCTGATCAACATCTTGTTATGATTTATAAGTCTAGCCGAGCGATGCATCATTTTGGTTTGGGATTAATGAATAGAACATTTGCACACTTTGAAATGACTTCTAACATTCAAATAGAGAAAATTAAGGAAGATGGAACTGAAGTGAAATTTACTATCCATAAAACTTAATGAGTAGTTCTGATGTCGAAATATTAAAACGTGCGCTCGATAGGGAAAAAGCTGCTCGTAAACAGGCTGAAAAAATCCTGGAACAAAAGGCAGCAGAATTATATGAGCTTACTCAAAAGTTACAGCACTCCAACCAGCAATTAGAATCATTAATAGATGAAAAAACATCAGAATTAAATGGTGTTTTTGAAAATATTGTTGATGCTTATGTGGTTACTGACTTGATAGGTAATGTGTTAAAGATGAATGAGCCTGCAGTAGGATTACTTGAAGCAGACTTTGAAAAAGAGTCCATTAACATCATGAATCTTATTCATCCTACAGAGTATGATAACGTGATGGCCAGTTTTCAAGAATTGATAAAACATGGCTCCTTAACAGATGTACACGTTAAAATAAGAACCAAAAATCATCAAACAAAACTAGTTCATATTAACTGTAGCATCATTTACGATGCTCAAGGTAAAGCTAAAGCGGCTCAAGGTATTGTACGTGATATTACTAAAAGCAATGAAGATGAGAATAGACTCATTGAGTCTGAAAACAGACTTTCTACATTAATTTTAAATCTTGAAAATGCTGTTTTATTAGAAGATGAAAATCGCAAGATCGTTTTAACTAATAATAGATTTTGTGAGTTTTTTGAGATTCCTATGACACCAGAGCAAATGGTTGGTATTGACTGTTCTGAAGCAGCTGAAAATTCAAAGGAGTTATTTGTTAATTCTCAGGGTTTTATTAAAAGGGTTGATGAAGTGTTGAGTGGAAAGGAAATGGTGACCGGTGATGAGTTGATTATGGTGAACGGTAGGATTCTTGAAAGGGATTTTATTCCAATTATTGAGAGTGGTTCTTATAAAGGACATTTATGGTCTTATAAAGATGTTACTTTAAAACGTTCTTACCGTAAAAGTCTAGAGACTCAAAAGCAAAAGTATAGTAGCATTATTGCTAATATGAATTTAGGGCTGGTAGAGGTAGATACTAATGAGAATATTTTGATGGTCAATCAAAGTTTTACTGAGATGAGTGGCTATTCTGAGGAGGAAGTATTAGGAAAAAAAGCGTCATCTCTTTTTCTAGAAGAAGAAAATATCCATGTTTTTAAAGAGCAAACTAGAAAAAGAATTAAAGGAGAATCTAGTTCTTATGAGATTGCTGTAAGAATTAAAAATAATGAAGAACGCCACTGGTTGATTAGTGGTGCTCCCAACTATGATATTGAAGGTAATGTGACTGGCTCTATAGGGATTCACTTAGACATAACAGATTTAAAAAGTTTAGAGATCCAGAAAGAGTTGTTACTCAAACAATTAGCAAGGAGTAATGATGAGTTACATGAGTACGCTCATATCGTATCTCATGATTTAAAGAGTCCATTACGTAGTATATATGCTCTAGTGAACTGGTTAAAGGAGGATAATCTTGATAAATATGATGATACTAGCCTAACAAATATTTCTCTAATAGAAGAAACTTTAGAAAAAATGGAACAGCTTATCGGAGATATTCTAGATTACTCTAGTCTCAATTCAACTAATAAAGAGTTTACTAAAATTAATTGTAATGAATTATTAATTGATTTAATTAAAGTGATTTATGTGCCCAGTCATATTGAAATCAAATTGAATGGTGAGCTCCCAGAAATTAATGGAGATAGAACTAAGATTAATCAACTTTTTCAAAATTTATTAAGTAATGCCGTTAAATTTATTGATAAGGATAAAGGTCTTATTGAGGTAAGTTTTGAGGAGCTTGCTACTCATTATAAATTTAAGATTAAGGATAATGGTATAGGTATTGACCCAGCATTCCATGATAAAATATTCAAAATATTTCATGCTTTAAATAAAAACAAAGATTCAACAGGTATAGGGTTGTCAATTGTTAAGAAAATTGTCGATTTACATCAAGGTAAAATTTGGTTAGAAAGTAAGGTTGGAGAAGGAACAACATTCTTTTTTACATTAAAAAAATAACAAATGATTATTAATCAGCATTTAAAATTAAAAAATCAACCTTGGAAAAATATAGGTGATCAAAAGACTTTAAACAATCCTTTGGTGTTAGCTTTTGGAAATAGATTCCTACTAGAATCACCTACTATATTTGAAGAAGTACAATCGATGTATCCTGATGCTCATATCGTACTTGGTTCTACTAGCGGTGATATCATGGATGATAATGTTAATGATGAATCAATCTCAATAACTGCTATTGAGTTCGAGAAAAGTCGTTTCTCAATTAAAACGGCAAATGTGCTCAATGAGCAAAAAGACAGTTTTAAAACAGGAAAACATCTTATAGAACAATTTGATGCAAAAGATTTAAAACATGTTTTTATTATATCTGAAGGAAGTTTCATTAATGGAACTCAACTTACATTAGGAATGAATTCTGTTCATGGAGATGACTTATTGATTACAGGTGGCTTATGTGCAGATGATGCTAGATTTGAAAAAACGATTTGTGGATATAACTGTAATCCAAAATCAGGAGAAATAGTGGCCATAGGGTTTTATGGAGAAAGTTTTGAAGCCACATTCTCTATACATGGTGGATGGATTCCATTTGGGCCAGAAAGAATTGTTACTAAATCTAAAGGCAATATACTATACGAGTTAGATGATATGCCTGCACTAGATTTATATAAAAAATATTTAGGGGAAAAATCAAAAGAACTCCCAGGAGCAGCTTTACTATATCCTCTCAACGTGAAAATTGAAAATCAAAATCAATCTATAGTTAGATCGATTTTGAATATAGAAGAAGATGACAATGCCATGGTTTTAGCTGGCGATATTCCTGAAAACTCTAAAGTTCAATTAATGATGACTAACGTCGATCAAATAGCAAATGCTGCAGAAAGAGCTGCTAGGCAGGCAGATGATGTTAGAGAAAACACTTCTCAATTAGCGCTTTTAGTAAGTTGTATTGGTAGAAAATTAGTACTTGATCAAAGGGTAGAGGAAGAGATTGAAGAAGTGCGCAATGTATTAGGTCAAGATGTTGTGATTTCTGGATTTTACTCTTATGGAGAGATTGCTCCTTTTCATGAAGAAATGAAATGTCAATTACATAATCAGACCATGACGATTACTTTATTAAGCGAATAATGAACTCTTTACTTAAACGTCAAATTAGGAAGTATCTAGGTGAAGAGTTAGCCCAACACCCGGATTTTAAACTTTTCTTTGACGCGATTAATAGTTCTTACAATACGCATGATGATCAATTTGCTATGCTGCAAAGAGCGATGTCTATAAGTTCGCAAGAACTCTTTGAAGCAAATAAAGAATTAAAAGAAAGAGCAGATTCTCAAACCTTAGTTATTGATAAGCTTAATAATGTCATTAATACATTGAAAAGTTATGATTTAACAGACGATGGACGCTCAAGTGATGATACCTCCGACAGCTTTGGTCTAGTTAATTTAATAGAAAGGCAAACGAAAGAAATACTTGCATTTAACCAACAACGAGAAGAGTTATTAAGTGAACTCTCACATCAAAATCAGGAACTGAGCGATTATGCACATATGGTTTCTCATGATTTAAAATCCCCTTTACGTAGTATTGATGCTTTAGCATCATGGATCAGTGAAGATTATTCAGCCACGCTAGATAAGAAAGGTATTGATAATCTAGAGTTGATAAGAAGTAATGTTCAAAAAATGGATACCTTAATCAATGGTATTTTAGAGTATTCAACAATTGGAAAAACAAAGGTGTTGTTATACGATGTAGACTTACAGCTGTTAATTGACACAATCCTCAGTATTGTCTACGTTCCAGACCATGTGGAAATTGTTCTATTAAATCCATTACCTGTAGTACAAGGTGATAAATACCGATTACAGCAATTATTTCAAAATTTAATTGATAATGCAATTAAATACAATGACAAAGAGAATGGTTTAATAGAAATAAATGTTGAGGAATTATCCAGTCATTGGCAGTTTTCAATTAAAGACAATGGATTAGGAATTGATAAACCGTATTTTGAAAAAATATTCAATGTCTTTCAAAAACTTGAAAACAATGTAAACTCTTCTGGTATAGGACTTTCAATTGTTAAAAAAGTTGTAGAATTATATCAAGGAGAGATTTGGGTTGAATCTCAATTAAATCTAGGAACAACATTTTATTTTACCTTACCGAAGAAATAATGGAATTACCAAATAGGTCATATATTGATAGTTTGTGTCGTGGAGATAAAGCTTTTGAAGAGAGATTGTTGACTGTTATTAAAACAGAGTTTCCATCAGAAAAAGAGGTTTATAATAATGCTCTAAAATCAAAAAATCTTGCAGAAATTGCTGAAGCAGTTCACAAATTAAAGCACAAAATAAGTATCTTGGGACTTGAGAAAGGATACGCACTGGCTGCACAATATGAAAATGAGATTCTTGATGAAAATTTTGATCATTCTCAATCTTTTGAAAAAATCTTAGATAGTATGACAGAGTATCTTAAAACTTTATAGCAGGTAAAGAATGAAATGCATTATTATAGATGATGAAGCTACGGCTCGACTAATTATATCAAAGTATTGTGGTGATGTGAAAGGCCTTAATGTATTAGAGGAATTCTCTAATGCGATAGATGCTATGAAATATTTGAATCAAAATACTGTAGACTTAATTTTTCTAGATATTCATATGCCAGGCTTTAATGGTATAGATTTCATACAAACGATTAAAGATCCACCTAATGTTATTTTGACTACCTCAGATCCTAATTTTGCAATTGAGGCGTTTGAATATGAATGTATTGTAGATTATTTGATAAAGCCACTTAGTGAAGATCGTTTTACTAAGGCTATTAATAAGGCTTCTAATAGCATAAGTGCAACGCAAAAAGAAACAAATTCTTCTAAGAAGGAGTCGACAGAGGATGTACTTTATGTAAACATCGATAGACGTCTTATTAAGATTGATATGCCTAGCATTTATTTGGTAGAAGCAAAGGGAGATTATATCATGATTAAAACAGAAACTAAAAATTATATAGTCCATTCCACACTTAAAAAGATAGAGGGGAAATTACCCGACCATACTTTTCTAAAAGTACATCGTTCTTATGTGATTAATGTTAGTAAGATAATTGATATAGAAGATAATTGTGTTTTAATTAAAAAAGACATCATCCCAGTCAGTAGATCTAACCGCCCAATATTAATGAAAAGATTAAATTTATTATAGTGTGATATAAACACTAAACTTCATAATAACACCACTCATCTACACTTCTCTTTGATTCATCGTTTTAAATTAAAATAGCCTTTAATCTCCTTTAGTTTTGACATGAAATTAAACAATTGTCAAGATGAAAAAATTATTACTCGGTGTCTTTTTCTTAACTAATATAGTTCTTAGTCAGAGTTATCAATACTTAGGTTCTTATGATTCTATGGGAACACCTCAATACCTGGTGAATCCTAGTGATGTAGTTGATACTGCTACGATGGATATGATAGGTTACTCCTTACCAGAAGGATATCCAGTCCCTACTTATAATCCACATTATATCACTTCTGGATATGAAACAGACATAATCGTTGAAAGCCTTGCAGATGTTTGGGTGACATTTGTTAGTGAAGGTGCTGGTTACAAAAATGTGCTAGGTTTCTACACTTATGATATTACAAATCCACCAACGACCAGACCTACTGCCTCAGAAATTACTATTATCTTCCCTAATGTATCAGCGTTATATAGTGGTGGTGGTTTACAAACAGGAGACAAAGTTAAAATCGGAACTTTTCCCGCTGGAACAGGTATAGGTTGGGTGCTTCTAGCAAATGCATGGAACTCATCTACTGCTGCAGTTGGAACTGCCCAATGGGACCTCTTCTCTAATCCTAGCTTTAATCCAGAAGCTCAAGCAGATTTACAGTATCATAATGTACTATTGCAAGATCCAGAAAATGAAAGAATTATTCTAGGCTTCGAAGATATTAGAAGAGATTATGGATCCTGTGATAACGATTTTAATGACGCTATCTTTTATGTAACGGCAAATCCATATACTGCACTTAAAACTTCAAATTATGCAGACATTAGTAAATCATCTACCGTAAGTTCTGGTAATACAGGTGGTCTAGAAAGTAATGGTGATCTAGCTAGCCTTATTGCAAAAAGAAATTTTGAACGAACTAAAAGAAACTTCATATCTAATAAAGAAACTCAAACTGAATTTAATCAGTCAGAAGTGCTATTAAAATCTGGTACTAATGCAGCTCAATTAGACAGTTACTTGCCACTTACAGGTATGTATGGTACTGAAACAGCTTATGTTTCAACACCACAAGACCTTGTTAATGTTACGAATGCAACCGAAGTTTTTTCAGTAGATTATTATGAACAAAATAATAGAATTGCTGCGGTTCTAGCAACGGCTTCAACAGGTTCTATTTATGATCATTCTAAAGCTATTTGTGACAGACTTAATAATTCTGTACTAGAAGATATAAGATCAGTTACTGTAAATGGCCATAAAATAATTAGCTCTAAACTGGTTAGAGCTTCTGGTGAGACAGAATATGCTCTAGGGTTTTCAGTAAAATTAGGAGTTAATCAAAATGAGCTTTTCAGTTTTTGGGAAATAGGTCAATATCCATCAGGTGACTTTTACAATTTTCAAATTTGGGGTAGTTCTTATTCTCAAGTATTTGCGTTAACGAACAGTATTTTAGCTAACTTAAATCAAGCGACACCGGTAATCAGTACACCAGTTGCAAACAATATTCCTCCTGTTTTTGTAAGTTCAGGCTATTACCAGGATGGGCAGTTACATTTAGAGTTAACTAATAAAACGGGCGCAACTAGTATTAACTTCAATGGAGATCTTGCAACCACAGAAGTTTCTGGAAGACAGGCAATCAGTCAATCCATTAATCTATCTGGTAATTTACATGAGACGATAAGTATTCAGACAGGAAATTTATTTGACATAGGATTCTCCTTATCGATAAGCAATCAACAACAAGATGCTTTATATCTAGCAGACGGCCCATGGGGAATGGATTACCTGACTGATTATGCTAGTGTTTCTAGTTTTAACGTTCAAAATGCACAGCCTAGCACGACAGGAAATGTTCATAATATTGAACGTAATCCATCTGTTCAGGGAACGGTAAAAGGAAACTTGAATTTATTCAGACATTTATTACCTGGTGAGCAAACGTTAGATGTATCTACTTATACAGCACTACAATTTGACATTATAAATGATCAACCAGTAGAAATCATTTTGGTGCCAGAAACATCAATTCCATGGAGTGACCGCTTTAAATTTACAATACCAGCAAACACCTCTAGTACAACTTATGATATTGCGTTTGTTGATTTTGTAAACTCTAATGGGGCATCCTTTGCGCACACAGATATTAAGACGATTGTATTCTCGATTATTAGTGACTATTCAAATACAATTCCTTTTTCTATCGATTTAAATGATGTAAGACTAGGTGATTATCAGTCTACACTTTCCATAGAAAATGTTGAAGATGAGGTGTTAACTCTTAACAATGCGCCTAATCCATTTACAAACACAACGACCTTTCAATTGCCGGTTGAGAGCACTGTAATTGAAATAAGCGTTTATGACTTATATGGTCGTACCGTAGACTATAAGAGCATTAAGACCACAAATGGTAATGTAGAGTTTCAATACCATTCTCCTGACCTTAAAACAGGTCTGTATCACTTTAATGTGATAACAGATCAAGGTAGGAAATTCACAGGTAAATTCCTGATTAATTAAATATTAGAGTAGAAAAGAGTAGGAGTAGTAGGGAGTTTTGATACGCTTTCGCGAAAGCGTATCAAAACTCCCTTTTTTTATTTAACTCTAATCGTTTCAAACAAAGGTTTATTAGATAACAACCATTTAAATCTGAAACCAACCTCTGTAAATGTAAATCCAGCTGCTGTTGTAGAAGCAATATTACTTTGCTGTCCATAAATGTCAAGTGCCGTGCGATCTGAAAATTTATAGCCCAAGGATGCTTGTAATCGATAGGTAGATTGTCTGCCGTTGTCCTCTATAAATTGGTAACCGGTTGCAGCGCTTAAATCATAATACCATTGATCTTTTTTGATGCTATCTATACTTCTATTAAGGTTAAAGAAAATTTCAATGGCATTAAATCTACTAGGACTAAAGTATACCGTTGGAACTTGATTCTCAAACGTGATATATTGATAGTTCAATCCAGCTTTAAGTGATGGTTTTTTTAATAAATTATAATATAGTGATGTAAACAAAAGGTTCCTTGAATTACCATCATTTTGAGACGTATAAAAATATTGAGTGAACCATCCTAGATTAAAATTAGTACTCAAGTTATAATTGATGTAATAATTGCTTTGCACTAGTTGGCGCTCTAATAATGCGGTATTAAAACTCTCTACATTTCTCTTAAATCCAATATCTATGGATTGTAGTTTAATAGATTTAATTTGAAGTGAGATATCAGTTGTTAATTCTTCATAGCTATTATTATCTGCATTAATGCTATTGATACCAGCTATTCCTTTAAGCTTGATGTTGGGTAAAAACTCATAAGCCGCACCTATTTGAAAAAGTTGTGTTGTCGCTTGAGAAGAGAGTTGATCATTAAAAGTATCTCTATAATTGTAGCTTCCTAAAAGCGCAAATTTTATATTTAACGGAACTGTTAGGTTAACATCTAGATTGTAAGCCTCGTTGTCTCCGTTATCAAAGCTATAACTAGGTTTTACCGTCGCCACTGGTGTAAATTGCTGATCTAGGTTTTTAATAAATTGAAGTGCGTCTTTCTGGTCCTTATAAATTTCTAATGTCTTACTAGCAGATGTATAAGCATCTTTATAATTCCCCATTGCTTTTTGAGCGTTTGACTTACCCAAATTCCCATCAAATGAGGTGCTGTCTGTCATAAGAATCTGATTATAATCATTAATACTCTTCTTAAAATTACTTTTATAAATATTTAAGGTAGCTCTTAATGCTAGCAACCAGTTTTCTGGACCAGATTGTTCTATTTGATCACTTAATTTAGCTTCTGCTTCTTTGTACTTGCCATTCCATATTAGTGCTTGAATGTTGCGCTCTATAGTTTGCTGCTCAATATTTTTAGGTGTAGTTGTGTTTAGAATAGACATTGATTTTTTGGAGTATTGCAATGCTGTCTTTTCTTTGCCTTTTAAATGTTGTACTAGAGAAATCCCATTTAATGATAAAATACTATCTGTTTGAGATTTATTAATTTTTTGATAGGTGATTAAAGCACTGTCTACTTGTGTAGCTATTAAGTAGGTGTTTGCTAGAACCTGTAGCGTTTCTGTATCGTATTCTAGAAACTCTAAATTATCTTTTAATAATTGAGTTGCAGACTCATAAGATTGCGCTTGTACTAGTTGATTTGAATAGCCTAGATTGATATATTTTTTTGATGTTAATGCATTAGGATTTCCTGGATCAATTACAAGTGCTTTATTAATATAATCTTGAGCTTGTGGATATTCTTTAAGGTTAGATAACGTATTTGCATATCCCAAAACCGCTGGAAAACTTTGATCATTTTCTTTTAATAAACCTTGATAATAAGACTTTGCAGCAATATACTTTTTGTTCCATAAAAGCGATTCGGCATAGTTTAATTTGATTTCAAAATCTTGCGGATATTGCTCTAAAAGTTCTTCAAATATGGTCGTCGCTTCATCGGGATTACCGCTTAATCCGGTAGCTCTTCCTAAACATAATTGAGCTGTTTTATTATCTGGATAATCTTTAAGAATGTCTTTAAAAAAAACTTTTGCCTGTTTAAAATCACCTTTTTCAAGTAGTTCAAAACCTGCATTCATGTTTTGACTATATCCATAATGTGCCGCCAATAAGACGATGATGGCTAGATAAGTCTTCTTAAGCGCTTTTTGTAAATAAGGTTGAAAAGGTTTCATCATAAGATATTATTCATTCGTCTACACTTAATTGCTACTAAACGAAATATGCGGTTTTGACCTCAAGTTCAGAGGCATATTTGCAATGTAATTAAAATCAACTAACAATCTAAATATAAAGTTATGTCACTTACGATTAAAAAAACAGAAGGAGTATATCAATTATCAGGAGTTTTAAATGCTACTACATCTAATTGCTTAATTAACCATATTCACTTTCTTCTAGATGAAGAAGCAGAAGTTAATATCAATATCGATGGATTACAATTAATAGATCAAAATGGAGTAGCGGCTTTTATGACTATAATGTCTTATTCTTTACGTCCAGATAAAAATATTTATATTTCTGGTAAAGGATATAAAGATATTTACAATGAATACAGATTTAGATCAATAGCTTAATCAAGCTTTTAAAATACAGTTATGCAATTTATTACTTCATTGACGAGAAAAAAAATATCCCCAGAGCAGCTTTTTATGTTAAGCGTTTTGGTAGTTAATGGTGGTAATTATATCTATAATTTGGTTCTTGGTAGATTGTTAGGACCAGCACAATTTGCAGATGCTGCTATTTTAATAACCTTTTTGCTAGTTCTATCTTTTCTAGCGATGACTTTTCAACTAGTAACAGCAAAATATGCTGTGCTTTTAGTAAACACACAACTTCCTTCTTTTTTGAAAAGTATTCTAAAATCATCTCTCCTCGTAGGTATTATAGCAGGTCTTATGTTGATTTTATTTTCAGGTCAATTACAAGAAATTTTTCACACTACAAGTAAGAATATGTTTGTCATTTTTGGAGTGGCAGTTCCTTTTTATTTTTTAATGAGTGTGAATCGTGGATTTCTACAAGGTAAGAATGATTTTAAAGGACTAGCTCTTACATATCAATCTGAAATGCTAGTCAGATTAGGTCTTACTTTATTATTGCTTTTTGTCTTAAAAATAGATCCTATTCTCATAGTAGCCATTGGGATTCTGGTATCTTTAATATTAGGGTTATTTCCCTTTAAAATGTCATCAATTCTCCAGTTACCATCTGGTAACATCGATAATCATTTATCTAAACAAATCAAACGTTTTTTCTTAGTTACTCTCTTCTATGAACTAACGCAAATCATCATTAACAACAGTGACATATTATTAGTCAAGCATTATTTTGAGGACACAGAGGCTGGATTATATGCCTCACTTGCCCTTATAGGAAGAGTGGTATATTTTATGGCCTGGATGTTTGTAATGTTGTTATTGCCTAAGGTTATTACACTACAAAAAGAAGGAAAAGAGACTCAGTCATTACTTTTTAAATACGTAGGGTATATCACTTTATTATGTGCTTTTATCATTGCAGGTACTGCTTTGTTTCCTGAGCTAGTAGTAGAGATACTTTTTGGTAATGCTTATACAGACATAGCACCACTATTATGGAAGTATGCTATAGCAACCTCTTTATTTGCCATTGCAAATATCTTTTCTTATTACTTCTTGTCTTTAGGAAAATATAAGCCAGTAATTATATCTGGTGTTATGGGACTAGCACAAGTTGTTCTTATCATTTTTTATCATAAAAACTTGGAACAAGTAGTGCTCGTTCAAATATTAGCTATGACTATTCTTATGATTATGCAGGTTGTATATTTTATCGCTAGTAAAAAATCATAAAACCAATTATCTACAGATAATTGCCATTCATCTACACTTAATGACGGTCAACCTTAATATCTCTAAAACAGCTTTAATATTTACCAAATTTGCATTGTAATTAAAAACAACAATCATGAAATTAGCCATTGTAACAGCATATCCACCTAGTAAAGTAACTTTAAATGAGTACGCTTTTCATTTAGTTAAAAGCTTTAGATTGAAAGAAGAGATTACAGAAATAGTGTTACTTACAGATAAAACTGAAGACGCTAAAGATTTAAGTTTTGAGGCTAATGGTTGTAAGATATCTGTAAAAGAATGTTGGTCATTTAATAGTTACTGGAATATCAAAAATGTAACTGCAGCAATTAATGAAACTCAACCTGATAATATTCTTTTTAATCTTCAATTCATGAAGTTTGGAGATAAGAAAGTGGCAGCAGCTTTAGGTCTTATGCTTCCGTTAATATGTAAGATAAAAAAAATACCAACTATAGTTTTACTACATAATATTCTAGAAGAAGTAGATTTAGGAAGTGCTGGATTTACTAATAATAAAATTTTAACTACATTATACGGTATGGTGGGAACCATGCTGACTAAGCTTATCTTACAAGCAGATATCGTTGCAGTAACGATGAATAAGTATGTGAAGATTTTAGAAAAAAAGTACAATGCAAAAAATGTGGTTCTCATACCTCATGGAACTTTTGAAGTGGCTACTGAAGAACCTTCATATACAATTCCAGATGGACCTTTACAGGTAATGACTTTCGGAAAATTCGGTACTTATAAAAAGGTAGAATCAATGATTGAGGCTGTTGAATTAGTAAGAAAAAGAACAAGTCTTAATATAGAAATTGTAATTGCAGGAACGGATAATCCAAATGTTCCAGGATATTTAGATCAAGTGAAAAAACAATATGCTAATGTGAGTCAATTGAGATTTACTGGTTATGTAGAAGAAGTTGAGGTTCCGGTTTTATTCAACGAAAGTGCAGTAGTTGTTTTTCCTTATACATCTACAACAGGTAGTTCAGGAGTTTTACATCAAGCAGGTAGTTATGGTAAAGCTGTTGTAATGCCAGATTTAGGAGATCTTGCATTACTGACACAAGATGAAGGTTATAGAGGTGAATTTTTTGATCCTACAAGTGTTGAAAGCCTAGCGCTTTCAATAGAAGCAATCTTAACTAATGAAGCTCATAGAATAGCTATAGCCAAAGCTAATTTTAAAGCAGCAACATCTCATCCTATGAGTAGAATAGCTGAAATGTACCTAACTACGTTTGAGCAAATCAATCAACGTAAAAATAAAACAGCGATGTCTTTTAATGCTGGCTAATATATTTAAAAGAAGATTTTTTCTTTCCCCTGGAATCTAGAAATCCATAAAATTTTTGTGGGTTTCTACGCCATGGATATGTTCCTGTAACATTTTCTGGTACAGATTCAAAGTCATAAAGAGTCCAAGACATGAACGCAAGTTTATTCTTATCGAGTAGTTCTTGGGCTTCTTTGTGATAATTTGCTTGACCTTCTTCACTAGATCCCATTAGATTCCATATGCCCGAGTAAGAGCTTACACCATACTCCGTAACGGCTATTTTTTTAAGACCAGTAACTGTTTTTAATTCAGTTAGAGCAGTTTCAAGCTCATTTAATGGCTCGTAATAATGAAAGGTGACAAAGTCTACTTGATCAACCAGAGCTGCTGCACTGGAAGTGTTAGACCAACCGATAGTTATGGGATGCGCGTCGTCGATCAATTTGATTCTATAAATCATATGCTCTAGCCACGATTCCACAACATCTTTATTTCTAGAGCTATAATCTAGGTCAGGTTCATTTTTTATATCCCAACCTAGAAGTGCATCATGATCCTTAACTGTTTGTACTATCTGTAATAAATGCTGTTGTGTCATAGTCCAATCGCTTACTGAATAGTTGCCATAAAAGTCAAAAAGTGTGACTAACACCTTTAAATCTGCTAGTTGTGCTTGATCTAATAATACACGCAACTTCTCAAGCTTGTCTGCAGAAACATGCTCTTTCCCAAAATCCTCATATCCTACAAATATTCTAATACTGTTAAGACCAGCGTTCTTAATAATTTTAAAATCTGTTACTATAGTGTCTTTATTAAACTGAGTACCAAAAGTGTCCCAAGGTGAACTTTTCGGATAATAATTGATGCCTTTTAAATTTAAATTTAAAGGGTTTGAAGAAAGTTCCTTAAGTCTATCTTTTGAAGATACTTTTACAAATTGTCTGATGCGCCAGTATCCATCTTCTAACAGTAAAATGATTTTGTAAGTGTTTAAGCTGCTGGTTTTATTTAAAAAGACTCCTTCCTTATAAAGTTGTTCATGCTCGAGTACATCTGTGTCAGTAAGTACGATTAACTGGCCATCTTCACTAAAAAATTCCACCTTGGGATGATGCTCTAGAGAAGTCATCGCTACAGATATTTGATTACTTAAGTTGAAATTTATAAGTTCAGTCACTTTTGTAGTAGCACTTGCGGTATAATAATCTTCAATACCAGTAAGTGTATTATTTTTTAATGCTCTAGCTCTTACGTACCATGCATTTAAATAATCTTCTTCAATAGACTTTAAGGTGGTAGCATCTAGTGGCCTTCCTTTAATACTTGTAGTGTCCCATTCTATAATGGGAATATAATACCGCTCCTGTATTTGCTCGGTATGTAACATTGTACTGCGATCTGCTCCAGTATTCAGATAGCTGTATAGACTGCTTATACCTAGTGTAATTAAGGCGATTATGAATATATAAAATACAATAAGCCCACCACGCAATATGTTTTTATTGGTTCTATTCACAGTTTTACATTTTTAATTTTACGTGAGATACCACCAGTGATAACTTCAATATTGTAAATACCGTTCGGTATCAAATCTGGATTTAATTTAAATTGTACCTGACCATTGTAAGATTGTTTCAAGTAATTCTCATTGATGTTTTTACCTTTAATCTTTAATTCTACGGTCACACCATCAGGTATGATTTGTCCCATAAAACTTTTTAAGGGTCCTACGGTAATGGTTCTATTACCATCATTAAGTTGAATATCATAATTATCAAACACCTGTTCAAATTCCATGGTTATCGTATCGCTACTCGCTATACCAGCAACTGCTGCGGTTACAGACCATTTTTCAGCCTTTTCAGGATGAATCATACTAGCCGTTGCGATGCCTTTAATGGTTGTTCCAGTCGTTTGTAACACGGCACCTGAACTATTAGTTATGTAAAATGTAACTAAAGTACCATCACTTGCGATATTGTTATAACGATCCTTGAGAATCGAAGTATAAAAAGTAACTAGTTGATTTCCGTCTGCATATGGGTGATTACGCTTTCGCGAAAGCGTAAAATCTACTGGCAATCCGGCTTTAATTTCTACCGTAAATTCTTTACTGAACTGTTCATCAACGTTTGCAGCAAATAAAATGTTTCCTGTCTTTTCTGTGCTGTATATATAATCGAAGGCGATTAGATTATCCACTGTGGATAGGTTTTGTGTGCGAGTAGTTTCTTTATTATAATTGAATAAAACTGCGGTGTCATCTTTTTGAACATTATCTAGTGAGTCTAATGGTATAGAAACTGCCATACTATAATCAGAATTACCGGCTATGATGCTAGGTGGACCTATGTAGGTCTCCATTTTTACAGTTTGGGATACCGGTGTGATGGTAAAACGGCCACGTTGTGTGGTGTTCCCTAACTGCCACTTAACCATACCAGACATATTGCTTATAAACTGAGGGATTTTATAATTAACAAAGCTGCCTTTCATCTGCGGATTTACTATTGTACTACCTAGATTGTAAGATAATAATAAGTCATGTGCACTGGTATTATTTCCCTTAAACTTCAAGTTGATTTTATGACCTGCTGTATAGGTAAGCTTATGATTTAAAGGTGATATACCCAATTCTGGAGTAGCGGCATCCTGTATCATGCTGTTTGATAAAATTAACAGCATGATTATTAGCAGAGATGTAGCTTTAATTCTCATTATTTCGGGTTCCCTATATAAGCGTTAGTTTCTAATTTGATGTAAGGATAAAGAGCGTTGTCCGTTTTTTGAAAAGCACTAAATGTGGCATTTCTAGTTGGGACTACTTTTTTTGCAACGTCTTGATTAGGTAATCCATTTACATAGCAGTTGCTCATGTCATTATTGAGTACATTAATCTCTGCATCGGTAAGCAGGTTGAATTCAAAATTTTGTTTGCGTTGTGGTCTTACTGCATCTTTTACAAAATTATAATCTACCCAAACTAAATTTTTATTTTGGTCAAAGTAGGAAATGATAAGTTGAGGTATCGTCAATTCTTGTGTGCCAGAATTGAATAGTTGTCCTTTTATTTTCCCGTTATCTATATTAAGGTCACTAATCGATAGGCCTTTGTAGAGGTCTGTGTTTGCTACATTCCCAGCTGCTTGAATATTGAAAATGGCAGGTTTGTTTTTAAAATCGACAGGTGTATATTGATCGGGATCAAAAGATTTAGGTATAGAATCGTTAATACTGGTCCATGCTATACCTTCAAAATTGATTTTAAAACTACTTATTTCTTTAGGCATTAACTTATGTTTTACCACAAATTTTGCATTATGGCTGGCTAATAGGTTGTTTTGATTATCATAAAGAGAGCCATTTAATACTACGTCTGCCGGAACGGTATCGATATTTTGAACTTCTCCTATGATATAATAATGATGATCAAACTCTACTAGTCGTGCGTTTAAGATTTCTAAAGATGGTTGTTTCAGAATATCTTCATGATAAGTTTGCTCTGTGCTGATGCGTCTTCTACCTTGATTAAAAAACACTGTTTTATTTTCTGTAAAAAGCTGGTCAGGTGGTAGGTCGGTTTCAACTTCTTCTGGTTCAACATACCATTTACCATTATGTTTTATAGCAGTAAGATAATCTGTTTTCTCTACTTTTTCAAGTGGTGTAATCCATTCTGTATCTACTTTAAGACTTACAGTATTTTCTGTTGATTTTAATGTGATAGTTTCTATGTTGTCTAGCTTTGCATAAGAGCTTAATAGGCCATCTGTTACAGATATTTGTAACATGTACTGGTCTAAAGGAAGGTCGCTTTCAGGATTAATGAAGCTATGAGCTTTTTCAAATTCTTTAAAATCTATGGCATCGTAATAAGCAAGTACTACATTATCTGGACTGTGTTGCGTATTATTTTTAAGGTAAAAAATATACATTCCATAACAAGTAATGATTAATAGTAATAATGACCAGGCGTGAATGACGTGGAGTAGATTACTTTTAAATGGCGTGTATGGATCTGGAATTTTAAGATATGCTGCCGGTGCTGTTTCTTTATATTTAAGCATCCTAGTAATTAAGAGCTGAATATTTAAAATAAACGCTACTAAAATGGTAAGTATAGGTATAGTTCCCCATAATATTTTTTGCCACTGTGCTACATCAACTAGTGGCAAGATATTAGATAATGGTGGGACGTTCATTTTTTCCCATACCATGATTCCATTTTCTAATTGTTCTAGTCGCTGCCAGCCACAGAAATATAGCATGGGATCATAGAACTTATCATTTGAAAAAATGTATTTGAGATTATATTTTTCTGGAACGGTTAAAAATTGCTGTAACGAACCTATGCCTTCAACACCTTTAAATTTTGAGTTTTCTAGTCTTTCTATAGGTCTAGTTGTTAGTTCTGGTAGCCTTCTAGCAGAATGGTAGTTACCATCTACACTCAATGCCTTAGTTTGTGCTGCGAGCCACGCCATTTGATCTCCAAATCCTAGTGTTAAGTATCGCCAGTGATCATGCTGGTCCTGACTTAAGAAATTAACAATAGGAAGCATTTTTATTTTTGCTGGTTGCGATGGCCTAAAATAACCCAAGGTCATTGTAAAGATGGTCATAAAAATAAATAGACCAGCCAGAACAGCGCCAGCGAGTCTATGATAAACGGCACCTATTTTTTCTTGTATTAAAATCTTAATATCTCCTTGAATAAAACGATAGGCAAACTCACCTAACATAGGTAAAGACATTATAGAAGCCCATAATGTAAAGCGATCTAGGGTTAGTATGTTAAAGGCATTTTCACCTAAAAACATCTTAGGAATAGGTGTGGTTCCTCCAGTACCTAGCACAGTGAGTATAGTTATCGATAAGCCAAAAAACAAATATCGTTTACTATAATACCTATAAAATATATAAGGCAAGATAATTAATAGAATACCCCAAGGGATTAAGAAGAACACTAATCCCGATGAAGTGACTTCTAAAAAATTATCTCTAGAGCCGTGTGGTATAGGAACTTGAGTTATAGGGTTATTCTTGGTATTAATCCAATAAGGTAAAATACATCCTATAATAATGACTAGAGATGACATCCCAAATCCTACTATACGTTTAAAGAGTTTTAAGAAGCTTTTTAAAAAAACGCTAAAGGTAATCTCCTTAATAGAATCAACTTGTTCTCTAGCATGGTCCATAATAACCATACCTATTAGTGGGAAAATAAAAAATACCATCCCAAATATAGGAGTGACATGATGTGAAGTTACTGTTACAGCGATAAGAGAAAGTGAGGTAAAGTAATATCTATAACTACCTGTTTTGAGCCATAAGTATATTTCAGGCAAAGAATGCATTAAAATAGAAATCCCGATTATACTAGGTAATTGACCAAATATGTGAAGCGTCTCTACAAATGAAGATGAGAATACCGCTAGTAATGCTGCATACCCAGCAGCCGTTCTACTAGAGGTTATGAGTAAAGAAAATCGATAAACTCCAGTAATAAAAAGAATGATGGCAATAATAGCAACGGTAAACATTCCAAACTTTAATCCACCTACATAGCTTAGTAATCCTATACATTGATGTACTAGCGGTGGATAGCTCATCACTGTAAAGCCGGTATACCATTTATAATTCCATGGTTCAAACCAGCTGGTCGCATAATGTTCTGCAAAGAACAAATGTATTAAAGCATCATAGGTGGTCTCTAATGTGAAAAATATAGCACTACCATGAAAAGCAATCCCTATAAATAGGGCTGCGATTAAAAGTTTATTAGTGGTTTTTTTCAATTTCAATATTACTCAATTAATGATGTGATAAAGATATGACAACCGCAGCATCCGTTCACTGGCATTGAACTATAGTAAATTACTATTCGTCTACACTTCTTTCGTACCTAACGAAAATAGCCGATTTGAGGCCTCTTCTACAAGTAATTTTGGGTCATAATTAAACATCAATTATTATGAAAACTGGAATAATCATCCCTTGCTACAACGAAGAAAAAAGAATAGATACAGCTGCGTTTAACGCCTTTATTCAATCTCATGAAGACTATCATTTATGTTTTGTAAATGATGGAAGTAAAGATAATACTCTAGACGTATTAAATACAATGCAAAGAGAAACTCCTAATAGAGTAAGTATTGTGGATGTGAAAAAAAATGCAGGTAAAGCGGCAGCGGTAAGATCTGGTGCTAGATACTTATTTAATCGTGAAGATATCGATTACATAGGCTTTATCGATGCAGATTTATCTACCGACTTTAAAGATTTTAAAAAGTTGGTAGATACTCTTCACAATAATGATGAGTTAACAATGGTATATGGATCTAGAGGTAAAGGTGAAGGTCAGATAGAGCGTAACGTATTGAGAAAACTATTTTCTCAAATCGTAAAACTATTCATTTTCATGATTTTAGGATTACCTATTGAGGATACGCAATGTGGTGCAAAAGTGTTTAAGAGAGACATCATTCCACTAGCATATGATAAGCAGTTTTTAACGAGATGGTTGTTTGATGTAGAGATTTTCTTGAGAATGAAGAAGCATTTTGGTAGAAAAGCAATTATGAATAAAATGTATGAGCAGCCATTAGAAAGATGGGTACATATGGATGATTCAAAATTAGGATTCAAAGACGCAATTCAAATCCCGTTAATGTTAATGAGTATCTGGTATTCTTATAATTTAACCGCACAATTTGCAGCTACAGCACCACAATTTCAATTAGCAGTCAATGATGGTTTTGAAGTATTTGCAGGAGACGTAAATTGGGAAGGTCGTATGGCAGCATAATTACTCCTCATAACTAGCTTTAAGAATGTATATGTCCTCAATGAGAGCTTCAATTTCTTCCATTTTAGTGCCATCATAAGAGCGGCTGCGCAGTCTACCTTCTTTGTCTACTAATAAAAAGTTCTCGGTATGTACCATGTCATACTTACCACCATAAGGAGCGTCCTTTACGGCTAGATAAGATTTGCGTGCTAGATTATAAATTTGTTCTTTTTCACCAGTTACAAGATTCCATTTATAATCCAGTACTCCTTTTTCAATTGCATAAGCTTTTAAAATAGCAGGAGTGTCATACTCAGGCGTTACACTATGTGAAAGAAAAACGACCTCTTCATCATCTTTAAACTCTTCTTGCAATACGGTCATGTTTTTAGTCATGGTAGGGCAAATGGTAGGGCAAGTGGTAAAAAAGAAATCTGCTACATAGATTTTGTTCTTATAATTTTCTTCTGTAATCGTGTCACCATTTTGATTAATCAACTTAAATGGAGCGACTTTATGATATTTTTTCACAAAAAGCATGCTGTCGTCTACCAGCGTTGGGTCAAACTGGTCTGGTTGTAATATTGCAAGTGTTTTTTTAGGAGTCAAGGCATGCTGGATTGCCAGAAAAATAACCGTACTCAATACGAGCATGAATAGTGCTCGCCATTTATTTTTATTCAGAAATTCAAGCATTAGTAATACTTTTTTACAAAATTACGACCTAATTGTGAGCTGTTCTAGTCTTTGTCGGACACTTTCGTAAAGGCTTAAAAATTATTACATTATTTATAAAGCTTTTTTAAAGTTAAGGGGTTTTAGTTCTCGCTTTCGCGAAAGCGTATTCTCAAAAAATCACAACCTTTCCTATTCAGTAGTTATTCACAACAACAGTATTACTTATATGTTGAACGCTGCAATTGCTTTACCAATTAACCTTATAGATTGTGTAAAATGAGTGCAAAGGCCTATTTTTGCGCTCGTTAAATTAGAACAGCAATGCATCCATATCTGGTAATAGCCATAAATTTTTTACTGAGTCTTTCATTACTTATCGTTTTACACGAGTTAGGACATTTTATTCCGGCACGTCTATTTAAAACGAGAGTTGAGAAATTCTTTTTGTTTTTTGATATTAAATACTCTTTGTTTAAGAAAAAAATAGGCGAGACTGAATACGGTATTGGATGGTTACCATTAGGTGGTTATGTAAAAATAGCGGGAATGATCGATGAGAGTATGGATAAAGAGCAAATGGCCGAAGAGCCTAAGCCTTGGGAATTCCGTTCAAAGCCAGCATGGCAACGATTAATTATAATGCTGGGTGGCGTCGTTGTTAACGTGGTTGTAGGGTTTTTTATTTATATCATGATTTTTTTCACTTATGGTGGACAGCAAGCAACGGGAACAGATTATAAGTTTGGTTTTGGAATGCCACCTGTATTACAAGAAATAGGTTTTAAGAATGGAGATCAAGTATTGCTTGTTGATGGTGATACTTTACAAATCGCAGATAATCTCGTGAATAGACTTGTTTTTAGAGACGTAGAGACAGTCACTGTTATCAGAGATGGAAGTCCAGTAAATATCGGTATACCAGAAGATATCGGTAAACGTGTTTTTTATGCAGACATCATGGGGCCGTTAGAGGCTAGATTCCCATTTGAGGTAGGTGATGTTGAGCCTGGTACCATTGCAGACTCTATAGGTCTTAAAGAAGGTATGACTATCGTAGAGATGGCAGGTTATCCTATTTCTTATAATACAGACTATACCTATGCAATCAATCATGTAGTTAATGATAGTACTCCATTTGAATTAAAAATTCAGAATGAAAATGGAATGGTACAAACTAAAACTATCGATTTTAAAAATAATAAGAGACGTATAATAGGCTTCAGAAAAAAGCCTACGGTTGATTATGCGAGTGCAACCCAACTGGATTATAGTTTTGGGGAAAGTATTAATAAAGGGATTTCTCATGGGTACTGGACCATGCAGGATTATGTAAAACAATTTAAATACGTTTTCACTAAAAAAGGAGCTAGTCAACTAGGTGGTTTTGGAACCATTGCAAAATTGTATCCAGATACTTGGGACTGGCGTAAATTTTGGGAACGTACGGCATGGATTTCTTTTGTACTTGCTATAATGAATATTTTACCTATACCAGCTTTAGATGGTGGACATGTGATGTTTTTACTGTATGAGATGGTTACTGGGCGCAAGCCAGGAGATAAATTTTTAGAGCGTGCACAATTAATAGGGATATTTATTTTACTCGCTTTAATGCTCTATGCAAATGGAAATGACCTGTATAAGGCGATTTCTGAAAATTTCTTTTAAAGTATTTTCAATTATTCGCTAAAAAACTTGGCGGCAAATAAAAAAACGTTTTATATTTGCGCTCGCTAAAGCAAATAGCTTTAGTGTTGTGTATATCACATTCCTCTTTAGCTCAGTTGGTTAGAGCATCTGACTGTTAATCAGAGGGTCCTTGGTTCGAGCCCAAGAAGAGGAGCAAAAAGCCGTTCAGCAATGAGCGGCTTTTTTTATGTTGTATAGTTAACCATTAGAGTTTGATGCTTTTACACGATGTCATTAAATCACTTCCTTAAAAGCAGCTTATTTCCCTATACTTATTTCCCTATATTTACGTTTAATAACAATGATTCAATCCAGTGAGTTAATCGCTTGGATTTCAATATATATACGTAGGATTAATGAGCTGTAATAGTTGTGGAACCGGTGGGGGAACTCCAGGCGGTTGTAAAAATCATGGTACTTGTGGTACTAGTGGATGTAATAAGTTAACGGTTTTTGACTGGTTAGCAAATATGGAATTGCCAGACGGTCAGGCACCTTTTAATTATGTAGAAGTAAGGTTTAAAAATAGCCGTAAAGAATATTTTGTTAACTCTGAAAATTTACAATTAAAAATAGGTGACATCGTTGCCACACAAACTGAGACAGGTCACGACATAGGTATAGTTACACTTACTGGTGAGTTAGTACGTGTACAGTTGAAGAAAAAGAAGATACGTTATGAAACAGATGATATACCTAAAGTATATCGTATTGCATCACAGACAGATGTAGATAAATGGAAAGCAGCTCGAGAAAGAGAAGAGCCTATGAAGGTGCGTGCTCGTGAGATAGCAATACGTTTAAACCTTCAAATGAAGATTTCTGACATAGAATTTCAGGGAGATGGGTCTAAAGCTACTTTTTATTACACGGCAGAGGAACGCGTTGATTTCCGTCAACTAATCAGGGAATACGCTACAGAGTTTAAGACGCGTATTGAAATGCGTCAGATAGGTTTGCGTCAAGAAGCCGCTAGATTAGGTGGTATAGGGTCTTGTGGTCGCGAGCTATGTTGTTCAACTTGGTTAACAGATTTCCGTTCAGTAACTACTAGTGCTGCACGTTATCAAAATCTATCTTTAAATCCACAAAAACTTGCTGGACAATGTGGGAAATTGAAGTGTTGTTTAAATTATGAATTAGATTCATACATGGACGCACTTAAAGACTTTCCCAAACAAAACCAGAAATTATACACTGAAAAAGGAACTGCTGTCTGTCAGAAAATAGATATTTTTAAAGGACTGATGTGGTATTGTTATGAAGGAGAATGGATGAACTGGCATACATTAACTACAACACAAGTACATGAAATTGTTTCTAAAAATAAGGCCAAAGAAAAAGTAGCTAGCATAGAAGAATATGCAGCAGAGCATGTTGTCATTGAAGAGGTTAATTTTGAGAATGTAGTAGGTCAGGATAGTTTAACTCGTTTTGATCAAACCACCACTAAAAATAAAAAACGCAAAAAGCGTCGTAATAATCGCGGTCCTAGACCAGCTGGTGCTAATCAAAAAAATACTCAGAGTAATAACAAAAAAACTTCTCAAAATAAACAGACACCGTCTAAGGCATCTCATTCTAAAGATGCAAAGCCAGAAGCAAAAGGTCAAAAACCAAAGCCTAAGCCTAGAAGAAAGCCGGCAAATCAAAATAAGCCCAAAAATGGGGCTGACAATAAGCAAGCAAAACCTAAACCAGCAAGTGACGGTACTGCTAATAAACCGCGCAAAAAAAGACCTAATAATCGCAATAGACCACCAAAGAAAAGCGAGTAATGAGAATCACTTTACTTTTAATTTTAAGCTGTATAACCTTAATATCTTGCGATCACAATATTGTAAAAACGCAATCGGTAGCTTTTAGTGACGCTCAATGGAGCCTTACAGAAGCGCCTGTTTTTAAAATTGAGTCTATAGATACGGTTAACACATATGATATGTTTCTTAATATGAGAAATAATCACGATTATGCATATAGCAATTTGTATTTAATAGCTGAAATGAAATTTCCACAAGGAAAAATCGTTACAGACACATTAGAGTACGACATGGCCACACCGCAAGGGCAGTTCCTAGGCACAGGCTATAGTGATGTTTATGAAAATAAATTATGGTATAAGGAAGGAGTACGCTTTCGCGAAAGCGGAACATATCTTCTCACCTTACGTCATGCAATGAGAAAAAATGGTTCTGTAGACGGTATTGCTCAGTTAGAAGGAGTACTCGATATAGGTTATAGTATAGAAAAACAAGTGCAATATGGCAGCAACTAAAGCACAAAAAGCTCAAAAAGAGCAAGAGACTAAGAAGAATGTTAAACTATTCTGGAAACTAGTATTTGTAGGTATAGGAATGGTAATTCTATTGTTTTTACTTACCGCCTGGGGAATCTTCGGTTCTTTACCAGATCACACCATATTAGAAAACCCACAATCTGAACTGGCAACAGAAATCGTTACGGCAGATGGTAAAACGCTAGGTAGCTTCTATACAGATAATCGTAAACCAGTAAAATACGACGACTTACCACAAAATCTTATCGATGCATTAGTCTCTACAGAAGATGAGCGCTTCTGGGATCATAGTGGTATTGATGGATATGGTACCGCTAGAGCATTTGCCTTTTTAGGACAGAAAGGTGGTGCAAGTACCATCACGCAACAGCTCGCAAAACTGTATTTCACTGAGCAGCGCAGTAGTAATAAAATTGAACGTGGAATTCAGAAAATCCGGGAATGGATTATAGCGACACGTTTAGAAAAGCAATACACTAAAGAAGAAATCATCACGCAGTATTTAAATCAGTTTGATTTTTTAAAACAAGCCATAGGTATACGATCAGCGTCTAACATTTATTTCGGTAAAGAGCCTAAGGAATTAACTGTAGAAGAAAGTGCGGTTTTTGTAGCCATGCTCAAAAATCCAAGACAATACAATCCTTATAGAGAAATATCTAAAGAAAAATCATTAGGTCGTCGTAATCAGGTTTTTGTTCAAATGGTGCGCAATGGAAAAATGACTGAGGCTACTAAAGACAGCCTTAGAGAACAACCAATAAAATTAAACTTCTCTCCAGAAGGTCACAACGACGGTATGGGGACTTATTTCCGTGAGTACTTAAGAGACTGGTTAAAGGATTGGGCAGCTAGTAATACTAATCCAGAGACTGGAGAGAATTATAACCTCTATAATGATGGATTAAAAATCAATGTAACTATCGATAGTCGCATGCAAGAATATGCAGAAGACGCTATGGTAGCACATATGGCAAACCTACAGCTTGAGTTTGATTCCCAAAACGAGAAATTGAAAACGGCTCCTTTTAGAGACATCACAGCAAAGCAAGTAGAATCTTCTATTAATCGCGCGATTAAAGTTTCTGAACGATGGAAGTTAATGAAGAAAGAAGGTAAGTCAGAAAAAGAGATTCTTGCAAGTTTTGATAAAGAAACAGAGATGACTGTCTTTGACTGGCAGGCTCCAAGAAGAGAACGCGATACCGTAATGACGCCTCGCGATTCCATCTATTATTACAAAAAATTCTTACAAGTAGGTATGATGTCTATGGAGCCACAAACAGGTTATGTAAAAGCTTGGGTAGGTGGTATTAATCATAAGCATTTTAAATTTGATCATGTTAAAAAAGGAGTACGTCAGGCTGGTTCAACCTTTAAGCCTTTCTTGTATGCGACTGCGATAGATTTATTGAAGTATTCTCCTTGTAAAGAATTACCAGATGGAGAATATACGATACCAGCAGGTAAACACGGAAACACAAAGGACTGGACACCTAGTAACTCCGATGGGAAGTATGGTAAAATCAGAACTTTAAAAGATGCTTTAGCTCATTCTGTAAATACAATATCTGCACGATTAATGGATGATGTAGGACCACAGCCAGTTATAGATCTTGCAGGTCGCCTAGGTATAAATACTAAAGATATGGCGCCAGTGCCGTCACTAGCATTGGGTACTGCAGATGTAAGTCTATTTGAGATGGTAGGCGCATATGGCGTTTTTGCAAATGAAGGTATCTATAATACGCCTGTACTTGTTACTAGCATACAGGATAAAAATGGTACAGTACTTTTTCAGTATGTTCCAGAAACACGGGATGTAATGAATCCAGAAACTGCTTATACGACACTTAAGTTAATGCAAGGTGTTACACAATCGGGTAGTGGTAGTCGCCTGAGAGGTAGTTGGGCAAAAAATAATAAATTCTATAAGAGTGTTGTGACAGGTTATCCTTATGATTTTAAAAATGAAATAGCTGGTAAAACAGGTACTACACAAAACAACTCTGATGGATGGTTTATGGGTATTGTTCCTAATTTAGTGTCTGGTGTATGGGTAGGTGGAGAAGATCGATCCGTTCATTTTTCTAGCACTCGTTATGGTCAAGGAGCGACTATGGCATTACCTATATGGGGTTCTTACATGAAAGCTGTTTATGCAGATGAGAATCTGGACATATC
The DNA here is from genome assembly GCF_032922765.1 of Nonlabens ulvanivorans. Lineage (NCBI taxonomy): Bacteria > Pseudomonadati > Bacteroidota > Flavobacteriia > Flavobacteriales > Flavobacteriaceae > Nonlabens > Nonlabens ulvanivorans. The sequence goes on from NZ_CP136694.1 coordinate 2,808,399, forward strand.
AAAAGCAAATTTCAATGAACCAGAAAATTTATCTATTATAGTAGACTGTGATGAATATAAAAATGGCGATGAAGGTTTAGAAGATGAAGATGACGCTGGAGATGAATTAGGAATGTAAATAGTAACTGATATGCTAGATGCCATTAAACTCGAGAATGTTCTGTTTCTAGACATAGAAACAGTTCCTTTACACCCATCGTTTAATGAACTGGATCATGTAGATCAGCAGCTCTATGCAGACAAAACTAAATATCAACGTAAAGAAGAGTATACACCTGATGAGTTTTATGATCGTGCAGGTATCTGGGCAGAATTTGGTAAAATAGTATGTATTTCTGTAGGGTATTTTGTAGATCGTACATATAGACAGTTCAGAGTACGTAGCTTTACAGGAACTGAGGTGGAATTGCTTGAAGAGTTTAGTACGCTTTTAAAAGATCATTTCTCTGGGCGACATCATTTGCTTTGTGCTCATAATGGTAAGGAATTTGACTTTCCTTATATCGCACGTCGCATGATTATTAATGGAATTGCTATACCTGCAAAGCTTAATCTCTTTGGTAAGAAACCATGGGAAGTACCACATTTAGACACTATGGAATTGTGGAAATTTGGCGACTATAAACATTTCACATCCTTAAAATTAATGACACGTGTTTTAGGTATTCCGTCTCCTAAAGATGATATAGACGGATCCCAAGTACGCAATGTATATTATGAAGAAAATGATGTGAACCGCATTGCTAGATATTGTGAAAAAGACGTTATCGCTGTAGCTCAAATACTTCTTAAATTGCGATTAGAACCTATACTTAAAGATGACCAAATCATCACAAAATAAGCCATTAGCGATTATCAATAACCTTAATGTTTCTTTTAGAAATGGAGATCTAAAAAATCAAGTGTTATTTGATGTTAATTTAGAGCTTTTGGAAAATGAAATTCTTGCTGTAGTAGGAGAATCGGGTAGTGGTAAATCAGTTACTTCTAAAGCTTTGATGGGACTATTGCCTGTTAAAAATGCAATTATTGATGCTACAGAGCTATCTATACTCGATAATGATTTGCAAATCTTTAATGGTAAGGATTGGTCACGCTTTCGCGGAAGCGTGATAAGTATGATATTTCAAGAACCTATGAGTTCTCTTAACCCTACCATCACATGCGGTTATCAAGTTGCCGAAATACTGGAAACTCATACCAAATTATCTAATAAAGAAATTAAAGCAGAAGTACTGCGACTTTTTAAAAAGGTAAAACTGCCTATTCCTGAGCAAACTTTTAATAAATATCCGCACGAGATAAGTGGTGGACAAATGCAGCGTGTGATGATTGCAATGGCTATAGCTTGCAAGCCTAAAATCCTAATAGCAGACGAGCCTACAACAGCACTAGATGTGACCGTTCAAAAAGAGATCATTTTATTGCTTAAAGAACTACAGGCAGAGTATGGAATGAGTGTTTTATTTATTTCTCATGATTTAGGTCTAGTCCACGAAATAGCTGACCGTATTGCTGTCATGTACAAAGGTCGTATTGTTGAAATGGGAACACCTGATCAACTTTTTGAAAATGCACAAGAAACTTATACAAAAGCTTTAATCGCTGCAAGACCAGATACCGAATCGAGACTTAAGAGATTACCTACTATAAACGATTTCATGACAAACGCTGTTCCTTCTGAGGTAGTAGCTGATGAAGAAAGAGCCAAAGCTCATAGCGTTTTATATACTCAAAAGCCTTTACTAGAATTAGTTAATGTAGTCAAGAAATATCCACTTAAAAAAGAACTTTTTAAGGAGCAACAATTTTTTACCGCCGTTAACGGTGTGAACCTCAAGTTGTATGCTGGTGAGTCATTGGGATTAGTAGGTGAAAGTGGTTGTGGTAAAAGTACACTAGGTAACATGATACTAGGACTACAAAATATCACTAGTGGTCAATTGATTTATAAAGGAGAAGATATCACAAATCTTAAGGGTCGTAAAATGCGATCTTTAAGAAAGGAATTACAGATTATATTTCAAGATCCATTTGCTTCACTAAATCCTAGATTAACCGTCGGACAGGCTATTATGGAACCTATGAAATGGCATGGAATAGGTAATAGTGATGCAGATCGTAAGAAACGAGTAATGCAATTACTAGATCGAGTAGGTTTAACTCAAGAGCAATTTAATCGTTATCCACACGAGTTTAGTGGTGGACAGCGACAGCGCATAGGTATTGCGAGGACAGTAGCATTAGAACCAGAATTAATTGTTTGTGATGAGTCTGTAAGTGCTCTAGATATTTCTGTACAAGCACAAGTATTAAATTTATTGAATGAATTTAAAGATGACTTTGGATTCTCTTATCTATTCATTTCACACGATTTAGCCGTGGTCAAGTATTTCTGTGATCAAGTGATTGTGATGAATAAAGGTCGTGTTGAAGAACAAAATGAAGCTGATGTGCTTTATAGTAATCCACAAACTGATTATACTAAAAAATTGATCAGTGCTATCCCTAAGGGCTAGTTTTTGAGTTTGTCACACTAAGCCTGTCGAAGTGCTTTTAAAACTATATCTATTTTTGTTTAGCCATGCTTTTTTAAAGTTCAATTAACCACGTTATTCCATCTTTATTAGCCATACATATCCCAAAGCCATTTTTAGATTCCATATAACTTAATACAAATGTTGGATTAATGTAGTTTCGAAAATTCTTGAAACTTGGAATTATGCCAATCCAGTGTGAATAGGTATTCTTAAGCTCATTAATTTCTAAAAGAGCTGATTTTTTCGATATCATATCAAAATTTTGCGATTTACTGAATCCAGTAATAATTAAATCTTTATTAGAATCAATAGATATTTTAATATTTTGAACTAATAAAACTTTATTTATGTGCGCAAACTTAATTGCAGATTCTAATCTGATAATTAGATTATTTACTTGCTTTTGAGAGTATACATTCAACAAGTTTTTATTGAAAATATTCGTTATTCTACCTGTGCCAATTACATTTTTACCTTCGCTAAATGTAAAGGTATCGACCAAATTTAAATTACCAACAATTCCATAATATGTAGCAATCGCAATCTCTGCTTTCACAATTTCACCAGCACCAATTTCTTCCTGATCTAAAAATCTTTGGGCACCAGAAGTTAAAAAACCAGGAATATGATCAAATTCTATATGTGGTCTATAACCTGTAATAGCTTTAGTTGTTCTTCCACCTTGATCTATCGGTTTATAAGTTAAAAGAGCTTCAAAATCCATTTCTTGATTGCTACTAAACTTACATCTTCACTTTAGGTAATTGTTTTTCAATACCATTGTTATCACCAACACTTACAGAACTTGCTCCGGTAATAGTTACTTGCCCAGTTGTGAAGTCGCTTTCTGTCGCCTCAAATATGTTATCTACATATTTTTGAGGATTGCGGTCTATGTATGGAAACCAAGTGCTGTGTATTTGAATCATTACTCTATGACCTTTTTTGAAAGTGTGTAATACGTCTTGTAGAGGAAAGTTTACGCTAGTCTTTTTACCTTCTTTAAAAGGCTCTGGCTTTGAGAAATCATTTCTAAAACGACCTCTAAAAGTTTCTGCACGCACTAATTGTTGATAGCCTGCAAGAGTTACATGCTCTGGTGTATGTTCTTCATTTTTCATGTCGTCTGGATATACGTCTATTACCTTAACGATAAAGTCGGCATCAGTGATTCCCTTAAGAATTACTTCTAGATTTGCCTGTATTTCTCCAGCAAGTGTCATGTCATCAGTAAGAATATCTGTTTGAAAGGTTAGCACGTCTGGTCTTCTAGAAGCGTGACGCTGATCGTCTGTCATGTAAGCACGTGGTGTGAATGTAACTGGTGTTATTTCACTTCTAAAAGGCACTGGTTTTGATGGATCACTCATGTATGAGAAAGTTTCTTTTTTATCGCCTTTTTTATTAATCAACAACTCTCCATTTTTACCAAAACTAAACACGATTTCATCTTGCTGTGGCGGCCATTGCATAAATTTCTCCCATTGCTTTAATCCAGTATCAAACATATATGCCTCTGGTAGAACCGGATTTTTTTCTCCTTTTAAGTGATGTTCAAAGAAAGGAGTTTCTATTTCTCTGTGATAAAAAGTCGATAAACTATCACCAAAATGGATATGGTTCACCATCTGATGACCAGGTTCTCTCGCCCAGTTACCATGACTCCATGGTCCCATGACAATGATGTTGTTCTTATTATTAGGATTGTTGCGTTCTACATTTTTATAGATATTTAATGGGCCATAAAGATCCTCTGCATCAAACCAGCCACCTACGGTCATAACTGCGTGATCAACATTATCTAAATGTGGTATAATAGAACGTTTTTGCCAGAATTCGTCATAGTTAGGATGTGAAGCAACGTCTTTCCAGAAAAAATTATCAGGATATATATTTTCTGTTACATTCTTTAATGGACCTATACCCATATTAAATGCATAAGAATCATCCATACTACCTGCTGCTCTCAATTGATCCCATTTATCATTATACCAGCTTTCGGTGGTAGGTTCAGTTTGATGACCAAAAACTGGATAAGCAAAAATATAGCTCTGTAAAGTAGCTCCCATATGATGAAAGTCGTCAAAGAAAAAGTCTCCTATAGGAGCCTGTGGCGAGCTAGCTACAAGTGCTGGATGTGCATCTGGTAAAGCTGCTGCGGTGTAAAATCCTGGATAAGAAATTCCCCATTGACCTACTTTTCTATTATTGTTAGGTAGGTTGTTTATTAACCACTCTACAGTATCATAAGTGTCTGAACTTTCATCAATGTCTTGCTTGTTGTTCACGTCATTTCCAGGTATGTTAGGACGCATGTTGTCAAAATCTCCTTCACTCATCCATCTACCGCGTACATCTTGATAAACAAATATGTAACCTTCTTTCATCAGGATTTCATTGGGACCTAATCTACTCGGATACTTGTCTTCTCCATAAGGTCGTACACTATAGCATGTGCGTTGCATCATTATCGGATATTCCTTAGAGGTGTCCTTTGGGCTATAAACTTGAGTGTATAATTTAACTCCATCACGCATCTCAATCTGGTGGATGGTTTTAGTATAATTTTCTTTTATATACTCTTGTTTTGATGAGGATTGCGCTTTCGCGAAAGCGGAACCTAACACCACTAACGCAACTAATAAAAATTGTTTCATAAAAAAAGCTTTAATGCTGGCTTAAATATAATTCAACGACATAAAAAAAGGCTCTCTATTAAGAAAGCCTTTTGATTTTTTACAAAATTACTGTTACCAGATTTTAATACGATTCTCTGGTGTGAGATACATTCCATCTGTTTCTGTAATTTCAAATGCATCATAAAATGCATCGATATTTTGAAGCGGTACATAACCACGATACATACCTGGTGAGTGTGTGTCACCTTTAATACGTTGCTTTAAGGCCTCTTCACGCATTTTAGTGCGCCATACTGTTCCCCAACTTAAAAAGAAACGTTGTTCGGGTGTAAATCCATCAATCGCTTCTGGGCGACCTTTATCTTTCATCCATAATTGATGAGCATCATATGCGGCATTAACACCTCCTAAATCACCAATGTTTTCACCTAATGTAAATTCACCATTGATATTAACACCAGGTAATACTTCGATAGCACTATATTGATTTGCAAGATCTTTACCTAAGTCTTCAAATTGTGTTTTATCATTTGCAGTCCACCAGTCAGTCATATTACCGTTTGCGTCAAATTTTGCGCCGCTATCATCAAATCCATGAGAAATTTCATGTCCAATTACAGCTCCCATACCACCAAAGTTGAAGGCAGCGTCTGCTTCATAGTTATAAAATGGCGGTTGTAAAATAGCTGCTGGGAAAACAATTTCATTATAGTACGGATTGTAGTATGCGTTCACGGTTTGTGGAGACATGAACCATTCTGTCTTATCTACTTTTTCTCCCAGTTTATTAAGATTATCGCGGTAGTTCCAAGATTGTACAGCTAGCATATTATCAAATAAAGTACCTCCGTTTGCAGGACTTTTGATTTCCATTTCTGAATAATCTTTCCATTGGTCTGGATAACCTATTTTAATAGTCATACCGTTAAGTTTTTCAATAGCCTTAACCTTAGTCTCAGGACTCATCCAGGCTAATCCATTGATGCGTACTTCATATGCTTTCTTTACATATTCAATCATCTCTTTGGCTTTGGCTTTTGCCTCTGCAGGAAATTTTTCACTTACATATAGTTGACCTAGAGCTTCACCTAAAGTTCCGTTCACGGTTCCTAGTGCGCGCTCATCTCTAGGACGTTGTTCTTTTGCACCACGCATCGTTTTACTGTAAAAGTCCCAGTTTGCATCCTCTAATTCTGTAGATAGCATAGTAGCTGCTGCATCTACCATAGTCCAGCGCATGTAAGTTTTCATAGCATCTAGATTACTATTATCCCACATATTATTTAATGCAGCCATATATGCTGGTTGAGAAACAATAATTCTATCAAAATCTTTAACCTCTAATTTTTCAAAATATTCATCCCAGTCTATAGATGGTACTAGAGTTTTAAATTCATCTAAACTCATTGGATTGTAGCTTAATTGCGGGTTTCTACGAGCTACTTTATCTAAACGTGGTTGTGCCATTTGTGTTTCTATGGCAATGATCGTTTTAGCATCATTTGCTGCTTGTGCTGCATCAGTACCTGTTAATGTCAGCATACGTGCAACGTGCTTTTCGTAAGCAGCTAGTTTTTCAACATTATCAGCATCATCTAGATCTACATAGTATTCACGCTGCATTCCCAAAGCACCAGGACCCATTTGAGCTACGTTTATATCTGTGTTCTGAGCGTCTGGACCTACACCAAATCCATAAAAGCCACGTAAGCCTTTTGAAGAAAGCTCAGCAAGTAGAGCAGGTATTTCATCGACTGAATTAATAGCCTCAATTTGCTCAAGATATGGTAATAAAGGTTCATAACCAGCTTTATCTCTAGCTTCTGTATCCATTATACTTTGATATACAAAAACTGCTTTTGCTTGATCTGAAGATTGATCAAGGTTTTTATCATTCATGGCTTTGTCTAGGATAGCAAGCATGTCTGCATCAGTATCTTTTCTAAGTTTATTGAAGCCACCCCAAACTGTTTGATCTGCAGGTATCTCAGTAGAATCTATCCATTTTCCATTTACATAACGATAAAAATCGTCTTTAGGAGAAACGCTAGTATCCATTGCGGTCATGTCCAGACCAGGATAGTCTTTTGCCGGTTCTTTACAAGATGTGACTGCAATAGCCACCGCGCAAGAAGCAAGTAAGGTTTTTTTTAAGTTCATGTTTATATAGTTTGAGAGGTTAGTAAACTCTGTTTGATAAATGTTACACAAGATAATAATTGTTGGGTTTTAACTCTAGTATTTAGTTTATAATTAACTAGTTTTCAATTAAAAAAGCCTGCAATATTGCAGGCTTTTTTAATTGAAAAATGATACGTACTCTGTTTAATTAACGATAAGTTTTTCAGTTACAGTACCTGTAGCTGTAGAAATGTTTAAAAAGTACATTCCTTGTGCGACATTATTAAGATGAATAGAGTGTCTTTCTCCCGTATTGTTGAGTCTAGAACTTATCAGTTTACCAGTTACATCATAGATGCTGTAATCAAAAGCGTCTTTACCATTCCATGATAGTGTGAAGTCACCTTTTGACGGGTTAGGGAAAACTTTATAAGAATCTAAAAGTGTATTGCTATCGCTGCTTAATGTTCCAGTTACGACTACATTATCAAGGACTACACCTTCTTCAGTGACTGCTTGGTCAGAAATAAACACATATCGAAAAGTGATGTTACTCTCTGAATTAAATTGGCTCAAATCATAAGAATAGGTTTTCATAACGGCATCTGTTCCTGTCCATTGCGCTCCTACACAATTAAAGCAATTTACGCCATTGGGACTTCTGCTAGAATTATACCAGCCAGAATCAGTTGCGCTACCTAAAATATTCCAGTTACTGCCGCTATTGATGGTGTATTCTATATACATCAAATCCCAATCTTGTTCTAACTCAAATGCCATATCAAATTGTAGTGTAGGATTGATGACTCCATTGAGATTGTAACAGCCTGTATACAAATATGCTACTGTATCATTTGAGTGCTCACCAGTTAGATTAGTTGCATATACTTGTGTACCACTTACGGCTTGATTAAGAATAGGTCCTGCTGGTATGCCACGTTCCCATTGATTTGTTCCGCCAGTTTCATTAAATGTTAATAGATTCCTATTTTCAAATTGGTGAATATCATTAATGACACCACTATTATTTTTAAGTATTGTTGTGGTTTCATTATTGTTACTGGCAAAAGCGTCATTTGTTGTATTCACCGTTACTGATATGTCGTTTGTACCTAGATTGAGTGACAATCCTGTTAGGCTTACGGTGGTTTGACTTTGTGCAGGTATTGCAGTGCTGTAAGTGCTATTAACAGAAGAACCACCATTAATAGTATAATCAAGGTTGAAACTATTTATAGCTGTTGTTCCTCCATTTTCAATTACAATATCAATGTCCGTATCTCCACAAGAAAAACCAGTATTGGAAGAGTTTATGCTTACCAACTCAATATCTGTAGGTGGTGGACCGGCAGTCACGGATGTTTGCCAGATACCTCTACCATAAGTCCCAGCAGTAAGCACATTGTCTACTCCATTGATTTCAAGATCTCTGATGTTTGCATTTGGCAAATTGTTATTGAAAGTTGACCATTGAGCAGTTACGTCATCATATTTATAGACTCCTAAGGTTGTTCCTAAAAATATTTCTCCATCTACACTCATCGGTAAACTTGCAATGGTATTTTTACCTAGGCTAGGTAGGTTTGCTGTTATATCGGTAAAACTACTTCCTTGGTTCAAACTTTTATAAACGCTACCAAATGATTCTTCTGTCGAAAGGTAAACGATATTATGATCTGTATTACTAACTTCAATTGCTGCGATGTCTTGTGGGAAGTTAGAAACCAATGAAAAATTGGAACCGGCATTTATACTTCTATAAAGAAGATTGTTGATGGCTATGTAAATTGTGTTATCGTCATTTGGATCTATTTCAATTAAATCGATATTAGAACTAAATGGAGAGGAAACAGCAACAAAACCGTTGTTTTGTACTTTATACAAAGCAGTATACCCTACATAAATTGTACCTTGACTATCCACTTTTAATGGCGTGATCCAGTTACCACTTTCACCATTAGGACGATTGATAGAGTTAAGAATTGAGTTTCCGCCATTATTTGTAAAGTAAAGCCCACCACCATTTTGAGTAAACCCGTAACGTATATTTGAATCTAATGGATCTATACCACCATCCATTCCGTCGGCACCATAAAAGTTTTTCCATTGATTACCGCTTCTAGCTTGTCCACCATTATCTTGTAAACCTCCTATCACTTGTGCGCTTGATTGTGTGCTAACGGCAATTCTATAAAATTGTCCTATTTGAGCTCCAGCTGTTAAATCTGTAAAAGAACCACCATTATTATTACTTCTATAAATTCCGCCATCAGACATTACAAATAGTTCAGAACCAAATTGTCTAATTTGATGAATGTCTGCATGAGTATAAGTGCTACCGGTAGGGTTGCTCCATGAGTTTATTTTTGTAAAAGAGCTGCCACCACTAAAGGATTTCCATACATTTAAACAACCAGTGTAAACTATTTCTGCATTAGTCGTAGATACTTCTAGGGCAAGATCATAGTTCCCTTGTCCGCTTTCTAGAATGTCTGTACCATTATCTCGACGTGTAAAAGTTAATCCACTATTAATAGATCGATATAAACCCATTAAATTAGCACTGCCGTCAATAATTAATAAGTAAACATAATTAGGGTTAGCAGGAGAAACACCTATAACGCTTCTTCTCATACCATTAGGTAAACCTGTAGATGGCTGAGTGAATGAGACACCATTATCAGTTGATACAAAAAAGGAATTGTTTGTACTAAGGTATATGGTGTCTGGTGATCCGGGCTTTAATTTGATGTCTTTCACGTTTGCGGGAAAAGTTCTTGAAAAGCTCACACCACCATCAACAGATCTGTAGAAACCAAAATTTGAAGAGACAAATATTTTGTTACTATCTCTCGGGTCTAAGTATACCTCACTAATATTTGCAGTTGCACCTATAAATGTTAATCCAGTACTATTCCAAGTAATTCCTCCATCGACAGATTTCATTAATCCTATACTGCTTGAGTCTCTAGCGTCATCATCACCTGTACCTATATAAATAACGTCAGAATCTGTCGGGTCTACGGCTATGGCACTTACTCCTATCTGGGATAAGAAATCTGAAATAGGTGTCCATGAAACTCCAGCATCAGTAGATTTCCATATTCCTCCACTTGGTGAACCTAAGTAATAAATATTTGGGTTGTTAGGGTCTATAGTCACCGTGTTTGCTCTACCAGTTCCTGTAGACCATGATCCTGTACCTTGTATAGAAAAGGGACCTATTGCACTCCAGTTAGAGTTGTCAGAAAGGCCACTTTTTCTAAAATCTCTTTCGATTAGAATTGTTTCCAGTTCTTCTGCTCCTTGTATCGTGCCATCTTCTTTTACATAAGCCTTTGCAGCATCTAACCATCGCATGAATGGTTTGTAACCACTTCCTTTAGCATTTTTATCATGGGTTTCCCAATAGGCTTCTCCTGCATTTTTAATATCCTGGTAGGTAATTTCATTTTCAGATTTTATTTCTCTTAATTGCTCCATCCATGGATTATCGAGTCCTGGTTGAGCTGTTGAAAAAGCAAATCCTAAAAGGATTAAAAAAGATAATAACTTCATAAAGCGGTTTTAATGGTGGCGCAATATAATGGACAGAAGTCACGATTTGATAACATCTTGTTAAATATGTCCTAATTACCTTGAAAGCTAACAGGTTTTTGTAAGGTTTAATCGACAAAAAGTAGTTCTTACCGTCGTAAAAGGCTATAACAAGGCTATTACCGCAATTATCATAATGTATAATAGCCAACTTGTCATTTATTTAAGGAACCTTTTTAAGTGCTAATTCCTTTTTGTAATTATCATCCCATAGCTTTTTGAGCTCCGTGAGTGACGCAACATTTTCATTAGGTACGGCTATGGATAGCACATAATGAGCAATTTTATAAACTCCATCTTCTTTTTTCAAGACACCACTACCACGACATATGCCCATTTGTGTATCTAATAGTTCGTCAAAATAAATTACACGATTGTGTTTATAAATATGACGTTCGAGAGATGTAAAAGACCAGGCTTTACCTTTATCAAAGTATGGTTTTGAGAAAGCTTTAAATTCTTGCAATTGCCAGTTTTCAGTTGCGTCAGTTCCTATAAAAACAGCATCACTGGTCATTAAATTAAAATAGTCATCATAGCTAGCAGTCGCTGCCGCAAGGTGCCAGTTATCTATTGTACGATCTAATTGGTCAGTAGCTATAGTTTTTTGAGAACCGCAAGAAGAAATTATGATAGCGGTTAAAAGTAGAAGTGTTCTTTTCATAGTTGTTAAAGATAAAACAGAAAAAATAAAGTGAATTCTAGTGTGGTCAGGTTTGGTCGACGCTCACAGTGTTCTTAAATTCGATGTATGGAAAAACATAAATGTGGCTGGTGCTTAGGCGATAAGTTGTATGAATCATATCACGATACGGAATGGGGAAAGCCAGTCTATGATGATCAGACACTTTTTGAGTTTCTTATTCTCGAAACTATGCAAGCTGGCTTGAGTTGGATTACTATCTTAAAAAAGCGTGCAAATTACTACGATGCATTAGATCAATTTGATGTTCAAAAAATTGCAAACTATAATCAGAATAAGCAGGATGAATTATTAATGAATGCTGGGATTATCCGCAATAAATTGAAAATCAAATCTATAATTACTAACGCTCAACTTTTTATGGAGATTCAAAAAGAGTTTGGTAGTTTTTCTCAATACATGTGGAATTATGTTGATGGTAAGCCTATTAAAAATCAAGTTTTAGATTACAAGACTGCACCGGCAAACACGGCGCTTTCTGACCAGATCTCCAAAGATTTAAAAAAGAGAGGTTTTAAATTTGTAGGTTCTACAATTATGTACGCATTTATGCAGGCTACAGGAATGGTTAATGATCACGAGATAAATTGTCATCGATATGATGAGGTATAAAATTATACTCTTTTTAGTATTCGCTTTCGCGAAAGCGGAATTTACAATAGCTCAACAAGGCCATAATTATAAAATTGAGCAAGAGGAACGAATTGATATTGATGATTTTCCGGCAGATGCGAGAAATCTCGTTTACACCATAAGTAAGGCGCGCAGGAGGATTAAATATTATAAAGAAACAGATGGCTCTTTAATTACCTATGAAGCTAAATACAAACTAAGTGGTTACAGATATAGTGTAGAGTGTGATCAAAAAGGTAATGTAATAGATATAGAGGTGCTTATTAAAAAAAGACAAATAGAGTCTAGCATTTTCACCATAATTACTGATAAGCTTAAGGGAATATCAACTCGTTTTAAAGTTGAAAAAATTCAAAAACAGTACGTTATAGATGATCAAGACGCCTTGCTGATATCTAATCGATTAGAAAATGATGATTTTGATAATTTTGAATTGATTGTTGCTTTTAAAGAAAATGATAAAATCTACCGTAAAGAATTACTTTTTAGTAAAGAAGGAATATTACTAAAGCATCGCGCAGTAAAAAAACTAAAATATGACTTCATACTATTTTAGGATTTTTGCCTTTTTGTTCATGCCGTTAATCTCAACAGCTCAAGTTGTAAATAATTATATTGTACAACCATCAATAAATGTGCGCTGGGATAATAGTGGTAGGTGGAAATTTAATAGTGCCTTAGAACATCGTAGTATTGTTAATAATGGATGGAACGCCTTACATGTTCAAGCTGTGCAATTTGCCAGCTATGAAGTAGGTTTCTATTCACAGATAGGAATGGGCGTGATGTATCGAGAGCTTTTTGATGATCAACGTCCTGAAGAACTCAGATTTACAGAGCAATTTGTCTATGCACGGAAATATAATAATCTCAAAATCGCTCATCGTTTGCGGTGGGATCAACGCATTAGAGGCGAAAATCTAACTTACCGATGGCGCTATCGACTTTCTGGATCCTTCCCGCTAAATGGTGCAACCGTTGATGCGACCGAATTTTACTTAACATCTAGCATAGAGACCATTTTTATTGCACAGGCAAATGAAAAGCCAGGATATGATCAAAGAGTAGCTATAGGCCTAGGTAGAGCACTGAGTAATAATATAAAATTACAGTTGGTAAATGAATATCGCTGGGAAAATTATACTAACCTTATAAATCGCTCTTTATTTATAAACTTGGGTGTTTTTTATTCTTTATAAATAGCTTAAAAAAACTTCGCGATCTATTTCAATAGCGCCTAAACTGTGTAAATGATCATTATATAGCTGTGCATCGATGAAATGGTAGTCTTTAGATTTAAGGGATTTCACTAAATGTAATAGAGCAATCTTACTAGCATCAGTTGCTAGAGTAAACATAGATTCTCCACAAAAAATCTTTTTTTCAGGTAAATCAATTCCATATAAACCACCTACTAATACGTCCTCTTTAAAAACCTCAATACTTTTTGCATGACCTAATTCATGTAATCTTGAGTATGAACTTATAAAATCATCATTTATCCAAGTTCCAGTTTCATCCTGACGCTTTACTAGGGCACAATGATGCATCACTTCTGTAAAGCAAGTATTTTCTTTGATTATATAACCTTTGTTGCGTTGACTTTGTTTTAATGACTTTGTGACTCTCATAGGTTCATCACTTTGTAGGTCAAATACCATTCTAGGATCAGGGCTCCACCAGCAAATAGGGTCACCATCGCTATACCATGGAAAAATGCCTGACTGATAAGCCAGTAGTAGTCTTTCTACACTTAAATCGCCACCTATAGCAAGTAAGCCATGGTCTGGAGCACTGCTAGGATGCGGAAAAATGAGATTATGATCTAGAGTTTGCACGATTTTAGACGATTAAGTTTGCAATTTGAGATAAAAATGTTAATCTTTGAGAAGCCTTCTTATCTAATTTATTTCATCATTGCTTTTTTTGAGTTTGTTTGAAGGCTAACCTATTAAGAAAGAAAATCCCAACTGTAATGGTTGGGATTTTTTAATTTATAGAGTTAGCTGATTCTTTTTTCAAAGCATAAACTGTTTAATGCATCTCTATAAGGTTCATAATTATCAATAATTTGATAACCATTACTTTTATATAAACCAATAGCTTCCAGCTGACGTGTGCCTGTTTCTAAAATACATCTATTGTAGGACAGTTCTTTAGTCCATTGTTCTATTTCTTTTAAAATACTAGATGCAACTCCCGTATTACGGAAACCGGTGACTGTATACATTCTTTTAACCTCTACGGTTTGAGAATCATATTCTTTAATCGCTCCACAACCGGCTAGAATAGAATCCCTGTAATAACAGAGAACGACATGTTTAATATGGTTTAATTTATTAAACTGGTCATAGAATTCATGTTCTTCACCATCAGTAATAGCTAGATATGCATCTAATTCTTCTACTAACTTTTTAAAATCGATATTATGAGAATCAGTTCTTACTAATCTCATTTGTCTTTTTTTTAAAAAGGTAGGTCGTCGTGATCTTCATTTTTTGAATTTGAAATAGGATCAAATTCATCAAACGGCGGTATTTCCTGTGATGGTGCAGCTGGAGTAGCTCCTACACGTTCTATTCTCCATCCTACAATAGAGTTAAAATATTTAATCTCTCCTTGTGGGCTTTGCCATTCACGACCTCTCAAGTTGATACCTACTTTTACTGGTTCACCTACTTGAAAACTATCTAATAAGCTAGTTTTATCTTGAACAAATTCTAACATTAAATGCTGTGGATATTGTTCTTCAGTAGTGATAACTAGTTCACGTTTTTGAAATCCACTAGCACCAAAAGATTTGGTTTCACCTATTACTTTAATTTTTCCTTGTACTTCCATGTTATAATAATATAATTTTCCATGCGTCGATTATGTTGCCTTCTAGGATCAACTCTTGTGCACGTATATGTTTTTCTTTATTATCTAAAATTGATAATTTTTCCGCTTTCGCGTAAGCGATAACAGATTCTCTATCTGGTATAGCCTCAATATTCCCTAATTTTCCTAAATCGTTACCTGTGAGTATGGTACTATTTCTTGCGTGATCAGGTAGTGCGTCAACACCTACACCTAGCGTTGCCAATGGTTTAGGTACTTCAAACATCGCGTCTTTAGAACGGCAATACCAGTTGCCACCCATACGGGCAACCGTGTCGATTTTAACTTGGTCTATCTTACCATCTTCATCTAGGACCTCATCATTAACGTGAACCATGACTACCTCGCATATAATCAAATTACCAGCGCCACCTTCCTGTCCTAGCTCTACAATTTCTTTTACTTTACATTCAAATTGAACAGGACTTTCTGCAACTCGAGGTGGTGCAATCATGTCTGATGCTACTGCAGTTAAGCCAGATTTTACAAATTCATCAACATCAGCACCGTACTCAGTACTACTCAACGACATTTGTTGTACTATATCATAGTTTACTATATTGATAACGACCTCACCTGTTGCTCTAGCATTAATTAACGTATGCTTTATAGAATTATCTCTTACCCGACGTGCAGGTGAAAAAATCATGATAGGTGGATTTGCGCTAAAAACGTTGAAAAAAGAATAAGGCGATAAGTTTACATTACCATCCTCATCAATTGTACTCGCAAATGCGATAGGTCGAGGTTGTACCGCGCCCAGCATAACGCTGTGTAAATGAGCTGTTTTTGTATCTTTTGGATCTAGTTTCACCGTGATTTTTTAAGGATGGTAAAGGTATGGATTTTAAAGCGTTTATGTAAAGTAGAAATAAGAATTAAACAAGACCTTTTCCTTGATATCATAAAACCATGTTAAGCGCGTTTGACTTATTATACTATATTTAAATTTCTTAAAAGCTTTCATGAATTTTACAGCAAATCGTAATGTGTTGAGATGGGTGATCATAGCCTTTGCAATGATAATCACAGCTCTTATTCTTTGGAATACGTATGAGTTTTTTCAACAACTCAAAGAAAGTGAGCAAAAGAACATGAAAGAATACGAGATTGCCATTGATGATTTAGTCAATCAATCTTTAGAGGCCGAAATGGGAAATCTTGGGTCTACCGTGACAGAAAACACCACGACAATTCCTATGATAGAGGTGAATTATAAGGGCGATATGAAGGCTCGTAATTTACCAGAGCATATCATGAACGATACTATAAAATTAAGATCTTTAATTGCAGAGTATGCTTCTGAAAATGAGCCGATTCGTATTAACTATGATGGCGCGCCTTTTCAAACTATTTACTATGGTGAAAGTCCTATAATTACTAAAATGAAGTATTTCCCAATGGCTTTGTTGTTGATATTGGTGCTGTTTGGTGCGGTTATTTGGTTTTTCTATCGCTCTACAAAAGCAAGTGAGCAAAATAAACTCTGGGCCGGTATGGCTAAGGAAAGTGCTCACCAGATAGGAACACCGCTATCATCATTAGTAGGTTGGACCACATTACTTAAAGACACTGATGTCGACCCTAGTTATATAGCCGAAATGGAAAAAGATATCGTCAGGTTGCAAACCATTACAGAGCGATTTTCTAAAATAGGTTCGATCCCTACATTGTCTGAAATGGATATAGTAGATCAGACAGATAAAGCTGTTCATTATATTTCTTCACGCAGCTCAAAATTGGTAGTTTTTGACGTTGATTTACCTAGTCAACCGATTATGGTAAAACTTAATGAGCAACTATATGCTTGGGTTATTGAGAATTTAATAAAAAATGGTATTGATGCCATGAAAGGTAAAGGAGCTATAAAAGTTTATCTGCGTGCAGATGCTCATAATGTTTTTATAACGGTTACTGATACAGGAAAGGGTATTCCTAAAAATCAATGGAATCAAGTTTTTACTCCAGGATTTACGACTAAAAAGAGAGGTTGGGGATTAGGTCTGTCTCTAGCGCATCGTATTATAAGAGATTATCATAAAGGCACGATTAGGGTTTCAGAGAGTAAAAAGGATAAGGGAACCACTTTTGAAATCATGATTAATAGATTAAAATAATCTACCTAAGTATAAATGTTATTTTGACGACAACAAAAGTTTAGGATTCTAAATTTTTTCATTCCTACTTCTTAACTTACTTTTGCTTATTCAAATTTATTCTAAATAAGCTTTGAGCGATACTATAGCACATCTAAAACGTGGCGAACAAGCCACAATCGTTTCCTTTAATGAGGAACAGGTACCTCTTAAACTCCTTGAAATGGGTTGCTTACCGGGTAATGTAGTGATGATGATGGAAAGTGCTCCTTTTCAAGATCCAATTTATCTTAATATAAATGGTACTTATCTGGCTATAAGGCGTGAAACTGCTCAGCAAATAATAGTGAAACGTCATGGGTAAATCGATTAATGTTTCACTTATAGGTAATCCTAACACAGGAAAAACATCCCTTTTTAACAGACTTACTGGTTTAAACCAAAAGGTAGGAAACTATCCAGGTATTACTGTAGAGAAAAAAGAAGGGATTTGTAAACTAGATCGCAGTTTAAAAGCTCATATACTAGATTTACCTGGTACTTACAGTCTCAATACCTCTAGTCTAGATGAAAGTGTCGTCGTTGAGACGTTGCTCAACAAAAACTCAAAAGACTATCCAGATGTTGCTGTGGTAGTTTCTGATATTGAGAATCTTAAACGTAATTTGCTTCTGTTTACACAGATTAAAGATCTAGAAATACCTACCATATTAGTGATTAATATGGCTGATCGCATGCAACGCAAGGCTATTTCTCTAGATATAGAATTAATGGAGCAAGAACTCAATACTCGTGTAGTGTTAGTGAGTGCTAGAAAAAATATAGGTGTCGATGACCTTAAAAAAGCTATTTCAGAATATAAAAACCTGAAATCTGTACCTTGTGTAAACGCCTCTACTATAGATCCAGAATATTTTGAAACTTTAAGAAAAGCCTATCCTAAACAGTCAATATATAAGTTATGGTTGGTGATTACTCAAGATGTAAATTTTGGTAAAATAGATAGGAATAGGGATTTAGAAGATTTAAAATCGAGTTCATTTGCTGTTAAGTCTGAAAGTGACTTAAAAAAAATGCAACACAAGGAAACAGTCGTCAGATACCAGTTTATCAATGGTCTATTGACTAAGGTATTGAATGTAGATAAATCGCAAGCAAAAGATTTAAGGACTAGATTAGATAGAGTTTTACTTCATAAAGTTTGGGGTTATCTTATTTTCTTTGTGATATTACTACTGATATTTCAAGCGATCTATGATTGGTCTACCTATCCTATGGACTGGATAGATACCTTTTTTGCAAAAGCAAGTTCATGGGCGCAAACATCGCTTCCCGAAGGTCCTTTTACTGATTTAATATCTGAAGGAATCATTCCAGGACTTGGCGGTATCGTCATATTCATTCCTCAAATAGCCTTTTTGTTTTTATTCATTGCCATCCTTGAAGAGAGTGGTTATATGAGTAGGGTAGTTTTCCTTATGGATCACATTATGAAAAAATTTGGCTTGAGTGGTAAGAGTGTCGTGCCATTAGTATCTGGTACTGCTTGTGCCATACCTGCAGTTATGGCAACACGTAATATAGAGGACTGGAAAGAACGTTTAATTACCATCCTAGTTGTCCCTTTTACTACATGTTCTGCAAGATTACCGGTTTATTTAATAATTATAGCCTTAGTAATACCAGAGCAAGAAGTTTGGTGGATTTTCAATATGCAAGGGTTAACCTTGATGTTATTATATATGTTAGGATTTGGAGCAGCAATATTCTCTGCTTGGGTGCTCAATAAGATATTACCTATCAAGCGCAAAGCCTTTTTTGTAATGGAAATGCCTGCCTATAAGTTGCCCATGTTAAAAAATGTGGGTATCACAGTTCTTGAAAAAACGAAAAGTTTTGTATTAGGTGCAGGTAAGATAATTATGGCAATATCAGTGATTTTATGGTTGCTAGCTAGTCATGGAATCGGTGAGCAGTTTACTAATGCAGAAGAGATTGTTAAAGAGCAATATGCAGGTCAGAATTTATCAGAAGAAGAATTGACTAATAAGATAGCATCACAACAGTTAGAGCACAGTTTTATAGGCTATATAGGTAAAGGGATAGAGCCGGCAGTAAGACCACTAGGTTATGATTGGAAAATAGGTATCGCTATTGTAAGCTCATTTGCTGCAAGAGAGGTTTTTGTAGGTACACTTGCTACAATTTATAGTGTTGGAAGTGATGAAGAGGAGACAATTAAAAACCGTATGAGAGCCGAGGTTAATCCTATTCTAGGCGGACCGTTATTTAATTTTGCTAGTGGTATATCGTTATTGCTATTCTATGCATTTGCTATGCAATGTATGAGTACGCTAGCTATAGTAAAAAGAGAAACTAATAGCTGGAAATGGCCAGCTATACAATTTACAGCTATGACGGTTATAGCTTATTTTGCAGCTCTTGCAGCATATCAAATTCTCAAATAATGGAATTATTACAATATATATTAGTTGCTGTTGTCGTTTTAGTAGCACTAGGTTGGTTATTTAGAAAATCATTATTTCCATCTAAAAAAACGAGTGACTGTGGTGATGGCAACTGTGGCTGTCATTAATTAAAACAATAATAGAAATAAAAAAGCCCTTTCAATTTGAAAGGGCTTTTGAATACAAAAAAATATGACTTTATTACTGTACAACTCTTACGTTTACAGCATTCATTCCTTTTTTCCCTTCTTTTTCTTCATACTCAACGCGGTCACCTTCTCTTATCTCATCGATAAGTCCAGTTACATGCACGAAGCATTCGTTTTGTGATCCTTCTTCAACGATAAATCCAAATCCTTTAGACTCGTTGAAAAACTTTACAGTACCTTCTTTCATTGTAATAAAATGTAATAATTAATAATAACAAAGGTATAGGGATTATTATTTCTAAATTGTTAATACCCAGATTATTTTAGTTTTTTGAGTATTTATAGGAGCTTGCAGGCTACTTAGGTGTGCCTTTTAAATAAATATGACTGCCTTTAATTGATCTATCATACATAATTATACTGCCTGCCACCGCTACATTCAAGCTTTTAGGAGTATTAAACTTTATTAAATGATGAGATTTTTCAATAGCTTCATTGGTAAGTCCATGATCTTCAGCACCTAGTAGATAAACACAATTACGAGGATGTTTAAATTTCTGAAGATCTATTGCTCTCTCGTCAAGCTCGACACCTATAATCATGGCGCCTTTAGGTAGGTGATTATAAAAATCTTCAAAAGTATCATAATGAAAATAAGGCATTGCTTTAACAATATCATGTGTGTCACAGGCCTGTTTTGCATATCTTTTTCCTACTGTAAATACAAAGCTAGCACCTAGATTTTGAGCACTACGCCATAAGACACCTAGGTTTTCAGGAGTTTTACCGTGCTGTATGCCTATACCAAAGTAACCTGGTTCTAATTGGTCTATTTTCATGTGTAGATTATTTTACAGTGGTTGTAGCTTCTATTAAATACATGGCGAGACGCAATTTTCCATAACTGTATTTTCCATTGAATTTTTCAAATATGGGCTTGAGTGCATTCTCTTTCTCATAACTTTCATATAATGGTTCAATCTCTGCAAGTTCTTCTGGTAAAATATGTGCGTTTAAATCAACATCTTTATGACTTACATATCGTTTTCCTAGATGAGATAGTATTGTGTCTACTTTAAGTGATCTAATTTCAGATATTTCTTTAAGTGTTTTTCCAGCCCAGTAGAGCTTTACACTTTCCATTACAGTGTCTTTTTTTGGACCGCTCTTTTTTTTCTTCTTAGGTTTTGAAATCACTACACGATATATAAAATCGCCCTCGCGCATCATCTTAAAACCTTGCGTGAGTTTTAAAAATGACTCTCCATAGGTATCTAACTTGTGTTTTCCGACACCAGTAATATCTTCAAACTCATCAATTGTTAGTGGAATTCTAGAGGCGATGTCTTTTAATGTGGCGTCACTAAAAACCATGTACGGTGCCAGATTCTCTTGGGACGCAATTTGCATTCTTAACTTGCGTAATCCTGCATACAAATCTTTATTAATATCAATAGGCAAGGCTTCTTGTGCTGCTTTTGCATTTCTTGCAGCAAGCTCTTCGGGTTTAGGGATAACAGCTAGTTGTACTTTTTGTTTTTCAAAAAGTACAGCTTGTGCCTGCGGTGTTAATTTAAGATGGTTAAATTCATGAAAGGCGATCTCTAGCAATCCTTGATTAATCATTTGTATGATATATTGTTGCCAGTTATTCCATGATATATCACGTCCTGCGCCATAAGTTTTTATAGATTGAAAACCACTATCGAGCACACTTGCATTTTGTGCACCGCGCAATACATCGATTAATAAATTGAGTGATGCCCTTTCTTTCATTCTATAAACAGCACTTAGTGCTTTTTGAGTTATTAATGTTGCATCAAAGAAGTCTGGTTTATTAAGGCATACGTCACAGTTACCGCAATCATTTTCTAGATATTCATTAAAATAAGATAGTAACATACGACGGCGACAGGTGAGTGCTTCGGCAAATTGTTTCA
The DNA here is from genome assembly GCF_032922765.1 of Nonlabens ulvanivorans. Classification (NCBI taxonomy): domain Bacteria; kingdom Pseudomonadati; phylum Bacteroidota; class Flavobacteriia; order Flavobacteriales; family Flavobacteriaceae; genus Nonlabens; species Nonlabens ulvanivorans. Next base: position 2,830,165 of record NZ_CP136694.1, read on the forward strand.
TGCGCTCTAGCTTTGCAATTTGCACTTCACTATTACCACTATCTCCTGCAAAATTGCGCAATTGAATCATGTCTGCATAGCTATGGAATAGTAGGGCATGAGCATCAATACCATCGCGCCCAGCACGACCGATTTCTTGATAATATCCTTCAATGTTTTTAGGCATATTATAATGAATCACAAATCGCACATTAGATTTGTCTATTCCCATACCGAATGCGATGGTCGCACATACTATCTTAATTTCATCTTTAATGAATTGTTCTTGTACGCTTTCGCGAAAGCGATGTTCTAACCCAGCGTGGTAAGCAGCAGCAGAAAAACCTAGACTGGACAGCTTATCTGCTAGTTTTTCACATGATTTTCTACTCAAGCAGTAAATAATACCAGAGTCGTCTTTATACTTTTTAAGAAAACGACGAACTTGAGCTAACCGGTCGTTACCAGGTCGTACTTCTAGAGTTAAATTAGGTCTATCAAAGGATGCTACATATTCCTGAGCGTGAGATATGGCAAGTTGCTTTTTAATATCGGCACGTGTAGCGCGATCTGCAGTAGCGGTTAGTGCTATTAAACTAGCCTGTGGAAACGATTGTTTAAGATAAGCCAGTTGTGTGTATGCTGGTCTAAAATCATGACCCCATGTAGAAATACAATGTGCTTCATCTATCGCAATTAAAGAGACGTCTGTAGGCTTTAAATGTTTTAATAAAAGTTGAATACTTTCTGGTGCTACATAAAGTAATTTTAGTTGATTCTCTTTTAATAGTTGTAGCATCTCTTGCTGCTCTGTACCGACTTGAGAGCTGTTAAAATAACCAGCTGTAATGCCATTTGCTCTTAGAGAATCAACTTGGTCCTTCATTAAAGCAATAAGTGGAGAAACGACTAAGGTAATACCATCTAGCATTAATGATGGTAACTGGAAACACATAGACTTACCACCACCGGTAGGCATAACTACCATAAGGTCTTTGTGATCAAGAACATCATTTATAATTTGCTCTTGTAAAGGACGGAAACTGTCGTAGCCGAAATGCTTTTTAAGTAAATCGTGTTTATTCATTTTAATTAGTTTGTATGGCTTGTAAAATCTTAGACGACAAATTTATTCTATTTTAGCAAAGGATACAATTAGACAAATTTTCAAGATGAAAGGATTACTAGTTTTTATATCGATTTTTTTAACGGTTATATGCCAGGCACAAGATCTCAATGACTTTAAATATGTCATTGTCGATAATCAATATGATTTCCAAAAAGAACCTAATGAGTATAGACTCAATGAGATGATGGTTTTTGAAATAAAAAAACGTGGAATTAGTGCTTTTAGAAACCTTGAAGTCCTGCCACAAGATTTGAATAGAGGAACCTGTAATGCGCTTTCTTTAAGAGTAAATGTTAGTACAGGCTTAAGAGTAAAAATGACCTTTGAATTTGTAGATTGTAATGGACAAATTGTGTTAATCACAAAAGATGGTATAGGTCGCACAAAGAATTTTGAAAAGGCATATCGAGAAGCCATACGAGATGCGATGACATCACTGGATGGTCTTAATTATTCTTATGCTGCTTCATTAGATGATCGTCCATCTGGCATAGAAAAACCTATTCAAGTCATGCAACCTAGCGCTGTAAAACCATCATTAGAGATTACACCATCAAATGGAATTGAGAAAGATGAGCCTCAAACGATTCCAAGACCTGAAATGGTTGAGTTAATAGATGATGAAGTCTACACTACTAACTCCAAAGAATATAAAATTCATTCTACAGATTCTGGATTTAATATGTATAAAAACAACAGTCTCATCGGAACTCTTAAAAAGAGTGCTTCAGGCTGTTACCTTACAGTAACTACTGAGTTTATTGGGATAGGTTATAAAGAAGAGAATACCATTATTATCGAGTATGATAAAAATGGTACTCAATTTCTTGTTTTCCAAAAGAAATAAGGAGACTAAACGTGTTTCCCTACTTCAAAACCATGTTTACCTAGATACTGATCACCACTATCTATAGCATCTTGTTCTAGGGTTGTTCCCATAGAATCGTTCCATCTATTAAGATAACCGAATAAAGAAATTACACCTAGCATTTCTACAATCTCTCCATCATCCCAATGTTGGTGTAATCGATCTTGTATATCTTGATTTACGGCATTAGGCACTTGACTAGCGGCTAGTGAGAAATCTAGCGCAGCACGTTCAGCATCATTAAAAGCTGCATGCGTGCGGTATTCCCATATGTTATCAAGTTGTTCTTGCTCTGCTCCATAACGTTCTGCAGCTCTTATGGCGTGCGCTTGACAATATCTGCAACCTGTTGCATTACTAGAAACCCAAGCAATCATACGTTTTAAAGCGCTGGTCACACGACCTTCATTTGCCATAACTGCTTTATTAAGATTGATAAATGCTTTTGAGATTGCTGGTCTGCGCTGCATGGTCAGTACAGAATTAGGACAAAAACCTAAGGTTTCATTAAAAAAGGCAGCTAGTTCACGTGTTTCAGGATCATGACTAGCGTCTAATGGAGTTACTAATGGCATATTAAAAATTGTAAGTTCTAGGGCAAGTTAATAATTATCTATCACAGAAATTGTGATACTAAGAACCAAATCATATTTTGGTATTACATTTGAAACTATGCGCTGGACCTTAAAACCTCAACCCGATATAGCAACACAAGAGAAACTGGCTCAAGAGCTAGGTATAGACTCTTTTCTTGCTGGTTTGCTGGTGCAACGTGGTGTGGACGCTTTCGCGAAAGCGAAATCCTTTTTCAGACCAGATCTTAATGAATTACATGATCCTTTTTTAATGAAGGATATGGATGTGGCTGTAAAACGCATCCAAAAAGCCATAGGGAACAATGAGAATATATTAGTTTATGGGGATTATGACGTTGACGGAACTACTAGTGTTGCATTAATGTCTACCTTTTTATTGAGTTTTTATGATCGAGTAGCTACTTACATACCAGATCGATATGGTGAAGGTTATGGAGTGAGTTATCAAGGAATAGATTTTGCCGCAGATAATGATTTTTCTCTAATTATAGCACTGGATTGTGGTGTGAAAGCTATTGATAAAGTTGCTTATGCAAGTGAAAAAGGCATTGATTTTATAATTTGTGACCACCATAGACCTGGAAAGCAATTACCAGCGGCTGTTGCTGTTCTAGACCCGAAGCGTAATGATTGTTCTTATCCATTTGATGAGTTGTGTGGTTGTGGTGTTGGATTTAAATTGTGTCAGGCGCTGGTAGAGGCAAATGATTGGGATTTTGATATTTTAATTCCGTATTTAGATTTAGTTGCTACGGCTATAGGTGCAGATATAGTTCCTATAGTAGATGAAAATAGAATATTAGCTTATCACGGATTGAATGTGATTAATACGAGCCCACGTGCTGGTTTTAAAGCAATCATTCATCAATTAAAGAAAGATACTTTAACAATCACTGATGTTGTTTTTATTATAGCACCACGCATCAATGCGGCTGGTAGAATGAAACACGCTCTACATGCGGTGGAGTTAATGGTGACTGATGATTTTAAAGAGGCACAACGTATTGCCGCAGAAATTGAAGAGTATAATGCAGATAGACGAGAGGCAGATCAGTCGATAACAGAAGAGGCAAAACAGCAAATTATTAATAATAAAGGGGAAGAACTTTTTACTACTGTAGTCTTTCAGGAAGACTGGCACAAAGGAGTTATAGGGATAGTTGCGTCTCGATTAATTGAAACTTATTACAGACCTACTCTAGTCTTTACAAAAAGCGGTGAGTATCTAGCAGCTAGCGCACGTAGTGTAAGCGGTTTTGATGTGTATAACGCGCTTGAGCAATGTAGTGAGTTTATAGAGCAGTTTGGTGGTCATAAATATGCTGCTGGTTTAACATTAAAACCTGAAAATTATCGGTCTTTTAAGGCTCGATTTGAAGAGGTAGTTTGTGCTACTATTGAAAAGCAACACCTAACACCAGAAATAAAAATTGATGCGGTATTACCACTGGGAAATATAACGCCGAAATTTTATCGAATTTTACAACAAATGGCACCATATGGGCCGAGTAATATGCGACCTGTTTTTATGACTGAAAAGGTTATGGATACAGGATATGGTAAGTGCGTAGGGAAATCAGAAGATCATTTAAAGATCAAAGTGGTAAAAAAACAGAATGACAGACATGCCATTGATGCTATAGGTTTTAATCTGGGTAAAAAGATTGACCTTATAAAAAACGATGACAAATTTGATATTGCTTATACCATTAGTGAGAACGAATGGAATGGTAATGTTACTTTACAATTAATGCTTAAAGATATTAAAGCTTAATAGTTGAGCATGTTTACCAGGTGATCTAATCTTAAAGGCTTTTTGTTTAAAGAGTAAAGAGGTGCTGTTTCAGCAAATTTTTTCAGATCTTTTTCTGAGTATTTTTCACTAGTCATGTGAAATTTCAAATTGAGTTTTCCTTTTTGTTCTATTATTTTATTAGATACTTTTTTAATTAATTTCCATCCATTTACAGCGTTCGTTTTATTCTCTGTAATGATATGAATAGAATCAGTTGAATCACTTTTATCCAGTTCTTCTAAACTTTCTAAGGCCTCTTTATTATTTGAAAAAACATGAATATCTTTTGATAATTCATTTAACTCTAGCATCGTTTTAATAACGTATGAGTCGATAGGATTATCATCTATGATCCAAATTTTAGAAGTCTTCATAATATTTTATTTTCAGAGATCTAAAGTTGCGATTTATTGATCAATGTGACTATAAATAAATTGAAGTAAGAATGAAAATCGTTAAAGAGTTTTATTTTAAGTTAAACTGTAGGAAATGGTAATTAAATTTTAATAGTGAAAGTACTGCCGATTCCTACTTCACTTCTTACAGAGATAGTGCCGCCCATGGCTTCAACTTGGTTTTTAGTCATAAATAATCCTAAGCCATTTGCATTCTCGTGATTATGAAAAGTCTTATACATTCCAAATATTTTCTCTTGATGTCTGGATAGATCTATACCTAATCCGTTGTCAGAAACACTTATCGTACATACCCCATTATCTTGTGTTGCGGTAATAATAATGGATAGAGATTTATTTAAATCTCTATATTTTATACTGTTGGTAATAAGGTTTGATAAAGCACTCTCTAAATATGCAGGAAAAGCATCAATTTTTAATTGATCTTCTATATCTAATGTTATTGAGTAATCGCTATTTAAAAGTTCTAACGATATACTACCTAATACTTTTTGTACAAACTCACATAATGAAATAGAATCAAAATTAATATGAGTGGTTTGTATAGAAACTACTTGATTAAGGTCTTCAATAGTTTGGTTTAGGTTGTCACTAGAGTTGTTGAGCATGGACATGATTTTAGATCTAATCTCTTCATCATCATTTTCTAAATAGAAATTTATTAACCCTTTAAAATTACTTGAGTGAGATCTTAAATTGTGAGATACTATGTAAGCAAAGTTTAATAGTCGATCATTCTTTTGCATGATTTCATCAATAAAAACTTTACGTTCCTGAGCAGCCTGTTTTTCTTTGGTAATATCAATGATTTGAATTACTAAGTTTTCTGGCTCGCCATATTCATCTTCTAGTACATTACAAATTGTTTGTGTATAAATAATGGATCCATCAGGTCCTTGAAACTTGATAGGTTGTTTGATGTGATCTCTTTTACGATTTAGTAATTTTTGTAACTTATCGAACCAAATGCAGAAGTCTTTCTTATCAATAAGCTCTTCAAACGATGAGTTTAACAAGTCTGCGTTATTGATTTTAGATATGGATACTAAGGCATTGTTTACATCTAGTAGCTGAAGAGTAGTTGCGTCCATAATAGCAACACCAACTTTTGAGTTTCTAAATAATTTTTGAAACTTCTCAGAATTTAATTTAGACTGATGTTCTTTCTTCTTACGATCACTAATGTCTTCAAATGTTCCATATTGTCGATGGCATACACCATCTACAAAATCACTTTGACCTATTGCTCTTACCCAAATTGAATTTCCTTTTGCGGTTATTAATTCTAATTCTAAATCATAGGACTCATTCTTAGTAAGAGAATTAATGAAGGCTTGTGTAATCTTATTTCTAGAGTCACCTTCTTTATAGAATAAAATTGCATTTGAGGCATCAGGTTGATAATCCTCTGGTAATTCATGTAGTGCCTTTGTTGCGCTAGACCAGTATAGTTCTCCATTAATATTGTTATAATGCCAGGTGCCAATGCTTGCTTTAGTACAGGCACTTAATAATATTCTATAATCTAACTGGTCTCGTTTTCTTAAGATTACTTGAGAGGTAATATCTTCACTTACGATAATCATTCCAGCAATTTCGTTATCATAGTCGTACCACGGTTTGACATTCCATTTAAGCCATTGCTCTGTGCCATCCTTTCTTGAAAACAATTCTTCATCACAGTATTCTTCAGCATCTTTTAAAACATTTTGAAGCTTTACTTTCCATTCTTTAGAAACTTCTGGAAATAAATCATAATGATGCATTCCTTTAATATCGGTGTATTGAAGTTTATAATCTTCGCACCATTTAGCAGAGTGCGCAACATAACGCAAATTGTTGTCTAAAAAAGCAACTGCAATAGGAGCTTGTATCAAAATGTTAATTTGATCTGTGATGTTTGTATTGTATTCTTGAGCCATGATTCAAATTTAGTTCAGAATCATGTTCAAATGCTTTTAATTAAGATGAATTACTTATAATAATTAAAAAACATCGATTAAGCGCATATTAAACAGGTTAGATGTGTTTATTCTTTCTTGAGTTGAAAAGTGTCTCCGTCAAAAACACCATACGTGTAATGATGAATCCAATCTCCTATATTGTAGTAAGTGCTATGATCACCTACAGGAATTTCCATGGGCATGTGTCGATGGCCAAAAATAAAGTAGTCGTAATGCTTTGTTTCTAATTTACGTTTGGCATATTGTGCTAGCCATTCATTTTCCTCTCCTAAGAATTTTGCATCCTCATCACCAGAGATTAGTTTGTTTTTAACTGAAAGATATCTAGCAATTCCGACTCCTATGTCAGGATGCAGCCATTTAAAGCACCATTGAAAAAAAGGACTTGTAAACACTTTTTTCATTCGTTTATAACCTTTATCACCTGGTCCTTTTCCATCACCATGTCCTATAAAGAACTTCTTGTCGTTAAATTCAAATGTTTTAGGTTCGTGATAAACTTTAATCCCTAGCTCATCTTCAAAATACCCAAACATCCATAAATCATGATTCCCTACAAAAAAGTAAATTGGGATACCACTGTCAGCGATCTCGGCAAGTTTTCCCAATACTCGTACTTGATTTTTAGGAACAACATGTTTGTATTCAAACCAGAAATCAAATAAGTCTCCTAATAAAAATATAGCTGCTGCATCTTTTTTAACCATATCTAACCAGTCTAGAAACTTACGTTCTCTAGGCTTACTTAACTCTTGAGTTGGAGCACCTAAATGATTATCGCTGGAAAAATAAATTTTTTTGCCTTGTGGTAATTGCATGTAGACAAAGATAGTATTCTTCACATGATTATAATTTTAATTCTATGAGGTTAGAATTCTTGTTTTTAAAAATGGACTATTATCTATAGATTCATTTAATCCTATTTAACTTATAGAATAATTGATCAGGATGTACAGTTTTATGTAATGTATTATTAATAACAAAATCACTTAACTTAAGTTTAATTGGATTTTCTACATATTATTTTCTTTTGAAACTATCTTAGGCCACATGATCAATAAACGACTTCTAATTAAAAACTTGCTCGCGCATAACGATGAGAACAGTTTCTATGATAAGAAGTTGAAATTAAACTTCAGTAATAAAGAAGGCAAAGCAAAGTTTCTGAAGCATATTTGCGCTTTGTCTAACTCAAACCCTGCAAATAATAGCTACATAGTCATAGGAATAGATGATGCCACTAACGAAATTATAGGTGTTGACTTTTATGATGATTCAAAATTGCAAAATCTTGTAAATGCTTATTTATATAATCCACCTATAATACAATATGAAAACATTCCTTTCCCACATTTACCTGTTGGTAAAGTAGTAGGGTTAGTGACGATTAGACCTCAAAATAGTATTACTTCTTTACGTAAGAACATCTGGAAATATTATGGTGGTGCAGTATTTTTTAGAGATGGTAGCATCTCTATGCCTAAGAATTTTGATATTTCAGTAAAAGATGTGAATTCAACTCTTGTAGCTCAAATAGAAAAACAAGCCAGCAATAATATAGAACTGACTTTAGATCGGGTTATGGAATTCATGGCTCATAAAAATCGCGGTCTAGAGGCGCATTATAAAGTTTTTAAAGAACAATTTGTACTATGCTGGTCCGGAAAACTAAAAAGTAAAAATGGTCAACAGTATTATTCAAGAGTAGACATCGAATTAGTTAATGAGCAAGTTAGATTGTTCTATAGTGCGTTAGATGAAGTTCAAATTAATTATGATAACGATAGTTTCAGTATTTTAGAGTTTGTAGAATTAGGAATCGGTAAGCAACAAAAATATCATCCTTTAGAACGTCAGATTTTCAGGTTTTCACCTAATGGTACTTACACACTGGAAACAAAAATTTTATTTAATCCACCTTACTATGATAGGCGCACGTTGCATCATATTTATAATACAAATCTGGCGTTATTATTCAAAATATCTAACGACTTAGCACTGTCAGAACAAGAGTTGGTAGATCTTAGAGCATTACCAGAGACGATGCTGATTTGCCATTTTAACAGCATAGGAGAACCTATCGATAAAATGAAATTACACAAATTAAAACTTAAAAAATATCCTGATACTTATGCAGCTTACAAAGAGGCTTTAAGAGTATTAAGAAAAGTAACATACAATTCATGAGAACTATAGCAATAGGAGATATCCACGGCGGTTACAAGGCGCTAGAGCAACTAATAGAAAAGATTGATTTACAAGAAAGAGATTTAGTAATATTTTTAGGTGATTATATAGATGGGTGGTCTCAAAGTTTTGAAGTCATTGAATTTTTAATTTCGCTCAAGCGAAAACGTATTCAAAACAATCAAAAAGCTCCTATTTATTTAAGAGGTAACCACGATGAGTTATTCTTAAATTACTTAAAAACTAAAACTCAAAACAGCATGTGGTTACACCATGGTGGCCAAAGTACCATAGATAGTTACAAAAATAGATCTTCTAAAGATTTTGAAAGACACGTTGAGTTTTTTGAAAAAGGATTAAAAAACTATTATGTCGATAAATCTAATAATGGCTTTTTTCATGCAGGCTTTCATAACTTAAAAGGGCCTGAATATGAATATTATGATAATATGCCTTATTGGGACCGTACACTTTGGGAGCTTGCATTATGTTTAGACCCTAACTTATCTATAGATGACGATCGGTATCCTAATAGGTTAAAGCTATATAAAGAGATCTTTATAGGTCATACACCAACATCTCGATTAGGTAAATTAGAACCTGTAAATGCTGTTAATGTTTGGAATATTGATACCGCTGCGGCATACAAAGGACCACTCACGGCATTATGTGTAGAAACCAAAGAAGTGTGGCAAAGTGATCCTGTACACACATTTTATCCTGAAGAAAGTGGGCGCAATTAGTAAAAAGTTTTTAAGTATCTATTCACGTAAACATTTATAGCAAAAACAAGCTTTATTAATAAGGCATATATTAATAGTCGGTGGGATCATTTAATGCTTTTCAAAAATACCTTTTGGCGCATGCAGATTCATCTAAAATTTTGCTAACTTGAAAAACCAATTTTAATACAGTAATTATCATGAGCATATTTGATAAAATAAAAGAAAAATTAAGTCACGAGTTTATAGATATAGTCGAGTGGCTGGACTATACTGATGATACCATTGCGCATCGCTTTGAACGTTACCAAAACGAAATAAAGAATGGTGCAAAACTTATCGTGCGAGAAGGACAGACAGCAGTCTTTATAAACGAAGGGCAACTAGCAGACGTTTTCACACCAGGAACCTATGATTTAACTACTCAAAACCTACCGATTCTTTCAACCTTAAAAGGATGGAAATATGGGTTTAACTCACCATTTAAGGCTGAGGTTTATTTTGTGAATACGCATTTATTTACTGATGAAAAATGGGGAACTAAAAACCCGATTACTTTAAATGATGATCGATTTGGTCTGGTAGAGATTAGAGCTTTCGGTACCTATGCATTTAAAATTGCTGATGCTGGAAAATTTATTGTCGATATCGTTGGAACAGATAACAATTTTACCAATTTTGAGATTAATGAGCATCTTAAAAGCTTAATAGCAACTCGATTTACAGATACTGTAGGAGAAGCAAATCTGCCTATTGAATTATATGCTGCAAATACCACTGAACTTTCAGAAACATGTCAAGCGGTAATGCAACCAGAATTTATGGGCGTAGGTATTTCTTTAGAACGTTTCTACATCGAGAATGTATCGATGCCAGAAGAACTTAAGAAAGAGATTTTTGAATACAGCCGTATTGATAAACTAGATCTAGACAAGCTTACTAAATTTAAAACTGCCAAAGCGATTGAAGCAGCTGCTGTTAATGAAGGAGGAACAGCCGGTGCTGGAATGGGTATGGGAATGGGATTTGTCCTTGCACAGCAAATGGGTGGTATGATGTCGCCACAAATGGGTGGACAGCAATCAATGCCACAACAACAGCAACAAGCTGCTCAAGTGCCGCCACCTATGCCACAAGCCACTCAGTACTATTATGCGCATAATGGTGCACAAGCTGGTCCAGTAGGCTATGCTCAATTACAATCTTTATTTGCCAGTCGTACGATTAACAAGGAAACTTTAATTTGGAAAGCTGGTATGGATGGCTGGAAACCATTAAATCAAGTAGAAGAGTTGAAAGGTTTTCTAGGCAGTAATACGCCACCACCATTGCCGTAATAGTATTTTTAGTTGGCATTTTTTAAACTGTCATTTAGCATGATATACGGTATTTGACAATTTGAATACACCATTTATTTAGTGATTATTTTTATTTAGAAATTCATTTGAACTCAACAAATACATCTTCGCAAACTTCAGAGCGTAAAAAGTCTTGTGTCAATTGTGGTGCAGAGCTTACCTATGAGCCCGGTACAGATTTGATAACCTGTGATTATTGTGGACATCAAGAAACGATTGAACAAAGTGAACAGCTTTTTCAAGAACTTGAGTTACATAAATATTTGCAAGAAATGGGTGCGCAATCGCATTCTATGGAAATATCAATGTTGCACTGTAAAAATTGTGGGGCAAACCAGCACATTGAAGAAAGCTATAAGTCATTGCATTGCGTTTACTGCACTATGCCACTTATTATTGAGGATAGTTATCAAGAAGATTGGATTGTGCCTGGAGCGGTTTTACCATTTAAACTAGATCAAAAAAAAGCACATCAGATTTTTAAGAAATGGGTCGATGGGTTATGGTGGGCACCTAATAATTTACAACGCGCTACTGTCAATCCAGAATTTACTAAAGGACTTTATGTCCCTTATTGGACCTTTGATGCTCAATTAGTTGCGGACTATGAAGGTCAACGAGGAGATTATTATTATGTTACCAAAACCGTAGGTTCTGGTAAAAATAAACGTACAGTTCAAGAACGTAGAACTAGCTGGTCACCTGCTGCGGGAACTATTAATGGTTTTGTTGATGACACACTTGTAAAAGCTACAAAACAACGTGGTAGTCAAATTCCTCGAGAAGTAAGCAACTGGAATCTCGATGGGTTAAAAAACTTTGATACTAAGTACCTAGCCGGTTATGTAACTGAAAAGTATACCATACCTCTCAGAGATGGTCATTTAGTGGCCAATAAAGAGGCAGAAAAGATAGCTCAGAATTGGATACGTCGTGACATTGGTGGTGACACTCAGCGTATAAGCGATATGGATATGCGACTATCAGAAGAGACGTTTAAGCATATTTTATTGCCAGTTTACATTAGTTCTTATAATTTTAATGGCACAAAATATAACTTCTTTGTAAATGGCCAGACTGGTGCTATTTATGGTAAACGACCTTATTCCTTCTGGAAAATTTTCCTCGCTATTCTCGCAGTGATTATTATTATCGTGCTTATTACTTTGGTAGCGCAGTATAGTGGTTAAATTGCTGGTATTAAGACTTAAAAAAAAGCCTAGTAAATATTTACTAGGCTTTTATTGTTTACACGATGGAATTACATGCGTCCACCTTTGTGTTCATCTTGCCATTTAGCTAGTTCTTTCCATTTACCGTCAAATGCCATACCTGCTTGTAAAGCCCAGCTCTCAGGATTGTGGATTTCAAACCTTTTACCACCTGAGTTAAGGACATTCCTTCTTTCTTCTATGCTAGATGTAGATAATGAATGCCATGTTTTGATATTATTGTTATGAAATAACTCTGCAATTTTAGGACCTATTCCTTCTACAGTCGTTAAGTCATCTGCTTTTATTTTTTTACCCATGGCGGTTTTTGCAGCTGCAGCATCAAAATTGAGAACTGCGACTCCTTGGCTTTTATGTAAATTATTTGATTCATTATTGCCTTCTTGAGCGGTGCCAGCAACAAATCCGGATGCCATTCCTGCAGTCATACCAGTGGTAGTAGAAACTTTTGCACTAACTGCAGCTTCTTTATCTTTAATACAATTGTCTAATCTGGTTTGACATGATTTTAAATCTGCTTTTAGATTATCATGAGCAGATTGTAATTGACGATTCTTATCAATCCATTCATCACAATTGTTTGTTACTACAGAATTTGATTTTCCCCAGTAGTAACCTATAATTCCTGCTATAATACCTGTAAGGAGTGGACATAGCCAGCACCATATATTTGAAATATCCATATTTATTTAATTTTTTGTTTTTATTTTAAAGTTACGACTACACGTCTATTTTGTTCTTTTCCTTCTTCTGTATCATTTGTAGCAATAGGTTCATCAGGTCCTTTACCACTAGACTCTATGCGAGAAGAATTAATTCCATTCTTGACTAAATAGGATTTAGCAAATTCTGCTCTTTTTGCACTTATGGTTGTATTTGTTGATCTTGACCCAGTATTATCAGTGTGACCTACAGATATTAAACTGGATTGAGGTCTTGCATCTAGATAGTGGACCATTTTTGATATTTTCTCGCGCTGCTCGGTGGATAAGTTTATCGTTGAAGCACCGGTTGCAAAATGAAGTACTAAAGGGTTTGCTCTAATATCTGCAGCAAGATTATCTAATTCATTTTCTAGTAAGGCTGCGCTCTTACCACTAGGAAAGTCACTCAAATGATAATTAACAGGTCCGTAAACTACTCCATTTCTCGTGACTAATTGATCAGATAGTTTGCCTTTAATTCCCATATGAGTTGTGTCATACCCTAATGAGGAAAGATAATTTTTTACATCATTTGCTCTTGCTTCTCCTAAGTTAGTGAAAGCAGAGTTGTTTTTCTCCTCAGAACTGTAAAGCCCAGTGATATTAAACTTTTGATCGGGATGTTTATCAAGGTAGGTTTTGATTTTTCCATAGCTCTTAACAACATCAGCCTCGATAGGTTCTAAATGTTTATAATCACTAATATTAAAGTTGAGGTGGTTGGTTGCTTCTTCTATTAGATTTCCGTCCTGATCTTTAAGCATTAAATAGCTAACAGCAGTTGCTGTAGTGCCTACGTTTTTGATCTGTTCCGTTTGCTCGATGACTACAGGTGCAGTTTTATCATTGTCTTTAGCATTGTCATTGCCCCAGCAATTACAGCACCATAGCATGTTAAGTAGCATACCTATAATTATGGTAAGCAGTATCCCTAAAGGATATTTAAGTTTTCCCATTTTAATTATTTGATTTTGATTATTCTCATTAAAGTTATGTTGATTTTAACAAAATCCGAATAATTTGCCCAAACAATAATTAATACTGGTTATTTAACGTTAAAAGTAAACGTTTTAAGGATTTATTTATGTTATGCTTTCGCGAAAGCGCATAAAAAAAGCCTAGTAACTAATTACTAGGCTTTTTATGAAATTTACATTAATACTATTTAGTAATCGTTAAGGTTCCTAGATGTGCACCTTCTTTATTAGATCCATATATTAAATATTTTCCAGCGCCCTTTTGATAGGTTACAGAAGGTCTAACTACTAACTGGTTTTTCTCATAGTCTGTAGGGTCAATACGTTCCATATCACCAGTAGAATCGTCAAAAGTGAAAATTACCGGTATCATTTTTTTAATGTTTCGTACTTTTCTAACGTCATCGATATCTGTAGTTCCTATGTTTTTAGGATCATCATTCACTAATAGGCTTAGTTTTCCATTTTCATATAATGCTACACTGCTTAAATATTCAGGTCCTTCACCTAGTATAGCTAGTGGGAATAATACTCCAACACCTACACTTACAGAACCATTTGTCATTCCGCCAGCGAGACCTATTGAAAATTGAGTTACAGTAACCTGTTGCTCTTTAGGTACTACATTACTCCAGTCCATAGTACCATCTTGATTTAAAGCGGTAACGATGATTTCATTTGTACTGTATGTAATAGGAGTAAAGGCTAGTGGACCTATACCAGATGTATTTCCTACATAAGTAGTGTACCATTCTGATAATACAATAACACCACCATTTTCTCTTTCAATAAGGTGTGTAATGCGATAAAATGGCTTTAAATCTTTTCCTTTTTTGGCGCGTCTTTCACCTATCAATTTAGTTTTGGTCTCAACACTGAATTCATTAAAAGTCTCCTTTACTACACTGTTATCACTGGTTTCAACGGCAACGTCGAAAATCCCTTCTAATCTCCAATCTGCTCGTCCACTTTTTCTAAGATTAGAATAGAACCCTATTAATTGTAATCTGCCATCTGCAGTATTAATTACATTACAGTTGAGTACTTTTTTACCTTTTAAATCGATGTCTATGTCTTCTTTAGCATACCCTTTTGAGGCATAGTAAGCATGAACAGTTAAGTTGGTCTCAGTTGTTTTTTTTGCCTTGTTACGGTAGCTATCGCTTACCACTACAAAAATGTCTCCTTTTTCATTTACCTCAAAATCGTCTAGACTAAACTCTAGATCTTTGCGATCTTTAAATTGTAAGTCTACGGCTTCATTATGTACCGCAGCAAGCGTCTTATCTAATAATGCGATTTCATATCTTAGTTTTTCATCTCTTTCAAAAATCCCTACGTGCATCACTAGGTAATTAACGCCATCATAGGAAGGTTCAAAAAAGAAAGCCCCTTTTTGTGATCTTTTAGGAACGTCTACAGCTAGAACTGTTTTAGGTTTACCTAAAACTAGCTTTTCATCAATAGAGTATGCTGCAAAAACACTTTTCTTTGCTTTTTTATCATAGTATGATCCAAAAAGAAAGACCTCACCATCAATAATAGCCAGGTCTTCTATGGTTACTTTACCTCCATTTATTTTATCAAACTTGATTTGTTTACTTTTTAAAAACTTGTTTGAGCCAGATTCAAATGTTTGTACATAGAACATTTTCTTTTGTCTCGCGAGTGTGTAGATGGTACCATTTTTTTCTCCAGCGATGTAAGTAACATCACCTTTTTTGGCAGTAATCTTTGGACCGAAATCCAGAGTTACATTTCCGACTTGCATTTGAGCATGAGCTTGAAAACTAATCACAGTGATTAGAAGGGTAAATAATAGTTTTTTCATTGGTTGGTTTTTATCAAGTTTGCAATATAAGCACTTCTTGTATATATTTTCTTTACTCTTTTGTAAAGCAAAAAAAAATCCGCTTAAGAATCACATCTCAAGCGGATTTTATATCTAAATAATATGATTTCTATAAATCAAATTTGATTCCTTGTGCCAGCGGTAACTCATCAGAGTAGTTGACCGTATTGGTTTGTCTACGCATATAAGCTTTCCAGGCATCACTACCAGACTCGCGGCCACCACCAGTCTCTTTTTCACCTCCAAAAGCACCGCCTATCTCAGCTCCAGAAGTTCCTATATTTACATTTGCAATACCACAATCAGAACCTGCAAATGATAAAAATTTCTCTGCTTCTTTCATCTCATTAGTCATAATAGCACTTGATAATCCTTGTGCTACACCATTTTGTTTTCCGATAGCGTTTTCTACGTCACCAGAATATTTCATTAAATATAAAATAGGAGCAAAGGTCTCATGTTGTACAATTTCAAAATGATTCTCTGCTTCTATGATAGCTGGTTTTACATAACAACCGCTTTCATATCCTTCACCTTCTAAAATGCCACCGTCGACTAGTACGTTTCCACCTTCAGCCTTTGCTTTCTCAATAGCTGCTAGATAAGTGTTTACTGAATCCTTATCAATTAATGGTCCTATGTGATTCTGTTCATCTAGTGGGTTTCCTATAGTTAACTGACCGTATGCTCCAACGATTGCATCACGTACTTTATCATAAACAGATTCATGGATAATCAATCTTCTTGTAGAAGTACAACGCTGTCCACAAGTTCCTACAGCACCAAATACAGCACCTGGTACAACTACTTTTAAATCTGCAGTAGGTGTGATGATAATAGCATTATTACCACCTAATTCTAGTAAAGATTTTCCAAAACGTTGAGCAACAGTTGCTCCTACGATTCTTCCCATTCTAGTAGATCCTGTAGCAGATATTAATGGAATTCTAGAATCTGTAGTCATCATTTCACCTACTTTATAATCTCCATTAATGATACATGAAATACCTTCAGGTAAATCATTTTCTTTTAAGATATCTGCAATAATGTTTTGACAGGCTACTGAGCATAATGGTGCTTTTTCACTAGCTTTCCACACACATACATCTCCACAAATCCATGCTAGAGCTGTGTTCCATGCCCAAACGGCTACTGGAAAATTGAAAGCTGATATGATACCAACTATACCTATAGGGTGCCATTGTTCTCTCATCACGTGTCCAGGTCTTTCCGAAGGGATAACTTGACCATTAAGTTGTCTCGATAAACCTACTGCAAAATCACAGATGTCGATCATTTCCTGAACCTCACCATAACCTTCTTGTAAAGATTTCCCCATCTCATAAGAAACCAATTTCCCTAGAGGTTCTTTAAGGTCTCTTAGTTTATTACCAAATTGTCTAACTATTTCTCCACGTTGTGGAGCTGGCATAGCTCTGAAAGATATAAAAGCCGCTTGAGCTTTATCCATGACTTTATCATAGTCTGCTTGTGTAGTAGTGGTAACTTTACCTATTAACTGACCATCTACAGGTGAGTATGATGAGATCTCTGGTCCACTACCAAAGTTGTCACTTCCTGTAGAAGTTCCATGGTTTACATCTTTAATACCTAGTTGTTTGAGAGCCTCATCCATTCCGAAGCTGTTTGCAATATTTGACATATCTGTTGTTAGTTTAGTCCAGCTTATCAGCCAGTTTTTTAAATACCTTTTTAGGGTTTTTATTGTCATACAGGATGCTATAGACGGCATCTAGTATAGGAGTACGAGCTCCTTTTTCGCTGTTTATTTTATAGGCACTATTTGTGGCATAATAACCTTCGGCAATCATACTCATTTCTAGTTGTGCACTTCTTACAGTATATCCTTTACCCAGCATATTCCCGAATAATCTATTTCTAGAAAAAACAGAATATCCCGTTACTAGTAGATCACCTAAGTAAGCGCTATCATTAATATTACGTTTCATTTTGTGCACTTTCTTAATGAAACGTTTCATTTCTCTAATAGAATTGCTCATTAACACGCTTTGAAAGTTATCTCCATAGCCTAGTCCGTGAGCTATTCCTGCAGCTATTGCATAGATGTTTTTAAGTACTGCTGCATATTCAGTTCCTATAATGTCGTCTGTAGTTTTACAGTTGATATAATCACTGCTTAATTTTGAGGCGACATAGTCTGCCTTTTCTTCATCTGCACAGGCTATGGTTAAATAGGAAAGGCGTTCAAGGGCAACTTCTTCTGCATGACATGGTCCTGTTAAAACACCTATATCCTCTAGAGGTATGTCATAATGCTCGTGGAAATGCTCTCCAACAATAAGTCCTGTTTCTGGCACAATTCCTTTTATAGCACTAAAGATGATTTTACCTTTTAAATCAACTGTTAAGTTCTCTAACTCAGTATATAAAAATGCACTAGGAATAGCAAATATGCATACATCTGCTTCTGCAACGATTTCGTTGATGTCGTTTGATAACTTCAATTGATTGACATCAAACTCTACTGAGCTTAAATAGCTAGGGTTGTGATCGTTACGTTTTATGTGTTCAATAGCATATACACTGCGCATGTACCATCCTACTTGATCTAGGTTTTCACAAAGCATTTTTACGATGGCTGTAGCCCAGCTTCCGCCGCCTATTACCGCAAATTTTTTGTTATTCTCCATAAGTTAATCTTGGACTGTAAAAATACCATTTTTTAAGTGGATAGCTCAATACAGCCTTAAAGCAGTTGTTCACTAAAAGGTTATGAATATGATTGTATAGATGGATTTGAGCTACGCTTTCGCGAAAGCGTAATTGTAAAAACATAAATACTTGAAAATAAGTATGTTATAAAAATGGCACACTTTTCGCAAACGTTGTAGTAACTATTAAATATTACGATTATGAGAACATTTTACAAAATTTTAGGAAGCCTGTTGATTGCGGTGACTATCGCAAGTTGTGAAACAGAAGTAGTGATAGGAAATGGTTTTGATAATCGTCCTACACTTAATGAAATCTTGAGTAATCAAGAATTATGGTATGTTGATTTAAATGATACGCAAGGAAATCCAGATATTCCATTTATGACCAAAGCTTTTACGATGAGTTTTGATTTTGGAACATTGTATGCAAATAATAACCTAGTAGGCGTAGGTAGTGCTGGAGCTGGTCTAGGCCTAGATGTAGGTAGTTATCAGATATTAAACAATCAAGTTTCTATCCTACATGACATTGATGGATTGCATGATTTTACAGTTGTTGTTTTAAACTATAATAGAATTAAGATGATTGATATGCATCGTGGAACGGTTTATTATCTAGACGGTTATAATCGTAACAATTTTAATTATGATCAGTTGTTTTATGATAACATTCAGTACTTCTTGCAAGAATATAGAGCATGGGAGAAAGTGTATACTAGTAATGTAGGAGCGCTTAATGATTTTGATGAAGAGAATTATTTACAATTTACTCCTGGTTTTAATGGAGACGAGTTTAAAAGCTCTACAGACGTGAATGGTCTTAATTACAGTAGTTTATTCTGGGATTATACAGGAGAATATTGGGTAGAAGATGAGACACCTGGATCAATTAACAAGCATTTAACTATGGATTATGATTTTATAGGCAATGATTATTTCGATCTTTACGTTATTAATGACAACACTGTTGAATTGTATCATTCTGCGTCTGGAACGACTTATGAATTTAAAGGGCGAGGATATATTCAATTGAAAAATACTACTGGAAAGTCTAGATTAATAGATGCTAGTAGAGTAATTGAAAAAGAAAAGTAAAAAATTGGTTGGTTGAAAACCGTCTGTGGATCTCTTTGATTACAGGCGGTTTTTGTTTTTATAAAACAGCGATAAGAATAACAAGAAAGCTCTTATTTGTAAAAATTCATTTCTTCAATATACTCTTGTACTTTGTGGTGCATGAAGTAACGCAGGTCTTTCCCTTCTTTAATCCCATTACGTATCATGGTTGATGAGATTTCCATTATAGGCGCATCGATTTTAGTTACACTTTTGTGTTGAAGTAAATCTTCAGGGATGTCACCATGTGAAATTCTAGGGTAAACTATAATATGATAATCTTCTAATATCACTTGATAGTTTTTCCACTTATGAAGACTTTTTAAATTGTCTTCTCCCATAATGAGTGTAAAGTTATTATTGGGATATTTTTCAGATAAGTGTGCTAGTGTATTTACTGTATAATTGGGCTGTGGTAGGCTGAACTCTGCATTGCTAGCTTTAATTTTTAAGTAATCTTCTGTAGCAATATATACCATATGTAAACGCTGATAGTCGTCTAGTAGCGTTGATTTTTTTTTATGAGGATTGTGCGGTGTTACCACCATCCATATTTCATCCAGATCACTGTTTTCAATCAGGTAATTTGCGATGGCAAGATGACCTATGTGAACTGGATTAAATGTGCCAAAATAAAGTCCGATGTTACTCTTCTTCATCTGGACCTACTTTTTTATGAATAAAATTTCTGACGATGTCCTCAGCTTGTTGTTTTGCTAGTTCAAGGTCATCATTTTTAATAATAACATCAAATTGTGGTGCTGTAGCCATTTCGGTACTAGCTTTTGCGACTCTCATTGCTATTTTTTCTTCAGACTCTGTTTTGCGATTTTTAAGTCTTTTTTGAAGTTCATTAATAGATGGTGGTTTTACAAAGATTGAAATACAGCGATCTGGAAATTTATTTTTTAAACGTAATCCACCCACAACATCAATGTCAAAAATGACGTTTTTGCCTTGTGCCCATAAGCGTTCTACCTCACTTTTTAATGTCCCATAAAATTGATCTTTATACACCTCTTCAAATTCAATAAAATCATTTGCTCTGATTCTATTTTTAAATTCAGGAATTCCTAGAAAGTAGTAGTGTATACCGTCAATCTCTCCTTCACGAGCTTCTCTAGAAGCTGCCGAAATTGAAAAAGCTAAATTTAAATCTTCAATTTTTAAGAGATGTCTTACTAACGTGGTTTTTCCAGCACCAGAAGGTGCACTGAAAACAATAAGTTTGGGTTGCGCAGTCATTACAATACGTTCAACATTTGTTCTTTTACTTTCTCCAGCTCGTCTTTCATCTGTACAACTAATTGTTGCATTACAGCATGATTTGCTTTACTACCAATGGTGTTGATCTCTCGACCTATTTCTTGACTTATAAAGCCTAGTTTTTTTCCTTGAGAAATATCATTATCTAGTGTTTCTTTAAAATAATCTAAATGATTTTTAAGGCGCACTTTTTCTTCAGTGATATCATATTTTTCTAGATAAAAGATTAGTTCTTGTTCAAAACGATTTGCATCTACCTTTTCTTTAAGATCACTAACAGCTTTCTCTAATCGCGTGCGGATATCTGCAAGACGAGTTTCATCTACTGCTTTTATTTGCTCTAGAAGTTGATTGATGTTGTTTATTCTTAAAATAAATTCTTCCTTAAGGCCTTTTCCTTCATCGTGTCTATATTGATTAACCGCCTTTAGAGCTTCAATAGCCGTTTGATGAATAGCATCAAAATCTTCTTGAGAGACTTCTTCAATTTGAGTAGCAAATACATCTGGAAACTTTGAAGCAATTTGTAACAAGCGACTATCGTCACCTTCATTGTTAAGATTAATGCTTTGTACGGTTCTCAATTGCTCCACATAAGATTGTAGTACTTGTGTGTTTAATTGCGCCGTGTTATCAACTCCAGTTTTCTCTACGTGAATAGCAAAATCAATTTTACCACGAGAGAGTTCACTTGCAGCAAGTTGACGTAATGGTAATTCCTTTTCTTTATAGGCATTAGATAAACGCATATTAAGATCTAGATTCTTACTATTAAGTGTTCTTATTTCTACAGTAATCTTTTTCTGGGCAAGTTGGGTAACGCTTTTACCGTATCCAGTCATGGATAGTATCATACTATTCTATAATTTAGAATAGCAAAGATAAGTTAATCTCAAATCAAGCTTAAAGCTTACTCATCAATTTTACTACGTAACCTACTTAATGATTGTTGCCTAATCCCTAGAAAGGAGGCAATCTCCTTAAGAGGTAGTCGTTCTGCAATGGCTGGATAAAGCTCTATGAATTTCAGGTATCTACTCGTTGCATCTCTACTTATCATTCTAGCTTTTTCATCTAAAAGGCCATGATACCTGCGCAACATAATTTTATGAAAGGCAGTCGCTAGACCAGGATAAAGTTTACTCATGTATTGAAAATCATCATATTTAAAACACAATACTTCGGCATCTTCTACACAATCAATTTGTATGTTTGATGGTTGTTGCTCTATATAACTAACCATTGCTGTGACAGCATCATTTTCTGCAACAAATCTAGTGGTATGTAAGTTGCCGCTGTCATCCATGATACTGCACTTTAAAATCCCTTTTTTTACAAAGTAAATTTTTGTGGCTGTATCTCCTAGATAAAGAATGGTCTCTTTTTTACGTACTTTTCTGACTTCCAAAAGATTAAAAACTTCCTGCGCATATTCTAGGCTGGGCGTGTTTTCATCTTCTGTAAGTTCATGAAGGAACGATGGTAATTCCATAATAACTCAATTTTACTCTTTTCAAGGTTAAAGATGCTGCAAATAAATTAGAACACCTACTGATTGTAAAAACTTTAATATCTTGAATGTTGCTTAAAAGGTTTTAGTTCAGTTGATTAATGCTGTTATTTTTTTGTAATATTTTTTAAAATAAGCATCCGATTAAGTGTATTTTAAATTAAATAATTTATCAAAATTTCAAATTGTCCGTAGTTTCTTCCACCTTAAAGAGGTAGTCTTAAAAATAGACATGTATATAGAGAACTACTTATCTTTATAAATTAAAATCGACATTCAATTCTGTCTATAAAATAAGAAATTGACCATTAATAAACGCATACTTTCTACTAAAAAACTATCTGTGACACAGTCAGAGTTGCTTCTGGCTACTGGATTATCGCTAGTACATTATGACGTGCTTGCCATTGATAAGGTTGCCTATGATATCACTGGGGTAAAATGTGAGCATATCATTGTGACCAGTTCAAATGCTATTAATACTATAATCTCACTAGATTATCGTGTTGAAAACCTATTTGTAGTAGGTGAAAAAACGGCTAATCGTTTAAGAGAGAAAGGATTTAATATCGTGGAACAGGCAACTAATGCCGCACAGCTTGCACAGATTATAGTTAATAACTACAGTCATTTGAGTTTTGTCTATTTCTGCGGTGTGCATCGTCGTGATGAGCTACCACAGGCACTTTTATCGACACAAATAAGTTTTATAGAGGTAAAAGTGTATGATTCTGTAGCGGTGGAAAAGTCATTTGATTGTATTTTTGATGCAATTATGTTCTTCAGTCCTCGTGGTGTACACGCTTTCGCGAAAGCGAATCCTGAAAATATTCATCTAGCTATATGCATAGGTGAAACAACCGCAGAAGCGGCAAGAATATATACTCAAAATGTGAAAGTGGCACATAAATCCACAGTAGAAAACACGATAGTCACCGCTGTAAAAGCATTACAAAATGATTAAAAACGATTTATTTTTAAGAGCACTAAAAGGAGAAACTGTAGATAGACCACCAGTATGGATGATGCGTCAGGCAGGAAGATACTTGCCTGATTTCATGAAGTTAAAAGAGAAGTATGATTTTTTTACACGTTGTCAGACTCCAGAGTTAGCTACAGAGATCACTGTGATGCCTATCAAGCAAATAGGAACAGATGCCGCAATTCTTTTTTCTGATATCCTTGTGATACCACAGGCGATGAACATTGATGTAGAGATGAAGAATGGTGTCGGACCATGGTTGCCTAATCCCATAAGAACAGCCGAGGATTTAAATAGAGTAGTAGTTCCAGACGTGGCAGATTCTTTAAGTTATGTCATGCAGGCTATAGATTTAACTAAACAAGAGCTTAATGATGAGGTGCCGTTAATAGGTTTTGCGGGATCGCCATGGACCATATTATGTTATTGTGTACAAGGCCAAGGCAGTAAAAACTTTGATAAGGCAAAAGAGTTTTGTTTTACGCAACCAGAGGCTGCTCATGAATTACTACAGCGTATTACAGATACTACCATTGCTTACTTGAAGTTAAAAGTACAACATGGTGTTAATGCGGTACAAGTTTTTGACTCATGGGGTGGAATGTTATCTCCCGTAGATTATCAAGAGTTTTCATGGAAGTACATTCAGCAAATTGTGGATGCGTTAAAACCACATACTGAGGTAATCGTTTTTGGGAAAGGATGCTGGTTTGCGCTGGGTGATATGGCAAAAAGTGGTGCTGCGGCACTAGGTGTGGACTGGACTTGTAGCGCCCGTAATGCTCGTTACCTATCTGGCGGGAATATAACCTTGCAAGGTAACTTTGATCCATCACGATTGTTCTCTCCACCAGCGACCATTAAAAAGATGGTGAAACAAATGATAGACGAATTTGGTAAAGATAAATTTGTAGCAAATCTAGGTCATGGTATTTTACCAAATATACCTGTGCCTAATGCACAAGCATTTGTAGATGCAGTAAAAGAATACTAGACGTGTTTAAAAACATCATAAAAGGATTAAAAGCTTATGCTGACGGGTTTTCTCTCATTGGTAAGTTAAAGCTATGGCAATTCTTTTTAGTTCCTATGGCTATTAGTTTTATAATAGCTGGTATTGTTGGGCTAGCTGCATATGGGCTTTCAGATAACCTAGCAAATCTTATATCTAGATTATGGATATGGGAATGGGGAAAAGAAGGATTTTATACGGTAGCAGAGTGGATTAGTGGTTTAAGCATCTTATTGTTAGGGTTTATATTATATAAACATCTAGTAATGGCATTGAGTGCACCATTTATGTCACCTGTTTCTGAACGTATAGAAAAACACTTTTATCCTAATGCTCGTAATCATGTAGAACATCGTGATACTAGTAATATGGAGCAATTATGGCGTGGCTTACGTATCAACCTGCGCAATATAGCTTACGAATTTGCTATAACAATTCCTTTATTATTGTTAAGTTTTATACCGGTTGTAGGTATCGTTTTTACGGTGTTAGCTTTTATAGTCCAAGCTTATTATGCCGGTTTTGGAAATATTGATTATACGCTTGAAAGACATTTTACTTATCGAGATAGTGTCAATTTTGTAAAGAGACATAGAGGTATTGCGATAGGAATAGGAATTGTGTTTATGGGGATGCTTTTTATTCCTATAATAGGTGTGATACTAGTATTGCCGTTTTCGGTAACAGCAGCATCTCGAGTCACCTTAGAACAAATGATTAATGAAGAGAATCTGAAACTGCCGGATCCTCACAAGACTCAAATTAACGCTTAATGATTAAGACACAGTTTTATAATTTTATAAAAGAACTTCAAGAAACTATTACTAGTCGTCTAGAGGAAATAGACAATAAAGCTAGTTTTAAAGAAGATCAATGGCATCGTGAAGAAGGTGGCGGCGGTTTTACAAGAGTTATTGAAAATGGGTCTGTATTTGAAAAAGGTGGCGTTAATATTAGCGAGGTTCACGGGCCATTACCACTTGCAATGCAGTCTTATTTTAAAGTAGGCGATGTAGATTTCTATGCCACAGGCTTAAGTCTAGTAATACATCCCGTAAATCCACATGTGCCTACTGTTCATGCAAATTTTAGGTATTTTGAAATGTATGATAAGCAGGGAACTGTTGTAGATTCATGGTTTGGTGGTGGATTGGATTTGACTCCATATTATTTATATGATGAAGATGCGACTCACTTTCATCAAATATGTAAAACAGTATGTGATCGTCATGAGGTAGCAGATTATGCATTATTCAAAGAAAAATGTGATGCTTATTTTCATAATTCTCATCGTGGTGAAGGTCGTGGTATAGGTGGTTTATTTTATGATTATTGTAAGGCTAGTGAGAGTCATTCTATGGAAGACTGGCTAGCTTTTCAAAAAGATATGGCATCTCATTTTCTAGATGCTTATACACCTATTGCAGAAAAAAGAAAAAATAAAACGTATACAAAAGAGCAGCGCGACTGGCAAGAAATACGACGTGGACGCTATGTAGAATTTAATTTAGTACACGATAAAGGAACTTTATTTGGTCTCAAAACTAATGGCCGTATAGAGAGCATTTTAATGAGTTTGCCACCACATGTTCAATGGCGTTATGATCACCATCCAGAACCTGATACACCAGAGGCTCAATTGATTGAAGTCTTGAAGAATCCTAAAGATTGGGTATAACCTTGAAAAGTCAGGATATCTTATAAATAAAAGCCTCACAGATCATTAAAATCTGTGAGGCTTTAAATTAATATTCACTAATACGTTATTATAGTTGATCACTCGCATGCCACTCTGCATAACTAGTTTCAGTCTCGCGCAGTCTTAAAGAGAATAATTCAATATTTTCTGGCAATCTGTTTCTAATTTTATCGGCAAAATCTAGAATCATCATTTCGCTAGTAGGTTGATAATCTGCTAGAATTACTTCATGCCCACGTTCTCTAAGTTCTTGAGCTAGCTCAACGTGAGGTGTGTTTTTATTAAAGACTGTTGCATGATCAAATGGGTCTACGATCTCTTCTTTTACAATCTTTTTTAGGTCTGTAAAGTCTATCACCATACCATGCTTTACATTGTTAGCATCATTTATAGGAGCTCCTATTACAGTTACAGCTAGTTTGTAGCTATGCCCATGTACATTGCGGCATTTACCGTCATATCCATAGAGTGCATGACCAGTTTCAAAAGTAAATTCTTTAGTTATTCTTACTTTTTTCATCTTCTAGATTTCCATTTGTTATATCCTACTACGATAAGTAGAATAATTGCAATCACTAAGAAAATTCCAGATCCACCCATGAATTGAGAGATTCTGATAAACCAATTATCTTCCATAATTAATAGAATCATTTATAATTATTAATGGCAAAGATATTAGAAATATTATGCATTCTTTGACTATGCTTTCGCGAAAGCGAGATATAATAAATCTAGTTCTGCATTGTTTTAATCTTTAAGTGAAATTTTATAGCGAGAATGGCTGCTCTGCCTAGCATCCATAATCCAAAGGCTATCCAAATAGCGTTTAATTGAAAATTAACATAATCTAAGATAAGAAGAGCTGGGATGAACACAAATGCTGTAAGGCCAAACAGTAAATTACGTAAATAAGAAGCCTCGCCCCAACCTTTAAAAATTCCGTCAAATACAAAGGCCACAGCATTAATAGGCTGCATAATTAACACAATCCAGAATGTACTTAGGAATAATTCAAATACAGTCTCATTATCTGTGAATTGATGGCCTATAATTTTGTAAAAAAGTCCACAAATAGTTATTAATATTAGTGCTACGATAATGCCATAGGTGGTGGTAGTTTTACCTAGATATTTAAGTCCTTGAACATTTTTAGATCCCAAAAGTTTTCCACCTATAGCGTTACCGGCACTCGCAAATCCATCAATGAAAAAGGAAAAGAAGAGCCAGATATTCATCAATATGGCGTGTGTGGCACCATATTCATCTCCATATCCAGAGGCATAGCGGTAAGACAAAAATATGGCAACATTTATGGCAACGGAGCGTAAAAAAAAGTTAGCCGTTAAAATTATGTGTTTTCTAAGTTTAGGGTGTGGTTTCCAGGTTAATTGATGTAGTCGAAAAGGTGTTTTTTGATTTAAAAAATACAATGCTATAATAAGCATAACAATTTGTGCCGCTAGACTAGCATATGCTGCGCCCATTACACCATATGCCGGGATAAGACTATCGATTCCATAAACTAAAGTGTAGTCTAATATGACATTCACTATAGCGCCTGATATGCTTGCTATCATTGCCCAAGATGTATTTTGTATACCTCTAAAAACGCCAAAAATAGCAAAGGCGCTAAGGGTAAGTGGAAATCCTAGGGCTCTAACCTGATAATAAGAAATCGATAAATTTAGTGTTGTACCTTTTGCATTATATAATGTAAATATCCATGTTGCTAGTGGTGCGGTTACCAAATAGATTAATATGCCTAAGGTGATGTTAATCCAAATGACTTGAGGTATAAGAGAATGAATTTTATTTAATTGATTACTTCCTAATGCGTTAGACACTATACTAGATATAGAAGTTTTAGTTTGTGCAAGAGTCCAGATAATAGCACTTAAAAAAGAACCGACTAGACCTACTGCAAGTAAACCTTCAACAGCGTTATCCTTCATATTACCTATTACAGCCACGTCTGTTAAACTGATAAGAGGTTCTGCTATACCAGCGATAATAGCCGGAATGGCAAGACTTAAAATGTTTCTAGGTGTTATCGAATTTGTGGAAGGCATTTTTCGAAAATATAGTTTTGAAAATTTATTAACAGCAATTCTGATGCTTTATATTTGAATTGATTTTTTGGGGGATTAGCTCATTTGGCTAGAGCGCTTGCCTGGCAGGCAAGAGGTGACCGGTTCGAATCCGGTATTCTCCACAGATGTATTCTGTTTTTTATAAAAATTGATACAACATTGTACAGCTTGTCTTAAGTGTTGAGGTAAATAGATGGATTTCCATGGGTGCCTCGCTCCTAAAGTGTGATTTGCTTCCCTTATCACAACTAATTCTGATTTTTTACTCCATTGATGTAATTGATGTCCTTCATGAATCATAACTGTTTCGTCGCTGGCTCCATGAATAATTAAATGTGGTATTTTAAGTTTTAGTGCAGCATTCTTAATAGATAGTTTTTCTTCATTCTGAATGTAATCCTCAAAGAATTGATAATAGTGAGGCATTTCTTGCTGAGTGCGTCCATTTTTAACATAGAAAACACCATCGTTTTTCCATTTGAGCAATGCTTCTCCATGAGGGAATCTAGACTTATAATCACTGACCGATGCAAGTGTAACTAGTTTTTTAACTATTTTGTTTTGTGAAGCAACAATGGTTGTTATTCCTCCAGCTCTTGAATGACCTAATATGTTAATACTAGTGGGATCTATTATTTCTGATAAGCTTGATATAGACCAGTTGATCACATCATTCAAATCTTGAACCTCTTTACTATAATTATTATAACCAAATGATTCTAAATCTGGAAAATCCAAAGGATTATTTATAGTTCCGCCATTATGTGAGAAGTTGAATTTTATAAAGCAAAACCCGGCATTTGCAAATGCCTTACCCATTAATTCCCAAGCGCCCCAATCCTTAAATCCTTTGTAGCCATGAGCAAAAATAATCACAGGCAATTTAGTTTGAGATGGTACGTGATAATGATCTAGCAATATAGGTTTGCTATGATCTCTATCAATGATGTTGTTCAAGACAATTTTCATTTAATGATCCTTTGCGGTTAGTGCTATATCTTTATTGTATAACTCTATGATTATTTGATGTAATTGTTCTTCAAATTTCTCTAGTTCAAACACATCGATAGGTCGTGGCTGAAAAGACCTGCCATTTTTAACCGAGTAGGGTATAAATCCTTCTTTAAAATTCTTAAAACTTATGATGCCTGCGACACATTCTGTAAACTCATTGTTTTTTGAATATAGAAAAGCATACATCAAAACTTGAAAAGCTTTTGATTTATCATAATCTGTAATTAATGCTTGATAGTTATCTGGCTCAACACCAACATTTGATTTACCAACCATTCCAGATTTGTAGTCTATTATTCTAATTTGACCATTGAGCTCATCAATACGGTCTACCTCACCATGAAGTTTTACACTTCCTATCGAGTTAATTTCAATAGTTGTAGAATAACGAACTTCTAATTTTCTTATAATTAATATGTTTCCATTTTTTACAAGCTCTTCATCATAAGCAATCATTTTACTGACGTAATGTCTAGCCACCTCATACATAATAATATTTTTCCCTTGTGGATCATGTATGGTATTGTAGCTGTCCAGATAGGCTTTATTAATGGCATTATTTAATCTTTCTCTTATGTCTTTAAAATGAATTTTATCTAATACTTTATCGATATATGGTAGGTATAAGTACTCAAGAGTTTTATGAATCATGGTTCCCATAGTATTAGCCGCCATATCTTCTTCTACCTCTTCTATATCATTAATTTTTAAGATCTTAGATTTGTAAAAATCAATTGGATTATAAATATAGCTTGTGATACTAGATGGTGAAAAGCCAGATATTGCTATTTTACCTAGTCTGTCAAAGTAGTGATTGTCTTTGTTAATGGAAAGAGTATCTGTTTTTTCAGTAGTAATTTTATTGGCATACAGACTATGATTGATAGTATGATTTTTAATACCACTAGTTTCTAATTGCATTAAAAATCTGCTTTTTTCTCCACCGCCTAAACTATTTGTTTCTGAGTTGTATATGAAATTAGCGTTATTGCATCGTTGTAATAACCTATAAAAATGATATGCATAAACGCTGTCTTTGTCTGTGTAAGTCGGTAAACCAAACTTGATTTTCATATCATAAGGTATGTACGATGCAGTAGATTTTCCTGCTGGTAATATGCCTTCATTAACCGATAGCATAATGATGTTTTCATAATCTAATGCTCTAGTTTCAAGCAGTCCCATTACTTGAAGCCCTTTAACAGGTTCGCCTATAAAGTCTAATTTCTTTTGAGGTAAAAATTGCCTAAATAAATATTGAATAGTTCTTAAATCGGTAATACCTGACTGCTTATCTATGATTGACTTTATTTGTTCAATGACACTGTGTATACCTAATAGTTGTTCGAGCTCTAATCTCTTGTTTTCATTTTCAATTAGTTTCGATTGTAAAGCATCAGAAATATTACTGAGATAGTTAATTAAGTTTGTTGTCGTAATAACTTCCGACCTTAATTGATTAATGTATAAGTTAGCAGTATCCTGATTAGCCTCTAGGAAGGGTATATAAACTAGATTTTCTTTATGAATTGTGTTTGTAAGTTCTTTTACAGCTGTCTGATCTAAAAGAGAGCTAAAGTGAGATTCTAAAACTGCTATTACATTCTTATAATAAAAACCTTGATCTGTGGCTTCAACTTTGAGTTTGATGAGCTGATTAAAGAAACTGGCAAGCGGTGTTTTATCTAAGGTTAATCCCATAGTAATATTGAGGTGCTTAGCACTTTCGGGAATAGCGCTTAAAAGAGGTAATAGAAGAGCTTCATCTGCTAGAACTATAGCTGTGGTGTCGAGATTAATCGATTCTAGATTGAGCTTATTGATAAGTTTACCTGCCACCTGACACATACCTATAGGGCCAGATGTTCCTATGATATTTATACTTTTTGGCGCGTTAAAATTATTACTAGTTATATTTAAATTGTACCGTTCAAAATAATTCCAGTGACTTTTATATCGTCTTATAAAACGACCAGCTTCGTGATATTCATTCTCTTGAAAATAGAGATCACTGTCATAAAAAATTTTGGCATTATTGCTATCTAGAAATATCTTAATAATTTCCTCTTCTGCCTTGTTGAGAGCATTGAGCCCTAAAAAAATAATTGGTGTTTCTTTAGTGTACTGGGTGGATTGATATTCCGCTTTCGCGAAAGCGAGTCTATAAGCTAGACCTTGATAAACTATCCCATTTGTGGTACAGTCTTTTGTAAACTGGCTATAGTATAGTTCTAACCGTTTCCAGAAATGAAGATATTTTTCAATCATCTCTGTCTTGGGTTCTAGGATGGACCAATGTCCTTGCTCGAGTTCTTTTAAATTCCCTAAATAATTAAAAAAATCTGAAGGTGGTACTAGAAAACGATCTATCTCATTAAAATCTTTAAGAATAGTTGGTGCCCAGGTTATAAATTCATCTAATGAGTCTGCTGTATTATTTCCTTCTATTTTTAGATAACTGTTATAAAAATCAAATAATAAATCTACATCGCTTGCAATTTCAACTTGTGCTGTGTGACTAATGAAGTCTTCAACACTATATACAATAGGCTCGAAAATAGGTTGTTCTAAAAAAGCAGCAATGGTCTTATTGAGAAAGGTTGCAACTCTTCTACTAGGAACTACATAAGTAAGTTTACTGAGGTTGTAGTTTTGAGAATAAAGCGAGCCAATAACGTCTTGTAAGAATGTATTCATATGTACAAGATATTGATAAACTATGACGTCTTAAAAATTTAGACATAAAAAAAGCGCCACTGAGAAGTGGCGCTTTTACTATTGTTTAAAGATCAATTAGTTTACTAAGTTGATTTCCACACGTCTGTTTTGAGAACGACCTGTTTTAGTGCCATTATCAGCAACTGGGCGAGCTTCACCATAACCTACTGAAGAAAGTCTGAATTCATCAATTCCATTTGCAACTAAGTAATTTTTCACTTCGTTTGCACGAGAATCAGATAATCTTTGGTTCAATTTAGCAGATCCAACACTATCTGTGTGACCGTCAATTGAGAACTTTGCAGTTGGGTATTTCTTAAGAATCGCAGTAATATCAGCAAGAACTTTTGCAGATTCAGCTTTAATAGTAGCCTTACCTGTATCAAATAAGATTGTTTTTGCGTACTGGTTTAACTTTTCTTGCTCCTCAACTGTAGGCGCAGCTGGTTTAGGACAACCTGCTAGTGACGCAATACCTGGAGTGTCTGGACACTTATCATCAGCATCTAGTACACCATCATTATCTCTATCTGTAGGACAACCATTGTTAGAAGCAGGACCTTTAACTGTTTTACAGTTGTCTTTACTATCTACAACACCATCACCATCAGTATCAGGATCAGGACAACCATTGTTATAAGCTGGACCAGCTTCATTAACACAGTTATCATCTTTATCTAAAGTTCCATCACCGTCAGTATCAGGACATCCCATAGACTCAGCAGGACCTGCAGCGTTAGGACAGTTATCTTTACTGTCTTCAATACCGTCACCATCAGAATCAGGACAACCCATAAATTGCTCTAAACCAGCAACAGATGGACAAGCGTCTTTATCATCATAGATTCCGTCACCGTCAGTATCAGTACCACCCCAAGTAAACTTTAAGCCAGCTGTATGTTGGAAGTGTTTTGGATTAGCATCTTCAAAAGCATGCTTATATGTTGTTTGTAAATTGAAAGCTATGTTGTCAGAAATATAAAAATCGATACCTGCAGTACCATTGAAAGTACCAAAGCCATTTTCATCTAACCATACATAACCACCACCTACACCAACGAAAGGAGCAATAACGCCATCTTCTTTGATAAGATTGCGGAAATTATATTCTAATCCAGCATCCAAAGAGTAGTAAGAGATGTCATCTATACTAGTATCGCCTATTTTATCAATCTTGTTTACAGAAAAGGCTCCTGTGGCTACAATACCATCACCTATGTAATATCCAACTTGTACACGGCTAGGTGCTGCTAGTATATTGTAGTGGTCAGTGTCAAAGAAATCTTCAAAATAATCTCCTAAACCTTGGTCAGCTTCTCCTACTGGATATAGGTCAATAGCATTTACACCTACCGAAATAGCCCATCTATTACCTTCGTCTTGTGCATTAGCAGATGATGCTCCTAAAAGAACAGCACATGCTACTAAAATTTTAAATATGTTTTTCATGTTGGGGTTTTTTATTAATCAACAGAACAAAATTACTCTGTTATTGCGCATTCACAAGACTTTAACCTATAAATTTTCGTAAAAATGTCGATTAATTGTTAATTTCTCTTAATTTAACCGATAACTCCTAGTTCAAGTCCTACTTTTTTGAATGCGTTTATAGCTTTGTCTAAATGTTTTTTATCGTGAGCCGCGCTTAATTGTACTCTTATTCTTGCTTTTTCTTTTGGTACCACTGGATAAAAGAAACCTATAACATAAATTCCTTCTTTTAAAAGCGCATCTGCCATTTGTTGAGATAGTTTTGCATCATATAGCATTACAGGAACTATAGCGCTTTCTCCATCTACAAAATCAAATCCTAATTCTTTCATTCCTTTTTTAAAGTAAGCTGTGTTAGCTTGCACTTTATCGATAAGGTCTGTACTAGAATCTATAAGCTCTAACGCTTTTATAGAAGCGCCTACTATTGAAGGAGCTAAGGAATTACTAAATAAATATGGTCTAGATCGTTGTCTTAAGATCTCAATAATTTCTTTTTTTGCAACGGTGTATCCACCCATTGCTCCACCTAAAGCTTTTCCTAAAGTACCGGTTATGATATCTATCCTTCCTAAAACACCCTTAGCCTCTAAAGAACCGCGACCAGTATCGCCTAAAAATCCTGCTGCATGACATTCATCTACCATGACTAGAGCGTCATACTTATCTGCCAAATCACATATTTTATCTAATGGTGCTAAAATACCATCCATAGAAAACACACCGTCAGTAACAATGACTTTAAATCGTGCTCCATTCTCATTTGCTTGAATTAACTGCTTTTCTAAATCAGCCATATCTGCACTTGCGTACCTATATCTAGCAGCTTTACATAAACGGACACCATCAATTATGGATGCATGATTTAATGAGTCAGATATGATGGCGTCTTCTTTACCTAACAAAGGCTCAAATACTCCACCATTTGCATCAAAACATGCTGCATAAAGTATCGTGTCTTCACATCCGTAAAAATCTGCTAGCTTTTGTTCAAGCTCTTTGTGTATGTCTTGTGTACCGCAAATAAATCTTACAGAACTCATCCCAAAACCGTGAGAGTCCAAAGTGTCTTTTGCTGCTTGAATAACTTCAGGATGTGATGATAATCCTAGGTAATTATTAGCACAAAAATTGATCACCTCACTGCCATCGTCTAATGTTATCATTGCATCTTGTGGAGAGGTTATGATTCGTTCTTTCTTATATAATCCTTGATCTTTAATTTCTTCAATTTCTTTTTGAAGATACTCTTTCATACTACCGTACATAGTTGCGTTTTTTTGTGTTTCAAAGGTAATAAACTATACTTGTTTTAATTCCAGACGAGTTCCTTTAACTCATCGGTGTATATCAATACCTTTTCTTTTATTTTATAATCCATTTGTAGTAATAAGGCAGCATAATAATCTAGCTGATCTCTATGTTTCTCTAGTTGTGCGCCTGTTTTGTAATCAATAATCGTTACCTGACCATTGTCTATTATAAGTCGATCTGGAATAAACTTCTTGCCTTCTGGTGTTAAAATTCCACGTTCATTTAAGATATTTAAATCAGGTTTGAAGTACTTTTCAAAATATTGTGGACTTATTAATAGATTGAGAGTTTCAATTAACTCTGATTTTACCTGAGAAGAAATGTAATCATCATTTTGAATCTTTAACAGAACCGCAGGTAAGTCTTCAATAGACTCAATTTGTGACATATAATCGTGAAGTAAATTACCTTTGTTAATAGCTTCTTGAACACCACTTGCCCATAACATTCCACGTCTGGTAGAAAAGTCTGTGCGAGATCCTGTAGAGTAAACCTGGTAATTGCCTAATGGTAGAGTTGGTGTGCTAGATTTACTAGTGGCTAATTGAATAGGTGTACCTTTTTGAAAAGAAGTCACTAGATCCATTTCTTCTTTGTTCCACGCCGTATCACGTTCCAGGAATCTTTTCAGTAGCTGTCCATGTCTTAGTGAAGATTCCTTTTGAGTTTTGGATTCTGTTTTATCAATACTGCACACATATAGTTGTTCTACTGCACGAGTAAAAGCAACATAAAGTCCATTAATATGGTCCATTTGTGTTTTATGAAGATGGGTTGTATATACTTCTTGTGCATGAATAGGATAAAACTTGGCCTCACTTGCTAGCGACATATAAAGGTGTTCAAAACCTTCATAAGCTGTAGGGCTTACAGAAACCCAATCTGTAGGTTTAATTGAAAAGTCTGCTTGTGTGTCGGAATAGGGGACAATTACAACCGGAAATTCTAAACCTTTGGACTTATGAATGGTCATGATTTGCACAGCTTGCGGATCTGGCGTTGCTGGAACACTCAATTTTTCTTTTTTCTTTTCCCAGTGTTCTAAAAATCTGGACAGGGAAACATCTTGACTATTGGAAAATTCAAATACTAATTCTAGAAATGATTGTAATCTTAAATCTTGCTCTTTAAATAGCCCTAATGCATGAGCTGTTTGTTCTGTTGCTTTGAATAAAGGCGCTTTCGCGAAAGCGGACTCCATAAACGATATATCGTCATTAAATACAACCTCTAAGATCTCATTGAATGATAAATTAATATGATTAACGATAAATGTGTTTTTGTCTTCAAGTTGATAATATTGCACATATTCAAGAAGAAATGCTAGTTTAAGAGCTTGCTGGTCAGGTTGATGTGACATTTTCATGAATTCGACTAATAAACGTACACGCGGTGACGCTTCAACAAGAAGGCTATCACCAGATACTACAGTAATGTCTTGTTTTACTAAATATTGAGCAAGCTCATGACCTTGTGTGTGCTTGCGCACTAGAATGCATATATCACCTAGTTCAAATCCTTGTGAAACAATTTTCTTGATTAAACTGTGCACGTGTTGCGGATATGGAGTTATTATATCTTCATCATCGTCAAATGAAAAATCTTCTTTGTTTAAAAAGTCAACCTGAACATATCCACCTTTTTTATGTGTTGCATTTTGATGCAGATAATTTTGATAAAGATTTTTATAAGTATCGTTATTTAAGTAATCACCATAAAATTTAAAAAAATCATTGTTGAATTCAATAACGTTGTCATAGCTACGCCAGTTATATTCTAGGGTTTCATTACTTTTATTAAGTTCAAATAATTGATCTTCTTTTAATAAATCTAAAAACTGGTTAGCGTCACTACCACGCCATCTATATATGGATTGTTTTGCATCACCGACAAGCATTAAGGTCCCGCTATCTCCATAATCGTCGATACTTTGGATTGCATTACTAATTAAGGGCGTCATGTTTTCCCATTGCATGCGAGAAGTATCTTGAAATTCATCAATAAAGTAGTGACGATATTTTTCCCCTAGTCGTTCATATATGAAAGGTGCAGGCTGATCTTTTATTTGATTTCTAAGAAGACCATTGAACTCATATATAGGTACAATTTGTTCTTCTTTTTTAATAATGTTTATTTCATGCATCAACTCGTTAAGAAGTGACAATGGAACAATACTTTTAATGATATTTTCATGAAATTTTATATGTCCATAAGTGGCCTTGTAAGCATTACCAAAATCTGCAATATCTGACCTTAAAATATCGATGCTATCTTTAATAGATTGTTTTTGACTTTTTGAATATAAATCGCCAGCTATCAAGTCTCTAATAGAGGCAGTATCTGGTTTAACCGAAATGTCCTCTCTAGAAGTCTTTATTACTGTGTTAAAAATACTGCGAGAACCACCTTTAAAATCAGTAGGCTCTAGACCTTGCTGAGCTGATTTATCAATTAAAACTTGAGCTAGTTCAATTAATTGTGTTTTTAGGTCTTTGTTTTTAAGCTTCAGATTTTGAACAAGTCTATCAAAATCTTCGCTGGTCTTGCCTTCAAGAGATTTTAGATATTTAAAATGGTTTTCATTTTTTATCAATGCAGATATTTGCATCAGATCATAAGCGACATCCCAACTTTTATTATTATCAATTTTGGAAAGTGAGAAGCTTACTAGTTTTTTAGTAAGTTCCTTATCCCTACCTGCACGAGCGAGTAAATTTTGAATTGCTTTATTAATTAAAGAATCTGTGTCTAATTCTACTTCAAATCCAGCGGGCAAATCAATATCTTTTGCAAAAGTGCGCAAGATGCGGTGATTGAAAGCATCAATTGTAACTATGTCAAAAGCAGAGTAGTCGTGTAAAAGGCGTTGATGGATGATGGTTGCTCTCTTTGTGAGCTGATCATTATTTAATCCTGTAACTTTTTTTATATGGTCAAAGATGCCTAGACTACTATCCGGAACTGATTGTTTTCCAAAATTGTATAGATGCTCTAGTACACGTTCTTTCATTTCGGCAACAGCTTTGTTAGTAAAAGTTACTGCTAGAATCTTGCGATAATGATTATTAAATTGAGATTTAAAAAGAAGCGTGAGATAGTCTCTCGCTAGTGTATAAGTTTTACCAGAACCAGCACTGGCACTATAAAAAGTAGTAGGAGATGAGGTCATACTCAAAGGTATGATGAAAAACTGAAACGTAATTGAACTTAATCCTTAATTTGAGGTCTAGATTAATTGTCAATTAGATATCGATGAGGTTATTAGGATCTCTTTTTATTATGATAAACTCCTTGAAGATGACTCTTTTACAAGATTAAGTATATTATAACATCAGAAATTTTAACATATCATCGTTTGTGTTTAAATTTATCCTTTATAAATAAAACAATTAAAACCAATATATTATGGCTTTTGAATTACCTAAACTCAACTATGCGTATGATGCGCTAGAACCACATATTGATGCAAGAACAATGGAGATTCACCATTCAAAACATCACAATGGTTATACTACTAAATTAAATAATGCCATTGAAGGTACTGACCTAGAAGGAAAGTCTATTGAAGACATTCTTACGAATCTAGATATGAACAACAAAGCGGTTAGAAATAATGGTGGTGGATTTTACAATCACAGATTATTCTGGGAAGTAATGTCACCTAATGGTGGTGGAAAACCTACTGGAGATCTTGCTGCTGCAATCGATAGTGCTTTTGGTTCATATGATGCATTTCAAGATAAATTTGCTACAGCCGCAAAAACACAATTCGGTTCAGGATGGGCATTTTTATGTGTTAAAGACGGTGCTCTAGAAGTGTGTGGAACTCCTAATCAAGACAATCCATTAATGCCAGGTGTAGGTTGTGGAGGAACTCCTATCCTAGGACTAGATGTATGGGAACACGCATATTATCTAAACTATCAAAACCGCAGACCTGATTATGTAACTGCATTTTTTAATGTAATTAACTGGGATGCTGTATCAGAGAAATACAACGCTGCTAAGTAGTAAGTTGCAAATAGTCAACTGCCATTGTTGACTGCAAAATTCAAAAGCCCTTAAGTTTTTATTGAAACTTAAGGGCTTTTTATTTAATATTATTTCTTAGCCTAGCTATTGGTTTGAATAACAAATTTGTTATGTAATCAAAGGTTTTTGTACTTATTATTTAATAAGCTCGCTCATCATTCTTTTCAAAGAAGTTGATGTAAGCACGATTCACCACACGATTTCCACCATTAGTTGGATAATCACCAGTAAAATACCAATCACCTAAGTTTTTAGGGCAGGCTTTGTGTAAATTATCTACGGTTTGGTAAACGATTTTCACTTCTGCATTTAAATCATCGTCTGAGAGTAACTCACCTATCTTGTTGGACACTTCTTGATCTGTAAACGGTGCATAGAGTTCCTTCACATAATTGACAACATCCTTATCCTTAAAGTTTATCTGTGATTTACATTTTTTATAAATGTCCTCTACAGTGTCATAGGTTCCACGATCTTCATGTAAAGCAAGTGCTGCTCTAAAAGCAACTAGTCCTTCTAATCTGGCCATATCTATCCCATAACAATCTGGATATCTGATTTGTGGTGCACTAGAAACAACTACAATTTTCTTCGGTTTCAAGCGGTCCATCATTTTAAGAATGGATTTTTTAAGCGTTGTTCCACGTACGATAGAATCATCGATGATTACTAGGTTATCGTTTTCTTTTACAACACCATAGGTTACATCGTAAACGTGTGCCACGAGATCGTCTCGAGAAGAATCCTCTGTGATAAAGGTTCTTAACTTTGCATCTTTAATCGCAATCTTTTCAGTTCGCAGCTTTCGCGAAAGCGTATCCTCAACTTGCTGTGCGGTCAGTTTACCTTCTCCAGCAATAATAGCATCTCGTTTTTGCTCATTTAAAACGGCATGTGCCGCTTCTACCATACCATAGAATGAAGTTTCGGCCGTATTTGGAATGTATGAAAAAACAGTATTATCGATATCATGGTCAATAAATTCCATGATTTTAGGGAATAATAAATGCCCCAGTTTTTTACGCTCTTGATAAATCTCGGCATCGCTACCACGAGAGAAATAAATACGTTCAAAAGAACAGGCTTTACGTTCTAGTGGTTTCAGTATTTGTTCAATACTTACTTTACCATTCTTTTTAATGATAATAGCTTTACCTGGATCCAGTTCTTTTACTTCTTCAAACGGTGCGTTAAACGCAGTTTGAATTACTGGACGTTCACTAGCTACGACAACTACTTCATCATCTTGATAGTAGTATGCTGGTCTAATACCAGATGGATCTCTTAGAAGGAAAGCGTCACCATGTCCCATAAGTCCACCCATGGCATAGCCACCATCCCAATCTTTTGCACTTTTCTTTAAAACTTTGGCAACGTTAAGTTGTTCAGCTATTTTAGGTGAGGATTCCATTTTAGAAAGTCCTTCAGCCTTGAATTTTTTATATAATTTAGAAACTTCACGATCTTGAAAATGACCTACCTTTTCCATAACGGTTACGGTGTCTGCCATGTCTTTAGGATGCTGTCCTAGTTCTACTAATTTGTCAAATAACTCAAACACGTTAGTCATGTTAAAATTACCAGCCATGATAAGGTTGCGATGCATCCAGTTGTTCTGACGTAAAAACGGATGTACTGATTCAATACTATTTTTACCAAAGGTACCATAACGCACGTGTCCCATCATCAATTCACCGATGTAAGGGATTTGTGCTTTTTGTGCAGCGACATCATCTTTTATTTCTGGATTTTCCTCTAATTCTGAATTAATACGCTCATTAATTTGTGCAAATATATCCTGTATAGGTTGTGCCTCATTACTGCGCACACGAGAGATGTATCGTTGACCAGGTTTTACATCTAATTTTATGCTTGCAAATCCAGCACCATCCTGACCGCGATTGTGCTGTTTTTCCATCATTAGGTACATTTTATTGATGCCATAAAATGCCGTACCATATTTCTCTTTATAATATTCAAGAGGTTTAAGAAGTCTAATAAGTGCTATACCACACTCGTGTTTTAATGGATCGCTCATGATGAATTCTAAAAGTCAAAAGTAAATAAAAAGCCCTCAAAATATTTGAGGGCTCTATCGATTTTTATTATGCGTTTATTTCAAATTTAGTCAGTGCTTTAAACTGCTCTAAACGTGTATTGATCTCTTCAGGCGTGATAGATTGCATACGTTCTGTTCCAAACTTTTCAACACAGAAAGAAGCAAAGTTAGAGCCGTAAATAATAGCTCGCTTCATATTGTCAAAACTGTAATCTTCACTTGAAGCTAAGAAACCTGCAAATCCACCTGCAAATGTGTCTCCTGCTCCTGTAGGGTCAAAAACTTCCTCTAGTGGTAAGGCTGGTGCAAAGAAAATTTGTTCTTCATGGAATAATAAAGCGCCATGTTCTCCTTTTTTAATGACCACATACTTAGGTCCCATAGTATGAATCTTGCGTGCTGCAGCAACTAGTGAGTATTCACCAGACAATTGTCTAGCCTCTTCATCATTAATAGTAATGACATCTACCTTGGCAATGACCTCATGTAACATATCCAATGCGCTATCCATCCAAAAGTTCATCGTATCTAAGATGATTAGCTTTGCTGCTGGCGTTTGCTCGATAACTCCTAATTGTACTGCAGGATGTAAGTTTCCTAGCATAACAACCTCTGCATCTTTAAAAGATTCAGGAACTACAGGATTAAATTCAGCAAGAACATTTAATTCTGTAGCAAGTGTGTCGCGAGTATTCATATCGTTATGATACTTACCAGACCAGAAAAATGTTTTACCATCTTTTACAATCTCAACGCCTTCTATATTCATGCCTCTATTAGAAAGCATGTCTAGGTATTCTTGTGGAAAATCTCCACCTACTACACTTACTAATCCAACTTCTGTGTTGAAGTGAGAAGCGCTTAGGCCTATAAAAGTGGCTGCACCACCTAATATTTTATCTGTTTTTCCAAAAGGTGTTTCGATAGCATCAAAAGCTACTGTACCTACAACTACGAGTTTGCTCATTCTTGATATTTTTTTGCAAAAGTAATGAATTAGTCAGTCCTTAAAGAACAATCATCATGAGTTAATTGATCACCTGTTGTCGAGATTCTGTTATGTAGTATGTAGTCATTAGATAGTCTTTTATCGTTTAAATGATTGAAAACTAGGTGAAGCAGGTTATAGGTTCTAATTTGCAAAACTTAACATTTATGATAATTAGGGATTTCATGAAAAATTTATTTTTAACGTTAACGCTATTAGCAACTACGCAATGGATACAAGGTCAGGTTGGGATTAATACCGTTACACCAACTGCTGAACTAGATATTGCCGCGAGCACAACCAATTTACCGGCACTAGAGCTAGAGCCGCAAGCAGTACCTTCAGGTGTCGCCACAGGACAGATGGCGGTAATAGGTGATCAATTATACATGTATGATGCGTCTCGAGGAAAATGGTTAACCATTGCCGCAACGCCACTTGTTTTTTCACGTGGAGGTGATATAGGTAATCAAAGTTTAAGAATGGCTGGTAATTTAACTACCGCTAACTCTGGTGTTTTGTTGCCTTTTGATGGGACTATTATTGCTATTACGTCAAATTCTAACACAGTAAGCGGAACAGCTACTAATAATCTCGCAGCACCTTTTAATGTTAGGATTAGGCAAGGTAACACTACAATAGTAGGAGGTGATATCAATTTTAATCTTTTTGGAGGTACTTATAATGATAATACTGCAAATATTGACTTTAGCGCTGGAAACCATATTCACGTAAGAACCCAAAATACAGGTACAGATACTATAAGTAATCCAACTGTCACAATTTGGGTGAAATGGCGAGCAAATTAAAATAGGCCTTTCTCACTAGCTTCAAATCCTTCATCTACGAGATGATTACTTTTATTTAAAGCAGCACCTACAGCCAGTGCATCACATCTTTCATTAATCGGGTGGTCATTATGACCTTTTACCCATTGCATTTTAGGTTGTGTGCGATTAAAGGCTTTAATAAAACGCTTCCATAAATCTGGGTTCTTTACATTTTTCCACTTGCGTTTGATCCATCCAGCAATCCAGTTTTTATTAACCGCATCACTTACATATTTACTGTCTGTAAAAACGGTTATTTGCACATGATCCATTTTAATCTTTTCTAGAGCCTCTATAACAGCGAGCAATTCCATCCTGTTATTAGTGGTGCGTCTATAGCCTTGAGAAAATTCTTTTTTATATTTTTTCCCTACCCATATCATCACAATCCCATAGCCACCAGGTCCTGGATTACCTCTTGAAGAGCCATCAGTATATATGTGTACTTGTTCCATTAATCAAGCAATTCTTCAATGACCATTGGGAAATGTAAGTGTTCTAACTCATGTATGCGTGCGGCTAGATCATCTGCTGTATCATTTTGATAAATAGGACACGTGAACTGTTCAATAATGGCACCTTCATCATAATGTTCATTTACATAATGGATGGTAATACCACTTTTTTCTTCTTTATTTTCAATGATAGCACGATGCACATTCATACCATACATGCCTTTTCCGCCGTAATTTGGCAATAAAGCAGGATGAATGTTAATAATTTTTTTTGGAAATAATTTTACGAGACTTTCTGGGATTTTCCATAAAAAGCCCGCCAGCACTATTAAATCTGGGTTTTCTGCCTTTAATAAAGATTCTACTTTTCCCGCTTTCGCGAAAGCGAATTTATTAAAACTCATCGCCGGAATATTATTTTTTTGCGCTCTTTCTAGCACATAGGCTTGTGGTTTATTAGATAAAACCAATGAGATTTCTACAGATTTTTTTTTGCTAAAATGATTTATAATCGCCTGAGCATTAGTACCATTACCTGATGCTAGAATTACTATTTTTTTCATATTTTTTTATGGCAAGCTTGTTGTAAACCACCTGATAGAGTTGAGTAAAATAACATTATCAAATGCGATGGCAAGTTAACTCAAATAACTAAAAAGTGGTTTTATCACAAAGTTTGTTATTTTTGCCATTCATTTAAAATTAAAATTAGAAAATTATGTCAGACATTGCATCAAGAGTAAAAGCGATAATCGTTGACAAATTAGGCGTTGACGAAAATGAAGTTGTAACAGAAGCAAGTTTCACAAACGACTTAGGCGCGGACTCACTAGATACAGTTGAGTTGATCATGGAATTCGAAAAAGAATTTGATATCCAGATACCAGATGATCAAGCAGAAAACATTGCGACTGTAGGTCAAGCTGTTTCATACATAGAAGAAGCAAAAGCTTAATTTACTTCACATGGAATTAAAGCGAGTAGTCATAACAGGAATGGGAGCTCTTACACCGATAGGTAATAATCTAACGGAGTATTGGGATGCGTTAAAAACAGGTAAGAGTGGTTGCGCTCCTATCACATATTTTGATACAGAACATTTCAAGACTAAGTTCGCTTGTGAGATCAAGAACTTTAATGTGACTGATTTCATAGACCGCAAGGAAGCTAGACGCATGGATCGCTTTGCCCAGTATGCACTGGTTGCAGGTGATGAGGCGATAGCAGACTCAGGATTAGATATCGACTCTATAGATAAATATAGAGTCGGTGTTATCTGGGGCGCAGGAATAGGTGGTCTAGAAACTTTTCAGGAAGAAGTTAAAGCGTTTGCTGCTGGAAATGGTACGCCTCGATTTAACCCTTTCTTTATTCCTAAAATGATTGCTGATATAGCGCCGGCTCATATTTCTATAAAATATGGATTTATGGGACCTAACTATACGACAGTATCTGCTTGTGCCTCTAGTGCAAATGCGATGCTGGATGCAGTTAACTATATTAGATTAGGACATTGTGACGTGATTGTAAC
This sequence comes from Nonlabens ulvanivorans, assembly GCF_032922765.1. Classification (NCBI taxonomy): domain Bacteria; kingdom Pseudomonadati; phylum Bacteroidota; class Flavobacteriia; order Flavobacteriales; family Flavobacteriaceae; genus Nonlabens; species Nonlabens ulvanivorans. Next base: position 2,874,747 of record NZ_CP136694.1, read on the forward strand.
TGGTGGCTCTGAAGCTGCGGTTGCTCAAGCAGGAATGGGTGGTTTTAATGCCATGCATGCCTTATCAACACGTAATGAAAGTCCAGAAACCGCAAGTCGCCCATTTGATGCGACACGTGACGGTTTTGTTCTAGGAGAAGGCGCTGGTGCGCTGGTTTTAGAAGATTATGAGTATGCAAAAGCTCGTGGAGCAAAAATCTATGCAGAGGTTATAGGTGGTGGTTTCTCTAGTGACGCATATCACATTACTGCACCGGATCCAGAAGGACGTGGTGTTATAGCAGTAATGAAAAATACGCTACAAAATGCAGGCATTAATCCTGAAGATGTAGATCATATTAATACACATGGTACATCTACACCGCTAGGAGATGTGGCAGAGTTGAAGGCGATAAAAGCTGTTTTTGGCGATCATGCGCCTAACATTAGTATTAATTCTACAAAATCTATGACTGGTCACCTTTTAGGTGCTGCTGGTGCTATAGAGTCTATTGCAAGTGTTATGGCTATCAATGAAGGGATAATTCCTCCTACCATTAACCATACTACCGTAGATGAGAATATTGATCCATCATTAAGATTAGTATTGAATAAACCAGAAAAACGAGAGGTAAACATTGCTTTGAGTAACACATTCGGTTTTGGTGGTCACAACTGCTGTATCGCATTTAGAAAAATCTAAGCGATACCTTTTTAATGAATCGATTTAAAAAAATATTCTCCTCTCGAATCTCTACAGATGACGAGGCGCTATCGCGTGGAATAAAAAAAATTACTGGGATAACTCCTAAGGATATCGATGTTTATCGTAAAGCGTTTACTCATAAATCCATGAGCTTAAAAGATGCAGATGGTAATCCTATTAGCTATGAACGATTAGAGTTTCTTGGTGATGCTATTTTAGGAAGTGTCATTGCAGAATATATTTATAATGAAGTGCCGCATGGCGATGAAGGTTACTTGACCAAGATGAGGTCTAAGATTGTAAGTCGTGAACATCTCAATGAGTTAGGAGTGGACTTTGGGCTTATTAATTTTGCAAAAACACAAGTTCCAGAACGTAATTTCGGAGCAAATATTCATGGGAATTTATTTGAGGCATTAGTAGGTGCTATTTATCTTGATAAGGGCTATAAGCGAACTCAAAACTTTATTAGTCGTCGGGTAATTGAACCTTATGTTGATATCGAGAAATTAGAAGGTAAGGTTATTAGTTACAAGAGCATTTTAATAGAATGGTGCCAAAAAAACAAGAAGACTTTTAATTATCATACCTATGAGGATACTGGTGTTAATGAAATCAGACACTTTTCTGTGAAGTTATCTATAGATGATAGAATTCTTGCAAAAGCACGTGCAACATCAAAGAAAAAGGCTGAGGAAAAAGCAAGTAAAAGAGCTTTTTTTGCCTTACAAGATAAAATAAGTACCCAATAATTCTTTATTACGCACCTTGCATAATTCTTAATCGTACTAGAATCCAGTAACGACAACCATTTCGTAGAAAATATCAATTTATTAAAGATTTTTAAAGACTAATTTGTAGTTTGTCTTCTTAAATTTGTTAGTAAAGTTGATGATATGGCTACTTACAAGTTAGATGGATGGGATTGTGACGATGAGCCATATACCCTTGTAGGAATACATTCTACAATTGAGCCTTATAGAATGGCTTATATGGTTAATAAGTATTTAGGGTTGTCTTTCAAGAGAACGGATGTAGATCAAGATGTGACCATGCCTAACTTTACAGTAAGGTATCCAGTTTATAAATATGATGATGTTATAAACTATAACACTTATTACTTAACACCTAATAAATTTTGGGCTAATCTTAATACCGTTACCAGTAGTGGCGGTCTTTTTGAAAGTCAAGAACAAACCGAAGTAAAAACAGTGTTAATTAAGGAGTATGCAAGAGTAGACTTCATTATCAAAGTAGAAAAGGATCCTGAGTTTTTTCCTTTGAAAAAGCTAATTAACGAGTTAACCAAAATACCACATGTGATATCTGCATACCAGCTAGATGAACATGTTATCAAACAAAAAGATTATTTAATTTTTGAATAATGCCAAAGACAAAAAAGACTAAAATCGTAGCTACATTAGGACCTGCAACTTCTTCAAAAGAAGTATTGTTAGGTATGATGAAGGCTGGCGTGAATGTATTTAGAATTAATTTTTCACATGCAGATCATGAGGATGTAAAAGAACGTGTTCAAATGATACGTGACCTTAATGAAGAACACGGATTTGCAACAGGTATATTAGGAGATTTACAAGGTCCTAAACTACGTGTAGGTGTCATGAAAGAAGAAGTGGTTGTAAATCCTGGCGATATTATTACTATTTCTACTGGAGAGCCATTTAAAGGTACTGCAGAGCGTGTTTACATGAATTACGAGCATTTCCCTAGAGATGTAAAAGCCGGTGAACGTATTTTACTAGACGATGGTAAATTAATGTTTGAAGTAGTTTCTACTGATGGTGTTAAAGATGTAGTTACTAAAGTAATTCAAGGTGGACCACTACGTTCCAAAAAAGGAGTCAATTTACCGCAAACAGATATTTCATTACCGGCACTCACAGAAAAGGATGTCGTAGATGCCATATTTGCTTGTGAGTTGCAAGTAGACTGGATGGCACTTTCATTTGTACGTCATAGTCGTGATTTGATGGAATTACAAGATTTAATTAAGGAACACTCAGAGCATAAAATTCCTATTATCGCTAAAATAGAAAAGCCTGAAGCTGTCACTAACATTGATAAAATTGTAGCTTATTGTGATGGTTTAATGGTGGCTCGTGGTGATCTAGGTGTAGAGGTTCCTGCACATGAAGTACCTCTTATTCAAAAGCAATTGGTCTTAAAAGCAAAACAAGCACGTATTCCTGTTATCATCGCTACACAAATGATGGAAACAATGATTACTAGCCTTACACCTACACGTGCAGAGGTTAATGATGTAGCAAACTCTGTAATGGATGGTGCAGATGCTGTAATGTTATCTGGTGAAACATCAGTAGGTCAGTATCCTATTCAAGTAATAGAAAAAATGGCCAGCATTTGTTTATCTGTTGAAAACAGTGACTTGATTAAAGTACCACATAGTGCGCCGCATATTAAGACAAAGAGATATATCACTAAATCGATTTGTTATCATGCTGCAAAAATGGCTGACGAGATTGATGCAAAAGCGATCACAACAATGACCAACAGTGGTTATACAGCGTTTCAAATTAGCGCCTGGAGACCAGATGCACATATTTTAACATTTACTAGTAACACACGTATACTTACTCAATTAAGTCTCTTATGGGGTGTTAAAGCCTTTTTATACGACCGTTTTGTAAGTACTGATGAAACTATTGAGGATGTGAATCAATTTGCAAAAGACAAAAAGTTTGTCAAAAAAGGAGATTTCTTAATCAATCTTGCAGCAATGCCAGTTACAGATAAAGGAATGGTAAATACACTAAGAGTTACTGAGATAGAATAGCTAAACAAAATATTCTTTTTCAAAAGCAATAAAGTGAGAGACTTTAGAAGTGCCATTGAAAATAGGGAAAGCAATAATTTCACAACCATATAACTCACCGTTCTTACGGTAATTTACTAAGCGAGTATTAAAAGGCAACTCATCTTGAGTTGCTTTTTTTATGAGCCTTTTTGAATTCTGATCCGTTTTTTCACCTTGTAATAGTTTAGGTGAATGACCCGTTAATTCATGACTTTTATAGCCAGTCATTTTAAAGATATTTTCAGAACAACACTGGATTTTAAAATTATGATCTGTAATGACTATAGAGTAACCTTTATAATGGGAATAGCTGTCTAGAAAATAATTAAAATGCCAGTTATATTCTTGTGCCAGATGGTTCATGTGCTCTAACATCTCTTTATCAAGATTCCATAAAAGCTTTTTAATTAATTCCCATGATAACATGGGTAGCGAGTTGACGTGGCTATTGATAACAGTATATTGGGAGTTTTCTAAGGTCATATACTAACAAAGCTATAAGAAACGTGACTTTTATTCCTACAACTACTAGTTAATGTTTTAGAACATAAATTTTAACTGAACTTCAACAAAATCAGCTTCCTCAACATCAGTATTGAGATTAGAAAGTGTGATACCTAGCAAACGCACACTTTCACGGAAACCTTCTTGTTCCATTAATTCAATAGCAGTAGCCAGTATTAAATCTTTAGTTCTTATAAAATGAGGTAGGGTTTTGCTACGTGTTTGCGTTTTAAAATCGCTATATTTTATTTTTAAAGTAACCGTTTTACCAGCGACATCATTTTTTGCGAGTCGTTTTTCAATTTCTTCAGCGATTTGAGTAAGACGCTCTTTCATAAATATCTCGCTCGATATGTTTTCAGAAAAAGTACGCTCTGCACCTAGGGATTTTCTAATACGATCTGGTTTTACCGGACTATGGTGTACACCTCGCACAATATTATAATAGTGAGCGCCACTTTTACCAAAATGCTCTTGTAAAAACTCTAGACTGCGTTCTTTTAAATGAGCTCCTGTAAATATGCCTTGCAAGTACATTTTCTCTGCAGTGACTTTTCCTATACCGTGAAATTTTCTAATCTCTAATTCTTCTAGAAATGGAATCACCTCTTCAGGTGTTATTGTTTTTTGTCCGTTAGGTTTGTTATAATCACTAGCAATTTTTGCAACAAATTTATTGATAGAAATCCCGGCGCTGGCAGTTAATCCAGTAGTTTCATAAATGCGTCTTCTTATATCATATGCAATAACAGTAGCACTAGGATAGTTCAACTTATTCTCTGTGACATCTAGGTAAGCCTCATCTAGTGATAAAGGCTCTACGAGGTCTGTATAGTCTAAGAATATATCTCTAATTTGAGAAGATACCTCTCGGTATTTATCAAATCTATGTTTCACAAAAATCAGATCTGGACATAGCTTTTTGGCCGTGACACTAGGCATAGCACTACGCACACCATATTTGCGCGCTTCATAACTTGCCGCTGCTACTACACCTCGATTATTTCCACCACCTACGGCAATAGGTTTTCCTTTTAATTCTGGAAAATCACGTTGCTCTACGCTCGCATAAAATGCGTCCATGTCTACGTGTATAATTTTGCGATCATCCAATTCGTGCATGGTGCAAAATTACTACCTTTAACTCTAGAAATATGTTAATGAAATATACTGCTGTTGTTATCGGTGCCACAGGACTTACGGGAAGTAGGTTAGTGAATTTATTATTTGATAATGAACAATATGAGCGTGTGATTACGCTTTCGCGAAAGCGTACTAAACTCAACCACCGCAAACACGAATCACATATCGTGGATTTATTTGATCCGGCTACTTATACTGATTTCTTAAAAGCTGATCACTTATTCATTTGTACCGGAACAACCCAAGCCAAAACGCCAGATAAGGAGGAATACTATCGAATCGAACATGATTTACCAGTACAGGTTGCCGAGGTCGCTTTGCATAACGGCGTGCAAAAAGTCATTGCCATATCTGCACTAGGAGCAAATGCAGACAGTAAGTTTATGTACAATCGAGGCAAAGGAGAAATGGAACGTGATATTGAAAAACTAGATTTTAAAGAAACATACTATGTCCAGCCGGCATTAATAGGTGGCGAGCGAGAAGAGCAACGCAAATTTGAAAGTGCGTGGAAAAAATTTCAAAAGCTTATTGATCCTTTACTCATAGGTTTTCTTAAAAAATACCGTACTATCGAACCAGAAACAATTGCTCAATCTATGATTTATGTAGCCATTAATGGTTATGAAAATTCAAGAATAGAAAGTGATGAGTTAAAGGTGATTGCGTCGCTTTAGGATATAGTCTCAGTTTCAGTCTAATGGTTCGAAACGAAAAGCTGTAGTATGTCAGTTCGAGCGAGAGTCGAGAACGGTTTTAGTTTTTTACTTAAACTTGAACCTCAAACTTAAACCCTGAAATTCCAATCATAAGGATCAAATCATATACTTGTAACTAATTACTTATTATTACATTTTCAATAAATAACCATGCTAGAAATAGAACGCAAGTACTTAGTCAAACATACAGATTTCTTAAAAGAGCTTAAAGGAATACGTATCACACAAGGTTACCTTTCTATAGATCCTGCACGTACCGTACGAGTGCGTATCAAGGGAACGCAAGGATTTATCACCATAAAAGGACAATCTACAGACAGCGGCTTGACTCGATATGAATGGGAAAAAGAAATCTCTATAGTAGAAGCAGAGGAACTGCTGGAACTTGCATTACCTGGCGTCATAGATAAAACGAGATTTGAAGTCGCTATAGAAAAGCACATCTGGGAAATAGACGTTTTTCATGCTTCCAACAAAGGTTTAGTGGTTGCCGAGATCGAACTTGAAACTGAAGAAACTCAGTTTGCGCTACCTGAATGGATTGCTCAAGAAGTTACAGGTGATCAACGTTATTATAATTCTTATTTAAGTGAGAAGCCTTTTAGTGAGTGGTAGTTACTTAAATTTCAAACTTATTTTCACGTCGTTCCCATCATCATCTACAGCAGTAATGATATGTTTTCCAGGTGATGCGCTTAGTGCTATTTCATGAAAATCTTTAGTGCTAGTGATATAGTCCTCGTCGAGATACCAATAGACCGTTGTGTTAGGAATTTTATGGGCAAGCTCAAAAACGGTCTCGTTTGTTTTTCCTTCTATGTTTTTAGTAAGCGTGATCGTGGTTCCTGCATTAGGTCTTATAAACGTCATGACATTTTCTACAGGTGATTCACAATCTGCTCGATAGGGTGGAAGTGGTTCATAATCGGGATGTGTTCTACGGTAGTACCATGCCATGACTGGTGGTAAATTAAAATAGGATTTAGTCACCATTTGAGAAACTGGTTCGCAATCTGCGTTTACCTGATAGGATTGTGTAGCATCGAGTTGCACGAGTTTGTGGTATGGGCAAGAATCATAGCGTTCTCCTACGGCTGGAATCCATTGTTTCTCGATCTCACATTCAGGTGTGGCGAGATAACCTGAGTTTTTACAAATATCGATTTCTATCATATCATCATACGGCGGCGCAAACCACTCTTCTTGTGGCAATCTATTGAATAAGTCAAATAGCACTGGCGCCGCACTTTTGATTCCGGTCATTTCGGCACGTCCTTCACCATCGGCATTTCCGGTCCATACGCCTATGACATATCGTGGAGTAACGCCTATCGCCCAGGCATCTCTATTTCCATAGCTGGTTCCTGTTTTCCAAGCCATGTTGTGATTGGGATTAAAAAAGTGCCATATCTCTTCACCTTCGGGTCGGTTGACATTTTTCATGGCTTCAAATGTGTGGTAAATACTTCCTGCACCGTAAATATTAGGTGTTGTTTTTAAGTCCGCTTTCGCGAAAGCATTTCCATCATCCTCCACATAGTGCAATCCGTCCATGACGTTGTGATTGTATTCACTACTCGTTTGAGTGTAGTCTTTTAAAATGGTTGCCATAGATAGATAAGCATGGCTCATGTCCCATAAACTGCTCTCGCCACCACCTATAATCAAACTCAGTCCATAAGTTCCCGCACCACGATTGATGTGTGATTGACCTAAATCTTGCAATTTGTCATAGAAACGAGTAACACCATGATCGCGTAGCATGCGCACCGCAGGTACATTGAGTGATCGCGATAAGGCTTGTGAAGCCGGAACAGCACCGCTATAATTCTTGTCAAAGTTTTGTGTGTTATAACCATTGATAACCGTAGGTATATCTTTTACGAGGCTGTGAGGTAGCAGTTCGCCATTATCCAGCATGGTGGCATATAAAAAGGGTTTTAAAACGCTGCCAGTACTACGTGGAGCGGTAATAATGTCCACATCTTTCTGGTGTTCTCTGGTAGTAGGAGCATTTCCCACATAAGCAGATACCGATTGGTTTTCAATGTCCAGAACTAACATGGCGAGGTTGTTAATACCGTTTTGCTTCAGAATATGATGATGATTTTGTACGATGCGGTTGACCGTTTCTTGCATTTGATAATCAATCGTGGTTCTGATTTTTTGAGTGCCGTATTGCTTATTTGCTCTATTCAATAAATGAGGTGCCAGTTGCGGTACTCTAAAATCTCGAGTAGGAACAAATTCTGAAACAGCCAGTTCATAATCCATATCATCAATGATGTTTTCCTGTTTTAACTTGAGCAGTAATGCATCTCGTTTTTCTCTAAGCTGACTTTCTCTTTTACCAGGATAAATTAAACCTGGTGCATTAGGCAAAACAGCCAGCGTGGCACTTTCTGCCCAGCTGAGTTCGTGTGGTTTTCTTCCAAAATACCGCCATGACGCCATATCGAGTCCTGTCACATTACCACCATAAGGCGCATGAGAAGCATAGAGTTCTAAAATTTCTTCTTTAGATAATCTCAACTCAAGCCTTGTTGCCCAGATAAGCTCTATAAATTTCTCATAGTATTTTCTATCCTTTTTTCGCGCAAGCCTAATCACTTGCTGTGTAATTGTACTACCACCACGCACGACTTTGCCAGCGTTCATGTTTTCTTTAAAAGCCTTAACAATAGAAACTGGATTGAATCCTGGATGCGCGTAAAAATGCGCATCTTCATATTGCAACAAACACTTTTTATATTTATAGGGAACACTATCTACCGCGGGAAATCGCCACTGATCATCACTGGCGATATGCGCATCTAACAAACGCCCATCGCTACTTTCTATTACCGTCGAGTACGGAACATCAAATAATTGCTTTGGCAAGCACAACGTATACCACACGAGTAGTATAAAAGCGATGCTTAATTTGATTTTATTCTTAAAAAGAAATTTTTTCACTGTTGAAAGCTAAGAATAGTTTTATAATGATTTTATTTTTTGAACAGCTTTGTTACTTTTTCGCATTGCTCGAAAACTTAACCAAATAAATCTACGCTTCATTACTTTTTAAACTTAAATACATCTAATGGTATAAAGACTTCATTTTTTTCCCAACCGATTTACCATTTTCAGCAAACTGTGGTGGTTCTACACCAAATTCTTTGGCTTTTTGAGAATAGTAACTTTTTCTAGATTCATGTGGTTCACTAATTGCGTGAACTATAGAAGTTTTTAATTCTTCAGTTATGAGCTTCTTTACTATATCAATTACATGTTGTCTATGAACAAGATTTATTGGTGCATCTGGATTTGAAACGCCCTTACGACCAGCGAGCATTTTTATAGGATGTCTATCGCCGCCTATTAAACCACATGGTCTTAAAATCGTCGTGTTGGCAAAGAAGTCTTGAACTAGCAACTCTGCTGCATAGATATTTTTGCCATTACGACTCGTGCTGTTAGGTCTGCTGTTTTCATCATAAACTGGAATATCTTGCGCATCTTCAAAGACAGAAGTGCTCGATACAAAAATGACATATTCAACAGTTGCCGTATTTACAAATGTCATGAGCAATTTCATGCGCTGGGCAAAATCACTTTCTGGATTTTTACGCAATCCCGGCGGAATGTTGATGAATAGCACATCTATATTTCTTAGAAAATCGGCTACATCTCCGTAGAGTTTATCTTCTTTTAAATCAAGGATATAGCCATCTATTTCAACTTCTTTTAAGTTGGCTAGTTTATCTTTATGACGTACGGTTCCTTTTACGGGAAATCCTTCTGAAACAAGTTGTTTTCCCAACTCTAGACCGAGCCATCCACAACCTAAGATACCGATTGTTTTCTTATTCATTTGACGGTATTGAATCGGTTACTACAGTAGGTCTATTAAGTGTTACATAGCGTTTTCTTAAAATAGCATCGTTAAGAACAAACGGCATACTCATTTGCTCTAATGGTCTAGGTTTTACATCTAGCGCCTCGGTTTTAAGTAGGTTAAATGACGCTGCATAGAACTGAAATTCTGGCTCGACATCAGCTTTAAAAGTAAGTTCTAATTCTAGTGGTTCATTGTTAGTTACATAGTAGCTCAACATGCGATTTCCCCATCGATTAGGTAAAGCCTTTTTAGAGACTTTGGCCTTATAAACTTCTCTGCCGTTTACTTTACCGTCTTCAAATACATAAGTCGTATCGCAAAACACTTCTAGACGCTGGATGACAGATTCACTGTAGATTTTCATTTTTACTGTTCTTAAATCTGCGTGTAAACTATCAATTAATGTTTCTACTCTTACAGGAGCTAATTCTTTATAAGGTGCTGTGGCTGCATAGCTGAAACCGGTTCCGTATTTTGAATCGATCGTGTTTTTATTAAGCTCGCTGGCTGCTGCCGGCGATTCTCCCAGTTTTGCTTTGGTCCAGTCTGTCAGGACTTCGTCATATGTGGCCCATTGTGCGGTCTGGTCGTCTTGGTTTTGTATGTAGACTAGACTAGTTGATTGTGGTTGTGATGGTGTGAATTCCGCTTTCGCGAAAGCGTATCCCACACAAACTAACGTTGCTATCAATCCTATGAAGGATAGTAGGTCTTTCCTGCGATAATGTCCAATAATAGGAATTAATAAACCAATCAATAGTGTGGTAAGAATAGCGGCTACAAATAAAATTCCCATACCTAGTGCCACTGGAAATGCTTTGACAAACGGTGTGAAAATGAACAAGGCAGGTACCGCGAGAATAACGAGTAAAATGTAACTAGGTCTGCGCTGGTTGATATTGAGCCATACCATAAGTAATCCTGCTATGAGCGGTACTAGAAAGAATCCGGCACCTGGTAAAAATACACCTGGTATTAAACCACCATCACCTACAGGGAATGCTATTAATAAACAAACCAGCCACAAAATAAATAATGGCGCGATACTTAAACTAGCTACATTATCTTTCTTATAATATTTATGATACAAAAAGAAACACAAGGTTGCTGCTGTCATTGCCGCTGCTGCGATAAGCCAATAACCGTTGTATGGAAAACCATGTTGCTGATCGACATAAAAAGAGCCACTTTTGATTCCTACCCAACCATAGTTACTTAATAAATACCCTATGATTAAACTACCTAAAAACGGAACAAATCCTGCCAGAATCTGACCAAAGGAAATGCGTCTTTTTCTAATACCATAAACAATGAGTACTACTAATAATAAACCGCTACCTATAATTAAAAATGGCAGCCATTTAAAGGGAAAACTCACCATTTTAATGATGGGCATAGGGAAATAAACGTAATCATCACCTTCAGGAACTTTGAGCTCATCACTAAGGTCGATGTTTGATAAATGATTCATCAATGGCATTAAATAGGCGCCTTGATGAGCTAGTGTGTTACGATCTAGGCGTTCATAGTTATCTAATTCTGTATGGTAGTCATAATGATCACCTATGAAGGCAAAATTAAGTCCATTGATATCGCCATCTTTTCTAAAAACGGTGAGGTCAGTATCATTAGGAATCATTTTATATATACTGTAGGCAAGTGAGTTGGCCACTGGATATTCTACTCCAGCATTTGAAAATTCTTCAATAATCTTGCGGTTACCACCATTAGTTTCTACAAGCATATAACTAGGTCCACCGCTACCACGAGCTTCAAAGTTAAGAACCATCGCAACGTCTTGTGCCCATGGATGTTCATTCACAAAAAGTTCTGCACCGTTAAGCCCTAGTTCTTCAGCATCAGTAATACAAATTATAATGTCATTAAGAGGTTGTTTATTTTGAGCAAGAAACGTGCGCACACCTTCTAAAATGGTAGCGACACCACTAGCAGCATCGCTGGCACCTTTACTAGAATGTGGATCGCTGTCATAGTGACTTAATAATAAAAGAGCTTTACTGTTTTCTTGAGAACCTTTAATACGTGCCAGAATATTTTCTGGATTTGCCAGGTTTCCCCATGGATCCATGGTGTAGCCTTTTTGGGTAGTAACTTGCAATCCCATTGCTTGCAGTTGAGTAACTACATAGTCTCTTACATCATCATGGGCTGCACTACCTACATGGTGAGGCTGTACAGACATCGCCTTAACGTGTTCTAACGCTCTTGCCGTAGACCACTCAGTTGCTGGCAAACTATCTTCTACTGCTGCAGATGGTGTCTGACTATAAAATACATACCATATGATGGCAATAATTGTTAGAAACGATAATGCTGATGATAAATGGGATTTAGGTTTAAAGGATCTCATTTTTTTGAATTTGGTGGTTTGTTGTATCTCACACTTTAAAAAGATAATGGATAAAGATACTTATATGGGTTTTTATTTAATAATGGCTGATACTTAGGTAATGACGATGATATAAAAATCAAGTCTCTCTTTTGACAATTAAATAAGAATCATCATCCATAGGTAAGTAACCTTGATCATAAACAAAGTAATACACCGTACCTTTCTTTGTGGTGTAAATACTGGTAAATAGGGTGAAATCAAAACCGTTTGCTAGTAACTTGTTGCGTGTAGTTTTAGTCTTGTCTTTAGGGTTAAGTTCACTAAGGATTCGCCAGTTTTTACGCAGTCTGTTGTTAATATTGCGCATGAGAGCATTACTGTCTCTGTTGAGTTTATTGTTTGCCACGTTGCGACAATAATCGCTGCAAAAGCGCTTATCTGCACGACCTCTTATCTCTTCATCGCATTCAGGACATTTTCTTTGAGATGTCATAAAAATGGTTTTGTTAAAGATACTAAATGTTTACAAATGGATAATTGTCAATACTTTTAATCAGTGGTGAATTGAGTTACTATCAATATCTTTTATTTTATTATTACAATTAGGTAATTATCTAAAAGGTATACCGACTATAAAACTTCTATTTTTGCACAAAGCAGTACTATGAAAAAAGGAGTTTTACTGGTAAATCTGGGATCACCAGATAGCCCTAGCCCTAAAGACGTTAAAAAATATCTAGACGAGTTCTTAATGGATGAGCGCGTTATAGATTTACCATATATTTTGAGAGCAATTTTGGTAAAGGGAATTGTTTTAAATACAAGGCCTAAGAAAAGTGCTGAAGCTTATGGAAAGATCTGGTGGGATGAAGGAAGTCCTTTAATTGTACTATCTGAAAGGCTACAAGAAAAAATAGACGAGTTTACCAGTGTGCCTATTTCTTTGGCAATGCGTTATGGTTCTATGTCTATAGAAAGTGGTTTAAAGGAATTGAATGATAAAGGCGTAGATGAGGTGTTGATTATTCCTTTATATCCTCAATTTGCGATGGCAACTACAGAGACCATTTTAGTTCTAGCAGAAGAATTACGTCAGGAACATTTTCCTCATATGTCTTTTACTACAATGCCACCTTTCTACAATCATCCAGATTATATAAGGGTGCTTTCTGAGTCGATAAAAGAATCTCTAGAAGGAAAAGATTATGAGCATTTATTATTCTCATATCATGGGGTTCCTAAAAGGCATATTAGAAAAAGTGATATTACTAAAAGTCATTGTAAAATGGATGGTAAGTGTTGCTCAACACCATCGCCAGCACACGAGTTTTGTTACAGTCATCAGTGTAAAGAAGTTACTCGATTAGTAGGTGAGTATCTAGGAATGGAAGATGGAACATATTCTACTAGTTTTCAATCACGACTAGGGTTTGATCCATGGTTAACACCATATACGGATCGAACTATTGAAAAAATGGGTCTGGGCGGTACTAAAAAAATGGCTATTGTAACTCCAGCATTTGTTAGTGATTGTCTAGAAACATTAGAAGAAATTGCTATGGAAGGTGAGGAGATTTTTCACGAGGTAAATGGAGAACAATTTCATGTTATTCCATGTTTGAATACTAGAGCAGATTGGGTTAAAGTATTATCGCGATGGATTGATGAATGGGCGATGAGTGAAGTAACTGCTTAGATGGTTAATCTCGCTTTCGCGAAAGCGTATCTTAAATATTAATTGAAAAATTATTAAAAAAAGACCTTTGAAAACAAAGGTCTTTTTTTTGCTATACATTTACCAGATATGAATTCTAAACAACCTACAAAATCTCAATTATTAGGTACAGATTCTATACCGGCGTTACTTATACAGCAAGCGTTACCAGCTTCTATAGGTATTTTAGTGATGTCATTAAATATTTTAGTAGATACTATTTTTGTAGGTAACTGGATAGGTTCTATTGCGATTGCTGCCATAAATGTTGTTTTACCAGTTTCATTTTTTATTGCTGCACTAGGAATGGCCATAGGTATAGGTGGTTCAAGTATTATATCTAGAGCTTTAGGCGCAGATAATTATGAGAAAGCTCGCAAGGTATTTGGCAATCAAATAGCTGTTACGTTAGTTATTACCATTCTTTCAGTTGTATTTGGGCTGTGGTTTATGGATTCATTGGTGTATTCTTTTGGTGGTAAGGGAGCGATTTTTGAGCCAGCAAAAATTTACTACCGCATTGTACTATACGGTGTTCCCGTTTTAGCATTGTGCATGATGGGTAATACGGTTATCCGTGCAGAAGGTGCACCTACACATGCGATGATTGCCATGTTAATCCCATCAGTCGGTAATTTATTATTGGACTACATTCTCATTAATAAATTAGAAATGGGAATGGAAGGCGCAGCATGGGCAACAACTTTAAGTTATGGATTGTGTTTTGTTTATGTCGCTTGGTTCTTTGTCTCAGGGAAAAGTGAGTTAGTAGGGACATTAAAAGACTTAATACCTGACTGGTTAATTTTAAAAGAAATAGGTGGATTAGGTTTTGTGACTCTATCTAGACAAGCCATGAGTAGTGTTCTTTATTTAATTTTAAATAATGTGTTGTTTGAATTAGGTGGAGAAGAGAGTGTTTCTGTGTTTGGGATCATCGGTCGTATGATGATGTTTGCGCTATTTCCAGTTATGGGAATAACACAAGGATTTTTACCTATTGCAGGTTATAATTATGGAGCACAAAAATGGGAACGTGTGCGAGAAGTGATCTTTACATCTATTAAATTTGCCTGTGGTTTAGGAGTACTCATATTTTTAGGTCTCTTTTTCTTTACTCTTGAAATAGCTAGCATTTTCACAGACAATACCGTGGTCATAGAGGAAACTTCATTTGCATTGAAATTAGTATTTATAGCAGTACCTATAATTTCTATTCAACTTATAGGAGCAGCATATTATCAAGCTATAGGAAAGGTGATACCAGCTTTATTACTTACCCTACTGCGCATGGGGTTTATTTTAATACCGTTGATTTTAATATTGCCTAGTATATATGGTGAATTAGGTGTTTGGATAAGTTTTCCTATTGCTGATGTACTTTCTACAGTCATTACAGCTTGGTACCTTTGGGTAGCAATGAAGAAATTGAAGCTTGAAATAACAGTATAGTTGATTTTGTTTCGCTTTCGCAAAAGCAAAACAATTAAATTTTCTTCAAACTTATTTTTTGCTATGCGTGCATATAATATCTTTACCCTAAATAAAGATGGCAATGTATACTAAAGAATTTGACGTGCGCTGGAGTGATCTAGACGCAAACAGACATATGGCAAATAGTGCTTACCAAAACTTCATGAGTCATACACGTATGGCGTTTTTAATTGATAACAATTTTGGGCAGCGAGAAATGGCACATTATGAGACTGGTCCAGTGATTTTTAATGAGAACATTTTCTATTTTAAAGAAATTCACCAAGGAAGACCTATTACAGTTAGTTGCGAGGTGACTGGTATGAGTGAAGATGGTAGCCTTTTTAGTTTCAGACATAACTTTTATGACTATAAAGGGCGCAATGTAGCGCGTGGTTTAATGACCGGCGCATGGATGAATTTGAGAGAGCGCAAAATCACATCACTGCATCCAGAACTACATGAGAAGATAAAACACTTTCCGATGTCAGATGACTTTAAAGTGCTCAATAAGTTAGATACTAGAGTACACGGAGAATTCCCGCAAGACCGATAGGTCTACTTTTCCTACGTCAGGATGTTTGTAGGATGGTTTTTAAAGTAGTTAATCGATTTTAAGTAATTATCTATTAAGTTAAATTCTTAGAGATTAACTATTTGTTAAATTTCAATATGAATTCAATTAGGGAATCTGTTTTCTATCCAGAGGCGTTAAAAGAAATAAATATGCATTATGGCAATTTTTATTTCTTTGATGGTTTCATTGTTTCTGAGGTATTTAAGGATGTAGTTTTTGGATGGGAAGAAGCTAAGCCTATAGTAAACGCAGCAACATCCTTTTATAATACAGATGGTAGCAAACTAGTTTATATTTCAAATAGAATTAATAAATACTCTGTTAGACCAGTAGATTGGTTTCATTTTGCAAATTACTCTTTTAAATTAATGGGATATGGAGTTGTAAATTATACAGATCCAGGTTTAATTAATTCTAAATTAGAATCCTTATTTGTTAAATCTAAATTTAAATCTTTTACAAGTCTAATGGATGCTTTGCAATGGGCAGCAGCATTAAAGAATACAGTAAGGAGTTAACCTGCTTTTTTAGGTATACTAGTTATAAATACTCCTGTAAAAATAAGTCCACCAGCAACTAATTTATATCCAGTAATCTCATCTTTATCCAATCCAATAGCGATTAAAGTCGCTAGTAATGGTTGTAGATATACAAATACAGCAACAACACTAGGTTTAAGCGTCCTTATTGCTATAATATTAAGCATATAAGTCCCGAAAGTAGCAAAAAGCACCACATATCCTATATATAATAAGGTGTCTGTATTTGCTGTGCTAAAATCAAAAGCTAAACCTTCCATCATACCAAAAGGTGTTATGAATATGACACCAAATAGATATAACCATTTCATTAAAGTAAAAACATTATATCGCGTGGTCAGTTTCTTTGCCAAGATGATATAAAATGAATAAGAAATTGCATTAATAAATACCAAAAAATTACCCAAAGTTGGATTTGTAGCATTCTCACTACCACTGCTGTTAGATAATAGAATTAATAATGCAGCACCACTGAAACCTATTAGAATACCTAATATACGACTTGCATATAGTCGTTCTTTTAAGAAAACAGCACTTAATACTAATACGATTATAGGAGTAGTTACCATAAGTACTGATGCGCTTATAGGAGAGGTAAGTGATAAGCCTTTCATAAAGGTTATCATGTTAAAACCTACCCCACAAAAGGCAGCAAGAGCAAGTAGAGGTAATTCTTTAAGAGGTACTTTTTCCTTAGGTCCTACTATGGTTGCTATTATCCAAAAAATGACACAGGTAACCACAACTCTATACCAAACGAGACCAAAAGGCCCTACAAATTCTGGTGTTACTTCTTTTGCAGCGGTAAAATTAAATGCATAAAAAAGCGCTACTAAAAAGCCACATATTATGGCGACCGACCTTTTGCTCATTATGAAATAGCCTCTTTAGCTGCAGCAACTACTTTCTTAGAATTACCTATATAAGCTTGGTTATTATATATAAGAATCGGTCTTTTTAAGAACGTATAATGATCCAGTAAAAGGTTTTTATAATCATCTTCTGTTAAATCTTTTTCATGAAGACCGCGACCTCTGTACAATTGCGCTCTTCTGTTAAAAAGTGATTCATAAGAGCCTGCTTGCTGTTTTAAAAATTCAACCTGCTCTATAGTTGCAGGTTCTTCTTTTGTGTTTTGTAAAGCGATGTCGTCAGTAAGTTCTAACTCACCTTTAATGCGTTGACAAGTATTACAGCTATCTAGATAAATGAATAGATTTTTCATATAGCAAAATTACGATAGCTTTTTTGATAAGGAATATCTTTAGCCTTAATATTAATTAATTTGCCTGTTTCGCTTTCGCGAAAGCGGAATAAAATCAACTGTAATTAAAATACAAAATCATATGAATCACTTATTTGAACATAATCTAACCACTAGAAAGATCTTTCTAAGCCTTATAGACCAGCTTACCGTAGATGAATTAAATCTGATTCCAGAAGGTTTTAGAAATAATATCATCTGGAATATTGTGCACAGCATCACAGCGCAACAAGGTCTGGTTTATGGACTGTCAGGTCTAGAAAAATCTGTAACCAAAGAATTAGCAGATAAATACGGTAACGGGACCACTCCAGATAGTAAGGTAAGTAAAGAACAGATAGAAGAGTATAAAATCATGCTAGTGGACCTTGTCGAAAAAACTAAAGCAGACTATGAAAACGGTGTTTTTAAAGAGTTTAAAGAATATACAACCAGTACTGGTTACACAATGCGCAATGTAGAAGAGGCGTTGAGCATGAATAATATTCACGAAGGCATACATCTAGGTTATGCTCTTGCTATTAGAAAGGCGATTAAGAACAATTAAATAAATTTTAAAAGGCAAGCCGTTTTTAAAACTAGCTTTTACCTTTATAATGTAGAAAAGAAGAATATGAAGTTCAATACCAAAACCATACACGGCGGTCAGGAAAATATAGACCCAGCCTATAATTCTGTAATGCCGCCCATTTATCAGACAACTACTTTTAAACAAAGCACGCCACATGGACATAAAGGTTTTGAATACTCACGTAGTGGTAACCCGACTCGTGATGCCTTAGAAAAATCTATGGCTAGTTTAGAGAACGGCGCTTATGGAATTGCTTTTGGTTCTGGTCTTGCCGCGATTGATGCGGTGCTTAAATTATTAAAATCTGGTGATGAGGTAATTTCTACTAGCGATTTATATGGTGGTTCTTACCGATTATTTACACAGATTTTTCAAGACTTCGGTATCAAGTTTCATTTTGTAGGAATGGAGAACGCAAGTAATATTGAGAAGCACATTAATGATAACACAAAACTTATTTGGGTAGAAACGCCTACTAACCCTATGATGAATATTATAGACATAGAAGCTGTTTCAAGAATATCTAAAAAGCACCAATTACTTCTTGCTGTAGATAACACATTTGCAACACCATATTTACAGCAGCCCATAGATTTAGGCGCAGACATTGTTATGCATAGCGCTACTAAATATTTAGGTGGTCATAGCGATGTTGTTATGGGTTCTCTAGTCGTAAATGATGAAGCGCTGGCAAAGAGATTGTACTTTATACAAAATGCAAGTGGTGCTGTTCCTGGACCACAAGATTGTTTTTTAGTGTTGCGAGGCATTAAAACACTACATGTACGTATGCAACGACATTGCGAAAATGGTAAAGCTGTTGCGCATGCTTTAAAATCAAATCCTAATGTAGATAAGGTATACTGGCCAGGTTTTGAAGACCATCCTAATCATGAAATTGCTAAAAAGCAAATGAAGGATTACGGTGGTATGGTTTCTTTTAGTACAAAAGCTGGTACATTAGAAAGTGCAGTTAAGGTTGTGGAGAATTTAAAGGTTTTTACTTTAGGAGAATCTCTAGGTGGTGTGGAGTCTCTCGCAGGTCATCCCGCAAGTATGACACATGCTAGTATTCCTAAAGAAGATCGCGAGAAAACAGGTGTTGTGGATTCATTGATACGATTAAGTGTTGGAATAGAAGATATTGAGGACCTTATAGAGGATTTAAGACAAGCTTTTGCTTAATTAGGAGGCACATGTTAACAAAAAAGGCAGCCGATAGGCTGCCTTTTTTATATTAAATACTATAGTGTTTATAGATAATAAATGTATCCAACATTAAACCACCATATAAAATCAAATGAGCGGTTATTAACATTGCGTGGACTTAATCCATCTACATAATTACTATCATAATAATGCCATGCGCTAGAAACTAAAAGGTCACTTAATTCACTAATCTTATATCTGAATCCTATGTCTCCTACTAAAGCAAATGTGCTACCTTGTGACGTGTCGATGCGATCTATAAATGTAGGATAGGTTGTTACCGGATTATTAAGAGGTCCTAATGTTGATGTAGCTTCAGGTCTGAAGTTTACATAATGAGCTCCTATACCGAAATAAGGGGCAAACTTAGGCTGACCTTCTTGAAAATCTCTAATACTTAAAGGGAACCATTCTAGGTGAGTTCCTATTTCAAAAACTTTTGCTTTACCAGTCATCGATCTTAATTGAAGACCAGCTAGACTAGGCCTATCAGCGAGTTCACTTAAGTGATCTAGTGTGGTCACATGATAAGCTAATTGATTTCGGATTTTAAAGTGATCATTCCAGTAGGTGTCTTGTGTATAACAATTACAATTTGCTTTATATGCAAAGTTGATATAATGTACTAAACCTATACCGGTTCCTACGTTACCTTTATTAGTAGGCCAATCAAATCGCTCACCATAATCTGATTGAAAGGCAACAGGTCCAGCGATAACACCTATTTCATGAGAGATACCTAACTGTGCATCTACCGTTTGTACAGTGCAAATTACTGCTATAAAAAATCCAATAAAGCGAAGGGTCTTAATCATGATTATGGAATTGATAAAGCGACAAATATAATAAAATGTTAAGGATACTTATAATAGTATAACTTCTTTAAAACATGAAGTTTATATTAATCTCATTTTATCTATAACGAAAAATCAACTTCACTATTCTTAAACTACTTAAATAAATGACAAAATTTATATCACTATTGTACATTAATATATATTTGCATTATCAACGAAAACGTTTTCTTTAAACGTAATTATTATCATAATAATGGAAAAAAACATTGAAAGTTTTATCGATTTGATAAAAAGTAAGAACTCTAACGAGCCAGAATTCATTCAGGCAGTTAGTGAAGTTGCAGAAGCTGTAATACCTTTTATCGAGAACAATCCTCAATATGCTAGCGATAAATTGCTAGAACGCATGGCTGAGCCAGAACGTGTAACTATGTTCCGTGTGCCTTGGACAGACGATAGTGGAGAGGTTCAAGTGAATCGCGGTTACCGTATACAAATGAACAGCGCTATAGGTCCTTATAAAGGTGGATTAAGATTTCATCCATCTGTTAATTTAAGTATTCTTAAGTTTCTTGCCTTTGAACAAGTTTTTAAAAATAGCTTAACAACATTGCCTATGGGTGGTGGTAAAGGTGGTGCAGACTTCAATCCTAAAGGTAAATCAGATCGTGAAGTAATGCGTTTTTGTCAATCATTTATGGTTGAATTGCAACGTGTTATTGGAGCAGATACTGATGTGCCTGCTGGAGATATAGGAGTAGGTGGTCGTGAGATAGGCTACTTATTTGGGTACTATAAAAAATTAAGAAATGAATTTACAGGTATACTTACTGGTAAAGGACGTTCTTACGGTGGTTCTTTAATAAGACCAGAGGCAACAGGTTACGGTAACGTATACTTTGCTGAAAATATGTTAAAGACTCGTGGTGAATCTATTAAAGGTAAAACGACAGTTATTTCGGGATCTGGAAATGTAGCTCAATTTGCCGCAGAAAAGATTTTACAACTAGGTGGTAAAGTAGTAACAATGTCAGATTCTGGTGGATATATTCACGATGCAGATGGTATTGATGCAGATAAGCTTGCCTTTGTTATGGATCTTAAGAATAACAAACGTGGTCGTATATCTGAGTATGTAGCACAATATCCTAGTGCAACATATTATGAAGGTGAACGTCCATGGTCTGTAAAGTGTGATATCGCATTGCCGTGTGCTACTCAAAATGAGTTAAACGGTGATGAAGCAAAAGCTTTAGTTTCTAACGGTTGTATTTGTGTAAGTGAAGGAGCAAACATGCCTAGTACTCCTGATGCTATCGAGCATTTCATCGATAACAAGATTTTATTTGCGCCAGGAAAGGCTTCTAATGCAGGTGGAGTAGCAACATCTGGTCTTGAGATGTCACAAAACTCTATGCGTTATAGCTGGACCGCAGAGGAAGTAGATAATAAATTACACGGTATAATGAATGATATTCATGAAGCATGTGTTGAGTATGGTAAGGATAGTGATGGGTTTGTAGACTACGTTAAGGGTGCAAATATTGCTGGATTTGTAAAAGTAGCAGATGCTATGCTAGCACAAGGAATTGTATAGTATCGCTTTCGCGAAAGCGTAATCATAATTATTAAAACCTCTGAACTATGCTTCAGAGGTTTTTTTATGGCTCATTATTAAAGGTTATTTTTGACCTTACCGTATATTATTCATTCTTAAAAGACGTTTGCTTTATATGAAGCGATTATTGATAGTGTTTTTAATTCTGTTGTCTCAATGGTCAGCAGCTCAAGATTTTTCTAATGAATGGGAAGCCTTTTTTTCCTATTCAAACATAGTGGACTTAGAGCAAGCAGGCGATTTGATCTATGCTGCTAGTGATAACTCCATTTTTGTTTATGATACAACGTTAAACACTTTAGAAACAATCACTACTATTAATGGTTTAAGTGGTGAAGCCATTTCTCAAATACATTACAGTGAAGACAAAAACTTATTAGTGGTAGCTTTTGAAAATGGTTTATTACAAATTTTACCAGATACTGGAGATGTCATTAATGTCGTGGCCATAAGAGACAAGCAAACCATAGCACCAGACGATCGTCGAATTAATGAGTTTCTAGAACAAGGAGATTTATTATTCATGGCAACCGACTTTGGTATCGCATTATACAATCTAGATTTGTTAGAATTTGATGATACATATTTTATAGGTGACAATGGAGCACAATTACAAATTAATTCTATAGATGTTTCAGGTGGTTTTATTTATGCGGCAACTACTGGTGGCGGAATAAGACGAGCGAGCATAGCAAATCCGTTTTTGCTTGATTTTATGAACTGGACGCAAATTAATTTAGATAACTGGGATGAAATTACTTCATTTAATAATACTGTCTATACGGTTACGCAAGGTAGGTTTGCGGCTACTCTTAATACGAGTGGAACTTTTAGTGGTTTAGGATTTCAAATACCTTCTCGTGCTAGAGATGCTTTCGTAACGGTTGATAGGTTCACTTATGCGACAAGAGATTTTATTCTAATTTATGATACATCATTTAATGAGGTATATAGACTTGCAGATATAAATGGAGAAAGCTTTAATTATACTAGTGCTATCCTTTTAGGAGATGATTTATATATAGGAACAGAGACTGCTGGAATGATCAGACAAAATATTCAGGATTTGACTGATTTTGAATTTATCATAGCTGATGGTCCTTCATTCAATTCAATCTTTTCAGTGCAGACTTTACCTAATGAGCTATGGGTAACTTATGGTTCACATACCGTTTTTTATACGCCTGATAATGCACGTCTAGGGATAAGTCATCTCATAGAAGAAGGCTGGATCAACTACACCAGCGCTGAGGTAAATAGTTTACGTAGTATTCCTAAATTAACGATTAATCCAGATGATCCTAATGATGTTGTATTACATTCCATGAACGATGGTTTATTAGATTTTGAAAATGGAATGGCTGGAACTCTATATAATATTAATAACAGTACATTACGTGGTATTGAACCACCATTTAGTGCCTCAGTAAGAACTCCAGATGGTGCTTATGACTCACAAGGTAATTTATGGGTAATACAATCTCAAGTGGATAATGCTTTACATAGAAGAAACCCTTCAGGTCAATGGACTTCCTTTGATGTTGGATCTGTATATGAAGAGGTTTCTAGCGGTTCTAGTACAACTAAAATTCTAGTAACTAGCGATGATAAAATTATTTTTGGCTCTACAGATGGTGGGCTTATAGGTTATGATCCGTCTTTAGATCAATACTCTAGACTTACAGAAGGTCTTCAAGAAGGTGATTTGATTAATAATTACATTAGTACGATAAGAATAGATCAACGCAATCAATTATGGATAGGTTCAAACCTAGGATTAAGGGTGCTTTCTAGTGTAAATAGTTTATTCTCTGATGATATACAGGATACTAGAGCTATTATTATTGAAGATATTAATGATATACCTAGGGAATTATTAAGAGATGAAGCTGTACTGGATATTGAGGTGGACGGTAACAATAATAAATGGGTGGCGACAGGTAGTTCAGGTGTTTTTCTATTTAATCCCAGTGGTAGTGAAACTATTTTTCAGTTTACAAAAAACAATTCTCCTTTACCGGATAATGAAGTAAGAGACATCGCAATAGATGAAACAACAGGACTTATTTATTTTGCAACTAAAAATGGTTTAGTTGCTTTTAAAGGAGATAGAGCCAGTAAGCCACAAGAAGATCTTGAGAATGTTTATGCCTTTCCTAATCCGGTGCGTCCTGGATTTGATGGTAATGTTACTATAGATGGATTAACTAATAGAGCGCGTGTAAAAATTACTGATATAGAAGGTAATCTGGTATTTGAAAAAGTTTCTCAAGGTGGAAGTATTCAATGGGATACACGTAGTTTTTCTGGAAATAAAGTAGCTAGTGGTGTTTATATGTTATTTATTTCTACTGATGATAATATAGAGACTACAGTTTCTAAATTAATGATTGTTAGGTAAATGCTTACTCGCACACCAGCAATAGTATTATCTACTGTTAAGTATGGCGAGGCAGATTTAATCGCTCGATTATATACTAAAGAATTAGGTACACAATCATACATGCTTAAAGGGGTACGTAAATCACGTAAAGGGAAATTGCGCATCGCTTTTTTTCAACCTTTAACCCAGTTAGACATTGTCACACAACACAAAGGAAAAGGATCGCTAGAGTATATTAAAGAAGCTCACGTCACACCAGCATATGATACTATTCATACAGATATTATAAAAAGTAGTATAGTCATGTTTTTTTCTGAGATCTTAACGCAGTTGTTGACAGAGCAACAGGCAGATGAAGACTTATTTGATTACGTATCTAGTATTTTTCAATTTTTAGATCAAACAGATACTGTAGCCAATTTTTCTATCAAGACATTATTAGACCTCACTTCTCATATGGGTTTTCAACCTGATATGGAGACTATCGATTTACCGTACTTTAATTTATTAGATGGATCATTTGATAACAACGGTGTTTTACCTCATCACGCAACTATAGAAGAAAGTATCTTAATTAAGCAATTTCTGGGCACGAATTTTGCTGCAATAAATGAGATTAAAATGAATAGAGAAGAGCGCAATAGCCTATTAAATTTGGTCATTGATTATTTTCAGATACATTTGCACGTCTTTAAAAAACCTACATCATTAACGATTTTAAAACAGCTATTCGATACGTGAAAAAGTTACTATTGATATTTATAATATTAACTACTTTTCCTTCCATAGCACAGGTGGTTACGATTGTAGATATAGATACTAATGAGCCGTTAGTTAATGTAGCTGTTTATAATAAATCAAAGTCAAAATCTGCTGTGTCAGATATTGAAGGTCAGGTAGATTTAAAAATTTTTACAGATCAAGAATTTATTTATTTTCAGAGCATATCATATGCTACCATTAAAATAATAAAGACAAACATTTCAAAAGATAAATTCATCAGGTTACAACAGCAATCAGATTATTTTAATCCTATAATTTTATCAGCTTCAAAATTTGAGCAAAGAGCACAAGATATTCCTCAAAAAATATTTGCTGTAAATAAAGAAGAAATTACTTTCAATAATCCACAAACTAGTGCAGATTTGTTACAGCAGTCTGGTCAGGTCTTTGTTCAAAAATCTCAACAAGGTGGTGGTAGTCCTATGATAAGAGGATTTTCTACTAATAGGTTGTTGATAACTGTTGATGGTGTGCGCATGAATACGGCCATCTTCCGTAGTGGTAACCTGCAAAATGTTATTTCTATCGATCCATTAAGTGTAGATCGTAGTGAGGTGATTTTAGGTCCTGGTAGTGTTGTTTATGGTAGTGACGCAATAGGTGGAGTGATGAACTTTTATACACTTAAGCCACAGTTTCAAAAAGATTCAGTTCAAATAACAGGTAGTGGTTTATTGCGATATGCAAGCGCAAATAATGAGAACACAGGTCATTTAAATTTTAATATCGGTGGCGAGAAATGGGCCTCTGCAACCAGTATAACGGTTAACTTTTTTGATGATTTACGGATGGGTACTCATGGTCCCGATGATTACTTAAGAGAAAGCTATGTCGTGCGTCGTGATGATCAAGATATTTCTATAGTAAATGATAATTCTTTAATCCAGCGTCCTACAGGATATGACCAACTTAATATTTTACAGAAACTTAGGTATCAACCTACTCAAGATTTTGAATTTGGACTAGGTGTTATTTATTCTGGTACTGGTGATTTTCCTAGGTATGACTCTTTAGATCGCTTTCGCGAAAGCGGTGAACCTAGAAACGCAGAGTGGTTTTATGGTCCACAAAAATGGTTAATGACTAATTTTAATGTGACTCATCGTGGTGATGGTAAGTGGTATGACAAAGCAGTTTTAACACAGGCATATCAACATTTTGAAGAAAGTCGTATAACAAGGGATTTTCAAGATTCAGAACGCTTTGTTAATGAAGAACAGGTTGATGCGATATCCACTTCGTTAGATTTTGAAAGACGTGATAGAGAATCTAACGCATTATTTTATGGTGGTGAATTTATTCATAATCGAGTACGTTCTAATGGATATATTCAAAATATAGATACTAACGTATTCTCGGCAAATGCGACCAGATATCCAGATGGTTCCTCATGGCGATCACTTGCTGCTTATGCAAGTTATCAATGGAAAGTGTCTTCTCAAATGATTGTAAATACTGGTTTAAGGTATAATCATATATGGATTGATGCAGATTTCACGGCGAACAATGCATTTTTTAATTTTCCATTTGAAGAAGCTACCATTAATACCGGAGCACTTACTGGCGGAATAGGAGCGACTTATGTTACTAATAATAAATGGGAATTGAGAAGCAATCTTAGTACGGCCTTTCGTGCGCCTAATATCGATGATTTAGGTAAATTGTTTGATCCTAGTCCTGGCACAGTCATAGTTCCTAATCCAGATCTGGAATCAGAATATTCATATAATAGTGAGATAGGTTTCAAGAAAACATGGAATGATAAACTCACACTAGATGCAAGTGTTTATTATACTTATTTAAAAGACGCACTGGTCGCTCAAAATGATGAACTCAACGGGCAATCTATTATAGAATATCAAGGAGAGCAAAGTCAAGTGCAATCCATACAAAACGGTGAAAAAGCAAACATTTATGGACTAGAATTAGGCCTTAATTATAAACTTAATGATCAATTCTCTTTAATAGGGCATTATAATATTACAAAAGGAGAACAAACAGAAGTCGATGGTAATAAAATCCCAGTAAGACATGTTGCTCCGGCTTTTGGAGATTTACAATTAAATTATGAAAAAGAGTCTTTGAAACTTGGTTTGTTTGCTCAATTTAATGGTCAATTTGATTTTGAAGATTTAGATCCTAGTCAACAAAGTCGTCCTTATCTATATGCTTTAGACTCAAATGGCAATCCATATGCACCGTCATGGTACACTCTTAACATAAGATCTAGATATAGTCTCAATGAGGCACTTTCTTTAAATGTGACACTAGAAAATATGACAGATCAACGATATAGAACATACTCATCTGGTGTAAGCGCTGCTGGTAGAAATTTAATTCTAGGTGCTAGATACCTATTTTAAAAACTGATAATTATAAAGTGTATCTAACGATTTCTCTTGCTCAGCAAACTTTTCAGCTTCACGCTAGTGGAGCAGCATATTGGGTAGAACAAGACACTATATTACTTGCCGATGTTCACTTAGGTAAAAGTGCTCATTTCCGTAAAAATGGAATGGCTATTCCTGCCAGTGCAGATGATATGGAGTACGATAAACTTAATGAGGTTATTGAGCTATTTAATCCATCGCGATTATGGTTTCTAGGTGATTTATTTCATTCTTATATAAATGCAGAATGGCACTTCTTTGAGCAATGGGTGCGTTCTCAAAACATAGAGTTAGCATTAATTATGGGTAATCACGATGTTATAGGTAAAGAAATCTTTGAAAAAATTGGCATAAAAACCTATGAGCAACTCCATATGGGCGATGTGATTTTAACACATCATCCGCAAGAGATTAGTGGTAAATTCAATATCGCTGGTCATGTTCACCCATCGATTAAAATGAAAGGTGTCGGACGACAAAGAGTTAAATTACCGTGTTTTTTCAATAATGAATTTGGTTTAATTCTAGCGGCTTTTGGTGATTTTACGGGAACTTATACTTTAAAGCCTAAAAAAGGTAATCGCATATTTGCAATTGTAGAGCAAGAAGTGATGGAACTACATTAGTTTTATAAAACTCTTAATGTGATTGTTGTCAATAGTCCAGTATCTTTAAGACATGAAAAAACTAATCGCAGTACTCAATCTTATCAGTATTATTTTTCTAATTGCATGGAATGGCTTTGCAAATACAGGAAATTATAACGGTAAAACAGTAGGAGAATTAAGTGCCGAATATAATAACTTATTCACACCAGCTAGTTATGCATTTTCTATATGGGGTTTAATTTTCTTAATGCTATTAGTGTTTGTTATATATGGTGTTTATATCGCTTTCGCGAAAGCGAAACAATCACAGCCCACAGATTATAGAGAAGATTTTTTGAAAACGACTGCTCCATGGTTTTTACTCGCAAATATATTTTGTAGTGCTTGGGTAGCATTTTGGTTAGATGAAATGGTAGGTCTTTCTGTAATATGTATGCTGGGTATTTTAGTTAGTTTATTGATTTGTGTAAAAAAATTAGACATGGAGATATGGGATGCGCCTTTTCCTATCATCGCCTTTGTTTGGTGGCCATTGTGTCTCTATGTGGGATGGATTAGCGTAGCTACTATAGCAAATATAGCGGCATGGTTGAATGGCAACTTTGACTTTGCAATAACTACCCAAGTTTATGCAACTATGGTCATGATTTTTGTAGCATTTATTGTGAATATGGCGATGGTAGTTTATCGCAATATGCGAGAATTTGCTCTAGTAGGTGTATGGGCACTGGTTGCAATTTTCGTGAGGTTTAACGAGCCTATGGATGGTCTGAGTAAACTGGCAACTAATCAGATTGCCTATTTGGCATTAGCGCTGGCATGTGTGCTAACTATCGCAATAGCAATACATGGTTCTAGAAATAAAAAGACGAACCCATATAGAAAGTGTATGGAATGGCGTGACTCTAATAAGTAATTAAAAGCTTTTAATATCATTTCCCCACGTAGGATAATTAAATATCACGTCCTTCAATTCTTCAAAGGTCATGTTTGCTTTCATGGCTATAGCAAACATATTAATTTGCTCTGCAGCTTCAGGTCCTACGATGTGTGCTCCTAATATTTTGTTACTGTCGTTTTCTAAAATAATTTTATAGCCATAAAGCGGTGCGTTGATACGCTGGTTGTTGAACCATTCACTAGCCTCGCTTTCAATTGTATGATATGTTTTCTTTGCTTCAATTGCTTGATTCTCTGTAATCCCTATGCCAGAGCATTGTGGTATGGTGAATACGGAGCTAGGTATTGCAGGGATATTTAATTCTCTCTTTTTACCATTAAGATTATCAGCGACTACCTTAGCTTCTATGCTACTTAAAGGTGTAAGAGGTAAGCTTTTACTTGAAATGTCTCCACATGCATATATGTGAGCTTGAGAAGTACTTTGTAGGTTACTGTTAACTAATACGCCATCCTTATCAGTCACCACATTAGCCAGTGCAAGATTTAATTTATCAATTGATGGTACACGTCCAGCAGTGTTAAAAACACAATCAGTAGTCACTTGATGTATTTGATTATTTATAGCATAGTGAACGCAATAACGATTTTCTATTTTTTCTATGCTAGAAACCTGAGCGTTTTTAATAATCTTTATACCCATTTTAATAGATTCTTCTTCTAGTAAATTAGAGGTAAAAGTTTCAAATGGGCTTAAAATTTGATCTCCTTTATCAATAATAGTCACATTAGATCCAGCCCTACACAGCATATGGCCAAATTCCATTCCGATGTATCCGCCACCTACAAATACTACTTTTTCAGGTACTTCTGTCAGGTTAAAAAAATCTACTGAAGTCAGTGTGTATTTTTCTCCTGGAATACCTAGACTTAAAGGTTGCATTCCTGTAGCGATTACAAAATACTCTGATCTGATTTCCTTATCATCTAAGATAATGGTATGAGCATCTTTAAAACTTGCTTTACCGTGATAGCAAATTAAACCTTTCTCTTTTAAGTTTTTTTCTGTGTTTTTGGGAATATTGCTGGTATAGCGTTTTGCATAATTAAATGCATCTTTCCAGTTTATTTTAATTTTTCCTGTGATACCATCTCCATTCATATTCTTGGATGATTCAAAGGCTTCACTAGAGGCGAGTAATAATTTTTTAGGATCACAACCACGTTGTGAACAAACGCCACCATATTCTTTTATATCTATTATGCCTACTTTTTTGCCAGCGGCAGCACATTCCTGAGCAACTAATTGACCAGCAGTACCAGTTCCAAATACAAATACATCAAATTTATCCATTGCATAAAGGTATCTTCTATGTTACAGTTTCTATATTAAAGTATTCTCAATATTCTTGAGCATGCTGGTTTCTAGGCTTATCTTTGTGATTCTATTATGAGTTTTAACAAGATTCTTAAGCAATATGCACAAGCCCCACAAACGCAAAGTTTGCGAGAAGTGGTGTCCCAATCCCAAGGTCATACACATTTAAGTGGTTTGCAAGGTAGTGCGTTCACCATCGCAGCGAGCTCTATTTTTGATGAGGTAGAAAAGCCTTTCATGGTCATTGCAAATGATAAAGAGCAAGCTGCCTATATTCTCAATGACTTTGAAAAAATGTTGGGAGATGATCGAGTTCTTTTTTATCCCGGAAGTTATAGACGTCCTTATCAAATAGAAAAGACCGATAATGCAAATGTGCTTTTACGTGCCGAAGTACTTAATCGAATCAACTCTCGTAAAAAGCCTGCGGTAATTGTAACTTATCCTAATGCACTTTTTGAAAAAGTTGTTACTCGCAAAGAATTAGAAAAGAATACTCTTAAAATTGCCGTAGGTGATCAAATTTCCATTGATTTTGCAAATGAGGTCCTTTTTGAGTACGAATTTAAAAGAGTTGATTTTGTTACAGAGCCTGGAGAGTTTTCAGTACGTGGTGGAATTTTAGATGTGTTCTCTTTTTCACACGATGAGCCTTATCGTATTGAATTTTTTGGTAATGAGATTGATACCATTCGTGTGTTTGATGTCGAAACACAATTATCCAAAGAGCAAATCAAAAAAATCTCAATTATACCTAATGTTGAGCATAAAAAGCTAGAGGAGAATCGAGAGAGCTTTTTGCAATATTTATCTAATAAAACGGTGATTTTTGCAGAGAATGTTGAGTTGCTATATAGTAATTTAGATACTCTTTTTGCCAAGGCAGAACAGGCGTATAGCGAGTTGCAGGGTGAAGTCAGACAACTATTACCTTCAGAAATATTTTGTGACTCTTCCATTATTAAAAAGCAACTTGTAAAATATAATCTTATTGAATTAACTACTCAATCTGGTAATATTGCTTATCAAACAACGCCTCAACCAGCATTTAATAAGCAATTTGATTTACTGGTTGAGAACCTTAAAGAGAATGAGGAGAATGGATATACCTCATATCTTTTTTGTGGTACAGCGCAGCAGGCAAAAAGATTTAAGGACATCTTTGATGATATGGGAGCGCAAGTACAGTATGAGACTGTGGTTATGACTCTTTTTAAAGGTTTTATTGATCATAATTTAAAAATAGCTTGTTATACAGATCATCAAATTTTTGATAGATACCACAAGTTCAAAC
Organism: Nonlabens ulvanivorans; assembly: GCF_032922765.1. Classification (NCBI taxonomy): domain Bacteria; kingdom Pseudomonadati; phylum Bacteroidota; class Flavobacteriia; order Flavobacteriales; family Flavobacteriaceae; genus Nonlabens; species Nonlabens ulvanivorans. The sequence goes on from NZ_CP136694.1 coordinate 2,906,365, forward strand.
TAAAAAATGGATATGCCAAAAAGCAAGCCATAACGCTGAAAGAACTTAACACCTTAGAAATAGGTGATTATGTAACACACATTGATCATGGAATTGGGAAATTTGGTGGGCTACAGAAAATAGATGTGAATGGTACTCAACAGGAAGCTATTAAATTGGTTTATGGCGAGCGTGATATTCTATATGTGTCCATACACTCTTTACACAAGATAACTAGATATTCTAGTAAAGATGGAAAAGCTCCTAAAGTATATAAATTAGGTAGTCCTGCCTGGAAAAAGCTAAAAGCAAAAACAAAAACAAAGGTGAAGCAAATCGCCTTTGATTTAATCCAATTATACGCAAAAAGACGTGCTAAAAAAGGTTTCCAATTTGAGCCCGATGGATACCTTCAAAATGAACTTGAAGCTAGTTTTATTTATGAAGACACACCAGATCAAAGTTCTGCAACAGCAGATGTAAAAGCAGATATGGAAAGTGATCGACCTATGGATCGATTAGTTTGCGGTGATGTTGGTTTTGGTAAGACAGAAGTAGCGATTAGAGCCGCCTTTAAAGCAGCAGTTAGTGGTAAACAAGTTGCTGTTTTAGTGCCTACAACAATTCTCGCGTTTCAACATGCAAAAACTTTTAAGGAGCGATTAGGTAATTTACCAGTGACTGTAGATTATCTAAATAGATTTAGAACGGCAAAGGAGCGTAAAGGTGTGCTAGAAGGTCTTGCAAATGGTCAGGTTGATATCGTGATAGGAACTCATCAATTAGTTAGTAAGTCGATACAGTTTAAGGACCTAGGATTACTCATTATAGATGAGGAACAAAAGTTTGGTGTTGGAGTAAAAGATAAACTTAAGACTCTTAAAGAGAACATCGATACACTCACGTTAACAGCAACGCCCATACCACGTACATTACAGTTTTCATTGATGGCGGCCAGAGACTTAAGTGTTATTAAAACGGCACCACCCAATAGGCATCCTATAGAATCGAGAGTGATTCGATTCTCAGAAGAAACCATTAGAGATGCGGTGAGTTATGAGATTTCTCGTGGTGGTCAGGTGTTTTTTGTGCATAACCGTATTGAAAATATTAAAGAAGTAGCTGGTATGATTCAGCGCTCAGTACCAGATGCTAGAGTAGGTATAGGACATGGTCAGATGGATGGTAAAAAACTTGAAGAATTAATGTTGTCTTTTATGAATGGTGACTTTGATGTTCTTGTTGCAACCACGATTATAGAAAGTGGTTTAGATGTTCCGAATGCAAATACTATTTTTATAAATAATGCAAATAATTTTGGTCTATCAGACCTGCATCAAATGCGTGGACGTGTAGGTCGTAGTAATAAAAAAGCCTTTTGTTATTTCATCACACCGCCATATGATATGATGACTGATGATGCTCGCAAACGTATACAAGCAGTAGAGACTTTCTCAGAACTAGGTAGTGGTTTTAATATCGCAATGAAGGATCTTGAGATACGAGGTACTGGAGATATTTTAGGTGGTGAACAAAGTGGTTTCATGAATGAAATAGGTTTTGATACGTATCAAAAAATATTAAATGAGGCTATTGAAGAGCTTAAGGAAAACGAGTTTAAAGATCTATATAAAGAGGAAACTGTCGAAAAAATTCACGTTACTGATGTCACCATAGACACTGAGTTTGAGTTACTTTTCCCAGACGACTATATTAATTCTATAACAGAGCGATTAGCTTTGTATTCTAAACTTAACGAACTCAAAAATGAGGCTGAATTAGAAGTGTTTAAAAAAGATCTAGAAGATCGTTTTGGAGATTTGCCAGATCAAGCTGAAGATCTATTAACCAGTATCAAATTAAAGTGGATAGCAGCAAGAATGGGACTCGAAAAGCTCATTATGAAGCAGGATAAACTCATCGGTTATTTCATTTCTGATCAGCAAAGTGATTTTTATCAAAGTGCCACATTCTCAAAAATACTACAAGCAGTACAAGGGCAACCACGTGTGCTGCGCATGAAAGAGAAACAAACTAGAGGTGGATTAAGGTTATTGCTTACCATAGACAAGGTGAAAACCGTTGATCGTGCTTTTGATGTATTAAATGCTATTCTACCAGCTGTAGAAAAAGTATAAATAATATGTTCATAAATTAAAAAGCCTTGTTCTTACATAGGAACAAGGCTTTTTAATGTTATAATATGAACGCTTTCGCGAAAGCGTAATTTTAATAATCTTAGAACCAATGGCCCCAAGGTAGTCTAGTTAAGACTAGAATAAAGGCAAGTGAGTAAAATATGGCTAGCGTTTTAAGTTTTCCATTACTTACGATTTTTTTCTTATGTTTTGAATACCCGATTGTTAAAAGGGTAATGGCGATAATCATGGTTAAAGGATGCTCAACTAACATAAGACGTGCGTCAGAGTTGCCCATCACTTCTTTCATCCCACCAGACCATGCGTCAAACCAAGGAGACGTAAAGTATAAAATTATACCGATCAATAATTGGATATGTGTTACTATAAGACCACCTAGTGCTAGACTAAAGTCTCTATTACCAAATTCTTTTTTAGTAAAATAACCAATAAGAGAATTGATAGTAGCTAGTCCTAATACAATTACGACGATATATGCCCAGCCAGAGTGTGCGTGTTTAATAATTTCCATAGTGATATAATTTAAATTCAAAAATAACTATAAACAAGAAACCCTATTCAATTGAGTAGGGTTTCTTTATGAAATGTATGTATTAAGATCTTTCTTAGTTGAAGATATATCTTAAACCCACTTGCATTTGCCATCTTGAAGATTGTGTTCCTGCATCATCAATTCTTTCAAAACTTTCTGCAAAGTCTGGATTGAAAGAGAATTCAGGATCAACACCATTACTTTCAACTTCAACAATACCTACGTTACCAAAACTGCTGTTTACAAATGATTGCTCACCCCAGTTTTTGTTTACTAAGTTTAAGAAGTTAAAGATGTCTAGAGATACTTGGAATGTGTGTTTCTTTTCATTGAAGTTTAAGCTAAAGTCTTGTAAAAGCTTTAAGTCTACCATGTGGTTCCATGGTCCACGATCTCCACTACGCTCAGCATATTGTCCACGACGGCCATCTAAATAGTCGTTACCTTCAATGAAAGCATCTAGAGCAGCCCATTGGTCTGCAGCAGATACGCCATTGTTATCAACTAAATTGATTTCACTTGCGTTTCTAGGAATATAGAATAAAGCATTATCACTTGAGTCATCATTTAATAAATCTCTACCTTGGTAGATGTAGCTTAAAGCACCACCTTGTTGTCCATTATAGAACACACCTAAGGTAGTTTTTAAATTATCATTCCACTTATACTCATAAGAAGCGTTTGCAGATATTCTGTGACCTACTGCAAAAGCAGAGTTACCAATCTGTGCAGTATTCTTACCATTTACAGTTACGATGTTTCTCCATTGAGAACTGTTTTGAGAAGAAGTACCTTCAAAGATAGATTTACCTTGTCCATAAGAATAAGAAACTTGTCCAGAGAAACCATTGTCATATGGCTTAGTGATGCTTAACGTTCCATTATAAGACCATCCTTCATTAGTGTTAGTTCCTAAGATAACTCTTGTGTAAGTATCATCAATTTCATCACCACGATCATAGAAAGGACGTCCGTCTGCATTATTAAGTGATAATGTAGGATCTTTAAGGTTTAAGTTCTGATAAAATACGTTGTTAATCGTCTCATTATATAAGAAATCTGCACTTACAATAAGTCCCCAAATGTTAGTCTTTTGATCGATACCGATATTGTACTTCATTACCTGTGGTAATTTGAAGTCTGGTGAGAAGATGTCAATCTGTCCACCATTTGCACCACTACCTGGAGCTGGAGCACCGTTTAATGGCTGGTTGAAAGGATCTGCAACAAAGTTTTGACTACCGAAAGCAGCAGTTCCACCTACAGCAATACCATTGTTGTTATAAGCACCACCTGGCCATACTAGAGGAACTCTAGAGGTAAAAATACCTAATCCACCACGTACTTGTGTTTTTCTGTCTCCATTTACGTCCCAGTTAAAACCTGCACGTGGAGAAACATGAATTTGACTTTTAATTTTCTTACCAACTCTTGCACCTTGAAGATCTTTACCTTCAGCTTCTAATAAAGCAACAGTTCTATCATTGAAGTCATCGTTTGCTTGACCTGCATCATAGAAAGGAACATCAAAACGCACACCATAAGTAAGTTTAAAGTTGTCAGTCAATTTCCATTGGTCTTGAGCATATAAACCTAGTTGAGAGTAGTTAAATGCAGCAGCAGCAGCTTGAATATCATCTCCACTAGTTCCTGCTGGATCTAGTAAAGAATAAGAGTGGAAGTATGAGTCTGCAGCAACATCGTTAGAAGGGTCATTATCAAAATAAGTATTGAACTCTGCTAATGAGTTGAACTGATACTGTCCGTAGTTTTGTCTTACAAAAACGTTTCTCATATCATAGTTTTCAAAGTTACCACCGAAAGTCATGTTGTGAGCTCCTTTAGAAACTTCAAAGTTGTTTGTAATCGTGAAGATTTTTTGCTCAAGAATATTAGCCGTTGAAAATGCTTCAGAACCAAAAGTAATGTCACCATCACCATCTTCAATGCTTACTCTAGGGAATGGATTTCCGATTGGATCACGGTTGTCATTTACAGATGTATAACTTACAATTAAGTTGTTAGAAAGATCTCTACCATTTGTAGTGTTCCATTCTAATGTTGAAAAGTGAGTCTCAGACGGGAAATAAATTCCTGCGTTAGCAAAATTTATCGCTCTATTACTACTTTGACTAGGAGAGATCGACTCACCATTTACATAATTGTGCTTTGCAGTAAGTGTGTTCTTATCATTGATGTTATAATCTAATTTAATAGTAAACTTTTCACTGTTTAATTCAGTGATTGTGTTTTCATAACCACCTGGATTATATCCAAATACGTTGATTAAATTATCTCTTAAAGCGTTGATGTCTGCAATACTACTATCCCCATTATAAAGAGCAGAATCAAATGGTCTAGGCTCTTCTTCTCTTTGGATTTCAGCATTTACAAAGAAGAAAAGTTTATCCTTAATAATAGGTCCACCTACACGTACACCATAAAGATTTGCAGAAAAGTCATCTAATTTCTCACGGTTGTCTTCACTAATTCCAACTGGAGTTTTTCCAGCAAGACTTTCGTTACGTAAATAGAAGTAAGCACTTCCTTCAACTTCGTTAGTACCAGATCTAGTAATTGCGTTAATTGCACCACCAGTAAAACCTGATTGACGTACATCAAATGGAGCGACATTTACTTGGAAAGATTCGATAGCATCAATAGAAATCGGGTTAACACCAATCTGTCCACCATTAGTTCCTGATCCAGCAAGTCCAAATACATCATTGTTTACAGCACCATCAATAAAGATAGAGTTGTAACGGTTGTTTTGACCAGCTATAGAAATAGCGCCACCTTCAGACACAGTAGCTTGTGGAGTTTTTCTTAAGAAATCTCCAATACCACGTGTTACAGAAGGCATCGTGTTAATCTCACGCTGTGAGACGTTAGTTTCAGTACCTGTTTTACCAGAATCAAAAATGCCGTCACGTACCGCGTCAATAACAATCGCATCTAATGCATTAGTAGAGTCAGTAAGAGTCAAATCGATTCTTTCAGATTCACCTAATTGCAAATAAATGTCGTTTAATACTACTTCATTCTTACCTACATAAGAAATTGTAATAGTATATGGACCACCAGTACGCATGTTAGATACACGATAGTATCCATCTATATCAGTTGTAGATCCATATTTTGAATTAGTAGGGCCATGAACTGCAACTACAGTAGCTCCTAGTAATGGTTCATCCTCTGCCTCAAGGATACGACCGTTAATACTCGAGGTTGTTACCTGAGCAGTTACAGCCATGGAGCTTAACAAAAGCCCAATTGCTAGTAAAAATTGTAAAGATTTTTTCATTTTCAATCAGTTATAGTTTGAGTTGCAAAAATACTGACGAAAAAAGCCTGCAATATTAAGTTAACATTAAGAATGTCAAAAACTTATTAACCGTAACACGTTGAAAAACAGAAAATTAATTATTTAAGCTTCCAAATCTCTTTAAAATTCCGGTTGTTGAACTATCGTGGGCGGCATATTCTTTATTTTCTATGTTGTCTAGGACTTTGTCTGCAAGAACTTTTCCTAGTTCAACGCCCCATTGATCATAACTATAAATATTCCATATAACACCTTCAGTAAAAATTTTGTGTTCATACATAGCGACTAACTTACCGATGCTCTGTGGTGTAAGTTCATCAATTAAAATGGTCGTTGTAGGTTGATCTCCTTCAAATACTTTAAAAGGCAATAACATTTCAATTTCCTCTTTACTCTTACCAGATTTTTCTAGATCTTTTTTGGCCTCAGCTCTTGTTTTACCATTCATTAAGGCTTCAGTTTGCGCAATGAAATTTGCCATCAGCTTATTGTGATGATCTGGCTGATTGTATTTCGCTTTCGCGAAAGCGATAAAATGAGCAGGTATTAATTTAGTTCCTTGATGAATTAACTGAAAAAATGCGTGCTGCGAGTTAGTACCAGGTTCTCCCCAGATAATATTACCTGTGTCATAGGTAACTGAGTTGCCATCGCGGTCAACAGATTTACCATTACTTTCCATAATGGCCTGTTGTAAATAAGCAGGTAGTCTATGAAGGTATTGTGTGTATGGAATGATAGCCTCGCTTTGTGCGCGATAAAAGTTATTATACCATATGGTCATTAATGCTAATTGAACAGGAATGTTTTTTTCAAAATCAGTGTTTTTGAAATGGTTGTCCATGTCATGTGCGCCATCTAATAATGATTGGAAGTTTTTAGTCCCTATTCCTAGAGCTACAGACATACCTACAGTACTCCACAATGAAAATCTACCACCTACCCAATCAAACATCGGGAATATGTTTGCATGATGGATACCAAAGTTGACTGCTTTTTCTACATTGCTGCTTACGGCTATAAAATGATTTGAAACAGCATCTGCTCCTATTTTTTCAATAAACCAGTTTCTAATGGTTGTAGCGTTAGTCAATGTTTCTTGTGTCCCAAAAGACTTTGAAACGATGACAAATAATGTTGTTTCTGGGTTTATTTTTTTAAGAACTTCTTCTACATGATCTCCTTCAACGTTAGAGACAAAATGAAGGGTCATGTCATTTTTGTACGCTTGTAAAGCCTCATAAATCATGACTGGTCCTAAATCACTACCACCGATACCTATATTAACAATGGTGTCAAATTTTTTACCACTAGCTGTTAAAGTTTTACTGTTCAGGACGCTATCAACATAATCAAACATCTTTTGCTTACTCTCGATGGCGTCACTTACATTGCTTGCAACACTGCTGTCTGCACTAGATTGTGGGGTTCTTAATGCAGTATGTAAAACGGCGCGTTTTTCTGTGGCGTTTATAATCGCTCCATTAAAGTAAGAGTTAATAGCTTCTTTTAAACCACACTCTGTAGCTAGTGATGTAAGGTGAGTCCTTGTAGTCTCGGTAATTAAGTTTTTAGATAAATCAACATAAAAATCCTTGTCTATTAACGTAAGCTTTTCTGCTCTAGAGGTGTCTTTTTTAAACTCTTCTCTGAGGCTGAAATCGTCAAAACCTTCAAAGTGTTTTTCTAATTTAAGCCATGCGTTTGTTTCAGTCGGATTTATGTTTTTCATAGTACTTGGTCGTCGTTTTTAAAAGAAAGTAAATCTATTTCGTCCTTCAATGGTTGAATGAAATTGAGGTAGTCTTCCATTTTTTCATTAGGCAATGGATCTGCGCTAGGTAAATTTTGTTTGTATGGGTCTACTTGTTTTCCGTTTACCCAGAATCGATAACACACATGTGGTCCTGTTGCTAGCCCAGTAGATCCTACAGTTCCTATTACTTGACCTTGTTTTACACGCTGACCTACCTTTACTTTGCGTTTTGTCATATGTAGGTACTGAGTAGAATAAGTGTTATTGTGCTTAACTTTTACATAGTTACCATTACCGCGTGTATACCCAGATTTGATTACTACACCATTTGCGGTAGATACGATAGGCGTTCCATAAGCAGCGGCATAATCTGTTCCCTTGTGTGCTTTCCATCTTTTTTGAACAGGATGAAACCTACGTTTTGTAAAACGGCTCGATATTCTCGAATAGTTTACAGGTGCTTTTAAGAAAAAACTACGTAATGTTTTACCGTTTTCATCATAATAATCACTGATGTTGTTTATGGAGTCAGTCTTGAAATCAAACGCGTAAAATGGTGTCTTATCTGTTTCAAATACGGCAGCTTCTATACTTTCAATCCCTGCATATATACTATCGTTGATATAACGCTCTGTATAAATCATTTTAAAACGATCACCTTTTTGGAGCCTAAAAAAATCAATAGACCATCGATAGATATCTGATAATTCATAAATAGCCGCCATGCCTAATCCTTCTTCTTCCATTGCCTCTGACAGCGTAGAATTGATAACGCCAGATGCTGTTTTTCTGACAAATTTCAATGGGTGTTTATCTTTATATGCTTTAAGGCTATCTGCAAAATTGAGCACTACATAATCCATTTTAGTAGGCTCATAGATAAAAGCTTCTGGTGTGCCCAGGCTATCTTTTCTTTTTAAAATTTTATAAGGCTTACCTACTTGTATACGTCGCACGCTATATACAGCGTCTAGTTCTTCGGCAGCTTTGAAAATACTTTGGCCATCTACTAGATGTGGATCTATTATATTACCAAAGGTGTCACCACTTTTTACAGTATCGGTAACTACTTCATAATTATTAAGGTCAAAACCATATTGCATTACTGGAACTACTACCTCAGCAACCTCTGATTCTACATAAACTTCTTTTTCTTTACAAGCTGTAAGGCTTATTCCCAGTACTAGGGCGATGACTAGAAATTTCTTCATCTATTATTTTGTGTTTAATGCGTGTTCAACCCATTGTTTTCCCCAGTTATCGATCTCATCTTGAGTCCATAGTTCTGGATAGAAAATAATTTTTTGAAAACTAGGTGGCAAGAATTTTTTCCAGTTAGTTCCTCCAGTTGCTTGTATAGGATCGCCTTCTTTTCTCAGATAGCGATGGGCACTTCCCATATGCATTAGTTTCCAGTTGATATTAGCGTTTTGGTCATGAGCGCGCATGGCGTCCATTAGTTCTTTTGTTTTTTCTTCTTCAGGTAATTGCAGGTATCGTTGGTAAATATTTGTGTCCTTTACCTCATGCGCGATACGCAAGAATCTAGGTGTGTAACGTTCTTCAAACTGTTTTAGTGTAAGCGTTTTTTCTTGGGTATGCATATCGATACCACCTTGCTTCCAGTAACAATGATTGTAGAGTTCTTCAAGGTTGTCGTTATCGCTTTCGCGGAAGCGTTCTCTAACATCTGGATGTACTACATTTATTAAATCACTACTGTAAAATTCTATCATGCGGAACTGTGCACTCTGAAAACCACTAGCTGGTAATAATGACATACGGAATTTTAAAAATTGCTCGCGTTCCATTCCTTTAATCATTACTTCAAAAGAGCTAATTAAAATACCGAAATAGCGATTAATACGACGCAGTTTTTCTGCAAAGAAAGGACCTGTTAAATCTTTACTTTCTATAATTTGTAATTGCTCGTGTATAATGAGTTTAAAATAAAGCTCTGTAATCTGATGGTAACCTATAAAAATCATTTCATCTGGAAAATGAGTAGATGGCACCTGTAGACTTAGTAGTGTGTCTAATCTTATGTAATCCCAATAAGTAATGTATTGGTCATATAACAGTCCATCTAGATAGGAGAGCATGTCCTGACCTGAATTCTTAAATTTTTCTTCTAACAACTGAATACGTTGCGCGATTTCTGGACTGATTTCCTGTGACATGAAAACATTTTAAGGTTCTACAAATGTAATAATACCTGTGAAACCTTAAAACGTATCTATTGATTTAAGAAGGATGTTGTTAACAGTAGCGATAAAACTACTATGGCAAGGTTTTAAATTGATATTTTAAACCTTTAAAAGCGTCTAAATCTGCAGTTAATGATCCAACGGCTAGTTTTGCTTTTATTTTTAAAGGCATTTTGTTTTCATCATCAGATATCCATACCGTTAGGCTTTCTTCTTCTTTAAAAACGCGGCCTGATTGTACGTAGGGTCTGAATTCTAAAGCAGGAACTTTACCAAATTTAGTTCTAATGGTGTCACGACCTAAGAATTTTAATTTAAAGTCAAAATTCTCTTTATCAAAGAACATTGGTAATTTAAACTCGTCCCCTTTTTTTAATGTCTTTATATCTACTATTGTGCGCAAATGATAAAAAGCACTCATCATATCTTGAGTAGAAGGTTCTATATCCATAGACTCTACTTTATTATGCTTTTTATCATTAATAACAGCTGTTCTAGTGTCATGATTAAAGTCTATCTGAATATCCTTAGTGTGTCCACCTTCATCAATATCGCGTATAAATCGATACGGCTTTACAGTAGTGCGATCTATATAAGTTTCATAGCGATCGTCTACTTTAAAGAATAGGTGTAATAAACCTGTGGATTTACCTTTTCCTTTAATATGGTAAACTTCTTTTCCTTCTAGTTTAGTTTCACTAACCTGCATGGTAGCATAGCTAGCGTTAAAAACGCCATAATGAATTCTAAAACGGAACCATTCCCCTTTTTTAAATGCCATTTCTGGTGGTGCAGTGGAAGGCATAAAAGCCGTTGTGGCGATAAATATTGCGAGTATAGGAAGTATTAATTTTTTCATGATACTTTGATTTAAAAGCATTTTCATGCGTTTCAAAGTATGAAATACAAAACTCGTTCCAAAACTCGATTCTTTCATGGTATCACATTTTAATCTTGTGGAATATCTTCAATAATTGTTTCTAATTCTTCAACTTCTATTTGAACAGAGTCCGTTGTTTCATTTAAAGTATCTACTTCTTCTTCATATTCATACCAGTCGTCTTCAACCTCAGATTCTTCATATTCATAATCATCATTATACCATTCTTCATCTTCATCCATCATGTCTAAGTAGTTGTATTCATCAAATGTGTTACTGAATAGCCCTATAAAACCTAAAACAATTAAAATTAAACTTACAATACCTACCACTAGATTAAAAGTCTTTGCGTTACTAACTCTTTTATAACTACCAGGATCATATTGTTCTGGGTTTTGCTGATACTTAGTCATACTAGATTGAGCAAGAGCAAAACCTATAATACTTAAGACAAGAGCTAGATACTGGCCACCTACACAACAACAAATCACAAATAAAACGGTCGCAACAATTGCAAGGACCATGGCACTATTATCTGCTGGTAATTTTGAGCGATAAGGTTGTGAGCTCCAGTTTTGTCCACCTTGATTTTGATTATGTTCATGGCTTTTTGAACTGTCGTATCCAGAGTTAGAATAGTTATTATCTTCCCAGGACCTATTTTGATTAGAAGAGTTTTGGTTGGTGTTGTTTTCCAATGGTGTAAAGTTTAGTTTTTATAAAATTAGTGACTAGATTCTAGCCAGCTTTTATGATAATCCTCATCAGCTATTTCTAGTGCTGCTTTTGTAACCTTTAAAGGTTTAAAAGTGTCTACCATAACGGCTAGTTCTTCAGTTTTAGTTTTTCCTATGCTGCGTTCTGCCGCTCCTGGATGTGGACCATGTGGTATTCCTGCAGGATGTAAGCTGATATGTCCAGCATCTACATCGTTGCGGCTCATAAAATCACCATCTACATAATACAGTACTTCATCACTATCAATATTACTATGGTTATATGGTGCTGGTATACTATCTGGATGATAGTCGTATAATCTAGGGACAAAACTACATACTACAAATGCATCTGTTTCAAAGGTTTGATGTACTGGTGGCGGCTGGTGAATGCGTCCGGTTATAGGTTCAAAGTCGTGTATGGATAATGCATAAGGGAAATTATAACCATCATAGCCCACAACGTCAAACGGATGTGATGCATAAACCATGTCAAAAATCTCGTCTTGTTTTTTAATCTTCATTAAAAAGTCACCCAATTCATCATGTGTTTCCAGCGTGTCGGGTCTTCTTAAATCTCGCTCGCAATATGGCGAGTGTTCTAGTAACTGACCGAACCAATTGCGATAGCGTTTTGGAGTGTAAATAGGTCTTCTGGACTCTGTGATAAAAAGTCTATTATCCTTATCATCAAACCTTAATTGGTAAATAATCCCTCGTGGAATTAACAGATAATCACCATATTTAAAATCTATATTACCCAAATGTGTGCGCAATGTTCCTGATCCTTTATGGATAAAAATCAACTCATCTGCATCTGAATTTTTATAAAAATAATCTGTCATAGATTCTTGTGGTGCTGCCAGTATAATGTTGACATCACTATTAGTAAGAACTATAGTGCGACTCTCTAAATAATCAGCTTTAGGTTTTACTTGAAAACCTCTAAATCGATATGATTTAATATGATTTTCTAAAGCAATCTCAGGTTTTACTGAATACTGTCCTTTAATTTCCTTAACCATAGTAGGTCTATGGACGTGGTATGAGTTTGTAGACATACCGTCAAAACCTATGGTTCCAAAAAGCTGCTCAGAATACAATTCACCATTTGGTTTTCTGAATACAGTGTGTCTTTTAGGCGGTATTTTTCCTAGCTTGTGATAAAAAGGCATGAGCTTTTATTTTTATGACTAGCAATTTCGGAAATTCCTGAGATGATTCCATGCTTTAAGTCAATTATTTATAAGTGGGCTTTTGAGAATACGCTTTCGCGAAAGCGTACTAAAACTGAAACCCTAGATTTACATAGAACTCACCTTTACTTTGCTCTGGACTAAAGCTGTATTTTAATTCTAATGGTCCTAAGAATGTCTCTAGTCCATACCCGATAGCATATCCCGTAAAACCATCTGTACTGAACCAGTCTGATTTTTCAAATAGATAATCATCAATCTTAACAGAATTAGTACTTAAAATGATATGGTTGTTTTTAAAGATTTCATAGTCTAGTTCAATAAGTCCACCCATTACCGTATTACCACTCAAGCTTATAAAATCATAACCGTAAAATGGTAGTATATTATTAATGCGCCTTGCGCCATAACCACCTAAGTAAAAGTCAAAAGAACTATTGCCAGGATTACCTATGGGTAATCCAAATAGGACATCTCCACGCAGACTCCATTTACCAAAGCTTCTTGCATGACCTACAGAAACTTGGGCCATTGAAAATTCTTGAAAGTTATTATCTACCTTGCTACTATTATATAAATAGATGTGTAAATCACTATCTATTTTCCAGCCACTAGATGGGAAAAACAAGTTGTCATAGGTATCATAGAGTACACTTGTGTACACACTACTATAATTGCTATTTTCAAATATCGTGCGCTGGTCTGTGTTAGCATTAGTGCCCAATGTTTCTGTAAATAATCTTAGAGATTTATATTCTGCTCCTATAGTAAGATTGAACCCATTTCCTATTTTAGTTTGTAGAAATAGTTGTTGAGTCCAGTCGTTGTAATCTAGATCTATAGAGTTGACATCAATATCTATATCTGTAACTTGTTCTAGAAAACTAGCAGATATCTGTTTTTCATATTGAACAAACTCGCTATGAAAGCCGATAGACCAGTACTTACCTTTATCGATATAATAATCAAAATTATATCTGACATTGTCACCTAAAATAACATCTGCAGAAACGACATCACTATCAAATAAAACGTTTTTTCTAGTAAGGTTAACTAATGCTGCACTTCTTAACAACTCATCATAATGAACACCTAGTCTTAGGTAATTGCGCACCGTAGTTTCTATAACGCCTATTTCTAGAATAGCACCATCTGGTGTATTGATAATTTCATAATTAATTTTAGAAAAATTATTAGTGGCTTGTAAATTATTAATTCCGTCTCTGATGTCTGTATATGCTACGTTACCAGGTGTTTCAATTTTAAATCTACCGTTTATGTAGGCTCTAGAATAGTTTTCATTACCATTAATATATACTTGAGCTAGGTATATGCTATCTGTTGTTACTGCAGGTAATTTTTCTCTATGATAGCCTTCTCCATCAATTAGCTTTTGCAGTTGGTCTAATTTTTTAAATGCAGCTATTTCTCCTTCTTTAATAATCGCTTTTCCTTGATCAAAGGATATGACTGTGTAATCTTCAATATCAGGATCAATATAGATATCAGTGAAGGATACTTTTTCTTTCATCGCATTGATAGTACGATAATTATTAATTTGAGTAAGAATATCAAAAGCACCGTTGAGTTGATCTCTGTTTTTAAGTCCATCTTGAACATCTACACCTATGATAATGTCCATTCCTAAAGCTCTTAACTTTTCTACTGGGTAATTGTCTGTGACGCCGCCGTCTATAAAAAGTCTATTCTCTATTTCTACCGGAGCAAATAAGGAAGGTAAGGCACCACTGGCATTTACTGCACGAGGTAAATAGCCATTATCTAATATGATATCTTCTCCAGTTTCAACATCTGTAGCTACACAAAAAAATGGAATTGGTAATTCACTAAATTCATGCACATCTTTAACATGAGAGAGCAATCTGGAAAGTAAATTATATATATTTTGTCCTTTGCTTAGTGAGTTAGGTACTTGTACTTTAAAGTCCTTAAAGGGTAAGGTCACACCATAGCGTTCATTATCCTTGCGTTCAAAGTATGTTTTGGATTCACGTGGTATGTCATCTGAAATTATATCGTCAAAATCAATAGTCTGAAACACAGAATCTAATTGCTTACCGGTGTAGCCAGATGCATATAAAGAACCTACAATTGCGCCCATGCTAGTTCCTGCAACATAATCTATCTTAATACCTAACGAGTCTATGACTTTTAACGTTCCGATATGAGCGAGTCCTTTTGCGCCACCACCAGATAATACTAGACCTATTTTTTGCTTGTTAGCTTTTTGATTTTGTTGCGCATATAAAAAATCCGCTTGCGCGAAAATGAATACTAAGACAATCCATATGTGTTTATTCATTTTCATTCTTATAAAAGTCGATGATTTTTTGTGCTCTTGAAACACCAATAATATCTTCTATTTCTTTTTTAGAAGCTGTTTTGATTCTTTTTACAGATCTGAAATGCCTTAACAACTCAACAGCTGTTTTTTCTCCTATTCCTGGTATGTTGTCTAACTCTGTTTCAATAGCTTGTTTACTGCGCTTATTGCGGTGATGTGTAATCCCAAAACGGTGCGCCTCATTTCTCATTTGTTGAATTACCTTAAGTGTTTCAGAACGTTTATCGAGATATAATGGTACTGGATCGTTAGGATAAAATAATTCTTCTAGTCTTTTAGCAATTCCTATAATGGTGATTTTTCCTCTCAGCCCTAATCTATCTAGAGCTTTTAAACCACTAGATAATTGTCCCTTACCACCATCAACCACTACAAGCTGAGGTAATGGCTCGCCTTCTTCTAATAATCTTCTATAGCGTCTATGTACGACCTCTTCCATACTGGCAAAATCATCTGGACCTTCTACTGTTTTAATATTAAAATTACGATAATCTTTCTTACTCGGTTTTCCATTTTTAAATACGACGCATGCAGCAACAGGATTTGTTCCTTGAATGTTGGAGTTATCAAAACACTCTATATGAACCGGTTCTTCATCCAGTCTTAGGTCTGCTTTCATTTGTGCCATAAGACGTTTAACGTGTCTATCTGGATCTACTATTTTAATAGTTTTAAATTGTTCCTGTCTATAAAATTTTGCGTTGCGCAATGATAAATCTACAATCTTCTTTTTATCACCTAACTGTGGTATTGTTACCTTTATTTGATCACCTAGCTTTACCTCAAACGGCACATAAATTTCTCTACATTGAGAGTTAAAACGCTGGCGCAATTCAATGATTGCAATTTCTAGTAATTCTTGATCGGTCTCTTCTAGCTTTTTCTTGATTTCTAAAGTATGTGAACGCACAATCGCACCATGTGATAATTGTAAGTAGTTTACATAAGCATGTGTTTCATCAGATATCAGACTAAAAACATCTACATCAGTAATTTTAGAATTAACCACAGTAGACTTAGATTGATACTTTTGTAAAATTTCTAGTTTTTCTTTAATACGTTGAGCGTCTTCAAACTGCATGTTTGCCGCATACTCCATCATTTGTGATTCAAAATGCTTTGCGGCATTTTTATAATCACCTTTTACAATATTGCGCACATTATCAATATTTGCGGCATATGCGGTTTCACTCATTAAACCATCACAAGGTCCAGCACAATTACCTATATGATACTCTAGGCATACTTTATATTTTCCAGCATTAATCTTATCTGCACTTAGGTCGTATTTGCAAGTACGTAAAGGATATAATCCTTTAATAAGATCTAGTAAGGCACGCACAGTTTTAACACTCGAAAAAGGACCGTAATATTCACTACCATCCTTAATCATTCTACGAGTTAAAAAAACACGAGGAAAACGTTCTTTCTTAATGCATAGCCACGGATAGGTTTTATCATCTCGCAACATGATATTATATCGCGGATTTCTATTTTTAATCAAAGAGTTTTCCAGCAATAGCGCATCCATTTCTGTTTCAACCACGATATGTTCAATAGTCACGATTTTCTTAACCATCGATTTGATACGATAACTATCGTGATTCTTTGTGAAATATGATGAAACGCGCTTTTTCAGGTTTTTTGCCTTTCCAACATACAGTAGTTTGTGATCTTTATCATAATATTGATAAACACCTGGTGTAGAAGGTAGGATTCTGATTTGAACCTCGAGCGGTGATAATTCCATAGCGATGTAAAGTTAGGAATTTTCTAGAGCACGCTTTCGCGAATGCGTATTAAAATCAACCTATTTTCTTATCATTTCTATAACGGTGTGGATTTTGAAAATATTTTAATTTTACAAATAAAAGATGGCAAGTTTTAAAGAAATCATATCAACAAATACACCAGTTTTAATTGACTTTTTTGCTACGTGGTGCGGCCCATGTCAGACCATGATGCCAGTATTAGAAAAGCTTAAAGATGAACTAGGCGATGCTGTAAAAATTCTCAAGATAGATGTTGATAAAAACAAAGCACTCGCCACTCAAATGAATGTGCGTGGTGTACCAGCTTTTATGATCTATAAAAATGGTAAGCAAACTTGGAAAGGAAGTGGTGTGCAACCGCTGCATGTACTGAAGGAGCAAATTGCTAAAGCGGCTCTATAATTATTTCCTAATAAGCTTGAGCTTATAACTCTGCACTATTATAGTATCGTTAGGATGCATTAATATCCTAAAATTAGGATCATACCTATTTGTTTCATTATAGATAATATTTCTATCCATATATTGATCTGATCGAGATATATAAATCGCTGTAGTTATAGGTAAGTATTCTCCTGTGTCATCCTTTTCTATAAAAAAGCAGTCGTTATAAATCCGACGCGCAGCGCTAAGATCATCTGGGTCGTCTAGGTCTAATATCGTTCTATCATTCAACCTTTGATATTTGAACATATCGAATCTCCAAAACTCAGCATTAGTTTGCTGAACATTTTCCCATACTTCATAATCACCTCTATCAATGACTGTTCTCGTCTGCATTCTTTGGTAAAAACGAGTTGTTACTTTATTAATGCCAGAAAATGTTCCATTCAGATCTTTGTATAGGTCCATTTGATAAGGATTCACTAACGCTTGCTTATCCTGCCAATAAGTTATCAGAGTATCATTTTGTACTTCACCTTGTTTGGTATATATCTTAATTTCTGAAATATCATAAGGAGTTTGCTCCACTGTGTATGTTACTGCTTCATCAGTACTACATGAAATTAATAAAAGCGCTAATATGAAAGTGAAATATTTATTAAGTTCCATCATATTCAATTATTTAAAATGTGTTTCTTTGGTTTTATATACTGCAATTAATTCCAGAAATAATATCATTTTCATCTGGATCAATTAAATTGTTGTTAATATCAAAAACATTAATAGTCCCAACATTTAATATACTGTCTAATGCACAAAAATTAGATAAGTTATCATTTTCATATATACCAACGTTACCATTAAAAGCTATAACGCCTTCAAGACCATCCAAACTTAATAAAGAATCATTATTAAAAATTGAAAGGCCGCCATCGCTACCAGCTCCAATAGATAAATTATTAAATGTAGGAAGTATTGCTAGTGATGGATTATCGCTTAAGCTCAGTTTTCTCAATGTTCTTAAATTTTGAATTCCAGTTATAAAGGTCAGGTTTTGATTATCAAAAATTTCGACGCCAGAGACGCTTTCTAAATTTTCCAAACCTGATAGAGTCGTTAATGCATCGTTGATACCTATACCTAGGTCACCACCTATTATTGTTAAGTTGCTCAGGGATTGTAACGAGTTAAGCATGTTATTGTTTTTAATAATTAAATAACGTTCAGTGCTTAAAATGTTTTCAAGTCCGATCAATCTAGTTAATGAGTTATTATTGATAATTTCCAAACTATTTATACTTGTCACATTTCTAATAGCTAGAAAATTGTCCAGTAAATCGTTATCTAATATTTGAATATCACCTACAGCAGTTAAATTTTCTAGTCCTTGAAAATTTATAAGAGAATTATTATTAATTACAGCGATATTAATTCCGTTAGATTCAACATTAGAAAGTGAAGATGTATCAGTTAAATTGTCATTAGATCTTATGGTAAGAAAATTACCAATAGTTGTCAATGATTCTAAGCCATTCAAATTTGTAATTAATGGGTTATTTATAATTATAATACTACCGCTAACTGAGGTTAAATTTTGAAGTTTTGTTAAATTCGTGATGTCTGAAATTGAAGAAGCAGAACCTACGATCAGATCTCCGTTAATCTCACAATATCTGCTGCTAAATCTATTTACCTCTTGTTGAGTGCTTAGGGTAATATTACCATTAAAAACGCAATTTCCCTCATCACTACTGTCGCTCGAACAGGAAATTAGAATTAGAATTGAAACGATTGAAAGAATAAATTTCATATTACCTATAATTTTGATAGTCTGACGAATCATAAGGAACAATATTACAAATTTTGAAAAGGAATATTAAGAGATACAAGAAATAATTTCTAGCTGTTTTGTTTCATTAAAATCTATTTGAAATTAAGAGGACTTAATTGTAATTAACCTCTTAACGCTAAGACTATTTAAACATGCGTTATCTTCTACTTTTTATTCTCATTTCAACCACAGCCATGGCTCAAAATATGACACCTACCCAACCATTAAATGTTTTAGGAACAGCATTAGAATCTTGCTGCAACGATCCTATGACAGGTTACTGGCGCGATGGTTATTGTCGTACGGCAAGTGAAGATCTTGGTACTCATGTGGTTTGTGCCGTGATGACACAAGAATTCTTAGATTATACAAAGTCACGAGGAAATGATCTTTCCACGCCTAATCCTGCATATCGTTTTCCTGGATTAAAACCTGGTGACAAGTGGTGTCTGTGTATTTTAAGATGGTTAGAAGCAGAGAAAGCTGGTGTCGC
This sequence comes from Nonlabens ulvanivorans, assembly GCF_032922765.1. NCBI lineage: Bacteria > Pseudomonadati > Bacteroidota > Flavobacteriia > Flavobacteriales > Flavobacteriaceae > Nonlabens > Nonlabens ulvanivorans. The sequence goes on from NZ_CP136694.1 coordinate 2,925,960, forward strand.
TCCTCAAATTAATCTTATGGCTACTGACGATGCTGCTTTAAAGTACACTAGTTTAGAATTACTTAAAAAGCATGCGATAGAGTAATAGTTATTTTTGCCAGTCTTCACCTTTAAGTTTTGTGGCAGCAATAATAACATCCATTCTAGAGATTTGACCGATTAATTTACCGTTTTCAGTTACAGGAAAACGTCTGTGACCTGTTTTTAAGAAACGAGTAGCGGCCTCAAAAATGTCTGCTTCTGCTTCTATAGTGTCTACCTGTTTAGACATATAATCACTCACCTTACGATCACCGACGGGCATATTGTGATATCGACTATCGCCTATTACATGCATGAGATCAGTATCACTTATAATACCCACCAACTCTTTTTTTTCATTGACAACAGGTCCACCTGTAATACGTTGTTTAAGTAAGGTTTCCATTACAGTAGTAATACCTTGATCGGGATTAAAGGTGACTAATTTACGAGTCATAAAATCTTTTACTTGAAAAGCCTGATTTGAACTACTTACCTGACCAGTTCTTTTTCCTACAAAACTTTTGATACCCATAATTGATGTTTTTGAATATCAGTAAGGTAAGAAATTTTTATGAATTTAATATGTGTTTTTTTTAACTAAAACGTACTTAAAATTTAACTAAAAAAAGAATTGCATATTCTGGAACTAGAATACATTTACTTCATAATCTTAAAGTCATAAACCATGGCAAATAAACCAGCAAAAGGCCCGAAAAATTTCGGTAAACCTTCTTCCAAGCCTGCGGTAGCTCCAAAGGCAAAGAAACAAGCTCCAAAGAAGTAATTGTTTCTTATGGTGCAATACGATTGCACCCTTTAAGTCTAAAAATTTAAAAAGCAAGGCCGTTTCCTTAAAAAAGAAACGGTTTTTTTATACGTTTAATTTTTAGGGTACTGTAGTTCTTTTTGCTTAATTAAATAATCAAAAACTTTATCGCCTTGGGTATCATATATAGTCAGTTTTAAAGATCTATTTCCATAAGAACCAGTAACGTCTATAATTCCAAAATTATGTTCATAAAAAGTAGCTCCTTTTACCTGTAAAGTGTTTCCTTCTTCTCTGGCTTGATGAGTTCCAGCAGTTAATGGTGAACAAGTTATATCTATTAAAGGATAAGCATCTTCACGTTCTAATCTAGATATTTCAGTATGATGTCTATCACCACTTATAAATAGAACACGCTCAATACGTTCTTCATGTAATCGATTTAAGAGACGTTCTCTTTCACCTGGATAAGTCGCATAATTTTCATAAACTGCCGCATCGCTTATGATCTGTCCTCCAGCAACGACTACTTTAAAAGATGCGTTGCTAGCTGTTAACGCATCGATAAGCCAGTCTAGTTGATCTTCTCCAAAATAGTCTTTATGGTTATCCATCCCTTTATTAGGTGCTCGATGATAGCGATCATCTAGAAAAAAGAATTCAACATCATTAAAAGGGAAGTGCTGTGTGACACCACCATTTCCAGCAGCATTAGTGTTTAAATTTCCCCAGTAATCATTAAAGGCTTTTTCGGTAATTTTTTTATGAACATAACTGCGGTCAGAGTCGTTAGGTCCATAATCATGATCATCCCATGTGGCATAATGATGTACACTTCCTAAAAGTGCCTGCAGTTCTGGTAAGGCACGCGTGTTTCTGTGACGGTATCTAATACCTGTTTCAGTTAAAAAATCAGGTGTTCTTAAATAAGTATTATCTCCTGACCAAAGCATCAGATCAGGATCTTTAGATAAAATACTATTGAAAATTTCATAATGACCACCATATGGCGATGGTCTATCATCTTTTTGATCGTTAATAAAATTGCAAGAGCCCAAAGCTATTTTAATATCTGGTGGATCTGTTCTATACTGCCATAGGGTTTGTGTCTGAAATTCTAATTTATAATCTCTAGGGACATATATGTCATTAATGTAGAGCTTGTATGTGTAAGTAGCGCCATAGATAACTTCTCGCGGATATAGTTTTGCGATATAATCTCCATCAGCATGAGTTGATACGGTTTCTGTAAATCGCATGTCTTCATCACCTGTAAAGTATCCGATTTTCACATTTGCAGGTGCCTTTGTTTGTATCCATATAAGCGCTTCTCTAAAATCAGAGTAGCCCACCATAGGTCCAGATTGTAGTAAGGATTCTTGTGCTATCGAGAGACTTGATATAAAGAGTAAGAGTAGAAGTATCTTTTTCATGATGATTTTTTAATTTTTAAAGGTCTTAAAAATTTACATAGTCTGTATAAACCTAAGGTTAATTATATGCCATATGATATAGATTATACGCTTTCGCGAAAGCGTTTTTCAAACGATACAATTAACAACGATTACTTAAAGATATATTCTCATAAATTACATGCATCTTTGCCTACTTAATCGATGATAAATAGTGTCTAAAAAGAAACTTATAATAGGTCGCACTGATCGTGCAGACTTTCCTAAACTTGAAATCGAAAATCTCGATATTAAAATTGATACGGGTGCTTATACCTCTAGTATTCATTGTACTGATATTGTTGAAGAAAACGGTATACTGCTCGCTACATTACTGGATGAAGCACATGAGCAATATCATGGCAAGCAAATGAGGTTTGAAGAGTATGAAATAACTAGTGTGCGTAGTAGTAATGGTACTTCTGAATTGAGGTATGAAGTGCAGGCTAACATCAGACTCTTTGGTAAGTTATGGAAGATTTCATTAACGCTTAGTAATAGAGAGCAGATGAGATATCCGGTGCTTATCGGACGCAAATTTTTATCTTCTAAATTTATCGTTGATTCTGAATTACAGGATGTTTCTTATCTTCAAGGCCTACATGAAAATTAATATACTCTCACGCGGTAAAACGCTATATAGCACACAACGAATGGTGGAAGAGGCAGAAGCTGCTGGCCATCAAGTCAAAGTTATTGACCCATTAAAGTGTGATATAAAATTAGAAAGACAGAAACCTAGCGTTTACTATAAAGGTGAAAAGCTAGATAAACCAGATGCTATCATACCACGTATAGGTGCTTCTATAACCTTTTATGGAACTGCAATTGTACGACAGTTTGAAGCGATGAATTGCTTTACGACAGTGAGTTCGCAAGCTTTAGTACGTAGTAGAGATAAGTTGCAAAGCCTGCAGCGTTTATCAAGTGCTGGTGTTGGTATGCCTAAAACTGTTTTTACAAACTTTGGTAAACATACAGGTGCGATTTTAAAAATGGTAGATGGACCACCTGTGGTTATTAAAGTATTAGAAGGAACTCAAGGTATAGGTGTTAATCTCGCAGAAGATTTTGACAGTGCACAGACCATTCTTGAGGCCTATAATACAATGCAGTCAAGAGTTATCGTTCAAGAGTTTATAAAAGAAGCTGGTGGCGCTGATCTTAGAGCCTTTGTGGTCGGTAATCGTGTCGTGGGCGCAATGAAACGTCAGGCGATGGAAGGCGAGTTTAGATCTAATTTACATCGTGGAGGTAGTGCAAAACAAATAAAACTATCTAAGGAAGAAGAGTTAACGGCAATAGGTGCGGCAAAATCTTTAGGGCTAGGAGTTTGTGGTGTAGATTTATTACAAAGTGCACGTGGTCCGTTAGTGCTTGAGGTAAATTCTTCTCCAGGATTAGAAGGTATCGAAGGAGCTACTAACTATAATATTGCTCGTGAAATCATCAAGTTTATAGAGCAAAGTGTATAATGTCGTTAAGAATTATAAACATACTTGATACAGAGATTAAGCCTGGACACAGTTACAAGCTTAATTTTAATAAAGCAAAGCTTTATACTTCAACAGCTATTGAAGTACCAGTAATAATTAGTAGAGCACGCAAGGCTGGTCCAGTAGTGCTACTTACTGGTGGTTTGCATGGTGATGAAATTAATGGTATTGAAGTAGTGCGTCAGATTATTGCCAAAGGTTACAATAAGCCACAGTCTGGTACAATTATCTGTATGCCAGTGCTCAATATTTTTGGGTTTCTGAACATGAAAAGAGAGTTTCCAGATGGTCGTGATTTAAACAGAAGTTTTCCTGGTTATAAATCTGGTTCTCTTGCAGGTAGATTTGCACATCAATTTGTGAATGAGATTTTACCTCATGTAGATATCGTTATGGATTTTCATACAGGTGGAGCACAGCGTTTTAATGCTCCTCAAATGCGAGTAGATTCAAATTATGAGAAATCTCTTGAGTTAGCTCAAATTTTTAAGGCGCCGTTTCTTATTCATAGCGGTAAACTAAAAGGCACTCTTAGACATACCTGTATGGAATTAGGTAAAGCATATTTATTATTTGAAGGTGGTAAGTCATTTGAGAGTGATAAAAATATTGTTAGGGTAGGTGTGCAAGGAGCAAAAAGAGTATTATATCATTTAGATATGCTAGATGTAGCTTTTGAATTACCACCAGATACTCCAGCAAGTATCGTTGTTAAAAGTTCAAAGTGGTTAAGAGCTTCTTATTCTGGACTTTTTCATCCCAAAGTGCCTTATGGTAGATTAGTTGAAAAGGGTGAATACATTGCTACCATCACTGATCCATATGGTTCTTTTAGACACAGGGTAAAGTCTAATCAGACCGGATATATCATTAATGTAAATCAAAGTCCGATGGTTTATCAAGGTGACGCCATCTTCCATATTACAGCAAATCATGGAGAAGCAAGCACTCAGAAATAAATATAAACAACTGCGATTAGATTTAAGTCCTCAAGAGGTTGAAGATTATAGTTTACAGATTGCAAATAGGTTGTTAACTATGGATATCTGGGATTTTAAAATGTATCATCTTTTTTTAAGTATAGAAAAACATAAAGAAGTTCAAACAGATTTCATACTTCATGCGCTTCAAGGAAAAGATAAAAATGTCATTTTATCAAAAAGTAATTTTTCAGATTATAGTATGAGTCATTATTTGTTGACTGATGACACTCGTATTCTGATTAATAAATGGGGTATTCCTGAACCAGATGGTAACGGTATTGCAATTGATGAAAAACAGTTAGATGTTGTATTTGTACCGTTGTTGGTTTGCGATTCTGTGGGTAATAGAGTAGGCTATGGAAAAGGATTTTACGATAGGTTTTTGGAAAAATGCCGACCAACGGTATTAAAGATAGGTTTATCTTTTGTTAAACCTTTAAATTATCAAATTGAAACCTATCCTAATGATATCCCATTAGATGTGTTGGTCTGTCCTGATGAAATTTACGATTTCAGGAAATAATTTACTAAAAGACTACTGATAGTGCACAAATGAGCTAGGTGGTTTGCGACTTTTACCTTATTTTTCGGTTGTTACTAGAAAGGCCGGTTAAATTGCTGGTTAGAAATAAACGTTTTCCCCTAAAAAACGATGCAAAACAATAATGAAATAAGTCTTCAAAATGCCTTAGAAGACAAGTCATATTTCTTAAATGAGATAGCTGCGATGACTCAAACGGGTGGCTATGGTTGTAATCTAATTACCGGAGCGATTATTCTCAATTTTGGGAGTAGAGACTTGCTTGGGATTCCTCATGATTATGAAATAAATATCGATAATGTTTCTCGATTTTTTGCCAATAAGAAGGTTTTTAAAAAGCTGATAGGTGATTCATTAAAAGGAAATTCTACGATTCTAGATTTAGAAATGAATAAGTTTGACGGAGAACGTCTTTGGGTGCGATTTAATTGTCATCCATTTTTACAGGAAGATAGAGTTGTAGGTCTACGTGGAGTTTTTACAAGCGTAGATCGGTATATAAAAAACACTCAAGAAGTAGAGAACGCTGCTTTAGTAATTAAAGCTCAGAATGAAAGACTAGTTCATTTTGCTCATATACTTTCTCATAATCTAAGATCTCATGCCAGTAATTTGCAACTTACCTTACAGACCTTTGATGATGTTAAAGAGCCCAGTGATGTTGAGGTATTCAATAGTTACTTAAATGATATATCCTTCAGTCTTAATCAGACATTACATCATCTGAATGAAGTCGTGACTATTAATACGGAATTAAAGATTAAAGAGAATATAGATATAGAGGCTATATTTAATAGAGTGTTATTGGATTTTGAAGAAGATATTAAAGCGGTAAACGCAACGGTAACTTATGATTTCGCAGAGTTGCTTTCTATAGAATACGTACCATCATTTTTAGAAAGTGTTTTCAGAAATTTAATAAGTAATGCTATCAAATATAGAGATTTGGAAAGACCATTGAAGATTGTGGTTAAGACTAAATCTAAGAACAAACGGAAGCTGTTAATTATAAGAGATAATGGAATAGGTATTGATTTAAAACGTCATGCAGGTAAATTATTTCATATGTATCGTACCTTTCATACCAATGATGATGCCCGTGGAGTAGGCTTGTTTTTAGTAAAAAGTAAGGTTGAAGCTTTAGGTGGTGATATATCTGTTAAAAGTGAATTAGGAAAAGGAAGTACGTTTTCAATAAGATTTGAATAAATGTCTATAAAAACCATACATAGAGCCTGTATAATTGATGATGACAAACTATATGTAAGTCTGATCAAGATGCTCATCAATAAAAATGAGCTAGCTCAAGAATTATTAGTATTTGAAAATGGCAAGCAAGCCTTTGATTATTTTGAAGAAGCTCTTGCGGGTAATAATGCAACAGCTTTACCACAGGTAGTTCTCTTAGATCTTAATATGCCTATTATGGATGGTTGGGAATTTCTAGATGCGCTGGAGCCATATGCAAATGAACTCAAGCAAAGTAGTCTCAAGCTTAACGTGGTAAGTTCTACCATTAATCCTGAAGAAATGAATAAAGCTCGTAATCACGCTATTGTAAATGATTTTATTACAAAGCCTATATCAAAAGAGGCGATGATAAGTGCTTTTAGACTCTAAGATTTTTCTGGAAAAGCTTTTTTACTAAAAAGAATTAATAAGATTACACCTATTGTTATAGCAGAGTCAGCTATGTTGAATATCGCGTTAAAAAAAGAAAAGGTTTCTCCACCGATCCATGGCAACCATGCTGGCCATACACCATCAAAAAGAGGGAAATAAAGCATATCCACTACTTTACCATATCCTAATGGTGCATATCCATTTTCAGGAAATAAAGTAGCTACAGCGCCATGATCACTACCAGAAAAAATCACCCCATAAAATATAGAGTCAATAATATTACCTAAAGCACCAGAGAAAATAAGTGCAATGGATATAATAAGAATTTTGTGGCCGTTATTTTTAATACTATTCCATAACCAATACCCAATACCAAAAACGGCAAAGACTCTAAAAATAACTAGAATCAACTTCCCATATTCTCCTGGAATTTCAGCGCCCCATGCGGCACCTGCATTCTCATAAAACATGAGTTTGAACTTATTAAGATCGTAAATCGGGTTATTAGAATCTGTAGTAAGAGTATAATTAAGTTTAATATAAATCTTACTTATTTGATCTATTAATAACACTAAAATTATAATAAGAATCGCCTTGGATAACTTCATCAGTTGCGTTTGGATATGGGCAAAAATACTATTTAATCCTTAATAGTAATGTTGCTATTTATGGTTTCTATTTTCTGGTTGTAATAAACAATCGACTCATTAGTTAATTGGGTTATTACACCATATTTTGTGGACAATTCTATGTAAGATGACGGATTGATGACTGTAACCATCGCGTTTACTGATACGATATGAAAATCTCCACGTACATTTTTTAATAAACAGCTTCCAGATTCTAGATTGATAAAAGAAAATTCAAATTTACCATTGATGCTTAAAAAGCAATTGCGCGAGTTAATATCTAGAGCTAAGTTTTCTGGAAGGTAAATCGTTGCTTTTCCGTCTATAATCTTGTGTGCACTCAATTTGTCTTGTGGAAAAGAAAAGCTGGGATTAAAAGGATCGGTAATTTTTAAAGTGTCGTTGGATATTGCTGTATTTAACAAAACTGCACTTCGGTATTCTCCTCCTTGACTTTCAATTATTCTAATGTGTTCCTCTTTCGTTGTAATAATTTCTAGCTCAATAGTAGATTCTAGATATATGTCAACTGTAGAGATTCCTGTGTTGTCATAAGTGATATGACTAGAATTGCGTTGTGATTGCGCTTTCGCGAAAGCGAATATCAAAAATATGCTTAAAAGAAAACTCCTTTTGACTACAGGACATTTATGCAATAGAGCCATAGTTAAAAGGAGTTAATTATAAAATGCAAAATCTGTTAAGACTGCATGTTTTTTGCTTCAATACTCAATGTTGCGTGAGGTACTAATTCTAAGCGTGCTTTTTTGATTTTCTTTCCAGTGACACGACAGATACCATAAGTTTTATTCTCTATACGTATCATCGCATTTTTTAAATCTCGGATAAATTTTTCTTGTCTAATGGCTAGTTGAGAGCTCGTTTCTTTATTCATTACCTGACTACCTTCATCAAATGCCTTAAACTGTGGTGCCGTATCTTCTGTACCATTGCTGGCGTCATTCATATATGCACTTTTGATAAGCTCATGTTGTTTTATGGCTTCGTCCATTTTTTCTTGTACTATGGTTCTGAAGTAAGCTAGGTCTGCGTCTCCATATCTTTCTTTTTCTGCTGTATTACTCATGTTCTATATTTTTTTAATCTGTATTGAGGTCACAATGTCGTCAAATTCAACAATCGTACCATTATCTACAGTTTGTATTAATGTTAAATCATCTGCTAGTGTTTCATCCATGATGTATTTCTCATTAGAATGAACTGCGTCGTCAATCTCATTTTGTGATTGTATCACAATATTGATACGATCTGTTACCTCGAGACCTGAGTCTTTTCTTATGTTTTGAATACGATTCACAAGTTCTCGTGAAATCCCTTCCTTTTTAAGTTCAGGTGATATCGTTACATCGAGCGCAACGGTTATTCCAGATTGATTTGCTACTAGCCATCCTTCTATATCTGAAGATGTAATCTCCACGTCTTCAAGGGTCAAGATAATTGCATTTCCATTTACTTCAACCTCTTTTTGCCCAGTTTTTTCTAACAAAACGATGTCTTCTTGTTGAAAACTTTTAATTTTCCCAGCTATTTGCCCCATCGCCTTACCAAATCTAGGTCCTAACGCTTTAAAATTTGGCTTGATTTCTTTAACTAATATACCACTAGCGTCATCAATTAATTCAATCTCTTTTACATTTACCTCACTTTTTACAAGGTCTGCAATCGCTTCTATTTGTGCCCTATCTTTTGCATCTAATACTGGTATCATGATACGCTGTAAAGGCTGGCGTACTTTGATACTTTCCTTTTTACGTAACGATAGAGTAAGACTAGAAATTACTTGTGCTTTATGCATTTTCTCTTCTAGAGCTGCATCTATTAGAGACTCATCTGCTTTAGGGAATAATGCAAGGTGTACACTTTCACTTGCGTCGCTTTCACAAACACTAGTTAAATCGCGGTATAGTTGATCCATAAAGAATGGAGCAATAGGTGCGCCTAATTGTGCTACCGTTTTAAGACAAGTATAAAGTGTCTGGTAGGCAGCAATTTTATCTTGCTCATAAGTTCCTTTCCAGAAACGTCTTCTACATAAACGTACGTACCAGTTACTTAAGTTCTCAGTCACAAAAGTGGTGATGGCTCTAGCAGCCTTTGTAGGTTCATAATCTTCATAGAATGCTGTGGTATCTTTTATCAAAGTATTTAACTCAGATAAAACCCAACGGTCTATTTCTGGACGTTCCTCTAATGGGATGTTAGCTTCACTATAAGTAAACCCATCCACATTTGCATACAGACTGAAGAAAGAATACGTGTTATAAAGTGTACCGAAAAACTTACGTTGCACTTCTGTGATACCGTCTAAGTCAAATTTAAGGTTGTCCCATGGATTAGCATTACTCACCATGTACCAGCGAGTAGCATCTGCTCCATATTTACCTAAAGTCTCAAAAGGATCTGCTGCGTTACCTAGACGTTTAGACATTTTCTGTCCATTTTTATCTAGTACGAGTCCGTTAGAAACTACATTTTTATAAGCCACGTCATCACTTATCATGGTAGCGATAGCGTGTAGCGTGTAGAACCATCCACGAGTTTGATCCACACCTTCGGCAATGAAATCTGCTTTTCTAAGTTGGTTTTCTACTTCTTCTTTATTTTCAAAAGGATAGTGCCATTGAGAATAAGGCATAGAACCAGAATCGAACCATACATCAATAAGGTCTGACTCACGTGTTAGTTTCTCTCCATTTTTACCTACTAGATAAATGTCGTCTACCACGTTTTTATGAAGATCTACAAGGTTGTAATTCTCTTCACTCATATCGCCAGTTTTAAAACCGGCAAAAGGATTAGAAGTCATGAATCCAGCTGCGATAGATTTCTCTATCTCTGCTGTAAGTTCTTCTATAGAACCTATGATCACTTCTTCAGTTCCAGTCTCATTTCTCCATATAGGCAATGGGATTCCCCAGAAACGAGAACGAGATAAATTCCAGTCGTTTGCATTTGCCAGCCAGTTACCAAACCTTCCTTCTCCGGTAGATTTAGGTTTCCAGTTGATAGATTTGTTCAGCTCGTGCATGCGGTCTTTAAATTCCGTCACTTTTATGAACCAACTGTCTAGTGGATAGTATAAAACAGGCTTGTCAGTTCTCCAGCAATGTGGATAACTGTGGACATATTTTTCTACTTTAAAAGCACGATTCTGTTCTTTTAAAGCAATCGCGATATCTACATCTACAGAGCGTTCTGGCGCTTCTCCATCTGCAAAATATTCGTTCTTTACATATTTACCACCTACCTCTGGCAGTTCTTCTCTAAATTTTCCTTGAAGCGTTACTAGCGGTACTGGATTCTGATTTTCATCTAGAACCAACATCGGTGGAATAGGCGGATTTGCTTGTTTAGAAACCAGCGCATCGTCTGCACCAAATGTAGGTGCTGTGTGCACGATTCCTGTACCATCCTCAGTAGTTACAAAGTCTCCTGCGATTACTCTGTAAGCATCTTGTGCGTTTTCATACGGTTGTGCATATGGCAACAACTGCTCGTATCTTAAATTTACCAGATCAGTTCCTTTACAAGAACCTAATAAATGATAAGGGATTTTTTTATCTCCTAATTTGTATTCTAGTTTCGCTTTCGCGAAAGCGTCACCTTCTAAAAGCTCATACTTTTTACCGAACTGGTAGCTCACTAATTTTTCAGCAAGAATCACCTGCATAGGTTCTCCAGTATATTGGTTAAAAGTCTCAGCTAGTACATAATCGATTTTAGGACCAACGGTAAGCGCAGTGTTAGATGGCAGTGTCCATGGAGTAGTAGTCCAAGCAAGGAAAAATACATTTCCATTGTTTTCAAATGGTAATTTTGATGGGTCCTCAACTTTAAACTGTGCTGTAACTGTCGTGTCTGTAACATCTTGATAAGTTCCAGGCTGGTTCAACTCGTGCGAGCTCAGTCCAGTTCCTGCAGCTGGAGAATAGGGTTGTATTGTGTATCCTTTATAAAGTAAATCTTTAGAATAGATTTCTTTTAATAACCACCATACAGATTCCATGTATTTAGATTTATAAGTAATATATGGATCTTCCATATCTACCCAATAACCCATGTCATCAGTAAGCTTGCTCCATATGTCGGTGTATTTTAATACCGCATCTTTACAGGCTTGATTATATTCTTCTACAGATATTTTAGTGCCTATGTCTTCTTTAGTTATGCCTAGTGCTTTTTCTACACCTAGTTCTACAGGTAGTCCATGAGTATCCCATCCTGCTTTACGGTTAACTTGATACCCTTGTTGGGTCTTAAAACGACAGAATAAATCCTTAATCGTACGACCCATAACGTGGTGAATACCAGGTAAACCATTTGCAGATGGTGGTCCTTCAAAGAAAATAAAAGGTTCATTTCCTTCACGAGTCGTCATGGACTTGTTAAAAATGTCGTTTTCCTTCCAGAAGTTTTTGATGCGTTCATCTACTTCAGGTAGGTTCAATCCTTTGTATTCGTTGAATTTCTTACTCATTACACTGGTGTTTTAAAGCTGGCAAAAGTACGGAAATTTGGACACTTATAAAGCGCTAAATATCTAACTTGAGTCTGGTTTTTGAAAAGCTTTTGTCATCATTTATTTTCCTATATTTTCCTAATAGAATCTTACATCAAGAAAAACTAAATCCTTAAATTTAAAACTTAATATTCACGCAGTAAAAGATATTCATGTCACAAGATGTCATTGAGACTACGGCTGTTCTAGAGCCTTTTCCTTATCATAAAATGTTGAGAGACCATTTAAAAAGTCGGAAAAAGACCTGGCAATGGTTTAAAGATGAGAAAATTAAAACGCAACAGATAGAGTCCTTCAAAAAAGAACTTCTTAAAAACACCTACAGACTCGATACAGACAGTCATCGCAATCTATACCAGATGGCGCAAGACATATGTGTAGATTTAAATATAGATGCACAGGTTACATTATATCAAGAGAATAAAAGCTTACAGTTAAACGCAAGCATATCAGTTATAGATCAAGAAGCTCACATTGTATTCTCAGGTAATATATTGCAATTGCTGGATGAAAAACAACTTAAAGCATTACTTGCGCACGAGTTATCTCATTATCTATTCTATAAATTAGAAGATGGAGAGTATGAGATAACGCAACGTATCATTCTTGCTTTAGCAAACGATTCTCGTAGTGAAGATAGCATCATTGAAACTGCACGTATTTTCCAATTATACCTCGAGCTTTTCTGTGATGCAGGTGCATTTAAATCATGCCGAGAGCATTACACAGTCATTCAAATGTTGATCAAGCTTAATACAGGTCTGTCAGATGTAAATGCGCAAAGCTATCTAGATCAGGCAAAGGAAATTATCAATCAAGATGATGAAGCCACAAATCAACAAACCCATCCAGAATCATACATACGTAGTATCGCTCTAGATTTAAAAGGACGCAGCTCTCGAGAATATCACGAGGAATTGCACAAACTCATAGAAGGAAAATGGGATATCAACAGTCTAGATATTTTTGAGCAAGAAAAGACACGAGCGCTATCAAATGATTTTATACAACTTATTTTAAGACCACAATGGATGAATTCGAGTGCGGTAATCAATCTCGCTCAACAGTTTTTTACAGATTTCGCAAGAGAAAAAGAAGTGGATACAACTAAACTGTTGGAACGTTTGAAACACACCACACCTAGTACAAAAAGTTATTTGTCTTATGTCCTATTAGATTTTGCTAGAATAGATAGCGAATTAGAAAAACTGCCTATTGCACATACCTTAGAAATAGCAGAATTGCTTGGTCTAATAGAAGAATACGAACGAGTTCTTAGAAAAGAACTCAAACTTAGCGTTCGCAGTTTTAAAGACTTAAAGCAAGAGGCGATGACGGATTTGAGCAACGTTAATGAAAACCAAGATAACAGCATCTACGATAATGAGTGATTATAAAGCAAGTTTTTTTAGTCTTTTAGATGAGGTGAAAGATCATGGCGGTAGTACCACGGCAGATTTTATTGCACGTGTATTACCGCTTATAGAAAAGGCTCATTTTTTGAGATCTCGCAATCTCGTGTTAGGGATTTATTCTATTGAAGATATTTACTTTAATGGAAGAATCATCTCCATAGATTCTGAAGGAAAAGAGTTTAGAACAGGAGAGCACAAGATATTTAAAAAACCTAAACAGCGCTATGCGGTTGAAGTAAGTGGTAATTATAGTGAAATAAGTAAGATTGAAGGTGATGATTATGACCAGCACATCTATGATGATGAGGCGATTCAAGAGGATTTTGAAAAACCTATTACTAAGCCTGTTTACCTTGCACGATATAAAAGTTGGGATTTAGAAACAGGATATTATGATCCTATTACTGAGATTTTTACACTAGGCTTTATACTAGCTTCTGTCGCATATGGTATAGATTTTAGAGACATTGACGAGCTTAAGCGTTTTATAGAAAACCGTGAGCGCTTATATTTCTATAACAAAGATTTACATCCTACCATACATCACGTGATTAGGGAAATGACACCTTTGTACAGAGAAGATCGTGCGCCTAGTCTTGAAGAAATCATTGCGAAACTCAAAAATTACCGAGATTTCAATCCAGAGAATTACATTGATTTAACAGATACTGAAGGGTTCCGTAATTTAAATCTGTCAGACCGTGGTAGCTATATTCTAGATAAATTAAAACGTAGACTTTTTGATATTTCGCGCAGGAATAAATTGCTTTACTTTAATGATCGTGGTGGTTTCTTAAACTTGACAGAAGCCTCAGTGCCTATGTTACTAGACTATAAAAACATCACTGAAAAAGATTTAATTTTTTGGAACGCTCATATTCAAACGCAGTTCATTTCAAAGAAAAAAGTCAATCTTAATAGATATTTAGAACTTGATAAAAACAGATTTTTAAGTCCAGCACTTAATAAAATAAGACTCGAGGCGCGCAAGAGTAAAAATGAATACGGTTTTGATCAATTGCGTGTTGTTGTTGCTTTTTTGCACTGGTATAATTTTAAAGAAAGTGAAGATGAGCGTATCAGTTCGCCGCTGTTATTATTACCAGTTTCTTTGGTAAAAAAGAAAGGTGTTAAAGATCGTTTTGAACTAAATGTAAATGATACTGAGGCAGAGATCAACCCAGTATTAAGTTACTATCTTAAAGATTTATACGGTATTGAATTACCAGATTTTATAGACCTAGAAACCAGTTCTATTGAAGAGCTTGTTCAAAGCATCAAAAACCAAATCTCACTAGGTGGTACGGGAATCGATTTAAGATGGAGAGACAAGCCTAAAATCCAGTTAATTCACAAGCTTGCAAAACGCAACTTCAAACTTAAAAAGCGCAAACTTTCTAATCGTAATTCTGGTTTAAGCACACGCAGTTATGACTATTCTTATGACGCTCAAAATGTAAAACCATTAGGGCTTGCTATTTTCAATAACCTTATTGCCAAAAAGCATAACGAGCTCGAGTATATCATTAATGAGGATATCAACCCATATAGTGATCTTGCTGTTGCAGAGCGCCGCCGCAGTTTTTATCATACCGATAATGATGGAGATGTAAATCCCTTGGTATGGGAAGTGGATACTTGTAATATGACTATAGGTAATTTTAAGTACCGTAAGATGAGTCTTGTACGAGATTATTCTGAGATTTTAAAAGCCGATATTAAAGATGAGGTCTTTGATGAACTCTTCAGTGAGAAGCCCAAGAAAATGAATCTCGATGGTTATCAAAAAAGTGGTTTAGCAGACTTATATCCCATTATCCAGTCAGATCCTACACAATCTCAAGCCGTTTTAAGAGCTCGGTCTGGCGAGAATTATATCATTCAAGGACCACCAGGAACCGGTAAGTCGCAAACCATTACTAACCTCATTGCTGATTATGTAGCTAGAGATCAAAAAGTGCTTTTTGTTTGTGAAAAACGTGCCGCTTTAGATGTGGTTTTTCACCGTTTGAAAAATAAAAAACTAGATGAGTTGTGTTGCCTGATCCACGATTCTCAAACCGATAAAAAAGCCTTTATAATGAATCTCAAGGATACCTATGAGGCCTTTATGAAGAAGGATATGAGTACTTCTACGCTTTCGCGAAAGCGTGAAAAAATCATCAATCAAATAGAAACGCATCTGGGGAAGTTAGAGCATTTTCACGATACGATGTGTGATGGGATGCCACCACTTTATGAGTTGTTTCAAGAGTTGATTACCTATTACCAAACCAAAGAAAAGCTCAGTGATAACGAGTTAATTTATGTGCCGTTTTATAAGGAATGGAAAGAAAATGAAACATGGATAACCGAAATGATTGCTCAAATAAAATTGAACAATCACGGACATAATATTTCAGATTATGCGCTAAATGGATTATCTCAAGGATTACTTGATGTACCTAATTCTAAAGGAGTTGTTCTAGAAAAAATAGAAGCAACAGTGAGTTTGTTAGATCGTCTCAATGAACTCCTCGATGAACAAGAAGTTACTGTCAGAACACAATCTGTTGCCGCATGGCGATTAGAATTTGATTTTGCATCTAAGGTTTCAAAAATAGTAGCTCAAAATGCGTTAGGAATTTTTGATAGCAGCACGATTGCAGCTTCTAACTTAGATAACTTCAATAGAAAAATAGAGAAGCAAAAAAGGTTGTATTTAAGATTAGTAGAAGAAAATAAAAACTGGAAACAAAAATTAAATGCTGTTGATGCTAAAATTGCTCAAGAACAATGGCAACGATTAGATGGTTCTTTTTTTAAATTCTTAAACCCTAGCTGGTATAGAATAAAAAATCAACTTAAGGCTGCTTATAATTTTAGGGCTCATAATATTGCGCCTTCTATAGAGTCTGTGTTAAAGACCTTAAATGAGGAATATGCAGCACTAGAATCTTTAGAGCAACAACGAGAAGAAGCCGCCGATAAATTTGGTTTAGAAGATTTTGTAAGCGACTATGAATGGATCAAACAACAGCAGCTAGATCCTGATGACATCATTAAAAGCTGGATGGCGACAGATCATACATCATATGTGAATAGCCTATTAGGTTTTAAATTAGATTTTGATCAATTTGATGAGAATTTAAATCAACTATTTACAAATTGTGATCATCACTTACTCTCTCAAATAGAAGATAAATTACAACGTGGTAAGGCTAGTATTCATACTATAGGGCTTTTTACACCTTATATCATGCAATTACAGTCTACAAGTAAAGAGATGCAAGATAACTTGCGCCGTAAACCATGGCAAACTGGCGACATCGCTTTCCATACCGCTTATAAATCTTTAAAAGAGGTTTATGATAAAGAGCCTGTATTCTCTCAAACCAGTGAAGATATCCTTGCTAGTTCCGTACGCAGTGTAGATGCTTTACTAGATAGTTATTATGAATCTAATGTAGCTTTTATACGTTCTAAGATTAGAGATAAGTTCTTAAATAAAGTGCGCATTACAGAATCTGTTGCAGCACAATTAACACCAGAAGAAAAAATCCTTAAAAAGAAATATAATGCTTCTCGACGTGTATTAGAAAATGAGTTTGGCAAAAGTATGCGTTATAAATCCATACGTGAGCTAGCTACTGGAGAGGCACAAGAAATAATGACTACTTTAAAACCAGTATGGTTAATGAGTCCGTTGAGTGTCAGTGATTCTATGCCTATTGACACGTCAATATTTGACGTAGTAATCTATGATGAAGCTTCTCAAATCACGGTAGAAGAAGGCGTTCCATCCTTATTTAGAACGCATCAAACGATTATAGTAGGTGATGAAATGCAAATGCCGCCTACAAACTTCTTTAGTTCCAACACTACAGATCAAGAAGAAGATGAAGAAGAGACCGAAGAGAAAACAGGAATTATGCTGGATGCAGATAGCCTCTTAAATCAAGGCGCTAGAAAATTGAGTTCCGTCATGCTAGGATGGCATTATCGCAGCCGTCGAGAGAGTTTAATTAGTTTTAGTAATGCCGCTTTTTATAAACGCAATTTACTTACCATACCTGACAGTCGTATTCCTAATGCAGGTATAGAGCCGCTGGAGCCTATTATCACGCCAGATCAAGAAATAGATGCTCAAGATGTGCTCAAGCGCAGCATTAGTTTTCATTATATGGAAAATGCGGTATATCATAAACGTGTTAATAAAGACGAGGCGACTTACATCGCAAATATGGTACGCACGTTTCTTATGGAAGATGTGAAAAAAAGCATAGGTATTGTTGCATTCTCTATGGCGCAACAAAGCGAGATAGAAGAAGCACTGGATAAACTAGCTCAAGAAGATCCACATTTTGGGAAATTGCTAGAAGAAGAATATCAGCGTACAGAAGAAGATCAGTTCGTGGGATTATTTGTTAAGAATCTAGAGAATGTGCAAGGAGATGAGCGTGATTTAATTATCATGAGTATTTGCTACGGTTTTAATAATCAAGGTAAAATGTTTATGAACTTTGGACCTATTAATAGACGTGGTGGAGAAAAACGATTGAATGTAATTTTCTCACGTGCAAAGCGCAATATGATTATTGTTTCTTCTATTCTCGCGGCAAATATTAAGAACGATTATAATGAAGGAGCTAATTATTTTAAACGTTTTCTCGCTTACGCAAAATTTATTAGCGACGGACAATTAGAGTCAGCAAATGGTATTTTAGACAGCTTACATCTTGATGACGACGAAGAAGAAAGAACAAAACGCTTACCAATTATTAATCAACTTAAAACTGTTCTTGAAAAAGATGGTTATATCGTTGATAGAGCTATAGGTCAATCGCATTTTAAATGTGATCTCGCCTTGCGTAAAAGTGATAGTGAGTCTTATGAGCTTGCTATTTTAATAGATCGTTCTACACACTATGCCACTGATGATATTTTAGAACAATACAGTCAAAAACCAGCAGTTCTTAAAGCATTTGGGTGGAAATTACAACATATCTATAGTAAGGACTGGCTCGAGCAACCAGAGCGTGTGCTAGAAAAAATTCGTCAAAAACTAGAAGGGAAAGAAGAAGATCCAGAAGATCCAGAAGAACTTGAATCTGAACTCGAACGTGAGAATCAAATAGATGCTGTTGAAGAAATAAAGTCTAATGATGAAAGCTCAAACATTTCAATACCTGAAGTACCTGAAACGGAACTTGAATCTGAAACGGCAAAAAAACCTCAAGGTAACCTAATTTTTAAGCGTTATGAATTTGTAGAAGGTTCTAGTAATAAATACTGGGAAATCACCGTAGATGGATTTGATATCATAACCAGATATGGTCGTATAGGTAACAAACCTCAAGAAAATCGTAAGAGTCTTGATGATCAGGTTTCGGTTCTTAAAGAAGAAATGCGATTGATAGGTGTGAAAACTAGGAAAGGTTATCGACCGGTTTAGTATTTAATTTCACGCTTTCATGTAACTATTATTCCCATTTCAACTGCATCCGCTTGATTCTATCGGCTAGCTTTTCACTGCTTAATTTTTCGCGTAAGCGGTCTGTGATGATCGGAAAAGAGAATGGTGTAGGTTTTTCACAGGCTTTCCAGATGATTTCTTGTTCCTGGATGCGTTCTAGTGCCTCACGCAAGCGGTATTCTTGGATGGCTTGTTCAAAGGTCTCGGTATATGCTTGTCTAAATAATAAATTATCAGGTTCATTATCACGGAATACTTCAAATAGTAGCTGACTGCTATTTTGCAGGTGTTTTGTTTTTACCGCTTTATTAGGATAACCCGTGAATACTAATCCAGATATGACGGCAATATCTCTAAACTGCCTACGAGCCATTTCTGTGGCATTCATGCTAGCCTGTAAGTCTTGTGATAACATCTCTGGTGTGAGTAAATCGTTGTCCAGAATCTCCTGCATGTCAAAGGCTTGGTCACTTAATATTTCAAATCCATAATCATTAAAAGCCAGTGAGAATGTGATAGGTTTTAATAAGCTGACTCGATAAGCAATAATTCCTGCCATAGCCTCGTGTACAAAACGTCCTTCAAAAGGATAAAAAACGGCATGATAACCTTCACGAGTTTTAAAAGTCTCGATTAAAAACTCACTCTTTTGCGGTACGATGCTTTCTAATTGCTGTCGCTGTATAATTTCTTTAAGTGCTTTTACTTCTGGCGTGCGTTTTTTGCCCGTTTGAAAGTTTTCCATTTCGTCACGTAGTAACTCTCCTAATTGTGCACTTAACGGCAGGCGACTACCTTGCCAACTAGAAACCGTATTAGTTTTTTTGGTCGTGTTTTTGACATGAGCAATCATCCCTTTTAAACGAATAAATTCTAGCGTGCGACCAGCAAAAATAAATACATCACCACGATCCATTTTACTTATAAAATATTCTTCTACACTACCTATATAACCACCAGATTGATATTTTACAGTTACCAGTGTTGCTCCTACAATAGTTCCCATTTGCAAGCGATGACGCATGGCTATCTTTCTATCATCAATTAAATACCGACCGGTATCATCAATTTTTACTTTTTTATATTCATCATAAGATTGTAGAGAGGAACTACCGTAAACTATAAAATCCAGACACCATTTCCATTCTTCATCTGTAATCGCTGCAAAGCAGAATGTGTTTTTTACCTCAGGAAAAATCTCATCGGGATAAAAGCCACCAGACACTGCGAGTGTGCACAGGTACTGAATTAACACGTCATAACATAAAATATAAGGCAGTCGATCCTCTACGGCTTGTGTTGCGACAGTCTTTTGTAACGCACTAGCTTCTATGAGTTCTAACGCATGCGTAGGTAAAAAATGAATCACACTGGTCTCTCCAGGTCTGTGACCAGAACGTCCTGCACGTTGTAGAAAACGTGCCACACCTTTAGGTCCGCCTACTTGAATGATGGTTTCTACAGGTGCGAAATCAACACCTAAATCCAGCGATGAGGTACAAACACAAGCTTTTAAGCTTTCGTTTCTAATCGCGTTTTCTACCCATATGCGCGTTTCTTTATTAATCGATCCGTGATGCATTGCTACTTCACCAGCAAACTCAGGATGTTTTGTCATTAAGGATTGGAACCATAACTCACACTGCGCTCGTGTATTTGTAAAAATCAGTGTGGAACGACTAGAATTGATGATTTTAACGACATCTTCAAGTAAATGCAATCCTAGGTGACCACGCCACGGAAATTTGTCCATACTTGCCGGAATAATGGATTGTACTTTGATGTCTTTTTTGATGTTGGCTTTAATTAATACGCTTTCGCGAAAGCGGTTTTCATCAACACCTAGTAACACTTCACGAGCTTGCTCTAGATTACCAATCGTAGCACTAATTCCCCAAACTCTGATATTTTTACTCAAGCCTAGAAGTCGAGAAATACCAAGTTCCATTTGAACACCACGTTTAGTTCCCAAAAGTTCGTGCCACTCATCAATAATGATAGCTTGACAATCTTTAAAAATCTTTGCGTGGTCTTTTGAGCCCAGTAAAAGATGTAAACTTTCTGGTGTGGTAATGAGTAAGTCGGGCATAGATTTACGTTGAGCTGTACGTTCTTTTGTAGACGTATCACCACTACGTATTCCAACAGTAAAAGGTAAATCGATACCATCTACAAATCGTTGTGATGCCTGTGCGATTTCCTGACTTAACGACCGCAACGGAGTAATCCATATCGCTTTGAGCCCTTTTTTAGGTTTCTTCTTATAATCGGGATGCTTTTTTATGTAATCTAGAACTACGGCAACCCAAAGCGCATAGGTTTTTCCACTACCAGTAGGTGCGTTTAATAATCCATGCTTACCAGCTAAGAAGGCATCCCAAGTCTTTTTTTGAAATGGAAAAGCTCCCCAACCTTGCTGGTCGAAGTAATCCTCAGCTATTTTATGAAGTTGGGTTTTATTCATCCTTTAAAAATCCGCCGTCTTTAGGGATTAAAGCTTTTAAATCATCTAAAGTATTTGCTTCCTCTATAGGTTTATCTGTACGCCATCTTAAAATTCTAGGGAAACGTGTTGCAACTCCAGATTTATGACGCTTACTAGGTGCGATTCCTTCAAAGGCAATTTCAAAAACGTGATGAGGTGTTACAGATCTTACCGGACCAAAACGTTCTAAAGTGTTTTTTTTAATCCAAGCGTCTATTTTTCTAAACTCTGCATCGGTAAGACCAGAGTAGGCTTTTGCAAAAGTGACGAGATCACCATCGTTCCATAGACCAAAGGTGTAGTCTGTATAAAGATTTGCTCTACGACCATGACCTCGCATAGCATAGGTGAGCACTGCGTCGATAGTAAAAGGATCTACTTTCCATTTCCACCAATCTCCTTTTTTGCGACCTACTAGATATGGACTGTCTTTGCGTTTAAGCATTAATCCTTCAGATTTACGATCTGCACTGCGTTCTCTTTCCTTGGCAATATCTTCCCAAGTTGTGAAGCTCATCGTTTCTGAAATAAGTAGCGGAAACATTGAATCACTTTCAATCAAATTTGCTTTCTCATTACTGTCTAGAACTAATTTATCTAATAAAGCTCTACGTTCTTGAAAAGGTAATTCTCTAATGTCTTTTCCTTGCCACTCTAATAAGTCATAAGCAACAATTACTACTGGTACATCTAAAAGTAATTTCTTACCAACAGTTTTGCGGCCTATTCTAGTCTGTAGGTCATTAAAGTTAAGTATTTGTCCATTTTTATAAGGTAATACCTCGCCATCAATGACAGTTTCATCTGGAATAACATCTAGAAATTTTTGAAATTCTGGATATTTATCAGTCACTAGTTCTTCTCCACGTGACCACACAAAAATTTCTCCAGCTCTTATAATGGTTTGCGATCGGATTCCGTCCCATTTATGCTCTGCGCTCCATTGTGTTACATCGCCTAAGTCTGAAACTTCATTTTCTACTGCATAGGCTAGATAAAATGGATACGGTTTGCCACGCATGGCGACTTCGTTATCTTCATAAACTAGTTCTTTAAAAGTAGTGTTTTCTCCGGTCCAGCTTCCCATAAGTTTATGTGCTAGAACGTCTTGATCAATATCTGTAGCCTGTGATAACGCACGAGTCATTAATTTTTGAGAAACTCCTATTCTAAAGCCACCAGTCATTATTTTATTAAAAACAAATCGCTCATAATAATTGAGTTTCAACCAGTTTTCTTGTAGATATGCTTTCTTTTCTGAATCTTCCTTTTTACGCAACTCAATGAGTTCTTGAATGATTTGAGAAAGTGATTTTTCAGAAGATTCATTTGTGGTGGGTAGAATTAGAGCAATAGTTTCGGCTAGGTCACCAACAATGTGATAGGATTCTTCAAATAGCCATAAGGGAATACCACTAATTTCTGTCGCCCATTCTCGCATCAGTGTTGTGTTTACTGGGCGTTTAGGTCGTCTATGTGAAAGAATGGCAATGGTCCAGAGTTTATCCTCGTCTTTAGCGGTTTTAAAGTACTCTGTTAGTGCTGCCACTTTTAGAGTAGTTTTATTAGTGCCGTCTATGGTTCTTATGAGCTCTGCAAACTGTTTCATGGCGCCTATTTAGATGATGAAAAGTTTGTGTTAGATGGCTTTGACTCATCCTCAATGATAGGTTTTTCGGCTTCATTTAAATTTTCACCTTCATATTGAGTACGTTCACTGATGGCGTTAAGGCCTTTTTCTTCTCTTAAATAACGGGCAAAGATATCTTGATAACCGTGTGTAGTGATGACGTTTTCGCATCCGGTTGCGTCAATACTGTTTAATAATCCATCCCAGTCGCAGTGATCAGATAATACAAAACCTTTATCGATTGCGCGTCTGCGTCGTGCTCCTCTAAATGCCATCCAACCACTAGCGCTTGCGGTAACATAAGGTACCATTTTGCGCATCCATGGACTACCATGGGCACTCGGTGGCGCTACTACTATATTACCTGCGAGTTCTTCTTTAGTCGTTTCTTTAGTGATTAAATAAGTAGGCGGGAAGTTTATGAGTTCTCTAAGTACTTCAGTCATTTTAAAAACAGCGCCATGACAGTAGATTTTCATTTGCGACGTGTCAAGATGTTTGATGAGTCGCTGTGCTTTGCCTAGCGAATAAGCAAATAGTACAGATGTCTTACCATCTGCATGATTTTGAGCACACCAATTGTTTACATCGTCCATTACTTGTGCTTGCTGTTGCCATTTAAAAGCAGGCAGTCCAAAAGTGCATTCTGTTATGAAGGTGTTGCATTTAACAGGCTGGTATGGTGTTGAGATTCCGTCATCTTCAGTTTTATAATCTCCTGTAAATACCCAAACTTCGTCATTGTGTTCTACACGTATCTGACTAGAGCCTGGGATGTGACCAGCAGGATGAAATGAGAATTTTACGTTATTGATGAGCAGGTTTTCGCCGTGAGCGATACTAGATACATTGATGTCACCCAGGCGATGTTTTATTATGGGAACATTATCGTGTTGTGTAATATAATTTTTATGTCCCCATCGAGAATGATCTGCATGTCCATGGGTTATAAGCGCTTTATCAACTGGTTGCCATGGATCAAGATAGACTCTAGCAGCAGCGCAATAAATTCCTTTCTTAGTAAATTGTAGTAGAGGTTTACCCATTGCTTAAAATTAAGCACTGGTATTGAGAAAGTATGTATGATTAAGAGAATTTTATTAGGGATTGACACTGTCTTTTTCTTCTAGCTCTAATTCCATTGCTTCTAGATTCTTTAACAGATTTTCTTTAGATTTTTGCTGAGCAAATACTTCCATCATCTGGATTTTAAATTCGTCTAGAGCTATTATTACCTGATCATAGCGTTTTTGTTGATCCTTAGTGCTGTAAGCATTATGAGTTAGTAGAGCATGATAAGATTTTATTCTAGTTTCTAGAACTTTTAATCGTGACTTAACTGGTTGATTTGCAATTTCATCTGGTATACTCACAATCATATCATCGATTGAGGTAGCCAGACGTTGTGCCGCCGCCGTGGAGTGGTCAAAGTTTTCTAATTCTGTTGTAAAGGTCTGGTATGCATCCCATTTAGTTGATAATTGCTGGGCTTCACCTCTTAAAACCATGCGTGACGTCGCTGGGTCAAAAGAGGTTTCTGTACTTTGCTCGACAACAGGTGCTGTTTCTGGTGTCTCACCACAGGAAATAAGGAGCAGTAATATGAATAGGTAACGCATAGTTTTAAAACGTATAATTACAAAGATGATTATATTGTAGACATAAAAAAAGTATCCTGATAGAATCAAGATACTTTTTTGATTTTAATAAAAAGGTTAAGATTATTTATCCTTCATCTCTTCATTATATTCTTCAGTAGCGTCTAGGTACTTTTCTGTTGTACTTTGTTTTCTATTGCTATTGATTTCTTCCATATATTCCTCCATTGCATCTTCTTTATTGTCAACATATTTTTTACGAGCTTGGATAATTTCTTTTTCTAAATCGTCAAAGGCTTCCTGAATCTCTTCCATGTTTTCCTTATTGTTTTTAGTAGAAGCTTTTTCTCCCATACGTTCTTCTTCAAATTCAGCAATTTCTTTCTCTACATCTTCAATCGCATCTTGTACATCATCAATGCGCAAGTATGTTGGAATAGTAGACTTAAATTAATTAAAGCTAGTTCTTAAGCTTTCTGATTTGGTATTGATATTCTCTTCTGTGGTCGTTGATAATTCTGAGATATTGGTTCTTAAAACAGTATAAGAGTCATATCCTTTTATCGAGACAATTTTATCATCATTAACCTCTACATTACTTTCAAAGTCGTTAGCTAATTGGGAAACATTCTCTCTAGTATAAGTCATTGTATCTTGAATAGCGTCTTCGGCGTCTTCTGTAGTTTCTTCAACTTGTTCTGTAGTGTCTTCTACCATTTCTTCAAGTTCTTTATTTTCCTTGTCTTTACAAGCTATTAAGGTTACGGTCGCAAAAACTGCGATAATTAGTGTCTTTTTCATAGTATGGTTTTTAATGTTAAGACAAATGTAAGTTCAATTAATTAGTATAAAAACTAATAATAACTAAATAATGTTTAATAAAAAATAAGAATTCTTAATTATGTTAACTAATTATTGCTCTTACGCTTTCGCGAAAGCGAGATGTGAAAATGTTAATTATTACAAGTAAATTTTAAGATTTTGAGAATAGAGAGTTGGTATCTTTACCATTCTTAAAATTAATTATGGCGACTAAAATACTGATTATAGGTGCCTGTGGGCAGATAGGCACAGAGCTTACAATTCGATTACGTGAGATTTATGGAAATGATAACGTGATTGCTGGAGACATAAGAGAAGGAAGTGAAGAATTAATGCAATCTGGTCCTTTTGAAATAGTTGATGCTATGAATAGGACTTCTATTGAAGATGTGTGTTTGCATTATGAGATAAATGAAGTGTATTTGATGGCAGCCATGTTAAGTGCTACTGCAGAGAAGTATCCTAAAAAGGCATGGAACTTAAATATGGATTCCCTTTTTCATATACTTAATATAGCAAAGGAAGGTAAGATTGATAAAATTTTCTGGCCTTCAAGTATTGCTGTTTTTGGACCTACAACACCTAAGGAGAATACACCACAACAAACCGTTATGGAGCCTAGTACAGTATATGGAATTTCAAAACAAACGGGTGAACGCTGGTGTGAATATTATTATAATAAATATGGTGTTGATGTGCGCTCTATAAGATATCCTGGATTAATATCTTGGAAAACATTGCCTGGTGGTGGAACAACAGATTATGCTGTTGAGATATTTCATGAAGCCCTTAAGAATAATCACTATGATTGTTTTTTAAAAGAAGATACTAGCTTGCCCATGATGTTTATGGAAGATGCAATTAAAGCAACTGTATCTATTATGCAGACTAAATCAGAAAATATTAAGCAACGCAGTTCTTATAACCTTGCTGGAATGACATTTACGCCTGCAGAGATTGCTAGTGAAATTACTAAGCACTTGCCTGATTTTACAGTGACTTATCAACCAGATTTTAGGCAGTCTATTGCTGATAGCTGGCCTGGATCAATAGATGATAGTGTGGCTCGCGAAGACTGGTCATGGAGCCATGATTATGACCTAGAGAAAATGGTTAAAGAAATGCTAGATAACCTTAAATAAGTCTCTTATACACTTACTGTGTTTATTATATTTGCGGTATTAAATTAATAGATATGTCATTCTCAAGTTTATTTGAATCTGGTGAAAGTGCCAGAAATAAAAGTCATTTTGCTACTATAGTAAGTATTGCGCAGTCGCATGAAAATGTGAGCGCTCAAGAAACGGTAGTTTTAGAGCGTTTAAAGTCTAAACTGGATATATCTGATTCGGATTATGCGGCGATACTTAAAAACCCATCTGCATATCCAGTAACGCCTCCAACAGACAGTGAGGAACGCATCCAGTGGTTGCACGATTTATTTAAAATAGTTTTTGCTGATCATGCGATGGATGAAAACGAGCATAAACTGTTGAGAAGATATGCTACCGCTATCGGTTACAATGATGAAGATGCTAAATATCTAGTAGATAGATCAGTCGAGATTTTCTCTGGTCATTTAAATCTAGAAGATTACAGATACTTATTGAATAAGAATCGTAAGTAATACTTCTTTACTTAAACTTTTTAAGATTAAGCCTTTTATAAATGGTGTTTAACAATTCATCATCTGTATAAGGCTTTTTTACTACATCTTTAAATCCAGCCTTGCGGTATTCTACTAATTCTGGGGCAGATGTTTTTGTTGTTACAGCAATGATCGGTATTTTCTTGTTATGATCATTTGCAAATTCTTTTATCAGACTAATCAGTTCTAAGGCGTCGACTTGTGATATTGATGAGGACATTAGTATAAGGTCGTAATCATCTTTATCAACTGCTTCTAGTAAATCTTTAGGGTCAGTAAAAACACGATTGTCAAAGTTACCTGTACTTACCAATATCTTTAAAGCTGTCATTTGTGTGACGCTATTATCTTCGGCAATGATAGTTCTTACTTTATCTGTAAGATGTATTTTACTGTTTTTAGTAGTTTCTTCAGTTTCCTCTATAATTTCTTTATCGTGTATAGGGAATACTAATTTAAGATTTGCAACCTGCAAGGTTCCACCTGTTTCTAGTGGTTTTATGAGAATCTCGCCGTCCATTAATTGCGCTAGTTCTCTTGCAATTGAGAAGCTTAAGCTGGTCGTTTTTTCTATGTCCCCATTATCAAGATTAGTGTACGTCTCGATTTCTTGATCACCTAAGAAATCGGGTATTAAACCGTCATTGTTAATGACCTCTATTCTAAGACTAACTTTATTTGCTCTTCTTTGATTTTCTTTAATGTTAATTTCAATACTATCTCCTTTGTTATGCCTTAATGCATTGTCTAAGAAGTTAGTAATGATTTGTTCAAAACGTCTTCTGTCACCAATAATAGTCTTAGGGACAGATTCATCTATTTTTAGATTGATACTAAGATCCTTTGTGGAAGAAGTTGTAGAATAGTTTAAATGAACATTTTTAAGAAGTTTTCTTAAGGAAAAAGGTTCACTTTCTAGAGATAAAGAGCTGTTTTTTAGTATGGATAAATCAATAATGTCATTTAGGATGTCTCTTAACTTGTCACTTTGATCTTTTATAGCTCCTACTAGCATTTCTTGATCTAAGTTAAGCTCTGTCTTAAGTAGCATTGATGAAAATGAACTTACCAAAGTTAGTGGATTGCGCAGTTCGTGAGAAAAGTTTCCAATGAACCTGTTTTTAAACTCTTCTTGTTCTTTTAATATTTGGTTTTTAAGTTCCAGTGTTTCCTGAAATATAATAGACTCATTGCGTTTTTGAGCAATTAGTTGTACTCTATTATAGAAATCTGTTCCTTCTCTAAAAATGATGACAGCGGTATCATCATCATTTTTTATAAAATCTATATCAAAAACGCGATCATTTAGATGAACACACTCTAGTTTGATATGATCGCTTTTTTCTAAGAAATAAGTGTCTATTACTTCAAAAAATGGATGAAAACTTTTTATCGAAGAGTCTTTCTTTAACTCAAAAAGTTGCTGGTCAGTTGTGAGGATGGTCCCTTGTTTATCAATAGAGATAAACTGCAAATCTTTTGTGCTGTAGTCGCGTTGTAGTTCATGCATCGCCATTAGGATAAAATTTTAGCAATTTTTTCAAATAAGCGCTGAACATTGTTTCCTTCTTTTGCGCTGACTAGCATATCTAGAAATTCAAGTTCCTCCTTTTTCTCGGACATACTTCCTTTAGGTAAAAGGTCAGATTTGTTACCAATACTTAAAATAGGAACTTTATTGAAGTTATCCTTTAGATATTGAGTTTGTGATTCAATATTTTGATATGTTACAGGGCGCGTCACATCACACACAAATATGAATCCGTGTGTTCCCAGTAAATACGCTTTTCTAATTTCTTCAATGTCATCTGTACCTTCTGTATCCCATAGAATTAAGTTAACTTCTTTATTGTTAACATGAACTGTTTTCTTAAGAATATGAACGCCTATAGTTACTTTGTAGTCTGCAGAGAATACATCTTCTACAAAACGCCTTATAAGTGAAGTTTTCCCAACTCCAAAATGTCCTACGATGACGATTTTTTTTGATATCATATTATTGGTTACTGAATTTAAGAGCACTATACCTGGTTAATAGTAATTCTTCTAGTGCTTCTCTTGAATCTAATAGATTCTTTTTATTGATTTCTTGTGAGACTTCAAGGTTAAAGTTTTCAAGTTCATTTTCTAGAGTCTCTGTAAATGTACCACTTACGGCAGTTGCAATATAATACTTATGAAAATTATGTAAGTGTATTTCGTATAAATCGTACTCGATAGACTGTAAATCATGGTTGGACTGCTTGAAAGCGTCTTCTACAAAGCCTTTAATTGCCGTTAACATGCCGCTAATCATGTCCTCATCTACTGTTTTCTTTAAGTGAAAACTCCCTATTAATATACCAGAGCCTTTCTCGATGATAAATACTTGTTCAACTTTTGCGTTTCCTAAGTCGCTAATTATAATTTCATTTTCACTAACTCCTGTAAAAATTGACTTGAACTTGCGTTTAACACCTTGCATTGAAAAAGTGTCTTTAGCTGTTTTGTTTACCTGTTCAGACAGTACTTTTATCTCTTGAGAGATGTACTTTTTCACCATCTTACCTAAAATAGGATAGAGCGCCTCAACAACTTCATCTTTTGAATTTTCAATTTGAATTTTCAATGACTCAGTAATTGCTGGCCCTAAGTTTTGAGGAATGTTTTTTGTGAAATCGTCTAACTGTTCCTTTATGATAGGAGAAACTTTTTCAGATAGCCTATGGCGTTCTCTTAAAATTTCTTCTAGAACATTGATTTTGTGAGTAATACTTTCTGCGTATTCTCTATCATCCGTAAGTAAGATCGTCTTCAATAACGCCAGCTTTTCATCTTCTGTCATGGCGGTATTGTGTTATTAAGCTTTGATTTTTTTACCTAACTCTATAAGAGCTTCGCCTAGCATGTCTCTACTAGTTTTTTCATCTTCTATTGTGTCTAGTCTATCTTCCAACTTGTTCTCTAAATCAGTGATACGAATATTTAAATCTGTAGAAAGACTGTCAATGCTTTTGCTAAGCTCATCACGTGTATCGTCTATAAAGCTTTGTAATTCTTGCTTTTTCTTCAGCAAGTCCGCTTTTAGTTCATCAAACTCCGTATTATACTGTTGGATGTTTTCTCCAAAAATGAGGTTCTTTATGGCCTCTATTTTTGAGTTGCTATCTACACTTTCATTTTCAGCCTTTTGGGTTTTAGATATTTTACTCATTTTCATTTCTCATTTGAGAAGTAAAAATACTAGAAAAATATTACTTATCGTGCTTTTGAATGAATTCCTCTAGTTTTGCAACCATGTTTTTACTTCCACAGAAGAAAGGAACTCGTTGGTGTAGCTCTGTAGGTTTTAAATCCATAATGCGAGTATGCCCGTCACTAGCGGTTCCACCAGCCTGTTCGGCAATAAAAGCCATAGGGTTACATTCGTATAAAAGGCGCAGTTTTCCATTAGGTGCTTTAGCACTTTGTGGATACATGTAAATACCGCCTTTAATCATATTTCTGTGAATATCAGAGACTAAACTACCTATATAACGACTAGTGTAAGGTCTATTATCTTCATCCTGTTGACAATATTTAATATAATCCTTTACACCTTGTGGGAAATGATTGTAATTACCTTCGTTAACACTATAAATGTTTCCGTCTTCAGAAAATCTCATGTTAGGATGTGATAAATAATAAGTTCCTAATGCTGGATTCAAGGTAAATCCATTCACACCATGGCCAGTTGTGTAAACTAGCATTGTTGAAGTACCGTAAACAATATATCCTGCAGCGACTTGTAAATTTCCTGGTTGTAAAAAGTCTTCTAATTGTACTGGAGTACCGACAGGTGTTACTCGTCTATAAATGGAGAAAATAGTCCCAACAGATACGTTAACATCTATATTTGAACTACCGTCTAAAGGGTCCATTAAAACTACATACTTGTTACTATGGTTCTCTTTATGGCCTTCTATAGTAATGAAGTCATCATTTTCTTCACTAGCTATACCACATACAATTTCGCGATTAGTAAGTGTCCTTATAAAAGTGTCATTTGCAAGCACATCTAATTTTTGTTGATCTTCACCTTGTGTATTAATCTCACCAGCACTACCAGTGATATCTACTAGTCCAGCTTTGTTAACCTCATGATTAACCATTTTTGCAGCTAGTCTTATAGAGTTGATGAGTCTAGAGAGTTCGCCACTAGAATATTGAAATTCAGATTGATTCTCAATAATAAATTCTCCTAAGGTTTGATTTTTACGTGCCATGTTGGTTTGAGGTGTGTTGCAAATATCCTAAAATATTCTTCATACATATAACGATGTAGTAAGATAGTTTTAAGAATTTGTATATAACTCTATTATATATTTACTTAATTTTAAGATTATGATACAAATAAAGGAAGCTAGTATAAATGATTATCCTAGAGTTTTAGAGCTTATTCAAGAGTTAGCTACTTTTGAAAAAGAACCTGATGCTGTAGAAGTGACTGTCGAGGAATTAATTGAAAACGGTAGTGGCGATCATCCACTTTTTAAATGTTTTGTATGCTTTTATAATGATAAGATTGAAGGAATTGCACTTTGTTATCCTAGATTTTCAACTTGGAAAGGAAAGACAATTCATCTGGAAGATCTCATCGTGACCCAAAAATTAAGAGGGAAAGGTTTAGGGAAAGCCTTATATAATCAGGTGATGAAATATGCATTTGATGAAAAAGTACGTCGAGTAGAATGGGTCGTGCTGGATTGGAATGAAGGAGCAATAGAATTTTATAAAAATACGGGAGCAACAATTTTAGAGGATTGGTATCTTGCACAAATGGACGAGGAATCGCTTCATAATTATGTTTTAAGAAATGAAGATATTTAAATTTGGTGGTGCGTCAGTAAAGGACGCCGCTGGTGTGCGCAATGTTATACAAGTAGTTCAAACGATGGGCTATAATGGCCTAGGGATTGTGGTTTCTGCAATGGGCAAAACGACTAATGCTTTAGAGGATATTATTGAATGTTATCAAAATAATGATCAAGCATACTTGACTCTTATTGACGAGTTATTTGCTAAACATCTAGAAATTGTATCTGATCTAGAAACTAATGGTGCTGGTGAGGATGTTTTGATACGCTTTCGCGAAAGCGAACTTAAAAAAAACCTTAAGGTAACCATAGAATCCTTGAAAGGTACCATGTTGCGTAATCAAAGTAAAAATCACGCGTTTATTTATGATCAAGTGGTAAGTCATGGAGAATTACTTTCTACTAAAATTGTAGCAAGTTATTTTAATGCAAATGAAATTCCCGTAGATTGGATGGATGCACGTCAATTGATCAAGACTGATCAAAAGTATAGAGATGCTGCGGTAGACTGGAAAAAAACTGAGAAATTAATTAAAAATAACTGCGAAGGAAAACTGTTTTTAACACAAGGTTTTATAGGGTCTGATGATAATGGTTTTACCACAACCTTAGGTAGAGAAGGTAGTGATTATACTGCGTCTATTCTAGCTTATGCTCTTGACGCTAGCCACGTAACCATTTGGAAAGATGTGCCTGGTGTATTAAATGGCGATCCACGTGTATTTGAAAACACAGTTCTTTTAGAGCAAATTTCATATCGAGAGGCCATAGAATTAGCATTTTATGGAGCTAGTGTTATACATCCAAAAACCCTACAACCGCTTCAAGGTAAGCAAATTGAGTTGAGAGTAAATTCTTTTCTTTATCCACAATCGCAAGGGACCGTTATTAAAGATGGAGATGCTTTAAAGCCTATGACACCTTGTTATATCGTGCGCAAGAATCTTGTTTTTTTAGAAATATCTGCACGTGATTTTAGTTTTATTGGAGAACATAATATCAGCGACATTTTTCATCAATTAAGTGAGAGTAAAATGGAGGTAGGATTGTTACAGAACTCTGCTATTAGTTTTACGATATGTGTAGAGGATAAGTATGGTAAACTATCTGAATTATTAGACGACCTAGAGGCTAGGTATAAAGTAAATGCGGTAAGTGATGTATCGCTTTACACTATTAGACACCATAGTGATAATGCAATTGAATCTATAGAAAATGGAAAAGAGGTGCTTTTAAGACAGCGTACTCAAGAAACTTTACAGCTAGTCGTTAAAGGATAGAGTTGAGCACTTATCAATTATACTATATTTGTAGTTCTACTATCTAAATTAAAGAATGGGTCTGGTAACAGCAAAAGAGGTCGCAAAAGCGATTCATATAGATAAATATGGTTTCCTTGGTACTCTTGGTGGCTGGTCACTTATGAAATTATTGCGCATTTCCACGCTCAATAAACTTTATAACAGACATAAGCATTTAAAAGATGTAGAGTTTCTAACAGCTCTACTCGAGGATTTACAAATAGAGTTTGAAATTCCTGAGGAAGACTTAAGACGTATTCCTAAGACAGGTGCTTTTATAACGATATCTAATCATCCTCTGGGAGGAATTGATGGTATCTTGTTGATGAAATTATTGCTGGATAAAAGACCAGACTATAAGATTATAGCAAATTTTTTACTGCATCGTATAGAGCCTTTAAAGCCATTTATAATGCCGGTAAACCCATTTGAGGATCGTAAAGATGTAAAGTCTTCTACGGCTGGTTTTATGCAGGCGATTAGACACCTTAAAGCTGATATGCCTTTAGGTATTTTTCCTGCAGGAGAAGTGTCTACATATAAGGATGGTAAATTAGTGGTAGATAAACCATGGGAAGAAGCTGCAATGAAATTAATTCAACGTGCTGAGGTGCCTGTGATCCCGATATATTTTCATGCAAAAAATAGCAGGTTATTTTATAGACTGGCAAAAATATCTGATACTTTCAGAACGGCAAAATTGCCTTCAGAAACCTTAACTCAAAAACGTCGTGTTATAAAGGTGCGTATCGGTAATGCTATTTCTGTAAAAGATCAAAAAGAGCACGAGAATCTAACTGGTTTTACTGATTTTTTGAGGCGTAAAACTTATATGCTTTCTAAGGCATATGATAAAGAGTCTACTAAACTAAAGGATATACCTAAAACAATAAAGCTTCCTAAAAGCCCTAAAAAGATCATAAAGCAGGTTGATCCTGCAAAAATGATAAAAGAAGTCGACCAGTTAAGAAGAGAAGATAAACGTCTTTTACAATCTAAAAATTATGAAGTATTTCTAGCAAAAAGCGCTAAAATGCCTCATGTAATGACTGAGATAGGTAGACTGCGTGAAATTACATTTAGAAAAATAGGTGAAGGAACTAATAAGGCGATAGATCTAGATCACTACGATAATTATTATCATCAAATGTTTCTATGGGATAGTGAGGCAAAAGCGATAGCTGGTGCATACCGTATGGGAATGGGTAGTGAGATTTATGAGGCTCGTGGTATTGAAGGTTTTTACCTTAACGAGCTGTTTAAATTTGAACCTGAGTTATATAAAATGATGAATCAGTCTATAGAAATGGGACGTGCGTTTATCATACCAGAGTATCAACTTAAACCGATGCCTTTATTTCTTTTATGGAAAGGTATTGTTCACTGTACTTTGCGTTTTCCAGAGCATAAATATTTAATAGGTGGTGTAAGTATAAGTAACAAGTTTTCAAATTTCTCAAAATCATTGATGATCGAGTTTATGAAAAGCAATTACTATGATCCATACATTGCACAATACATCACGCCTAAGCAAGAGTTTAAAGTAAAGCTAGAAGATGCTGATAAGGATTTTATTTTTGATGAGTCTGAGGCTGACTTAAATAAATTTGATAGGTTAATAGATGAATTAGAACCTAACGAGCTGCGTTTACCAGTTCTCATTAAAAAGTATGTCAAACAAAACGCAAAAGTAATAGCGTTTAATGTTGATCCATTATTCAATAATGCGATTGATGGTCTAATGTATATACGTATTGCAGACTTGCCTGAAAGTACTGTAAAACCAGTTATGGAAGAATTTCAAGCCGAGATGGAGGCGCGATATTTCAGAGATAATGAAGACAGCGAAGAATAATATGAGATTATTCTTTCTGGTAATATCCATATTCTTTTTTCACCATTATTGCAATGCGCAAGTTCTTAAAGGAAAGGTCATTGATTCCTTAACACAAGAGGCCGTTAGCGGTGTATCGGTCTATATTGATGGAACTTCAAAGGGTGTTATTACCGATTTAGATGGTAACTTCAAATTTAATTATTCTGATAATGTAAAATCAGCATTAGTGATTAGAATGATGGGATATAAAACCATTAGATTCTCTAATCCGCTAGAAGCTGATTTGAGCAGAGTAGCTCTTGCTCAAAAAGCAGATGAGTTAGATCCAGTGATGATTAATCCAGATCCATGGTCGCGTAAAAAGAAAGAACAATATTTTAAAAAATACTTTCTAGGTACCTCAACCATTGCTGCTGACTGTAAGATACTTAATCTAGATGACGTGAAAATGCGTTTTAATCCAGTAACAGGTTTAATGACAGCTCGGTGCAATAAGCCCATTATGGTTAGAAATAAGCATTTAGGCTATTTAATTAGTTATGACTTGATAGATTTTGAACTACAGTTTGAGAAAAGAGTTTTGAGAGCAGGACCTGGTATTGTTTTGCCTAATGATGTTCCCATCTTAGAAAGTTTTCATCTTAAAGAAGCCTATTATTTAGGGTCTTCATTTTTTCAAGAACTAAGTGATAAACCATCACGACGTAGAAAGTATTTAAGTAGAAGGAATGACTTATATAAAGTAAGTGAGTTGAGGTTTTTTAGAGCCTTAGCTTCGGATCAATTACAGGATAAAGGATATGTGCTTTTTTATGATAAATTTGCAGTAACTGTTGAAAACCATATACGAGTAAAGCAATTTGAAACTTACTCCGTCGTTGGATTTAGGCATGATAAATATCCAATTATGGATTCCAAAAATAATAGAACAGATATATATCTGACAGGTGAGCAAATTATAGTTGATCAACACGGTAACAATCTGTCAGGTAAGGCTATAAAATTTAATGGTTTTATGGCAGAATTGAGAGTAGGTGGAATGTTACCTCTAGATTTTATACCTCAAGAAGATTAATCTTGTTTTTTCTTCTTTTTATTAAGTCTTTTTTTGACCTTTTTGATTGCTTTTGTTTTTTCTATCTTTTTTAATTCAGATTCGATGAACTCTTCACAATAAGCTTGAATTTTTTTTCTTGCTTTTGCAAACGTGTCTTCATTACCGTCATTAAGCTCACTTATGTTTGCAATAGGAAAGTCAATAATGCTAGCCTTTTCAGCAATCGTTTTAGGAATACGACTTGCTATGTCATCTCCAATCGTAATGATGTAATCAAAAGAAATTTTCTGATAGTCATTAATGTGATTTGAAGAGTAGTCTGATACATCAATTCCTACCACATCCATGCTGTCTATTACATTGGTGTGAATAGATTGAGGCTCTAGTCCAGCACTATAAATTTGAGCACGCTCATTGGTGAAATAATCCATAAATCCATGTGCCATTTGACCAGCAGTGGCGTTAGATATAGAAAGAACTAGTATATGAAGCATTGAGGATTCACTAGATTAGTAATAAGTACTAGGTTAATGTTAAGCCAAAGTTAAGACGACTATTTATGTTACACAATAAATAATTTAAACCTTAACATTAAACTTGTTAAAGTGTTGTTTTACAAATAATTACTAAAACCAAGGTTTTTTGTTGAGTTGATAGGTTTGATAAAATTCTTCTTCAGATTTTGTTAGATAAATAATTCCTTCTATGATCCCTATGATGCCAGCGCCACCACAAGTTAAAACACCTGCGATAAGAAGTATAAAACCTTCTTTATTATAGCCTAGAACAAATTTATGAATTCCTAAGTAACCGAAGAATATGCCTAATACTCCAGCAAGTATTCTTTTATTGTTAGTGTCTTTAGTAAAATTATCATATTCTCTCTTGAAATCATCTGCAGCATTTGAAGCAGCTTCTTTTGCCTCTTCAAAACTTTCTTTGGCTGCCTCTTTTGCACTATTAAAACTATCTTTTGTACTATCGTATCCATGATCGCTCATACTTTTTTAATTTAAAGGTATTAAGAATGTTCTATTTTTCAAATAACTCTTCATTAGCAGGTTCCCAAAGTTCAACTTTACGACCATCTATATCTATAATCCAGCCAAATTTCCCGTAATCAAATTCTTCTATTTCTCCAGCAATTTCAACTCCAGCATCCTTTAACTGTTCTATTAATTTTACAAGATCATCCACCCGATAATTAATCATAAATTCTTGGTTACCTGGGTTGAAATAAGTACTGTCTTTCTTAAAAGGACTCCATTGTTGAGAAGCTTTTTCTTCTGTAGGTCCTGTCCAGAAGGTACAGCCGTAATCATCTACCGGAAGACCTAGGTGTTCTTGATACCACGCTTTAGTGGCAGCAACATTTGCACATTTGAAAAAAACGCCTCCTATACCTGTTACTTTTGCCTTCATAATCCGTGGTTTTTAATGATTTTACTAGCAATCACATGTGCTAGTTTATATTTAGATTCAATGGTCCAACCTGCTACGTGCGGACTTAATAAAACATTGTCCATCTTCAATAGTTTTTTAAAGGGTAAAGGCATTTCCTTATCAAATAAGGATGTAAACGAGCTTTTTTCATATTCTAGAACGTCTAATCCAGCACCTTTTATTTTTCCTGACTCTAATGCTTCAACTAGGTCTGCCGTGATAACAGATTTACCTCTAGCCGTGTTGATAAGATAAAATGCTTTTTTAAATCCAGCTATAAACTCTTTATTAACCATACCTGTGGTTAAGGTAGTTTGTGGTGTGTGTAAGCTTAACACATCTGCCTGAGATTGTAATTCTTTTAAAGACACTTGCGTGGCGTTCTTATCTTCTAATCCATTTTTAAGATCATAAAAAAGGACTTTACAATCAAAACCGGAAAGCTTTCTAGCAAAAGATTTTCCCATATTACCATAACCTATCAGTCCTACTGTTTTCCCTTCTAGTTCTAATCCACGGTTTTCTTCTCGCAGCCATATACCATTTCGCACTTCTTGATCTGCTCTATTCAGGTGATTAAATAGAGATAACAGCATTCCTAATGCATGTTCACCTACCGCATTACGATTACCTTCAGGTGCATTGTAGCATGCGATATGAAGCTTTTGGGCGACATCTAAATCTATGTTTTCTAATCCAGCACCTACGCGACCTATAAATTTAAGTTTTTGTGCGGCTTTTAAAAACTCTTGATCAATAGGGAATCTACTGCGCACAATGAGACCATCATAATCACTGATAACTTTTATTATATTTTCTTTTGAAGATGTGTAGTCGTAGTGATTAGTATAACCAGCATCTTCTAGCATGGAGGCTAGAAGATCATGATTAGAATCTAGGTGCAGTACTTTCATAGTTTAAAAATACGATTTATAAATATGGATTAATGTAGGGTATAGGATGGAATAACGTACGTAAATTACGTAGGGACTATTAATAAGTTGATTTTATTAATAATCAATCATATTCAATTCTTGTTCAAAATCATATTGTAAATCCTCATGTAGAGTGCTTATACGCACTTTAATGAGAACAATTTGTCTAGTGCAAATATCTCTCAACACTTTACTTTGTGAGTAATAGGGTTGAAAGTCTTGAAGTAATTTACAAAAATGAATGAGTATAGCAACTTCGGTCTCCTTATTACCAGAGTACCGTATAAATTTTTTTGCGTCTTTTAATACCTTACGTATTCCTTTTTTTGCGTGGTAAATATTGCGTGTGTTAACAGATAGAAATTGCTTATCTAGATTTGCTTTTACACTATCTACATAATCATCTTCATGATGCGCTTCAAACAGTAAATAAGTGAGCAGTTCTTTATTTTCTTTTTTGAAACGAGATAAGCGCAGGACGATTTCCATGAGCTCTTTTTCGTCCTTGTATTTAAGTTCGTCTTTGAGTTCTTTAACGCTGCCCGTTTTCATGTAGTTGTTTGATGTTATATACGCTTTCGCGAAAGCGTAATTCTAAATACCTATGATAGCCTTTGCAATCAAAAAGTATATCAATATACCAAATATATCATTACTG
This sequence comes from Nonlabens ulvanivorans, assembly GCF_032922765.1. Taxonomy (NCBI): domain Bacteria; kingdom Pseudomonadati; phylum Bacteroidota; class Flavobacteriia; order Flavobacteriales; family Flavobacteriaceae; genus Nonlabens; species Nonlabens ulvanivorans. The sequence continues at coordinate 2,965,132 of NZ_CP136694.1, forward strand.
GTTGTAATAAATGGACCAGTTGCAAGTGCTGGGTCAATACCTCTTTTATGTAAAGCTAGAGGCACAAAAGTACCTACTAATCCTGCCACAATGATTACCGCAAATAGAGAAGTAGAGATGGCTAAAGAGGTTAAGAATTCACGCTCTGCAAAGAAGGTGTAAGCAAATAATAGAATAGCCAAAATCACACCATTGAGCATCGCTAGTAATATTTCTTTTAATAGTCGGTTTCCTATACTACCTTTTAAATCATCATTTGCAATACCTTGTACAATAATCGCACTGGATTGTACACCTACATTACCTGCCATCGCAGCAATAAGCGGTGTGAATAAGAATAATACAGCATATTCTTTAATCAGATGCTCAAAACCACCCATAATGGCTGCAGCACCTATTCCACCTACTAGGCCTAGGACTAGCCAAGGTAATCGTGCTTTAGTTAAATCCCAGATGCTGTCATTTGCCTCAACGTCTTGAGAAATACCACTAGCAAGTTGGTAATCTTTCTCTGCTTCTTCTGTTATAAAATCTACTATATCATCGATGGTTACGCGACCTACTAATCGGTCTAATTCATCTACAACAGGTATGGCTTCTAGATCATACTTACGCATGATACGAGAAACTTCTTCTCCAGACGTTTTAACGGTTACATAATCAACCTTAGGTTTACACACATCTTTAATAGGTGTGTTTGCTGGACTGGTTAATAAATCTTTAAGGGATAAGCGGCCTTTTAATTTATCGTTATTATCCACTACATAAATGGAGTGTACTCTTGTAACATTTTCTGCTTGAGCACGCATTTCACTCACACAACCAGTAACGGTCCAGTTCTCGTTTACCTTAACGAGCTCTTTGGCCATTAATCCACCGGCACTATTTTCTTCATAACGTAGAAGGTCTACGATATCCTCAGCATGTTGTTCATCTATAAGCTCTGAAATGACTTCTTGAGCAATGTTATCAGGAAGCTCGTTGAGAATGTCAGCCGCATCATCAGTATCCATTTCCTCGAGCTCGTCTGCAATTTCTTTAGGAGATAGGGCATTAAGAACGCGATCACGCTGGTCTTCATCCAGTTCCATTAAAGCTTCACTCGTCTTTTCAGAATCGAGTAGCTTAACGATGTAAACCGCTTGTTCAAGATTGAGCTCGTCTATAATTTCTGCAACATCAGCAAAGTGTAATTCTTCTAGAATGTGTTCTAGTTGCGCACTATTATCGCTCTCAATAAGCGTGCATATTTCTTCTAGAAAATCTTTGGTAATATTAAACTGCATGATTCATGGACTTGCTGCAAATATAAAGGTTATAGATTTTGAAAGCGAACTTGAAGTAGGTCTGACACTGCACATTGTTTCTAACAATTCAACTTTTATAGTTCTATCGTTATTAGCCAGTTTATGTTTCCATAAACAAATTAATGATGTCTTAGATATAAACTCAATTAGAAATCTTACAACTTTTCAATTTGTGTAGCTAACTCAACAAAGGCATCTACACTTATTTGCTCTGGACGCAAACTGAAGATGTCTTTCTCACGCATCTCATCAGGTAAGTTCATTGTTTTTAATGAGTTTCTCAAGGTTTTACGACGTTGCTGGAAAGCGAGTTTTACAACCTGTCTTAAAATAGAGTAGGAGCAAGTGAGGTTATCATAATTATCTCTACGTTTTAAAAATAGCACTCCACTATCTACTCGTGGTGGTGGATCAAAAACTTCTGGTCCTACGGTAAATACATAATCTGCTTCATAATAAGCTTGTGCAAGAACAGATAATATTCCATAGGTTTTTGAGCCATGAGGTGCACAAATGCGCTGGGCAACTTCTTTTTGAAACATACCGCCAAATTCAGGAATTTGCTCACGGTTTTCTATGGTTTTAAAAACAATTTGCGTGCTTATATTATAAGGGAAATTTCCAATTATCGCAAAAGATTGATCACCATAAATTTCTTTCAAATCTTTCTTTAAAAAATCTGCTTCTATGACTTGAAATGTTTGATCATTCACAATCTTTACATGTTCCAGAGGGAAACTGTGCTTAAGATAAATCACCGATTCACTATCTAATTCTAGTGCCGTCACCTTCATGTTTTTGCGTATCACATGTTTAGTAAGCACACCAGTTCCAGGTCCTATTTCCAGAATTTGGTCATAACCTTCATAGCTTAATACCTCTGCAATTCGTAATGCTACATCTTCATCTTTAAGAAAGTGTTGTCCTAGATGTTTTTTTGCGGTAACGCCTTTATCGCTTCCTTTATGAGATGATTTATGTTTGTTGTATTTGGCCAATTGCTAGTATTTATTATCAGTATTAGATGTAAAATTAAACCTAATTTAGATTAGTGTGCACTGTATATTCATCGAGTACATCTAATTCTGTGCGGAATGATAAAACATTATTACCCCATTTATCTAATCCGGCTTTACGCAATGCTTCGGCATGATTTGAGTAATATGTTTCTAAAGTTTCTCTACTAATTGCTTTGTATTGAATCGAGAAAGTGCTAGCGCCATCTTGCTCTTCTACCAGGACGCGTGTTAATTTTGCATCTTTAAAAAGTCCAGTTCCTAAAACGTGTGCAATATGTTCACGTATCCATTCTAACCATTCCTCTTCTAAATGACTTGCCATGTTGCAAGTCACATTATATATTACCATAATTATTTTTTTAAAAAGCAGTGAGGTTTTCATCACCTCTTAAACGTCTGTATCGTCTGCGAGCATCTACAAAGTGTATGCTGTCTGCATAGTCATAAATAATACGTTCATATAACGCTTGTGCTTTATTAGGATTGTCAAATTTCTCTTCATAAAGCAATGCTAGTTTATAAAAAGCATCATCTGCTAGAATACCATCTGCAAAGTTGTCGATAATTGTTTGATAGTTGTTTTTGGCAGCTTCAAGGTTGCCTTCAATTTCATATAAGCTTGCTTGGTTGAGCATTGCTTCATCTTCTATGGGATCGCCTTTATGATTTTGTAACAATTGGTCATAAAGCGATATAGCTTCTGATCGTTTATTTTGATATTGTTTTAAATCTGCTTTTGCGAAAGCCTTTAAGGCAACATAAGTAGTGTCCTCGAGACTGTGATCGCTAATAGTAAGGCTTAGTTCCATAGCGTCGTTTGCGATAAGTTTTGATGTAGCACTGCGCAATACTTTTAATTGTGTCAGGCTCCATGGAAAGTCGCCCTGATAATAACTAGTGCGTGCTACTCTATATTGAGCTTCTTGTGCAAGCTCATCGTTAGGTAAGTCAGTCTGAACCTGACTATATAAAATTAACGCGCGATTGAACTGCTCTTGTAATACAAGAATATCTGCGAGCAACATTTTTACTTCAGCCTTTTGAAACTTGCTTAGTCTTTTGTTTTCAAGTTCTGTTAATATGGTTACAGCTGTTTCAGGTTCGCTAGCTTTAAAGGTTAAAAAATCTGCATAATCTAATTGTAACATAAAGGTCTGACCATCGCGACCATATTTAGTTAGTAGTTGCTCATAATTAGATTTCACGGTCACATAATCACTTGCTATAGCATTGTCTGCCTTAATTTTTGCCAGTAAACTTTCAGCGATATAACGAGTAGAACTAACTTGCGATTCTCGTACTAAATATTCGAGAATCTCTTTGGCGGCATCTAAATCTTTTTCCTCAATCGCGGTAACGGCTAGCTCTTGAAGTTCTACCGTACTTTCTTTAGTACGCACATAAATAGCCTTTTCTTGAAGGAATGCTTTCTTAAAATCTTTTTGCTGAATAAATAGCCAACTTAAGAGCTGATTATAGATTGGGTTTTGCTTTTCGCGTAAGCGTAATAATAAGGATTTCCTCAAAAGCCTATTACCTTCATTATCAGGATCATCTGTGATGTATCTGAAAAATATAGCTTGAGCACGACCACGATATGACACATTACTTTCAATTAAATCTATATACTGATCAAACATTTTTTCAAGGTTTCCTTGTTGTCCATATAGATTTGCTAATTGAATTTTAAAATTAGCATTAGGATTTGCTGTCATACCTTTTTCATAAGCTATAATAGCTTCATCTAGTAAATTGCGACGCTCAAAACGATTTGCGATTTGATAGGTGTAATTAGGTAAGGAATCAATGATTGCAATAGCCTCATTGTAATAGGGTGCAGCTAGTGAATCTTTACCTTGAAGCGTTAAATTATAGCCACGTTCAATAGTGAGACTTTTATTATTGCGCATGAATTTTTCTGCATCATTAATTAATGAGTCTACCTGCTGGTATTGCTCTAATTGCTGATGTATGTCAATGACCTTATATAAGTTATTGATATTGCGCTTATTTTCTTCATAGATTTTGTTATAAATTTTGAGCGCTTTACCGTATTCTCCTTGGTCCATATAATTCTCTGCCAATCTTGGGTTTTGTGCAAAACCAAAGCTGCTATACAACAGTATGAAGAGAATTAATAAATGACGCATAGGTCTAATATAGGGTTTTAATCAATGATGTCAAATCCACAGTAAGGTTTTAATACTTTTGGGATTTTTATACCACTTTCTGTCTGGTAATTTTCTAAAATACCAGCTAGTATACGTGGTAGAGCTAATGAGCTACCGTTCAAAGTGTGTGCCAGTTCTGTTTTACCTTCGCTATTGCGAAAACGTAATTTCAAGCGGTTACTCTGGAATGTTTTAAAATTAGAGACACTACTTACTTCTAGCCACTTATCTTGTGCGGTACTATAAATCTCAAAGTCATAAGTAAGTGTAGATGTAAATCCAAGGTCACCACCGCATAATCTTAAAATACGATAAGGTAATTCTAGTTCTTCTAAAATATTTTTTACGTGAACAACCATGGCGTCTAGTGCACTTTCACTTTGGTTAGGATGCTCTATACGTAAAATTTCTACTTTATCAAATTGATGCAAACGGTTCAAACCACGTACATCACTTCCATAACTACCAGCTTCACGACGGAAACATGGTGTGTAGCCTGTCATTGCGATAGGTAAATCTTTTGATTCTAATAAATCACCACGGTAAAGGTTAGTGATAGGAACTTCTGCGGTTGGGATAAGGTATAAGTCATCAACACCTACATGGTACATTTGCCCTTCTTTATCAGGTAATTGTCCAGTTCCATAACCACTGGCTTCATTTACAAGATGAGGTACCTGCATTTCTTCATAACCAGCAGCGGTGTTTTTATCTAGGAAATAGTTGATTAGGGCACGTTGTAAACGAGCTCCTTTTCTTTTATATACAGGAAATCCTGCGCCGGTGATTTTTGTGCCAAGTTCAAAATCTATTATATCATAATCCTTTACAAGTTCCCAGTGTGGTTTTGCACCTGCGTGTAAAGTAGGGATCACTCCATGTTGAGAGAGAACTTCGTTATCTTCATCACTATTCCCAGTAGGTACACTGTCTTGCGGGATGTTAGGAATGGTATATAGAATATTTTGTAACTCAGTAACAGCTGTCGTTAGTTCTTCATTAAGTTGTTTAGACTTTTCTTTAAGTTCTCCCGTTTGAGTTTTAAGTTGATTTGCTTCTGCAGCTTTTCCAGATTTAAATAAATCGCCTATTTGCTTAGATAGCTTATTACTTATAGCAAGTGTCTCATCAAGTTGTGCTTGTAGAGAACGCCTTTTTTCATCTACTGAAATAGCGTTTTCTAGCATTGGCATTGCGTCGATGTTTCTTTTTTTAAGCGCTTGTGCAAAAGCATCTTTATGCTCGCGTATAGCTGCGATTTGTAACATGGTATTCGTTTTTAATTCTAAGCTTGTAAAATTACCATTTATTCCTTGTTCTCATAGAGAGAAGATGGTAAAATCCATTCGTGATGTGACCAGTGACTCCATTCTTGAGCGGCAATATCTATTTCTTTATCTGTAAACTGCTGCAAGGGACGACCATTGATACTAACTTTGGCATCAATATACACAGCAACATCTTCACCTTCCATCGCGTGAAACTCTTTTAATTTTTGAGCAAATTGCCACATAAAATCAGGCTTTGTCTGTACACTGTAAGATTGTTTAGTAGTTAGATAGTCGTTATAATTAATCGCTTTGCGACTGCCGGTTTTTTTATTTTCCACATAATATGTAGTGAAACCACGTCTGTTGCGCAGCATCATGCGCCAGCTTAAACGATGACCTTCTTCTGTCCATAACACGTCGTCATTTATTACCCAATGTCTTAATGGTAATAAAATCATTATGATTAAAAAGCTCATGGTTACAGCAATTGTTGGCTTTTTGTACGATGGTACAATTATTTCGTCACCGTCATAGAATTGCTTCTTTTTTAAGAATCGTTTTTGTATTGTTTTAGGTTTAAAGAAGAAAACTAAAAATGCTAATGCTAGATAAGGGAATATCCCTATTTTAAAAATGATTGAATTAAAAATATGAAAGAAGAAAGAAGCTATAACGGCAATCATGCGCGTTCTTTTCCAAAGTAATAAGGGCACGATTAAAATGTCAAAGCTCAATCCGTAAATCATAATTGCCCAGTGAGCCCATTCCTGCTGTAAGATATTCCAATCACCAGCTCTTATTTTCATTAAATGCTTAGGGAATGAGGTGTCTATCCAGTCGGGATAAAACTTTGCAACACTAGCATAGGAGTAAACGATAAATAAAAACGCTATGATGAATAAATAAATCCATCTACTCATGTGTTCTTTACGTATCCTTGGGTTCCATTTTGCATCTATAGAAACAGATCGATGCGCTGGTAAAAAAATCATGATGTAGTTAAGTAACATCAGTAAATAATAGTGGTTGTTATAAGATGTTTTTTGCAATAAGTAGATATAACTCCAGGCGATTGCATAAAAAATCATCGCAGTACGGTACTTAAAACCTACCATCACCAATAATCCTGCAATACCCATCATTACAAATAAGCCATACATTAATGGCGCTGGTAAAGGTTCTAGAAACTCAAAGCCTATGAAAGTAAACGTGAATTTTGGTTGTAAAAAATGTTTGTCAACCGCTCCTAACGCTATATGTCCAAAAGCCTCACAAGCCAATAAGAAACCAAAAAACATTCGGAATAAAACCAGAGCAGAATTATCTACTTGCCTGAACAACCATTTATCCCATTTGCTGTACATAGGTTCTGGTCTTTAATTCATCTTCTTTCATTGCTGCTTTTAACTCTTCAATAGAATTAAATCTAACCTCATCTCTTAGCCTCTTATGAAAAAACAGCTCTACTTCAGAGTTGTATAAATCTGCATTAAAGTCTAAGTAAAATGTTTCAATGGTTTTTTGTGATCCGTCAGAAACTGTAGGGTTGAAACCGATATTAGTCATTCCGTAAACTTCAGTTCCATCTATGATGCTACTAGTGATATAGACTCCGTTTTTAGGTAATAATTTATAAGTTTCACTCACTTTTAAATTTGCTGTAGGGTAATTAATAGTTCTACCTATTGCTTTTCCTTGAACGATTTTACCGTTAATACTGTAGGGTCTATTCAGATAATTTTCAGTTACTACCATATCACCATTTTCTATGGCGTTACGTATTTTAGTACTGCTTACAGTAACCTCTTCTACTTCTTTTTTAGAGATCTGGACAACTTTAAAATTAAACTCTTTACCATACTCTTCTAATTCATTAATACTCGCAGCACGATTTCTGCCGAATCGATGATCATAACCTATGACAACTACAGCAGCCTTTAATTGATCGACAAGAATATTTTTAACATAATCATGTGCGCTAGTTCTGGCAAAATCTAAAGAAAATGGATGCGTCACAACGTTTTCTATCCCATTTGCTGCAATCAACTGCTGTCGCTCTTCAATCGTGTTGATTAATTTAAGATCGCCATCTGGCTGCAATACCATTCTAGGGTGAGGAAAAAAAGTAAGCAGTACACTCGTAAGGGATTGCTGCTGCGCGATTTCAGTAACTCGGCTTAGGATTTTTTGATGACCATGATGTACACCATCAAAAGTTCCTATGGTTATTACAGCGCCTTTTTCTGCCACATATGAGGCAATGTTATCAAATATTTTCAATGTATTAGAGCTCTTTTTTCAGGTAGATGCAAATTAAAATATTCTCGGTGAATTGCACTAAAAAACAGCATGTTTATGAAAATGTTTGTACAGACCACAAACATGAAGTATTTTGTAAACTTATTATTCCCTATGAAATATCTTTTAACGATTGTAATGCTGTTTAATTTCGCTTTCGCGAAAGCGCAAAACTTCTGGCAATCTGTCTCACAAACACCTACTGAGAACCTAGAAAATCGCAATTTTACACCTGATAACTATTTGATATATAATTTAGATATAGATGGTTTAAAACAATCTGTTACTGGATCGCCAATGCGGTTTACTACAAGCCACTCAAATGTAGTGGTGTCTATGCCTAATGCTGAAGGGGATTTTTATGATTTTGAAATCTTTGAAACTCAAATAATGGAGAATTCGTTATCTGCAAAGTATCCTAGTATTAAGACCTATTTAGGTTTTAATGTAAATGATGCTGCAGATGTTATACGGTTTTCAATTACCTCTCATGGTTTTCATAATATCGAGTTTGTCCCAGGTGCACCTACAGTATATATCGACCCATTTACTATAGATCATAATACGTACATCGTTTATGATAGATCTTCAATTCCTGAAGTAAAGGAAGATTTTGAATGTTTAACGGATGAGGTTTCTGTAATTGGAACTGATCTCAAAATATCAAATGTGGTTCCTGAATCAACAAATGATAGTTCATTGCGCACTTATCGGGTTGCCATCTCATGTAATGCAGAGTATGGAAATCTTTTTGCAGGTAACGGTACAGATGTGCAGAAGAGAGCAAATATTCAAGCAAGACAAGTGATAACGATGAATCGTGTCAATGGTGTTTATGAGCGTGATCTTGCTATTAATATGATCTTTGTGGCCAATAATGATTCCTTGTTATATTTTGGCGATACATCTTTAGATCCTTACACTAACGATTTTAATAATAGAACACAAGATTTAATAGATGGCGATCTTGCAAGTCAAGGCTTTCCTGGTATAGGGAATGCTAATTATGATATAGGCCATAATTTTAATACCTCTGGTGGTGGAAATGCCGGTTGCATCGGTTGTGTATGTGTAACTGGTCAAAAAGGTAGTGGTATGACCGGTCGTGCCAACCCTACTGGCGACCCATTTGATATTGATTATGTAGCTCATGAAATGGGACACCAGTTTGGTGGTTATCATTCCATGGCATCAAGTAACTGTAGAAGTGGAAGTGGTCAGACCGAAGTAGAGCCTGGAAGCGGAAGTACCATAATGGCTTATGCTGGTATTTGCAATCCCAATATTCAAAACAATTCAGATGATTATTTCCACTATGTAAATATTAGAGATATTACGGCAAATATTAAAAGTGGTCCTTCTAGTTCTTGTGCGGTAGTTACAAATATTCCTTTTACAGCTCCGGTAGTTGATGCAGGTTTAGATTATATCATACCTTATAGCACGGCATTTGTCCTAACCGGTTCAGCGAGTAATCTAGGGACAGAGACAGTAGTCTATAATTGGGAACAAAACGACCCAGAAAATCCAGGAAGTAATAATGGACCAGATCCTACACGAGTTCAAGGTCCGATGTATAGGTCATTACCTTCCGTAACGGTTCCAGAACGTTATTTTCCTGCCTTATCAGATGTTGTACAGGGGGATTTAGCACCATCTTATGAAGTAACACCATCGGTAGCTAGAAATATGGAATTTGCTTTCACTGCCCGTAAGTATAATAATAATGTAGGGCAGAATGATTCAGATTTAATGAATATTACTGTTGATGGTATAGCAGGTCCGTTTACTGTTACTAGTCAGAATTCTAATGTAAGTTACAATACAGGAGAAACCTTTGTAGTTAATTGGGACGTAGCAGGTACAGATCAATCTCCTATTAATACAATGAGTGTTGATATTTTAATGTCTACAGATGGTGGTTTAACTTTTAATGATATTATTGAAGTAGCGACACCTAATGATGGAACTCAAACGGTTATTATGCCAGTAGTTTCTCCTACCAGTCAAGCGCGTATAATGGTAAAGGCAAATAGTAATGTTTATTATGCTGTAAATTCTTCTAACTTCACAGTTACCAGCGATGAGTTTTCTTTGAGCACCACTGAGCTTGAGCAAAACGTTTGTTTGCCAGCAAATGCCAGTTACGATTTTACATATAGAACATTTAATGGTTTTAACACGCCTACAACGCTTTCATTAACGGGTGAGCCTGTTGGTTCAACGGTTGTAATCACACCTAGTACTGTTACTAATAACAATACGCCGGTAAATATTACCATTAGTGGTCTTAATAGTTCAATGGTAGGTAATTATAATCTTTCCTTTGATGGAACTGCTGGATCTACTATGCGATCTGTCGGGTTAACTCTGAATGTGTTAGAGAGTAGTCTTCAAAATACGACGTTAATTGAGCCAGTAGACATGGCAATTGATGTTGCGTTATTTCCGACCTTAGAATGGAACGCTAGCACCGGAGCTCAAGAATATGATGTAGAAGTATCATCAGATTCTAGTTTTAATATAATTGTTGAGGCAACAACAACTGCGGCAAGTACATATACTTTAACGACTGATCTAGATGAGGATACCATTTATTATTGGCGTGTAAGAAACAAAAATGTATGTGGTGACGGACCTTTTAGTGCGAGTCGTAGTTTTAGAACAGCAAATATTGTTTGTTTTAACGTGTCTTCAACTGTTGTCCCTATAACTATAAGTTCGGGTCCACCATCTTCATTTGATACAATCATTACGGTTACTGATAATGTAGTGATTAACAATATTGTATTAAACATAGACTTGTCGCATACCTGGATGAGTGATGTTGATATTTATTTAACCAGTCCGTCGGGTACTCAAATAACGATTATAGAAGATCGATGTAATAATAGAAATGACTTACTAGCTACATTTACAGATGATGGGGCAGCACTTCAATGTACTTTTGCAGCGCCTACAGTAAGTGGAACCATCCTAGCAGTAGATACGTTCTCTTCTTTTAATGGAGAAAATGCACTAGGTGATTGGGTATTAACTGTTGCAGATGATACTGATCAAGATGGTGGTAGTTTAAACGGATGGTCTGTAGATATTTGTGGAACACAAACTCTTTCTACAATTGACAATATATTTGATGATATTAGTTTATATCCGAATCCATCAAAAGAATCGGTTTTTCTACAATTAGATAATATCGCTTTTGCAGAAGCTGAATACGATATCTACGATATGGCAGGAAGATTTATAACTTCTCAAGAAATAGTTGCAGCTCGCACTCAAATCGATTTGAACCATTGGTCTAGCGGAATGTATTTAATTAAAGTAACAATAGATCATCAAACAATAGTAAAGCAGATTATTAAAGAATAGCTATTTACCGTTGAATTGATTCATGGTGTTAGCTAGTCCAGCATGAGTAAAAGATAAGCACGCCGCTGCTGCTTTATCAATACGTTCTGGTAAAGCTTTTAGTTCTTCTTTGTTCCATTCTCCTAAAACGTAGTCAACCTGACGGCCTTTAGAGAATTCATCAGAGATACCGAAGCGTAATCTTGGGTAATTAGGTGTGTTTAATTTAATCTGTGTATCCTTTAATCCGTTGTGACCGCCATCAGTCCCTTTTGCCTTCATGCGTAATGTGCCAAACGGCAGATTCAAGTCATCAGTAACTACTAAGATCTGTTCCTTAGGAATAGATTCTTGATTCATATAATATTTGATTGCCTTACCACTTAGGTTCATATAGGTGCTAGGCTTAAGTAAGGTAACTTTTTTTCCTTTGTGAGTAATAGTTGCAACATCTCCTAAAGTTAAGGTCTCAAAAGAAGCGTCCTTTATCTTTGAAATCTCGTCTAGAACTTTGAATCCTATATTGTGACGCGTTTCAGTGTATTTATCTCCTATATTACCTAACCCTATAATTAGAAATTTTTTCATGTCGTTCTCTTTTTCAACGATAGATGATTTAAAAAGGCTCACCCACCAATTTTTCAATTCACTTATCATGGCTCAAAGCTATAAAAAAAGCCGCAAGAAATAAATCTTGCGGCTTGTAAGTATTTGAGTAAAGAATTAATCTTCTTTAACTGCAGCTACATCATCTGTTTGTGTAGATGGTACATCTCCAGCTTCAACATCATCATCCTCATCATCTGCAATAGCAGTACGAGAAGTTTTGATCATTACAACCACAACGCTGTCTGGGTGCATGATTTCATACTCAGGTACGCGTAAGTCACGTACGTATTTCTTATTTCCAATTTTCATAGGCGCGATGTCTACTTCAATTAGATCAGGTAAGTTAGCAGGAATTGCTTTAACCTTTAAACGACGGTTATTTCTACGTAAAACACCACCATTAAGTACACCACGAGAAGTTCCTACAGTAACTACAGGTACTTCCATTGTAACTGGCTTGTCATCAAAAATTTGATAAAAGTCAGCGTGTAATAATTGCTCTTTTACTGGGTGCCATTGCATATCTTGAGCAATCGCAGCATATTGACCATCTTTACCTAGGTCTATAACAACTGTCATAGCGTCAGAGGTGTAAACCAAATTTTTAAATGCTTTTTCTTCTGCTTGAAAATGCACTGGCTCGTCTCCTCCGTAAATTACGCAAGGAACCAATCCAGCATTACGTAGGGCCTTAGTTGCCTTTTTGCCCACGCTTTCTCTTTTAGATCCGTTGATCGTGATTGATTTCATTTGTTGTTTATTTATTAATTATTGAAATTACATGATAAAATTAGAACTGATAGACTCATTGTTTTGAACACTAGTCATTACTTCTGCAAATAGACCTGCGCAAGTAAGAACTCTTATTTTTCCACTTTCTTTTCTTAAAGGGATAGAGTCGGTTACAATTAGTTCTTCTAGTTGAGAGTTTTCAATTCTCTCATAAGCCTGACCTGATAAGATGGCATGAGTACAAATAGCTCTTACGCTTTTTGCTCCACGCTCCATCATCACATCTGCCGCTTTTGTTAAAGTACCTGCAGTATCGACCATGTCGTCTACTAGGACTACATTTTTCCCTGTTACGTCACCTATCAATTCCATGTGAGATATCACATTTGCTTTTTGACGCTGTTTATAACAAACCACTACATCGCTTTCAAGAGTTTTTGCATAGGCATATGCTCTCTTAGAACCACCCATATCTGGTGAAGCTATAGTTAGGTCTGATAAATTAAGGCTCTTTAAATAAGGGATGAATAATGCACTACCGAATAGATGATCTACAGGTTTTTCAAAAAATCCTTGAATCTGATCTGCATGTAAATCCATGGTGATAATGCGAGTCGCACCAGCACTTTCTAAGATTTTTGCAATCATTTTTGCGCCTATCGGTACACGAGGCTTGTCTTTACGATCTTGACGTGCCCAACCAAAATAGGGAATTACAGCTGTAATATGTCTAGCGCTTGCGCGCTTTGCAGCATCTAGCATTAACAATAACTCCATTAAGTTATCACTGCTAGGATGCGTAGATCCTATAATAAAGATGCGACGACCACGTATTGATTCTTCAAAAGATGGTTGAAATTCACCATCACTAAAAGTAGAGAAGTTAACCTGGCCTAGTGAGGCACCATACTTCTCAGCTACTGCCTTAGCAAGGTCCATACTTTGTCTACAACCGAATAATTTTGCTTCTGTCATGGTGTTGATCATCTTAAAATGAATTAGACTCCTGATTTTAAGGCTGCAAATGTACAGATATTTTTATTCTTTGTCCTTAAAAATAGCTCTAAATAAGGTGTGAGATTTAAAATAATATGTACTTTTGCAATCCAATTTTTAGGCCTCAGTGGTGGAATTGGTAGACACGTTGGATTCAAAATCCAATGCTTCACGGCGTGCCGGTTCGATTCCGGCCTGAGGTACTTTTTAAAACCAGAACAGAAATGTTCTGGTTTTTTTATACCACATCACTAAAAATCCTATTTTTGAATTATTACCCCTTAAAACTATAAATAGATGGATGATTTTTTAAGAAACGTGATTTTTGGGTTTGAACATGTGCTAGATTGGAGAGCTTATGACCACATCCTTTTTATCATGTTACTTGCAGTACCTTACCTCTTTAAAAGTTGGAAAAAGCTATTATGGCTGGTTACAGCATTTACGGTAGGTCATACCATTTCATTAATGCTTGTAGCTTTTGCAAAAGTGAGCTTTTCAAGTACGTACATTGAATTTCTAATTCCTGTGACCATAGCAATCACGGCACTGTATAACATCTTTACAGCAGGTAATAGGCACCGCGATAATGCGGCATGGCTAGCTATATCTATTTCATTATTTTTTGGGTTAATACATGGCCTTGCATTCTCTAGTGCTTATAAGATGCTGGCCAGTGGAAGCGATAATGAGTTTTTATTACTACTTGAATATGCAATAGGTATAGAAGGTGCTCAATTAGTTATTGTGCTATTAGTTCTTATTTTAAACTTTATATTCACTGGGATCTTCCGTTTTAGTAGAAAAGATTGGGTTCAGGTTATTTCAGGTATTGTTTTAGGAATGGTTATACCTATGTTGATTGACAGGTGGTTGTGGTAGATTTAATGAAGTGATTTTTTGACCTCGCTTTCGCGAAAGCGTAATAATGATAGTATAGTGCGGCATTATTAAATGAAATGCAAAATTTAAAAATAGAAAATTTGAAGGATCAAAAACAGCATAAATATGATGTTGCTTATCTTAAGATGGCTGCAGAATGGGCTAAGTTATCGCACTGCAAACGCAGGCAGGTAGGTGCTTTAATTGTTAGGGACCGTATGATTATAAGTGATGGTTATAACGGTACGCCTAGTGGATTTGAGAATTTTTGTGAAGATGATGAAGGGTATACAAAATGGTATGTATTACATGCAGAAGCTAATGCAATTCTTAAAGTAGCTGGATCAACTCAATCTTGCGCTGGCGCTACATTATATATTACGATGTCACCCTGCAAAGATTGTAGTAAGCTGATTCATCAAAGTGGCATTAAACGTGTTGTATATGTAGAAGGCTATAAAGATGATAGCGGTTTGCAATTTCTGCAAAAAGCTGGCGTTGAAGTAGAACAAATTAATCAACTATAATATTGAAAAAATCACAGGCATACTTTCCATTGTTTTTAGGAATAGCAGTAGCGCTAGGAATAGGGCTGGGCTATACGATGCATAGTGGTGAGTCTAGTTATGGATTACTTATGGCTAGTAACGCCAATAAGCGTAAACTTAATAAGTTAATAGATATTATTGATCAGCGATATGTAGATGATGTGAATACAGATAGTATTGTTGATATTACTGTAAATGGTATATTATCTAATCTTGATCCTCATTCCATCTATATAACTAACGACGAGATGGAAGACGTCGCTGATCAGATGCGAGGTGATTTTGTGGGTATAGGTATTAGATTCTTTGTAAATCAGGACACGATTTCTGTTCTCAATGTATTGGATGGTGGACCTAGTAAAAAGGCTGGTATTAAAGGTGGTGATAAAATTCTTTATGCCGATGGGAAGCCACTTTTTGGAACAGGTGCTGTAAGTACAGATGTTTTAAAAGGAGAAGAAGGTTCAAAGGTTACACTAGGTGTATTGCGACCTGGTGATAATGATGTTCAACAGGTGTCTGTAGTAAGAGGCAATGTGCCTATTAATAGTATTGAGGCGGCTTATATGCTCAATGAAAATATGGGATATATAAAAGTTAATCGATTTGCAGAGTCTACCGAAGAAGAATTCAACGATGCTATAGATGGCTTAATTGAAAAAGGTGCGCAACGCCTAACAGTCGATTTAAGAGATAATCCAGGTGGTGTCTTAAGTGCTGCAATCGCTATGGCAGATGAGTTTTTGCCACGTAAAAAATTAATCCTTTTTCAAAAGGATCGTGATAATGAGCGCAAAGATTCTTATGCTACTAGTGATGGTGATTTTGAGGATAAACCTGTTTATATTTTAATTAATGAAAATAGCGCTAGTGCTAGTGAGGTAGTCGCTGGAGCTTTGCAGGACAACGACGTGGGAACGATTATAGGCCGACGTAGTTTTGGAAAAGGTCTGGTGCAACAAGAAATTAAACTAGGTGATGGTAGTGCAGTCAGGTTAACAGTGTCTAGATATTATACACCTACTGGTAGAAGTATTCAACGCCCATATGATAATGGTAATGAAGACTACTTTAAAGAGTATATCGATCGTTATAATAGCGGTGAACTAGAAGATGCTGCTAACATTGAGGTGAATGATTCTTTAAAAAGAACAACGCCAGCAGGTAAAGTAGTTTATGGTGGCGGCGGAATCATTCCAGACGTTTTTGTACCATCTGCAGATGGGTATGTTTTACAAACCCTAGAATATTTTGCTCGTACAGGATTTGCAGATCAGTTTGCTAATCGGTATTTACAAGGCGATGGTATTAATTTGCGCAACATGACTGAAAAAGATTTCATGGAAACCTACAGTGTTCCAGAATTAGTCATGGAAGATTTTATTCAATACGCACAGTTATACAATACTAGTATTTCGTTGCCAGGTTATAGAGATGAGATCTCTACAATTATTAAATCTGCGCTTGCAGAGCAGCTTTTTGATACTGAGGCAAAAATTAAAATCTTGAATCGACAAGATCGTATGATTCAAAAAGTGCTAGAGCTTAATAAGTAAGTCTGTTATTTTTAATCTATCGTTTTTCGTGCTTATCTTTTATCTTAAGAGATACTTGTAGTATCGCCAGTAAAATAAGTACACACAAAGAAGCGAGGATGCTAATAACTGCTATTTGACTATCACCTTTAAAAAGATTAGAGAAATCTAGTTTAGTAGCGTTAAATATAATGCTGGCAGCTGCAAGAGCCATTAATATGTATATAACTATTTTCATTTAGAAAAGTTCTTTAATGTTTGTGGTAAATAGCTTTACCGCGATGGCTAGCAAGATAACCCCAAAAATTTTACGTACCACATTAATACCTTGTTTTCCGATCAGTTTTTCAATGTACCCAGAGTTCTTAAGCACAATGTATACAAAGATAATGTTCACGATAATAGCAGCAATAATATTAATAACTGAGTATTCTGATCTTAAAGAAAGTACTGAGGTTAAGGTACCTGCACCAGCGATAAGTGGAAATGCGATAGGTATAATAGCAGCAGTTTCTGGCGCCTCATCTTTATAAAGTTGTACACCTAGAATCATTTCTAATGCGATAAAGAAAATTATGAAAGCACCGGCTACTGCAAATGAGTTGACGTCAATGCCTATTAAATTCAACATTCTTTCACCGACAAATAAGAATACAATCATTAATACACCAGCAACAACAGATGCTTTTTCACTTTGAACATGACCTACTTTACGACGTAAGTCAATTATAATAGGAACGCTTCCTATAATATCGATTACCGCAAATAAAATCATGGTTGCTGTAAAAAACTCCTTTAGGTCAAAGGCTGCAAAAAAATCTACAAAAGAATTGCTTTCCATCGTCTTGTTTTGAGCGCGCAAAAGTACTGCTATTTAATAGTTTAGTATTGATTAATAAAGGTTAAATATTCATTAACGAATTGTGACTTTTAAGTTGTAGGTCTGCTTCGTCTTAAAGCTCTTTTCAACTATGCCATATTCTGTCAGTATTAAATATGACTTCTAGTATCTTTGTAGCTTCAAATTTGCCTTTATGTTTCAGTTAGGAAAAACCATCGTGTCAGATGATGTATTAGAAAAAGACTTTGTTTGCAATCTTACAGCTTGTAAAGGTGTTTGCTGTGTTGCAGGAGAAGCTGGTGCACCATTGGAGCAAAAAGAGTTAGATATTCTAGATAAAGAATATGAAAAAGTGAAGCCTTATTTAAGATCTGAAGGGATTGAGGCTATAGAAGCTCAAGGTACGTGGATAGAACGTGAAAATGGCGAATTAGAAACTCCATTAGTAAATGGGGCAGAATGTGCTTACACCACCTTTAAAGAAGATGGTACGGCATTATGCGGTATTGAAGCCGCTTATCGAGATGGGGCAACTTCTTTCTATAAACCTATTTCTTGTCATCTTTATCCGGTGCGTATACAAGAATACACCGATTTTAAAGCGGTAAATTATCACAAGTGGCAAATTTGTGATGACGCGTGTACATTAGGTGAAGAATTAGGTGTTCCAGTTTATAAATTTTTAAAGGAAGCTCTCGTTCGTAAATTTGGAATTGCCTGGTATGAGGAGTTGGAAGAAATAGCTCAAAATTTTTCCTAAAAATCGTAAATCTGCGTTTTCAAATTTCAATTTTTAACATTTCGCTTTCGCGAAAGCGTGGATAACTTATTCTTCTGTGTTTATAAATAAAATGTAGGAATTAGACTAAATATTGCTGTCTATCAGTGATAAAATATAGGCTTGTATTATCTTGTTTCTATTAAATGCATTGAATGTTAGACGAAATTTTAATATACTGTGATACAGTGTTTTGAGATAATGAATTAATTTATTTTTAACATTTTAAAGTAGCTTTGATGATGTTGAAAACTTGTTTAAAAGCAAATTGTTAAGACGCTGATTTGCTCTCAATGATTTTTGATATTTGTTACTCTTCAAGCCAGAAGAAATAACCGAGAAAATTAAAAGGACACATGCAGACGACTCAAGAACCAATTTTACAAGAGAATCCAGACAGATTTGTTATTTTTCCTATTCAACATGATGATTTATGGGAGTGGTATAAGAAACAACAAGCTTGTATTTGGACTGCTGAAGAAATCGATCTGCAAGTTGATATTACAGACTGGCAAAATTCATTGAATTCTGACGAGCGTTATTTTATTAAGCATATCCTTGCGTTTTTTGCGGCTAGTGATGGTATTGTGAATGAAAATCTTGCAGAGAATTTTGTGAATGAGGTACAATATTCTGAGGCTAAGTTTTTCTATGGTTTCCAGATTATGATGGAAAACATTCATTCAGAGACTTATTCTTTACTTATCGATACTTACGTAAAGGATGATGCAGAAAAAGATCAACTTTTTAGAGCTATCGAGAACTTTCCTGCTATTAAATTAAAGGCAGATTGGGCAATGAAGTGGATTGAAAGCCCATCATTTGCAGAGCGTTTAATCGCATTTGCTGCGGTAGAAGGTATCTTCTTCTCTGGTGCATTTTGTTCTATTTACTGGTTGAAAAAACGTGGTCTTATGCCAGGACTTACTTTTTCTAATGAGTTGATATCACGTGATGAAGGTATGCACTGTGATTTTGCAGTACACCTACACAACCATCATCTAGTAAATAAAGTTCCTAAAGAGCGTATCACAGAAATTATTGTTGATGCATTAAATATCGAGCGTGAATTTATTACTGAGTCATTACCGGCTAGTTTAATAGGTATGAACGCAAAATTAATGACACAATACCTAGAGTTTGTAACTGACCGTTTATTAGGTGAGCTGGAATGTGATCCTGTGTATAATGTTACTAATCCATTTGATTTTATGGATTTAATAGGTATGGAAGGTAAAACTAACTTCTTTGAGAAAAGAGTAGGTGAATACCAAAAAGCAGGTGTCATGAACAGTACTAAGGAAGATAAGGATTCAATGGATTCATTCTCCTTAGATGCTGACTTCTAGTAAGTAACCTAAATAACCCTACAGCTCTTAGGGCTGTTCCATTATAGTGTATTGAAGATAAATTAAGTTTTCTTCACAAATGTTAACCCAATTATTAGAGAATGGGATTAGAATCCTTATCTCTTAACCCAAAAAACTAGTTCAATATGTTTGTAGTAAAAAGAGACGGCCACAAAGAGCCAGTGATGTTTGATAAAATCACAGCGAGAGTACGTAAATTATGTTATGGTTTAAGTAATCACGTAGACCCAGTAAAAGTAGCGATGCGTGTTATCGATGGTTTGTATGATGGAGTTACTACAAGCGAATTAGATAATTTAGCTGCAGAAACGGCTGCAACGATGACCACAGCTCATCCCGACTATGCTCGTCTGGCGGCACGTATTTCTGTCTCTAACTTACATAAGAATACTAAAAAGACGTTCACTGATGTGGTAACTGATTTATATGAGTATGTAAATCCACGTACAGAGAAAAAAGCACCTATGATCTCTGATGAGGTGTATCAAGTAATACAAGATAATGCAGACCGCTTGAACTCGGCCATTATTTATAATCGTGATTTTGGGTACGATTACTTTGGGTTTAAAACATTAGAACGTAGTTATTTATTAAAAATTAATGGAAAAATTGCAGAGCGTCCACAACACATGTTGATGCGTGTTTCTGTAGGAATCCATATGGATGATTTAGATGCAGCGATAGAGACTTATGAGTTGATGTCTAAAAAGTACTTTACTCATGCAACTCCTACATTGTTTAACGCTGGTACGCCTAAACCTCAGATGTCTTCTTGTTTCTTATTAACGATGCAAGATGATAGTATAGAAGGGATTTATGATACATTAAAGCAAACAGCTAAAATCTCACAGAGTGCTGGTGGAATAGGGTTATCTATTCACAACATACGAGCTAGAGGTTCTTACATAGGTGGTACTAACGGTACTTCAAATGGAATTGTACCTATGCTTAAGGTTTATAATGATACAGCACGTTATGTAGACCAAGGTGGAGGAAAACGTAAAGGTTCTTTTGCTATTTACATGGAGCCATGGCATGCAGATATTTTTGATTTCTTAGATCTTAAGAAAAACCACGGTAAAGAAGAAATGCGTGCGCGCGATTTATTCTATGCGATGTGGATGTCTGATCTATTTATGAAAAGAGTTGAGGCAAACGATAAGTGGACCTTAATGTGTCCACATGAATGTCCAGACCTTTATAATGTTTATGGAGATGAATTTGAAGCGCTTTATACTAAGTATGAGCAAGAAGGGAAAGGTCGCAAAACAATTCAAGCGCGTGAGTTATGGGATAAGATATTAGAATCTCAAATAGAGACTGGTACACCATATATGTTGTATAAAGATGCAGCAAATAATAAGTCTAACCAGAAGAATCTAGGAACCATCAGGTCTTCAAACCTATGTACTGAGATCATGGAGTATACTTCTCCAGATGAGGTGGCTGTATGTAACCTAGCTTCTATCGCACTACCTATGTTCATAAAAGATGGTGCATTTGATCATAAAGCACTTTATAAAGTAACTAAAAGGGTAACACGCAACTTAAATAAAGTAATTGATCGCAACTATTACCCAGTAATAGAGGCGAGAAATTCTAACATGCGTCACAGACCTGTTGGACTAGGTATTCAAGGTCTTGCAGACGCTTTTATCATGTTACGTCTACCATTTACAAGTGACGAGGCTAAGAAATTAAACTCAGAGATTTTTGAGACTTTATATTTTGCAGCATGTGAAGCTTCTATGGAAATGGCGCAGGAAGAAGGAGCATATTCAACTTTTGAAGGGTCACCTATGTCACAAGGAGAATTCCAGTTCAATATGTGGAATATCAATGATTCAGATTTAAGCGGTCGTTGGAATTGGTCAGATTTAAGAACTAAGGTAATGGAACATGGTGTGAGAAACTCACTTCTAGTAGCGCCTATGCCTACAGCAAGTACCTCACAAATCTTAGGTAACAATGAGGCCTTTGAACCATATACTTCAAATATCTATACACGTAGAACACTGTCTGGTGAGTTTATTGTAGTTAATAAGCACTTATTGAAAGACTTAGTAGACCTAGGGCTTTGGGATGATAGTTTGAAGAATGCGATTATGAGAAATAATGGTTCTATTCAAGCGATAGAAGGTATTCCAGAAGATATCAAAGAATTGTATAAAACGGTATGGGAATTAAAGATGAAGGATATCATCGATATGTCTCGTCAACGTGGTTACTTCATTGATCAGTCTCAATCGTTAAACCTGTTTATGGAGAACGTGACAACATCTAAGCTTACTTCAATGCATTTCTATGCATGGAAAAGTGGTCTTAAAACAGGAATGTATTATTTAAGAACTAAGGCAGCTGTAGATGCTATTAAATTTACGGTAACTAAAGAAGCTAAAAAAGCTCCAATAGCACAACCAGCAGTAGCGCCGGTACTTATAGAAGATCATTCTCCAGCTGCTGCAAAAGTTATGGAAGCTGCTGCAGACATTATTAATACAAAAGTCGTTACAGAGAGTGAAGAAATGACGGCTGAAGAATATAAAGAAATCCTATTGCGAGCTAAAGAAGCGGCAAGCAATGGAGATGACTGCGAGATGTGCGGTTCATAATACTTACTTATTTACTTAATGTAAAGCGACCTTGCAATTATTGTAAGGTCGCTTTTTTTGTACGCTTTCGCGAAAGCGTATATAACTAGCCCTATTTACATCCCAAAAGTTAAGTCTTTTAACAAGAATGGGTTATATCGGTATTATAAACTTAAATCTATATTAAGCTTGGTGTAAACCCATGTTAATCACTCGGTCTGAACTGTATTCTGTCTGTATATTGAGGTATATTAATTAAATAACCATACAAACTAATATTATGAATTACACAGAAGAAGTAGCAAACAAGCTAAATGAATTATTAGAAAAAAAATTATGATGCTGAGGCTGGATATAAATTGGCCAAAGAAAAAGTAGAGAGTAAAAGATTAAAAGGATTTTTTGAAAATCAAGCGCAAGAACGATATGATTTTGGTCACGAGCTTAAAAATGAAATCCGTAACTATGGAGCAACTCCAGATAAAGGAACGAGTGTAAAAGGTGATGCGCACCGCGCATGGATGAACATCAATCTACCTTTACCTCAGATAATGAAGAAAGCATGTTAGAAGAGGCAATTAGAGGAGAGAAAGCTGCTGTAGAGGAGTATGATACCATAATTGCAGATATGACATTGCCGCCGTCAACAAATTCATTGTTAACGAAGCATCGTGATAATGTGCAAACAGCATTAAATAAAGTAAGTGCGATGGAAAGCATAGCATAATTTCCATAGATTATTGATTGAGGACCCTTTTGAGGCATCAAAAGGGTCTTTTTTTTAGATGTAAATAAGTAAATCTTTTGCTGCTTTTGTTCATAACTACATTTTTAAAAAGAGTTTCAATCACGTATATTTAAAATTCTGATTTTAAATTTTAATCGATTTTTAAATAACTGTTTTTAAGTTAATTAACTGGTTGAGTATAACTGATTTTTTTGACTTAATAATAACAATTTGACAACTCGATAACGCAACACTCATTCTACTATGTATCTCATTTTTGACACTGAAACTACAGGATTACCTAAACGCTGGGATGCACCTTATACAGATGTAGACAATTGGCCACGTGTGATACAAATTGCATGGCAATTGCATGATGAAATGGGTAACCTTATTGAGCACAAGGATTATCTAGTTAAGCCAGATGGTTTTGATATACCCTATGATGCAGAGCGTATTCATGGTATCTCTACAGCACTTGCAGATCAGCAAGGTGTGCCGCTAGAAGAAATGCTGTCTGAATTCAATATAGCACTTAGTAAAGCAAAATTTGTAGTAGGTCAGAATTTAAAATTTGATTTAAACGTCACTGGTGCAGAGTTTGAGAGAACTCAAATCGCAAACGATTTACAAGAGATCCCGGTACTAGATACCTGTACAGAACACACTGCACAATTATGCCAGATACCTGGTGGTCGTGGTGGTAAATTTAAGTTACCTACACTTACAGAGTTACATCAGTTTCTTTTTAATCAACCGTTTGGAGAGGCCCATAACGCCACTGCAGATGTTGAAGCGACAACTAGATGTTTCTTAGAATTAATACGTAAGCAACAATATTCAAAACAACAACTAGACGTTGCAGACGATTACTTTGTACGCTTTCAACAACAGAATCCGGCACCTATACGACCTGTAGGGATTACTCATATTAATCTTAAGAAAGCATCAGATCAACTAAAAGAATCTTCATCACCAGAGCTTTCTAAACAAGAAATTAAAGAAAATCTAGAGGAACTTAATGAGGCACAATTTGCACATTTACATTCTCATTCTCAATTTTCAATCTTGCAGTCTACTGCAAGTGTTCAAGATCTGGTAATGGCAGCTGCTGCAAATGACATGACTGCTGTAGCCATGACAGACCATGCAAATATGATGGGAGCTTTTCATTTTGTAAAAGCGGTAAAAGCCCATAATGCGAGCCTAGTAAATGATGATGATAATGAGTTGCAAAAAAAGCCATTAAAACCTGTTATAGGTTGTGAGTTTTTTGTTTGCGAGGATATGAATGATAAGTCCCATAAAGACAATGGGTATCAAATCGTATTGCTGGCCAAAAATAAAAATGGTTATCTCAACATTGCAAAAATGTCTAGTAAAGCCTATGTAGATGGGTTTTATTATGTTCCTAGAATTGATAAAAAATTAATTCAAGAGTTTAAAGAAGACGTTATTGTCCTTACTGGTAACATGTATGGAGAAGTGCCTTCAAAAATCCTCAACATAGGAGAAAATCAAGCCGAAGAAGCACTTCTTTGGTGGAAAGAAGAATTCGGCGATGATTTATATGTTGAAATCATGCGTCATGGACAGGAAGATGAAGATAGAGCAAATGAGGTTTTGATATCGCTTTCGCGAAAGCATAACATCAAAATGGTAGCGACTAATAATACTTATTACGTACATAAGGAAGATGCAAATGCACACGATATTTTATTATGTGTAAAAGATGGAGAGAAGCAAGCGACACCTATAGGTCGTGGACGTGGTTATCGATATGGATTGCCTAATCAAGAGTACTATTACAAATCTGCTACAGAGATGAAACTTTTGTTTAAGGATTTGCCTGAGGCGATTCTTAATATTAGCGAAGTTCTAAATAAGATAGAACCCTTTGAACTAGCACGAGATGTACTATTACCTAAGTTTGATATTCCAGAACAGTTTCTAGACGCGCAAGATGAACATGATAATGAAAAACGTGGTGAGAATGCTTACCTAAGGCACCTAACTTATGAAGGTGCAAAAATACGTTATGGTGAGATTACACCGGAAATTGAAGAACGTCTAGATTTTGAACTAGAAACGATCCGTAAAACGGGATATCCAGGATATTTCTTAATTACTTGGGATTTTATAAAGGCTGCTAGAGACATGGATGTAGCAGTAGGTCCTGGTCGTGGTAGTGCGGCAGGTAGTGTAGTCGCCTATTGCTTATGGATTACAAATGTAGACCCGATACATTACGACTTACTTTTTGAGCGTTTCTTAAATCCAGATCGTGTAAGTATGCCAGATATTGATATCGATTTTGATGATGAAAATCGATACAAAGTGATGGATTATGTCATTGAGAAATATGGAGCCAGTCAGGTGGCACAAATTATTACTTATGGTACCATGGCGGCAAAATCTTCCATACGTGATACCGCAAGAGCATTAGATTTACCACTTAATGAAGCAGATCATATTGCAAAATTAATTCCTGATTTTGCTAAGCTTAAAAAGATTTTTGCTCTTGAAGATAATGAGGTTCGTAGCAAATTCCGTGGTGAGGATGCTGACATGGTTGAAGAGCTTAGAGGTATCGCAGCAGGATCTGACCTGGCTGCTGAAACTTTAAGACAAGCTCGTATTTTAGAAGGTTCTGTAAGAAATACTGGAGTTCATGCCTGTGGTGTGATCATAACACCTGCGCCACTTACTAATTTTGTACCGGTTGCTACCGCAAAAAATTCAGACCTTTATGTAACCCAATTTGATAATGAGGTTGTAGAAAGCGCGGGATTGTTGAAGATGGACTTTTTAGGGCTTAAAACACTAAGTCAGATTAAAGACACTGTTGCAATTATTAAAGAGCGACACCATATTGATCTCGATATCGAGTCTATACCATTAGATGATGCTAAAACTTATGAGCTTTTTCAAGAAGGTAATACAATAGGGATATTTCAGTATGAAAGTGCTGGTATGCAGAAGTATATGCGTGATTTAAAACCGACGCAATTTGCAGATTTAATTGCCATGAACGCCTTGTATCGTCCTGGTCCGCTTGAATATATACCAGATTTTATTGATAGAAAACATGGTGTAAAAGAGATAAGCTATGATCTTGATGGTATGGAAGAGTATCTTTCAGAAACCTATGGTATTACCGTCTATCAAGAGCAAGTAATGCTACTTTCTCAAAAGCTTGCAAACTTTTCAAAAGGTGAGGCAGATGTCTTGCGTAAGGCGATGGGTAAAAAGCAAATGGCTACACTGCAAAAAATGAAGCCTAAGTTCTTAGATAACGGAGAATCAAATGGTCATGATCGTGAAATACTTGAAAAAGTATGGAAAGATTGGGAAGCATTTGCATCTTATGCATTTAATAAATCTCACTCCACATGCTATGCGTGGATAGGTTATCAAACTGCTTATTTAAAAGCAAACTATCCAGCAGAGTTCATGGCGGCAACCTTGTCCAACAATATGAACCAAATTAAGGACGTAACTAAATTTATGGATGAGTGTAAACATATGGGATTACCTGTGCTAGGTCCAGATGTTAATGAGTCTAACTATAAGTTTACGGTAAATAAACAAGGTGCGGTTCGTTTTGGGATGGGAGCTGTTAAAGGTCTCGGTCATGGAGCTGTAATGACTATTATAGAAAATAGAAAAGACGTTGCTTATAAAAGCATTTTTGATATGGCTAAGCGTATTGATTTGCGTGCTGCTAATAAGAAGTCTTTTGAAGCACTAGCCTTAAGCGGTGGATTTGATGGGCTAGGTGGAGAGAATAGAGCACAGTATTTCCATCAATCTGATAATGGGCAGATTTTTTTAGAGCAGGTTGTTAAATATGCTCAAAAATATCAGGAAAATGAAAACAGTGCTCAGGTAAGTCTTTTTGGAGAAGCTAGTGATGTACAGATTCCAGAACCAGAATTACCTATCTGTGAAGATTGGGGCACGATGGAGAAATTGAAACGTGAAAAAGAAGTTGTAGGTATTTATATCTCTGGTCATCCACTTGATGATTATAAAAAAGAGATGGAATTTTTCTGTAATACAGGACTGTCTAGCTTAAAAGATTTACATGGTTTAGTAAATAGAGATTTGACCTTTTGTGGAGTGATAAGTGATGTTCAGCATCGTATTACAAAAACCAATAAAGGTTGGGGAATGTTTACGGTTGAAGATTATGAAGACAGTTTTGAGTTCAGACTTTTTAATGAAGATTACTTAAAATTCAGGCACTTTTTAGTCCCTAATTCTTTTATCCATTGCAAGATTAAAATCAAAGAAGGCTGGATTGATAAGAAGACAGGTAAGCCTACAGATCCTCGTATTAATTTTATGGCCATGCAGCAACTACAGGACTTAATGGCTAGTAGTGCAAAAAAATTGACTATTCAATTTCACATTAGTGAGGTCGTTGAAAATAGAGTCGAGTGGTTAAAAGATGTTATAGAGACCCATAAAGGTGATCATCAATTGTTTTTTAATCTTGTAGATCACGAAGAAAAAATCTCTTTGAATATGCCTAGTCGCTTGAAAAAAGTGAATGTAACTAACGAATTATTAGATCTATTAGACGAACAAGGCATTAATTATGGAGTTAATTAAGGTCAAATCACTAAGCAACATATCGCTATAAGTAAGTCTAATGGTGACAGCCTGTGATATGGAATAGGATTTGATTACTTTTGTATATAGAATTTTAAACAGCAAGTAAGATGGCACTAGAAATAACAGATGCAAATTTTGAAGAAACAGTATTAAACAGTGATAAGCCAGTATTGGTAGATTTTTGGGCAGCATGGTGCGGACCATGTCGCATGGTAGGTCCTATCATTGATGAAGTAGCTACAGATTATGATGGTAAAGCCGTTGTAGGTAAAATGGATGTAGATGCAAATCAAGAGTTTGCTGCAAAATATGGTGTTCGTAACATCCCTACAGTTCTTGTTTTCCAAAATGGAGAAGTAGTAGGACGTCAAGTAGGTGTTGCGCCTAAGAATGCATATACAGATGCAATAGACGCATTATTGAACTAGATTATAGTTTTTACTTTATAAAGAAGCCTGTTTTGTAATTGAAACAGGCTTTTTTATGCTCGTAACTCATTGTTTTTCAAGTTTAAGAAGCATTACGTTTTCAAATATTTAACCTAATCGTTTTAAACTTTAATACAACGCTAGTACATCGTTGCTCACCATTACAGTATCTTGAAATAAAATACTAATCATGAGCAGGACTATAATATTAAATCAAAGACCAGACGGAGCACCCCAAACAGGCGATTTTAAAATTATAAGTGAAGAACAACCACCCATTAAATCTGGAGAAATACTTTTAAAGGCAAAATATGTTTCAGTAGATCCATATTTAAGAGGACGCATGCGCGATGAAGAATCCTATATCGAACCATTTAAAATTAATAATCCAATCGCTTCTACCGTAATTGCTGAGGTTGTTGAAAGTAAAAATGATAAGTTTAGCAAAGGGGATTTTTTAACCGGAATGTTAGATTGGAAAGAATATCAAGTGCATACTGGGGATAATTTGCGTAATGTAGATGGTGACAGTATCTCTCTAAGTGCCTATTTAGGAGTTTTAGGTTTAACAGGATTAACCGCTTACTTTGGATTAAATAGGATAGGAGAACCTAAAAAAGGTGAGACATTACTAGTATCTGGTGCAGCTGGTGCGGTAGGTTCCATAGTAGGTCAAATTGGTAAAATAAAAGGATTAAGGGTAATAGGGATTGCTGGATCTGATGAAAAAGTATCGCTACTTACTGATCAGCTGGGATTTGACGCAGCCATTAATTATAACACGACAGATGATATGGCAGCGGCTATTAAAGAATATGCACCGGACGGCGTCGATATCTATTTTGATAATGTAGGTAGTTATACCTTAGATGCTGCCATGAAAAATATCAATCGCTTTGGGCGTGTCATTAATTGCGGTGCTATCTCGCTTTATAATGAAACAGAGCAACCTACTGGTCCTCGTTTAGAGACTACACTGGTAAAGAAAAGTGTTAAAATGCAAGGGTTTATAGTTCGTAATTTCGAGGAAGATTTTCCAGAAGGTGTTCAACAACTGTCTAAATGGTTAAAAGAAGGTAAGTTAAAACATGAAGAAACAATTGTAGAAGGATTTGATTCCATACCACAAGCCTTTATTGATTTGTTTGATGGTAAAAATAAGGGTAAGATGGTTGTTAAAATCTATTAGGTATGCATAACAATTAGGTTGATAAGTATTCCGCTTTCGCGAAAGCGGAATCTTTTCAGTCCTTAGTACTTTTATAAAAAGATAATTTGCAAATATTCTTGATACTCTTATCTTCACAAAATGGATATTCAAAAGGAGTTAAATAAAACTACAGGCTTTAAAAACCTTGCGCTACTAGCCAGTCAGGTAGTTGAAGGTTTCATATCTGGAATGCATAAATCTCCTTTCCATGGTTTTAGTGCAGAATTTGCAGAGCATAAGATCTATAATCCAGGAGAAAGTACACGTCACATAGATTGGAA
The DNA here is from genome assembly GCF_032922765.1 of Nonlabens ulvanivorans. Lineage (NCBI taxonomy): Bacteria > Pseudomonadati > Bacteroidota > Flavobacteriia > Flavobacteriales > Flavobacteriaceae > Nonlabens > Nonlabens ulvanivorans. Next base: position 2,994,697 of record NZ_CP136694.1, read on the forward strand.
GCTTTTTGCTAAAACGGATAAGCTATACACAAAGCGATACGATGAAGAAACTAATTTGCGTTGTCATCTGATTATAGACAATAGCCCTTCTATGCATTATCCTTCAGTTTCTAATCAACAATTAGGAAATCTCAATAAAGTAGGATACAGCGCACTAGCAGCTGCTAGTGTAATGAGTGTACTCAAAAAACAAAGGGATGCTGTAGGATTATCTGTTTACAGTGATTCTTATGAATATTATGCACCTGAAAAAGGTAGTGATAGACATCACAATATGTTATTAGATCAGTTGTCTAAAATGGTTGTGAATAAGCCTAAAGGAACAACAACAAATACCTATAAGTATTTACATGAGATTGCAGAGAAAATGAAGCGACGATCTCTTATTTTTCTTTTTACAGATATGTTCCAAAGTGACGTCCAAGAAAAAGAACTGTTTGAGGCGTTAAGACATTTAAAATATAATAAACATGATGTAGTCCTCTTTCATACCTATGATAGTGCTACTGAAGTAAATTTTGACTTTACAAATAAACCTGCTCGTTATACTGATGTAGAGACTGGTGAACATATCGATTTATATGCAGATAATGTAAAAGAAGTTTATAAAAAAGCTGTAAGCGCTTATTTTGAAAAACTGAGAGTACGTTGTGGTCAAAATAGAATTAAATATATGCCTGTTGATATACAGCGCAATTTTGATGTGGTACTCACTACTTTTCTTTTAGAAAGACAACTTTTCAAATAATATTTACCAATAAAAAAAGCCCGTCGTTAAACGGGCTTCATAACTCTATTTTTGAAAAGAGTAAGAGTTATAAGAATAATTAATTATTCCTTCTGCAAATTTGTTTATTATGCATGCATAAAGATAATTAAAATCTTACATTTTTTCTAATATCGATAAACGCTATAAAATTCATACAAAAGGTCGTTAAACAAAGAAAGCCTATCGTGAGATAGGCTTTCGTAACCGAATGAATTATGAAAAGAGTATTAGGTTACACTTAAATCGGTACTTAAATTTTTAGGGAAAACCTAAGTCCTTTATTTGAGCATTACAAATATCTGATTATACTCTTCTTTTATTTAAAATGTGACCAATCCAGAAAAACTAATCGTTAAAGTACTTATTTGTCTGATTAACTACTCTTTTATCAATTTTATTTGGTGATTTCCTTTTACAGTTTGAACTGTGATGATGTAAACGCCACTTGTAAGGCTCTCGATAGAGTAATTGGGTAAGCTCTTTTCATAATCAAGTACTTGCTGTCCTTTCATGTTGTAAATTTTCATGCTTTGAATGTCTTCAGATAATCTGAAAGAGTTTTGAGCAGGATTAGGATACAACTTTATACCTGTCGTTAAGTTAGAGCTGTCTTCATTACTTAATGGATCTTGTAATTGCTGAGTAGAGTAAACTCGATATTCACCAGGTTGTAGATTAATCATTGCAGTGGTATTAGTAATATTTACAGTTGTATTACTGAAGTATTCATACCAAGTTCCGTTTTGACTAAAATTTGGATTAACATTTTGGGCTGTAATGCCATAATTAGACAGTACAACGACGTCAAAGACAGGTCCATTTAAATTAATACGTTTTGTAACTCCAGACACATCTAGGTTGTTGTTTGTAGTGTTCCACGTATCTGGATATTTAGTTTTAAAACCTATCATGGTAGCAGTAACATTATATAAGTCCATGCGGTCTTGGTCAGTATCATAATTCAGTGTCCATGGTATCGGTTTGCGACCTGTACGACCGTTCTGATCAATATCTATCTCATAGCCTAACTCGCCAAACTGCCAAAGCATTTTAGGGCCAGGTATGCTGTATAATATCGCAGCAATAGCCTCTTGTCTATCTAATGCTACAGGTAAACTACGTACGTTATGCGAAGAATTTGCAGAGTTTCCAAAATTTAAGTTCTTATACATTAAACGTTGCTCATCATGACTTTCTGCATAAGCAACTAGGTGCTGGTCATTCCATCCTCTAGCTAGATAGTAAGATCTAAAAACATCATTGTTACTAGAATAACCCATAGAATTTTGATTAAACTCATCAGTCATCTTGCCCCATAGCATAAAGCCTGCATTTGCTAAGGCTGTCTCTTCAGAGTTGTCGCCTAAATGTTCAAGAATCATGTATATATCATTGCTATTTGCATTCCAAATGGTGTTCTTATAATCGTTAAGAATATCTACTCTAGATTGATCATATGCACTCCATGCGCTAATGTTACCTAGTGTGAAGTTTTGAGTAAATCCTTTCGAAAGATCAAACCTAAAACCGTCGATACGATACTCATCGATCCAGTATTGTAATGTCTGTTTAACATAGTCTCTGGTCCACTGGCTCTCATGATTGAAATCATAACCAACATTAAAGTCATGCGTAGGAGAAGAATTTAAATAAGGGTTGTTTGCAGCTGGTCTAAAGTTATTTTCATCCCACCAAAGTTGACACAATGGACTTTGCGAAAAGGCATGATTATATACTACATCTATTACAACAGCAATTCCTCTAGAATGACATAAATCTACTAACTCTTTAAATTTTTCTGGGGTACCGTATGCTTTATCTAATGCTCCATGAAACTTAGGATTATAACCCCAGCTGTCCGTTCCTTCAAACTCATTTACTGGCATTAATTGTAGCGTATTGATTCCTAATGTTTCTAAATAGTCAATACGATTTATTACTTCTTGAAAACTATCGTTCTCTGAAAAGTCACGTACTAATAGTTCATAAATAACTAGGTTTTCCTTATTAGGTTTCTGAAAATTATTAACCGTCCAATTATAAGGTGTCGCTTGATAAGTATATAATGATACATCACCAGTTGTAAGTCCTGTAGGATATGTTGGTAAATTAGGGTAATTACCAGGCTTGATATATTGATCACTATCTGGATCTAATATTAATCCAGAAAATGGATCTGCAACTTTGAAAGTATAATCAACTATATATTGATATTGAAAAGTCTGTCCAGCAGTAAAATTTGAACTAGGAACAGTTACCCAGAAGTAGTCACCATCTTTAAACATTTGAAAGTTAGTGTCTAGGTTCCAGTTTGTAAAATCACCTATTAAGGCAGCATCCGTTTTTCCTGGAGCAGCGAGTAAAAAAGTGACACTACCATCTGCATTCTCATTGACTCCATTTTTAAGCCCAGCAGGTCTTGTTTGCGTTTGCGTTGCCGCAGGAACAAAAACGTTCACAGCATCTGTGATTTGTTGTGCTCCATTATCTGCAGTTAATTCTATTGTGTGTCCACCTGTCGTATTAAAAGTATACGGTGATGTGATGTTCATAGAACTAGTCGCAGTGCCTATTGATGTATTATTGACCTTTAATTCAAGTGTTGCATTTTGAGAAGCGTCACCTGATATATTGATGGTTTGATTTAAGGTAAAAATATCTCCATCTGCAGGTGAGGTAATTAATGCATTTAGGCCTGGTTGAAAAATAGGTAGAAAAATATCTGGACTTGTCTGGGCACTTGCTGCTGCGTTTCTTACAACTAGGCATATTTCACTCACGACATCACCAGCTGCGACATTATAAAAGGACTCTATATCAGACCCAAGTGTTAACTGGTAGATATTTCCTCCTGTATTTACAAATTGAGGTGCGCCATTATTATCATTAAATGTGGGCACAATAATGTTTTGCCATCTATTTCCGTTAATCGTTACACCGGTGTAGGCATAAAGAGTACCTGTGGTATTTTCTAACGCCGTACCAGTAGAGTCAAATATTAATGTAACCTGATCTGTTTGAGTAGGAGTGGATGGGTTTGTGGTTACTTGCGCTTTCGCGAAAGCGAATCCTATAAATGCTAAAAGTATAAGTAAATTGTTTTTCATAGTAAAGTCTTTAATCTAAAAAAGGGCTGTTACCAGCCCTTTTTAATTATTATCTGTCCATTAATTATTGAACAGGAATTAATATGTAACGACCATCTAAATCATTAAAGAAGATGTCATAAGCTCCTGGTGCTATAGGCACATTAGGACCATCTTGAGTTCCCTGACCTGAGAATTCAGTATCGCTTCCCCAGTTAGTTGCCCAATCATCGTTTGCTCTAAACTTTAATTCACCAGATATAAGAGTAACGTTTCTTAAGCTCCATTTGTGAGGATCAAAGCTAGATTGATTCATAGCTGTACTAGCGCCCCATCCTGCAGGAGTACTATCACCTATAATACCAACCGTTGTGTAAGTTGCCGCAGTTGCTGCAGTACTATTAGCTGTTATAGAGAAACTAGAAGCTCCTTCTGAAGAGTTGGTCACGCCATCTACATCTACCACAAAGTCATAGTAACCAGCAGCAGGTGCAGCAAATGAATTAGGGTCACTACCACCACCATCATTAACTCCTACAGCTCCGTTGCGCTCACCATATTGTGGCTGCCAGAATCCTGGAGTAGAAAGTAATTTAAATTCATCACCGTTGAAATAACCTGTGTAATAATAAACGGTTTCGTTTGCTGGATCACGGAACAACGCAGGGTTGTTGTTATCATTACTCCATCCAGCTTCTGTGGCTGCTCCAACTAGATATAAGTCTGAGAACGGATATGCTGCAAAAGGAGTGATAATGATGTTTACCTCATTTGAAACTATAGGGTTAACAGCTGGGTCTGCTGTAGTAGCTACAACTCTTAATTTATAATTACTAGCAACAGTTGCTTCTCCACCTAGTGCAATCGCAGCCGCATTTAACGTTTCATAAGTAACGGCAACATTAGTCTCAGTACTAGCTCCTAATATTTGTGGTGCACTATAGTCACCCATGTCAGTATCCATTTGTAAAGTATAGTCTATTTGTACTGGTACTTCAAGGCTTATAGCGTTCCATGTAAAACGCTCTGCTAGGTCATCACCATTAAACTCTGTTACTTCAAATGCTCCAGATCCTGGAGATAATGTAATTTCTCCAGCGGTATTAGTGTTTAAATTGAATTCTTCAGAATCATTGTCATCACAAGATGTGATAGCAGCAATTGCTAAAAACGATAGTATTAATATTGAAAACTTTTTCATCGTATTGCTTATTTATAATTAGTATCCAGGATTCTGGATTAGGTTAGGATTTAAATTTACTTCTTGTGCTGGAATAGGTAATAAATTACGGAATGGAGCGGTTGTAGTTCCAGATTGAACATTTCCTTTCCATGCCCATACTTTACCTGTCGTGAATTTTCCGAAACGGATCAAATCTTGACGTCTATGCGTTTCCCAATGGAGTTCTCTAGCTCTTTCATCTAGTATAAAATCTAGGTCTATATCACTTGCTGTGATATTACCACTAGTGTTTCCATAAGCTCTTTCACGTAGTTGATTGATATAGCCTTCGGCTATGTTTAAGTCTCCGCCAGCAGCGCCTCTTACAGTAGCTTCAGCATACATTAAATAGGCATCTGATAATCGAAATACTGGGAAATCTATATCAACAAAGTCTCCTACAGTATCGCTACCAGCATTACCATTTACGTCGATGTTTTTAAATTTCTGAATAGCAAACCCATCTTTGAATCGTCCAACATCAGCAATTTCTAAATTTTGATCTTGAGTAAAGAAAGTTTCACGCTGGTCTGCGCTATTTTCCATTCCTGGGAATAACTCAACAAATTCCTTTGTCGTACGTATTCCACCCCAACCACCGTTGATACCAAACTCTGAAGGATCCATATCTCCACCAACTGGTGCGTGTGTTAAGTAAGTCGTGCCACCAAATGTTTGTGTATTTAAACCATCAAAGTTTAAAGTCCAGATAAACTCGCTTTGTGCACCGTTACTATCATTATCTGCATAGAAACTATACGCATATGGTACCGTTGGAATCGTATATCCACCATTAATTACCTTATTCGTATAGATTAAGGCATCATCGTTTCTTTCAGTTCCTGTATAAACTTCTGCATTTAAATACATCTTTGCTAATAACATTTGAAGGGCAGCTTGATCTGCTCTACCATACTCATTCATTCCTGCTGGAACAATTTGGTCTTCAATAGCTAATAGTTCTGTTTCAATCCAGTTGAATAAGTCCGTTCTATTGATTGCTTCTAGACCATTTGCTACATCAGTGTTTTCAGTACTAAAAGGCATTGTTCCAAAAAGGTCCATACCATGATAGTATGAGTAAGCCCTTAAAAAGCGAGCTTCATTTCTGTATTCTGCTACTTCTGCTCTAATATCACTAGGCACATCAAACTCGTTAAGTTTTGCATCTGACGATAGTCTTATAAATTCATTACATACAGAAATCTGATAATTGATTCTAGAGAACATAGCGTTGATGAACTCATTTCCATCTGTCCACACGTGACCATGAAGATCTTTAATAGTACCGTCATTCCATGCGATGATAGCTTCATCTGTCGTAAGCTCTTGCATGTTCCAGTATAATCTTAGGTAGTTAGAAAAACCACCATCGATTCCAGAAATATCTGCATTACCATCACCACCAGATTGTCCGCCTAGCATTAAACCTGCATAGGCTTTTGCAATAAGACCGCGATAAGTAGTAGGGTCTTTTAATAAATCAGCTTCTGTTAGAGAATCTCCATCTGGTTCTACAGTAAGCACGTCATCACAAGCTGTGAATAATAACATACCTAAGAAAACCAAAATAATCGATTTATACATTTTCATATTATTGCTTTTTTAAATTTTAAAAATTAAATCCTAGACCTAAGATGATTCCGCGATTTCTAGGGAACAGATTGTTATCAATTCCATTGAAAACCTCAGGGTCTACACCATCATAATCTGTAATTGTAAGTAAGTTAGTTCCTGTAATAGAGGCTCTTATGTCCAATTTGTCGCCAGGGAAGTTATATCCTAACGATACGTTATCTAATTTGACAAAGTCAGCTTTTTGAAGATAGTAATCAGAAAACACTTCTTGATCACTAAATCCTGTGTTTAGAAAATCTGATGGAGTATTAAGATACAGCGGATTTTGAGTATTCGTAGGGAAGATAGTGGCAAGGTTTGCTGAATTAGAGCTTACATTGTTGTAATTATATCCACCTGCGGCACCTCTTAAAGTAGCACTTAAGTCAAATCTCTTATAAGAGAAGTTAGTTGTTAAACCAAAATAAGCGTCATGATTAGCTTTCTTGTAACGTACTCTGTCAGCATCGTTAATCACATTGTCACCATTAGTGTCAACAAAGACACCGTCAAGAGGCGCACCATCTTGATCATATACCTGACGGAACACGTGGAATGTAGTAGGATCAGATCCTACAGCCCATTCTTGAATATTATTACCTACTCCACCAGAGATACCACCTACTTGCACAGGATCATCATTTGCACCAGCAAGATCAGTAATTTCAATTTCTTGGAATGTAATGTTTCCACCAATGTTCCAAGTCATATTTTCTGTCTCAAGAACTTTTACATTGATACTCGTTTCAATACCACGACTTAAAGTAGAACCTGCATTTTGAATACTACCGTTTTCTAATCCACCTGCCGGAAGTGGACCGAATAATAATAGATCAGATGTTTCTCTATAGAATCCATCAACACTACCCGTTAAACGGTTGTTAAAGAAACCTAAGTCAATACCAGCATTCCATTGGTCTGTTGTCTCCCAAACTAAGTCTATTGATCCTTCTGGACGTATGGTTGTTACAAACTGATTACCGAATTGAACGGCCGCCGTTTGTTGACCTGGAGTAAATGTAGATAAATAAGCAAATGGAGCACTGATTTCTTGCTGACCAGTCTGACCAAATCCACCACGTATTTTTAATTGTGAAAGAACGGTACTGTTCTTTACAAAGTCAGTGTTCGTCAACTTTAAAGCTCCGCTGACTCCGTAGAAGTTTGCCCATCTATTGTCTTTAGAGAATCTTGAACTACCATTACGAGAATAACTTCCTGAAAGAACTAGCAAGTCATTAATGTCAAAAGAGGCTCTACCGAAGAATGTTACAATTGAATTTTCATCTGGAGATGAAAGAAAGTCAACAAGTGATCCATTCTCTAATCCACGATCAAAAGATTGTCTAAAAAATGTTTGAACACTACTACCTAAAGTAAGGTCCATTTGTGTATTTAGTTTTTCTAAATCTCTGGAATAATCAAAACGACCATCAAGAAGATTATTTCTTCTTATACCACGACTAAAGTTTTTAGAAGCGACGCGATCACCTGCCCCAGAATTTGCATCTCTTAAAGAATAAGAGTCAAATTCATTATAGTCGATACCAGCATTACCTGTAAATTTAAGTCCTTTAACAGGTAACTTATATTCTGCATTCATGTTAAGTCTCGCCTGATAGTTATCTAATTGTGAGTCTAAACTGTTTAAAAGCCCTAGAGGATTTCTAGGTGCATTAGGCTCAATACCTGTAGAGTTTGTATATTCAAAATATCCACCATAAAGGTCATTACCACTAAATATAGGCTGTGTCGGGTCAAAAACTACGGCTGCACCTACAGCACCAGTATCTGCATTTCTAATTTCTTCTTGAGCTAGTTGAGAAGTGAATGTCAGTTTTAATTTATTATCCAATAACTTCTGGATCACATTTAAACTTAAACTTGCTCGTTCATAACCAGAGCGCTGTAATGTACCATGTTCATTATTGTATCCTAGAGAAGCTCTGATAGATGTGTTATCATATCCCTTTTCAATGGTAAGGTTGTGAATGGCACGAGTACCATTTTGGTAGATAGCATCTTGCCAGTCAGTATTTGCGTCTCCCAATATAGAAGTGTCACGACCTTGATCAGCTACCATTTGACGAAATTCATCGCCTGTTAATACATCTGTATAGTTGTCTACCTTTTCAACAGCAAACTGTACATCATATCTTACCTTAAGATCGCTACTGAAATTAGCCTTTTTTGTAGTAATTAAAACAACACCATTAGACGCACGATTACCATATATAGCCGTTGCAGATGCATCTTTTAAAATAGTGATACTTTCAATGTCATTAGGGTTAATGGAGTTTAAACTTGCATTACTTTGATCTAGCGGCACACCATCTACCACATAAAGAGCATCTTGACTACCAGATAAGGTAGAGCCAGGACGTACACGTATAACAGGTCCGTCTCCAGGGCGACCACTTGCAGCCGTAACTTGCACACCAGCAGCTTTACCAGCGATTAATTGACCTGGTGAAGTAATGGCACCTTTATTAAACTCTTCTGACTTAATAGTTTCTTGAGCACTAGTAACATTTTCTTGTTTAATACTACCATAACCTATTAATACAATCGCGTCTAATTCTGATGGATCTTCAGCTAGTGCAATGTCAATTGTGCTTTGACCAGTATAAGCTACTTCTTGAGTAGTATATCCTATGTAAGAAAAAACAATGACTGCACCATCTGGTACATTATTAAGAGTGTAATTCCCATCGAAATCTGTTGCGGTACCATTAGAGGTTCCTTTAACAAGTACACTGGCGCTAGGGACAGGTAATCCAGTACTTGCATCTTTAATTGTTCCTGTGATAACACTTTGGGCAACAGCTAGCAAAGGTAAGATTAGGAGCAATAAAGCAGTTTTAAATTTTTGATTCATTACTGAAATTAGTTTAAATTAATAGTTAATATCTTCTTCTCACACGCCCCAAAAATATGTAAACCTTATGTTAAGAAACCGTTTTCGTAATGTAATTCTACGAAAACGTTTTCGGTGTTTTGTAGTAAATTATTATATACTATATTACGCTTTCGCGAAAGCGTAACTCTTTATTTTTAAAATATTTAGATCAGATGGCTCAAAAGTTAACTCTTAAGAAAATCGCACAAGAATTAAAGGTCTCCATATCAACTGTTTCCAAGGCTTTAAGGGATTCTCACGAGATTAGCGTTGAAACACGTACCAAGATTCAAGAGTATGCAAAGCAGTATAATTTTAAGCCTAACAATATCGCGTTAAGCTTAAAAAATCAAAAGACTAAAAAGATAGGTGTGATTATTCCAGAGATAGTCCATCATTTTTTTGCGACGGTAATTTCTGGTGTAGAACGTGTGGCAAATGAAAAAGGATATCAAGTAATTATATGCCTGTCTGGTGAAAGTTTTGATAAAGAAGTAGTTAATATGGATATGCTGGCAAATGGAAGTATTGATGGTTTTGTAATGAGTCTTTCTAAAGAGACTATGGAGCGACAGGACTTCCACCACTTAAGAGAGGTGACTAATCAAGGTATGCCTATTGTCATGTTTGATCGTGTTGCAGATGATATCGCCTGTGATAAAATCATAATTGATGATGTTGAGGCCGCAAATAAAGCTACCGATTTTTTATTGCGTAAAAACCGTCGTAACCTAGGTCTGATCTCAACACCGGATTATGTTAATGTAGGTAGGTTGCGTACTCAAGGTTTTAAAGAGGCATTAATGAAAAGAGGTTATGAAATAGATGAAAGTGCTATTTTAAAAGTTGAAGACATTGAAAATTGTGGAGATAAGATAAAGGAATTTCTGACGGCTGGTAATTATGACGGGTTACTTGCAGTTAATGAACTGTTTGCGGTAACCGCTAGTAAGGCATTGCAAGGAATTGGTAGAAAAGTGCCTGATGATGTTGCAATCGTTGCTTTTACTGATGGTATGTTGTCTAAGTATGCTAGTCCTACATTAACAACCATAGGACAAAAAGGCGAAGAAATGGGTGGATTAGCTGCTGCAAAGCTGATTCAAAAATTAGAATCTGATCACCAAGAAGATGAAACTTACGAAACCGTTATCGTAAAAACTTCATTAATTGAAAGAGAATCTACGCCTTAATTTTTTAACTTGCGACCGTCTAAAAATGTAAATGATTAGACAAACTATCAAAACTTATCTTCTTCACACACATTAAGTTTTGATAAGTCATAAGGCTTATCGTCATTATAAATTATAACGATATGCAAAAACCTAAGTTAGGTTTCTGGAACATTTGGAACATGAGTTTCGGATTTCTGGGTATTCAGTTCGGTTTTGCCCTACAGGGCTCTACCATGTCACGTATTTTTGAGACTTTAGGAGCAAATAAAGATGAGATCCCATTACTATGGATTGCAGCTCCACTTGCTGGTTTAATCGTGCAACCTATTATTGGTTATTTAAGTGATAATACCTGGCATAAAAATCTAGGGCGTAGAAGACCTTTCTTTTTAATAGGTGCCATTCTCAGTTCTATCGCCTTATTATTTATGCCTTATTCTTCTGAGGTATGGATGGCTGCTGGTCTTTTATTAGTGCTAGACGCTTCTATTAATATTTCTATGGAACCATTCCGTGCTCTGGTGGCAGATAAATTACCAGAATCTCAACGCAGCTATGGTTTTGTAGTTCAAACATTAATAATAGGTGTCGGTACTTGGGTAGCCAGTAATTTACCGAAATGGGTAAATGATACATTGGAAATATCAAATGAAGCGCCATCTGGCGTTGTTCCAGATTCAGTTAAGGTTGCATTTGGAGTTGGTGCTTTTGTTTTTATCACAGCAATTTTGGTGACCATCTTTACAACAAAAGAATACTCTCCAGCCGAACTCGCACAATTTGATGACGCCGAAAAAGAACCTGAAGAAAAGAAAGGAATGTGGGAAACCATATCAGGAACCTATGCACTGATGCCACTGATTATGAAAAAATTAGGTGTGGTGCAGTTTTTTTCTTGGTTTGCTTTTTTTGCTATGTGGACGCTTGCAAATCCTGCTTTAACTTCACATATCTACAATGCTCCTAAGCCAGATGTTATTGAGTTTGCTAAAACTACAACTGATGATAATGGAGAATTAATAACGATGCGAGATGCTAATGATGAAGTGGTGTTTTTAAATGATGCCAAAGCATTAGAGTATAAGCAACAGGATAAATCATATAATGAAGCTTCAGATGATGTAGGTTCTAAAATGGGTATTTATGGATTGACCTCTATGGTGTTTGCACTAGGATTAACTTTTTATACTGCATACAATAGTATCAATAGGAAATATATTCATATGGCCAGTTTAATCTTAGGTGGATTAGGGTTTTTATACATGTTTTTCATACCAGGTGAACCAGATAAATTGCTTATCTCTTTCAGTTTAATAGGGATTGCATGGGGAAGTATTTTGTCTATGCCTTATGCCATGCTTTCAAGCTCGGTAGAGTCGCATAAAATGGGATTAATGATGGGCGTTTTTAATATGTTTATCGTTATACCACAAATCATAGCCGCTATAGGTGGTGTTGTCTTCTTACAAAACTTAATAGGAGAGGAATCAATACACGCTATGACCATCGCAGGAATATTTTTAATTATTGCTGCATTTTCAAATTTATTAATCACAAATAAAAAGGCGATTACGTATCAGCCGTCTATAGATAATGAATAAAAAAGCATTCATATTTGACCTTGATGGTGTTATTGTTGATACTGCAAAATTTCACTTTATTGCATGGCAACGGTTAGCAGCATCTTTAGGAATCAACTTTACTCATGAAGAGAACGAGCAACTCAAAGGAGTTTCTAGAGTAAACTCATTGAAGAAAATACTTGAATGGGGAAATAAGACAATTACTGCTGAAGTTTTTCAGGAGAAAATGGACCAAAAGAATGAAGAATATCTAGATCTAATTAAAACATTAGATACATCAGATATTATGCCTGGAGTCCATAACTTTCTTCTAGAGTTAAAGGGTAAAAATCAGCCTATCGCATTAGGTAGTGCTAGTAAAAACGCGAGGCCCATTTTAGAAAAGTTAGGCATTAAAAATTTGTTTGACGTTATTGTAGATGGTACTAATGTCACTAAAGCAAAACCAGATCCAGAGGTGTTTCTCAGTGCTTGTAGTCAGCTGGGATACCATGCACATGATAGTATCGTATTTGAAGATAGTGTCGCTGGTGTGCAAGCTGCAAATACAGCAGGCATGATTTCCATTGGATTAGGAGAAAAAGACATATTACACGAGGCAGATGAAGTTTTTAATCACTTTACAGACATGCCAGAAGATTATATAAACACACTATTGAATAAGAATAAGGAATGAATCAGGAATATATAAAACCCAACGCATGGTCCATCATAGAAGAAGGATGGAGTCCTGGCTTAGTAAAGTCAAGTGAAAGTTTATTCTCTATAGGGAATGGAGCCATGGGACAACGTGCTAATTTTGAAGAACAATATAGTGGTGAAACTTTTCAAGGAAGTTATGTCGCAGGAGTTTACTATCCAGATAAAACAAGAGTAGGATGGTGGAAAAATGGCTATCCAGAATATTTTGCAAAAGTTCTTAACGCACCTAATTTTATAGGTATTGATGTTTTTGTTGATGGAGAAGCGCTTGATTTAAATCAAGTAGATAAAGTGACGGATTACCGACGCGAGTTGAATATGAAAGAAGGTTGGTATGAACGCACATTTGTAGCTCATTTCTCTGATGATAAGGCGATAAAAGTAATTGCTCGTAGATTTTTGAGTTTAGAGATTGATGAGTTAGGAGTGATTGATTATCAAGTCAGTGCGGTTAAAGGTGATGTAAAAATAGAATTTCAACCATATTTAGATGCCGGAATTACTAACGAGGACTCAAATTGGGATGATGCATTTTGGGAAATAGAAGAACTGATTTCTGAAGATCATCAAGGTTTTATACGCAGCCGTACTAATAAAACTAACTTTCATGTATGTACCTTCATGCAATCAGAGCTAGTTCAGAATGGTGAGCATTTGCAATATGCAAATCATCTAGAACAAAATACTAAAATAATACGCCATACCGCTAGTATAGAGCTTCAAGAGCGTGAAACGGTAACCTTAAGAAAGTATGCTGGATACTGTTCTAGTCTTAATCATCAACAATATGAATTGTTTGATGCTGCAAGAAAAGTCTTGACTCATGCTACATTAGCCGGATATGACGTATTATTGCAAGGTCAGATTGAGCAATGGGCTCAAATTTGGGCAATGGCAGATATTACTATAGACGGTGATCTTAAAGCACAACAAGGGATACGTTTTAATATCTTTCAATTAAACCAAACTTACTTAGGTAAGGACGCTCGTTTAAATATAGGTCCTAAAGGATTCACTGGTGAGAAATACGGTGGTTCTACTTACTGGGATACAGAGGCATATTGTATACCTTTCTACATGGCTACTAAAGATCAACAAGTAGCAAGAAATTTATTGAAATACAGATATGAGCAGCTAGACAAGGCCATTGAAAACGCTGAGAAATTAGGGTTTTCTAATGGAGCTGCTCTTTATCCTATGGTAACCATGAATGGTGAAGAATCTCATAATGAATGGGAAATCACCTTTGAAGAAATACATCGCAACGGTGCCATGGTATTTGCCATATACAACTACGTACGTTATACAGGTGATTTTTCTTATGTGCCAGAAATGGGACTAGAGGTCATGATTGCCATCGCTAGATTCTGGCATCAACGTGCTACTTTCTCTCAAAAAGCAAATAAATATATGATCCTAGGTGTGACAGGACCTAATGAGTATGAGAATAATGTGAATAATAATTGGTATACTAACTATTTAGCCAAGTGGTGTATCAATCAAGCCTTAGAAAATCTAGATAAGGTAAAAGACGGATATGATGACGACTATAAGCGCATCATAGGTCTTACACACCTTTCAGGATCAGAAACTGCATCATGGAGAGAAGTTGCAGATCAAATGTATGAACCTATCGACGAAGAATTAGGAATCTATTTACAACAGGATGGTTTTCTTGATAAAGAAATTATTCCTGTACAAGAATTAGAAGGTAAACACAGACCTATTAACCAGAAATGGTCTTGGGATCGCATTTTAAGAAGTTGTTATATCAAACAGGCAGATGTCCTTCAGGGATTCTACTTTTTTGAAGACCATTTTTCTAAACAAGAACTAGAAAAACACTTTGATTTCTATGAGCCATTAACAGTTCATGAAAGCTCATTATCTCCTTGTGTTCATAGTATTCAAGCAGCAAAATTGGACCGTATGGATCAAGCTTATGAATTCTATTTAAGAACCTCACGTCTTGATCTAGATGATTATAATAAAGAGGTAGAAGAAGGTTGTCATATCACTAGTATGGCAGGAACATGGATGAGTATTGTAGAAGGATTTGGTGGGCTTAAAATAGTCGATGATAAACCTAGTTTTGAAACTAAGTTACCAGAGCAGTGGAAAGGATTTAGTTTTAAATTAAACTTCCGCAATCAGATATTACATGTTCAGGTAGATAAATCTGGCACACAAGTAACATCGCATGGAACAGAACCGGTTGACGTGATAATTAATGGTGAGGAAAT
This sequence comes from Nonlabens ulvanivorans, assembly GCF_032922765.1. Taxonomy (NCBI): domain Bacteria; kingdom Pseudomonadati; phylum Bacteroidota; class Flavobacteriia; order Flavobacteriales; family Flavobacteriaceae; genus Nonlabens; species Nonlabens ulvanivorans. The sequence goes on from NZ_CP136694.1 coordinate 3,009,993, forward strand.
CACTCTACAACCTCAAATGGTAAATGCTTAAAATATGAATAAGGTAGTTCAAATTCTTAGTGTTCTTTTTATTATCGCTTTCGCGAAAGCGTCTCTAGCACAAGATATACAACGTATAGAACCGCCTTTTTGGTGGGCTGGAATGGAGAAGAGTGAGATTCAAATCATGATGTATGGAGAAGATCTTTATAATTATGAAGCGATATCAACAGATCTTAATTTAATTGAAATTAATAAAACCGAGAATGAAAATTACCTTTTTATAACAGTAGATACTAAAGGATTTGAAGCTGGAACCTATGTTTTTAATCTTGAATCTGTCGATGGTGTGGTAGAAGTTATGGAATATGAATTGCTACCACGAGAAAAGGAATCTGCACAACGTAAAGGGTTTGATTCTAGCGATGCCATATATCTGATCATGCCTGATCGTTTTGCAAATGGTGATTCGTCTAATGATAGTACAGATGATACTGTAGAAAAAGTAAATCGAGACTTCAAAGGTGGACGTCATGGTGGCGACCTTCAAGGTGTGATTGATCATTTAGATTACCTTGAGGATTTAGGAGTTACTTCGTTATGGAGCACACCATTATTAGAAGATAATGATAAACGTTATTCTTATCACACTTATGCACAAAGTGATCTGTATAAAGTGGATCCACGTTATGGTAGTAATGAAGACTATAAACGTTTAGGAGATGAGTTGCACAAACGTGATATGAAATTAATCATGGATTATGTTACCAATCATTGGGGCGCGACGCACTGGATGATGCAGGATTTACCTACTCAAACTTGGATTCATCAATTTGATGATAATAGAGGTAAAGATTTTCCTGTGGCTGGATATGCAAACTCTACTTATAGACAGACCACTCAAATGGATCCTAATGTTTCTCAGATAGATGATACTTATGCCGAGAAAGGTTGGTTTGTAAGTACGATGCCAGATATTAATCAAGGCGAGCCTCTTGCATTAAATTATTTAATACAAAACACGATCTGGTGGATTGAATATGCTGGTCTAGACGGTTTACGGGTGGATACCTATTCTTACAATGAAAAAGAAGGTATTGCAGCATGGACTAAAGCGATAATGAAAGAATACCCTAGTTTTAATATCGTAGGAGAAACGTGGATGCATGATCAATCACAAATTGCTTACTGGCAAAAGGACTCTAAAATTGCAGCCATTCAAGATTATAATACTTATTTGCCTAGTGTCATGGATTTTACGCTTCACGATGCTATTATGAAGGCGTTTGATGAAGATCAGCAGAATTGGGATCAAGGAATGATTAAGGTCTACGATAATTTTGTCAATGATTTTTTATATCCAGACATTGATAATATTCTAGTGTTTGCAGGTAATCATGATACAAATCGTATCAATGGTGATGGTTTGTATAATGGTGATTTAAAGAAGTATAAACTCGCGATGACTCTGGTTTTAACTACTCGAGGAATACCTCAGTTATATTATGGTGATGAGATAGGCATGGCTGGAAATAGAGATACTGATGGCGATGGCGACATACGTAGAGATTTCCCTGGTGGCTGGAATGGTGATGAAATAAACGCTTTTAAAAACCCAACAGATTATCAAAAAGGTTTTCAAGACTTCACTAAAAGATTATTGAATTATCGTAAAAATAAACCTGTTCTGCATACCGGTAAATTATTACAGTATGTACCAGAAAATAATTGTTACGTATACTTTAGATATAATGATGAGAGCCGTGTTATGATCATCATTAATAATAATCCTGAAGCTATTACCTTAAATCTTAATCGTTTTAAAGAAGGAATTGATGGAAAAGAAAATGGTATTGATGTGCTGACCAATCAAAAAATTAATCTCTCTGATTCTGTTAAAGTGCCAGGCAAAACAAGTATGGTGATTGATTTAGATAATCAAAAAAGAAAAGAAAGATTTTTTTAAAAATTTATGAAGTAAGCCTTTATATTTCGGTGTATCTGTGAGATTTAGCTAACTGGAAAATTAAAACATGAAAAAACTATTTACCATTTTTATCGCAATCTTTCTAATAAGCTGTGGTGAAAAAGAAGAAAAGAATACAGGTGATAATAGACCTAGTATTATCGAGGCAATGACCACGCCTATTTATTCATCTACATCGGGCACAGAAGTATACACTTCAGATTATTTACTGGATGTTAATCAATTAGATAGTATCACTTATGGTAAAGGTATTCTGTTTAATGAAGATACTCGCAATTACAATGAGCCATTAAAAATAGAAATGGACTCTGTGGCGCCATATGTTTCTCATGTAACCTTATGGACTGATGGTGTGCGCAATGACATCCCAGTTTTTAAAAGTAGTTCTAGAATGATGACTATTGTTTACACAGGTAACTCAAAAAATGTCAAACTTAAAGGCGAGTTCACAAACTGGTCAACCGTTAATTTAATAGAAGAGAATGGTCAATTGGTTTATAATGCAACGATACCACAAGGGAAGTTTCAATACATTTTTGTTGAAAACGGAAAAGAAGAAAAGTTGACGGGTAGTGAGCCTCAAGTAATCAGTAACGGTATGGGAGGTTTTAATAGAGTTATAGATAATTCTAGAACAGCTGCGCCAGCACAATTAGCATATGGTAAAATACTAGATAATGGCTTTACATTTACCACTACTGGAGCACTTGAAAATATTGTGGTGCTTTACGAAAACCAAATGATAAGTGCTTCTCAAAACGGTAATTCATATACAGTAGAGCTGCCAGAAAAGGATTTTACAAACCGTAATTCTCAAACACAATTAGTAAGAATCTATGCCAGTGATGCAAATGGTCGCACAAATGATTTGTTAGTTCCTGTACAAGATGGGAATGTAGTTCAAGATCCATCTCAACTTGCGCGATCAGACTTTCATAATCAGGTCTTATATTTTATGATGGTGGACCGTTTTCTAGATGGAGATCCTTCAAATACAAAACCGGTGCCTGACCCAGAAATTTTACCTAAAGCAAATTACATGGGTGGAGATCTCGCAGGAGTATTGGCCAAAATTAAGGACGGTTATTTTGAAGAATTAGGAATTAACACCATTTGGTTATCGCCTATAACGCAAAACCCAGAAGGTGCTTATGGACTTTGGCCTGAGCCACGAACAAAATTTAGTGGTTACCATGGTTACTGGCCTATTTCAAATACTGAAATTGATTATCGTTTTGGCGATGAACAATTATTTAAGGAGATCATAGAAGAAGCTCACGATCGAGATATGAATGTCATTCTAGATTATGTAGCAAATCATGTTCATGAAGAGCATCCATTATACAAAGAACATCCAGAATGGGCGACAAACCTTTATCTAGAAGATGGTAGTTTGAACACAGAGCGATGGGACGACCAGCGATTAACAACTTGGTTTGATACCTTTATGCCTACACTAGATTTCTCAAAACCTGAGGTTGTTGAGAAAATGACAGACTCTGCACTTTATTGGGTGACTAATTATGAATTGGACGGTTTCCGTCACGATGCTACTAAACATGTGCCAGAGGTGTACTGGAGAACATTAACTAAAAAGGTGCGTAGCAATACCGATCGCCCTATTTATCAGATAGGTGAAACTTATGGTTCTTATGATTTAATACGCAGTTATGTAAGCACAGGAATGTTAGATGCACAATTTGATTTTAACCAGTATGATGCTGCTGTTTCCGCTTTCGCGAAAGCGGATGGCGACTTCTCTAATCTGGCAGAAACACTCTATAAAGGATTAGAATACTATGGTCACCATCACCTGATGGGAAATATATCAGGTAATCAAGATAGAGCACGTTTTATAAGCTATGCCAGTGGCGATGTTTCTTTTGAAGAAGATGCTAAAAAAGCTGGGTGGACTCGCGAGATAGATATGAGTGATACGACAGCCTTTGATAGGTTGGGTATGTTACAAGCATTTAATATGACTGTTCCTGGAGTGCCTGTAATTTATTACGGAGACGAGTATGGAAGCATAGGTGCAAATGATCCCGATAATCGTAAGATGATGAAGTTTAAAGACTTGTCTCAACGTGAATTGAATTTAAAGGAACTGGTTCAAGAATTAGTAGAATTGAGGCGTAACTCTATGTCATTACTTTATGGGACAACTCAAATATTGAGTGATACCAATGGGATGTTTGTTTTAGAACGCACTTACTTTGGAGAAAAAACTACAGTGTATTTCAATGAAAATGCCATACTACTTAACGTTTTTACTAAATCTAGTAATGCTGATTTAATGGATATTAAAGTCCTTAATGCGCTTGAGACTGATAAAAAAATCCAAGTAAAACCACGTAACTTTGCTATCATACAAACCAAATTAAAAGAATCAACACAAGAATAATTATTTATGAAAAAATCAACATCACAATGGCTTGTTTTACTTTTTGCAGCCATAACCTTATTCTCTTGTAAAGACGCTTTAAAAGATCATGATGAAGAGGTAAAGGACGACACCTCTAGTGCATACTCACCGATTACAAATGAAGATCTAGAGAATGCTGTCATTTATGAGGCTAACATCAGACAATATTCTGAAAAAGGAACTTTCAATGAGTTTACAAAAGATATTCCAGAGCTTAAAAAACTAGGTGTAAAAGTAATTTGGTTAATGCCTGTTTTTCCTATTTCTGAAAAGAATAGAAAAGCTAAAGGAGATCTAATGGTAGAAGATATAAAAGATCCTGTGGAACGTGCAAAATATCTAGGCAGCTACTATGCAGTTGCAGATTATGAGAAAATTAATCCAGACCTAGGTACAGAGGCAGATTTAAATTTATTGATAGAAACAGCGCATGAAAACGGGATGTTTGTGATCTTGGATTGGGTAGCAAATCATACTGGATGGGATAATTTATGGATTGAAAAACATCCAGATTTTTATACTAAAGATGAGAAAGGAAATATCATTCATCCTAAAGGAACGGACTGGACTGATACTGCAGATTTAAATTATGAAAACAAAAAATTATGGGATGCCATGTCTTCATCTATGATTTATTGGGTAGAAACTTTTAATGTTGATGGTTTCCGCTGTGATGTTGCTCATGAGGTTCCTACAGAGTTTTGGAACTATGCTGCAAAGTCTATTAGAGATGTAAAGCCAGTATTTATGCTTGCAGAAAGTGAAAAGAAAGATCTTTTTATAGATGCTTTTGATATGGGTTACAATTGGGAAGGTCATCATATTATGAATGAACTAGCACAAGGAAAAACTGATGTGAACTCATGGGATGAATACTTGTTAAGGGTTGAAGAGAATTATCAGTCAGACGATATTTTAATGAATTTTATTACCAACCATGATGAGAATTCATGGAACGGTAGTGTTACTGAAAGAATGGGTGACGCAAGTGAAGCAATGTTAGCATTACAATATGTGATACCAGGTATGCCATTAATTTACTCAGGACAGGAATATGGTATGACAGAACGATTGAAGTTTTTTGAAAAAGATCAAATTCCACATGAGAAAGGAAAAGTATGGAATATGATGGAAAAATTAGGAGCCTTAAAAGCAACTAATCCAGCATTAAATGGAGGTAAAGATGCGGCATCTTATAGACGTATTAATACTACTGAAGATTCAAAAATCTATGCGATAGAGAGGCAAAAAGATGACCACAAGGTTATTTATGTAGCAAACTTTTCAGATCAACTGGTTGAATTTAAAGCACCAACCGTAGTTGGTGAAATGACCGATGCAGTTAGAGGTTCAAAATCTAACATTCCTGCAGATTATAACTTTACATTCCCACCATATGGATATAGAGTATGGGAAGTACGTAAATAAAATAAGATATATTTGTATGAAAACCGCTTAGCTGTTGTTGAGCGGTTTTTTTATGCCTTAATGAATAAACTTATTTTAGTAACAAAATATAATTATGGATAAGACCTATTACGATCCTAAGGATCTAAGAAAATTTGGAAAAATCACAGAATGGAGTGAAGAGTTAGGAACAAAGTTTTTTGATTACTATGGGCAAGTCTTTGAAGAAGGAGAATTAACCGCCCGCGAGAAATCACTAATAGCACTTGCTGTATCACATGCTGTGCATTGCCCTTATTGCATAGATGCTTATACAGGAGATGCTCTTAAAAGAGGAATCACAAAAGGTGAAATGATGGAAGCAGTTCATGTTGCTGGGGCAATTCAAGCTGGAGCAACACTAGTACATGGAGTTCAAATGATGAATAAAGTCAATAAATTAGAAATGTAAATATTCTAATAGGCGTCTCGATTGACTTGAAAACTATTTTTGAATACCATTAAAGGAATACTGCTATATTCTCAATTGTTTATGAGATATAGAGAAGATTGTAAATATTTCCCACAAGCTCGTATATTTTACCTTTAGACTTAGACATATAGCGCAATAGTGACAGTTTTGTGAGATATTCTGACTACATATGCAAAACCGTAGTAGAAATAACTACGTAATTAAATAAAAAGTGACCATAATTTATGGCTGTAAATACAAAGACTTCTTTAAAAAAGAGAGATTCAGACTTAGCAAATATTAATAAGCAGATGGCTATTCTTAATGGAGAGCCTTTTTCTAATGGAGAGCTACCATCGTTTGCAAAGAAAATAAAAGATACAACCGACCAGTTTCCACTACGACCTAAAAAACTTGAGATTATCCAAGTAAATGTTGGTTATATGTGTAACCAGGTTTGTGCTCACTGTCATGTGGACGCCGGACCAGATCGTAAAGAGATTATGACGCGCGAGACGATGGATAAAATCGTTAATGTGATTAAAACCACAGGAGCACACACTCTAGATTTAACTGGTGGAGCGCCAGAGATGAATCCTGATTTCAGATACTTTGTTGAACAAGCAAGTGCCGCTGGTATTAAAGATTTTATAGTGCGTTCTAATTTAACAATTATAAGAGCAAATCCTAAGTATCACGATTTACCAGATTTTTTTAAAAAACATAATATTCATGTGGTAAGTTCTATGCCTCACTGGACTAGAGGAAAGACCGATACACAACGTGGTGATGGTGTTTTTGATAAATCTATAAAGGCTTTGCAAGAATTGAATGAGCGTGGTTATGGAATGCCAGGTAGTGATTTAAGACTAGATCTAGTATATAATCCTAGTGGTGCATATTTGCCAGGTGATCAGGCGAGTATGGAGAAAGATATGAAAGCAGCATTATTAGAAGATTTTAATATTCAATTTCATAACCTTTTTGCAATTACTAATTTACCTATAGCTCGATTCTTAGATTATCTAGTCGCTAGTGAGAATTATGAAGACTATATGTATGCTCTAGTAGATGCTTACAATCCTGCAGCTGTAGAGAATGTAATGTGTACAAATACCATCTCAATCTCGTGGGATGGCTGGCTATATGATTGTGATTTTAATCAAATGCTCGACCTAAAAATCGACAATAAGATTCAACATATTGATGATTACAACGAGGATTTAATAAATAATAGAAAGATTCAAATTTCTCAACACTGTTACGGATGTACCGCTGGTGCAGGTAGTAGTTGTCAAGGTGTTGTCGCATAATATGATTGATAATCATTCACAAACTGCCATTTTACTTTTTGCTCAATCAGCAAGAGTAGATGCTATCAGTAAAGCACTGGTAGACGTTGCGGTGATGGATGTTTTAAATAATCATGTTCTTAATACAGTACGCAATTCTGGGCTTGATTATTATCATTTTACAGAAAAAGAACAACGCGGCGATAGCTTTGGTTTAAGATTTAAAAACTCTATAGAAGATGTTTTTAAACTGGGCTACACATCGGTGATTTGTATCGGAAATGACACGCCATTATTATCTGTTGATTTAATCCATAAAGCAGCAAATTCTTTACTCAATGGAAATTCTGTTTTGGGTAAATCACAAGATGGTGGTTTATATCTTATAGGGTTAAATCACTCGCAATTTGATGCTGAAAATTTTGAAATCCTACCGTGGCAATCAGATCAATTGTCCAACTGCTTTCAACAGTATTTAAAAGAGTACAAAGGACAGATTACAATTCTCAAAACACTTCAAGATATTGATTCAACGGCAGATTTGTATCACTTTCTAGCCGGCAAAGACGCTCGTAGTTTAATCATAGCATTGTTATTAAATACGCTTTCGCGTAAGCGTAATAACCACAAGCAATCTACTTTTTACAATAAACAGGTGTTTCTTTTTCAACCTGCAAATAAAGGCTCGCCAGATCTTATAGCGGCTTAAGATTTTTATTGCCCTAATTGGGTGTTTTCAACTTTATTTATTTTCATGAAAAAAATTACTCTATTCATGTTGTTTCTATGTAGCTTAATAGGAACAGCACAAATTACAATTACAGGAACCGTAAAGGACAATACTGGTGAACCGGTTGCATTTGCAAATATTGCAGAGCAAGGAACTCGTAACGGGACGACCACATCATCTACCGGTACTTATAGTATTACAGTAAAAGAAGGCGCTACAATTGTCTTCTCATTTATAGGATATAAATCGCAAAAACTATCAGTCACTAGTGCACAAACACTAGACGTGATTCTAGAAGAAGGCGATTCATTAGATCAAATCATCGTTACAGCATTAGGCGTTAAAAGACAAGAGCGCGAGCTAGGATATGCTGTGCAAACACTGGATGCTGACCAAATAGAAGAAGTAAAGGCGGTCAATTTGCTGGATAATCTGGCAGGTAAAGTAGCTGGTATTTCAGTAACACAAGGTGCAACAGGAGTCGGGTCTTCTTCAAAAATCACCATACGTGGCGAGGCTAGTTTTTCAAACAATAATCCATTATTTATTGTAGATGGTACTCCAGTAAATAATAATACGATTTTCAATTTTACAAACGAGGCCGCAGCTGGATTTCAAGAAGTTGACTTCGGGAATGGAGCAGGAGAATTAAATCAAGATGATATCGCTAGTGTATCTGTTTTGAAAGGACCGGCAGCTGCAGCTCTTTATGGAACTAGAGCATCTAATGGAGCCATAATTATAGAAACTAAAAATGGAGGAAAACAGAAAGGATTAGGAATTTCTTATAACACGAGTTTCTTTGTAGACACAGCTTTTCAATTACCACAATTCCAAAACGAATATGGGCAAGGAAATAGCGGTCAATTTGAATATGTAGATGGACTAGGTGGCGGAACCAATGATAACATCACCTATTCATGGGGACCACGATTAGACGCTGGTATCAATATCGCCCAATTTGATAGTCCAGTCACCTTGCCAGATGGTACGGTTGTGCGTGGTGGTGATACATCTCTATATAACGGTTTATCAATAACACCTACAGCGTTCAATAGTAATCCAGATAATTTGAAGAATTTTTATGAAACTGGGCACACGTTCATCAATAACATTGCAGTTTCTAATGGCTTTGAAAAAGGAGATTACCGTTTTAGTTTTACAGATTTACGTAGCGAAAGCATTATTCCTGGCGTTAATTTAGACAGGCAAAGCGTCGCTGCAAAGCTCAATTTTACGCCTAGTGATAAAACAACCATCCGCACCAGTATTAATTATGTGAATAGTGCATCTGACAATAGGCCATCAAATGGTTATGGAAGTGAGAACGTAAATTATTCATTAGTCGCATGGGGACCACGATCTTTAAATATTGATAATTTAAGAAACTACTGGCAGCCTGGTCTTGAAGGTGTACAACAGTATTCTTTCAACTATACTTTCTTTGATAACCCGTATTTTATATTGAATGAGAATCGCAACAGTTTTGGCCGTGATCGTTTATATGGGAATGTTTCTTTAACTCAACAGTTGACATCAGAGTTGACTGCTACTGTAAGGACTGGAATGGACTATAGTAATGAGAAACGCCGTTTCTTAAGGTCTTATTCTACAAACCGTTTTAGAAACGGTGCCTATGCAGAGCATGACGTGACTTACCGAGAAATCAACACCGACTTTTTACTGAATTATAAAAACCAGTTTGATGATATCACATTTGACGCAAGTATTGGTGGTAACAGATTAAGTCAAACGGCCTCAACTACTCAGGTTCAAACGACTAGTCTAGCACAACCAGGTATTTTTTCTTTGAATAATGCCGCTAGTCCTATTGAGAATTTTGGTTTCCGTTCAGAGAAGAGAATTAATAGTTTATACGCTTTCGCGAAAGCAGGCTACAAAAACTTCCTGTATCTAGACATAACTGCTCGTAACGATTGGTCCAGCGCTCTAGCTACACCTTTTACAGCAGATAATACCTCGTTCTTCTACCCATCGGTATCGACTAGTTTTATATTGAGTAACGTAGTAGACTTACCTAAAGTTATCGACTTTGCAAAAATCAGAGCCAGTTATGCACAAGTAGGAAATGATACAGATCCTTATCAAACCCAAGGAACTTTTATATCACAGACACCTGTAAATGCGCAACCTACTTTTACAAATCAAGATTTTATCCCTAATCAGAATTTAAGACCAGAAACTACCTCTAGTGTTGAATTAGGGTTTGATATGAGATTCTTAAAGCAACGATTGAATGTAGATTTTACCTATTACAATGCTGTAACATCAGATCAGATACTTTCTTTACCTATCGGGATCTCTTCAGGTTTTAGTCAGCAGGTAGTAAATGCAGGATCTGTTAGAAATACAGGTGTTGAGGTTGTTTTAAATGCGATTCCGGTGCGTACTGATGACTTTCAGTGGAGCTCAACAGTAAACTTTGCGACTAATAGAGCAATCGTTGAGGATTTACCACAGGATGAAGGACGTTTAACACTAGCCTATTCAAGAGTATATGATAGTCAAGATCAAACGGTCTGGCATCAAGTTGAAGAAGGTGGCCGTATAGGTGACCTTTATGGAACTGGTTATTTACGTAATGAAAATGGAGATTTTGTTCTTACGGCAGATGGTCGTTTTATCGCAGATCCTGAGTTGAAAAAACTAGGGAACTATAATGCAGATTTTACAATGGGATTCAATAACAGTTTTACTTATAAAAATTGGGACGCATCTTTTTTACTGGACTGGAGACAAGGAGGAATTTTAGTTTCTAGAACTCTCGCTCTAGCTGCAGTAGGTGGACAGCTAGAGGAAACAGCTAATAGACCAGATGCTGGAATCGTAGCAAATGGTGTAGTCAACACAGGCACTGCAGATAATCCAGTATATGTTCAAAATACGACTGCGGTAAGTGCTGAGAGTTATTATCGTCAGTTTTATGACCGTAATCACGAAGAGAATAATGTATATGATGCGAGTTATTTAAAGCTGCGTCAGTTCTCTATTGGGTATTCTTTTGATTTAAATAAAGGTGCTTTAGGTCTATTTAATGATGGTGCAGAAATGAGAGTTTCTCTAATAGGTAGAAACCTGTTTGCCTTCTCAGAAATTCCTCATTTTGATCCTGAGCAACTTGCCGTACAAGGTCAGGGATTTGTAAGTGGAGTAGAGGACATGTCATATGCATCTACTAGAAGTATAGGTATTAAAGCAGGAATCCAATTCTAAATTTAAGTTTGAACTTAAGTTTCAATTGTAAAACACACATTATGAAATATATATATAAATACTATTTTTTAATCGCTTTCCTAAGTATAGGAATTACTTCTTGTACAGCAGATTTTGAAGAGATAAATACTAATTCTAATGCACCAGTAACTGTACAACCTAGTTTATTGTTGAGACAGGTCATTTATAACTATGGAGAAGAGATGTCTTATGAAGGCTTTGTTGCCGGTGGATTGTTAGGTCAGCATATGACAGCACTAGATTTTAATCTTTTTGATAGACATGCTTTAAAAAGTCCGCAATTAGGTGGTGATCCATGGCCTATTTTTTATCGTAATTTAAGAGATAATGAATTGATCCTTAATCAGTCCAGATCTAGCGAGGCTTTTAAGGTTTATGAAGGTCCAGCACTGATTTTTAAAGCCTATATGACCGCTGCACTTACAGATATTTATGGTGATGTTCCTTATAATGAAGCGTTCCGTGGTTTAGATGGGATTGTGCAACCTAAATATGATTTACAAGAAGATATTTATCTTCAAGAGAATGGGATTTTGGATAATCTTGACAAAGGGATTGCAGCCATTGAAAATTATACAGGATCTATTACTTTAGATGGTGACGTATTGTACAATGGCGATTTACAAGCTTGGGTAAGATTAGCAAATAGTCTTAAGATAAAGGCGCTAGTAAGAATCTCTGATAAAGAAAATATAAGCACTCGTTTACAAGAATTATATGATGATGGAAATTACATAGCAGACAATACTCAAAATGCCATTTTTAACTTTACAGATAGTGAACCTAACAACTTCCGTATGGCACGATTGAGAGCTGGAGATTTCAATAATTTTGTGATGAGCGAGACGATGGAGGAAATCCTAGAAGGATTAAATGATGCGCGTATTGACATTCTTTTTAGACCTAGAGGAAATAATGGGAACGGCGATGATTATGAAGGATTGTTAAACGGTATTGACGCTTCATCAACATCAGTAAGCCTTGCAGATTATTCACTTGCCGGAACAATCTTCAGAGAGAACACAGGAATGCTAGATGCAAATTATATGACCGCTTGGGAAACTAACTTTTTACTTGCCGAAGCTGCTGAAAAAGGATTGATAACTGCACCTGCACAAACCTTATATGAAACTGCGGTAACTCAAGCCTTTGAATATTGGAATACAACATTGCCCGTGGATTATTTAACTACCACAGCCGCTTATGCTGCAAATGGAAATGATCCTATTGAGCAAATCATCACTCAAAAATGGATTGCAGGTGTCATCAATGGTTATGAAGGATGGATTGAATATAGAAGAACTGGTTTCCCAGTTTTAAAAAACATATCGGCTAGTTTAAATAATAATTTAATACCGGTAAGAATGCCTTATCCTGCAGAAGAAGCAGCGCTTAATGCAGATAATTATAATGTAGCAGCTAGTGCGACTAATAATAATGATATTAATGTACCTGTATGGTGGGATGAGTAATGAAATCCAAGTTGAATTCGAAATCGAAAACTAATTTGAAAATATTTATTTCCAGCAACCTAGTAACTCAGTAACCCAATAACCCCAAAAGTGGATTTTCTAAAAGAAACATCAACCTTACAATGGCTTCTCATCATAGCGAGTAGTGTGATATTTTTCATACTGGCGCCATATGCTAAAGATGTAGAGACGTTTTTTAAAGCACAGCATCGTGGTAAGAAACCTAGTATGATAATGCTTACAGGTAGTTTGATCATCTCATGGATTTTTGCAAAAAGCATTACTAATGCTGCAAATCTAGGACTGGCGTTTGGTCTAGTAGGTGGCGTTGCTTACGCAGGTTATTATTTGTCATTTGCGGTAGCAGGAATTGTAATTTATCAATTGAGAGTTCAAGGTGGATTTGAAAGCATCCATCATTTTTTGAGTTCTAAATTTGGTAAAACTGCTGTAAATGTATTCTCGATATTAATTAGTTTTAGACTATTTAATGAAGTCTGGTCTAACACGATGGTGATAGGAACCTATTTCGGTGATATAGGAACTACGGCTTATTATGCCGCCATAATTGTCTTTACATTGCTAACTCTAGCTTACACCTTAAAAGGTGGATTAAGTAGTTCTATATTTACTGATGCAATCCAAATGGTATTGTTCTCTATTTTACTGGTAATTATTTTAGGCGTTATTTTTACAGAACCAGATGTTCAGATAGGGGAAATGTTTACCAGCGGAACTTGGTCTATGGAATTAGGATTAAATTTATTTTTTGCGGCCATTCTACAAAGTTTCAGCTATCCTTTTCACGATCCAGTATTAACAGATCGTGGTTTTATAAGTAATCCTAGAATTACTAGAAAAAGCTTTTTATGGGCAGCACTATTAGGAGCGATTTGTATAGTTTTATTCAGTATGGTAGGCGTGTATGCACAGCAAGCTGGATTAGAAGGACAAGCCGCCGTTGAGGTGGCAAAAAAACTAGGAGTAGTACTACTTCTCATCATCAATTTTATAATGATTACCAGTGCGGCTAGTACGCTAGATAGTACATTTTCTAGTTTCTCAAAAATGCTTACTATCGATTTAAATTTGGGTAAAACGGTCAGTTTTGGTAGAATAATGATGGTTGTTGTTGCAGTTCTAGGAACGATTCCTGTTTTTCTAGATGCAGAAATTTTAAGTGCCACAACGATTAGTGGTACAATGGTTATAGGACTCACGCCAGTGTTTTTATTATGGAAAATGGACGCTCCTAAAATTAGTTATTTCCTATCTGTCATCGCTGGATTGGTTTTTGGTGTATTATTGATTTTTGAGCTTTTTCCAGATCAACTCATTCATACCAGCGGTAAATATTCTTTATTACTATGGATTAATTTCTATGGTATAATTATTAGTTTTATCCTCTTTTTAATTCCCATATGGTTCAAAAAGTAAAAGATTTAGGTCATAAACGAGGTAAAATGCTCCTTTTTGGTGGCGTTTATAGTAATCTACAAGCATTGCAATCTGTGATGGAGATAGCTAGAAAACATCATATAGAGCCAGAAAATTGTATTTGTACCGGTGACATTATAGGTTACTGTGGTCAACCGCAAGAAACTCTAGATACTTTTCAAGAGTGGAATCCATACAGCATTTTAGGTAATGTAGAAATCCAATTGCGTGATGATCAAGAAGATTGCGGCTGTGACTTTACAGAAGGTTCTCGTTGTGACGGATTTAGTGATGTTTGGTACGCTTTCGCGAAAGCGAACTTACACACCAACTCAAGAGAATATTTCAACACCTTACCAGATCACATCACTTTTGAATATGGCGGCAGGACTATAGGAGTCGTTCATGGTAGCGCAGATTATGTATCACAATTCATATTCAAGTCCAGCGATTGGGCAGAGAAAATAGAAAGTTACCAAGATCTAGTAGTAGACACTATCATAGCTGGTCATTGTGGATTGCCATTTAAAGATCAATATGAAAATTTATTATGGCTCAATCCAGGCGTGATAGGTATGCCGGCAAATGATGGAGCAACGCATACATGGGCTATGATACTAGAAGATGAAGATGGTTTTGAAGCACGGCACATTCCAGTGGTTTATGATCATCAAACAGCGATTGCTCAAATGAAAAAGCACAACTTGCCACAAGAATATGCACTAACACTAGAAACTGGAATATGGGATAATATGGAAATCCTACCAGATGAGGAACGACTATTGCAGGGAAAACTACAAGCGTTATAACTAATGAAAAAACTAATCCTATTCATCTCGTTTTTATGCATTTCTGTGAGTATTCAAGCTCAAGAAATCAATGAATTATTGCATCAGTATAATAGAATGTCCGTGCCGTATATCACTGTACAGACCTTAAAGATGGAATATGATCAATATATCATTTTGGACACTCGTAAAAAACCTGAGTATGAGGTAAGTCATTTACCTGGTGCCATTTGGGTAGGTGAAGATTTTGATGCCAAAAAGTTAAATACTTTAAAGCATGTCATAGGTGATAATCCTATCGTTGTTTATTGCTCTGTAGGAATACGTAGTGAAGATTATGGTGAAAAGGCTTTACAAGCAGGTTTCAAGAATATATTTAATCTTTATGGTAGTATTTTTTCATGGAAAGATGCTGGCTATTCATTAGTAGATTCAAATGATATGGCCACAGAACGTGTTCATGTATTCTCTAAAGAATGGGAAAAGTATTTAAAAACGGGAGAGAAGGTTTATTGATAGATGAAAGAATCTATAGATTTGATTTGGAAGACTCTTAAAAACTATTATTGGTTGCTTGTTATTCCCGTTTTTGTGTTTCTTTATTTTAAAACGCTACAAAATGAAAGAGAGCTCGATAACTCATTCAAATTTACTTTTGCTCGAGTAAATTATACATCTTCAGTTTACAAGAAATATAGTAAGCGCTCTTATCATTATGAATTTTTTGTAGAAGGGAAAAAATATGTAGGAAGTTCTAGTGCTTACATATCTGATGATATTAAAATAGGGAACTTTTATCAAGTGAAATTTGCTTCAAATGATCCTGGTAATAATAAAATTGATTTTACAACTCAATACTATCAGATTATAAGCGGTTTTGAATCTAAGAAAATCGACACCTCATATATTGAAGTGTCAAAATATAAGGTTGATTCAGTAGATTTAAAAAACCGATTCAATCGAGTGAAAGCATTAATTGAAAATTAGGGTCAAAAAAAAAACGCCTCGTGATTTCACGAGGCGTTGTTTTTTAAATACGTTTTAGTTTCTAGGATTTTATAAAGAAAAAGCTTTCTTTACTTCGTCCACATAATCTAATTTTTCCCATGTAAATAACTCTACGGTTTTTTCTACACGACCATTATATGGCGATTCAAAAACCAGCGTTTCTGTACGTGGTTCACGTCCCATGTGGCCATAAGCGGCCGTTTCAGAATAGATAGGATTTCTTAATTTTAATCTACTTTCTATCGCAGCAGGACGCATGTCAAAGATTTGAGCAACCTTTCTAGAGATTTCTCCATCGGTTAAATCTACAGTTGATGTTCCATAAGTATCTACATGTATAGAAGTAGGTTCTACCACACCTATGGCATAAGAAACCTGCACTAAAACTTCAGTTGCTAGGCCAGCCGCAACTAGGTTTTTTGCCACGTGACGCGAAGCATAAGCGGCACTACGATCTACCTTAGAAGGATCTTTACCTGAGAATGCTCCACCACCGTGAGCACCTTTACCACCATAAGTATCTACTATAATCTTACGACCAGTAAGTCCAGTATCTCCATGCGGTCCACCTATTACAAATTTCCCAGTTGGGTTAATGTGGTAAGTGATTTTGTCATTAAAAAGTTTTTGAGCATATGCTGGTAATTGCTCAATAACTCTAGGAATTAAAATTTCAACAAGATCTTTTTTAATCTGTGCAAGCATCGCATCATCATCTTCATTAAAAGGATCGTGTTGTGTAGAAATAACAATTGCATCTATACGTTGCGGTATGTTATCATCATTATACTCAATAGTTACCTGTGATTTTGCATCAGGACGCAAGTAAGTAATCTGATCCATTTCACGACGCAATTTTGCCAGCTCGATAAGTATTTTATGAGAAATATCTAAGGCTAGTGGCATATAATTATCCGTCTCTGCCGTTGCATAACCGAACATCATTCCCTGATCTCCTGCACCTTGTTCTTCTTTGTTTTCACGATCAACACCTTGATTAATATCTTGTGATTGTTCATGGATTAAAGAAATTACACCACAAGAATCGCCGCTAAACTGGTAAGCGCCCTTGGTATAACCTATCTTGTTAACCACTTCACGAGCAATGTGTTGTGCGTCTATGTAGGTGTTTGATTTTACCTCACCGGCAAGTATAACTTGACCAGTCGTAACCATAGTTTCACAGGCTACTTTGGATTCTGGATCAAAGGCTAAAAAATTATCTAATAAGGCATCACTGATTTGATCAGCAACTTTATCTGGATGTCCTTCACTTACGGACTCACTTGTAAATAAATATGGCATTTTAAATATTGCGCTTTCGCGAAAGCGAAATTAAAAATCGCTCTCGACATTAATAATTATAGAAGATAAAAAGGGCTGTATGCTCGAGTGCGGTACACTGTTTTAGCGTTTATGTTTTCGAACATGAAAACGAGGTCGCAAGCAGCCAAATCTTTCCCCTAATTGAAGTGCAAATGTAATAAAATGAGCGCTATGTGAGCATTGTTATTATAGCTTTATTAACTATTCTCATAGAGTTTAGTGATCGCTTTTAATTTTAACGTTTGCTTTAAAAATTTGTAATTCAGTTTATTATGTCTAATTCCTACTGTATTAGTAGGAATTTATTTTGTAAAAAGTTTGGTAGTCTCAAAAAGTTTTATGAATCTTTACACTCACGTTCATAACCATATTGAAATTATCAAGAAAGGACGAGGGAACAGACCCATCGACTCCTTAGCAACCCTTAACACTCGTTAAGAAGGTGCTACATTCTGCTCATTAATTTGAGACGAGATGATACACATGTAAGTAGGTTATACTAACAAGTTTCTTTTTTGATTTTCTATCTAGGCTTTAAGTCTGGACAGGAAGTACTTTTCAATTTGGTTTTGTTCTTAAATCAATTTTTAATTTAAAAAGAAACAAAATGTCAAATCAAAAATTTTCAACAAACGCACTTCATGCAGGTCATGACTTTAAAAACAATGGTGGAACTAGAGCGGTACCTCTATATCAAAGCACAGCATATGTGTTTAACGATAGTGATCATGCGGCAAATTTGTTCTCACTATCAGAGCCAGGTTATATCTATACCAGAATTAATAATCCTACGGTAGACGTTCTAGAACAACGACTTGCGGCTTTAGAAGGTGGTATTGCTGCGGTAGCCACAGCATCAGGAACCAGCGCCATCTCAACAACTTTATTAACCTTGTTAAGGGCAGGAGATCATATTATAGCTAGCAGCTCTCTTTACGGTGGTACTTACAATTTACTTTCGGTTACCTTACCTCGATTCGGTATTACCACCACTTTTGTAGATCCTAACGAGGATGACGCTTTCACAAATGCATTACAAGAAAACACAAGAGCTGTATTTGTTGAATCTCTAGGGAATCCTAAACTTGATGTATTAGATTTAAAAAAGATAAGTGCACAAGCTACTAAAGCTCGTGTGCCATTTATCGTTGATAATACCGTAGCAACTCCTTATCTATTAAATCCTATTACTCACGGAGCAGATATCGTCATTCACTCGTTGACTAAATATATTAACGGAAACGGAACCGCTCTAGGTGGTGTAATTATCGATGCCGGAAAATTTGACTGGACTAATGGGAAATTTCCAGAATTTACAGAACCTAGTGCCGGTTATCACGGTCTAGTATATGCAGATGTGTTAAAAGAAGCAAGTTTTATTGCCAAAGTGCGTATAGAGGGATTACGCGATTTAGGTGGAGCAATTTCACCATTTAATGCATGGCAAATTATTCAAGGTTTAGAAACATTGAATTTAAGGATTGAGAAACATAGTCAAAATGCACTAGAATTAGCAAAATGGTTAAGAGATAGAGATGAAGTAGAATGGGTGAATTATCCAGGACTTAAAGATAATGCTTACTATAAACTCGCTCAACAATACTTACCAAATGGACAAAGCGGAATTGTAACATTTGGGGTGAAAGGTGGATATGAAAGTGCTAAAAAGATTGTTGATAGTGCTAAAGTTTTCTCTTTATTAGCTAACATAGGAGATACTAAATCATTAATTATTCATCCCTCGAGTACGACACACCAGCAACTTGATGATGAGTCTCAATTAAGTACTGGGGTAACTAAAGATTTGATACGTTTATCTGTTGGGTTAGAAGATATATCAGATCTTAAAAAAGACCTGGAAGAAGCTTTTTCTACTATCGATAAATCAGTATTGATATAATGAGTGGTTCTTTAAACCATATAGAATTACCAGATTTTAAATTAAGCATTGGTAAAGCACAAACGGTTCATGTAAATTATCAAATTTTTGGGTGTCAATTGCACACGGCACCCATAATATTGATTAACCATGCTTTAACTGGTAATTCTTCGGTAATTGATTGGTGGTCAGAAATTGTAGGTTCAGGGAAAGTAGTTGATACTAGTCGGTATACCGTTATTTCTATCAATATACCGGGAAATGGATTTGATGAAGAAGTAGAGCACTTGATTTATAATTATCAAGACTGGCGATTAAATGACGTCGCTCGTATTTTTTATCAGGTTTTAAGTGAGCTAAGAGTATGTTACATTCATGCAGGCATCGGTGGTAGTATAGGAGGTTGTTTACTTTGGGAAATGGCAGTGTCTTATCCAGAATTATTCGGTACTATTATTCCTATCGCGGCAGATTGGAAAGCAACAGACTGGGTCATTGCAAACTGTCATATTCAAGAACGACTGCTCTCAAATTCAACTCACCCGATAGAGGATGCGAGACAGCATGCTATGACATTTTATAGAACTCCACAAAGCCTAAGGTATAAATTTAATAGAGAAATAACAACTGATTTTAAAGTGAGGTTGTGGTTGAATTATCATGGTAAAAGTCTTAAAGAGCGATTTACGCTGCCAGCTTATAAGTTGTTGAATCAATTACTAGCCACTACAAATGCTGCTACAAATAATGATGATAACATATCAAAGGCTATTGCAAATAGTGAAGTAAAAATTAGATTAATAGCTATTAATAGCGATGGTCTTTTTACAGCCCTAGAGGATCGCGAAACTTTTGACTTATTAAATAATTATAGAGATATAGAGTACCAAGAAATAGATAGTATTCACGGTCATGATGCCTTTTTAATAGAGCACATACAAGTAGAGGAAATATTAAAAAAATATCTAAAAGAAATTGAACCTATTGCGCTTGTGAAAAAGTGCGCCTAAAATTTAATTATGAATATCATACATATATATTTATTTGGTTTAGGCAACGTCGGTAGTACGTTGATTAAGCAAATATTAGAGAGTCAACATTTTTTTAAAATTAATCAAAGTGTTGAATTGAAAATAGTCGGATTAGCAAATAGCCGAAAAGTATTGACAGTAGCCGATGGAATTGGAGAAGATTGGGAACAAGTTTTTGTTGAACAATCTGTAACCAGGCGACCTGATGCTTTTTATGAATTTGCAATGACTAATGATGAAGTTCGAATTGCGGTAGATGCAACTGCTAGTAAAGAACTTTCACGCTTCTATCCAGAACTAGTGGAACAAGGTTTTCATGTAGTAACTGCAAATAAAATTGCAAATACATTATCTCAAGAATTTTATGATGATTTACGTTTATTGCTAAAAGAAAGGGAATTGTCATTTGAATATGAGACTAATGTTGGTGCAGGTTTACCTATAGTAGACACGATACGTAATTTACATAAAAGCGGTGAAGAGATATTTGCTGTTAATGGTGTTTTTTCCGGTTCTTTAGGGTATATTTTTAATCGTTTTTCTCAAGAAGAAGTACCTTTTTCACAAATTGTTTTAGAGGCACTTAAGCAGGGATATACAGAGCCTGATCCTCGAGAAGATTTATCAGGTAATGATGTCGCAAGAAAACTGCTTGTACTAGCTCGAGAATCTGGATTAAAAGTGGAGTTTTCAGATATCATTATTGAAAACTTAGTGGTAACCGATTTACAAACAGCTTCTGCAAATCAATTCATTGAAAGGATTACAGAATTAGATAAACCTTTACAACATTATAAATCTCGATTGCAGCCTGATGAGGTATTAAGACACTTAGGTAAACTTGATGTCGTTAATAAGAGTCTTGAAGTTTCTTTACAAGTGGTAAAAAAAGATAGCCCTGCCGGGCAATTGCAAGGTAGTGATGGTTTTTTTGAGATTTATTCAGAGTCTTATGCCGCACATCCTTTAGTTATAAAAGGTGCCGGAGCAGGCAAAGCTGTTACGGCACGTGGACTTTTATCTGATATCATAAAAATAGCCAAATCTTGTCCGGTGGTAACTTATAAATAAGCTCAGTTAAATAATCCCTTTATTATTTTTTCTAGAGGTTAATTGAAGTGATTAATCTCTAGAAAATACTACATTTGACCATGCTATCACGTAAGACTAAATATGGAATTAAAGCATTAACTTATCTAGCAAGACTAGATAATAATGATCCTGTATCTATTAGTACCATCGCAGATGCTGAGCATATTCCACATAAATTTCTAGAAGCAATTTTATTAGAATTACGTAAAAACAGTATTCTAGGATCCAGAAAAGGAAAAGGTGGTGGTTATTATTTAATGCAATCGCCAGCAACAGTGCGTATGTCGGCCGTGCATCGTATTCTAGAAGGTCCTATAGCCATGTTACCATGTGTAAGTCTCAATTTTTATGAAAAATGTGATGATTGTATTGATGAAGAAACTTGTGCTGTAAATAGATTAATGACTCAGGTTCGTGACAATACCCTTGAAATTCTTGAAAATCAAACGCTTAAGGATTTGATTAAATAATTTTTTTAATTTATTACCCTATTAAGCTTATAGGATATATATATTATATATATTCGTCCTGTTATTTAATAATGACGTTAGTTTTGGATAGGTCGTACTAAAACACGAGTTGGGATTATTTGATTGGGCTGTTTTCAAATAATTATAATAATTCGTGTTTAGACCTTATCACTACTTTGTTAAACTGATAAATGTCATTGTTCCTCAATTTTTTTTGACACTACTTAACTAAAAGTGTGTTTTCAATCATTTTCATTACTCAAATACTTCCCGTTGACTTGGTTACAATCCAATTGATGCCGACCTTTGCATAGGTCAATCGTTTGGCCTTAATGTTGGTAGTATAAAGTTATGATAGAAACAGATATTCTTATAATAGGAGCAGGTCCTACAGGTCTTTTTACCGTTTTTGAAGCAGGTTTATTGAAGTTAAAATGCCATTTAATAGACGCACTACCACAACCTGGTGGACAGTGTAGTGAGTTATATCCTAAAAAACCTATATACGATATACCTGGTTTTCCAGAAGTTCTAGCCGGTGATTTAGTAGATAATCTTATGGAGCAAATAAAGCCTTTTCAACCAGGATTTACTTTAGGCGAGCGAGCAGAAGAAATTGAGAAATTAGAAGATGGTACTTTTATAGTGACTACTAATAAAGGAACTAAACATCATGCAAATGCTGTAGCCATTGCTGGAGGATTAGGTTCTTTTGAGCCACGTAAACCACAGATTGAAGGAATAGAGAATTATGAAGATCACGGTGTGGCTTACATGATTAAAGACCCAGAAACTTTTAGAGATAAAAAAGTTGTTATCGCTGGTGGTGGTGATAGTGCATTAGACTGGTCTATCTTTTTAGCAAATGTTGCTCAAGAAGTGACACTCGTGCATAGGAGAGAAGAGTTCCGTGGTGCGTTAGATAGCGTTGAAAAAGTTCAAGAATTAGTTACCCAGAACAAAATTAACTTGATAACACCTGCTGAGGTGACAGATGTGAAAGGTAGTGATAAGGTAGAGTCTGTAACAATAACAATACACGATGAAGCAAAGCGTTTTCAAGAAATTGAATGTGATGCCTTTGTACCATTATTTGGCTTGTCTCCTAAGTTGGGACCTATTGCAAATTGGGGTCTTGAAATAGAGAAAAACGCTATTAAAGTAGATAATACTTTAGACTATCAGACTAACATCGCGGGAATTTATGCTATAGGAGACGTGAACACTTACCCAGGAAAGTTAAAGTTGATTTTATGTGGTTTTCACGAGGCAACTTTAATGTGTCAAAGCGTTTATCAGCGTATGAATCCTAATAAAAAATATGTTCTTAAATATACTACCGTAGGTGGTATCGATGGTTTTGATGGTTCTCGTAAAGAGGCAGAAAAAGCCGTGATTAAAAAAATAGGTTCATAATGGATCCAGATGTAAATATTACTATCATAGATAGAGAAGGTGTAGAGCATCAGGTTCAAGCACCTACAGATATGAACATGAATTTAATGGAAGTTTGTAAAGCTTATGAACTACCAGTAGAAGCAGTTTGTGGTGGAATGGCAATGTGTGCCACCTGTCAGGTATATGTAAAGAGCGATCACGATTTAGGTGAGCGCAATCCAGATGAAGAAGCTATGCTTTGGGAAGCTTTACATGTGCAAGATAATAGTCGTTTGGGATGTCAAATTCCTATTTCTACTGATTTAGAAGGGCTCATTGTTCAATTAGCTCCAGAGCAGTAATCTATTTCATATTTTAGCACAATGAATAATTGGATCATTGTGCTTGTTTTGTTTGCTTTCGCGAAAGCGTCTCTAGCACAAACTAATGAGCCAGCTGTTTCAAGCTCATTCTCTATAGATGCGAGCTATTATTATGGAGCTGTTCTACAGCACAACTCAGATATCTCTCACTTAATCACGGGTCATCCAGAAGGTGTAATCTTACGCTATAATGAACGTACTTATGGTGAGAAGGAATGGCAATCTTTGTATGGATTTCCAGATTTTGGGTTTACTTTTTCTTATCAAGATTTAAAGAACAGGTCACTCGGTGAAGCTTTTGGAGCTTATGCGCACTACAATTTTTATGCATTCCATAGACAGTTGCAGTATAGTATTGGTACAGGAATAGCTTATATGACAAATCCTTATGACCCAGTAACTAACTTCAGGAATGTAGCCTACGGTACGCGTTTCACGAGTGCAACCTATCTGCAAGCAAACTACCGTAAAGAAAATCTAATAGGTTCCATAGGGTTTCAAACTGGTATTACCTTAATTCATTACTCAAACGGAAATATTAAGGAGCCAAACACATCTACTAATTCACTTCTTTTTAATGTAGGTCTTAACTGGTCCTTAGAGCCAGAAAATCCAATTTATAAAAGATGGAGTATTGAAAAATATAAAGAACCTATTCATGTTAATGCTATTCTTAGATATGGATGGAATGAGAGCAACTTGCGAGGTAGTGGACAATTTCCATTTTATACCTTCAGCTTTTACGTAGATAAGCGATTAAATAAAAAGAGTTCAATTCATGCCGGTACCGAGTTAATGCTCACAGATTTTTTAAAAGAGCATCGAGATTATCAGGCAAATAGTTTCCCTAATAGTGGTATTACAGGTAATGAGTCAACAGCTAGAATAGGCTTGTTTGCAGGCCACGAACTACATATAGGGAAAACCAGTGTGCTCACCTATTTAGGTGTATACCTGTACGATGAAATCAATTATGGATCAGTAATTTATAATCGAATAGGTTTGCAACGTAGGATTAATAATCATTGGTTAACTAGCTTAACTCTTAAATCTCATGGAGCAAGTGCCGAGGCTTTAAGTATAGGATTAGGGTATAGACTGTAAGAATAGTATGAGAAACTTATTTTTGAAAGGTTAATGGGCAGGATTCTATTTCATACTTTAGCGCTATGAATAAATGGATTATTGTTTTTCTGTGTCTCGCTTTTGCGAAAGCGTCTCTAGCGCAGGAATCTGTAAATATTAAATTACCAGTAGTTCGTAATTTTGAAGCTTCCTATTTGTATGGAACGATTTTAGAACACAATCCAGATATAGCACATTTAATAACGGATCATCCTAGTGGTGTGATGTTGCGTTATAATCGCAAGACTTATGGCGAAAAGGAATGGGAATCACGTTATAACTATCCAGATTGGGGAATTACAGCAGTCTATCAAGATCTTAAAAACTTATATTTAGGAGAAGTGTATTCTGCATACGGGCATTATAATTTTTACTTTTTCAATAGAAATCTAGAGCTCAGTTTAGGAACTGGTCTAGCTTATATCAATAGGCCTTTTGATCCAGTGACTAATGCACGCAATAACGCCTATGGTTCTAGAATCACCAGTTCTACTTATTTACTTGTTGATTACAAGAGAGAAAATATCTATAGAGGAATAGGTTTTCAAGCAGGATTTACCATTGTTCACTACTCAAATGCAAATGTAAAAGCTCCTAATAATTCTACAAACAGTTGGCTTTTTAATGTGGGATTAAATTATAGCCTAGGCTATGATAAAGCACCAGCATACAAGAAATGGGAAAAGACTCCATACTCAGAGAAAATAAGTTTTAATGCGGTAGCAAGAATAGGTGTCAATGAAAGTGATGTGCGCGGTAGTGGTCAGTATCCTTTTTATACTTTTTCTTTTTATGCAGACAAGCGTATAGGTTTTAAAAGTAGTCTACATGCTGGAACAGAAGTAATGATTTCAGAGTTTTTAAAAGAATACCGAGATTATCAGGCAAATAGTTATCCTGAAAATGGCATAACAGGTGATGAAAATTTCCAACGTGTAGGAATTTTTATAGGTCATGAATTACATTTAGGTAAAACAAGTGTGGTAACGCAGTTTGGCTATTATGTGTATAGACCAATTGAATTTGAAACATCAAATTATAATAGAATAGGATTACAACGCAGGTTTAATGAACGTGTGTTTGCTAGTTTAACATTGAAATCCCACGGCGCTGCTGCCGAAGGTGTTAGTCTAGGAATAGGATATAGATTATAGAAATGAGAACATTTTTTAAAATAAGTATAGTATTTCTGCTGGTTTTTATATCCAGTTGTGATTCTGAAAACGGTTTGAATTGTACACAAGCCGCTGGTGATTTAGTACGTCAAGAATTAAGTGTAGAATCTTTTGAAAGAGTACTTGTTTATGAAAGAACAAGATTACTTGTGCAGCAAGGTCCAGAATACAAGGTGATTGTAGAAACTGGAGAGAATTTATTGAATGATATAGATATAAAGGTACAGGATAATCAACTTATAATTGTCAATAATAACGGCTGTAATCTAGTTAGAGATTACGGAATCACTACTGTTACGGTTATAGCACCTAACTTGACTGAGATTAGATCCAGTACCGGAGAAGATACCCGTAGTATAGGAACTTTAAATTATCCAAGATTAACCTTGTATTCTGAAGACGCCCAAGAAGAAGACCTATATCACACTACCGGTAATTTTTATCTAGATTTAGATGTCGATAGTTTTAGAATCGTAACAAATAATTTAAGTAATTTTTATCTTACAGGTCAAGTAAACACTGCTTCATTAGAATGGTATTCTGGTGATGGACAGCTATTTGCTACTGATCTAGAAATTCAGAATGCGCAAGTTTATCATCGCGGCACACATAATTGGCAAATTGATGTAAAACAAAACATCGCCGGTAGCATTGTGGGCTATGGCGATGTAATACTAGAGTCTTCTCCAGTTTCTGTAAACGTTCAAGAAACCTGGCAAGGCAGATTGATTATCAAAAATTAATTATTGTAGTACAATAGGTAATTCAGCTCTGTAAGTTCCCCATCCTATCTTTAAATGTACAGTATTGTCATTCTTAGGTGAGTACAACGCAATACTTAATTGTTCTAAGCTCTTTGAATCTTTAGTTACAGGAATTGTTACTGTAATAAGATCAAGTTCTGGTTTATGGCTGTAGTTTCCCCAACCGTCATTTTCTGAGTTGATGTGAACGGTCCATTCATTCTCACTAGGAGTAATAACGATAGAGTAGCGACCAGCTTTAATTAATTTTCCACCTATCATGGCGTCTTTCAAAAGTAGTAATTCAGTACTCTCATTGGCACCTACACGCCATGACTCGCCTAATTTTGTGATTCCATCTTTACGATTATCTGTTGTGCGAAAGATGCTGCGGCCATTTAATGAAGGTCTACTGTATAAAACACGTATCTGTGGTTCAAGAGCCATTTTTTGCTCTTCAGTTTTTGCAAATTGTCTTTTTGCAGCTTGAGAAGGGAAGAAAGCCGCATCCATTGGGCTTTTATCTAGATCTACAAAATCTTGTGCATAGAGATTACTACTTATTAAGGCAATCGCTAGAAGTAAAAGTATCTTTTTCATAGTATTTATTTTATGAGATAAAGATAAATGTAAACCTTCACTAAAATATCACGATTCACTTTTGCTTAACTCCATACGGTACAACATTAATCCGCTCGCAGGTGCGATATGAGATAAATGTATCTTTTTACTACCATCCAGTGTTTCTTTAAAATCGCCAAGTGTAATTTTATGCATTCCCAGATCAAATAAAGCTCCCATCATTAAACGTACTTGATGTCTCTTAAAACCCATTCCGGTTACTCTAAAAGCATAACTTTTTTCTGGAAAAAAATTAGCTGTAAACAAGGTGTTTTCTTCGATAAGACAACTGTTCACAGTACTTACTGTATCGGTGGTGTCGGATGGTTTATATGTATAAGACCAGAAGTTATGTGTTCCTTCAAATAATCTTGCAGCGGTTTTCATCAATTCAATATCCAGTTCTGTTTTCATGTACACCATTAAGGATGCGCAAAAGGGATGGAATTTTTCACCATGGGAAAACAAATAAATATATTCCTTCTCTTTAGGATGTTGAATGACATTAAACTGTGCGTTAGTTTCTTCTATCGCTAGTGCTCTAATATCGCTTGGCAAGTTCAAATTAAATTCTGCTAGAAAGGTATCTAGATTTAATGCTTCATCATCCAGAAATAACTCAATAATGGTTTCATTTACAGACACACGAGCATCAGTTCTACCAGCGGCAAGGACTTTAAAATTAGGATGGTCTAGCACAAATCGCAAGGTGCGTTTTACCATTTTTTCCACGGTAGGAACGTCAGGCTGTTTTTGCCATCCATGAAAACGGAATCCTAGATACTGTAATTTAATGAGGTAATAAAGACGTTGCGGTTTTTGCATGTGCAAAGATGAGAATTTCTACTCACCAGTCAACTCCTGAAACATCGTCTCAAGATTTTTATTTTTTTTATTAAGCGATAAGATTTTTAACTCATTATCATGTGCAAAATCAAAAACAGCACTACGCATATCCTCTTGTGTCTCAAATCTTAAAGAATATGTGAAACCAGGTTCTTTGACAAGATCAGTTACTTCTCTTACTTTAGTAATGCGATTCAATAACTCTGGTTCTACTTTATAGTCAAACTCCACCTCAATGACTTGAGCGGCATCACTTTTAAGGTTCTTCAAATAATCGTCGGCAACAATTTTACCTTTATTGATAATAATCACACGATCGCACATCGCTTCTACTTCTTGCATGATGTGTGTGGATAATAATATGGTCGTAT
This sequence comes from Nonlabens ulvanivorans, assembly GCF_032922765.1. Classification (NCBI taxonomy): domain Bacteria; kingdom Pseudomonadati; phylum Bacteroidota; class Flavobacteriia; order Flavobacteriales; family Flavobacteriaceae; genus Nonlabens; species Nonlabens ulvanivorans. Next base: position 3,038,663 of record NZ_CP136694.1, read on the forward strand.
GCGCACCTACTTTTTTAATAAGTTGACGTATTTCAACCAGTTGATTAGGATCTAATCCAGTAGTAGGTTCATCTAGGATCAGTACTTTAGGTTGATGTAATAGCGCATTTGCAAGACCTACACGTTGTTTGTATCCTTTGGATAGTTGACTTATTTTTTTACCTACGTGAGAAGTCAGTCCAGTTTCTTCTATAACTTGAGTAATACGATTTGCGGCATTTTTTAATTTGTATACTCCAGCACTAAAATCTAAATATTCACGCACATACATTTCAGGATATAACGGATTACTCTCAGGCAAATAACCTATAGATTCTTGCACTTCTTTTTGTGTCGTTAAGATATCGTGACCATTAACGGTAGCACTACCTTCATTAGGATTTAAGTAAGTCGTTAAAATACGCATCATGGTGGATTTTCCGGCACCATTAGGACCTAGGAAACCTACAATTTCTCCGCTTTTAATAGAAAAACTGATTTTATCGAGCGCCTTTTGGCTACCGTAATTTTTTGATATGTTTTGAACTTCTATAGACATCAGGTAAAGATAAGAAATGAGAAGATTAGGTCTGGTGTTTTAACACGCTTTCGCGAAAGCATATTTATAAAAATCTCTAGCTCACTTATAAATATCACAAATGAATTCTGATTTTATTCCTAATAATAACGTCAGATTTTAAATAATTATATAATTTTTTTTTAAAAACTCCTGTTTTAAAAAATTCTATTTTACTTTAGCCATCTATTATGAACACAAAAACTTATTTCTGGTACGGATTTTACTTCTATTTTATAGAAGACAAGGCTGTATTGTGAAAATTTAAAATATACTAACAATAAAGTCTTGATTTAATCAAGACTTTTTTTTTACAATAAAATGAAAGTAGCAATACAAGGAATTCAAGGTTCTTATCATCATCAGGTGGCGTCTATTTTATATGGGAATGTTGAGCTATTAGAATGTTCCACATTTGATCAGCTGGCCAATGCTGTTTCTACTGGTCACGTTCAAACTGGTGTTATGGCAATAGGTAACTCTATAGCAGGAAGCATCTTGCCTAATTATAATTTAATAAAGGAACAAGATCTAAGCATCACAGCAGAGTATTATTTAAATATAGAACACCAATTAATGGCTCAGAAAGGTCAGGTTTTTGAAGATATTTTTGAGGTGCAGTCACATCCTATGGCTTTACTACAATGTCAATCTTTTTTCAGAAAGCATCCTCACATTAAGTTGGTTGAGACTGATGATACCGCAGCTGCCGCACAAAGAATTGCAAGGGATAGCAAAATGGGAATTGCTGCTATAGCATCTTCACAAGCGGCTGCTTTTTATGAACTAGATGTGGTTGCAAAAGATATTCAAGAAGTAAGGAATAATGCGACTAGGTTTGTGGTAGTAAATAGGGAAAGTATCATTGATGAACAAGCTAATAAAGCGACGATCAATTTTACCGCTAATCATGAGCCTGGTAGTCTCGCAAAAATATTAACCAAATTAGGAGATCTAGATATGAATGTTACAAAAATTCAATCTATTCCGATCATTGAGAAGCCATTTCTATTCTCTTTTGTTGCAGATCTTGAGTTTAAAAATCTGCAGTTATTTAAAGAAGCACAATTAGAAATAGGCATTCTTGTAGAATCTTTAAAAATCCTAGGAATTTATAAATCACACACGTTATGATAAAAGCAGCCACGAGACTTGATAGCGTTCAAGAATATTACTTTGCGACTAAGCTGCGTGAGGTAAGATCTTTATTAGAAGAAGGAAAACCTATCATTAATGCAGGAATAGGTAATCCAGATTTACTTCCTCCTGAGCAGGTTATACCTGCAATAACGGCTGCGTTACAGGATCCTAAAGCACATGGTTACCAGAGTTATTTAGGATTGCCAGAACTGCGAGAAGCTATGTCGCAGTTCTATAAAACGCGTTATAGTGTTTCTCTAGATGCAGAATCGGAGATTATACCGTTGATGGGAAGTAAAGAAGGTATTTTACATATTTCTATGGCTTTTCTCAATCCTGGAGATGCGGTTTTAATTCCAGATCCTGGATATCTAACTTATGCTAGCGCTACTAGATTATGTGAGGCTATGCCCGTTACATATGCTCTGAAAGAAGAGAATCATTGGTTACCTGATTTAGAAGAATTAGAACAATTTGATTTAAGTAAAGTAAAAATTATGTGGATCAATTATCCACATATGCCTACTAGCGTTGCAGGTTCAAAAGAGTTGTTTGAAAAACTAGTCCATTTTGCAAAAAAGCATGAGATTTTGCTTGTAAATGATAACCCTTATAGTTGTGTAGGTTATGAAGATAAAATAAGTGTTCATCAAGTAGCTCATTCAAAAGATGTAGTTCTAGAGTTAAACTCCATTAGCAAAACATTTAATATGCCTGGATGGAGAGTAGGAATGCTTACTGGGAAAAGTACTTTACTTAAAGAAGTTCTTAAAGTAAAAACTAATATGGATAGTGGTATGTTCTACGGTGTTCAGAAAGGTGCCATTGCAGCATTAAAAACTGGTGATGTATGGATAGAAAATCAAAATAGAATCTATAAAATTAGAAGAGATTTAACCATACAGCTAGCTGAAAAATTAGAGATACAACCTCAAGAACAAAATGGTGGTTTATTCGTTTGGTGCAAGTTGCCAAATGGAATGACAGATGACAAAGCTTTTGTAGATCAATTGCTACATGAGAGCCATATTTTTATCGCACCAGGAAGCATTTTTGGAAAGAATGGAGAAGGTTATGTGCGATTTTCACTTTGTGTAAATGAAGATAAAATACAAGAAATGATTCACAGAGTTACTAAAAAAGTCGAGGCATGAAAAAAGTATATTTAATAGGTACTGGATTGATAGGTGGATCTATACTTAAAGATTTGCGTGTTCATTATCCGCAGGCTATTTATTATGGTATTGACCACAATGATGCTCATGTAGAAAAAGCAAAGCAAAATGGTATTATAGATGAAGTGGCACAATTTCAAGAGTTGAAAAATGCAGATTTGGTTATCATTTCAATTCCCGTAGATGCAACCATAAAAGTTTTACCTCAAGTGCTTGACTTAGTAAATGAACATGCACTAATTATAGATGTAGGTTCTACCAAAGAAGCAATATGTAAAAGTGTCGAAAATCATAAAAACAGGAGGCAGTTTCTTGCGGCACATCCTATTGCGGGAACTGAATTTTCTGGACCAGATGCTGCCATCTCAAATTTATTTGTCAAAAAAACGCTAATTATATGTGAGGTAGAGAAAACCACCTTTAAATTGCAAGAATTGGCAAATGAGTTGTTTGAGAAACTGGAAATGAGAGTGCGATACATGACGCCTGCGGCACATGATAAACATATTGCTTATGTGTCACATTTGTCTCATATCTCTAGCTTTATGTTAGGTAAAACGGTCATTCAAGAAGAAGAAAACGAGCGTGATATATTTGACCTCGCGGGCAGTGGTTTTGAAAGCACCGTACGATTAGCAAAAAGTTCTCCAGCCATGTGGACACCCATATTTGCACAGAATAAGGAAAATGTACTAGCTAGTCTAGATGGATATATTGAGAATTTATCTCGCTTTCGCGAAAGCGTAAAAAATAACGATCACCAATCCATATTTCAAGATATGGAAGAAACAAATAGAATAAAAACGATATTGAAAGGAATTGAAAATGGAAAATAAAAAGGAATTTAGAACTTGGTTAGATAATCACAACCTAGAGCACCCTATAGTGATTGCTGGACCTTGTAGTGCAGAAACTGAAGATCAGGTATTAAGAATTGCACATGAACTTAAAGACAGCGACGTAACATATTTACGTGCAGGTATCTGGAAACCTAGAACGCGACCAGGAAACTTTGAAGGTGTAGGAGCGATAGGATTAAAATGGTTGCAAAAAGCAAAAGCAGAAACTGGTTTGCTAACTGCTACAGAGGTTGCTAATAGAGCCCACGTAGAACTGGCGCTAGAACATGATATAGATCTTTTATGGATAGGTGCAAGATCTACAGTAAGTCCATTTATAGTACAAGAAATAGCAGATGCTTTAGAGGGAACAGATAAAGTGGTGCTAGTAAAAAATCCTGTAAATCCAGATTTAGCTTTATGGATAGGTGCGGTTGAGCGATTTCATACAGCTAATATTAAAAACCTAGGAGTAATTCATAGAGGTTTTTCTACTTATGAAAAATCAAAATATCGTAATATACCTGAATGGCAAATTGCGGTAGATTTTCAAACACGTTTCCCAGATATTCCATTGATATGCGATCCATCCCATATTACTGGTAAGAGAGATATGATTTTTGAAGTATCACAAACCGCACTAGATCTTAATTATGATGGATTGATGATTGAAACACATTATGATCCTGATAATGCATGGAGCGATGCGGCACAGCAAGTAACTCCAGAAACATTGTTGCAAATTTTTCAAGACTTACGCATTAGAAAAGAACAAGATGATGAGGTAGGATATCAATCTAAACTAGGTGTTTTAAGAGCGCAGATCGATGTAATAGATAGCAATATTATTGAGACTTTGGGTAAAAGAATGAAAACAGCTGATGCGATCGGAGCCTTAAAAAAAGAGCGTAATGTAGCAGTTCTTCAATCTAAAAGATGGAACGAGATTTTAGGTAAAATGATTCTTGCTGGTGAAGAACAAGGTTTAAGTGAAGAATTTATTCTTAGAGTTTTTAAAGCGGTTCATCAAGAATCTATCAACCATCAAGAGAAAGTAATTAATAAATAATTGCGGTAAAGATTTTATGTTCTGGCAGCACTATATATAATTAACCTAATTTTGACTTCTAGAAATAAAGCAATTAGTTTAAATGAAAGGAACCGTCTATAGATCAACAGGAAGCTGGTATGAAGTAAAAGGTACTGATGGTGCGATGTATTCATGTCGTATAAAAGGTAAATTTAGACTACAAGGAATTAAGAGTACTAATCCTGTGGCTGTAGGTGACCGAGTAGAATTTGAAATCGAGAAAAAAGGAGATGAAGAAATAGGAATTATTAATGAGATTGAAGAACGTGATAATTATATCGTGCGCAAATCTGTAAACCTATCTAAACAAACCCATATTATCGCAGCAAATGTGGATCAGGTTTTTTTGATAGTCACTTTAAATAATCCACCTACATTTACCTCATTTATAGATCGTTTTTTAGTAAGTGCGGCAGCTTATCAAATTCCAGTTATTATACTTTTTAATAAAGTAGATACTTATAACGATGATCAAGATGAAGTGGTGTTAGATCCAGAAACTGGTGAAGAAATGCTAACGATGACCGAGCTGGATCAGGTGCGTATTTTAATGCAGTTATATAAATCTGTTGATTATGAATGCATTGCGATAAGTGCAGCAACAGGTAAAAATATAGATTTAGTAAAAGAGAAGATGCTGGGTAAAACCAGCATGTTTGCTGGCCATAGTGGTGCTGGTAAAAGTACTACTGCAAATGCAATCCAGCCAGGACTAGAATTAAAAACTAAAGCTATAAGCTTACAGCATAAACAAGGACAGCACACAACTACATTTGCAGAAATGTTTGATCTCGATTTTAATGCTCGCATTATTGATACACCAGGTATTAAAGGTTTCGGTGTTGTAGATTTAGAGAAAGAAGAAATAGGCGGTTATTTCCCAGAGATTTTTGAACTTAGTCAGAGCTGTAAGTTTCATAATTGCTTACACCTTGAAGAACCTAAATGTGCTGTTAAAGAAGCTGTCGAGACAGGAGAAATCTATTTGAGTCGTTATGAGAGCTATGTGCAAATTGTTAATGGAGATGAGGATAATTATCGTGCAGATAAATATACCACACCATGAGAGTAGTTTTGCAACGGGTCAGTGAAGCAAGTGTTACTATAGATGGTCTAGTCCATGGAGCCATAGATCATGGGCTACTTATTTTACTTGGTATTACTGTAGAAGACACTCAAGAAGACATCGATTGGCTTGTAAATAAAATTGCTGGAATGCGCATTTTTTCAGATTCAGACGGTAAAATGAATTTAAACATCAGTGGTATAGGTGGAAACGCATTGGTGATTTCTCAGTTCACACTTTATGCCAGTACAAAAAAAGGAAATAGGCCTAGTTTTATTAATGCCGCTAGACCAGAGGTAGCTATACCATTATATGAAAGTTTTGTGAGCACGCTTTCGCGAAAGCTGGATAAAACAATCCCAACAGGAATCTTTGGTGCAGATATGCAAGTAGCTCTCGTAAATGACGGACCTGTTACTATTGTAATGGATAGTAAGAAAAAGGAGTAGTTTAATTAATAATAAATATGTCTTTAAAACAATCACAACAGCAAGTTGACAACTGGATCAAAAATCATGGAGTGCGTTATTTTAACGAGCTTACTAACATGGCACAACTTACCGAAGAAGTAGGTGAAGTTGCTCGTATTATCGCAAGAAGATATGGAGAGCAAAGCGAGAAAGAAAGCGATAAAAACAAAGATCTAGGAGAAGAACTCGCCGACGTTATGTTTGTAGTGCTATGTCTAGCAAATCAAACAGGAACTGATCTCGAAACCGCTTTTGCAAAAAAACTGCAAATTAAAACAGAGCGTGATCATGACAGGCATCACAATAATGATAAGCTCAAAGGCTAGTCATGGATTTATTATTAGAAAAGCCACTAAACTCGTTAAGTAAAGAGGTTGTCTTTACCATAACAGGCTCAAAAAGTGAAAGTAATCGTTTACTTATTCTCAAAGCCCTATATCCCGAATTAGAAATTGTCAATCTTTCTAATAGTGATGATACCGTGCATATGCAAGAGGCATTAATGTCTCAAAAAAATCATGTCGACATAGGCCATGCTGGTACAGCAATGCGTTTTCTTACGGCATACTACGCAAGTAAAAAAGGTCTGATCACCATAACTGGAAGCCAGCGCATGCAGCAACGACCTATAGCCGTATTAGTAGATGCTTTAAGGTCTATAGGTGCAAAAATCGAATACCTAAACCAAGAAGGTTATCCACCACTAAAAATTGACGGTGGACATATTAATGGTGCAACCGTTAAGTTAGATGCCAGTGTATCTAGTCAGTATATAACTGCTTTAATGCTCATAGCGCCATCGCTAGAAAATGGATTAAAAATTGAGTTAATAGGTAAGTTAACCTCAAGGCCATACATACAAATGACGGTACGTCACTTACAATCTATAGGCGTGACTGTAAACTGGTCAAAACAGGATGTTGATTCTGAAAAGGATATTCAGACAACATCAGAAGTTATCCAAATTAAACCTCTAGACACGATAATTAATAGATCACTAACAGTAGAGAGCGACTGGAGTAGTGCTGGATATTGGTACAGTTGGGTAGCTTTACAGGACATAGGTTATCAATTAACTTTACAACATTACTTTAAAGAGTCAGTCCAAGGTGATAGTAAGTTAAGCGAGTATTACGAGGAATTTGGAGTTCAAACTAGCTTTGACAATAATCAACTCATATTAACTAAGAGGTCTGAAAAGGTAGCGCAACGCATCGTGATTAATCTGGTGAATGAGCCAGATCAAGCACAAACTATATTTGCCACCTGTTTAGCATTAGGTGTTGACGCTCACCTTACTGGACTTCATACCTTACGCATAAAAGAAACAGATCGTATAGCAGCCTTAAAAGATGTGGGATATCGCTTTCGCGAAAGCGTAATAAAAACAACACAAGATACTATAACATTAACCTGTATACCTCTAGAACAACATGCCGAGCCTGTAGTAATCGATACTTTTGATGACCATAGAATGGCTATGGCATTTGCGCCAGTTGCCTGTCGGACTTCATTGTTAATTAAAGATGCAGGTGTGGTTGCAAAAAGCTATCCGCAGTTTTGGAACGATTTAAAACAGGTAAATGTCAACATCACAGAAATTTAAGTGTCGATTTACTTGACAACGCCTATTCCACAATCGTATATTTGTTATCTCAATATAAAATGAATACATGAAGCTATCTCAATTCGGTTACAAACTACCAGAAAATTTGATTGCGCAACATCCTGCAGAAAATAGAGATGAGTCGCGACTTATGGTACTCCATAAAAAAACGGGTGAAATTGAACACAAAATGTTCAAAGATGTACTTGATTATTTTGAAGAAGACGATGTTTTTGTAACTAATAATACACGTGTGTTTCCTGCCAGACTTTATGGTAATAAAGAAAAAACAGGTGCACGTATCGAGGTTTTTCTTTTAAGAGAATTAAACCCTACTACAAAGTTGTGGGACGTTCTAGTAGATCCAGCTAGAAAAATAAGAATAGGAAATAAACTTTACTTTGGTGAAGATGAAAGCCTAGTAGCAGAGGTGATTGATAATACAACTTCAAGAGGAAGAACTTTGAGGTTTTTATTTGATGGTAGTTATGAAGAGTTCCGTCAGAAATTGAAAGATCTTGGAGAAACTCCACTTCCTAGAGAACTAGGTCGCGAGGTTGAGGAAGAAGATGAAGAACGTTACCAGACTATCTATGCAACTAATGAAGGCGCTGTTGCAGCACCTGTTGCAGGTTTACACTTTTCAAAGCATTTATTAAAACGTTTAGAAATTAAAGGTATTCATAGAACTGCGGTAACTATGCATATAGGTTTAGGAACTTTTGCTCCGGTGGAAGTAGAGGATTTATCTAAACACAAAATGGATAGTGAGCAGGCTGAAATTACTGAAGAAACACGTGCTATAGTAAATAAAGCTATAGATAATAGAAAGAATGTATGTGCGGTAGGAACAACCACCATGCGTACTCTAGAAAGCGCCGTAAGTAGTGATGGTCATTTAAATACTTTTGATGGTTGGACTAATAAATTTATTTTCCCGCCTTATGATTTTAGTATTGCAAATGCTATGATCACCAATTTTCATCATCCTAAATCCACTTTGATGATGCAAGCAGCAGCTTTTGCAGGTTATGATTTATTGAAAAAAGCTTACGATGTAGCTATTAAAGAAGAATATAAATTCTCTACTTATGGAGATGCAATGTTGATAGTTGACTAAATAATATACAATTAATCTTACAACGAACCGCTTAGAGCTTTTCTAAGCGGTTTTTTTGTGCTAATCTCGTATATTGCAACTTATTAAACTCCCTAAAAATCAGTGATGAAAAAAATATTACTAACGTTATTAATTTGTACTGTAGCTTTTAATTTAAATGCTCAAGTATCTAATCAAACAACACCGCCTAGTTGGGCATTTAATTTAAAAACCCAGCCAGCAGCTGAAATTATGCCGTCTTTTGACTTGCAGTCCATGATTGCCGAAGATGAAATTGAGGCAACTCAAGTTATAAAAAAGCCTTATCGTTTTGGTAAAAAATTCTCTGTAGCAATGGATTTATTTAATTCTGGTCAGTGGACTGAGTTAGAAAATGGAGATCGTCTATGGAGGTTGAATGTGGTGTCTACAGGTGCTCGCACTATGAATTTTATGATGGATAGATATAATCTTCCTGAAGGCGCAGAAATGTTTATTTACAGTGATGATCATACTGACAAAATAGGACCTTATACAATTAATGAAAATCAAGAAGATGGAATATTAGGAACATGGGTTGTTTATGGAGATAACGTATGGATTGAATATTATGAGCCAGCTTCTGTAAGAGGTTTAGGGCGTATTTCTATTAATGAAGTAGTACATGGCTATAGAGGTTTTGGAGAGACTGAAGAGAGCTTCTTAAAACTGAATGAATCTGCAGCATGTAATGTTGATGTGATGTGTGATCCTAATCAAGGTTCTACAAATGGTCAGGATTGGTCGACAATAAGAGATAATTACAGACATGCGGTAGCTAGAATTATTATCAACGGTGCAGGACTTTGTACTGGTACCTTAGTTAATAATGTTAGAGAAGATGGAACGCCATATTTTTTGACGGCAGATCATTGTTTAGGTAATACTGGTGATGGTGCAGGAACATCATATTCTGCAACTGGTTGGAGTTTCGGCTTTGATTGGTATACCAATACACCAGATTGTGCAACAAATTCAAATACAGTAGGTACTCAAAACCCATCTAGAGTTGTATCTGGAGCAACGTTGAGAGCAAATAGAGGTGCTAGTGACGTGGCGCTTTTTGAATTAAATACGACTCCACCTGCGTCATGGGATTTGTATTATGCAGGATGGTCTAGAGCAACATCTGGCGTGACTTCTCAATTGAGTATTCATCATCCTAGTGGTGATATTATGAAATTAGCAAGAAATGATCAAAGCGCCACTTTTGTTACTGTTTCTGGAATTTCTTGTTGGAATATAGCAGATTGGGATTATGGTGTTACTGAAGGTGGTTCTTCAGGTAGTTGTCTATTAAATCCACAAGGTCAAATTATAGGACAATTACTGGGTGGAAGTGCAGCTTGTTCTGGTACAAATGACAATGGCGCACCAGACTTTTATGGTAGATTTAATGTAAGTTGGAATACAGGAGGAACTGCAGCGACACAATTAAGAGATTGGTTAGATCCAGATAATACTGGAGCAGCATCATATGATGGTGATTATTACTCTACCTTAAGTACAACAGAGAATCAAGTGCTTAACTTTAGTGTATTCCCTAATCCGTCTAAAGATATTTTTAATTTTGATTTAGATCAAGAAGCTTCTTATCAAGTATATGACCTATCTGGAAAAGTAATTGCTACAGGAGAATTTACAGATAATAATAACAGTGTTGATCTTAGCGCTGTATCAAATGGTATCTATTTTATCAATGTGCAAACTATTAATGGTAAGGCAACAGCAAAATTAATCAAAGAGTAATTTTTTAACTCAACAACTTCAAAACGCGCTGCAAGATTGTCTAATTTTGCAGCGCATTTTATTTATAAAAAGTTCCATTGAAAGAAACTAAGAAAGATATTAGATCATATACTCAAGATGAATTGAGAGAGTATTTTGTAGATCAAGGTCAACAGGCTTTTAGAGGTAATCAGGTGTATGAATGGTTATGGAAAAAAGGAGCGCATCACTTTGAGGACATGACTAATCTTTCTAAAGAAACAAGAGCATTTCTTCAAGAGCATTTTGTGATAAATCACATAAGAGTAGATTACATGCAGCGCAGTAAAGATGGCACTATTAAAAACGCAGTAAAATTACATGATGGTCTAACAGTAGAATCTGTAATGATACCTACACCTACTAGAACAACAGCTTGTGTTTCTTCTCAAGTAGGATGTAGTTTGAATTGTGAGTTTTGTGCTACGGCGCGTTTAAAACGCATGCGTAATTTGAATCCTGATGAGATATATGATCAAGTCGTTGCCATAGATCAACAAAGTAGAAATTATCATAATAGACCACTTTCAAACATCGTCTTTATGGGAATGGGTGAGCCGTTAATGAATTATAATAACGTCATTAAGTCTATCGATAAAATCACAGGTGATGATGGTCTAGGGATGTCTCCTAAGCGTATTACTTTGTCGACTAGTGGGATTCCTAAAATGATGAAAAAGCTGGCAGACGACAGGCCTAAATTCAACCTAGCGTTATCATTACATAGTGCAATTGATGAAAAACGGGTTAAAATCATGCCTTTTAATGAGCAATTTCCACTAGAAGATATTAAAGATGCTTTAAGATACTGGTATGATAAAACCGGTACCCGAGTTACCTATGAATATGTTGTTTGGAAAGGTATTAACGATACTAAAGAAGATATCGATGCCTTAATAGAGTTTTGTAAGGTAATACCATGTAAAGTAAATATTATTGAATACAATTCCATAGATGACGCCCGTTTTGAACAAGCTTCAAAACAAGCAGTAGATGCTTATGAGCGAGAACTCTATCGTTATGGTTTTACTGTAAATGTAAGGCGTAGTAGAGGAAAAGACATTGACGCAGCTTGCGGGCAACTGGCAAATAAGGAATAAGATTTTTTAAATTTATTATATAAAAAAACGGCCTTCAAATTGAAGGCCGTTTTAAGTTTATAAAAGAAGTCTATTAATTACTTCTTGATAAATTGTACAGTTTGAGAACCGTTATCAGTATCTAATTTCAATAAGTAAAGACCAGCGCTTAATGTGTTGATGTTAATTTGATTGTTGTTAGATTTAACGTTTTCAGAAATAACTTGACCTAGACCATTGTAAATTGTACCATTAGTAATAACCTCATCAATCTGGATGTTTAAAACATCTGTTGCTGGGTTAGGGCTCAAGGTAAATAAGTTCGCTATCTGATCATCTACAGATGCAGTACCTTCAGTAGTGAATTGCCATACTGGTCCAGCAGTATTCGTTCCACCTACATTTCTAGGTTGTACTTGCCAGTAATATGTAGTTCCTGTAAGCATACCTGTAATGTTTACTGAAGCATTAGCAGTAGTACCTAATGTATTCAACGTAGTAGGGCTATCACCTAATAAGAAAACATAAGATTCTGGTGCGTCACCTGTAGTAGCGTCTGTCCATGCAAAAGCAACAGCGTCATTATTAGCAGTATCGATTACAACATTAGTTGCCATATCAGCTGGTGTAGGTGTAGTAACTGCATCTGGTGCGCTCACACTTCCTACTTCAGTTGTAAAGCTCCATACTGGGTTATTCGTAGCAGATCCTGCAGTGTTCTTAGGGATTACTTGCCAGTAATAGGTTGTATTATATAAGAAACCATTGATTGAAATAGGCAGAGTTACTGTTGCTGGAGCAGTTCCTAAAGAAGCTAACGTTGTAGGAGAATCTCCTAATAAAATTTCGTACTCATCTGGCGCAACAGAGCCAAGACTATTATCAGGAGTCCAGGCAAAAAGAATTGAATTGTCAGGTGATCCGTCAGCATCAGCATCACTAGTATCTACGATTACACCAGTAGCCATATCAGCAGGTGTTGGAGTCGTTGCCGGTCCTGGTGCATTTGCAGCACCTTGTACTACCTCAACATTGTCAAAAGTAATTGCATCACCATCATTTTGAAGGTGCACAAAAGCGATGTAAACACTCTGGTTTAAATAGGCAGCAAGACTAACGTTGAAAGAAGTAAATACAGCAGTTGCGTTATTCCCTAATTCTGCTTCAGTAAAATTATCTATCTCAACAAACGATGTTGTATCTGTTTGAGAAGTTGTTGAAATTCTAATTGAAAGCTCAGATCCAAAATCACCTTGATTCAAATCTGTAGCATCAAACAATAAAACATTTTGTGTAGCATTAATAGGTATTAATGGAGATACAATCCAATCTTCTGCAGTTTGTCCGGCAGTAACAGCTTCCCAAAGACTTTGAGCACGGAATTCTGGGTCAGTTCCAGCTTGTGCCCATTGCACAGTAGTACCAAGTCCATTTGCACCATCATAAACAGCCCATCCTGCTGGTGGGAACGCTGCACCTGCACCATTGAAGTCCTCAAGGTATTGGGCAAATCCAAAATTAAATGACACTAATGCCATTAAGATTAAAGTAATTTTTTTCATGTCTAGTAATTTAATTATTTCGGCTAAATATAGCCATATCTCAAAAAATCGACTTGTCATTTGTTTAACAATTATTGTCTTTTTCTATATTTCCTTTAAAATTTAGATGTAATGCGTTTTAATCGGTTCAAGTGTGAAAGTGACCACGTTAAATATTTGATAAATTACAATTTCATCCTTCATAAAGGGTAAAGTCTTTAAAAGGTTCGTCCTAGGGTAAGTATATTTGTAGTCATGAAAATAGTTGAGCAAATAAAAGCACCCGTTGCACACGAGATGGAACTCTTTGAGAAAAAGTTTCAGTTAGCTATGGCATCTCGCATCGCCTTGCTCAATAGAATCACTCATTTTATAGTGAATCGCAAAGGGAAACAAATGCGACCTATGTTTGTTTTTCTAGTTGCTAAAATGATAGGAGATGGAGAGGTAAATGATCGTACCTACAGAGGCGCTTCTGTAATAGAGCTAATTCATACAGCTACCTTAGTACATGATGATGTTGTAGATGATAGTCTCAAAAGACGTGGATTCTTTTCAGTTAATGCACTATGGAAAAATAAAATAGCAGTCCTAGTAGGTGATTATTTATTATCTAAAGGCTTGTTGTTAAGTATCGATAATGGCGATTTTGACTTGCTGCAGATTATTAGTGTTGCTGTACGAGAGATGAGTGAAGGTGAATTACTTCAAATAGAAAAAGCTCGTAGATTAGATATCACTGAAGATGTATATTATGACATTATACGCAAAAAAACTGCGACACTTATAGCGGCTTGTTGTAGTCTAGGAGCATGTGCCGTTTCCCCAGGATCTCCAGATGTTGAAAAGATGAGAGAATTTGGTGAGATGATAGGAATCGCTTTTCAAATTAAAGATGATCTTTTTGATTACGGTAATGAACGCATCGGTAAGCCCACGGGAATTGATATCAAAGAACAAAAAATGACATTGCCGCTTATCCATACCTTGCAAGTGGCAAGTAAAAAAGATCGCAAGTGGTTGATCAATTCTGTAAAAAAGCATAATAGAGATAAAAAGCGAGTTAAAGAGGTTATTGATTTTGTAAAGAATAATGGTGGTTTAGAATATGCCGTTAAAGCAATGTACGATTACCGTGATAAAGCAATGGAAATTTTAAATACTTATCCTGATTCTGAGTATAAAACATCTCTAAAGCTTATGGTAGAGTATGTTATCGACCGTAAGAAATAATTAAATTACTTGATAAATTTTGCATACACGCTTTCGCGAAAGCGTTATAAAAACCTGCACTTTTACTATTCACTACCTCATAACAAAAACGTACCTTTGCAACCGCAAATAAAACAGCATGAGCATAGTAGCAATAGTAGGACGACCTAACGTAGGGAAGTCTACACTTTTTAATAGACTGATACAACGTCGTGAGGCCATTACCGATGCGGTAAGTGGTGTCACTAGAGATCGTCATTATGGGAAAAGTGACTGGAATGGAAAGGATTTTTCTATAATAGATACAGGTGGATACGTCTTGGGTAGTGATGACGTTTTTGAGGCAGAGATTGACCACCAGGTTGAACTGGCTATTGATGAAGCAGATGTTATACTCTTTATGGTCGACGCTGAGGACGGAATCACTGGAATGGATGAGGATGTCGCCAATTTATTACGCAAGGTTAAAAAGCCAGTGGTTCTAGCGGTTAATAAAGTTGATAACCCAGAACGTGAGGCAAACGCTGTCGAATTTTACAATTTGGGTCTTGGAGATTTCTTTACGCTTTCTAGTACCAGTGGTAGTGGTACTGGAGATTTACTAGATAAAATTGTAGAGTTGTTACCAGACACACCAGTTAGAGAGGATAGCGATTTACCTCGATTTGCCGTAGTAGGTAGACCTAATGCAGGTAAATCATCTTTTATAAATGCATTAATTGGCGAGGATAGGTACATTGTTACCGATATTGCTGGTACTACCAGAGATTCTATTGATACAAAGTATAATCGTTTTGGCTTTGAGTTTAATCTCGTAGATACTGCGGGAATTAGAAGGAAGAAAAAAGTAAAAGAAGATCTAGAGTTTTATAGTGTCATGCGCAGTGTACGTGCTATTGAGCATGCTGATGTTTGTATACTTATATTAGACGCTACTCGAGGATTTGATGGACAGGTACAAAACATTTTCTGGCTGGCAGAACGCAACCGTAAAGGTATTGTCGTTCTCGTTAATAAGTGGGATCTTGTTGACAAGGAAACTAATACTGCTAAGGAGTTTGAAGCGCAAATAAGAAGAGAAATGGAGCCTTTTACTGATGTGCCTATTGTCTTTATATCTGTTTTAAATAAGCAACGTATTTTCAAAGCAATTGAAACTGCTGTTGACGTTTTTAAAAATAGAACTAAACGTATTAAAACTAGTGAGCTTAACGAGGTGATGTTACCTATCATTGAACACTATCCGCCGCCATCTTTGAAAGGTAAATTTGTGAAAATAAAATTTGTTACTCAATTACCGACGCCACAGCCTCAATTTGCATTTTTCTGTAATTTACCTCAATATGTAAGAGATCCTTATAAAAGGTACCTTGAGAATCAATTGAGAAAGAATTTTGACTTTAATGGTGTGCCTGTAAGTGTATACATGAGAAAGAAATAAGAAAACTATAGATATTGATATAAAAAGAGCCGGCATTGCCGGCTCTTTTTATTTTTAAAGATTCTTAACTAGCTGCTTGTCTACAATTTTGATATAACATTAACGTTTGACTTTTAAGATGTAAGTAATTTCATCCCACTAGCTAACTAAACTATGAAAAGACTGATTTTAACCGTAATAGCAATTCTTGCTATGGCTTTTGTGCATGCACAAAGGTTTGAAATTAAAGGAATTGTAAAGGATTCTACAAATCAAGAATTATTACAAAGTGCC
The DNA here is from genome assembly GCF_032922765.1 of Nonlabens ulvanivorans. Taxonomy (NCBI): domain Bacteria; kingdom Pseudomonadati; phylum Bacteroidota; class Flavobacteriia; order Flavobacteriales; family Flavobacteriaceae; genus Nonlabens; species Nonlabens ulvanivorans. Next base: position 3,055,056 of record NZ_CP136694.1, read on the forward strand.
ACGGTATTTCTAGAGAGTAAGACAGACTCAACTTTAATATCATACTCCATTACTGATGAGAATGGATTTTTTAAACTAGTAGGAAATACTGCGGTTAAAGAATTCAACTTTTTTACATCATTTACAGGTTATAAGGAATATAATAAGATAATCACGTTTGAAAATGGGACAATCATTGATCTAGGGACTATTAATTTATCTAATGATGTTGAGTTTCTAGAAGGAATTGTGGTTAATGCACGTAAAGCGCCCGTAACTGTAAAACAAGATACATTAGAGTTTAATGCCAAATCATTTAATACAAAAGCAGATGCAAATCTAGAAGATGTTATTAAAGAATTACCAGGTGTAGAGATTGATAAGGATGGTAAAATTACGGTAAACGGTAAAGAGGTTACTAAAATTTTAGTGAACGGTAAAGAGTTTTTTGGTGATGATCCTCAAGTAGCATTAAAGAACTTGCCTAAAGAAATCATAGATAAAATACAGGTTACAGAATCAAAAACTGATGAACAAAAAGCAAATGGTGAGGCTGGAGATGCAAATGCGAGTGAGATAAACATCACCATTGATGAGGATAAAAATAGAGGATGGTTCTCAAGATTAACCGCTGGTGCCGGTACTGATGATCGATACTCTATGAGTGGTATAGTGAATTATTTTAAGGACTCTTTTAGAGTTAGTGTTTTAGGTAGTAGTAACAATATTAATAGTCCAGGCTTTTCTTTTGATGAAATCTATGATGCCATGGGAAACAGCGCATACTCTATTTCACGTAATTCAAATGGAAGTTTTGGTATCAACGGAATTAGTTTCGGTGGTTCTGGTGGTATTACTTCTAGTAGATCAGCGGGATTAAGTCTTGCAAATGATTGGGATGAAAAAGTAGAACTCACTGGTAGCTACTTTTATGGGAATAACGATACAGAAACACAAACCAATAATAGGACGACCACTTTTTTGCCAGATCGAGAATTCATGACAACATCTTCTTCTAGAGGTAGAAGTATGGGAGACTCTCATAGGATCAATACGAGAGTTGAAGTAAAATTGGATACTTTAACCACCATCAGTATTGAACCTAGTTATAATCAAAGCTCTAATAATAGCCTGAGTAATCGTATCTCAAATACTCAAGATGATACTGGTCAAGAAATTGACATAGAAACATCTAATAATTCAAATTCAGATAATTACACTGCTGGTGCAAATTTGTACTTCAGTCGCAGGTTTAAGAAGAAAGGAAATTCCATATCTCTTTTTACGACAATAAATGTCAATGATTCAGAATCTATAAATGACTTCTTTTCTGAACGCGTCATTTCAGATAATGGTGTTATTGATGAAACTGAGATTCAAAATCAAATCATTAATCAAGAAAGTAAAGGAACTAACTTTTCTATAACACCTACATGGCGCAAATCCTTGAGTGATGATTATAGACTAAATATTTCTTATCGTGTGTCTGCAAATAGGCAAGAGCAAAGTCGTAATGTCTTTGATAGAGATATGGTCACAGGAGAAGCTACTATTTTTAATGATGCATTAAGTAATGATTTTGAGACTGATAATACGCAACAAAGACCTAGTGTAGGGTTATCATATAACAAAGATAAAACGAGATGGGAAATCACGGCGGGACTTTTATATCAAACTTTAAATACGGACAATGTTGCGCTAGACAGTTCTTTTGATCGTTCTTTTTCTAATCCTTACATCAGAGCATATTTAAGTAAGCAGTTTGGTAAATTCGGTAGGATTTATTTCAATTATAGTAATAATATTAATGTGCCTAGTGTTAATCAATTACAACCTGTAGAAGATAGTACCAATCCTCAAAACATTATAAAAGGTAATCCAGATCTAGAGGCTACTAATACTCATAATATTTATTTGAATTTCAATAATTATAACTGGGAAGAAGGAAAAGGTATTTATTCTGGCGCAGGATTTACATACACAAATAATCAAGTCGCAGCCACAACAACAACTGATGATAATTTAGTTAGGACTACCACTTATACAAATGTAGATGGCACTTATAACGGTTATTTGTACTCTGGTTATAGCATGCAGTTTAAAAAAGACGAGCGTTCTATTGATGTGTCACTTGGATTAGACGCAAACCTGTCTTTAAATAAAGGTTTTACTAACGGTGTTTCTTTTGAAACTAATAATGTAAATCTTTCTCCTAACGTAAGTTTTGAATATAGTATTGATGATATTTTTGAGTTAGAAACAGAGTACAATATAAGTTTTAATTCTAGTAAGTTTTCACTAGACAATATCGATGATCAAAGCTTTACCAACCATACCGCCGCGATAGATTTAACGACTTTCTGGCCTAAGAGTTTGATCATGGGATTGCGAGGCGAGTATAATGTCTTTGGTAATGTGACAGAAGAGTTTGATAACGATTCCTTTGTACTTATAGGTAGTCTGGGATATAAGTTTGCAAAAGATAAAGCTGTCGTAAAACTTAAAGCTTATGACATTTTAAATCAGGTCATAGACACACGTCGTACCATTTCACAAGATTTTATTTCAGATTCCAGTAGCTTAGTGTTACGCCAGTATTTCATGCTTAGCTTCACTTATAAATTCTCAAAATTTGGTGGTAAGGATCCAAATAGAGAATAGAAAAGTTTGTTTTATGACGCTTTCGCGAAAGCGTATTTAATCACATTATTTTATCAACTGGTAAATATTTCCTTTTCCATATAACATCATTCCCGCGTGAAGAACCTTTTAAGATTCTGTGAACACTTTGTGATGTAGAACAGATTACTTTGCTGCAACCAAAGTAATTAATCGATGAAGTTTTTAATAACAGTCATGCTGTGCATCAGTACATTATTGCCTTTTGTACCTATGCAAAAAGAGTATGTAAAGCAAGTTGACAATAACGGAAACCTAGTCAGTGAAGGCTGGATGTTGAATGGTGCCAAAGATGGATATTGGAAATTTTATGATAAGCAACAACATCTATCCTTTTCAGGCCACTATATTAACAATCAAAAAACGGGTTATTGGCACGAGTATAAGTCCGGTTTAATTAGTTCTGAAGGACATTATACCAACGATCTGAAAACAGATTGGTGGACCTGTCATAATAAAAAAGGATACCGTACTATTAAAAAGCAATTTAAAAAAGGTCTCCAGCATGGGTATGCTCTTTATTATAAAAAATCATCTCTATCTATGGTAGAAGAATATGAGAGTAGTAAGAAGATAGGAGCTTGGACCAGTTATTTCAAATTTAAAAGAGACCACCCAGGATTTTCTATGAGCGATTTGCGTTAAGTAATGCCATGTAAGTCTGATATTTCTTAACTTTCCACCTTTAAAATTCCCTATTGCAATCCACTAATCCTATCATTAGAGTAATTATACCTGCCTATAATGAAGCAGACTCTATACCGCTGGTCATTAAAGATATACCTTCATTAGTTACTGAAGTTATTGTAGTAAGCAATAATTCTAGTGATGACACTATTGTAAATGCACAAAAAGCTGGTGCCACAGTTCTAGAAGAACTACAACGAGGCTATGGTCATGCCTGTTTAAAGGGTATGGAATATGTGTCTCAATTAAGCGATACCACAGATATTATTGTTTTTTTGGATGGTGACTATAGCGATTATCCAGAACAATTATTAGAGTTAGTACAGCCTATTATTGATGGAAATATTGATTTTGTCATAGGCGCTCGTGTAAAATCATTGCGTGAAAAAGGCTCTATGACGGCGCCACAAATCTTTGGTAATTGGCTAGCAACCACACTTATGTCGATACTTTTTAGATCTCGTTTTACAGATTTAGGTCCTTTCCGCGCCATTAAATATGAAAAATTACTAGCTCTAGAAATGGAGGATAAAACCTATGGTTGGACTGTAGAGATGCAATTGAAAGCATTGCGTAAAAAATATTCTTATGTTGAAAAACCTATGAAATACCGCAATAGAATAGGTGTTTCTAAGGTTTCGGGTACTGTTAAAGGTGCTATATTTGCAGGCGTTAAAATATTAACTTGGATATTTAAATACGGCTTTAAAAAATGATTTTAGAATGGATTTGCATCATAATTTACTCAACATCACTTGTGATGATTTTGTTCTATGCATTTGCTCAACTCAATTTACTATTTAATTATCTGGCAGCTCGCAAAAACACAGTCGACGGACCTACCTTTAACCTAGATAACCCTGCAGAGATTCCTTATGTAACCATACAGTTGCCTGTTTTTAATGAGGCTTATGTGATGGAGCGACTTTTAGATAACATCGTCTTGTTGGATTATCCTCATGAAAAGTTAGAAATTCAGGTTTTAGATGATTCTACAGATGAAACTGTTGTTACTACTAAAGCACATGTAGAAAAGCTAGCTGCTACCGGTATCGATATAACTCATATTACTAGAGAAAATCGTGTAGGTTTTAAAGCAGGAGCACTTAAAGAAGGTTTAGTAGAGGCAAAAGGAGAACTTATAGCCATTTTTGATGCAGATTTTTTACCACAAACAGATTGGCTGAAAAAAACGGTAATTCATTTTAAAGACCCAGAAATAGGCGTTGTTCAAACACGTTGGGGACATTTAAATAGGGATTATTCTATTCTTACACAGATACAAGCCTTTGCATTAGATGCTCATTTTACTTTAGAACAAGTAGGACGCAATTCAAAAGGACACTTCATTAACTTTAATGGAACTGCAGGAATATGGCGTAAAGAAACCATCATCGATGCAGGTAATTGGGAAGGCGATACACTTACTGAAGATTTAGACTTAAGTTATAGAGCGCAGCTCAAAAACTGGAAGTTTAAATACCTAGAAGATGTTACCACACCGGCAGAACTTCCTATTGTTATTAGTGCAGCACGTTCACAACAGTTTAGATGGAATAAAGGTGGTGCAGAAAATTTCAGAAAAATGTTTAAACGTGTCGTAGGCAGTTCAAACATAGATTTTAAAACAAAACTGCATGGTGTCTTACATTTATTAAACAGTACCATGTTTTTAAACGTATTGATTGTTGGGTTACTTAGTATACCGATGCTTTATATAAAGAATGAATATGCTCACTTAAGAGTATACTTTATTGTGATGAGCTTTTTTGTCATAAGTACTATCATATTTTTTATATGTTATTGGTATATGTATAAAAACACGTATGGTGGCGGTTTTAAAAACTTCATTAGCTATATAGGAATGTTTTTCACTTTTTTCTCAATCGCAATGGGTTTTTCACTGCACAATTCAATAGCAGTAATAGAAGGTCACTTAGGGAAACGTAGCGAGTTTGTGCGTACACCTAAGTTTAATCTCGCAGCGGTAGGAGGCAATTGGAAAACCAATAAATACCTCAAGAAAAAAATAAGTCGCAACGTGATATTAGAAGGTATATTAATGCTCTACTTTGGATTTGGAATGTACTCGGCATTTATCGTTGGTGATCAAGGTGGTGATTTTGGACTCTTTCCTTTTCACTTAATGCTATTTATAGGTTTTGGTTTTGTGTTTTTCCGTAGTATCACAGATAAGCAATAATGGAACGCAGGTTAACAAATGCCTTCGGTATCTTAACCATTACTAGCGCAATTTTATATGGGTGGTTTTTCTCGCTTGCGCGAAAAGATTTTTCAAACCTACTCATTGTTTATATACTACTTTTCGTTGCTTTTCTGGGTTATAGTTATATATCTAAAAAAGGATCTCAAGAAAATTTAAAACTGTTTCCTGATTTTCTCGGTAAGTGGTTTTATGGGGCATCGCTCATTGGCGGTATATTTTTTATTGGACTTATTTTAAGGTTACTATTAATAGACAATACACCACATCTGTCTCAAGATTTTTTTAGATTTATTTGGGACGGACATCAATTGTTAAATGGAAATAACCCTTATTTGTACTTGCCAGATGATATCATTAAATCTGGAGCCAGCCATATCCCTAATGCTTCATTCTTGCATGCATCTATGGGAGAATTATCAAGTGGACATTACACAAATTATCCGCCTTTAAATCAATTGTTCTTTGCAATCGCGGCATGGTTGGGTGGCGACAGTATTCTAGCTAGTATAATATGGATGCGCATATTAATTATCCTAGCAGATGTTGCCATTTTCATCTACGGCATTAAATTACTAAGATTACTAGGTAAGCCTATGTGGTTAATAGCGCTATATTATTTGAATCCGTTTATAATCATTGAACTTACAGGTAATCTTCACTGGGAAGGAATGATGGCATTCTTTTTATTAGCGTCAGTTTATTACTTACTCGTCTATAAACAATGGCAAAGCGTTCTCTTTATGGGTTATGGTATATTGCTCAAATTATTACCAGTTATGGTGTTGCCTTTACTTTTGAGAAAATTGAAATTTAAAAAAGCATTTATCTATTACATCGCTGTTTTTATTGTTGTTGTTTTAGGCTTTCTTCCGTTTTTCTCTCAAGACTTGATTGATAAATATTCGGCATCGGTAGGATTGTGGTTTGGTAATTTTGAATTTAATGCTAGTGTATATTACATCATTAGGGCAATAGGTTATCAAGTAACAGGTTATAATATTATACAAACCGTAGGAAAGATTTTACCTGTAATTACCTTAGTAATTATTTTAGGGATATCTTTTGTAAGAAAGAATGAATTTCCTGAAATACTTCTATCCAGCGTCGTATTTTCTTTTTTCACTTACTTAATACTCTCGACTACTGTGCATCCATGGTACCTGACCATACCATTGTTATTTTCTGTTTTCACTAAGTATCGTTTTATGTTACTATGGAGCTTTACGATCTTTCTTAGTTATTCGGCCTACTCGAGTGAAAGTTTTACTGAGAATAACTGGTTTATCGCTATTGAATACATTTTAGTGCTATTTATATTTATTTTTGAACTGTTTTTAACCAAAACAATACTACCAGAAAGTAAAGGGGAAATAACTAACCATTAAACCACCTGTCATGAGGCAATTAATTATTTTAATCCTGATAATTATATCAGGATTTATCGTCTATGATTTCTATAAAGACTGGGATCGATTTCATGCTCCAGAATATCATTACTCTACAGAAACGATAATCGATCAAGAATATCATAATCAAGATGTAGTCATGATGTATCACGATGCTATTACCGATTTAAATAGCTTTATTAAGCTACAATGGACAGCAAATGATATAGATGTAAGATTACCAGAAGATGATGATTTAGAAACAACACTTGCTGTAGAAGAGTATGCTCATAAATTAGCGCGTGTTACTTATCTAGAGCAAAAACTAGCGCAGTCTGCAAGTTATAAATCTAATGGATGGAACAATCAACAGATAATCGATTTTGAAAATAATCACAGTAGTCCAGAAGAAATCAAAACTATAGGACAAAAGAACTTAATGAAGAAACTCTATAATAATCATTGGGAAAATAGTCAACGCATAGGAGCAAAAAACGTGTTGATTTTTGAGATACAAAAAAAACTCATAGCACAAGGTTATGATATGTCTCTAGATGGTGTTTTTGCAAAAGCTACTATGGAAGCTCTGGCCAATTTTGAATCAAAAAACAATCTTTTCCCAGATGGGAAAATAGATGTGCTAACTTTTGAGGCTTTATTAAAATAGGTTATTAAAACTTTGTATATCAGTGATTTGACATGATTGTCATAAGAGTGACGTAAACAAGTCAAGGATCTAATTTGTTCTTTAAATGACTTCATTCTTAGATTTGTTTCACTAATTTTAAATTATGAAAATGATGAGCCCAATAGGTGCTAAAATCAAAGAAATACGTCTCAAAAAAGGCATGTCTCAAGAGGAGCTTGCGACAGAATCTCAAGTCAGTTTACGAACCATTCAACGTATCGAGAACAATGAAAATGAACCTCGAGGTAAAACAATGAAACTTATTTGTGAAACGCTAGCAATTAATATTGAAGAGTTATTAGATTACGGAAAATATGAAGACCGACAATTTTTAATGTTCTTTCATTTGTCTGTTATCGCTGGTATTTTTATACCTATTGGGAATATCATTTTGCCCTTAATTCTATGGCTGACTAAAAAAGATAAAGTCCAAGGACTTCAAAAAGTAGGAGCAAGATTATTGAATTTTCAAATTGTTTTTCAAGCCTTCGGATTTGTATTTTTTATGTCAGCAGTAATATTAAAAATTCTTCATAAAGAAGTGTTTTTAATTTCAAATGGTTTAGAGATTGTATTGGCTTTGGGTGTTTTAAACGGCATAGCGGCAATCATTTTTGCTATTTTAAACTTTCGTGGTAAGCAAATCACCTACCCAAGTATTATTCCTATGATTAAATAAAAAAAGGGATTCTTATACTTTTATAAGAATCCCTTTCAACTAAGTATTTGCAATAATCTACTTCTTACTCACCTCATACAAATCTGTTCTTCGGTCTTTTAAGTTCTTTACAGCGCCATAATTGTGTAGTTCTTTTAATAAATCAAGATCCACATCTGCCACCAAGATCATTTCTGTGTTTGCTGTGGCCTCTGCCTTTACTCCATTTGATGGGAACGCAAAATCACAAGGAGTGAATACAGCACTTTGCGCATAAGAAATATCCATGTTTTCTACTGCAGGTAAATTCCCCACACTACCAGCGATAGCTACATAACATTCATTCTCTACCGCTCTAGCTTGAGAGCAAAGGCGTACACGAGCATAAGCATTTTGTGTATCTGTCAAGAATGGTACAAAAAGAATTTGCATCCCTTCTTGTGCCATAATACGACTCAATTCTGGGAATTCACTGTCATAGCAAATCAAGATTCCTATTTTACCACAATCGGTGTCAAAAGTCTGGATCTTACTTCCACCTTGAAGTCCCCATACTTTTTGCTCATCTGGTGTGACATGTATTTTTTCATAACGTTCTATCGTACCATCTCGACGGCACAAATTCCCTACATTATACAATTGTCCATCAATGATTTCAGGCATGGATCCTGTAATAATGTTGATGTTATACTTAATGGATAATTCAGAAAACTTGTTTCTTATCATTTCAGTATATTTTGCTAGTTCTCTAATAGAATCACTAACACTCAACTTATTGTAAGCAGCCATAAGTGGCGCATTAAAATATTCAGGGAATAAAGCAAAATCAGACCTATAAGCTGCAACAGCATCTACAAAGTATTCTACTTGTTGCATTAACTCATTAAAACCTGAGTAAGGACGCATTTGCCACTGGATTAATCCTAACCGCACCGTGCTTTTTAATGCTGTGGTTTCTGTAACTGGTTTTGTATAGTAAATATTATCCCATTCTAGTAATACGGCAAACTCCATAGAGGCTTTATCGCCATCCAGATAGTTTTTAAGAACACGAGAAACATGGAAGTCGTTTGATAGTTGAAAGTTCAGTACAGAGTCTGTAATCTCTTTATTGCGCACTTTTTCGATGTATTCCTTAGGTGTCATTTCACTCGCGTGATTATGATAGTTAGGAATACGACCACCGAAGGCTATACCTCTTAAATTCAAATTCTCACACAGCTCTTTACGGTAATCATATAAACGACGACCTAATCGCATACCACGATATTGTGGTTTTATAAAAACTTCTATTCCATAAAGAACATCACCATCATCATCGTGCGTGGTGAACTTGTAATTTCCAGTCACTTGCTCATAGGTGTACTGACCACTAAAATCGTCATACTTTACAACTATAGAAAGCGCACAAGCTACGATCTCTTCATTCACTTTGAGGACAACTTGACCTTCTGGAAATTTATCTATAAGCGTTTTGATCTGTTCTTCTCGCCAGTAAGAATCTGGTAGATTACTATAAGAATCTATCATTGCATGTTTCAACTCTTCATAATCCTTAAGCTGTAAAAACTCCAGATTTAAGTTGTCTATCTTACTCATGTTTATAGCACTCATAGTGTGTTACTTGTATTTAAATGTACTTGCAATTCATTAATATCTCACAATTGAAACGTTAATTTTAAAAGCATAAAAACCTGTAAACCGCTATGTGTTGAGCAACTTACAGGTTTTGATTTTTGTTCCGCTTTCGCGAAAGCGGAATTAAAAATTTACATCTCTAATAAATAAGCAAAAATGAGCGGCGCTACAATAGTTGCATCACTTTCTACTATAAACTTAGGTGTGTCTTGATCTAGTTTTCCCCAAGTAATTTTTTCATTAGGTACGGCTCCAGAATAACTTCCATAACTGGTCGTTGAATCAGATATCTGACAGAAATAACTCCAAAACGGTGTGTCGGTACGTTCCATATCTTGATACAACATAGGCACTACACAAATAGGGAAATCTCCTGCGATTCCACCACCTATCTGGAAGAAACCGATTCCTTTCTGTGAGTTGTCAGTATACCAGTCTGCAAGGAAAGTCATGTACTCGATACCACTTTTTACAGTGCTCGCTTTTAACTCACCTTTTAATACATAACTAGCAAAAATATTACCCATGGTACTATCTTCCCATCCAGGAACGACGATTGGTAAATTGGCTTTGGCAGCGGCATACATCCATGAGTTCTCAATAGGGATTTCATAATACTGTTCTAGGACACCACTTAAAAGTAGTTTGTACACATATTCATGAGGGAAATAACGCTCGCCTTTTGCCTCTGCATCTTTCCATATTTTCACGATGTGTTCTTGTAGTCTTCTAAAAGCCTCTTCTTCTGGAATACAAGTATCTGTGACACGATTCAATCCTTTTTCTAATAAATCCCATTCATCTTGCGGTGTTAAATCGCGATAGTTAGGGACTCTTTTATAATGGCTGTGCGCTACTAGATTCATCAAGTCTTCTTCTAGGTTTGCACCTGTACAAGAAATGATATGTACTTTATCCTGACGTATCATCTCGCCAAAGATCTTCCCAATCTCTGCAGTACTCATTGCTCCAGCAAGTGAGACCAGCATTTTAGAGCCTTGGTTCAATTGTGCTTCATAACCTTTTGCAGCGTCTACTAGTGCAGCGCTGTTAAAATGTAAGAAGTAGTTTTCTATAAAATCAGTAATAGGTTTTCCCATGATGTTTTTGAAGATTAATCTTCTATGTTTTTCATTTTTTTTAATCCAGATTTGGTAAAAGCATTATTTGCTTCATAACCATCTTCTCCTTCTAGAGCGATATCTTTAAATTTATAGCTCAGCATTTTATAATACAATTTTGCAGCAAGAAAATCTGATGATTTCTCTGATGGATTAGGACATAATTCAACAATGTCAAAACCTACCACGTTCTTCTCTGCAAATACCATTTTTAAGAAATCTAATGTTTCATACCAGAAAAGCCCACCAGGTTCAGGCGTGCCAGTAGATGGACATATCGATGGGTCAAAAGCATCTAAATCGATGGTGATAAATACATTTTCTGTAAGTGCTTCAGTAGCTTTCTCTTGCCAGTAGTCATCTTGAACCATTTCATGAGCCAAAAATATTTTATCGTCATCATTAATACCTACTTCTATACTATCCATAGAGCGTATTCCTACTTGAACTAGGTTTGTTTTTTGACTTGCTTCATAAACGGCACAAGCATGATTACAAGAACTACCATCGTATTCTTTTCTTAAGTCTGCATGAGCATCAATTTGAAGTACACTTAGGTTCTCATACATTTCATTAGAGGCACGTATACTACCTATAGAAATAGAGTGTTCTCCACCGAAAAGAGTTACAAACTTATTTTTCTTAATATACTTTTTAGTAGTTGCGTGAACGGCATCTACCATCGCTTCTGGCGAACTGTTTTCTGTAACAGCATCTGCAAGAAAGACTCCATGATGATACACTTCTGTATCCGTTTCAATATCGTATAATTCCATATTTGCACTGGCGTCTAGAAAAGCTTCTGGACCTTTATCTGCGCCTTTTTGCCAGGTGCTTGTTCCATCATAAGGAACTGGAATTAAAACAATTGATGCATTATCTAATCCAGCATATTCATCTGGAATTCCTGCATAGTTTGAATTGCTCATGTCTTGAAATTAAAGATTTGTTTAAAGTTAATCGGTTTATAAAAAATATTAATATCCTAAAATATCGAGCATTTGTTCTGAGCTTTGTTGCTCTTTAAAAACTCTAGTTTGTATAGCGCCATTTTCATCGCGGTCTATTAAAATATGTTTAGGTGCTGGTATTAAACAGTGTTGTATACCGCCATATCCACCTATACTTTCTTGATATGCTCCAGTATTAAAAAAGCCTATGTAAAGCGGTTTATCTTTATGATATTTGGGTAAATAGATAGCGTTAACGTTTTGCTCGCTGTTGTAATAGTCATCACTATCGCAAGTTAGTCCACCTAATAATACACGTTCATATTCTTCATTCCAGCGGTTTAAGGCTAGCATAATAAAACGTTTACTTATTGCCCACGAATCTGGTAAAGTTGTGATAAATGAACTGTTAATCATATTCCACTTTTCACGATCGTTTTGTTGTTTTTGATACAACACTTTGTAGATCGCACCACCACTTTCACCTACTGTAAAAGAACCGAATTCTGTAAAAATATGTGGTACGTCCACATCTGCCTCATCACACACCTGCTTTATTTGAGTTACAATCTCATTAATCATGTACTCATAGTCAAATTCAAATGCAAGTGAGTTCTTAATCGGGAAACCACCACCTATATTGAGACTGTCTAATGAAGGGCATATTTTCTTAAGGCTTATGTATACTTTGAGACATTTGTGTAATTCATTCCAGTAATATGCATTATCACGTATTCCGGTATTAATGAAAAAGTGAAGCATCTTAAGAGATACCTGTTGGTTCTCCTGAATCTGATTTTTATAGAAAGAAAGAATGTTTTTATAACCTATGCCTAAACGACTGGTATAAAATTCAAACTTTGGTTCTTCCTCACTGGCAATGCGTATTCCTACTTTAAACTTCTTATCAGTAACATTAGTTAGTAAGTTCAGTTCTTCATAGTTGTCAATGATAGGAATACAATTCTTGTGACCAGAGTTGATTAGGTCTGCAATATTGTCTATATACTTTTCACGTTTAAAGCCATTGCTTATGATATAGGTATCGTCTTTAATTTTACCTTCAGCTTTTAGTTTTTTGATGATATCTATATCAAAAGCACTGCTGGTTTCTAGATGTATATCATTGCTTAATGCCGTATCCAGTACATGCTTAAAGTGTGAGCTTTTTGTACAATAGCAATAGTGATATTTTGCTTTGTAATCCGCTTTCGCGAAAGCGTCATTAAACCATTTCTGTGCACGCTGAATATTATCAGAGATCTTAGGTAAGTAGGTGAATTTTAATGGAGATCCATACTTTTCCACCAGTTCCATCAGATCGATGTCGTGAAAATGAAGAGTTTTGTCTTCTAGTTTGAACTCTTCCGTCGGGAAGAAGTACGTTTGATCAATGAGATCAATGTATTTAGTATTCAATAGCGATAGGTTAAGTGTAGTTTAAAGTGAACTACAAGCTAAACAATAAAAGATTAATAATAGAAAGAAGTGTATTACCTAAATATTAAAATTGAATGGCGATAAGAAGGGACAATAATATTCCTTTTTTTGAAATAATTGCAAAAAAAATAGCGTTGCCTAAAAATTTAGACAACGCTAGTGTTTATAAGTGATTGTAGCTTATATCATCTTTAAATTGATGATTTCTTGCTCTGTTAAAGAACGGTAGTGACCACGTGGAAGGTCTTTTTTAGTCAATCCACCTAGTACAACGCGATCTAAAACTTTAATTTCATATTTAACTGCCTCAAATAAGGCCTGAACGATATTGTCTTTTCCACTATGTATTTCAATTCCGATTTCATTGTTACGTCCATCTTCTACATAGTTAATTTCTTTTACATCAATGACTTCGCCGTTGATAGCGATTCCATTACGTAATTGCATTAAATCCTCGTGTTTAAAACTACGATCTAGGGCAACTTGATAAATCTTGCGCATTTCTAGATTAGGATTGTTGAGCTTGTTAGCCATCTCTAGGTCGTTAGTAAATAACATTAAACCTACAGACTGTCTTCCTAGACGTCCTACATAGTGCAAATTAGCAACACCAGCACTTTGCATTAGGTCTAGTACAGTTTTACTAGCACGTTCTCCTTTGCGAGGTGCAATAAAACCTTTAGGTTTATTAAGTAGTAAATACTGCTTTTGATATGGTTGTATGTTCTGTCCGTCAAATTTCACTTCGTCAGTTAATTTAACACGATAACCCATTTCAGACACAGGTTTACCGTTTACGGTTACACTACCAGCTTTAATGTATATATCTGCATCGCGACGACTGCATATTCCAGAATTTGAAATATATTTATTCAATCGTATTGTTCCATCATCAGGCTTAGACTTAGCGCCTTCAGATTTTTTACGCATGATATATTCCTTCTTTGTTACTGGATTACCTGTGCGTGATGTTCCTACTACTTGATTTTTACCACCTCGAGTTGTTGGTTTTCCGGTAGGTGCATTTCCTCTAGCTTGAGATTTTCCTCTATGGTCTGTGCTTCCAGCATTACGTCTGTTGCCACCTTTTGAGCTAGAAGAATCTCTGCCGCCTTGGCGGCCAGTTCCTTTTCCTCTTGCTCCATCATTACCTCTTCCCATGGTATTAAATTTTTTGCAAAGATAAGTTTTTAAAAATGTGATGTTGCAAAAAGAATTCTAAAGTATTTAGTTCCTCAAAAAGAATAATTTAGAGGAGTTACTCGAGCACTATAAAGTGTTATTTTTTAAGATTTATCTATTCATTAATCTTTAAATCTCACTGTAGATTGTCGCTCTCTATTAATATGTAATTGCGTCACATCAGGTCGTGAATAATGGCCTACCGCGTCAAAGTTTTGTCGTTCTTCCAATACACGATTAAAATCTAAAGTAGCAGTTATGATTTCTTCTTTTCCTATCTGTGGTTCTATGATCCACTCACCATCAGGACCAGCGATGCAGCTGCCACCATTAGCAAGTACATCTGGGCATTTATCTAGAATAGCTTCTAGATGAGGTGTATTTGCTGGGAAGTCTTCTTTAAACATCATGCTGGATACAGACAGTACATAAGTGCGTCCTTCACGAGCTATAAATCTTGTAATATCTTTTGTATTATGGTCACTTCCTGGCCAGCAAGCAACATGTAGATTCGTTCCTTGCGCATACATGGCCGCACGTGGTAATGGCATCCAGTTTTCCCAGCAGTTCAAACCGCTTACGGTAAAATCTTTGAGTTTGTGTGTCACTAAACCATTTCCATCGCCAGGCGACCAGGTGAGTCGCTCATCATAAGTAGGTTGTAATTTACGGTGTACACTTTCTATACTTCCACTTTGATTGATGTAAACCATGCTCGCATAAACACTATGACCACCACGATCTTCAGGTCTTTCTATTATACCTAAATAAATGGCTATGGAGTTCGCTTTCGCGAAAGCGCATACCGCATCCAGCTCGCCGTCCTCTATACTTATGCTATTTAGCACATAGTGTCTGTGTAGTTCTTTGACTTCTTTTTTATTCCAAGCAGCACCATCAGTTAGCGCAAGCCAAAAAGGATAACCAGGCAATAATCCTTCTCCAAAAACAACTAATTCAGCATCTTGCTTCTTAGCCTCTTCTAGCGTGTTAAGTATTTTATCTAATGTCGCTTTTTTATCTAGCCATACTGGAGAGATTTGAGCAAGTGCCACGTTGATGAGGTTCTTCATTATTTCTAATTAGAGTTTTGTGAAAATATTTTTTACTGATTTAACGTCACCTAATTCAATCGTTATACCGTAATATTCTAAACTTTTTTTGATGTCAGCTATCGAGCCAGTTTCAATAGTGAAATCATATTTGTCAATATCATTACTTTCATAACTAATTAAATATCTGGTCGTTTTAGATAGATCAATAGTTAATTCTTTTAAGGAGTAACTGGTATAATTAACGCCAGTAACTTTGTTTATGCTAGCATTAAAAATATCGGATCTACCATTACCAGCGTCATCTAAGGTTTTTTCAAGTTTAGATTTATCTTTTATAGATAATTGATATCCTTCAGTGATAATTTCTTCTTTTTCCCATTTTAAGTTCAATCTGTTAGTGGCGTCAATTAAAAAATGAGTTTCAAAATCGATACTTGGATATTTATTCTTATATATAATTTCAAACTGTTGAGTTTCATATTCCTCAGGTACTTCTATGAAACGTGGATAAGTGCCTAACAGTTCACTGAATAATGATTTTATGCTAGCATTTGAATTGATATATAAACTGCTACTATTCATGGTTATATTATTCATGCTATTTTCAACTTTTTTAAGTTCAAGATAGTAGTTCATTCCCGAATCTTTCAGCCTTTTCACTTTCTTAGCAAAAGCCAATACGTCATCATATTCTTCTTCTACACTATTTTTAAAGGCATTTCTCTCTTCAATACTTCCGTCTAATAAGGATTCTAAAATATCTCTATCAAGCATTTGTGGTTGTCCTATCCATTTAATGATGTTTTTATCATCAATAAGAACTGTCATAGGTAGAACAGTGTATTCACTTTTTCCATCACCGTATTCTTGTTGCGTATATGAAGTTTGATCAGTAACCACTGTACTAAAGAATTCCATTCTTTTTAAAGTGCGATTAACTTTCTCTGAAGATTCATTAGTGATAGAAAGAAATAGAATCTCATCTCCAAATTCTTTGACAAGTTCGTTCATATGAGGAACAGCACCCAAGCAAGGTCCACACCAAGTTGTCCAAAACTCCAGCACTTTAAATTTGTTATCTAAATCTTTATTCTCAGGAACGTTTGCAATCCATTCAGTAATATTAATACCAGGAGCTTTTTCACCCAGATTTAGATTCTCCTGACCATAAACCTGAACGACCGACAAAAGAAAAATAAATGACAGTATTTTTTTCATTACAAGAAATTTTGAAGTCGTTCGATGATGGCAGGCAAATCAATTAATAATATGGATAGCACGCCACCTACAATGACTATTTTAAGTATAAAATGTATTAACAGATATTCTCTTTTACGTCGCGAGCTCCATAATAATGGTAAGCATACTAGTAAGGCACCGCCTATTAAAGCAAAGTAATAACGCATATATCCTATATTAAAATAGAGTATCAATGCTGTAATAGGTATAATAGTAAGCAATGTTAGTAAGGTGTAAAAACGCTTGCTTGCTTTTTCTCCTAGTACTACTGGTATGGTATGGTAATTTTGAGCTAGATCACCTCTTAAGTTTTCGAGATCTTTAATGAGCTCGCGCATCGCAAGTATGAGAAATAAGAAACTACCATGTACAAATACGACTAGATATAAATTACGGTAATACATGAATAGCACAAAAAATGGAGTAATAGCCAGTAGGGCTGCAGTAAGATTACCAACAAAAAGGACTCTTTTTAATTTATGCGAGTAGAACCACATGGCAAAAATATAAGCCGCAAAAAACAATCCAGCACGCCACGAAACTATCCATCCAAGTATAAAAGCAATCGCGTTAACTGTAAAATAAACCGTCCATAAGGTAGAGCGACTTACTTGATTTTCTAGCATGGTTTTTTGCGGTCTATTAATAAGGTCTTTCTCACGGTCGTAAAAATTATTAATGATGTAACCACCTGCTATAGCTGTGGCACTAGCCAGAATAATCAACCACAACTTATAATCCAGCACAATCTCCTTAACAGATAATTCTGGGGCGATAATAAAAACAGCCGCTAGTAATTGCGCTATCGCTATTATAGAGATATTATAAAGTCTTACTGTTGAAAAAAGACTCAACGCTTTAATGACTAGCGTTTTTATACTAGCCTTTGTGCTCATGGTATATGTTTGCTCTTGATTCACCCGACTAAGTTAAGCAGTTTCTGTTTTTTAAATGATAATGGTATGTGAAAAGTAAATAATGTGTTATTATCAAAAAGAAAATAGACTAAAACAAAAAAAGTCCCATCACAAAAATGATGGGACTTTTTCAATATGTCTTAATGAGTTTCTAAAAATTATAAACCACTTCTAGTTTATAGTCTTTTAAAGAAGCCTCTGCTTTTTCTAGGTCTTCTGTAAATCCTAAAATGTAGCCACCACCACCAGATCCACAAAGTTTTAAGTAATAATCACCAGTGTCCAGTCCTTTTTTCCATAAGCCGTGGAATTGTGCAGGAATCATAGGTTTAAAGTTGTCCAGTACGATATGTGATAATTTCTTTACGTTACCAAAAAGTCCTTTCACATCGCCACTCAAGAAATCCTCAACACACATATCTGTGTATTTCACAAACTTGTTCTTCAACATGCTACGGAAACCTTCTTGCTTCATGTTTTCCATAAAGATATTTACCATAGGTGCCGTTTCTCCTACAATACCAGAGTCTAGTAAAAACACAGCGCCTTTACCAGTTATAGATTGAGATGGAATACCAGCCGGTTCTATATCATTACTACTATTAATTAAAATAGGTAAACTCAAGTAAGAGTTTAATGGGTCTAGACCCGAACTTTTACCGTGAAAAAAGCTTTCGATTTTTCCGAATATATCTTTTAAAATCAGCAGTTTTTCTCGAGTTAAATTCTCAAGAACCGTGATTTTTTCAATCGCATATTTATCATAGATAGATGCCACAAGAGCACCGCTACTTCCTACACCATAACCTTGTGGTATACTAGAGTCAAAATACATTCCAGCAGCAACATCTGCCTTTAAAGTCTCAACATCAAATCTTGGGAAATCACTATTTTCTTTCATCAACTGCTCAATATGACCAGTAAGACGAGATAAATTGCCGTTTGATTTAATTTGTTCTTCGGTAGGATGGTCACTTATCTGAAGTGCGCCTTTATAGAAATTATAGGGTATAGAAAGACCTTTTGAATCTTTAATAATCCCATACTCACCGAAAAGTAAAATCTTTGAATAAAAAAGTGGTCCTTTCATAGCGTTAAAGTTAGCACTTTTTTGCACCTGTGCCTACTTGATCACAAATATAGTGACCATTTTGACAATATTGCGCTAATTTGCTGTTAATCAATCCTTGCACAGCCTCATTATTTTCATGTGGATAAAGCATGTGCACGTTAGCACCAGCATCTAGTGTAAAGCATACAGGTATGCCAGTCTCTTTTTTGAACGCCCATATTTCCTCGATAATCGACAGTGTTTTGGGCTTCATTAATATAAAATAAGGATGTGAGGTCATCATCATAGCATGTAATGTGAGCGCTTCACTTTCTGTAATTTTTATAAAAGTCTCAAGGTCACCTTCCTGCAATGCTTTTTTAAGAGTAGATAGATTCTCATGGGCTTGTTCAAATCTCGCTTTCGCGAAAGCGTGTCCATTCATCAACTCGTGTCCTACCGTAGAGCTCACCACTTTTTCACCTTTATCTACCAGTAAAATCGTGTCCTGAAAATCCTGAAAAACAGGATGTAGATAGTCACTTTTATCAACTCCAAAGTATTGCGAGCTGTCATCAACTTCTTTATGCGTTCCCCAAACCACGGCGCTACCTTTCAAGCTACGACAAGCACTTCCAGATCCCAGTCGAGCCAGAAAGGATGCTTTATGAAAATCCATTTCCTGACCAGTAAGCGTGCTCTCAAAATCCATCATACAAACTGACATCGCCGCCATACTACTGGCACTACTCGCAATTCCCGAACTATGCGGAAACGTATTGTGCGTATCAATATCAAAATGATAGTTTGCAATCCATGGACAATAGTCAGCAATGCGTTTAAAATAAGCTTCAATTTTAGGAGCAAATTCAGGTTTAGGAGTGCCGTCATAAGAAATGCTGAAATCGTGAGTTCCTTTACTAGCCGTTACTGTAGTAATGGTTCTACAAGCATTTAAGGTAAAACTTATCGACGGATTTGCAGGTAACTGCATGCCATATTTACCCCAATATTTTACAAGCGCAATATTAGATGGCGCTTGCCATTTTGTAGATAAATTATCTATTAAAGTAAAATCGCCTTCTAACTTAAACTGAGTTTCCAATAGCCTTGAATTAAGCTACAAAGGTAAATATTTAAGAGCAGCCGTTGAACCTGTCATTCCGAATTTATTTCGGAATCTGCTAGTTATGAAAATGTAGGTTGTTATTACTTATAGGTTAAGCTCCTTTCCTAAGTTTAGGAAAGGTGGGCAATAGGAGCATTGCGACTATTGGTCGGAAAGGTTGAAAACGGATATTATCATAAGAAAGAACTTTAATCGCGAAACTTCATTAACCAGACATTCAAATCATGTTCTAATTTATAAAAGTCTTCATTTTTAGAATACTTCAGTTTTATTACAGACGCAATTCCTTCTTGTTGGGTCTGAGACTCTGATACATCTTCAAATAAAATGGATTTATGTGGTCTGTGGTTATGGTCATTTACAACCGCTTTAATTTCTTGAGTTAAGTTCATCTCTTGAACACCATCTTTAAACTTTCCATAATATGCTATGTATTTGAGTTTGTTGCCTTCAATGGTAAGAATTTCTTTTCCATTACGATTCCATAAAAACATTCTTATAAAATGCCATCCAAGTAATCCTAAGATTAGTAAACCTAAAAAATAGATCAAATGAATGCCTTTATTTTCTATCATTAAATACAGAATGAATAATGCTAGTAAGATTAAAGAACCTAATAATGCTATGAGAACAGTTCTTACCCATTCTTTTGCTGGTTCGACACGTACTATTAACTGATTCCCTTTAATTTCTATTTGTTTCATACCAACAATTGCTCAAAAAATCCACCAATTTCTCTAGCTCTATCTACAAAGTGAATTTCTAGAATCCATTCTCTTTTATTACCGTTTCCATCGGGTGCAAAAAGATTTTTATTATTCTCGGGATGGATATAATTGAGTTTGTTCTCGCTTTCTAGATTCTCATGCGGGAAATGACCGATTAAATGACCGGCGATAGGACCACCAAATTCCCAGCCATATTCCGTCGCTTTTTGAACGCAATAATCATAAAATGCCGCACCAGTTAGATCAGTTTGTGAGAAGTAGTAATCTCTACATTCTTGCCAGGCGGTTTCTATGTCTTTTTTTAATTTTATTTTCAGTGGATCGGTTCCTATCACATAAGTACGTCCGTAGTCTGCTTCCCATTCTTCCAGTATCGGGCCGAAGTCTAAAAAAACAATGTCATCTTCCTGAATTCGTAAATCTGCCGGGTTCTCGTCATAGGGATGTAAAGTGTTTGCTCCAGCTCTGACGATGCGTTTGTGCCAGTATTTTTTAATCCCAAATAGCTCATCTGCTAGTTGAAATACTTCAGTGTTTATTTCTTTTTCGGTTTTACCGGCCGCAATGATACTTCCGTTTTCTATCTCTTGAAACAGTTGTGCTGCTTTAGATTCGGCAGCGATGAGGTTTTTTAAAACTTCGTTCATTTTTTAAAATACTTTTTGATTAAAAATGCCATGAATACAACCGTTAACCAAGTTGAACAACAATCTAGCAATAGATTCTTTAAATTCCAACCAGCGTTAGGGATAGAATGTTTATCTAACCGGAACTCGTAATAGTAAGTAAAAGGAAAACCAATAGTAAACTCTTGACTTAAGTCTATATCACTTAATGGAGAGTGAATATCATTAAACAATGTAAAAAATGAGATGCTGAAGAAAATCAACATAGAAAGTAACGTATAAACTATTAGACTCTTAATCATTATTACTTCTTTGTGATTTTTACGACAATGCTACCTAATCTCATAGTCAAATTAAATGATCATATAGAGTTCGATAAATGGCACAACTGACTGTATGCTAAAAGCTTAAGCGTTATAATACATTTTTTAACTCCTCAAAGTCCAATCCGCCATAATTACCACTGCTCATCATTAAAACCGCTGTGTTATTAAAATCCTGACTGAATAACCATTTTTTAAAGTCGGCTGGATCTGTTTTTACGATGAGGTCATCTCTATCAAAAGATTCAAAAATTTGTTGCTCACTAATAGGTTCTAGTTTCTTAATCTCCACCGCATGTGGACTGTAAAACACCACAGCAACATCTGCTGCATCGAGTGTGTTTTTATACTGAACTAGAAATTCGGGATTCAAACTAGAATAGGTATGTAGTTCTAGACAAGCGATAAGCTTGCGTTCTGAATATTGATTATGAACCGCTCTAGTCGTTGCTTGAACCTTGCTAGGTGAATGTGCAAAGTCCTTATAGATAACACAGTTCTCATTTTGAGCTACTTTTTCTAAACGTTTAGAAGCGCCTTTAAAAGAAGCGATCGCCTCATAGAAATCATCTTCATCTATTCCCATGTGCTGACATATCCATTTTGCACCAGCAAGATTAGAAAGATTATGCTTTCCAAAAATCTCTATAGGCATATCACCTTCTGGTGTTTCTAGGTAAGTCGTTCCATTAATGATAGAATGAGCAGGAATAGAGTAGGCGTGTTTACGAGTAGGTTTGGTCGCTGCCTCCGCAATCGTTTTTACGGCTTCATCGTCCTCGTTGTAAACAAGGATACTTCCATCTCGCATACATTCTACAAATTCTGAAAACTGACTTAAGTAATTTTCCCAAGTTGGAAATACATTAATGTGATCCCACGCAATTCCAGAGATCAGAGCAATATTAGGCTGGTATAAATGAAATTTAGGTCTACGATCTATAGGACTTGATAAATACTCATCACCTTCTAGAATCATAAATTCATTATCATCTGTAAGATGCACCATGGTTTCAAAACCTTCTAATTGTGCACCTACCATATAATCTACCTCACGATCGTGATAATGCATCACGTGCAGTATCATAGAAGTAATCGTTGTTTTTCCATGAGAACCACCTATAACAACACGTGTTTTATTTTTAGACTGTTCATATAAATACTCTGGATAGCTATATATTTTTAAACCTAGTTCTTGAGCCTTCAATAACTCAGGATTATCGGCTTTTGCATGCATGCCTAAAATGACCGCATCTAGGTCAGCATTAATGTTCTCTGAATTCCATCCCATATGATCTGGTAGTAAACCGTATTTGTCCAATCTGGATTTACTAGGTTCAAAAATGGTATCGTCACTACCAGTAACCTGGTAACCTTTATGATGTAACGCAAGAGCGAGATTGTGCATGGCACTGCCGCCTATTGCGATAAAATGTACGCGCATAATAAGTAACTTTATAAGACGTAAAGCTACTAATAAAAGGCTGGAATGACTAAGGAATGGAGTGCTTTATGAGCTTAATCACCTACTAGATCATGATCTTTCTTAAGTCTAGAGATTTCTTCTAACAAACTGGATTCTTTGTGAGCTGCATACGCATCCTGTAATGTGATCAAAGCCTTGAGATACTCTTTAGTCTTTTTCTCATAAAGTGAGGCCAGTTTTTTATAAGTGGTAAGAGAACCACCTATTTCTATGGCTTTTTTATAACATTTCTCTGCAGCGCGATATTCTTTATCATACTCTTCAATATAACCTTGGGCTAGATGACCATCTACTGGTGATATTTTTAAAAGCTCATCGGCATATTTACGACTGGTTCTTAAGGATCCACCTACGATTCCAGGCAACTCACAATATAATTGCACCAGTGCCCATCTAGCCTCTACATGATTAGGGTCTAAGCTAGCCGCTTTTTTAAGATGAAATTTAATATCGTCCAGATAACCTAGCGCCTCAAGTTTTGAACTTTCTTTAGCGTGTAAACCTAATGTACCACCATATAAAAAATGGTAATCTGGATTAGAGTCATCTAGATCTAATAATCTTTTATAGTATGGAAATGCTTTTTTATAACGTTGAGCATGTGATTCAATATCGCCTAGTCTGCGCAATATTATGGGGTCTTTTTTGTTGTCTTGCAGTAAGGATTTATATATGGGCTTTGCGGCTTCATATTGCTCAGAGTTGAATAATGATTCCGCTTTCGCGAAAGCGTCCTGACTCCAACCCATTGCACTGCACAACAGTAATATGATAAAAAACATTTTTTTCATGCTCTAAATTTATCAAAAAGTGAGCCAATGCCATCAATAGAGTTGTTAAAAAGGATTTCCCTAATTCAAAAGGCTATTTCCCTCATTATAGATTGTAGAATGGTATGAACTATGTGTAGATTTATACAAGAATTAAAGAATTATGAGACCTAACCACTATATCACTGCTGTTTTAATATTGTTTGCGATGCAACAAGGTATTGCACAAAATTTTTATATCGATAAATGGCGCGAGGTAGAGCAATTTGAATTACAAGATAGAATTGAAGATGCTACTCAAGTAGTAGATGAAATTTATAAATATGCTAGACGTAAAAAAGATCGTGATCAATATATCAAGGTTTTCTTATTCAAATCAAAATACCAATTGATTAACGAGGAAGAAGCGCAGTATAAAATTATCGCTGAGCTGGATAAAATGATCGTAAAAGCTCAATTCCCTAATAAGAATATTTATAACGGAATAAGAGCTAAATTATTAGATGATTATGCTCGTGCAAATCAATGGAAAATTAGACAAAGAACAGCAGTAGAGGATGATGATGTAGATTTTAAAACATGGGATGCAACACGTTTTTATAGCGAGATTCATAATAGCTATCAGGCTTCTCTAGATCAGCCAGAGAAATTAGTTAAGATTCCGCTTAGTGATTACAGCGCTATCATAGGACCTATGGCACCAGCACGTTTTTTAAGACCTAGCTTACTGGACATATTATCGCACCAGGCTTTAAACTTTTATAAAAGCGGCTATTTCAATCTTACAAAACCTAAAGAAGAGTTTATAATCACTAAAGAAAATGCTTTTCTCAACACAGCACATTTATTGAAGTTAAAACGGCCAGCTGGAGATACCGTTTTTTCAAAATATGATGTGATGCAGCAGTATGCACATCTAGAAGCCATGCATTTAACATCAAACAATGACGCTGCTTTTATTCATGTCATTACTGATCGATTATGGTATGCGCAAAATCAGCTAGGAAATTATCAGGTTTATGAAGATTATGAAAAACAACTGCAAAGTATAATAACGTCTTATGATGCTAATCCAGCTGTTACTGAGGCTTATTATTATCTAGCTTTATATCATCAAAATCTAAGTAATCAGGTAGGTGAAGAACAGCAGTATAGTCATAGACAGAAAGCTATTCAATTAGTTAATAAAGCTATTGATTTATATCCTAAATCCTATGGAGCTGCGTTGTGCGAGCAATTGAAAAATCAGATGTATCAATCGAGCATCAATGTTCAGGTAGAAGATTTAATTATTCCCAACAGGCCACATCGTGGAGTAGTGAGTTATAGCAATGTAGAACAGATTGATTTATACTACATTAAAGTCTCTGTGGATGAGGATTTGAAGGATTTGCGATTTGCAGACAGTTTATATCAACAGTTTATCGATAAAGCAATTGATTCTCAAAATTTAGCTCATAAAGAATCTATTCAACTACCTAAAGGCGACGACACTTTTAACCACACCTATGAATATGTTGCACCAGCTATTGAAAAAGGTCGTTATGTGGTGATGGCAAAAACCGATAAAGCTGATGAAGTGAAATACGCACATACTTTTATAACAGTGACTAATCTGACTTTGTTTAAAAAAGATAGCGAACTAGGAACAGCATTACTTATAAAAGATAGAACTACCGGTAAGCCTATAGAAGGAGCTGTTATTCAAGTAACTTATAATAAAAAATCAAGGAATTTTAAATCAGATCGTGACGGCATAGCGATGTATAATATAAAAAGCATTAGAGGTCGTCAAGAAGTTTTAATTAGCAATAATGGAGATAGTTTATCAACAAACTACTATGGATATTATCGTGATAAAAATGATGTAGCTGTAGATCAAGAAATTTTTGATGTAAAGACATTTACTTACCTAGATCGAGCGATTTATAGACCAGGACAAACGGTTTATTTTAAAGCGATTCTATTAAAGAAAAAAGAAAGTGATAAGCAATCGAGTGTTGTCTCAAATGAACTTCTAGAAATCTATGCCGAAGATGTCAATGGGACAGAGATTTATAGAACTAAGTTAAAGACTAATGAGTTTGGTAGTATTCATGGATCTTTTGAAATTCCTAAAGATGTACTTACCGGAGAGTTTACTCTATATATTGACGAGCCTGATGAAGAAACGGCTTTTTACAATACAGTAAATGATTGGGAAGATGGTGAAATCAACTTTAAAGTAGAGGAATATAAACGTCCTACTTTTGAAGTAGATTTTAACGAAATCACTGAAACTTATAAGTTGGGTGATAGTGTTACGGTTTCTGGATTTGGGAAAGCCTTTTTGGGTAGTAATGTAACTAACGCAACAGTAACCTATAAAGTAATAAGAAGCTATAATTATGCAAGATGGCGCAGTGGTTATTACGGGAATAGTGAAAAAGTGATTTTACAAGGAGAAACCACCACAGATGCAGATGGAGTTTTTAAAATAAAATTCCTAGCCGAAAACGATAAAGATGCCGACTCAGAATATCAACCGCTGTACACCTATAAAATAGAAGCAGATCTTACTGATCTTAATGGAGAAACTAGAAGTGCTAGCACAACCATGCGAGTGGGAACAAATGCTATTCAAATAGCTTCTCAATTGCCTTATCAATTTACAACAGAAAAAAACACTTTAAAGGTAGGCGTTAAAAACTTGAACGGTCAGTTTGTCAATGGTAAACTTATCGTGGAATTACGCAAGCAACCGCAAGCATCTCATGTTATAATAGCTTCAGGATTACCGCAAGTCGAGTTTCAAGAACTAGATGATAAGACTTACCGCAACACATTCCCGTATGCCGAGTTAAGAAAAGACGAATTAGAAACCGACTGGAAAAAAGCACCTATTGTTTTCAAAAAAGAGCTCACTACAGATTCGTTAACAACTGTAGAGCTTCCAATAACAGAGAACTGGGATAATGGTGCTTATTATGTTTACATAAAAGCTGTAGAATCGGATCAAAGTTTTGATAATGAAGATGATGTAATAGATTCTAGAACAGAAAAGACAATTTGGGCAAATTTAGAGCTGCCATTAAAACCTGAAATTATTTCTGTATATAGTGACTACACAGAGGAAGCCGCTATTTTTAATGCCTTTACTTCCATGAACGGTGTTTATGCAACTCTTACCTTATGGACGGATAAAGAGTTGATAGAAGAAAAACTCATTTTCCTTAAAAAAGGAAAAACAGAATTAAAATATCCATGGTCTCAAATTAACGGAAAGCAAATAAGTATTCAATTACAAGTTCAAAAAGAAAATGGATTTGAACAAACTAATATGGCTACCGTCGAAAAACCAGTAGATCCAGTAGCTCAGTATCAAATCAAAACACAAAGCTTTAGAAATAAATTACAACCTGGTGGCGAAGAAACTTGGTCATTTACCATAAAAGATGATAATCAAATTCCTATGCAGGCTGAGGTGCTAGCGAGTATGTATGATAAGAGTCTGGATGAGTTTGCAACGGCAAATTGGAGTGCGCCGTTTATTAGAAATAATCAGTATTCTTTTTCTCCTAGTCTTTATCAAAACACTTCTTATAATAGATCTCAATCGCTCTATGTTCAGTTTCCTAGAAATAATAATTACAATAGCTCTTTATGTTATGATTCATTTAATTTTTTTGGATTAAGTTTTAATAATTTTTATGGCAACTATAATTATTATAAAGAAATTACTAGAAGAAAATTTAAAAAACTGGAGGCTAAAAAGGGTTTTATCACGG
The DNA here is from genome assembly GCF_032922765.1 of Nonlabens ulvanivorans. NCBI lineage: Bacteria > Pseudomonadati > Bacteroidota > Flavobacteriia > Flavobacteriales > Flavobacteriaceae > Nonlabens > Nonlabens ulvanivorans. The sequence continues at coordinate 3,082,781 of NZ_CP136694.1, forward strand.
GTCAAGTTATGGATACCACTGGCGAGCCTGTTTTAGGAGCTACCATATTAATTAAGGGTTCTGAACGTGCTGTAACTACTGACTTTGACGGTGTGTTTTCTATCCAAGCTATTCCAGAAGATGTATTAGCGTTTTCGTTTGCTGGGTACACTCCTCAAGAAATTACAGTGGGAAGTCAGGAAGTTGTCAATGTTGTTATGAAAGAAAGTTTAAATGCAGTAATCGTAACGGCATATGGAACAGCAATGATGTCTAGTGAAATGATTCAAAATGAGCCTGTTGGTGATTTTGAGATGATTATAGATGGCAAAGCTCCAGGATTATTAGTAAATGCAGGTTCAGGTCAACCTGTTGTAGCTGCCAAAGTAAGAATAAGAGGAACTGTAAGTATAGATGGTGCAAATGATCCACTATACATTGTAGATGGTGAAGTAGTTACAGGTGGGGAATTTGCAAAAATGAATGCTAATAGTTTCAATTCGGTTAGTGTTTTAAAAGATGCACAAGCCACTGCTCTTTACGGTAGTAGAGCTGCGGCTGGTGTTATAGTTATTTCTACTAAAGATGGAGTCACTTCAAATGATTTGATTCTACGAGAAATGAATTTAAATAATGTTCAAGCCCGCAAAAACCTTCAAGAAACCGCTTTCTTTTTTCCTGAATTAAGAACTGATAAAAAAGGGTATTTAAAATTCTCATTCACTTCTCCAGAGACATTAACCCAATGGAAACTACGACTACTAGCGCACGATAAAAAAGGAAAAACAGCACAATTAGAACAACTTGTGGTGACTCAAAAGGAACTCAACGTTATTCCTAATGCGCCACGTTTTTTAAGAGAAACAGACACCATACGTTTCTCTGCAAAAATCGCAAATTTGTCAGACGCTGCTATGGATGGAACAGCGCGACTGCAGCTCTTTGACGCCATGACTATGAAAGCGATTGATGTAGAATTAGGCAACGTAAATAACAACAGAGATTTTACCATAGAAAAAGATGGCAACACCTCAGTAAACTGGACTTTTAGAATTCCGCTAGGGACGCAAGCGGTGACGTATCGAGTGGTGGCTGCTGCAGGAAACTTTTCTGACGGAGAAGAAAATACATTGCCAGTACTATCTAACCGCATGCTGGTGAGTGAGTCGAGAGCGCTTTGGGTACGTGCTGGTGAAACTAAAACAGCCGTTATGGACAACTTGTCAGCGAGCGATTCTGGTACGATGGCACATCATCAAATGGTGTTTGAATACACTTCTAACCCGTCTTGGTATGCGATTAAATCATTGCCGTATTTAATGGAATATGAACATGAATGTGCAGAGCAAACTTTTTCTCGCTACTATGCAAACGCTATGGCACATCATATTTTAACGAGTAATCCTAAGGTGAAAATGGTTTTTGATAGTTGGGCACAAAACGGCACCAATGTAAGTGCGCTTGAGAAAAATGAGGAGTTAAAAACAGTGATGTTATCGCACACGCCATGGCTGCGTGATGCACAAAGTGAAGCGCAAAAACAACAGCGAATCGCCACATTATTTGATCTGGCCGAAACTGCCAAACAGAAAAAGAAAACACTTGCAAAATTAGAAAAGCTGCAAGGTGATTCTGGTGGTTTCCCATGGTTTAATGGTGGATATACTAATGAGTATATCACGCGTCACATTGCCGCTGGATTAGGTCACATGAAAAAATTAGGTATTAAAAATGATGACACGCCACAGACCGATCGCATGTATAAAAATGCGATAGATGCACTGGATACAGAGTGGAAAAAAAGATTTAATCGCTATCTAGAAAACCATCAAACACTTAAAGATTATAGTTATGGAAATGCGTTTTGGCATTATCAGTATGCGAGAAGTTTTGATGTTTCTATTACAGAAAACAGTGACGAAGTATTAGAGAAGGCTATGGAGTACGCTTTCGCGAAAGCGGAAAAATCATATTCCTCACAGCCACTATATACTAAGTTGCTTATGGCCATCACACTGCATCGCAATGGTAAGACCAAACTAGCCAGCTCCATCATGGAAGGATTGAAACAAACTGCCGTTAAAAGCGATGAAAATGGAATGTACTGGAAAGAAAATAAAAATAGCTGGTACTGGTACAGTAGCGATATCCAGACGCAAGCTCTTGCCATAGAGGCATTTCAAGAAGTCACCGCCGATTTAAATAGTATCGAAGAACTTAAAATATGGTTACTTAAAAATAAAAGAACTAACCAGTGGAAATCCACAAAAGCAACTGCCGATGCTACATATGCATTATTGCTACAAGGTGGAAAATGGCTGGACGTTGAAGAAAATAACAAAATCACATGGGGAAATAAACCATTGCCAGTAGATAAGATGAAAGCAGTAGAGAAAGAAGCCGGAACGGGTTACTTTAAAATCACCATGAATGCGCCTGAGGTTTATAAGGAATTTGGAACGGTAACGGTAAAAAACAAGAGTGATGTAACAGGTTATGGTGCGCTTTACTGGCAGTATTTTGAGGATCTAGATAAGATTAAAGTAGATGATGATTTGCCATTATCTGTAAAGAAAAAACTCTTCAAAAAAGTAATGACCGATAGTGGAGAGAAGCTAGAGGAAATAACTAGTGAAGATCCTTTAAAAATAGGCGATCTAATCACAGTCAGATTGATTATTAAAACAAATGCTGATATGGATTTTGTCCATTTAAAAGACATGCGTGCCAGTGGTTTTGAACCTGTAGATGTGATTTCAAAATATAAATGGCAAGATGGATTAGGCTATTATCAAAGCACTAAAGATGTAGCAACGCATTTCTTTTTTGATCAGATGAATAAAGGAACTTATGTTTTTGAATACGACGTGCGAGCCAGCAATGCTGGACAATTTTCTAATGGTATTACACAACTAGAATGTATGTATGCTCCAGAATTCTCAAGTCACAGTGAAGGAATGAGAGTGAAGATCGAGGAATGATTTTAAAACATCTTAAAATAAAAGCAACATGAACTTGGACGTCGTATTTCGAGTGTCTCAATGCTCACTTAATTGAACTTGAAGAGCCACGTTAAGCAAGTAGTGGGCAGTTGGAAGAATAATATTTAGGTTGACCAACGGTTTTTTAAAATTTAAAAATAAAATTTTTCACCAATTACCAAATCTAAACTACCTCTTCATCTAGCCTCATAGGCTCTGTAGTAATAGGGCTTATCGTAGGATAGTAATTGCGTTTATAGTGATCGCGTTCATCTTCGCCTAGTTTTTTGATTACTTGATTAGCAAGGTTTTTAGTTACGAGCACTTCTTCTTGATTTGGGAAGTGTGGGAACTTTACTTTCCAGCCTAGTATTTTTTTAGATTTACGTTTAATGTATTCCTGAGGAGTGAATTGCTCATGGTATGCATGTATAAACTCATGACCTAGAAGAGAAGCGCTGGAAACTCTACCTGTATTATGTTTAGACCACGGTTTTCTTAAGTTTTTACGAAACATTGCTCCGTCAGTATCAAAAAAAGTTATCGTATCTGTTGATGGGCTATAAGTGTTTTTTTCTCCGTCACGTATAGTGATGCTTTTTCCGTGTCGCTGGATAAACTCTTCTAAAATGTTGACTGTTTTGCCATCATTAAATTCTACTTCTAGTGCTTTAGTTTCATACAGAAAGTCTAATGTCATCATGCAATTATTGTAAAACAATGTTGCATTAGCATCTGGTTGACGATTTGGATAATAGTGATATGGCGAGGTGTGCCACTGCTTTCCATCGTGCCATAAAATTTTAATATTGCTTTCTAACATGATACTCATAAATGCTATGTATTATTTCCCGTATTTACGGATGGCTTCTTTAATGCGTTCAACACGGTTTTCTGGATCTGGATGTGTGCTTTGAAACTCTGGAGCACGATTGGGTCCAGCGGCATTTTTTAAAATTTCCATGACGCCTATCATTTCATAAGGGTCATAACCGGCGTCTATCATCATTTTAACACCTAGATCATCACTCTGTAATTCGTCATCACGTCCATATTTCATGGTTAGCATTTGAGCGATAGAGGCTGCTGCCTCGCCGCCGCCATCTGTCCCAACACTTACACCAGTGATAACGCCTTGTGCCAGTCCTTGCTGGCTCATACGCTCTGCACTATGTCTTGCAATGACGTGACCTATTTCGTGTCCCATGACGCCTGCTAGTTGATCTTCATTTTCTAGCTGACTATAAAGAGCTGCAGTAATGAAACACTGTCCACCAGGTAATGCAAATGCGTTTATTGTTCTGTCATCTGCGAGGAGATGAAAGTCGTATTGATAGTCTGTATTTCTACCTATGCTGCTATTGACTAACTTTTTACCTACACGGTCTAGTTGAGCTTGTGCATTTTGATCTGGATGCAAGCCGCCGTATTCAGCAATCATACTAGGAGCAGCACTTAATCCCATGGCGATTTCTTGATCTGTACTCAAGTCTACATATTGGGTTTCGCCAGTGAAGTTGTTCGTTTCTGCACTTGAGCAATATTTAAGAACAGCAAAAGCAACAATGGCTAGTCCTATAAATAATCTGATTTTTCCTGATCCGCCTCTCATGATGGTTAGTTTTATAACATGCCTAAATTAGAAAAAAAATAACGGAATCATTTTTTTATTGAAGTGAAGGATTCACTCCTTTAATGTGTTCGTTATAATACCTTAATAAACGTTCATCGCTTATTTTTTCCATCCCTAGAATGTCTTGACTTCTTAAAAAGATCAAGAAGTCGGTTTCTGAAAGGTATTCTTTGAGCAACTTACGCGAAAGCGGTGCATAGCTATAATGCCATGGTTCATATTTAAAACCTGTTCGATTTTCATTTAGTGTATAGACCAGTTCAAAACCATAGGTGGCTGCGTGTTGTTCCATCCAGTCTTTCATCTTGCAAAAAGGTCCTTCTCCGTGGAATTTATTGGGTACTAGTACATCACCGCTGTATGAAGCGCCTTGATCTATAATGTCCATGTCTGTTCCCCAGTGATGTCTACTCGTTCCTGGAACGGTTGAATATTCTACGATTTTATCAAATATAGCATCTGGAGCAAGGCTTTGAGCGGCATATTTTTTATATTTTCTATTCCAGATTTGCCGCTGTCTATTAAAACTACGATACCCAGAGACGATTTTTAGATCGATACCATCTTTAAGTGCAGCGGCTCGCATTTTATTGAACGCACTTTGTGCATCTGACTCTAGCGCATTCTCAACATTTGTAGTTTGTCCAGTAAGTTGCTGAGTGCTTATTTGCGCAGTAGTGCTTGCAAAGAGGAATAAAAAGAATATGGTTGTTAAATTCATAATGCTTTATACATTTTATAATGGATACCTACTGTAGCAATTTCAAATGGTTCACTTACTATTTGATATCCTTTTTTCTTATAAAAAGATACCGCGCTTTCACGAGCGTTGAACCATAATGCGAGCACATTTTTATTTTTCAGCATTTCTTCGGCATGATTAATTAGTTGACTACCTAGTTGTTGACCTTGAATTTCTGCCTTTATCGCCATTCCTCTTAATTGATAACACTGTTGATGTTCTAGCGAAATTAATTCTTCAATATTAAGATCTTTATTCATTAAAAATGTTGCAACGCCATGGAGTCGTTCTTCTACAAAGATGCCTAAATGAATGGTCGTATTTAAATCATCGCCCTCAAAATAACAATCTGTTATAGGTCTACCAGCTCTTAAGACTGGATGACGTACTGGATAAGTCTCAATACCAGAAATATTACGAATTTCTAAATTCATTATTTGTGATTTTATAGCATCGCGCAGGTTTAACTCCAGACCATAAAAATCGATGGTCTAACTTCATTTTTAATCGTTGTGCTACTTTTTGTGAACCATAATTATGCTCATGTATATGAGCTTCAACAACTTTTAAATGATGATCTTCAAATGCGTGTTGTAATACGCGTCTAGTTGATTCTGTTGCATATCCTTTACCCCAATATTTTTTCATAAAACGATAGCCAGTATCCACAAAGTCGCCGTCTACATGATATTTTAGTCCCGTCCAGCCTATAAATACATCATCTTCCTTACGTATCACAGCCAGTCTACCCATATGATATTTTCTAATCTGACCTTGAGGATTATTACTGTAGTCTATAGCAAATTTGCGTGCGTCTTCTACATCTTTAAAAGGTATGTCACCTGTGTAACGCATGACCTCTTCATCATCATTAAGTTCAAATAAATAGGGTGCATCAGACTCTTCAAAAGGCCTTAGAATTAATCGATCTGTTTCAAATCTTAGTATCATACACGAGTATCACTCCAGTCACTATGTCTGTCAAAAACAACTTCGGCAAATGGACATAATGGATTGATTTTTAAGTTTTCCGCTTTCGCGAAAGTATAACTTGCTTCTATCAATTTACTACCTAAACCATTACCTTCCATACTTGGGTTAACTTCAGTATGATCAATGGTCATGATTTGATTTTCTAAGGTGTAAGTTAGTTCAGCAACAGTGTTGCCGTCCTTCTTCATGTAAAAGATTCCTCTTTTATCGTTCTGTTTATGTTGAATAGGAAAGTCCATTATTTTTATTTTAAAATTACTTTATTACACTAATTGCGCAAAATTATATCCGGTTTTCACTTCTAGAGGCTCTTGATCTTTAAGGAATACACGAGCTGTATGTGGTCCATGTAAAATTTCTTGGTCATTTTTCACTCTAATATAACTACCTTCTCTAAGTCCTATTACTGGAATGGCGTTGTAAAAATGAAATTCCTTAATACGTTGCTCGCGTGTTTCTCCCATATGCGTAGAGCCTTCAATAGGGTCTAGATAATGTGGATTAATGTTGTATCCTAGGGCACCTGTGGTTTTAAAGGTTGCAGGTTCTACAATAGGCATGTCATTTGTTGTGCGCATGTTAAGACCACAAATGTTACTACCAGCACTAGTTCCCATGTAAAAGGTACCATTAAAAATAACTTTTCTTAATGATGTCATTAATTCTAGATCGTGAAGCGCTTTTACTAGTTGAAATGTATTACCACCACCTGTAAAAATTGCTGTTGCTTGCAATAGCGCATCTTCTTTATCTTCTGCGGTATGTAGGCCAGTAACACTGATTCCGTGAGGTTGTAAAACTTGGTGTACTTTTTGAGTATACGCATCATGTGATATGCCACCTGGTCTTGCAAATGGAATAAACAATAGGTCTGTGATATTTTCTTCTTTAAAAACAGTTAGTAAATCTTCTAGCAAATATTGAAGGTAACCACTGCCATGTATGGTTGATGTACTTGCAACAATCATGTTTCTCATAAGAAAGCTTTTGAGCAAAGGTATTTAACAATTAATTGGATAATGTTATCGTTATCTAAAAGGCAATTTGATTTAAATTGCTTAACATAAATTCAACTATGAAAAATTTCATTTACATATTTCTGTTTTTGGGAATGTTATCTAATGCCCAAGTACAACGTGTACAGATCAAAGGAACCATAAGTTCAGAACTAAATACAGATTTAAGCGGTATTACAATTTTTAACAACAGTTCTCTAGAAGGTACAGTTACAAACGATAGTGGAGTGTTTTATATCGATGTAAAAAAAGGAGATCAACTATCCTTTAAGGCAATTCAATTTGAATCATTCTCTTTAAACGTGTCTGAAAAGGTTGTTGAAGAAAAGAGAATTGATTTAGGTCTTAATCCAGACGTTAAAGATTTAGAGACCGTTAATTTAAGCACCACTAGTTTTATGATTCCGGTTAAAAGAATAGAAACCGTAGATTCTGGATTAGAGAAAGTGTCTCTTGAAAATATTAAAACAGCAGCAGTTGATCGTATCGATAACACATTTTCTAATCGTGTGAGACAACCAGAAGAGTACGAGGTGCGTGCAGAAGCCTTTCAGCAAAGTCAGCCACGATTTAATATGGTAGGTCTTTCAACTACTATAAATACTGCTAATATTGCGAGAAGCCTTGATGTAAAGAATATATCTAAAGATGATAGTGTGCCCATTGAGACTAATGCGCTAGTATTACTCAAAAATAAATACAGTAAAGAATACCTTTTAAATTATCTAGATTTGGAAGAAAAAGACTTTATTGAATATGGGTATTTTGTGCAAGATAATGGTCTTACTAAAGATCTTGTTCAGGCCGATAATGAATTAGATCTTTTAGAGTTTCTATCTCAGCAAGCTGTTATATTTAAAAAGCGTAAAAAGAGAACAAATGAATAAGTTTCTACTTTTGTTTTTGATCTCTTATATGGCCATAGGCCAGCAAGAGCGCGTTCAGATTTCTGGTTATATTCAAAATGAGCTAGATGAACCTGTTGAAGGGATTACTATTTTCAATGAAAACAGTTATGAGGTAACAGTAACATCTGCAACAGGTTCTTATCGAATAGATGTTATGGCTGGCGACAAAATTGTTTTTAAATCTGTTGATCATGAGCCGGTCACACTTATAGTTACAGATCGTACCATAAAAGAAAAAGTAGTTGCAATTACATTAGGTAGTGGAGTGAATGTGCTGGATGAGGTACTCTTAGAAGGTGATCAAAACATCAGCTTAAACCTCAAAAGACTTGAAACGGCAGACACTAGACTCGAAAAAATTTCTGGACAAAACATGTGGACACCAGCAATCGATAGAACTGAGAATACATTGTCTGATATGGTGCGCCAGCCAGAAGATTATGATTTACGCCATGAGGCTATGATGCAATCCCAGCCACGTTACAACATGTTTAATCTGGTAGGTTTGCTAGCAGCAGTAGTATTAAACACGGCACTTAATGCTATTAATTTTGATTTTGGATCAGCAAACACGGTTGAAGAACGTTTTGATGTTGCAGTTTTGAAAAATCAGTTTGATGCAGATTATCTAGTAGAGTTTTTAGATATTGATAAAGAGAATCTTTACGATTTCATTTATTTTGCAACAGATCGAGGATTGAATAATCAACTCATGCAACCAGAAAATGAACTCGTTTTACTGCAGTTCTTGTCAGACACTGCAACAGCCTATAAAGAAAGAAAGCAATAATTAAAAGATACAATGATGAAAAAAATAACCACATTATTATTCATGGCAGTTGCCTTGGTAATGACGACATCCTGCGATAGTGATGATGACTTACCGGTCTCGCAACCTATTCAAGTAAATACTTTTTGCTATGGAGACCAGACGACTGATTTTGAAACCATAGGTGCCATTAGAGAAGAGCCTCAACTTAGTGGTGGCACAGGCGTATTAACAGAAGTTACCGTATTAGGTGACGGGTTACAACTCAACGATATGGATGAAATAGAAGGAGCTGGCGTTTTGATGCGAATCAATTTTTATGGTAATTCTGTAGATAATTTTCAAACAGGACTCTATCAGATTGCAAGCACTGAAGAGCCAGTAGACGCATCCCTAAGTTACAGTCTTGATTTTGATTCAACTTCAATGTTAAATGCTTCAGTTGCATTAGAAAGCGGATTCATAAGAGTGGAGACTTATCAAACTGGATATGCTATTACGGTAGATGGACTAGATACAAACGGTGATGAATTTCATGGTGTTTATCTAGGAAACGTAGCTCTTTTACAATAGACTAATTTTAAAAGGATTAAATCCTTACTTCTATATGAAATATATATTCCTATTCTTATTGATGCCATTTCTATCACAGGCATCTTATGGAAATCATGATGCTGATGAATTACACTTTCGCGAAAGCGTAAACATTACAGCTCATAAATATTACTTGTCAGTATCAAATCTAAAGTATAATGCAAAGGCCGGAGCACTTCAAATGACCTCTCGTTTTTTTATTGATGATTTAGAAGATGTACTGTCTGCAAGAGCAGATGAGAATATCATACTGACGGAAGATGGTAACTTAACAAAGCATAAACAATTAATAGGTGATTACTTTACTTCTAGATTACGTGTCAAAGTTGATGGAGATTTAATACCTATCGATTACTTAGGGTCGGAGATAGATAACGATCAATTAGTATTATACATTGAGATACCTGTAGATCGAGAACCTTTAGAAATCGAGATGCGATTTACAGCACTTATGGAGCTATTTGAAGATCAAAAAAATATGGTTCATCTTAAAATAAGAGGTGAACGTAAGACATTACTTATGGTTGCAAAAAAGAAAATAGACTCTGTGAAGTTTTAGTTAAATTTCTTTTGAGTAATCTATTATTCTTATTTTAGCAACTCTATAAACTAAATCAAAAAAATGAAAGCTATTAAACTATTGTTTATCAGTATGTTGATGGTTTCTTTTTCAGGTTTTGCTCAAGAAGCAGAACAAGCAGAAGAGCCTAAGGCAGAAGAACATTACAACATTAACAAATTCCGCCAGCTATATCAGGAGTTTTCTACTCCTAATCAATATCGTAGTGCTAGTGGTGCTCCAGGTCCTAAATATTACCAGCAACGTGCTGATTATGAAATGGATATTAGATTAGATGATGAGAATCACCACATCTATGGTTATGAAACCATTACTTATACTAACAATTCTCCAGATGTTTTAGATTATCTATGGGTACAGTTAGATCAAAATATGCGTGCTAAAGATTCTAAAACACCTTTAATTGAAGGTGGTGGAGTAGCTCCATTTGCACAGCCTGCAGGTTTTGTAGGTGAGTATCTTTCAGAGCCTTTTGATGGTGGATTTAATATTAAAAAGGTTTTGGACTCAAAGGGTAATCCTTTAAAGTACATGATCAATCAGACCATGATGAGAGTTGAAATGCCTAAAGCACTTGCTCCAGGTAAGAAATTTGAATTTGATATCGAATGGGATTATAATGTTAATAATCATGTTGAAGGTCGTGGTCGTAGTGGTTATGAAGAATTTCCTGATGGACACAGAGCTTATGTGATTGCACAATTCTATCCACGTATGTGTGTTTATAATGATGTTGAAGGATGGCAAAACAGCCAGTTCTGGGGACGTGATGAATTTGCATTACCATTCGGTTCTTTTGAAGTTAATATCACAGTACCAGAAGATCACTGGTTAGATGGAACAGGTAAATTGACTAACCGTAAAGATGTTTACAGTAGTGAAGAGTTGAGAAGATATGAAATGGCTCAACGTACTTATGATGAGCCTGTAGTGATACGCACGCAACAAGAGGCTGAAAAGCTAGCGATGATGCCAGGTGCAACTAAGATGAAAACTTGGAAGTTAAAAGCAGATTATGTTCGTGACTTTGGGTGGACTTCTTCTCGCCGCTATATTGCAGATGCTATGGCTGTAAAAGTAGGAGATAAAGATGTGATGGCTGTATCTATATATGCACCAGAAGGTAATCCTTTATGGGAGCAATGGTCTACTAAGGCTGTAGCTCAAACATTAAAGTCTTATTCTAGAATGACATTCGACTATCCTTATCACAAGGCGATATCAGTTCACGCAAAAAATCAAGGAATGGAATATCCTATGATTTGTTGGAACTATGGACGTCCAGATGCAGAAGGAAACTACAGTGATCGTGTTAAGTTTGGTATGATATCAGTTATTATACATGAAGTAGGTCATAACTATTTCCCTATGATTGTGAATAGTGATGAACGCCAGTGGACATGGATGGATGAAGGATTGAATACATTTGTTCAATATGTTGCAGAGCAGGATATGGGAGAAAATTATCCAGCGTCTATTGAAGGATTGGATGCATATCCATCTCGTCGTGGACCTGCAGCAGCAATTGTTCCTTACATGGCAGGAGATCAAAGGTATATTGCTCCTATAATGAGTAAAGGTTTGAATACTTATCAGTTTGGTTCTAATGCTTATGGTAAGCCAGGTACCGCTTTAAATATTTTACGTGAAACGGTAATGGGACGTGAGTTATTTGATTACTCTTTCCGTACTTATTCTCAACGATGGATGTTTAAGCACCCAACACCAGAGGATTTCTTCCGTACTATGGAAGATGCAAGTGCAATGGACCTAGACTGGTTCTGGAGAGGTTGGTTCTATACCACTCAATTCAATGATATGGGAATTAAGTCTGTAGATAAATTTTATGTATCTGCGGATATGAATCAAGAGATGAAAGACTACCTTGAAGAAAGAAATATTCCTAAAGATCGAGTTCCACAACTTGTTTACATGGTTAAAGAAGGTAGTGAAGACTATAAAGAAGAAATGAAAGGAAAAGCTCCTAGTGAAGTTGTAAGCGATTTAAAAGATTATCTGATGGACAACTTTACTGCAGAGCAACGTGCTGCAATGAAAGAGCCTAAGTATTTCTATCAAATCACGGTTGAAAAGCCAGGTGGATTAGTAATGCCTATTATCATTGAGTACACTTATGCTGACGGTACTACTGAAACAGCTACTCATCCAGCAGAAATCTGGAGATTGAATGATAAAGAAGTAAGTCTATCTAAAGCGACTCAAAAAGAGATTGTAGGAATCGTTATCGATCCTAAGTTAGAGACTGCAGATATTGATACCTCTAATAACTCATGGCCACAAGAACCAAAAGTGGATAAGTTTGAAGAGATGAAACAATAAGAAGTATTTAATTAATATTTTTAAAAACCAGATTCACAATGAATCTGGTTTTTTTGTGTTATAAGGTTAAGCATTATATTCGTCATATGAAGTACAGCATTATTTTTATACTCAGTTTTTTCATATTTAGTTGTGATGATCCATCATTAGAGGATCCAAATTCTGGTATAGATGAGGTAATAGAGCCTAAACAAGACTTAAGGCAGCTATCTTCAATACAGGTAGCTATCAATACACCAACTAACATTACTCGTGACATAAATTTTATATATAATGGGCTAGATTTACTTTCTAGTATAATGGAGACAGGTAACCTTAATCAATCTACAACTGCCAATTATAGTAACGGTAATAAATTAGAAAACTTAATTATCGAGGAAGCTGTAGTGCCTGCGGTTAATGTTAATGTAGCTTACGGAAACGATGACAGTGTGCAAGCCATATCAACTGTTGAGTTAAGCTATATAGACATGGCAGGTGTTACGCATCATAAAACTTTGTATATAGATCCGCAAAATAGATTTAATAGGGTAGTGACTACAGAAACTGATCTGTCTGGCGTTACATCACAAGTTGAGGAGTTGAGACTTGAATATTCTCAAAATTTTAATGTTTTACGTATTGAAGAAATTGCAAATGATGGCTTTACTATAACGGGATATTCTGATTTCACTTATAACTTTAATAATAATCCGTTTACAGATATGAATGATATCATCAGGCTTTATATGTTTGATGAGTTTGTTCCTTATAGTCGTTATTTGCCAGCAACTCGTTTAGATTACGATCTTTCTACTGGCACTGCTATATTAGAGCGCAGTATTGATTATCAATATGTACTAGATTCTGAAGGTTATCCAGTTTCTAGAGAGCTATCCGTGACAGAAGGGTTAATGTTTACTTTTTACTTTGAATTCTTTAATTATCGATGATAAATTATAACATTCTTAAATAACTATGAATGGTGCAAATAGTATATTTGCAATATGATAAGTCTACCTCTTTTTATCAGTACACCAGAGCTTATGATAGTAGGCCTAGTGGTTATTTTGGTCTTTGGGTCAGATAAACTTCCAGAGATCGCTCGTGGAATTGCTCGCGCAATGAATACGGTGCGTAATGCCACAGATGATATTAAGAACGAAATTTCTAAAACGGCAGATGAGCACGGCTTTACAGAAGACGTAAAACAAATCACCTCTAAAATAGAAGAAGTAAAGGACCAAATCGAAGAAACTGGCTCTATTAAAAGAAGGTTTTAATGTGGGAATGGCTTGTTGAATTAGATCAGCAAATTTTTAGATACATTAATGGTTCTTATTTTAATCGATTTGATGCCTTCTGGCTATTTGTGACAAGCTTAGAAACTTGGTTGCCGCTATATATTACCTTTTTTATTTTACTTATTGTAAAATTACCTAAGCGGTTAAACTACATCGCTTCACTAACTGTTATTGTAGCAACCCTTACTGCGATAGGCTTAACAGACCTAGTTAAAAATGCTGTTGCACGGTTAAGACCTAATAATGAGCCTATTTTACTGGATAGTATTAATATTTTACAGCGACCAGAGAATTTTAGCTTCTGGTCTGGACATACTGCAGTAAGCATGACGGTAAGTTTACTTATGTATTTGATATTGTCAAAATATAAGAAGTCCAAGATGTGGTTGTTGTTTTTTATATGGCCTTTACTATTTGCCACATCGCGCATTTTTGTAGGTGTTCACTATCCATTAGATGTGCTTGTAGGGGCTCTTGTTGGATTGTTTTTGGGAGCTGTCTTTTATAAGTTGTTGATGACTTTATTTAATCGATTACAACACACGACTTAAAGTTAATCCATCTCTGATAGAAAAAAGTACGGTCTGCAGACGAGGATCTTCCTTTAGTAGTTGATTAAACTCTAGTAAAATAGGAGTAGAATTATCTTTAGGATTAACCGTTTCTACAACCTTTCCATGCCATAGCACGTTGTCAGATAATATTAAAGCGCCAGGATTAACTTTCTCCATAATGGCGTGAAAATAATTGATGTAATTAGGCTTATCAGCATCTATAAAAACCATATCAAACTTACCTTCTAACGATGGGATAATGTCTAATGCTGGACCTACTTTCTGTGTAATAGTGATGCTGTGATTTGCGCTTTCGCAGAAGCGTGTAAAATATCCTCCTGCCAGATCTTCAAGCTCTTCATTAATATCTATTGTTATGAGCTCACTGCCAGCAGGCATACCTTCAGCAATACAAAGTGCTGAGTAGCCTGTAAAAGTTCCTAATTCTAGGACACGCATTGGTGCTTTTAAATGGGAAATCATACTCAGTACACGTCCTTGATAAGCTCCAGATAACATAATGGCCTGTAAGACCTTTTGATGTGTCTCGCGAGTAAGATCTTTTAAAATTTGTGGCTCATCTTGGGTATGCGCTACAATGTAATCGTCTAGGTCGGTTGGTAGGAAAAACATGTTTATTCTCTAACTTGAATTGTATTATTGGAAATGGTTAGTAAGTATCTACAAATGTTTAATATCAATCTATCCAGTAATCCTATTGTAAAACTCTTTTTTGGCGGTGTCGTTATCTCCAAATAACCATCGCACCACATGTTCATCCCACATGCCATCATAATCTTCTTGACTTATGATTTTACGATCCATAGCAAGGTCTAAAATTTTACCAGGATAACTAGATTGTTTTTCGCTATCCATTTCTCCTAATGGGTAAGGATCATCTAGTCCCATAAGAACTTGTTTTGCTCCTTGATTTTCTACCAGTAGTTTCAGTGAACCAGTGTCGTGTACTAACGTGTCAAAAAAGATATTAGGATGACCTACTGATTTACGTGGATGTGTTTTACCTTCAAACAAATCAGGTCTACCGTCAAAACCTTGAATTCTACGACCGAGGTTCATTTGCGCAAGCTGTCCACCATGGGCAAAGCATATGCGCATACCTGGATATTTAAAAGCATACCCATTCAAAGTTAGAAAGTGGTAAGCATCTGCACACTGAGCGAGCATCCATATCAAATGAAAACGCCAAGAGGTATTTTGTAATTTGATAAATTTCTCACCATCATAAGGGTGAATTTCTACAGCTAGATTTAGTTCGCTAGCTAATTCAAAAATGGGTTCGTTTTCCTCATCAAAAATACATCGCCAGGTACCTATTGTATCCATGTAGTGTGTTGGTAAACAAAGCAGTTTCATGCCTAGCACTTTTACACAACGTTCTATTTCCCATAAAGCACCTCTTACAAAACCTGGGTGAACCACAAAACCACTCGTGAATTTAGAAGGATGATCATGTTGCACCTTTGCATTAAAATCATTTTGAAAACGCAAGGCCTGTTTCATTTCTTCTAGGCGCAAACCGTTTCCATATAGCTGGCTTAGATTCAAGATAACAGCATGATCTATTTTGTACTTATCCATCCATTCTAGTTTTTCATCTAGAAAAAAGCTGGAATCCGTAACAGGACGTGACCAATCCTTTTGTAACATGTTCTTGCGTTCAGGATCTACCCAAAAAATTCCTTTTTCACGCATGAAATCCGGAATCTGCTCTGGATATGGAAGTAAATGCGAGTGACCGTTAATGCGTAGTTTTTTTGACATGTTGCTAATTTAATACTATTCTTAATACCTTGAAATATGAATCTACAATAGGTTCATAAGAAGAAAAGAGTTCGTCATCAATAGTGTCTAAGTTTAACTTTTTTTCTATTTCTATTAGAATCTCTGTTTGCTCTGCTCCGTGGTTGCTGATCAGTAGATCGTTATAAATATGGTCTTCGGGAAACAAGGCTTCTTTTGCTACGGCAGAATAATCTTGAATACTTGTTTTAACGGCATCTATTTGCTGCTGATGAAATCCTTGGGCTAGATAATGATTGTTAAATTCATCCCAGTCGTAATTCATAAGTTGACGTTCTTCAACGTACCCATTAATGAGTTTCTTACGTCTTTTAAATTCTCTATTTCTTCTGTAACTAAAAAGAAGAAGTAGAACTGCAACTAGGATAAAGTAAATCATCGTTTAAAATCTGCTTTGTATTTTACGCCTTGCCTTATTGGGCTATAAAAAATAGTGCTGAAAAATTGTAAAATCTCTTTATTAAAGACTTTTAGTTCTTCCTCCATCCACAGGTAAATTAATACCATTGATATAAGAAGCTTTTTCACTTGCTAGAAATGTGATGGCATTTGCCACCTCATCAGCTTCTGCAAATCTTCTTACTGGCACATAACTTTTCATTATGGCTGCAGCTTCATCTTCACTATGATTAGCACGTTGTGCTTTACCTTTGATAATAGCGTCTAGACGTTCCGTCGCTGTAAAACCTGGTAGTACATTGTTAACAGTAATACCATGAGGTCCTAGTTCGTTGGATAAAGTCTTAGCCCAATTTGCTACCGCGCCGCGTATAACATTAGAAACTCCTAGAAAGTCGATAGGTGCTTTCACGCTAGTGGAAATAATATTGATAATACGTCCATATCCAGCTTCTTTCATGCTAGGGAAACAAGCTTTAGCCAGAATTTGGTTGCATTTTATATGTTGTGTAAATCCTGATTCTAGCGCACTCACCTCTGCATCGATAAGCCATCCAGCGGCAGGTCCACCAGTGTTATTGATAAGGATGTGTATAGGGTTCGCTTTCGCGAAAGCGTTTATTACATCACTTAACTCATCTGGTTTTGAAAAATCAGCTACTAGGTAATCGTGGTTTTGACCGTGTGATTGATCTAGTGTTTTTAAAACATCCTTAAGCTTATCTTCATTACGAGCTAAAAGTATTACTCGTGCACCAGCACTTGCAAATTGTTGCGCTGTCGCTTTTCCTATTCCGGCGCTGCTACCGCAAACTAATGCCGTTTTATTGTGTAAATTAATCTCCATGCCGCTAAGATAATGATTTGGGCATACTGGACTCAAAAACGAGGTGCTTAATTGTTCTAGAAATAATGTGATTTACATTCCTGTACGTATCGCCTCTACTGGATCTAAGCGAGACGCAGTTATTGCGGGAATAATTCCTGCAATAAGACCTATAATAGCACTCACGCTAGTACCTAGAATGATGTTTTTAGTAGATAGGATAAAGTTAAAGTCTTCAACCATTGAGTTTGCGACTACAGTACCTAGCCACACAAATAGAAGACCAAATAAACCACCAAATAATGCTAAAATCACAGCTTCAAATAAGAATTGAAATAATATGAAGCTATTTTTTGCGCCTAGTGATTTTTGAATACCAATCAAGTTAGTACGTTCTTTTACACTTACAAACATGATGTTTGCAATCCCAAATCCACCAACTAACATAGAGAATCCAGAAATGATTAGACCTATAATAGTGAGTGTTCCTGTAACCTGATCAAGAAAGTCTGCAAAACCTTTTAATGGATTGATAAAAAAGGTACTGATTTCATCATTTTTCAAACCTCGATAATTACGTAGTTTTTGCTCTAGTGTTGCAATAAACTCATCTTGATCCACACCTTTTTTAGGTTTTAATATCAGTGCAGTCGTCTTAGACTTATTGTTGTCACCATAAATTTTTCTAACAAAATTTACAGGGATAAACGCACTTTCGTCCTTAGGAGCACCTAAGTCTAGACCAGATCCTTGCTTACTGATCACGCCTATAATTGTAAATTTATTACCATACAGGCGTACTCTTTTGCCTAATGGATTAGTGTTTTTAAATAAATTTTGTGCCACCTCATAGCCTATAACAGCAACTGGTGCGCCGCTCACACTCTCGCTCTCACTGAAAAATCTACCTTGGTCTAGCTTTAGGTTTTCTAGATCATAAAACTCATTAGTGCCTGGTACGATGCTAACTCCGGTAGCTATTTTATCTTCATACTTAATGCTTTCTGGTGCAGAGAACATGGTAAAAGTCATGGCGTCTATGTCTTCCATACTGCGTTTAAGCATTTGAAACTCGTCATAAGAAACGTTAGGAAAGTTTTCATATTGATAGCGCTCGAGTTCAGTAGGTCCAAAAGAAACTTTTAAAACATAAATAGTAGAAATGTCTAGAGAACTTAATCCGTCGTTGATTTCTTGTTCTAAAGAATCTACAGCAGCAAGTACACCGATAATAGAGAAAATCCCAATGGTAACACCTAGTAATGAAAGAAAAGTGCGCAACAAGTTAGTGCGCAATGCACTCCATGCAAAAGAGAAACTTTCTTTTAAAAGACTTAAATAAATGAGCATTACTGCAGCCGGATTTTAGAATGGTTAAATCTACGTTATCTCATTGGACTATGATGTTGTAGAAATGTTACATAATTATACTTCTAAATGTGAAACTTGTTAAGTAATGGTGCAAAAGAAATGGCGCTTTGTTTTCCAATAAATAAATTAAAACCATAACAATCCATTACTTTTGCAACTTACTTTTTTAAGCATTTCACAACATGAGCAACATCACCGCAAAATCTGCATTAATTTCTGTTTTTCATAAAGACGGATTAGAACCTATTGTTAAGAAAATGAGCGAATTAGGAATCGCTATTTATTCAACAGGTGGTACTGAAAAATTTATCAACGACTTAGGGATACCTGTGATTCCAGTAGAGAATGTGACGTCATATCCATCCATTTTAGGTGGTCGAGTTAAGACATTACATCCTAAGGTGTTTGGAGGTATTTTAAATCGTCGTGATCATGAAGGTGATGTGGCTCAACTTGCAGAGTATGATATACCGCAAATTGATATTGTTATAGTCGATTTGTATCCCTTTGAAAAGACGGTAGCTAGTGGAGCACCAGAACAAGATATTATTGAAAAAATTGACATAGGTGGTATCTCACTTATACGCGCAGCTGCAAAAAACTTTAAAGACACACTTTGTGTATCTACCATGGATGATTATGGCAAGTTGTTAAACGTGCTAGAAGAAGGAAATGGAACAACAACTGTAGATCAGCGCAAAGAATTTGCCGCAACAGCCTTTGATATTTCTTCTCATTATGACAGTGCGATATATAATTATTTTGCTGGTGATTCTGTGAATAAGTCTCTTAAAATGAGTCAACAAGATGTCATGCCATTGCGTTACGGAGAAAATCCTCATCAACGTGGCTGGTTCTATGGTGATTTTGAAAGTATGTTTACTAAATTACATGGTAAGGCGCTTTCTTATAACAATTTACTAGATGTAGATGCCGCTGTTAATTTAATGAGTGAGTTTGTAGATGATGCTCCAACATTTGCAGTGTTTAAACATAATAATGCTTGTGGAGTTGCTCAAAGAGATTCAATTCACCAGGCATATGTAGACGCTCTTGCTGGTGATCCAGTATCTGCATTTGGAGGGATTTTAATATCTAATGTGGAGATTGATGTAGACACAGCGACAGAAATCCATAAACTTTTTTGCGAGGTGGTAATCGCACCTTCATTCGATCCTGCAGCACTTGAGATTTTAAAAGGTAAGAAGAATAGAATCATGCTGGAGCTTGTTGGAGATGCGCTTTCGCGAAAGCGTAATACTAACGCTCTAGAAGTAAGAGCTAGCTTAAATGGTTATCTAGTCCAAGATGCTAATCTAAAAACAGATACTAAGGAAGATTTAAAAACGGCAACTGAATTAGCTCCAACGGAAGCACAAATAGAAGATTTATTATTTGCTTCAAAGCTTTGTAAACATACTAAGTCTAATACCATAGTACTGGCAAAGAATAAACAATTGTGTGCTAGTGGAACCGGTCAGACGTCACGAGTTGATGCGTTAAATCAGGCAATTCATAAAGCGCAGTCTTTTAAATTTGATTTACAAGGTGCTGTGATGGCAAGTGATGCATTTTTCCCTTTTCCAGATTGTGTAGAAATTGCAGATAATGCAGGTGTTAAAGCCGTGATACAACCAGGTGGATCTATAAAAGATGAATTATCGATAGATTATTGCAATAAAAATGATATTGCGATGGTTTTCACCGGTACAAGACACTTTAAACACTAAGAATTGTGTTAGCTTTGTAAAGCTCAAGTAATTAAACCCTTTTTCCTCCTTAACACTTATGGGATTTTTTGATTTTCTAACAGAAGATATTGCTATCGATTTAGGTACGGCAAATACTCTTATAGTCCACAACGGTAAAGTCGTTGTAGACAGTCCATCTATTGTTGCACGCGATCGCACTACTGGAAAAATTATTGCAGTAGGTAAAGAAGCGGCAATGATGCAAGGAAAAACGCATGAGAACATCAAAACTATAAGACCATTGAAGGATGGCGTTATTGCAGATTTTGACGCAAGTGAGAAGATGATCTCGATGTTCATTAAAGAAATACCTGCGTTAAAAAAGAAGCTTTTTACTCCATCATTGCGCATGGTGATTTGTATTCCATCAGGTATTACAGAAGTGGAAATGCGTGCGGTAAAAGATAGTGCAGAGCGTGTTAATGGAAAAGAAGTTTATCTAATACACGAGCCTATGGCTGCGGCCATAGGTATAGGTGTTGATATCATGCAACCTAAAGGTAACATGATCGTTGATATAGGTGGTGGAACAACTGAGATTGCAGTAATCGCTTTAGGAGGAATTGTATGTGATAAGTCTGTAAAGATTGCAGGTGATGTATTTACTAATGACATTGTTTACTACATGCGTACACAACATAACTTATATGTTGGAGAACGTACTGCTGAGAAAATTAAAATACAAATAGGTGCCGCAACTGAAGATCTAGAGGTGCCGCCAGAAGAGATGAGCGTTCAAGGACGTGATTTACTTACTGGGAAGCCTAAAGAGGTTAAAATTGGATACAGAGAAATAGCCAAAGCTCTGGATAAATCAATTTTACGAGTAGAAGATGCTGTTATGGAGACGTTATCACAAACTCCACCTGAACTTGCTGCAGATATATATAATACAGGAATATATCTAGCAGGTGGTGGATCGATGTTGCGTGGTCTTGATAAGCGTCTTTCTCAAAAAACAGATTTACCTGTTTATATTGCAGAAGATCCACTACGAGCTGTAGTGCGTGGTACTGGTTTGACTCTTAAAAATATCGAGCGTTACAAAAGTGTATTAGCTAAATAAAAGTTACTAGATGCAGCAAATTATCAATTTTCTGATCAAGTACAGAAACTTGCTGCTCTACCTGAGCTTATTATTGATTGCACTTGTTTTTACGGTTCAATCGCATAGCTATCATCGCAATTCATTTGTACATTCTACAGGTAATATAACGGGTTCTTTTTTAAGTTCTCGTAGTGGAATTTATGATTACCTAAATCTAAAAGAAGAGAATGATAAACTGCGTAAAGAAAATGCGATGCTACGCATGAAAGCTTTAGTTACAGCAGATACCTTACTAGGTGATGAGACCACATTTTTATTTTCTGAAGATGTCCCTTATCGAGTATTTCCTTCTCGCGTGATTAAAAATGATTATTCAAAACGAGATAATTTTATCACGTTAGATATAGGAATTGATCAAGGTATAGAACCAGATATGGGTGTGGTTACTACTAATGGTATTTTGGGGATTATTGATATTTCAAGCAATCGTTTTTCAAGGGTAATCTCGATTTTAAACTCTGAAATTTCTCTAAACGCGCAAATTAAAGGTAGTAATGTCATAGGATCGTTGACATGGGATGGGAATGATCCTTATATGATGTCCTTAGTAGATGTCCCTAGACTTGCTAAAGTAACTAAAGGAGACACTATAGTTACAGGAAGACAAAGTACTACATTCCCTCCAGATATTCTTATAGGTACTATTAGAGATGCTCAACTGGTAGAAAATGGTAGTCGCTATAAAATAGATGTTGCTCTGTTTAATGATATGACAGATATAGGGACTGCATATGTGATTAAAAGTCGCGATGTGAAACCATTACAAATTATTGACACACTAACTATTAATGTCAATGAATAGCACATTGTTAAATAACGTCGTACGATTTATAGCCTTACTATTATTACAAGTATTTGTAATGGATGAAGTAAATTTTATGGGCTATATCAGTCCATTAGTTTATTTGTTATTTATTGTGTTGTATCCTGTTGATAATAACAGATGGTCTTTTTTAATTCTATCTTTTTTACTAGGCTTAATTGTTGATACTTTTCAAGACACCGGTGGTGCTCACGCCGCCGCTTCATTAACACTTGCATTCGTGAGACCAGTACTGCTTAAACTGGTTTATGGAGAAGGATATCTTACCAAGAACCTTAAAATCTTAAAATCACCATTAGATCGATTTTCTTTATTACTTGTACTAGGTGTTTTAATACATCATTTAATATTGTATTTGCTCATATATTTTAACATCAGTCAGGTACTTCAGGTGTTGCAAATGACGTTGTTTATAGGCTTGTCTTCTGTCTTTATGGGAGTCGTTTTGTTTGTTTTATTTGGATGGCGCAATAAATCATGAAAAGATTATTATTCTTTTTCTTAGTTACCATAGTGGGACTTACTTTGATAGGTAGGGTTTTCTATCTTCAAATAATTAAGGGTGATTCATATAAGCTTAAATCAGAATTAAATGCTGTTAAAAGTATTTATGACATCCCAGAACGAGGCTTTATTTACGATCGTGATGGAGATTTAATGGTTGCAAACCAAGTCGCTTACGATATCATGATGATTCCTAAGGAACTTAAAAAATTTGATACCCTACAATTATGCACGTTATTGCAAATGGATAAGACTAGATTAAAGTCTAAAATTCAGGATGCAAAAGATTGGTCATGGCAAAAAGGAAGCGTAATCGTTCCTCAACTCACACAAGAAGAGTTTGCGCCCTTGCAAGAGAAATTACGTAAGTTCCCTGGGTTTTATGCTCAGAAAAGATCCTTGCGTAAATATATGGTAGATCATAGCGCTAGTGTATTGGGCTATATACGTGAGGTAAGTCCTGAGAAAATTAAAAAAGATCCTCGATATCAATCTGGAGATTTATCTGGTAAAGCAGGAATTGAACTCCAATATGAGCAAGAATTAAGAGGTAAAAAAGGAGTGAAACACTTTATAAGAGATCACTATGGGCGACCTAAAGAATCTTATGAAAATGGTAGATATGATACCATACCTAATTCTGGATTAGACCTTACGGTAACATTAGATAATGACTTGCAGGCATATGCGGAATTATTGATGAAAAATAAACGAGGTGGAATAGTTGCGATTGAACCACAGACTGGTGAAATTCTAACTCTAGTTACTGCACCATATTATGATCCTGCACTGTTGATGGGACGTGATCGTTCTAAAAACTCTGTTCTGATTTTTAATGATACTATAAAAAAACCTGGCGTTAATAGAGCTCTTCAGGCAGAGTATGCACCAGGCTCACCTTTTAAAGTTATTAATGCGTTAGTAGGTCTACAAGAAGGTGTAATAACAACAACGGAGAAGTTGAGGTGTAATCATGGATATGATTATGGCGGTAGAAAACCATTAGGATGCCATAGTCATCAATCACCTCTTGCTTTAAATACCGGTATTGCCGAATCATGTAATGCTTATTTTGCACAGGTTTACCGACGTATTATAGAAAAAGGAAGCACTCCTGAAGAAGGAATGGATAATTGGAATAGGCATGTTACTAGTTTTGGTCTAGGGGATTATTTAGGTTACGATCTTCCGGTAGGTCGAGCAGGATTAATACCAGATGGCAAATACTATTCTAGCCGATATAAATATAAATGGTATGCACCTACTACGATTTCAAATGCGATAGGGCAAGGTGAGGTAATCACAACACCTATACAACTGGCTAATATGACGGCTGCGATAGCAAATCGTGGATATTTTTATAGACCACATATTATTAAAGCTATTGATGGCGAACCTATTGATAATCCAGATTATACAGTAAAAAATTACACCACCGTTGAAGCTCGACATTTTGAACCAGTAGTGGAAGGAATGACAGCCGTTTATAAAACTGGAACAGCAAAGTATGCACAAATCCCAGGAATAGAAATTTGTGGTAAGACTGGTACCGTAGAAAACTTTGTTAAGATTGATGGTAAACGCACACAACTTACAGATCATTCCGTATTTATAGCTTTTGCACCAAAGGATAATCCTCAAATAGCGATTGCAGTATTTGTTGAAAATGGTTATTGGGGTTCTCGATATGCTGCAAAGATTGCTAGTTTACTCATTGAAAAACATATCAAAGGTGAGATTACTCGTAAAGATTTAGAAGAATATTTACTTACGCATAGCTTAGAGTATGAGTATGAAAAGCAATATAGTGGCGAGCCCTTTGAAATAAACCCTAAAGTGGATAAAGGCCTTATTGCACCACAACCTAATGCTTTAAATCCGTAAAATGGGAATAGGAGATAAGCCTAAGTTTGATATCTATATCATTTTAATCTATCTAGCCTTACTATTGATAGGTTGGTTGACCATATACTCTGCTGCTCAAGTTTCTCAATACCATGGTATTCTAGATATGGATCAACTGTATGGCAAGCAAATCTTATGGATTGGATTAGCGTTTCTAATTATCAGCTTCATACTGGCAATGGATGTGAAGTTTTTTGAACGTTTTGGAAGTATTATTTATATTATTTCACTCTTATCATTATTAGGCTTGTTCGTTTTTGGTAAAGAGTTAAATGGAGCAAAGTCTTGGTACTCTTTAGGTAGTATGACCTTACAGCCAAGTGAATTTGCAAAGGCGGCAACAGCTCTAGCCGTCGCAAAATTTTTAAGTGGTATTAATATATCACTTAAAAATACTAAAGACTTACTACTAGTAGGTCTTATCATAGCATTACCAGCTTTGTTTATTATACCACAGCCAGATCCAGGAAGTGCACTAGTCTATGGCGCATTTTTCTTTGCTCTTCATAGAGAAGGTTTATCCTTGTGGTATCTCAGTCTGGTATTAGTAGCAATAGGTTTGTTCTTGGGGACTTTAGTTTTAGGAACATGGTGGATTGCATTGATTATTTTAATCGCGATGACTGTTATTTACTTGCTTTCGCAAAAGCGTAGACATAAAAAGCGATTGCCTAAACCTAGAATCATTCTGTTTTTAATCATATCTGGTGTATGCGTTTTGTATTCTCTTTCCACAAATTATATATTTAATAACTTGTTAGAAGACAGACACAGAAATCGTATCGATATCGTATTAGGTAGGGTAGAGGATAATCAAGGTGTAGGTTATAATATTAATCAAAGTGTTATTGCTGTGGGAAGTGGCGGTTTTGCTGGTAAAGGACTTTTAGAAGGTACACAGACGCAAGGTGGATTTGTGCCGGAGCAAGAAACTGACTTTATCTTTAGCGCCATAGGTGAAGAATGGGGATTTATAGGTGCGTCGTTAGTCATTATCTTATTCATGTCCTTATGCTATCGATTGATTATTATGGCCGAAAGACAGAAGAATCAATTTGCCCGTATATATGGTTATAGTGTGGCAGGAATTTTCTTTATACATTTTTTCGTAAATATAGGTATGGTATTGGGCTTACTACCTACCGTTGGAATACCTTTGCCATTTATGAGTTATGGTGGTAGTGGTTTATGGGGTTTTACCATATTATTATTCATTTTTGTGAAATTAGATGGTCATAGAATGAGCTATGAACATTAATGAGTTCACATGAAGATTTTAAAAGTCTTATTGCACGTGTTTATAGTCATTGTATTGACACTAATTACTCAAGTAGGTGGATTGATATGGATTTTAGTTTTTGGCTATTTTAAATATTGTAAATCAAATTTGATTTTATGGAAAAGACTTAGTGTTTTCTGTGTCGTTTACATCTTTTCTATTTTTACTATAGTACCTATAGCGGCAAGTATCGATAATCGTAAAATGTTGCCAGTGTTTCATGAAACCATACGACCACATAACATGGGGTACGTTCTATTATGTCGCAATTATGTGCGCTATGATTTGTACACAGTTCTAGAAGATGTTTCTGATAATTATAGAGATTCAAAATATAACGGATTGCAATTGGTGTACCTAGATGCAGGCTTTCCTTTCATAAATGGTTTTCCATTATTACCACATCTAAGTCATAATGATGGGCGCAAAGTGGATGTGGCTTTTGTATATAAGGATGGAACTAGAGGTTCTCATTACAATTTAAATCCTTCGTTAATTGGATACGGAGTTTATGAAGAGCCTCGAGATAATGAGTTCAATCAAACACAGGCTTGTGAAGATGCTGGTTACTGGCAGTACGGTTATGCTAAAGCGCTAGGATTCAATGTAGATAAAGATGTGTCGTTAAATGAACAGCTTACCAAACAACTAATTGAGCAAATACAGTCGCATCCTAAGGTGCAAAAGGTATTTATCGAGCCTCATTTAATCAAACGCTTAAATATTAAAAATATAAATACTAAATTAAGGTTTCATGGCTGTCATGCGGTAAGGCACGATGATCATATTCATTTTCAAGTAATACCTTAATTGAGGATTACCATCCTTTACTACTATTTGAGGCTTCTAGTTGGTTCTCTACATGGTCGGGTATTTGAGAGAAGAAATCTATACCAGTTTGTTTTTCTATTTCGTCTACTGACGTAACATAATCGTAGATAGGTTTACTACTAGCTTTATGAGGCATTAAAAAGGCTAGTATTTTTTCATTACCATTTTTATCTTGTCTATAAATTATTTTATAAAATGCAGATGGTACCGTCACATTTTCTGTGCCTATTTCATCCATGTTACCTTTAAAAATAGGTCCGGTCACTACATATAGCTCATCGTATCGTTTTGCATAGTATCGTGTTTTTTGTTCTAGTCGATTCCATATACCAGCATTGAACTCGTGTTCTTGTGGACTTATATTTGATGTTAGGAAGGTTTCTTCATATACCTTTTTGCTACCTGTTCTATCACCTGCTGGTACTAAATGACCTCTATCATATCCACTTTTTTTATAATTGCGCCAGTGCGCAGCACCAGTTTTTACTGAGTTATCAATTTCAAAATAAGGTCTTTTAAAGTTATTATTAGTAATGTCGCTTTCTCTTAGTACATGAGCTGTCCATTCGGCTTGCTCATGTTTTTCACTATAAGAGAGGCTGTAGGTACTGTGGTGTATGACCTGATTGTTTGAACTAGGCAAAAAGTCTTTACGTGATAAAGGTTTGAATCCATCAGCATCTTGATCATTTATAGTCTGCTGATTTTCTTGTTCAAGTATATGCTGAGAAGCTTCTTCATTACGGTGCGTTTCATAAAAATAAAAACATACAGCGATAACTATAAGTATGATTGCGTAGATCGATTTTTTCATATTAAGTAGTTTTTACATCTAGCGCATCTCTTAAGGCATTTCCTAAGAGCATGAATGCCATTACTAGTGTCATGATTGCTATTCCAGGTACAAGCGCAAGATAAGCTTTATCTAAAATGATGTATTGATAATGATCTTTTATCATACTACCCCAACTAGGCATAGGTGGTTGTGCTCCTATTCCTAAGAAGCTTAAACCACTTTCTATAAGAATTGCTGCTGCAAAGTTAGCTGCACTGATTACAATAATAGGTGCCATGATATTAGGTAAGATATGTTTTGTAATAATTCGATAACTGTTGAATCCTAATGCTCTTGCTGCGGTAACATACTGGAATTCTTTAGCGACAATTATTTGTCCTCGGACTACACGGGCTACTTCTACCCACATGGTGAGTCCTACAGCTATAAAAACTGTAAAGAAGCCTTTTTCTAAAGCGATGCTTATAGCAATAACCATTAATAAAGTAGGTATGGACCAGGTAACATTAATCAACCACATAATGATGGTGTCTATGAAGCCGCCAAAATATCCAGCTATTGCGCCCAGTGTAATACCTATGATTAATGATATAAAAACGGCGATAAAACCTATCGAGATGCTAATTCTTGCACCTATCATCATGCGGCTTAATAAATCACGACCATATTTATCAGTACCTAATAGAAATGTTTTATGCGAGGTGTAGCTTTCGCGAAAGCGTGATAATTCCATCCCATCTGCTACAGCAAAGTTTGCATCTACAAAATCTAGTTGGGAACCATTAACATCATAAGGTCTATAATAACTCCGACCATTTTCAATTTTTAGTTCGGAATAAGGTATTTCTTCTTGATTTGATTTGCGGCCATTCCACCAGTCCCAAATACTAGAAGGAAGACTAGCCACAGGAAGCTCTAACATGTTTACTTCAAAACCGGGTGGTTGTGAGTGAATAGATAGGTGCATCTGGTTGGCAAATGCTGTGTTGTCTGGTGCAATGACATAAGCAAATAAAGCGATTACTATATAAAAAGCAATCACGCTTAAACTCAAAACGCCCCAAAAATTCCTCTTGAATTTTTGGAGCGCTAAAGTCGTTAATGATGCCGATTTATGTGACATTAATTTTTAATGGTAGATACTCTTGCATTTTGAATATTAGAAACTTTCAAATCTTTGAGTACGTTAATTGCTTCTGCAAGATACACATCTTGAGAAAGACTCTTGTGCCAGCGTTCACGCTTTTCTGCAAGTAAGCTATCTTTTGCAATTAATTCTTTTTCATAATTTACATATTCAAAAGATAAATCGTTTTTATAGTCCTCTAGTTTTTCAAACTTTTCTGTTTCTTTTTCTAAACGATGAAGTCTTTCTTTGTAAGCTGTATAGTTTAATGGTATTATATTTTCTTCTCGTTGATCACTCATCCATTTTGCATTTTCATCGATAAGTTGAAACGTTTCATTAGAATTAATTCTAGCTTGGGATTTTGCAATGGTGCTATTAAAATCTATATACTTATTAAATTTAGTATACGATGCAGCTGGAATTTCATCATAAGGTAATGGGAATTCCTCATCACGTTCACCTATGTCAATATAGCTATAACGATCTGGAGTTATGATATCACTTTTTACACCTTCTAATTGGGTGCTTTTTCCATTGATTCTATAGAATTTTTGAGTAGTCAATTTAATGGCTCCTAGGTCACCTAGATCGCTATTGCGCACCCATCTATTCAAATCTTCAAAATTTTGAACAGTTCCTTTTCCAAATGTTTGCTTAGACCCAATGATAACAGCACGTTCATAATCCTGTAATGCGGCTGCTAGAATTTCTGAGGCACTTGCCGATAATTCATTAACCATAATTACTAATGGACCATCCCATATAATACTTGGGTCATCATCACTATATGTTTGAGTACGTTCATTTTTAAGTGCCACCTGCACAACAGGTCCTTTTTCTATAAAAAGTCCTGCCATTTCTATTACTTCTCTTAATGATCCACCACCATTATTACGCAAGTCTAACACAAGACCGTCCATGCCCTGCATTTTAAGACGCTCGATTTCTTTTTTAATATCATCTCCAGACGCACGACCATTTCTATTTTCCATGTCAAAATAAAACTTAGGTAGATTGATCAATCCATAGTTAATACTGCCTTCAGGATCTTTTACAATTACTGACTTTGCAAATGTTTCTTCTATTTCTACTACATCACGTGTTAGAGTTACATCTTCTATTGTACCGTCAACACGTTTAAGAGTTAAAATCACTTTAGTTCCTTTAGGACCTTTAATAAGATCCACTGCATCACTAATACGCATTCCGACAATACTTGTTGCCACAGTATCTTTTTCTTGTGCTACTTTTAAAATTACATCACCTACTTCTACATCTTGACTTCTCCATGCTGGTCCACCAGATATAATTTCTAAAACCTTGATGTAATCCATTTTCTTTTGTAATCGAGCGCCTATACCTTCTAACTTACCACTCATTGCTGTGTCAAAACGATCTTTATTTTGTGGAGCAAAGTAACTCGTGTGAGGATCAAAGTAAGCCATTACGCTATTTAAGTATAGGGAGAAATAATCTAATCTTTCAATGTCTTTACTGAAGTCAAAGTTTTCTTCCATAGAACGCTTTACTTCATCACGTACTTCTTTTTCAATGGCAATTGCAGTTTTTCTTTCATTTACAGGCTTGTCTTCCTGCTCTTCCATTTTGTCATAATAACTACCCAAAGCACTCAATTTTAACAATTTGCGCCAGTGGTTTTTAAGTTCTTTTGAGTCTTTTGCATAAGGGATGTTTTCATAATCCGTATCCATAACCTCATCTTTATTAAAGTCAAAAGGTTCTTTGATAACCTGAGAAAATAGCTTCTCAGCTTCTTTGCGTCTTTGCTCTAATCTCTCATAAGTAAGTGTAAATAACTGCACTCTACTATCTCTGATTTCATCATCTAATAAAAACTCATAGTTTGCAAACTCTTGATAATCAGATTCTATAAAATATCTTTTTGCTGGATCTAAATCATTGATATAATTTTTAAAAACCTTTTGAGAAAATTCATCTGTTAGATCAGCAGGTGAGTAGTGATTGCGTTGTAATACATGTGATATAAGGTTTACTAAAAGCTCTTCCTTATCTTTATCTCCTGGATCGATATCTTTAGTAAAACTACAACTGGCAGTAGCTGCGAGCAAAACTAATATGGCAATTGCCACGTTATTTTTTATAAAATTCATAAGTCCTTTCATTTGTCTATTCTAGTGATGTAAAAATCGTGCCACTTTACATTGCACAATGTATAACAAGAGATTGATATGCTATCGCTAATTTACTTAATTTTAACCTCGATAAAAATTTTATGGATAACATTAAAAAACCACTTATTCTCGTTACTAATGATGATGGTATCACAGCTCCAGGAATAAGAATGCTAATTGAAATAGCTAGAGAATTAGGTGAGGTTGTTGTAGTAGCACCGGACAGTCCTCAAAGCGCAATGGGTCATGCAATAACGATTAATAATACTTTACATGTAAAAGAATTTAAAGAGCATAGTCATGATCATAAGGAATACACAACGAGTGGTACGCCTGTTGATTGTGTAAAAATGGCTAGCCACGAGATTTTAGATAGAAAACCAGATTTGTGCCTTAGTGGTATTAACCATGGAAGCAACAGTGCTATTAATGTTATATATAGCGGTACTATGAGTGCAGCGGTAGAAGCAGGTATTGAAGGTATACCAGCAATCGGTTTCTCACTATGTGACTATGACCATGATGCAGATTTTGATGCTGCAAGACCATTTATTAAAACAATTATCGAAAATGTTATTCATAATGGAATGGCAAGAGGAGTGGTTTTTAATGTAAATATTCCTAAAGCAAAAAGAGAAGAAATAAAAGGAATAAAAATTTGTCGTCAGGCAAATGCTTATTGGGTAGAAGAATTTGATAAGCGCACGAATCCATATGGTAGGGATTATTACTGGCTTACCGGTAAATTTGTTAATGACGATAAAGGAGAAGATACAGATGAATGGGCACTAGCTCATAATTATATTTCTATCGTACCTACACAATATGATCTGACGGCACATCATTATATAAGCGAACTTAATACTTGGGATTTTGGTAATTAAAATTATAAAAGGTTTTCTATTAGGTCTTTTAGCAAATTTTATAGGTACATATCTATATGTATACTTCTTTGCTCCTTACAGTTTTGAAACAATGATGGAAAGCGCGGTAGAAAAGGGCTTTATGGGCGGACTTATAGGTCTGGGAGCAGTATTAAATCTGTTGCTGTTTTTCTTTTTCTTGACTACAAAAATTTATAAATTTAAAAAAGTAGCTCAGCCTTATGAAGCACGTGGTGTTTTAATGGCCACAATACTGGCAGCTCTAGCAGTTATGTACTTTGAATTCTAGAATATGAAATACTATATCATTGTAGGTGAGGCTAGTGGCGATTTGCACGGTTCTAATCTTATGAAATCTTTACGTCAGCAAGATCCAGATGCACAATTTAGGTTTTGGGGTGGTGATCTTATGGAAGCAGTAGGTGGCGAGCAGGTCATGCATTATAAAGAACGTGCAATAATGGGTTTTACTGAGGTGATTAGAAAACTGGGTACAGCTCTCAAAAACATCAAATATTGTAAAGAAGATATAGTGCGATACCAGCCGGATGCGCTCATATTTATGGATTACTCTGGATTCAATCTACGTATTGCAAAGTGGGCAAAACCTCAAGGCTTTAATACACACTACTATATAAGTCCACAAGTATGGGCTTCTAGAGAAAGCCGTGTAAAAACCATTAAGGCAAATATCAATCACATGTATGTGATACTTCCTTTTGTAAAAGATTTTTACGAGCAAAAACATAATTATCCAGTCGATTTTGTAGGGCATCCTATCATAGATGCGATTGATCAGCATCATCAAGTTAATCATGTTGAGTTTCTAAAAGAGTATCAGTTAGACGATAGACCATTAATAGCATTATTGCCAGGTAGTCGCAAGCAAGAAATTAGTAAAATGCTAGGTGTTATGTTACAAATGGTAGATCAGTATCCTGACTATCAATTTCTAATTGCAGGATCTCCTGGTCAGGAAGCAAGTTTTTATAAGCCATTTTTAAAAAAGAATGTTACCCTAGTGATGAATCGTACTTACGATATTTTAAGCCTTTGTCATGCTGCACTAGTGACCTCTGGTACGGCAACATTAGAAACAGCATTGTTTAAAGTACCTCAGGTAGTTTGTTATAAAGGCAGTTCTATCTCATATCGTATAGCAAAATTAATTATCAAACTAGATTATATCTCGCTAGTTAATTTAATTATGGATAAAATGGTCGTTACAGAGTTGATACAGAAAGATTTTAACGCTACAAACCTTAAGAAGGAGCTTGATATGATACTTAATCCCACACAGCGCAATCGCGTTTTTGCTGACTATTATGAGCTCGAAAAGCGTCTAGGCGGCATAGGTGCTAGTGATAAAGTAGCTTCTTTAATTATTAAAAACTCACAGAAGTAGTATGATGATGTTGTTCTCGCTTTCGCGAAAGCGTATTTATAAAGTCAACTTAACAAAAATATTTGTTGTTAGTTTAACCAGCATGATGCTCTTAGGGACTTCATCTTGTAAGAGCTCTAAGCCTAGAATAGTTACCACAAAAAAAGAAGCAGCAAAACGTTATCCAGATAGAGTATACACTTCTTCTCGAGAGGTGAAGGCAGAGTCTGTAGAGAAACCCGTATCTAGCACAGCGCCTTCTCGAGTAGATGATAAAAATACAGCGCCAATACTGAAAGACGCCATTGAAACTGCGCTAAGTTATAAAGGTACAAAGTACAAATACGGTGGTAGTTCACGCAGTGGTATGGACTGTAGTGGTCTTATACATGTAAGTTTTAAAGAAGCTGGTAAATCGGTGCCTCGTACAAGTGCTAGTTTATATAATGCTGCTAGTACTATTGATTTTAAACAAGTGGAGAAAGGTGATTTATTATTCTTTGCTACAGGAAAGAACAAAACTAGAGTGAACCATGTAGGACTAGTAGTAAAAACGACACCTGCCGAAATTAGTTTTGTTCATTCTACCACCTCACGTGGTGTAATCGTTTCTACCATGAATGAAGGTTACTGGCTCAATGCTTATTTGAGCGCTGGTAGGTTAGAGTAGGGCATTTCTTTATTTTCTGAAATTATTTTGTTAAATTCATCTAATGAAGTGGTTAGGATATCCTATTTATAGGTTACTGTTAGCATATGTGATAGGATTGTTGATTGCGATGTATCTGCAAATTACTATAGATATTGCTTTAATAGTTCTATCCACATCTTTTCTTATCTTATGTTTTTCCATTTTTTTCAGTAGAACTAATACCGTATTCAAGGCGCTTTTTAGTTTTTCAGTAATATTCTTCCTTATTGCCTTAGGAGTGTTAAATATGGTAAGTAAGAGACCTATTAATCAATCCCATCATTTTTCTAATCACACCATACACGGTAAGGAGCAAATGATTACCTTTCAATTAACGGATCAGTTAAATCCTAATGCTTACAATGATCGATTTTATGCGCATATTAATGAAATCGATGGTAAAAATGTTACAGGTAAGGTTCTGGTCTTATTTAAAAAATCAGATAGTGTTGAATACAAAATAGGTCATAGACTTACTGTTTATGATGATATTAGTCAAGCTAGTGATGAGCGCAATCCAGGGGATTTTAATTATAAGGAGTATCTCGCTTTGATTGATGTCCATGGGCAAATTTATGTCGATGATGATCATATACTCAATGTCTACGTCGGTGAGAACAAATCGTGGATTATTGCTTTAAGAAATCAATTAATGAATTCTCTTGAAACATCAGGCTTACAAGATAAGCCACTAGGAATAATTCAGGCCTTGATATTAGGACAACGCAATAATGTGGAGTCATCAGTCACGCAAAGTTTTAGAGATGCTGGTGTTATCCATATACTTGCTTTAAGTGGTTTACACGTTGGTATTATCTTACTCATTTTGTGCTGGTTTACGAATTGGTTAAAAGTTGTAAAAAATGGTCGCTGGCTACAAAGTGCCGTTATAATAATATTGTTATGGATTTTTGCTCTAATTACAGGCATGTCACCTTCTATAATGAGAGCGGTAACTATGTTCTCTTTTATTGCGATAGGTATGAATGTGAATCGTAAAACTTCCATTTTTCATAGCTTAGCACTATCTGCTTTTTTA
This sequence comes from Nonlabens ulvanivorans, assembly GCF_032922765.1. Classification (NCBI taxonomy): domain Bacteria; kingdom Pseudomonadati; phylum Bacteroidota; class Flavobacteriia; order Flavobacteriales; family Flavobacteriaceae; genus Nonlabens; species Nonlabens ulvanivorans. The sequence goes on from NZ_CP136694.1 coordinate 3,117,850, forward strand.
TTGTTATTAATTAATCCTAAGCTACTATTTCACGTAGGTTTTCAATTAAGTTATACTGCGGTAATAGCTATCGTGCTAATCCAGCCTATTTTATACAATTTAATACAACCACGGTGGAAGGTGATTGATTACTTCTGGAAAATAGGCACTGTAACCATTGCTGCTCAAATAGGCGTTGCACCATTAAGCCTTTTTTATTTTCATCAGTTTCCAGGGCTGTTTCTTTTAGGTAATATGTTATTACTTCCTGTATTGCCATTAATAATAGGGCTCTCAATCCTATTATTAGCATCTTTGTGGTCAGGTATTCCGTCTTATTGGTTAGTTGAAATACTTAATTTAAGCTTGGATTGGATTGTAACTATCATTGAAAAAATTAGCTCTCAAGATCAGTTTATTATTAAAGGAATACATCTTGATCTCATAGAGCTTATTTTGATTTACATATTGATGATAAGTAGTGCGTTGTTTTTCTATCGTTCTGTAAGAAAAAGTAGGAGAGAACGAGTGCTCATTAAAGAACCAGGTTATAATTTACATATAGCTATAATTAGTATTATATGCTTTACAGGGTTTCAGTCTTTCAAAAAGTTGAAAACTGTAGACTCTAAGGTGGTAGTAATGCATCAAGCATCTGGTAGTGTAATAAGTATCAGTAATCGTGAAGAGGTTTTACTACTAGTTGATTATCACGCTATGGATTCAATTAGGTCCATGGCAGCTCTAGATCGTATTAAATCTTCTTCATTACATAGAAATAAAATTATAACTATTGATTCTTTGAGTAATAAAGTGAAGTTTAATGATACAGAAGTAGTTGTTTTAGATGAATCTGGTGTGATATTAAAAAGCGCCGAAACCCCAATTTTACTTTTGTCTCACTCTCCAAAAATACATTTAGATAAAATAATAACAGCCTTAAGACCGCAAATAATTATTGCAGATGGTTCTAATTATAGAACTTATGTAAACCGTTGGAGGTTAACTAGTGAAAAAAGGAATATTGAATTTTTAAGTACTTATGAAGAAGGTGCTATTAATTTGTATCGCCTTGAAGCTCATAAACAAAATTAGCTTGGTAATCCGACCACTTTTGACCGGTGTTTATTGATTTATACGTTTCATCTGCCAGCATGGTAATATAGATCTCTAGTTTTTTAGGTCCCATTTTTCCTGGTACTGGATTGATAATACGTCCGGTTTCATCAAAGAAAACTAATGTAGGATATTCAAAAATGCGCATAAATCCTGCAAATTCATGTTGTGAACGTTCATTACGTTGTTTCATCGGGTTACCATAAGTAGCTCCTTTATAGTTGATCACTTCTGTACCTTCTGCGTCGAATTTTACTGGGTAATAAGTTTCATTAATAAAGGCAGCAATTTCTGGTTTGTCAAAGGCATATTTATCCATCCACTTACAGTTGGTACACCATTCTGTATATGCTTTTAATAAAATCTTTCTAGGTTCTTTCTTTTGAGCTGCAAGCGCTTCATCCATGGTCATCCAGTTCACTTGTGCGGTAGCAAATGAACCTATTAATAACATCATTACAAACATCCATTTCATAGGTATCCTTCTTTTGAAAATTCAAGGTAACAAAAAACGCACCACTATGGTGCGTTTTTTATAAAATATTAGGAAGATGTGGTTATCTGATTCCGTGCATCATTTTTACCAATAGTCTACTAAGTGCCAACATTATAAAACCAGCGGCAATAGGAATGATGGTAAATATCATAAAGAATGTAGCCATACCATAATCTTCAACAATAGGATCAATATATCGACCTGTTAGTCCAGCTGCTGTATTTGCAATAAAGTTTGCAACAAACCATATACCGAACATTAACCCGACTAGTTTTCCTGGTGATAGTTTACTTACATAGGATAACCCTACAGGTGAAACACATAGTTCACCTAGTGTATGGAACAAATATGCTAGTATTAAGAAAATCATGCTTACCGATGCCGTTTTTGCTCCTAACGGAATTCCCATAGAACCAAATGCCAAAATTCCGAAACCAATACCTAGTAGAATTAGTCCGATAGCAAATTTTACGGGTCCAGAAGGATTTAATTTACTTTCCCAAATTTTAGAAAAAATAGGTGCAAATGCAATGATGAAGAATGAGTTTAAAATTCCAAACCATGAAGCAGGAACTTCAGGAGCAGGATCAGTGAATTGACGATATAACATCCATATTACAATTGCCCAAATGATAACAAAACTTAAACCTAGTAATATGTTGGATAAAGCAAACTTTGCATATGTCTGTTTGAATAACATACCTAATACCCATGTGATAATTATCATAGGTATTACTGTTAATAGTGTATTGAAAATCTTAAATATTAATGCACCATCACCTTCTAATACACGATCTGTATAGTCTGCAGCAAAAATAGTCATAGATCCACCAGCTTGCTCAAAAGCCCACCAGAAAAAGATGGTAAAGAATGCTAGTACACCGATTACAATTAGTCGATCTGATACAACTTTAGAGCTTTTTGCTTCTTCAATAGTGTCTTCAATGGCGTCTTCAGTTTCTTCTAAGGCGTCTTCCATCGCATCATCAAAATCTTCAGCGCCTTTAGGAGATAATCCTATTTTACCAAAAATTTCTTGAGCAAAATAGAATTGCAACATTCCGACAAACATAAATATTCCAGCTAGTCCAAAACCATAGTGCCATCCAACAGATTCACCTATGTAGCCACAAAGTAAAATACCCAAGAAAGCACCAGCATTAATACCCATATAGAATATCGTGTATCCAGCATCTTTCTCTTTGTCTTCTGTTTTGTATAATTTACCAACCATCGATGAAATGTTTGGTTTAAACATTCCATTACCTATAATAAGAAGAACGAGACCTAAATAAAAGAAAGTTCCTGTAAGTCCTTCAAGTGCCATAGAAGCATGGCCTAAAGTCATTAATAAAGCCCCTATAACAACGGCTTTTCTATAGCCTGTAATCTTATCTGCTATTAATCCACCAAAAATTGGAGTTACGTAAACAAGACCTGTATAAAAAGCATACAAAGTCAAAGCGTCAGCTCTATCCCAGCCCCAACCTTCGTCAAAGACTGATGCGACTAAGAAAAGAACAAGTAATGCTCTCATTCCATAATAAGAGAATCGTTCCCACATTTCAGTAAAGAAAAGAACAAACAATCCTGATGGATGTCCTAGAACTGTTTTTTGGTTCGTAAGTGAACCACCAAATTTATATTCCATTTGATTATTAATTAAGATTAGTGTTATTAAAGGTTATTATGAATAAAGTTTGTCATCTTGTTAAATAAATGGATGCGTGTATTGCCTCCATAAATTCCATGATTTTTATCTGGGTAAATCGCCCAGTCAAATTGTTTGTTAGCCTGTACAAGAGCTTCAACCATGCGCATGGTGTTTTGTACATGAACATTATCATCTGCACTACCATGTATAAGTAGGTACTTACCTTTGAGCTTATCTACATGACTCATCGGGCTATTGTTATCGTATCCACTTGCATTTTCTTGTGGTGTTGTCATATAACGTTCTGTATAAATGCTATCATAAAACCTCCAAGACGTAACCGGAGCAACTGCGATAGCAGTGCTAAAAGTATCATTACCTTGAAGAATACAGTTAGAACTCATAAATCCACCATAAGACCAACCCCAAATCCCTATTCTAGAACTGTCGATATAATCCACTGCGCCCATTTTTTTAGCTACCGCAATTTGATCTTCAACTTCATATTTACCTAACTCTTTTTGAGTCACTCTTTTAAAGTCGGCTCCTTTGTAGCCGGTACCTCGACCATCTACACATATTACTATATAACCGTCATTTGCTAGCATACTGTGCCAGTAATCATTTGCACCATACCAGCGATTAGCCACTTGTTGTGATCCAGGACCACTATATTGAAACATTAATAAAGGGTATTTCTTGCTAGGGTCAAAATCTGCAGGCTTCATAGTCCACATGTTCAAATCATTCCCGTTAATGTTGATTGTAGAAAACTCTTTTTGAGCAAACTTGTAATTATCAAGTTTATCTAATAATGCATTGTTATTTTGAATTTCTCGAACCTGCTCGCCTTTTTTAGAAGTATGTAAAGTATACATAGGTGGAGTAGTAGCGCTCGAGTAAGTGTTAATGAAATAACTGAAATCACTACTAAAAGAAGCACTGTTCGAACCTATTTGGTTCGACAACTTCGACTTTTTCTTACCTTTTAAAGAAATAGAATAAATTCCGCGATTAATACTTCCGTCTTCTGTACTTTGGTAAAAAATGCGCTTGTTTTTAGCATCATAACCATAATAAGAAGTGACATCCCAATTACCCGTTGTGATTTGTTTTTTTTCATTTCCATTAGCATCATAGTGATAGATATGTCTCCAGTTGTCTTTTTCGCTGGTCCATAAAAAACTACCATCTTCTAGGAACGTTAAGTCATCAGTAACATCTACATAAGCTTTATCTTTTTCTGTAAATGCAATGCTGGCATTACCCGATTGGTCTACATAATAAAAGTCTAGTACATCTTGATGTCTATTCAATACTTGCGCCGCAAGTTTACCATTAGGCGAGTAATTAATTCTTGCAATGTAAAATTCTTCATTACGATTTAAGTTAATTTTATTACGCTTTCGCGAAAGCAGATCATACACATGCAATCCTACTACGGCATTCTTTTCACCAGCTTTAGGGTATTTAAAAACGTCTTGTTTTTGATATAGTCCGTTACCATAAACATCCATAGAAAATTCTGGAACATCACTCTCGTCAAACGAGATAAAAGCGATTTGCTTACTGTCTGGACTCCATTGGTAAGCACGTACTATAGCAAATTCTTCTTCATAAACCCAATCAGAAACACCATTGATGAGTTTATTGTCTATACCATCAGTAGTTACTTGAGTAGTTTTTCCTGAGGCTAAATCTTTGTAATAAATATTGTTCTCAAACACATAAGCCACTTTTTTACCATCTGGAGAAAGTGCTGGACTGCGCACCAACTCTTCACTAACGAGCGTCAATTCTTTAGAGTTCATGTCATAAACATGTACTTTATCATGTGAACTGTATCTAAAAATAGGTTGACTTTCTGAAACGATAAGCATTTGAGATTCATCATCACTTAAAGTGTAAGAACGAATCGGTAATTTAAGATCTGTACTGCTTACTAACGTACCTGTTTTTTCACCAGTCGCATAACTATATTTATCTATGGTTTGTGTACGATCGCGATTATAATTTAGGACAATGTACTCTTTTCCATTGTTTAAAGATTCTAAAGATTGTAAACCAGCCGTACGGAATTGACCTGTGTAAATATCTTCTACAGTAATGTTTTGCTGTGCAATCATCACTGAACTGGTCAATAAAAATAGGGCAGCAAAAAGTGTTTTCTTAATCATGTAATTGCAAAATGGGTTAAAGTATCAAGTATACAGAAAAAATCGCAAAAATCCCGCCGATTATTGCATTATCCTTAAACTAGGATTAACGCTTGTAATTGTATCTTTGTCTCTTAAATTTTTTTCAATGGATGCACCCGTAATCGGTTTTTCAAAACTCTCTAAAACAGAAAAAGTTAACTGGCTAGTAGATACTTATTTTGATGGTGATATCATAGCACATGATACGATAACACGTTACTGGAATCAAGACCAAAAACTACAAGAATTACATGATGGTTTTAGTGAGAATACGATTACTAATTACTATTTGCCGTTTGGACTAGCTCCTAATTTTTTAATTGATGGGAAATTGGTGACCATTCCTATGGCGATAGAGGAAAGTTCTGTGGTGGCTGCAGCAAGTAAAGCAGCTAAGTTTTGGTTAGAACGTGGAGGATTTAAAACTACTATAAAGTCGACGATAAAATCTGGTCAAGTGCATATTATGTACAAAGGTTTACATGGTGAGATGGATGCGTTTTACGCTTTCGCGAAAGCGGATTTACTACAATCTATCCAGTCCATAAATGCCAGTATGAAAAAACGCGGCGGTGGATTATTAGACGTACAATTGATGAACAAGACTGATGTGCTATCTGGTTATTATCAACTGCATGCTACTTTTGAGACAAAGGATGCGATGGGTGCAAATTTCATCAATACTACACTGGAGCAGCTAGCAAACACGCTAAGAGAAAAAGCAAATGAGTTTCAAGGGTTCTCACTGGGAATACCTGAAGTAATTATGAGTATATTAAGTAATTATGTGCCAGAATGTGTGGTGAATGTATCTGTATCGTGTAAAATTGATCAGATAGGAACAATTAATGGTGTGAGCGGTGCAGACTTTGCCCGTAAATTTACTCGTGCCGTAGATATCGCTACGGTAGAACCTTATCGAGCGGTAACTCATAATAAAGGGATTATGAATGGTATAGATGCTGTAGTGATCGCAACGGGTAATGATTTTAGAGCCGTTGAGGCAGGCGTGCATGCTTATGCGGCTAGAGATGGACAATATAGAAGTTTAACTAGAGGAAGAGTAGAAAACGATGTCTTTACTTTTGAAGCAGATTTTCCACTAGCCTTAGGTACGGTAGGTGGTCTCACATCGCTACATCCACTTTCTAAACTTGCCATGCAGATTCTAGAAAATCCAAGTGCGCAGGATTTAATGAAGGTAACTGCCGTTTGTGGACTGGCGCAAAACTTTGCCGCTTTACATTCACTTGTAACTACAGGAATACAGGCGGGACACATGAAAATGCATTTAGTGAATATGTTAGAACAAATAGGAGCAAGCGATGATGAAAAGTTATTGCTCAAAAAAGCTTTTCAAGATAAGACACCTAGTTTCTCAGGATTGCGAGAAATGCTAGCAGATATAAGAAAAAAATAAAGAGGTTATGGCTAATTCAAATGTCCTAGCTGATCGCTTGAGAGAAGTTTTTCTCAATGGAATGTGGATTGCCAATACTAATTATAAAGACCAGTTAATAAGTCTAGATTGGCAAGTTGCAATTACTGAATTACATTCATTTAATACTATAGCCGCACTTGCTCAACATATTCACTATTATGTCGCAGGTGTTAAGAATGTATTTGCAAACGGTAGGTTAGAAATTAGTGATATATATAGTTTTGATTTTCCTGAAATCAAATCACAACAAGATTGGGATCGTTTTTTAAATCGGTTCTGGCAGGATTGTGAGGATCTAGCCTTGTATGTCGAGCGATTAACTGACGAGGAACTTAAAAAAGATTTTGTAGATCCTAAGTATGGTGATTTTTATAGAAATATCGATGCTATTATCGAGCATAGTTACTATCACTTGGGCCAAATAGTTTTAATTAAAAAAGCGCTAATCGATTAATAAGTATCAATAGTATTGCACTTTAAAGAAAACACAACGACAAATAAAAACAATTGAATAAAGAAGTCATCAAAAAGAAATATAGCGCTCATGGTAAATTCCTTATCACAGGTGAATATGTCGTGCTCGATAACGTATCTGCGCTAGCGATGCCTTTGAAGTTAAATCAGTATCTTAATATTAATTCTAGAAATGATGGTCAGTTCGCTTGGAAAAGCTATGACCATGATGGTAGTTTGTGGTTTGAAGATACACTTGATTTAAATGTTTTGAAAAATCTAGACACTTTTAAATCTGATAATGCTGTTACAGTTAAACTTGTTGAGATTTTAAGAAAAGCAATAGAGTTGTATCCTCAAGCGCTGGATAAAATGGCTGATGGATTCAATGCAATCACGACATTAGATTTTAATCGAAAATACGGTATGGGAACTAGTTCTACATTAATTTCCCTTATAGCGCAATGGCTAGAATGTGATGCCTATATGTTACAGTTTGCTTGTTTCGGTGGTAGTGGATATGATATAGCTTGTGCTACTGAAAATAGTAGACTGATCTATAATTATAATAACGGGCTACCAATTGTTGAACCATTTGATTGGAATCCCACTATAATGGAATCTATTTTCTTTGTGTATCTCAACAGAAAACAAAATAGTAGAGACTCTATAGCACGTTTTGATAATTCATTAATTACGGATGAATTAAGGAAGGAATTGGATGAGATGCCACAAAGATTTAAGGATGCCTCTAATGATCTAGCTCACTTTAATGAGGTTATCAATAGACACGAAGCTATCATTTCTAGTTTAATAGGATTAGAGCCAGTAAAGCAAAAGCTTTTTCCAGATTATACACAAGCCATAAAAAGTTTAGGTGGTTGGGGTGGCGATTTTATAATGTGCACTGGTGATATTGAAGAACGAGCTTATTTTAAATCTAAAGGATTTGAAATTGTTCTGGAATGGGATGATGTTGTTTTAGGAAATTGAAACTCAAATAAACTTAAGCTTGAGGCCTAGAGAATTGAAATGATTTTATAATATCTCACCTTTTGTTTTGATAAGTAGTATATTTTTAAGGTTAAAAACACTTGTCTATGAAAGCCATAAAGAAACTGCTGTTCTTACTTCTATTAAGTTATTCAGTTTTATTACATGCTCAAATCGAGTATCAGATAATAGATAACCAGTCTAAAGAGCCTATTTCAAATGTCCTAGTTTATTATGAGGATAATAGTATTTACTCAAATGTTGACGGTTCATTTTTTTTACCTGAAGAGTTAAAAGATGGGGAATTATATCTAGATGGTTTAGGTTATGAGGTCTTAAAAATAAAAGTGTCTGATATAGATGATTATCAGATTATTTTGATAAAAAAAGATCAGTTTCTAGATGCAGTCGTACTTAAAGGTGAACCTATAAAGACTAAGAAACTTAAGCAACCACCATCTAGAAAGAAACATTGGTTAGATGGTATGCCGCATTATCACGGGCAAGAATATGGGTTGTTTCTTATCAAGGAGAATGATAGAACTGATGTGAGGTTAACCCAATTAACAGTGCCAATTATTAAGAAAAATGCTGATTGGGAACAATCAAATGAATTGATGAAGAAAAAACCTGGCAAGAAATCATATCCTGTTAAAAGTAAAAGACTTGAAACTAATTTTTTGTTTCGCGTTCAATTTTATGAAATGCTTTCCGATTCTTCATTTGTAAAATTGAATTATCCTACTAAAGATTTTATAGTTTCAGGTAAGAAATTTAAGTATGAGTTGGATTACTCAAATGAGGAAATAGTATTTCCAGATAATGGTATTCTTGTGAGTATATTGAATATGGGTCCTTGTGACGAAAATGGTGATATGCTTGCTATTCCTAGGTTTAAATATTTAGAACGTAATGGAGATACCATTAAGACGATCAACAATATATATGATGTACCTTTAATTGCACTACATCCAAAAAAGAAGAATGAGTCTATTGATTATTTTCATTCTAGGTATTCCGATAAGGCTGAATGGAGTGAAGTATCGGAAAGACAATATCCCAGAACGATTGGTGGACCGATGAAACAATTAGGGTTAGGATACGAGTTAGAGATATTTTATTATTAATATAATATGGAATGAGTCATCAATAAAAAAAGCCACTCATTGAGTGGCTTTTTTTAATATGCTGTAATCTGCTTTCTAGTAAAAAGTAGATCTATTATCTGTAATCTCTATAGACTTCTTAAGAGCCTCTACTAACTTAGATGTCGCTTGGTTTGCAGTACGATTAGCAACCTCATTAGCATCTGCTTTATAGCTTCCTAGATCTGGTGCGTTTTCAATTGCCGTTACTTTAACAACAAATACACCTTTTTCACCAGCAATAGGTTTTGAAGTTTCTCCTTCGGCAAGACCAAATGCAGTACCTACTACTTTAGGCTCTTCACCAACTCCTGGTATTGTAGGCGATTTACGATTAACAGCAGTTGCTGCTCTAGCATTTAAGCCTTGTGCAGATGCGATGTCATTGACTTCAGTAGCTGTGATTTGATCCATGATCATTTTTGCCTTCTTCTTGTTACGTAGGATAGGAGTAACAGTTGCGCTAGCTTCTTCAGCAGACATAAGTCCTGATTCAGCTTTTCTAGTCAATTGCACGATTACATATCCTTCAGGAGTTTCAAAACGTTCTGTATCACCTATGTCCGTTCCTTCTTTAAAAGCCCATTGAACTACAGAACGGTTTCTCTGTAAGCCTGGTAAATTCTCATCCATTGCTTTTAAGTTTTTTACAGGCTTTACATCCAGTGTGAATTCTTTAGCAACTTCTGTAAAATCTTTTTCAGCAGCACCTTGTTGGAATTTTTGAGCATCAGTAAATAATTGCTTTCCAGTCGCTTTAGAAGCTTCTACTTTCTTTGCAATAGTCGCTATTTTAACAGCTTCAGTTGGTGCTTTAGTGTCTTGTATATGGATAATGTGGTAACCGAAAGAGCTTTCTGATATACCTACAGAACCTTTATCATTTTCAAAAAGAAATTTTGTGAATCCAGGCGCAAAGTTTCTAGCATTTCCAGAGTAAACTACCCAACCTATGTCTTCACCTTTAGCTACTTCAGTATTCTCGTTGAAGTAGTCCCACTTAGCATTAAACTTACTATTACTTTGACCTATTGTTGCAAAAATACTGTCTGCTACCTTTTTTGCATCTTCTTTTGATCGTGTAGAAGCTGAGCGCGTTGCACCAGCATATGCGACAAGGATGTGTTTAGTTTGAACACTATCCATGATTGTTTTCTTGTCTTCAAGACGTGATATTTTCATGTGTTCACCATCCTCATAAGGACCATAAGTAGATCCTTCTTCTAAAGCAGCTATAGCTTTTGCAGTTGCTGGTAACTTAGAGGTTAATAAATAAGAGCCGTCATATGGCAGGTCAGATTGAGAGTTTACAAACGTTTCAACGTCTTCCACAGTGTTAAGACCTTGGTATGTTTCGGTTCTGTTAGTATTTTCACTAAACTCTTCATAAGAGCTTAATAGCTTAGTCATATCAGATTTCATGGTTGCTTTATCTGCCTCAGAAGCTTTGTCTTCAAATACTACATATTGAATGTCGCGTTGTGCTTCAGACTTAAACTTAGATTCGTTCTTTGCGATATAAGAAGAAATCTCAGATTTTGAAATTTCTACTTCTGAATCTGCAATGCTGGTGTAAGGTATGTTTACAAAAGTAAAGCTACGATTATCATTTGCCAGGCGATATTCCATTTCTCCTGCCGCCTGTGTACCAATAATACCAGATTTTAAAAGATTAAAGAATTGAGTTTGCTTAGCCTGATCTGCTGCATTCTCAACATCCTGTAACCATAATTGATAACGTTCTGGTTGATTATTTTTTAAGTCTGCAACAAATGTGTTCATTTTAATTTCAGAGAACTGTCCGTTTTCATCTAAGAAAATAGGAGCATTTGCATACATGCTTTTTACTTGATTCTTCACAGCCTCGTCAGATACTTCAATACCTGCTTCGTTGATTTGCATGTTTAAAACAGCATCTCTAACCTCTGCATCCCATACGCTATTTACTGCTTGAACGGTAGATGTGCCAGCGCCACGTTGTTGCATTGTCGTCTCAACTCTACGAGCAAATGCTTCTCTGTCTAGCTCAGTACTTCCTACTGATCCTAATGAAGACGCCTTTGCAGCACCGTTAGAGGTCAGTAAACCTTGAATAATAAATGCAAATAATGCAAGAGCGATTACTAGAATAAGGATTAATCCTTGTGATCTGATTTTACCTAATATGGCCATCTTAAATGGGTTTAATTTTAAAGTGTCGGCGAAAATAGTGTTTTCCCTCTAATAATTAAAGCTTAAACGGTGCTTTATAGCAGTAAGTTGGGTGATAAATATGCTTTCGCGAAAGCGTATTCTCAAACGCTCGATAACTCCTTAACTTATTCCTTGTCTAAAATCTCTAATTCAACAAGGTCAATCTTGTTATTTGAGGTCTCAAGAATCGTGAATTTGTATTGTTCAATAGTGACAATGTCACCTTCTGTAGGGATACCTTCAGTTTCAAATACAATAAGTCCACCTAGTGTCTCGTATTGTTCGTTTTCTGGTAGGTCTAGTTTGTAGTTCTCATTGATGGTGTCTACCTCTAATCTAGCGCTGAATTTAAATTCTGTATCACTAATTTGAGTGTCGATTAGAGTATCAGAATCATGCTCATCTTCAATTTCACCAAAGAGCTCTTCAACAATATCTTCTACGGTTATTAATCCCGATGTACCACCGTATTCATCTAATACAATGGCAATACTTTTACGTCGTTTCATTAATAGATTAAGAACGTCTTTTGCAAGCATAGTCTCTGGGACGTTTATAACACTGCGCACGATGCTATTTAAATCATCTGGAGATTTAAATAAATCAAAACTGTGTACATATCCAGTAATGTCATCGATGGTTTCATGATGAATTAAAATCTTTGAAAGCCCGGTATTTACAAATTTTTTGTTTAGTTCTTTAATGTCAATATCTTGTTGTACTGAGATCATTTCGGTACGTGGCACCATTACTTCACGAGCTTTAACAGCAGAGAAGTCTAATGCGTTTTGAAATATCTGAATTTCAGTATCCACTTCATCCTGTTCTTGAGCGCTTTCCATTTGTTCGGTAATGTAATTACCTAGTTCAATTTTTGAAAATGATAACTGTATATTATCACCATTAGATTTAAAAAATATGCGCAGGAAAAAATCAGATATTTTTATGCAAATCCAAGATATCGGAGTGAATAATAGGTAAAATATATAAGCTGGTAGCGCAAAGAATTTTAGTAATTCGTTAGAGTAAATTTGAAAAAATACTTTAGGAAGAAATTCAGCAGTTAGTAAGATGACTAAGGTGGAAATGATGGTTTGAACGACTAATTGTAAACTTTCTGTCAGTTCTAGGTGCGGTATAATAAGCTCTTCTGTAACTAAATCTCCCATATATAATCCATAGACAACAAGCGCGATACTGTTGCCTATTAGCATGGAGATAATGAACTTTGATGGGTGAGCTGTAAGATTGCGCAAAACTCGACCTATAAAGTCTTCTTGACGTTTTTCTAGCTCTATGTGTATCTTATTAGAAGATACATAAGCTATTTCCATACCTGAGAAAAAGGCGCTAAGAACTAGCATGGTGAATATAATCAGTACCGCTGTAAGCATTATTTTGAATCGCTGTTATTATTGCGATTATCAAATTTACTGATATATCTTCTCCTAAAGAAAAACATGAATAAAACTAATGCAGCCATAGCCCATAATACATAAGCCATGTTAGGATTTTCTTCAAGTTCATAAAAACCGCGAACTAAAAAGAATCCAGCAAAAATTAGATAAGCGTATTGGAAGTATTTAAAGAATTTTGTCATTTTTTCAAAGGTGTTCTGTAAAACTGGTCGTTATTATCTCGTACAGTTATTTTATTGTACTCCTCATCTGCGTCGAGCATGGTGCCAGATGTTGATGCGTTTTTAAGTTGGGTAGAAAATGACTGATCAGTAAAAATCCACTTTGCAGTTTGATCCCAGTAAAGTTGTTCTCCGTGAAAAGTATTTCCGTCATGATTGACTATAGTCACATTTCCTTTCAAATCTACTAAATCTGATTCACTATACATAATAGCATAGTCTGCAGTTATATTGGTTTCTAGTACACTGTCTTTTTTATGTTCATAAACGACGACATGAATGCCGTCAGGGAACTCTGTGTAGGGATAAATATCGTTAGAGAAATCTAACATAGTTTCACCGCTCATTTTCACTTTGATTAAACCGCTATCAGTATGTTTAAGAAGCATTTCTTTTACTTCTCCCATAGGCTCATTAGATGCGATTTGCATCTTTTGAATAGCCTTTAAATTATCATCACAGGATAAAACACAAATCACGGCCATAGCCGTGATTGTAATTTTTAATAAGTGAAAAAGTTGTTTCATTCTTAAGGTATTCTTACAGAATCTCCAACCCAACAGTTAAATCTAATAGTGTCACCAGAATTGTAAGCTTTCTCCATGAAAATCTCAGATTTTTGTGGAGCTCTACCTCTGTAACTAGCTGCAGTCTTTGCTGCTGTAGATTTTAAACTTGCGTCTACACTTCCTGCTTTATCAGCATAACGTGCCGCTAGCCAATTCACAGCTCTTTTTTCAAATGGAGTAGTACCACAGCTGTTTGCACTGCTAGCAACTAGGTTTGCAATTCTTAAGAAAGGTAATCCAAAAGAAGGTTTTGCAGCGTTAGAGGCAAGATATTCTTTCTTTGCACTACCATATTGACCTTTACCTTTAAAGATTTCAGCTTTCTTGTAGTGAATTCTTGATTTTGTATCATTATCAGCGCCTAGTTCAATCGCTTGATCCCAGTATTGAAATTTTTCCGATTGAGTAGTTGCTATGTTTCCTAGTCCGTAAGCGGTCTTCCAACTAGGCTTTAATACATGTAAAGCTTTTACTGATCTTACATATAAAGGTGCATCCGTACAATCTTTACTTTGCAATCTTCTTAATACATTACCTAACCATTTCTCATCGCTTTGCTTTGAGTCAAAATCTTGCTCATATAATGGGATTAGTTTATCACAATCTGCTAATTGTCCTAGTGTACCATTAACACTTTTGTTAACTATGTTGTAGTTTTTCAAGTTTTTTTCTTGATTAACAATAGTTTTTTCTTCTTTTTCAGTTAATGAACCTTCAGTTTCTTTTTTGTCAAGTAATTGTTGAATAACTGTAGAACGTTCATCTTGTACTTGTGCTATTCTTTCAGTTAAAGCATCATAAGTATCAAATAACTTCTGAAGATCTATTTTATTTAATTTGTATTCTTTCTCTGCTAACTTGAAGTAAGTAATCATTCCGTTAGGGTCTGTAAAGTTGTCTGGATCTTTTGTGAAAACATCTTCTAACATCATGTATTGATTAGACTGCTCACCAATTCCGTACTTATACATTTTACTAGCCATTTCAATTTTTTTCTTGCTAGTATTTACCTTATCACCAAATTTTGTAATTTGAGCGTTTAGCATATCAATTAATCCTTGAGCATTTGCTCCTTCATCACCTATTTTTTTTCTTAAACGGTGTTCATAAATTATTTCACCATATTGATAAATGGCTGCACTAGCATCTGGACAATTAGTTACTAAGTCTCCAAGTTGCTTATAGGCTTCGTCATAATTTTTTGCTTTTGCATTTTCTGCAAATATGCTCAACATGACATTACAGTCTCCTGCTTCTTGCGCTTTCGCGAAAGCGATACTGATAACAGCAACAAAAGTTAAAAATGTAGTTTTAAGGTTCATAATACTTAATTTATCGTTCTTAATTATATTTTCTTTTCTGGAACCACCTGTCATTTAAAGATAACCCTAGGGAAATGCTAAAGAAGTCTTCTTTAACTAAACCATTTGATGTAGTTCCTCTTTGACCGTATTCTAATCCAATATTAGCATTTGAAAAGGCTCTTGTTTGTCCTACAGGTATACCCATTCCAAAAGATATGCCAAACTCAGTTATGTCTTCTCCATTAAGTTGTAAGCCGGTTTCTTCAAACCGTATTCCTGCACGATAAGTTGCTCTTTTCCAGTAGCTTGAGATGCTGTTGTAGTCAGGTATGAAATATCCTCCTAATTTATAAGAGGCAGCGTCTGTAAAAGTTGCTGTAGCGGGAGCAAAGGATCTGTTTGTTGTACTGCTGGTGCCTTGTAATGTGTACTCTGCAGCAGCAAACCATTTTAATCGTTCTCCTATACCAATACCTAAAGAGATTTCGGAAGGTAATTTGAATTTTTCTCTAGGGATATCAAACTCTTCAGAATTGACGATGATTTCTGTTGACGGGCCGGTTAATGATATTGTAGAGAGAGTTCTATTGTTATCACCTGTGATATCGCTTTCTGGAGAGTAGGTGGCGCTTGCTTGAAATTCATATTTATCGTTAAATGTACCATTGTAATGAAGCCCAAAATTATAAGAAACACCGCTAAAGTCTGTTTCATTAAGTTCATTGGTCCCATATTGCACATCTGCTAGAACTACACTTGAAGAATTTGTTTCTTGACCAAAATTATATCTTAGCTCTCCACCGACGTTAAACCCTTTAAAGGGTTGGTAACCAAAACCGAAATATGCTCTGTTAAGACTTCCTTCACCTTTGAAGTTTGTGTAAATATCCTCAGTTAAGGTTCCTAATTCATAGCCGACAGATTGAAAAGGCACCAGTCCAAATCCGAAAGCCGCTTTTTGGCTTACAGGAATACCGATGCTTACATACTCAATAGTAGTATTGTCATAAGTTTCGTTAGCCGTATTTGTTTCGGCCCATGTCTCAGTGTGAACAGCCCCAACTGTGTAGGTTGTAATTCTTAAATTACCGTAGGAAGCAGGATTTCGTAAGTTGACATGTATACTATCACTGTAGGTTCGAATTCCTCCCATACTGCGATTTTCAATTGTGCCTTTAAAGGTTTGTTGACCTAAACCAAAGAAGGAATAGGGAGATGAAGTACGCTGTTGTGCCATTCCTGTAAAGCAAGTACATGCCACTAAAACGATTAAAATACTTCTGATCATAAGTCTTTATTAAATTGATATAAATAATAGATGCCCTCGAGCATCAAAAAAGGCGTGGCAAAGAAACGGCTTTTTAGTTGAGTTGACAATAGTTGAGCGTCTCCACCGGTCATAAAAACTTTAATGTCTTTGTTTTTTTGTTCGTACTGTCTAATGCAGCCTTTTATTTCTTGTGTTAAACCATTAATAACACCACTGTGAATGCTTGTTGTGGTAGAATTGCCAATGAAGTTATCTATAGTTTGTGCAGTTAATAACGGAAGGTTTGCTGTAAAATTATGAAGTGATTCATAACGTAATCTTAAACCTGGTGAAATTGCACCGCCGTGATAGTTTAAATTCTTATCAATGTAGTCATAGGTCACGCAGGTCCCTGCGTCAATTATTAAGCAACTTTCTTCTTTTTCAATTCTCGAAATGGCTCCAGATACTAGTGCTATTCTGTCATTTCCTAAAGTTGTTGATTGATACAGATTTGTAAAAGGTAGTTTAATGTGGTTCTCAATCTTGAAAACAGACACTAGCTTTTCTAACTGTTGGATTGTGTCTAGATTGATTCTACCTACTTGGCATAGGGCTGCGTTTTTTATTTGCGGAAATTGTGTAATAACAGTTTTACAGTCATTAATGAAATCGATCTCAGTTGTTCTCTGGTAAGAAATGATTTTATAGTTATCCGTTGCAGCGATTTTAATCGAAGTGTTGCCTATGTCTATAACTAATATCATGTATATAAAGTTGTGTGAAATACTGGATTCGAACCAGTGACCTTTACGATGTCAACGTAACGCTCTAAACCAACTGAGCTAATCCCACATTTTAAGGTGATAAATATAAACTGACTTTGTAATAATAAAGTTATAGAAAACAAAAAAGGCTGTCTAAAACAGACAGCCTTTTGTGGTACCTCCAGGAATCGAACCAGGGACACATGGATTTTCAGTCCATTGCTCTACCAACTGAGCTAAGGTACCTTTTGCTCTAAAGCGGTGGCAAATTTACATAATTTTATTTTTGTAAAAAGCTTTTTGCAAATTATTTTCATTTTTTTTTAAATCTACTCAATTATCTCTAATATCCGTTCTAATGCCATGCCTCTAGATCCTTTTATAAGTAGTACAGATTCTTGTGTTTTGTCAATGTTAAACTGCTTATTAAAACTCTCGAGGTTTTCAAATAATTGAGCTTGTTCACAGCTTACTTTTGAAAAGGCTTCACCAATTAAATAAGTTTGGTCTATTTGAAGCTGTTGTGTTAACTCAGCAATATTTTGATGTTCTGTCGTCGAGTATGTCCCCAATTCAAACATATCGCCCAGAATGGCTATTTTTTTACGTTCTGATTGTTTACTTAGGTTTTTTAAAGCAACAACCATGCTGCTAGGGTTTGCATTGTATGCGTCTAGTATTATTTTAAGATTTCCTTTTTGTATGATCTGAGATCTATTGTTATTAGGTGTGTAATGAGCGAGCCCTTTTATTATGTTAGTCGTACTCATGTTAAAAATCTGACCTACTGCAGCAGCGAGTAGCATGTTGTGATAATTGTATTCACCTACTAACTGTGTGTCGCATTGTTTGCCTTCAAATTCTAGACTGATGTAGGGCTCAGCTTTGATAAGCTTACTATCGCTACTTGTTAAAAAACGCTCGATTCCTTTAGATCTTTTTAATTGTTCTTTGTTCCAGTGACCTACAATCGCTGTTTTGTTATGTTTTCTCAAGTGTTCAAACAATTCGCTTTTGCCTATTCTTATATTTTCTTCACTACCGAAACCTTCTAAATGTGCTTTACCGTAATTAGTTATCAAGCCATAATCGGGTAAGGTGATGTTAGAGAGAGTTTCAATTTCTTTTAAATGATTAGCTCCCATTTCTACAATACCTATGTCTGTAGACTCATTAAAACTTAAAAGAGTTAATGGAACGCCTATATGATTGTTAAGGTTGCCTGCAGTTCCTTTAACATTAAATTGCTGGCGCAAAACTGATATGATTAACTCTTTGGTTGTTGTTTTTCCATTGCTACCTGTTAGAGAGAGAATGGGTATGTTTATTTTTTTTCTATGGTAAGTTGCTAATTGTTGTAGGTTTTTTAAAGTGTCTTTTACAACAGTGACTCTAGAATCGTTCTCCCATTTCAGATCACTGGAAACTGCATGGATAGCTCCTTTGCTTAAAGCTTGTTCTACATAGCTATTACCGTCGAAGTTCTCCCCTGATAAGGCATAGAATAATTGACCGTCAATTATCTTACGAGTATCAGTTTGAACGCCATTGCTGGTTAAGAATATTAGGTATAATTCCTTCATAAAAGTAATGCATAAAAAAAGCCCTTAAAAATAAGGGCTTCTTTTTAATTTATAAAGATTCGCAGAATTAATTACGAGGTCTTTTGTTTTTCTTTGATTTAGAACCTACACGTGACATTGCGCATCGGAAACCTAGGTCATCTTTTGCCATGTCTTGTGGATAGAATCTGCGGGATGCAGGATCTAACCAATAAGCTCTATCTCTCCATGAACCACCTTTGATAACACGAACTTCATTATCGATAAGTGTTGTACGAGTGTTTTCTTGATCGTATTGTCTGTCTAAAGTACCTAAGGAATCAGAGTCCACTGTATGCAATGGAGAATCATACATTCTTTTGTTATCTTCTAATTGATCAGTGTTGTCAAAATACTTAGAAGAACGACGATCACCATCACGGAAGTCACGGTTGTCACTTCTGTCAAAGTTTGTTCTTAAATAAGTTTCGTTTTCATCAACTTCTACCTGTTGGATTTCACCAGGTAATGCTCTAGCAATAGTTTTACCATTGCTTAAAGTGTCATAAACGATAGAGTCAGCTTCTACGACAGCAATCATACCATCAGCACCAATTTTATTTTTTGTGTATTGGTTACCACGATAGTAATTAAAGTCATTAAATTCATCATCAACGATAGGACGATAAACATCAGCTACCCATTCAGAAACGTTACCAGCCATGTCGTATACACCAAATTCATTAGGTTCATAAGTCATAACTTCAGCAGTAATATCTGCTCCATCATCACTCCATCCTGCGATACCACCATAATCTCCATCACCTTGCTTAAAGTTTGCCATGTGGTCTCCACGAGTCTGTCTCTTACCGCTACGAGTATACTGACCATCCCATGGGTATTTCTTTCTACCACGATAAGCGTTATATTCTCTTTGAGAAACTTCAGCAAGTGCTGCATATTCCCATTCTGCTTCGGTAGGTAGTCTGTATCCTGGTAAAATAATACCGTCTTTACGAGTTACGTAAAGTCCAGATGCCTCGCCGCCACCTTCACCTTGCTTTGCAGCTTTTTGTGTTTTTCTTTTTTCTAATGATTCACTTCTTTTTCCTCCACGAGTCTTTTCGTCATCTCCTCCATAAGCTAGAGTAGGCGCATTTAAATAGGTCTCAGTGCTGAATGTAGATCCAGCATCTTGATTAGCTAAAGCGTCTTTAGACGTAAATCCTTCTTGATTAAGAATTAATTCATTTACACGATCTGTTCTCCATTCTGAAAATTCAACAGCTTGAATCCAAGTCACACCTACTACTGGGTAGTTTTGGTATGCAGGGTGACGTAAGTAATTCTTAGTCATCTCTTCATTGAATCCTAATCGGTTTCTCCATACTAGAGTGTCAGGTACCGCACCATTATAAATATTACGATATTCTTCATCTTCTGGAGGGAATACACCTTTGATCCAGTCTAGCATCTCAAGATACATACCATTAGTAACTTCAGTTTCGTCGATATAGAACGACTGGACGTGTTGCTGGTTAGGAGTGTTGTTCCAATCGTGCATAGGGTCATCTTTTACACGTCCCATTGTGAATGTTCCTCCTTCAACAAATACTAATCCTGGTCCAGTTTCCTGCTCCTTGTATTTAGTATTTAATTCAAAACCACCGTTTTTACCGGTAACGTCCCATCCAGTTCCTCGAGATGTGCTAGAATAATCGTTTCCACCACCGCCACAGCTCACTAGTACCACACCAGCGATTAGTGTAAATACTGCTTTTAATGCAAAGTACTTCTTCATTTTAAGATATTATTTTGAAAAATGTCTCGCAATATAACAACTTCGGAGAAAACCAAAAGCATAAATTGTTAATATTCCCATTACATTTGTCGTTCCATGTTTTTAAACGAGCTTGAATGCCGTTTATTTCATGAGTGTTCACATTTTTTTAAGTTTTTATTTTTTATAATAGATTTTATAAATAGACGTTATCGGTTTGATGAGATATATTTTTTTAATAATTGTTAGTTTTCCCCTTTTATTAATGGCTCAAGGTCAGAAAGAAGAGTTGAAATGGCAGCCTGCTTTAAAACAGTCGATTGGTGATTATACGGTTTTAGTTCCGTATTTTGAAAATGGATATCAGTTTAATGGTTCTCAAATTTGGTTTTCTAAGTCTATTGAGATTTCATCTTTGGTTAATGAATCAAGTTTGGTTTTAGAGAATTTAGAAACAGAGGTCTTATCAAACAGGGAGCTTGCAGATCTGGATAAAGAATTTATTGTTGATGGATTGCAGTATAGTCTAAGAAATGCGCTTTCGCGAAAGCGTAATTATGCACAAATAAGAGTGTCTCCTATATTCAAGGATGGTAATCAATATCGTAAGGTTGTATCTTTTACTCCAGTTTTTACTGATGGAGAGCCAATATTTACTACCAAATCTACAAATTACGGGAACTCTTTGCTTACATCAGGTGAATGGTTCCGCTTTAAAGTAGAGAATACGGGTGTGCATAGAATCACCAGGTCTTTTTTAAGTAGCCTAGGTATAAATGTGAGTGGTATTGATCCTCGTACGATTAAAGTTTATGGAAATGGTGGCTCATCATTGCCTTTAGTAAATTCTCAAACTGTGGCTTATGATCCTGCAGAGATTGCAATTAGTGTGCGAGGTGAAAATGATGGTAGTTTTGATAATGGTGATGAAATTTTATTTTATGCCACGGCCGCTAACTCTGAATATGTCTTGGAAAACGATAGTCATATTAATCCTTATACGGATGAATCATTTTATTATATAACTATAAGTTCAGGTAATGGTAAACGTATTTTGCCTTTTGTACAACCTATGGGTACTCCTGCAATTACTTATGATTATTTTCACGCTAGACAACATCATGAAATTGATGAAAGAAACATAGGGCAAATAGGTCGCATATGGTATGGTGAGCGTTTTGATTTTGAGCCAGAACAGACTTTTGAATTTGAATTTAACAATGTGATAGGTTCTAGACCAGCAAGTTTAAAAGTAGTGACAGGTGCCATATCAGATATTGGTAGTTCTTTTACTTGTGAGGTTAATGGCGTGTCTGCGGGAACTATAGGCCATTTTGGTTTAGCAGGAGTAAATACTTTGGTTTCAAGAAGAGGGCAGTTGATTGCAAATAATATTAATGTTACTAGTGATGGTGTTGATGTGAAAATTACTTTTGATAATTCTGGAAATCCTGGTGCCGAAGGCTATCTAGATTATATAGA
The DNA here is from genome assembly GCF_032922765.1 of Nonlabens ulvanivorans. Classification (NCBI taxonomy): domain Bacteria; kingdom Pseudomonadati; phylum Bacteroidota; class Flavobacteriia; order Flavobacteriales; family Flavobacteriaceae; genus Nonlabens; species Nonlabens ulvanivorans. The sequence goes on from NZ_CP136694.1 coordinate 3,139,849, forward strand.
GTTAGAGGTGCCTCAATCTTTAGTAGGGATAGGTGAGTCATATAGATTTAGAAATACGGAGGCTGCTTTACAGCCTGGAGTTGTGCAATTTCAGTTTTCTAACGCTACTAGCATTTCTGAAGTTTGGAATATATCAGATCCTTATAATGTCACGACCGTTTTGAACAATACTAGTGATGCTAATTTTTCTTTTGTAGATAACGGTGGTGAGGTAAAGGAATACATTGTCGTGGATAATAATGATTTTTTTAATCCTATCTCAGTTTCAAATAGACGAGTAGCAAATCAGAACTTGAAAGGAACCATTTTTATTGATAGCAACGGAAATTTTAAGGATATAGATTATTTAATTATTACTCCATCATTTCTTGAAAGTGAAGCCCAAAGACTTGCAAATTACCATATTACTACTAGTAACTTAAATACTAAAGTCGTGACTCTTTCAGATATCTATAATGAGTTTTCTGAAGGAGAACAGGATATTGCAGCAATTAGAAATTTTGTAAAATATGTTTATGATAATGCTTCTAGCCCTGCAAATAGAGTGAAGTATTTAAATATGTTTGGTGACGCTAGTTTTGATTATAAAAATCGTATTTCTGTAAGAGAAAATATTGTTCCTTCATTTCTAACGGCTGAGGCCACGTCACTTACACAGTCTTATGTGACAGATGATTTTTTTACATATATGAATCCTAATGAAGGAAATGTAGCTACTAATAACTTGATGGATCTGGCGGTAGGACGTATGATTGTTACCGATATCACAGAAGCGAGGGAAATGGTTGATAAAGTTGTAAGCTATACTGCGCAGCCAGCTTTTGAAAGATGGCGCAATGATGTTGTGTTAATAGGAGATGATATCGATGATCCGCAAACAGATAGTAATCTTCAGGTTAATGTAAATGATCTTGCTGATCAGATTGAGTTAAACAGACCCGATTATAATGTGCGTAAAATAATACTGGATAGTTACCAGCAATTGAGTACGGCTGGTGGTTTTAGGTATCCAGATGTAGAGGAAGCTGTGAAAAATGCTTTTGAAAGAGGCTCGTTAGTGATTAATTATTTTGGTCATGGTAATGAAGATGGACTTGCTCAAGAATTTGTAATAACACAGTCATCTGTTGAGAATTTACGTAATCCAAATAATTTGCCTCTGTTTATAACTGTTACTTGTGAATTTACAAGGTTTGATAACCCTTTAAGGCCTAGTGGTGGGGAACGTGTGTTTCTTAATCCGGATGGTGGTGCGATAGGTTTAGTAGCTACTAATCGATTAATCTTTATTTCTACTGGAGTCACCTTAAATCGTACTCTTGATCAATATTTGTTTTCATATAATAACGCACAAGCTATTTCAATGGCCGAATCTCTTAGGCTTGCCAAAGTAGATCCGGCGCTTAATAATGACGCAACCAGAAGAGTTGTTGCGTTTATAGGTGATCCAGCCTTAAAACTGGCAATACCAGACCCTAATGTTGTATTAACTGCCGTTAATGGAAATCCTATAGCAAGTAATATTGATGTGTTAAGAGCGCTAGATCCTGTTGTGTTAAGTGGAGAGGTGCACGATTTACAAGGGAATTTAATACCTAATTATAACGGTGAGGTTTCAGTGACTGTTTTTGATAAAGAAATTGATCGCACTACCTTGGGGAATGATGATGCTAGAGATTCGACGGGTCAATTAATTCTTTTAGATTTTAAGCAACAAGGCGAGGTTCTTTTTAGAGGTCAGGCTACGGTAACAAATGGTGTTTTTGATGTAAATTTTGTAATGCCGCTCGATACTCAGGTTCCTATAGGTAATGGTAGGGTCTCTTTTTATGCAAAAAGGGATGGTGTTCAAGAAGATAAAAATGGTTATAACTTAGATGTTCGCATAGGTGGAGTTAATACAGCCGCTCCTGCCGATGATATAGGTCCTGAGATTGACTTGTATATGAATGATACTAATTTTGTGAATGGTGGAATTACAGATGAGAATCCATTTATTCTAGCTTTTTTAAGTGATGATAATGGGATTAACACATCTAGTGGTATAGGTCATGATATTACTGCAATATTAGACGGTAATGATGTAGATCCCTTTATACTTAATGATTATTATGAGGCAGACGTAGATAACTTTGCTCGTGGTCAGGTTTATTTTCCACTTAGAGATTTAGAGCCTGGATTGCATACCTTAAAATTAAAAGCTTGGGATACCTACAATAACTCTGCAGAACAAGAAATACAATTCATTGTTGCAGAAAATGACGGTATTAAACTAGAACGTGTCCTTAATTATCCTAATCCATTTACTACTTATACAGAGTTTTGGTTCAATCATAATAAGCCATTTGAACCATTAAATGTTCAAATACAAGTAATGACCATTTCTGGGAAAGTTATTTGGAGTAAGAATCAGTCTGTGACGACGACTGGTTTTACCTCTAGAGAAATTACATGGGATGGTACAGACGATTTTGGCCAGCGATTAGGAAAAGGTGTTTATATTTATAAGATAACAGTAAAGTCTACGTTATCTAATCAGCAAACCAGTAAGGTGGAAAAGCTGGTAATATTGTAACTCGTAAGGATTAACATATATTTGTTTCAGATTAATAAGCATTGATGAAAAAAGTTTTTTTAGTATTTATCGCTTTAGTTTTAGCGGTGCCTAGCATAAGTAACGCTCAAGATAACGATACAAGAGTAATAACCACAGCACTACCATTTTTAAGAATTGCTGGTGATGCACGTTCTGCTGGTTTAGGTGATATGGGTGTTGCCACCAGCCCAGATGCATGGTCCCAACAATGGAATCCATCCAAATATGCATTCGGGTTACGAGAGCATAAATTTGGGGTTGCATACACTCCTTATTTAGGGAATCTAGTGAACGATATTGCGATTGCGCAATTAGTTTATGCAAATCGTATTAATGATAATAGTGCCTTTGCAGGTAGTTTAAGATACTTCAGTTTAGGAAGTATTACTTTAAGACAAGATCAAAATGATCCTGGACGTGAAGAAAGTCCTAACGAGTTCGTATTAGATGGTACCTATTCATTGAAACTTTCTGAGCAATTTGCACTTGCAGTAACAGGTCGTTTTTTAAGAAGCGATTTGAGAATACAAGGTGTGGATAGTGATGCAAGCGCAGCAAATAGCTTTGGTGTTGATATATCTGGTTATTATCAATCAGAAGAATTAGCTCTGGCAGATTTTAATGGACGCTGGAGAGGTGGATTTAATATCTCTAACATCGGTCCTAAAGTTTCTTACGATGAAGGTGGACAAGAAAATTTCATACCAACCAATCTTGCATTAGGTGGTGGATTCGATTTTATCCTTAATGACGGTTTTAGTAAGATAGGAGTAACTGCTGAGGTTAATAAACTTTTAGTTCCTACACCACCGATAAGGGAAGATGGTGATGATAATAATAATGGTGTTTCTCGCGAGATTATCTCAGGACAAGATGACGATGTAACTTTTATTAATGGTATTTTTCAATCTTTTGGTGATGCACCAGGTGGTTTTAGTGAAGAGCTTAGAGAATTTACATGGGCATTAAGCGCAGAGTATACTTATGACGACAGTTTTGCGTTAAGAGCAGGTTATTTTAATGAAGCAGATGATAAAGGAGCTCGTAAATTTCTAGCCATGGGCGCAGGATTTGAGTTTTCTTCAATCGGTATCGATTTATCTTACTTGTTCTCTACTAGTCGTGTAAGAAGTCCTTTAGAAGGTACACTTAGATTTGGCTTGACCTTCAATTTTGGAGACGAGTATACAGAATACTAGATCATTTGAAAAAAATAGAAATCCATACTACGCTAGAGGCTTACGATGATATGTCTGAGCTTGATGGTAACGTGCAGTCTTTAATGCAGCAATCCATTACAGCACGTCATAATGCATATGCCCCATATTCAAATTTTACGGTAGGGTGCGCGATTTTACTTGAGAATGGAAAAGTTGTTACAGGAAATAATCAAGAAAATGCCGCTTACCCATCAGGCCTTTGTGCAGAGCGAGTAGCTATCTATGCAGCAGGTGCTCAATATCCTGGCGTGGCGATTAAAATGATGGCGCTTACAGCAAGTCCCATTGATGATTCTCTTACTGTTCCTGTACCACCATGCGGTGCTTGTAGACAGGCTATTGCAGAGTATGAAAACAGGCAACAAGATTCTATTCCTATATATTTTATGGGAGCTTCAGGCACTATTGTAAAGTCAGATTCTCTTAAAGATTTACTACCACTTATCTTTGATAAGAGCTATCTATAACGTTTTCGGACATTTTTAACCCTTCAATAGGTTTTTCATTACCCTTTTTTGGTCTATTTTTGCTTTGAGCTGTGAAAGTTAAGTAGTACTATTGTTGTATTAATTCGCTTTCGCGAAAGCGCACTTAAAACAACCACTTAAATGAAAAAAGTCACTAAAGACGTACTTCTCAATTGGTATGAGGAGATGCTTTTCTGGAGAAAGTTTGAAGATAAACTAGCACAAGTTTACATACAACAGAAAGTTCGTGGATTCCTTCACCTTTACAATGGACAAGAAGCAATTCTTGCCGGTTCTCTGCACGCGATGGACCTTACTAAGGATAAAATGATCACTGCTTATCGTAATCACGTGCAACCTATAGGTATGGGAGTAGATCCTAAAAGAGTCATGGCAGAGCTTTATGGAAAAGCAACGGGTACCTCACAAGGATTAGGTGGATCAATGCATATTTTTTCAAAAGAGCATCGTTTCTATGGTGGTCACGGTATTGTAGGAGGACAAATTCCTTTAGGTGCTGGAATTGCCTTTGGTGATAAATACCATAATGTAGATGCGGTAACACTGACCTTTTTTGGTGATGGCGCAGCACGTCAAGGTTCTTTACATGAGGCTTTCAATCTAGCAATGTTATGGAATTTACCGGTAGTTTTCTGTGTGGAAAACAATGGGTATGCGATGGGTACAAGTGTTGAAAGAACAGCAAACCATACTGATATTTGGAAATTAGGTTTAGGTTATGAAATGCCATGTGGACCTGTAGATGCGATGGATCCAGAAAAAGTTGCAGAAGCAATGTCTGAAGCAATAGAAAGAGCTCGTTCAGGTGGTGGACCAACTTTCTTAGAATTAAAAACATATAGATATAGAGGTCACTCGATGAGTGATGCACAGCACTATCGTACCAAAGATGAAGTAGCTGAATATCAAAAAATAGATCCTATTACTCAAATAAAAGACCGATTGATGAAAGATCACGGTGTTACTGAGGAAGAGATAAAAGAAATGGGGAAAAGAGTAAAATCTCGCGTTGCAGAATGTGAGAAGTTTGCTGAGGACTCTCCTTACCCAGATAAAAGCGTTATGTATGACGCTGTTTATGAGCAAGAAGATTATCCATTTTTACCATCAAAATTATAATTCATGGCAGAGATTGTAAACATGCCACGATTGAGCGACACCATGGAAGAAGGTGTAGTTGCAGCGTGGTTGAAAAACGTAGGTGATAAGGTTGAAGAAGGTGACATCCTTGCTGAAATTGAAACCGATAAAGCAACTATGGAATTTGAATCATTCCAAGAAGGTGTTTTATTACATATAGGTGTTCAAGAAGGAGAAACGGCTCCAGTAGATCAGTTGCTTTGTATCATAGGTGAAGAAGGAGAAGATATCTCTGGACTGCTTAGTGGAGAAGCTAGTACTGCCTCTAATGACGCAGCTGCTGAAAAAGAAGAGTCTGATGAGTCAAAGACTTCTTCTAGTAAAGAATCTAATTCTGATAATGAACTTCCTGAAGGCGTAATCATTATAAATATGCCTCGCCTTAGTGATACTATGGAAGAAGGAACGGTAGCATCATGGTTAAAAGCTGAAGGTGATGCTGTTGAAGAAGGTGATATTCTTGCAGAGATTGAGACCGACAAAGCTACCATGGAATTTGAATCTTTCAATGCAGGTACGTTATTAAAAATAGGAATTCAAGAAGGTGAAACGGCAAAGGTTGATGCCTTGTTAGCAATCATTGGTCCTGCAGGTACAGATGTTTCTGGAATAAATATCGATGCGAGCGCAAAAGCGGCTGCTCCTAAAAAAGAAGAGAAAAAAGAAGTTAAGAAAGAAGAGAAAAAAGAAACTTCTAAGGTGTCAACTCTAGCTTCATCGAGTTCAAACACCAGCTCAAATTCAAGTTCAAACTCTTCAGGAAGAATTTTTGCTTCTCCACTTGCTAAGAAAATGGCTGAGGACAAGGGAATTGATCTTAATCAGGTTTCTGGTTCTGGTGAAAATGGACGTATAGTAAAAAGCGATATAGAGAACTTTAAGCCTAGTGCAGGTGGAAGTGCTTCTGCTAGTTCATTTGTTGCGGTTGGTACAGAAACTTTTGAAGAAGTTCCTAATTCACAAATGCGCAAAACGATTGCAAAGCGTTTGGGTGAGTCTAAGTTTACTGCACCACATTACTATCTAGGTCTAGATTTAGATATGGATAATGCAATTGCTAGTAGAAAAGCTATTAATGAATTGCCGGACACTAAAATCAGCTTTAACGATATGGTAATTAAAGCGGCAGCAATGGCGTTAAGATTACATCCTAAAGTAAATACACAGTGGACTGATAAAAATACAATTATTGCAAAGCATATTCACGTTGGTGTTGCTGTAGCGGTAGATGATGGACTTCTTGTTCCTGTATTGCCATTTGCAGATCAGATGAGTATGCAACAAATAGGAGCAAAAGTAAGAGAGCTTGCTGGTAAGGCACGTAATAAAAAATTACAACCTGCAGAAATGCAAGGAAGTACATTTACAATTTCTAACTTAGGTATGTTTGGTATTACAGAGTTTACTTCAATCATTAATCAGCCTAATAGTGCAATCATGTCTGTAGGAGCTATTGTGCAAAAGCCAGTCGTGAAGAATGGTCAGATTGTAGTAGGTAATGTGATGAAAATTACACTGGCATGTGATCATAGAACGGTAGATGGTGCAACAGGTGCAGCATTTTTACAGACGTTTAAATCGTATATAGAAAACCCTATAGTGATGTATGTATAACATCAACTAATATTTATGGAAAAGCCGAATCTTGAGATTCGGCTTTTTTGTTTCTAGGATTGAAATGATTGTTACTCATTTTCATTAAAATACCTTTTAACCTAACTAACCATACATCACAAAATACCTATATTTAAACTTTAAAATTATACTATGAAAAGAATCGTACTTATACTATCGGCAGCAGTTCTTATTGCTAGCTGTGGTAGTCAGGGCAATAAGGTGGCTAAGTTAGAAAAAGCAACAGGTACTATGTCTGAAGTTTTACCTAAGGTTAAAATACCGAAAGCAAATGCATCTCAAATTGCAGCAGATGTAGCTTTTCTTGCAAGTGATGATTTAGAAGGTCGTGATACCGGTTCAGACGGTATTCTTGCAGCTGCTAAGTATCTACAAAACCGATTACATGAAATAGGTCTACAACCGTATAAAGGTGACTTCTTTGATGATTTTGATGCAAAAGGTGCTCAAGCTTTTAATGTAGTAGGTATGTTGCCAGGTACAGATGGTGTTTTAAAAGATGAAATAGTAGTAATAGGTGCACACTACGATCATATAGGTTTTATGAAAGCGGTAGCTGGTGACAGTCTTGCAAATGGTGCAAATGATAATGCTACAGGAACAGCAAGTGTTTTAGCAATTGCGCAAGCGTTAAAACAAGTTGATTTTAATAGAAGAACTGTCGTTTTTGCATTATTCTCTGCAGAGGAAAAGGGACTTCTAGGTTCTAAACATCTTGCAAAACGTATGAAAGCCGAAAAAGAAAATGTAGTAGCTATGCTCAACTTTGAGATGATAGGTACACCTATGGTAGGTCGTGAATATATAGCTTACATCACTGGACATGATAAGTCCAACATGGCTAGTGTTTTTAATGCTGCAAATAATAATAGATTAGTAACTGGTAAGTTAGATAAAGCAGTAGAGTATAATCTATTCATGCGATCAGATAATTATCCATTTTTCAATGAATTTCAAGTACCGGCACAAACTTTCAGTACGTTTGACTTCACTAATTTTAAATACTATCACCAGCCTGGTGATGAAGTATCAGAAGTAAACGCTCCACATATGGCTGGTGTAGTGGATGCATTAATGCCTGGTATCATGGCTGTACTAAATAATGAACGTCTTAAAATGATGGCAAATGAGTAAAAATATCGTTGTTACAGGTACCAGTCGCGGTATTGGATTTGAACTAGCACAATTATTAGCTGGTGCTGGGCATCATGTTATAACGCTTTCGCGAAAAACAAGTTCCATAGAAGCCTTAGAGCGCAATAGTATCATGTCCTTATCTTGTGATCTAACAAGTGAAGAAAGTATAACTGAATCTGCAAAAGCTATTCTAGCAAAATGGGAGCACATAGATATCTTGATTCATAACGCAGGTATGCTCGTGAATAAACCCTTTGAAGAATTAACTCCATTAGATTTTCAGAACTGTTATGCGGTAAATGTTTTTGGTGTTGCATCGTTAACGCAAAAGTTATTGCCAGTAATGACTAAGGATTCTCATGTTGTTGCTATTAGCTCCATGGGTGGAATTCAAGGTAGTGCAAAGTTTCCTGGTCTTGCCGCTTATTCAAGTGCAAAAGCGGCCGTAATCACTCTTTTTGAACTTCTTGCCGAAGAATATAAAGAAAACGGACCATCATTCAATACACTTGCCCTAGGAGCCGTACAAACAGAGATGCTAGAAGAAGCCTTTCCCGGATATAAAGCACCACTCACGGCTTCAGAAATGGCAGACTATATCATGAATTTTGCCCTTACAGGAAATAAGTTCTATAACGGTAAAGTAATGCAGGTGAGTGCAAGCACACCGTAGGGGATTTGGAATGCTGAATATAGAAGTATGGGCTTAACTTTTATAATGTTTCAATCATCTCGTTTTAAAACAACTAGCCGACTTGCAGAAGGTTTTGCTCCTGGTGCTGAATATGTTATTTGTTTAGTTGTGACCGTTATAATCGGCTTTGCGATTTATGGTTACTGGAAAATGAAAAAACATCAGAACAATAGAAAAGAATGATATTCTTCACTTTATTGGACTTAAAGTAATTGAAGCTGCAATCAGTAATAAAAAGATAATTTTTTAAGATAGCAATTAAGAAAAGCAATTACCATATTTTCACATTGTCAAATCAATCCTCAGCAACAACCTTAATTCGATCTTTAACCTGTGCAGCAATTTCACGTGCGACAGCGACATCTTTATCTACCACAGTAACATGACCCATTTTTCTAAAAGGTCTGGTTTGTTTTTTACCATAAATGTGAGGTGTCACACCAGGCATGGCTAGAATATCTTCTATACCATCATAAATGACATTCCCAGTATGACCTTCTTCACCTACTAAGTTGACCATAACAGCAGCAACAGTACTATCTGTATTTCCTAAAGGTAAGTCGAGTACACAACGCACGTGTTGTTCAAACTGATCTGTTACAGAGCCTTCTATAGAATAATGACCAGAATTATGTGGTCTAGGTGCCACTTCATTTACTAGAATGTCTCCATTTTTAGTTAAGAACATTTCTACAGCTAGTAGGCCTACATGGTCATAAGCAGCACTTACTTCTAGAGCAATAGCACGAGCTTTTTCAGAAACGGCATCATCTATACGTGCTGGGCATATTACATATTCTACCTGATTAGCTTCTGGGTGAAATTCCATCTCTACCACAGGATAAGTTTTCATATCTCCACTAGCATTACGAGCGACTATTACAGCAAGTTCCAGCTCAAAATCGATCATATCTTCATAGATACATTCCACCTTAGGCAAGTCGGTAAGGTCGCTATCTTGACGGATTACTTTTACACCTTTACCATCATAGCCACCTTCAGCACTTTTCCATATGAATGGATAGTTCTTCCCATGATTTAAAATTGGTTGTTCATGAATTTGAAATGGAGCCGTAGGAATATTGCTATCTAGATAAAATTGTTTTTGAACCGCTTTATTTCTAATTAAGTTCAATACACGAGCACTGGGAGAAACCGCGATACCTTTATCTTCTAAATCCTGAAGTGCTTGCACATTGACGTTTTCTATTTCAATAGTTAACACATCGACTTGTTCGCCAAACTCCATCACGGCCTGATAGTCCATAATATCTCCTTCAAAAAAGACAGTACAACCTTCAAAAGCAGGTGCTGTATCATCTTTATCCATCACATAAGTGGCGATATCCCATTTACGCGTAGTGTATAACATCATTTTACCTAGTTGTCCGCCGCCCAGAATCCCAAGCGTAAACGGTGAAGAAAAAAGTGGTGTGATCATTAGGCAAAAATAAGAGGATAAATTGAACTTGAACTTGAACTTGAAGATGAATTTGAACAACAATATCAAATGACATGAAGAAGCACTATCAACAGCGGCTGTCAACTGCCTACTAAATACTATCTTTGCATAAAATATTTAAGAAGTGATTAAGATTCACGACCTCTATTTCAAACCTTTTCTAACGGCAACTCAAATAAGCGATGCCGTTAACAACCTCGCATACCAGCTCAATAGAGATCTTGCAGATAAAAAGCCCGTCTTTTTAGGAATACTCAATGGTAGTTACATGGTCATGGCAGACTTGACACGCAAGTTTAATCATGATTGTGAGATTGCTTTTTTAAGAGCTTCTAGTTATGAAGGGACATCTTCCACTGGTGAGTTGGTAGAGACTTTAAATGTTGATATAGACCTTACCGATAGAACAGTTGTCATCGTAGAAGATATTGTAGATACAGGATTAACTGTTGACATGCTTTCGCGAAAGCTGCTAAAACACAATCCTACTGCTTTACATGTAGCGACGCTATTTTTAAAGCCAGAAGTTTATAATCGAGAATTGAAAATCGATTTTGTGGGTTTAAATATTGAGAACAAATTTGTCGTGGGATACGGCATGGATTATGATAATTTAGGGCGCAATTTGCCTGAACTTTACGTACAAACACAACGCATGAAAAACATTGTTTTATTCGGTCCTCCAGGAGCCGGAAAAGGAACCCAAGCAGAACGTTTAAAAGAAAAATACGGACTAGTTCATATCTCTACAGGAGACGTGTTTCGTTATAACATCAAAAATGGAACAGAATTAGGAACACTTGCAAAATCCTTCATGGATAAAGGAAACCTAGTGCCAGATGAAGTAACCATTAAAATGCTTAACGCTGAGGTGGAAAAAACACCAGATGCAGCAGGATTTATTTTTGATGGTTTTCCTAGAACTGATGCGCAAGCAAAGGCATTAGATGAATTATTAGCTTCAAAAGGATCTGAGATTGCCGGTATGGTTGCGCTAGAAGTAGATGATGAAGTTCTAGTTGAAAGATTATTAGAAAGAGGAAAAGCAAGCGGTAGAGCAGATGATGCAAATGAAGGTGTGATAAGAGATCGTATCGCTGTCTATTACAAGCAAACAGCGCCACTTAAAGATTACTATACAGCACAAGATAAGTATCATGGAGTAGATGGTGTAGGAGCACTAGATGAAATAACAGCTCGATTAAGTGTGGAGTTTGATAAGCTTTAAGGCTATAAAAACTGAAGTTAAATAAACGGAAGGTTTAGGTGTTTTAAATTATAACCTTGATGTTTCTACTCTTATAGTAGGTAACAACGAGTTTTGCAAGAGTAACATACAAACAATTAACTGATGACGATGAACCGTTATCAGACATTAGATAAAAAACAATGACCGAAGGAAATTTTGTAGACTATACTAAAGTACATCTTGAGTCAGGTCGCGGCGGTAAAGGAAGCACGCACTTGCACAGAGAAAAGTACATCGATAAAGGTGGTCCAGATGGTGGTGATGGTGGTCGTGGTGGTCATATAATCTTGCGTGGTAGCAAGAACTTATGGACATTATATCATTTTAAGTATAAACGTCACTTTAAATCTGCTCAAGGTGGAAATGGAGCAAAGCAGCGACGTACTGGTGAAGATGGAGATGATGTATATATCGATTTACCACTAGGAACAGTTGTTAAAGATTCTGAAACCGGTAACGTGATTTATGAAATGCTTGAAGATGGAGCAGAATTTGTAATCTGTGAAGGTGGTAAAGGCGGTCGTGGTAACTGGCATTTTAAAAGCTCTACTAGACAAACGCCTCGTTATGCACAGCAAGGTATGGAAGGTACATCTCTAGATGCTGTATTTGAAATGAAAGTACTGGCAGATGTTGGTCTGGTAGGATTTCCTAATGCCGGAAAATCAACATTACTTTCTGTAATTACTAGTGCAAAACCTAAGATTGCTAATTATGAGTTTACTACTTTAAAACCTAATCTTGGAATTGTAGAATACCGTGATTTTAAATCATTTGTAATTGCAGATATACCTGGAATTATTGAAGGCGCAGCAGACGGAAAAGGTCTTGGGCATCGTTTTTTAAGACACATAGAACGTAATTCTACTTTATTATTTCTTATTCCTGCAGATTCAGATGATATCAGTGCAGAGTATGATATCCTGTTACGGGAATTGAAAAAATACAATCCAGAATTGCTTGATAAAAATAGATTTGTCTGTATTTCAAAAGCCGATATGCTGGATGAAGAATTAATGGAGCAAATGAAAGAAGGCCTTGATGAAGAAGGTGCTTTTGATGGCGCGCCTTATATGTTCATTTCTTCACTCTCGCAATACCATATGCAAGAATTGAAAGATCGCTTGTGGCAAATGCTTAATGAGTAAATAAAACAGCCCTTTGAAATGATTTCAAAGAGCTGTTTTATTTGTACTATCTTTATTTGAATATTTATTAATACATACCTTATATAATGAAGTTAATTATCTGTTTTTTGCTATTTACGGTTTCATTTGTTTCTGTAGCCCAAGAGTCCTTGGATTATATAGGTTTATGGTCTTTTAAAGAATTGGACCGTAGCGCTATGGAAAGTATTGATGAAGAAAAAATCAGGTTAGTAACTAATATGTTTCAAGAGATGAAACTTGAAATACTAGATACTGAAATTTATCAGATGCAGTTTATGGGTGAAGTACAAGAGTCTAGTTATACTAAATCTGGCGATACTTTGCTTTTAGATAAAGGTGATAAATTTATTTTGCTGGACGATGGAACGGCTAGAATGGAATCTGGAAATGCGAGATTGTTATTTGCAAAAGGAGACTTCAAAAATCAAAAAACTTATAGTTATCTAACTGAGGATAAATATGCCTTACAATCATTTAAAACAGAATTTTTATTGGGTAAGTGGAAGGTGCAAGAGGTAAAAGCGGCAGAAGGTGTTGAAGGTGGTGGAATGTATGAGATGATAGGTATGATGATAACCTTTAATTTTATAACAGAAGAAGAGGTTGCTTTAGGTATTTCAGGTATACAAACTGTAGAAAAATATCAAATCGATATGGATACTCAAGAACTAGTATTCATAAAGCCTGATGCTGAAGAGAATAGAATGTATGCTATAATTCAAGTGTCTGAGGAATACATGATCGTACAACATCTAAAAGAGAAGACTTACTTATATATGGTTAGAGAATAAGTATAAAACTTACACTTTTTAAACACCAAACTGTTCAAAGTGATGGTTTAAGTGTTTCCATTGCATGATGCCCCATTGATCTTTAGTAAAATCACCAAAAACAGGATGCGGCACACGATTCTCATTATTGCGATCTTCCCACAACTCATTCATCCATTTCTGTAATTCTATTTTTTCTATATTAAAATCATAGTCCCCTAAACTTCTAAACTGTGGTGGTGTAGGTGCGTTTTTCTTAAATGGCTTTGGACTGTACATCATTTTTTTAAATAGGACTTTAATCAGCCAGTTAGATTTCATGGTGACATCTGATTTACCTAACGCGATTTTTATAGGCGCCTGACAGTGGTTTAGCATTTGTGAACCATTCATCTTTCCCCATTGCGCATTGCTATCTATGGTTATATTATCAATACGTTCTTGTAATTCTTGATAGGCCTCAATTTCAAAAAAAGATTTCATAAGTAATAATTATAAGTTAGTACAATAAGTATGGTTGCCTCATCACGTCATAAGCTTTTAGGTCATTTTCCCAACTAGCTCTTATCTCGCTAGCGGTCATTCCCGCTTCAATTTGTTTTTGCAAGTTTTCTGTACCGGCTAGATTGGTGAAAAATGAATTAAAAAAGTTCTTTTTTGAAGGCGCTTTCGCGTAAGCGTCAATTAAAAAATCTAGATTTATTTGATCAAGTTTTGGGTAGCTTCTCAAATCTACGCCGAAACATTTCTTCCCGTTATGCAATGGTCTTTTTGCTCCTTCGTTAGGTGTAGGCGTAAAAGAAAAGTCTCTGTATTTTGCAAGTACAGGTGATCCATACACCTGAAACTGCATTTCAGTACCACGACCTACACTAATGTCTGTTCCTTCAAAAAAACATAAACTAGGATAAAGGTTTATGGCTTGATCGTTAGGTAAGTTGGGAGAAGGTTTTATAGGTAAAGAATAATAATCTGTTCTTCGATAATTGTTCATTTTCAATACCATCAGGTCACATTTTAAGCCATATTCTAGCCATCTCTCTCCATTAATCATTTGCGCATACTCACCTATCGTCATACCATGTACAACAGGCACTGGATGCATACCTACAAAACTTTTGTGCGCAGGTTCTAAGATAGGTCCGTCGACATAATGTCCATTTGGGTTAGGTCTGTCTAATACCACTACTTTTTTATCTAGCCTGGAGCAGGCTTCCATTACATAGTGCAACGTAGAGATATATGTGTAGAATCTTGCTCCTACATCCTGTATATCAAAAATGACAATGTCAACATCTGCAAGTTGTTCTTCAGTAGGTTTTTTATTAGAACCGTATAGAGAGATGATAGGTAGTCCAGTTTTTGAATCGATTCCATCTTTTATGCTCGCACCAGCATCTGCCGTACCTCGGAAACCATGCTCTGGTGCAAAAACTTTTTTGACTAGTACACCACGACTTAATAAGGTGTCTACTAAATGTGTGTAGGTAACAACCTCAGGTTCATCCCAGTTAGTTTTATTGTTTTTTACACTCGATCTTACCACGCTAGTTTGATTGCTTACAACAGCAACATTGCGTCCTTTAAATAAGGCGATCCACTGTTGTATGTTGTCTGCGGCAGGAGTAGGTTGGTTTTCTAAAGCATTTTTAGATTGTATCACTTTGCGACTAGCAACTAAAGAATCAGATACTTTTTCAGCCTTAGCAGTCGTTTTATTTTTATGATTGATTTTTGCATCGCAAGAAATCATGGTTAAAGCGATAGCTAATATGGTATATTTGAAAATCATAAAAGAATAAGTGAATTTAGAGTATTTCATAGCAAAAAGAGTGCAAAGTAGTGCCGCCTATAAAAATAGCGTAAGTGCACCGATTATAAAAATTGCAATTGCAGCAATCGCGATAGGAGTGATAGTGATGTTAATAGCCATTGCTACTGGTGTTGGGCTGCAAAAAAAGATAAAAGAAAAAGTGAGTGCCTTTAATGGACACGTCAGTATTTCCCTTTATGACCGCAATAACTCTATTACAACTGTAAAACCTATCTCTATAAATCAAGTTTTTTATCCAGAGTTTGAATCTGTTCCAGAGGTAGTACACGTGCAAGCAGTGGCCACATTAGGTGGAATGATTAGAACCGAAAAAGATTTTGAAGGTATCATTCTTAAAGGTGTAGGTACCGATTATGATTGGTCTTATTTTCAAGATTTTTTAATAGAAGGAAAATTACCCGACCTCACTTCTAAAAATGCTTCTAAGGAAATTCTTATTTCTGATGACATCGCACGCAGGTTGCGACTTAAAGTTGGTGATAAAGCAAAGACTTATTTTATAAAACCCAATGGATCTAAAAATGGAAACCCTTCAATCCCTAGAGCGTTTATTGTTTCAGGAATTTATGATAGCGGTCTAGAAGAGTACGATACTAAATTTATTATAGGTGATATAAGGCATATTCAAAAAATTAATAAATGGGAAAATGACCAAATTGGAAAATTTGAAGTCTTTATCGATGACTTTGATAATCTAGATCAATTAGGTATAAAGATATTTCAAAACACTGACTCGCTATTAAACAGTCAAACCATAAAACAGCAATATCCAACCATTTTCTCATGGCTTGCATTATTAGATTCTAATGTTTATGGTATTATAGCGATTATTCTTATCGTAGGTATCATAAATATGATCACCGCATTACTGGTTCTTATATTAGATCGCACACGTATGATAGGTATATTAAAAGCACTAGGTGCTGGTAACTGGCTAGTCCGCAAAATCTTTTTATATAATGCGATGAGCCTGATTTTACAAGGACTCGTTATAGGGAATGTTATCGGTCTAGGGCTGATAGGTATTCAATATTTCTTTAGTCCATTTACTTTAGATCCATCAACCTATTATGTCACTGAGGCGCCAGTTTATCTATCACTTTGGCATGTGATTGTTCTTAATTTAGGGACGTTTATATTGTGTTTATTAGTTCTCATAATACCTTCGTTTATTATAAGTAAAATATCACCCGTTAAGGCGATGAGATTTGAGTAATCAGCTATTTAAGAGGATAGTTTTCTTTTTATTTCGCTTCCGCGAAAGCGTCATTAAAATCAATTAACAAATCAATAAGGCTATTGAGGTCTAAGAACTTATGCAAAACATTATTTTTGCATTTCAAATAGGAATATGGAATACGTAGAAAATATATTAGGTACGATAGGTAATACACCTCTAGTTAAGATGAATAAACTAGTAGAGGACTTACCATGTCTTGTACTTGCAAAGTATGAAACTTTTAATCCAGGGAATTCTGTAAAAGATCGCATGGCTTTAACAATGATTGAAGACGCAGAGGCTGATGGAAGATTACAACCAGGTGGTACTATCATAGAAGGAACTAGTGGTAATACAGGAATGGGACTTGCCCTAGCCGCTATAATGAAGGGTTACAAGCTTATATGCGTTCTTGCAGATAAGCAGTCTAAGGAAAAAATGGATATCCTACGTGCTGTAGGAGCTGAAGTTCACGTGTGCCCAACTAACGTAGAGCCAGATGATCCACGTTCTTATTATTCTACCAGTAAAAGATTGAGTGAGGAGATTCCTAATTCTTGGTATGTGAATCAATATGATAACCCGTCTAATTGTAAGGCTCATTATCAAAGTACAGGTCCAGAGATATGGAAACAAACCGAAGGTAAGGTGACTCACTTTGTAGTAGGTGTAGGAACTGGAGGAACCATATCTGGTGTAGGAACTTATTTAAAGTTACAAAATCCCAATGTTAAGATTTGGGGAATAGATACCTATGGTTCAGTTTTTAAAAAATATCACGAGACGGGAATTTTTGATGAGAATGAAATTCATTCTTATGTGACCGAAGGGATAGGTGAAGACATTTTACCGCTTAATGTACGTTTTGAAGTCATAGATGGTTTTACTAAAGTGACTGATAAAGATGCCGCTGTTTACACTAGAAGACTGGCAAAAGAAGAAGGAATGTTTTTAGGAAACAGCGCCGGAGCAGCCATTAAAGGTTTAAAACAAATTCATAAGGAGCATGGCTTTACTAAAGATGATGTGGTAGTAATCTTATTCCATGATCATGGTAGTCGTTATGTAGGGAAGTTTTTTAACGATGAGTGGATGATGGAAAAAGGATACATCAATCAAGATGGTTCTTATCCAGAAGATGATAAATAAGAATTCAATTAACTCAAGAAAGCCCCAAAATCTAATATAGATTTTGGGGCTTTCTTTTTTAATGAGATTAAGTATTATCTCTTAATCAATTTATAGGTCAATGAGCGGTTTCTATTCAGTCTAACCAAATACATTCCTGCTGATAGTTGAGGTAATTCTAGGGTAATTGAATTTGAGGAAGGATCAAGTTCTTTGCTTAAAACTAAACGGCCATTTAAATTTAATACTTCAATATAGTTAGGACCGTATTGATTTAAGACGTTAATGGAAAAAACATTTCCGTTTAATGGGTTCGGATAGATACTGAATCCATCTTTTTCAATATTTGTAATACTTAAAGTAACATTTGCTTCGAGAAAATCTGGGATTCCAGATCCATCTGTATCATCATCTGTTGGGTCACCATTGTTATTGTAGTCTTCGTTAATAGTTAAAACTCCATCTCCGTCATCATCGTCATCTAGATAGTTCTCAATTCCATCTCCATCTGTATCTAGAAAAGGAATGTTTTCTATTCTATATCCAGTAGCGCTTATCTCTATAGCGGTAGGCACACCATCACCATCATCGTCATCATCTTGATAGTTTGGTATTCCGTCTCCATCAGTATCATCATCATTAAGATTTCCGTTTCCATTTAAATCTTCACTCAAATCAGGTATTCCATCATTATCTGTATCTGTGAGCGGTTGAGTAGTAAGTAGTAAGTCAAAATTTACAATAATATTTGAACATAACATATTTGCATTATCCACTCTCGCATAAATAGTTTGTGGATTGGTCGTATTTGAAAAAGCACTAGTACTTCCAATAGGATTGGTCTGTGATTGGGCATCTGCAAGAGTTGTGTAGTATAAAACTGATGTTGTTATAGGGTTTAAACCACCAATAATTCTTGAAGTATTGAAATCAAGATTAAAATCTTCAGTTCCATTTCCGTCACTATCATATCTGTATAAATCAACCGCTTCAAAATCTGTTTGAGGATCAAGAACATCTATACAATATTGTTCAGTATAAGTACAGCCGTTATTATCTGTGGTAGTATAATCGTAACAATTCAAACCTGTCTGTGTAGGCGTAATTGAAATTTGATTTGTTCCTGTAGAAGTTATATCTGGACTTGAAGACCATGATTCACTTATTATTGTTGGGTTAGTGTAATTGATATTTGATTCTAAGCCTACTCCAAATTTCATAAACCAGCTGAATATATAGCCGTTGTCTGAAACTAGATTGTCAGTAATTCTAACTCTCCACACACCATTTAAGGGAACTCCTGTAAGGCCTGTAAATGCAGATTGAGAAGCATAATCTCCAGCTGGAATTGTAGTGTTTGTTGCACTTGCATCAACCATAGTGGTGGTAGCTTGGCTTGTGAAACAATAATCGTAACCTATGCCTGGATTTGTATTAAAGTCATCATCTATTGGCTCTCCTAGAAATGTTCCTCCTCCAAAATTGCTTGATTTTAAATCAATAGCAACACCATTAGGAGCTACTAACTCAATTCTTAAGTCACCTAGGTAAGAATGCTCCATGTTCATACATACACCTAGGAAGTTTGCTGGGTTTACTAAAGTAGCACCATCTGGAAAGCAGTCTATTATAATCACACTTTGGTAACTTGCGCCATTGCCATCAGGTAAAAAAGTTGTACCAGCTACAAAAGCTGCATCATCACAGGTTAGTACTGTATCTATTTGTGAAGTTGTAGTTATATCCATAGAATCTCCTAAACATAAAACAGGCGTATCTGTTGCAGTATAGTCTAAAACTGGTTCTGGAGAAACCACAACGGTTACATAATCTGATGTGCCTACTGGATTAGAATTTTGATCAGTAGTACGTAGTTGTACAAAGAACGCACCTGAATTGTTAAATTGTTGATTTACAACTCTAGTATTTTGATTACCTAAATTTCCAAAATCCCATTCAAACATATAGTTTGAGCCATCGATGGCCGTGAAATCTATAGTGTCTCCTGGGCAAATTTCAATGATGTTATTTACCGCCATAGGTAAAGTGCTCTCGATTCCTGAGTTTTGAGAAATCCCCAATAATGATGACAAGAAAAATAGATAAGTAAAGAGTGTTTTCATAGTTTAGCTTTGAGGTTATTTCCTATAAAAATAGGTGAATATTTGACTTTTAGGTGTTTTTATGTATATTTTCAAAAGTATTGTTTCGGCTTACTATTTAATACTTAATTGATGCAAGAAGATTTTATTCATTATCTCTGGAAATTTAAAAAGCTAAGCGGTCAAGAGCTCAAGACAACAGAAGGAAAAAGTATTATTATTAAATCTCTAGGGATGCACAATTTTCATTCAGGTCCCGATTTTTTTAACAGTAGATTAGAAATCGATGGTCAGGAATGGGCAGGAAATGTGGAAATGCATGTAAAAGCAAGTGACTGGTACTTGCATGGTCATGATGATGATCCTGCTTACGATAATGTCATATTGCATGTGGTATGGATACATGATGCAGAGATTACTCGTCGTGATGAGATAAACATACCCGTGCTAGAAGTGAGTAAATATGTGCCAGAATCATTAGTTAAGAACTATCAAAAACTTTTTGCGATTAAGAAAGATCAATTCATTAACTGTGAAAATGACATAGCTGCGGTAGATGGTTTTAAAATAGCCCAATGGTTTGAAAAGTTGTTTTTTGAAAGATTAGAACAGCGCAGTATTCATATAAATAGAATATTAAGACAAACCCAAAACGATTGGGAAGCTTTATTTTTTCAATTATTATGTAGAAGTTTTGGAACTAAAATTAACGGCGATGGTTTTGAACAATTAGCACAAAGTATAGATTCAATTACGGTACGCAAACTTGCAAAAGACGCGTTTCAATTAGAAGCGACGCTTTTAGGTCAGGCAGGATTACTTAATGATATTAAAAAGGATCGTTATTATAAATTGTTAGTTGATGAATACGCTTTCGCGAAAGCGAAATTTCAATTACAGCCTGCTTTAATACCTATGAAGTTTTTCAGGTTAAGGCCAGCAAATTATCCTACGATACGGATATCTCAACTAGCCATGCTTTATCATAACTCGCCACATCTCTTCGGAGAAGTTTTACTTGCAAAAACCAGAGAAGATATTCACAAATTATTTGATGTGAAATCGGCCTCTTACTGGGATACCCATCATGTCTTTGATAAAGAAACTGTATTTAGAGAAAAATCACTTACAGCATCGTTTATTGATTTGGTAATTATAAATTGTATTGTGCCAGTA
Organism: Nonlabens ulvanivorans; assembly: GCF_032922765.1. Classification (NCBI taxonomy): domain Bacteria; kingdom Pseudomonadati; phylum Bacteroidota; class Flavobacteriia; order Flavobacteriales; family Flavobacteriaceae; genus Nonlabens; species Nonlabens ulvanivorans. The sequence continues at coordinate 3,160,868 of NZ_CP136694.1, forward strand.
AAATTTGCTCATGCACAGTTTGCCGGAAAGGATAAAACCGAAGAGTTACTTCAATTGATGTATGACTTAAAATTTGAATCCAATACTATAGTCGGTGAGTTTAAAAAACGAACTGAAATTAATAATGCATTGGAATCGCAAGCCGTACTTCAATTAAAGTCACATTACTGTGATGTTAATAAATGTTTGAGTTGTGATATAGGTGTGTCGCTCCTTAGAGATAAATCTAGTTGAGGTATATAATTTAATCGCTTATCATTAAATTTACCACATGGGAATAGTTACAGGTTTAAGGCATTACATGGAGAAGTACGGTTTCTATGTGTCAACTCGTATTGCAGATCGTATGGGAATGCGTGCTCGTAATGTACGTATCACCTTCATTTATTTCACGTTTGCAACATTGGGAGCAGGTTTTGGAGTGTATCTCATTATCGCCTTTTGGCTCAAAATCAAAGATATGCTGTATGTTAAAAGAAGCTCTGTATTTGATCTCTAAAATAATTTAATCACGTGCGTTCAAAAATAGCTGTTGCGATTTCCTTACTTATTACCATCTTGCTTATAGGTGTTTTGGGATTTAAATTTATTCAAGGTCTCTCTTGGGTAGATGCTATTTACATGACAGTAATAACTATTTCAACTGTAGGTTATCGTGAGGTAGAGCTTCCAAATGAACAGACTAAGATTTTTATTGTTTTACTCTTATTATTTAGTGTTGTAATCGTAGGTTATGCGGTGTCTGTTATTACAGAGTATTTAATATCACGTAGTTCATTGAAAGAAATGAGAGAAAAAAGAAAACAAAAACATATAGATGCTATGGAGAATCATATTATAGTTTGTGGTTATGGTCGCAATGGTAGACAGGCCGTTGAGAAGCTAAGAGATTATCACAGAGAATTTATAATCATTGAGAAGAATCAAGAGGTTATAGATGATTGTGGGCTAGATAGCAATATGTTTTTAAGAGGAAATGCAAATGAAGATGAGGTTCTAATTAAAGCTGGAATAGAGAGAGCTTCCACCCTTATAACAGCTTTGCCTGATGATGCAGATAATCTTTTTACGGTACTTAGTGCTCGACAACTTAATAAGTCGTTAAAAATAATTTCTCGTGCGAGTGAAGAAACAAGTTATAAAAAACTAAAACTAGCAGGTGCTGATAATGTTATTTTACCAGATAAAATAGGTGGAGAGCATATGGCCTCACTGATTGTAAGTCCAGACTTGATTGAGTTTTGGGATAACTTGAGTTATGGTGGTGATGAAGGAGTAAATTTAGAACAAGTGTCGTTTGAGCAAATGTTTGATGATAATGGAGATTGTTCAATAATTGATCTTAATTTAAGACAGAAAACGGGATGTACAATCATAGGATATAAATCGGCAGATGGGAATTATACCGTCAATCCAGATCCTAAAATGATGCTTACTGCTGGTTCAAAAATCATAGTTGTAGGAAATACACAGCAAATATTAAATCTCCAAAAGGTCTATCGAATTAACAATGAGGTAACATAAGTGCCTTTAAAATTTTTAAAAAGCAAGATTTTTGTGCATCTTGCTGACTTAACCAAAATTTAAATCAAAAAATAATGAAACGTATTTACAAAGTATGTTTATCAATGCTGGCTTTTATTATGCCTGCATTAGTTTTTTCGCAGGAAGCTGCAGAGAAAGGATTAGATGAAAAGATTGATGATGCCTTTGGTTGGGCAACTGGAGATTATGTTCAAGGAGTCTTCTATCAAATTCCTTTTACAGATGAAATAAAAATCTACTGGGTGCTTTTCCCACTTATTCTAGGAGCACTATTTTTCACATTTTATTTTAAGTTTATAAACTTCACCGGAGTATGGAGAGCTATACAAGTAGTGCGAGGTAAATATGAAGATATAGAAAAGTTTGGTGCTGAGGAGCTTTATGGAGAAGATGGAATAGCAAACGGTGTAGATATAAATACCGTAGATGACATAGAAGATCACATAGATGAATTCAGTGAAGAGATATCAAACGGCGGAGATATAAAAGATACCATTAGAGATGAAAGCTCTGATGGAGAAGTTTCTCACTTTCAAGCATTAACTGCAGCGTTGTCTGCCACTGTAGGTTTAGGGAATATAGCTGGTGTTGCTGTTGCAGTATCGGTAGGTGGAGCTGGAGCAACCTTCTGGATGATAGTCGCTGGTTTCTTAGGAATGGCGTCTAAATTTGTAGAATGTACGCTAGGTGTAAAGTATCGTGATGTAGGTCCTGATGGAACTATCTATGGAGGACCTATGTATTATCTTACTAAAGGATTAAAATCAATGGGGCTAGCCGGACTAGGTAAGGTTTTAGCTGTTTTGTTTGCTATAATGTGTATTGGTGGTTCTTTTGGTGGTGGAAATATGTTCCAAGCAAATCAAGCTGCTCAAATGGTAGAGAATATCACTGGTGGAACAGAATCCTTCTTATATGGTTATAAATGGGCCTTTGGTTTATTTATGGCAGTATTTGTAGGTATTGTAATCATCGGAGGAATTAAATCAATTGCCAAAGTGACTGATAAAATCGTTCCTTTTATGGTGGTGATATATGTAGGAGCATCTTTATGGGTGATTTTTGCTCGTTTTGATATGATTGGTGAGGCATTTACTCAAATTATTGACGGAGCATTTAGCCCAGAAGGAGTTGCTGGTGGAGCCATAGGAGTTTTAATACAAGGTTTCCGTAGAGCAGCATTCTCAAATGAAGCTGGTGTAGGTAGTGCATCTATTGCACACTCTGCAGTAAAAACTAAATATGCGGCAAGTGAAGGCCTAGTGGCATTATTAGAACCGTTTATTGATACCGTGGTAGTTTGTACAATGACTGCTTTGGTTTTAATTATAACGGGTAACGTAAGTGCAGAAAATGCCGGATTAAACGATGCCGATGCTATTCTATTAACCTCAGGAGCTTTTGAGTCTGTAATAAGCTGGTTCCCATATGTACTAACCCTAGCGGTAGTATTATTTGCATTTTCAACTATGATATCTTGGTCTTATTACGGATATCAAGCTTGGGCATATCTTTTTGGTAGAACCACTAGAACTGAGTATACTTATAAAATTTTATTTTGTGTATTTGTAGTAATAGGTTCGGCAGCTAGTTTAGGTAATGTGATTGGTTTTTCAGACGCGATGATATTCTCAATGATGGTACCTAATATGATAGGTATTGTTCTTCTTGCACCTAAGGTTAAGAGAGAGCTTAATAGATATATGAGTGCTATTAAATTAAAGTCTAAAGCACTAGATTAATTACATAGATTATGAATAAATTTAAATCCCTCTTTTTGTTTAATAGAAAACAACAAAGAGGGATTTTTGTATTAATAATTGTCTTGTCTATAGTTGTTGCTATTTACATTTTTTCAAATAGTAGATCATCGCTACCGCTTATTGTAGAGGATACGAGCGAATATCAAAGACAAGTAGATTCTTTGAAATCTGTTGCGATTGCAAAACGAAACAAAATTTATCCTTTTAATCCCAACTATATAACAGACTATCGAGGTTATGTGTTGGGACTTAGTGAAGAGGAGTTAGCAAGGTTACATCGCTTTCGCGAAAGCAATAAATGGATTAATTCCAAAAAAGATTTTCAAAATGTAACAGGTGTCTCAGATCAGTGGCTAGATAGTATTAGTCCATATTTTAAATTTCCAAAATGGGTTGCTAATTCTAAAAAGCAAAACAAATTTGTTCCGTTCAAAGAACGCAAGGTTGTTGTCAAGGATATTAACACTGCTACACAAGAAGAGCTTAAGGCAGTTTATGGTATAGGTCCAGCATTATCGGGTAGAATCATTAAAGAGCGAGAATTTTTAAAGGGCTTTATAGATATGAAGCAGGTGCGAGGTGTTTACGGTCTTACTGATTCTACTATGATCCAGCTAAAAAAACATTTTTACATCACACTTTCCTCTACTCAAAACAGAATTGCTCTTAATAACGCAAGTAAAGATGAATTGTTAAGTATTCCTTATTTTAACGACTATCTGGTTGATGAACTTATTAAACAGCGTACGCTAAGGGATGGCTTTAAAAGTTGGGATAAAGTTGTGTTAACCTCTAGGTTTCCAGAAGAAAAATTAGAGCTAATTCAGCTATATTTGACACTTAACTAAATCAACAGTTTAACTACTTTATATGTATTCAAAATATTTTACTGAAGAACATAATGTCTTCAGACAGAGTTTTAGAGATTTTCTCAATAAAGAGGCTGTTCCTCATATCGATAGATGGGAAGAAACGGGTAAAATTGATCGAGAGATTTTTGAAAAAATGGGTGAAATGGGCTACTTTGCTTTGTACTACCCAGAAGAATATGGTGGTTTAAATTTAGATTTCTTTTACACAGTAATATTTCTTGAAGAAATGCAACGCATCAACTCTGGTGGGTTCGCAGCAGCGATGTGGGTTCAAGCTTTCCTAGGAGCGCAACACTTGCTTAAGGAAGGAGATGAACGCATTAAACAAGAATACTTAGTTCCAACTTTAACAGGAGAGAAAATAGGGTGCTTAGGCATTACAGAGCCTTTTGGAGGTAGTGATGTTGCAGGAATGAGAACTACTGCGGTTAAAGATGGTGATCATTACGTGATTAATGGTTCAAAAACTTTTATTACTAATGGCGTTTATAGCGATTATCTAGTTATCGCTGCAAAGACAGATCCAGAAGCAAATGGTCGTGGAATTTCCATATTTGTTATGGATAGGGATACTCCAGGTATAAGCGCTACAAAATTGAATAAACTGGGATGGAGAGCTAGTGATACTGGAGAAATAGGATTTGACAACGTACGTATTCCTGCTGAGAATTTAATGGGAGAAGAAGGGAAAGGTTTTCCTTATATCATGCAACATTTTGCCTTGGAGCGTTTAATTATGGGGATTAATGCGCATGCTAGAGCAGAATATGCTTTAGAATATACGGCTCAGTATATGAAAGAGCGAACAGCCTTTGGTACCACAATAGATAAGTTTCAAGCCTTACGTCATGGCATGGCAGATATGTATAGTGAAGTAGAAATGGCAAAAAACTTCAATTATTCAATTTCTGAACAACTAGATCAAGGCTTGTATCCAGTTAAGGAAGCTAGTATGTCCAAGCTTGTTTCTACAAAAATCGCTGATGAGGTTATTTATAAATGTTTGCAATATCTGGGTGGTTATGGATACATTGAAGAGTATCCACTCGCTCGTATGTGGAGAGATAGCCGTTTAGGTCCAATCGGTGGAGGTACTAGTGAAATCATGCGTGAAATTATTGCAAAGATGGTTATGGATGGTAAGGATTATAAACCAGCTGCAAAGTAATTAGTGTCATTTTGTACCGCTGTCGCGAAAGTGTAATTGATAAAAAGTATTGTAATTATAAATAAATATGTATTTTTGCCATCCCAAAGAAAGGAGGTGATGACACTATGTTAATAATACCAGTTAAAGACGGAGAAAATATCGATAGAGCCCTAAAGCGTTTCAAAAGAAAATTTGATCGTACAGGGAAGATGCGTGAACTACGTAGAAGACAGCAGTTTACTAAACCATCTGTTGCAAAAAGAGCTCAAAGAATAAAAGCTTCTTACATACAGCACTTAAGAGATGCAGAAAACATCTAGTATTTCTTAAATTTATAAAGACCGCTAGTGGTAAAATTCTTAATTTTACTTTCTAGCGGTTTTTTTATGTCATTACAATCCTTTTTCGATTACTTATCTCTTGAGAAAAAATATTCTCGTCATACCGTCGTGGCTTACAAAAAGGATTTAGAACAAATGAAGTCTTTTTTAAAGGAAGAATATGATATAGAGATAGAAAATGCGTCATATCCTCTAATAAGAACTTGGTTAAGTAACTTGCTCGATGATGACTTAAGTACGAGGACCATCAATCGTAAAGTTGCATCCTTGAAGAGTTATTATAAGTTTTTATTATTGACAGGGCAAATTGATTTTCACCCTTTATCTCAACACAAGAGTCTAAAGGTTGCAATTAATGTTCAAATTCCGTTTTCAAAAAAAGAAGTTCAACAAATCCTAGACAACTCCTATGATTCTTTAGATTTTGAAACAGTTAGGGATTTATTGCTAATTGAGCTGTTTTATGTTACCGGAATGAGGAGAGAAGAGTTGATTAATTTAAAGTTACAAGATATTAGCCTCTCCACAAGAAGTATTAAAGTGATGGGGAAACGTAACAAAGAACGTATTATTCCCTTATTGTACTCTATTTCAAATAAACTAGAGTCATATTTGGTGTTGCGTGATTTGATAAATGTTAACGGATTTAATGAATTGTTTTTGACGGGTAAAGGGTATAAACTGTATCCAGTTCTTGTTTATAGGATTATAAAATCGTATTTTAGTAAGGTGTCTGAGAAAGTAAAAACGAGTCCGCATATTTTAAGGCATTCTTTCGCTACACATCTTTTAGATGAAGGTGCTGATTTAAATGCTGTTAAGGAGTTGTTAGGTCATGCGAGTCTTGCTTCTACTCAGGTTTACACCCATTCAAGTATGAAAATGTTGAAAGGGGTTTATAAAAACGCGCATCCGCGCTCAAAGAAGGATTAATTAAATAAATAGCTTATGAAGGTAAATGTGCAGTCTGTAAATTTTAATGCAGACGTTAAACTTGTAGAATTTATTCAAGAACGATTAGATAAACTTGAACATTTTTACAGTAAGATAATAAATGCTGATGTTTATATGAAAGTTCAAAAAACTTCTGCTCCTGAAAATAAAATAATTGAAGTTAGGTTGTTTGTTCCTGGTGAAGACCTAATTGCCTCAAAAACATGTAAGTCCTTTGAGCAATGCATAGATGAATGTTCCGATGCACTAGAGCGCCAACTCAAAAAAAGAAAAGAAAAACAGAATTCTCATTAATTTTTTTCAAAAAAAATTTTGAGAATTAAAAAATACTCTTACATTTGCAGTCCGTTAGAAATAGCGGGCTTTTTTACGCAAGTAAAATTGGTCAAAAGCCGATGTAGCTCAGCTGGCTAGAGCAGCTGATTTGTAATCAGCAGGTCGTGGGTTCGAGTCCCTCCATCGGCTCTTTAGAATACTAGGTCTTAATTGATCTTTTGGGGAGATACTCAAGCGGCCAACGAGGACGGACTGTAACTCCGTTGGGAAACCTTCGCAGGTTCGAATCCTGCTCTCCCCACACATTGTCTCAAATTATTGTTTGAGGCTTGTTGAAATATTGAATACCTTTTGACAATTTTGTTGTCGATAAATGCGAGAGTAGCTCAGTTGGTAGAGCGTCAGCCTTCCAAGCTGAATGTCGCCGGTTCGAACCCGGTCTCTCGCTCTAATTTTAAATGTGCATGTGAAGCGCGTTTTTTTAAGGTCAACTCTGTTCCTTAAATCTATAATGGTTTAATCGCCGGTGTAGCTCAGGGGTAGAGCGTTTCCTTGGTAAGGAAGAGGTCACGAGTTCAAATCTCGTCATTGGCTCTGAAGAAAAAGGTCTCTAGTTGAGGCCATTACTTGTATATGCTGATTTGGTTTTGCCTTGTTGGTATTTGAATTGAACACTAATATAAATTAAGATTATAAATTATGGCTAAAGAAACGTACGATCGTTCGAAACCCCACCTAAATGTAGGAACAATTGGTCACGTTGACCACGGTAAAACTACACTTACTGCTGCAATTACAAAAGTTCTTGCTGATGCTGGTTTCTCTAATGCGGTAAATTTTGAACAAATTGACAATGCTCCTGAAGAAAAAGAGCGTGGAATTACTATTAACTCTTCACACGTAGAGTATCAAACTCAAAACAGACACTATGCACACGTAGATTGTCCTGGTCACGCCGATTATGTAAAAAACATGGTTACTGGAGCAGCGCAAATGGATGGAGCTATTCTTGTTGTTGCTGCAACTGATGGTCCTATGCCTCAGACTCGCGAGCACATCTTGTTAGGTCGTCAGGTTGGTATTCCTCGTATTGTTGTATTCCTTAATAAAGTGGATATGGTAGATGATGAAGAGCTACTTGAGCTAGTGGATATGGAAGTTCGTGATTTATTATCTTTCTATGAGTATGATGGTGATAATGGTCCTGTTGTTTCAGGTTCTGCACTTGGTGCGCTTAATGGTGAGGAAAAATGGGTGAATACAGTTCTTGAATTAATGGAAGCTGTTGATGCTTGGATTGAAGAGCCTGTTCGTGATATGGATAAGCCTTTCTTAATGCCGATTGAAGATGTTTTCTCTATCACTGGACGTGGAACGGTAGCGACTGGTCGTATTGAGACTGGGGTTGGTAATACTGGAGATCCTGTTGAGATAATCGGTATGGGGGCTGAAAAGTTGACATCTACTATTACTGGTATTGAAATGTTTCGTCAAATCCTTGATAGAGGTGAGGCTGGTGATAATGCAGGTATCTTGTTGAGAGGTATTGAGAAGTCACAGATTTCAAGAGGTATGGTTATTGTTAAGCCTGGTTCTGTTACTCCGCATGCTAAATTTAAAGCTGAGGTTTATATCCTTAAGAAAGAAGAAGGTGGTCGTCACACGCCTTTCCATAACAACTATCGTCCGCAGTTCTATGTAAGAACAACTGACGTAACTGGTAATATTGCTTTACCTTCTGGTGTTGAAATGGTTATGCCTGGTGATAACTTGACAATTACAGTTGATTTGATTCAACCTATTGCGTTAAACTTAGGTTTACGTTTCGCTATCCGTGAAGGTGGTAGAACAGTAGGTGCTGGTCAGGTTACTGAGATACTAGATTAATTATCTGATTTTAATATTTAAGTATCCTATCTTATTTAGATAGGATACTTTCCCTTTGTTAGAATTATTTTTTAACAAATACGGGTTTAGCTCAGTTGGTAGAGCACTGGTCTCCAAAACCAGGTGTCGGGAGTTCGAGCCTCTCAACCCGTGCATTATCGAGTTTGTACTCGAAATTAATAACTGAAATCTTTTAGAGATTTTATAATAGAGTTCTATATTTATGGGATTAGTAAGTTACGTAAAAGAGTCGTATAGCGAATTGACAAATCATGTTTCATGGCCGACGTGGTCAGAAGCTCAGAAATTAACTGTTACGGTTGCTGTTTTTTCAATAGTGTTTGCTCTGATTGTTTGGGGTATTGACTCAGTGTTCAGTAAAGTGATTACTAATTATTTCTCTTGGATTAAGAATAGTTAAAAACCACGTTATGGCAGTTGATAGTAATGAAGTGATGCATTGGTATGTGGTTAGATCGGTTAGTGGTCAAGAAAATAAAATAAAAGATTATATAGAGTCGGAAATTGCTCATCATAACTTACAAGATTATTTGAAGCAAATCTTAGTTCCTACTGAGAAAGTTGTTCAGATTCGTAACGGTAAGAAGATAAATAAGGAAAAGGTTTACTTTCCTGGTTATATTATGATTCAGGCTAGGCTTGAAGGTGAGGTTCCTCATATTATTAAATCCGTTAATGGTGTGATAGGTTTCTTGGGTGAAACTAAGGGTGGAGAGCCTGTGCCGTTGAGAAAGAGTGAGGTTAATAGGATGTTAGGTAAAGTCGATGAGCTTGCTGAGCAAGTGGACAATATATCGATTCCGTTTAAAATGGGTGAAACCGTTAAGGTTGTAGATGGTCCTTTCAATGGTTTCAATGGTACGATTGAAAAAGTTAATGAAGAAAAGCGTAAGTTAGAAGTTATGGTTAAGATTTTCGGAAGAAAAACACCATTAGAACTAAGCTATATGCAAGTAGAGAAAATATAAATGTTGCGTTTTAGATTATCAAAAGGCTTCCACTTTTTGATAATTGTATAAATTGAAATTTTTTAAAAATGGCTAAAGAAGTATCTAAGGTTGTAAAGTTACAAGTTAGAGGTGGTGCGGCAAATCCATCTCCTCCTGTAGGACCTGCATTAGGTGCGGCTGGTGTGAATATCATGGAGTTCTGTAAGCAATTTAATGCTAGAACTCAAGATAAGCCTGGTAAAGTATTACCAGTAGCAATCACTGTTTATAAGGACAAGTCTTTTGACTTTGTTATTAAAACGCCTCCAGCAGCAGTTCAAATCCTAGAAGCAGCAAAACTTAAAGGTGGTAGTGGAGAACCAAATCGTAAAAAGGTAGCAACTATCAGCTGGGATCAAGTAAGATTGATTGCAGAGGATAAAATGCCTGACCTGAATGCATTTACAGTAGATAGCGCTATGAGAATGGTTGCGGGTACTGCTAGATCAATGGGTGTTAACGTTAAAGGTGGAGAATCTCCAGCTTAAAAAAAGGTAACAATGGCAAAATTAACTAAAAAGCAAAAAGAAGCTCATTCAAAAATCGACAGTTCTGAGATGTACTCGTTGGCTGATGCTTCTAAATTGGTAAAAGAAGTTTCAACTGTAAAGTTTGATGCTTCTGTAGATCTTGCTGTGAGACTTAATGTTGATCCACGTAAAGCTAATCAGATGGTTAGAGGTGTGGTAACGTTACCTCATGGTACAGGAAAGGATGTTAAAGTACTAGCATTAGTTACTCCGGATAAAGAAGCGGAAGCTACTGCTGCTGGAGCTGACTTTGTAGGTCTTGATGAATATTTAGATAAAATTAAAGGAGGTTGGACAGATGTTGATGTAATCATCACTATGCCTAGCGTTATGGGTAAACTAGGACCTTTGGGTCGTGTTTTAGGACCAAGAGGTCTTATGCCTAATCCTAAAACTGGTACAGTTACTATGGATGTAGCAAAAGCTGTCTCAGATGTTAAAGCTGGTAAGATCGACTTTAAGGTTGATAAGACAGGTATTATACATGCTGCAATTGGTAAGGCTTCGTTTGATGCTGATAAAATTGCTGGTAATGCAAAAGAATTAATTAATACGTTAGTTAAACTGAAACCAACAACGTCAAAAGGTGTATATATTAAAAGTATATTCATGTCTAGTACTATGAGTCCTGGAATTGCTATTGACGCTAAACGTTTTGCAGACGACTAAAAAATCTAGATCATGACAAGAGAAGAAAAAGCAAATGTTATTCAAGATTTGACTGCTACGTTAGGTACTAGTTCAACAATCTATTTAGCAGATATTTCTGGTTTAAATGCTTCGGATACATCTAATTTGAGAAGAGCTTGTTTTAAAGCAAATGTTTCTCTTTCTGTAGTTAAAAACACATTGCTTTCAAAAGCAATGGAGGCTTCAGATAAAGATTTCGGTGAATTACCGGAATTGTTAAAGGGAAACACTTCAATAATGATTTCTGAGGTAGCTAATGCTCCGGCAAAAGTTATTCAAACGTTTAGAAAGAAATCAGATAAACCTATTCTTAAAGGCGCTTATATCGAGGAAGCTATTTATATAGGTGATAGATTTGATGAGTTAAGTAATATCAAATCTAAGGAAGAAATGATTGGTGAGGTTATTGGCCTTCTTCAATCACCTGCTAAGAATGTTGTATCTGCACTTAAATCAGGTGGTAGTACAATTGCAGGTTTAATTAAGACACTATCAGAAAGATAGTATTAACAAGTACGCAAACAATTATTTATAAATTTTATTAAACGATAGAAAAATGGCAGATTTAAAAGATTTCGCTGAGCAGTTAGTTAACTTAACTGTTAAAGAAGTAAATGAACTAGCAACCATTCTTAAAGAAGAGTATGGTATTGAGCCTGCAGCTGCTGCTGTAGCTATGGCTGGACCAGCTGGTGGTGGAGACGCTGCTGCTGATGAGCAAACTGAATTTGATGTTATCCTTAAGGCTCCAGGTGGTGCTAAGTTAGCAGTTGTTAAACTTGTAAAAGAACTTACAGGTGCTGGACTTAAAGATGCAAAAGACCTAGTTGATAATGCACCATCTCCAATTAAGGAAGGTGTATCTAAAGATGAGGCAGAAGCACTTAAAGCTCAGCTTGAAGAAGCTGGTGCTGAGGTTGAGTTGAAGTAATTCTTCTTAACTAAACATTATCGGTTTAAACCTGTGAGCAAGGCTCACAGGTTTAGACCATTTTGCGTATAAAGATGAGACGTCATCGATAACGCTTTTTTTAACCTTTAATACCGTGCATTGATGCTGGCAACAAACACAGAGAGAATTAATTTTTCGACGGTAACAACTAAAGCAGATTATCCTGATCTGCTAGATATCCAAATTAAATCTTTTCAAGATTTCTTTCAATTAGAAACGAAATCCGATAAAAGAGAAGTAGAAGGTCTTTATAACACCTTCATGGAAAACTTTCCAATTACAGATACTCGCAATCAATTTGTATTGGAGTTTCTTGATTACTTCGTAGATCCTCCTAGATACTCTATTCAAGAGTGTATTGAAAGAGGTTTAACTTATAGCGTGCCTTTAAAGTCACGTCTTAAATTATACTGTACTGACCCAGAGCATGAAGACTTTGAAACGATTGTTCAGGACGTTTATCTAGGGACCATTCCTTACATGACTCCTTCTGGAACATTTGTTATTAACGGTGCTGAACGAGTAGTAGTTTCTCAACTACACCGTTCTCCTGGAGTTTTCTTTGGTCAATCTTTCCATGCAAATGGAACTAAACTTTACTCAGCTCGTGTTATTCCTTTTAAAGGTTCATGGATTGAGTTTGCGACTGATATTAATAGCGTTATGTATGCTTATATCGATCGTAAAAAGAAATTACCTGTAACAACCCTTTTCCGTGCAATTGGTTTCGAAAGAGATAAAGATATCTTAGGTATTTTTGATCTTGCAGAAGAAGTTAAGGCTTCAAAGACTGGTTTAAAAAAATATCTTGGCCGTAAATTAGCTGCTCGTGTTTTAAGAACATGGCATGAAGATTTTGTTGATGAAGATACTGGTGAGGTTGTTTCTATTGAGCGTAATGAGATTGTTCTTGATCGTGATACGGTTTTAGATAAGGAGCATATCGATGAGATTATGGAGTCTCAGGCAAAAACTATTTTACTTCATAAAGAAGATAATCAGTCTGCAGATTACGCAATTATTCATAATACTTTACAAAAGGATCCTACAAATTCTGAAAAAGAGGCTGTAGAACATATATATAGACAACTACGTAATGCTGAGCCGCCTGATGAGGAAACAGCTCGTGGTATTATAGATAAATTGTTCTTTTCTGATCAACGTTACAATTTAGGTGAAGTTGGTCGTTATAGAATGAATAAGAAATTAGGTCTTGATATTGCGATGGATAAGCAAGTGCTTACCAAAGAAGATATCATTACCATTATCAAATATCTTATTGAGTTAATTAACTCTAAAGCAGAGATTGATGATATTGATCACTTATCAAATCGTCGTGTTAGAACTGTTGGTGAACAACTTTCACAACAATTTGGTGTTGGGCTAGCTCGTATGGCTAGAACAATTCGTGAGCGTATGAATGTTCGAGATAACGAAGTATTTACTCCTATAGATTTGATTAATGCGAAGACATTATCTTCTGTAATTAATTCTTTCTTTGGGACAAACCAGTTATCTCAATTTATGGATCAAACTAATCCACTTGCTGAAATCACGCACAAGCGTAGGTTATCTGCACTTGGACCTGGTGGTCTTTCGAGAGAGAGAGCTGGATTTGAGGTTCGTGATGTTCACTATACTCACTACGGTAGATTATGTCCTATTGAAACACCTGAAGGTCCAAATATCGGACTGATTTCATCTTTAGCTGTGTTTGCTAAAGTGAATAGTATGGGATTCATTGAGACACCATATCGCTCAGTTAAAGATGGAGTAGTAAACCTTGAAGAGGAGCCTACTTATTTAAGTGCTGAGGAAGAAGAAGGAATGCATATTGCACAAGCAAACTTACCGTTAGATGGTAAGGGTAAAATAGATCAGGATAAGGTAATTGCTCGTATGGAAGGTGACTTCCCAGTAGTAGACCCGACAGAGGTTGTTTATGCTGACGTTGCACCTAACCAAATAGCTTCTATTTCAGCTTCTTTAATTCCTTTCTTAGAACATGATGATGCAAACCGTGCTTTGATGGGATCAAACATGATGCGTCAGGCTGTACCACTTTTAAGAGTGGATGCACCTATAGTAGGTACCGGTTTAGAGAGACAGGTTGCAACGGATTCTCGAGTTCTTATCAATGCAGAAGGAGATGGTGAAGTAACCTATGTTGATGCTCAACACATCAGTATTAAATATGATAGAACAGATCGTGAAAAAGCAATTAGCTTTGAGCCAGAGGAAACAACTTATAATCTTATTAAATTCCGTAAAACGAATCAAGGAACCAGTATAACACTAAAACCTATTGTTAAAAAAGGTGATAGAGTTAATAGAGGTCAGGTTTTATGTCAAGGATATGCTACAGAGGCTGGAGAACTAGCTTTAGGACGCAATATGAAAGTGGCGTTTATGCCTTGGAAGGGTTATAACTTTGAAGATGCAATTGTAATTTCCGAGAAAGTAGTTCGTGAAGATATTTTTACTTCAATCCACGTTGACGAGTATTCTTTAGATGTTAGAGATACTAAGTTGGGTAATGAAGAGCTTACGCCAGATATTCCAAATGTTTCTGAAGAAGCAACGGCAGATCTTGATGAGCAAGGTATGATTCGTATCGGTGCAGAGGTTAAACCTGGTGATATTTTGATAGGTAAAATTACTCCTAAAGGAGAATCGGATCCTACACCAGAGGAGAAACTACTACGCGCTATTTTTGGAGATAAAGCAGGTGATGTAAAAGATGCATCACTTAAAGCTTCACCTTCATTACGTGGTGTTGTTATAGACAAGAAGTTATTCTCTAGAGCCGTAAAGGATAAGAGAAAAAGAGCTCAGGATAAAGAAGATATTGCAAAATTAGAGCAGGCTTACCAATCTAAATTTGATAATCTTCAAGAGCGTTTAATTGAAAAATTATTCGAAATTGTAAGTGGTAAAACTTCGCAAGGTGTATTTAACGATTTAGGAGAGGAAGTTCTTCCTAAAGGTAAAAAGTATACACTTAAGATGTTACATTCAGTTGATGATTATACTCACTTAGTTTCAGGTACTTGGACTACAAGTAAAGATACTAATGAGATGATTGCTGATTTACTTCACAATTATAAAATTAAAGAAAATGATCTTCAAGGATCATTACGTCGTGAGAAGTTTACCATCTCTGTAGGAGATGAACTTCCTGCGGGAATTATCAAGCTTGCTAAAGTGTATATTGCTAAAAAGCGTAAACTAAAAGTAGGAGATAAAATGGCAGGTCGTCACGGTAACAAAGGTATTGTTGCGCGTATAGTACGTCAAGAGGATATGCCTTTCCTTGAAGATGGAACGCCTGTGGATATCGTATTGAATCCACTTGGGGTACCTTCTCGTATGAATATTGGTCAGATTTATGAAACCGTTTTAGGATGGGCTGGACAGAAGTTAGGTAAAACTTTTGCTACTCCTATTTTTGATGGAGCAACCTTAGATCAGATTAATGCTTACACTGATGAAGCAGGTATACCACGTTTCGGTCATACATACTTATATGATGGTGGTACTGGAGATAGATTTGATCAACCTGCAACAGTAGGTGTGATTTATATGTTGAAACTAGGACACATGGTAGATGATAAGATGCACGCGCGTTCTATCGGGCCATATTCATTGATTACACAGCAACCACTTGGTGGTAAAGCACAGTTTGGAGGTCAACGTTTTGGTGAGATGGAAGTATGGGCACTCGAGGCTTATGGAGCATCTAGTACTCTACGTGAAATCTTGACAGTTAAGTCTGATGACGTTATAGGACGTGCTAAGACTTATGAGGCAATTGTAAAAGGTGAGCCTATGCCAGAACCTGGTCTTCCAGAATCATTTAACGTATTAATGCACGAGTTGAAAGGTCTAGGATTAGATTTAAGACTTGAGGATTAATTTTTTAACGGTGGTTTTTATGATTACGCTTTCGCGAAAGCGTAATCATAACTCTCACCAGCTTTAACTAAAAATAGTACCATAATTATGGCTAGATATAAAGACGCCCCAACCCAGAAGAAATTTTCAAAAATTTCAATCGGTCTCGCATCACCAGAATCTATTCTCGCAGAGTCTAAAGGTGAGGTTTTGAAACCTGAGACGATTAATTACCGTACGCACAAACCTGAGCGTGACGGACTTTTTTGTGAGCGCATTTTCGGTCCTGTAAAGGATTATGAGTGTGCCTGTGGAAAGTATAAGCGCATACGTTATAAAGGAATCGTATGTGATCGATGTGGTGTAGAGGTGACTGAAAAGAAAGTGCGTCGTGACCGTATTGGACATATAAACCTTGTTGTGCCTGTGGCGCACATCTGGTATTTCCGT
Source organism: Nonlabens ulvanivorans (assembly GCF_032922765.1). Lineage (NCBI taxonomy): Bacteria > Pseudomonadati > Bacteroidota > Flavobacteriia > Flavobacteriales > Flavobacteriaceae > Nonlabens > Nonlabens ulvanivorans. The sequence goes on from NZ_CP136694.1 coordinate 3,177,182, forward strand.
AGTCTTCCTAACAAAATTGGTTATCTTTTAGGGCTTCCTTCAAAGAAGCTTGATATGATTATCTACTACGAACGCTACGTAGTGATTCAACCAGGTATTGCAAAGAATGAAGAAGGCGAACCAGTTCAAAAATTAGAATTTCTTACGGAAGAAGAGTATCTTAATGTTTTAGATAGTCTTCCTCAAGAGAATTTATATCTTGAAGATTCTGACCCTAATAAATTTATTGCAAAGATGGGTGCAGAGTGTCTTATCGATTTATTGCAACGTATCGATTTAGAGGGATTATCTTATGATTTGCGTCATAAGGCAAATAATGAAACATCTAAGCAACGTAAGACAGAGGCTTTAAAGCGTCTGCAAGTAGTAGAAGCTCTTAAGGAATCTAACGTTCTAAGAGAAAATAAGGCAGAATGGATGATCATGAAAGTGATCCCGGTTATACCGCCAGAATTAAGACCTTTAGTACCACTTGATGGTGGTCGTTTTGCGACATCAGATTTAAATGATTTATACCGTCGTGTAATCATACGTAACAATCGTTTGAAAAGATTGATGGAGATAAAAGCTCCAGAAGTAATCTTGCGTAATGAGAAACGTATGTTACAAGAAGCAGTAGATTCACTTCTTGATAATACCAGAAAGTCTAGTGCTGTAAAAACAGATTCAAACAGACCTCTTAAATCTTTATCAGATTCATTAAAAGGTAAGCAAGGACGTTTCCGTCAGAACTTATTAGGTAAACGTGTGGATTATTCTGCTCGTTCTGTAATCGTAGTTGGACCAGAACTTAAATTATATGAGTGTGGTATTCCTAAAGATATGGCTGCAGAGCTTTATAAACCTTTCGTTATACGCAAGCTTATAGAGCGTGGAATCGTTAAGACTGTAAAATCTGCAAAGAAAATTATAGACAAAAAAGAGCCAGTAGTTTGGGATATCTTGGAGAATGTTCTTAAAGGACATCCAGTTATGCTAAACCGTGCTCCTACACTTCACAGGTTAGGAATTCAAGCTTTCCAACCAAAGTTGATTGAAGGTAAGGCGATTCAATTACACCCATTAGTGTGTACTGCATTTAACGCCGATTTTGATGGAGATCAAATGGCTGTTCACTTACCGTTAGGTCCTGAGGCTATATTAGAATGTCAGTTATTGATGCTTGCATCTCATAACATATTAAATCCGGCAAATGGTAGCCCTATTGCTGTACCGTCTCAGGATATGGTTTTGGGTCTTTATTACATGACTAAGCTACGTCGTTCAACGCCAGAGCATAAAGTTATAGGTGAAGGATTAACTTTTTATGGTCCTGAAGAATTAGTAATTGCATTTAATGAAAAGCGTGTTGATATTAACGCGCCAGTTAAGTGTAGAATTGACTTACTACAACCAGATGGTTCTTACAAAGCTGAGGTTATAGAGACAACAGCTGGTCGTGTGATATTTAATCAAGCGGTACCGGATGAAGCTGGGTATATCAATGAAGTACTTACTAAAAAGGCATTACGTGATATTATAGGAGACATTCTTAAAGTAACTGATGTGCCGAGAACAGCAGCTTTACTTGATGAAATTAAAGACATGGGTTATGGTTTTGCATTCCGTGGTGGATTATCATTCTCTTTAGGTGATATTATGATACCAGATGAGAAGCAAGCTATGATTGATGCAGCTAATACTAAAGTTGATGCAATACGCGGAAACTATGGTATGGGTCTCATAACGCAAAACGAAAGATATAATCAAGTTATTGATGTATGGACAGCTACTAATGCTGAACTTACTGAATTAGCGATGAAGAACATTAGAGAAGATAACCAAGGTTTCAACTCGGTGTTTATGATGCTTGACTCTGGAGCTCGTGGATCTAAAGAACAGATTCGTCAGTTAACAGGTATGCGTGGATTAATGGCGAAGCCTAAAAAATCTAATTCTGGTGGTGGAGAAATTATTGAGAATCCAATTCTTTCTAACTTTAAAGAAGGATTATCGATACTTGAATACTTTATCTCTACTCACGGTGCACGTAAAGGTCTTGCAGATACGGCTCTTAAAACGGCAGATGCAGGTTACCTAACACGTCGTCTACACGATGTTGCTCAAGATGTAATTGTAAATGTGGAGGATTGTGAGACATTGAGAGGTATTGATGTTTCTGCACTTAAAAAGAATGAAGAGGTAATGGAAAAACTTAGTGCACGTGTGCTAGGTAGAGTTGCTCTTCATGATGTTATCGACCCGGCGACACAAACTGTTATAGTTGAGGCTGGAGAATTAATTACAGAAGAAATTGCAGATATAATTGAGGCTTCAGATTTAGAATCTGTAGAGGTGCGTTCACCATTAACTTGTGAGGCTAAGAAAGGTGTTTGTGTGAAATGTTATGGTCGTAACCTTGCAACTAATAAATTAGTGATGCGTGGTGAGGCAGTAGGTGTAATAGCTGCACAGTCTATTGGAGAGCCTGGTACTCAGTTGACATTACGTACGTTCCACGTGGGTGGTGTTGCAGGTAACGTTTCTCAAGAAAATACTATCGTTGCTAAGCATGATGGTATTTTAGAAATTGAGGATCTTAAATTGGTTAAGAGCGAGGATAATACTGGTAATCCGGTAAATGTTGTGATATCCAGAACTGCAGAGGCTAAAGTGCTTCATCCTGCGACAAAGATGTTGCTTAATTCAAATAACATTCCTTATGGTTCTGAGCTATATGCTACGGCTGGTTCTAAAGTTAAAAAAGGAGATGTTCTTGCTAAATGGGATCCATTTAATGGAGTAATTATTTCCGAGTTTGCTGGTAAAATTAAATTCGAAAATATTATTCAAGGAACAACATTCCAAGTTGAAACGGATGAGCAAACTGGTTATGAAGAGAAAGTGATTACGGACTCTAGAGATAAGAAGTTAATTCCAACGCTACATATTGTAGATAGTAAAGGAGATACACAAATATCTTATAACTTACCTGTTGGGTCGCATCTAATGGTGAACGATTCGGAAAAAATTAAGGTAGGTAAGGTTCTTGTTAAAATACCACGTAAGTCTGCAAAGGCTGGTGATATTACAGGAGGTCTTCCACGTGTAACAGAATTATTTGAAGCACGTAACCCTTCTAACCCTGCGGTAGTTAGTGAGATTGATGGAGTTGTTGCCTTCGGTAAAATTAAAAGAGGAAATCGTGAAATCATTGTTACTTCTAAGACTGATGAAGTTAAGAAGTACCTAGTTAAACTTTCTAATCAAATTCTTGTACAAGAAAATGATTATGTACGAGCTGGTATGCCTTTATCTGATGGTTCAATTACCCCTAAAGATATTCTTGCAATTAAAGGTCCTAGTGCTGTACAGCAGTATCTCGTAAATGAGGTGCAGGAAGTTTATCGTTTGCAAGGTGTGAAAATAAATGATAAGCACTTTGAGGTAGTTGTACGTCAAATGATGCGTAAAGTAAGAATAGTAGATCCAGGTGATGGAGTATTCTTAGAGAATCAACTAATTCATACGGAAGATTTTATCGTTGAAAATGATAAGCTTTACGGTATGAAAGTAGTGGAAGATGCTGGAGATTCAGATTCACTGAAACTAGGTCAATTAATTTCTTCAAGAGAATTAAGAGATGAAAACTCTTTATTACGTCGTGAGGATAAAGGATTAGTAGTTGCTAGAGACGTTGTTCCTGCTACGGCAGAGCCTGTTTTACAGGGTATTACGAGAGCTTCTCTTCAAACTAAATCATTCATTAGTGCGGCTTCTTTCCAAGAGACGACTAAAGTATTGAATGAAGCAGCTGTTAGTGGTAAGGTCGATTCGTTAGAAGGTCTTAAGGAAAATGTTATTGTGGGTCACAGAATTCCGGCGGGTACTGGAATGCGTAATTACGATGATATAATTGTAGGTTCTAAGGAAGAATTTGAAAAACTAATGGCGTCTAAAGAAGAGCCAACACCTAATTATAATTAAGATGGAGAAACAAGATCATAATAAATTAAATATAGAAATTGATGCAGAAGTAGCGGAAGGACAGTATAGTAATCTTGCTATTATAAATCATTCTATGTCTGAGTTTGTTGTAGATTTTGTTAATATAATGCCTGGTAATCCAAAGAGTAAAGTCAAATCGAGAATTGTCTTAACACCGCAACATGCTAAGAGACTCGCAAAAGCTCTTGCCGAGAATGTTCGAAAATTTGAAAAAGCTAATGGTGATATTAAGGATTATGAACAACCTCCGATTCCTTTAAATTTTGGTCCTACGGGACAAGCCTAAAAAAAGCCTGATGTTTTCATCAGGCTTTTTTACTTTATTTGGTTTGTCAATCATTATTATTGATAACTTCTCCGATTGGCAGGTCATGATAACTTTTGTAGTGTATTTTAAAGTAAGTTTTTTGTATCAACTTACTGATTCAGGATTAAAGTTTTTCAAAAAGTTTTAAATTAACTGTTGTTGTATTATATCTCAAAAGCTTTAACTAATGTTAGATTTATATGCTTTTAGTTAGTGATTAAAATGATTTAATATGAAGGCACTATTTAACGGGAAAATATTGTCAATAAACGAATACTTCTTTTAATTCATCTCTATAATAATTCTAACTGTATCATTAGATTTATTTTTGCAGGTTATACACGCTGAAATCTCCTAAGAATCCGTGTTGTTACTTATGAGTTTAACAAGGTATTTCAATTTATGAACATTTTCACCTCCCCAAAAAAATCTGAAAATTTGTTTTTCAAATTTTTGTTTTTCACATTTTTACTCTTTTTACTTTCTAGTAATTTCCTTTATGCAGATGGTACCAAGCAGGTGACTCCTTCAGCTACAGGTATTGAACCTACTAATGGTACTGCTTTGTATGTTACTAATAATATTAGAGGTTCTTATTTTAATGCTCCTAATTCTAATCGGATAAGGTTTACAATTACTGATAATGTAAATGAAAATTTTTATTTTGGAGTGCATGCATTGCAACGTCTGGAATTTTCAAATAATCCAGCGATAGGTCGCTTTACATATTATCGAATTTATGATGAATCTAATACGTTAGTCCAGCAAGGTAGATTTAATGATGGGTCTGCTAATACTGTTGATCCTTCGGCTGGGGATTTAGGATATATCGACACCTATTTAGAGGCTTTCAATGGTCCTAATGGTATTGGTGGTGTTGCAAATGGTTATAATCCATTTGTGTTTGACCCGACCTCAGATGGTGATTTTTATATTGAAATTTATGTGAGTACTGATGGTGGTGTTACACCTTTTGTTTTTCCAAGTGGAAATGAGTTGAATTTTTTCATGCCTTATTTTGATTTCACGGTTGGAACTATTGCTGGTCCGATTTTAGGAAGAGTTTGGTCTGATAAATGGAGTTTTATAGCTTATCTGATTGAAGATGCTGATGAAAATGCTGCCACCCCAGATGTTCCTACTCCTAGCTTAGATGCTGCTGTGGAAGGTGAGTTTTTTGCATTTACGGATGATGGAGTGATTGTAAAGATTGATTTCGCTATTGATTTCAGGCCTTTAGCCTATGAATTATCAATGAATAGGTTTGGTGTTGTGGAGGATGATACTGATCCTGCAAATGACTTTCTTACCTCTCGAATGTCTACTAATAGACCGTCTAGTACCTCGCCGGGACTAAATAACGGTTACAAGGTGTTTATCACGTCGCCTGATCAAAATGTATTTGTTCCTACTCCTGTCGCTATTCCAGTGGTAATAGAAAATATATTAGGATGTCCGGGAGCATATTATATACCTTATAAGTTAGATACTGCTGATGATATTGCAATCCTTATAGATTTAAATGGTGTTGCTGGGTATCAACCAAATACTGCAGATGTTGTTGTTCAGTCGTTTGAAGAACAGCCTGGTAATAAAGTTTTGTTCTGGGATGGTTTAGATGGAAACGGTGCTGTTGTTTCTGAGAATACAAATGTTAATGTGGTCGTAACCACTTATAGAGGTCGTACTAATTTACCAATGTATGATGCAGAGTTTAATGTCGATGGATTATCTATTGAGGCTATAGCGCCTGCTTTTTCTACTCAAAGTATGTATTGGGATGATTCAGCACTTGTTTCATTTGGATCGTGTAATGATTTTAATGATAATGATGGGAATAATATTACTGTCGGTACTTATCAGAGAGTTAATTTATTGGATCCCCTTTTGGGACCGACTCATGGTTGGGATGGTTCTATTCCAGATCAAAATGTTCCCGCAGTTTCAGGTGGTTTAGGTACTGATACGGATTTGCTGTGTGATGATTATGGTAATGATCGTGTTATTAATACTTGGTTTTATGGGTATGTTCAAGAATCTAATCCTGTTTCCTTAAGATTACCTTCTTGCGATAAGGATGGTGATGGAATTGATGATAATGTTGATATTGATGATGATAATGATGGTATTGCAGATGTTGACGAACTTTTTGGCGTATCTGGTGGAGATCCTTTAGGTGATGATGATGGTGATGGTTTATTTAACTACTTTGATCCTACCACTGGACCTGGTGATGATGGACCAGCTAACCCTAATTTTGTAGACGCTAATGATGATGGTGTTAGTGATCAATTTGATGTGGATGGCGACGGTGTAATTGATCAGTTTGATTTGGATTCTGATGGTGATGGTATTCCTGATAATAATGAGGCTCAAGGGACTCTGGCTTTTACTGCTCAAGGCGGTTTGATAGATTCTGATAATGATGGGTTGGTTAATACATATGATAATGGTACGACAGGATTGGTTCCTGTTGATACAGATTCAAATGGGATACCGGATTATAAAGATACAGATAGTGATAATGATGGTCTTGATGATACAGTCGAAGCAGGTGTTAGTTTGTCTAGTTCTGATTCCGATAATGATGGTCTTGATGATTCTGTTGATAGTACTCCTGATGATTATTTAGATCCGGATGGGACGATAAATAATACTTCTGGTTTACCAGATGCTGACGGTGATGTTAATGGAGGTGGAGATGTTGATTTTAGGGATACGGAATCTTCTATTGATTCTGATGGTGATGGAATATTTGATGAGGCAGATCTTGATGATGATAATGATGGTATTTTAGATTCTGTAGAGTGTTTTGAGACGCCAGTAACTGTTGGTCCGATTAACTCTGGGAATGCTTCTTTTGATTTTACAGGTAACGGAGTTTTGAATAATGCAGACCTTAATTTTGTTACAATTAATGGTGTTCAATACTCGCAATTTATTGTTCCTGATGCTTATGCAGAAAGTTTTGTTTCTAATAGTGATCAAGTAGTTTTTGAAAATTTTAATGGAATTAGTGGCTCTGGTACTGGAGCTTCTGGTAATAATATTTCTAATCCTAATTGGAACAATATAATATTAAATGCCTTCCGTAGTAATAATTTTAATCACTTTCAAGAATTGACAGGTTCTGTATTGAATTCTGATTTTTATACACTTACTTATGATGTGCCAATACCAGTTTCTGATGAGTCTTTTATTTTGGTCTCTGAAAGAAATCTAAATAATGGATTTAATTTAGAAGCATTTGATGCAAATGGAGTACTGATTGGTAGTTTAGATGTGCTAAGTAGTGATTATATTGGAACGGGTATAAGTACCTCAATAGGTCAAGAAATTGGAATTGCATTGTATCCGCTTTCACAATTTGCAACAGCTGGTTCAGTGATTAAATCTATAACTGTTTCTCCGTCTGCTAATGGTGATGGAGGTGATGGTAAAGTGTTTATTGTTACAGAGGTATTCACTTGTAAAGACAGTGATGGTGATGGGGTGATAGATAGTTTAGATTTAGATTCTGACAATGATGGGATTTACGATGCAGTAGAAGCTGGTCATGGTCAAGTTAATGTAAATGGCCAATTGACTGGTCCAGTTGGTATGGATGGTGTCCCTGATAGTGTTCAGGATTCTGGTGATGTGGATAATGGTTTAGTAAATTATACATTAGCAAATTCTGATGGTACAGATGATCCAGACTATCTTGACTTAGATTCTGATGGTGATGGATGTAATGATACTAAAGAAGCTGGTTACCTTGATGCTTTCGCGAAAGCGGATGAAAATGGCATCCTAGGGAATCCTGATCCAGAGACTGTTAATCTAAATAATGGATTGGTTACTAGTGGTAATGGAGGTGAAGGTTATGCAGTGCCTACCGATACTAATTCAGACGGAACTTTTGATTTTCAAGATGATACCGAAAACTTTGGTTGTTCTGCTGCTTTAGATCTAGTTAAGACAAGTACGTTCAATCCTGCTACAGGAGTTATTAATTATACATATACGTTGACAAACACAGGTCCTAGTTTTGCTTTTGACGTTTCTATTGATGAAAATGCAGGAGATTTTACAGGTAATGCAACACCTTTGCCTGTGCCTATGTATAGTTCGGGCGGTACTTTTGAAGGAGGTAATGCTGGTGAACTTGATCTTAGAGTAGGAGCTAGTATAGTTTATACTGCGACATATACTATTAATCAAGATGATATAAATGCTAGTCAGGTAGATAATAGAGCTACTGCTAATGGTGTTGATGATAATGGTGATGCGACAAGTGATGTGTCAGATGATGGTAATGATGCTGACGGGAATTTAGTTGATGATGTTACAGTGACACCTTTGCAGGCAGGTCAATTAACAGGTCATCTTTATAACGATTTAAATGGAAATGGAACACAAGATGCTGGTGAACCTGATTTAGCAGGAGTTGATGTTTTGATAACTCCTACAAATGGTAGCCCTCAAACTGTTACTACAGACGTAAATGGTGATTACCAAGTCTCGGTAATAGCAGGTTCAACTGTTGTAGATATTGTTGATACAGACCTTCCTAATGGTTTTGTACAAACAGAAGGGACAGATCCAACCACAGTTTCAGTGGTTGCTGGAACAACTACTAATGAACAAAACAACGGATTCAATGTACCGGGCACTGTAGAAGGTTTAGTATATAATGACTTAAACGGAAACGGAATACAAGACGCGGGCGAGCCAGGAATAGCAAATGTAGATGTGACCATTACAGATTCAGAAGGGAATGTAGTAACAACAACAACAACAGCTGATGGTAGTTATAGTGCTAATGTAGTAGCAGCAGGAACAGCAAGCGTAGATTTAGATGATGCAGATTTACCAGCAGGTTTCGTACAAACAGAAGGTACAGATCCAACAGATGTTACAGTAGTAGGAGGAACAACTGTTACAGAACAAAACAACGGATTCAATGTACCGGGCACTGTAGAAGGTTTAGTATATAATGACTTAAACGGAAACGGAATACAAGACGCGGGCGAGCCAGGAATAGCAAATGTAGATGTGACCATTACAGATTCAGAAGGGAATGTAGTAACAACAACAACAGCTGCTGATGGTAGTTATAGTGCTAATGTAGTAGCAGCAGGAACAGCAAGCGTAGATTTAGATGATGCAGATTTACCAGCAGGTTTCGTACAAACAGAAGGTACAGATCCAACAAATGTTACAGTAGTAGGAGGAACAACCGTTACAGAAGAAAATAACGGAATCAATGTGCCAGACAATGATGGAGATGGTATCAATGACTTAGTAGATATCGATGATGATAACGATGGTATCTTAGATACGGTAGAGAACGGTGGAGTAGATCCACTAGGCGATGAAGACAATGATGGTATTTTAAACTACCAAGATGTTACACCAGCCAATGATGCCAACAACGATGGCGTAGTAGACAGTTTTGATAGTGATAATGATGGTCTTATCGATCAGTTTGATCAAGATGCTGACAATGATGGTATTCCAGATAACGTAGAAGCACAAACCACACCAGGTTACACAGCACCAGATGGTGTAGATAGTGACATGAATGGATTGGATGATGCTTATGAGACGACTCCAGGAAGTGGCGAAGGAATCACACCTGAGAATACAGATGGAACAGATGCTCCAGATTACTTAGATGGTGACAGTGATAATGATGGCGTAAGCGATCGTATCGAAGGAGATGATTTAGATAATGATGGAATCGCAGATACTACTGAAGTAGGCGATACTGATGGCGATGGTATTGATGATGCCTTTGATGCTGTAGACGCAGGAGCGCCATACAGTGATCCAAGTGGAGATACAGTAGATACGGATCCAGCAACTGAGTTGAACAATACGGATGGTACCGATGAGCCAGACTATAGAGATACTGATGATGATAACGATTTAATACCAACAGCAGACGAGATTCCAGATGCTGATATGAATGGAACACCAGATTACTTGGAGATTCCAGACAATGATGGAGATGGTATCAATGACTTAGTAGATATCGATGATGATAATGACGGTATCCTAGATACAGTAGAGAATGGTGGTGTAGATCCACTAGGTGATGCTGACAATGATGGTATCTTAAACTACCAAGATGTTACACCTGCCAATGACTTAAATGGCGATGGCGTAGTAGACAGTTTTGATAGTGATAATGATGGTCTTATCGATCAGTTTGATCAAGATGCTGACAATGATGGTATTCCAGATAACGTAGAAGCACAAACAACACCAGGTTACACAGCCCCAGATGGTGTGGATAGTGACATGAATGGATTGGATGATGCCTATGAGACGACTCCAGGAAGTGGCGAAGGAATCACACCAGAGAACACAGATGGAACAGATGCTCCAGATTACTTAGATGATGACAGTGATAATGATGGCGTAAGCGATCGTATCGAAGGAGATGATTTAGATAATGATGGAATCGCAGATACTACTGAAGTAGGCGATACTGATGGCGATGGTATTGATGATGCCTTTGATGCTGTAGACGCAGGAGCGCCATACAGTGATCCAAGTGGAGATACAGTAGATACGGATCCAGCAACTGAGTTGAACAATACGGATGGTACCGATGAGCCAGACTATAGAGATACTGATGATGATAACGATTTAATACCAACAGCAGACGAGATTCCAGATGCTGATATGAATGGAACACCAGATTACTTGGAGATTCCAGACAATGATGGAGATGGTATCAATGACTTAGTAGATATCGATGATGATAATGACGGTATCCTAGATACAGTAGAGAATGGTGGTGTAGATCCACTAGGTGATGCTGACAATGATGGTATCTTAAACTACCAAGATGTTACACCTGCCAATGACTTAAATGGCGATGGCGTAGTAGACAGTTTTGATAGTGATAATGATGGTCTTATCGATCAGTTTGATCAAGATGCTGACAATGATGGTATTCCAGATAACGTAGAAGCACAAACAACACCAGGTTACACAGCACCAGATGGTGTAGATAGTGACATGAATGGATTGGATGATGCTTATGAGACGACTCCAGGAAGTGGAGAAGGAATCACACCAGAAAATACAGATGGAACAGACGCTCCAGATTACTTAGATGCTGACAGTGATAATGATGGCGTAAGCGATCGTATCGAAGGAGATGATGTAGATAATGATGGAATCGCAGATACTACAGAAGTAGGCGATACCGATGGCGATGGTATTGATGATGCCTTTGATCCAGCAAATGCTATAGATCCATACAGCGATCCAAGTGGAGCTACGGTAACGAATGATCCAGCAACTGAGCTGAACAATACGGATGGTACAGATGAGCCAGACTATAGAGATACTGATGATGATAACGATTTAATACCAACAGCAGATGAGATTCCAGATGCTGATATGAATGGAACACCAGATTACTTGGAGATTCCAGACAATGATGGAGATGGTATCAATGACTTAGTAGATATCGATGATGATAACGATGGTATCTTAGATACAGTAGAGAATGGTGGAGTAGATCCACTAGGCGATGATGACAATGATGGTATCTTAAACTACCAAGATGTTACACCAGCCAATGATGCCAACAACGATGGCGTAGTAGACAGTTTTGATAGTGATAATGATGGTCTTATTGATCAGTTTGATCAAGATGCTGACAATGATGGTATTCCAGATAACGTAGAAGCACAAACCACACCAGGTTACACAGCACCAGATGGTGTAGATAGTGACATGAATGGATTGGATGATGCTTATGAGACGACTCCAGGAAGTGGAGAAGGAATCACACCTGAGAACACAGATGGAACAGATGCTCCAGATTACTTAGATGCTGACAGTGATAATGATGGCGTAAGCGATCGTATCGAAGGAGATGATGTAGATAATGATGGAATCGCAGATACTACTGAAGTAGGCGATACCGATGGCGATGGTATTGATGATGCCTTTGATCCAGCAAATGCTACAGATCCATACAGCGATCCAAGTGGAGCTACGGTAACGAATGATCCAGCCAATGAGCTGAACAATACGGATGGTACAGATGAGCCAGACTATAGAGATACTGATGATGATAACGATTTAATACCAACAGCAGATGAGATTCCAGATGCTGATATGAATGGAACACCAGATTACTTGGAGATTCCAGACAATGATGGAGATGGTATCAATGACTTAGTAGATATCGATGATGATAACGATGGTATCTTAGATACAGTAGAGAATGGTGGAGTAGATCCACTAGGCGATGATGACAATGATGGTATTTTAAACTACCAAGATGTTACACCAGCCAATGATGCCAACAACGATGGCGTAGTAGACAGTTTTGATAGTGATAATGATGGTCTTATCGATCAGTTTGATCAAGATGCTGACAATGATGGTATTCCAGATAACGTAGAAGCACAAACCACACCAGGTTACACAGCACCAGATGGTGTAGATAGTGACATGAATGGATTGGATGATGCTTATGAGACGACTCCAGGAAGTGGCGAAGGAATCACACCAGAGAACACAGATGGAACAGACGCTCCAGATTACTTAGATGATGACAGTGATAATGATGGCGTAAGCGATCGTATCGAAGGAGATGATGTAGATAATGATGGAATCGCAGATACTACAGAAGTAGGCGATACTGATGGCGATGGTATTGATGATGCCTTTGATCCAGCAAATGCTACAGATCCATACAGTGATCCAAGTGGAGCTACGGTAACGAATGATCCAGCCAATGAGCTGAACAATACGGATGGTACCGACGAGCCAGACTATAGAGATACTGATGATGATAATGATTTAATACCAACAGCAGATGAGATTCCAGATGCTGATATGAATGGAACACCAGATTACTTGGAGATTCCAGACAATGATGGAGATGGTATCAATGACTTAGTAGATATCGATGATGATAACGATGGTATCTTAGATACGGTAGAGAATGGTGGAGTAGATCCACTAGGCGATGATGATAATGATGGTATCTTAAACTACCAAGATGTTACACCAGCCAATGATGCCAACAACGATGGCGTAGTAGACAGTTTTGATAGTGATAATGATGGTCTTATCGATCAGTTTGATCAAGATGCTGACAATGATGGTATTCCAGATAACGTAGAAGCACAAACCACACCAGGTTACACAGCACCAGATGGTGTAGATAGTGACATGAATGGATTGGATGATGCTTATGAGACGACTCCAGGAAGTGGCGAAGGAATCACACCAGAGAACACAGATGGAACAGACGCTCCAGATTACTTAGATGATGACAGTGATAATGATGGCGTAAGCGATCGTATCGAAGGAGATGATGTAGATAATGATGGAATCGCAGATACTACAGAAGTAGGCGATACTGATGGCGATGGTATTGATGATGCTTTCGATGCAGTAGACGCAGGAGATCCATACAGTGATCCAAGTGGAGATACAGTAGATACGGATCCAGCCAATGAGCTGAACAATACGGATGGTACCGACGAGCCAGACTATAGAGATACTGATGATGATAATGATTTAATACCAACAGCAGATGAGATTCCAGATGCTGATATGAATGGAACACCAGATTACTTGGAGATTCCAGACAATGATGGAGATGGTATCAATGACTTAGTAGATATCGATGATGATAACGATGGTATCTTAGATACGGTAGAGAACGGTGGAGTAGATCCACTAGGCGATGAAGACAATGATGGTATTTTAAACTACCAAGATGTTACACCTGCCAATGACTTAAATGGCGATGGCGTAGTAGACAGTTTTGATAGTGATAATGATGGTCTTATCGATCAGTTTGATCAAGATGCTGACAATGATGGTATTCCAGATAACGTAGAAGCACAAACCACACCAGGTTACACAGCACCAGATGGTGTAGATAGTGACATGAATGGATTGGATGATGCCTATGAGACGACTCCAGGAAGTGGCGAAGGAATCACACCAGAGAACACAGATGGAACAGATGCTCCAGATTACTTAGATGATGACAGTGATAATGATGGCGTAAGCGATCGTATCGAAGGAGATGATTTAGATAATGATGGAATCGCAGATACTACTGAAGTAGGCGATACTGATGGCGATGGTATTGATGATGCCTTTGATGCTGTAGACGCAGGAGCGCCATACAGTGATCCAAGTGGAGATACAGTAGATACGGATCCAGCAACTGAGTTGAACAATACGGATGGTACCGATGAGCCAGACTATAGAGATACTGATGATGATAACGATTTAATACCAACAGCAGACGAGATTCCAGATGCTGATATGAATGGAACACCAGATTACTTGGAGATTCCAGACAATGATGGAGATGGTATCAATGACTTAGTAGATATCGATGATGATAATGACGGTATCCTAGATACAGTAGAGAATGGTGGTGTAGATCCACTAGGTGATGCTGACAATGATGGTATCTTAAACTACCAAGATGTTACACCTGCCAATGACTTAAATGGCGATGGCGTAGTAGACAGTTTTGATAGTGATAATGATGGTCTTATCGATCAGTTTGATCAAGATGCTGACAATGATGGTATTCCAGATAACGTAGAAGCACAAACAACACCAGGTTACACAGCCCCAGATGGTGTGGATAGTGACATGAATGGATTGGATGATGCCTATGAGACGACTCCAGGAAGTGGCGAAGGAATCACACCAGAGAACACAGATGGAACAGATGCTCCAGATTACTTAGATGATGACAGTGATAATGATGGCGTAAGCGATCGTATCGAAGGAGATGATTTAGATAATGATGGAATCGCAGATACTACTGAAGTAGGCGATACTGATGGCGATGGTATTGATGATGCCTTTGATGCTGTAGACGCAGGAGCGCCATACAGTGATCCAAGTGGAGATACAGTAGATACGGATCCAGCAACTGAGTTGAACAATACGGATGGTACCGATGAGCCAGACTATAGAGATACTGATGATGATAACGATTTAATACCAACAGCAGACGAGATTCCAGATGCTGATATGAATGGAACACCAGATTACTTGGAGATTCCAGACAATGATGGAGATGGTGTCAATGACTTAGTAGATATCGATGATGATAATGACGGTATCCTAGATACAGTAGAGAATGGTGGTGTAGATCCACTAGGCGATGATGACAATGATGGTATCTTAAACTACCAAGATGTTACACCTGCCAATGACTTAAATGGCGATGGCGTAGTAGACAGTTTTGATAGTGATAATGATGGTCTTATCGATCAGTTTGATCAAGATGCTGACAATGATGGTATTCCAGATAACGTAGAAGCACAAACAACACCAGGTTACACAGCCCCAGATGGTGTGGATAGTGACATGAATGGATTGGATGATGCCTATGAGACGACTCCAGGAAGTGGCGAAGGAATCACACCAGAGAACACAGATGGAACAGATGCTCCAGATTACTTAGATGATGACAGTGATAATGATGGCGTAAGCGATCGTATCGAAGGAGATGATTTAGATAATGATGGAATCGCAGATACTACTGAAGTAGGCGATACCGATGGCGATGGTATTGATGATGCCTTTGATCCAGCAAATGCTATAGATCCATACAGCGATCCAAGTGGAGCTACGGTAACGAATGATCCAGCAACTGAGTTGAACAATACGGATGGTACCGATGAGCCAGACTATAGAGATACTGATGATGATAACGATTTAATACCAACAGCAGACGAGATTCCAGATGCTGATATGAATGGAACACCAGATTACTTGGAGATTCCAGACAATGATGGAGATGGTATCAATGACTTAGTAGATATCGATGATGATAATGACGGTATCCTAGATACAGTAGAGAATGGTGGTGTAGATCCACTAGGTGATGCTGACAATGATGGTATCTTAAACTACCAAGATGTTACACCTGCCAATGACTTAAATGGCGATGGCGTAGTAGACAGTTTTGATAGTGATAATGATGGTCTTATCGATCAGTTTGATCAAGATGCTGACAATGATGGTATTCCAGATAACGTAGAAGCACAAACCACACCAGGTTACACAGCACCAGATGGTGTAGATAGTGACATGAATGGATTGGATGATGCTTATGAGACGACTCCAGGAAGTGGCGAAGGAATCACACCTGAGAATACAGATGGAACAGATGCTCCAGATTACTTAGATGGTGACAGTGATAATGATGGCGTAAGCGATCGTATCGAAGGAGATGATGTAGATAATGATGGAATCGCAGATACTACTGAAGTAGGCGATACTGATGGCGATGGTATTGATGATGCCTTTGATGCTGTAGACGCAGGAGCGCCATACAGTGATCCAAGTGGAGATACAGTAGATACGGATCCAGCAACTGAGTTGAACAATACGGATGGTACCGATGAGCCAGACTATAGAGATACTGATGATGATAACGATTTAATACCAACAGCAGACGAGATTCCAGATGCTGATATGAATGGAACACCAGATTACTTGGAGATTCCAGACAATGATGGAGATGGTATCAATGACTTAGTAGATATCGATGATGATAATGACGGTATCCTAGATACAGTAGAGAATGGTGGTGTAGATCCACTAGGTGATGCTGACAATGATGGTATCTTAAACTACCAAGATGTTACACCTGCCAATGACTTAAATGGCGATGGCGTAGTAGACAGTTTTGATAGTGATAATGATGGTCTTATCGATCAGTTTGATCAAGATGCTGACAATGATGGTATTCCAGATAACGTAGAAGCACAAACAACACCAGGTTACACAGCCCCAGATGGTGTGGATAGTGACTTGAATGGATTGGATGATGCCTATGAGACGACTCCAGGAAGTGGCGAAGGAATCACACCAGAGAACACAGATGGAACAGATGCTCCAGATTACTTAGATGATGACAGTGATAATGATGGCGTAAGCGATCGTATCGAAGGAGATGATTTAGATAATGATGGAATCGCAGATACTACTGAAGTAGGCGATACTGATGGCGATGGTATTGATGATGCCTTTGATGCTGTAGACGCAGGAGCGCCATACAGTGATCCAAGTGGAGATACAGTAGATACGGATCCAGCAACTGAGTTGAACAATACGGATGGTACCGATGAGCCAGACTATAGAGATACTGATGATGATAACGATTTAATACCAACAGCAGACGAGATTCCAGATGCTGATATGAATGGAACACCAGATTACTTGGAGATTCCAGACAATGATGGAGATGGTATCAATGACTTAGTAGATATCGATGATGATAATGACGGTATCCTAGATACAGTAGAGAATGGTGGTGTAGATCCACTAGGTGATGCTGACAATGATGGTATCTTAAACTACCAAGATGTTACACCTGCCAATGACTTAAATGGCGATGGCGTAGTAGACAGTTTTGATAGTGATAATGATGGTCTTATCGATCAGTTTGATCAAGATGCTGACAATGATGGTATTCCAGATAACGTAGAAGCACAAACAACACCAGGTTACACAGCACCAGATGGTGTAGATAGTGACATGAATGGATTGGATGATGCTTATGAGACGACTCCAGGAAGTGGAGAAGGAATCACACCAGAAAATACAGATGGAACAGACGCTCCAGATTACTTAGATGCTGACAGTGATAATGATGGCGTAAGCGATCGTATCGAAGGAGATGATGTAGATAATGATGGAATCGCAGATACTACAGAAGTAGGCGATACCGATGGCGATGGTATTGATGATGCCTTTGATCCAGCAAATGCTATAGATCCATACAGCGATCCAAGTGGAGCTACGGTAACGAATGATCCAGCAACTGAGCTGAACAATACGGATGGTACAGATGAGCCAGACTATAGAGATACTGATGATGATAACGATTTAATACCAACAGCAGATGAGATTCCAGATGCTGATATGAATGGAACACCAGATTACTTGGAGATTCCAGACAATGATGGAGATGGTATCAATGACTTAGTAGATATCGATGATGATAACGATGGTATCTTAGATACAGTAGAGAATGGTGGAGTAGATCCACTAGGCGATGATGACAATGATGGTATCTTAAACTACCAAGATGTTACACCAGCCAATGATGCCAACAACGATGGCGTAGTAGACAGTTTTGATAGTGATAATGATGGTCTTATTGATCAGTTTGATCAAGATGCTGACAATGATGGTATTTCAGATAACGTAGAAGCACAAACCACACCAGGTTACACAGCACCAGATGGTGTAGATAGTGACATGAATGGATTGGATGATGCTTATGAGACGACTCCAGGAAGTGGAGAAGGAATCACACCTGAGAACACAGATGGAACAGATGCTCCAGATTACTTAGATGCTGACAGTGATAATGATGGCGTAAGCGATCGTATCGAAGGAGATGATGTAGATAATGATGGAATCGCAGATACTACTGAAGTAGGCGATACCGATGGCGATGGTATTGATGATGCCTTTGATCCAGCAAATGCTACAGATCCATACAGCGATCCAAGTGGAGCTACGGTAACGAATGATCCAGCCAATGAGCTGAACAATACGGATGGTACAGATGAGCCAGACTATAGAGATACTGATGATGATAACGATTTAATACCAACAGCAGATGAGATTCCAGATGCTGATATGAATGGAACACCAGATTACTTGGAGATTCCAGACAATGATGGAGATGGTATCAATGACTTAGTAGATATCGATGATGATAACGATGGTATCTTAGATACAGTAGAGAATGGTGGTGTAGATCCACTAGGCGATGATGACAATGATGGTATTTTAAACTACCAAGATGTTACACCAGCCAATGATGCCAACAACGATGGCGTAGTAGACAGTTTTGATAGTGATAATGATGGTCTTATCGATCAGTTTGATCAAGATGCTGACAATGATGGTATTCCAGATAACGTAGAAGCACAAACCACACCAGGTTACACAGCACCAGATGGTGTAGATAGTGACATGAATGGATTGGATGATGCTTATGAGACGACTCCAGGAAGTGGCGAAGGAATCACACCAGAGAACACAGATGGAACAGACGCTCCAGATTACTTAGATGATGACAGTGATAATGATGGCGTAAGCGATCGTATCGAAGGAGATGATGTAGATAATGATGGAATCGCAGATACTACAGAAGTAGGCGATACTGATGGCGATGGTATTGATGATGCCTTTGATCCAGCAAATGCTACAGATCCATACAGTGATCCAAGTGGAGCTACGGTAACGAATGATCCAGCCAATGAGCTGAACAATACGGATGGTACCGACGAGCCAGACTATAGAGATACTGATGATGATAATGATTTAATACCAACAGCAGATGAGATTCCAGATGCTGATATGAATGGAACACCAGATTACTTGGAGATTCCAGACAATGATGGAGATGGTATCAATGACTTAGTAGATATCGATGATGATAACGATGGTATCTTAGATACGGTAGAGAATGGTGGAGTAGATCCACTAGGCGATGATGATAATGATGGTATCTTAAACTACCAAGATGTTACACCAGCCAATGATGCCAACAACGATGGCGTAGTAGACAGTTTTGATAGTGATAATGATGGTCTTATCGATCAGTTTGATCAAGATGCTGACAATGATGGTATTCCAGATAACGTAGAAGCACAAACCACACCAGGTTACACAGCACCAGATGGTGTAGATAGTGACATGAATGGATTGGATGATGCTTATGAGACGACTCCAGGAAGTGGCGAAGGAATCACACCAGAGAACACAGATGGAACAGACGCTCCAGATTACTTAGATGATGACAGTGATAATGATGGCGTAAGCGATCGTATCGAAGGAGATGATGTAGATAATGATGGAATCGCAGATACTACAGAAGTAGGCGATACTGATGGCGATGGTATTGATGATGCTTTCGATGCAGTAGACGCAGGAGATCCATACAGTGACCCAAGTGGAGATACAGTAGATACGGATCCAGCCAATGAGCTGAACAATACGGATGGTACCGACGAGCCAGACTATAGAGATACTGATGATGATAATGATTTAATACCAACAGCAGATGAGATTCCAGATGCTGATATGAATGGAACACCAGATTACTTGGAGATTCCAGACAATGATGGAGATGGTATCAATGACTTAGTAGATATCGATGATGATAACGATGGTATCTTAGATACGGTAGAGAATGGTGGAGTAGATCCACTAGGCGATGATGACAATGATGGTATCTTAAACTACCAAGATGTTACACCAGCCAATGATGCCAACAACGATGGCGTAGTAGACAGTTTTGATAGTGATAATGATGGTCTTATCGATCAGTTTGATCAAGATGCTGACAATGATGGTATTCCAGATAACGTAGAAGCACAAACCACACCAGGTTACACAGCACCAGATGGTGTAGATAGTGACATGAATGGATTGGATGATGCCTATGAGACGACTCCAGGAAGTGGCGAAGGAATCACACCAGAGAATACAGATGGAACAGACGCTCCAGATTACTTAGATGATGATAGTGATAATGATGGCGTAAGCGATCGTATCGAAGGAGATGATGTAGATAATGATGGAATCGCAGATACTACAGAAGTAGGCGATACTGATGGCGATGGTATTGATGATGCTTTCGATGCAGTAGACGCAGGAGATCCATACAGTGACCCAAGTGGAGATACAGTAGATACGGATCCAGCCAATGAGCTGAACAATACGGATGGTACCGACGAGCCAGACTATAGAGATACTGATGATGATAATGATGGTTTCCTAACTGATAATCCTGTAGAAGATACTGATGGTGATGGTGATCCAACCAACGATGATGATGATATGGATGGCACACCTAACTACCTTGAAGTGTTTGATCCTGCAATGGTCTTAGTTAAAGATGGTGTATATGAGGATACAAATATGGATGGTTTAGTAAACCTAGGTGACTCTATATTATATACGTTTACAGTTACTAATACAGGAAACACAGTTCTTAGTGGTTTAACAATTGATGATGCAACTATTGGAGCTATGGCATTAGCTGTTACTCCAGATCCGTTGCTTCCAGGTAGTGTTGCTACAGTGAATTATACTTATGCTTTAACTCAGCCTGATATTAATTTAGGTGGAGTTACTAACAGTGCAATAGTAAATGCAACAGATGATGGTTCAGGTGATCCGTTATCAGATGTGTCTGATTCTGCAAATCCAATTGATGAAGACAATGATATGGATGGTGATTTAACAAATGATCCAACTATAACACCATTAACTCCTACGGCTGAAATTACTCTAGTTAAAACCGGAGTATATGTTGATGTTAATATGAACGGAATGGTTGATGTAAATGATATGATTACATATACATTCACTGTGACTAATTCTGGTACGATTCAAGTAAATTCATTAGTTGTTAATGATGCAACTGTAGGCGCGGTTAATCTCGCTGTTTCTCCAGCAATTCTAAACCCAAGTGAAATGGGTGTAGCAACATTTGATTATACTCTTACACAGGCTGATATTGATAATGGTACAGTTGTAAACACAGCTACAGCTTCCGGTTTTGATTCTATCGGTGATCCGGTGAGCGATATTTCTGATTCAGGTAATCCTGCTGATGAAACAGGTGCTCCAGATGATGATACAACTACAACTCTTCCAGTTGAAGATAGTATGTCTTTAACTAAAACGGCTCTCTATACAGATGTAAACGGTGATGGTATCGTTAATTTAGGAGATACGGTTACTTATGACTTTGAGGTAACTAATACAGGAGATGCGACAATTGATAGTATAGTAATTGACGATGCTGTTATTGGAGTTGTTGCGCTTGCTTTAACACCTGATACTTTAGCTCCTGGAGCTATGGGTACTGCACAAGTAATTTATCCTATAACAGCTTTAGATATTGCTGCAGGACAGATCGATAACAGTGCAACAGTTACGGGAGATGATCCTCAAGATAATCCAGTTACTGATACTTCAGATGATCCTATGGATGGGGCAAATATTGATCCTAATGGTGATGGTGAGCCTGATGATAGAACGGTTATTGATTTAAGTGAACCTAATCTCGCTTTCGCGAAAGCAGATTCATATACAGATACGAATGGAAATGGAGTTGTAGACGCTGGAGACATGTTAACTTACATGTTTACGGTTACAAATACAGGAAATACAGTTGTATCTAATCTTACTATAGATGATACAGTTATAGGAGTTACAAATTTACCAGTGACGCCAGCAAATTTGAATCCTGGTCAAATTGGTACAGCAACTTCTATGTATATGATAACACAGGCAGATGTTGATGCAGGAAATGTTACTAACTCAGCAATTGTGACTGGTGATACTATTGATAGTAACGGAGATCCGTTACCACCTGTAACTGATGTTTCTGATGATCCAGCAGATCCTGCCGATCTTGATACTGATATGGATGGTGATGCAGAGGACCCTACAGTATTTGTGATAACTCCACTTTCTGAAATTGAATTAACTAAAGTTGGTTTATATGTAGATGTGAATATGGATGGTGTTATAAATGTTGGTGATAGAATCGACTATACGTTTACTGTTAACAATACAGGTAATTTAGTTGTTTCAGGAACCGTTATTGATGATACTACAATTGGCGTAACAGGACTCCTTGTTACACCAGACCCTATTGATCCAGGAATGTCAGGTACTGCAACTTCATCATACGTGTTCACTCAAATGGATATTGACAACGGTGGTGTTACCAATACTGCGATAGCAATGGGAACTACTATTGACGGACCAGTAAGCGATGTGTCAGATAGTGATAATCCAGCTGATGAGGATAACGATATGGATGGTGATACGACGAATGATCCAACGATCACACCGTTAACACCAAACGATGCTATCGAGTTAGTTAAAGGTGGTGTTTATGCAGATACCAATGGTGATGGAGTTATTAGTGTAGGTGATATGATCACATATACCTTAACAGCGACCAACACAGGAACGACT